>NZ_CP043624.1:0-3620840 GCF_008370855.1 Glutamicibacter sp. ZJUTW | reverse complement strand
TATCCATCATCCACACAGTTATGCACAGCTGCGTGGAAAATCAGGGTGTTATTACTGTGGAAAACAGGTTTTCCCATGAAATCAAGCGTTTTTCCTCGCGAGATGACTAGCTGTTTTGTGGAAATATGTGAAGTTTCTTTCGTTATGCACAGCCGTAATCCACAACTTTGAGGTAGATTATTCACAGGCTGGCACCCGAGCAGGGGAGCCGGGGCTAAAGTTGCGCGCCAATTTGACCCAAGGCGCATATTTTTCTATTGTTATTCAGTCCTATGCGCACCTTTTTGCGACTTGCTCATTTTGGAAGAGCCCGCGAGAAAGCGCATTTTATAAGAAAACACGAGCGTCATCCTGTTGTTATCGAGCTAGCTGGTCAACGGGTAGTACGCATCATCTAAATCGTTTTGGAGTGTCACCGTGAGCAAGCGGACTTTTCAGCCTAACAACCGCCGTCGTTCGAAGAAGCACGGCTTCCGCCTTCGTATGCGTACCCGTGCAGGTCGTGCCATCCTTTCGGCACGTCGCGGCAAGGGTCGCGCCGAGCTGTCCGCATAAATTTGCGAAGCAGCTCTTGGCAGCATGATTTCAACGAGCTCAGCTAAAGAGCAACGCGAAACAGATGTTGCCTAAGAATCAGCGACTGCGCCTAGCGCAAGACCTTACAGCCACTGTACGTTCCGGTGTCCGAAGCGGACGCCGGAACGTCGTGCTATATGCACGCCCCCGAGTAACCGAAGAGTTCCTCGGCGACAGGTTTGGATTCATTGTTTCCAAGGCTGTAGGTATTGCCGTTAAAAGGAATCTCACCAAACGACGAATGCGAGAGATCGCCCATGAGCTTCGGCGCGTGGACGGGAATGTCGATTTCGTCTTCCGTGCACTTCCTGGCTCTGCCGAACTCTCCTGGGAAGAACTCAACGCCCAGATCAGTTCAGCCTTCTCCGCTGTTTTGCGCAAGATCGAGGCGCGCTGATGCGCAAGGATTCAGCTCCGCGTACCGGTTTGCTGTGGTTCATCATCGATATCCCACGCAACATCGTAATCGGGTTGCTCAAGACTTACCGAAAAATCATCTCGCCGCTGTACGGCGATGTATGCCGATACTTTCCTAGCTGTTCTGCCTATGGGCTCGAAGCGGTGACTCAGCACGGTGTTGTCAAAGGCGCCGGCTTGATCACTTGGCGGATCCTCCGGTGCAATCCGTGGTCCCACGGAGGCGTCGACCACGTTCCTGAGGGACCGAGGATTTGGCCAGAAGGCAAACTGCCGAGGATCATAGTTCTGAATCATCCTGTGATTCCCGACGATGAAGACGCCGCGGAAAGCGGCCGCAAGGAGCTCGACCACTGATGAACAACTTCCTAGACACGATACTGACTCCGTTTACATACGTAGTCTCGTGGGTTCTGTGGGCCTTCCACGAACTGTTCACCGCGATTGGAATGAACGCGGATTCAGGTGTTACCTGGACCCTGTCGATCATCTTCCTCGTGCTGCTGATCCGTACATTGCTGATCCCAGTCTTCGTCAAGCAGATTAAGTCCCAGCGCGCGATGCAGGCACTGCAGCCTGACCTTCGCAAGCTGCAGGCAAAGTACAAGGGCAAGACCGACCAGCTTTCGCGTCAGGCCATGGTGCAGGAACAGCAGGCGCTGTTCAAGAAGCATAAGACCAACCCGCTGTCTTCCTGCCTGCCTCTGCTCGTGCAGATGCCATTCTTCTTCGCACTGTTCCGCGTACTGAATGAAGCATCGCGCGCTAGCGATGATGGCCGTTCAATCGGCGCACTGTCCGCTGAGCACATCCGCAGCTTCGACGGTTCCACCATCCTGGGTGCACCACTGTCCGAGACCTTCTTGGGCACCATCAACTCCGGCGCTATTAACTGGGCCGTCATCATCGTTGCCGTCGTCATGATCCTTGCCATGACCGCATCGCAGTTCTTCACCCAGCGCCAGCTGATGACCAAGAATATGAGCCAGGAAGCCCTGCAGGGCCCATTCATGCAGCAGCAGAAGATGATGCTGTACATCCTGCCTCTGGTCTTCGGCATCGGTGGCATCAACTTCCCAATCGGTGTGCTGATCTACTGGACCGCATCGAACCTGTGGACCCTGGGCCAGCAGTTCTGGGTTATCCGCAACAACCCAACCCCTGGCTCGGAAGCGGAGCGCGAGCTCAACGCCCGCCGTGCCGCCAAGGGCCTGCCTCCAGTAGGCATGAAGAAGGAAGACGCTGACGCCGCTGCAGCAGCCGCAGCGGAGCAGCGGGCAAAGGGCCAGCGTCATCAGCCGCAGCGCAAGAACCGTCGAAAGAAGAAGTAGCCATGACTGCAACTGAGAATATCGACGCGCCCGACCTGGAAAACCAGATCGATGACGATCAGGAAGTTCTGGACGAAGGGGACGTCGCAGCCGACTACCTTGAAGAGCTTCTGGATATCGCTGATCTGGACGGCGACATCGACATCGAAATCCGTGGCGGACGTACCTACATTTCGATCCTTACCGAGGACGATGACGCGTCGCTGGAAAGCCTGGTTGGCAAGGATGGCGAAGTCCTCGACGCGCTGCAGGAACTCACCCGGCTCGCAGTGCTGACTGCGACCGGTGAGCGTTCGCGCCTGATCCTGGACATTGCCGGCTACCGTGCAGAGCGTGCAGATCTGCTGCGCAAGATTGCTGAGGACGCCATTGCCTCGGTTCGCGAAACTGGCGAGAAGGTCCATCTGGATCCGATGAGCGCCTACGAGCGCAAGCTCGTGCACGACGTCATCGCAGATGCTGGACTGCACTCGGAATCCGAGGGCGAATCGACCCGACGCCATATCGTCATCTCGGTACTGGACAGCTAAGAACCATCACGCGTCCGCGCGCTGATCGACCTAAGGACCAACGACAATGACTGAGGACCTCAGCCTTACTGCAGAAGAGACCGTGGCTGCCGAGAAGATTTTCGGTGACCGCTTGGATCTTGCCAAGCGCTATGTAGAGCATCTGGCGACCTCTGGCATTGAGCGCGGGCTGTTGGGTCCGCGCGAAGTACCCCGTCTGTGGTCCCGCCACGTGCTCAACTGCGCAGTGATCGAAGAGGTTATGGACAAGGATGCCGAGGTAGCCGACGTAGGCTCCGGCGCAGGCCTTCCAGGGCTTTGCTTGGCAATTGCCCGCCCGGACCTCAAGCTGACTCTGATTGAGCCACTGGAGCGCCGCTGCATCTGGCTTTCCGAGGTAATTGAGGATCTGGGTCTGACCAACGTCACCGTAATGCGTGGCCGTGCAGAGCAGATGGTTGACGTGGTCAACGCACGCTATGTCACGGCCCGCGCCGTATCCGCATTGACCAACTTGGCCGGACTGACCATTCCACTGCTGCACGGTCAAGGCGAGCTGATTGCGATCAAGGGGCGCTCGGCTGCCGAGGAAATCGCCAAGGCAACTAAGGCCATCCGCAAACTCGGTGGCAAGGAAACCGAAGTGCTTACTGTGGGCGAAACCATCCTTGCAGAACCAACAACGGTGGTTCGCATCAAGGTTGGCTAAGGTTGACGCGATAGTCTGTTAAATAGTTATAGAAGTGAAATGGCTTTTATCCTCGTGCATTCGAGGATGAAGCCATTTCGCAATCTGCATGACTTGTTTTGAATGTTTCACGTGAAACATTATCGGTGCACGCTATGAGTATTAGGCGCACCACTTCACGAGGAGGAGTTTTACCTTTGTCTAAGACTAAGGATTCATCGGATAGCGCGTTTGATTTCAACGACTCGTCCTCGCCCCTGGCTACTCAAATAGCTAGTGAACATCGTCGTCGCGAAGCTTTGGAGGCCCGTAAGGTGCCAACGCCCGAGAAGACCCGCTATTTCACGATTTCCAACCAGAAGGGCGGCGTCGGCAAGACGACGACCACCGTAAACCTTGCAGCCGCTCTGGCCAAGGGGGGACTGAACGTCCTGGTGATCGACATCGATCCGCAGGGCAACGCTTCAACCGCGCTGGGTATCGAGCATCATGCTGAGGTGGACAGCATTTACGATGTGCTAATCAACGACCTTCCATTGTCTGATGTCGTAGCTACATGCCCAGACCTGCCAACCTTGCAGGTCGCTCCTGCGACGATTCACTTGGCTGGTGCAGAGATCGAATTGGTTTCTCTGGTAGCTCGTGAACAGCGCCTGCAGCGCGCCTTGGACGACTACGCTCGGACTCGCCAGCGCGAGGGACTGCCTCGCCTGGACTATGTCTTCATCGACTGTCCACCGAGCTTGGGCCTGTTGACCGTCAACGCCTTCGTTGCCGCTCGTGAGGTTCTCATCCCTATCCAGTGCGAGTACTACGCGCTGGAAGGTCTGAGTCAGCTGCTTAAGAACATCGAGATGATCCAGAAGCACCTGAACTCCAAGCTGACAGTCTCGACGATTTTGCTGACCATGTATGACGGTCGCACTAATCTTGCTGCACAGGTAGCTAACGAAGTTCGGGAGCACTTCCCGGAGCAGGTGCTCAAGGCTGTCATTCCGCGTTCGGTGCGAATTTCTGAAGCTCCGAGCTATCAGCAAACCGTTATTACCTATGACCCGAACTCGACCGGCGCCCTGTCGTACTCCGAAGCAGCCCTAGAGATGGCTGAGCGGGGCGCGTAGGCCCGTAGAAGGGCATTTCCCCCCCTAGAGTCGTTTACCTTAGGTTTTAGTTTGTTTCAGACGTGACACCGTGGCTGATAACTAACACTCATTGCGAAAGCCGTGGGTGACGCACTGTGCGCATCCCCGGTTCGATGCCAATAAACAGTAGACTAGTCTCGGGCTGAAATTTCGGATGAAAGGGCGTGCGAAAAACATGGCAGACAAGAAGCGGGGCTTGGGTAGGGGACTAGGTGCCCTCATTTCCAGCTCGCCGGCGACCGCAGCTCCAGAGGAGAAGCAGGATGTTTCACGTGAAACATCGCCCGCAGAGCCTGTCGCAGAAGCATCGAGGCCACGGGCAGCACGTCCAGTCGATATGTTCTTCGAACCGGGACGCAAGTCCTCAACGCCGAAGGCACCAACTACTGCTGCTAAGCCGGCAAAGCGTGCTCGAGCTACGATGCCTGGCTTGAACACAACTCTTGGGACGAAGAGTTCTCCTGTGCGCGAGGATGATGCATCGGCCGAGAAGTCAGCACCTAAGAAGAGTCAGCCGAAGCCTGACACCCCAGACTCTTCGGATCTAGTTGAAGTTCCTGGAGCGCAGTTCGCTGAACTCGACGTCAAGCTCATCCACCCGAATCGCAAGCAACCGCGAACCAACTTCGACCAAGAGCACATGGATGAGCTCATCCATTCCATCCGTGAAATTGGACTGCTTCAGCCTATCGTTGTCCGTCCTTCGCGCGAGAAGGATGACGCCCCATACGAACTGGTCATGGGTGAACGTCGTTGGCGAGCAACGCAGGCCGCTGGCCTGGCGACCATCCCGGCGATCATTCGGGACACGCAAGACACCGATTTGTTACGCGATGCGCTGCTCGAGAACTTGCACCGCTCGCAGCTCAATCCGCTGGAAGAGGCTGCTGCTTACCAACAGCTTTTAGAAGAGTTCAACTGCACGCAGGAAGTGCTTTCCGAACGAATTGGCCGGTCACGTTCGCAGATTTCCAACACGATCCGTTTGATGAAGCTCCCTCCTCTCGTTCAACGTCGCGTTGCAGCGGGAGTTCTCTCGGCCGGCCATGCACGGGCCTTGCTTGGACTGTCCAACAACGAAGTCATTGAACAGTTGGCCCAGCGGATCATCAACGAGGGTCTGTCTGTGCGGGCGACTGAAGAGGCAGTTGCCCTGAGCGATGATAAGCCGCGCAAGCCAGCCAAGAAGGCGCGCGAGACCCAGCGTAATGAGCGTTTGGACTTCTTGGCGACATCGCTTGCGGACCGCTTGGACACTAACGTCAAGATTCAACTTGGCAGCCGCAAGGGCAAGGTCAGTATCGAGTTCGCTTCGGTCGATGATCTGAACCGCATCATGCAGGTTATCGATCCGACAATGAACTCGTAATTAGATAGAGAAGGCGCATGTTTCACGTGAAACATGCGCCTTCTCTATCTCCAAAACGCTGTTTCACGTGAAACAAGTATTGGGGAGCGGTGGCCAGTATTTAGGAAGGTTGAAGGAGAGGTTGGCCAGCGGATGTTGTCACTGCATTAGAATCTCTCGGGACGTGCAACCCTGAAGGCTGGATGCAATGACTTCTTTCGGCCCGAAGAATCAGTACCACGCGAAGACCCAGGCTTTGCGCCAAGTGCATCTCAGTTTGTGTCCACGCCTCCCCAAGGGCCTTCATCGGAGTTGCAACGAAAAACCTCTCGCAACTGACGATGCACCGATCGACACCTGGTGCGTTTCCAAGGAGTTGCAGGAGGAGCAGAGAACCGTCATGAGCCTTTGGGGGAGTGCTCGGGAAGAGTAGTGCACAGAACTCGACTGGGGCACCATCCGCACCTCGTCACCCCGAAGCAAAACCGTCTAAATGTTCCTGTCTGCCGGACGCTCAAGAAGGTCAGGTCTTGCTGACATGGCGTACCTGGTTCATGGTTGATTCTGTAGCCCTATGCACCTTAACTGCTGGACTGCGACCCCGACTTGGAGGCTGATCACTAGGCAAGGGTTCGCTCACGAACAGGATGGGCGCTCCAAGCAAAGACATACGTTAAAAGGGTAGTGACCATCAAGCCACAGAGTGAATGCATGTCCTTCAGCCGAGAGAACCTGATCGTCCCTTACGCGGGAAAGTCTCAGAATTCTTGACGGAGGTGCCATATCCCGAATGGCTCAATAGTGAATATTCGTGGCTTTGAGAGCCGCTAGAATTCTCGTCCAGAGCCACCGGCCAGCCATAACCGACTCACGGCTGCCTTATGCGAAGGCAGAGCTCCACGTAAAGTATCGGCTGAACGGCAGGCAGGCTTCAAATAGATCCTCAGAGCCTGTTGCCCGGCGACGATGCTCGTGCGAGGCCATGGAAGCTCCTAGCCAGCCTAATTCGATGCTGACGTTTTGTCATCAACGTCGGAGGTGACCATGAGTTGGAGTAAGCAGCGTTCGTAGGACGTAAAGAAGCTGTTCTAGCCCAGGTTGGGCATCGCGCCTTCTTGTTAGTTGCAGTCGGGAAGAGTAGTTGAAGGACCTGCTCGTCGCTCAGCTTCTCGAGGTCCTTCCAGCTACGAGGACGATATCTGCGGCATTGAAGTCTTCGCCTACGCTGTCGTGAAAGATGCCTTGCGTGGATGCGATGGCGCAGTCTGGCAGACTCTCAGCGCGAGCTGGATTAGTCGCATGACTTCGAACTTTCGTACATTGAAAAAGGTTCTGTCCACCATACAGTCGGTTGCGTGGTGGGAGCAGCTTATAGGGGGTGGCTTTGACGAAAAATATTCGGTGGCAATGAGAGACAACGGCGGCGTTTCTCTCTGGTGACTCTAGATCGGAATTGTAGAGGCCCCCAAGATTCAGATGATCAGTTTTCTGCGGATCTATGATTCGAGTGAAACTGTCCTATGGAATAGAACGAAAATGTCGATCAGACTGTGCTCGATGAGAAGTTGCTGTGTCGGTCGGTAGGGAGACTACTCCTTCATTCACTGGATCATGCAAAGATAATAAGTTCGCTGCGACTGATTTCCAGTACTCGATCCAGACTCTAGGATTTGATGACTCCACCCGGAATAGGCGTGGTCTTCTAATGCAGCCTTGAAATGATTAGCGTCGATCACGAATCTGTCTAGGCCTAAACATTGGACTGATGCATTGTTTACTCTAACGACAAACACCAGTCCGGTGTTGCAACCGCCGTGAGGTCGCTGTTCGAATAGTCAGCCTGATAGCCATGCCATAAGAGCAGATGATGAACCGACTTATGAAACGAGGAAAAGAATTTCTCTCGGGCATCTTCGCTGTTAGTCCGCTTACGTCATGATTCATGAGAATAAGTTTCACGTGAAACATAGACCCTCCCTCAGGCGGTTCGATCGATATACCCTTGGCTGTGACTGTTGGCCAGGGCTCTGAAGAATCCTATCGAGCAATCAACATGCCGCACCCATCCACGGATCTGCAGGAACTGCAACGTGGACGAGTGATATTCGGTGGCCGTAGTCTGGCTTGCTTGGATTTCTACGTTCGCCTCGGAACAGAGCGAATTGGCAGAGTCCAGCAACGAGCGGTTTGCAGACCTGATCAGGAGACGATCTAGACTTTCAAGAGTTGCTGTGAGCCGGACGCAATCCATTCATGGCCATAGTGGGCATTAGTCGGAGATTCTTATCCACGCTACGTCCTTGAATGGCTTCGTTTCGATGGCTGTCACTCATTTGTATTCGAATCAGCTTTCAGGACATCGACTTCAAGCTTTTCGGTTGCTGTACATGACTGAATCTGGTGAGTACATTCTGCCGGATAGGGGAATGGCATGAACCGGACCCGCAATCTAATGGGCGAGCAGTGTTCTTGAAGTCGTGATGAATAATTGAACCTTTGGAGCCACAAAAGAGTTCCGGTTCAGAGCCGCCCGTTACTATGCTTCTGCGCCTCTGAGAATTAGCGCCTGGAGTCACCATTCCGTTCTGACAGGATCACCGCTACCTCATATCGCGACTGGGCTCTTCGAAAGGGAACATCTTGAACAGCAGGCAGATGACAAATGGATACACTGTGGACCGTTGGGCTTTGAAAGGGGGAGTGTAGGGTCATGATGGCTTCTGGCCGTCAGTCTCTATGGTTATGCGTGCTTTGTGCTCAACTCTGGACTTGTCCAAGTCTACGAGTAAATGATGATGGTATGAGGATCAGAACTTGTTGTAGCCCTTGAATGCGGTTCGATGGTCCTGTCCTGTCGTACGTAGTCGTCGTGCAAAGCTTGAGGTAAGCGCCAGCCTAACCTAGATCCGTATGGTCGAGGCTCCAGTACGGTTGGGTGAACACGTTTAGAGTTGGTTGCGGTCAAGGAATTGCAATTAGTAGCGCTTTTGCCGCTCTTGTCCTGAAGGCGCGCTCAGCTTTGTAAGGAGGCGCCGCCTACTTCTATGACTCTGCTGCGGGAGATGCGTCGGGTGTGGACGTGAAGAATCGTCCCGACTAAGCCTCGGCGTAAAGCTGGGGCATGAGCGTCATTCGCGCGTGCCGTTGAACATGGCTTGTTCTGCGAGAAAGTCTGTTGCACTGACCGGGAGTTTATACAGGGTTATTTGGAGGGATAGTGTTTGGTAGCTCCGAGTGACAATAATGGAGTACCCCTCGGGCGACTCTGAGTTGGAAGAGCGGTGGCTTCCATAATGGCTACATACTCACTTAGACTCAGGCTGAAAACAGCCGCTTTTTGGCACCGTTTCACGTGAAACATTAATCGATGAACCATACAGGACTTTCGAGACTAACCGCTGGAAACGTGTTTCACGTGAAACAAGGAGAACCACCTAAACGACACCTCGTTTCCAACGCCATGCCCAATGGAATGACCACGCAAGTCACTGGAAGTTCCGTTCAGGCTGGAATGGCGAATGATCTCGGGTAAATGATCATAGGGGTGGATGTCCTGGCGATAGCCGAGTTGCCAATAACTAGAACTGCATAGGCAGATCGGAAGAGACAACGGGAGCAACTATCCGATGTTCGACGTACGCGGACAGTATTCCGTGTAGGGCGCGCAATCAATGAATCTGGACGTATAACCAGAACGTAATCCCGACCAGCACGCATGGTCTGCCGAGGGGTCCCGCGCGCTTCATTCGTATGTTCTTGTCTCTAACAGGGGTACGTCCGATGAGCGTCAAGTGCAGTCATGGAGTGTGATGATCAAACCGCATCTGTAAGCGCTACGAGCACCAGAAGCGCCACTGAGAGCCTTCCATCTACCACTCCGAGTGACCAAGAGGTTCCGTAGGCTCCTAGATCGCTACACGAGCCCACAGAGGCTTTGCTGAGAAGAGCAGCGCACTGCTGGCCCAGAACAGGGTCAACTGAGCGACAATAGCGTTGGGTCTGTGGCTGTAGACGCTTTGATTTGCGCTGATTTTCCGAGACAGTGGACGCGTACCGCAGGCCTATTTGCACGCCCACGTCATCGAGAGAGAACTAAGTCAAGTGAGCCCGTCTCTGCCGTCACGCAGCTATGTCGTCACTTGTCCGTGGATCCAGATGAATATTAGAAGCTTTGAGAGCCACCAGTATTGCCGCTCAGGGCCACCCATTATTCTTGTTCAGAGCCACCAGCCGGCCGGGGTAGTCCGACTGCTTGTACTGCGTGCAGAAAATGGGGATGCTCTGTCTCACTGTTGCTCCATGAGCACGATAATAGAACACGAAATTTCCACGCTGGGTGGTTCCAAAAGCCACTGATCGAGCATCAGGACACTGTAAATTGATGCCCAATGCCCTGGCGACGTCCTCGGTGGATCGGTTGCTGCGTCAGGCGCACATTTGCCAGACCAGCGGTGAGTCTGTTCGGTTGACGCAGGTGTTGGCTGGTGCTGGGGTGAGTTCCTTGATGTAGCCCCTCTCAGCACGGGCAGACTGCTGTGCATGACGGCTGATACCACATTGGCTGATTATGGGCAGCAGGCAGTTTTGCTGACCCTTAATGGGCATTATTCGTGGCCGCCGGTGGGCAGAAACTCATGCCCCTTCACAGAGGGGTTTATACAGGGTGGCTCTGAAGGAGAAAATCAGGTGGCTCTGATCGAGAATAACGGCGTTTTCAGCTGGTGGCTCTGAACGGCAATATTGGTGGCCCTCAAAGAGTCAAATATTCAATTCAGAGTCTTTGGCGTGGTCGGCGCAGACACGGCGCATCAACGGCTGGGGCGTCGAGTCTAGAACCAGTTCCCTCATGCGTGAATGATCCGGTCTGATTGGTCAAACAGGATTCTGCGACCGTTGCGGACTGGGAACAGGTGTTGGCAGATCTGCTCGTGGCTCAGGTCGTTGAGCACCTACCAACGGAGCCAGATGGTGCCTCGGGTTTTGAAGAGTGTAGCTCCACAGCGCCGGAGTTTCCTTGCAAAGACTCTGCCGCCGGTCCTGATGGATCCCCTGCTCTGGATACAGGAAAGGTCGACGCACTCCGGGGCAGCTAATACATTCAAGAGCCCGGCTCGATAGCTCAGGCTGTCGCATGATGGAAAGATCCTTTACAAAGGCGACACTGAACGGCATTATCCTGCTCTCTCAAAGAAAAGACTGCTGCATGCGTTTTTAAATCCGCATGCAGCTGCCACTCCTTGAAAGTCGGAGGCGAAGCATTCGGGATCGAGAGCTGGCCGACGGGTAGTCCCTGCAACGCAGAGCAGGTTGCAAAATGCACCGGAACAAACAGCACTGAATCACCGACGCAGGCCTCGAACTTGGCGAGCCATTATCCGAGCAGAAAGTGCGAGCTCGACTCATCGAAACCAAGTATTGATGCATTAAGTCTTAGAATGGTACCAAGAATCAAAAAAACAAGATATAAATATTGATATTTCAACGTTAATCGTCAAAACGTCTTCAAATCAAAGAACAGCCCTCATCTGGGCTGGGGTCAGGGCTGGAACTTACCCCGGAATGGGAGAACTAGCAAGATTTTCACAAGGCATCGGTTAAAACAGGAGTGGAGACCTACCTTGCGGTTGGTCTCCACTCCAATGACGTATCGACTTACAGGTATTCTGCGAAGTCCTTCTCGATGACAGCCTTTGGCTTGGCACCGATGGAAGTGGCAACATGCTCGCCACCCTTGAACACGTACACGGCAGGGATGCTGGTGATGCCGTACTTGGCGGCAATTGCCTGGTTCTCATCGACGTTGACCTTCACGACGTCGACCTTCGCAGCGTGCTCTTCTGCGATCTGATCCAGGATCGGACCGAGCTGGCGGCAAGGGCCGCACCATTCAGCCCAGAAATCGACGATGACTGGCTTTTCGGCATCCAGGACATCAGCCTGGAAGGTTGCTTCAGTTACTGCTTTTGCGTTGCTCATGAGAGACAACCCCTTTCTGAGAAATCTGTTAGGCGGTAGCGAGGGTTTCGGAAACGTTGGCCAGGTAGTGCTCCACGTCCTGGGCCGCGGCGCAGCCCGAACCGGCTGCGGTGATGGCCTGGCGGTAGGTGGAGTCGATCACGTCGCCGGCAGCGAAGACACCTGGCAGCGAGGTCTTGGAAGAGCGGCCTTCAACGGCGATGGTGCCTTCGGAAGTCAGCTCAAGCTGGTCCTTGACCAGATCCACGCGAGGGTCGTTGCCGATGGCTACGAAGATGCCGGTGACATCCACGGTGGTTTCCTCGCCGCTGGTGCGGTTCTTCACAACCAGGCCCTCGACCTTCTCTGCGCCGTTGATGCCGACGACTTCCGAGTCCCAGATGAACTCGATCTTCTCGTGGGCCAAGGCGCGGTCGGCCATGATCTTCGAGGCGCGCAGTTCGTTGCGGCGGTGCACCACGATGACCTTGGAAGCGAACTTTGTCAGGAACAGTGCTTCTTCCATGGCCGAGTCGCCACCGCCGATCACGGCGATGGTCTGCTCGCGGAAGAAGAACCCGTCGCAGGTGGCGCACCAGGAGACGCCATGGCCGGAGAGGCGCTTTTCATCTTCCAGACCCAGCTCGCGGTAGGCAGAGCCCGTGGAGACGATGACAGCACGGGCACGGTAGACGGTGCCGTCGGCCAGGGACAGCGTCTTGATTTCGCCCTCGAGGTTCATTTCCGTGACGTCATCGAAGAGGATCTCGGCGCCGAAGCGTTCGGCCTGCTTCTGCATGTTGTCCATCAGATCAGGGCCCATGATGCCCTCGGGGAAGCCCGGGAAGTTTTCCACGTCGGTGGTGTTCATCAGTTCGCCGCCGGCGGTGACTGAGCCTGCGATGACTAGTGGGTTCAGATTCGCACGGGCAGTATAAACCGCGGCGGTGTAACCGGCCGGACCGGAGCCGACAATGATGACGTCGCGGATTTCGTCGTTCTGTGCTGAAGTCACGGGGGTAGAACCCTTTCGTTCTAATAATGCGAGGTGGGTAGCAAGGTCTAACCTCACTATCCACCTCAACGCATTGCTTTCGTAAAAAATTCCGCTTCTATTACTTGGCGGAGAATTCACCGATCTGAAGACCGAATGGCCGCGAATCGTTGCCACCGGATGCCTTGCGAGGCAGCTCGGTGATGTCCAGGAATACGTGGGATCCTTCCATGTAGTCCTTGTCGTCGCCCTTGACAGTTACCGATACCGAAGGGCCGGAGAATGAGCCCTTGGCTACCGACTTGGCATCGCCCAGATCGTCGGAGTCGCCGACGAGGATCTCGTAATTGCCGCCGGTGCCGTTCAGGCCCTCGAGGTTGACCTCGGAGATCTTGGACTTCTCGTCCAATGCCAGGATGAAGACCATGTTGGAAGCGAAGCCGCCAAAATCAGCTGTGGTGTACGAGTAGGTGGCGTAGGTGCTCGACGCGTTGCCGTCGATCATCTGGCCCAGCTTGCCATCGGTTTCGGAATTCAGCTGCTGGTTGCCGGGAACGAGGCGGGACACGTCATCGACCTTCGGGGCAGGCAAGGACTCTTCGGTAGGTTCCTGTTCCTTCTCGGACTCAGAGGGCTTCTCCGAGGATTCCACGGCAGTTGGCGTCTCGCCCTCTGCGGTGGTGTTCTTGTCGCCACCTAGGAAGTTGAAGGCGAAGACCACGGCAACGACCAGCACGATCAGCAATACGGCGCCAACGAGCAGGCGAGTTCCCTTGGATCCGCTTTCTTCCTCTTCCTGCTCGTCGACCTGCGGGTCTTGGGCGGGAGCGTTCTTGGCTGCTGCCGGGAAGGTCGAGGCCTTAGGCGCGGCTGCGGCGGCACCTGCAGCAGCCGCTGCGCCTGTGCCGGCTGCGGCCGCTGCTGCTCCCTTCTTCTTTGCAGGCTTTTCTTCTTCCTTGGCCGGCTCTTCCTTGGCAGGCTTGGCCGGGGTGTTGCCCTTGGACTGCGCTGCGGCGGCTAGCGCCGCGGTTGCGGTGACGTTAGGTTCGTCGTCGTCCAGACGGGTGACCTTCGGCTTGTCTTCGGCCGTTGGATTTTCAGCAGGGGCAACCGGGGTAGCGACGGTGTCGGGAACCTGTTCGTTCGGCGCGGTCTGGTCGAACTGCTCCTCTTCAGGCTGTTCCTGGTTCTTCTTGCCGAAGCGGTTCTTCAGCCCCGCGAAGCCCCCAGCCAGGGCGGAACCGATCTTGCCTTGATGTTCTGGTTCGTCCTCGTACTGCAGCTGCTCGTAGTACTCGTTGTCGTCTTCGTAGGTTTCGGGGACAGCCTGGCGGGACTCGCCAAAGATCTCGGTGCCCAGGGTATCGGTGAAGAACGGCTCAACGTATGGAGCGTCGTCGGTTTCCAGAACCAGGTCCAGCAGGTCCGAGGAACGCGCGGTATTGGCGACGAGGTAGGTCTGGTTCGAATCGGTGATGCCCAGATCCAGCACCTGGACGTTCGATGCGCGCTCGCCCATGGCGATCTCGCGTGCGCTCGTTGCCAGCTGCGAGGAATTCTCGACGGAAGCCACCATGATGCTGACCGAGCGGTTCAGTACCTGGTCTACGCCACCGAGTACCAAGTCTCCTTCAGCTGATGAAAGGACACTCTCTGTTACCTGGTAGCGGCCGCTGAGGACAGAGCCGACATCGATTGGCTGCGACACGTGCATCTCCAAGGGGTTGAATTTGGTTCGGTGGCGGTCCACAGACCACCACCTGTCATGTTACCGGTCAGCTCCGGCTATTTGGTGCCTATTTGCCCAGAATCACTAGCAAGTTTCAGCGGATTTTCAGCGATTCAATCCCGGGATTCTGCGCAGGATCGGACCGAGGAACGACTGGAGCTCCGGAACCTTGGTCTTGTGCAGCAGGCCGATGAACACGATGCCCATCAGCAGGGCGACAACAGCCACCGAAATCAGCGCGCTGACTACTGAATCGTAGGCGAATCCGAAGCTGAATCCTCCCAGCAGCCAGAGCGCTACGCAGCCGACGATAGCCGACAGCGTAGCCATCCACCCGACTCGGATGTAGGTGTCGATGACCGAGGAAACATCGTAGCTGCCGTAGCGGCGCTTGATCAGATAATGGGTGCCGATGCAGGTCAGCACGTTGGTCAAGCCGTAGATGAAGGCAATGGCGGCGGCGATATGCAGCGGGTCAACCACGGCGGCCGCGGTGAACGCCAGGACCAAGCCGACCGCTGCCGTGGCCGATTGGATCAGCATCGGGGTGCGGGTATCTTCTTCCGCGTAGAAGACACGCAGCATGAAGAACTGCAGGGACTTGAACGGCAGGCCAAGCGCGGTGAGCACCAGCAGCTGCCCCAAAGCGCCCGCGGCCTGCGCCGCATGCTCGGAGCTGCCGGCAAACAGCCTGCCCAGCGGCCCGGCCAGCACGATGAAGACCAGCGTGCAGAACACGATGGGGATGGCGGTGGAGCGCATGCCCTGGTTCAGCAGCTGGCCGACATCCTTGCGGCGGTTCTCGGTGAACGCCCGGGCGAAGTCGTTGAACAGCACGGTGGCGACAGTCAGCGCGAATAGCGAATGAGGCAGCACGGTGATCAGCTGCGAGGTGTTCAGCGCGTACTCGCCGGCGACCGAGGCGGCCTGTTCGGACGGCAGCTGCGCTCGAGCTGCGGTAGCGCCGGAGACGATCTTGGAGTAGGCGAGCGAGGAAAGATTGCCGATCACCATGGCCGCCAGCGTCCAGATTGCCAGCTTGCCCACATGGCGCAGGCCCATGCCTCGCCATTGGAAGTCCAGGGTCAGTTTCAACCCGGTCTTCTTCAACGGCCAGAACAGCACGACTGACTGCAGCACGATGCCCAAGGTGGCTCCGCCCGCCAGCCACATGGTCTTGATGCTGTTCCACTCCTGCATCGGGTCGCCCGACGAGTAGGCGCCGAAGGTCAGGATGAATGCGCCAATGACGATCAGCTGGATGACGTTGTTCACCGCCGGGGCCCACATGAACGCGGCGAATCGGCCGTTGGCGTTCAGCACCTGGCCCAGGACCGCGTAGTGCCCGTAGAAGAAAATCTGCGGCAGCGACCAGTAGGCAAATGCAGTTCCCAGCGCGATCATCGGCTCGGTCCAGTTACTGGTGAGCACCGTGATCAAGGGCCTGGCGCACAGCGTGAGGATCAAAGTCAGGATCCCCATGCCCACCACGGTCAGCGTGACCAGCTTGGACGTGTACGCGGCACCGCGATCCTTGGCCTTGGAAGCCTTGATCAGCTGCGGGATGAGCACGACATTGAAAATGCCGCCGGCCAAGAGCATGTAGATGATGGTGGGGATGACATTGGCTTTTTCAAAGATGTCGGCCACCGAGGTGACCGAACCAATGGCCATCGCCAGCAAGGCCGTGCGCACGAAGCCCAGCAGGCGGGAAACCATCGTGCCGGAAGCCATCAGGGCATAGATCTTGGAACGCGATCCTGCCGGTTGGGCTATCGGCTGCCGGGGAGGTTCGGCGACGATGTCCGTGGCTCCGGTGTTTGGCTGGTCGAAGCCGGCAGTTGGATTAGGAACCTGAGACATGCTTTGTAAGGACCTCGCGTGCCAGATCGGCGATCCGGCGCTCATTAGGGAAGGACAGGCGCTTGCCCAGGGAACCCAGCGGCACCCAGGCAACATCGACGGCTTCATGATCGGGATCATTCTCGATCGTCAGATGCCCGCCGGTAGCTTCCAGCAGAAAATGGTGCACGGTCTTGTGCACACGGTAATTCGTCACGGTGAACCAGTAATCGACCGAACCCAGCGGGGCGAGGATGCGTCCAGCAATGCCGGTCTCTTCCTCGATTTCGCGGATAGCCGCTTCCTCGTTGGTTTCCACGCCCTCCGGGTGGCCCTTGGGCAGGCACCATTCCAGACGTCCGCCACGGTTGTAGCGGGCAATAATTGCCACTGGCAACTTGGGGTCGTCGAAGTCGATGACGATGCCTCCGGAAGAGACTTCTTCCACGGTCGGCAAGCTCGTATGACCGCCAGTTGCCTGCGCGCGAGCCATTGACGCAGTCAATGGAGTGCGCTTCGGGGCAGACGGGATCGGTCGGTTCATAGAACCACTCTATCGAGAAAGTGCCGCTAGCCGCCTGATCGACGTGGACAAGTAAGTTATCTCGCAGGCAAATTCGCCGAAATCTCAAGCATTCTTCCCGGATTTCTGGCACGCTTAAGTAACTATGCATGCACTTCCCTCGCCTGACGCGCTGCGTCAGATCCTGCCCTCGGTCATTTTCGATTTGGCCGACCGTTTCGTTCGGGCCGGCCATGAATTGTCGTTGGTAGGTGGGCCGGTTCGCGATCTGTACCTGGGACGCGTCTCCCCGGACCTGGACTTCACCACGAGCGCACGACCGGAAGAAACCATCAAGGCAATTTCCGGTTGGGCCGATAACATCTGGGATGTAGGACGCGAGTTCGGAACGATCGCCTTCAAGAAGGGCGAATACACGCTGGAGGTCACGACCTACCGCGCTGACGCCTATGACAAGGAGTCGCGCAAGCCGATCGTCGCCTTTGGCGATAATTTGCACGATGACCTCTTCCGCCGCGACTTCACCATGAACTCGATGGCGCTGCGATTGCCCCATCTCGAGCTGGTGGATCCGTTCGACGGCGTGAGCTCCCTGGAAGACGGTTCCATTCGCACCCCCGGTGCGCCTGATATCTCGTTCTCAGATGATCCGCTGCGCATGATGCGTGCTGCCCGATTCGCTTCGCAACTGGAGATTGAAGTCAGCCCCGAGGTTCGCCGCGCCATGAGCGAAATGACCGATCGAATCGAGATCATTTCCGCTGAACGGGTCCGCGATGAGCTGGTCAAGCTAATCAACGGCGCCGACCCAAGCGCGGGCATCGACCTGCTGGTGGAAACCGGCCTGGCCGACAAGGTGCTGCCCGAAGTGTCTGCCCTGCGTCTGGAGATCGACGAGCACCACCGGCACAAGGACGTCTACCAGCACTCGCTGACCGTACTGAAGCAGGCGATGGCGTTGGAAACCGATGAAGCGGGACCGGTGCCCGGACCGAACTTCGTGCTGCGCTTCGCGGCGCTGATGCACGATATCGGCAAGCCTGCGACCCGCAAGTTCGAACCCAGCGGTGCCGTCTCCTTCCGCCACCACGACATGGTGGGTTCAAAGCTCGTGAAGGCGCGGATGCGCGCCTTGCGTTTCGACAAGGACACCACCAAGGCCGTGGCCCGCCTGGTCGAGCTGCATATGCGCTTCTATGGGTACGGCGAAGCGGGCTGGACCGACTCGGCGGTACGCCGCTATGTCACCGATGCCGGCGACTTGCTGGAGCATCTGCATCGCCTGACCCGTTCGGACGTCACCACGCGCAATCGCAAGAAGGCTGACCGCCTGGCGTTTGCCTACGATGACCTCGAGGCGCGTATCGCGAAGATTGCCGAGCAGGAAGAGCTGCAGGCGATCCGTCCTGATCTGGATGGCGAACAGATCATGCGGTTGCTGGGGATCAAGCCGGGCAAGGTGGTTGGCCGGGCCTACAAGTTCCTCCTGGAACTGCGCATGGACGAAGGTCCGTTGGGTGAAGAGGTCGCCACGGAGCGCTTGCGTGCGTGGTGGAAAGAGCAGCCCGAAGCCCAGGAAACGCCTACTGAGGGGTAACTTCTGGCCTGGTTGCTGTTGGAGGAGCACCTGGAATCCGCATGGATCCAGGTGCTTTCGCCATTCCCGGGAAAGTGCTTAAAGTTTTTGCTCTGGCTTGTAGCGCATTGGGCATAATCCATGTATGCTGAATACTGTGATTGGGAAGTCTCAATGAGACTTGCGGATCGAGACAAATTTTCAGACAGGCCGCATGGCATCCATGGCCGGCCGAGAGCAGATTTTAGGAGGTGGCGAAATGATTAATACGACTTGGTACACAGAGACTCATCGCGGAGCGCGATTTAATGGCGGCTCTCCAATGACTCGTCTGCGCAAGCGCATTTCCCCAACCTCCGGACAAGCGGATTCCTAGCTCACGGTAAATCCCGCTCAAGTTCCTGAGGTTGCAGGTCAGTAATCGACTCTCACCCTTAGGAACTTTTTTCATGTCCAGTCCACTGTTCTCCTCATCCGCTCAACGGGCAGTTCGCACCTCGGAATTAATCTTCGCAGGACCAGAAAGCCTGAAAGCTCGCGCAATTTCAACCACGCGACAAGATCTTCCCTCCCCTTCGACTTTGACCGAAGGGAGGGACAGCAAATGAAAAAGCGTCAAGACAAGCGCAAGTTCACCAACCTTGACAGCACCGAGTTCAATCGCCGCATGCGTCAGCGCGAGCTGAAGAACCATGTGCCACCAGAAATGTACCTGCGAATTCGCTAGGCCCGGCAACGCCATTACCGTTGCCAGCTAACTAGAATCCGAGGTACCAGTGATGAACTCGCAATGCATCGCCCAGAGGCCCGCCGGCCTGCAAGCCGGCGGGCTTCTCCGCATCCAAAGCAATTTTGAATACAGCAATGGCCAGGACATCAGTCCTGGCCATTGCTTTCCCGCCGCAGCGGAAGATTAGCGTTCGATGTCGCCGCTGATGAAGGCTTCCACCTTGTTGCGTGCGGTCTCATCGTCGTACTGCTCTGGTGGCGACTTCATGAAGTAGCTCGAGGCGGACAGGATCGGGCCGCCGATGCCGCGGTCCAGGGCGATTTTCGCTGCGCGAACGGCGTCGATGATCACGCCGGCCGAGTTTGGCGAGTCCCAAACTTCCAGCTTGTACTCCAGATTTACCGGAGCGTCGCCGAAGTTGCGGCCCTCGAGGCGGACGAACGCCCACTTGCGGTCGTCAAGCCATGAAACATAATCGCTCGGGCCGATGTGGACATCGTCGTCACCCAGGGCGGCGGAGGTGTTCGAGGTGACTGCCTGGGTCTTGGAGATCTTCTTGGATTCCAGGCGATCGCGCTCGAGCATGTTCTTGAAGTCCATGTTGCCGCCAACGTTCAGCTGGTAGGTGCGGTCCAGGACCACGCCGCGGTCTTCGAACAGCTTGGCCATCACGCGGTGGGTGATGGTTGCGCCGATCTGGCTCTTGATGTCGTCGCCAACGATTGGCACGCCGGCGTCGGTGAACTTCTGCGCCCACTCCGGGGTGCCGGCGATGAATACTGGCAGGGCGTTGACGAACGCAACGCCTGCATCGATGGCGCACTGCGCGTAGAACTTGGCGGCTTGCTCGGAACCCACTGGCAGGTAGCAAACCAGGACGTCGACCTGGTTGTCCTTCAAGGACTGCACCACGTCGACTGGCTCTGCTGCGGACTCTTCAATGGTCTCGCGGTAGTACTTGCCGAGGCCGTCAAGGGTGTGGCCGCGCTGGACGGTTACGCCGGTGGCTGGAACGTCGGCAATCTTGATGGTGTTGTTCTCGCTGGCCAGGATGGCTTCCGAGAGGTCGAGGCCGACCTTCTTGGCATCGACATCGTAGGCTGCAACGAACTGGACGTCGCCAACGTGGTACTGGCCGAACTGCACGTGCATGAGACCAGGAATGGTGGAATCCGCATCGGCGTTTCGGTAGTACTCAACACCTTGGATAAGGGAAGTGGCGCAGTTGCCTACGCCTACGATGGCAACGCGAATCGGGTTCGCCGACACATGAACTCCTTATAGAAATGTATAAAACCTTTGGGCAATTGGGCGCGCAGAAGCGCATCGCGCAAATTAGCCCATAATGATCTTAAGTCTTAATGGCTCGCAAACATTCCCAATCGTGCCCCGTATCACCGATTAACTCTTGTGCAGTGGCTCCCGGGCCAGTGCCGCCGAGGGCCAGAGATGCGATTGCCGTGCAGGATTGCCAAGAATCGGTACATGAGCAAAATGCAGAATGATACTGAGGTAACCTATGTTTGCAGGCATAAAATGGTAGTCATGAGCAAACTGCTATTAGCTCATGACAAAGAGTTAGCCCCATTCTTGCGGGAATGCCGGTAATGATGGCGTAACTTGACCAAAACCCTGACCAGCGGGGCAGGCAACGTGGTGCGGAGCCGATGGCGCAAAGGCTGGCGTCGAATATGCGCCAGTACTTCCGGATCGGTGAACAGCTTGCCGGCTCGAGCCCGATGCGCGAGGATCTCGAGGGATTGGGCGAAGCTGTGGTCGACCCGGTGGAAGTAGTTTTCCCGCAACCAGGCTTTGGTCGGCTCCCCGAAGCTCAAGCCGATGACATCATCCAAGGTGCCAATCACACCGGAGGCCACGAAGACCGTATTGATCATCTGGGCGCTGACACCGAAGTCGGAGAGGATCAGCGTGGGCAATCCGCGATCAAGGGATTCCAAGGCAGCTGTCGATGAGACCGTCACCAGGGCGCTGCCATCGGTCAACGCCTCGCTCATCGATCCGGTATCGAAGCGCAACCGAGAATCCGCGCCGATCCGCTGTTCAGCCTGCAGCTTCTGGAACAGCGAGTCATAAGGGAACGCCTCGAGATGCGTCTGCGGCTCCCCAGCCTTGGCACGGAGCTTGATGAGCACCTCAAGTTCGGGATTCATCCTGCTGGCCTGCTCGAGCGCCAGCAGGATCGACTCGCGTTCGTGCTCTTGGGCCGGAACCTTCGCCTGCGGTGCGAACACCAGCCGTTCGACGACCTGCTTTTGCTCCGGCGGGAAACCCGCCGAGCGCAAGAAGGGCAGTTTGCTGACCATGATGGTCGGTTGATGCCCCTCTTGTCCTTCGATCATGAACGAGAAATCACGCGCTTCGGCATGCGAATGGCAGATGAACGCATCGCCGGCCCGGCGATAGTTCCATCCCTTCTGCGTTGCGGGGAAGGCAACGCCGGGCAAGGCTGAAATCAGTGCGGTGCAGCGGCCGCCAACCGGCTCGGTGCGCAGGATCCGGGAGTAGATTTCGGCAACGACCGGACCGGTCGCCGACGCGAAGACAATGTCTTCGTCCACGGTGTCGGCTTCCAGCTGGGATACCGAGATCACCTGCAGGGCATCGGGATCCAGATCCGTGCCTTCGAAGGCGGCGGCGATCTGCTCGGCCGTCGGCATCACCGGGGTTCGCGCCAAATACACCTTGCGATCCCATGCGGGACCCAGGCGGGTCAGGAAACTTGTCGCGAGCTTCAGGTAGGAATCGGAATCTGCAATGGCAAGAATTGATGGCTTCATCAGCTGCTTCACACCTTCAACGAACTGGATAGGTGCTCACGCAACTCGAGGGGAGTACCAGGGGTCCACCAGCTGTCAAGCACGGCTTGCGGATACAGGAAGCGGGCATCGGGACCCAGCAGCAAGCGCAGGGATGGAATCACCGTGGACGGCAGGGCCCGGATTTCCTGGCCCGGCCGCAGGGCGCGCAAACGCATTTCGATGGGAACAGTGTGCTCCTTGAGCACTACCTGGTCAATCTTGGAAATCTTCGCCAGCAATTCCGGCGTCTCACGGCGATGCGGGAAGTAGGCGACCGGACCTTCGGATGCGATCTCTTCGATCCAGCGCAAGTACGGCTGCTCATGGATCAGCTCATCGGCGACCATGGCCGAACCGATCAGCAGGGTAGGCTCGATGAACCGCTCGGCCACCGGCTGGGTAGCAAGCCACTCGAACTTGTGCTGCGCGAACTTGATCCCCAGATCAGCCATCTTCTGGCGGGATTCCGGGTCGACAAACAGCGCCGAGACAATCAGCAGGCGATCCTCGCGGGCCAGCTGGCGCAAGCGATGCCAGGTCGCCAGCCCCATGGCGACACGGGCCGCCGAATTCTTCGTCCGGGCGCGCACCAAGGGGGTGGGCTCGTCGGAGATCAGCTGCTTGATCAGGGCCAGCGTTGCCATGCCGTCGTCGATGATGACGATTTCCTTGGCCCGCACGCCGGCAAGGAGCGTGCGCTGGATCTTGCCCGAATAGGCATCCCCGGTGACGTATCGGTCGGCAGCGCCTTTGGGCTGCGGAGGCTTGCGCGCCGCCGGTTCGAAATGAACCCCATCGGGGGCATGATCCAGCATGGCCTGGGTCGTGGCCTCCAGTGGCATTCCCTGGCGCGGAATGATCCGGATGTCGGTGCCCAGCAGTCCTGCGGCATGCGTTTCCACTGCGGAGAGCAGTTGCAGGGGCGACTCGACCCACACGTGCGCCGTGCCGAAACGGGGGCGTGGCACCTCGTGGGTGTCATGCTGGGTCAGTTTCATCATCGTGAGTGTCATTTTGCCAGTCGGCTCAGGGACTTGGAAAGCGTTTCGAACTGCTTGGAACCATGGCGCAGCACTCGGCGCGAAGCCCCGCGGACCTTCGAGGGCAACGAGCGGCGCGAGCTGATGTGCGCCCAGTGCGGAGGCAGGTCCAGCTTGGTGATGCGGCGGCGCTTGAAGTGGGCCGAGAACTCAGGGTAGTGCGCGGTCAGGAAGGACTCGGCCTGCTCGCGCAGGTGCGGCAGCTGGGCGGCCTGCATGCAGTAGGCCACGGCGACCAGCAGTTCGGTGAGCCGGTCGTCATCGCCAGCGTGCGCCGGAACCGGCAGGTCCTGGACGAACAGCGCGTGGATGATGGACAGCGGGATGCGGTTGGAATTCTCGTACGGAGCCAGCGCCTGCAGCATCCTGCCGGTGCCCACGGCATGGACTTCCGTGCCCAGGATGTACTTTGCGGTGGCCAAGCCGGTGGAGAAGCAGGAGATCACCACGGCTGGGTTCACCGCCGAGATTACGGTCTCCGCCAGATGATCCGTGTTGACCAGCCGGAAATCCAGGCCCATGTCCTTGGCTGCCGCAGCCAAGCGGGCCGCCGAGGTGGCGCTGGCCGAGGGGTGCGCCTTGAACAGGACGGTGGAAAGCTCCCGGCGGGCCACCTCGTTGAGCATCTCGAGGTGCAGCTCGAATTCTTCCTCGGCGTCCATCAGTCCCAGGGAACCCAGGTACTGCCCGAGGACGAGCGCGCCACCGGAGGGCAGGTCGAATTCGGCGTCCTGGGCCAATTCGTCGAAGATGCCAGCCAACCCGCCGGCCTCCAGGATCTCGCGCCGCGGCTCGAGCTCTGCGAGCAGATGCGGCTGAAGTCCGGGTACCAGATCCACGTGGATGGTGCCGATGACCCGCTGGCGCAACGGCATGGGCAACCGGTTGCGGGTGGGTCCATAGGACATCAGGCCGTCGGAATGGATCCACAGCTGGGAATCGAAGAAGATGCGCGCCAGGGCGCGGGCGGGATTGACCTGGATGGATTCCAGCACCAAGGTCAGCGGTTCATTGCCCAGATCCCAGGCGCTGCGCAGCAGGCGCTCGAAAATCAGCAGTTCGTCCTCACGCGGGTTGAACTGCGCCGGGCGGCGCGGTGCGGTCAGCGCGGCGAAATCCACCACCCGGTCAAAGCGGGCGGCCAGTTGCTCAAAGCCCGGAACCTCATCCAGCGGTGTGGTCAGTTCCGGAACCTGCGAGCCGTTGGCCAGGACGAGAATGCGTTCATCTGCTTCGGGGAGCAGTCCTGCATCGGCCATCGCGGCCAGAGAAGCAAGCTGGAAGTAGCTGCTGGCTTCAATCAGTGCGATCACTTGGCGGCCCCGATCTGACCTGGCTGGAGGAAGGAGAGGATATGGCGGCGGCGCGCAACATCCATCTCGAGGGCGACCTGGCGGGCCATTGGCGCGTCAACGGTGGTGAATACCTGGCGCAGCTTCTGCTTCATCTCCAAGCGGACTTCTGGCGGGTAGTTCTTCGCGCGCTTCTCGTGATGGCACACGATGGCGAAGAACTGGCGCATCGCCTTGGGCAGGTGGCGATCCGCATCCGGGTGCAGGCGCACCTCGGTGAGGATCTGCGAGTAGGCGGGGATGAAGCCGAGCTGGCGATGGTCGAAGACCTGTGTCAGCGAGCCAGGCAGGCCGCGGCGGTAGAACACCCCGGGGGAGGAGACGACGGAGTAGCGCTCGGTATTCAGGTGCAGCTTCCACAGCCACAGCCGGTCTTCGGCGCTGTGCAGCTGCGCGTCGAAGTACATCAGCTCGCGGGTGCGCATCAGCTCGGTGCGGTACAGGCCTGCCCACACGAAGGCGTAGTCCACCATGGACGGGGAATCGATCGGCTCGATGTCGTCGGCCGGGTTCAGCGGCATGCCGCGCAGGGCCTGCGGGGCGCGGTGGATGACCCGGTTGGTGCCGGTGACGCGCACATGGTCGCAGCGCACGAAGTCCACATGCAGTTCGGTCAAGGATTCCGCCAGGGCTTCCAAATGCTCGGGGGAGTACCAGTCGTCGGGGTCGAGGAAGGTGAAGTATTCGCCGGTGACCTGTTCCAGCCCGGCATTGCGGGCGGCAGAAACCCCTGAATTCTCCGGCAGCGAGATCAGCTTCAGGCCAGGCAGCTGGTCTTCGTAGCCGCGCACCAGATCGGCAGTCTGGTCATCGGAAGCGTCATCAACCACGAGCACTTCCAGTTCCCAGCGTCCCAGCTTCTGCCGGACCAGGGATGAGAGGGCATCGCAAATATAAGCTTCTTGGTTATAGGCGGGGATCACCACTGAAATGCGCCCGGGGATCAAACTCATTTGTGCTTCAAGGCCTTCCTCATGCAGACAAAAATAAACGGCGGTTGGACCCGTCGGTGAGTCCAACCGCCGGATACGCTGGCGTGCTTAGGCGTCGACGCGGCGCAGGCGCGAGAGCGGAGCCAGCTCGCCTGGGAAGACCTTCTTCACGCCGTCGCCCATGGCCTGCTCCAGGATGCGGATGTCGCGGATCAGCGACTCGAAGCCCTTCGGCTCCAGCGACGAAGCCTGGTCAGAGCCCCACATGGTGCGGTCCAGGGTGATGTGGCGCTCGACGGTCACGGCGCCCAGGGCGACTGCTGCCAGCGAGATCTGCAGGCCGCGCTCGTGGCCCGAGTAGCCCACTGGGACCTGGTAGCGGTCGCGCAGGGTCTCGATCATGAGCAGGTTGGCCTCTTCAGGAGGCAGCGGGTAGGTGGAGGTCGCGTGCATCATGACCAGCTTGCTGGTGCCCAGGGTTTCCACTGCCTTGTCGATCTGCTCGATGGTGGACATGCCGGTGGACAGGATGATCGGCTTGCCGGTTTCCGCCAGGGCCTTGAGCAGCTCGATGTCCGTGACCGATGCGGACGCTACCTTGTGGGTGACTGCACCCTGCTCTTCCATGAACTCGACCGAAGGAACGTCCCATGGCGATGCGAAGGCGTGCAGGCCCTTGGTTGCGGCGTAGGAGATGAGCTCCTTGTACTGGGCCTGGTCGAACTCGACGCGGTAGCGGTAGTCCAGGTAGGTCATGTCGCCCCATGGGGTGGAGCGGATCTTGTCGCGCATGTCCATCGGGGTGGAGATGTCCGGGGTGCGCTTCTGGAACTTCACCGCGTTGGCGCCGGCCTCGGCCGAGATGTCGATCAGCTGCTTGGCGATCTCGATGTCGCCGTTGTGGTTGATGCCGATCTCGCCGATGACGTAGACCTGCTGGCCTGCGCCAACCTGGACGTCGCCGATGGCAACTGGCTTGATGTCGGTAGTCATGGAGGTCATGGGTATTGCCTTTCAGTGGGTGAAACTTGGAGAACTCTTGGTGGCGGTGCGTGCGGCGAGAACCAGTTCGGCCAGTTCCCGTACCGCTCCGTGCCCGCCCTTGCGGGTCAGCGTGTGCCGTGCTGCCAGGTGCACGTCGTGGTGGGCATCGGCCACGGTGATCGGCCAGCCGACCAGCGCCATCGCGCCCAGGTCGTTGATGTCGTTGCCGAGGTAGGCGACGCGGGCCGGGTTGATGGATTCGTCAGCCAGCCAGCGGGCCACGTATTCGGCCTTGTTTTCGATGCCGTGGGCCACTTCGACCTTCAGCTTGGCGGCGCGGGCGGCGACCACCGGGTTGGTTTCCTTGGAGAGAATCAGGAACTTCACTCCGGCGGCCCGCAGCCGGGCCACTCCCATTCCATCGGAGCGGGAGACGCGCACGGTTTCGGTCCCGTGCTCATCGACATATGCGGTGTCCGGGGTGTGCACCCCGTCGAAATCCGTGATGACCGCATCGACTTCGATCGGTTCCCGGTTGGCCGGAACTGCCAGCCCGGCGAGCAGCAGGTCTGCCTCGGTATCGATGTCGATGCCGTGCTCTGCTGGAACCTCATGGACCCGGACCTTTCCGAAGAAGCGGTGGCCGGCTTCGAGGAATCCGCGGGTATCCATCACGTAGAAGGCCCCGGTCTCGCGGAAGCGCGGTTCGCGATCCTGGCGGCGCGGACGGTGCAGCTTGTCGTGCCCCACGGCGACCGCTTCGCCCTGCGGATCCAGTCCCCAATGGAAACCGTGATCCGCAACAGCCGCGAAGCTGACGTCGGCGCGTTGCGAGGCCACTGCCGCAATGGCTGCGTCCAGATCCGCCGGATCGATGAACGGGCTGGTGCACTGGATGAACACGGTGATCTCTGGCTGGGATTCCGCATTCGCCAGTGCGTGGAGCAGAACTGACTCGCTGCTGGCCGTGTCGCCGGCGATATCTGCCGGTCGATCGATGACCCTCGCCCCGTAGCGGAGCGCTTCGGCCTTGATCTGCTCATGGTCGGTGCTCACCACGACGTCGCTGACTGCCGCCGCGGATCTGGCTGATTCGATTGCGCGGCCGAGCAGCGATTTGCCGCCGATCTCACGCAGGTTCTTAAGCCGGATGCCCTTGGATCCTCCCCGGGCGGGGATGATCGCCATGACGTTTCGCTGGTTGGTTTTGCTCACGAATAAGACGCTATGGGCACAAGTTAACCGGGAGGGGGCATCTGGGTTAACGCACGGTGAAGTGCCGGTGTAATCACCTGTCTGTTTGCTGAATGCTAGGTCAGCAAGCGTTTTACGTTTCCGGGAGCGGGTTGCGGCAGGGGCGGGAAGAGCACTGCGCTTCGCGTAGAAGATCAAGGCGTCTGATGAAATCCGAGTGTGCACGCCGGTGCTGGGGCGCAGAACATCTAGGCTGGATGGTATGCACGAGCCTAACCAGTCACAGCCCACGCGTGGCCCGCTGCGCATTACCGTGCCTTCACGCGCTGACGGGTTCCTCCGGCAATTCACCGCAATGATCGGCGGCCCGCTAGGACGGCACAGCGACCCGGGCCGAGTCGATCCCGGGTTCTTCAGCGTGGAACGGGTCATCATCCTGATGACCACCGTGGGCGCGCTGCTGATGCTCCTTGCCAAGAACCCGTGCCGGGTCAACGGGTGGACCGGCAACAACCCCTATGTCTATGCGTGCTACAGCGACTGGGTCCCGCTGTTCTCCGCCCGCGGCTTCGCCGAGAACCCCTGGGCGCCGTTCAGCGCCGCCGCCGAATTCGAGTACCCGGTGCTGATGAGCTCGGTGGCCTCGGCAGTCGCCTCGATCATCCCCACGGGGATCGAGAACCGTTCGCTGCTGTACTTCGACATCAACCTGCTGCTCGTCGCGATCCTGTGGATGGCAACCGTGGTCGCCACCCTGCGGATGACCGGGCGCCGTCCGTGGGATGCCGCCATGGTGGCGATCGCCCCGGGCATCATCCTGGCCGGCAGCATCAACTGGGACATGTGGGCTGTGGCCTTGCTGGCCCTGGGCATGCTGGCCTTCGCCCGGAAGCATACGGTGCTGGCGGGGGTGCTGATCGGCCTCGGTGCGGCGATGAAGATCTATCCGTTCTTCGTCCTCGGCGCGGTGCTGGTGCTGGCCATCCGCACCGGCAAGCTCAAGACCTTCTGGGTGACCGGCGGAACCGCCGCGGCGACCTGGGTGCTGGTGAATCTTCCCTATGCGCTGGCGTTCCCCGACTCGTTCATGCACTTCTTCAATTTCTCCTCCGAACGCGGGGCAGGCTTCTCCAGCTTCTGGCACGCGTGGAATGTCATCGCCGATAACCGTGAAGGGGTTCCGCTCTTCGAAGCGGAGCAGATTTCCCGCTACGGGCTGATCCTCTTCTTCCTGTGCTGTGCGGGTGTGGCGGTGCTGGGGCTGGCGGCCAAGCGCACTCCGCGCCTGGCTTCCATGGCCTTCTTGATCATCGCCTCCTTTGTCATGGTCAACAAGGTGTATTCGCCGCAGTTCGTCGTCTGGCTGATTCCGCTGTTCGCACTGGCCCTGCCGCGCTGGCGCGAGTTCGTGATCTGGATGCTGGTGGAAATCGCCCACTTCTACGGGGTCTGGTACTACCTCGATTCCCTCTCTGCCGAAGAAGTGCAGAAGGCCTTCCCGGAGACCGGCTATGCGGTACTGGTGCTGGCCCATATGGTGATGCTCGGATACCTGATGTTCCTGGTGGTGCGTTCGATGCTCGATCCGCGCCACGACCCGGTGCGCGCCGTGGGACAGGACGATCCGCTGGCCGGTCCGTTTGCCGGGCTGGAAGACCGCTGGACCCTGCGCGGGCTGCTGTCCCAGGCCAAGCCGGAGAAAGAAGCGGCGGGCAAGAAGCCATGAGCGATGTTGCAGTAGTCGGCGCCGGCCCCAACGGGCTGGCCGCCGCGGCAGTTGCCGCCCGGGCCGGATTGAGCGTCACGGTCTATGAAGCCAACGGCACCATCGGCGGGGCCGCCAGAACGCAGCCGCTCAATGGCTCAGCGGCGAAATTCGATCTGGGCAGCGCCGTGCATCCGATGGCCATGCAATCCCAGGCGATGCATGAACTCGGTGTCCATGACCGGGTGGACTTCATCGTCCCCGAGCTGTCCTTCGCCCATGTGCTGGATCGGCGGACCGCCTACGCGTACAGGGATCTGGAACGCACCGGGCAGGAACTTGGCGGTGCGGATGGCCAGATGTACACCCGGCTGCTGGGGCCGCTGGTAAAGCAGATCGACGCAGTCAGCAACACCCTGCTCAACCCGCTGTTCAAGGTGCCCTCGAATCCGGCGGCATTGGCAACCTTCGCCATCAGCACGGTGGCCGGCATGGCCGTGAAGGACCTCTTCTCCGGGAAATTCGAGCGAGCCGCAGCGCTCTATGCAGGCTGCGCGGCCCACGTCGCCGGCGGTTCGCGCGGGCCGGCCAATGCCGGGGCCGGGCTGTTCCTGGCGGCGGCGGCGCACGCCAAGGGGTGGGCCATCCCGCGCGGCGGCTCCCAAGCCATCAGCGATGCGCTGGCCGCAGAGGCGATGGAGCACGGAGCAAAAATCCTCACCGGAACCCGCATCGAGCATGTCGATGAGCTTTCTGCACGCAACGTCCTGTTCGATACCTCCGCCGAAAGCGCTGCCAAGCTGTCAGCCGGGCACCTGCCCGAACGGCTTTCGCACGCGTTGAGCGGCACTCGGCGCTCGCCGGGAAGCTGCCTGGTGCACTACGTGCTTTCGGAGCCGATTCCGTGGCGCGATCCGACGCTGGCCCAGGCTGGCACCGTGCACCTGGGCGGCACCGCCGTGCAGGTCGGGAAGGCCGAGCGCACCGCGGTGCGCAGGGGAGCGGCGAAGCCGTTCATGATCGTGGCCCAGCCCTCGCAATTCGATGACTCGCGGGCGCCGCAGGGCCAGCACGTGATCTGGGCCTACTGCCATGTGCCGCTGGATTCCCCGGTGGACATGAGCCGTGAACTGGAGGACATGATCGAACAGGCAGCCCCGGGATTCGCCGAGACCATCATCGAATCGCATGTGGTGACCGCGAAGGACCTGGAAGCGCAGAACTCTGCGCTGGTCGGTGGCGATCTTTCAGGGGGAACCATGGACCTGCTGGGCAGCATCAAGCGGCCGCGGATCTCCCCGGACCCGTGGTACCTGCAATCCAAGGGCCTGTACCTGGTGTCCTCGGCCGCGCCCCCGGGCCCGTCGGTGCACGGCATGGGTGGATTCCTCGGAGCCCAATCGATGCTCAAGCGGGAATACGGAATCGAGAACTGGAAAGCGGAGAACTGACACATGATGGACGCGGCATTCGAGCAACTCCCCGGATTGGTTTTCCTGGCAGTGCTCTGGTGGCTGTTCATCTGGCAGTACCGCAAGGACCCGCGCCGCCTGGGACTCGCCGTCCTGCTCTTGCCGCTGGTGCTCTTCAGCATTTCGGCGGCGGCTGGCCTGCTCTCCAGCGTGCTTCCCGGATTCGGGCTCCTGTTCTCCATCGTCCTGGTGCTGACCCCGCTGATGGTCGTGGTCTTCGGCGCGGCCCTGATCTACAACGGGATCTTGATGTGCCGGCGCGAAGGTGCCAAGCCCGCGAACCTGCTGTCCTTGGCGGCCGGGCTCGCGGTCTTCATCCTGCCGGTCATTGCGGTGCTGCTGATCCGGATCCAGTCATGGTGGACCTATTCGCTCGCTTTCGTCCTGTTCATGGCCTCTGTCTTCACCGCGAGCCTGTTCACCATGCTGCTGCTGTATGCCTGGGTTCACGCGAAATTCCCTGCCAAGGGCAAGGGCGCCGCCGTGGTGGTGCTCGGCGCCCGCGCCATCGATGGCAAGGTCACCCCGCTGCTGCGCGGCCGACTGGACAAAGGCATCGAACTGCATGAGCGGCAGGCGGATCCCCGCCCGTTGATGGTTCCTACCGGTGGCCAGGGCCGTGATGAGGTCGAGCCAGAAGGCGTGAGCATGGCCCGCTACCTGCGCGAGCAGGGCATCGCCGATGAGCAGATTCTGGTGGAAGACCGGGCCAGGGACACCATCGAGAACCTGCGGTATTCCGATGCCATGGTTCGCGCCCAGCGTCCGGAAGGCCAGCTGTGGCTGGTCACCAGCGACTATCACGCACTGCGGGCCGCGATGGCCTCACGCCAGCTCGGCCTGGATGCCCGTGCGTTCGGCGGGAAGACGGCGGCCTACTACCGTCCAAGCGCCTTCCTCAGGGAATGCGTAGCGATCGTGCGGGATCAGAAGAAGCTGATGGTCTTGCTGGCCCTGCCCTTCGCGTTGGCCATCGCAGGAATGATGTACGTCCTCACGACGAGCTACCTATGACCGTCCTCCAACTGCCGTGGAAATGTGGGTCCATGCACCATATGGTGCATGGACACACGATTGGCCCAGCTGCCCTCACCCTTTCGGGTGAGCCCTAAATCAGCATTGCGGGCGGTGATAGCTGGGCGCCAAGTCCCTAGGCTGGAAGCATGATCCAGGCTCAGCAGTTGACGAAGAAATACGGTGGAAAAACCGTGGTCGATAATGCATCGTTCACGGTGCAGCAGGGAATGGTGACCGGGTTCCTCGGCCCCAACGGCGCCGGCAAATCCACCACCATGCGCATGATCGTGGGATTGGCAGCGCCTACCAGCGGAGAAGTGCTGGTCAACGGGCGCGATTTCAAGAAGTCCAGGCATCCGCTGACCGAAGTCGGCACCTTGCTGGAAGCCAAATCGGTCCACAAGTCCCTGACGCCGCTGGCGCATTTGCGTGCCATGGCGGCTACTGCAGGATTGCCGGTTTCCCGAGTGCACGAAGTGCTGGAAGTGACCGGATTGTCCAGCGTCCAGCGCAAGAAAGTCGGCGGCTTCTCATTGGGCATGGGCCAGCGGCTTGGCATTGCCACCGCCCTGCTGGGAGACCCGCAGGTCCTGATCCTCGATGAGCCGGTCAACGGGCTGGATCCCGAAGGCGTGGCGTGGGTCCGCAATTTGGCCCGTCAACAGGCTGCCGAAGGCAAAACCGTGTTCATTTCCTCCCACCTGATGAGCGAAATGGCCCAGACCGCCGATCACCTGATTGTGATTGGCCGTGGCCGGATCATGGCCGATGCGCCGATCAGTGAATTCATCGATAACGGCCTTGACCAGACAATTGTGCGTTCAGCAGACATTGAGGTGCTGATGAACGCGCTGAACGGAGACGGCGTCCAGCTGCGCCGGATCGACGAGCATGGCGTGGAAGTCACCGGTCCCGATTCAGTGACCATTGGCCGTCGCGCACTGGAATACGGTGTGGTGCTCAGCGAACTGCGTCCGCTGCAGCGCACCCTGGAAGACGCCTACATGGAATTGACCCGTGATGCCGTCGAATACCACTCGAGTAATGTTGCCGAGACTGGCGGCGGGAAGTAAAGACATGTCTGAGAAATTAGCAACCGCACCGCGCGGCAAGGTCTCCCTCTTCGGCGTGCTGCGCAGCGAATCCATCCGTTTCTTCTCCCTGAATTCCACCCGCATCCTGATTCTGCTGGCCATCGTGCTCTATGCGGCCATTGCGGCCATCGGCACCTGGGGCATCGGATCGCTGCGGGCCAGCATGGGCGGCATGGAGCAGATGCCGGGCATGGAGGACCTGGCGGCTCCGGGATTCGCCTCCGAGCTCATGGGTTCGGGCCTGGTCTTCAGCCAACTGATCCTCGGCGTGCTCGGTGTCCTGCTTTTCAGCGGGGAATTCACCACCGGTTCAGCGGTGAGCACCTTCCTCGCCAGCCCGCAGCGCCTGCGCGTGCTGGCTGCCAAGACCATCCTGATCACCGTCGTGACCGCCGGCGTCCAGATCGTCAGCTCGCTTCTGGCCTTCGCCATCAGCAAGCCGATTGCCGACAACTACCAGATGGACCTGGATTTCGGCAGCGACGCCTTCCAGCGGGTTCTCTGGTACGGGGCGCTTGCGGTGGCCATGGCGGCGCTGATCGGTTTGGCGCTCGGGATGATGCTGCGCAATTCGGCTGGAGGCATCACCAGCCTCGCTGCCCTGTTCTTCGTCTTGCCGATCATCCTTTCCATCCTGACCAGCATCACCGACTGGGCACAGCACATCGCGAAGTTCACCCCCGACCAGCTGGGCATGGCGTTGGCGACGCCTTCGAGCGTCGTCACCGACTTGGAAAGCTGGCAGCAGCTGCTGGGCGTCGCAGGCTGGATTGTGCTTCCGCTGGCGCTGGGTGCGGTCCTGCTGGCCAAGCGGGACATCAAATAGTCCAGAGCGTGACCGAGAAAACTAGACTGGAAGCATGAGCCAACCGACGCTGCAGGAAACTGTGGTCACCTTCGATGAACTGGCCGCCAAGCGGATGGGCCGGATACGCCGCTATTTGCGTACCCACCCGCGCTTGGTGGTCATCGGTGCGGTAGTCATCTACCTGCTGCTCACGCTGCCAGGCGTCTTGGTGGTGGCGGCAATGCCCGAATCCAATGCGACCGGCCTGCTGGTCGTCACCCTCGCCGTCAGCGCCGCCCTGCTCTACCGGCGCAGGGCGCCGATGACGGTGATCATCCTGGTGTTCCTCTTCGAGTGCCTGGCCCTGGTGATTGCTGGACCGCAGGGCGGTCTGGGCGGGGTAGGCATGATCATCGCCCTGTATACCGTCGCCACCAGCTATTCGGCGAAGCGGACCATCCCGCTGTCCATCCTGGCCGGAAGCTTCCAAACCGTCCTGATGGTGCTGATGGGCTTCCCGGACATGACCGGCATGGAATTCGACCCGCAGGATGGAATCGATGAAACGATCTTCACCCGCGTCATCATCGCGGTCTCGGGCAGCTTCATCATCGGCTTCTACATCGCCGCCGCAGCGGTAGGTATGAACGTGCGCAACGCGCGCATCCACGAAGCTGAGCTGAATCACTGGGCTTCGCAGGTCTCCGTACTGGCCCAGGTGCAAGAGCGCAACCGCATTGCCCGCGAAATGCATGACGTGGTTGCCCATTCGCTGTCGGTGATGATTGCCCTGTCCGAGGGGGCGCGGGTGGTGGCCAAACGGGATCAAGCCCGCGCCGATGAAGTGCTCAACGAGCTTTCCGGAACCGGCCGCGCCGCCCTGGCAGATATGCGCCGCATGCTCGGCGTGCTGCGCCAAGAAGAATCCGGGGAGCTCGCGCCGCAGCCTACCGGCGGCAATGTGGAGCAATTGCTCGAAGGATTCCGTACCGCAGGCCTGCCGGTCACCTATACGCATGCGGGCGATCCGCTGCCGGAAGACACCACCTTCCAGCTGACGGTCTTCCGCATCATCCAGGAGTCCTTGACCAATTCCTTGCGCTATGCCCGTAACGTAAGTGATGTGCAGGTGCGTCTGGAACAGCGCCGCGGGGAACTGCGCATGGAAATCATGGACAATGGCGATGCAACGCGAGTTCCGAGCATCGGCAGCGGGCGCGGGCTGCGCGGCATGCGCGAACGCGCGGCGCTCTTTGGCGGAACGGTAGATGCCGGACCGGTAGCCAGCGGCGGATGGATCGTCAAAGCGGTCCTGCAGCTGCCCGAATGCAGCTTGCAGAACGAGAGCCGGAAGGCAGTGAAGGAATAAGCGTGGAAGAGAAAATCAAGGTCCTGCTGGTCGATGACCAGCCCCTGCTTCGCATGGGATTCCGCCTCATCCTCGAAGGCGAGGAGGATATCGCCATCGCCGGTGAGGCTGTCGACGGTCTCGATGCCCTGGCCCAGACCGCGGCGCTGAAACCCGATGTGGTCCTGATGGACGTGCGCATGCCCAACATGGATGGCCTGGAAGCTACCGAACGCATCGCCAAGGACTACCCGGAAACGAAGATCATCATCCTGACGACCTTCGACCTGGACGAATACGCCTTCTCGGGCCTGCAGGCAGGAGCCAGCGCGTTCCTGCTCAAGGATGTCGCCCCGGAAGAACTGGTCCAAGCGGTGCGCCTGGTGGCGTCCGGCGACGCAGTCGTGGCACCGCGGGTGACCGCACGCCTGCTGGAAACCTACGTCCGCAACGGTGGCTCCGGCAACCGCAGCCAGCCGGCCGAGACTCCGCACGACCCGCTGCTTGATGACCTCACCCCGCGTGAGCAGGAAGTGCTGCGTGCGCTCGCCGAGGGGCTGTCCAACGCCGAGATTGCCCACCGGTTCTTCCTGTCCGAAGCGACGGTGAAAACCCACGTGCGGCGCATCTTGACCAAACTGCACCTTCGCGACCGCGTCCAAGCGGTCGTGTACGCCTATGAGACCGGTCTGGTCATTCCATCCCAGGGCCTGGATTACTAGGCGGCGCCGAGGCAGCAAAATGGCCGCCGGTGGAACCCGAAGGGGTTCCGCCGTCGGCCGTGAAGTTTACTAGCGCTTTTTGGCCTTGCTCCGCTTCTTCGCGGTGGCGCGCAGCTGGATCACGCGGGCCACTCCGGCGATTGCCACCACGAGGGCGCCGCCAATTGCGGCGAAGAATAATGCCAGACCGAGGTTGACCTGTCCCTGGTACGCGAAGTAGTTGAGGGTCACCTGCTCCTGGTTCTGCGCAATGAAGATGATCAGCAGGATCAGCACGATCAACCCGAAGATCGTGGCAGTCCAGATGCGGCCCAACTTGGTCACCGGGAGCTTATCTGCGCCGGCAGGTTTTGCCGGCTGGACCCTGGAAGTCGCCGGTGCGGTGGGCTCCACGTCGTCCTCGCGTGCTGCTGCTGGAATATTCTTCTGCTCTGGTGTTCGATCAGCCGTAGCCATGATGAACTCGCTTTCCTTGTCTGGCGGGACTGCTTTCAGCTTCGTCGACAGCTAGCCGCCAAGTCAAGGACTGGATCGGGGTGTCCGGCAGGTTGCCAGCGAGGCCGGAGGTCCAGCCGGACACCAGCAAATGTGGTTCAGGCTACTAAGCTGGGAGGCAACTCGACTTTTCAGGCGGGAACCAAAACCTGAAGAACCGTCTGACAAACATCTCTTGACAGAAAGAAGTGAGCAACCAGCCATGGCACAAGCCGCAGCAATGGCCCACATTGCAGATCTGGCCGAATACGTCGCAACCTCGCCATCGAGCTACCACGCCGCCGCCTCGGCAGCGAAGCGCCTGGACGCTGTTGGATTCACGGCGCTGGACGAGAAGCAGGCGTGGAACCTTGGCCCGGGCTCCTACTACGTGGTCCGCGACGGTGCGATCATCGCGTGGGTGCAGCCAGAAGCTGCCACCGCAACGAGCGGTTTCCATATCCTCGGTGCCCACACCGACTCACCGGGCTTCAAGCTCAAGCCGAAGCCGACCACCGGCTCCAACGGCTGGTGGCAGGCAGGCGTTGAAGTCTACGGCGGACCGCTGCTGAACTCCTGGCTGGACCGCGAATTGGTGCTTGCCGGCCGGCTGGTGCTCAAGGATGGTTCCGAGCACCTGGCCCAGACCGAACCGATCCTGCGCATCCCGCAGCTGGCCATCCACCTGGACCGCCAGGTCAATGAGGGCCTCACCCTGGACAAGCAGACCCACACCAATCCGATCTTCGGCGCCGGTGACCTTGCGGATGCCGACATCCTGGCGATCCTGGCGAAGTCTGCAGGTGTCGACCCGGCACAGGTCGCCGGCTACGACATCCTGACCGCACCAGCGCAGCGCGGCGAGGTCTTCGGAGAAGGCAAGAACTTCTTCGCCGGCTCCCGCCTGGATAACCTCTCCTCGGTGCATGCAGGCCTGATCGCATTGATTGGACATTCGCGCAAACCAGCAGGCAACCGCATTGCCATGCTTGCCGCCTTCGACCACGAGGAACTGGGTTCCTCCTCGCGCTCGGGCGCCTGCGGCCCCTTCCTGGAAGAACTGATCAACCGCATCCAGGCATCCATGGGCGCAGGGGTTGAAGACACCGCCCGTGCGCTGTCGAATTCGGTATGCCTGTCTGCGGATGCCGGCCACGCGGTTCACCCGAACTACCCGGAGCGGCACGATCCGGCCAACCGCCCGCAGCTGAATGCCGGTCCGCTGCTGAAGATCAACGCCAACCAGCGCTATGCCACCGATGCGGTGGGTGCTGCCGCATTCGCCAACTGGTGCGAGGCCGCTGGAGTTCCCTACCAGGAGTTCGTATCCAACAACCGCGTACCATGCGGTTCGACCATCGGCCCGCTGACCGCAACCCGGCTGGGCATCCGCACCCTTGACGTGGGTGTGGCGCTGCTGTCCATGCACTCGGCCCGCGAGATGTGCGGCGTCGACGACCCATGGTACCTGTCCAAGGTCTCTGGCGAGTTCTTCGGAGCCTAGGGCATGGCATTGCGGAATGCCGGCCTTCGGGCCGGCTTTCCGTGTCCCGGCTCGAACCTCGTCCGCCGCGCCTGATCGGTGGCATAATCGGCACCATGACGATCTTCAGCCAGAACACGTTGATCTTCCAGCAGACGAAGAACTTCTCGAAGAACGACTTCGCGATTCTGGATTCCTCCGGGACGCAAATTGCCCACGTGGATACCGGCGGAAGCACGCTGGGGCGCATGTTCGTCGGGGCTCGCGAACTTACTGTCTTCGATGGTCCGGATAATCCGGTGATCGTCGTCAAGGACACGATGACCATGGGCCGCGATCGGTTCGAAATCCTTGACGGCAATGGTTCCCCGCTGGCCAGCTTGGTCAAGAGGATTACCTTCTTCAAGACGAAGGTTTCCATCTCGATGCTGGGAGAAGAGCTCGAGCTGCTGGGCAGCATCTGGGACTTCGACTTCCAGATCACCGGTCCCGGGGGAGTCCTCGGAACCGTGACCCGGGAATGGTCCGGAATGGGCAACGCGTTGATGGGGAAGTCAACCTACGCCGTGCGCCTGGCCGAAAACCTCACAAGGCAGCAACGCCAAGCAGTGATCGGTTCGGTGCTGGCGCTGGATTTGATCCGTGAAAAGCAACAGCGCAATTCCTGACTGAATCGAAATAGTCGCCGGCAGGAATACTTCCTTTTAGCAGGCCAATAACGGTTCTGAGGCGCTGTCGTGTTGCAGTCGGGTAACTTTCGCGTTGATGTCGTGGTGCTTTCGCAAAGCCATTGGCTAGCGTGAGTCCCATGAATGAATCACGCATCGCACAGCTTCGCCGCATCAAGGGCTGGACGCAAGAACGCCTAGCCGCAGAAAGCGGCATTACTGTCAGGACGGTCCAACGGCTCGAAGCCGGAAACGACGCGAGCCTGGAAACCATCTCCCAGGTTGCCAAGGCACTGGATGTGCCGGTTGGAGACCTCTTCACGAGCGTCCAAACCCCAAAGTTCTCTGAGGCCGTGGACGGGCTCGAAGCGCGAACCCAAGCGGATCAAGAACGCCGGGATTCGGTCACCAAGGGGATCCTGCTTGTGTTCCGCGGCGTGGGCATCCTGGTCACTTTCGGCACGGTCATCTTGGCAACCACCGGCAACTTCGGCTGGTACATCTGGTTGCTGATCCCGGTGTACTGGGGCGTCGGGAAGCTCCTGCTTGAAGCCGTCTTCCGGTTGAGCCTCGATCCCAAGCTTGATGCCAAGTACCCGCTATCCAGGGCGAATCGGAAACTACTGAGCTAGGGGCGGGCTCTGAAGCGGGAACCTCGGGCCGCTCATGAGGTTCCCACGGGTCGTTAGAGTGCCTGTTGCCCGTTGATAACCTGCCGTTTACCCCCTGCTGGTCTGATCAATGACTATGAGTTCGATTTCCCCGCAGGTCAAGAATTTCCGTCCGGAGATCCAAGCGCTACGCGCCTTGGCGGTTCTGCTGGTCGTGGCCTATCACCTTGAGCCATCCGTGGTTCCGGGCGGCTATATCGGCGTCGACATTTTCTTCGTCATCTCGGGCTTCTTGATTACCTCGCACCTGCTGCGCGAGGCCGAACGCACCGGCCGGGTCAGCCTCCCGAACTTCTTTGCCGGTCGAGCGCGGAGAATCCTCCCGGCGGCCATGCTGGTGATCCTGGCAGTGGTCGCGGCAAGTTTCCTGATCCTGCCCAAGACCCTGTGGGGCGAGTTGGGCACCCAAGCCATCGCCTCAGCCTTCTCGGTGCAGAACTGGGTGCTCGCCGCCGACTCCGTCGATTACCTGGCCGCGGACCAGGCTCCCGGGCCGTTGCAGCATTTCTGGTCCTTGGGTGTCGAGGAGCAGTTCTACCTGTTCTGGCCGCTGCTGGTTTTGTCCGCCTGCCTGATGGTCAAGCCGGGGCCGGACGCTAGCGGCGCGGATGCTTTCGCTCCGCGGCGCCGCATGCTCTGGATCTTGTTCGGGGCCGCCACACTTTTGTCTTTGGGGTACTCGGCCTTTGCCGGCTACTCAGGCAATAGCGCCGGATACTTCATCACCACCACGCGCATTTGGGAACTTGCCGTCGGTGGACTGCTGGCCTTGGCAGTGCAGGCGCACGCCAACGGCGCCTTGAAGCTCCCAGCCTGGGTCACCAGCTGGCAGGCCAGGAACCTTGCCGTGCTCGCGGCCTTGGCAGCGATCTGCTTCGCTGCTTTCAGCTACGACGCACTGACGGTCTTCCCGGGTATCGCGGCCTCCATCCCGGTTCTTGGCTGCGCCGTGGTGATCGCCGCGGGCAGCACGCGAGGCCCTGGATCCTTGCATCCCTTGGTGAACTGGGCTCCCGTCCAGTGGGTAGGCCTCGCTTCGTATTCGCTGTACCTGTGGCACTGGCCGCTAATCGTGTTCTACATCGAACTGGCGGGCAGCGAGCCCGGTCCGGTGCAGTCGCTGGCGTTGCTGGCAGGTTCCCTGCTGCTGGCCTGGGCCAGCTTGAAGTGGGTCGAGACGCCTGCGCGCCACTTCCGCCCGATTGCAAGTTCGCCCACCCGCTCCCTGCTTGCCGGGGCTGTGATGGTCGGGTTGGCCGCGTCCATCGCGCTCTTGCCAGGTGCCATGCAGCAGCAACTTGTGGCAAAGGAGCAGCGCGAGCTGGGTGCGATGATGCAAGACCCGCCAACCGGTTTCGGCGCGGCCTCCGTCGACCAGGGGGCACCGGCGTTCCTTGCCGGCCACCGGCAGGTAGTCCCGCTGCCCGCGACGGCCGCCGAAGACCAGCCCGAGCTGGGGGATTGCGTTCAGGAGCCGAAGTCCACGCAAATCAAGGAGTGCGAATTCGGCAGCGAGGATGCCAGCTACACCGTGGCGCTGGTCGGGGATTCCCACGCCGCCCACTGGTTCGAGGCAGTCAGTGGCTACGCCCAGAGCAAGGGCTGGAAGGTCGTGACCTACCTGAAGAATTCCTGCCCGTTCTCCGACGCCCAGCGCAAGGCGGACCGGGATGGCAGCATCAACTGCGAAGAAGCCATCGACCAGACCATGGATGCGTTGACCTCGCGCGATGACATCAACGCGGTGATCACCGCGAACTGGGGAGGTGCCGCATTTACTACCGACGCGGCACAGGGCTTGGCCTCGACGTGGTCCGCGTTGGAAGATGCGGGCCTGCCGGTCTATGCCATTGTCGATACCCCGCGTCCACCGCAGGATTCCTATGCGCGGGACTGCGTAGAGGAAAACGTGCAGAATCCAGGCAAGTGCTCCTTCCCTGAAGCGGGAGCCTACGAAAAGGGCGATGCCACCAAGCAGGCCGCCGAACTGGAACCGCGCGTCGAGGTGCTCGACTTCAGCGACTACTTCTGCGTGGACGGAACGTGCCCGGCAGTGGTGGGGAATGTCTTGGTCTACCGGGACAAGCACCACATCAGCGATACCTATATGCGCACCTTGGCCCCGATCTTCGGGGAAAGGATCGAGGCTGCCCTGGATTCCAAGTAGCCGGGCATGATCTAGGACACCAAGCCTTATGCAAGTTCGGGTCTCTCGGGTAGGATTGGAAGGTCTGTGCCACTGCATGCCCGAAAGTTGGGTGTCTGGTGCGCAGATAACGCAAGAACCTCCTGTTGCGGAAATACCGCGACCGTTTAGCCCAAAGGAGGTGGGTTCACATGCGTGCTTATGAACTTATGGTCCTCATTGATCCAGAGGTCGATGACCGCACCGTAGAGCCAACCATCGAGAAGTACCTCGAGGTTGTTCGCTCCAACGGTGGCACCATCGAAAAGGTTGATGTCTGGGGTCGTCGCAAGATGGCTTACGAGATCAAGAAGAAGGCAGAAGCCACTTACGTAGTGGTGAACTACACCGCAGAACCAGCCGCTTCCGCTGAGCTTGAGCGCCAGCTGAAGATCAACGAGCTGATCCTGCGCCACAAGGTCACCCGTCCGGAAGAGGCACGCGTTTAATTACGCGCAACCTTCCGTCGTAGGAATTAACGTTCAATCTTTCTAAGGAGAGTCAATGGCAGGCGAGACTGTTATTACCGTTATCGGAAACCTGACTGCCGATCCGGAGCTGCGTTTCACGCCGTCCGGCTCAGCCGTAGCGAACTTCACGATCGCTTCGACTCCTCGCACGTTTGACCGCCAGTCCAATGAGTGGAAGGACGGGGAAGCCCTGTTCTTGCGCGCATCGGTGTGGCGCGAAGCTGCAGAGAACGTTGCCGAGACGCTGACCAAGGGCATGCGCGTCATCGCCCAGGGTCGCCTGCGTTCACGTTCTTACGACACCAAGGAAGGCGAACGTCGCACCGTCATGGAGCTTGAAGTCGATGAAATCGGCCCATCGCTCCGTTTCGCGTCGGCCAAGGTCACCCGTACCCAGCGCTCCGGCGGTGGCAACGGCGGCTTCGGCAACGGTGGTGGAGGCTTCTCCAACGCACCGCAGCAAAGTGCCCCAGCGCAGGCTCCGCGTCAGCAGCAGCCGCAGCAGGGTGGCGGATGGAATGCTCCAGCCGCTGACCCATGGAGCACCGGCGGAAACAACGGTGGCGGCTGGGGCAACCCGGGCGCAGACGAACCACCTTTCTAAAAAATATTTATTCACCATCCCGCAGATCACTCTGCGGGCTCCAAAGCTAAAGGAGCTCCACGATGGCTAAGGCTGAAATCCGTAAGCCCAAACCAAAGTCCAACCCATTGAAGGCCGCTGACATCACCGTCATCGACTACAAGGACACCGCACTGCTGCGCAAGTTCATCTCCGACCGCGGTAAGATCCGCGCTCGTCGTGTAACTGGCGTTTCCGTCCAGGAACAGCGCAAGATCGCACAGGCAATCAAGAACGCACGTGAAGTTGCCCTGTTGCCTTACTCCGGCGCTGGCCGCGGCTAAGGAAGAGGGATAGCAAAATGGCAAAGATCATTCTGACTCACGAAGTATCCGGTCTCGGTGCTGCTGGCGATATTGTCGAGGTAAAGAACGGCTACGCCCGTAACTACCTGCTGCCACGCGGCTTCGCAATCGTCTGGACCCAGGGCGGTGAGAAGCAGGTGGAGTCGATCAAGGCTGCACGTGCTGCTCGCGCTGTTGCAAACCTTGAGGAAGCTCAGGAACTTGCAGCCAAGCTGAAGTCCCAGCCGGTGAAGATCACCATCAAGGCTGGCTCGAACGGTCGCCTGTTCGGCACCGTCAAGACCACCGACATTGCTGCTGCCGTCGAGGCTGCCGGTCTGGGCAAGATCGACAAGCGCAACATCGAGGTCAACGACCACATCAAGTCGACTGGCAACTACACCGCAACCGTTCGCGTACACGAGGACGTTGTTGCAAACCTGCGCCTGCAGGTTGTAGCTGCTGCCAAGAAGTAAGTCTTCCAGACTCCGCTTCTGATCAAGAGGTGGCGTGCGCTCCGCAAGGAGAGCACGCCACCTCTTGGCGTTAACCCTCCGGGTCCAGCCAAGGTCGAGTCGCATCCGCCGAGTGCCGGGATTAACGCCAGATGGCCGCGATGCTTCGGCATCGCGGCCATCGACCGGGATTCCAGTTTCTCAGTGCGCCATCCGGGATCCGCCAGCTGCATGGTGCATATCCATGGCAGGGGAAATCGCGAGCAGACCGGAGACGATGCCGACACCACCGCAGATCCACGACATCCATGCGGCGCCGGCGAAATCGGTGAACGATCCCATCCACGGCGAGGCGAACAGCAGTGCGCTGGCGATGGCCAGTGCCCATTCCATGGAAACCAGGCGCGGCATCATGACGCTCCAAACACCGGTGACCACCATGAGCAAGCCGAAGACCAGCATCAGCGTCATCGAGGTGCTGGTTCCGTCTAGCCAGGTGGTTGAAACTGCGGCAACAATACCTGCCGCGACGCCGACCCAGTCTTGCCACCGAGTCCATTTCTTCATTGCTAATACCTCCAACATCCATTGCAGAGGGCTCCTTGGCGGGAGTCGATTTAAATGTAGGTTCGAGGTTGCCGAGGCACAATCCGATTTCGGGAGCATTTTGGTAAAGGCTTGGCCATCATCGCCGCATTTCCCTCTGGCCGCCAGGCAATGCCAGCCTGTATCCGGTCCACCGCGGGTTTGCACATAATTCACCAGATCGCCTTGTGAAAGGCGCGTCTTAAACGTTGGCATTGAATCTCCGGGCTCGTAGCCTCGAAGATGAATGCGTCCTAAGTCAGCATGATCGAGAGAAACGGTGGAAGAAATGGGTTTTGCGTATGCCGATCCTGAAGTCTTGACCGAGGCCCAGCGCGAAGCTGTGGCTGAGCATCAGCGCCGTGTCCAGGTCGAATCCCGGCGCCTGTCGTTGCGTGCACTGCGGGAAGAAGCAGAGCTGAGCCAGGTTGAGCTGGCCGGCGCGCTGAAGCTGAGTGTCGACCGCATTGCCCGCATAGAGACCGGCGACCTGGATCGGGTCCAGTTGGCGACCCTGCGCCGCTACGCAGAGGCCATGGGCGCCCGCCTGCAAGTGCGGGCGATCCTCAAGGACATGCACGCCGAAATCGGCTAGCGATCCCAGCTGCCCGCAACAATTGCCACGCGGCTTTTACCGGCCGACCGGTCAGCGCAAATTGAGCCCTGCTCGTCGATAAATATGCCACCCGTCGCGCAGAAGCGCCCGGTGAGGTCTGAGTCACTGCGCCAAACCCGCTAAAGTATTCCGGTGAGATGCAGGTTATAGACCTGCATCACAAGGAAGTTCTAAAGGGGTTATTTTGCACGAACGTGTAAACATCTAAACCCACCAACTAAAATCCGCGGAATCATGCGGTTTGAACTATTCAGCAGCAGCGGTCGCCCATTTTGGAACGATGATGACATGGCCGGCATCATGGCCAGGGGTCACTTCTATCCGATCAATCAAGAGTCCGAGGATCTGCTGCTTCTCGACTGCCTGCATCTGTGGCCAGGCCTCCAGCAGTTTCGGGTCAACCTTCGGCCGCGCCTGATGCTGCTGCACGCGAACCTCACGCAGCTTGGTCTCGAAGGTCTCGATCTTTTTCAGTGACTCATCGCGAAGCTTCTCGTAAGATACCCGGGGAATGACTTCGTCAACATACTTGGCGGTGAGCGAGTCCAGCCGAGATTGTTCTTTGATGAGCGCTCGCCGTAGGGTGGCCGTGGTGTTCGCGGCTGGTAGGGCTGGAGTCTTCTGGGTGGCCTTCCTGGCTGCCGCGTCGGCTTCGTCTGCGATGCGTTCTTTGAACCATGCGAGTACGGCGCGGTCGATCTTGCTTTGGTGGATGGATCCGCCCTTGTGCAGCTTCTTGGTTTGGGCTCCGGAGCACATGTAGCGGGTGGCCCGGTCGTGCTTGTCGTGCTGGTACATCTTGTGTTCGCACCTGGTGCAGACGAGAAGGCCGGTATATGGGTTGTGTGGTGTCCGTGGCTTGCGGGTGCCTTTCCGGGCATCTCGGTTAACCAGGTAGCTTTCCCACTCTTCAATCGTTATCAACGGCTCATGGTTCCCCTGGTAGGTTTGGCCGTTGTAGGTGAAGAAGCCGGCCGCGAAGGGCGACTTCAGCAATTGGCTGATTCGGCTGGTGTTCCAGTTATTCGCGTCTGTACGAGTGCTTGAAGGCACACCGGTGCTGAGTACGTAGTCGAGGAGCTGCGAGAGGCTTTCGCCTCGGTTGTAGCGGCGGTAGCATTCGGTGAGGATCGGCCCCGCTAAGGGGTCTGGCGTGTAGCCGGTTGCCTTGTCGTAGATGTAGCCGAACCGGTAGATGCCCGAGTGCGGCCGGCCTTGTGAGACGCGGCGTGCTTGGGACTCTTTCCAGGTATCGCCGATGCGTTCGGATTCGAAGACAGCGAATTCTGCGAGCATGCCTCGGGCGAAGCGGCCGGTGCTGGTGCTGACATCTACTTGCTCGGTGGCCGACTCAATGCGGCCGCCGGCAGCTTCGACCTTGTCGATGGCGATAGCCCAGTCCAGCCGCGCACGAGATAGGCGGGACCACTTCCAAAGGACGATGATGTCGGCCTCGCCATTCTCGACCATGGCCATGACTTCCTTGACCGCCTTGCGATTCCACGTGCGTCCGCTGATTCCTTCGTCAGCTTTGACAGCCACCACAGTGTAGCCCTGCTGCTCTGCATAGCGGCGACCGGCCTCCTCCTGCAGATCCAAGCTGATGGATTCTTCCTTGGCAAATCGACTGGCGCAGGTAGAGAATAGCCCTAGGACGTGCTTTCGGGTTCATTGTGGATACTCCTGTGAATATCGAATCTTTATTCCATGATGAGGGCGCAGGGTGGCCAGAGATTATGGGAGAAGCGAGGTGTGGATAAGTGGCTAGGCGATGTGTTCGGAAGCTGGCCAGAGTGCTTGGATCTGGTCGCCGTTCAGAGTTGCGAGTCGGTCGATGATGACCTGTTCGGTCACGTCGAGCTCTTCGGCCATCTCGGCTGCGTTGCACGACCAGCAGGCTACCCGCTGAAGGTCTTCAAAGGGCACCAGGAAGCGGGCCACCTCAAGATCGACTTGCCGTTCTACGGCTGGCGACTGGCAACCTCGGTGCCCGTGCTTGATGTGGAACGCCTCGTGCGCCAAGAAGCATCGGCGTTCCGCTACAGTGAGCGCCGGGTCGATCCAGATCCGCCGTCCGTCCGTGGCCGCAACCATATCCGGGTGCGGCCTATTCCAAATGATTACTACGTGCGCGAGCGAGCGCAGCATGCCCCATACATTCTGCATAAACAGAACATATGTACGAATCAATAATCAACCAAATATGACCAATGAATGCTCTATACCGTCAGAGGCAGATGCTAAGGGCTCTGAAACTTATCTTTTCAAACTTGCGATTCGCGAAAAAGCCGCGTTGATCCGCTTGAAACACATCATCAGCACCACCACCAGGTGGGAAATCAATGCCACAATAAGGTAATCGCACCAGACAGGTAAGTTAATCCCGTCTACGACACCTGTCCAAAGAACCGCGATGCCGCTAATTAGAACCGCATAAAGGCAGTTGCTGAACAGCTCGTTTACCAAAATCGGCGCAGACGTATCAATCTGAGGTGCGATTTCAGCGACCGGAGACTTCTTAGAAGAAATCTGCAGCTCTGCCATTTGCATTCGGAGCTGAAAAATGAAGATCACAGCAGCGAAGGCAAAGCCAAAGATGATCGCGAGAGCAGCCAGAATATTACTGTATTTGCCTTCTAGATCAACGCGCAGAGGCCACGCACATGTAATAAGCGTAAACACGGGCACCAATAAGTGGATTGAAACGTCCCACTTGGAAAGCTTGCCAGTTCGGTTATTTCTGAGCGTCTTGAAGTGAGCCGTAACAAGGGGCGCGATATTAATCTTTCTCGACATTCCTGCACCCCCTAACCGGTTCGTTACTGGCCGTCAGTGGTTCTTGTCCACTTGTAGGACCAGTCGAGCTCTTGACTGGAATAGTACTCCTGGGCATCTTGATCGAACGAATGAATCAACATCTGTGCGTCCAGAGCTGGCTGCCCATCGTCATTCAACAATTTGCGAATCGCGGGAGACTTCTCTTTGCCAATGACCATCGTCTTGGTTTGCTCACCGTCGCTTAAGGTCGCAACAATCTCGTCAAACTCTTCATCTGTTGGGAAGCCTATCTGACTCGACCCACTAATTGAGGTATCGAAGAGTATGTCCTTCATCCACTTGGGCAACCAACGAACACCTTTGGGTGGCAATAAAGTCCTTGAATATGTCAGTGGGACACTCACAGGACTGTCAGAAACATCGATCGGCTTCTCATACTTCATGACGGAAACCTTTTCGAGAGATGCACGTTCAAGCCAGGCGGAACCAGAAACCAGTGTCTGCTTGTCTATAACAAGTTTGAGTGGATTTCCCTTCCGTCCCACCAACGTGCGCCCAGCTTTATCCTTCAGATGCGCTTCAAAAGAAGAAAATATTCGAGATCCGCAAGCGTTATGCCCCTGATGCTCCATAAAGAACAAACCAATCTTCGAATTAGGCGGAACGAGTAAACCACACCTAGTCTCCACGGTGGACGAGTCATTCTGCAGCGTTTCGTAACTGGTGCCATGGCTTGATACGTCAATAACGAGGTCTCCTGCAGTGCCGAAATGACCAGTGCGCATGGAAAGGAGGGTGAACCTCGAATAGCGATCCACCGTTGGCTTTGTTCCGTAGCGTTGTCTAGCCAAATCCTTGAAGTGATCAATCGGTAAACCTGATGCCCACGATGAAAACTCTTCAAGCAGATCCAGCCCCTGAATGTCATCAAGTTCAAATTCCGAATCGGTGATGCGAGATTCCTTGACAGTAATTCTGCCAAACGTCATTGTCCTGCGTGGCATGAGCCGTCCTCCTGGTCGTGAGCAATCAAATAAAACGTCGTACTTTATTGCTTGTTTGTAACTGCCTAGTCGTTTGTGCCGCGCTCGCCGGTTTCTTCGTCGAGTTGTTCGCGCCTGGTCTTCACGCCGCGCTTGGCAGCAAGCTGATCAGGCTCAGGTACTGGGATCGCCGTGGCTTCGTCGCCGTGGAGTTCTGTGATGCCGTAGTCCGGCTCGGTCTTCTGTCCAGGGCGAGGGTTACCCTCGGGCGCCACGGCCCACCGAACCCTTGAGGCTATCTCACCTAGCATTCCTTCCTGCTCTCAGGATGAAATACGCGATGGTTCCGGCGATGAGGCCCATGATGAGACCGCCGATGCCGCCGGCCGCATCACCGTCGCTCCAAAGCGAAATGCCGGCAATGACGAAAAGAACACCGAAAACTATCACGGCCCAAGCCACAATTTTGAGGACAACCTTCGCTGTGGTCTTCCCTGCATTCAAGGCAGACTTGGCCTGAGCTGCCCGGCGTTCTTGTTTAGCTGGCGCGGCAGCTGCTTTAGCTTCTGCCTTGGCGTGAAGCCTCTGCTCTCGTAGCAGGGCAGCCTCGGCTCGCTTGACTTCTATCTCAGCGCGTTTCTCCGCCTGCACGCGTTCAACCTCAGAACGGTCAGTCGACGAGTCAGCAAGTTCGTTCAAGCGAACGGGCTCCGAATATTCCAGTTCATCACCAGCAACTTCGGTCGGGGCACCTGCTGGACTTGCTGGAAGGACTGCCAGCTCTGGCTGAGGTATCGAACTTTGAGGCGTGGAATGCGGCTCAGGCTCAGTGTGCCGGCGAATCGCTTGCACCATCGAAGCGGGTGCCATTCCCACGGCAGCATAGAACTCGGTCTCACTCATGATGCGAATCTGTTGACCCTTATCGGTCATATACTCGTGAGCCTTCTTAGATTTCGTGGTCCCCTTGCTCAAATCGAACCCTGGCGCGTGAGGATTCTCGTCGCAAACCACAAGAATTGAAGTTTTGCGCGTTGTTCCCAGCTGCGCGATCGCACCAAAACTGGCAGCAAGGTTGAAGGCTTCAAGTCGGCCGAGAAGCTGGAAGCCGCCGGTGATGGTGAGCCCTTGTCCATACAGTTCATGGTCCGGGTCAGCATCCAAGTTCGGTTCAGGTAGATCGCCCTTCTTGATCGAGGGTTCCGATGCGTACGGTCTGCCTGAACGTGACAAGGCGGTTTTCTGCGGAGTGACGGTGTGCAAATCGGTCCAGGAAGATACTCCTGCCCGATCGGCTATGGCCAAGATGATCTGAGCGCAAACAGAAGCGTCCGACGCAGCATTATGATGATCCAGGCCTGTGATTCCCAGCGTGTCTGCAACAGAAGGCAAAGTGCAATCGTCGAGCCCTAGATGCGCCTTAGCGAGGTCGCGAGAGCACACCCAATCAAAATCTCCAAAGTCTACGCCTGACCACTCGCACGCTTGATGCCACACCGATTTATCGAACGCCGCATAATGCGCAACTGCAACATCCTCCGCAACGAATTCTCGAATCCGACGCGCCGATTCCGCCCAAGAAGGTGCCCCTACGATATCTGCTTCAGTAATGCCATGCTTTTTGACATTATGCTCCGCAAACGTAGTGAAACCAGGAGGAGGCGTGATCAACCATGAATCACGATCCACGATCTCGCCATTCCGTACTTTCACCAAGCCAACAGCGCAAACCGACGCACGCTTCCCGTTCGCGGTCTCGAAATCGATCGCAGTAAAATTCATCCCCATAGCAAGTCCTAAACTGTCAGCCGGCTACAAGTCGTATCCGGGATCCTGATTTTCAACATGGTGTTCGCTGGTTTCTTCGTCGAGCTGCTCGCGCCTGGTCTTCACCTTCGGGTGCGCTGCTAATTGCTCGCGTGGTGGTACTGAGATGTTCCTGGCTTCGTCACCGTGGAGTTCTGTGATGCCGTAGTCCGTTTCGGTCTTCTGTCCAGGGCGAGTGTTACTCGTGGGCGCCACCGCTCGCAGTCGTGGCGGGGTGTCGTTATCAGGCCTGGGGCTGTCGTCTTGTCCAATGCTTCCGCTTCCGGTGTCGCGCATCGCGGCCGCAAGGCTCAAAATAAGCCGCTGGTCGCGATTGCTTAGGTCGGTCGTGTTGCGGAGCGAATCTTCCAGCGAGGCGGAGGTGGAATCCAGTTGGACCCCCATGCTTTCAATGGCAGCCATGGCAACGGCCTGCTCGGATACGCCAAGCACCGATGCGAGCACTTGGATCTGACTCGCCTTGATCGCAATAACAGGTTCGATCTTTAGGCGGGAAAAATTCGAGTGCTTCATCGAATGGCCCTTGCGTTCGGCGGCGCGTTCCAGGTCGCGGGTTGACCAACCTTCACGGTCCTGTGCGGCCTGGATCAGCTTGCCTAGCGGGTGCAATTCGTTCACGGCATCAGTCTTTCTAGATCACTCGGACACTGGCAAACCGCGCGGACACTCGCTGTAAGCACTTCGTGGACACTAAGAACTCTAGCTTTTTCTTGACGAATATGCCCGATTCCACGCGGAATAAGGGGGAAAGTGGAAAAGGGGGTGGACACTAGGCGGGACTTAATGTAATGATTTACTGGACACTTGGAAGAAAGGCGATTACAGTGAAGGTTGTAAAGTTCCCGAGTCCGTTAGGAGATCTCTGGATGAAACTCAAGGACAGGAAGAAGCTCCTGACCATCATGGAGATTCAGGAGGTATCGCGCAGAGAACTGGCCCGGGTAGCCGGGTGGCACTCGCATAGCTATATGAACCGCCTCTGCAATGGCGATGTGGATACTCTGCAGCCAGAGCCAGCCCTTCGAATCGCCAAATTCCTCGGCGTCGGGGTGGACGATCTTTTCTTGACCAAAGTGGAAGAAAAGATCGAACACTCGGACATGAAAACCGGACGAAAGAAAGTAGCATGACCACCACCGAAGCCAGGAACAACCTCCAGACCCAGCTCGATACCCAAGCGCTCGCCGGTCAGGGCAAGAAGAAGCCCCCAGCAGGCGCATCTGCTGAGGGCAAGATCCTCGGACAATCCGAAGAGTCGAATCTTCAGGAGCAATTGATCATCGGGATTGTTGACGCTCGTTTGAGGGAACTGCAACGTAACGCTCGCACCGTGGTTCGGAGTGGATCATTCCCGGTCAAAGAAATCTTCGAAGAAGGTGTCGGCGTCGAGCAAGGGGATGTCAATCCCGGCTCTCTCCAAGGCGGTCGCCAGGGACGTGATGGCCAAGGCGTTCTTGACTGCAAGTCGGTACGCGATGACAGAGTTGTCACCGAGGAAGGGGTTCGGGTCGTTGTCGAAGGCCCCGACCACACTCCTTGCATCAGCAACAGCGTCCTCCATGAATTCACGGACGTTCATGATTCTTCCCTCTCGGTAGATGGTGCGCCGGGTGGCGCGGTTGGTGGAACTTCCGAGTCTAACGAGGGGAGCAGCGATGAGTGAGTTCAAGTGCGCGGAGCCGGGCTGTGATTACCACGTCGGAATCTCCAACGGCCCGAACCTCACCCCAGAGGACTGGGAATCAGAGGACTACTACTTCCAAGAGATCGAGGTGCACCAACAGATGCATGTGGAGCAGAAAGATAAGGATGCCGCCCCACGAGTAGAGCGGCATCCAATCAGATACAGGGCGATCGATTTGGACAAGACACACCTGGTCTCGACCATCAATCAGCCTTTTGAGCAGCTGTACCTGCTAAAGCCCAAGACGGCCGTATCGGGAGAGTTGGAACTCAAGTTCCATGACATTAGAAGCCAAAACATCAGTTTCTACCGGGTTGTCGTAACAGAACTGGAGATCTGTGTTTGGCGTTATCCAAATGGATACAGCCGCGAACTTCCCGTTGCTGGACTCGATCGGGTTCGACTCGATCAAGAACGGTTCATTTTCCCCAAGTCGTTTAGCGATGAAATCTTGCAGGGCCGCGAGGGCTTCGTCCTCAACGTCGATCGTATGGGCGTACTTCCCAGGGCTAACTACGAGCTCTCCCATGAAACTTCCTTCTCGGTAGGTGGTGCGTCCAAGGACGCGGTTGGTGGAACTTCTGAGTCTACCGAGAGGGATCAAACTCCGGTTGTCCCGGAAATGAAAGAGCCCTCAGCAGTTGCAGCTGCTGAGGGCGGCGAAACCAAATATCCACAGCGGTAAACAAGGAGATAGTGATTTCGATGTCCACTCTATCGAACAACCAGGGAGCGGCTGAAGTGCTCAGCCCGGAAGCCCGGGCAATTAAGGACAAGTGCATCAACCAGGTTGGGATCGTCCTGGCTGAGGTTTGCGCTCGCATCGCAGCTGAAGAGACGACGGTCGCGGCGTGAGCAAGGTTGAAGGCAGAGTGCTGATCATCCCTCGTGGGCAGCACGAACACTCGGCGAAGTTGACCGCTTTCTGGGATGCAGATTCGAAGGCGGACCGTGCCCGTCAGGTCAAGAAGGCCGCGATGGCTTGGGGACGCGACAAGTACCGGGGCAACAGCGTGTATGTCGATACGTCGTCCATCGCCAAAGAAGGCGACGATGGCGCCGGCGCGCTGTTCGTAAACGGCATCGAGTACGCAAAGGTCACCAGCTTCGTGTACGTCCCGAAGCCGGTGGACGTCGCCTCGCTGTTCGAGGGGTGAGCCTGATGACTGCTGAAACCATTCTTCTCTTCGCGTTGCGCCGCATGTTCTGGGTGCATATGCCGGTGGTGGGGCTCCTGCTGCTGGTGTCGTGGCTATCGGCCCAGTGGCCGACCGGAGTATCAGCGCTGGCCGCATTGGTGGCGTTCGCGTGGGTTGTCCTGGCCTTGGGGGACTGGATAACCGCCGAACTGCGCGCCGACCGCCTCGCCCCGGCCGACACCGCCGCCTAACTCGCGGGCCTTCTCGGCCCAATCACATTCTTTTCCAATACATCTTTGGAGGACTTCGTGTCTCAGAAACCAGGACAGCTGAAGATGCTGCCGACTACTGCGATCCATCCAGATCCGGACAATCCTCGCACCGATCTGGGTGATATTGACCAGCTTGCCCACGAGCTGAAGTCCGTGGGCCAGATGGAACCGATCAAGGTCTACCCTCACCCGGAGCGGGAAGGCGACTGGAAGATCCTGGGCGGCCACCGCCGCCATGCGGCCGCGCTGCGCGCAGGCCTGACCGAACTGAATTGCCAGGTCGTCGAGGCTCCGCAGAATCCGAGACTGGCCTTGTACCTCGACGCCATGTCCACGGGCACCAACCACTTGACCCTCGACCACCTGGGGCAGTCGCAGGCGATCCAGGGCATGCTCACCGAGGGCAAGACCGAGGCATGGATCTCGAAGAACTTCCAGATCGACAAGGCCGAGGTGAAGCCGCGCGCTCGCCTGGCCAGCCAGCCGAAGGTCGCCAAGCTGCACGAACGCGGAACCATTGACCTGCTCACGGCCGCGGACATCCTCGATGTGGAGAGCGAGACCGGCGACGGTTCACTGTTCGACAGTGTCGTGGAGGAATTGGAAGACACCCGGTGGAAGCAGCGCCAGCAGGACGTCACCCGACTGATCGAGCAGAAGAAGGCGAACGCAAAGCGCGATGTGCTCCGCACCGAGCTGACCGGCCAAGGCGCTGTGGAAATCGATTCCGAGAACCGGTACAGCGGCCGCTGGTCTAAGACCGACGCGGTGCTGTCCGTCGATGAGCACATCGCTGCAGGCCACCAGTTCGACGTGAGCACCCCGGAGTCGGTCAACTGGTGGGCCAAGACCAGGGCAAAGACCAAGCAGGTCTCTCCGGAGCGCAAGGCAGAACTGGAATTGGTCCGCCGGCTGAATGGCACGTTGCCAACTTCGAAGGCTGCTCGCCAGCAGTTCGTGGTCTCGAAGATCCGGGACAAGAAGGCGCTCACGGATGCCGATGATCGTGAGTTGTTCGCTGACGTCGTATTCGCCAATGACTCGCTGACTGAAGCGCGTAAACGGTTAATCGCGCAGGCCATTAATTTGCCGTACCCAGAGCCAGAGGCTGACGAGAGCGAGTACTCGGAACCGGTGAGAAGGCGTCGCTCGGTCTGGGAAGAGCAAGCCTTTGAACTCGTATACAAGATGACCTTGGGCCAGCAAGTGCGCCTGTACGCGTGGCTGCAGGCTGCAGATGCCGAGGACATGTCTCACAAATTCAACCTGTATCAGCGGGATTCTTGGGAGAAAGCTGCTCGGTGGAAGCCGATGGCTACCTGGTATCGGAGGCTGATCAACCTCTTCGGGTACATCCCGGACCGCGACGAGGTCGACGCGATGCGTCTGGCTGCAAGCCAAGACCAGCAGGGCAACCAAGGATTGGACGTTGAACTACCGGTGGGAGCCGAGGTGACTTGCGCGGGCTGTGGCCAGCACCAGGTGATCGCGGCTGACGCGTCCACCCCGTGCCCGACCTGCGATGGCGGTGACAAGTAATGCCGTGGTTCATGGCGAGCGACTGGCTGAGGTGGGTACCGCAATGGTGACCCGGCGCATCCCGTCGATGATCCAGCAGGCTCCGGACAAGTCCACTGATCCGAATGCCTGGATGGATCAGGCCGCGTGCGCGGACATGGCCAAGACGTGGGACTTCCGCAAGAACGGGGATCCGTTCTATCCGATCAGCTCGGCACCGTTCGCCGCGCAGCCGGGCAAGACGATCTGCGCGGGATGCCCGGTCGTCAGCATCTGCTACGAGCACGGGCAGAGCAACCCGAACAGTCGGCAGTACGGCACTTTCGGCGGACTCAGCCAGGAAGAGCGACGCACCCGGTACAAGCTCAAGCAGCGCGTCGAAGCGAAACAGAGAAGAAAAGAGAGAAGGAGGGCAGCATCATGAAATTCATTGTTGATATGTACTACTTCCGGGCAGCCTTGGCCTCGGTCAAGACCCACGCATCCAAGGACAAGAAAGACACCGTCGGCAATTCACTGACGTTGTCTCTCCGTGACAACGGGGATCTGCTGGTCTTCGCCGAGAACGGCCTCACCACCGGAATGGCCCGCGTAGAAGTAGACCAGGACGAGTGGGACGGCGAACTGGGCGAGTTCAGCATGACTCCGGACATCGCCTCAACCGTCATTGCCGCGTTCACGCCGTCCAAGACGGACTGGGAAGTGCAGCTGGAAATCACCGTGACCTTCACCGTTGAACGGCAACCCGAGGAAAAGGACATCCAGCTCGCGACGATCAACATCCGCCGCCTGGGCCAGCTATTCGGAGGGGACTCGTACCGTGTGACCACGCCGGTGCAGGAACGCAAAGACCTGCAAAAGTCGTGGCACATGCTAGCGACCTACGTGCAAGCGAAATCTTCCAAGCTTCCGCCGATCGAATTCGACAGCAAAACTCTCGCCGCGTTCAAGGCTGCAGAAACCGTGTACGGCGTCGGATGCGTGCTTGCGTCTGCCGGTGGCGGGCAAATCCTGGTCATGGTCGGCTCGCGGTTCATCGGCCTGATGCACGTATCGAAGTTGGAACTCGACAATACGGCCGACAAAAACTTCCGAACCACCAAACGAGCATGGATCGCTCACGTGCCGATGCACCTTGCCGTCGTCAGCTGAAACCTTGTCAAGAAATTAACAAGCCACCCACCTTGTAAGGAGGAACCAGTGAACGACCTACTCAACTACGCAGCACAACAAGACACCGCGCGCTCGCCGTTTGAACAGATCAAGCTCACGACCGAAGCCGGTACAGAGTATTGGTCGGCCCGCGATCTGATGCCGCTGCTCGGATATGAGACTTGGCGCCGGTTCGAGGAATCGATCACCCGGGCAAAGTTCACCGCAGCGAACCAAAACCAGCCAATCGAGTCACTTTTTGTCGGCACCGTCAAAAAGTCCGAGGGCGGCCGCCCGGCAGAGGATATCCACCTTGCCCGCTACGCCTGTTACTTGGTTGCCATGAACGGGGATCCGCGCAAGCCGGAGGTCGCGGCCGCGCAGTCGTACTTCGCGATCCAGACCCGCGCCGCGGAAGTGCAGGCGCCGCCGGCCAAGCCGTCCGGCGTTGAGCTGCTGGCCATGGCCGTGATCGAGGCACAGGCAATGATCGCGGCGAAAGATCAGCAGATCGCAGAGCTGGAACCGAAAGCAGATTACGTCGATACTTTCGTGGCCGACGAGGACCTGATCACCTTCCGCACGCTGGCATCAGACCTGAAGATCGGCGAGAACGAACTGCGCGCGATCCTGCTGGACCGCAAATGGATCTACAAGCAGGAGTCCTCCCGCTGGTCGGAGAAGGAGCAGCGCAAGAAGGTGATCTACCGGTACAGCGCTATGGCGGACAAGAAGAAGTACTTCCATGCGGTCCTCGTGCACGACGCGCCACGATTCCGCGGGGAAGTAATGCACACACTCAAGCTCACCCCTGAGGGCGCGGTCGCCGTGAACCGACTCATCACCCAGATGAGAAGATCGGCGGCAACTCTCCAAGGTCCGAAGGGGTCAGCATCATGAGCGACTTCGACCAGGTACCAGGCGAGGAACCGCAGGTGGACGAGCGGCCACGCGTCACCGTGTACGTCAAGCCGTCGGGGAAGGGCCTGCCTGTGTGCCAGGGATGCAAGGCCACGCTGCGAAAGCTAGACGAGGCCGGCATCCCGCATAACAAGATCATCGTCCATGACGACCACCTCGAACTCATCGATGAGCTGAAGCGCGAGGCCACAGCCCTCGGCGTGGCCTGCGAGATGCCGTTCGTGCACGTCTACTATCCGGCCACGACCGACGAAACCACCTGGTTCGGCTACCAGCCAGACAAGATCAACAAGTTGAAAGAGGACCACTCATGAGCACCGAAAAGATCACCGTCCAGGAAATGGGCGAAGACAGCGACATGTGGCTGATCACCGGCACCACGGACGCGCACAGCGCAGACGAAGCCGTCCGCGACTGGTTCGAGAACGCGACCGGGGAGACCATCGAGGCCTTCCAGGATGCCGACGACCTCGTGGAATTCACCATCCGATTCCGCAAGGACTGGCACTGGTTGCCCGGCAACGACCCGCTGAACCCAATGGACGAAGCCGCCCTCGTCTACCCAAACGAGGAGCCATGGGCACTGAGCAACATCCCTTCCATCGGCCCGTTCTCTGGATTCCTGGTGCAAGCATGAGCGTCACGATCGAGGCCCGACGTCTCAACGGAACAGACCTCGGCCGAACCCTCGGCAACCTTGGAGTACTGGAACAGGTCACGCACGGAACCATGAAAGGCGAAATCCGTGAGGACAACGGAGATCTCACCCTCACCGAATTCAAAGCGGTACAGATCAAGACAAACACAGGCCAATACGCACTCACCCCCAGCACCAAAATCACCATCACCGGCAAGCGTTCGTCGACGGAGAAACAGTGAGCGCGTGGTCCTGGCTGGTGCTGGGCATCGGACTGCTAGTTTTCCAGTCCCCATTCACAGCTTGGGTTCTCGCCAGATTCCTCCGAACATCCATCAACAACGAAAGGAAAGCCGACCATGAGCAGCCCGAGCATCGCTAGAGCAATCGACCTGGCCAAACGCGCCGAGCACTGCCGACAAACCGGACAACCACGCATGGCAGCCCTGTACGAAAAGAACCTTCGCCAGACGCTCCACCAAGTCAAGCAGGAGATCCGCGCTGCACGTATCCAGGCCAACCCATTTCGGGCGTTTCAGTACCTCGGCGAGGATCTCGCCGACGCTGGTGAATTCATCAGGGGCGCCGTTCTCGCTGCCGTGAATGAGATCTTCGGAGCCGTTGCCGCTGCGCAGAACATCCGCCAGTCAGATGTAGCAAAGGTGGCCTGAGACGAGATGACGAATTACCTTTTCCTCGACATCGACGGCGTACTCAACGCATGGCGCGCCTACACCGTCCCACTGCACAAACAGGCCTGGGCTGACTTCACTCGCGTGGACGGCAAGCAATGGGGCGAGATCATCTCGCCGCGGATGATCGCCGGACTAAACCAGCTCATCCACGACTACGAAGTTCAGGTCGTCTGGTCCAGCTCCTGGCAACGCCAAGCGCCGGCCTTCGGGCAGAAGATCGGTCTGCAGGGCGCGGACCGGTGGCTGTGGCTCCAACTGGGACGAAACGACACCGTCCACAAGTCCCTGGCCATCGGCAAGTACCTGGCTGAACTTGGTGGCGCGGGGGACCGGATCATCTGGGCCGAGGACGAATACAAGCCCGAGTCACTGAACCCATGGATGGACGAGTTCGGCGCCCGGGCTATCGTCCCGAGCGTCTGGACCGGACTCACCCCGACCATGCTGTTCCAGATGCGGCACTTCTACGCCGACTACACCGAACCGGCCCCGACAGCACCAGCCCTGCGAATGCCGGAAATGGAACCAGATGCACCGACCTCACCAGCGGCACCGGCCACCCGACAGCCCAAACCAAACAACATCGCAATACCACTCATCGCCGGAACTAACTAGGAGGACCCCGCCATGAAGTCAGGAACACCCAACAACGCCTACACCGTGGAAGAACTCGCGACCACGCGGGCAGGTCTTGCACTGGCAAACGCGGCATTCAAAGAGGGATTGAGCGCTGGCATTCGAGCCTGCAATGCATCGGGCCCAGACAGGCCATTCAAGAAGCCTGTGAGTCCCTACAGCGCTCCATTGCTGGCCATGATCAAAGCTGACCGCCCGGAGGTGGACGAGTGACCGAGCCAGCGAAGCCGAAGCGCCCCAGGAACGATGGCCCAGTGCCCCGTCTCGACTCGCTGCGCGACATGGAAGCGATCCAAACCGGCCGACTCAACAACCTGGAACACATGGGGCTGCACGCCTGCGTCAACATTCCAGGAGAACCACGACTCTACGGACGCATCACCTACATCACCCACCAGCTCCACGCCACCGTCGTAGAGCTCACCTGGAACGGGATCCAGATCAAGCACCGCAGTGACCCCGAACAAGTCATCAGAATCGAGGCCCACCAATGATGCTCATGAGAGCCCTCACCGATGAGTCCGACAAGATCTACGTCTGCCGAAACCCGTACACTCTCCGCTGGTTCACCCTCAAGCGGGGCCACACCATCGCAGACACCAAGCACCCAAAAGACGCGCTCGCCGTAGCCAGGGCAGAAGTCCAGAAGCTACCAAAAGCAAGAGAGAAGAACGGAATCGAGAATGTCGTGGTTGAAGCAGTCGGACATCGCCGCGACACATCCTCTCGTCCTTCGGATCCTGGAGTGGAAGGACTACGATGATCGTCTCCTGAATGAGATGTATGGCTGGGTGAATCGTTGCGCGACGATGTCTGCCGCTCACGATATGGACTACATCGTGGAGATTGGCCAGGCTCGCCTGTTTGCAGGTTCGCGTTACGAAGCTCTCCGGGACGCGGCGGTATTCTGCGGGATCTTCTTCGAGAAGGAGATCATCGAGGAGGTAAAGGACGACGAAGGAAACGTCGTCACAACCAGACCGCGCCAGGTGCTGAAGCTCGTGGAAGAAAAAGACCTCTTCCACATGATTCTCCGTTCCGAAAAGGAATGGGAAGCTCAGCGCCAGTACGACAACCGCAACCCGGAACGCTCCGGCCCTGTCCGCAAGCGTGACGGCGACGAATGCCGCTGGTGCGGCAGGATCACCAGATGGGACTCAGATCGCAGGTCAGCGCGAATGGGAACCATCGACCATTTGAAGCCAGGCGAAAAGAACGCGAAGGAAGAAGACCGGGTCGTAGCCTGCAAATCGTGCAACTCGTCAAGACAGGAAGGTGACAACTGGGATAAGGAACTCCGGCCCGTGCCGACGAACCCGTACTACAGTGCGGCGACGGCAAAGTGGCTGATGGAAAAATGTGGTTTCGACGTCAAGCCGACCGAGGAACGCAAGGAAACGAAGACTCCCGCAAAGTCTCCGGCAGGACAGAAGCAGGCTGTTGAACCTCCCACTCGTGGTGAGGATCCGGCCAAGGTGAGCGCAACGGACACCTCCGGCGCCACCAATGCACCTGTTACCGCAACGGAAAAGACGATCGCGGTCGAGTCACCTGGTGCAACGGAAACACCGGCCCAGGGATTCAGGTCGCACTCAGATCTGGCCTCGTACCCGAGCGTTGAAGCGATCGAAGCCGAAGCCGCCGCTGTTGAACCTCCCGCCATGGTTGAGGATCCAGCTGCAGATCAGGAAACCCAGGCTCCCGAACCAGAGCAGGCAACGGACACCTCCGGCCACTCAGGCGCACGGTCGAACCAGGGCACCGATCAAACGCCGATCAAACGGCGACCAACTGATAACCAAAACCAGACCACAGGTGAAAGCTATGTCAGATCTGGATTTGCCGGGTCGGGTCGGGTCGGGTTGGGCCGGGCTGGGCTGGGTCTGGACGGGCACGCTGGTGCCGTCCACGGCGCTCCTCCTAAGCCTGTGGCTGGCTCTCGGCCTCGTCGAAGACGCAATAGACCTCGTAGGAGGAAGAGCTAATGAAGTACAACCAGCAGTTCAATAACCCGGTCCTCCAGTGGAGTGAAGCCGTGTTCCAGTCCAACGTGATTCGCCTGGCGAAGTCCTTGGGCTACATGAGGATCTATCACACCAAGGACTCTCGTGGTTCCGAGGCAGGGTTCCCGGATCTGGTGATGATTCATGGAAAGACGAAGCAGGTCTTGTTCGTTGAGTTGAAGTCCCAGGGTGGGCGGGTCAGCGCAGCGCAGGAGTTGTGGCTGGATGATCTTCGTCTTGGTGGCCAGTTTGCTGAGGTGTGGCGTCCGTCGGATTGGGTGAGTCGTCGTGTTGAGAAGGTCCTGCGAGGAGGTGCGTCCGTTGCCCGAGCACGTTGATTCGCCATATTGCGGTTGTTGGGGTTGCATCCAGCTAGCGAGGCAGGCTGCGGGGGTGTGCGTAGTTCATCTGCTGGACAATCCGGACAGCTGGGCGCCGGCCTCGTTGCAAGGCCTGAACTTGTGCGGTGAGTGCAATGACCAGATGATTGCCGACCTGAGGCTCGTGGCCGCTCGATGGGATGACGCGCAGGAAGCGTTGCATGCCGGGGCCGGTGGCGGTGGCAGTGAGCGCCATGCCCAGCGGATCGAGGCCCCGGTGCCAATCAACGTATCGGTGTCAGATGCACTGCTTGTGGCGAGGGACAACATCTGGTCCGTGGTGCTGAGACTGGTCGATGACCATGCTGTGCAGTTGCCCGTGTACCAGGACACCGGCAGTTTGGCGGAGTGGCTGTCTCGGAGCCAGGCAGTGAAGATCGCGGGATCCGCAGATAAGACGTTCACGAAGAATGCCTACTGGTGGATCCGGGACGCGGCGGGCTGGACGGTCACAGCAACGCACGGAGCTGAGACCAAGGTCGATCTACCTGACCAGTTCTGCAAGCGCCCGGGATGCAATGCTCAACTGGTCGTGGTGGAGAACCGTGCAGGTGCCCACATCGTGCAGTGCTCCGCCGATGCCGGGCATACTGTGCAGTGGGACACGTGGACGAACATGCTCAAGTCCTTGGGAGCTCAGAAGCGCAGAGGGCCACGGCTTTCCAAGAAGCGGGCCTGACTTGACGGACTTGACATAGCACCGTAAATTTACTGATTGAATGGCCTTAGTGGCTAAATCGAACCCCCGAATCTCTGTGAGACTCGGGGGTTCGTGATTTAACCCACCGACTCGAAGCCCCGGACAGACCCCAAGATGTCCGGGGCTTCGTCATTCCCGAGTGCAGCGAGGTGATCAACTCATGAGCCTGAACCAGATGCCGGTCAAGCCGTGGCGCGGCCGCGCAGCATCCGACGCGCTCCGACAGGTCAAGGCCAGGGGGCGACGAGCGAAGACACCATGCGTGATCTGCCACCTGTCCATCGACTACATGCTGGAGTATCCGCATCCGCAGTCTTGCAGTGTGCAGCACGTCAAACCGCGCAAGATGTTCCCGCAACTCACCTGGGATCCGTCGAACTGGGCGCCGGCTCATCTGGACTGCAACAAGTCCGCCGGTTCGAACCTTCAGGAAGGGTTGGGGATGAAGGATGACTGGTAGCGAGGCCGAGGCCAATAAAATCCAGACCCCCGAGCTACGGGGGAGTCGCGCCGGTTACCTCCCTCCCTCCCCCGGATTTTCCAGATTGAATTTGGTTATTGACAAGGCGTTATGGCGGTGAAAGTGAACCCGCCTCCTAGGAGGGAGGGCGCAGCGTGGTTGAGCGGAAATGCCCAGTTTGCAAGAAGCGGTTCGAAGCGAAATCACTCCGCCGGGTCTATTGCACGGATAAATGCCGGTACTGGGAGCGTGATCGCCGGCCGGAACGCAGAGAATACGACCGGATGCGACATCGCAAAACCTATGCCGAGGGTGCCCCGGTCTACGACCGGCCACGCGATCCCAAGGCACGGGCCAAGTTCTACGGTGTCGAATACGAGCCGATCGATCCTGCAGAAATTTTTGAGCGAGACGGTTGGGTATGCGGCATCTGCAAAAAGCCAGTCGACCGAGAGCTCAAGTACCCAGATCCACAATGCGCCAGCATTGACCACGTCATTCCTTGGGCAGAAGGCGGAAGCCATCTCAAGTCGAATGTCCAGTGCACGCATCTCGTGTGCAACCTCATTACGGGCAAGAAAGTGCCACGGCGAAGCAAGCGCCGAGCCAGCGAAAGGAACCCAGTGTCAAAAACCGCGATTCCAACCAGGGGAGCGCTGCAGGCAGTGCTTACCGAAGCCGCGCTGGGCAAGCGCGTGGCCATCGCTTTCCCCGGACCACGCAGCGCCAAGACCGCCCTGGACGCGCTGATAGATCCAGCCTTGGACATGGACCCGTCGTGCATCTCGCGCGTCAACGGCAACCGCCGCATCAACTTCGAGAACGGTGGGAGCATCCGCGTCCTGGCTGCAAACACAACTGAGGCGCATGGCGTTGTCGCTGACCTGCTCTACGTGCACGCCGAGACAACCGATGAACAGCTGCAAGTCTTGAAGCCGATCATCGCCACCTCCATCGAACCGATCGTCCGCTTCGAATAGCAGCCGTCATGCGTGACCGTCCCAAGATCATCCAGCTGCACGCCGACGGCAGAGGCATCCGCGAGATCTCCCGAGACCACGAGGTATCCCGCAACGCTGTTCGTCGGGCGCTCGCCGAGGACGCTCGCATGGAGTACTGGCGGCCGAGTGCCTCCGAGGAATTCGAGCCGGCCGTCCGGGACGTGCTGGCCGACTACCCGCACATGAGCGTCCCGGACATCGCAACCATGATCGACTGGCGAAAATCACGCCGAACGCTCTCCGACTTAGTGGCCAAGCTACGGCCCGAGTACATCGACCGCGCCGAATCAGAAGCCACCGACGGCAACGGCATCGTCGCGGCCCAGCTGGAAACTATCACGGCAGGAACCTTCCAGCCGCTCAAGCTCCTCGGCACCGCCGACATCCAAGCGCGCGAGCTGACCGTGCAGGAGGTGACCTGGTGGACGGAACTGAAGAACGCGACCCGCGTCTGAACGCACCCGACCGGCTGCCCGAGCACGTCAAGGAAGTCTGGGACGAGATTGTGGCGACCAACGACCTCGCCGGCACCGTGGACCGCCAGGCGCTGGAGGCATTCTGCTACCTGGTCGCACGGCTTCGCCAGGCACAGGCCCGCATCGAGGACGAAGGCATGGTGGTCCGCGACTCTCGCGGCAAGGTTCAGCCCCACCCGGCGCTGGAAGTCGAACGCAAACTGGCCGATCAGATCCGCGCCTGGGGAGACCGATTCGCTCCACTCGTGAAGCCAACCAGGAAACGCGGCTACATGGCCGACGCCACCGCGTCCGCCATCGCCAATTCGCCCCACCTGCAAGGAGATGCAGGCAAGAAGTACGCCGGCCTTATCGCGGCCGCCAGAACTCAAGCATGGCTGATCGACGAAGCGCAGCGCGACTCAATGGAAGCGCTCAACGATGCGGTCATCAAGATCATGCCTCAGTACATCAAGGCCTGTTCCGAACTCCAGATCACTCCTGCCGCGCTGAGCGCAGGAGCCGCACCAGAGCCTCCAAAGCAGGACAAGGGGGTAAGCGGTGGCGGCAACGTCTCAAGCTTCCAGGAACGGGCAAACAGGCGCCGCCAAGCCGGATAGGAAGAAGCGACCAAAGCTCTACGGCAAGGAAAAGCCACGCGTCTACACCCCGCCGCTGCATCAGCTTGAACCGCGCTCGCCGGAGGCGGAGGAGTGGACGCTCGGTTATGACGTGATCGACTTCGCGGAGCAGGTTCTCAAGGTGAACCTGTTTCCGTGGCAGAAGTGGTTGCTGGTGCACATGCTGGAGCTCTTGGAAGATGGCCAGCTGCGCTTCCGCACCGTCGTGGTGCTGATTGCCCGACAGAACGGCAAGTCCACGCTCTCCCAGGTGCTCGCATTGTGGATCATCTGCGTGTGGGGCTGGCCGCTGGTGCTCGGCACCGCGCAGGACTTGGAGACCGCGGAGGAAGTCTGGCAGGGCGCCGTCGACATGGTCGAGGAGTCCGAAGAGCTGGCCCCGCTGATCGACAAGGTCGTGAAGGTCAACGGCAAGAAGGCTCTGGAGATCATCCGTGACGTCGAGAATTTCAAGCAGACCAAGCGGGTCAAGACCCGGTACAAGGTCAAGGCGGCCAACCGCAAGGCGGGCCGCGGCTTCACCGGAAACCTGATCCTGCTGGACGAGCTGCGCGAGCACCAGAACTGGGATGCCTGGGGCGCGATCACCAAGACCACCATGGCCCAGCTGGAAGCGCTGATCCTCGCGCTGTCCAACGCCGGCGACGTGACCAGCATCGTGCTGCGCTACCTTCGCCAGATGGGCCACGAGGGCGCAGGGGACCCGGACGGCATCTGCAAGTCCGGTGAAGACCTGCTGCCCGACGTGATCGATCTAGGCATGGAGTCCGCTGATGACCATGATGACGAGGAGTACGAGGAAGGCGACGAGTGGGAGCAGGAGCCTGACACCCTCGGCTTGTTCGAATGGTCAGCTCCTCCCGGGTGCTCGAAGTGGGACCGCGAGGGCTGGGCGCAGGCTAACCCCTCGGTGGGCTGGAACCCAGGCTTCACCGAGCGCACGCTGGCCGCGGCCTGCAAGACCGACCCCGAATGGGTATTTCGTACCGAGTGCTTGTGCCAGTGGACGGACGGTGTGCTTGAAGGGCCGTTCCCGCCAGGTGTGTGGGAAGAAGGACAAAACAAGCCGGAGATCGGCCCGGACGGCATGCCGCAGATCGCGGAAGCGGACAGGATCGTCTCTGATGTGACAGTGGGGCTGGCCCAGTCCAGCGACCGCGAGTACGTGTACATGGCATTCGCCGGGCACCGCACCGACGGCCGCCCGCAGGTGGAGATTGTAGCCGCCAGGCACGGCACCAGCTGGACGAGCGGATACCTGATGAACTCCAAGCGTCGCGGGCGCATCAAGTCCGTCACAGGCCAGTCCAAGGGCGCGCAGGTTTCCGCATTGATCGAGGATCTGGCCGAAGCCAAGGATGACCCGGAGAACGACTTCGACGTGCCGGTGATCCCGTGGCAGGGAACCGACCTCACCAACGGCTGGTCTCGATTCATGGACGAGGTCACCGGCAAGAGCCTGCGCCACCATAAGCAGCCTCCGCTGGATCTGGCGGCGACTACCGCGGTGCTGAAGAAGTTCAGCGGCGGCGCGACGCTGCCCGATGATAAGGCTTCCCCATCCGATACGGCACCGCTCATGGCGGCCGTGGCCGCGCTGTGGTTGCTGACCCGCAAGGAAGACCGACAACTGCCACCGCCGCCGGCCCCGGCCGCGGTGAAGACCAGCGACGTTGCGACCCACGTCCAGGACAGCCACACCAGCTATGACAGCGGGCAGGGCTACACCTCGGACATTGGAAGCATCGGATTTTGAGAGGAGGGTCAATGGCCGCACCGCAAGACGAGCGAGGCTATCAAGCCTCCAGCTTTTGGGGCTATGAGCAGGACGAAGAGACCCCGGAACTGCGCTGGCCCCTCAACATTGAGGTGTACGACAAGATGCGACGGCAGGACGCGCAGGTCATGTCAGTGCTCCGGGCAGTGACCCTGCCGATCATCCGCACCGAATGGCGCATCGACCCGAACGGGGCGCGCCCCGAGGTGGTGCAGCTGGTCTCCGAGGATCTGGGCCTGCCGATCAAAGGCCAGCCGGCCGTCACCGCTCCGCGCTCCCGAGACAGGTTCTCCTGGAAAGAGCATCTGCGCCTCGCGCTGCTGATGCTTCCCTTCGGACACGCGTACTTCGAGCAGGTCTACCGCATCGACGAGCAGGGCCGCGCGCGGCTCCGCAAGCTGGGCTTCCGCCCGCAGCGCACCATCTCGCAGATCGACGTGGACGCCGACGGCGGGCTCAAGGCCCTGCACCAGCTCGGCGACCCGACCGGCAAGAAATCCAGCATGGGTGTGGAGCGTCTGGTCGCGTACGTGCTCGACCGGGAGGGCGGCAACTGGCTCGGCCAGTCGCTGCTTCGCCCGGCGTACAAGTTCTGGCTGCTCAAGGACCGCATGCTCCGGGTCCAGCTGCAGTCGGTGGACCGTAACGGCATGGGCTTCCCGGTGTACACCGCCGGAGAGCTGCCGGAGAACATGCCCGTCGCTGAGTACCAGGCGGCAATGCAGCAGCAGGTGGACGCTGGCCTGAAAATCGCCCGCGGCGTGCGCTCCGGAGAGACCGCCGGCTCATCCATCCCGCCTTCAGCCAAGCTGGAGCTGCTCGGAGTCACCGGGCAGCTGCCGGACGCGGAAGCCCCGATCCGCTACTACGACGAGCAGATCGCCCGCGCAGTACTGGCCCACTTCCTCAACCTCGGCACCGAAACCGGTTCCTGGGCGCTGGGAAGCACCTTCGCGGATTTCTTCACCCTGTCCCTGCAGACGTTCGCCGGCTATATCGCGGAGACCGCATCGCAGCACATCGTCGAAGACCTGGTCGACCTGAACTTCGGCCCGGACGAACCAGCCCCGCTGGTGACCTTCGACGAGATCGGCTCACGCCACCAGCCCACAGCCGAGGCAATCAAGGCGCTCATCGACTGCGGCGCCATCGTCGTAGACGAACCGCTCGAAATCTACCTGCGCACCGTCTACGGCCTGCCCCCGGCAGACACCACCACGGCACGCACCAAGCCAACCACGGAAGGAGCACCCGCCGATGCCGCACCAGAAGCAGAAGAACCCCCTGACACCGCGGATTGAGAACAAGACCAGCTGGTACCGCATGGAAGCCAGCACCGAATCCGACGCGGCCGAGATCTTCATCTACGACCAGATCGGCGGATGGTGGGGAGTCGAAGCATCCCAGTTCGTCCAGGACCTCTCCGGCATCACCGCGAACAAGATCAACCTCCGCGTAAACTCGCCAGGCGGCGACGTCTACGACGCGGTGGCCATCATGAACGCGCTCAAGCGGCACAAGGCCAAGGTCGTCGCCACCGTGGACGGGCTGGCCGCCTCAGCCGCCAGCTTCATCATCCAGGCGGCCGACGAGATCGTCATGGGCAAGGGCGCCGAAATCATGATCCATGACGCGCTCACCATCGCCATCGGCAACCCTGCCGACTTCCGCGACGCCGCCGACTTCCTCGACCGCATCTCCAACACCATCGCCTCGGTCTACGCAGACCGAGCCGGCGGCACCCGCGACGAATGGCGCGAACGCATGGTCGCCGAGACCTGGTACACCGCCGAGGAAGCCGTAGCCGCCGGACTCGCCGACAGCATCGTCGGCACCGCGGAAACCGAAGCCGAAGACCTGAAGAACCGCCTGGACTTCAGCGTGTTCGCCTACGCCGGCCGCCGCGCCGCACCGGCACCCACACCGACCAATGCCACGCCAGCCCGGCGCGACATCCAAGCCCACCTGGACGAGGCGCTCGCCGTCGCCGGCCAGTGGCGAAACGATCTGGCTGAAACGGAATCCCCGAACCAGCCCCACACAAAGGAAGGAGCCGACATGTCGGACTCTCTACTCCAGGGCGTGATCAAGCGTCTGGGGATCGACCCGAAGGCCACCGACGTTTCCGAGGAAGCTGTCCTGGCCGAACTGGACGAAGCGCTCGCCGAGCGTGCCGAGGAATCGCAGGATGCCGCCGCCTCCGCGGCCGCCCAGCAGCCTGCACCGGGAACGGTGGTACTCGACGAGGCTCAGTACTCGCAGCTGCTCAACGATGCCTCTGCCGGCCGCGAGGCACGCAACCAGCAGATCGAGGAGCATCGCAACCGCGTGGTGGACTCGGCTGTTGAATCGGGCCGCATCCCGCCGGCACGCCGCGAGCACTGGATCAAGGCCCTGGCTGCCGATCCGGGCGTTGAGGAAAGCTTGAACGCGCTGGCCCCCGGCCTGGTGCCGGTCGAAGCCAAGGGTTACACCGGTGGCGTTGACCAGGCTACCGATGAAGACACCGTTTACAGCAAGGTCTTCGCGACCGCTGAGACCACGAAGGAGTCCTAACCATGGGCCAGTACCTGCCAATCCATCGTCCGGGTGACACCGTCACCTTCGATGTCACCACCGCAGTAGTCGGTGGCCAGCCTGTCCAGGTCGGCGCGACCGACCGTTCCGTGGCTCCGGCCGCGGCCGCTAGCACCTCCTACGTGGGGATTGCCGGCCACGATGCTGCGATCGGTGACAAGGTCACCGTGGAAGTCGGCAAAGTGATCCACGAGCTGAAGGCCTCCGGCGAGGTGGCTCTGGGCGCAAGCCTGGAAGCCGCCGGAGCAGGAGCCGTCCGCACCGCTACGACCGGGACCGTCATCGGTCTGGCCTTGACCGCTGCCACTGACGGCAAGCTGGTCCAGGTTCTCCAGCGCTAGAAGAAAGGAATCATCCAGAAATGATTACCTACCCGTACACCCCGAGCCAGATGGAGAACGCCAGCGCAGCGGATCTTATGGCTTTCATCAAGTCCCCAGCCCTGCTTGCTCGTCGCGTCGGAGAGATCCTCAAGGCGCAGCAGTTCCTCGGCAATTTCTTGCTGCAGGGACGTTACCAGCTCAGCGGCGGCGCCATCATGGTGCCGACCAAGGAGATCATCCGCACCGACCGCAGCGCCGACGCGGTGGCTCCGGGAGCCGAGTACAAGCTCACTCCGCTGGGCGTGGAGCAGTACGAGCTGTACACCGCGATCAAGGAAGGCATCGCCACCGAGGTCACGGACGAAGAAGTGGGCCGGCTTCTGCGCCAGCCCATCGACGACGCGCTCACTCTGCTGCAGACCGAACTCGTGTTCAGCGGCAACGACGCGGCGCTGGGCGTCATCCAGTCTTCGGTGACCCAGACCATCGCAGGTGGTGCCTGGACCAACGGCAAGCAGATCCTCAAGGATGCCATGCGAGCCAAGGCCACCGTCCGAGCACTGAAGCTGGGATACGACATCGACACCGTCGTGCTCGACGGCATCCAGCACGCGGAGATCGTCCCCGAGCTGCTGGACGTCCTGCCGGACAGCGACGACACCGCCAAGACCGGGGCTTTCCCGACCATCGGCGGCATCACCTGGGTGGCAGCGGACGGCGGAGAAGTCACCGACCCGCTGTTCCTGGATCGTCGGGTGCTCGGCGGCATCGCCCGCGAATCGATCCCGTCGCCGGAGTACCGCCCGGTCGGCAACGACACCGGCGTGGAGGTCGCATCCATCCGCGAGAGCAAGGCGGACAAGACCCGACTGCAGGCCCGCAGCCCGCACGTGCCAGTGGTCACCAACCCGCTGGCTGGCATCTACATGACCGGAACGGGGGCCTAAGCCATGGCAACTCTGCACAAGGCCAAGGCCTCCGTCGTGAAGGTCGCCGTGGGCTCGCCCAACGGCAACCGTGTTGCCCGCATCGTCCGCGCCGGTGGGATTATCCCCGAAGGCGTGGACGAGGAACAGCTGAAGCACCTGGTCAGCCGCAAGCTAATCGAGAAGGTCACCGTGACCGAGCAGCCACCGGCGCAGAACCCGGTCGAAGCGCTCAAGGCCCAGCTAGAAGAAGCCAAGGCTGCCACCGAAACAGCCAAGGCAGAAGCTGCAGCAGCCAACGGCAAGCTGGCCGAAGCGAACGCACAGCTCGAAGCCGCCAACGCCGACAACAAGCCGGCCACGGTCAAGACCCCGGCGGCCAAGGCCACCGGCACGAAATAGGAAGGCGGGTAGCCATGGCTGACCTTGCGCAGGTATCCGACATCGTCAACGCATGGCGCCCGCTGAACCCGGTCGAAACCACCCGAGCCGAGTACTGGATCGGAGCAGCATCCCGAAAGATCCGACGCCGCTGGAAAGACGTAGACCAGCGAATCACCGCCGGAACACTGCAACCCGAAGACGTCACCGACGTCGTCGTGAGCATTGTGCTCTCAGTCCTTCCAAAGCTCGAAAACAACGGAGTGAAATCCGTAGCCGTCGCCGCAGGAGCCGAGTCCAGGGCCATCACCCTGGACTCCTCCGGCGGCGACGAACGTCTCAGCTTCGAAGAGTGGATGGTCGAGATCTTCGAAGGGGCCGCGGCCTCCACGCCGCTGCCCCAGATCAAAGCACCCAAGGCCTACGGCCTGAACCGGATCTTCCCGGACTGGAAAGAGGTGTACGAATGACCGACGCACTGCATCAAGTCATGGTCACCGCGCACGTGCCGACCGGGGCAACCACTCCGGCACCGGACGGCACCCCCACCAAAACCAGAACCCGGATCGACTGGGGACCCTGCAACTTCCAGCCAGCCTCATCCACCGAGGACCGCGCCGGAAAGCACACCGTCACCGGGGAGTACTTCATCAGCGGGCCCCTCGACCCACGCATCACCGCCGGGTCGATCATCACCGTGGCCGGGAACACCTACAAGGTGAAAGCCGAACCGAAGCACTTCGCCTCGGGAATCCTCGACCACACCGAGGTCAATCTGCTGCAGCAGAAAGGATAACCATGGCCAACCACGACACAGTCCACTTCGCCGGCAACACCTACCCGGCCCACGTCGCCAAGAAGCTCGGACTGCCACTGGGCATCACCACCAAACGAGCATTCGCAGGAGGTGAAACCCATGACCTCGAAGAGCCAGATCAGCCTCAGCACCAAGACGGTCAACAACCTGATGCAATCGCAGAAAGTACGCCAAGCACTCCAAGCGAAAGCACGCAGAATCCTCCCGACCGCCAAAGCAATCGCCCTCAGCGACGGGCAAACGGCCTTCGCCAACGCCCTGGAAATTAGCGAAGGCACCCGACCAGGAACGCGCTCGCCGTCCGGCGTGAAGCGTTCTTATGCGCGGGTGACGGCGCAGATCACTGACGAGCTGAAGAAGGCGGACGGCTACAACAAGCTAACCAGGCCTCAGGTGCTCCGTAGGGCTGCCGGTGCCTAGCTGGTATCCGCGGGCCGAGCAGTTGGTGCTGGACTGGCTGCGCGCAGGAACCTCGGCGCCGGTGTTCACCGAGACCGACGAGAATCTGGCCACCTTGGCCCCGGCGCTCAAGGTGCAGGTGTTCGGCGGTGGGTCCTCGGTGCAGATGACTCGCAGCCCGTCGGTGGAGGTCTGCGCGTATGCCGCGGGGCGCGGGGCGGCGCTCGACCTGATGGATGAGGCGGACCGGCGCATGATGGCGCTGGCAGGCTCGGGCTTCGAATCCAGGTTCGTGGACGATGTCCGCCTGCTCTTCCACCCGTCGGTGGAGCCGTACGCGAACACCGGGCTGCACCAGGCCACGGCCACGTACACCATCGACATCCGGCCCCAGTAATCACATCGTTCGACAGCAGTCGTCACAAGGCGACTGCTTGTTTCATATGGAAGGAGATCCGACATGGATCTGAAAGACAAGCTGGACGCGAGTTCAACCAACCTGCGCAAGTGGCCGGACCAGATCATGATGATCTTCGCTCCGGACGCTGTGCTCCCCGAAGCCTGGTTCGACGAGAGCTTCCTGCCGGTCATCCCGGCCGGAGGCAAGGACATGGGTTTCATCACCACCGACGGCATCCAGCACGAGGAGTCGCTGAGCTCCGCGAATACCTCGGTGCTCCAGCGCCTGCGCCCGCAGCGCAGCGACCTGGAAGGCATCGAGGAATCGCTGACGGTCGCATTCTCCGAGGACAATGCCTGGGTCCAGTGCCTCGTGAACTTCGTGCCGTTCGAAGACTGGCCTGAGACGAAGGACGGACCGTGGCAGATCAACCGCGGCAACGTCACCCAGCTGCCGGAGTACCGGATGGTGCTCCTCGCACAAGACGGCGTGGGTTCGGCCGCGCGCTACCGCGTGATCGTCGGCTACCGCATCAAGGTCAGCACCAAGGCCGCTCGCACCATGAGCCGCACCGCGGACGAGACCCACGGCGTAACGCTGGCGTTGCTGGAAGACGAGCTGCTCAAGAGCACCTCGGACGAGTTCCAGAACGGCCCGGCGTACCTGCCGACCGATGCGACAGCCGTGGCTTCTCTGATCGCCGACGGTGTCGGCTCGGTGACCATCACCAAGACCGGCAGCGGGTACACCGTGGCCCCATCGGTGGAGTTCACCGGCGGCGCCGGGTCGGGCGCTACCGCGACCGCGGTCATCGAGGGCGGCAAGGTGACCGAAGTGAACGTCACCGCGCCGGGCACCGGGTACACCAGCCCGCCGGCCGTGGCGTTCACCCGCGCCTAACTGAACTGGTCTGGGCGGTGCTGCTGAGGGGACGCACAGCACCGCTCGGACCCTAAACCATCCTGTCCCGTCGCCCCCATTTGAAAGAAAGAGGAATTCTCATGTCTAAGAGCATCCGTATGGATCAGTTCGTGAAGCAGCTCGACGAGGTCGGAGTCGGAGAACTCCAGAAGGTCGAGGTGTCCAAGGACTCCGCGGTATGGATCAAGCTCAACGTGGGCATCGACAGCGCTGACATCAAGGCGTTCCACGACAAGGTGATGGCTGCAGACACTTCCGAGGAAGCAGCGCTGGAGATCCTGAACCACCATCCGAGCATCAGCGCCGAAGACCAGCTCAAGACCTACCTGGACGCCGGATACACCACCGACCAGCTGGTAGCGGTATGGGCCGCGGCCGGCGCCTCGATGCGAGATGAAATGGGAAAAGTTCGGCCGAAGAGGTCCTAGGCCTTATCGGGGAGCACCCGGAAGCGGTGGAAGCCGCGCTCATGCAGGCGTATCCAGGACACGGGAACCCGGTCATCAATGCGCTGAAGGGGAAGATCAGCACCCGCCAGCTGCGGGTCATGATCGAGCATTTGCCCAGGCCGAACGCAGTGACCCGGGAAATCGCTGGGGATCACTGGCACGACGTGGAGTGGATGCTCTGGGATGTCAGCACGCAACTTCGGTTGCTGCGCACGAACTTCTACAACGCGAATCGCGGTAGCGAAGCGCCTGCGGAGAAGTTCGAGCCGTTGCCGAATCCCAAGACATTCAAGCAGCAGACGACTGAGGCGCGGACTCCTGAGAAGGTCGCCTCCGACAGAGCGCACTTCCGTGCGGTATTGAACCGCAATCAAAGCTGACTGGCCGCCACGACCTGCGCACGGGGTTCCCCAAAGACCCGGTGCAGGCCGTGGCGGTGGGTCTTTAACGAACAGTGAGGTGGCGCGACGTGGCCGACGAGCTATGGATTGACGTTCTGCCGTCCATGAAGGGGTTCCAGCCGAAGCTGGCCAAGGAGACCGGCGCGGCGGCGAAGAGCGCCGGGCAGAAAGCCGGCAAGGAATACTCGGCCGCGTTCTCCTCCGGCGCCGACGGCGCCACCTCGGCCAGCGTGGCCGAACTGGAAACAGCGCAGAAGCAGGCCGCCGGGCTCGTCTCCAAGCTCTCGCAGGACGTGAGCAAGGCGCGCCAGGCTCAGCAGAAGTCAGCGGCCGCGGTCATCGACGCCGAGGTGAAGCTGGCCGCCGCCGTGGAGAAGTCCGGCGCGGACTCCGATCAGGCGCGGGCCGCCGCGCTTCGCCTGGATGCCGCGCGCGGCAAGGCGGAGGACGACACCAGGAAGTTTGCGAACTCCGAGGAAGCACTCAAGCAGGCGCACAACGCTTCGGAAGAAGCCGCCAAGCAGCTGGAGAAAGCCCAGAAGGGGCTGGGCGAGGAGATCGCCGAGCAACCGAAGAAGTGGGGCAAGTTCGGCGATGCGATCAGCACCGTGGGCGGCCGCTTCGAGGACTTCTCAGGAAGCGTCGGCGGCACCGTCACGCAGATCGCTGGCGCGGTCGGCGGCGCGGCGCTGCTCACCGAAGCCTTCGGCACCGCTTTGGAGGGCGACACCGCGGTGGACCGCATCAGTGCGGCGCTCGGTGCGACTCCGGAGCAGGCCGAGGTCTACGGCGCGGCTACGGGCGAGCTGTACAAGAACGGCTTCGGCGAATCCATGGAAGACGTCGGCAACTCGGTGGACGCCGTGGTCTCATCGATGGCGGGCATGCGCGACGCATCGCAGGCCGACATCGAGAAGATCACCGGCTACGCCATGAACTTGGCCGGCGCGTTCGATGTGGACGTGGCCGAGTCGGCGACCACCGCCGGATCCATGATCAAGAACGGTCTTACATCCGACGCGACCGGAGCCTTCGACCTGATTACCGGCGCCATGCAGCAGATCCCGCAGAGCCTGCGTGGGGAAGTCCTGCCGGTCATGGACGAGTATGGCAAGCACTTCGCCGCCCTCGGCATCGACGGCGAGACCGCCATGGGCATGATCGTCGCGTCTTCTGCCGACGGGGCCATCGGCATGGACAAGATGGGTGACGCACTCAAGGAATTCACGATCCGCGCGACCGATATGTCCAAGGGCACGAGCGCAGTGTACGACTCGCTGGGCCTCGACATGCAGGACATGACCACCAAGCTTCTGGCTGGCGGGGAAACCGCTGAGGGTGCCATGGCTCAGATCGTGCACGGGCTGCAGGGGATCAAGGACCCCGGCGAGCAGGCCGCGGCGTCGCTCGCCCTGTTCGGCACCCCGCTGGAAGACCTCGGCACCGACCAGATCCCGAACTTCCTGGGCATGGTGGACCCGATGGGCGACGCCTTCGGATCGCTGGAAGGCAAGGCGGAGTCGATGGGGCAGACCCTCAACGATAACGCCGGCACCAGCATCGAGACGATCACCCGCTCATTCATGGGCCTGATTACCGACGGCATCGTGCCGGCGCTCGGCCCGCTGCAGTCCGTCATGGACTGGGCCACCAACACCCCGGGTGTGCTCGAAGGTGTGGGTATCGCCCTCGGTGTCGTGGCGCTCGCCTGGGGCTATCTGACCCTCGCGGCCTCGCCGTGGCTGGCCATCGCTCTGGGTATCGGCGCAGCCATCGCCGGGCTGGTGCTGGTCATCATGAACTGGGGCACCATCATGGACTGGCTCAAGGCGAACGTGCTGGAACCCTTCCTGAACTGGATCGCCCCGGCGTGGGATGCGGTCATGGCCGGCATGGGCTGGGCCTGGACGAACATCCTCAAGCCTGCCTGGGACGGGATCGCGAAGGCCGCCGACTGGCTGTACCGAACGATCCTGCAGCCGGTGTTCAAATGGATCGGCGAGGCCTGGACCAACTGGACGAACAACGCGAAGTGGGCGTGGGAGAACATCCTGAAGCCAGCCTGGAACGCTGTCGCCGCCGGTGGCAAGTGGCTCTGGGACAACGCGCTGAAACCGGCCTTCGGGTGGATCAAGAGCGGCTGGGAAACTATGATTTCCGGCATTGGTTGGGCTTGGACGAATATCCTCAAGCCGATCTGGGACGGGGTCAGCGCCGGCGCGAAGTGGCTCTACAACCACGGCATCAAGCCTGCCATGGGCTGGATCAGCGACAAGTGGAACGCCATGGTCGACGGCATCGGACGCATCTGGGACAAGTACGGCAAGCCGGTGTTCTCCGCCATCAGCAGCCTGGTCAAGGGAGACTTCGTGTCTGCTTTCGAGCACGGCAAGAAAGCGGTCAAGAACATCTGGGAAGGCGTGGCGAACATCGTTCGCAAGCCGATCAACTTCGTGATCAACACCGTGTACAACGACGGGCTCAAGTCGATGTTCAACGGGATCGCGGAGAAGCTCGGCCTGTCCTGGCGGCTGCCGGACGTGGACGGCCTGCCGGCGTTCGCCAAGGGCGGTTACCACAAGGGCGGTTGGGCGCTGGTTGGTGAGGAAGGTCCGGAGCTGGTGAACTTCAGCTCCCCGGGCCGGGTCTACACCGCGGCCCAGACTCAGGACATGCTGGCCGGTCGGGAGCAGGCGCCGGACGGTTCGTTGCAGATGCTGGCCGGTGCCAAGCCAGCCGAGGCCATGCTGCCCGCCGGGGGGTTCTGGGGCGACGTCTGGGGCGGTGTCACCAAGGCGGTGGGCACCGCGAAGGACTGGGTCGTCGGCAAGATTGCCGAAGGGGTCCGAGCCCTCACCAACCCGCTCAAGGACTCCATCAGCTCGTTCCTGCCTGGGGCGGGAATCAACGAGTTGATCCGCGGCGGTGCCCACAAGGTCATCGACGACATGGTCGGGTGGGCTGTCGGCGCCGACGACAAGAAGGCGTTGGAGCAGGCGGCCGCCTCGGGCGGCGCGGTCTACGACGGGCCTCTGGGCGCGTTCCACCGCCCGTCCAAGGGTCCGTTCACCTCGATGTACGGTCCGCGCTGGGGTGGCTTCCACACCGGTGTCGATATTGCAGGCGGCGGTCCGACCTACGCGGCACTGCCTGGTGTGGTGCAGCGCGTCGGCTGGAACACAGTGCCGGGCAAGACCGGCATCGGCATTTACCTGAACCACGGCCCGGGCTTGTGGACGTACTACGGGCACAACCCGGTAGGCGGCCCGCAGGTGAAGGTCGGCGACCAGGTGAAGGCCGGCCAGCATATCGGCTACCAGGGCGCGACCGGCAACGTGACCGGCGTGCACACCCACTTCGAGGTGCACGAGGGCCGCGTCAACGGCACGGTCAACCCGATGAAGTACATGAAGTACGACAACGGAGGGTACCTGCAGCCGGGCGTGACTCCGACACTGAACGCGACGGGGAAGCCCGAACCGGTGCTGACCTCGAACCAGTGGTCGGTAGCGGAGCGTGCCATCAAGATGGCCTCGCAGGGTGCCCAGCTTCCCGAGAAGCTGACACTCGTGGTCGACGGGTACGAGTTCACCGCTTATGTGTCTGATGTGGCGGATGGGCGGATGCGCCAGGCGAAGCGTGAAGCCAGGCGTGGCAACCGGCAGATGACCGGGCAACGGTAGATAACAACGATTTGAGGAGGTACCCCGATGGCGATTACTTGGGGAAGCTACCAGAACAACAGTTCGGGCAACGGCATGCGCCTGGGCTACGAGTTCTCGCAGTCACCATCGACTGTCAGCTCGGGAACCTCCTCTGTTACCGTTACCGTCGACATTTGGGTGCAGACCAAAGCATCGGTTTCGGACTCCACCAACAACCTGTCAATTAGCGGTTCGTGGTCTTCGTCCGGGGCTGTGAGCATCAGCCACGGCTCCGGCGGCGGCACAACCAAGGTACGCACCCTGTCGCGGACGGTGTCGACTTCCTATAGCGGGAACGTGTACACGAGCTTCACTGCGGAACTGTCGGGGATCAACGCGATCCCCGGCACCGCGTCGGTGTCCGGGCAGCACACGACCGCCCGCCGCCCGTACCAGAAGCCATCAGCACCATCGAACGTCAGCCTGTCGCTGTACGGAAGCGGTGGGCGTGTTACGTGGACTCGCAGGCCATCCAGTTCGGCACCGTACGACAGCATCGAGCTGAACTACCAACGCAACGACGGCGTGTGGCAGGACTCCGCGACCCTGTCTGGTGGTGCGTCCTCGTACATCACCGGGGCTTTTGCGAGGAATGCCGACTACCAGTACCGTGTCCGCGCCCGCAACAGCAGCGGAGTGTCCTCCTGGGCATACTCGAACACGGTGCACACGCCACCGGATCCTCCGGCGGCACCGTCGAACGCGACGGTGACCCGCTCCTCGGACACCCGGCATGTGGTGTCCTGGACTAGGGGCAGCAGCTCTACTGCTTCCCCGATTACGCAGCAGGAGATCCGGCGTTGGGACATCGCTTCCGGCGCGTACAAGACCATCGCCACCGTGTCCGGATCCGTGTCGAGCTTCACCGACTCGACCACGGTCGCGAATCAGCAGTACCGGTACGCGGTCCGTTCGAAGAACTCTTCCGGGTCCAGTAGCTTCGCCTACACCCCGTATATCGCCACGACCCCTGCACCGCCGACGAACCTTGTTGCTAAGCGTCAAGGTGCCGATGTGGTGCTCACCTGGTCTTTGGCGGGGGTGCGTAAGCACCAGGGCGTGGAAGTGTGGATCACCGCTGACGGCGTGGACGGAACGAGCCGTGACGTACTGTTCGTTGCGGGGACAACTTCATGGACTCATGCCAGCCCTGACCCGACGAAAACATACCAGTACCGGCTGAAGACTGGCGTGTGGGCTACAGCTTCGACGGAGACTGGCCCGGACTTGTGGTCTGCGTTTTCTGCACGGTCGAACGTGGTGCAGCTCCTCGCCCCACCGAACGCCCCGACAGGCTTGGTGCCGTCGGCGACGGCTGTGGACGGCATGGACAGCATCGCGTTCAACTGGGTGCACAACTCGGTGGATACGACCTCGCAGACCGCTTACGAAGTGCAGTACCGTGTGGACGGCGGAGCGTGGGTGGGGACGGGGAAGGTCCTGTCCGCCAACGAGTTCAAACTGTTCGCGTTGGACACGTTCACCAACGGGACCACATTGGAGTGGCAGGTCCGCACGTGGGGCGACCACGCGAACCCGTCGCCGTGGTCGCAGCTCGCTGTGGTCACGGTGTCGGCACGCCCGTCCGCGACGATCATCTACCCTGACGGTTCGGCGGGCATACCGGAAATCCTGTCGTCCACGCTGGCCGTGGAGTGGGGATACTTCGACCCGGAAACGACCACGCAGACTGGTGTCCGGTTGCGTCTTGACGATGCGAACGGCGCCCAGGTGTGGGCACGTACTCTGTCGATGGCTTCAACATCCTACGAAATCCCCTATGTCCTCGCTGATGGCGGCACCTATACGGTGTCTGTGTCGGTGAAGGACGCTGCGGGGTTGTGGTCCTATGAAGCTGCACAGGAATTCAACGTCAACTATGCGAAACCGCCAACTCCTGCAATTGAAGCCGTGTGGGATCTGGATTTGGGTGGTGTTGTCGTGAGCATCGAGCACCCTGCGCCTTCGGAGACTGAGGCGGAAGCGGTGTCTGCGGACCTGCAGCACAGTGCTGACGGGGAGGACTGGACCACGATTGCAGACGGTTTGGACCCTTCAACGTCGACGGTGGATTTCATCCCGGTTCTGGACACAGTGAACTACTACCGGGTGATCAGCTATTCGGCGTTGCCGTCGTCTCTGGAATCCACGCCGGTGCCCGTCATGATCGAGTCCAAAGGCTGGGTGTTCGTCAACGGAGGCCCGGACTGGTCAGTGATCTGCCGGATCCGCGACAACGTCGAAACCAGCCAAACCCCAACCAGGGCGAAAACGCTGAACCACTTCGCAGGCCGACAATACCCGGTCATGACCTCCGGCGAAGCGCGCACCAAAGCCGTCACGGTCTCCGGTCGAACTTCCGGCGGCGGGTCAACAGATACCGAGTGGCAAGCCCTGTACGACGACGGGGAACCAATTTGCTACCGGGAACCTGGTCCAGCTTTCGGCGGGTCCGGAGACCGGTTCATCGCCGCATTCCAGCAATACGCCCGGTCAAGACGGCAGATATTCGAAGAAGTCAGCATGACGTTCGAGCAAGTAGAGGAGGTATAGGTTATGCCCGCCCAGATCTACGCACTGGACATTTCCGGCCGGCGCACCAGACCAGCGGACCCGCTGTCCGGGCACCGGCAGGAATCGTGGCGGGTCAACCTCCTCAACAACAACGACGTCCTGCTGACCCAGCTGGTCGGGGTCGTGGGCGGCGAATTCACGTTCAATGTGAACGCAGCCATCCGCGGCTCCGGCAGCATCGAATACTCGGGAACGCCGCTCGACTGGAACCAGCACCGAGTCCAGCCGATATACCGGACCGAGGCTGGCGGGGCAGCAGTGGAGTGGCCGCTGGGAGTATTCCTGGTGGCCACCCCGTCCAGCGAATACAAGGACGGCGACCGTACGGTATCGCTGGAAATGTACGACAAGACGAAAATCCTCGAAGACGACCTCATCCCGGCCTCCTACCAAGTGGCCAAAGGGTCCAACGTCATCACCGCGGTGCGTGCCGTCCTTGCCCTATCGGGGCAAACAAGGACAGCGTTCGAGGAGTCAACGCAGACGCTGGCTACGGCGATGGTTTGGCCGGCCGGCACCTCCCGGCTGCGGATCATCAATGACCTGCTCGAATCCGTGAATTATTTCTCGATCTGGGTGGACGGTGACGGGGTGTTCCGAACTAGCCCGTACCTGTCGCCTGCAGATCGGGGCATGTCGTGGGAGTTCGAGGACAACGAAAAGTCGATCTACTCTCCGGAGTTCACCCATGATTTCGACACGTTCGACGTGCCGAACCGGGTCATCGTTACTGGGCAGTCCGACGGCGACACCGCGGCCCCGGTTGCTGTGGCAGAAGACAACGGCACTGGGCCTTTCTCTATCGCGACCCGCGGGCGGGTCATCAGCCGGTACGAGGAAGGGCAAGAGGCATCCAGCCAGGCGACGCTGCAGGCGATCGCCGAACGGCTGCTGCAGACCGGCCAGCAAGTCGGTTCCACGTTCAGCATCCAGCACGCGCCGATCCCGATTGATTTGAACAGTGTGGTGGCATTCCGGCGCGGCGTGGAAGCGATTGATGTGGCCACGACGTTGCAGACGATCAGCTACAGCATGGACACCGGAGCCTTGTGCTCCACGACGCTGAGGGAGTTCATCCAATGATCAACAACCCTTTCGTGAATGACAGCCCACCGGCTAAGTCCCCGCCGATCACCCGGTGGGTTGACGCAACAGTCACCAGTACTACACCGCTCACGGTGCAACTCGACGGGTTCGAAGAGGAACCTCAAGAACCAACCAAACCCCCGCTTGTCGGGGGTCTTTTAGTTAACGACCGGGTCCTCTGCCTGATGCAGGGCAGGCAGCTCGTCATTCTCGGAAGATACGGAGGCTAGCCATGGCCATGGCCCATTTTGATGTGTCCCTCGCCTACGACCAGGTAGTCAAGCGTGCAGTGCCAGGACAAGTCGCCCGTGTATCCCACCCGGACACGGACCTGCCTTTCGAAGACATCCTTGACTTGGACGGCAACCCGATCGCGGCGCTGGTGTCGAACTCGCAGGGGTATGTGCAGCCTTTCCAGATCCTTGACGGACCAGCCCACGTGAAGCTCACCGTCGGCTCGATCACCTACTACCTAGTGGACTTGAACGCGGTAGGCGCTGCCGCCACTGCCGCGCAGGAAGCAGCAGCCGCAGCGGAGCTGGCGGCAAGCCTTGTCGAAGCCCCCGCAGATGACGTGATTTCCACGCTCGTGGGCAATGATGCTTCGCAGACTGCCACGGCTGGCGATGCACGCTGGTTGCCGCAGGCGGAGGTCGATGCCACTTTTGCGGCCCTCGTAGGCTTGAATGGATCCGACACGCAAAACGCTGCCGACGCACGCTACACCAAGCGTGGAGAGCTGACGGTAAATGTCAGGGACTTCGGTGTCATCGGTGACGGTACGGATGAGACCGCCAAGTTCCAGGCGGCCTTTGACTACGTTGGTTCACTCGGCGGCGGTGAAGTTTTCGTCCCCCTACCGACTTTTGGGCAACCCTACAGAGTAGGTAAATTCTACTTCCCCCGGAACTTCCGGCTCCGCTCCGCACCGGGCGTCGTGTATAAGCGCATAGGCCTCTCCTGGGGAGGCATCAATAAGCCTGCCGACATCGGGGTATCCCCGCTGTCCAACTCCAATGATCCATACTCCGGCCATGGAAACATTGAAATTGTTGGCGGTGAATGGGACGGCGCAGTCTTAGACGAAGCCTACGTCCCAACTGGATTCAACTGCTTCATGTTTCTGGCTGCCAGGAACATCCTGATCGACAATGTCAATGTCAAAGACGTGGTGACAAACCACGGCCTAGACATCAACGGCATAGACGGCCTTCAAATTCGCAGAAGCAAGTTCCGCGGATACATCGACGGAACCACCGACCAGTCCAGGAACTACACTGAAGCAATCCAAATCGGGCCCATGAACGACACCGTCGAAACGGGAGGATCTTGGGTTCTTGATGCGAACGGCGCAGCCAGCCGCAATATCACCATTGACGGTAAATGCTACTTCGGTGCTTCGGGTACAGCAGGAACCCAAGCATGGCCAACCGGTGTAGGTAATCATAGTGCGATCAATCGTTCCCGAGGCCTACTTACCGGCGGCATCAGCATCACCGACTGCGACTTCGTAGGATGCACGTATATCGCAATCACCGTTTACACATGGGACAACTGCGACATCTACAAGAACCGGTTCGCTGGATGCCAGTTCGGAATCCGTGCTAATAACTTCACTGGCGCGAAGGCGTGGAACACCACAACCAAGACATGGGACACGGCACCAACCCGTGAGAACCCAACCGATCTGAAGATCACCGAAAACAGTTTTACCGACACGTCCGATACCGACATATCCATACTTGGTACGGGCGTATCTGGTGTAGATGGGGCATGGGGGTGGATTAGCAACGTCCAGATCGTCGGCAATACAAGGGTGCGCAATCTGCCTGGACGTTCAACAGGGCCGTTCATCCGTGCGCTGATCTGCAACACGATCCTGATTGAGCGGAACATCGGTGGACACAGCAGCAGGGGGGTTGAGGTTGCAGGTTCTCAAGGGGTCCAAGTGAGGGGCAACTGCATTACCAATACCCTCAACTATGGAATTATCGTCGATAACGCTAACGCTGTCCCGGAATTCCCAGCTGCCGATGCGCATGTTGAAAACAATAAGGTCATGGATGCAGGGTCGCACGGTATCGGTGTAAACGCTGTCCTAGGATTCGAGATCATCTCGAACAAGGTAAAAAACCCTGCACGTGTTTCGAGCGGCGTTGGCATCCTGTTCTCTGGTTCAGATGCAGGACTTGTCAGCACTAACAGCGTCACTGCTTCCTCGCTGCCATTCAGCATAACTGGCATTGGAGGTTCCAACTCGACTAATACCCGAGTCACCTTGGACAACCGGATCGAGGGCGTCAACACGCGCCTCGCCTCGCTCACCGGAGCGGGCACGTCCTACGGCAACATCGAGTACACGGTGTAGCGGAAATGGACTGGACAACGATTATCGTGCAGGGCCTGATTACGATCACCGCCCTGGGAACAGCCTGGTTGACACTGCGCAGCAAGATCGCGGAGCTGGGTAAGACCGCTTCTGAGGCAGCGCATAAGGCGGAGGAGGCGGCGACGGCTTCGCATAAGACGGAGCAGTCGATCAACAACCGGGACTCTCCGGCATCTGACCGGTGGGACGAGATCCATGATGATGTGAAAAGCGTCAAGGAAACTCTCGCCGAGCAAGGCAGGGACATCCGTGGCCTGCAGGACACGGCACATCTGACCCGGCAGAGCATCGGACGGCTGAGCGCTGACGACCGGCTGGGACGAAGGGAGACAGAGCTGTTGCGGAAGGACTTCGGAGAACACCTTGAACAAGCCGCCGAACGGGACCGGTTGATCCGGGAACTGCACAAGCAGTACGTGGATCCCCCCGCCGAACACGAGTAGCCCAACCCATCTGAAACCACTATTCCGCACGGCCTCGCCCCACCCTGGGGCGGGGCCCTTCCCATACCCGAAAGGCACCCCTCATGGCTGTCAAACTCACCCGGCTCGGCTGGGACGTACTCACCGCCAAAGACAAACGACTCGTGAACTTCCCATGGGTCACAGGCAAGGTCCGCAACGGCGACCACTACATCGTCCTTGATTACCTGGCACGCCGCTTCCATGAAGAAGTCGAACCCATCGTCCGATCCAAATCCTGGGGCTGGGCTGCACGCTCGGTGCGCGGCCTGCTCGGCATCCCGTCCGAGCACAACGCCGGCGTAGCAATCGACACGAACGCCCCGGACCACTGGCTCGGACTGAAGGGCACCTTCACCAACGCGCAGGAACGCAAGATCCGTGCCATCGTCGCCGACTGCGGCGGCGCCGTCCGATGGGGCGGAGACTACGCCGGCCGCAAGGACGAGATGCACTTCGAGCTGAAGGGCGGAAACGTCCTCATGAAGAAGATCGCCGACCAGATCCGTGCCGGCCAGGACCTGCACAACCCGCCACCAGCCAAGATCGAACCTGTGGCATCCAAGCCGGATCCGGTCTGGGACGGCCTGAGCGTCGAAGACACCAAGGCGGTGCAGCGGTACCTGCGCAGCATCGACAAGTACGACGGCGAGATCGACGGCAAATACCAGTCAATGACGAAGGCTGGTGTGAAGTCGTTCCAGACCGATGCGATCGTCTACGGTGGCGCGAAGTTCAAGGCCGACGGCGAATGGGGTCCGCTGACCCAGCGCTGGTTCGAGTGGGTGCGTGACGTGCTGCAGCCCGCTGTTGTCCGGTGGAAGGCTTCGAAGCGGTTGGGTCGGATGCTCGCCGATGGCCACTACGGCAAGCTCACTAACCGGCATGTTGCCGCGGTGCAGAAGTCGAACCGCAAGCGGTACAACCCGCGTAAGTACAAGATCGACGGCCAGGCAGGCGAAGTGTTCTGCGAGGCCTTCGACATCCCAGCTTTCAAATGGTAAAGGAGGAGATCATGTTGTGGACTAAGGAATTTTGGAAGGGTGTCGCCGAGCGTGGCATCAAGACTGGTGCGCAGTTCGCGTTGCTCACCCTTGGTGTCGGCGTGACCGCTGGCACTGTCGATGGTGAGGCCGCTCAGGTGATCAACGCGTTCGCCGTGGATTTCGTGACTCTCGGTGGTGCGTTCCTCGGTGGTGTTCTGGTGTCGGTGCTGACTTCGCTGGTGTTCTCCGGCAACGTGCCGAACAAGAGCATGGCCAAGCATCTGGCTGATTAGACCCCCAGAGCGCAGGCTGGGTGACGACCTGCGCAACGCTGGACCCCCGGAAGCGGCCGTTAGCCGGGAGCCTGGCATAAACGTAAATCGCCCGATCATTTTCCTGGTACCAGGAAAATGATCGGGCGATTTTTCTGCGTCAGACGATGCCAACTGTAGAGTTGAAAGCATCAGAGTCGATAAACAACCATGAGAGAGTTGGTTTAGCGTTTTGCACGAACGTATTCACCACCGGGCCTTTGCTGATCGCTTGATGAGCGCCGAGCAGGCTGCCGAGTTCATCAAGCCGGGCATGACCGTAGCCATGAGCGGCTTTACCGGTGCTGGATACCCGAAGGCAGTGCCCGGGGCACTGGCCGCGCAGATGGAGCGCCAGCACGCTGCCGGCAAGGACTTCAAGATCAACGTGCTGACCGGCGCTTCCACCGCCCCTGAACTGGATGGCGTGCTGGCCAAGGCCGAGGGCATGAACCTGCGCCTGCCGTACATGTCCGACCCCGAGCTGCGCCGCCGGATCAACGACGGCAACATGGAATACATGGACATCCACCTGTCCCATGTGGCACAGCACGCCTGGTTCGGCTTCTACGGCAAGATCGATCTGGCCATCGTCGAGGTTGTCGGCGTCACTGCCGAGGGAGCGTTGATCCCTTCCAGCTCGGTAGGCAACAACAAGACCTGGCTGGAAATGGCCGACAAGGTCATTATCGAGGTCAACAGCCAGCAGTCAGCGGCCATGGAAGGCATGCACGACGTCTACTACGGCACCGCGCTCCCACCGCACCGCAAGCCGATCGACCTGAGAACCGTGCGCGACCGCATCGGACAGCAGTACATGGACGTCGACGTGAACAAGATCGTCGCCGTCGTGGAAACCGACGCACCTGACCGCCTGAGCCCCTTCGCGCCAGTGGACGAGACCAGCGAGAAGATCGCGGATCTCCTGCTGACCTTCCTTGATTCCGAGATCCGCGCCGGACGCCTGTCCGAGAAGCTGCTGCCTCTGCAGTCGGGCGTGGGCAATATCGCCAACGCCGTGCTGGCCGGCCTGTCCCGCGGCGGCTACAAGGGCCTGACCGCCTACACCGAGGTCATCCAGGACGGCATGCTGGAGCTGATCAAGGACGGCACCATCGAGTTCGCCTCCGCCACCAGCTTCTCGCTGTCCTCGGAGGGCATCGAGGAATTCAACCGCAACGTCGACCACTACCGCAAGCGCATCCTGCTGCGCGCCCAGGAGATCTCGAACCACCCGGAGATTATCCGCCGCCTGGGCTGCATTGCGCTGAACGGCATGATCGAAGCCGACATCTACGGCAACGTGAACTCCACCAACGTGCTCGGCTCGCACGTGATGAACGGCATCGGCGGTTCGGGCGACTTCGCCCGCAACGGCTACCTGTCGGTGTTCATGTCCCCATCCACCGCCAAGGGCGGCAAGATCTCCGGCATCGTTCCGATGGCCTCCCACGTGGATCACACTGAGCACGACACCATGATCCTGATTACGGAGCAGGGCCTGGCCGACCTGCGCGGGCATTCGCCCAAGCAGCGTGCGCAGACTGTCATCGACAATTGCGCCCACCCGGAGTACCGCCCGATGCTGCAGGACTACTTCGACCGTGCCTGCAAGGAGAGCTACGGCAAGCACACCCCGCACCTGCTGGGCGAGGCGCTGTCCTGGCATGAGCGCTTCCGGCAGACCGGAGACATGCGCCCGGCCAACTAGGCTGGACTGGATCAGATGGCGGAGGGCCAGCACCATGGTTCCGGCCCTCCGTCATTTCCATGGGATCCGGCCGCAGGGACGGCTTGGCGGAGATTATCCAGTGGGTGACTGCGGAACGAGCTTGATGCCCAGGATCTGGTCATCCTGCGGGGTCGGGTTGCCGCGGCCGTCGGTATTGCTGGTCAAGACCAGCAGGTCTCCATTCTCGGACAGCAAGGCATCGCGCAGCCTCCCATGCTCGCCCACCAGCAGTTCTGATTGGCTATCGGGTGAATCCAGGCTGACGCTGCGCAGGAGCGCTCCGCGCAGGTTTGCCAGGTACAAGGTATCGTCGACAATCGCGATGCCGCTGGGGCTCGCCTCGGACGGCGCCCACTGCGCGATCGGATCAGTGTACTGATCCGTTGTGCCGCCGGATCCCTCGACCAGCGGCCAGCCGTAATTGCCTCCGGCCTCGATGATGTTCAACTCGTCCCAGGTGTTCTGCCCGAACTCGCTGGCATACATGGTCCCGTCCGAGCTCCACGCCATGCCCTGCACATTGCGGTGCCCGTAGCTGTAGACATAGGTTCCTGAGAATGGATTATCGTCCGGGATGCTGCCATCCGGTGCCATGCGCAGTATCTTGCCGCCCAATTGCTGGAGGTCCTGGGCCTGCTGGGGGTCCGCCGCGTCCCCGACGGAGGCATAGAGCATGCCATCGGGCCCGACTGCGAGCCGCCCGCCATTGTGGATGCTCGCCGACGGCAAGGCGGAGAGCAGCGTGCGCGGTGCCGAGAGCGAAAGGCTTCCCGTGGTGCCCTGCACGGTGAACTGCTGGATGCGGTTGCCTGATTCCGTGGTGGAGTAGGCGTACAGCTGATCGGGGGCGAGGAAGGCCAAGCCGAGCAACCCGCCTTCGCCCTGGGCTGCCACGCCATCGACCCGAGCGACTTCCTGATGCTGCCCGGAATCCAGGATTTCCACGATGCGTCCCGAATCCCGTTCGCTGACCAGCAAGCTGCCTTGGGCGTAGACCATTGACCAGGGGGCTTCCAGACCGGTGGCCAGGGGAGCGGGCGTGCTGGCAGGCTGGTCGCTGGCGGTCGGTGCAGCGCACCCATTGAGCAGGAGCATGCCAACCAGCGTCCAAGGAAAGAGGATGCGAGGCATGGTGCTGCTAGCTGTGTGCTGGTTGATGGCGCGTCGGACGATAGGTCAACTCCTGGATCCGGCCGTCCAGCAGCTTGGAATCGACAAGTTCCAGGTCATAGTCGTCCACCCCGCCAAGTACAGGAGCTGAGCCGCTGTGCCCGGTCAGCACGGGGAAGATGGTCACCTGGATGAAATCGACCAGGCCTGCCGCGAGCAGGGAATGGTTCATGGCGAGAGAACCGTGGGAGCGCAGCGGCACATCTGAGGTTTCCTTCAGCCGCGCGACGACTTCCAGTGCATCAGCGCGCTCCAGTGTGGGGTTGGGCCAGTTCAGAGGCTCTTCCAAGGTGGTGGAGATGACGGTGGCGGGCTTGTCGTGCAAGGCTACGCCCCACGCGTCTTCCACCTCGGGATTCATTTCGATTTCTTCCCAGAAGCGGCTGAAGAGGCGGAAGGTGTTGGCTCCGAAGACTACTCGGCATGCTGGCGTATACAGTTCGAGCCGATGGGCCAGCAGTTCCGGCCCTTGCTTTCCCCAATAGCCGCCCCAATCGCTTCCGGCACTGCCGAAGCCATCAAGGCTGCTGAACACATCGAAGGTATAGGTCGCGCTCATGGCGAACCTCCTGGAGCTCGGGCGTTAGATGCCACCTACCGTACGCAGGTGCTCGCAGAGGGAAAAGCAGTGACGCGGGATTCTCAGGGAACCGTTATGGACCCTGGACCACGGTGACCACGACGGATAGCAGTTGCACAACCAGCAGGCCGAAAGCCAGCGAGATGAGGGCCCATCCAAAGCTCTTCTTCAACGCAGCCACGATGCCTCCCAATAAGCCAAAGGCAGTGGGCAGGAGGAACATCCAGAGTGGTTTTGCCGTCCCCGTGTCTGCCCAGTCAATGAGGGCCAGGGCAGAAGCAAGCGCCAATCCCATCATTACCCAAGTCCATAGCGGACATTTGCCGACGAGTATATTTGCGGAGACCTTCAATTGCGCACCTTCTTCCCGCCTTTGGCAGTACTGCATCTGTGCATTGCGGGCGCACTACATGAAATGCACGCTCACTGTGCTGGCCATGATGCGCATCTTATGAATCTTCTGCTTGACGTCAGTCCTTGGGCAAGTCCACATTCTGGGTACGAAGCTGGCCACGGGAGAGCTGCTTGCCGGTGGCTTCATCGGTGATGATGACCTCCCAGAGCTGCTGGGTGCGCCCTTGGAACAGCGCGGTGGCGACCACCTGGACCCGCGCCCCGGTGGAGGGGCGCAGGAAGTCAGTGGCATTGTGCACTCCAACGGCGAATTGCCCGCGTTCGGCCACCGCATAGCTGGCGCCAACCGACCCTGCACTCTCGATCATCGAGGCGTACACGCCTCCATGGACCACGCCCCACGGAGTGTGGTGGTTCTCGTCCAACTGCGCGTGGGCACGTACTTCAGTGGCAGTGATTTCATCGAATTCCAATCCGATGCTTGCGCTGAATCGGCTGGTCTTGTCAGGAATCCGTGGTGCTGGCTTATCCAATTACTGGTCCTTGAGCTAGTTCGTCGTGCTGTCTTCAAGCGCCTGGGCGCGCAGAACATTCTTCTGCACCTTACCAGTGGAGGTGCGCGGCAGATCCTGCGGGAAGACGATGGTGCGCGGCACCTTGAATCCGGCCAGCTTTTCGCGGGCGAAGCCAATCAGGGTTTCGGCATCCAGGGTGGATCCGCTGGTGCGGATGACATAAGCCACCGGGCGCTCGCCCCATTTCTCGTCGGCGACGCCGATGACTGCAAGGTCCAGCACTTCTGGGTGCGATGCGAGGGCCTGTTCCACCTCGATGGTGGAGATGTTCTCGCCGCCGGAAATGATGATGTCCTTGGCCCGGTCGCGCACCTGGATGTAGCCGTCCGGGTGCATGACGCCGAGGTCGCCGGTGTGGAACCAGCCGCCATGGAAAGCTTGGGCGGTGGCGGCGTCGTCGCGGTAGTAGCCGATCATGACGTTATTGCCGCGCAGCACGATTTCGCCCATGGTCTGCCCGTCCGCCGGGACATCGTCCATGTTCTCGTCGACAATGCGCGCGGACTCGGCGGTGATCATGCCAACGCCCTGGCGGGCGAGCTTCGCTGCCCGGGCCGGCCCATCGAGCTCATCCCACTCATCCTGGTATTCGCACACCGTGTACGGCCCATAGACTTCGGTCAGGCCGTACACGTGGACTACTTCGATGCCCAGATTCTGCAGCTTGGAGATGATGGCCGGGGATGGCGGAGCGCCAGCGGTGGTGATCCGCAATGGCGCATCAAGCTGGTGGGCGCGGGTGGAGTCGGCGATGATGGAGCAAACGGTCGGGGCGCCGCACAGGTGCGTGGTCCCCAGATTCTCGATGGCGTCCCAGACCGCATCCTCGCGCACGCCGCGCAGGCACAGGTGGGTTCCTCCTGCTGCGGTAACGGCCCATGGGGTGCACCATCCATTGCAGTGGAACATCGGCAGGGTCCACAGGTAGCGGGTCTTGGCGGTGAAGCCCTGGTGGTGCGCTTCGCCCAAGGAATTCAGGTAGCTGCCGCGGTGCGAGTAGAGCACGCCCTTCGGCTTGCCGGTGGTGCCTGACGTGTAGTTGAGGGTGATCGGCGCCCGCTCGTCGGCTATGGCATAGGGAAGCTTCTCATCCGAGGTTTCTGCGAGCAGCTCGTCCAAGGTGGCGTCCACTTGCACTTCGGGACGCGGTCCGGAGTACTGGTCATCGGTGATTTCGATGAGCGCCTCCAGCGTCGGGTTCTCCCGGCGCAGGGTCTTCGTATTCTCCAGCAGCTCGGTGTCGGCAAGCATCAGCTTGGTAGCCGAATGATCAATGATGTACTGCAGCTCGTGGGCCGAAAGGCGGGTATTCAGGGCAATGAGGACGCCGCCAGCCAGCGGTACGGCGTAATGCGCCATGAGCATTTCGGGAGTATTCGGTGCCAGCACGGCCACGCGGTCGCCCGGTTCAATGCGCGCCTTCAGCGCCTGGGAAAACCGGTGCACGCGTGCTTCGAGTTCCGCGTAGGTGTAGCTGCGAGTTCCATGGATGACGGCGGTCTTCTTCGGATAGGCCTCGGTTGTGCGCTCAAGGAAACGCAGCGGGGTCAGTTCTGAATGGTTTGCACGGGTCATGACCATGGGGTGACGTCCTTTGTTCTCTGTTACTGTTCCGCTGCAGCCGGGTTCGCCGGCTCGGAATATGGAGTGGATCACACTGATTCATATCGTGGCATGAAACTGCAGTTCTATCTACGAAACGAAGTTTCATTTCGTTGAATGGATGCATTGCAGCGCCGAGTGCACAGCAGTGGCGCTGGCATGCAGGAAAGGACTGCAAGTCTTCCCCTAGACCAGGATGCATGCCATTCTCTAAGCATGACACCTGTCCGCACTCCTGCTGCCCAGAGCCTGCAAGCTGCGCTCGGCGCCGGTGTGGATCCACTGGGTTACGCCCGGCAATTGCTGCCCTTGCATCGCGCCTGGTCCGAGGGCGCGCGCATCCGGAGCGAGGTGCGTCCGGTCATTGCGCGCTCCTGGAAGCGGGCTCCGGGCCGCGGTGGAGAATCCAGGTTGCTGCCGGAGGAAGAGCTGGCTGCTCGCCGGCGGGGCAACCAGGAAATGTCGATTCTCGGCCAACTGCTGGGCGACCGGCTCCTGCCCCTGGCAGGGCAGGCAGAAAACCAGCTGGTCATCACCGACGAGGAAGGCTACATCCTCTCGGTGCGCGGCCCGCGCGCCGTGCGCCGGCAAAGTGACGGTATCGGCTTCATTCCTGGAGCGCGCTGGCGGGAGGCGGATGTGGGAACCAATGGCATCGGCACGGTTATGGTCGACCGGATTCCCATTCAGGTCTTCGGCCCGGAGCATGCCCGCGAGGAGCAGCATGCCTGGGTGTGCACCTCGGCGCCGATCGTCAACCCGGCCACCGGCGCCTTGGCGGCCACGGTGACTCTGGCTGGGTCCTTCCGTACCGCGCATCCGCACACCCTCGCGCTGGTTTCCGCGACCGCGCGGGAGGCCGAGGGTGAGCTACTGCGGCTGCACCAGCTGGAGCTGGACGAGCTGCGCAGTGCCGTGGATGGCCCGGGCGGACGCTACGTGCTGGTGGATGGGCATCTTGCCGTGGCCGCCAGCCGAGGATTCGACTGCCCGGCACGCCTCCCTGTGCCTGGGGGGCTGCAGGAGGGCAACGTCTGGGTACGCGGTCTGGGCGCCATGCACGCCGCACCGGTCCCCGGGGGATGGTTACTGCGTCCCGTTGCGGAGCGGGTAGTGCTGGAACTGTGCTCCGGCCCGGTGCCTAAGGTGGTGATCAGCGTGGGCTCGGAACGCACCGAAGTGCCACTGGGGTGGCGGCATTGGCAGATCCTGGAGCTTCTAGCCCGTCGGCACCAGGGTGTCGATGCGGACGGGCTCGCTGAGCTGTGGCCTAGGCCCGTGAGTGCGGTGACGGTGCGCGCCGAGGTGTCACGGCTGCGTGCCAAGCTCGGCGGAATCATCGCCGCGCGCCCATACCGGCTGACCGTGCCGGTGGTCTTCTCCTGCTGACATCGCGCAACCTTTTGCAACCCTTTCTTCTTGTGATCCACGTCATAATCTGGATTCCACGCGGCAGGGCACCTGACGCACCAATTAGACGGTTCCAGAAAGAAATGAAGTGATGACGATGGCCGAGAACTCCCCGGAAACCCAGGCACGATCATGGCTGGCGAAGCTGCAGCAGGCGTTGTCGGCCAGTGATTCCGCCGCCGCAGTGCAAATGTTCGGCGAGGAATCCTACTGGCGCGACCTGACCTCGCTGACTTGGAACCTGCATACCGCGGAGGGGCGCGACGGCATCCAGTCCATGCTGCTGGGCATCGATGCCGGGGCCTGGCCGCGCAACCTGCAGGTGACCAGCGCCACGGAAGCCGAGGGCGTCATCGAGGCCTGGTTCACCTTCGAGAACGATGCGGTGCAGGGCAAGGGCCTGTTCCGGTTGCGCGACGGGTTGGGCTGGACAATGCTGTCCACCGCGCAAGGACTGCGCGACTTCCCCGAGCCTTCCGGGGCGCGCCGCGAATTGGGGGCGGACCACGGGGCGGACATGGTCTCGGAGAACTGGCTGGACCGGCGGAAGAAGGCCCAGGAATCCTTGGGAATCACTGAGCAGCCCTATGTCCTGGTCATCGGCGGCGGCCAGGGCGGCATCGGCCTGGGTGCGCGGCTGAAGCGCATGGGCGTGCCCGCGCTGATCATCGACAAGCATCCCAAGCCCGGCGACCAGTGGCGTTCGCGCTACCACTCCCTGGCCCTGCACGACCCGGTCTGGTACGACCACATGCCGTATATCGAGTTCCCCGACCACTGGCCGGTGTTCACCCCGAAGGACAAGATGGGGGACTGGCTGGAGTGCTACACAAAGCTCATGGAGCTGGACTACTGGTCCCTGACTGAGGCGGTGGGCGCACGCAAGGACTCCGAAGGCGAGGGCTGGATCGTCGACGTCATCCGCGACGGCCAGCCGCTGACCCTGCGCCCCGCCCATCTGGTCCTGGCCACCGGCATGTCAGGCATCCCGAACCTGCCGCAGTACCCGGGGCAGGACATCTTCGCCGGCGAGCAGAACCACTCTTCGACCCATCCTGGCGGAGAGGCCTACCGGGGCAAGAACGTGGTGGTGATCGGGTCGAACAATTCAGCCCACGACATCTGCGCCGACCTGGTGAACAACAGAGCGAAGCCGGTCATGGTGCAGCGCTCCAGCACCCATATCGTGCGTTCCGAATCGCTGATGAAGACCGTGCTCGGCCCGCTGTACTCGGAGGAGGCGCTGGCCAACGGGATCGACCACAATACCGCGGACTTGATCTTCGCCTCGATCCCGTACAAGGTTCTGCCCGAGTTCCACAAGCCGGCCTTCGCCCAGATCCGCGAGGATGACGCTCAGTTCTACCAGTCGCTGACCGATGCCGGGTTCGATCTGGACTTCGGGGACGACGACTCGGGCCTGTTCCTGAAGTACCTGCGCCGCGGTTCGGGCTACTACATCAACATCGGCGCCTCGGAGCTGGTGGCCGATGGTTCCATCGCCCTGGCCAAGGGAGAAGTCTCGCACCTGACCGAGCATTCCGTGGTACTGGCCGACGGCACCGAGCTGCCCGCCGATGCGGTGGTCTACGCGACCGGTTACGGCTCCATGAATGGCTGGGCCGCGCAGCTGATATCCCAGGAGGTCGCCGACGAGGTGGGCAAGTGCTGGGGACTGGGGTCGGGCACCACCAAGGATCCCGGACCGTGGGAGGGGGAGCTGCGCAACATGTGGAAGCCGACCAGGGTCAAGAACCTGTGGTTCCACGGCGGCAACCTGCACCAGTCGCGCCACTACTCCAAGTACCTCGGGCTGCAGCTCAAGGCCCGCTACGAGGGGCTGGGCACCCCGGTGTACGCACTCGCCGAAAGCTTCCACCGGCTCTGAAGCGCGGAAGTACCTGGGGTTTCCCGGCCCTCCTGGACCGTGATTGGTCCGGGCGGGCCGAGGCTCGTTGCCAACCGGCAGAACAGGTACTGGGGGCCGAACCGGGCAGGGATTCCGTTGCAAGCCGGTTCCTCAGCATTAAGGCGAACAGGACATGATGTGTGGCGAACAAATGAACGATTGCGACCAGAAATGACCGCAGTTCACCGAATGAATACCGGAGTATTTCGATTTAAGAAGTGAATTGTTTGACGCTGCTTCGTAATCACCCATATTGTTTTAAGCAGAATCAAGAGCATCAGCTATAAGCCCTGGCTTGCTGATCGGCAACCCTCTCAACGGTAGTGGGGTGCTCCAGGTGAGGATTCGGTTCCACGCAAAAACGTGCTGGAACAAGTACCGCACACGGCGCGGAACTCCAACTCTGGCGGCTTCGAGAAGCAAGAAGCTCCGGCGTGCGGACTACTGCGCGGTGGGCAAGACCCGAAGGAATCGAGCCATGTCATTGAATCTTGAACTTGACCCGTTGACCCTGCGCAAGGTTTTCGCTCAGCATCCGTCAGGCGTAGCCGCCCTCTGTGCAGAACTGGATGGCGAGAAGACCGGCATTGTGGCTTCGTCATTTACCGTGGGTGTTTCCCTCGAGCCAGCACTGGTGATGTTCGCCGTGCAGAAATCATCGAATACGTGGCCAAAACTGCGCAACGCTGGCCGCATCGGCGTTTCGGTGCTCAGCGAACGCAATGAAGGAGTGTGTGCTCAGATCGCGTCGAAGAACGGCGACCGATTCCGCGGGATCGACACCTATTCCTCGGAGCAGGGCGCACTGTTCATTAACGAGTCCACGCTGTGGCTGGAAACCTCGATTTACAACGAGGTCGAAGCGGGGGATCACTGGGTGATCTTGATGGAAGTCCACGGGCACCGCATCTCGAAGCACTCACCGCAGATCTTCCACGATTCGCGCTTCCATTCACTGCCGGTTCCCGAGCTCGTCTAAGCCCTTCTGAACTTCCAAAGCTTCGGCCAGATCAACGTATTGATCTGGCCGAAGCTTTTTTGATTTCGAGGCCTGCAGAATCACTTTATACTTGCGCCAATCTGAAAACTAGGCGCGATGCCTCTTGATCTCCGGGCGCACCGGCCGCAACCCTGGACTACATGCAGCCCATGCACTGCGGGCAAGTTCGACGTGTAATTGCACTTCCACTGCAGCTGATTGCGGAGGTAAATCGGCGGCAGTGCGCCAAGAGCCCAGTTACGGCTTCAAATTCACGCAACGCCACGTCGGCGACATCAAGTTATCCACGGCCCTGAGCGGTGAAATTCTTGTCGGTTGTGAACTACTTCGGGCTCGGAGCCTTGATAGCGAACATTAATCCGTGGTGACTAAGGGTTTTGCAAAATTAACAGTATCCACAGTGTTATCCACAAAACTGTGGATGAAGTGTGGGGAAATGTGAACAAAGGAGCAAAAACCCCGGAAACTGGGCGGTTGTGGGTGTTGATAACCTCGATGTGGTTGGCGTGACCTTCAATGAATTAACTTTCTTTCCACAAGTGTGAAAATGCAAACAGCCTAGTCAATCGGTGTTACCGGTGTGTAGAGTGGGGTAATCCACAGGGTTCTCCCCAGACTGTGAACAGGGGAGTCCACAGGTAGCGGTGTGTTATCCACATATTCTGTGGATAATGAGGTTTACGCCTGTTAATAACAGCCCTAGTGTTGGCTTCGGGAGAGAAATATCCACAGGCGCTTTACAGCTAAATGTCCGTATCGACTGACATGATGAAGCGTTGCCATGAGGGCAAGGAGAATTTTCCCAGCGGGTCAATAGGGGATGGAAGTGTCTGCAATGAGTGCTGAGCCGGTTTACGAAGGACGGGAATCCGACGCAGGGCGTAAGCCGCCACAGGATATCGAGGCCGAAATGTCGGTGCTCGGCGGCATGATGCTTTCCAAGGATGCGATTGCCGACGTCGTTGAATCCATCCGCGGCACCGACTTCTACCGTCCCTCCCACGAATCCATCTACGAGGCAATCGTTGACCTCTACGGCCGCGGCGAGCCAGCCGATGCGGTCACCGTAGCCGACTTGCTGACCAAGCGCGGCGAAATCTCGCGCGTGGGTGGCGCTGCCTACCTGCACAACCTCATCCAGCAGGTTCCCACTGCGGCGAATGCCGGGTACTACGCAGAAATCGTGCGCGAACGCGCAGTGCTGCGCCGGCTGGTTGACGCCGGTACGCGCATCGTCCAGATGGGCTACTCGCCGGATGGCGAGGTCGACGCAATCGTCAACGAAGCCCAGGCCGAGGTGTACAAGGTTGCCGAGAACCGCAGCAGCGAGGACTATGTGCGCCTCTCGGACATCATCGAAGACACGGTCGACGAGATCGAGAACGCGGCCAACGCGGGCGACGGCATCACCGGTGTGCCCACCGGCTTCTACGAATTCGACGAGCTGACCCAGGGCCTGAAGGGCGGCCAGATGATCATCATCGCTGCCCGTCCCGCCGTCGGCAAGTCGACCTTCGCGCTGGACTTCGCCCGTTCGGCTGCCATCAAGCACAACATGGCCACCGTGTTCTTCTCCCTGGAAATGGGCCGCAACGAAATTGCGATGCGCCTGCTCTCGGCCGAAGCGTCTATCCAGCTGCAGGACCTGCGCAAGGGCTCGGTGGAAGATGCGCAGTGGACCAAGATCGCCACGACCATGGGCCGGCTCAACGAAGCCCCGCTGTTCATCGACGATTCGCCGAACATGTCCATGATGGAAATCCGCGCCAAGTGCCGCCGGCTCAAGCAGCGCAACGAGCTGCGCATGATCATCCTCGACTACCTGCAGCTGATGAGTTCGGGCAAGCGCGTGGAATCGCGCCAGCAGGAAGTCTCGGAGTTCTCGCGTAACCTCAAGCTGCTCGCCAAGGAACTCGACGTGCCGCTGATCGCGCTATCGCAGCTGAACCGTGGTTCGGAGCAGCGCACCGACAAGCGGCCCATGGTCTCGGACCTGCGTGAATCGGGTTCGATCGAGCAGGACGCCGACATGGTCATCCTGCTGCACCGCGACGACGTGTACGACAAGGAAAACCGTCCGGGCGAGGCCGACGTGATCATCGCGAAGCACCGTGCAGGTCCGACCAAGACCATCACCGTGGCCTTCCAGGGCCACTATTCGCGTTTCAATAACATGTCCAACGAGGGTTAGTCCCAGTCAGAACTCATATGGCACCTACTAACCCGGCTCATTGCTGGCTATAGTGGGTGCCATGTTCGCTTCGTTGCAGGCTTTGCTTTGGGGCACCGTGGCCGGGTCCGCCCTGCTGCTGGGGTCCGGTGCTGCCTGGTGGCTGAAGATCCCCAAGGTCTGGGTCAGCGCCATCATGGCCTTCGGCGCCGGGGTCCTGATCAGCGCCCTGGCCTTCGAGCTGGTGCTCGAAGCCTATGGCACCGGTGGCCTTGGTGCGACGCTGGGCGGTGTCATTGTGGGCGCTGCCTTGTATTTCGTTGCGAACCGGCTGCTGGACTGGCGGACCGGAAAGAGGCAGGCGCAGCGCGCAGGCGAGCAGGATTCGTCCGGATCCGCGCTCGCGGTCGGCGCGCTCATCGACGGCATTCCAGAATCCGTGGCCCTGGGACTGACCGTTGTTGCCAGCGCAAGCATTAATCCGGCAATGCTGATCGCCATTTTCATCTCCAATGTCCCCGAGGGCCTGGCGAGCACCGCCCAGATGAAAGCGTCCGGGAAGAAGGGATCCTCAATCGCGTTGCTCTGGGGCGCCATCGCCATTTCCTGCGGCATCGCGGCCTTCCTCGGAGCCCTGCTGCTGGAATCCATGCCCGGCGAGGTGCTGGCTTTCGCCACCGCCGTCGCTGCCGGAGGCATCTTGACGATGATCGCCGACACCATGGTTCCCGAAGCCTACAAGGTGGAGCACGACTACACCGGATTGCTGGTGACCTTGGGCTTCCTCGCGGCGTTCAGCCTGCACGTGATCGGCGGCTAGGCGAAACCTGAGATCATGGTTGCATGCCCCTGAACCGCAGCAGCCAATCAACCGAGCGTGCCGAGTCCACCATCTATGCTCCGCAGTATCTTGCCACCACCCTTGGCATGTTCGTGCTCGTCTTCTTGGTCGCCTTCGAATCCATGGCCGTGACGACGGTGATGCCGCTGGTCAGCGAGCTGCTGGACGGTGAACGCTACTTCGCGCTGGCCTTTGCCGCACCGATCGCCAGCGGCATGCTGGGGATGGTGGCCGCCGGAGAAGTCACCGACCGGTGGGGGCCGAAGCACCCGCTGTTCATCGCCGTTGCCGTATTCTGCGTTGGGCTGCTGATCTGCGGTTCGGCCGAGAACATGCAGACGCTGATTGCCGGGCGCGTCTTGCAGGGAATCGGCGGTGGCGCGATCACCGTCGCCATCTACGTGCTCATTGCCCGGGCGTACCCTGGGCACCTGCACTCGAAGATCTTCGCCCTGTTCGCTACCGCCTGGGTGATCCCGGCGATGATCGGCCCCTGGATGGCAGGCCTGATCGCGGTGCACCTCGGCTGGCGTTGGGTGTTCTCCGGCGTGGCGGTGCTGGTGGTTCTCGCGTTTTGCGGGGTCGTGCCGGCGCTGAAATCGCTGAGCTCGACGCGCAATCCTGACCTGGGGCCGATTTCCGCCAAGCGGCTGGTGCTGGCTGGGCTGACCGGGATGGCAGTTATCTGCATGAATCTGCTCGGCAATGCGCAGGGCCGCTGGTCCCTGCTCGGTCTGGTCCTGGCGCTGGCGGTAGCCCTGGCCGCGGTTCGCCCGCTGCTGCCCAAGGGCACATTCAGCTTGGCCCGGGGACTGCCGTCCACCATCATGACCCGCATCTTCGTGGCCGGTGCCTTCTTCGGCGTGGAAGTCTACCTGCCCTACCTGCTGCGCGAGGATTACCACTTGGGCCCCGACCGGGCCGGCCTGATCCTGACGGCTTCGGCACTGTGCTGGTCGGTGGGCTCATGGCTGCAGGGAAAGCTGGGGGAGAAGGTGGAATCCTCCACCTGCATCACCGTGGGTGCCATTGCTGGCTGCATAGCGATTTCAACGGCATTGGCTACCGCGGTCTTCCATCCGCCGGTGCTCGTGCTGGTCTGCGGATGGGCTGTGGGCGGCTTCGGCATGGGCATGATCTTCCCGAGGCAAAACGTGAACATGCTGGCCCTGTCCGCCAAGGACGAGCAGGGATTCAACTCATCGGCAATGACCGTGGCCGACTCCCTGGGCAATGCCGGGGTCACCGCCATCGGTGGGGTCATCTTCGCAATGGCCGCCACCGGCATGGGGTTCATCTCGGTATTCAGCTTCAGCCTCTTGCTGGTGCTCGTCCTGATCGCGATCTCGCCGCGCACCAAAGCTGTTGCGCGGCCGGCAGCCTGACTACGCTGGGGTCATGGGCACCGAGCTTCCGAAAACCAGCAACCCCGCGGCCAGGGCCTTCGAGCAGGCCGGCATCACCAGCCTCGAGCAGGCGGGGCAGGCCGGCGCCGCGGCGCTGCTCGCACTGCACGGCGTGGGTCCGAAAGCCATCCGCCTCCTGAGCGAAGAGCTGGCCGCGCGAGGCCTGGAGATGAATCCTTGAACTGCCCGGCTCAGCCGCGCGGCAGGATCTCCAGATGGTGCTTTTCCGGTTCCACCAGATGCTTCGCGTACTCGGTGTGCTTGGCAACGTAGGCCTTCACGTACGGGCAGACCGGAACGATTCTGGCGCCGCTGGCGATGGTGTTCTCCAGCGCGAATTTCACCATGATGCCGGCCAGCCCTTGCCCGCCATATTCCTCATCCACGGTGGTGTGGAAGAAAATCCGCTCGACTCCTTCTGAACCGTCGAAATCGCGGTAGTGCGCCGCGCCGATCATCTTCCCGTCATCATCGAGGGCGAAACGCTGGCGCTCGGGCAGGAAAACTGGCTTGATATCGCTCATGGAAAGCTCCTTGGTGGCTAGGCGGGGTTCACCCGCGGGCGAAGGCGAACCGTGGGAAGGGCAGGGGCTGGCAGGGCTGCCGGGGTATCAGGCGGGAAAGGCCCGAAGCGGTCCTCGGAGGCGTCCCTGGGCTCCGCCCCGATTTCGGCTTGCCACTGCGCGCGGAAGGCGAGGACTTCCTCATGGGTGCGGCCCACGAAGTTCCACCACATCAGGATGTCTTCCTTCAGCGGTTCACCGCCGATGAGCAGCGCCAGCACCGGCTGGTCGCCGGACCTCAGGTGCAGAGTCTTGCACCCGGCCTGCACGAATCCCAGATCGCGCGGGGCGAGCTCATGGCCGTTGACTTCGAGGCTGCCGGAGTCCAAGAGGATCCCGTGCTCATGGTGCTCGGGAACCACGACGTGGATTTCGGTATTCGGCTCGAGGCGCAATTCCGCGCCGCCGAGCTCGGTGTGGGTCTTCACCGGGGAGGCGGAAGATTGCCCAGCTACCGCGTAGGTTCCCAGGAATACCGATAGCGACCAGCCCTCGGCGGTCAGCGGTTCCGGGCGGTAGTTCTCGAAGGTATGCTCCATGTCCCGCGCATGATCGGGCAGCGCGGTCCATAGCTGGGCGCCGTGGAGGATGGTGGTGTCCTCGGTGAGGATCTCCGAATGGCTGATTCCGTGGCCGGCGGTCATCAGGTTGACCTCGCCCGGGCGCACGGTTGCCTTGAAGCCGGCAGAATCCATGTGGTTGATCTCGCCGGTGAAGAGCCAGGAGACGGTCTGCAATCCGGTATGCGGGTGCCGGGGCACGTTCATCCCGCCGGTGACCTTGACGTCGTCCGGACCGTAATGGTCAAGGAAGCACCAGGCGCCAATCAGGCTGCGCTGCTTTTGCGGCAGCGTGCGGAAGACAGTCATGGCCCGCGGGCCGCCCAGCGGCACTTCGCGTGGCTCGAGGATTTCAACCTCTGCCCCGGAGCGCAGTGCATGGCAGTCGATCTCCTGCGGACTCTGCTCAAGATTGCTCATAGGCCAAGGCTATTCACTGCCGCCCGTTTTGACTACTCGCTCCGCTATTTTCCATATCGCCGGAAGCCATGCCATTCCACTGTGCGCGCTTGGGCCCGGTCGCGAAATTTTCGGCCGGGGTACGATCGATGCAGTGGTATTAGGCATCTTTCAAGGAGCTTGCAGCAACGTGGACAGTGCAATTCTTCGCGACGAAGATCTTCTCAAGCTGGAAAAGCAGGTCTGCTTCGGCCTGGCCGTAGCCTCGCGCTCGGTGATCTCGGCATACAAGCCCGTGCTGGATCCGCTGGGACTGACTCATCCGCAGTACCTGGTGATGCTGGCCCTCTGGGATCTGGGACCGATCAGCGCCAGTACCCTCAGCGGGCACCTGCATCTGGATCCGGGAACGCTCTCGCCGCTGGTCAAGCGGCTGGAAACCGCCGGGCTGGTAGCCAAGACGAAGAACCCGGACGATGAGCGGGCAGTGGTCATCCAGCCCACGGAGAAGGGCGCAGCGCTGCGTGCCGAAGCGGTGAAGGTGCCCCGAGAGATGATGGCCCGGCTTGCCCTCTCGGAGAAGGATGTCCTGGAACTGCGCAGCATCCTGGACCGCATGATCGCCGCTGGTGCGAACGCTCCGAAGAGCTAGGCCCAATTTAGTTGGTGCACCAACTAATGACGTATGATTGATGTGCCAGCACTTGCACGTCAGATGACCGAAGAGGACGACGATCATGGATGAATCACCCCTGCCGATCATTTCCGATACCACCGGACTGAGCGTCGGCTACCGCATCTTCTGGCGCCTGAAGTACCTGGGATTGTCGATCTTCGGTCCCGCCGAGCGCCGCGTCCTGGCCAGCCCGCGCGAACGCATCAAATGGGATCGCGCCATGAAGGTCATGCGCGCCCATGAAGCCGCCGGAACCCTGCCGGATGAGCAAACGCTGTACACCGTGAGCCGCATGGAGCCCCGCCGCCCGCAAGGCTAGCCCGCGCAGCTGAGCCCGAAAGCGGGCCGCGATAGAATTGAACCCATGGAATCGATGACTGAGCTTGTAGTCGCCCGGCAGTTTTCCGCACCGAAGAACGCCGTCTGGGCTGCCTTTGTCGAACCGGAAATCATCGCCCAATGGTGGGGGCCGGAGGGCTGGCTGGTCGAGGAAGATTCCGTCGTCTTCGAAGCCAAGGTCGGCGGCCGGCATGAGCTGAACATGGTGCAGGCAGGGAACCCGGAAGCCAGGGTGCCGCTCAAGGCGGTGCTGACCGCCTTCGACGAGTACGAGTGCCTGGCCAGCGCCGACGGCCCGCACGAAATGACCTTGGACCTGGTAATCGAGACCCGCATCGAATTCAAGGAATTCGCCGGCCAGACCATGCTCACGCTGACCCAAACCCCCTTGCCGCATGAGGTGATCGAGTCCAGCACCCAGGCATGGCACTCGGCTTTCGCGAAGCTCGAAGCGCTGCTGGCAGAATACTTCTAGGCCCTACTGCGCAGCAGCGGAAGAAGCGGCGAAATAGCTGCGCACGCCGACCAGCTTCGCTGCCTTGCCGGCCGAGGCGAACCGCAGCACGTGGCTGAAGGGAGTTTCCCTGCCGCCACTGGTGAAGATCCCGTCCGCGCTGCCTTCCTTGCCGTGGGTGAGGATGCTCAGGAAGAGCACCCTGCTGGTCTCGGGGCGAGCTTGGACCCACTGTTCCACCGCGTCGCGTCCATGCAGGGCCTGCTCGCCCGGGAACTCCCACACCACATCCTCGGCAAGCCACTGGCGCAGTTCTGCCAGGTCCTTGCCGTGCAGCGCAGCCAGCAGCCCCATGATGATCTGATGGCGCGGGGCGTTGCCGCAGGTCGCCGGGGTCTCAATTTCCATGCCCGGTCCTCCTCGATGATGCCCGCGGCCTAGCCTCGCCCGATGTAGGGCATGCCGCCAGCGGTGATGGTGAATTGGTTGATGGACGTGCCCAATGGAACCCCGGCGATGTACGCAACGGCTTCAGCGGCTTCGGCCAGCGGGAAGGTCGGCTCGACGAGCCGATGTCCGCTGGGCTGCAAGGCTCCCTCGGTGGCGCCGAAATCATCGAGCAGGTCGCTGGCGGTGTTGCCGATATCGATCTGGGTGGCCCTGATCCGGTGCTCGCGCCCATCGAGTTCAAGGCATTTGGTCAGGCCGGCGATGCCGTGCTTGGTGACGGTATAGGCAACGGAGTTCACGCGCGGCACCTGCGCCGAAATCGACCCGTTGTTGATGATGCGTCCCCCGCCGTGCGCCTTGAAGTGGGTGAACGCCGCCCGGGCGGCGTTGATGGCTCCGGTGAGGTTGATCCGGCACACCTCATCCCACTGGGCAGGGTCCAGCTCGTCGATGGCTGCCGGGGGACCGAAGATCCCTGCATTATTGAACAGCACGTCGACCGATCCGAAACGCTCGGCGGCTGCGGCAAACAGCTGATCCACGGCCTGCGGATCACTGACATCGGTGGGGACCACCAGGGCGGAGCCATGTCCTTGCGCCGTCTCGTGCAGCTTCTGCGCGGTGCGCCCGGCGAGCACCACATTCCATCCCTGCTCCAGCAGCAGGCGGGCGGTGGTGCGGCCGATGCCTGATCCTGCACCGGTGATGACGATGGTGCGCGGGGCGTGCGGGGCGTTAGATGCTTGGGACATCAATTCTCCTTGCGGAAATCTCAACGGCATTAGGGTGAGGCGCGTGGTCCCATCCTAGGAATTCGGGCCACGAAACCCCAGTTTTCTTCTGCATGTTGCGTCGCATCCCCGGCCGCGTTTCCCGGATCAGCCTGGCCGGCTACTAACCTTGAAGTGGCCGGTTCGCGCAATCAGGGCCGAATATCCCCGAAGGAGTCTTGTGTTCCTCGACGTGCTTTATGGCGTGCTGCCGCTGTTCTTCGTCATGCTCATCGGCTACGCCGCCAGCCATGCTCCCAAGTTCCCGGCCAGCGTGGAACCAGCACTGAACGTATTCGTCTTCTACGTCGCCCTGCCGGCCCTGCTCTACAAGGTGGTGGCCCGGGCGGACATCAGCGACGGCGTGCCGTTCGCATTCCTGTGGATCAGCATCGTCTCGGCACTCGTGTTCGCGCTGATCAGCTGGCTGGCTTTCCGCTATCTGCTGCGCGCAGACCGGGCGCGGGCGCTCGCCGGCATGCTGGCCACCAGCTTTGGCAACGTCTCGTATCTGGGCATCCCGATCGTCCTGGGCGTGATGGGAACCGAAGCCGGTTTCGCGGCGGGCATGGGGCAACTGGTCCACAACATCATCTTCATGGTCGGGTTCCCCATCCTCGCCCAAATCGTCCTGCCCCACGCAGGCGGAGGAGAGCACAAGGCCAGTGCTGCGCGCATTGCCCGAACCGTGCGCAACGCCCTGGTCTGCAGCCCGGTCACCTGGGCGATGCTCGTCGGCGGGGCGATAGCAATGTTCGCAGTGCCGGTGCCGCAGCCGGTGGACGACACCATCGACCTGGTGGCCGCCGCGGCTGCTCCGGGCGCGCTCTTCGTCATCGGCATGTCGCTGAAGCGGACCATTGACCGAGCACGTTCCAGGCGCCGGGCGCCGGCGGCCGCGGACGGTACCGCGCCAGCAGCCCGTTGGGCGAAAATTTCCATCGCCACCATGGTCGTGGGCAAGCTCGTGGCATTCCCCGTGCTGGTGGTGGCCATGCTGCTTGCCTTCGCCCCTGAGCTGGACCGCATCTGGTTCAATTCGGCGGTGCTCATGGCGGCCATGCCGGTGAGCGCGACCGCCTACATCATGGCGCAAAACGACACCGGGGATGGCGAACCGACCGCGGTAGCCATCGTCATCACCTGCGTCCTGTCGGTCATAGCATTGCCGGTGCTGGCGCAGCTGGCGCTGAAGTAGCCTTCCGCGCAGTCCTTGACCTTTGCCCCGACCGGGGACAGGCTGGTAGCACCACATGCCAACCGGCGAGGAGCTTCCAGCCGCAGAGATGAGATGCAGGGATTAAATGAAGAAGTTTTCGCTGACCGCCATCGCCCGGGCCCAGCTGCGCGATGCCGAGAACGCCGGCAATGGCCGCGCCGCCAGCACGGTGTTCGGAGGCCATGAGCATACGCTGCGCCAAACTGTCATCGGGATCAAGGCCGGCACCGAGCTGCAGGAGCATGCGAATCCCGGCGAAGCGACACTGCTGGTCCTCGACGGAAGGGTCACCGTCTCATCGATGGGCAACCAGTGGGAGGGGCGCAGCCAGGATCTGATCGTGCTGCCCGAAGGGCGGCTGAAAATCAGCGCTACCGAGGATTCCAGCGTGCTGCTCACGGTGGCCAAGACCGATCGCTAGGCGGAAGCGAACTGCGGGCTAGTCCACATCAATGGACTGGTCCGCATTTGCCGGGGGAGGAGGACTGGCTAGACACTGACCGCGTCCTTCTCCCGGTCTTCGTTGGCGCTTGCGCCGGCCGCGGCCTGCGCGTCAGCCAGTTCCCCGGCTTCGGCATCGATGCCATTGGCCGATGCAGCGGCTTCGCTCGCCTTGGCGTCGCGCTGGCGGCCCTGCAGGGCCGCGAGCTCTTCGGCGGACACCGGGTGGGCTTCGGCATGCACCGGCTTGAGCTGGTCGATGACCAGGGTCAGCGCCAGGCTGGCCAGGGCCCAGATGCCCAGGACCACCAGATGGGACGAGAGGCCGGCCCCGTCGAAGTAGATGATCGCGCGGATCGCTTCAACGGCCGCAGGCATCGGCAAGATGTCGTGCAGGATGGCGAAGATGCGCGGTTCCATGTAGATGGACAGTGCGCCGTTGGAGGCCGGGACGCCCAGGAACATCACGACCAGCATGGTCGGGAGCAGGCAGACCATGCCCATCAGGCGGTTGAATACCGTGGTCAGCATGGCGACCGAGAAGATCGCCAGCACGCCGGTGCCGAACAGCTGCCAGAAGTGGCCTTCGACAGCACCGGTGAACGGTCCGGCGATCAGGTAGAGCACGGCTGACATGAAGGCCGAGTACACCGCCACCAGCGGGATCAGCTTCTGCAGCGGGCGCAGGTGCGGTGCCGCGGTGGAAGCAACCATGATGACCATGAAGCCTGCCATCACCCAACCCATGCCCAGATACATGACCACGGTGCCCATATTGTCGTGCTCCGGAAGCTGCGCCAGTTCCCGGTGGTCCACGGACATGTCCTGGGCCTGGCTGATCTGGGTGAATACCTGCACAACTACCTGCGAGGCGGCGTTGCCGGAAGCCTGGGCGGTGTAAATGGTTGCCTCGGGATCCTGCTCCGACGGCAGCACGAACGCTCCGGTCAGCTCCTGCGATTCGACCAGATAGCGGGCGTCGCCGGCGTTGTCCATGACGGTGAAGACGAACTGGTCCTCCATGGACTCCTTCAGCGAATCCACCGTCTGCTGGGCCTGCTCCATGGAGGTACCCACGACCGCTACCGGCATCTCGCGCGGAGCTGGGGTCTGCATGGCGCCAAGCATGGAGCTGAGCATGATGGCGATCATGGCGAAAGGCACCGCGCCCAGGGTGATGTAGCGCCAGGCCTTGTTCTTCGGGCGCGGGCCGCCATGCAGGGAAGGGACATTGATCTGGGTCGGGATATCGCTCTTGCCCTTGGCGGTGCGCAGCGCATCGATCAGGGCGACCAGCAGCAGCGCTGCCACGGCCCCGCCGGCAAGGATCAGGATATGCACGCCCGCGCCGTCTCCATCGAAGTACAGCACCGAACGCATGGCTTCGCCCAGGGCCGGCATCGGCAGGAACTGGTGCAGGAACGGGAAGATCTTCGGCAGCATGTAGACCGACATTCCCATGTTGGAGGCCGGCTGGCCCAGCACCATGAACAGGAACATGCCCGGGATGACAGCCATGGCACCGAAGATGCGGGTCAGCAGCAGCTGGCCTGCGCCCACGGCGAAGACACCCAGGGCCAAGGTGCCCCACGCTGGCAGGATGGTGGCTGCGGGGAGCACGCCGAGGATCGGGCCGCCGACCAGGATGCCCAGTCCCGAGAGGAGGATCGACCATCCGCCCAGCAGCGGCAGCGCCCTGCGGCGCCGCAGCAGCTCGGGGGAGTTGGAGCAGGCCAGGGACCACGGCATGTAGCCGGCGGTGATCATCGCGGTGGCCAGCAGCATGGCGCCCATGCCCATGGAATCATCCGCCGGGAGCGGCTTCAGGTCCTCTGCCGCCAGCTTCAGCCCGTCTTCCAGGATCACCGGCGTGAGCACTGCCTTGATGGCCGAGGATGCTGAGACGCCTGCAGCGCTTGCGGTGTACATGGTGGCGGTCTTGCCGTCGAGGTCAACGGCGGCGGTCACTTCGCGGTCATAGACCAGCTCGCGGGCTTCGCGCGGCGAATCGACAATGCGCAGGTCGACTGCATCCCCGTTGCCAGCTTCGAGCGTGCGGACGAAGTCCTCTGCCTTCTCAGTGCTGGTGGCGGAAATGGCCACCGGCATGTTCTTGGCTTCCTGCTGGTGCATGGCGCCGAGGTAGCCCCAGATCATCATGCCCACGATCATCAATGGCATGATGAAGACTGCGACAGTCCTGCCGATTTTCTCGGCCTTGGCGCGTTTGGCGGCCGTTTCCTGCTCGGAGAGCGGCTGCTTCTCGTGCTTGGCCCTGCGGGAGGGCGGCGGGTTTTCAGTGACTGCGGCGTCGTTGCTCAACTACGCATGCTCCTTGGATTCTCGGTCAGCGGCGGGATGCTTGGCACCCCGGCAAGATTATTAGTTGAATACTGGCAACCAATTTACGCCACATGGCGTAAAACTATCTATGATTGTGCCGAGGTTCACTACCTGGGCAACTGGTGCGTAATGCGAGCGAAGGGTGGAGACGGTGAGTCGACATGGCGAAAAGGCGCGGGAGATTCTGCTTGATGCGGCAGAAGAACTTTTCGCGCGCTATGGAATCGACGCCGTATCGAATCGGAAAATTGCCGAACATGCCGGCACGGCCAACCACTCGGCGATCAAGTACCATTTCGGGAGCCGGCAGGATTTGCTGGAAGCCATGCTGCAGCGGGCGATGGATGGCATGCGCCGCTGCCGCGCGTCGCTCCCGTCGGCGGCAGGCGGGCCCGAGGCAAGCCTGCGCGAACTGGTTACCGTGCAGGCGCTTCCCTGGGTGTATTCCTTCGACGCGTTGGATCACCCTTCCTGGCGGGCGCAATTCCTCTATCAGGCCCGCCTGCATCCGGAGCTGCCATCGATCGTCGGCGACAGCCTGCGTGCAGAGGTGCTGGACGCCGCGGCCCAGGGCCGGGCGATCAGGGAGTTCGAGGGCATTCCTGAAGTGGTGGTCAAGTCGCGTGCATTGATTCTCGGTCCGATGTTCCTGGGGTTGTGCGCGCAGTACGAGCGCACGGTCAACGACGGCAGGCAGCGGGGGAACTGGGAATCGGTGGGCTACTTCCTGGTCGATTCCATGGTGGGCATGCTGGCGGCGCCAAGCACTGCGCCAGCCGACTTCATGGCGTTCGGCGATGACTAGCGGAAGCTGGTGCGTGGCCGCTCTCCGGATCGGAAAGCTGAATTAAAAAACGCAGAGGCCAGGTCCCGACGCCTCAGGGGTTGGCCTCTGCGTGGTCTTGAGGAGCGCCTAGCGCCCTTGGTGCTGGCCGAACAGGCGGCTGAACAGCGAGGGGACCTCGCGGGTGATCCGCGGCTGGCGGGCGATATCGGGATCCAGGCCTTCGATAGGCTGGAACAGCCCGGTGCGCAACGCGTCGGTGGTGGCAACGAGGCGCTGGCCCTCCGGTGAGCAGTTGATCTTGCCAGTGTTGATAGCGGTCATTGCGACCCTCCTTCGCGATTCTCTATTTCCATAATATGGAAATTATGTTTTGCCTTGCGAAACCATTATGTGCACCATGGTGGATTGTTGGCAATAGCTGGGCGCAAAATTTTCTATCCGCAATGCGGAAAACTTTCATAAATCACACTTGTTAAAGATTTTCCGGCTTTGACTTGACGGCGACGCTGTGAGGTGGATTACAGTGGTGGCACAAGGTTCCACGAAACCAGCATCGAGTCGAAGCCGAAGTCTCCTTCGGTGGTAAGGGTGTTCAGCCAAGGTCCGTGGAAAGAACGACCGTTTGAAAAGAGCTGATCACCCGATGCGACTAGACGTATTCAATCAATTGCCCGCAGCCGAGGCGGCAGATGTCCTGCGCCCCTGCGTGGATGTCGACCGCTGGATCGATGCACTTGTTTCCGCCCGTCCTTTCAACAGCTTCGATGAGCTTTCCAGCTATGCGCTGCAGGACGTCGCCCCCTTCAACCGCGAGGAAATCGCCGCCGCCTTGGCGCACCACCCGCGCATCGGCGAACAAGCGCAGGGCAGCAGCAAGGAAGCCGACCTCTCGCGTGGCGAACAGGCAGGCCTGGACTTTGATGGCGATGTCACCTCACGCCTGGCCGCGGCCAACAAGGCCTACGAGCAGCGCTTCAACCGGGTCTTCCTCATCCGCGCCGCTGGCCGCAGCTCCGAAGAAATCCTCGCCGAATGCGAACGCCGGCTGGCCAATGGCGAGCAGGAAGAACTTCTTGAGGTTGCCGAGCAGCTGCGCCAGATCGCGCTGCTGCGGCTGCAGAACGCGGTGGACAACTAAGCCAATGCCCGGGGTGCACACCCCGCGCATTTACCGACCCCTTATCCCTCCGACAGCCAGGAGATGAACATGGCAGATGGCAACGGCGAACGCAGCCACATCACCACCCACATACTCGACACCGGGACCGGGAGGCCTGCCTCCGGTGTCAAGGCCACGCTGGAAGCCAAGACGGCATCCGGCTGGCAAGAAATCGGTTCAGGTTCCACGGATGCCGATGGCCGCATCAAGAACCTCGGACCGGTACAGGTTGAAGCCGGCCGCTACCGGATTTCCTTTGAAACCGGCGGCTACTTCGGGAAGCAGGGAACGGAAAGCTTCTTCCCCGCGGTAAGCATCGATTTCTTCGTCAATGACGTCGACGAGCACTACCACGTACCTCTTCTTATCAGCCCGTTTGCATATTCCACGTACCGAGGGAGTTAGAACCATGACTACCGAAATCACCGCCCCGGCAGACACCAAGATCGTGCTGGGCTCCAACCAGTACGGCAAGGCCGAAGTCCGCCTGGTCAAGATCACCCGCGACACGGTTCGCCACCAGATCCAGGATCTGAACGTCACCAGCCAGCTGCACGGCGACTTCACCGCCGCGCACCAGGATGGCGACAATGGCCGCGTTGTCGCCACCGACACCCAGAAGAACACCGTCTATGGCTTGGCCCGCAACGGTGTGGGTGCCATCGAGGAGTTCCTGGTGCAGCTTGGCGAGCACTTCACCGGGGAATTCGATTGGATCACCGGTGGCCGCTGGGCAGCCCAGCAGTTCTTCTGGGACCGCATCAACGACCACGACCACGCCTTCTCGCAGAACAAGTCCGAGGTCCGCACCGCCGTGCTGGAAATCGGCGCCGACGGCAAGAAGTCGATCGTTGCAGGCCTGGAAGACCTCACCGTGCTGAAGTCCACGGGCAGCGAATTCCACGGCTTCCCGCGGGACAAATACACGACACTGAAGGAAACCACCGACCGCATCCTGGCCACCGACGTGACCGCGCGCTGGCGCTACACCGAGCAGGCCATCGCCGAGGGCATCGACTTCGACGCGGTCTACACCTCGGTGCGCCAGCTGCTGCTGACCCGCTTCGCCGACACCCACTCGTACGCGCTGCAGCAGACCATGTTCCAGATGGGGCAGGCAGTGCTCGAAGCTCATCCGGAAATCGCCGAGATCAAGATGTCGCTGCCGAACAAGCACCACTTCCTGGTGGACCTCGAGGTCTTCGGCCAGGACAACCCGAATGAGGTCTTCTTCGCGGCTGACCGCCCGTACGGACTGATCGAAGCGACGATCACCCGAGAAGGCACCGAGGCGAATCACCCGATCTGGGCAAATATTCCGGCATTTATCTAAACGAACAGCGTTGAAGGTGTGCCGGTGCTGGCACACCGGCACACCTTTGGCAGCGACTGACGTAGGAGGTCAGCCTTGAGCGCTACACAAGATGAATCTATCAAAGGCAATCGTCCCGAGGACGCCAAGCTTCCGCTGGGGAAGTCCTTTGCCTATGGCTTGCAGCATGTCCTGACGATGTATGGGGGAATCATCGCCCCGCCGCTGATCATCGGCAATGCCGCAGGGCTGGCTCCGGACGAAATCGGCCTGCTGGTCGCCTGCTGCCTGTTTGTCGGCGGGCTGGCCACCATCCTGCAAACCGTGGGCATCCCGTTCTTCGGTGCGCAGCTGCCGCTGGTCCAGGGCACCTCCTTCGCCTCCGTGGCCACCATGGTGGCCATCGTCAATGGCGGTGGCGGCATCCAGGCGGTCTTCGGCGCGGTGCTCGTCGCTGCGTTGATCGGCTTCCTCATCGCACCGTTCTTCGCCCGCATCATCAGATTCTTCCCGCCGGTAGTGACCGGCGTGGTCATCACGATGATCGGCATCTCGCTGACCCCGGTCGCAGCCAACTGGGCCATGGGCGGGGACGCCAAGGCCGAGGGCTACGGGTCGCTGGCCAACATCGGCCTGGCCGCCGGAACGCTGCTGGTGGTCCTCCTGCTCTCCAAGGTCGGCAATGCGGCGATCTCCCGCATGTCGATCCTGCTGGCCATCGTGCTGGGCACGGTCGCCGCGGCACTGCTGGGCATGGCAGATTTCTCGCAGGTCGGCCACGGCGCCATCTTCGCCTTCCCGCAGCCGCTGGCCTTCGGCATGCCGGTCTTCGAAATCGGCGGCATCATCTCGATGACCATCGTGGTGCTGGTGATCCTCACCGAAACCACCGCCGACATCCTAGCAGTGGGCGAGATTGCCGGCTCGAAGGTGGATTCCAAGCGTATCGCCGACGGCCTGCGCGCCGACATGGCTTCCTCCGCGGTAGCCCCGATCTTCAACACCTTCACCCAGTCGGCCTTCGCGCAGAACGTCGGCTTGGTGGCCATCACCGGAATCACCAGCCGCTTCGTGGTCGCTGCCGGCGGTGGCATCCTCGTGGTGCTCGGCTTGCTGCCGATCCTCGGCCGCGTGGTCGCGGCCATCCCCACCCCGGTGCTCGGCGGTGCTGGCATCGTGCTCTTCGGCACCGTTGCCGCCTCCGGAATCCGGACCCTGTCCAAGGTGAAGTACGACGGCATGAACCTGGTGATTGTCGCCGCCTCGATTGCCTTCGGCTGCATCCCGATCGTGAAGCCCGACTTCTATGCAGGATTCCCCACCTGGTTCGAGACGATCTTCCACTCCGGAATTTCCTCGGCAGCCGTGATGGCCGTGCTGCTGAACCTGCTGTTCAACGAGCTCAAGTTCGGAAACACGAAGAATGCATCAGTCTTCTCGGCAGCTCCGCCGCGGATGGTCAAGACCGAGGAGATCTGCGGACTGCTCGAGGGCGACCACTACGTGGGCGGCAAGCTCATCGACAAGGAAGGCTACGAGATTCCTGTAGTCACGCCCGATGAATTCGAGCAGATCCAGACAGGGGCCATCGAGATGCCTGTACCCAGGCTTGCCGGGAACCCGGAACACTAAGCAGAAACAGGAAGAACCCGAACAGGACAAGAATGACCGCGACGAGATGGACAAGGATCCATCCTGAGCAAGATTAGCGCCCGCAGGCTTTAGAGCCGGCGGGCGTTCGCCCGTGGTGGGCTCAAGACCTCGTTGGATTGGTCCACAGCAGTGCGCCTAGCGCTGGGAACCTCCTACCCCCGAGCCAGTCGACCAGGACTCGGTTCCGGGCGTCCTGCATTGAGTTTCTTCTCAACGGCGCGTATCGCCGACTGCGTGCACCAGGCGGTGACCGCCGCAGCCGAGGCGTCGAGTGCAGCGGCTGGCAGCAGGTAGGCTGCGTTTTCCGCGCCGATGAGCAGGGCCATCAGGATGCCTGCAGGAATGCAGAGGAGTGCCGCCGTTGCGGTGGCTGTTGGAACCAGCCGCTGCATGACGCCTGCGGAGCTTCGATGATGACGGAAGGCGAGCACTGCATAGACCCCGCCAGCAACCAGCAGCCCGTGCAGCGCCCCGAAGGGCAGGCCGTACATGAATGTGATGGTCGCATAGCCTGCAGGCCCAGGGAGTTCGAGAGCGGTGACGCATATGGCGGCCACCAGGATGCCGGCTGCTGTTCCGCGCACCAAGAGTGGAAACAGGAGTTCCGAGGGATGCGTCAGGTGAAGGCGGTTCATAGGCCCAGATTAGGCCATCGCATGGCGTTGATCTGCATTCGCCGACCAGATCCTGCCATCTTCAGCCAATGGCAGGCTCTATCTCTAATGGCACCATTGCAGAATCCATATTGCTCCGCCGGCTCACCTACATCGCCAGCCTGTGTTGGGATGGGACCACCTCCATTTAGTTGACACAGGGTCTGCTGAAGGTTTGGTTGACACTTCGACCGCATAACCCAGCTATGGTTATGCTCAAACGAAGGAACAAAAACCATGCCAAGAATCTTCACCGAAGAATTCAAGAAGGACGCCGTCGCTCTCGTAGAGTCGGGGATTTCTCAGAAGCAAGTCGCTGCGGATCTGGGCGTCTCAAAGACAGCCCTGCAAACGTGGGTCCGTGATGCCCGCTACCAATCCCACGGAATGACCCCAGCCACTGATGCTGACGAACGCAAGGAAATGTCCCAAGCGCTCAAACGCATCCGCGAATTAGAAATGGAGAACGAGGTGCTGCGCAAGGCCGCAGCCTACCTTTCCCAGTCGCATATTCGTTCCCCAAAATAATGGGCCCGCTCGTCCAAGAATTAGCCGCTCGAACAGGCAGGAAACATATTCGAAGTGCCAGTGGCGTGTCGGGTTTTGGGGTTCAGCACCCAGGCGTACTACAAGTGGCTGAAGAACCCTGTCTCTGCCCGGGAAATCGAAGAGCAGGAGCTGATCGGCAAGCTGCATGAGCTTCACGAGGAAGATCCAGAAGGCGGGTACCGTGTGCTGGCCGATGATCTGGAAGACGCCGGATACCAAGTTTCCGAGCGCAGGGTCTGGCGGTTATGTCGCAAGGCAGGGATCCGTTCAGTGATCGGCAAACGCCAGCGTAAGTACTCACCAGCTGGTCCATCGGTGCATGATGACCTGGTGCAGCGGAACTTCACCGCCGAGCAGCCTAACCAGCTGTGGCTGACCGATAACACCCTCGCACCATACGAGCGAAGGAAAGCTGTACCTGTGCGCGATCAAGGACGTGTTCAGCAACAGAATCGTGGGGTACTCGATGGATTCGCGGATGAAGGCCCACCTGGCCGTCAACGCCGTGGAAATGGCTGTAGCGCACCGTGGCCACCCGCGCGGAGTCAAGGTCCACAGTGACCGCGGCAGCCAGTTCCGGTCCAGGAAATTCACTCAAACGCTGGAACGTCACGGGCTGGTCGGTTCGATGGGCCGGGTCGGGGCAGCCGGTGACAATGCGGCCATGGAGTCGTTCTTCAATCTGTTGCAAAAGAATGTGCTGGACCGGCGCTGGTGGACGACCCGTCAGGAGCTGAGATTGGCGATCATGACCTGGCTGGAGGGGAAGTATCACCGCAAGCGCAAGCAACGACGTTTGGGGAAACTGACCCCGGTTCAGTTCGAGGCTAGAATGATCGAGTCTGTCGCTCTGACAGCATAAACCTTGGTGTCAACCAAACCTTCAGCAGACCCTGAGCACCGGTGCGTAGCGGGTCCAGGGCGATCGGGCTTCGGCAGCGATCTGGTCGTACCGGTGCGGTGGTATCCGGGCGTCTGGGCGAGGACTGGATGTCAGAGCAGCGGGCCCCGGCCTCGGTGCTTTGACGGCGTCACGAACCGCCCGGGATATTCGCGTGGGTGTCAATTCGTTCGTTGGGGTCCATGGATGTCCCGGGCCCCGGGGTTGCTCGCCGTGGTGGTGGGGATGGGCATCGGCCTCCTGAGTCAGGGGATGAGGACGAGCCGTCCGCGCAGGCTGCCTTCAGCCAACCTGGCGTGGGCTGCCGTTACCTCCTCGAGCGGGTAGGTCTGTGCGACGCGGGCCCTAATTTCACCTTGGTCGGCGAGGCGGGAAAGCTCGGCGAGCTGGGCGCCGTCGGCCCGCACGTCGAGCGCATCGACACGGACGCCGCGTTCCGAATCCGGTTCCTGTCCCGGCCACAAGCCGACGTAGGAGCCACCGTCCTGGACTGCGGCGATCGCCTCGTTCCCCAGGCCTGCGGCGTCGAGCACACCGTCGAAGCCGGCAGGTGCAAGGTTCGCCCCGCGGGTCAGGAAGTGGTTGGCGCCGCGAGAGACGAGGAACGGTATGTCGCCGGCGGAGGCCAGCACGGTGACCTCCAGGCCCTGTCGGTGGGCCAACTCCACTGTGTGCCCCCCGACCCCGCCGGCCGCGCCAGCGGACGCCCATTTCTTCCAGGCCCGGGCCTGGGCATGCAATCAGTCTCAAGGGATCAGGATGCAGTGCATGCTGAAGAGATTGGCACTTACGCAGTGAAAGAGCTGCCTAGCAGATCGAACGCTTAGCGGTGACGAATGCTTCTTCGCCTGGCGCAATCAGTACAATCCGTTACGGGACAAGACGCGCGGTTAATGAACGATGAGGTAAGCCTCGTCGCAGAGTTCCTCTGCATGGGCATAGTGCTTGCGGTGGCTGTATTCTCAAGGGAGATCCTGTCAGGTTGCTTGCGCAAGTGACTATGGAAGTATCGATGCGGACTGGATCGTTGGCTTGAATTTTTGCGCCTGTATAATTCCGCGGTCAAGAATAATATGCAAAAAATCGATGTCACCGATTACTCCAGAGCTGTTTGGACCTTCGCTCGATTCATAATCTTCAGAGCGAGGCGTACTGCATGCCATATGACTGCATAGATTACGAGTAAGACGGATGCCGAGGATATCCCGCTTTTTACAAATACAGTGATTACCGATGCCCACTCGAGAGAGGATTCACCCGTAAGGGTTTGAGCGATACTCCTCACTGATAATGCGATACTCACCAGAACGATCGATGAGGCTATGAGGATGCGCGTCATGAGTGTTTTGGGCGCAACCCGCATTTTGCTCGACGATCGCTCCGCTGATTTCAGCCGTCGTGCGCCCCAGAACGCCAGAAAGAAAACGCCGAGAATGCTACTCGCATGTTGCAAGAAGCGGTTGACGGGAATATCGAAGATCATGGGTGCTTGCAACACTTGGATTCGGCTTACGAGCCAACTATCTCCGTGCGTAAAAGAGTCCCACACCACGTGAGTAAGAATCCCCAATATTACAGAAACAAGCGTCCATAGCACGTGGTGCGTGAGGGGGCGCATCTCAGAAGTTCCATGTTCGCTCCGGCCAGCTAGATACTTGAGAGGTCGCTTGAGGAACCGCAGGAGTAGAAAGATCAATAGCGCGATTGGCGCGGTGGCTGTGATCATTCCTGCTAGTGAATGGGTGTAAGTTGCGTTCACGAATGGTTCGTACCAGTCTTCGGCCGCAACAGGAATCCTCATAAAGTAAGGAAAATCTGGTGCAACTGCCCCCGCGACGAGGGCTGCTGGAACAAATGGATACCTCAGCAAAGGGAGTATCGCTGCTGGATGTGCGAATGTGGCTGGCAAGTGAGCTCTCTTATGAAAATGATGACAGAATGGAGCCGAAAATTGACAGTGCTTCGCCCTGGCGGGCAAAGTAAGCTAATCCTTTTCGGCAATGCTAGGAATATTCACTATAGAGCCGGGGCGCAAGCCCTGATAGCTCGATCCCCGTCCGCTGCAACCGTATCCACTGAGGGGTGGACATTGTTGTCACGACCATCAGCACGGCTTCGATTCGGGCTAGAGATCTAATACCGTTGGTCGTTTCGTCTTCAGCGAAATCTGAGGCGTGGATTCCCGAGACCTGGTGAAGAAAAACCGCGGGAGTATGACGCGCTCCCATAGTTTGAGAACTGGATCCGAGTAATCCACGCAGATCCACGATAGGTGTCGTCTCCTCTCTTGAAATGAACGTATGGGAAGTCGAACTTCCGGTTGGCGGTTCTCCTGAACTTCAGCCCATAGCCCATAGACGGGATTCGCAACGAGCTCACGGTGCAATACGTAATAAACCAGTCCCACGCCCTTGGCCACACCGGCCTGCATCCACTAGGCACTACCCGCTGCGGAACTTCAAGCGCTGCCCCATGGTGATGATTCGTTGCTGCTTTCGCGAAGCCTGATTTGCCTGCAAACTCAAGCTCTGAGCGCATTGATGCATAGGTTCAGCCCATAGCCGAGTGACTCTAAATCCGAAGGTTCGAGTCCCGAGAGCATTCGCTGCTCAACTTTGTCCACTTCGGCTTGTGCAGCGGAAAGAAGCGTCGCACCCGCCTCTGTGAGCGCAGCGGGCAACGCACGGCCGCCCGCCGATGGCTTGGAGCGTTCAACCAGCCCGCGTTCTAGCAGTTGCTGCAACATTGTGCCCATTGATTGGCGCGTCATGAACGTGGCTCGAGCCAACTCTGCAGCGGAGATGCCCGGATCGCGAAGAAGGCTGTGCAGGCATGAGTACTGTGACACGCTGAGGTCCATTGGACGCAACGCGTCTTCCATGTGAATGCGAAGTAATGACTGTGCTTGCTTAATCAGATACCCGACCTGAGGTTGATGTTTGCTCATGTAAGAATTCTGACATAGAATTTTCATGTAAGAAAACTGACATATAAGGAGAATCATCATGTCCGTCACAGGCCCCGATTTCATTGCCCTGCAGGTACGTGACCTTGAGAGGGCCGCAGCCTTCTACGAGAACACAGTGGGCCTGACCCGCGCACCATTCTCGCCCCCGCACGCCGTCGTCTTCGACACCCAGCCAGCCTTCGCTGTCCGCGATCCTGAGCCTGGTGCGGATCTCGATTCCGGAAAGCCAGGACTTGGCGTCGCGATCTGGCTCCATGACCCTGAGGCAGTTGCTATGCATCGCGCACTGGTGAGCGCGGATGCAACCATCTTGCGTGAACCATTTGAAGGACCCTTTGGGACGACCTTCGCCTTTCAGGATCCCGACGGTTACACAGTTACTATTCATGACCGCGCCACACGCGGCTAGCCCAACATAAAGCGGCACAGTCCCCATGTGGCAAGCGGTTGCTTGCAACGACGCTCTCGGCCGGCAGGTTCGCCCGTGGATTCGTTCAGCGCAGCCTGCGCACATTAGTTGACAACGTCCCGTAAGCCGCTCGACTTACGGGACGTTGTGAACTATTGACTTGATTGTTTCAGGAACTTCGAACCCTCAATTTTTCGGATGTACAGATATTCGCCCGAAAAAATGCCCCGTGAAGTTACGGCGCGCTTTGACGCCATCCGACGCAACCGCATCGCCAGAAGATTGATGCGCCAACTTCAGGGGCTCTGGACACAGAGAATGCCGAATCACAAACGGTAGGTTGCAAGACGTCTCACCGCACGCCACTCCCTGGCAAAAAATCCGCAGAATCTCAACGGTCCAAAATTCTCACAACTATGTATCGCAACCAATGGCGTAAAATCATGTCTGCACCATTAGTTGCGAGACACTTCTTGAAGGACCGATGACTAAGCTGATCGGCTACGCCCGCGTATCCACCAATTCGTTCGTTGGGGTCCATGGATGTCCCGGGCCCCGGGGTTGCTCGCCGTGGTGGTGGGGATGGGCATCGGCCTCCTGAGTCAGGGGATGAGGACGAGCCGTCCGCGCAGGCTGCCTTCAGCCAACCTGGCGTGGGCTGCCGTTACCTCCTCGAGCGGGTAGGTCTGTGCGACGCGGGCCCTAATTTCACCTTGGTCGGCGAGGCGGGAAAGCTCGGCGAGCTGGGCGCCGTCGGCCCGCACGTCGAGCGCATCGACACGGACGCCGCGTTCCGAATCCGGTTCCTGTCCCGGCCACAAGCCGACGTAGGAGCCACCGTCCTGGACTGCGGCGATCGCCTCGTTCCCCAGGCCTGCGGCGTCGAGCACACCGTCGAAGCCGGCAGGTGCAAGGTTCGCCCCGCGGGTCAGGAAGTGGTTGGCGCCGCGAGAGACGAGGAACGGTATGTCGCCGGCGGAGGCCAGCACGGTGACCTCCAGGCCCTGTCGGTGGGCCAACTCCACTGTGTGCCCCCCGACCCCGCCGGCCGCTCCCGTGACGAGCAGGCTTTGCCCCGGCCGCACCGCCAGCAGGCCCAGGGCCTGCGCTGCGGACAGCGCGTTCAGGGGCAGCGCCGCGGCATGGACATCGTCGAGGGAGGCAGGGGCCGGGGCGATGGCTTCTGCGTCAAGCACGACGTAATCGGCATGTGTGCCCAGCGGCTCATTGTGGCCCGTGGCCAGGCCTATGACCCGGTTCCCGACAGGCCAGTTGACCCCGGCCCCCACGGCATCAATCGTGCCGGCAACATCCCAGCCGAGGCCGATCCGTTCCCCCTCACCGCCGAAGACCCCCGAACGCATGGCAGCGTCCACCGGATTCAGCGCAGCCGCGCTGACCTTGATCCTCACCTGCCCGGGTCCCGGTACAGGTACCGGGACCTCTGTGATCTCGACTGCCTCGGGTCCACCGAAGTGGGAAACTGTTGCGGCGCGCATGAACATGGCCTTCCTATGGTTTGGGTGTGGGCGGTCGTTTCTGCCGCATCGGCTGAACCTTCCGCTGTTGGGTGCGTGCGAAGCCGAACGTCAAACGTGACGGCCCGGGGTGATGGTCTCGGCCGTGCAGGTCCTGTCGGTCTCGGCCAAATGATTGAAAACGAAGATGGCCATTCTTTTCAAGAGCCTTGGTCGGATGGCCCTAAACCGGTTTCTTACACATGGTGCGTAACTCCATAATGGGACGGTATTGAATTCGATACAAAAGGCACACGCGTGTGCGTAACAGGAAGGGCAGGTGCGCCATGGAATCCGACCCGAGCATCCGGCAGGCTGGGGCAATGTCCGGGCCGTGTTCCCGCTGGCCGGCGGAACACGGGGAAACCATCCGGCAGATCATCGAGCGGGCGGGCAACAAGTGGGCCGTGCTCGTGGTCAGTTCGCTTCAGGGCGGGCCCCTGCGCTACACCGACTTGCTTCACTCCATCCCGGGTCTCTCCCAGCGAATGCTCACCCACACCCTCCACCAGCTGCGGCGTGACGGTCTCATCACCAGAACCGCCTATCCCGAGGTGCCCCCACGGGTGGTGTATGCACTGACTGATCTGGGCACCACCCTGCTCATCGCCATCACCACTCTGATCGACTGGGCCGGAACCCACCACGACGAGATCCAGGACAACCGCACCCGATTCGACACGGCAGAGGCCATCATCTGACGCCCCGTGCCGGCCGGAAACCAAAAGCATGCAGGGCAAGGCCGATCGGGGGCAAGAGGGCACTTCCTTATCTACCACCGGAGTCCGCGTCCGCCCGCGCTCCATGGACCCGTCGGGATACAGACAACCCGCCGCGGAGCCGGCATCACCGGACCAACCCGTCACCTATTATCGGCTGTAGGCCGACCTGAGGCACCGGCCGCTGCCCTGAAGAGCTAACAGGATCGCCTCCAAAGCAGGAATGCCAGGGCTGGCTCGCGCCAGGTGCTCACGACCAACCAGCCACAGCCGGGTCCGAGACAGCGCAAGAGTACAGTCCATTTGAATAACGGCTGATACCAGTACTAAGCCCGGGACCGGGCCCGGACCGAACATCTCCAGATACACCGAGAATTCCGGGGGAAGCCCTCAACGGGCCAGACGGCAACTCTCAAGTCGAGGGCTAAACGCGCAATTCTGATCCACTACTACTCAGACCCCAGGCTGTAATGGAGGCAGCTAAAACTATCAATCACGAAGCACAAAAGAAGCTTGGACGCAGGGATCTTTCGGAGCGCAAGCTCTTTAACGACGCATTCAGCACTAACCCGGCCAAGCCAGGCGCGTCAAAGCTTCGACTCGCTAAAAAAGACGGCGGGGACACATACGCGAACCTACACCAGGGCGCACGGGCATTCGCCGAAGGACTCTATGCGGGCATCCGCAATCCAGGCATGCATCAACCGCAGGAAAACCATGGCGGGCAACAGCAACTAGCCCTTCAGCAGACCCTACTTACTTTTTATATGTGTGATGTCTCAAGACACCGGTGACACTTCTGTCTCAAGACATCGGTAACAGATCAGACCGGATCACTCTGTCTGTCAGGCTGATGTGAGACCACTGATTCATAGCAAGTAAACCTTCCCCCTCCGGAAAAGCTGGGGGAGAACCCCCGCAATCTAGAAGATAAGTTCCCGGGAAAAGATACATGCCCACAACGTCATATACCTCCTCGATGGGTACATAAGGCCCCGGATTACCCTGCATGGCAGTAGCCAAACCGCTGGTTTTTGAAATAATGACCGTTGTGAACATTGCTCAGCCCGGTGAAGGGCACCCGAATAAAAGGCCTCCGTCAATGGCGGATGTAGCGGCCATGGCAGGGGTGTCGCACCAGACTGTGTCGCGAGTGCTCAACAACCACCCCAATGTCCGGTCCGGAACGCGTGACCAGGTCATGGAAGCAATCCGCAAACTCGGGTATCGCCGCAATCGAGCTGCCCGTGCTTTGGCGACATCGCACTCCAGCACCATTGGGATTCTGACCATCGGCAGCGAGTTCTTCGGACCGCAGTCAACCGTGCTGGCCATCGAAGCAGCAGCCCGCGCGCAAGGCTACTTCGTCAGCGTGACCGCATTGGATCGCTACGACGCTCACAGGGCAACCGAAGCCTTGAACCACCTGGTTGACCAAGGGGTTGACGGCGTGGTGATGGTCGCGCCGTTCGAAAAGGTCATTGACGCCCTGGATGATGCGGCGCTCAAGATCCCAGTGGTGGTTGTCGCCGCCCGCACCAGCGTTCCGGTCTCGGATCCGGCTCGCTACGTCTACGTTGACCAGCGCGAAGGCGCACGCCTGGCTACCGGACACCTCCTGGCTTTAGGCCATCGCAAAATTGCCCATGTCTCCGGTCCAACCGGCTGGTTCGACGCCACCGAGCGGCAAATCGGCTGGCAGGAAAAAATGCTCGAAGCCAAGGCACCGATTATAGAAGTGCCCGCCGAATCATGGCTGGCGCCCAGCGGGTACGAGGCGGGCAAGAGACTGGTTGACTCGGTGCGCGTCGGGGAAGTGACGGCAGTCTTCGCCGCGAATGACTATCTCGCCACTGGCATCCTGCGCGCCTTCTGGGAAGCCGGGCTGGATGTGCCAACCGATGTCTCGGTGATCGGTTTCGACGATCTGCAGATTTCGAATTTCCTCATCCCATCGCTGACCACTGTCCGGCAGCCATTCAGGGACGTCGGGCATGCGGCACTCACGGAATTGCTCGAAGGCGACACCGCCGATAAATCTCCAAAGGTGATCGCTCCAACGCTGGTCATGCGGGCGAGCACGGCCCCGCCGAAGTCCCAGTAATTCTGTTCTAGTTGGCAGTATCTCGAAATCGGGTGTTGCGCATCACGAAATGTTAGCGCTAACATTACTTCGAAGTTCCTGCCGGCAATTTTCCGAATGCCCTCGGAGTGCTGCTGGCGATGCAAAGACGCTGCCCACCAAGCTGGGCCTCAGGACGGAGAGTTCATGGCCACCGCACCCCAGGATGCAACAGCAGCCCAGCTCATAACCAGCGGCCAAACCGTGCTCGGCGTCGAACTGGGCTCCACCAACATCAAGGCCAGCCTGATCGGCCCGGACTTCCAGCAGCTGGCCAGCGGAAGCCACCAGTGGGACAACCAGTTCGAAGACCAGCTGTGGACCTACTCGCTGGATGCCATCCGCACCGGCCTGCAGCAGTGCTTCGCCGCCGTGCTTGCCGACTGCCGCCAGCGCTACGGCGTTGCGCCCAGCAGCTTCGCCTCGATGGGCGTCTCGGCCATGATGCACGGCTACCTGGCCTTTGGCCAGGACGGCGAACTGCTGGTTCCCTTCCGCACCTGGCGCAACACCAACACACGGGTGGCCGCCGAGCGGCTGACCGGTGCCTTCCGTGTCAACATCCCGCTGCGCTGGTCCGTTGCCCACTACTTCCAGGCCATGATCGATGGCGAGGAGCATGTGCCGCAGGTCCGGCACTTGACCACCTTGGCTGGCTATGTCCACACGCTGCTCACCGGCGAGAAGGTGCTGGGGATCGGTGATGCCTCGGGCATGTTCCCCATCGACATCGCGACCGGCACCTACGACGCCGCGATGCTCGACGCCTTCGACGAGATCTCAGCGTCCTACCAGGCCACATGCACCCTGGCCGAGCTGCTGCCGGCAGTCCTGCCAGCCGGCGCGGCGGCAGGAAACCTGAGCGAAGCCGGCGCCCGCCTGCTCGATCCCACCGGCCAGCTGCAGCCCGGCACCCCGTTCTGCCCGCCCGAAGGCGATGCCGGAACCGGTATGGTGGCCACCAACTCGGTGGCCGTGCGCACCGGCAACGTCTCGGCCGGCACCTCGATCTTCGCGATGCTGGTGCTGGAGCGGCCGCTGGCCGGAGTGCACCACGAAATCGATGTGGTCACCACCCCGGCCGGCGACAGCGTCGCCATGGTCCACTGCAATAACGGCGCAAGCGAGATCGGCGTCTGGGCCGGCGTGTTCGGCGAGTTCGCCAAGGCACTGGGCGTGGATGCCTCCAGCGACCGTATCTTCGAGGCGCTGCTCGGCTCGGCGCTGGACGGCCAGGCCGATGGGGCGGGCCTGCTGGCCTATAACAACCTGTCCGGCGAGCCGGTCACCGGCCTGGAGCAAGGGCGGCCGCTGGTCATCCGCACCCCGGACTCCGCATTGACCCTGGCCAACCTGATGCGCGCCCAGGTCTACGGCATGTTCGCCACCCTGAGCCTGGGCATGAAGGTGCTGGCCGCGCAGGGCGTGCAGGTGGAAAAGCTCAATGCCCATGGCGGCATCTTCCGCACCGCCGGGGTGGCCCAGCGCTTCCTGGCCGCCGCGCTGGACACCGAAGTGAGCGTCTCGGAAACTGCCGGCCACGGCGGGCCGTGGGGCATCGCGGTGCTGGCAAGCTTCCGCCAGTTCATCGAAGCCAACCCGCAGGCCAGCTTGGATTCCTATCTGGAGGAGCTGGTCTTCGCCGAGGCCAAGACCAAGGGCGCGGCCCCATTGCCTGAAGATGTGGTCGGCTACAACGCCTGGCTGCAGAACTATGAATCCGGATTGGCCATCCAGCGTGCGGCCATCGCCGCCCTTTAAGTTCCCAGCAGAAAGCCAAGAAAACATGAGTGAGCTCAAGTCGCTGGCGGATTATCCGCAATCGATGCAAGACGAGGTGGCCGCGGTCCGGCAGGCAGTTGCCAGCCTGCACGCCGAATTGCCGCGCTACGAGCTGGTGGTCTGGACCGCAGGCAACGTCTCCCAGCGCGTGCGCCATCCGCAGATCATCGATGGCAGCGCAGATCTGTTCGTGATCAAGCCGTCGGGGGTTTCCTATGACGACTTGACCCCTGAATCGATGGTGGTGTGCACCATCGACGGCAAGCTGCTTGAGGGCGAGCATGCGCCGTCCTCGGATACCGCCGCCCATGCCTACACGTATGAGCACATGCCGGAAGTCGGCGGCGTGGTGCACACCCACTCCACCTACGCCACCGCGTGGGCAGCGCGCGGCGAGGAAATCCCCTGCGTGCTGACCATGATGGCCGACGAATTCGGCGGACCAATCCCGGTGGGCCCTTTCGCCATCATCGGCGACGACTCGATCGGCCGCGGCATTGTCTCCACGCTGCGCGAATCCCGCAGCCCCGCGGTGCTCATGGCCAACCACGGGCCATTCACCATCGGCAAGGATGCCCGGGCTGCAGTCAAGGCTGCGGTGATGTGCGAGGAAGTGGCCCGCACTGTGCATATCGCCCAGCAGCTCGGGGACCCGCAGCCCATCGACCCCGCGAAGATCGACTCGCTCTACGAGCGCTACCAGAACGTCTACGGACAGTAAGGACATCATGGCCAAGGCATATAACGACAAGGAAATCTGGTTCTTCACCGGCAGCCAGGACCTGTACGGCGAGGACACCCTGCGCCAGGTGGCGCAGCAGTCCACCGAGGTGGCGCAGGCGCTGGATGCGTCCGCCGATGTCCCGGCGAAGATCATCTGGAAGCCGGTGCTGAAGGACTCCGAGTCGATCCGCCGCGCGATGCTGGAGGCCAACTCGGATGAGAACGTGCTGGGCGTGATCACCTGGATGCACACCTTCAGCCCGGCGAAGATGTGGATCAATGGCCTGAAGGCCCTCCAGAAGCCGCTGCTGCACCTGCACACCCAGGCGAATGTCGAACTGCCCTGGGATTCGATCGACTTCGACTTCATGAACCTGAACCAGGCTGCGCACGGCGACCGCGAATACGCCTACCTGGCCACCCGCCTGGGCGCCGCGCGCACCACGGTGGTCGGCCACGTCTCCAACCCCGCGGTCACCCGCCGCGTGGGCACCTGGATCCGCGGCGCTGCCGGTTTCAACGCCGTGCAGAACCTGAAGCTGGTCCGCTTTGGCGACAACATGCGCAATGTCGCGGTGACCGAGGGCGACAAGACCGAAGCGGAGATCCGCTTCGGCGTCTCGGTGAACACCTGGGCCGTCAACGACCTGGTCGAGGCCGTGAAGGCGGTGGCCGAGGCCGACATCGATGCGCTGGTCGCCGAATACGAGCGCGAATACGACGTGGTTCCCGAACTGCGTGCCGGAGGCTCCCGCCATGGGTCGCTGCGCTATGCCGCCGCCCAGGAAATCGCGCTGGAAGCGTTCCTGTCCAAGGCCGGCGCCATGGCCTTCACCACCAACTTCGAGGATCTCGGCGGGCTCAAGCAGCTGCCGGGCCTGGCCGTGCAGCGCCTGATGGGCAAGGGCTACGGCTTCGGCGCCGAAGGCGACTGGAAGACCGCGGTGCTGGTGCGCGCCGCCAAGGTGATGGGCGAGGGCCTGCCGGGCGGAGCCTCGCTGATGGAGGACTACACCTACGACCTGACCCCCGGCAAGGAGCTGATCCTCGGTGCCCACATGCTCGAGGTCTGCCCGTCGCTGACCACCTCCAAGCCAAGGGTGGAAATCCACCCGTTGGGCATCGGCGGCCGCGAGGATCCGGTGCGCATGGTTTTCAGCGCGGATGCCGCCGAGGGCGCGGTGGTCGTGTCCATGGCCGATATGCGCGAGCGCTTCCGGCTGACCGCCAATGTGGTGGACGTGGTGACCCCGCCAGCTGACCTGCCGAACCTGCCGGTAGCCCGCGCGGTGTGGAGTCCGCGGCCTGATTTCAATATCTCTGCCGAGTCCTGGCTTGCTGCCGGCGGGGCGCACCACACGGTGATGTCCACCGCCGCAGGCATCGAGGCTTTCGAGATCTTCGCGGAGATCGCCGGTGCCGAACTGCTGGTCATCGACGAGGAGACCACACGCCGGAACTTCGCGCAGCAGATCCGCGTCAACCAGAGTTACTACCGCTTGGCGCAGGGCTTCTAGCAGCCAGGCGGGCCCCTTTAATGGGCCCTGCGCGCCCTGTGCTGGGCGCGCAAGGCCACTGGGTAAGGAATCTTAATTTATTTTCATCAGAGGGTGGTCGAAGCCACTGTGTTAGCGCTAACATAGTGTGAGTCCAGTCTCATTCGCAGATATGGCAACCTTTCAAGGAGGAAAAGATGGCATGGAATAATTGGACCCGCAAAGCCGTGGCGACCATGGGATCGCTCGCACTGGTCGGCGCATTGGCAGCCTGCAGCGGCAGCGGCGCCGGAGGCGGAGCCGGGGCTGGCGGCGGGGAATCGACCGCCCCCGAGGACATCCAGGTGGGCGTCGCAATGCCAACCGAGACGTCCGAACGCTGGATTGCCGACGGTGAAGCGGTCAAGTCCCAGCTGGAAGAAGCCGGCTTCGAAGTCGACCTGCAGTTCGCGAATGACGACATCCCCACCCAGCAGCAGCAGATCGACCAGATGATCACCAAGGGCAGCGACATCCTGGTGGTCGCCTCCATCGACGGTACCGCGCTGTCCACCCAGCTGCAGGCCGCGGCGGACCAGAACATCCCGATCATCTCCTACGACCGCCTGATCAACGGCACCGAGAACGTCGACTTCTACGTCACCTTCGACAACTACAACGTCGGCGTCCAGCAGGCCACCTCGCTGCTGGCCGGCATGGGCCTGGCCGATGACCAGGGCAAGCGCACCGACAAGAAGGGCAAGTTCAACATCGAGCTCTTCGCCGGTTCGATCGACGACAACAACGCGCACTTCTTCTGGAAGGGCGCCATGGACACCCTCAAGCCATACCTCGACGACGGCACGCTGACGGTCAAGTCCGGCCAGACCAAGATCGAGCAGGCAGCCACCCTGCGCTGGAGCCAGGAAGAAGCCCAATCGCGCATGGAAGACCTGATCACCGCCCACTACCAGGGCGGCAAGACCAAGATCGACGGCATCCTCTCGCCATTCGACGGCATTTCCCGCGGCATCATCACCGCGCTGTCCAACGCCGGCTACGGCAAGTCCATCAAGGACGGCCTGCCGATCATCTCCGGCCAGGACGCCGAAATCGCCTCGGTGAAGCTGATCGATGACGGCGTGCAGTACGCAACCATCTTCAAGGACACCCGCAAGCTGGCCACCCAGGCTGTCGAGGCAGTGAAAGCCTACGCCGGCGGCGGCGAGCCGGAAGCCAACGACACCGAAAGCTACGACAACGGCAAGAAGGTCGTTCCCTCGTACCTGCTGAATTCGGACATCGTGGTCAAGGACAACATCACCTCGCTGCTGGTCGACTCCGGGTACTACACCGCCGAGGAAGTCAAGGCCGGACAGGCCAAGTAGCCGCGCAGGCAGCAACCGCGGTGGCGGGAGGGCAACCTGCGCTCCCGCCGCCGCGGTTCACCGCTCACAGCACACACCAAGGACGTCTGCACTATGGACACCACGATCCTGCACATGCAGGACATCACCAAGACTTTTCCCGGAGTCAAGGCGCTGGACGGCGTCAACCTATCGGTTCGCAAGGGCGAAATCCACGCCATCTGCGGAGAGAACGGCGCCGGAAAATCCACCCTCATGAAGGTGCTCTCCGGGGTCTACCCGCACGGCAGCTACGAGGGCAAGATCATTTTCGAGGGCGAGGAGCTCAAGGCCTCGAACATCAAGGATTCCGAGGCCCAGGGCATCGTGATCATCCACCAGGAGCTGGCCCTGGTGCCCTACCTCTCGGTGGCGGAGAACATCTTCCTCGGCAACGAGACCTCCCGCGGCGGTTTCATCGACTGGAACGAAACCAACCATCGCGCCGCCGACCTGCTGGCCCGCGTGGGCCTGCACGAGCAGCCGGTCACCCCGGTCGGCCAGCTCGGTGTCGGCAAGCAGCAGCTGGTGGAAATCGCCAAGGCGCTGAGCAAGAACGTGAAGCTGCTGATCCTGGACGAACCGACCGCCGCGCTGAACGACGACGACTCCGAGCACCTGCTGAACCTGCTGCGCGAACTGCGCGAGCAGGGCATCACCTCGATCATCATCTCGCACAAGCTCGGCGAGATCGAGGACATCGCCAACACCACCACCATCATCCGCGACGGCCAGTCCATCGAGGCCCTGGACATGGCCGACCCCGCCTCCAACCAGAACCGCATCATCCGCGGCATGGTCGGCCGCGAGCTCTCCGCCCGCTACCCGCAGCGCGAGCCGCAGATCGGCGACGTGGTCTTCGAGGTGCGCGACTGGTCGGTCCAGCATCCGGTCCAGCAGGACCGCACCGTGGTGGAGCACGCAAGCCTCGACGTGCGCGCCGGCGAAATCGTCGGCATTGCCGGGCTCATGGGCGCCGGGCGCACTGAACTGGCGATGAGCATCTTCGGCCACAGCTACGGCCGGAACATCACCGGCACCGTGCTGATGGGCGGCAAGCCGGTGGACACCTCCACGGTGGGCAAGGCCATTGGCGCCGGCATCGCCTACGTCTCGGAAGACCGCAAGAAGTTCGGGCTGAACCTCATCGAGGACATCCGCGTGAACACCACCGCGGCCGGACTGGGCAAGATCTCCTCGAAGGGCTTCGTGGATGGCAACAGGGAAATCCAGATCGCTGAGCACTACCGCAAGTCCATGCGCATCAAGACCCCCAACGTCATGGCGAAGGTCGGCAACCTCTCGGGCGGCAACCAGCAGAAGGTCGTGCTGGGCAAGTGGCTGCACACCGCCCCCGAGCTGCTGATCCTCGACGAGCCCACCCGCGGCATCGACGTCGGCGCCAAATACGAGATCTACACGATCATCAACGAGCTGGCCGCGGCCGGCAAGGCAGTGCTGGTGATCTCCTCCGAACTGCCCGAGCTGCTGGGCATCTGCGACCGCATCTACACCCTGGCCTACGGCCGGATGACCGGCCAGCTGCCGCGCAGCGAAGCCACCCAGGAACGCCTCATGGAACTCATGACCATCGAGAAGGAAAGCACCCGATGACCATCACAAACGAGCTGAAGGATATCTTCACCAAGAACTTGCGCACCTCGGGCATCTACATTGCCTTCGTGCTCATCGTGGTGCTGTTCACCATCCTGACCAACGGCCTGCTGCTCAGCCCGATCAACATCACCAACATCATCCTGCAGTACTCCTACGTGCTGATCCTCGCACTGGGAATGATCATCGTGATCGTGGCCGGGCATATCGACCTTTCCGTCGGTTCACTGGTCGCCCTGACCGGCGCGGTCTCCGCGGTGCTGGTGATCAAGAACGACATGCCATGGTGGGCAGGCATGCTCGCCGGCATCGCGGTCGGCGGGTTGTGCGGTGTGTGGCAGGGTTTCTGGGTCGCGTACGTGGGCATTCCCGCGTTCATCGTGACGCTGGCAGGCATGCTGCTCTTCCGCGGCCTGACCTACGAGGTGCTCAACAACGTTTCGCTCTCGCCGTTCCCCGGCGAATACGGCCAGATCGCCGGCGGCTTCCTCAACGGCCTGCTGGGCGGCAACGGCTTCGACCTGTTCACCGTGATCATCGGCGTGATCGCCGTCGTGGGCCTGTTCTACTCGCAGTGGCGCAACCGCGCAGGCCGGGCCAAGTACGGCCAGAGTGTCGAGTCGATGGCCATGTTCCTGGCCAAGAACATCATTTCCGGCGCCATCATCCTCTGGTTCTTCTGGCAGATCGCCACCAGCCGCGGCATGCCGATCGTGCTGATCATCCTGGCCGCCCTGATCCTGGGCTACCACGTGCTGACCACCAAGACCGTCTTCGGCCGCCACGTCTACGCCATCGGCGGCAACCTCTCCGCCGCGAAGCTCTCGGGCGTGAACGTGAAGAAGATCAACATGTGGATCTTCATCAACATGGGCCTGCTTTCGGGCGTGGCCGGCGTGGTCTTCTCCTCGCGCTCCAACGGCGCCCAGCCGGGTGCCGGCAACATGTTCGAGCTGGATGCGATCGCCGCCTGCTTCATCGGCGGCGCCTCGACCACCGGCGGCGTGGGCCGGGTGACCGGCGCGATCGTCGGCGGCCTGGTGATGGCGGTGCTGTCCAACGGCATGCAGCTGATGGGCGTCGGCGCGTCCACCCAGCAGATCGTCAAGGGCGTGGTGCTGCTGCTGGCAGTGGCCTTCGACATCTACAACAAGCGCCGCGCAGGCGCCGGCAACTAGGCTGCGGCTTGCTGCCACGGCCCTCCCGTACGCGATGGCGGGAGGGCCCGCCCATGCCCGATGGGTTCCCAGCACAGCACGAAGGATGACGAAATGGATCGCCAATCAATGCCGCAGCAGGACACCGCCAACGGAACGGTGCTCACGCTGCAAGCCCACGGCTTCACCGCGCAGCTGGCCACGGTGGGCGCCACCCTGGTGTCCCTGGAATATGACGGCCGCCCGCTGGTGCGCGCCTTCGATCCGCGCGGTGAGCGCCCGGTGTTCTCCGGAGCGATCCTGGCTCCCTGGCCCAACCGGGTGATCGACGGGGCCTACCACTGGGAAGGCCAGGAGTTGCAGTTGCCGATCACCGAGCCGGAGCGCGGCCACGCGCTGCACGGCCTGGTGGCCGATACCAGCTTCGAGATCACCGGGCGCAGCGGCAGCTCCGCCCAGCTGCGCACCGTGATCGCGCCGAACCCCGGCTACCCCTATGAGGTGCAGCTGGTGATCGACTACCGGCTGGAAGCCGGCGGGCTGCGCACCATCGCCACCGCCACCAACCTCGGGCAGGGCACCGCGCCTTTCGCCTGGGGTTCGCACGCCTACCTGGTCGCACCGGGCAAGAAGGCGGATGAATGGACTTTCACCCTGCCAGCCGGCAAGGTGCAGCTCACCGACGGCGCGCGCCTGCTGCCGCAGGAGGTGGTTCAGGTGGCTGGCACCGAGCTGGATTTCCGCACCCCGAAGCCGATCGGGGAACTGTTCATCGATCATGCGTACACCGGGTTGGCCGCCGGCGCCGACGGCTTGTTCAGTGCATCGATCACCGACGCTGCGGGCGTCGGTGCGCAGATCAGCTGGGATGCGGCCTGCCCGTGGGTCCAGATCCACACCGCTGACCGCGATGACCCGGCGCTTGACCGCACCGGCCTGGCCATCGAGCCGATGACCTGCCCGCCCGGCGGGTTCAACTCAGGCCAGGACGTCATCGCGCTTGCCCCGGGCGCCAGCTGCGAAGCCAGTTGGCTGATCGGCCCGGTCCAGCCGAGCTAACCCGCAGCCGCCCGCCGCGCCACCTCCCTATTTGCACCACCACTAGCCCATTGGAGAAAGTGCCATGCCGCAAGGCTCCGCAGCATATGAAGCAGCCCACCGGGTGCACCACCTGGCCGATGGCCGCGAAGCGATCTTCTTCGCAGATGCCAACACCGCACTGCCGGAACCGGTCGCCGACACCCGGCCGCTGGATCCGCGCGGGGAACCCGGTGAGCTGCGCTATGACCGGCTGACCGGAGACTGGGTGGCTGTCGCCGCCCACCGCCAGTCGCGCACCTACCTCCCGCCCAAGGAAGAATGCCCGCTGTGCCCCAGCGCCAGCGGGCGCATGAGCGAAATCCCTGCCGAGGATTTCCACGTGGTGGTCTTCGAGAACCGCTTCCCGTCGCTCGGCCCGGCACTGGGCACGGTTCCAGCTGCCGCACCGGTGCAGGTTCCCGCCCCGGCCTACGGCCGCTGCGAAGTCGTGGTGTTCACCCCCGAGCACACCGGCTCCTTCGCCTCGCTGGATGACACCCGGGCGCGCACCGTCATCGAGGCCTGGGCGCAGCGCACCGCAGCCCTATCCGCAATGGAAGGCATCGAGCAGGTCTTCGTCTTCGAGAACCGCGGCCAGGATATCGGGGTGACCTTGCACCATCCGCACGGGCAGATCTACGCCTATCCGTACCTGGCCCCGACCGCAGCCAAGATGGCCGGCCAGGCGGTGGCGCACCTGGCGAACACCGGACGCCCCCTGATGGAAGACATTCTTGACTTCGAGCGCAATGAAGGCACGCGCATGGTGCGCCAGGGCGAGCACTTCTCCGTGTTCGTGCCCTATGCGGCCCGTTGGCCGCTGGAAGCCCATCTGGTGCCGCACCGCCACGTGCCGGATCTTGCAGCGCTCAAGGAAGAGGAGAAAGCCGAACTGGCGGTGATGTACCGGGATCTGCTGCGCGGATTCGACGCGCTGTACGACACCCCCACACCCTATATCGCTGCCTGGCACCAGGCTCCGTTGGAACCGGAAGCCCGTGTGGCATCTCGGCTGCACCTGCAGCTGACCAGCCCGCGCCGGGCAGCTGGCAAATTGAAGTACCTGGCCGGCTCGGAGGCTGCCATGGGCGCCTTCATCAACGACGTTCCGGCCGAGCAGGCCGCCGCCCGGCTGCGCGAGGTCATGCCATGAGCCGCAGCGGCAGCGCGGAAACCGCGGCACGGGTCAATGCCCTGCGCGAAAAGTTCGCCAAAGCCTACGGCCACAGGCCCGAAGGCATCTGGCGCGCCCCGGGACGGGTGAACCTGATTGGCGAGCATACAGACTACAACCTGGGCTATGTACTGCCCTTCGCCATCGATAAGAACGCGCTGGTGGCAGTGCGACGCAAGTCGCAGCTGGAGCCGGGAAGCCAGGTGCTGGATTTCGCCTCCACCTACGGGGCAGGCGACGAGCTGCCGATCACGTCGGTCACGGTCGATGAGCTGGTGCCCCGGGCGGTGCCCGGCTGGGCCGCCTACCCGGCCGCCGTGCTGTGGGCATTGAACCAGCTCGATGGCGTGCAAATTGGCGGGCTGGAGCTGATGGTGGACTCGGATGTCCCGGTGGGCTCCGGGCTGTCCTCCTCGCACGCCCTGGAAGTGGCGACCATCGTGGCGCTGGATGACCTCTACGGCCTGGGGCTGGCCAAGGTGCAGATGGCCCAGCTGACCCAGAGGGCCGAGAACGAATTCGTGGGCGCCCCGACCGGAATCATGGATCAGAGCGCCTCGCTGATGTCCCATGCGCAGCACGCGCTCTTCCTGGATTGCCGTTCCATGGAAACCCAGGCAGTGCCGCTGCCGTTGGCGCAGCACGACGCGGTGGTGCTGGTCATCGATACCCGCGTCGAGCATTCGCATGTGGATGGCGGCTATGCCGCCCGCCGCGCCAGCTGCGAGCAGGCCGCTGCCGCATTGGAGGTTGAATCCCTGCGAGAAGTGCACAGCGTCGCGGAACTGGAAGCCATCGCCGACCCGGTGGCCCGGAGCCGCGCCAAGCATATCGTGACCGAGAACCAGCGGGTGCTCGATGCCGTCGACGCGCTACGCGCCTCGGACCTGGATGCGGTAGGCAAGCTGCTGTGCCAGTCCCACGAATCCATGCGCGACGACTACGAGATTTCCAGCGAGGAATTGGATGCCGCCGTGGACGCGGCCATGGGGGCGGGGGCGATCGGCGCCCGCATGACCGGTGGCGGTTTTGGCGGCAGCGCCATTGCCCTGGTCAAGCGCGAGCGGATCGAGCCGGTCAGCCAGGCCGTCCGCGAGGCCTTTGACCAGGCCGGCTACGTCGAGCCGGCCATTTTCACCGTCATTGCAGATGAAGGAGCAGGCCGGGCATGAGTTGGCTAGTGACCGGAGGAGCCGGGTATATCGGATCCCACGTGGTGCGTTCGCTGCAGGCGGCGGGGTTCGAACCAGTCGTCGTGGACTCGATGTCCAGCGGGGTGCGCTCCTTCGTTCCCGAAGAAGTGCCGTTCTACCAGTTGAGCATCCTGCAGACCGAGAAGCTCGTGGAAATCATGAAGCGCCACGAGGTTACCGGGGTCATCCACCTGGCCGGCTACAAGTACGCCGGAGAATCGGTGAAGCACCCGTTGCTGGCCTTCGAGCAGAATGCCACCGGCACCGCGCACCTGCTTGAAGCCATGGCCACCGCCCGCGTCCACAATATGGTTTTCTCCTCCTCGGCGGCCGTCTACGGCACCCCGGCCGAGGATGTGGTCACCGAGACTACCGGCACCTTCCCCGAATCCCCGTATGGCCAGAGCAAGCTCATGGGGGAGTGGATGATCCGCGACCAGGCGGTGGCCACCGGGCTGAAGCACACCTCGCTGCGCTACTTCAACGTGGTTGGATCGGGCAGCGCTGAACTCTACGATGCGAGCCCGCACAACCTGTTCCCGCTGGTGTTCCAGGCGTTGAACTCCGGCAAGTCCCCGAAGATCTTCGGCACCGACTACGGCACCCCCGATGGCACCTGCGTGCGCGACTACGTGCATGTCGCCGACCTCGCGCTGGCGCACGTGGAGGCGGCCAGGAAGCTGGAGGCGGGCGAGGCGTTGGAGCCGGTCTACAACCTGGGTTCAGGTGATGGCGTCTCGGTGCGGCAGATCATGGACGCGGTCGCCGAGGTGACGGGCATCGGCTTCACCGCTATTGAGGAAGCCCGCCGTCCGGGCGATCCGGCGCGCATCGTTGCCGACGGCAAGCTGGCCGCCCGCGACCTGGACTGGAGGATGCGCCACAGCCTGGCGCAGATGGTGCACAGCGCCTGGGAGGCTTCGGCGCAGCGCCGCTGACTAGCCGGTGCGCAATTTGGCGGCGATCGCATCCATGGTCTGGGCAATCGCCAGCGACTCGTCCAGCGGCATGACCGGCGACTCGGTCAATCCATCGGCGATGCACCGGGCTACGTGGGCCGCTTCGAAGCCCAAGCCGGCAGCCGGCGAGGTTTCGGTGAACTCGCGGCTGTCGGCGATCCTGCCGTCGGCACTGCGCAGCACCAGCGCGGAACCGCAGCAAATCGGGCGCTGCAGCTCCAGGGTGCCTTCGGTGCCGGCAATCCACGCGCCCTGCGGCGAATCGGTTTCGATGCTGCTGAAGACCGTTGCCGTGGAGCCGTCCTCATTGGCGAGCACCGCGGTGAAGGACGCATCGACACCGGTGGGGGCCATGCGTCCCGAAGCGTGCAGAAGCTGCTTGGCAGGGGAGACCATGGCGCTGAAGGCGATGGGATAGACGCCGACATCCAGCAGGGCCCCGCCGCCCAGTGCCGGATCGTAGATGCGCGAGCCGTAGTCGACCTCGAACCGGGCGCCGAAATCAGCCTGGATGGTGATCACCTGCCCGAGCATGCCGGACTCGATGACCTGCGACAGCACATTGCCGATCGGCAGGAACCGCGACCACATGGCTTCCATGGCGAACACCCCGGCAGCCCTGGCCGCCTCGATGATCCGGGAGGTTTGCCGGGCATCCAGGCTCATCGGCTTCTCCACCAGGACATGCTTGCCAGCGGCGATGGCCTTGAGCGTCAGTTCCGCGTGGCCGCTGTGCGGGACGGCAATGTAGACCACGTCTGTTGCAGGGTCGCTGAGCACCGCGTCATAGGAGCCGTAGGCCCGGGTGCCGGCGTCCCCGTAGGTGCGCGCGAACTGCTCGGAACGGGCCAAGGCGCGCGAGCCTACTGCTGCGAGCCTGCTGGCGGTCAAGTCGTTCAGCGACGCGGCAAACTGCGAGGCGATCCACCCCGGCCCCAGGATGCCCCAATTCAGCGCCGGAGCGGAGGAGGGATGGGGCAGCGTGGATTCGGGCAAGGCTAGTGGCACTGAAGGCTCCGATGGCAGGCAAGGTCAGATGGCTACCTCTACCCTAAGTGGACATTTGCCCCAGTGGAAGGGCTATCCCAGCTGCGCGGCAGCAAGCGCTTGCCCCGCTACTGGCCCGCGCTCGCCGGCTGCGCGTGGGCGGACCGAAGCCCGGCTTCCAAATCCACCAGCCGGCCATCGACATAGGTGCCCAGCACGGCCAAGGTGCCCAGCTCTTCCGGCGATGCAGATAGCGGATCTGCTGCGAAGATGGTCAGGTCCGCGGGCATCCCGGCTTCCAAGCGGCCGCCGGTGGCCCCGGTGCTTTCGTAGACGTTCACGGTGTAGCCTTCCAGGGCTTCGCGAGCCGACAGGCGATGCCGTGGCTGCACGCTGTCGCTGCCGGGCACTTCGGTGCGCCTGCGGGTCTGCGCGTCCGCCATGATCAGCCGCGGGTCGAAGGGGGCGATGGGCCAGTCTGAGCCCAGCGCCAGCACCATGCCGGCATCCTTGACATCACGCAGGCGGTAGGCGAAGCTTGCGCGATGCTTGCCCAACCGCCGGGACCAGGCATCCGATCCGTCGGCGCGGACGAAATGCGTGCAATGCGTGGGCTGCATGCTGATGGTGGCCCCGGAAGCCTTGAGCCGGGCGAAATCCTCGTCGTTGAGTTCTTCGAGATGCTCGATCCGGTGGCGCAGCCCATTGCCGGGCAGCGATGCGATGGCGGAAATGACGAAGCCGATGCCCTGGTCGCCGATGGCATGGGTCGTGGTTGTCACGCCGGCCTGCGCAAGGGCGCGCAGATTGGCCAGGTAGCGATTCGGATCCGGGTACAGGGATTCGGTGGATTCGCCCTCGGTGTCCGGTTCGTAGAGCCACGCCGTGCCGTTGTCCACGGTGCCGTCGATCATCAGCTTGGCGCCGCGCACCTGCCAGCGCCGTCCGCGTTTTGCCTGCAGCGCGATGACCTGGTCGAGGGTTTCTGCCGGATCGCTGGCCATGATCCACGGGGCGATGCGCAGCTTGATGGGCAATTCGCCGCGCAGCTCCAGGCGCCGGAAGATCTCCAATGAATCAGGATCGGCCAGATCCAGCATTTCCCCGCCGGTCAGCCCGCTGGCCGCCATGTCCCGCAGCAGCCGGTAGACGGCTTCCACCTTGTCGTCGATGCCCAGCACCGGCAGGGCCTTTTCGGCTAGCGCCATGGCCGCGAATTCCCGGAGGAAGCCCGTGGGCCGGCCATCGGAGTCCACTACGACGCTGGAGCCGTCGGCGAAGCTCTCGGTGCCGTCGATGCCCGCGCGCTGGAGCATCGCCGAGGAGGCCACGGCTGAATGCGCATCGAAGCAGGTGGCATAGCTGGCCCGCCCCGGGGCGGCATCGTCGAGGAACTGCCCGCTGGGCTCCGCGGTGCCGAAGATCGCCACGTTCAGTCCATGGCCGAGTACAACATCCCCGGGGGCACAGGCCTGCGCATGCCCTGCGATGAGCCGTTTGGCCTCATCAAGTGTCCTAGCATCGCCGAGGAAGACGCCTCGGGCCACTGACTGCCCGAAGACCGGATGGATGTGCGCATCTACGAGCCCCGGGGTAATCGCGGCTTCGCCGTAGTCGATGACCGTGGTTCCGTCTGCGATCCAGCCTTGGGCCTGCTCCCTGGTGCCCACATGCGAGATGCGGCCATCGGTGATCCCCAAAGCGCTGGCAGGGTGTTCCTGGGTCAGCGTGTGGATGGTCCTTGCATAAAGCACCGTCTGCGGACCGGTCATCGTTCGACTCCTCAAATTAATGGTATTAATTATTTTTGAGTCTAAACGGAGCTGAGTCAGCTGTCCATGGTTGGATGGAATCGGATTAACCCACGATGCAGGATGGTTCTCATGTCGCAAAGAGTCGCCGGCCGGCCGGCTACGCCGATCCTGACCCAGCAGGGCATTGTCGATGCGGCCTTTGCCCTGCTCGAAGAAGTCGGGCCAGAGGAGTTCTCCATGGGGCGCCTGGCGCGCTCCCTGGGCGTGCGCACGCCTGCGCTCTACAACCACGTGGACAACCGCCAGCACCTGGTGAACCTGATGCGCCGCGACATGGTGAGATCCATTGAGCGGAACATGCTGGCCGATTTGCCGTGGACCGAAGCGCTGTTCCATTTCGCGGTGCTCTTCCGCGAAGCGCTGCTCCGGGTTCCCGCGGCAGTGGAACTGATTGTCGCCACGCCCATTTCCGAGGAATCGGAATCCGGTGTCATCTATGAGGAAATGGGGCGGATCCTGCGCCGCGCCGGTGTGGCCGTGCCGCGCATTCTCATGGTCATGGTGGCGATCGAGTCGCTGATTGTCGGGGCTGCCCTGGATATCGTCGCCCCGGGGGCCCATGTTGCCACCGTGCCGGCAGACGACCGGGGAACTGTCCGCAGCAGCCACGGCGAGGTGATGGATCTGGGTGAGGCCTATGCGCGGCAGGCTCGCACCAGCGTCAGCTACCAGTCATTTGAGTTCGGGCTCCGGGCGATCATTTCCGCGGTCGAGCGGGAAGTCTCCCAGTCCTAGCGGCCCGTTGATTTCTGCAGGCGGATGTTTCCCTGAAATTAATAATATAAATTTATTTTGGTCTGCCGTCGTTTCCGAAGCGGGATGCCTCCACCGCATGCCGTGATCAACAAGCTCCAAGTCATGCAGGTGATCCGCCTTGCCCGTGCGGGTTCCACGGCAAATATTCGCCCCGGTTCACCTGCCCGAAACATCGCCTTGCGGACAGATCCCCCTTGTTTTCGGTGAGCTATGTCACTACATTAAGTGAACGATATTCATTATTTAGGGCAGTGAGTGCGGATGCCCTGGAACGTCTGACTCGTCATGGAGTGGCGATGGGGCAATTGCACAGAAGGAGCCACGATGAAGCAGGTCCAGCAAGGCGTGCGAAGCGCAGCGGAAGCACCCGCGCAGATGAACAGGGTGCTCGGGCTGCCTAACCTGGTGCTTTTCGGCATGGTGTACATGGTGCCGCTGACCATCTTCAGCACCTACGGCATTGTCACCGAAATTACCGGCGGCCGGCTTCCGGTAGCTTACGCGATCACCTTGGTCGCGATGCTTTTCACGGCACGATCGTACGGCTTGATGTCGCAGGCTTTCCCGGTAGGCGGATCTGCCTACGTTTACACCCAGCGCTCTTTCGGGTCGAATATCGGTTTCATGGCCGGCTGGGCGCTCCTGCTGGATTACCTCTTCCTGCCCATGATCAACTACCTGCTCTTGGGGATCTACCTCAACGAGTTCTTCCCGGCGATTCCGCCCTGGGCCTTCATGCTGGCTGGGATGGTGCTGGTGACAGTCCTTAATATCATCGGCATTGTTTCTGTGGCCAGAACGAACATCGTGATTATCGGTTTCCAGTTCCTGTTCATCATCCTGTTCGTCGGCTTCTCCATTGCCTACCTCCGCGGGCAGGCCACCGTTGACCTCTTTGCCCCATTGCGCGGTTCCGGGGAGGCGGGCGGATTCGCTCCACTGGCCGCGGGCGCTGCGATCCTCTGCCTTTCCTTCCTGGGCTTCGACTCGATCACGACATTCGCCGAGGAAGCCCGCAATCCGAAGCGCGATTTGCCGCGCGCCATCTTGCTGACGACCTTGATCTGCGGCTTCCTGTTCGTGGCCCTGGCCTACCTCTCGCATCTGGTTTACCCGAGCCATGAATTCGCGAACGCGGATTCGGCCTCCATTGATGTGGTCTTCACCGCGGGCGGCCAATTCCTCTCCATCTTCTTCACCGCCGGATTCATCTGCGGCGCAATGGGATCGGCGCTTGTCTCGCAGGCATCGGTGTCGCGAATCCTCTACAGCATGGGACGCGACGGCGTGCTTCCCCGTCGGGTCTTCGGGTACCTGCACCCCCGCTTCAAGACCCCGACGTTCGTAATCATCATCGTTTCCCTGATTTCGCTGACCGCCCTGTTCGCGAGCCTGGAAATGGTCTCCGCGATGATCAGCTTCGGCGCACTTGTCGCCTTCTCTGCAGTGAACCTCGCCGTGATCAAGTACTTCTTCTTGGCCCACCGCCAACGCGGAATGGCGGCTACGGTCAATTATCTGGTGCTTCCGCTGATTGGCCTGGCGCTGACAATCTGGCTATGGACGAGCCTCAGTGCTCTCTCGCTGGTGATCGGCTTGGCCTGGATCGGGCTGGGCCTGGTGTATCTCGCCTACGTGACTGGTGGATTCAAGCGTAAAGCACCAATGCTGGATCTTGCTGATTAGTATCCTGTGCCGCGAAAAGCCCGTTTACTGATCAGTAACATCTGGCTAGGATGGCGGTATGCAGCTTCAGAGCATCACCAGCGAATCAGTGCGCATTCTCGTCACTGCCAAGGACAGCGTCCAGGCCACGGTGTTCAAGCCAGCAGGAGCCCCGCGCGGCGTGCTGGTGATTCATCCGGCGACCGCCACCCCGCAGCGCTTCTATCGCGCCTTGGCTGAAATGGCGACGCGCTCCTCAATGATTGCCGTGACCTACGACTACCGGGGGACCGGGCTGTCCGGCTCGCCCAAGGAACACAGCAGCCTGCGGATGCGCGACTGGATCCAGCAGGATATCCCAGCCGTCGCGCGGTGGGCGGCCGAGAGCTACCCCGACCTTCCGCACTACGCAGTGGGCCACAGCATCGGAGGGCATGGGCTGATCCTGGATTACGGCACCGAAGCGCTGTCGGCAGCGGTTATCGTCGCCAGCCATGTGGCCGCTTCGCGGACCATCACCCCGTGGCAGGAACGGGCCCGGGTCACCGCAATACTGAACGTCCTGGGCCCGGTGCTCAGCCGGGCCATGGGGTACATGCCCGGGCAGAAACTCGGATTGGGCGAAGATATCCCGGCAGCTGCCTTGCTCGAATGGAGCCGCTGGATCCGGAAACCCAACTACTTCTTCGATGACCCGAGCATGCAGGCCCGGACGCGTGCAGCCCGAACCCGGATTCCCATCCTGGCGGTCGGCGCGAGTGATGACCTGTGGGCCTCGCCGCGGCAGATGGACCAGCTGACCGGGCACCTGGTCTCGGCCCCGGTACAGCGCCGGACCTGCACGCCAGATGAGCTCGGGGTGCCAGCTATCGGGCATCACGGACTGATGCGGCGCGGGGTCGGGGATGCCGCCTGGCCGGACATGCTGCAGTGGCTGGAGAGCCGGAACCGCTGAGCCAGCCGCCTGGCTACAGGTCGACCGCGTTGGCCAGCACCGGCAGCTGCTGGCGCGCGACTTCGACCTGATCGAGGTCCAGGTCCACGACCAGCAGTTCGGGCTCCGCGCCGGCCCGGGCGATAACGCGGCCCAGCGGATCAACCACGAGCGAGTGGCCGACGCCCAAAGGCGCCGTGCCGGTGACCGTGCGGCCAACACTTTGCGGATCAGCCTGGTCCACCGCCACCACGAACGTGGTTGAATCCAAGGCGCGAGCCTGTGCCAGGGTGGTCCACTGCTCGGCCTTGCCCTCGCCCTGGCCCCACGAAGCGCTGACAATGCAGATCAACGCGCCAGCCTGCGCATGGCGGGTGAACAAGCGCGGGAATCGCAAGTCGTAGCAGGTGGCCAGTCCGATGATCGCGCCCTCGTGCTCGAACTGCACCGGGGACTGGCCGGGTGTCACTGAATCCGACTCGGCGTAGCCGAAGGCATCGTAGAGATGGATCTTGTCGTAGTGGGTGTCAACCCCGTCGCCGGCGACCAGCAAGGTGTTGCGTACCCGTCCGCCCTCGCCGGGGGTGAACATGCCCGTGGCGATGGTGATGCCGATCTCCCGCGCCTGCTGGCGAATCAGCGTAGCCCAGGGGCCATCCAGAGCCTGCGCGTATTTGGCGAGATCATGGCCGAAAGACACCTGCATCGCCTCGGGAAAGACCACCAGCGTTGCCCCTGCCTCCTTCGCCTGGCGGGCATGATCGCGCACCGTCACCAGATTGCGCTGGGGATCAGCGGTGCTCAGCACCTGCGCCAAAGCGATTCTCATGGGATAGTCCTTTCCTGTGGCGAACGGGTGGCGATGCGCTACGCTCACGACTCTACGCAGTAGCGGTCAGCGAAGCTACATCTGGGCCATCTGGACTTCTTCGCGGCCCTTGGACACCGACATCACGTCCTTCTGGCGCTCGCCGTCCACTTGGGCGGCCAAGGCATCCAGTGCCGACAGGGATTCCGCGGACAAGCGGACATCCAGTGCCTGCAGGTTGTCATCGAAGTGCGCGCTGAAGCGGGTCCCCGGAATCGGCGAGACGGCCACATCGAATACGCGGGCCTTTTCATAGACCCAGGCCAGCGATGCTTGGGCGGTGGAGATGTTCTCGCGTTCGGCCACATCATTGATGACTTGGCGCAGCGGCTGGTTGTGCTCCATGCGGGATGCCTCGAAGCGCGGGAAGTTGCGGCGGATGTCCCCGGCCTCCAGCTGTTCCAGTGAATCCACTTCTCCGGTGAAGTATCCGCGGCCCAGCGACGCGTAGGTCACCAGGCCCACGCCCAGGTCGCTGGCGGTGGGCAGCAGCCAGCGCTCGATGTCGCGGCTGAAAATTGAGTACTCCATCTGGATCGCGGAAATCGGATGCACCGCATGGGCTCGGCGCAACTCTTGGGAGGTCACCTCGGATAATCCGATGTGCCGGATTTTCCCCGTTTCGACCAGCTCCTTGTAGGCGCCGACCGTCTCCTCAATCGGGACCCGGGAATCCACGCGATGGTAGTAGTACAGGTCCACGTGGTCCACGCCGAGGCGCTGCAGGCTCTCGTCCATGCATTTCTTGATGAAGGCGGGGTCGCCGTTGGCGCGTGGATCTCCCGGGTTCTTCGGGCGGACGATACCCGCCTTGGTTGCCAGCGTGACTTCGTCCCGTCGGGTTTTCAGCACCTGGGACAGCAGGGCTTCGTTGTGCCCATCGCCGTAGATGTTGGCGGTATCCAGGAACGTCACGCCGCGATCAATGACGTGGTTCAGTGTGCGCAAGGATTCGGCATCGTCGGCCGCGCCGTAGGGCCCGCTCAGCGACATGCAGCCAAAACCCTGCGCAGTGGTTTCCAGTCCTTGGCCGAGGTCGATGCGGTTTGCGATCTGCTGTGCCATGCTTGTCCTCATCAGTAGTCGGTTTTTCTGTACCAGAGCCTAGCGAAGCGGAAACGGAATGGCCTCACGTTCGAGGAAATATTGAGCCCCGCGAACCGCAACCACCGCGACACACCCTAGCCGAATGTCTGATGACTTGGATAAAGAGACTGCGTCTCACTTTCGCGAATTGATCTCAGAGTAAGATTCTTGCCATGGGCAGCGTGGTTCGCGATCGGGTTCGCGAAAAGATGAAAGTGGAGTTGGCGGAACAGGCCTATGCCGTGTTCGCCGAACGCGGTGTAGAGAACGTCACCGTCCAGCAAGCTGCCCAAGCCGCCGGAATTTCCCGCGCAACGTTCTTCCGGTACTTCTCCTCGAAAGAGGATGCGGTGGTTACCGCGCTGCGTTCCATGACCGGGCACTTCGCCGATATGGCCCGCTCCATGACGTCGCAGCCGGGGGAGAGCTTGCTGGAGCTCTTGCGCCGCAGCTTCGAACCGGCAGTGGCGTTCGCTGAACAGGATCCGGTGACAATGATCAGCCGCATTGAATTGATCCGGAGCACCCCTGCGCTGCGGGCAAGCTGGCAGGAATCCCTGCGTGAGCAGCAGGCGGCGCTGGCCCAGGCGCTCTCGCCGTTCTGCGCGAACCAGCGGCTGGCCGAAACCGCCGCTTTGCTGGGCCTGTCCCTGTACGGCCATGCGCTGGACCGCTGGGTTGGCACCGCCGGGAGCACGCTGCGCGAGATCCTTGATGAGGCTTTCGACTTCGCCGCGATGATCGATGACAACTGGGTGGTGAAGCACTAGGAACCGGTGCAAGCTATGGCAAACTACGCACAACAATGGCCGCGGACCAAAGCTGGCGAGTAGAACGGAGAGCGGCCGGCGTGCCCTGGAACGATTCCAGTGCACGCCGGCCGTTTCGTGTTCAGGATCGCCGCATTTTCCCTTGAAGCATTCGGCTTGCCTCAGTTGCGCACCTCGGCACGTTCGTCATCGAAGTGGCTTTTTCGTGCCGCCGCAGCCGCTTCGGCTTCAGTCGCGGGCTTCATATCGAATTTGGACAGGGCATCCGGGGAGGGGCCGCCGCCGAACTTCGGTGAAGGCTGGCCGCCTTGGGCGATGCGTTCGGCCTCGATGGTTTCCCATTCCTCATCGCGTCCGAGCATGCGGGCAGGGTCCTCATTGGTGATTTCGCCGGCGAAAGCACGCTTCATCGCCTCTCGGTCGAACTGCCCTTCCCATTTGGCAACCACGAAGGTTGCTACGCAGTTGCCCAGCAGGTTCACGGTGACGCGCATCGAATCCATGATGCGGTCTGCGCCCAGCAGCAGGGCCACGCCGGCCACCGGGAAGATGCCCAGGGCCGCGGCGGTCGCCGACAACGCCAAGAACGAGGATCCGGGGACGCCTGCCATGCCCTTGGAGGCCAGCGGCAAGATGCCCAGCGCGGCGAGCTGCTGGCCGGAGCTGAGATTGTGCCCGAATGCCTGCGCCAGGAACAGCAACGAGAATACTTCATATTGCCTGGATGATCTCCCCTCAATCGTCGAAGTAGTCTTCCTGACTGCAAAGCAGTCCAAGCAATATGAAGCTGACGGCCAGAGATTACAACCAGAACGCATATCCAGCGGCTTACACTGTTTCGTTCGTTGTGTTTCCTCCCTCGCAAATAATTCATTAGAAACTAGCCCCGCCACTCCTCGACGTGTGAACCCGGTTCCTCGCCCCAAATACGTCAACCACTGATTCGTGGGTTGAACGTTGGCCAGGATACAAATCCTCCGGCGGAGTCGAATAGGGAAATAACTACTCTTTCTGGACTTGTTTTCGCTGGCTTCCGTGGCCGAGGAAGTGCGTCTCGTGAGCCAGCTACTAGATTCATGTTTGCGCTGTCTCCCCATCTGCCACGAGGTTGTTGAATAGAGCCGGTTATGGCTATCTTGCGTTATCGCCTGTTATCCGATCCCGGAGCGTGCTTGTTAACTTCTTTCAAGTTTTGCCCAAGATTTTCAACGAGATGCTCGGCGATTGCCAGTGAGGAGGTAGCTCCAGGAGAAGGTGCATTTCGTAGGACAGTAACTCGGTCCAAGTGCTCGATGACAAAATCGTCAACCAGATGCCCGTTCTCGTCCATTGCCTGCGCGCGTATTCCGCGTGTGATTGGCGTTGAAACTGCTCCGTCTAAATCGGGAGCGTAGGCTGCGGCACCTGCAAGAAATTTCTTGCGGGAAATCACGGCGCCGACTTCATGGATGGCTGCTTTGATGTTTCCGGAAGCAAATTTCCAGAAGGCTCGGCTGAATGCTACATCAAGGGTGTCTTTAATGCTGATGCGCCATCCATTGTAGTTCTCGCGTCCGAAGGAGAGGAACGCGTTGGGCCCGACCAGCATTTCTCCGTCCACACGTTTAGTCAGATGCACACCGAGGAATGGGTAATCAGGGTCGGGAACCGGGTATACCAATCCGTTCAAGATGTTGCGATGTTCCGGGGCGAGCTTCGAATACTGGCCGAAGAATGGAACTATCTTGGGGTAGGGAGATCCGCCTGCCAATTGAGCCAGTCGGTCGGATTGCAGACCTGCGCATACGATCAGGTAGTCGAACTGGTGGGTGGCGCTCTGCCCGTCACGATCGACGGTTACGGTGCAGCGGTCCTCAAAATTAGAGATTCCCTTAACCTCGGTGTTCAATAGGAGATTTGCTCCGCCTGCCGTCACTTCCTCGATCAGTGCTCGGGTCACAGCTGCATAGTCGATGATCGCGGTGTGGGGCGAGTGCAGGGCGAGCCGGCCAACCGCATTTGGTTCAATTTTCCGCATCTCGTCTGGCCCGATGAGTGCCACATCGGGAACGCCGTTAGCCTTGGCCCGCTTGTAGATATCCCGGACCCGGTTCTCTTCTTCCTCAGTGAGGGCAACAACAAGCTTTCCGCACTCTTCGTAGGGAACGTCTCTGGAGATCGCGTAGTCTCGCAGCAGGTCAACACCACGTCGGCACAGGCGCGCCTTCAGACTTCCCGGCTGATAATATAAGCCTGCGTGCACAACACCGGAATTATGTCCGGTCTGGTGTGCTGCAACTTCGTTGGACTTCTCTATGATGGTGATCTGAGCACCAGGATGAACATGCATCAGTTCTCGTGCCACCGCCGCTCCGATGATGCCTGCGCCCACGACGCCAAACGAATAGTTAGACATGGTATGTCTCTCCTTAGGAATTTTCTTTACTCTTACTTGAACTGGAACAATAGGTAAATGGAATCTGTTAACCGCAATGCCACACTGACTGAACAGGCTGTCGACTCGATCCGGTTGGAAATCATCAAGGGTTCCCTTATCCCTGGGCCGCTATATACAGGTTCAGAGGTAGCTCGGAAGCTCGGCGTTTCGCGTACCCCCGTCCGTGAAGCCCTGATGGAACTCGCGCGTCGTGGCATGGTACGTATTGAAGACAAAAGAGGATTCCGAGTCCTCAAAACCTCGCTAGATGCGTTGCTTCAGGTCTTTCAGGTCCGCATCATGCTTGAGGTTCCGTTGTCCCGACTGGCAACGCTTAATAAGAACGATTCTGCTTCGGCTGAATTCGAATCTGCAGTTGCACAATTTTTGACAGCTGCGGAATCTGGTGACCCTAACGCGGTGTTGCGTGCTGACAGGGACTTCCATCAAACGTTGCTGTCCGGTTCCGGGAACGAAAAAGCTTTAGTCATCCTTCAGGAACAACGCGATTTCGTGCTCAGTACGGGTGTAGGCACCGTTCCCACCTCCCGTTCGGCAATGGAATGCTTCAACGACCACGCCGATATCATCAGTGGATATCGAGAAGGTGATCCACAGGCGGTCGGTCGTGCGGTCTTCCGGCACATCGCCAATACGGCACAAGTTCTGATCCAACAGGAAACTCTGAACTGTCCCGAATTTGCGACGGCCGATGTTGAGCAATCTTTTGCTTGGTTGTCCACGCCTAGCGAGGGCGTCCTTTAAAACCGCAGTGCAGATCACATGCTCAGAGCGATGTACTTTTCAATCTGGTACTCCTTGATCCCGGCGTGACCTCCTTCCTTGCCGAACCCGGATGCCTTGATCCCTCCGAAGGGTGCGGCAGGATCGGCCACGACAGCGCGATTGACTGCGACCATTCCGCTGTCGAGTTTCTCAGCAGCCTTCAGAGCTTGACTTACATCGCGTGTGTAAACATAGGAGACCAATCCGAATGGCGTTTGGTTGGCAAGATCCAGCGCTGCTTCATCGCCTTCAACTTCATAGATGGAAGCGACTGGGCCAAAAATCTCACTGGTGGCGATCGCCGAGTCCGTTGAAGCGTTGGTTACCACAGTGGGATTGACGAAGAATCCTGGACCTTCGAAGGCGCCACCGCCAAAGAGGATTTCTGCGCCTTCCTCAACAGCCTTGCCAAGCAATTGCTGGACGCTATGACGCTGTTTTTCATCTACCAGCGGACCGATATTAACCGAGGCGTCAGTGCCAGATCCCACTTTGAGTTCTGCGACCTTGGCGACAAATCGTTCTTTGAAGGCAGCAGCCACAGACTTCTCAACAATGATGCGGTTGGCAGCGACGCAGACCTGACCGGCATTGCGGAATTTAGCGACCACTGCTCCCTCCGCGGCGGCATCCAAATCGGCATCGGAAAGAACAACAAATGGCCCATTGCCGCCTAGCTCCATTGAAGTGGCCATGACATTGTCAGCGGCTTGCTTCAGTAGAGTCACACCCACGGCAGTGGAGCCGGTGAAACTAACCTTCTTCAGTTCAGGGCGTGACATGAGAACCTTCGACTGCGCGGATGAGGAGCTAGTCGTTACAAGGTTGACCACACCCTGGGGCAGCCCCACTTCGTGCAGAACCTGTACGAACATATGGGTTACCAACGGAGTCAACGCTGCTGGCTTGATAATGATGGCGCATCCTGCGGCTAAAGCCGCCGCGGCCTTGCGAGCGCCCATGAAGAGCGGGAAATTCCATGGTGTTACCAAGTAGGACGGACCAACTGGCTGATGGGTAGTGATGATCTTGAAATCACCAGTTGGTGACTCAGTGTAGGTTCCCTGTTGCTGGGTGACGACCTCCGAAAACCACTGAAAGTAGTCTGCCGAGATCTGAACCTCACCGCGCGCTTCGGCCAGCGGCTTGCCCATTTCAAGGGACATGACCCATGCAATTTCTTCCTTGCGTTCCTTGAGCAGTTCGTAAACGGAACGAAGGACGTTGGAACGGTGGCGTGCTGTGGTCTTACCCCAGGCGCCCTGAGCCGCTGTCGCCGCGGAAAGCGCCTCGAGGCTGTCTTCGGTGCCTGCATCTGCCACGGCCGCGATCACGGTTTCATCAGCGGGGTTCTGTACGGAAAAGACCTTACCTCCCTGCGCAGCCCGCCACTCTCCATTGATGTAAAGCCCTAGTGGGAGTTCGATTTCCCCTTCATTCCAAGATATTTTCTTCCAAATTTCGGTACTCATTTGCCACCCTCGTGTTTCTGAAATTAGGACATTTTCACATTAGTCCTGGCAATGCTTCTTGACATACATGTTACATGCAAGCAAGGATTGGTGTGATTCATAATACTTACCTGATGGCAATGTCACAGGAATTCGAGATGGAGCAAAGCATGTCCACCGTTGCACATTCGCATCTACCGCCGGCCAGGCGCGTCGCCGCGGCATCAATGATCGGCACCACAATCGAGTGGTACGACTACTACATTTTTGGCACCGCCGCAGTACTTGTGCTCAACGACCAATTCTTCCCTGCGCTTTCTCCTGCAGCAGGGACCTTGGCGGCGCTCGCAACATTCGCGGTAGCCTTTATCGCCCGTCCATTTGGCGGTATCATCTTCGGCCATTTCGGAGACAAGGTAAGCCGCAAGACTATTCTGGTGTGGTCATTGATGCTGATGGGCATGTCCACTTTCATTGTGGGTTTCCTGCCAAACTATGATGCCATCGGCATTTGGGCTCCTATTTTGCTGGTGCTGCTGCGCTTCCTCCAAGGCTTGGCAGTAGGCGGCGAATGGGGCGGTGCAGTACTCATGGCCTTAGAACACGCTCCGGAAAAGAAGAAGGCTTTCTACGCTTCGTGGACCCAGTCAGGCGTACCTGCGGCTCTGGTGCTTTCCTCCACCATCTTCTTGCTGATGCAGCAAATGGACGAGGCATCCTTCCATGCTTGGGGCTGGCGTGTACCGTTCTGGATCTCAGCACTGTTAATCGTCGTCGGGTTGTTCATTCGCCTGCGCATCACTGAATCACCTGAATTTCTCAAGATGAAGTCCGAGAAGCGTGAAGTCCGTGTTCCGCTGTTCGAGCTCATCCGCACCGCATGGTGGCCACTGATTCTAGGTACCTTGACGCTGGCATCGCCAAACATCATCTTCTACATCTCTTCCGTTTACCTGCTCAGCTACGGCCCAACCCACGTGGGACTAAACCGTGATTCTGTATTCATGGCGTTGATCATCGCTGCATTCATTCAAGTCTTCACTATTCCAATGGTTGCAATGCTTGCCGATCGATTGGGCAAGAAGAAGATTATGCTCGCTGGGGCCGCAATGGTCGCTCTGCTAATCTATCCAGTGTTCTGGCTTGTAAATACCGGCCAGCTCATGGCGGCCCTCGGCGCTATGATCATTGCCCTTCCTATCACCCACGCCACTGCCTATGCAGTCGTTGCAAGCTTCATCCCCGAACTGTTCCAGCCTGAGGTTCGCTTCACCGGCAGTTCGTTGGCCTACCAGATCGGCGGCATCATCACCTCTGCGCCAGCACCATTTATCGCCGAGTACCTAATGCAGAGCACCGGCTCCTCCATGGCCGTGGCCACCTACATCGCGGTGGCTGCCGCAGTCGGTTTCACTGCAATCGCCCTAAGCCGACCGGCAAAGAAGCGGATCGATCGCCCCGAAGCACGTGCATCTTCTAGCGTGACGCCATGACGACTCGGGCGAATTACTGCCACCCAAAAATCAATAACAGCCTTTTCTCTTTTGGGAAGAAGTCCGGGCAAAAACCACAACAGGAGTATTTCCATGCCTAAGTTAGCAGTATTGACAGAATTCAATACCTCGGTTGAATTACAAGAATTCCCAATGCCAGAGGTGGAACCAGGAGGTGCTCTGGTAGACGTAGCCCTTGGCGGAATCTGTGGCACCGATGTTCATCTTCGAACTGGTCATCTTTCCGTCCCGCTTCCAATAGCCATGGGTCATGAAGGCGTAGGGCGAATCCGTGCCCTAGGCAAAGGCTTAGACACCGATGTCGAAGGCGAGCCTCTTGCCGTAGGAGACCGCGTGGTATGGGCAAACAACATCCCCTGTGGCACTTGCTACGAATGCCTTGTCCTTAGAGAGCCGACCCTGTGCCAGAACCGTAAGATTTACGGGATCAATCGGACGGCCACAAACGAACCACACCTACAGGGCGGATGGGCAGAGACAATCTCTCTCGAAGCTGGAACAACTATCATCAAGTTACCCGATACGGTCAGCTTTGAAGAGGCCATTACCCTTGGGTGTGCCGGTCCAACGGCGATCCATGGGGTGGTCGAGAATCTCAGTATCGAGCCTGGTTCGGTCGTGGCAGTTCAGGGCGCAGGTCCTGTTGGGTTGGCCTCTGCCATGTACGCGAAAGCCATGGGCGCGGCCCAAGTTATTCTGCTCGGCGGCCCTTCCTCGCGTATCGAGGTCGCATTGAAGATCGGCGCGGCGGACGTCGCTATCGATATGGATACCTACCCGAGTGCTGAAGAACGTTTAGCCGCATTTCAAGAAATCGCACCTCGAGGCGCTGACATCGTTATCGAATGCGCGGGCGTTCCGTCTGCTGTAGCTGAAGCCATCGACTTGGCCCGACCGAACGCGCAGGTCTTGGTCCTCGGACAGTACACGGATCACGGTCCCACTGCGATCAACCCACATAAGATCACCAAGAAACAGCTAAAGATGTTCGGTTCCTGGGGCTTCTCTCCAGCCCACTACGTTAAGTACATCAAGTCCCTGCCCCATCTGGTGAAGAACCACGACTTAGCCTCGATTCTTTCCACCTACGATTTGGAGAACGTTAATGACGCGCTCAATGACGTAGCATCTGGCCGGGTCACCAAAGCCGCACTTCGCCCACAAACCAGCACCGACTAACAAGGCCCAGTTACAACGTATTGGCTCTTCCTGATTTAGAGTGAAACCACCTAAACCGATGCCCCGGGGAGTGAGCTGTCATGATGTTGCGAGACACGCGTTCGTAGGAGAATGAGTGCATGTCCAAACGTCAGAAGTTCACTCCCCGGGGTTCCGTGCCGAAGCAGTCGAACTAGTGATTTCGTCCCAGAAGAGCTTGGTCGAGGTCGCAGCGTCTCTAGGCATCAACGAAGGAATCCTGGGCGACTGGGTCCGCGCTTACCGCACCGAGCACCCAGAAGCGGAAGTCGAGGAACGCGGACCTGAGTTCCTCACTTTCTACGCTGAGCACGCCAGCTCATGCACTGAGGGCGAGCTTGGAATTGCCAGGGGCTCCATGCGTGATCTTGCTGCCGCCGGCAAGGAGGTTCTTTCATGCAACCAGACCGGGACGTAAGCTTTGCCTACGTAGAGGCGGGGGGCGCTTACTGAGATCATTGGGTTCAAGCGTCCCACCGATTAACTCCAGCAGGATTGAGAGCACTCGCTAATGAGCATGGAAAGCGCCGCCTGGCATTCGCTATGGAAGCTGTCGGGAGACAAGGGCAAGGCCTACGCTCCCACCACGCCCAAGCGGGTGCTGAAATTTGCCGCCAGCTACAAGTCCCGCCTGCTGGTCTTCGTCATCTTCTCCATCCTGGCCGCCGTGCTGGCCGTGATCACCCCGGTGCTCGCGGGACGGGTGGTCGACGAGATTGTCGCGCAATCCGGCATCCGAACGATCGTCAACCTGGCGCTGCTCATGGCGGTGATTGCGATCCTGGACGCCGTGGTTTCAGTAGTCGTCCGCTGGTTCTCCTCGCGCCTGGGCGAGGGAATCATCTATGACCTGCGCACCGCGGTCTTCGACCATGTGCAGAAAATGCCGGTGGCGTTCTTCTCCCGCACCCGGACCGGTGCGCTGGTCAGCCGCTTGAACAACGACGTTATCGGTGCGCAGTCAGCCTTCGCCGGAACCCTGTCCGGACTGGTCTCCAATACCGTGGCGCTGGTGCTCACCGCGGGCGTCATGTTCACCACCTCGTGGCAAGTCACGCTGATCGCGCTGGTGCTGCTGCCGATCTTCCTGCTGCCCGCCCGCCACTTCGGCAAGTCCGTGGCCCTGCTGCGCCGCGAATCCGCGGAGCTGAACGCGACCATGGGCAACCAGATGACCGAGCGCTTCTCCGCACCCGGCGCCACCCTGATCAAGCTGTTCGGCCGCCCCAAGGACGAGTCCGAGCAGTTCGCGCTGCGTGCCGGAAAGGTGCGAGATATCGGCGTGAAGATGGCCATGCGCCAGTTCTACTTCGTCGCCGCGCTGACCCTGGTGGCTGCCCTGGCCCTCGCACTGGTCTACGGCCTGGGCGGAATGTACGCGGTGCGCGGCGACCTGGCCGCCGGCGACGTGGTGGTTTTGGGCATGCTGCTCACCCGCCTCTACACGCCGCTGACCGCCCTGGCCAACGCTCGCGTGGAAATCACCAGCGCGCTGGTCAGCTTCGACCGCGTCTTCGAGGTGCTGGACCTTCAGCCGCTGATTGCCGATGCGCCGAATGCCCGTCGGCTTGAGGCCGGCGCAGTGCCGGTGAAATTCAACCACGTGGACTTCTCCTACCCGAGCGCTGACAAGGTTTCGCTGGCCTCGCTGGAAGAAGTGGCAGTGCTTGACACCCGCGGCGGCGAAGAGGTCCTGCACGATATCGACTTCGAGATCCCCGAGGGACAGACCTTTGCGCTGGTAGGTTCATCCGGCGCCGGCAAATCCACCATCGCCTCGCTGCTTGCCCGCCTGTACGACGTGGACTCGGGCAGCATCGAACTGGCCGGCCAAGACATCCGCCAGCTCAAGCTGGACTCGCTGCGCTCGACGGTCTCCATGGTCACCCAGGACGGGCACCTGTTCCACGAGTCCATCCGCTCCAATCTGGCTTTGGCCCGTCCGGAAGCTACCGATGAGCAGATCTGGGAGGCGCTGGAGCGCGCCCGGCTCAAGCCGGTGATTGCCGCCCTGCCCGATGGACTGGACACCGTGGTGGGGGAACGCGGCTACCGGCTCTCCGGCGGCGAACGCCAGCGCATGACCATTGCCCGCCTGCTGCTGGCAGCTCCCCAGGTGGTCATCCTGGACGAGGCCACCGCCGCGCTTGACTCGTCCAACGAGGCCGCGGTGCAGGCGGCGCTGGGCGAAGCGCTGGAAAACCGCACCGCGCTGATCATCGCCCACCGCCTGTCGACCATCCGCTCGGCAGACCAGATCCTGGTCGTGGAGGGCGGGCGCATTCTTGAGCGCGGCACGCACAGCGAGCTGCTGGCATTGGGCGGGCGCTACAGCGAGCTGCACGCCACCCAGTTCGCGCAGTAGCCGCTCTCGGACGCGAAGAAGGCTAGGCGCTGGCGACCAGGTCGCGGGCCTTCTGCGCTGCATGGGTGGCGATGATGGTGCCGAAGACCAGGCCCTGCCCAATGGTGGCCCCGGCCCCCGGGTAGACGTTGCCGAAGATGTTCGCGGCGGTATTGCCCTGGGCGTAGAGCCCCTCGATGACCTCGCCGGAGGTGCCCAGCGCGCGGCCATGGGCATCGGTCATCACGCCGCCGCAGGTGCCCAGGTCCGAGAGCACGATCTTCACCGCGTAGTAGGCCTTGCCATCCAGTGCGCGCAGGTTCGGGTTCGGCTGCTGGGTCGGGTCGCCGTAGTAGCGGTCGTAGGCTGACTCGCCACGTCCGAACTGGTCGTCGATTCCGGTACCGGCACCCTCGTTGAATGCTTCCAGGGTCTGTTCCAGCACCTGTGCGGGAACATTGATCTTCTGCGCAAGCTGGCCGATGGACGAGGACTTGTTTGCTATCCCGGCCTTGTACCAGGACTCGGGAAGCGCCATCCGCGGGTAGCACTGCCCGGCGAAGATGTAGCTGTCGCGGTAGGCCTGGTCGAAGATCAGCCACATCGATCCCACGGGGTCGCCATCCGCTTCGCGACGCAGGATTTCCTGCCCGAAGCCCATGTAGTCGGTGGATTCGTTGATGAATCGGCGCCCTGACTGGTCCACCATGAATGATCCGGGCAGCGAACGCTCGGCCAGCAGGACCTTCGGCGAGGATCCGGGCTTGAGCGGGGCCACTGCCGGGAACCACCAGGACTGCTGCATGCTGGCCAGCTGGGCGTTGTGCTTTTGCGCCAACTGGATGGCGTCGCCGTGGTTGCCCTTGGCGCCCAGGCTCAGGTCCTCGATGAGCGACGGGCTCTGGTGCTCCTGGCGCATCGCCATATTGTGGTCGTAGCCGCCGGCTGCCAGCACCACGCCGTGCTTGGCGCGCACGCTCACCCGTTCGCCGCCCTGCTCCAGGACCGCTCCGGTGACCGCCGAACCGGTGAATTCGAGATCCACCAGCTTCGCTTCGGTCCAGACCGGGATGCCCGCATCCAGCGCCCCGGCGTACATGCCGCCGGCGATGGCCTGGCCGCCGGCGCTGTAGTTGCGGCCGATCAGCAGCCCTCCGGCACCCTGGATGAGGCGCTTGGCGATGCGCGGGAAGGCCTTGTGCGGGGCCTTGGCAATGAGGTTCATCCAATTGTAGTCCGCGCCGGTCACCGGCATCGGCATCGGGGCGGCCATGGTGGCTGGCTGGAAGCGGCCCAGCTGGCCGCCGAGCTTGTTCAGGTCGAAGGGGCGCGACTCGACCGAGCGGCCCGCGGCGCTGCCTCCCGGTTCTTCTGGATGGTAGTCGCTGTAGCCCTTGGCCCAGAAGAAGCTCAGCTGGGTCATGCGCTCGAGCATCTTCACGGTTTCGTCACCGTGCTGAAGGAAGGCCTTCCAGCGCTCGGCCGGGCCGGAGCCTTCCACCACGGATGCGATGTACTTCTCGCCGCGCTCCAGGGAGTCGACGGCGCCCTCGCGCTTGAGCACCGGGTTGGCGGGAATCCAGAAGGCGCCACCCGAGCGGGCGGTGGAGCCGCCCACGTATTTGGTCTTCTCGGCCACTGCAACGTCCAGGCCCAGTTCCTTCGCGGCCAACGCGGTGGCCAGCCCGGTGCCGGAGCCGATGACCAGCAGGTCGACTTCGTGCTGGTCGATGGTGACGGGTGCAAGAACGGTTTTCGATGCCATGTCGGACTCCTCTGCGCGATGCCGGGCCTCAGCCCTTTTGCCAGCCCACGCTAGTCGAGCAGCTGGTCGCGCAGGCGGTGCAGTCCCGCTGGCAGGGACAAGCGCAGTTCACCGAGGACGGAGGAACCGCCTGGCTAGTCGGCGGCGGCCACCAGCTGGCGGCCGAGCTCGCGGGCGGCTTCCTGCAATACCGGAACGGCCTTCTTCGTGAACTCGTCGTCCACGCGGGTGACCGGGCCGGAGACCGAAATTGCCATCGGCGTGGGTGCGCCCGGAACCGGCACGGCGATGCAGCGGACGCCCAATTCCTGCTCTTCCTCGTCGACGGCGTAGCCGCGCTCGCGGGTCGCCTCGACATCGGTGAACAGCTTGCCCAGGGTGGTGATGGTGTTGGCGGTCTTCGGCGGCATGCCCGCCTGCGAGACCAGGCGCTGCACGCGCTCGTCATCGAGCACCGAGAGCACGGCCTTGCCGACCCCGGAGTTGTGCAGCATGGCGCGGCGGCCTACTTCGGTGATCATGCGCATCGAGTGGGCTGACTGGACCTGGGCGATGTAGGTGACCATATCGCCATCGAGCACCGCGATATTCGCCGATTCGCCCAGCTTCGCGACCAGTTCCTTCAGTGCAGGGGAAGCCAGGGCGCCCAGCTGGCGGTTGGCTACTTCGCCCAACCGGATCAGCCGCGGGCCCAGCGAGTAGCGGCGATTGGGCAGCTGGCGCACGTAGCCCACGCCCACCAGTGTGCGCAGCAATCGGTGGATGGTCGGCAATGGCAGGGGGGTGTCGGCGGCGAGCTCGCTGAGCGCTGCTTCGCCGCCGGCCCGCGCGATGACTTCCAGGAGCTCAAAAGCGCGTTCGACGGACTGGACGCCGCCGGTGGTGGACTTGCTGGCAGTCTGCGTCATCTTTGCTCCTTGTACAGGCAGTGGTTTTCGGAAACCGACTGCGCATTACTTCTACGATGCGAAATCCTTGTCCCAAGAATAGCGCAGAATCGGCCATTTCTTCCACGATCCGATATTAAGCCGTCAAAAAATCGTGCCCCACGCCACAAAACACACTTGCATTTTCATTTTGAGGATAATAGTATCCACTATACGGAAAACTTTTACAGGAGGATCAGATGGCAGCACCAAGCCCGGGATATTCACTCACCCTTCGCGTCCAGACGCCTGCGTCGATTACCGCGACCAGCGAACTGGCCGGCGCTGTCGGCTCGGCCGGCGCGCACATCACGGCCTTGGATGTCACCGAGTCGAACCACACCCACATGGTGGTGGACGTTTCCTGCAACACCACCGACGTGGCCCACGGCGAGACCGTGCGCGCTGCACTGGACAACCTCGACGGCGTGAGCGTGCGCAACGTCTCGGACCGCACCTTCCTGATGCACCTGGGCGGCAAGCTCTCGGTCACCCCCAAGGTGGCCCTGCGAAACCGCGACGACCTCTCCCGCGCCTACACCCCCGGTGTCGCCCGTGTCTGCATGGCCATCGCAGAGAGCCCTGCCGACGCGCGCAACCTGACGGTCAAGCGCAACACCATCGCCGTGGTCACCGACGGCTCGGCAGTCTTGGGACTGGGCAATATCGGCCCGGCCGCGGCCCTGCCGGTCATGGAAGGCAAGGCCGCGCTGTTCAAGCAGTTCGCCGACGTCGATGCCTGGCCGGTCTGCCTGGACACCCAGGACACCGAGGAGATCATCAAGATCGTCAAGGCGCTGGCCCCGGTCTACGGCGGGGTGAACCTCGAGGACATCGCCGCCCCGCGCTGCTTCGAGATCGAAGCGCGGCTGCGCGAGGAGCTGGACATCCCGGTCTTCCACGACGACCAGCACGGCACCGCAATTGTCACGCTGGCCGCATTGCTGAACGCGGTGAAAGTCGTGGACAAGAAGATCGAGGACCTGCGCATCGTGGTTTCCGGCGTCGGCGCGGCCGGCAACGCGATCATCCAGCTGCTCATGGCCCGCGGCGCAAAGAACATCATCGCCTGCGGACGCAACGGCGCGATCAGCCGCAACGAGAGCTACACCGATGCGCACCGCATCTGGCTCTCTCAGAACACCAACCCGGAGAACTTCACCGGCACCCTGAAGGAAGCCGTCGTCGGCGCAGATGTCTTCATCGGCGTCTCGGCCCCGAACGTGCTGGACGAAGCGGATATCGCCGCGATGAACGAGCGCGCCGTCGTCTTCGCCATGGCCAACCCGGATCCCGAGGTGGACCCGGAGATTGCAGGCCGCCACGCCGCAGTGGTCGCCACCGGGCGCAGCGACTTCCCGAACCAGATCAACAACGTCCTGGCATTCCCAGGTTTCTTCCGCGGGCTGCTGGATGCAGGCGTCACCGAGATCACCGACGCCATGCTCCTGGCCGCCGCGGATGCCATTGCCGCCCGAGTCAGCGAATCAGAGCTGAACCCAGGATTCATCATCCCGTCGGTATTCGACCCACAGGTCGCCTCCGATGTCGCACTGGCGGTGCAGGACGCAGCCGCCGCCAAGTAGGCGCTGCGCAGCAAGACCCAAGGGTGCATGTCAACGCACCCTTTCAATGGAACAGAGCACAAGAGGTTAAGGAACAACCCATGAGTATTGAAATCACCAGCATCCCCGATGTCGCCGATGCCCAGCAGATCCTCTCCGACGAGGCGCTGGCCTTCATCGAGAAGCTGCACCAGAAGTTCGCCGGCACCCGCGACGAGCTGCTCGCCGCCCGCGGCGTGCGCCGCAAGCAGTTCTCCGCCGCCAAGTCCATCGACTTCGACCCGGAGACCGAAGCCGTGCGCACCGGCGACTGGAAAGTCGCCGAAGCGCCCGAGGCGCTCAAGGACCGCCGCGTGGAGATCACCGGCCCGGCCTCCCCGGCCAAGATGGCGATCAACGCGCTGAACTCCGGCGCCAAGGTCTGGCTGGCAGACCTGGAAGATGCCTCGACCCCGAGCTGGTTCAACGTCATCGACGCGATTTCCAACCTCTCGGCCGCCGCCCGCGGCACCCTGGCCTTCACCGATGCGAAGACCGGCAAGTCCTACGCGCTGCGCACCGACGCCCCGCGCGCTGTCGTGGTGGTCCGCCCCCGCGGCTGGCACCTGCCGGAGAACAACGTGCTCATCGACGGCAAGCCGGCCGTGGGCGCGCTGGTGGACTTCGGCCTGCACTTCTTCCACAACGCGAAGGTGCTCGCAGAATCCGGCCAGGGACCGTTCTACTACCTGCCGAAGATGGAGCACTACCTGGAATCGCGCCTGTGGAACGAGGTCTTCACCTTCGCCCAGGCCGAGCTGGGCATCGCCCACGGCACCGTGCGCGCCACCATGCTCATCGAGACCATTCCGGCCGCCTTCCAGATGGAAGAGTTCCTCTACGAGCTGCGCGAGCACGCCTCGGGCTTGAACGCAGGCCGCTGGGACTACCTCTTCTCCATCATCAAGACCTTCCGCGAAGCCGGCGAAGCGTTCATCATGCCCGACCGCTCGGCGGTGTCGATGACCGCGCCGATGATGCGCGCCTACACCGAGCTGCTGGTCAAGACCTGCCACAAGCGCGGGGCCTTCGCCATGGGCGGCATGGCCGCGTTCATCCCGAACCGCCGCGAACCCGAGGTCACCGCCGCCGCCTTCGAGAAGGTCCGCGCAGACAAGACCCGCGAGGCCAATGACGGATTCGACGGCTCTTGGGTGGCCCACCCGGACCTGGTCGAGCTGTGCAAGGAGATCTTCGACGCGAAGCTCGGCGAGAAGCCGAACCAGATCGATCGCCAGCGCCCAGAGGTCGAGGTCAGCGCAGCCCAGCTGCTGGACGTGGCCAGCGCCCCCGGCGATGTCACCGAGGCCGGCGTGCGCGCCAACCTCTACGTGGCCGTGGCCTACACTGCCGTGTGGCTGTCGGGCAACGGCGCGGTCGCCATCCACAACCTGATGGAAGACGCCGCCACCGCAGAGATCTCGCGCTCGCAGATCTGGCAGCAGATCCGCAACCAGGTGGTCGCCGCCGACACCGGCAACACCATCAGCGCGGAACTGGTGGCAGGCATTCTGGCCGAAGAGGTTGAACGCCTGCGCTCGGAGGTCGACAATGAAGAGCACTTCAATGCCTACTACCAGCCGGCCGCAGACCTGATCGCGAAACTGACCAGCGGCAAGGACGAGGACTTCGCAGACTTCCTCACCACCCCTGCCTACGAACTCTTGGAAAAGGAATACGTGACCAAGCCATGAGCAACACCTTCGATGAGTCCACGCTTGCCAGCGTAGAAGCCAAGCTGGCAGCCACCGACCGGTTGCTGGAAACCTCCTACCCGGGAGAAACCGGGGCCCGCCAGCCGGTGCACACCGTATATGTCCCCGGGGACAAGTACAGCGCGGATCTGCCGGCAGCCTGGGGCGCCAACGCCCTGGCCGCTGCCGGCAACGCCGCCGGGCTGGCCCAGCTGGCAGCCACGCTGGACCTGGCCGAGCCCGAACGCCTGGGCGAACTGGTGGCAGCGAAGCTGGCAAGCGAACCCATCGAAGATCTGCGCCTCGATTTCGAGGACGGCTACGGCAACCGCACGGATGCCGAGGAGGACGCGGCAGTGCTTGCCGCGGCCGACTCGGTGTCCTCGTCGGTAGCCGCCGGCAAGGCCCCGGCCTGCATCGGCATCCGCTTCAAGTGCTTCGAGGCCCCCACCCGGGCCCGCGGCATCCGCACGCTGGACATGTTCATCTCGCGCCTGGTCGCCAACGGCCCCCTGCCCGAGGGGCTGCGCCTGACGCTGCCGAAGGTCACCACCGTGGACCAGGTCCAGGCCATGGTCTTCCTGGCCGAGAAGCTGGAGGAAGCCCACGGCCTGGAGGCCGGACGCATCCGCTTCGAGGTCCAGGTGGAAACACCGCAGGTGATCATCGCCGCGGATGGCAGCCACCCGGTCGCCACCCTGATCCATGCCGGGAAGGGCAGGGTCTCCTCCCTGCACTACGGCACCTACGACTACTCCGCCTCGCTGGGCGTGGCCGCCGGCTACCAGTCAATGGAGCATCCGGTCGCCGACTTCGCCAAGGACGTCATGCAGGTGGCCGTGGCCGGCACCGGCGTGGAATTGTCCGATGGCTCCACCAACATCATCCCGGCAGGCGACCCGGAGAACATCGCGGCCGCCTGGGAACTGCACGCCCGGCTGGTCTCCCGCCACCTGGCCCGCGGCATCTACCAGGGCTGGGACATGCACGAGAACCAGCTGGCCACCCGCTACCTGGCCACCTTCGCGTTCTTCCGCGAAGGCCTGCAGGCCGCCGGCACCCGGTTGCGCAACTACGTCCACCGGATCAACTCGGCCATCATGGACGAGCCGGCCACCGCACGTGCCCTGGCCCGCTACATCCACCGCGGGGTCGCCTGCGGTGCGGTCACCGCCGGCGAGGTCACCGAACTGGCCCAGATCACCCTGCCCGAACTCGAGGCGATCGCCTTGAACCGCTCCCACGCCTAAGGACTACACCATGACTGTTCCTGCCATCCAGAATTCCTCGTCCTACTACTCGAACTTCGGCGGCCACCCGCCGCAGAGCGACCTGCTCACCGACCGCGCCATCGTCACCGAGGCCTACACGGTCATCCCCAAGGGCGTGCTGCGCGACATCGTCACCAGCGTCTTCCCCGAGTGGACCAACACCCGTGCCTGGGTGCTGAACCGCCCGGTAGCCGGCGGGGCCACCACCTTCGCCCAGTCCATCGTGGAAGTCGCCCCCGGCGGCGGGGCAGACAAGCCGGAACCGCAGACCGAGGTGCAGGGATTCATCTTCGTGCTCACCGGCCAGCTGACCTTGGTCATCGAGGGCACCGAGCATGTGCTGGTGGACGGCGGCTTCGCCTACCTGCCAGCCGGCGCCACCTGGTCGGCCCGCAACGACGGCACCGAGACCACCAGCTTCCACTGGCTGCGCAAGCGCTACGAAGTCCTGGCCGGCGTCGCCGCTCCGGGTCCGGTCGTCGGCAACGAACGCGATATCGAGCCTGGCCCGATGCCGGGTACCGATGGCAAGTGGCGCACCACTCGCATGCTGGATCCCGAGGATGTTGCCTTCGATTTCGGCGTGAACATCGTGACCTTCGAACCGGGCGCATCCATCCCGTTCGCTGAAACCCATGTCATGGAGCACGGCCTGTACGTGCTGGAAGGCAAGGGCGTGTACCGGATGAACGGCGACTGGGTCGAGGTCGAAGCCGGGGACTACATGTCCCTGCGCGCCTTCTGCCCGCAGGCTTGCTATGCCGGCGGCCCGGAGAACTTCCGCTACCTGCTCTACAAGGACCAGAACCGCCAGATCGCTTTGTAAGCGTTCTTTGCCAGAGGCTGCCGGGGCCGCACCCCGCGCTGACCCGCCGATTTTCGGCACACCGTGTCCATCTCTTGTTCCAGTGATGTTTCTTTTGCTCGGACATGGTGGGCTGACGGGAGGGTCGGGCGGGATGCGGCCTCCGGTTTTTGTGTTCCCTGGGCTGTTGACTAGGGTCCAATTGGTCAGTCAGAACCATTCTTTACAACCGTCGGTAATCCCGGGTGTCATCCCTGCAATCGCAGGCAACATGAAATCGTCCAACGTTGGACGATTTGGAAGTGGAGCACATCCCTGCGCCAGTTCCGACGCGGGAACTTGGCGGTGCTGCCGGGAAAACCTGGTGCCGAGAATCCCGAAGGCCACCGGTGCATTGTCGGCACGCAGCAGCGCCCATGCGGGACTTTCGCCGAGGAGCCGCTGAGCGGTGAGGGCGGCGTGGACTGCAGACATACCTATAAGCCTATCGGCGTTGACCGACGTTAGTGGTGTGCAGGTGTCGTATTACCAGCCTTGACGCCCAATAATCCTTTGGTGCGAAGAGCAAGCCAGTTCTGCTGTCGAGTTAGGTTCCGCCGCTTACCGACGGGGTACGTCAGCATGGTCCGGACGCCATTCAATACTGGTATCGGGCTTGAAGGATGATCAAGTCTTCTTCGATCACGATGTAGACCAGTCGGTGTTCGTCGGTAATCCGACGGGACCATGAGCCGGAGGCCCCGAATTTCAGCTGTTCGGGCTTTCCAATCCCTTGGAAGGGATCCCGAAGGCATGCTTCGATCAAGGTGTTGACTCTCTTGAGTACGCGCCGGTGGGCCGTTTGCCAGTGGACGTAGTCGTCCCATCCTGCACGATCCCAGACGAGCCGCAGTTATTCGTCCCAGTCGAGTTCGTGGGTCTCTGTTATTCCCGACCGTGCACGTTCGTAGGCATCCAAGAGCCGCCGGGCACTGGCTGGCGAGCGGAAGAGGTACGCGGTCTCTTGCCATGCTGCGTATTCATCTGCTGCCATGAGAACAGCATTTCCCTTGCGTGACACGATTTCGACAGCTTGGCGATCATCGTTGACTTGTTCAATCAATGGAAAGAGCGTCTTGCGGGCTTCGCTTGCACTGATGGACATCTCGGACTCCTTCCACTACTTGCCGTACCACTTAATGGTGCGACTTAACTGCGGTGTGGGGAAGTGCCCGTCCGACTGGAAAGCCCCGTGCAACTGCGCCGTGAGGGGCGGCGCCGCCGCTAAGGGAACGCGCCAATAGGCGTGTAACATCTCCAGTAAGTCCAGCGTAATTAACGGCCAAGTCAGGCATGTTCCTTGGCGATTGAGGTCGTCGCCAGTGTTGCAGCAGGATTCACATTGACATTTGCCGGCGGACTCTTAGGTGGCTCAGGCAGATGTGGAAATTTTCAAGTCGAGTGAGACCAAAGGCCGTAGATGCCCTCGATGCCAACCTGCTAACGTCAGCCCCGCACCAGCTAGAACCCTGCAGCAGCAGGCTCGTCCGCGGCATCTGCTGCATCGCTGCTCAAGATCAGCCGCCGTTCCAACCGGGTGAGATTTCTCGGGGAAGGATCTTCGCGTGCTGGTTCCAAGGCCGCCGCCAACGCGGCGCCGACTGCTGCTTCATCCAGTCCCATGCCCACGGCGACCAGCGCGTCATCGGCCGGGTCGCTGTGGGGAGTGGCTTGCGCGAAATGGATCTGCCGGCCCACCATGTTGACCAGGAAGCGTTGCGTGCCGTCAGCGGTGCGCAGCTTCACGTGCCCCTTGAGCCGGTAGGCCGCGGCCGGCGGCGCTTCGAGCAGATCCAGCACGGCTCCCGGATCTGCCGGCTCGGGGCAGCGCACCGTCACCGCGTTGGCGTGCGGAGCATGTCCGTGGTCGTGGTGCGGGCGGGAGGCGGCCGCCAACGGCAGCTCGTCGATCGGGTCTTCGTCCAAGGCGATGTCGAATACCAGCTCAGGGTCTATGGCGGCGTGCGAGGCCGGGATGATGGCCACGTGCGGGTTGACGTCCCGGATCCGTCCGCTGATCCGTTCCAAGACCGCGTCGCGGTGCTCGGGGGCAATGCGGTCCAGCTTGTTGACCACCACCATGCTGGTGACGCTGAAACGTGCCGGGGCCATCGCAGCGGTATCCACGGTGTGCTCATGCTCCACCGCGTCGATCACGTCGATAATGCCGCCGAAGCGCACCCCGTGGGCCTTGCCGAAGCGCAGCAGCCGGTCCACGTTGATCGGATCCGCGGCGCCGCTGGCCTCTACGATGATGGCATCCAGGCGCAGCCGCGGCTGGCCTAGCTTTTCCAGCAACTCATCCAGGCCGCTGCTGTCGGACAGGCAGCAGACGCAGCCGCCGGCAATGGATTCGGCCGCATCGATCTGGCCGGTGATCAGCCCGGTATCCACGTTGACCTTGCCGATGTCATTGATGATGACCCCTACCCGGGTGCCCGGGCGGGTCAGCAAGCGGTTGAGCAGGCTGGTCTTGCCTGCCCCCAGATATCCGGTGAGCACGATGACAGGGATCATCAATGGCTCCTTTTCACATCAACAAACGGGCAGTGTCCATTCTCCCCGTTGCGCCAACCGCTCGCGCCTGCTGACACGCCTGCCAGCAGGAGGCTACCAGGCGGGCAGTACCGGGATCGGTCCGTCGGACTCGATATGCCGGGCCTGGCCGCGGGCCAGCCATTCGATCAGGCCTTCGCGGTCCGAGCGCACCTTCAACGCGCCATCGCCGATGACCCATTCGTCGCCTTCTTCGGTCACCAGCGTCATGCCCGGAGCGTTCTTCACGCGCATGGTCCGCACTGCGGCTTCGACGGCGTTCTCCTGGGAATCCGGGTCGGCTTCCTCGATGGTCCAGGCAGTATCCAAGTCGTGGTGGTGGATGACCACCTCGGCGATGCGCAGCGCCACGATGGAGGTCGCCGGAATGATCTTGCCGTGCAGATCCACCTCTTCGACAGCCAAATCGCCGCTGAGCCGTTCGCACTGCTCGGCGAAGTAGGCGGCAGCGTCCTGGAACTTCTTGACCAGTTCCTCGCGCGGCAGGGCCGCCAGCTCATTGATCTCCGCATCGCGGGCCTCACGCGAGGCATAGAGCTCCTGCGGTTCTCCGCTGGTGGCCCAATCGATGAGCTTGACCAGGCTCCGGCCGTTGGAGGCCAGATGCGCGATGACATGCGCACGGCTCCAGCCTTCGCACAGCGAGGCGGCAGCCATTTCTTCGGTGGACAGGGTCTCGATCGTGGCCGACATCATCGCGGTTTCGCGGCTGAGTCGTGACAGGTCCGAGTGCAGGCGGGCAGTGTTGATCATGAAGTCACCCTACCAACGCAGGCGCTGAAGCCGCACTGGTTACGACATAGATACTGAATGCGACTCGATTCATATGCGCACTGTTTGGGCACCAGCTGCTCGGGCAATTCTGATCTGGAAAAACACGCGTCCGGCATCCTTCTCCAGCAACCGGCAGCCACGTAGCCTTGGGAGTAAAGGCAAACGACCAGGAAAGCAGTCCAATGGCGAAGAAAAAGAAGAAGCAGAAGCCCAAGCAGGGGCATCCGGCACGCCTGCAAGCGGGCGTCGTCTCCATGGACCGCGTGAAGGTCGGGCGAGGCCTGGACGCGCTCACCGGGCAGTTCGTGCAGTGGGCCGCCAAATACCGGGATGATCCCGAAATGACGATGATGCTCCTTGCCACGGTGCGTGAAACCTTGGGCATCTACGCCGAAGTTGTCGGCCTGGACAAGGTGACCGATTTCGACCCGCCAAAACTGCTTGCAGTGCTCAGTTCAATGCTTGAATTCGAAGAAGCCGAAGATCCCGAAGCTGCTGCCAGCGGACTGGGAACCATGATTTTCATGGCTTGGTCGGACTACGCAGAGTTCCTGCGCGATTCAGGCCTGTGGGAGCGCGAAGACGAAAGCCTGGAGTGGTTCCTGGAGGCACTGGAAGCCCATGATCCATTCGGCGACGAAGACGACTTCGGCGACAACGATGAAATTGACGAGATCATGGCATCCGATGAAGCTTCGCAGGCTGCCCTGGCAGAGATTGCGGCCATGCCGATCAGCAAGCTGGCCCGTGCTGCCTTGCCTTGGGTCCTTGGCGAAGGCAAGAAGCTGTGGGGCAGCATGCCGGTCGGCGAATTCTTGGAAACTGCTGCAACAGCGCTCGCCGATCACATGCCTGCGGGCGTCGATGAATCGCGCCGGCCCGTGGTGTTGGGGGTAGTGCTCACAGCGCTGGAATCAGTCAATGCCATCAAGTTGCCCGACAAGGGCAAGCCTGAACGCGGTCTGATGCACGAAGACATCATGCAGCATGAGGATGCCGACGCCTTCGAAGCGAACTTCTACTTCATCCAGGCCTGCATGGATTTGTTCATGGACAAGCCTGAAAGCATGGACGAAGCCAGCATCCAGGCCTGGGGGCTGGCCGCCTTCTGGATCGTCGCGGGAATCGACGGCACCCCGCATCGCGTGGATGCCCCGCGCGATGACCAGTTCTCGCCGGAGGTCTGGGAAACTGCGCACGTGCGCCTGCGCGAACTGGTCTCGCTGGGCTTGCTCGAAGAGGGCGAAACCTACTCTGTGCCCGCGATTGTCCGGCTTGCGATTACCGACGTTGAGAATGACCTGCTCGATGACGGAGATGAATTCGACGATGCGGAGCTCGACGCGTTGTTCGGACCGGAGAGCGACGAGCCGAAACGCCTGAAGTGCGAGGAGCCCTACACCGGCAAGGTGCTGCAGCTGAAGCTGACCCTCAAGGAGGCCAAACCGCCGATCTGGCGACGTGTGCTCGTGCCGATGGACCTGAACCTCGGCGACCTGCACGACATCATCCAGGCGAGCTTCGACTGGTACGACGGGCACCTGCACATCTTCTACGAGGGCGGTTTCGGCGGAACCTCATATGGTCCAGAGATTGACGACATGGACTACGAGAAGAATGAAGCGGAAACCCTGGTTTCTTCATTGCTGAAGAAGGAAAAAGACCGCCTGGATTACATGTACGACTTCGGTGACGGCTGGGAAATCCGCATTGACGTCGAGAAGGTCCTGGATGCTGCTGATGGCCAGCTGCCACGTTGCACCGGAGGCCGGCGCATGGCCCCGTTGGAGGACAGCGGCGGGGTCGGCGGCTGGGAAGCCAAGCTGGAAATTCTCGAAGACCCGACGGACCCGGAATACGAGGAAGTCAAAGAGTGGCTCTCCGGCTTCGGCGGCGACGAGGAAGACGAAGTTGATCCGGCGTATTTCAGCAAGGAAGACATCAACGCCCACCTGGAGCTCGAGTTCTAGGACTTGCCGGGGCACGCCAAATCGCCCTGCTCGATTCAATTGCATGAATCGGGCAGGGCGGTTTTCCTGGTGCGAGTAGCTCCAAGAGCTTTCCTCGGTGATCTCCTCAAACGTGTAGTAGTTTTCGTCCACGAGCATGCCGTCGGTGCCGTACTCGATGTCCCAGTCGCCCGGTGCGCGGGCGTAGAAGGTCACCATGTGGTCGTTGATGTGCCGGCACACGGTGTCCAGGACCTCGACCTCCACCATCAATTTCATTGTCGCTGGAGCGTCGTTGCCTGAGGAGCCTGTGCTAGGCGCGGCCGCCTGGAGGGCCCATGATCAGCATGACGGTGAAGATCAGTGCGACGATCACGACGGCGGTCACGGCAGTCAGAACTGGGCGGCCAACCATCCAGCGGAACAGCGTGTCGATCCACTTGTCATCGTCGGGGTGGTCGCTCTTGGTGGTGCGCCATTCGCCTTCCAGCCGTCCCTGTTTTTCCAGGCGGCGTTCATAAGGAATGGTCAGGTAGGGGACCACCGAGGTGGCCGCGGCCAGTACGATGGATCGCTTGCTCCAGCGCTGGTTGATGCCGACCAGCACGCCGGTGGCGACATAGGAGAGGAAGACGAAACCGTGCACGAATCCGGCGATGGAAACCGGCCAGTCGCCCACCTTCACGACATACTTCAGGATCATGGCGATGATCAGCAGCGTCCAGGTGACTGCTTCGGCCCTGGCAACGATGCGGAATAGGGTGCGTGGTGACATTGCTCGATTTCTGTCCCTCGGAATTGCGAATTAACCGGTTCTCAATTCAGAACCCATCCGAGTCTAGCGGTCATGCCTGTGCGCGTCATTTGAACGTGCGGCAGGCCTTGATCCAAGCCAGAGGCGATAAGAAGCCAACCCGCCAGCAACGGAATATCCGTCGGACGAGATGCCCGTGGCAGTCCGGCTCGGCAATTCGCCCACGCGCTGGCGTTGCGTTCTCGATGGCATGGGTGAACGAGGCATCCGGGTGTAGTTCATTGTCGAGATTTGCGTGTTGCGGTACTCGTGGCAGCTCAGCCGAATGATCGCTGCCGTGCCTGCCGGGCTAGTCATGAAAACGCCACGGAGGCCGGGCTGCAAAGTTGCAGTCCGGCCTCCGTGGTGTCAATAAGCAGGGACGCCTGTCGAACTAGCTGCTTGCGCAGCCGGTCCTAGATTTCCGGGCGGCCGTCCAGCGCGGCCCCATGCGGAGTCGCACCGCCTTCATCGGTCCAGTCCTGGCCAACTTCGTCATTCAATGCAGGGTCGGAAATGGTATCGGGCTCTTCGCCTTCTGCCTTGTTCAGCAGTGCTTCAGGGTTGTTCTCGGTCATGAATCCATCCCTTTCGTTGGTTGGATTGCCAACCTAGCAAGGATCAGCGGACTTCAAAACCTGAATGGCTCCATTTCCAGCAAGCCTTGAGCAATCCAACAGTGCGCGCCAACCGGCTTCACGGCCAGAGCCTATTCCTCACGCTATGCGCTGCACGAATACGACGGAGTCTTCCAAGGTTGCAGGATTGCCGTCCGGTGCCATGATGCTGCGTTCGCGGATCTCTGCGCACAGCACCTCCCACTGCTCAGGGTCCAGCTCCAGGGCCGCCAGTTCCTCTTCCGGGCTGGGGAACGCGGGCATCGGGTGATCGGGCTTGCCGGCGAAGGAAGGCATGGAGGCGTGGGACAGTGCCAGCAGATGGCCGCCCGGTGCGACCAGCGTTGCCGCCTTGCGCAGGAAGTCGGCGCGGGGGAATTCGAAAGGTGCCTGGAAGAAGCTCAAGGTCACCAGATCAAAGGTCTCCCCGGTATTCCACGCGGCCAGATCCGAGGCAATGAAGCGGGCCTGTCCCGCATCCAGGCCAAGCTTGGCGGCTTCTTCCGCGGCGCGTTTCACGGCGGTGGGCGAGATATCCACACCGGTAGCCTTCCAGCCGTTGGCTGCCAGCCACAGCACGTCGCCGCCCTCGCCGCAGCCGATGTCCAACGATGTGCCGGCGTCCAGCGGGGCAACCAATTCCTCGATGACCTGGTTGACCCTGCCTGACCAGATCCGCTCGGATTGGCCGTAGTGGTTTTCCCAGAAGGCGACGCCGTCGAGTTGCGTGGTGTGGTGTTCGTGGTGGTGGCTCATCCTTGGTGTTCCCCATTCGTCAGTAAGGCCGTTATTGAAGACCTTACTGACGATGGGCCCCGTACGCGATCAGTTTTGCGCCAGAGGCAAGAACTATTGTTTCTACCTTGCACTGACCTTGCCGAAGAGGCGGGCAATGGAGGCTAGGATCATTGGCCTGCAGGCCAGCCACGCACCGGCGATCACGAGCAGCGAGAGCGCGAAGTAGAGCAGCCCGGCCCAGTTATCCGCGTACGCGGCGGGATCGGTGGACCCCTGGGCCGCATACATGTGGTTCAGGTTGCGCAGCGCCCCGGTGGAGAACACCAGGATCACGTGCACCAGGATGAACAGCACGAAGTACAGCATGGTGGGGAAGTGCAGGGCTCGGGCCACCTCAATCGGGTACTTCTTGGCCAGGTCCGGCATGTTCTTGGGCCAGAATGCGCTCATCCGGTAACCCGTGATCGCCGCTACCGGAGCGGCAATGAACACGGTGGTGAAGTAGGCCAGCTGCTGCAGCGAGTTGTAGTTCACCCAGCCGTTTTCGGTAGGCCAATCCAGCGTCAGGTATTGCAAGGCCGCCGAGATCGCATTCGGGAAGACCTCCCACGATGTCGGGACAATGCGCATCCAGTGGCCTGTGGCGAACAGCAGCACGAGGAACACCAAGCCATTGACCAGCCACAGCAGGTCAAGGCCCTGGTGCAGCCAGAGGTTGATGCTCACCTTCGGGCTGCGCTTCGACGACCAATAGGCAGGCGGCTTCTTTTGATGCCTGACCAGCATGCCCGAGCGGATGATCAGGACCATGAGGAAGAAGTTGAAGAAATGGTTCCATGCCAGCCAGCCGGGGAAGCCGATGGGTGCTGATTCCGGCAGATGGTATTCGCCCGGGTAGCGTTCCATGAAGGACTCGACCCCATCGATTCCGGCAATGCCGCGGGCAATGAGCACCACGGCAGTGGCCAGGCCCAATGCGGCGAACGCGCCGACGATTCCAGCGAGCACCCACTGCTTGGTGGTCAGTGGACCATGCTTGACCGCTTCCTTCTTGCTCTTTGCCGAGGCCTGGGGCTTCGGGGTGATTGCAGGTTTTGCGGAAGATGCCTTTTCTGCCGCCACTGCTGGCGCCGCCGGAGCCGCAGATTTCTGCATGCCCATGCGGGTACGCGCAGGGGCTGCTGGCGTTTCATCTGCCGTGGCCGAGGGAGCGGCCTTCGCACTGGATGCCTGGGCAACCGGTTCTGCCGGTGCTGGTTCGGCCTTCGCCGGTGCGGCCGGTGCGGCCTGGGCGTCTTCAGCAACTTGAGCTGGCGCAACCGGAGCGGCAACAGCAACGTTTTCTGGGACGCTGGCTGCAGGTTCCGCAGGTTCCGCAGATGCTGCCGGGGCCGCTGCGGCTACGGGTGCAGCCACGAATGAACTTGGCGGCCAGGCTTCTGCACCAGCGGTCCGCGGAAGTCCGCGGCGAACTGCCGGTGCATCTGCACTGGAATTCGCCGCGACCGGTGCCGCATTCGCCGGGGGAACTGGTTCGCTGGCTGCCGGCGCCGTTTCAACCGGTGATGTCTTCGCCGGTTCAGCGACCGGTGTGGTTGCCGGCTCGGAAGCTGGCACAGCCGCCGACACCTGCTGCGTTGCGGCAGCCGGAGCGCTCGCGGCAACAGGAATTCCTGCAGGAGGCCATGGCTCGCCGCCGGCAACTCGTGGCAGGCCCCGGCGCAGCGATCCAGCTACCGGTACTTGGCCGGCAACAGCAGGTGTTTCGGCAGGGGTTGGTTCGGCGGGAGCAGGTGAGCTGACGGGCTGTTCGAGAACGGGCTCGGCAACTGGCTCAGCCTTCGTGGGCTCCGCAACGGTTGCGTAAGCGGTGGCTGCCACGGAAGTGAACAGCTCGGCCGGGGGCCAGGGCTCGCCTCCGGCCACGCGGGGCAGGCCCTGCCGGATGGATTGCTCAGGTGCAGTCATGGCAATTAGGCCTTGCGTGCTTCAAGCGCGGAAATCAACTGCGGAACGACCTTGAAGACATCGCCGACCACACCGAAGTCGGCGATCTCGAAGATCGGCGCATCGGCGTCCTTGTTGATGGCAACGATGGTCTTGGCAGTCTGCATGCCTGCCTTATGCTGGATGGCTCCTGAGATGCCCAGCGCGACATACAGCTGGGGCGAGACCGCGACACCGGTCTGGCCTACCTGCGCGGCATGCTCGACGTAGCCGGCATCCACGGCGGCGCGCGAAGCGCCCACGGCTGCCCCCAGGGCATCGGCCAGCTGGTGCACCAGATCGAACTGCTCTGCACTGCCCAGGCCGCGACCGCCGGAAACCACGCGCGCCGCGGAACGCAGCTCGGGACGGGTCGATGCCGTTTCGGCAGTTTCCAGTTCCTTGACCTCGATCTCCGGCTTGCCGCTTGCGGCGACCTCCAGTGCGGTGGCGCTCGCCGGCTGGGCTTGGGCGCGCTCTTCGATGCTGCCCACGCGCACAGTAATCACCGGAGCGCCGAAGGTCGGGGCACTGTGGGTCGAGTACGCGCCGCCGTAGATCGAGTGGGCTGCGATGATTCCCTGGTCATCGCGCGAAACGCCGAGGGCATCCACGCTGAGCGCCAAGCGGTTGCGCACCGCGAAGCGTGCTGCCACTTCGCGCGAGGTCAGGGTATGCCCCAGGATCACCGCTTGCGGCTGGACTACGGCGAAGGCCTGCTGCAGCGCGTCAGCCATCGGCGCGGTCAGCACCGGCGACTCGACAACTGCGGTGAGCACCTGCGCGGCACCAGCCTGGCTGGCTTGTTCCGCCAGGGTTTCAACGGATCCTGCCGGGGCGGTCACCAAGGCGACCGGGGTGCCCACGGTGGAGGCTGCACCGAGCAGCTCCGCGTGGTTCTTGGCCAGCGTTCCGGCAGGGGTGGTCTCGAGGAAAACGAGAATTGAATCAGCAGCAAAATCAGTCATGGTTCTCTTTCCGCTCACACCAGGTTGTTCTTGACGAGGAATTCGGCCAAGGCGTTGCCGGCTTCGCCGTCATCGGTCACGATGGTCCCAGCGGTGCGCGGCGGGCGCTGGGCCACCGAAACCATGATGGAACGCGCGGTATCGGCAGGCAGCGCCTCGACGCCCAAGTCCGCCAGGGACAAGGATTCGATCGGCTTCTTCTTGGCTGCCATGATGCCCTTGAAATTCGGGAAGCGGGCATCGGGCAATGCTTCGGTGATCGAAGCGACCGCCGGCAGCGGAGCGCTGACTTTGGCCGCGGCTCCATCGAGCTCGCGCAAGCCGCTGATCGCGCCGTCGGCAATGTCCACCGAGGACAGGGACGTCGCGGCTGGAAGATCAAGCAGCTCGGCCAGCATCACCGGAAGCATGCCGGCCGAACCGTCGGTGGACATGTTGCCGGTGAGGATCAGGTCGTAATTGTCCCGGCGCAAAGCCGCCGCAAGCACCTGCGCGGTGAGCACCAGATCGGCTCCGAGCAGCTCTTCATCGTTGATGTGCACGGCGTCGGCGGCTCCCATGGCCAAGGCCTTGCGCAAGGTGGCCTGGACCGATTCCGGCCCCATGGTCAGCACGGTGATATCGGTTCCAGGATTCGCGTCAGCGTGCTTCAACGCGACTTCCAAGGTCCGTTCGCCGATTTCATCGAGCACCACTTCTGAAGTGGCGCGATCAGCCAGGCCGGTCTCCAGATCCAGCAGGCGGTCTTCTCCGGTATCCGGGACTTCTTTGATCAGAACCGCGATCTTCATCATTTTCTCCTCTTATCGCAGCAGTTTCCGCCCGAACCTCCGAGTGCCGGAAGCCATCCATGATTCCGAGTTCCACGGACCTAGGCCATGCTCGCCGCCGAAACTACTAGGAAATCCAAGTTCATTATTGGACCCCGTCGCAGATATCCTGCAGAACTCGAAGTATTGTGTCGTAGGCTACATTCGTCTCTGCTGTTTATCTTGTCGGATCAAGCGCCAATGGTCAATGAAAGTGGACAAGAAAACAGCAAGTGAGCACGTTGAAGGACAAATGGTCTACAGATCGGCGGGGTATCCGAACGCGTTTCTGAGCAGGTGAGCCGCATCGCGCTTTTCGCCCGGTTCCGGGTGGGCACCGTAGGCTTTAACCAGAGACCAATTTCGGAATTAAAGGACGGCTCATGGCCAGCAAGAAGCGTCAAGGCAAGAAGAATTCGGGCGCAGGAAATCCTGCCAAGGCGGCAGTTCGCGGCCGCAGCGTGTTCAAGATCCAGGCTGAAGCGCAGGTCGACGCGCTTCGCGGCGACTACACGGCTTGGGTCGCGGAGCAGGTCCCTGTGTTCACTGCCGAACAGGCGTCACAGGCAGCGGGCATGCAGTCGGACCTCATCGGCCAGATCGCCGGCGAGTACGCCGACAACGCCCGCAGCTCCAACCTGTTCGACATGGACGTCGATGTCTTCGGCGAGACCCTGGCCATGCACCTTGGCAACCTGCCGGAATCATTGGCGCCAGAACCGATCTTCACCACCTGGCTGGAGTACTTCAACTTCGTCGATGACCGTAAGCTCTGGCAGGGTCCAGCGGAAAACCTCGAAGCCCTGCGCGAGATGCTGGAAGACACCCTCAACGGCTTCGCCGAAGGCGATGCGGAACTGTGCGAATTGCTGCGCGGAACCAAGCTGTTCACCCAGGTCAAGGCCTATGCAGAGGCGCTGGCCGAGGGCGTGGACATGGAAGACTTCTCCGCAGAGGCGCAAGCCCCGCGTGCCAAGGTGCTCAACGCCGTTGGCCTGGATGCTGAAACCTTCGACCCTAGCGGTCCAGCGCCACTGGCTTTCAATTACATCTGGAGTGCCGGGCGCATGTCAGTCGTGGAGTCAGACGGCTCGGTGCTGCGCACCGACCCGGACGCCTACGACCTGCTGGTGGCCGGCGAGGAAGCGGGCAGCGCGCAGTTGCTCTTCGAGATGGCTGTCGGCTGTGTCCAGGCGCACCTGAACCCGACCTTCGATGTCACCCTGCGCGATGAAGCCCATTACCTGGTGCTGCGCAACCTGCTGGTCACCGCATCCACCGGACGCGAAGGGGACCTGGAAGGCCTGCGCCGCAACTGCGGCCCGAAGATTTACGATGAGGTGCTGCCAGAAGCTCGGACGGCCATGGATTCCTTGGCCGACTACGGCCTGATTTTCAAGGATGGCGAGCACTACAGCATCGACGAGCGCCTGGTTCCGGTCATCTCTGCCGGCATCACCGAGGTCGAGGTCTTCTTCGAAGAAGCCGAATAAAGCAGTAGAGCAACGCACCCGCAGTGCTACGGTTCTGCGGGTACAGCCGTAATCTGGCCGGTGCCACTTCGTTATTGCGCTTGGTCGTCCTGCCGCGAGGCGGCAATGCCGATCAGCTTGCGCAGCACGTCCAGGTTGATATCCTCCAGCTTCTTCACGTACACGCAGCCGGCTCCTTCGGTGTACTTGCCCAGCTGCGGCAGCAGCTCGGCCCCTTCGGGCAGATCCTTCAGGCCATAGAGCGACAGCTGGGCCTTGCGCGGCGAGAAGCCAGTCTTGGGCCAGATGCCGGTGGTGCGCGCATTGGCAGGGGAGATATAGGTATAGCTTCCGTAGCCGATCATGCTCGGGCCCCACATCACCGGCTGCTCGCCGGTGGCTTCGCGGAAGATGCGGTCCAGCTCATGGCCGTCAATCCGGCGCTTGTCCGGGGTTGCCGCCTCGATGAACTCCTCAACGCTGGCGTCAGTTGGAAGGGTCTTCTGACTTGTTGGCAAGTGATGCCTCCTCGGGTGCAGCAGGCGATTCTGCCTGGAAAATTGCCGACAGCTTGCGATACTGGCCGGTGCCCATGGCCAGCAGCGCCACCACAATCATGATCAGCCCGCCGGCCAGGAAGATCAAGGCGATGCCACGCGCCTCGCCTTGCCCCACCAGCCAGCCGAACTGGGCATCGCCCTCGGGCGAACGCATGAACGGGATGACCAGGTACTGGGCTATTGGCGCGATCAGGAACGCGGTAATCGGCGCCGCCGCAGCTTCGAGCATCTGGGCGAAGCCGAATACCCGGCCCTGGCGGCGGAAGGCGACCACCTTCTGGATCACCGTTTGCTCCGAGGCTTCCACCGCGGGAATCAGCATCATGTAGAACCAGATGCCCAGCACATACAGCCAGGTCCACTCGCGGATGGTGAAGATCGCGCCGAGGAATCCCATGACGGCCACCAGCAGGAGCATGGTGCGGATCGGGTTGGCCCCCAAGCCGAACTTGGCGATGGCCAGGCCTCCGACGATGAAGCCGGTGGACGCCAGCCCGAAGGCGATGCCCCAGGCCTCGACCGGCATGATGGTCAGCCCGTAGGGGTCCATCAGCGCCATATAGGTGCCGCCGATGAAGTTGTTGAACATCGAGAAGATGATCAGGGCGAACAGTCCAGGAATGGCCATGACCGTGGTGAAGCCCAGGCGCAGGTCGCTGGTCTTGGTGCGCCCCTCCTCCTTTTCCGGCTCCTCCTCCGGGATGGAGATGCCCAGCAGGTGCAGCATCGTGATCACCACCAGCATGATGGCGATGGCCAGCGTCCACCCCATCCCCAGCAGCCCGATGGACAGCCCTGAGAACACGCTGGTGACGATGAAGGCGATGCCCTGCACCGTGCCCACCAGCCCGTTGGCATTCGCGTGGCGCTCGACCGGGATCAGCAGGGTGACGGTCGTGGACAGGGCGATGCCGCGCATCTGCTCGACGATCGCCCCGAACAGGATGACCAGGCAGAAGATCCAGAACTGCCACCCGCCGATGTCAAGGATGTCTTCGGTGGGCAGCACGAGGTAGATCAGCCCGGCCAGGCTGAAGGCCACCGCGGTGATGAGCGCGGAGAAGACGAAGACCGATTTCTTGCGGTGGTTGTCCACGATGGTCCCGAAAACCATGGAGAACAGGGAGATCAGCAGCATGAACGCGCCGCCGATGATGCCGGTGGCCATGACGTTCTCGGTTTCCAGGTACACCCAGAAGGTCAACGCGAACCACAGGTAGCTGGTGGTGAGGTTCGCAACGGCGGTATTCACCAGAATGTGCATGAATGAGCGCTGGCCCTGCGGCGGAACCTCGGGGTTGCCGCTGCCGGCCAGCGGATGATCCGTGGGTCCTTCATCGCGCATGGGGAGCCTGCTTTGCAAAAAGTGGGCTGGTGCTCGTATCAAAGAATACGCCGATGCATTGATAGGCAACAGGTGTTGACTCAGATGATCGAAAACATAGTAGTCAGATGCCTAGCCCAAGCCTAGGCATAGCCCTAGTGTGACCGCCCGCACTTTCTGCCAAGGTTGAATCCATGCAAACCGGCTGCAGCGGTTTTCCCCTTTTGACGAGCATTGAATGGACGGAGCACACCACGCCATGACCGAGACCCTGAACGAGGTATCCAGCCTGCTGGATAACGCCCTGGTTGACAGCCCGGAAACCGGAGAGTTCCGCGCCAATCGAAATATCTTCACCGACAAAGAGATCTTCGAGCTGGAAATGAAGCACATCTGGGAAGGCAACTGGGTATACCTGGCCCACGAATCCCAGATCCCGAACATCGGCGACTACTACACCACCAACATCGGCCGCCAGCCCATCATCATCTCGCGCAACAAGCAGGGCGAACTCAACGCCCTGATCAACGCCTGCAGCCACCGCGGAGCCATGCTCTGCCGCCGCAAGACCGATAACCGCACCACCTTCACCTGCCCCTTCCACGGCTGGACCTTCAACAACTCGGGCAAGCTGCTCAAGGTCAAGGACTCGCGCGGCGCCGGCTACCCGGAGCAGTTCAACAAGGACGGCTCCCACGATCTGACCAAGGTCGCCCGCTTCGAGAACTACCGCGGCTTCCTCTTCGGTTCGCTCAACGCCGATGTCAAGCCGCTTCAAGAGCACCTGGGCGAGGCCACCAAGATCATCGACATGATGGTCGACCAGTCCGAGCAGGGGCTGGAAGTGCTGCGCGGCGCCTCGACCTACACCTATGACGGCAACTGGAAGCTGCAGGCGGAAAACGGCGCCGACGGCTACCACGTCTCGGCCACCCACTGGAACTATGCAGCCACCCAGGCCCGCCGCGCCAACGGCGAATCCTCGAATGACACCAAGACCATGGATGCCGGCGGCTGGGACAAGCAGAAGGGCGGCTACTACTCCTTCGAGCACGGCCACCTGTTGCTGTGGACCGAATGGCTGGACCCTGCCAACCGCCCGCTGGCCGAGAAGCGTGACGAGCTGGTCGCCAAGTTCGGCGAAGCCAAGGCCGACTGGATGATCGGCATCTCGCGCAACCTGTGCCTGTACCCGAACGTGTACCTGATGGACCAGTTCGGCTCGCAGATCCGCGTCTTCCGCCCGATCTCCGTGGACAAGACCGAGGTGACCATCTACTGCTTCGCCCCGGTGGGCGAATCGGATACCGCGCGCGCCGCCCGCATCCGCCAGTACGAGGACTTCTTCAACGCCTCGGGCATGGCCACCCCGGATGACCTGGAAGAATTCCGCTCCTGCCAGAAGACCTACCTGGCCACCGCGGCCCAGTGGAACGACCTCTCGCGCGGCCAGGCCCACCAGATCACCGGTCCGGATGAGAACGCCGACAAGGTGGGGCTGAAGCCCATCTCCTCCGGCGCCCGCACCGAAGACGAGGGCCTGTACCCGATCCAGCACGGCTACTGGCTGCAGACCATGCGCCAGGCCGTGGACAACGAACGCGCAGAACAGAACTAAGGCCGAAGGGGCAAACAGATGAGCACCATTGCACTGACCGAGGCGCCGACGTCCAACGGCGCAATCACCACCGCGGACATCGCGCAGTTCCTCTACCAGGAAGCCCGCTTCCTCGACGACCGCGACTTCGACCGCTGGCTGGACTGCTACCACCCGGAAGCCACCTTCTGGATGCCGGCCTGGGCCGACGACGAGCAGCTGACCGAGGACCCGCAGCGCGAGATCTCGCTGATCTACTACGCGAACCGCGGCGGCTTGGAAGACCGCGTCTTCCGCATCAAGACCGACCGCTCCTCGGCCACCTCGCTGCCTGAGCCGCGCACCGGCCACAACATCACCAACGTGGAGATCCTGGCGGTCGACGGGGACAAGGTGGATATCCGGTTCAACTGGTTCACCCTGTACTACCGCTACCAGAATGTGGACACCTACTTCGGCACCTCGTTCTACACCATCGACTACTCCGGCACCGCACCGGTGATCACCGCGAAGAAGGTCGTGCTGAAGAACGACTACATCCACCACGTGGTGGACATCTACCACATCTAAAGCGACACCTCCGTGGGCGGCGGGGCCAGTGCAGGCCCCGCCAGCTCACCCATCCCCGAAATTTGTGAAATGAGCATGCCATGCCCCATCAGGTAGCACTCGCCTTCGAAGACGGAATCACCCGCTTCATCAAGGTCGGCTCGAACGAAACCGTCGCCGACGCCTCCTACAAAGCCCGCATCAACATCCCGCTGGACTGCCGCGACGGCGCCTGCGGCACCTGCAAGGCCTTCTGCGAGTCGGGCACCTACGACGGCGGCGACTACATCGAAGAAGCCCTGACCGACGACGAAGCAGATGCCGGCTACTGCCTGCCTTGCCAGATGGTCCCCGAATCCGACCTCGTGCTGCAGATCCCGACTACCTCGGATGTCGCCAAGACCTCGGCCTCCTCCTTCGAGTCCACGCTGACCGAGATCCGCCGCATCTCCGAGACCACCTACGCCTTCAGCCTGAAGGTGGACAATCGCGAAGAGCTGTCTTTCCTGCCGGGCCAGTACGTGAACATCGAGGTGCCCGGCTCCGGCGGGCAGACCCGCTCCTATTCCTTCAGCTCCGGCCCTGACGTCGAGATCGTCTCCTTCCTGATCCGCATCACCGACGGTGGGCTGATGTCCACCTACATGCGCGATACCGCCAAGGTGGGCGACCGCATCACCTTCACCGGCCCGATGGGCAGCTTCTTCCTGCGCGAACCCAAGCGTCAGTCGCTGCTGCTGGCCGGCGGCACCGGCCTGGCCCCGCTGCTGGCCATCCTGGAGAAGCTGGCCGGCATGGACAACCCGCACCCGGTGCACCTGATCTACGGCGTGAACACCGACATCGACCTGGTGGAGGTGGACGTGCTGCAGGACTATGCCCAGCGCATCGAGGGCTTCAGCTTCGACACCGTGGTGGGCGACCCGGACAGCGCCTCCGAGAAGAAGGGCTACGTCACGAACCACTTCGAGCCGCAGCACCTGGCCGAGGGCGAGGTGGACATCTACCTGTGCGGCCCGCCTCCCATGGTTGAGGGCGTGCGCCGTCACCTGGAAGCCGAGGGCATCAAGCCGCAGAACTTCTACTACGAGAAGTTCGCGCTGGCGGTCGTGCCCGAGGCGGAGGCCGAGACGGCCGCACCAGCCGCAGCAGAAGCACCGGCAACGCCAGCAGCTGCCGCCGCGCCAGCAGCCCAGGGCTACGAGATTGGCGAGGAGCATGCCAGCTTCGAAGCGCAGTTCGATGCCCGCATGGCACTGGAACTGGCCGTCGTCGAACTGACCATGGGCAAGCTGGCCGAAGGCCAGCTGGGCGAATTCAAGGTCCTGGCCGAACTGGCCGGCAAGACCCTGGACGGCGAGAAGTTCGTCAACGCCGAGGAATTCACCGTCACCAATGACGCTTTCCACGAGTTCCTGTTCAAGGCCGTCGGCAACGAGCACCTGCTGCAGGCCTACCGCCGCCTGGACGTTCCGGCGCTGATGGCCGCCGTGCTGCGCCAGGAGCACTGGATCGACGGAGCCGTGGACGCCGACCACCTGGAAATCGTCGCGGCCTTCGAAAAGCAGGACATCGCCGCCGCTCGCGCGGCGATCACCGCGCACAACCAGCACGCCAAGGCCACCATGGCCGCCGCCTCCAAGGCAGCTGCCCTGTGACCGCCACGCAGAGTCCGGTGAACCAGACCGAGGCCGCCGGGCTGCCCGAATCCTTCCACCCGGGCCGCTTCGCCGGCAAGGTTGTCATGGTCACCGGTTCCGCCCAGGGCATCGGCTGGTCCGTGGCCCGGCGCATCGCCGCCGAGGGCGGGGAACTGGTGCTCGTGGACCGCGCGCCGCTGATCCACGAGGTCGCCGAGGGCCTGCGCGCCCACGGCGCCACCGCGCTGAGCGTGACCGCAGACCTGGAAACCTTCCAGGGGGCGCTGGCCGCGGTCACGGCCGCCAAGGACCAGTTCGGCCGCGTCGATGTGCTGGTCAACAACGTCGGCGGGACCATCTGGGCCAAGCCCTACGAGCACTACGCGCCGGAAGAGATCGAGAAGGAAATCCAGCGCTCGCTCTTCCCGACCCTGTGGATGTGCCGCGCGGTCTTCGAGCTCATGGTCGAAGCCGGGCGGGGCACCATCGTGAACGTCTCCTCGGTCGCCACCCGCGGCATGAACCGCGTCCCGTACGCGGCAGCCAAGGGCGGGGTCAAGGCCATCACCTCGGCGCTGGCCATGGAAGGCGCGGCGAAGAACATCCGCGTAGTCGCCACCGCCCCCGGCGGCACCGAAGCCCCGGAACGCGTTGTCAAGCGCGGCCCGGCTCCGAGTGGCGAGCAGGAAAAGGCCTGGTACCAGGCCATCGTGGACCAGACCGTGGATTCCAGCTTGTTCAAGCGCTACGGCACCCTGGACGAGCAGTCCGCGCCGATCGTGTTCCTCGCCTCCGACGAAGCCTCCTACATCACCGGCTCCACCCTCGCGGTGGCCGGAGGGGACCTCGGCTAGCGAAAAGCGCCACAGCGGCAACGCATCATCAGCAGGCAAACGGCTCGTCTTCACGGGCCGTTTGCCGCATCAGCACCATCAGCACCATCCCGGCCGTGCACTTTTCGCCGGGCACGTATTTTCCGGGGAACAACGAGGTTTCCCGGTCACCGCGAACGAACGGAAAAACACGTGAACACCAGCACCATTTCCCACAGCAACGCCGCCAGCACCGTGCGCTGGGTGGTGGCCATCGCCGCCATCTCGCTGATCTTCGACGGCTACGACCTGGTGGTCTTCGGAACCATCGTCTCCACGCTGCTGTCCGACCCCAGCCAGCTCGGCCAACTCGATGAGGCCACCGCCGGCCTGCTGGGCAGCTACGCGCTGCTGGGCGTGATGGTCGGCGCGCTGGCCACCGGCGCGATCGGCGACTACATCGGCCGGCGCAAGACCATGATCACCGGCATCATCTGGTTCTCCGTCGGCATGGGCCTGACCGCGCTGGCGGCCGACACCCTGTGGTTCGGCATCCTGCGTTTCGCCACCGGCATGGGCGTGGGCGCGCTCGTCGCCACCGCCGGCGCGGTGGTGGCCGAATTCGCGCCGAAGCACCGCCGCAACTACTACAACGCCGTGGTCTACTCCGGGGTGCCGGCCGGAGGCGTGCTCGCCTCGCTGCTGGCCATGGTGCTCAGCGAGGCGATCGGCTGGCGCGGGCTGTTCCTCATTGGCGCCCTGCCGTTGCTGTTCCTGCTGCCGATGGCCTGGTCCAAGCTGCCCGAATCCCCGCAATGGCTGCTTTCCCGCGGCCGCGTGGACGAAGCCCGCGCACTGGCGGCACGCACCGGCATGCAGCTGGAACTTCCAAACGATGCCGAGGCCGGGCAGGTCAAGGCCGAACGGGCAGGCTTCGCCGCACTGGCCACCAAGCGCTACGCGCTGCCCACCGCGCTGCTGGGCATGATGAGCTTCGCCGGCCTGCTGCTGACCTACGGGTTGAACACCTGGATGCCGGAAATCATGCAGCAGGCAGGCTACGGCAAGTCCCACTCGCTGCTGTTCCTGCTGGTGCTGAACCTCGCGGCGGTCTTCGGCGGGCTGCTGGCCTCGGTGGCCGCCGACCGCGTCGGCCCCAAGCAAGTTGTGGCTCTGACCTTCTTCCTGGCCGCGCTGGCAATGGTGCTGATGACGCTCAAGCTCCCGCTGGTGCTGCTGCTGGCCCTGGTGGCGGTGGCCGGGGTGGGAACCATCGGCACCCAGGTGCTGATCTACGGTTTTGTGTCGAACTACTACCACAGCGCTGCCCGCGGGGCCGGGGTGGCCTGGTGCGCCGGATTCGGGCGGCTGGGCGGAATTTTCGGGCCGCTGCTCGGCGGACTGCTGCTCTCGGCCGGGGTTTCCCCGGGCACCGCGTTCTATGTGTTCGCCGCAGTTGCTATCGTTGGAACGCTGGTCACCGCCTGCGTCCCGCTTGCCCGTTCGGCCGCGCCGCGCAGCACGCAAAAAGTGCTGGCTGGTGCCGGAACAGGGGAGTAGCGGCACATCGGAACGCCAAGCAGCAACGCAGAAAGGCTGGTGAACGCCATGCTCAGCGCCCAGCAGGCCCAGGATGCGCTTGCCGACCTTTCCCGCGAAGTCCAGCAACGCGGCAGCATGCTTGCAGTGCTCAAGGGCCCGCGCGGCAGCGGGAAGAGCACCATCATCAAGACGCTGCTGACCCGTGTGGCCGGCCAAGCGGTGCAGCTGGTGACGGCCTCGCGCTGGGAGACCGCCCAGCCTGGGGCCGCCTTGGCCCCGCTGCTGCAGCGCAGCCATGCAGGATCGGCGGGTGCGCTGGGCGAAGCGCTGCTTCAGCACCTGCGCAGGGATGCGCCGCACCCGAGGGTGCTGGTGCTGGAAAACGCGCAGTGGGTCGATGACCTCAGCTTCCAGGCGCTGCACTATGCCTGGCGCCGATTGCGCAATGAACCGGTGCTCATCGTGCTGGTGATGCGCGAGCAGAACCTTGCACGGCTGTCACCGGAAACCCGCGAATTCCTGGCCGACAGCCAACTGAAGATCCTCCAGCTGGAAGTTCCCAGTCCCGCGCATGCCCGCGAGATCGTCTGCGCCCGAACGGGGATCGACCTGCCGCCCACGGCCGCCGAGCAGCTGGTGCACTACACGCAGGGCAACCTGCAAGCGGTCATCGAGCTGGCCCAGGAAAATCCGGAGCAGAGCTGGGAGCAGTTCGACCGCTGGCCGCCTGCCCCGCGCGCCCTGTCCTTGCACGTCATCGAGCTATTGGATGGGCTGGATCCGCGCGCCCGGGCGCTGGTGGAAGCCGCCGCGGTGCTCGGGGTGCAGGCCAGGATCGACATGATCGCCAAGCTGGTTGGGGAGGACGATCCGCTGGAGCCGATCCAGCAGATTCTCGACTCTTCGCTGGCGCAAGCCCACGGCCACAGCGGCAAGGTTCGGCTCGGATTCGAGAGCGCTCTGGTGCAAATGGCGGTCTACCACCAGATCCCGCCGAGCACCCGCATCAAGTTGCATGCTAGCGCCGCCGACATTGTCGAAGACCAGGGCGAGCGCTTGGGCCACCGGGCTGATGCGAGCATCCTGCCTGACGGCAACCTGTCGCTGGAACTGCGGGACTACGCACGGGCGCAGGGACAGCGGGGCGAGTGGTCGTCGGCCGCCACCGCATTCTTCCGTGCCATGCATTTGTCCCCGGAGCCGATGCGCCGCGACTCCCTGCTGCTCAACGCGGTGGATGCCATAGTTGCCGCCGGCGAGCTGCCGCGGGCGCAAACCTTCGCGCACCAGTTGGCGAGCTTGGAAAGCAGCCCGGAGCGGGACGTGCTTTCCGGATACATTTCCATTCTGCAAGGCAGGGCCAACACCGCGCGGCGCTGGCTGTCGAGCGCCTGGCAGAACGCGGTACAGGAGCAGGACCACGATGTGATGGCAGTGATCGCGCAACGCCAAGTCCTTGATTCGCTGTGCCGTCTAAAGGGGCAGAAGATCATTGACTGGGCTGAGCAATCGCTTCGCCTGGCCCAGGTCGGCAGCCCGCTGGCCATCGAGAATGCGGCCATCCAAGGGCTTGGCCTGGCAATGATGGGCCGCGCCGAAGAAGGCGAGCAACTCCTGATGGATCTGCTGGCCACCCTTCCGGCAGGAGCCCAGCGCCAGCGTGCGGAAATGTCGCTGGGCTGGGTCTACCTCGCGACCGATCGCGTGGAGCTTGCCCGGCACGAGCTTTCTGCGGCCAGCTCCACGGACTTCAGCGATGGATCGCTGCGCATCTCGTTGTGGTCCAAGGCCTGGTCTGCTCGCGCTGAGTTCCTCATGGGCGACTGGGACCAAGCACTGGAGACGGTTCGATCCGCGCAAGCCCTGCAGGAACGTTCTGAAATCCAGATCCTGCGTCCGCTGATCCAACTGACCGCGGCGCAGATCCACGCGTTGCGCGGCAATTGGGAGCAGGCTGATCTGCACCTTCGCAAGTCATGGGCTCGTACCGGCAGCTATGCCATCATGGAAATGCCTTACCGGATGGCGCGGGCCGAGATCGCCCGGGCGCAGGCAAACCATGAAGAAGTCGTGCGTACGCTGGAGCCCCTGCTTCGGCTGGACCGCACACAGGGCATAGACCAGCCGGGCTTCTGGACCTGGCAAGATACATATGCCTTGGCGCTCATACGTTGCGAACGCCTTGAGGAGGCAGAAGCTTTCATTCAGCCGTTGCTGGAGAGCGCTGTCGCTTCAGGCCACCAAACCGGGGCTGCCCGCTTCTTGAGCGTGCAAGGCGCCTTGCTGGCAGCTCGCGGCGATATCGACGGCGCCCGCCTTGTCTTTGAAGATGCCATCCGCCGTTTGGAGGGCGTCGGTTCGGTTTACCACCGGGCGAAAATTGATTTCTACTACGGGCAATGCCTGCGCCGCGCCGGCAAGCGGGCCGAATGCGTGGCTCCGCTGACTCGCGCGTTGGCGATTTTCACGCACTGCGATGCCACCGTGTACATCGATCGGTGCACTCGTGAGCTTCAGGCAAGTGGTACCGGGATGCTGCGCAAGGAAGGCGCCGACTGGTCGACGCTGACGGCGCAGGAACAAGCCGTGGCCAAGCTCGTTTGCGAAGGCGCAAGCAACCGCCGCGTCGCCGAAGAGTTGTATATCGGTACAAAGACGGTGCAGTACCACCTGACCAAGATCTACACGAAGCTTTCGGTCTCCAACCGTACAGAGCTTGCTGCTTTGGCACGCTTTGGCCAAGAAGAATAGTGCTTCTTGGCTGATAAGAATTTTCATTCAGGAACGACAGCCGAGCCATCCGCAGTGCGGCTCGTCCTGCGTGCAGTGACTGAAAATTTTTTTCATTCAAGTCGTATCGCTTGAACGGGAGGAAGACAGGACTTGATGCAGGCGGCAGCCAGCTGCGCAACGCGAATCATGGCGGTTGCTCCTGTGGGGTTATGGGTGGTGTGGCGGTTCTAGTGACTGAAAAAATTTGTCACTCAAAATTCACAGCGGGCGACCGGTGCTAGCCGGTCCCAGTGTCGGGCAGGTCTTCATCTTGGCCAAGGCCCAGCACGCGCCGCACTTCGGGGGTCAAATGCACCTTGTGAGCTGCGTCGTCCGATGTTCGCTGCGGGCAATGATCGTTGACATGATCAAAGTTCGCCACGTTGGCTACGCTCTCAGGGATCGTGATTGACCGCAGCCCGTGCGGAGACACCCACGTCTTGGAGCCATCAGGGCAGGCGAAGACCTTCCACCCTAGGGCGTGCTTGAACATCTGATGCTGCTTGCACAAGAGATGGGTGTTTCGCCGGGTCGTGTGGCCGCCTTGCCCAAACGCTTCAATGTGGTCTATTTCTGATCGGTCGGCTGGGCGACGGCAACCCGGGAAACCGCAATGCTGGTCGCGGTGACGCAGGAAATCGCGCAACCCCTGCGAAGGCCGGTATTTCTTGGGTTCCACGTCAATTGCGGCGCCCGTCCATGGGTCGGTCAGCACGCGCTGGAATGATGGAGCGTCTGCCGCGAGTTCCAACGCTACCCCGATTGGGATGGGTCCGTAGCCTTCCAGATCGGCAAGGGCGCGAGTGGGATTCGCGAGCATTTCCACGGCCGGTATCGTGATGGATACCCGTGGCTTCAGCGGCATGCCCTCCATTCCGGGCCATCCATTCAGATATACGTCTGCAAGGGCATCGGCCTCAAGCTGGGTTTGGGTGCGCGGATCTTTGGGATCAGTGCTCTGGGCGGCCACCTGCTTGATCGAATTGCGGATTGAGTGGATGACATCAGCGCGGTGATGCAACTGCAAGGTGGCCATGCCATCCTCGTCATTCCAGACCTTGACGTTGCGGGCGGCCATGGCGTCCTTCTGCCGGTTCTCGGCAGAGTCGGGGTTCAGCCGGTCATGAAGGCGGCGGGCGCGCTGGTAGACGGTCTCGTCGCTGGCGGTCCTTGCCAGAGGCAGAAGGGTCTGTTCCATGAGCGAGACTTGCCCAGGGCCGAGATCTTGGGAGTACTTGACGATGTCGTGGGCGGCCTTGGCAGTGATCTCGCCGGCGGCCAGCGCGAGGAGCGTGGCTTTGCAGACATGGCGCAATCCTTTGGCGTGAAACATCCGCTTGCTGACTTTGCGCGGGCTTTCCCTCAATGCGACAGCCGCCTCGGCGATGAGGTTGGAGTTGATGGTCTGCTCGCTTCCACGGTCCACGCCGTAGTATGCGGCGCTCTTTCGGGCTTCAGCTTCTTCCTCTGCCGTGTGGGTATTTTCCGTGGCTATGAAATCGCTGAATGATTCGCTGACCTGTTCGACCGAATCCGCCAGCAAGACGCAGATGACAGCTTCGACGCTGCTCAGAAGGCGCTGGATCTTCTGCAAGCGTTCCAATGCGTCCCCGGGGCCGTTGACCGGGCCGGCATCATAGAGCTCATTGGCAATTTTCTTGAGAGGGCCGAAGAACATCTGGTGCTCGCGCTGAGCATCGAACGGGGAGGTTTTGTGCGACTCTGTGCGGGTGCCCGGTGGTGGCAGTGGCAGGCGGTGTTCACCGTCGTTGTCTTCTAAATATGCGGGAGTAGTCATGATTTACTTTCCCGCGATACATCGACTATGTGTTCTGTTTATTTTCGAATTGTGGATAACAACTAGAAAGTTTCTGCGAAAAGCTATCCATGTGGATTCTGGTGAAAAATCCCCAGTACCGGGAATGGAGCAGTGGCTGTGGTTTTATCTGCTTGCTTGAGCCAGAGGGCGTGGCGGGCGCGTCAAAGCCGCACGGAGGCCAAGGATTCCCATGGCAGCCAGCAAGGCCAAGGCGAGGATGCTGGCGATGTACAGGGGCTCTTCCAGATCAGCAGCGGCGCCGGCGTTCCAATCGGCAAAGGTATCGCCCACGGAGTTCATGTTGGCGAAGGAGGCGAAGAAATAGGCCGGTGCGCCGAGAGCAACGATCAGGCTCCATGTCCCAATAGCAGCCCAAGCGGGCAGCTTGCGACCGGACGCGATGACGGAAACGAGCCAGGAGATGGCGAGGCCAATTCCGATTGCTGCGAAGACCCAACCTCCAAGCGAATCGTAATCCTGGTCCATGGCGGCCATCTGCACGATGGTCTCATCCAGGGGGATTCCACTGGCTGCGACCACTGCCCAATTGTTCATGAGCAGTGCGCCGTAAACCGCGTAGGCCACGATGATGGCGGCACCGGAGGTGGCTAGAAGCTTGCGCATGCCGGTAGCCTAACACCGTGCAAGCGAAATACTTGGCATCACTAGCAGCTCGTGCGTCGGATGCCGGTATTGCATTGCAGAAGACCGTGAAGCAGAGGCCCCGAATCGGTAAAGTGCATTATGTGCCGATCGGGAAAGCGCAGCGATCGCGCAAGCGACATCACCAAACGCTGCCATGCAGCGCCAATCGTCTATAAGGGGACTAGAAATGATCTTCACCAAGAAGGGCGACGCCGCTGTCCTGGCCAAGCTCAGCGCGGCTCCAGCACCTTATCGCGAGATTGCCGAGCGGCTTCATGCCATCATCGTGCAAAGCGCGCCCTCGCTGGAGCCGATCGTCCGCTGGGGCCTTCCGTTTTATGTCCGGGACGGCAAGGACGTCTGCTACATCAAGCCTGACAAGGACTTCGTTGCCTTCGGCTTTGGCGAAGTGGTGAATCCCGCCTACGAGGACGGCGCGCACATGCATCCGGTTGCCTGGACCATCACCTCGCTGGATGCCGCAACGGAGGACAAGATCCGCGAGCTGGTGAAGAAGGCGGCTGGCTGATTGCGGCAGCGCAAAGGCCCGAAGCCGCCCTCAAGCGCAAGGAAGGCCTCGGCAGGAATATTCCTGCCGAGGCCTTCCGCTTGCCTGGTCGCGCTGGGGCTTACTTGACTGGGTCGAGCACGAAGTCGTAGGTGACCTGCTTGCCGTTGCCGGATTCGGCTGGCTGCACGTCGAGCATCAGTTCCGGCTTCACCGCGGTGGCGATGTCATCATCGTTGTGCGCGTCGCCCGGGAAGTACAGCTGGGCGGTGAGCAGCTCGTGGCCCGGTGCCGAAACCTTCAGGTGCAGGTGGGCTGGGCGCCATGCGTGCCATCCGGCAGCGGCGATCAGCTGGCCGCAGGCACCGTCGGTCGGGATCTGGTACGGAGCCGGCTGCATCGTGTTGATCTGGAAGTTGCCTTCCTCGTCGGCAATGAAGGTGCCGCGCAGGTTCCACTCGGGGATGCCCGGGGCGAACTGCGAGTAGAAGCCCTCTTCGTCGGCGTGCCACAGCTCGATCTTGGCGTTCTTCAGCGCCGAGCCATCGGTGGAGCGGACCTGGCCCTGGAAGAGCAGGTTGGTGCCCTTCTCGTCCTCGCGCATCGAGATGGTGGCCGGGGAGTTCTGGGTCGGAGCATCAGGCACGTAGTACGGGCCCTCGATCGAGCCCTTGTTGCCGTCGCGGTGGTCGGTAGCGACCTCTTCCACCGAGTGCTCCAGCCATACGTCCAGGAACAATGGCCATTCGCCGTCGTCGCCAACCTTGATCAGCCAGGCCTTCAGCGCGTTGAATTCGTCGTAGGTGACGCGTTCCTCGAGCACGATGTCGTTCGCGGCCTTGATCAGCTTGCTGGCCAGCAAGTTCACGCGCTCGGTGGAGGTTTCGATGCTGCCGAGCTTGCCGGAATTGCGGAAGCTGTCGGTGGCGGCGTTGCCGGACTTGGCTGCAGTTGCCTGATCTGGAGTTTCGGTGGTCATGGTGACTCCCCTAAATTGTGTGGTGTGACGTATGCGGGCCCATGGTGTGACCCCCATCATCTGCGGTGATTGATATTCAATGTAGTGCAGTGTCTATGCCCAGTGAAATACTTATTTGGCGGTGATTGAGAGTTCTTGGATATCAATGCATGTGGGCTGGCGCACGGAGGGAACCCGCTGGCTGGAAACCTGCCTAGGCCAGCGAATTCGGGTGCTTGGCCAGCGCGGTGACCTTGATCTTCATGTACGGGTACATCGGGAAGCCGCTGAGGATTTCGTGCAACTCGTCATTGGACTCGACGTTGTACAGCGAGTGGTTCGCGTACTCGCCGACTACGCGCCAGATGCCCTGCATCTTTCCGCTGCGCTGCAGGCTCGCGGAGTACTCCTTCTCGCGGGCCTGGAAATCGGCAACCTGTTCGGCGGTGAGGTGGTCCGGGAATGCAACGTCCATACGGGCGAGGAACAACATGGTGATTTCCTTTAGTTCGAGGTGGAAAGTACGTGGTCCTGGCGGTAGCGCGCCAGCTTGGATTCGTCGATGGCGGCGCCGACGCCGGGCACGCTGCGCACCGAGATGCGGCCGTCGATGATCTGCAGCGGCTCGGCGAGCAGGTCATCTGACATGTCCAGGAAGTTCGACAGCTCGCCGGCGCGGCGGCTGGTGGCCTCGAAGGCCGCGCCGAAGGTGACGGTGGCCAGCGAGCCGACCTGGGTGTCGATCTGGTTGCCCATGGTGACATCCACGCCCAGCCCGGTGCACAGGCCGAGGATCTCGGTGGCTTCGGTGAAGCCCGAGCGGGCGGTTTTGATGCAGATCGCGTTGGCGCCGCCGGAGAGCAGTTCGCGCGAGGCGTCGCCCGCGGTGGCTGCGGACTCGTCGGCGACGACCGGGATCGGGGAGTGCTCGACCAGCCGGCGGCGACTCATGGCCTCCTTGGCGTCGCACGGCTCCTCGAGCAGGCTCAGGCCCAGGCCATCGGTCTGGCGCAGCACCTCCATGGCCTCGTTCGCAGTCCAGCCGCGGTTGGCGTCCAGGTAGATTTCCACGTCCTGGCCCAGGCCTTCGCGCAGCACGCGGCAGGCCTCGATGTCCAGGGCGAGCGGGCGGCGGCCGACCTTGAGCTTGAAGGTGGTGATGCCGTACTGCTCGCCGAAGCGCAGGGCCTCGTCGAGCAGTTCCTGGGCCGGCTTGAAGCCGAGCATGTGGCTCACCCGCATCGAGTCGGTGAAGCCGCCGAGCAGCTTGTGCACCGGGGCGCCCAGCGCCTGGCCGATGGCATCCCAGACGGCGATATCCAGTGCCCCCTTGGCGACCTGGTTGTGGATGGTCCGATCCAGCACCTGGCGGATCTTCGCGCGGTCCATGATGTCCAGGCCGATCAGCTGCGGGGCAAAAATATCCTGCACGATCGCGACGATGGACTTCTGCGTCTCGCCGTAGGTGTACGGGCGCGGCGGAGCGTCGGCGGTGCCGATCACGCCTTCGTCGGTGTGCACGCGGACAAGCACATGGTCGGCGGTGTGCACCTCTCCGCTGGCAAAGCGCAGCGGGCGGTTGTAGGGGATGGCATAGGGGATTGTTTCAATCCGCTGGATTCGCATCGGGGTCCAGCCTTTCTAGGGGGTTGAGCAATGTGCAAAGTTCCAGGAAGTTGCGCACCAGCGCGGACTCGTTGCCGGCTTTCCAAGCGATGGCAAGGTCGACGGACGGTGCGTTGCGCAGCGGCCGGAAAGTGATCCGGGAGCTGTGCGGCAGGTAATGGGTGGTGGGCAGCAGCCCGATGCCCAAGCCTGCTGCGACGAAGGTGAGCAGCGTGGAAGTCTCGCTGGCCACCTGGGCGATCTGCGGGGCGAAGCCCACGCGGCGGCAGGAATCCATGATGATGTTGTTCACCGCGGAGGACGGCGGATAGCAGATGAACTTCTCGCCAGCCAGCTGCTCCAGGTCCAGTTCTTCGTGGGCGCTCAGCGGGTGGTCCATCGGCAGGGCCACGGCCAGGTGGTCGCGGTCCAGCAGCATGTAGTCGACCTCGGTGCCGCGCACCGGCGGGCGCAGGATCGCCAGGTCCAGGCGCCCCTCGACGAGCCCTTCGACCATCTGCGGGGTGAGCATTTCGCCCTGGACATTCAATTGGAGGCCGGGCATCTGCTCCGAGCTGGCCTCGATGAGCTTGGGCATGATGCGCGAGGTGGCGCTGCCGGTGGAGCCCAGGCGCAGTACGCCCAGCGCGCCTTCGCCCACCGTGCGCACATCGCGGGAAAGCTGGTCGAGCTCTGCGAGCAGGATGCGCCCGCGGCTCAGCAGCAGCTCGCCGGCGTTGGTCAATTCCACCTTGCGGGTGGTGCGGATCAGCAACTGGGTATTCAGCGTCTCCTCAAGCTGCTTGATCTGCTGGGAGAGCGGGGGCTGCGCGATATGCAGGCGCGCCGCCGCGCGGCCGAAATGGCGTTCTTCGGCGACAGCGACAAAGTAGCGAAGTAGTCTCGTGTCCATGGTGCTCCGATCGTCGGACCGCGCGTCGAATGCGCAGAAGACGCTTGCAGGCAACTCTAACGCGGCGATCCAAGAGGGTGAAATACTTATTCTGGGTCGATTGAGAGTCTACAAGTATGAATGGGATTGCCGCACTGGCCCCCGAGGTTGGTTCCCGGATCGAGGGCCGCGCCGGGCCACGCGATGGCGCGGATTATCGGGCACGCATGCCAGGCTCGTTCGTTCAATTACTCATCCAACTCTTCAAAGCATCACCAGGCGTTGATGCTTATGGCTTTGGGCAAAAGGATATTCTTGCGTGCGGATGATGCAATTGGAGGGAGCTGGGAGGGCCTCAGTTCCCGAGAGTCTGGAGTGATACGCAAGAAATTATCTATGGCCCTGCTGGCATTGCACTGCGGTCTGCCACGTGGGTGAATGAGAACGAAAACCCGGGTGCTGTCATTGCAATCGGCTCCAGGTGCACGCCCAAGGGCGCTGGGTCCTCGACCGGTAGCCCGGATCAGGTTGGCGTTGATATAGACGAATTCGTCGAATTTGACGATGGTTCGCGGGTGTCGATCCGTTGGGACCGGGGATGCGCCATCGGCCTCAACGGATTCGGCAAGCTCAGCGAGCAAGAGCTGCTCGAGCATCTTGAGGGAGCTCTACTGCCCGACGAGGGTGAAGTTGAAGACCTGGGCGAACGCCGTTCCTGGCACGAGTATGCGCTCCTGCTGGCGGAGCAGGGTAACAATGCAACTGCCCAGGAGCTGAAAAACCTGCCGTGCCTCACCGAGCTGTCCTCCGATCTCAGGCCCGGCTTCAGTCTTGAAAGTGCAGGTCGCGCCGGTGCTTGGCAGCGCGGAAGGCCGCGGCTAGGGTGTGAATGTGACGCTGGGCACAGGTTTTGTGCCCGCGAAGATTTCGACGAGGCGATCCATGAAGGGGTACGCAGATGAAGGCTTATGCCCAGGGCGAGAGCGAGCCGCAGCTGATCGAAGAGACGATCGGAGCCAACTTCGAACGCACGGCGGCCCGCTTCGGCCCGGCAGAGGCACTGGTCGAAGCTTCCACGGGGCGGCGTTGGAGCTGGAGCGAGCTGGACGCGCAGATTAACCGCCTGGCCAAGGGCCTGCTGGCCGCCGGCCTGCAGGCGGGGGACCGGGTGGGCATCTGGGCGCCGAACTGCGCCGAATGGGTTTTCGCGCAGTACGCCACCGCGAAAATCGGCGTCATCCTGGTCAATGTCAATCCTGCCTACCGCACCCATGAGTACGCCTACGCGGTCAACCATTCGGGGGTGCGCCTGCTGCTGGCGGTCTCCGAATTCAAGACCAGCAACTACCGTGCGATGGTGGACGCGACGCGCGCCGACACCCCTGAACTTGAACGCGTTATCTACGTGGACACCGCGGACTTCGAGCAACTGCTGGCCGAAGGCGAGCGCATCAGCGACGAGGAACTGTCCCGGTGCCTGGCTGCCACCAAGCCGGAGGACCCGATCAACATCCAGTACACCTCGGGCACCACCGGCTACCCGAAGGGCGCGGTGCTCAGCCACCGCAACATCCTGAACAACGGCTACCAGGTGACCGGAATGATCGACCTGGACGAGCACGATCGGCTGTGCATCCCGGTCCCGTTCTACCACTGCTTCGGCATGGTCATGGGCAACCTGGGCTGCACCAGCCGGGGCACCACGATCGTCATTCCGGCCCCGGGCTTCGATGCCGAAACTACGTTGCGGGTGGTGGCCGAGGAAAAGTGCACCGGGTTGTACGGGGTGCCGACGATGTTCATCGCGATGCAGAACCATCCCAGCTTCAAGGACCACGACCTCTCCTCGCTGCGCACCGGCATCATGGCCGGGTCCATCTGCCCCATCGAGGTGATGCGCCGCTGCATCGACGAGATGGGCATGGACGGGGTGTCCATCGCCTACGGCATGACCGAGACCAGCCCGGTATCCTGCCAGACCCGCAGCGATGACGATCTCGAGCGCCGCACCTCCACCATCGGCCGGGTGCACCCGCATGTGGAGATCAAGGTGGTGGATCCGGCCAGCGGCGAAACCCTGGAACGCGGGGAAACCGGCGAATACTGCACCCGCGGCTATTCGGTGATGCTCGGCTACTGGAACGACGAGCAGAAGACCCGCGCGGCCATCGACGAGGAGGGATGGATGCACACCGGGGACCTGGCGGTGATGCGCGAGGACGGCTACTGCACCATCGTCGGGCGCATCAAGGACATGGTGATCCGCGGCGGGGAGAACATCTACCCGGCGGAAATCGAGGAATTCCTCTACAAGCACCCGGATATCGAGGATGTGCAGGTGATCGGGGTGCCCGATCAGAAGTACGGCGAGGCGATCTGTGCCTGCATCCGCATGAAGGCAGGACGCCAGCCGCTGGATGCGGCGGCGATCCGCGAGTATTGCACCGGGCATCTTGCGCATTACAAGATCCCCGCCTATGTGCAGGTGCTGCAGGATTTCCCGACCACCGTCACCGGGAAGATCCGCAAGAACCAGTTGCGCGAGGACGCGGCGAAACGGCTTGAACTGTAGCCGCCCGCCGCCAGCCAGGTCAGCGAGCCACAGCGATGCTTTGGGTGGAGGTGAGCTTCAGCATAAATACTGCGCCCGGGAATTTCCTGCATGCTAGTTTTCCAAGTGGCTTCCGTGGGCTAACCTCGGGGTCGACAAGGAATTCTTGACGTAAATGGGGTGCGTGCGTGCAGAAACATTTCAGCCGTTTGGTGGGCATCGGTGTGATCATGATCGTGGTTCTCGCGGCCTCGCTGCTGGTGTGGGCGCTGAGCATCGCGGAACGGCCAGTGGGCATGTGGAACCCGATCGAGGTCCACATCGGAAGGCTCTGGACAACCTTCTACAGCTCCGAGCTGCCCGATTTGTCGATCCTGGTTTTCTCCGTTGCCGCCGCGGTGATCCTGGTGCTGCTGGTGGTCCTGGGCGAGCGTCTGGTCACCTGGCGTTATCGCCGGACGCCGATCGAGAAATCGAGCCGGCCGCTGGCGCCCAAGGCGGTGATGGCCCGCACCCGAGGCGTCTACGCAGGACCGGTCACCGTGACCGTGCTGATTCCGGCGCACAATGAAGAAGCTTCCCTGCCATACACCCTGAAAGCCCTGGAGGAGCAGAGCTTTGCTCCATCGCGCATCATCGTGGTGGCCGACAACTGCACCGACCGGACCGTGCAGGTCGCCGGCGAGCACGGGGTCGAGGTGTTCGAATCGGTGGAGAACAAGCACAAGAAGGGCGGGGCGCTGAACCAGGCGCTGCATGCCATCCTGCCCGGGATGGGCGATAACGACTGCGTCATGGTGATGGATGCCGACAGCCAGATCGGCGCGGACTTCCTGGCAACCGCCCGGGACCGCTTCACCTGGGACCGCGCGCTGATGTCGGTGGGCGGGTTGTTCCACGGCGAAGAAGGCCACGGGCTGATCGGCCAATTCCAGCGCAACGAATACACCCGCTACCAACGCGAAATCTCGCGCCGCGACGGCCGGGTCTTCGTGCTCACCGGCACGGCCTCGGTATTCCGCGCCTCGGCCCTGCGCGAGGTGGCGGCTGCGCGCGGCAGCGTGCTTCCGGGAACCCCCGGCGAGGTCTATGACACGGCGGCCTTGACCGAAGACAATGAGCTGACCATCGCGCTGAAAACCCTCGGCGCGCTGACCACGTCGCCGCAGGACTGCACGGTGGTCACCGAGCTGATGCCCAACTGGAAGATGCTGTGGGCGCAGCGGCTGCGCTGGCAGCGTGGCGCCTTGGAGAACCTGGGCGCGTACGGAGTCACCGCGCAGACCTCCCGGTACTGGGCGCAGCAGATCGGCATCGGCTATGGCGTGATCGCGCTGTTCAGCTATTTCGCGCTGATGATCATCATGCTGATCTCCATGGACACCTGGGTGTGGTTCCCGTTCTGGATGCTGCTGGGCGCGCTCTTTGCTGTCGAACGCGTGGTCACGGTCTGGCACGGCGGCTGGAGAGCAAGGATCGTCGCCGCGCTGGTGATTCCCGAGCTGGTCTACGACGCCTTCCTTGATCTCGCATTCCTCAAGGGCGTCGGGGATATCGCCTTTGCCCGCAGCGCGGATTGGAAGCATGTCGACCACGCAGGTGCCGCACGGAAGGAAAACATCTCATGATGAATCTCATCGTCCAGATCCCGCGAGGAATCATTCTCCCCGAAAGCGTGCTGCTCAGCGATTGGTTCGCCGTGCTCGCCTCGTTCGTCGCGATCAACACCGTGCTCTATCTGGTCCTGGGCTTGGCCAAGCTGCTGCCGGTGATCCGGATCCGCAGCGCACGGGGACGCGAACGCCGCTCAGAAACCAGGAATATCGATCCCGAGGCGTCCGTGTAGCTCATGCATCGCCACGGGCAGGTCCGCCAGCTCGATGCCGGGGCTGAAATAGAAGCCTTGCGCATAGTCGAAGTCCAGCCTGCGGGCGAGCTGAAGATGCTCGGCGGTTTCGACCCCCTCGACCAGCGTCTTGGCGTTGATCTCGCGGGCGGCCGCCAGCAGGATGTCCACATGCTCGCGGGCCTCGGCCGATGCCAGGTAGTGGATGAACAGCGAACGGTCCAGCTTCACGATGTGCGGCAACAGGCGCAGGATGCGCTCTCTTGTGGCGTAGCCGATGCCTGCATCGTCAACCAGCAACAGGCAGCCGAGCTCATCGGCATTGGTCCGAACTGCATCGCAAACTTCCGGTGCGGACAGCTCGTGCAGTTCCAGCCCCCAGTCCAGCCGGGGATCAAGTTCCGGGGCCGCGCGCGCGAAGGCCTTGATTGCAGGGCCTGAGGCATTCATGGTGAGCAGCAGCCCATCGGGCAGTCCCTGGGCGGCGTGGACAATGCCCTCCAGGGCGCGCAGCTCCAGCGCCAGCAGATTGCCTTCGGCCCGGGCTTCGGCGAAGTGCTCATCTGGCCGGCGTCCGTCGCTGAATCGTGCCAGCGCCTCGAAGCCCAGCAACGCGTCGGAGCGCAGGTTGATCAGGGGCTGGAATGCGAACTTCATGGTCCACCTAGGCTGGTGATGCGGATTGGCAAGATGATGCTGGTTAGGCTGTTGGGTACGAAGGTGATATTACCCTGAAGCTGGCCAGGGATACGTGGTACTGATGAATTCACAAGGAAGCGGGAGCAGCATGCCCAGGACAAGGAACCGGCGGGCCAACGATGACGGAATCTGGTGGAGCCGGCTGCTGCCAGCCAGGCTCCGCAGGATCGAGCGACTGGAAGTTGCTGTCACCGGGATGGTGGCGGCATTCCTGCTGGTGTTCTATCTGGTCAACCTGGGCAATGATTTCAGTTCTCCGCTCATCCAGAAGCTGGCGGTGGCAAGGGTTGCCGGGACCTTGGCCATGGTGATCACCGTGTGGATGCTGCTTGACCGTTTTCCACTGTGGATTGCCTATCTCGGGGCCCTGGCCGAGTTGTCGGCCTTTGTCGCCTTCGTGGGGTTCTCGGTCAACCATGAGCAGATCGTCTTCAGGCTCCAGGAATTTCCGCTCATCGCGCTCTATATGTCCTGGCTCTTTCCGCCGGCGGTCACCCGGTGGACCATCTATCCTGTCATGGCTTTCACGATTCCCTACTCGGTGTTCTTCGGCCCTGCCGTAGGCACCGAGCACCAAAGCGGTCCGTTGAACGTGCTGAGCCTGGTCTTCTTCACAGTCATTGGGATGTTCGTCGGCCACTACGTCAAGCGCCGATTCCGCCAGCAAACCCAGGTTGATGCGCTGACCGGCGCCTTGAACCGCGTCGGGCTGTCGGCGCGTGGAGATGCCGCCTTGCTCGCGTCGCGGAAGTACCGCAAGCCGCTGGCTGTGGCGTTGCTGGACATGGACGGATTCAAGGAGATCAACGACCAGGGCGGCCATGATGCCGGGGACCGCGCACTGAAGGAGCTGGTGTGGCATCTGCGCAGCTCGATCCGTGCCGGAGACCTGGTCTGCCGATTGGGCGGAGACGAATTCGTGCTGGTGTTCCCCAATACGACGATGGGCCAGGCGCAGCTCTTGATGGAGCGCATTGAAGGCTCATCCAAGCTGGCCTGGAGCTTCGGAACGGCACAGGCCCGAGCCGACGACAACCTGAGCACCATGATCCTGCGCGCGGACCGGGACATGTACGCCTCCAAGCGCCAGCGTGCGGCCGAACGCGGGAAGCCCGCGGAGGAAAGCTGAGTTCCAGGCCCTAGCCGAGCTTGCCGCCCATCCGGTCCTGCATTTTCTGGCTGGCCTCATTCAGGCCCTGGATTTCCACACTCTTCCCGTAGTGCTCGTATTTGGTGCGGATCGAGTCCAATGCGGCGACGGTCGAGGCATCCCAGAGGTGCGAATCTGACATGTCGATGATGACCTTCTCGGGATCCTGCGCGTAGTCGAACTGCATGTACAGGTCATTGGAGGAAGCGAAGAACAGCTCGCCGTTGACCTTGTACACGGCCGAATCTTCGGTAGCGCTGCGGTCCACGGTGACCATATGCGCCACGCGATTGGCGAAGAGCACCATGGCCGCAAGGATGCCCGCGCCCACGCCGATGGCGAGGTTGCTGGTGATCACGGTGAGCGCCACGGTGATGGCCATGACGAAGGTTTCGCTCTTGGGCATCATCTTCAGCGTGCTCGGGCGAATTGAATGCCAGTTGAAGGTGGTGGCCGAAACCACGATCATCACCGCGACCAGCGCGGCCATCGGAATCCGGGCGACGATGTCGCCGAGCAGCACGGCCAGCAGCAGCATGAAGATGCCGGCGAAGGCCGTGGAGATCCGGGTGCGCCCGCCGGAGACCTTCACGCCCACCATGGTCTGGCCGATCATCGCGCAGCCGCAGATCCCGCCGAAGAACCCGGTGACGATATTCGCGGTGCCCTGCGCCCAGGACTCGCGGGTCTTGCTCGACGGGGTGTCGGTGATGTCATCGACCAGCTTGGCGGTCAGCAGGGATTCGAGCAGGCCGACGAAAGCCACCGCGATCGCATAGGGCGCGATGATCTGCAGCGTCTCCATATCCAGGGGCACCCCGGGCAGGTGGAAGATCGGCAGCGAGTCGGGCAGCTCTCCCTTGTCGCCCACGGTCGGAACGGTGACCTTCGCGAAGATGGTGATCGCGGTGAGCACCACGATGGCGATCAGCGGCGCCGGGACCGCCTTGGTGATCTTCGGGAAGTAGCAGACGATGGCGACGCCGAGGATCACCAGCGGGTAGACCATCCACGGGACATTGCGCAGCTCGGGCATCTGCGCCCAGAAAATCGAGATGGCCAGGCCATTGACGAAACCGATCATCACCTGGCGCGGAATGAAGCGCAGCAGCTTGGCCACGCCCAGCAGGGCCAGGGCGACCTGGATGATGCCGGCCAGCACCACCGCCGCGAAGAGGTATTCCACTCCGTAGGTGCGCACCAGCGGGGCGACCACCAGTGCCACCGCGCCGGCGGCGGCGGAAATCATCGCCGGGCGCCCGCCGGTGATCGCGATGACCACCGACATGGTGAAGGAGGCGAAGATGCCTACGCGCGGGTCCACCCCGGCGATCACGGTGAACGCGATGACTTCGGGGATCAGTGCCAGGGAAACGACCAGGCCGGCGAGCAGTTCGGTTTTCAGCAGCCGCGGGGACTTGAGGGTGCGCAGCACCGACTGCCGTTGCAGGGGCGTCAATTCAGCGGTCGCGGTACTCACCGGGGCTCCGTTTCGTCAGGTGTCCCAGGGAAGCAAAGTGGGATCTTGTCTACGTTATCGCAGCGGAGGTTGCCTGCGCCCGCAGATGCCGGAGATTTGCGCTACACGAGGCGAGCAGGACGCTTAAATTCGAATTCCCGGCCGAAGACTTCGGCCGGGAATTCTCGATCATCACTCGCACCTTCATGAGGTACTTACCAATATAGGAGGCGAAGCTATGCCGGTGCTGAGCGTCCACTGCAGATTTGGAGAAGACTGTGCCGCCGGTTGCCGGAAATAATTTCAGCGGCCCGCGTGCAGTTCGGGGTTTCGAGAATTGCTGGAAACAGGGAAATGATTTTGGATACAGAAACTGGCACTGTCGCAAGACCGACAGTGCCAGTTTCCGCGTCATCACTCGCACCTTCATGAGGTACTTAAAACTGTAGAACGGCATTCTGTGGATGCAATAAGCATGCACTGCGCGTAGGCCATGCATCCTGATTCCATTGCACCAGCGCTTTAGACCAGCGACGAATGGGATTCGGTGTTCGGCAGGTCCGTGAAGGCTGAAGCGACGCCGGAGTAGGCAATGCGCCCGCCACGGGTATTGACTCCCTTGGCCAAGGCCGGATTCGATGCCAAGGCCTGCTCGACGCCCTGGTTCGCCAGCTGCAGCAGGTACGGCAGGGTGGCGTTGGTCAGCGCCTTGGTGGACGTCTGCGGCACGCCGCCCGGCATGTTGGCTACGCAGTAGTGCCGGATGCCGTCCACTTCGAAGATCGGATCTTGGTAGGTGGTTGCGTGCGAAGTTTCGAAGGCTCCGCCTTGGTCGATGGCCACATCCACCAGCAGCGACCCGGGCTTGAGCAAGCCCAGCTGTTCGCGGGTGACTACCTTGGGCGCAGCACGACCCGGAACCAGCACGGCGCCGATGACGACGTCGGCCTGAGCCAACTCGTTTTCCAGGGTCAGCGGGTCATTCATCAGTACCCGTGCCCGGTTGCCGAGCAGGTCGCCAAGCTGGCGGATACGCAACGGTGACATTTCCAGGATGGTGACTTCTGCCTGCATGCCCAAGGCCAGTTGTGCGGCTTGGGTTCCGACCACACCTCCGCCGATGACCAAGACACGGCTCGGAGCTACGCCTGGCGAACCGCCAAGAAGCTTGCCCGGTCCTCCTTCGGGACCGGTCAGATAGGTGGCTGCCGCATGCGCCGCCAAGCGGCCTGCGATTTCGCTCATCGGCGTCAACAGCGGCAAGCCAGTGTGGTCCTGAACGGTTTCGTAGGCGATGGATAGTGTGCCGGCATCCAGCAACGCTTCGGTCAATGGGCGGTCTGCCGCCAAATGCAGGTAGGTGAACAGAGTCAGGTCCTCGCGCAGGAAGTGGTATTCGCTGGCAATTGGTTCCTTGACCTTGACCAAGAGTTCCGCGCTGGCCCAAGTATCGGCTTGGGTGGCAAGCAGGGCCCCGGCCGCGGCGTACTGATCATCGCTGAAGCCGGCGTTGTCGCCTGCGCCAAATTCGACGTGAACTGCATGTCCCTTTGCGGTTAGCGCTGCAACACCGGCAGGTGTGATGGCAACGCGTTGCTCGGCAGGCTTGATTTCCTTGATAACTGAGATGTGCATTATTGGACTCTCTTCTTTGTAACTGTAGATGTAGTTGTAGTGGTGTGGGCTCCAAAGCCCGGTTAGCCGGCGGTGGTTCGGCGGGCAATATTGTAGAAGCGCACGGACTGGTATTCCTCTAGGCCTTCGCTGGCTCCTTCACGGCCCAGGCCGGACTGCTTGACTCCGCCAAATGGCGCGGCCGCGTTGGAGGGCACGCCTTGATTGATGCCAACGATGCCGGTTTGCAGTTGGTCGGCGACATTCATCGCGCGGTCCAGGTCCTGGGTGAAGACATAGCCAGCGAGCCCGAACTCCGTGTCGTTGGCCCAGCCCAAGACCTGTTGCTCGGTATCGAAGCGCCGGATCGCAGCAATCGGGCCGAAGATCTCTTCCCCGGCGACGCGTGCGGATGGCCCGACATGGTCCAGCACCGTGGGAGCATAGAAGTGGCCGATGCTGTCGTAGCCGTGGCCGCCCGTGAGCAGCTGGGCGCCCCGCTCCAGGGCATCGTTGGTGAAGTCCTGCATCTGCGAAACGGCTCGGCCATCGATCAACGAACCGATTCCGGATGCATCGCTGAGCCCGGCACCGACCTTTACTTGGGCAAATCGGCGGGCGAGCTCGGCAGCGAACTCGTCAGCAATGCCGGACTGGACATAGATGCGGTTGGCGCCAATGCAGGATTGGCCGCCGTTGCGCAGCTTGGCTGCGATAGTTCCCTCGATGGCGCGTTCGAAATCTGCGTCGTCGAAGACCAGCAGCGGGGCGTTGCCGCCCAGCTCCATGGAGCTGCGCAGCACATTCTTCGAAGCAAGCTCAAGCAACCTTCGGCCTACCGGGGTGGAGCCGGTGAACGAAACTTTGCGCACGCGCTGATCGGAAAGCACCTCTCTGCTGAAACCCGTGGCATCCGAGGTGGAAACCACCTGGATCAGCTGCTCGGGCACCCCTGCTCGGATGGCCAGTTGAACGGCAAAGTATGTGGTCAGCGGGGTGGCTGTGGCTGGCTTGATGACCACCGGGCACCCCGCGGCCAGGGCCGGCGCGATCTTGCGCGTAGCCATGGCCAGTGGGAAGTTCCACGGGGTGATCAGCACTGCTAGCCCTACTGGGGCGCGTCGGGTGAGGATATCCGCGCCTCCATCGGGGGCTGGTTGGAATTGGCCTGCCGGGCGGACCGCCTCCTCTGCGTACCAGCGCACGAAGTCGGTTCCGTACTTTACCTCGCCCCGCGCTTCAGCCAGCGTTTTGCCCATCTCCCGGGAGATCAGCATGGCGATCTGCTCTCCGTGCTCGATGAGCAGTTCATACCAGTTGTGCAATGCCTGGGCGCGGTGCCGGGGGCTTTGGCGGGCCCAGTCGGCACCGGCCGCATCGGCCCGGCCGACCGCTGCCAGAGCATCTGCGGGTGAAGAATCCGGGACGCGGGCGATCAGTTCACCGGTGGCCGGATCGTGGACCGCGATGCCCTGCGCTGGAGAATCCAGCGTGGCGATGGCTGCATCGGCATTCGCCATGTAGCGGGGATCAGCGGCGGCCAGCTGCGCGTCTTGCTGCGTTGCAGTGTTCACTTGCCGCTCCTTGCATTGATGGCTTCGCCGATGGCGCTGATGAACATGGACAGCTCCTCGTCGGTGACGATGAATGGCGGGCTGATCTGGATGGTGTTCCCGCGCAGCGGGCGTCCGATGAAGCCCAGCTCCACCAGGTCGTCGCACACCCGCTCGGCGGTCAGCGATTCGTGAAGCGTAACGCCGCCCAGCAAGCCGGCGCTGCGCACCTCGGTGATGGCCTCGGTGCGCGCAGCCAACGCGTCCAGTTCGCGGCGGAGCACCGATTCGAGCTGGGCCACGCGTGGAACCAGCTGCTCGCGTTCCAGGATCTCCAGGTGCTTCAGGGCGACCGCGCTCGCCGTTGCATGCCCTGCATAGGTGGCGCCGTGGCGGAAGACCGGGGTGTCGGGCGAGTCGACGTAGAACGGCTCCCACAGGCGCGGAGCGACCATTACTCCGCCCAGCGGGGCGTAGCCGCTGGTCACACCCTTGGCGAAGGTGATCATGTCCGGTTCGAGGCCGTAGTATTCGGCGGCGAACATCGTGCCCATGCGCCCGAAACCGGTGATGACCTCATCGAGGATCAGCAGGATATCGTTGTCCCGGCAGATTCGCGCGATGGCTTCGAGATACCCGGGGGCTGGGGGATTGACTCCACCGGTTCCCTGCACGGCCTCAGTGACCAGCGCGGCAATATTCTCTGCTCCGAGGCGGTTGACCAGCGCTTCGACCTGGGCTGGGTCGTTGAAAGAGACGCGGGCGGTTTCCGGAACCAGGGAGTCGGTGCCGTAGCCCTCGCGGTTGAATTCCAACCCGGCGATCGAGGTGCCGTAGGCGTGCAGGCCGTGGTAGGCGTGTTCGCGCGAGAGGATAATCTTCTTCGAATTCCGTCCCTCGCGCTGCCAGTGGCGGCGGGCGAGCTTGCATGCCACATCGATGGCATCCGAACCGCCCGAGTTCAGGATGATCTTGGCGCGGTCGATGGGGCTGAGTTCTGCCAGCTTCTCGCCCAGGGCCAGCGCCTTGTCATTCGAATAGCGAGCGAAGATGTGATAGGTCTCCAACTGCAGCATCTGTTCGTAGGCCGCTTGGGCCAGCTCGGCATTTCCATGGCCTACGTTCGCATGCCACAGGCCGGCAGTACCGTCGAAGAGCTTGCGTCCATCCTGGGTGTAGAGCCACGACCCTTCGCCGCGTTCGACAACCAACTGGCGCCCGCTAACCGTGGGCAGATGGGCTTGTGCTGGCCAGAGTGATGGCGCTTCCAGGATGCTCGCGCTGGCCGTCGAGTCCGGCAGCGTCAGATTATTCAGTGTCATTCGGATTCGTTCCATTCCGGTCGTGGATGATTGGGTTGATACCAATCTAGAAATCGAAACCGGTTATGAAAAGCGAAAGATTTCGACAGATTCCTGTCAGTTTTACTTACATGTCGTGGGACATGTGAAGTTCTGCTTCCAGCGCCCGCTGCACGGCATTCAGCGCCAGATTGTGCTCCGATCCCTTGCGGGTGATGAACAGGATGGTGCGGCTCTGGTCGGCCGGAAGCCAGTTGCTGGGCTGCAGCTGGCTGCTTGTCTCCTGGATGAGCATGTCCGGAAGGAAAGCTGCTGCCAGGCCACGCTCAACCAGACGCAAGTGGAAGAGCACGTCCGAGGAAACATGCTGGACACGGGGTTCGAATCCGCGTTCCCGGCAAACTCGAAGTGCCCATTGTGCAGCAGCGGACTCTGCCGGTTCCATGACCCATGGCAGGGTGGCTGCGGCCTCGGCGTCGGGAATCTGAAGTCCGGTTGGAAGGTAACCGCGGATCGGATCCTGGCCGATGATGGTGGTGTGCAGGCCGTTGGCGCTGCCCGAGGAAGTGCCTGGGAAGGAGTCGGTGACGATCGCGTCGACCTGGCGCGATGCCAGGCGGATAATCGCATCCTCCGGCTCATAGCGCTGGATGCGCACTTCAAGGCCGGGGTGCGTCTCGGCGATGGAAGCAAGTGCGGCTGGAATGGCTGCCCGGCTGATACTGGCGAAAGCTGCCACCGTGACCGCGCCTTGTGCCCGTTGGTGGGAGCTGGCCAAATCGGCTTCGGCCTTTTCCATCGCGGCAAGGACCGCTTCCGTATTGCCCACCAATTCCAAACCTGCCTTGGTCAGCTGCACGTTGCGCCCTGCGCGTTCCAGCAGCTTGACCCCAGTCTCACGTTCGAGCTGGCCCAGCTGCTGGGAAATTGCCGAGTGGCTGTATGACAGGCTGCGAGCCGCGGCGCTCATGCTCCCGCGCAAGCTGACCTCGCGCAGCAGCCGAAGACGATTCAGATCAAGCATGCATTTTCCTCCGAGTGGTTCAATTCAGGCGGCAACGGCCTGCAAGACTTGCAAGAAGCTCTTGACCGCGGGGCGCAGGTCGCTGCCGCGGCGTCCCACGGCATAGATTTCCCGGAACATGGGAGGCGGTGCAGGGCTCTGTGACGGCGCGAAGCGGGTGACGTTTTCCTCGGTTGGGCCCAGTCGGTTGAACACCATGCGGGGCAGGAAAGCGGCAGCAACACCAGCAGCCACCAACTCGTAATGCAATCTGGGATCGGGGGAGTCGAAGAGCACTCTCGGCTCGAACCCCAGCGCACGGCAGTAATTGCGGCTGAACATGTGGGCATCGGTGCCATGTGGTTCAAAGGCCCAATCAAAATCGGCTAGCTCCGCGATGCTCGCGACCGGACGCGGCAGAAAAATATCCAACTGGTCGGTAGTAATCAATGTGCGAACTAATCCAGAGTCCGCTCTGCGTGGCACATGGGTGAATTCATCGACAATGGCAATATCTGCGCGTCGTCCGGACACGGCGTCCAATGCCTCGCTGGGTTCGAGCTGCGTGAACTCAACCACCACGTCGGGATGGACCAGCGCCATGTTCCGCAAGGCATCTGGCAGATAGGTACGTGCGAAAGTGCTGAATGCCGCGAAGCGGATAACTCCCTGGATCCGGCTACGTCGTGTTTCCAGCTCGGCGCTGGCCGCTTCGAGTACCGAGATCGCCTCATCCACGCTGGCAATCAGGTGTTGCGCGGCCGGGGTTAGCCGGATGCTGCGACCGACCTGTTCGAGTAACGGCAACCCTGCTTCCGCTTCGAGCTTGGCCAATTGCTGCGATACCGCGGACGGGCTGATGCCTAGCATCCGAGCGGTGCCCGCGATGCTTCCGCGCAAATGCAGTTCGCGCAGCAGCGTGAGCCTTTTGAAATCTAGCATTTCCTTCTTCCGCCGCAGATGCACCTGCGGTACATCCCGTAAGTTCTGCTTAACGATACGAACAAGATGCACCCACTTTATCTGATTCAAACGCAGTCTTATGGTGTAGATCACAAGAAAAATTCCACTCATTCCGCAAGGAGCAAGAAAACAGAAATGATGCAGCCCCCAACAGGCATTGACAGCCTGGAAATCGCCGAGTTCGCAACCCGGCAACAACGCGTCAAGGAACGCATGGCAGAGCAGGGACTAGAGCTGCTTCTGATCACGGATCCTGCGAATCTCTACTACTTGAGTGGGTACAACGCCTGGTCCTTCTACACCGCCCAGATGATGGTTCTTCCGCTGGATGGACCGCCGATGCTGTACATGCGCCACATGGATGCCCACGGAGCGCACCGCACGGCGAGCGGGGTCGCCCCCGAGCAGATCTTCGGCTACCCCGAGGAAATCGTCCATAGGCCCGACATCCACCCTGGCGATTGGGTCGCCAGGCACCTGCGCGACCTGGGATTCGGGCGTAAGCTCGCGGTGGGCTACGAAGGAGATTCCCACTTCTTCTCCGTGCGCATGTACCAGGCCCTGGCTGCAACCCTTGGCGAATGGGAACTGCGCGAGTCCCGCGAACTGGTCAACTGGGTGCGGCTCATCAAGTCAGACTATGAGGTCGAACTGATGCGGATCGCTGGTCGCGTCGCCTCTCACAGCATGCGCGTCGCGCTGGGTGCCTTGGAGCCGGGCCGGCCGCAGAACCACGTGGCCGCCGAGATCATGGCGGCGCAGGCGCGGGGAGTGGAAGGCCACGCTGGGGACTACCCCTCGATTGTGCCAATGCTGCCCACCGGGCCCGGAGCTGATACTCCGCACCTGACCTGGAACGCCGATCCGATGCCCTCGAACGCCCCGATCTCCATCGAGCTGGCCGGAGTGCACCGGCGGTACCACGCGCCGCTGGCCCGCACCGCTGTGCTGGGCAAGCCGAGCAGCGCACTGCAGCGCGTGGCCGCAGCAACTGTCGAAGGCATCGAGGCGGCGTTCGACCAGGTCCGCCCCGGGGCGACACCGGACGCGGTCACGCGCGCCTTCACCCAAGTGATCAACGCCCATGGCTTCGAGAAGGAATCCCGACTGGGCTACTCGATCGGCGTCGGCTTCCCGCCGGACTGGGGCGAGCGCACGATCAGCTTCCGGGCCGGCGAGCACAGCCTCTTGCAGGAGAACATGACCTTCCACCTGATTGCCGGCATGTGGCTCGACGGCTTCGGCTTCGAGGTCTCGGAACCCATCAGGGTCGCGGCCAACGGAATCGAATTCCTGGCCGACCTGCCACGCGAACTGACCATCATCAACCCAAGGAGCTCTTCAAATGACTACACAATCCTTCCTGGCACCGATTTCAACGCGTCTTGCCGCCCGAGCCAGCCAGCTTAAGGGCTCGGTGATCGATTCCTCGACCTCGCTGCTGGCCAGCCAGACACACGACATCGTGCGATTCGCCATGGGTGCGCCCAACGCCGAATTGATTCCCGAAGCCGAGCTCGCCGAGCTCTACCGGCAGCCGGCCACTGGCCGCTACGACTATGCTGCGACCGAAGGGAACCCGGCGCTTATCAAGCAGATCGTTGCCTTCGCCGCTGGGCAGGGACAGGCTGTGGACCCGGAACGGATCCTGGTGACCACTGGCGGCATGCAGGGACTGGACATCGCCTTCAAGCTGATGGTGGACCCAGGCGACCTGGTAATCGTCGAATCGCCTACCTACACTAACGGCATTGCCACAGCCTTGAGCTACCAGGGGCAGATTCTGGAAGCGCCGGTGGATGACGACGGACTGATTGTAGAGGCGTTGCCGGAACTGGTGGCGGCCAGCGGCAAGATCCCCAAAGTGATCTACGTGATTCCGAACTTCCAGAACCCATCGGGACGCACGCTCAGCGAAGCACGGCGCCGGAAGCTGATTGAGCTCGCTGAACAGTGGGAAGCATTCATTATTGACGACGATCCTTATGGTGCGTTGCGCTTCGCCGGCCAGGAAGTCCCGGGCTTCAGCGAATTGAGCCCGGGCAACCCCCGAATCGTCTCGGTGAGAACCTTCTCCAAGGTGCTGGCACCGGGGCTGCGCGTGGGATGGATGGAACTGGATCCTGCCTTGCGCGATTTGGCGATCAGTGCGAAACAATCCATGGATACCTGCACCAACGCCCCAATGCAGCAGCTGGTGGCGGACTTCTTGGCTCAAGGTCGCTTGGAAACCCATGTGGGGACCTTGCGCAGCGTTTACTTGGAGCGCAAGCAGGCCATGCGCCGGGCCTTGGCCGAAACTTTCGGAGACGATATCGAGGCCACTGACCCCGAAGGCGGATTTTTCCTCTGGCTGACCTTGAAAGGCCGGTACTCGCAGATCGACACCCAGGAGCTGTTCCCGATAGCCCTGGCACATGGCGTGGCTTATATACCGGGCCCTGCCTTTGCAGATTCTGGCGCCTTCACCGACGCATTGCGCTTGTGCTTCGCGACTTCCACGCCGGAACGGATTGCACAGGGGGTGCATCGCCTGCACGCGGCGATTGAAGAGATGCTCCAGCATGGAGCCAGCGCATGATCCTGGTGACGCAGTCAATGAACGAACTGGAACGCGTGGTACTGGCCCAAATTGACCAGGAACGGTTGTTCGGCCGATGCGCACAGCTGATCGAAGCTCCCAGCGAGAATCCCGGTGGCAGCGAAGAACGCACTGTCCAACTACTGCGCGAAATGCTCGAAGAGCTGGGGGCATCCGTTCATTTGCAGCAGGTGGCCGAAGGACGTCCGAATCTCGTGGCCCACCTCGGTGGCGGCAACAGCGGGGGTGGGATACTGTTCCTCGGGCACAGCGATGTCGTACCTGCCGGAAGCGGCTGGCATGCAGACGCATTCACAGCTCGGCGGGAAGGCGATCAGCTGGTCGGTCGCGGGGCAACGGACATGAAGGGCGGTCTGGCTGCGATTATCGAAGCCATGGCAGCGGTCCACCACCAAGCACCAGAGATCCCGTTGACGTTGATCTGCACTGTGGATGAGGAAGCTGATGCATTGGGAATAACCCATTACATCAATACAGAGCCTCCCGCACCCTACACTGCCTGCATCGTTGCCGAACCTACGGATCTAGTGGCCATTATTGGCTGCCGTGCGGCAGCGAATATGGAGGTGCGCATCAGCGGATCCAGCGCTCACGCTGGCCGTCCGGCAGATGGCGCTAGTGCCATCGAAGCCGCAGCGAAGCTGGTAGCGCTCATCGGCAGGGACAAGGTGCGTCTCGCCAAGAACGGGCATCCGATACTTGGCCCGGCAACTTGGAATGTAGGCACGCTGCACGCCGGTCACGGCACTTCCATCGTTCCGGACGCGGCATTGCTGGGCATCGACCGTCGGCTCTTGCCCGGAGAGAACCCGCAACAGGTGCTTGATGAGTTGCTTGCGGCGGCCCGTCTGGAGCTTGACCGCTCGGTGGATCTGGATGGCCAGCAGATCGGGCTGGAAGGAACGGTGCAGATGTTCATGCCAGGTTTCCTGGCCGAGCCCGAGGCGCCGCTGGTGCTCCAAGCCTGCCGGTCACTACGGGACCTAGGGTCTGCCGGAGCCTATGGAATCTGGACGGCATCGTGCGAGGCGGGATTCATTGCCCAGCACCACCTGGTGCCAACGGTTGTCCTGGGACCAGGCGAACTCAATTCCCAGGCCCACCAGCCGAACGAAAGTGTTTCCATCCGAGACTTGTGCACCGCGGCAGGCGCTTACGCGCTTATTGCATTGCGCACCTTTGAAGCTTCTCAAGGCTAAGGACAAGACCATGACTACCCAAGCACAGCTGCCCAAGATCCGAAACGAAGCGGATTTCACACCAGAGGAAAAGAAGCAAGCACGCAAATCCGTGGCTGGCTCGGCCATCGGCAATGCGATCGAATGGTTCGATTACGGAATCTATGGATACCTGATCGTCTATATCTCACAGTTGTTTTTCACGTTCGGTGAAGACGCAGGCGCCATGCCGCGAATCCTGGCCTTTTCAACGTTCGCCATCTCCTTTATCGTCCGTCCGCTAGGCGGCATGGTACTGGGACCGCTGGGGGACCGGATTGGGCGAAGGACAATCTTGATATTCACCATTGTGATGATCAGCGTTTCCACCGCTTGCATCGCACTGTTGCCGACCTTCGAACAGGTAGGCTATTTGGCGCCCGCGCTGCTCGTGCTGCTGCGCATGGTCCAGGGATTCTCCGCCGGTGGCGAGTATGCCGGCGCAGCGGTTTTCATGAGCGAACATGCGCCGGATAACAAGCGTGGCAAGTACGGTTCGTTCCTGGAATTCGGAACGCTGGCCGGATTCAGCGCTGCCGCGATCTTGTGCACCATGCTCACGCTGGTGGTGGGCGAGGAAGGCATGATGGCTGGCTGGTGGCGACTGCCATTCGCATTGACTCTGGTGCTGGGTGGGATCGCGCTGTGGATGAGGCGGCATCTGGAAGAATCCGAGACCTTCACCGATGATTCAAGCAAGGGGAATACAGTTAGCTCGGCGCCCCAAGCCCTACGCGCATTGCTGGTTGAATATCCGTGGCAGCTGCTCAAGCTCTTTGGTTTCATCGTTCTGGTCAATGTGGCGTTCTATTTGGTGCTGACGTACATGCCCAGTTACCTCACGGCAACGCTGGGCCATGATGCGACCCAATCCAATCTGACTCTCGTGCTCATCCAACTGGTCATGATCGCGTTGATTGTCCCGCTCGGGTCATTGAGCGATCGAATTGGCCGCAAGCCATTACTGGTCACCGCAAGCGCGGGCTTTGTGCTGCTTTCGGTTCCTGCTGTCTATCTGATGCAAGTGGGAGGGCTGTGGGGCCAGCTCGCAGGTATCGGCACTTTGGGTCTTTTGCTGGTCGTGCTGCTGTCCACGATTTCCTCTGCTCTTCCGGCTCTCTTCCCCACCTCAGTGAGGTATTCCGGATTCGCTATCGGGTACAACCTGTCAACAGCAGTTTTCGGCGGGACCGCAGCTGTAGCCAACGAGACAATCATTGGAGCTACCGGTAATGACTTGGTGCCCGGATGGTATCTGATGGGAGCAGGCATTATCGGGCTCGTCTCAGTACTTACTTTCCGGGAAACTGCGGGCCGTTCGCTGCGTGGCAACTTGATTCCGGGCAGTGACGACAGGCTGCGACTAGAGCGCGGGGAGAAACTGGTAGGCGCTTCCAAACGCCGGACCAGGCCGACACCAAGCAAGGAAGCAGCGCAATCAAAGGAGATGACGTCGTGAAAATGACCAAGCCAGTGGCGTTGGTGACGGGCTCAACCTCGGGAATCGGTATTGCGATTGCCCGACGCCTGGTCAAAGACGGTTTTTATGTCGTGATCAGTGGAAGGAACGCTGAACGCGGCAAGGATGTCGCGAGTGAACTGGGTGAGAATGGTTGCTTCATCCAGGCCGATCTAGTTGCTTCCGGGGCATCCCAGAGCTTGGTCGACAGTGTGGTGGAGAAGACCGGCAGGCTTGATGTGCTGGTCAATAATGCAGCCATCGATCACACCAATTGGGTTCTGGATACACCCGAAGAAGAGATCCGCGAGGCCTTTGAGATCAATACCTTCTCGGCGATTTTTTGCCTTCAAGCCGCAGGACGCGCGATGCGCGATTTCGGTGGCGGGTCGATTATCAACATCACTTCGCGGTTGGCGAGCATAGGTGTGCCCACAATGAGCCTGTACAGCGCCAGCAAAGGAGCGATGCTGGCCCTGACTAAGGCTGCCGCCGTGGAATTGGCCGAGCATAACATCCGGGTCAACGCCGTGGCCCCGGGGATGACCAGAACGCAGATGTTCAAGGACTGGCTGGCATCCCAAGACGACCCCGAGGCTACCGAGCGCGAGGTATCAGCTGCGATCCCGCTGGGGCGGGTTGCGCTACCGGAAGACGTAGCGGGTGCCGTGGCATATTTCGCTGATCCGGCCAACAGCTATGTCACCGGCACGTCGCTGCCCGTTGATGGCGGCTATTTGGCCAAGTAGAAGTAACAGCAGTTTAGTTCTCCGAAGGAGTTCCTGAAATAAGCAACTCCCGCTGGTTGCCCAGCGGGAGTTGCCCGATCATCACTCGCACCTTCATGAGGTGCTTTCAACTATAGGGGTGCTTCCTATGCCCCGGCTGGGCTGAAACCTCGGAAACCTTGAATACTGGGAGTTGGGCTAATCGATGCTGGCCAGCGGCTGGGGCGTGCTCACGCTTTCGGGCTTCGGCTTGGCCATGGCGGGAATGCAGGCGGCGATGATCGCTGCCACCACGCAAATGCCGGAGCCAAGCCACAGGGTCGTGTGGAAGCCGGCTTCGGAAGGCAGCACGACGCCATGGAAATCAATGGTCATGTCCGCAAGGAGCAGTCCGATGATGGCCGCGCCAGAGGTGGTGCCCAAGGAACGCATCAGGGTGTTGAAGCCATTGGCCGCACCGGTCTCGCTGCGCGGCACTGCGCTCATGATGATGGCAGGCATGGCGCCATAGGCCAGGGCGACACCGCTGTTGATGACCAGGCTGACCGCCAGCAGGCCCCAGGTGCTGGTCATGCCCAGCGGACCGGCCGAGTAGCCGAGCGCCATGACGGCGATGCCCAGCACCAGCGTGAACTTGGGGCCCTTGGCACTGGTCAGCCGGCCGCTCACGGGGGAGAGGACCAGCATCATCAGTCCTGCCGGAGCCATCCACAGGCCGGCGGCCAGGATGCTTTGCCCCAGGCCGTAGCCAGCTTCGGCCGGCATCTGCAGAATCTGCGGCATCACCAGCGAGCTGGAGTACATGCCGAAGCCCACGAAGATCGACGCGATATTCGTCAGCAGCACCCGGGGAATGGCGGCGGTGCGCAGGTCCACCAGCGGGCTGGCGGTCTTCAATTCCCAGAAGCCCCAGATGACGAGGACCACGACGGCGGCAATCAGCAGGGCGAGCACCGGGATCGATCCCCAGCCCCAGGTCGAGCTCTTGGAAACGCCGAGCATCAGGCAGATCAGGCCGATGGACAGGCCGATGGCTCCGATCCAGTCGAAGCGGCAGGTGCTGCGGGTGGTGCCGGCTACCGGGATGAACTTGAGGATCAGCAAGACCACGATCAGCGTGATCGCCGCGCCGATGCAGAACAGCACGCGCCAAGAGGAGAACTGGGTGATGGCCGCCGACAGCGGCAGGCCGATGGCGCCGCCGACGCCCAGGGTGGCGGAGACCGTGGCGATCGCCGAAGGCAGGCGCTCCTTGTCGACGAGATCGCGCAGCATGGCAATGCCCAGCGGGAACATGCCGGAGCCGAAGCCCTGCAGGGTGCGCCCGACGATCATCACCGTGGTATTCGGCGCGAGCGCGCAGATCAGGCCGCCGAGGATGAGCGGGATAGCCAGCAAGACCAGGATGCGGCGCTTGCCGAACATATCGCCCAGCCGTCCCGAGATCGGCATGACCACTGCGGCCGCCAGCAGGGTGGCGGTAATGATCCACGCGGTGTTATCCGGCGAGGTATTGAAGATTTCCTGCAGCTGCGGGATGAGCGGGGCGACCATCGTCTGCGTGAGCGATGAGGCGATGCCAGCGGTGGCGAGAATGCCGACGATGAATCCGGAACTGGTTTTTCCGGCGGGGGTGGTTGTGGGCAGGGGAGCCTTCCGAAGCAAATGTGTAACTTACATACAATATGTATCTTACACATCAAGGGTATGATGGAGAAATGCCAGAAGAACAGGCCGGGATCAAGGACCGCATCGCAGAGATCGAATACGAGCAGATCATGCTCAGCCGCTACACCATCGCCCATCGGCGCCATTCGGGAGGGCTTGACCGCAGCGTGTACCTGCTGATGAGCCGCATTGACGGGCAGGGCCCGATGACCATTACCGAACTGAGCCAGGCACTGCGCCTGGATAACTCGACTCTGCAACGCCAGGTGACCGCGGCCATCAAGGACGGGTATCTGGAACGCATTGCCGATCCCCAGGGAAATGTCGCCCGCAAGATCTGCCTGACCTCGATGGGCGCTGAGCGGCTGTCGGATTCCCGCGCGCTGTCCATCGCTTCGCTGGAGCAGATCCTGGGCGATTGGAGCTCCGCGGATATCGAGCAATTCGCCAAGTACCTGAATCGCTTCAACAGCTCGATCGAAGAGTACAGCGAAGCCAAAAGGGCTTAAAGAGAAGTTCCCGTTGGGCAATATCCAACGGGAACTTCTACGATCATCACTCGCACCTTCAAGAGGTGTTTACAACACTACTGGCGGTTTCTGTGCCGTCCCTTTGGCTCAGCTACGCATATTCGATGCTTCCGCACAGGCAAGGTACACAGAAGGCCGTTGGGCGAAATGCACATAGATCCACGGGCCGACCGGCACGAAACTTGGTCAAATCTCCATAGGCCCGCGAGCCGCTTCTCCCTATGCTGGGAAGCATGACTCCAACGCAGAAGCCAGCACCCGCAGCGACCCGTCCGTTGAACGTGGCCATCGTGCCTGATTCCTTCAAAGGCAGTGCGCGGGCCAGCGAAGTGGCATCGGCCCTGGCCGGCGGCTTCGCCAAGGGAGCGACCGGCCGCAAGCGCGAGGTCGAGATCACCGCGGTGCCCTTCGCCGATGGCGGCGAAGGAACCCTCGAAGCGTTGATCGATGCCTGGGGCACCGAAGCGATCAGCGTGCAGACCACCGATGCCCTGGGCCGCCCTGTCGCGTCCCGGCTGGGACTGTCGGCCGACGGGAAGATCGCCGTGGTTGAAGCGGCCGAAGCTGCCGGCCTGCCGCAGGTCAGCGACGTGGAACGCAGGCCGCTGGAGGCAACGACCTACGGCCTGGGCGCGCTGGTCTCCCGTGCCCTGGAGCTGGGCGTTTCGCAGATCATCTTGTGCTTGGGCGGCTCGGCCACCACCGACGGCGGCACCGGGCTGCTTGCTGCCCTCGGTGCCAGCTTCCTGGATGCCGACGGCGCGAAGCTGCCCGCTGGGGGCGGAGCGCTGCAGAATCTGGCCTCCATCGACGTTTCGGGGCTTGACCCGCGGGCGGCGAACGTCCAATGGCAGATCGCCTGCGATGTCACCAACCCGCTGCTCGGCGCCAAGGGCGCGGCCGCGGTTTTCGGTCCGCAGAAGGGCGCCAGCCAGGAGCAGGTGCAGCTCCTGGATGCAGGCCTGGCCCGGCTGGCCGATGTGCTGGAAGCCGATACCGGGCGCAAGCTGCGCGAGCAGCCGGGCATGGGCGCGGCCGGCGGCTTGGCCATCAGCCTCGGATCCTACTACCAGGTGGATCTGGTCCCCGGCTGGGATTTGGTGGCGCAAGTGCTTGGCGCCCACGACATCCTCGAGGGCGCGGATCTGGTACTGACCGGGGAAGGGCGCCTGGACTCGCAGTCGCTGGACGGAAAGGTGGTCTCCGGGGTGCTGCAGGCAGCCGGCGAGAACGCCGAGGTGATCGTGGTTGCCGGGTCGGTGGACCTGACCGATGAACAGCTGGAGGAATCCGGGATCCTGGCCGCTTATTCCATTGCCCCGGGGCCGGCAACGCTGGCAGAACTCTCCGCGCAGACCCTGTCCCTGGTGGAGCGCACCGCGTTCAGCGTGGCGCGCACCTACCTGCGCTAGCCTGCACGTTCGGGGTCAGCCGGCCGTGCGCAGGAATTCCCCGAGGGACATCGGCGGGGTGCCGGTGATGATTTCGACGTGGTTGCTCACCTGTGACATCGCATCGCTGGCGATGGCTGTATAGGTGCTGACCCAGGCATCCAGCTGCCAGTCCGGGGCACCGAAGACCGCGCGCGAGGCGTAGGCCTCCTCGATGGTTTCGTTGTGGAACACGATCTGCTTGCCGCCGGCCCCGCTGAGGATGCGTGCCACATCGGCCATGTCCAGGGACTGCGGCCCGGTCAGCTCGTAGGTGGCGCCGGCATGCTCTGCCGGATCTGCGAGCACGGCGGCCGCGGACCGCGCCACGTCGGCCCGGGCGACCGGAACGAAGCGGCCCTCGCCTGCCGGTCCGCGGATGACCCCGTCCCGCCCGGCAAGGTGCGGCATGAGGTCCTGGTAGAAGCTGTCGCGCAGGAAAGTCCAGCGCATCCCGGACTCCTTCAGGTATTGCTCGGTGGCGTGGTGCTCGCGGGCAAGGGTGAACAGCGCATCGGGTGCCGCGGCAGTGAAGGACGTATAGACGACCTGCGTGACCCCGGCCTTGCTGGCCGCGTCGATGAAGGCACGGTGCAGATCCATCCGCTGGGGGCCTTCGGGAACGGAGACCATGAAGAGCACCTCGATGCCCTCAAGCGCTTCGGCGCTGGCGGACTGGTCGGCATAGTCGAACTGCCGCACCTCGGCCTCGGGCAGTTCCGGGGCTTTTGACGGCGTGCGCGCCAGCAGTCGCTGGGCGATCCCGCGGTGGGCGAGCCGATGGGCCACCAGGGATCCGAGCGCTCCGGTGGAGCCGGTGACTGCAATGCTTGGCGTGGATCCCATGGCTGCTCGCTTCCCCTCTGGTGCAATGCCCAGTGCCAGCCTAGGCGACACGGCGACCGAAACGGTAGGGCAGCGCTAGAAATTCTCCAGCTTGAGCAGGCCGGCTTCAAGGATCACCTGGGCCGTTGCCTCATAGTGGGCGCGCAGACGCTCGCCGAGCTGCTCCGCATTGCGATCCAGCGCCGCCTGGAGCAGTCCTTCGTGCTCGGCTTCGACATTCCGATGCGTGGCGGCTTCGGTGGCCGCGGCCCAGCGGCGGTAGAGCAGCGTCGAATTGGCCAGGTTGGCCGACAGGTCCAGGATCGGCGGGCAAGCGCAGGGGGCGAGCAGCAGCTGATGGAACTCGCGGTGCGCCTTGCCCCATGCGGGGGTGAACTGCTCGGGATGATCTGCGCGGCGGCGCGGAGCCTTGGCCAGCCGGTAGTGCGCGGCGATCAGGGCGGACTCCCATTCCAGATCCCCGCGCTCGAGTGCAAGCCTGGCGGCCAGCGCTTCGGTGACGCAGCGCAGTTCGGTCTGGTCGCGCAGCTGGCGCAGGTTCAGCTCCGGGACAAAGAAGCCGCGATTGGGGATTGCCGCCACCAGGCCCTCGCCGGACAGCCGGGTCAGCGACTCGCGGATGACGGTGGTGCTGGTGGAAAAGCGCTGCGCCAGGTGCGGAGGAGCAAGGCGCTCGCCGGGCATCCAGGCGCCATCGAGGATGGCCTCGCGGATGCCCGATAGTGCGGCTTCGGCCGGCTTAGCCATGGCTTGGCTGCTTTGCCGTCCCGAAGGAAGCCAGCACGGTGGCCTTGGAGCTCATTTCCTTGAGCAGCCGGGCACGGTCGTTGGATGGCGCAATGCCTGCGACATAGTAGTCCGGGCGGATCAGCAGGACAGTGCCGGTGGCGGCATCGAAGACGCGGGAGGTGTCGGTGGCGGTGACGGTGCTGCCGTCCTGGCTGGTGAAGACCAGCTGGTGGCCGGCGGCCACCTCGATGGTGTTCCAGCCTGGGGCCAGCAGGTCATCGAGCGCGGTGGCCGCGCCGTTGGCGTCCACCTCGGGCTGCGGGAGCATGCGCCCGACGAAGTCCTGGGCCAGGTGCGGGACCCCGGGCAGCGGGGGAAGGACCGTGCCGGTGGTGTAGTGCGGCTGCTTGAGGAAGCGCATGCCGGTCAGCCAGCGGTTCAACGGCGGAATGATTCGGGTGCCGACGACCACCGCGTCGCGGATCCGGGTGATCACCGGGCTGGTGTTCATGACCACCCAGCCGATGCGCTTGGAGAGCTTGACCATCTCGGCGGCGTGCGGGCGGCGCTCGATTTCGTAGTCGTCGATGATCGATTCCTCGGCCTCGCCGGCGATGACGGCTGCCAGGCGCCAGGAAATGGCGGCGGCATCGCGGATGCCGGCGTTCAGGCCCTGCCCGGCGAAGGGCGGCATCAGGTGCGCGGCGTCGCCGGCGAGCAGCACCCGGCGCTCGCGGTAGCGTTCGGCGATGCGCTGGTGCGCGGTGTAAACGGCGGCGCGGCGGATGGTCACCGTCTCGGTGTCCTGGAACGGGGAGATCAGCTTGGTGATGGAGGCTGGCGAGGTCATCTGCTCCCCGTCCTCGTGGTCGAAGAGCATGAATTCGTAGCGGCGGCGGCCGTTCACCCCGGGGACCACCACGGCCGGGCGCTGCCCGTTGCAGTGGAAAGAGGCGAAGGGCTCCGGGTTGCCGGGCACATCCAGCAGGTCCACCACGATCCAGCGTTCGGTCTGGGTGGAGCCCTGCAGGCCGATGCCCAGCTCGCGGCGGGTGAAGGACTTGCCGCCATCGCAGGCCAGTACCCACTTCGCCTTGAATTCCAGAGCGGTTTCGCTGCCTTGGGCGGCTGCGTAGGGATCGTGGCCGGCGTCGCCGATTTTCGCGCCGTTGAAGCCGGTGGTGGCCTCTCCGGTACGGGTGGCATGCACGATGACGTGGTCCTCGTGCTGCTGGATCGAGGTGGCCGCGGTGGCGTAGTGCAGGGCCAGGTTCTGCCGCAGGGCGGCCGCCTCGTAGAGCAGGCCTTCGAGGATCGGCTGGTCGAACTGGCTCTTGCCGGGCTGGCCCAGGCGAGGGTTGCCCGGGCGCACGTCGGCAATGACCTTGCCGCCCAGGCCGAAGTAGCGGGCACCGGTGTCCATGAGCATCTGCGGGCCCAGCTCATCCATGATCCCCAGGTGCGCCATGACGCGCAGGGTCTCATCGGTGGCGCTGATGGCGCGCGGTTCGTCGCCGCTGCCCGGATTCTTCTCGATCAATGCCACCTGCAGGCCGGAATCGGCCAGCAGGTTGGCGGCGGTCAGGCCCGTGGGGCCCGAACCGATGACCAGGACGTCGACTTCATGGGATTGTGCCACTGCCCGCTACTTCCTTGGTTGCTGTCGTGCTTCTGTCGGTTGGTGCGAGGCTAGGCGCTGGCGACCGCATCGCCCGCCTGCGCGCCGGCAAGCAGCGAGGCTTCGTCGGCCACGGTGTTGCGCAGGATGCCCAAGCCGGTGATCTCGACCTCGACCACGTCGCCGTGGTTGATCAGGCCGTCCGGGCCGTAGAACAGGCCCACGCCGCCCGGGGTGCCGGTGACGATCACATCGCCCGGGTTCAGCTTGGTGAAGCCGGTGACGTAGTTGATCAGGGTCGGGATGTCGAAGACCAGGTTGGCGACCGGCGCCTGCTGGCGCACTTCGCCGTTGACGCGGGTTTCGAGCACCGCGGTGGTGATGTCGCCCAGGTCGGCTGCCGGCACCAGGTAGGGTCCGAAACCGCCGGTGCCCGGGAAGTTCTTGCCCGGGATCCACTGGCTGGCGGCTTTCTGCCAGTCGCGGACGGAGAAATCGTTGTAGCAGGCGTAGCCGGCGATGTGGTCCCAGGCGTCTTCCTTCTCGACGTGGAAGGCTTCCTTGGAGATCACCAGCGCCATTTCGCCCTCGTAGTCGAACTTGGTGGTGGTGGTCGGCTTCACCGCTGGGGCCAGGTGGCCCATCTGCGAATCGGCGAAGCGGGTGAACACGGTCGGCGCGGTCTGCCCGGTCTTGCCCGACTCCTCCTGGTGGGCCAGGTAGTTCACGCCGATGCAGATGATCTTGCCCGGGTTGGTGACCGAGGGCAGGAATTCGATGTCGGACTCGGCGATCGTCGGTGCGCCGGAAAGATCCAGCTGCGTGCCGAAGATGCCCTTTTCGATGGCGTCGCGGGTGCTGGCCGCGAGGTTCTTGCCCGAGGGGCCCAGGTCGTGGACGGTGCCGTCGATGGACACGCCCCAGGTCTCGGTGCCGTCAGCTGCCTTGAAGGATACGTACTGCATGGTGGTGTTGCCTTTCGAAAGTGTTCGCGATGCGTTGCGGTTTAGGTGAAGGTCTTCAGTTCGGTGACGGTCGGGATGCCGAAGGTGCGGAAGTCCTCGGTGCGGCGGTTGGACCACATGTTCCACCAGTTCTCGTCTTCGCCCCAGATCACCGGGTCGCGCTCGTCGTCGTAGATCTGTTCCAGGTCGGTGTAGAGCTCCACTACGGCGCCGGAGGTCTCCACGTAGTAGGCGGCGATGTTGTGCCCGGCGCCGTGGCGGACCGGGCCCCAGATCAGTTCGCGGCCGGCTGCGCCCAGGCGGTCGCCGAGCTTGGCCAGGTCGCCGATGGACTGGACCTGCCAGGCGTGGTGGTGGAAGGTGCCCTGGCCCTTGATCAGCGCGATACCGTGGTGATCCGGGTTGCAGCGCATGAAGTAGGCGAAGTCGTCGCCGATGACATCCGAGAGGCGGAAGTCGAAGATGCGGCGCAGGAATTCCATCATTCCCTTCACGTCGCGCGGGTGGAAGTTGATGTGGCCATAGCGATCCGGACCGAAGGAGAGCAGGCCGCGGTCGTTGTGCTGCATGCCGGTGTACACCTCGAAGATCCAGCCTTCGGGGCCGACGAACGAGAAGCCGTCCTGGACGCCAAGGGATACCGGGGTTTCGGAGACGATTTTGAAGTTCTCGTCGGCCACGCGCTTGCGGATCTCGCGCAGCGCGTCGCCGTTCTGGGCGATCAGGCCCAGCGAGTGGATGCCGTTGACCTCGGACTCGACGTAGGTCAGCTCGTGGTGCACCGAGTTGGCGGCGAGGTAGACCTCGTTGCCGGTGCGTTCGGTGACGCGCAGGCCGAGCAGCTGCGTGGCGTCGAAAATGGATCCTTCGATGTCATTGGTCTGGATGGACACGTGGCCCATTTCCCTGATTAATCCCCAAGCCATGGTGGATCCCTTCTGCTGGCAATAAAAATATTGTGATCTAGATAATTAGATTATTTACTTTAAGTTAGATTGTCCAGTGTTACTGCGAAAGAAATTTGCGCGCCCGTCCGCGCGAACCGGGGGTCCGCGAAGACGGGCGCGCAAATACTTAGGCCGGCACCTGGCGCTTGGTCGCGAAACGCCGGTCGATAGGGCGCGTGGCCAGGCCCGATTCGTCCAACACCGTCATCAGCTGGGCGGTGGACTCATGCACGGCCAGAAGCGCACCGGCGGTGCTGCTGGCAGTTCCGCTGCGCACGAATGACCCCACTGCGCCGCTGAACTCTGCCGCTGCCGTGGTGAAGACGTCCTCGCTGAAACCCCCAAGCATCGGGGCATCATGCCAGGCCTCGCGGTTGCCAAAGAGGAACGGCAGCTCGAAGCAGTGCGCCGAGCCGGCATTCGGCAAGGGCGAGTGGACCTCGAAGCCCAGCAGCTGCACCTGGATGCCGTTATCCGCGGCCTCGTCGGCGAACTCGGTCGCGTAGAGCTGGATCTGGTGCAGGGTCATGGCCCTGGCCATCAGCTGCTTGGCCGTGGCCTCGGGCGCCTCGGCGGCCAGTGCCTCGAACACGCCCTGTGGCTGCGCGAAGTTGCCCGCAATGAAGCCGCACACCGCTTCGATGCTGAATGCCTGCTCCGGGGCCATGCCGATAAAGGCATTGGCTTCATCGGCTGTGTAGGTCATCAGCACTTCGGGCACATGCAGCCGCGCGGCTGCCTGGCTGACCTCGAACAGGTCTGCCGGAACCGCGCCGTCGGCGCTCGGGTAGAGGCCGAGCCCGCGGCCTGCCCACGCCTTGGCCAGCGCGCCACCGGCGGCCAGCAGCTGTTCGGTGCTGGCTTGCTCCAGAGCGGTCCCGTCCAGGGCTTGGCCGATGACTCCATTGCGCTCATCGGCCATAGCCTGGTTCATTGGCGGTTGGTAGGACAGCGAGCCGAGGTAGAGGCGCTTGAACAGGCCGCGGGCCTCATCGAGCTGAGCCAGCACAAAGGCCCAGAAAGCCCCGGCGGACTGGCCAGCCAGCGTGATTTCCTGCGGATTGCCGCCGAACTGGGTGATGTGGCGCTGCACCCACTGCAAAGCCAGCAGCAGCTCTTCGACCGGCAGGTTGCCTCCGCCCACCGACTGGCGATGCGCCAGCAGGCCGATGCGGTAGTTGACCACGACGACCACGCAGTTCTGCTGTTCCGCGAAATTCTGCGCGTCATACCAGCGCACCGTGCCGGCGCCGGAAACGAATCCGCCGCCGGGAAGGAAGACCATCACCGGAAGTTCGCTGGCCTGCTCGGGTGCGAACACCGCGAGCTGGAAAGCATCTTCGCTCTGCGGCAGTTCGTGCAGGGCCGGACCCAGCAGCCAATCCAGCGAACCGGGGGTCTGCGGGAAGATGGCTGGCTGCGCCTCGGCAAGCCCGGTGATTTCACTGAGCTTGCCGAAGCGGCCTGCGCTGCGCTGTGCGTAGCGGTATACCCCCATGCCTAGCGGATTTCCGTGTACTGCGACTGGTCCACTGCGCGGGTGATGTTCCAGTACTCGACGATGGGGTAAGGCCAGATCTGCGAGACGCGGCCGAACTTGTTCTTGTACCAAGTGTGTACGTCCGGGTGGCCCCAGGCCTTCTGGGCGTTCGCGGCATCGAGGTCCGCCACGAACTCATCCAGCACGTCCTGCTTCAGATCCAGGGCCTTCAGGTCCTTTTCCAGCACGATGTTCAGCGCGTCCAGGATGTAGGTCAGGCCGTACTCGATCATCGAGAACAGCGAGCCATTGACCACGTGGCCGGTATTCGGGCCGGAAACGATGAACAGGTTCGGGAAGCCCGGCACGGTGGCGCCGGCATAGGCGGTGGCGTTGCCGCCCCAGTATTCGTGCAGGTCCTGGCCATTCCGGCCGGTGATGCGCAATGGCTCGAGGAATTCGGAGGCCTGGAAGCCGGTGGCGTAGATGATGACATCCAGCTCGTGCAGGGTGCCCTCGCCATCGATGATCCCGGCTTCGGTCATTTCGCTCATGCCCGAGGTGACCAGGGTGGTCTGTGGCTTCTTCAGGCTCTTGGCCCATACTCCGTTGTCGCGCAGCATGCGCTTGCCGCCCACGATGTAGTCGGGGGTGACCTTCGCCAGCAGATCCGGGCGGTCTGCGTACTGTTCCTTGAGCATTTCGGTCAGCTGCTGGCGCACGCGCTCGTTGATCGCCGAAACCGAGCCTTCCTTGGTCCAGTTCGGGTCCGCGGCGGTGGTGTGCTGGCGGCCCTCGACGCCGAGCCAATGCTGCCAGAAGCGCAGCCATTGGCCGTACTGCGGCAGGTGCTCCACCAGCCAGGTCACGGATTCGGGCATGTCCTCGTAATAGAATGGGGTAGGCAGCATCCATGGGGAAGAACGCTGGAAGACCTTGAGCTCTGCGACCTCATCCACGATCGCCGGAACGATCTGGTAGGCGCTGGCGCCAGTGCCGATGACAGCGACCTTCTTGCCCCTCAGCTCGATCCCCGGCTTCCATTCGGCCGAGTGCACGTGGATGCCAGCGAACTTGTCATGGCCCGGGGTGTCCGGGAACTTCGGGCGGTCCAACTGGCCTACGGCAGTGAGTACGGCATTGAAGCGGCGTTCCTGCACCTGGCCGCCGTCCACGACCATGGCCAGCACCCAGTGGCCGTCTTCTTCATCCCAGGTGGCCGAAAGGACCTCGGTGCCGATCTGGATGTTCTGCGTGATGCCGGCGCGTTCTGCCACGTCGCGGGTGTACTTGTGGATTTCGGCGCCTTCGGAGAACTGCTGCGGCCAGTCATCGCGCTGCGCGAAGGAGAAGGAGTAGGCGTAGTTGGGGGTATCGAGGCGCACGCCTGGGTAGGTGTTCTTCCACCAGGTGCCGCCGACTTCGTGGCCCTTCTCGAAGACCGTGTAGTCGAGTCCCGCTTGCTTCAGGCGGTAGGCGGCAGCCATGCCGGCCACGCCCGAGCCGATGACCGCCACGGTGAAGTCGCGGGTCGGGGCCACCTGGTCCTTGGTGAAGGCTGGTGCGCCGCTGACTTCTGGGACCAGCGCCATGTCGTGCTTGAGCATCTCGTGGTAATCGCTGGTGGCCTGGTTGGTGATCCAGTCAAGGATCGTGGTGGCCTGCTCGTCATCCAGGGTGCCCACCGAGGTGATCTTCTCGTCGCGGATCGTGCGCAGCGCCTCGAAGGCCAGCTCGCGGGCTGCCTCCTGCGCTGCGGCATCCATGCCGCCGTGCGGCTGGCCAACGGTGTCAACCGGCGGCTGCGGCGGGCGCAGCTCATCACGCAGGATCGAGTAATCGCCGGTGGCAGCGGCCAGGGCCACCATCAGCGGCGGCAGTTCGGTGCTTGCGACGATCTGGCGCAGCTGCTCGTCGCTTTCGGTGATCGCCGAGTAGTTGTCACGCCAGTACAGGTCATCTACCTGTTTGGTGGTGGCGGTCTCGATCAGTGATTCGCTCATTGGTTACTCCTAGCAAGTCTTTTCGGGCCGTGCGCGGCAAGGGCCGGTCGACGCGTATGTAACCAGTGTCACCGTCAAGTTATGCATAAGTCAACTAAAAATGTATTCTTTACCGACTTTGGTATGATCTAGGTCATGGCGAAACGCACCGATTCAGAGACGATGTCAAAGCACATCCGTGACACCCTGCGCACCGATATCCTCGATGGGCGCTGGGAGCCAGGTGCCCGGCTCCAGCTCACGCATCTTTCCGAGCACTATGAAACCTCCAGCACGGTCATTCGCGAAGCGTTGACCCGTCTGGTGGGGGACAAGCTGGTGACCCTTCGCGCCAACAAGGGCTTCTTCGTGCCCGAGTTGTCGTTGGCCGAACTGACGGACATCGTGGAGATGCGTTGCGTCAATGAGCAGCTGGCCATCTCGCTGGGCTTCGAGCGCGCGCCATTGGAGTGGGAGAGCGAGCTCATGGCCGCACACCACACCCTGGAGCGCACCCCGCGCCGTTCGGACGAAGACCCGGATAACCACACCCCGGAATGGAATCACGCGCACCAAACCTTCCACGACAAGCTCGTCGAAGCCTGCGGAGTTCCACTGCTGACCGAGATGACCCGAACGCTGTCGGATCTCATCCAGCTCTACGGGCGCTGGGCCGGGCCGGCAACGCGCGATGCCAAACGCGATCTGGACAAGGAGCACCGCGACATCTTGAACGCGGCTTTGGACCGTGATGCCGAATTGGCAGGGCAGTTATTGCGTGCGCACTACGAAACCACACTCAGCGCCGTCAAGAATGGCGGCGAGGTGGGCTTGGCCTGCCTGCCGCATGTGAAGCTGCTGAAGTAGCCGGAAGCTGTTTCGCGGCGCAGCCAAGGCAAGATGCGGCCCGCCGCCATGCGCGGAAACTCGGCTCCAGGGCTCAGGATCGAGAGTGCCGCGGGGGAATGCGCCCGTTCAAGAAGCGGGTGCGCAAGGAATCAATGGCTTGGAGCACCTGGCCTTCGCCGGTGCCGATGTTTTCTTCGACCCAGGTGAAGTAGCGCTGGGCTTCTGCCAGGATTCCCGGAATGAAATCGCTGGGATCAACACGGTGCTTGTGCTGGTTCACGGTGAAGAGAGTCGACCGTTCCTTCATCTCCAGGCGAAGCGGCACGGGTTGGCCTGGGAACAGCCGTTGAGCCGATCCCTTGTGCAGATACTCCTCGACCAGTTCAATCAGCTCGAACCAGATCCCGCTCACTTCATCCCACAGCTCGCCTGGAATCAATTCGATCCCGTGGTACGACAGCGAAAGAAAACCTTCACTGCCGTAGGGGTTTCTGTTCAGCCGATCCCGCCAAATGCTGGCGGCACGGCCAGGCTCCTGGAACATGCTGACCAGGTAGTTTTCGGGATGCGCGACGAAATCGTCGAGGTCCGTCACCGTGTGCGGGACCAGGATATACGGTTCGCTCTGTACGGCTGGTTCTTTCATCTCACCTTGATTCTTGCCGAGGGGCGAAATGGATGGCTCGAACCCTGTCGATGAGCCTCTGGTTCCTGGCATCGCGCCAGCTGCCCCAAGCTGCAGTCGCTTGCTTGCCCCGCCGGTTTTCAGTGTACTTCGGTTCCGTTTAATAGCGGCACGCAGTGGATTTCGAGCATTGCTGGCGCTCAGGCTTGACGAGCTGCCAACTTGTTGTCCCCAACGACTCCAAGTGCCCTCCTGCGCGGCTCTGCAGCCTAATTGCCGCATCTGCGATAGAGGGGCGAACTATTTTTGAAGAATTTTCTTCAATTTTCGATCAGGCGCCGATGCGCGCCTGGCATCGTCTTCATGGCGTGAGAGCGCCATTGAAACCTTCTAGGGAAACTCTACTTGATCTCAAGTTATGCATTGTTCGACAAATAAATAGACGATTTTCCCATGGCTATTTCCCTGAATAACAGCCTTGCTCAAAGGGGCCTTTCCCGTTGGCTTGGACCCTTTCTTGCGAGACAAAATCATTCCGAGGGCTAGCCTTATGTGACGCAAGACTCTAGAATCATGGTTCTAGAAGTAATGATCTAGATCACGTTTTGTTGAATTCGCGGAGCTAGGGCGCTCCGAAGTATCCGAGGGAATCTGAAAATGACACTTGCAGTTGCTGCCATGTCCCACGCGCCATCGTTTGGAAATGTCGATCCAGGCGGGACGACCTTTGCCGAGATCAATGAAGCCATCGAAGACGTTCGCAAATTCGTCGAAGATTTCGCTCCAGACATCACCATCGCCTTGGGTCCGGACCATTTCAATGGCGTGATGTACGAAATGATGCCGCCGTTCTGCGTTGGCGCGCAGGCTAGCGGCGTAGGCGACTGGGGAACTGCGGCCGGTCCACTGCCGGTGGATGGAGACACCGCCCGTGAATTGCATAAATTGATCCTTGAAGATGGAATCGACATTGCCCGTTCCGAGAATCTCCAGGTGGATCACGGTGTGCTCCAGCCACTCGAGTTTGTCTTCGGCCACGGGTTCACCAACCCATTTGTCCCGATCTTCGTGAATTCCGTAGGCCTCCCGCTCACCCCGATGAGCCGGGTTCGATTGCTCGGCGAAGCACTGGGGCGCGCGGCGCAGAAGCTGGACAAGAAGGTGCTGGTCTTCGCTTCCGGCGGCCTGTCCCACAATCCGCCGATCCCCGTATGGGACGACGCTCCTGACGAAGTGCGCCAGCGCTTGATCGAGGCCACCATGACCCCAGAGCAGCGCGAGATCAAGGAATCAACGATGCTTGCCAATATCCGCAAGTTCGCTGAAGGCAAGGCCAGCACCCAGCCGCTGAACGAAGTCTGGGATAACGAAGTGCTCGACGTGCTGCGCAGCGGAGATCTATCGGTGGTAGACCAGTGGACCAACGAATGGTTCGGAGCAGAAGGCGGCAGCGGCGCGCATGAAGTCCGTACCTGGATCGCGGCCTTCGCTGCGCTGTCCGCCCATGGCAGCTACTCCATGGCAGTAGACAAGTACTGGCCGGTGGAAACGTGGGGCGCCGGTTTCGGCGTCGTTGCAGCAATCGCGGATGGTGCCAAATGAACACTGGCATGACCACCATGTGGCAGGCCATCGGCGATGTCCCGCACACCTTGGAATACAAGCAAATTGGCCAATGGAACACCCGGATCCTGACCGTCGGATCCGGTGAAGAAACCATCGTGCTGTTGGCCGGAACCAGTGGTCACCTCGAAGCCTTCACCCACAACATCCGCGCACTGGCCGAGAACTACCGCGTCGTAGCCTACGACTACCCAGGACACGGCTTCTCGACGTTGGCGACAGCCGATCTGGAAATCAGCGACTATGAAGAGCACCTTATCGGTTTGCTCGATGCTCTCGGCCTGGAGCGTGCACACCTGTGCGGTGAGTCGTTGGGCGGCTGGATTGCACTGAAGTTTGCACAGAAGCATGCAGATCGCGTGCACACCTTGATTCTCAGCGCACCGGGGGGCCGCATCGTCGGTAAACCAGCCATGAGCAAAGGACGCTCGGTCACCCGCGACGCCGTCGACAACCCAACATTCGAAAACGTCAAGGCTCGCTTGCAGGTCGTCATCCACAACGAAGACCTGATCTCCGACGAGCTGGTTCGGATGCGGCAGGCTGTCTACTCCCGTGAAGGATTCAGCCAGTCCATCGGACACATTCTGGTGCTGCAGAATTCTGAGATCCGCTTCCGGAACCGGGTGACCGAAGAAGACTATGCGGCGGCCAAGGTCCCGACATTGCTGGTCTGGACCGACCACGAGCCAACTGGCGGTGTGGATACGGGCCACGAGCTCGCATCGCACCTGCCCGACGGCGAACTGCTCGTCATCGAAAATGCGGCGCACTGGCCGCAGTGGGAAGACCCGAAGAAATTCAACGAACGAGCCATCGATTTTCTTTCAAGGAAGGGCTGAACATGTCGGCAACTATCCAGAAGCTCGCGGATGCCCTGTATGAGGCGCGCACCAATCTCACCTCCATCGACTTCATCCGCCATCAGCTTGAGGAAGGCGACCTGGATTCCGCCTACGCGATCTCGGAGCTGAACACCAAGCGCCGCGAAGAAGAATTCAACCTTCGCAGGGTGGGCCGCAAAGTAGGGCTGACCAACCCGATGGTGCAGAAGAAAGCAGGTGTAGACCAGCCGGACTATGGAATCGTGCTCGATGACATGGTCTTCGAAAGCCCGGTGGACCGCCCGCGCTCGGCATTCATCCGCCCGAAGATCGAAGCCGAACTCGCCTTCGTGCTCAAGCACGACATCCTTGAAGCGGACATGGACAGCATCAGGGCAGCTATCGACTACGTGGTCCCGGCGATGGAACTAGTCGACTGCCGATACCACAACTACAAGATGAGCATCCTGGATACCGTGGCCGACAACGCCGCCTGCGAAGGCCTGGTGGTGGGAGGAGCCCGGAAGAAGCTCGACGAAGTCGATCTGGACGAGGTTGAGATGGTGCTCTATCGCGGCGATGAGGAAGTCACCCGCGGCGTGGGACGCAACGTCCTGCAGGGACCAATCAACGCCGTCCAATGGCTGGCAGAGACCTCGATCCGCACCGGCAAGCCGCTGCGCGCAGGCGAGATCCTGCTGTCCGGATCGATCGGCATGATCGTCGACTGGGACGAGGACGTCACCTACACCGCCAAGTACTCGCACGGTTTCGGCGAAGTCTCCGCGACCCTGATCAGCAAGGAAAACAGCAATGACTGAACTGACCACAGATATCCGCAACGAAATCCTGGCGTTGGTCTCTGAATTCCACTGGCTCCTGGACCACGGCCACGCCGACAAGCTGCATGAGCTGTACGCCGAAGACGGACGTTCGGTCGGCCCCATGGGCGTGATGGAAGGCCGCGAAGCGATCAAGGCATGGGGCGAACGCCGCAGCAAGATCAACGCTGGAATCGTGCGCCACTTCTCCGGCGGCACCCGCGTCTACGTCGAGGACGGTGTCGTCAAGAGCACCACCTACTACATGACCTTCCGCGACAGCCAGCCAGATCCACTGCATCCGGCAAGTGTTGGCGAATTCCAAGAGGAGTACACCAACGTTGATGGCAAGTGGCTGATCCAGCGCCGCGAGATCGTCCCGGTATTCGGAGCGGAAAACGCCGCAAAGCATGCGGCGAAGATTGCCGCAGGTTCAGAAAAATGAGCAGCGAACCAGACAACGCACCGGTACTGCTGCACATTGCGCTCCCTTCAATGGCGGTAGTCGAAAGCGCGCTGAACGCCGGCTACGACGGCGTCATGATCGATCTGCAGCACGGAGAGATCGGGCTGGACCAAGCGTGCAGCATGCTGCGTGCAATCCCTCGCGGCAACCAGTGGGTCTACGCGCGTGTGGCCAGCATCGACTCCGGAGTAATTGGCCGCCTGCTCGACAGCGGAGCACGCGGCATCGTGGCACCCAGCGTGGAAACCGTGGAACAGGCCCGTGCACTGGTGCAAGCGGTGAAGTACCCGCCGTTGGGCGGCCGCAGCCTTGGCCCGACGCGCCCGAACCTTTATCAGGGAGCGGACTACTGCCAAGCAGGCAACGAAGCGGTATCGGCCATCGTGCAGATTGAATCGGCCGCCGGCGTGGAAGCGGCCGCGCAGATCGCTGCGGTGCCGGGACTCGACTCGCTGTACATCGGACCCTCCGATATGGCCGTGACCTACGGACTGCCCGGACGGGCGGACTGGGAAGAGGGCCCGGTGGCGGAGGCTGTCGAGCAATTGGCGACGATCACGCAAGAGCAGGGCATCGGCTTGGGACTGTACTGCAGCGACCCGGCCTTTGCCGCGGCTGCCATGCGCAGTCATTCACTGGCCTACGCAGGACTGGGCATCGACCTTTTATACGTTGGAAAACAAGCACGGGTTTCACTCGCGGCATTGGAGGAAAAGGCATGAGCGAGCAAACTGAAATCCTGATCATCGGCGCCGGTCCCACCGGCCTGACCTTGGCGAATCTGCTGGGCAAGCTGGGGGTCAAGACCATCCTGATCGAGGCTCGTGAGCAGCTGATCGACTACCCTCGGGCCGTGGGCATCGACGACGAGTCGCTGCGGGCCATGCAGACATTGGGCCTAGTTGACCAAGTGCTGGTGCACACCGTTCCGGACCAGCAGGTTCGCATCGTCAACGGGTCGGGCAAGGTCATCGCGAACATCAATCCGACCACCCGGGAATTCGGCTGGCCTCGCCGAAACGGTTTCGTGCAGCCGCTGGTTGACCAGGTGCTGCTCGAAGGCATCAGCCGCTACCAGTGCGTCGACGTCCGCTTTGGAGCGGAAGCCACCGACTTGGTCCAAGATGCCCAGGGCGTCACCGTCACCATCGGGGATGCCGGGCAAGAACGCACCATCCGCGCAGACTACGTAGTCGGTTGCGAGGGCGGTGCATCGTTCACCCGCAAGAAGCTGGGCATTGGCTTCCCCGGGACCACCCGTGCGCAGCGCGGCGTGGTGATCGACGTTGCCAATGATCCGCTGGGCACCCCGCACGCGGTGTTCGGCGGCGACCCATCTCGCGCCTACGCAACATTGAGCTTGCCGCATGGCATCCGCCGCTGGGAGTTCTCGCTGATGGAAGACGAGAGCGATGAACTCGTCGACAGCGACGAGTTCTTGGACAAGCTGCTCAAGGACCATGTGGACGATCCAGCAAGCTTGGACATCATCCGGCGCCGCGTCTACGCGCACCATGCTCGTGTTGCCGAAAGCTTCCGCAAGGATCGTGTGCTGCTGGCCGGCGACGCCGCTCATGTCATGCCGGTCGTCGCAGGCCAGGGATGGAATTCCTGCGTTCGCGATGCGATGAACCTGGGCTGGAAGCTGCATGCTGTCACCCGCGGCTTGGCCACCGATCAGCTGCTGGACACCTATGCGGATGAGCGGCGTGACCATGTCAAAGCCATGGTTGACCTGTCGGTGGGCATGTCCAAGGTGGTCACCAATCGCAGCAAGATCACCTCGGCGGTGCGCGATGCCACGGCAGCGGTGATCGACCATCTGCCAAAACTCAAATCCTACGTATCGGGTCAGGGCTTCAAGCCGATGCCCAAGTACACGCGGGGGGTAGTGGTGCACGATACCTCGCAGGACTCCAAGGCGGTCCCCGTGGAAGAAGGTGCGAAGTCGAGTACCGGGATGCTCTTCCCGCAGCCCAAGGTGATCGACGGCGAATGCGGCGAGGTCCTGCTGGATGACGCTACCGATCTCGGCTGGCGAATCTACGCATGGAACAACGATCCATCGAACTTCCTGAGCGAACAGAGCCGTCGCCGCTTCGAGGCCTTGGGGGCGAGCCTGGTGCAGGTAGTTCCGAGCGTCCAGCTTCCTTGGGCGCAGCAGAATGCCATGCCGGGAGTCCAGGTCGTGGGCGACCCCGCAGGTGTCTTGAAGCAATGGTTCCATCAGCACCCAGTCTCTGCAGTGGTGGTCCGCCCGGATCACGTGGTCGCCGCTGAATGTCTGATTCAGAACCTGGATCAGACTCTGAATCGGGTTCTCGACAAAGCCAGCGTTGCTCCAGCTGGAAGGAACGAAAGCAACACCATCGCTGAAGCACAGGCCGCAAAAATCCAACCGGCCCGCTAGGACGCGGACACACCGCACGACACCGCCGTATTCCTTTTCGTTGACCAACCACGGCTCACCCCATCCATGAAAGAAAGAACTCTCATGAACACCAAAACCACTCGCAAACTGTCCGCTCTCGGGTTGATCGCAGCGCTTAGCCTCACCGGTTGCGCGCAGGGCTCCATCTCCGGTGGCGCTGATACGGGATCGGACTCAAACGCCGGCAGCGGCCTTGCCAAGGCGACCATCGGTCTGTTCCCATCCTCCGCAGTTGGCGCTATCCAGCTGGGCATCAACAAGGGCTATTTCGAAGAGGAAGGCATCGATCTTGAAATGCTGCTCGGTCAGGGCAGCGCGGCTCAGCTTCCGTCGCTGACCTCTGGAAGCCTGGAATTCATGCTGGCGAGCCCCACCACACCTCTGGTGGCCACCACCAAGGGCCTTGATGTGAAGATCGTTTCGGGCTATGCCAAGAACCGTCCGGACATCATCGAGGATTCCGTTGCAGTATTGGTCGGTCCGAAGTCAGACATCAAGCGCGCTAAGGACCTCGAGGGCAAGACCGTGTCCATCAACGCGCTGGGAAGCATCGGGGACATCGGCATTCGAGAGGCGATTTCGCTGGACGGAGGCGATCCGAACAAGGTGAACTTCGTGCAGTTGGGCTTGAACGAAGTCGCCGCGCAGCTGGAAAGCGGCGAGATTGACGCCGGTATGGCGGGACCTCCGTTCCTGCAGCAGATTGTTGCAGACGGAGGCGTCGTCATCAGCGACTTCATCAAGGAATCGAAGCTTGGCGGAGCGGAATTGGTGATCGTCTCCAGTGGCGCTCTGACCGAGGAGGACCCGGAGCTGGTTGACGGCTTCACTGCTGCACTGGATAAGACGTTGACCTACGCCGAAGCGCATCAGGACGAAGTCCGGGCGCTGCTGCCGGAAGTCCTGGGCACCTCGGAGGCTGCCGCTGAGAAGACCGACTTCATCGAATGGAACGCGGATCTGGACAAAGACGCATTGAACCAGTTCGCCGATCTGATGAAGGAATACGGACTCGTGGAAGAACGTCCGGACATCGACCAGACGGTATGGAGCAAGTAGCTTCAGCGCCTGGCGATTGAGCCAGCGACAATTGAAAGGGGGCTGGAACTCATGAGTAATCCAGCGCTTCCTGCGGCATCGGTTCGCAGGGTAAATATCACGTCGAGGCGCAAGCGGGTCTCGTGGACCTCGGTGGGACCGGTTGCCCTGGGCACCTTGGGGATCCTGCTGTTCCTTGCCATCTGGCAGGTGGTCTCGGTGTCCGGGATGGTGAACGCAACCCACATGCCGCCGCCAACCGTAGTTCTCGAACGCTTCGTGATGAATTTCGCCTATGCGGAATTCTGGGCCGCCGTGGGCAACACGATGAAGGCCTGGCTGCTGGGCGTATCGATTTCCACCGTTTTGGGAATCATTGCGGGCATCATTATCGGTTCGAGTCGAATCCTGACAAAGGCCACCCATTCGACAGTGGAATTCTTCCGCCCGATCCCGGCCGTGGCGCTGATTCCCATTGCAGCCCTGCTCTTCGGCCCACGGATCGGCACAGAGCTGATGATCATCATTTACGCCTGCTTCTGGGTGGTGCTGATCCAGGTGTTCTACGGGATCTCAGACGTGGACAAGGTTGCTGTGGATACAGCCCGGACGCTGCGCATGAATTTCGCGCAGCGTGTGCGCTACCTGCTCTTCCCCACACTGCTGCCGTTCTTGATGACCGGGCTGCGCTTGTCGGCAACGATTGCGCTGATCCTGGCTATCAGCGTGGAGCTGATCGTGGGCACCCCGGGCTTGGGTCAGGAAGTGGCCTTCGCCCAGATCAATGGATCAGCACCAGCAATCTATGCGTTGATCATCACCAGCGGACTGCTGGGCATTGCTATCAACATGATTATGCGCTTCGTTGAGCGCAAGACCCTGTTCTGGCATCAAAGCGTACGAGGAGGCACTTCGCTATGACGTTGCTCAAGAAGGCCGCCTACCTGCTGGGCCTGCCGATCATTCTGCTTGCGACGTGGTTCATCTACACGGATCTCTACGCGAATTTCTTCATCCCGAAGCCGCTGGAGCTCTTTGACCGCTTCGTGGACATCTGGTTCGCCGAGCGCTTCTTATCGGATGTCATCCCGAGCCTTTACCGCCTGCTGGCCGGACTGGGGATTTCAATCGTCATTGGCGTGCTGCTCGGTGTCCTCGTGGGGTCGGTACGGTGGCTTCGCTGGTTGCTGGAACCGTTGTTCGAATTTATCCGAGCCGTTCCCTCCACCATCCTGATCCCGGTGCTGTTGCTGCTGATTGGCATCAACGACACTATGAAGATCACCCTGATTGTGCTCAGCTGCATGTGGCCGATCCTGCTGAATACGGTAGCCGGCGTCACCTCGCTGGACGAGGTTTTGAAGAACTCCGCACAGATGATGCAGATGAACAAAGTCGATCGCCTGCGCTATCTGGTTTTGCCCGGCGCCTCGCCGCAGATCATGGCCGGCATCCGCCAGTCCTTGGCAGTGGCGCTGATCCTGATGGTGGTCTCGGAAATGTTCGCTTCCACAGACGGCATCGGCCATTGGACCATCAACTTCCAGAACCGAATTGCCATCCCTGAAATGTGGAGCGGAGTATTCCTGCTTGGCCTGATCGGCGTCGTGCTCTCCATCATCTTCGGGTGGGTTCATCGGCGCACCCTAGCTTGGTACGAAGGATTAAAGGAAAACGAAAATGACTAATCAGCAAAGCAACGTCCGGCTTGAGGTCAATCAGGTCCAAAAGATCTACAAGCTGTCCTCGGGCAATGAATTCGAAGCCGTGAGGTCGCTGACCTTCGATCTGCATGAAGGTGAATTCGTTTGCCTTGTAGGCCCTTCAGGCAGTGGCAAAACCACCTTGCTCAAGTGTATCGCCGGCCTGATGAACGCCACCTCCGGCACTGTGGTGCTGGATGGCAAACCGGTCAATGGCCCGGCCAAGGGCATGGCCGTGGTCTTCCAGGAGTACGGGCGTAGCCTCTTCCCTTGGATGACGGTGGAAGCCAACGTCGACCTGCCGCTGAAAACCAGCGGCGTAGCCAAGGGCGAGCGGGCCCGCCGGGTCAAGGATGCCTTGGAATCCGTGGGCTTGGAGAAGGCCGGCAAGAAGTACCCATGGCAGCTGTCTGGCGGCATGCAGCAGCGCGTAGCGATTGCTCGCGCCGTGGCCGCACAGCCCAGCGTATTGCTGATGGATGAGCCATTTGCCGCGGTGGATGCGCAAACCCGCGCAGAGCTGGAAGATCTGGTGCGCCGCATTTGGAAGCAACACAACATGACGATCCTGTTCGTCACCCACGATATCGACGAATCCGTCTACTTGGCAGAACGCGTGCTGGTGCTCTCCAGCTCACCGACCGTCATCCAGAACGACATCAAGATCGACTTGCCTGTCGACCGCAACCAGCTGACGACCCGCAGCGAAGCCCGTTTTGGCGAGCTGCGCTCGGAGGTCTACGAACAAGTCCAGCGGGCCAAGACGAATACCGACGGGCAGTCCGACGTCCTGCGAGTCAAGGAACCAGCGGCATGAGCGAGAACAGCGTGAACACCCTGGCACCGGCAGCCGATGACTTGTTCTGGCAGGCGAACAGCGAACTGATCACCGAAAGCGATGAGCAGCTGGCCCGAATCGTGGATCAGGCGGACCTGCCCGCGCTTCTGGCCGCCATCGCTGCCGCGACGTCGAATACCGCGATCCTTGCCGAAGAGCTGCGTCCCCCATTGACCCCGGTGGATACCAAGAACCACCCGCATGGCGGCATGGGTGAAGAAGCAGTATTGAAGGGGAAGGCCGTGGCCTTGTCCGGACTGATACAGCTGCGCGATCAGCAGATCACGGCAACGCCAGCTCTGCAGCCGCAGGCCGCTGAAGAGATCCTGGCTTATCTGAGCAATGGCCACTCCGAATGGGCCGACATGCTCAAGCACGAGCTGTCGATACTGCCTGAAAATAGCGGCGCACCGACGTGGCAGTATGAGGATTTCGCTGTCGCAGGCAAGGAGTTCACCGCGCTGATCGTCGGATCGGGGGTGGCAGGGATTGCGGCAGCTCACCGTTTCGCGCAGGCCGGGGTGCCTTTTGAGATCATTGAAGCCAGCGCCCGTTTGGGCGGGACCTGGCAGAAGAACAAATATCCAGGGGTACGGCTGGACACCCCGACCTTCGGCTACTCGTATTCCTTCGCGCAGAAAGCCGACTGGCCGCACCAGTTCGCACAGGGTGAAGAAGTACGGGAATACCTGGAGACGGTGGCAGCCAAAGCCGGCTTGTCCGGCAAAATCCAGTATGGCACTAGGCTGATCAGCGCCACATGGGATGAAGCTGCGGGGCAATGGGAGGCCGTGATTTCCCAAGATGGCAATGGGGTCGAGACCCGTCGCTTCAACGCCCTGATCAGTGCCTCGGGGCAGCTTGATATCCCGAACATTCCAGAATTCCCGAATCGGGACAAGTTCGCTGGAATCCAGATGCATTCGCAGGAATGGGACTCGAGCGTCGACTGGCGGGGCAAGAAGGTCGCGGTCATTGGCACCGGGGCAAGTGCCTACCAGATTGTTCCGGCGATCTACCAGGACGTTGAAGAACTCGTGGTCTTCCAACGCAACGCACCATGGATGCTGCCAGCACCGGCATACCACCAGGAAGTCAGTGAAACCTTCTCGTGGCTGGTGCGCAAGGTTCCGCATTACGCCCAGTGGTTCCGCCTGTGGACGACGGTCTTGGGAATACCGGGGCGCTTCCATACCGTGCGTGCTGAAGAGAATTGGCCACAGGCGCCGCTGAGTGTTTCGCGCAAAAACCACCAGGTGCGTGAAGAGCTCATCGACTTGCTCCGCGAGCAGTTCGAAGGCCATCCCGATCTGTTGAAGCACGCGATCCCTAGCTACCCGCCCGGTGCCAAGCGGATGCTGCGCGACAACGGCGTTTGGGCACAAGCGCTCAAGGCTGAGCACTCCACACTGGAAGTCTCACCAATCGTCGAATTCACCGAAACCGGCATTATGACTGCGGATGGAGTCCATCACGAGGTGGACATCGTCATTTATGCCACCGGGTTCAAGCCGTCGGATTACCTGGACGGTATTGAAATAGTTGGGCGTGAAGGCTTGCGCATCCACGACTACTGGCAAGCAGATGCACGGGCACATAACGGCGTCACGGTTCCGGGATTCCCGAATTTCTTCATGGTGTACGGACCGAACGTTGGCGGTGTGGTTGCCGGTAGTCTGCACTTCATGCTGGAACGAGCCAGTGAGTACGCACTCAAGGCCATTCACGAAGTGCTCAAGCGCGACGCAAAAGCACTGTCGGTCACCCAGGAAGCACTGGATCGGTTCACGGCATGGGTGGATGCGGAGAACCGCCAAATGGCGTGGGGTCAGCCCTATGTCAAAACGTGGTATCAGAACAGCAAGGGCAGGGTTTCCCAAGTCTGGCCATTCACCAACATTGAATATTGGGAAGCAACGGAATCCGTTCGTCCAGATGAGCATGAATTTCTGCGCTGAAAAGAGTCGGTGATGACTTGGTGCACGCGGAAGAGGGTTGGGCGCTTCCGCGTGCAGTAGTCTCTGCAGTATTGACTCAAGCAGTACAGGAGAAGGAGCAGTTCGTGGCCCGACGCAATGGATCGCACCAGGGAACCCCCGAAAACGAGAAGGCAATTCTTAATGCAGCGCTTACTTTGGCAGTTAACGCCGGATACGAAGGCACCACGATGTCCAAGGTCGCCGAACTATCCGGATTGCCTGTCGGTTCAGTCTATTGGCACTTCAACAATAAAGAGCAGCTATTTTCCAACCTGATCGATTACTGCTTTGAGCAGTGGAAGCTCGACCATACCGGGCCAACGAACCGCGACCTGCTGCGCCGCAGCATCGCAGGTTCTGCCGGTGGTTCCACCAACCCCGAAAATGAGACAGAAGCATTCTGGGTCTTGGCACTGCTCTTTGCGCTCGAAAAGCGGTTGGAAGGCAATGCCGCGCGTGAGCGCTACCTGGAAGTCAGAAAAGAAATGTTTGAGCTGATGGTTTCCCGGGTTGAACCGGAAATCCCAGATGAAGTGCTGGAGGCCGACCCGGCCTTCGCACGAAAAATGGTGGTGCTCGGCCGGGCACTCACTGATGGATTTTACGTTGCCGCTTCTGCTGGCGACGAGATTGATTTTATGGAATTCGCCGAGCTTTCTTCGGCCGCGGTCAATGCGTTGATTGCACGTGAAGTTCAGCGGGTATCCGATGAGGGGATTGAATGACTGAAACACGGAAAGTAGCTGTTGTTATCGGAGCAGGCTCCGGGATAGGCGCTGCGGTAGCCCGTGAATTGGCCTTGGGCGATGGGCATAGAATTGTTGCCCTCTCGCCGTCAGGCCAAGCCAAGGCACTTGCCGAAGAACTGGGCGGTGTCGGCTTAGCCGGCTCGAACTGCTTGACCGCAGACCTGCAGGCTGTGGTTGACCTTGCTCTGGAGACCTACGGGCGGATTGATGTCGTTGTCAACGGCTCGGGCCACGCGGCCTCCGGTCCCGTCCTGGATATCACCGATGAGGACTGGGAAGCCGGCATGCAAATGTATCTGATGAACGTGGTCCGGATGTGCCGCATCGTCACACCTCACTTAGAGAACAATGGGGGAGGAACCATCGTGAACATTTCCACCAGCTCGCCTTTCGAGCCGAATCCCAAATACCCCGTCTCCGCAACTTTCCGTGCTGCCCTAGCCTCTTTCACCAAGTTGTACACCGATGAATACGGCCCCAAAGGCATACGCATGAATAATGTGCTTCCGGGTTTCACTAAAGAGGACCCGAGCACGGTGCCTGAAGCATGGGTCCAGAAGATTCCCTTGCGCCGTGCCGCTAGCAGCACCGAGATTGCCAAGGCCGTGCGCTTCCTGGCCAGTGACGAATCCAGCTACATGACCGGACAGAACATTCGTGTTGACGGTGGAGTTGCCCGTTCGATCTAAGCCGTTTCGGCCAGAATCCATGCCAGGCAACGGATAATCGGTCCGTGTCCGGGTACAACAAATCCCCTTGCCGCTTTTGCGGCAAGGGGAATTGCTGTGGCTAGTGCGCCAGGTGCTAGTTCTGGACGCTTGAACGCTCTTCGCGGAAGCGTGCAGGCCAGACGCCCTGCTTGCCCGGGGCCAGGATGCCAGCCGGATCCAGCGCGTCCTTGATCTTCTCCTGCAAGCGGCGGGCCGCATTGCCGTTGAAGTCGAAGCCGTCGGCAATCCGGTCCATGTAGTCCACATGGCTGCGGTACGGTGCGTAGCCGCGGGCCCGGGCGGCATCGAGCAGCTCGGAGTACAGGGCGCGGGCGCGCTGGAGCATTTCCTCGTTGCCGCGCTCGAAGAAGATCATCGTCACGTGGACCATGTGGCGCGGGTACAGGTGGTACCCGATGTACAGGTCGAATCCGTGCTTCTCATAGAGCTTCTTGGCTTCCTGGTAGAACTCGGCCACCAGTTCGCCGCGGGCGGGGATGATCGGGGCGGCGTCGATGTGCCCGCCATTTTCGGCAGCCCAGCCTACGGTGGATAGCGGCTTCAGGGTCGGAACGCCAGCCATCTGGGTGCGGTCGAGGGCGGCGATGTCATCATGCTGCAAGGCCAGGCCCTCTTCGCCCGAGTAGAAACGGGCATCGACGCGGGCACCGGGGATGGCGCTGATCCGGTCCTTGACGATTTGCAGCCGGCGTTCGCTCAGCTCACGGTCGCCGTAGAAGGCGAATTTGCAGTTCCACTGGCCAATGCCGAATTCCTGGCGCATTTCTTCCAGCCGCCAGTCGGGAATGGAGCCTTCGCCATCCCAGAAATCGGCACGGGATCCGCGCAGGGTCGCCGCGCGGACAACGTTGCCGCACAGCGCATTGTTCTGGATGATTTCCTCGCGGCGCAGGGTGGTGAGGATATCGATCAGTTGCGGCAGGTGCGCTTCATCGTCGACGAAGATGTCGCCGTTGACGTAGGTGTGCGGCGCCGGCATCAGCCACAGGCCGACCTGGGTGACCACGCCGTAGTTGGACTGGGTGAACAGCCCGTCCAGGGTCGGTCCGAAGCCGCCCTGGAAGATCGGTCCCAGTTCGGTGCCGTCCATGGCTCCCATGCCGGTGCGGACCAGGTCGCCGTCGGGCATTACAACTTCCATGCCGCACAGCGACTTCACGTGGTCGCCCAGCGGGGTCATGCCGTAGCCGCGGTCGAGCATGTTGCCCATCACCGAGCCCCAGCCCAAGGCCGGCACCGACATCCACACCTTCAGGCCGCGTTCCTTGATGTATTCGAAGAGCTCGAAGAAGGTGACGCCGGGCTCCACCACGGCGTAGCACAGGCGGTCATCGACGGTGATGATGCGCTTCATGCGGCTCAGATCCAGCGCCACCATGCCGGTGTCGCGTGGTTCCGGGCCGCCATAGCCCAGGTTCTTGCCGCAGGAGAAGGTCCACAGCGGCACCTCGTGCTCGGTGGCCAATTTGACGATGGCCTGCACTTCTTCGGTGTTGGCCGGGCGGACGCCGGGCCAGGGGGTGCGGCCCGGGTTCAGCGGGTAGGGATCGATATACCCCTCGGAATCACCCAGGGAAACAACGTTCTCCGCGCCCACGATTTCCTTGGCTGCCCGAAGAAACTCTTCACGACGATCCATGATTCACCCTTCCAATGGCCGCTGGCAGGTGCCGCGGCCTCACTGTCTTAATCTAAAAATCTTGCATTGCACATGGCCATCATCAATAAGCTTGATGCCATGAGTCTTGTGTCCCACCCGCAGCTGACCTTGCGCCAGCTCTGGCATTTCGTTGTCGCCGCCGAGGCCGGAACCATGGCAGAAGCCGCCCGGCGGCTGCACCTGGCACCCTCGGCCATCTCCATGTCCATCGCCGAACTCGAACGCATCGTCGGCGCCGAACTGGCGGTCAAGCGCCGGGCCAAGGGCCTGACACTGACCGCGAGCGGCAAGATGGTGCTGCTCCAGGCCCGCGAGCTGCTGGACCACGCCCATGATCTGGAAACCATGGGCCAGGGTACCCGCGAAGAGCTGGCCGGTCCGCTGACCGTTGGCTGCTTCATGCCGTTGGGCCCGGTCATCATTCCTTCGATGCTCAGCGCCTTCGCAGAGCAGTGCCCCAAGGTGGAGGTCGATTTCCTGGAGGGCTTCCACCAGGAAATGCAGGACGCGCTGCTCGATGGTTCCATCGACGTCGCCTTCCTCTACGGATCGGAGATCTCACCGGCTCTGCGTTCGGCCACCGTGGCGATGGCCGAAGCGCAGATCCTGCTGCCGTCGGGGCATCCGCTGGCGGGTCGCCGATCGGTGTCGCTTCGTGAAATCTCCGAGGAGCCGCTGGTCCTCTTCGAATCCGAGCCGATCACCCAGCGTATCCTCGGCCTTTATCAGGGCAGCGGGCTGGAGCCGATGATCCGGCACCGTTCGCGTTCCTATGCGACCGTCCGCTCGCTGGTCAGCACCGGCCGTGGTGTGGCGGTGCTGTTCCAGCAGCCGGCCCTGGAGGCGCCCTATGAAGAGTTGAATGTGGTGCTCAAGCCGCTGAAACTGGATGACGGAAATATTGCAGTCGTTCCGGTTTCGGTGGCTTGGCCCCGTACTTCGCGGCTGAACTCCCGTGCCCAAGCCTGGGTGGAAGTGGCAGCTGAGCTCTTCGAGACTGCAGGCCGGCGCGCCTAGCGGCTAGACGCGCGAGCGGATCGAGGACGGGTAGGACAAACCCAAGTTATCCCGCAGGGTGGTGCCCTCGTACTCGGTGCGGAAGTAGCCGCGGTTCTGCAGTTCCGGGACCAGCTTGTCGCAGATCAGCTTGAAGCCACCCGGGTTGAACGGGGCGTTCAGGTTGAAGCCGTCGCAGGCCTTGGAATCGAACCAGTCGATCATGCGGTCGGCCACTGCCGAGGCGGTGCCGGCCATCCACTGGTGGCCGGTGGAGCGGGCCAGATCGACGATCAGTTCGCGCAGGGTCATGCCCTGGTCCACCGACTTGCGGCGGTAGATCTGGTAGCGCGAACCCAGCGCCGGGTCATCGGAGAACCATTCGGCAGGAATCTTCTCGTTGAAGTCCAGCGACGACAGGTCCATCTTCAGATCGGCGCCAACCTGCACGCGGCCGTTCTCCAAGTGGATGTGGTTGGCCAGCTCTTCCGCCAGCTCATCTGCTTCAGCCTGGGTATCGCCGAGGATCGGCAGGATGCCCGGGATGATCTTCACATCGTTGGGGTTGCGGCCCTTGGCCGCGGCCATGGCCTTGAACTTCGCGTAGAACTCGACCGAAGGCTCCTTCAGCGGCTGCGCGGTGTAGATGCCGTCGGCCACCGAGGAACCCAGCTCCATGCCCGGTCCCGAGGATCCTGCCTGGACCAGCACCGGACGGCCCTGCGGGCTGCGTGGCATGTTGATCGGGCCCTGGACCTTGAAGAATTCGCCTTCGTGATTGATCGGGTGGATCTTGTCGGTATCGACGTACCAGGCCGATTCCTTGTCGTTCGTGACGGCGTCGTCTTCCCATGAATCCCAAAGCTTGTTGGCTACCTCGACGAACTCGGTGGCGCGGCGGTAGCGGGTAGCTGGATCCGGGGCGCTGTCCATGCCGAAGTTCTGGAAGCCATCGGAGCTGGTCACGATGTTCCAGCCTGCGCGTCCACCTGACATGTGGTCCAGGCCGGCCATCTGCCGGGCCAGGTTGTATGGCTCCGAGAAGGAGGTGGAGACGGTGCCGATCAGGCCAATGTTCTTGGTGCGTGCTGCCAGTGCGGACAGTACCGAGATGGGCTCGTAGAAGCCGTTCATCTTGATGTCGCCGCGCATCACGGTGTTGGCATGGACGATGTCGCCAAAGAAGATGGCATCCAGCTTGGCGTCTTCAGCCATCTTGGTCAGGTCGTAGACGAATTCCAGGTTGGCCAGCTCATCGGAGCGCGAGCCGTCCATGCGCCACGAGTCCTTGTGGTAGCCAGCTGGCAGCATGAAGGTGGTGAGCACCATGTGCTGGGGGTTCTTGGGAGTCATTGAAACTCATCCTTTCCTGCGAATGCGACGGGAAGCACTGAATCCATGTTTACAAGAGTCCACAAAGTAGTAAATAGAGAACTTTTGTGCCATAGCATTCAGAAAAATTGATGTTAGAAGTCAAAAACTGGTCCGCGTACCCACAGGTACGCGGACCGGCGGTGGGGTTAGGCGTTCAGCTTTGCGTCGGCCGATGCTGAGCCAGCGGTCTTCGGAGACAATGCGGCGCCTTCCGGGCTGATGCGGATTGCGATCAGTCCGATCACCAGGATCGCCACCCAGAAGATGCCAACCGCGGTGATGCCGAAGCTGACGGCCAGCGCGGTGCAGATCATCGGGGTGAAGCCGGCGCCGAGGGTTGAGGATCCCTGGTAGGCCAGCGACGCGCCGGTATAGCGGACATCGGCCGGGAACAGCTCGGAGATGTAAGCGCCAATCGGTCCGGCGAGAATGCCCTGGATGACGCCATTGCCGACGATCACTGCTACTGCGAAGCCCCAGCCGGTGCCATTGCTCATCAGGAAGACCGCGGGGAAAGCCCACAGGATACCGGCTGTGCCGCCGATGGTCAGGATGGTCTTGCGTCCGTACTTGTCCGAGAGCTTGGCGGCCAAGAAGCAGACCACGATGGTGACCATGGCCGCGTAGCCCTTGGTGTTCAGCACGAAGGAGCGGTCCACGCCTTGGGCCGCGGCTTCGGAAACGCCCCATGAGGTCAGGACGCCCTGGCAGGTGTAGAAGCCGAGCGAAGCGATCAGGGTAATGATGACGGTGCGGGAGTGGTTCTTCAGTACCAGCGAGATCGGGGTCTTGCGTTCCTGCTGGCGTTCGGCGGCTTTCGCATCCATTTCCTGGAAAATTGGGGTTTCTGCCACCTTTAGGCGGATGACCATGCCGATGATGATCAGGACTGCCGAGAAGATGAACGGAATGCGCCAGCCCCATTCAAGGAACGCATCACCGGTGGAGAAGGAGACGAAGGAAACCAGGAAGGTCGCCAGCAGGCCGCCGGCCGGAGCTCCGGCATTGGCGAAGGAAGCTGCGAAGCCGCGCTTGGAAGCCGGGGCGTGTTCCAGGGCCATCAAGGTGGCGCCGCCCCATTCGCCGCCGACTGCTACACCCTGGATTACGCGGAGCAGGACCAGGATGACCGGAGCGGCCGCGCCAATGGTTGCCGTCGTAGGCAGCAGGCCAATGGCAACGGTGGCCACGCCCATCATCATCATGGACAGCACCAGCATCTTCTTGCGTCCCAAGCGGTCGCCGAAGTGGCCGAAGACAATGCCGCCCAGCGGGCGGGCGATGTATCCGACAGCCAGGGTGCCGAAGGAGGCGAAGAGAGCCAAGCCAGGGGTCAGGTTGCTGAAGAAAACCTTGTCGAAAATCAGCGACGCCGCGGTGGCGTACAAGATGAAGTCGTAATACTCGATGACACTGCCCAAGAAGCTGGAACCGAGAATGCGGCGCAAATCCTTGGTATTGAGGGAGTCGCTGGGCTCCATTGCCTGTGCTGGGCGGTTCTGCTGTGATGAGGACACCTGAGAACCCTTCCTTTTCGCTGATGTGACTTAAGACATAGTGGCTCATTTCACTCGCGCTGTCCACTTTTTACGCATTTTAAGATCAATAATATTTTCTTGAAGAGGTAAAAACCGCGGAATTCAGCGGTTTTGAAAAATTTCTTCAGCGAATGACTTGATCTGAATCACAGAGGTTATATAAACTGATGCACAGAATATATTTTTGAACCCGCTTGGCGGGACGCCCGATAAGGAGCAGCAAAGATGAGTGCACGCACTGGAGAGCAGTACCTGGCAGGGCTCAAGGATTCCCGCGAGGTCTGGCTGGGAGATCAGCGCATTGACGTCACCGAGCATCCGGCTTTTGCCGGCTCGATCAACGGCATGGCAGCGTACTTCGACTACCAGCACAAGTATGCAGATGACTGCCTGATGGTCGATGAAGAGACCGGCGAGCAGCATAACGTCTCGCTGCTTCGTCCGAAGAACGCGGAAGACATCGCACGCCGCCACCGCGCATTCGACCGCCTGGCCCGCTACTCCAACGGCATGCTCGGCCGCACCCCGGACTATGTGAACGTCGTGCTGGCCGGCCATGCCTCGCGCCCTGACATCTTCGCGAAGTCCGGGGACCCGGTCTACTTCGAGCGCCTGCAGAACTACTGGCGCCTGGTCCAGGAGAAGGACCTGGCCCTGACCCACACCATCGTGCATGCGGCCATCGACAAGTCGGTCGGCGAGCTGCAGGGCATCAATGAAGAACTGACCCTGCGCGTGGTGGACCGCACCGAAGAAGGCCTGATCGTGCGCGGCGCGAAGATGCTCGCCACCCTGGGCCCCATCGCCGACGAGCTCTACGTCTACCCGGCCGTGCCGATCCAGAAGGGCTTCGAGGAATACGCGCTGTCCTTCGCCATCCCGGTCGCCACCAAGGGCGTGGTTTCGGTATGCCGCGACCACTACGGCGTGGACCAGCCAGTGGTGGACAAGCCATTCTCCTCGCGCTTCGACGAGCAGGATGCGGTCATCATCTTCGACGACGTGCTGGTTCCGTGGGACCGCGTCTTCATCGACGGCCAGCTGGATGTCTACAACTCCCTGAATGCCGGCACCGCCACCGGAAACACCCAGCAGCAGACCGCCATCCGCGCGTCGGTGAAGCTGGAATTCGCTTATGACCTGTGCGTGCAGATGGCCAAGGTCACCGCCACCGATACCAAGCCGGACACCGCTGCGATGCTCGGAGAAATCTACTCCTACCTGCGCATCGCCCGCGCCGTGATCCACTCGGCCGAGGTCAACGCCTCGGAATGGGGCGGCGGAGCGTTCTTCTGCCACGATGACATCTCCGCGCTGCGCACCATGATGCCAATCTGGATGGCACGCGTGAACGACATCATCAAGTCGATGGGCTCGCACAACCTGCTGGCCACCCCGACCGCGTCCGCCTTCGAGGATCCTCGCCTGGGCCCACTGCTGAAGAAGTACCTGCCAGGGGCCAACGGCATTGCGCCGGAGGAACGCGCCAAGATCTTCCGCACCGCGTGGGACTTCGCCGGATCCGCGCTGGGCAGCCGCATCGAGCTCTACGAGCGCTTCTACCTGGGCTCGGTGGGCCGTGCCCGCGGCCTGGACCACCGCAAGGCCCAGATGAAGGGCGAAACCGGTGCCTTCGAGGCGATGTTCGCGGAGTTGGGCATCGACCCGGTTCTGGCAGAGCAGTCCGGACTGGACCTCGACGCCGCGGCAACGCGCGCCTGAGGAAATCATGGCTAACCCGACGCCCGATGTGTTCGATGCGCTGCTGGAGCACTTGCTGGAAACCCAGTACGCCCAGCTGCCGGAGGAAACGATCCAGCGTGTGAACCAGCGCCTGCTCGACTCCGTGGGAGTCGGGGTAGCAGGCCACCGTGCCGATGATGCGGCGGGCCTCATCGAGGTAGCCAAAGCCTGGGGCAGCGGTGAAGAAGCCACCGTGCTGGGGACCGGAATCAAGCTTCCGGCCACCTCGGCGGCCTTCGTGAATGGTGCCTTGATCCGGTCTTTCGACTTCGAGCCGGTGGAAGCCGAAGGCCCAGCCGGCAAGCAGGTGGCAGCCCATATTTCCGGCACCACTGTGGCCGTCGTGCTGGCCCTGGCCGAAACGACCGGGGCGAGCGGCGAAGAAACCTTGGCCGCGCTGGCGCTGGGTGATGACCTGGCAGCCCGCTTGGCCATCGCCGGCGGCTTCGATGTGTACTCGGGGCAGGACAATACCGGTACGCTCAATACCCTGGCAGCCGCGTTCATCGCCAGCCGAATGCTCGGGCTGACCAAGGCCCAGGCGCGGCATGCAACAGGCATCGCGGTGAACCAGGCCGCGGGCAACGTGGCCGCCATCTTCGATGGCGCCAACGGCTTCAAGCTGCCCATGGCCTTCGCCGCGCGATCCGGAATCGCCGCCGCGCAGCTGGCCAAGGCCGGCCTGGAATCAGCCGCTGACCCGCTGACCGGCAAGCACGGCTACTTCCAGCTGTTCGGCATCGACGCGCAGCCGGAACTGGCAGTTCAAGGTCTGGGCGAAAGCTTCCATGGCGACTGCACCATCAAGCCGTATGCCAGCTGCCGGGCAGCGCAGCCCTCGCTGCAGGCCTGCGCAGAACTGGTGGCCGATGGCTCGGTGGACTACACGGACATCGAATGCCTCACCGTCCACCTGAGCGAGCGGACCTTGAACGGTTTCGTGGGGGCGCGCTTCGCGGCGGGGGATACCCGCACCGTGGCAGCGCTGTTCTCGGTGCATGCCACCGCGGCGATCGCCCTGATCCACGGAACCGTCCGCCCGGAGCACCTGACCGCCAGCGCGCTGGCCGATCCGGAACTGGCGCAGATGCTCGGACGGATCGAGCTGGTGGCCTCGCTGCCCAACAGCCAGCGCCTGACCGCTGAAATCACCGCACGGCTGCGCAACGGCGAAATACGCCACGTGCGCGTGGAACATCCGGACGGAAACATCCTGCGCACGCCCCTGGAGCATGACCAGGTCGTTGAGAAGTTCTCGAAGAATCTCGAGTTCTCCCATCCTGAGCTGGCAGCACGCAAAGACGCGTTGCTGCACCAGCTCGAACACCTCTCCAGCGCCCGCGATGTCAGTGAACTGATCGCAACGCTGGATCCTTCTAAAAACTTCACCCCGAATTACCAGGAGCAACTCTCATGAGCATCACCAACCTTGAATCGGTCACCCCGGTAGACATGAATATCTTCCGCAATGTCGTGGGGCACTTCGCCTCCGGCGTCACGGTGATCACCACCGCTGTGGACGGCCAGCTCTACGGCACCACCGCTTCGGCCGTGTCCTCGCTGTCGATGGAACCGCCCATGATGCTCGCCTGCCTGAACCGCTCCAGCTCAACCCACGACCGGGTGGTGGAAGCCGGCGTCTTCGGCATCAACATCCTGGCCGAGGACCAGGGGGCGCTGGCCTTCCACTTCGGCCGCAAGGGCGAAGACAAGTTCGCCACCGTGCCGCATACCCTCTCCGAGGAAGGCATCCCGCTGATCGACGGTGCCTTGGCCACGATCGTGTGCCATGTGGCAGAAACCCCGACCGGGGGTACCCACACGGTGTTCCTCGGCTTGGTCAGCCACGCTGAAGCGCATGACCGCGAACCGCTGGCCTACTACCGCGGAACCATGGGGCGCCTGGAGCCAACCAAGGAACTGGCCGCCTACCAGGCCACCCGCAACTGGGTGCTGCTGCGCACCAGCCCGCTGGGCGAGGACCTCGACATCGACGCCATCGCCGCGGCTTCCCGCGCCGAAGCAGATCATGTGGCCAACGCGCTGGTGAAGCTGGAAAGCGAGCACCTGGTCTTTCGCACCGAAACCGGAAAGTACCAGCCCAAGCCGATCACCGCAGAGCTGACCGACTCGGCCTATGATTCGCGTGCCACCATCGAATCCGGTGTGATCGCCTCGCAGCTGGGCAAGATCTCCGATCAGACCATTGCCACCCTGCGCGAAATTACCGCGAAGCTGGCGGACCTGCGCGAGACCTCGGAATCCGACCTGGAAGAGTTCTTGGCTTTGAATGTGGCCTACCACGATGCACTGGTTGGCGTTGCAGGCTCCAGCCAGCTGGTGGATTCCTTCCGTCGTCTGGGAATTGGCACCGTGTGGCGCCAGGCCCTGACCCCTGAACAGTGGTCGCGCCAGCTGGATCACCGCCACGTCGCAGAGCTGACCGAAGCGCTGGCCGCCGGCGATGCCCCAGCTGCCCAGGCGGCACTGGCGGCCCACACCGAGTTCGGCAAGACCCTGGCGCGTGAAGTAGTGGCACGCCATGGCGGCCAGGTCTAGGATCCGGTAAGTACTCACGTCAGCGGCGGCAAGCTGGAATCATCCAGCTTGCCGCCGCTGACGTTTAATTCCTTGCGCAGGCGCCCTATGCGGTTTTGGACCCAACAAAGAGCCGCAGTTTCCACTGTCCATCGGTGCAGGCCCACACCGTGCGATTGGCGGTTTCCAGCTGCTTCTCAACGCCGCCCGAAACCAGACGCATCGTCATGGTGCCTTCGACCACCGCCACCTCGCCTTCCTGGGTGATCGAATCGAAGTCGTGGTTGAGCGCCAAATATTCGACGGCCCCGGAACCCAGCAGTTCCAGCAACGAGTCGCGGTTATCGACCCGACCGTTGGAATGGGTGTACTGCAGTTCAGGATCCAGCAGGGTCTCCAAGGTTTCGAGGTCGCCTGCCAGCATGGCCGAGAGCCGTTGGCCTTCGGCTTCGCGCAGCTGCGCTTCCAGTTTCACCGGATCGAAAGTGCTCATTGGTGTCAGCTCCTTAAAAGGGGTCGAATTTGCAGGTGATTCGCCACGGGCAGGCAGCGAATCGTGGTTTCGGGTTGAGGCCATGGGGTGAATCCCTCAGACGAGGGGATGAGCAGGGCGCAGGACAGTTACCTCGCATCGCTGATGTCCAGGGCTGCTGATCTTTCTACGCTGTAACCATGCTCAAGAAAAAGTATCTCTCTGCCGGCGCGCTCGCCCTTCCCTTTGCCCTGCTGCTCACTGGATGCAGCGCTTCTGACCTCTTTGCCGACAAGTACGATGAATCCACCACGCGAACTGCCGAAACGTCGGCGCAGGCGGTTGCCGATGGCCTGCTGCCCGATTGGGTTCCCGCCGGCGGCACCGACGTGCAACTGGTCCAGCGCAACACCGGTGCCGAACGCATCTTCACGATGAAATACGACGGAAAGCTGGATAGCGGGCAATGCACGGCGCTGAAAACAGCAGGAGATCCAACCGCGGCGGAACTGGCCAAGGCTTATGCTTCAGATCCGCGCACCGAGAACTTCGAGCCTGATGAGATCTCAGATACCCGCACCTTGGATGCCGACTGGTGGCCAGCCGATGGCCAGGACAAGACAACTGACCTGTGCGGACGCTTCTGGGTGCATCAGTCAGATGGCGTGCTCTATGCCTTTGCGCCGGACAGAGTCTCCACCGTCCACGCTATAGAAAAGGAACGGGCGAAGCCGAACGGCTAGCGCGAGCCGCGCAATCCGGTTATTGGCTAGCCTTCGGAGTCACACGAGTTGCGTAGAAAACGCAGGCGGCCAGTCCGAGGAGACTGAAGACTACGGCCGCAATTCCAATCAAGGCCGGAAGGTACTGGGTCCAAGTCATGTTCAGGGAGACTAGCAGTGCTACCAGGAATCCGCCGGTCAGATAACTGATAGCTGAACTCATTATGAACCTTCCACGGGTGAAACTTGTTCCTGCGAGCCTAGCATCACCTGCGGCCTGCACCAAGGATTTGCCGGCATGTTCGACCGACTCGAAGGCTGCTTCGAGGTTCGCATCGTGCTATCCGTTCTCGTGATGGGACACCACCCCTGCATTGATCTCGAAGCTGTCGCCATCGCACGGAACGAACAGGTTTCCACCAAATTGCTCCTTGGCGCCTTGCCATGTTTCGGCAGGCGAACCAGCAGGGACCAAATGGTGCAGCGCAAGGTTTGCGGCGTTTGCCTGCTGTGCGATGGCGCCTGCATCCTGCGGTGTCGTGTGCGCCCGCCGATGATGTCCCATGCTGGCCTCGAGCTCTGCCGGGGTGGCGTTCGGGTAGCTGCGCGCCACAGCTTCGAGATCGATGGCTTCATGGAATAGCAAGTCACAGTGCTCGGCCAGCCGTACCAAGTTCTGGCTCGGTGCGGTGTCGCCCGAAACCACCACGGAACCGTAGGCGCTGTCGATACGGAACGCGAAAGCCGGAGCCACCGGACGGTGCTGTACCAGAATCGCAGTGACCTTCACGAGCTCGTCGGCATACACCTCGAATGGCTGCATCTGCGGGTGATTGGCATCGTTGGGGTGATAGCCGGCCTCGGCAGGAATTTCGATGTCCTCCCCAGTGAAGATCTTGGAGATATCCGGTGCGCCGGAGTCCCTGCGGCGGTCATTGAGGTCGGTGGCGTGTGCCTGTAGCAGCCGCTGGACCATTTCTGCTGTCCCAGGGGTTGGCGACTGCGGGAAGATCACCTCGACGTCTTTGTCGGCGTGCTGCACTTCGGGCAAGGCGCCGCGGTCTGCGGGACCGAACACGCGCACCCGCAGATCGGGCTTGCCCCGAAACGCCAAGCCGCCGAGCACCATCAGGGAGTTCAAATCGATGACGTGGTCGGAGTGCTGGTGGGTAATGAATACGGCGCGCAGGCTGGTGGGTGCCAGCCCGGCTTCAGCAAGGCCCAGCCCGACCCCGTGGCCGCAGTCGATGAGGTAGGTGTGCCCGTCGACCTCCACGGCAGTGGCGATTCCACGCCGGTGGCCGTTGGCGATGCCTCGGCGCAGCAGCGGTCCGCCCGCTGTACCCAGGGCATGGATTGTCATTCCGCTCTTCATCGGCGCGATCGCTTTCTATGGGAGGGATCCGATATGGAAAAACGATGGTGGGCATCGCCAGGCGATGCCCACCATCGTTGCAGGGTCTTATTTGTTGAAGACGCTGCTGACAGCCTTCTGTCCTTCGCGCTGGCGCTCGGTCACGTCGACAAGGTCAGGACGTGGGAACAATGGGACCTCTGCCGGGTTTTCAAACGGCAGATCCAGTCCTTCGGCATTCACGATCGGGCCGTGGCCGGCCTTGGCCTTGACTTCATTTGCCTCTGGGGAATTCAACCAGGAGACGAACAGCTCAGCCGCCTTGTTGTTCTCAGCTTCCTTGATGACGCCGGCATACCAGTAAGTCGCCCAGTTGCCGCCCTCGACCGGGTAGGAGATCCCCACCGGAGCACCGTCGTTGGTCAGGGTCAGGTAGTTGCCCATGGCGCCCATCAAGCAGACATAAGCTCGGCCCTGGACTACTGCGTTGTGGCATTCGGCCGTGCTGGAAGAGAAGATCGGATCCTGCGCGGCCAGCTTCTCGAGGTATGGCTTGCCCAGCTTGTCCGCATTCAAGACCAGGTCTGCCCACTGCATGCCGCCGCCGTCGGTGGTCGGGTCGGTCATGGTGATCTTGCCCTTGTAGGCAGGATCCAGCAGGTCATCCCAGCTGTCCGGGGTCTGGCCCAGATCCTGGCGGGTGTCGTAGATCAGGCCGCGAGGCGAAGCCGAGACCGCGGTCAGGGTGCCGTTCTCTAGCGAGAACTGCGGATCGCTGGTGACCTTCTCTGCATTTGCCGGGCGGTATTCCTCGAAGTAGTCGCGGTCCGCGAGGGAGACGGCGCCTACATCGCCGGTGATGACGATGTCTGCAATGCGCTGCCCGGAGGACTGCTCCTGGGAGATCTTCGTATCCAGTTCCGCGCCGACGATCTGCAACGGCGCAACCTCGATGCCAGGGAAGCGCTCGCCGAACGCTTCGAAGACCGAAGGCCAGGTGGCGGTCAACGGAGTGTAGATATTCAGGGACTCCTGGCCCGCTTCCAGGGCGGCCGCATACTGTTCTTCAAATTGGGCTTTGGCTTCTTCGCCGCCCAGGGCTTCAACGGTGTCGATGCCCTCGCGTTCGCCCAGGCCGTCAGCGCTGGCGGCGTCGTTGCCGCCACAGGCGCTGAGCAGGAGCAGGGACGACAGTCCCAGGGCTGCAACGATGGTTGCCTTGTTCTTCTTGATCCCCATGGTGGTGCCTTTCATTGTGATGGTCGAAAATAGCGTCTTGGCTGGTGTGGTGCCCGGCTGCGTCGTGTCTCAGGCCATGGCCGGGACGTTGGCATGCAGAGCAGGCAGGCAAGCCAGGGAGTCGGGCGAAATGGCGCCGGAGATGGTATCGCCGACTTTCGGTGCGCCGGTTGACCAAATGTTGGCGACCTCGGCGGTGCGAATGGAAACGGTGACCTTATGCGGGCCGAGCTGCAGCTCGTAGATGAAGTCATCGCCTAGGTACATCACGTCGGTAATCAGCCCCTCGAAGGCATTCGGCTTGTCGGCCGCGGGTGGGCCGAGAATGACCGAGGAGGAACGGACAGCGACATCGACACGCTGGCCCTCATGCACATCATTGCGCGGTGGGCAGACCAGGCGCATTTCGGTGCCTTCCAGCAGAACCTTGACTCCATATTGGTCGGCGCCGACAACGGTGCCTTCGATGAAGTTGTCGTATCCAACGAAATCGGCCACAAAGTGGGAGACCGGGTGCCAATAGATTTCGCGCGGGCTGCCGACCTGCTCAATCGCGCCCTTGTTAAGCAGCACGATTCGGGTGGACAGCGAGACCGCCTCTTCCTGATCGTGTGTGACGTAGATGGAAGTGGTGCCGACGCGCTTGTGCATTTCACGCAATTCCGAACGCATGTCTTGGCGCAATCGGGCATCCAGATTGGACAGCGGCTCATCGAAGAGCAGCAGCTGAGGGGTCGCCACGAGGGCCCGGGCCAAGGCAACGCGCTGCTGCTGGCCGCCGGAAAGATCGGTGGCCATGCGGCTGGAATATTCTGACAGGCCCACCATGTCCAGTGCTTCGCGGACGCGGCGTGCGCGTTCGTCGATGCCGATTTTGCGCATCTTCAGCGGGTAGGCGACATTGGAGGCCACCGACATGTGCGGCCAGAGGGCGTAGCTCTGGAAAACCATGCCGATGTCACGCTTGTCCGGCGCGATGTGGGTGCGGTGCGCCGGGTCGTCCACGACCTTGCCTCCGATGGAGACGCGGCCGCCGGTGGGGCGTTCCAGGCCAGCGACGCAGCGCAGGGTGGTGGTTTTGCCGCAGCCGGAGGGGCCGAGCAGGGTCAGGAATTCGCCTTCCTTGATTTCCAAGTCCAGTGATTCCACTGCAGCTGGCGCTTTGGGCGAGTACTTTTTTTCTAGCGACTCAATACTGACGTGTGCCATGGAATTTCCTATCACTTGGAAACGGAGGTCGGGACTCGACGCAAGGTGGTTGGATCGTTGTCTGCTTCGAGGGCCTTGGAAAGTGCTGGATCGAAGGTATCGGTGGGTGTTGCGGTATCGACAAGGCGTCCGCGGCGGGTGGTCCTGCTCTCGTTGGCCTTCTTGAACAGTGCGCCGATGGCCATGAGGAGACCGCCACCGACCGCGAGCAGGGCCAGCAGCAACAGCAGCAACGCTGCGGCAGTGGAGCCGTTGCCCAGTTGCGTGTAGTAGTTGTAGACCAGCAGCGATACAGTTTCTGTCTTGGCGCTGGAAAGCAGGATCGGAATATCCAGGCTGCCCGCCGCCATCACGCCGGTGATGAACCAGGAAGCCAGGAAGGTCGGGCCGATCAGCGGCACCACGATGGTCAGCAGCATCCTCGGCGCGGAAGCGCCGCAGATGCGGGCTGATTCCTCCAGCTCGACGCCCAACTGGCCCACCGGGCCTGAAGTGGCGCGCTGCGCGATGGGGGTGACCACGATGACCAGCGCAATCAGCACGATCCAGATCGAGCCATAGAGGCTTTTCAGGCCCGGGATGCTGAGGTATGCCCACGTGATGGCCAAGGCGAGGACGATGCCCGGCACCGCGACCACGGCCCAGACGATGAGTTCTGGCACCTGTGCCCAGCGGCTCTTGCTACGCAGGGCGACATAGGTAATCAACACGGCCAGGATTGTTGCGAGGAGCCCGCCGACAACACCCATGATCAAGGTATTTTCCAGTGCCCGGACGACTTTCGAGGACTCGAACAGTCCGATGTAGTGCTTGAAAGTGAAGCCGGCAACTCCCAGCACCGGTTGGAAGGAGCCGATGATCAGCTGGAGCAGCGGAAGCACCAGTGCGACACCGACGTATCCGATGAACAGGCTGAAGCCGACCCATTTCCAACGGCCGATCTCTTCCTTCTCAATGCGGAAGGCTTTGCCGGTCACAGTGATGAAGTTGCGGTTGCCGATGGCCTTGGAGCGGATGGCCACCAGAATGTAGATGACGGCGATCAGCAACAGTGCCAACGCGCTGGCCGAGTCGTAGCGGATGGGCGTTGTCGCCAGGAAATCATAAATCTGAGTAGGGAAGACATAGATTGCCGCTGGAACGCCGAGGATCAGGGCGACATCCAGCTGGCCTAGGGAGTTAACGAATCCGAGGATGGCCAGACCGGACAGGGTCGGCAGCAGAATCGGGATGTTTACATCCAGGAAGAGCCGGACACGGTTGGCACCAGAGAGCAGTGCGGCTTCTTCGAGCGAACGGTTCAGCGCACGAACCGGACCGAGCAGCAATAGGTACATCACCGAAAATGCCTTCAGCCCGCTGACGATGATCAAACCGGCCCAGGAATACGCATCCAGGCGTGGCGAGCCGTCTGCGGAGACACCGAAGAATTGGGTCAGCAAACCGGTAGGCGAGGTCATCATGCCCCAGCTGATCGCGAAGAAAAGCGTCGGTATGGCAAAAATGGTGACCATGACGGGGGTGATGGCCTTGCCGGCAGGAGTCTTGGTCCGCATGGAAATCCAAGCAAAGATGAATCCGCCAATGATGCCAATGGACTGCACCGCAACGGCATAGATGACCGAGGCCCACAGGGTCTCCCATGTCGCGGGATCACCGTAGGCATCGACGATGCCGGCGAGGCCGAACGAGCCTTCGGTGCCCGGTTGTCCGCTGCGGAAAGTGCCGTAAATGAGCATTGCCAGCGGATAACCGAAGAAAGCGCAGATAAACAAGAGAAAGAGGGCTAGCAATGCCCCGGACGACCTGATTTTTCTCACAACTTCTACTCCCCATGTCTTCTATCCGGGCAAGCGCAACAAATATCCGAGATGCTGTTTGGCCGAAAGCTTATAAACATATTGCGTGTGATCTAATGCACTGTCAAGCAATAAATGTATTTTCTGATTTGGAAAATTTTCTAGCTTTACCGCGGCGCATCGGTTCCCGCTGCTGGTGATGGCGATCACATGTCTGTGACTGCGGGTGGTTTATTGATGATGCTTCGAGTAACTGTTGCTGTCAGCCCGGAACCTTGATTGCTTGTGTGCGCTTATGTTTCATGTTGGTGCACTCCCGAGCCGATAGGATGAGCTCATGAGCGAAAAGGAGCAACCGCGGCTGGCCAGCGCATTGGCGCAGAAAGTTGTCGACACGATTGCTCCGACCATCAACCGCAACGTGAACATCATGAATGCTCACGGGGTCATCATCGCTTCGACCGATGCCGCGCGAATCGGCACCCACCACGACGGCAGCGCCGAGGCAATCAGTCGCAACGCCATCATCCGGGTCAGCCAGGCTGACGGTTCCGCGGGAACCCTGCCAGGGGTCAATGTCCCTCTGACCCTGAACGGCCAGCTGTGCGGAGTTGTCGGCGTGACCGGTGCTCCGCATGAGGTGGAGCCGCTGGCCGGCCTGATTGCCTTGACGGTGCAATTGCTCTTCGCCCAGGACTACGAGCACTCGCGCAGTGCGCGCCGCGAGACCGAGGCCCGAGACATCATTTCTGCGCTGATCGCAGGCCGCGTGGCCCCCGAAGTCATCGACCGCTCGCTGGCTGCCCATGGCTTGCGCGGGCCGAAGTGCATCGAAGCATGGCTCCCGCGAAGCGTCGAGGATCCGTTGCTCGAAGAACCCGCCAAGGAGCACCACCGCACGTCTTGGATCAGCCTGTCCGGTGCGTACTGGAGGCTGCGCGCAGCCCACGAGACTGCTTTCGCTGAAGAGCTCTTGAACGAGGAACGTTTCCTTGTGTCCATGCCGGTGGAAACTGCGGAGGAGCTCATGGCCGAAACCGAAGCGCTGCGCGTGCTGCTGGGGTACCCGTCGCTCGTGCCCCGCCATGCCCAGCGCGGAATGTGGAGCCGGGAAATTGCGGTGGCTATCGCCCGCACCCCAGCGCGCAGCCTGGAATATGCTGCTGCTCCGGCGCAACAGCTCAACGGGGAACAAGCCAAAACCCTCTTGGTGGTTTCGACGGCTGCATCGATGAGCCAAGCCGCCTCGGATCTGCATATTCACCGCAACACCTTGGTGCAACGGCTTGAGCGGATCAGCCAGATCACCGGTGTGGACATTCGGCAGTCCAGCGAGTCACTGAAACTCCAGCATGCGATTTACGCGAGAGAGGCCTTGGGGCAGCTGCATATTTTCTAGGACCCGGGAACTGGGTTGCGGTGACAGTTGTGGCAGTAGCCGGATATTTGCACACATTGACCCAAATCGAAAGTGGGCAAATATGGTCGTGTGCCCATAGGTAATCGGTGCGGGTTTTTCTAGTATTGGCAGGATGATCGATCTTTGCGCCCGAATTCCGTGGCGGCACGGAGGCATCTAGTCCAACAGCCAAGGCTTTGAGCAGCTTTGCCGACGGGGCGGATCCACCGGTTGTGCCATCGTGGGCCAGGCGCAGAGCACTACCGTTATTGGCAAAGGAGCCAACCCGCCGTGTATGAACTGCTTGTTCTGCTGATCCTTGTCGTGGCCATCGTGATGGTCACGGCACGCTTGAAGATCAGCCCATTCCTCGCCCTCATTGGCGCCGCCATCTTGGCCGCTTTCGCCTACCGGATTCCGTTGGCCGATGTGGCCTCGACGGTCACCACGGCCTTCGGCAGTACCATGGGCAACATCGGTCTGGTGATCCTGTTCGGAACAATGATTGGCGTCATCCTGGAGAAATCCGGCGCCGCGATCTCCATGGCAGATGCGCTGATCAAGGTGCTGGGCACGCGGTTCCCCAACCTGACGCTCTCAATCATCGGCTACATCGTTTCCATTCCCGTCTTCTGCGACTCCGGGTACGTGGTGCTCAACTCGCTGCGCAAAGCCATCACCCTGCGCACCGGAGTTTCCGCGCTGGCGACATCCATCGCATTGATGACCGGCCTGTACGCAACCCACACCATGGTGCCTCCGACTCCGGGACCGCTGGCCGCAGCCGAGAGCATCGGCGTTGCCGACAACCTGGGCCTGATCATCGCAGTCGGCTTGCCAGTTGCCGCCATCTCGGCGCTGGCCGGCTTGGCCTACGCCAGCCGTTTCAACAAGTCCAAGTGGACTCCGCTGCCCAGTGAAGGCGAAGACGACCTCTCCGAACTCGACTACGAGCAGCTGCGCGCAAGCTTCGGCAAATTGCCCCACCCGGCGTTGGCCTTCATGCCGATCCTGGTTCCGCTCGTGCTGATCTGCGCCGCCTCCATTGCGAAGCTGCCTTCGCTCCCGTTCGGCGAGGGCATCGCCCTGGAAATCCTTTCTTTCATCGGTACTCCGGTGATCGCGCTGATTTTCGGCTTGATCTCCTCGGCCTTCCTGCTCAGCGGCGACAGCAAGCTGTCGGTCTTCAACGAGCAGATGCATGAAGCCGTGCGCACCGCTGCCCCGATCTTGCTGATCACCGGCGCCGGTGCCGGTTTCGGCGCGGTGCTGGCGGCCTCGGATCTGACCACAATTCTTTCGGATTCGCTCAGCGGCCTGGGCTTGGGCCTGGCGGTGCCGTTCCTGATCGCCGCTGCGCTGAAGTCCGCGCAGGGTTCCTCCACCGTGTCCATGGTGACCACCTCCGCGCTGGTCGCGCCGATGCTCGGCTCCTTGGGCCTGGGCTCGGAACTGGGCATGGTGCTCACGGTACTGGCCGTCGGTGCCGGTGCGATGGTTGTCTCGCACGCCAACGACTCGTACTTCTGGGTTGTTTCGCAGCTCAGCCGCATTCCGGTGATTACCGCATACAAGACCTTGAGCGTGGCGACCGCCATTCAGGGTACCGCCGCCTTCCTGACGGTATTGCTCCTGGGAGCCGTGCTGCTGTAGCAGGACGCTGGCCCAGCAAGCAATGGATCGCACCATCTGCCGATGGCGCGATCCGTTGCTTTAAGGATGTGTCTGAAAGCGGTAGCCGAAGAGCGACGTCCTGCCCGCTAGATGCCTCGCGCGGCCTGGTTCGCTTTGGCAGCCGAGACCATCAGCAACACGATAATGGCCAGATAACCTGCGCCGGTCGTGGCGAAGGCGAAACCGAACTGGCCCAGCACGCAGAGGATCGCTGCACCGGACAACATGGCCCAGCCGGCCCAGGAAGCCGCGGCCACCAGCGGCGCAGCCCGCCGATGCCCTGCCAACCAGGCCTCGTTGCTGGCCAAGGTGTGGCGCGTCCTGATGCCGATGGCCGCATTGCGCGCGAGCTTTCCATCCCGGGCCATGGGTGCGAGGAGCGCTGCCACCAAAGTGATGGCCAGCAACCCGAACATGAAGGAGATGACGCTTGCTGGATCCACGTTCCACCTATCCTGCCTATTCGCCGTGAACAGCCATCCTATTCGGAAGCTGCGCAGTTCCCGAGTTCAAATTTCGTCATGCAAGTGTCATATGAAGGCCGCGCAGCCATCGATCAGGCAAGCAGGTGGCTCGAAGATGACGTATTTTGTCCTGCCGTTCCCTCGCATGACAGTGCCCTTCCGTGACTGCTGCCGGCAGTGGTTGACTCGGAGCACAACCCATCCAGAGCGGCTGAGAGACCTGGCTCCGCGACGCCGCAGCAAGCCTGCATCCCGCAGGTAGTGCTAACGCCAGGATCGATGGAATCGCAGGGACCCTGCGTCCTTCGGAACCTGCAACGCAAGGGAGAAGAAGATGACAGTGCAAGATACCGTACAAGACACCGGACTACGCCGAGTTCCCTACTATGGGAACGCCAGCGAAACCGAGCTGGAGCAGTGGCGCGAAGTTGCCCAGCAGGTGGCAGGCACGCTCGCACAAGACGCCCTGGAACGCGACCGCAAGAACCAGCAGCCATTCGCCGAGGTGCAGCTGCTGCGCGAAGCCGGCTTGCTGAACCTTTTGGTGCCTGCAGAATTCGGCGGAGCAGGAGCCCACTGGGAAACGGCATTCGACGTGGTCCGCATCCTGGCGGCGGCCGATGGATCCATCGCGCAGCTGCTGGCCTACCACTACATCAACCAGTCGGGCATTGCCTTCTATGCTCCGGCGGGGGCGCAAGGCAAGTGGTGGCAACGCACCGTGGAAGGCGGGTGGCTCTGGGGCGATTCGGTGAATCCGGTTGACCCGGATCTGACGCTGAGCGTCGAAGGGGATGGGTACCGGCTGAACGGGGCCAAGCGGTTCTCCACTGGTTCCGGTGTTGGCGAGGTCATCGTCATCAACGCGCTGGTCCAGGGCGGGGAATACGACGGGCAGATTCTCGCCTTCGTGCTGCCCCGCGACATCGAAGGACTGGAAATCGTTGACGACTGGGACTACCTGGGCCAGCGGCTCAGCGCATCCAACTCGCTGAAGTACCACAACGTCAGGCTTGAAGCCGAGGACTTGCTCGGATTCGTCACCGACGAACCGGTGTCCACCTTGCTCACCCCGGGCATCCAGCTGGCTTTCGCCAATTTCTACCTGGGCATTGCCGAAGGAGCGCTGGAGCGTGGCAAGCAGATCCTGCTGGGCCGCAAGAACGCCTGGCTGTTCTCGCAGGCCGACACCTACGCCCAGGATCCGATTTTCCAGCGGATCGTCGGGGAGCTCAAGGCCCGCACCGCCGCGGTGGCGGCGCTGACCGAGAAGCTCGGCCGGAAATTCGATGCCTTGCTGTCGAAGGCCGGAGACGTCACCCAGCCCGAGCGGGCCGCGCTGGCAGTGGAAATTGCCGAAGCCAAGGTGGTTTCCACCGAGGTGGGCGTCGAGGTGGCGAACCGGATCTTCGAGGTGACCGGATCATCCTCGACCGCGAGCTCGGTGGGCCTGGACCTGTATTGGCGCAATGTGCGCACCCACTCGCTGCATGACCCGGTGGACTACAAGAAGATCGAGGTCGGCGCGTACTTCCTGCGCGGAGAATCCCAGCCGCTCTCGCTCTACACCTAGAAATTCCCACGGATTGGACTGAACGATGACTGTACTTGCAACTGGCACTCGGCTTGCAGGGCTCAAAGCCCGTTTTGCCCCGCTCTTCGCGGACATCGCGCAGGGAGCTGCCGAACGCGACCGCACCGGCGAACTGCCCTACCAGGCAGTCGCGGACCTGGCTGCCGCCGGCTTCGGCGCAATCCGGGTTCCGGAATCGCACGGCGGGGCCGGGGCGACCCTGCCTGAGCTCTTCGAGCTGTTCGTGGATCTTGCGGCCGCTGATTCCAATATCGCCCAGGCGCTGCGCGCGCACTTCGCCTTCGTCGAGGATCGGCTGGTGGCAGAGCCGGGTCCGGGTCGTGACAAGTGGCTGGCCCGCTTCGCCGCCGGGGAACTGGTGGGCAACTCGTGGACCGAGGTTGGAACCGTGAAGGTCGGCGACGTGATCACCAAGGTCACCCCGGACGGCGAGGGAGGGTTCAAGATCAATGGAACCAAGTACTATTCCACCGGCTCAATTTTCGCTGACTGGCTGGACACCTATGCAGAGCGCACCGACACCGGAAAACGCGTGATCGCCGCGGTCAACCGCCACCAGCCCGGTGTCGAGCTGGCCGATGACTGGGATGGCTTCGGCCAGCGCACCACGGGTACCGGAACCTCCACGTTCACCGATGCGGTGGTGGCCGAGGAAGACCTGATCGACTTCGACACCCGTTTCAAGTACCAGACCGCGTTCTACCAGCAGGTGCTGCTGGCGGTCCTGGCCGGCTCCGCCAAAGCGGCAGAGCGGGACTTCGCCGCCGAACTGAAAGCGCGCAAGCGGACCTTCAGCCATGCCGCAGCCAATGTGGCGGCCGAAGACCCGCAGCTGCTGCAGGTGATCGGCGAGGTCTCTGCTGCATCCTTCGCCGCCGCGGCAACGGTTCAACGCGTTTCGGCGGCGTTGCAGGGAGCCTACGAAACAGCGCTGGCGCTGCACACCGGCCAGGCGAGCGCAGAAGAGGACGAAGCGGCCAATGATGCGGCCGAGTTGGCCAGCGCGCAGGCGCAGGTGGTGCTCACCCCGCTGGTGCTCAATGCCATCACACATGCCTTCGATGCGCTGGCTGCCAGCGCGACGAGCGTGAGCAAGAACCTTGATCGGCACTGGCGCAATGCCCGAACCGCGGGCAACCACAACCCTTGGGTCTTCAAGGCGCGGTTGATTGGCGACCTGGCGGTCAACGGCACCGAGCTTCCACGCGTGTGGGCGATCGGCGCCTCGAAGTAGCTTCCATTTCCGTAGCAGGCCCAGCATTCTTTGCCGATGCTGGGCCTGTTGTTTTGCGCCTGCAGAATCGCCCGCTGGCTAGACTGTGTGGGTGATAAATTACACCCTGCGCCAGCTGCAGTACTTCGTCGCCGTCGCGGAACTCGGCTCCATTTCCGCGGCGGCGAAGCAGTGCCATATTTCCCAGGCCGCCATGTCGCAGTCGATGGACGAGCTGGAGCGCGCCGTCGGCTCCCAGCTGCTGGTGCGCCGCCGGGCGCGCGGGGTGGTGCTCACCGCTGTCGGCACCGACTTCCTGCTGGATTCGCGGGCGCTGGTGCGCCATGCCGAAGAGGTGCAGGACCTGATTGTCGAACGCCAGACCAAGCTCTCGGGCCCGCTGGTGATCGGCTGCTATTCCTCGCTGGCAGCGTTCTGGATCCCGGTGATCTGCGAACGCTTCACCAATGTCCACCCGGACCTGCAGGTGACCTTGGTGGAAGGCGATGGCGCCGAGCTGCAAGAACGCATGCTCAAGGGCCACCTGGATGCGGTGCTCACCCATACCCGCCACCTGCTGCCGCAGGTTTCCTGGCGCCGGGTGATGTCGGGCCGTCCCTATGTGCTGGTGGGCGGGAACCACCGGCTGGCGGACCGCACCTCGGTTGCGCTCGCCGAGCTGGCCGATGACGATTTCGTTTCCCTGGACATTCCCACGGTGCGCGATAACCAGCTGGTGAACCTGCGCATGTCGGGTTTGGACCCGAAGGTGCGCTGGAGTTCGCAGAGCTTCGAGGCGGTACGCGGGATGGTGGCCCGCGGACTGGGCTACACCGTGCTGGTGCAGCGTCCGCCGGTCAACCTGAGCTATGACGGATTGCCGCTGTCGGTGCTGGAGATCGAAGGCGAGGTCGGGGTCAGCGACATCTGCGTGGCCTATACCGCCTCGGAACGCCTGAGCCTGCGGCTGCGCGCGTTCCTGGATTTCTGCGAGGAAACCGGTGCCGAGAAAGAGCGCGAGGCCGGCCGGAACCCATAGGTTCCAGCCGGCTCCGCGCTCCAGGCACCAAGGTTCTAGTGGCTCATCTCCTCGGCTTCGAGGTCGGCATCGCGGCCTTCCTTGATGCCGCGCATGGCCAGCGCGGCGACAATGAACGCGGCAGCCCAGACGGCGCCGGCGATCCACAGCGATCCGCCGCCCAGCAGCACCAGGCCGGCGACGATCATCGGGGTGAAGCCTGCGCCCACGGTGGAGGAGAGCTGGTAGACGAGCGAGGCGCCGGTGTAGCGGATGCGGGTGGGGAACAGTTCGGCGGTGAACGCGCCGAACGGCCCGAAGATGAACGCCTGGATGATGCCGTTGGCCACGAACAGGGCGATGGCGAACAGCCACAGCTGGCCCAGTTCCAGCATCCACATGATCGGCAGGGCGGCCACGGCGCCGGCGAGGATGCCGACCATCATGACCGGGCGGCGGCCCAGCTTGTCGGAGTAGCGCGAGGATACCCAGATGCCCACCACGGTCAATGCGGCACCGATGGCCTTGATGTTCAGCACCGCGGTGCGGTCCAAACCGACTTCCTCGACCACGTAGGAGATGGCCCAGACGGTCATCAGGCCCTGCACGGTGTAGGAGCTCATGCCCACCAGGGTTCCGCGGATGACCGACTTCGGGTACTTCGTGATGACCTCCATGAACGGGGTCTTGCGCTCTTCGGCCTTGTCTTCCAGGGCCAGGAACAGCGGGGATTCGGTGACCTTCAGGCGGATGACCAGCCCGATGCCCACCAGCGCGATGCTGATCAGGAACGGAATGCGCCAGCCCCAGGCCAGGAACTGCTCATTGGGCATGATGGAGACGGCGGAGACCGCCAAGGTAGCCATCACGGCGCCGGCCGGGCCGCCCATGTTCGCGAAGCTCGCGGCGAAGCCGCGGCGTTCCTTCGGCGCGTGCTCGAGAGCCATCAGCATGGCGCCACCCCATTCGCCGCCCACGGCCAGGCCCTGGACGATGCGCAGGGTAATCAGTGCGATCGGGGCCAGCATGCCGATCTGGGCAGTGGGAGGCAGCAGCCCGATCAGCGTCGAGGCGCCGCCCATCATGGCCATCGAGGTGATCAGCACGCCCTTGCGCCCGATCTTGTCGCCGAAGTGGCCGAAGATGATGCCGCCCAGAGGGCGGGCCAGGTAGCCCACGGCCAGGGTGGCGAAAGAGGCGAAGATTGCCACGCCTGGGGTCAGTCCCACGAAGAAGACCTTGTTGAAGACCAGCGAGGCCGCGGTGGCATAGAGGATGAAATCGTAGAATTCGATCGCGCTGCCAATGAAGCTGGAGGCCAGGATCCGGCGCATCTGCGGGGAGTTCAGCGAGGGGACCTTCATTGGCGCCTCCACGCTGCTGTGGTTATTCAGGGTGCTGCTCATCGTGCTGCCGCCATTTCACTAGTGACGCGGGAAAAGGATATCGTGTCCAGATCGTTGGGCACGCGGTAGTTGCCGGAGAATTTCTCGGCGTGGGCCTCCCAGACTTCCAGGGGTGTGGTTCCGGGGACCAGGTGGTGCAACGCAAGGGTGCGCGCCCCGGCTTCGTGGGCAATCGCGATCGCCTGTTCCGGCGAGGTGTGCGAAGCGCGGTGGTGGTCCATCGAGGCTTGGGCTTCCAAGGTGCCCACCGAACCGTACGCACGTTCCACCCAGTCGAAGTCAATGGCCTCATGCAGCAGCAGGTCGGTGTCCCGGGCCAGGGCCACCAGGTTCCGGCAGGGCGCGGTGTCCCCGGAAATGGTCACCGAGCCTTCGGCGGTGTCGAAGCGGAAGGCGAAGGCCGGGGCGATCGGCGGATGCTTGACCAGGGTTGCGGTCACCGTGACCAGCTCGTCGTGGTAGATCTCGAATGGCGCGAAGTCCGCCGGGGTCGGGTTGGCATTGGGGTGGTACCCGGTGCCGGCAGGGATTTCGATGTCCGAGGCGATGAAGTGGTCCAGCGGGGAGGGGCGCAGCGCGTCGATCACGCGGTCATTCAGGTCAGTGGCGTAGGCCTGCATCAGGTGCTCGAACATCGAAGCGGTGCCCGGGGTCGGGTTCTGCGCGAAGACCGGCTGCGGTGCGGTGGTGGCGCGTGGCGACGCTGGCGGCAGGGCGCCGCGGTCGCCCGGGCCGATGATGGAGATCGGGGCCTTGCCGGCTGGCAGGGTGAACATGCCGAAGATGGCCAGCGACGCCAGGTCGATGGTGTGATCCGAATGCAGGTGGGTGAGGAAGATGCCGCGAAGGTTAGCCGGGGTGAATCCTGCCTTCATCAGCTGGTTGCCCACGCCGGTTCCGGCATCCACCAGATAGACGCTGTCGCCCACGACGACGGCGGTGGAAATGCCTGCGCGCTTGCCGGCGTTCTCGCCGGTCCACCAGCGCGGACCGCCGGCGGTGCCCAGCGTCACGACGTGGGGATTGAGATTGGTGGAGGCCATGGAATGCGCCCTTTCTTTCGTTCAAGTGCTGCATTCAATTCTTATGCGCTGGATCACATCCGTAAAACTGTTTTTATCAACCAGCTAAATAGGTTTCACCGATGATTGGTTGGGTATGCTCATAGCATCGACGTACACCAAGGAGGGTCATGTCCGAGCCAGAACGCAGCCGGATCTCACGCTGGCTACTGCCGCACGGCAGCGAGCCCGACCCGCGCTTCACCCTTGCCAACGAGCGCACCTTCCTGGCCTGGGTCCGCACGTCATTGGCGTTCCTTGCCGGCGGCACCGCGCTGGAGGCCTTCGCCGCCGAGGCCTTCCCGTCGCCGCTCCGCACCTGGCTGGCGGTGCTGGTGATCGGCGTCGGCATCCTGATCGCCGCCGGGGCCGCGGTGCGCTGGGTCCGCGTGGAACGCAGCATGCGCACCGGCCGCCCGCTGCCGATTCCCGCCATTGTCCCGCTGCTTGCCTTCGGCGCGGTGGTCGCCTCGCTGGCGGCCATCGTCATGATCTTCTGGTCGCTCGGCTCGTGAAGAACGAACCCGTCGAGATCGCCGATGCGGGCCTGCAGCCCGAGCGGACCATCTTCGCGTGGAATCGCACGATGGTTTCCTTTCTTGTGGTCTCGGCCGTTTTCCTGCGCTGGCTGCCGCACTACGGCATCGGCATGATCCTGCTGATCGCGGTGTCCTCGTCGATGGCTCTGGGAATCCTGGTCTCGCAGCGTGCGCGCTATCGGCGCATGGCCCTCGGGGTGAAGCACGAGAAGGTCCAGGCGGACGTGGTGGCGGTGCTGATGACCACGCTGGCGCTCTGTGCGCTGGGCGGATATGCGCTGTTCCTGGTGCTCGGCCCGAACTAGGCAGGGCGCGGCCGTGTGCACGTGATGCCTGAAGCATCGGAAAATTGGCGGATCCATTTGCCGCCAGCGGGCGTACAGTGGAACTACCGGTTCAGCTCGAATTCGCCGTAAAAGGGGATGATTTGCGATGCAGGCTGAGGCTAGATTCAAGATGCCGTTCAATTTCGCCCAGGTGGTGATTGCGGCTTTCGGGGCCATGTCGCTGAGTGTCTTGGCCTACTTCATTGCCAGGGTCATCGGCGCATCCATGGAGTACTCCGGCGGCTTGTTCCAGAACCTGGACTTCATCCATATCGTGCGCTTTACCGCTCCGCCGATTCTCGTTCTCGGGTTTCTGACCTTCTTGATTGGCCGGGCCAAGCCGGGGTTCTGCCGCATCGCCCAGGTCATCGGCGTTGCAGTCGTGCTGGCCTCGGCGGTGGTGCAGTGGTTCTTCGCCGAGGACTGGGGGACCGCGTTGGCGGTGACCATCATGCACCTGGTGGTCGCGGCGTCCTGGTATATCGCGGTGAACTACTCGAACAGGAAGTTCAACGAGATCGCGGAGCTGGAAAACATATAGCCATGCTAAGTGTCGCGGTTCTCACGGGTTATTGAGAGCCGCGGCACAGGCGGTCAGGAATAGAATGGTTGAGAACTTTCAACAATTCTAGGAGTGCCATGACGGCTCAGGGACAGCCCAACAGCCCATTCAATTTCATCCAAGTGATTATCGGGGCGCTGGGCACCAGCTACCTGAACGTCATCATTTTCTTCCTGGCTGGCGCCGCTGGAGCATCCCGCCGGATCGGTCCGAATCCAACCGATGTTGTCGCCTTCGACCACCTGCTTCAGTTCACGTTGATCCCGATCCTGTTCTTCGGCCTGGTGGTATTCCTGATTGGACGGGCAAACAAGGGCATTTGCAAGATCGCGCAGTGGGTCGGCCTGGTTATAGCTGTCGCATCGATCGCCTTCCCGATCATGCACGCAGCGGATGCCGCTACCGCAGTGGGCCTGAGCCTGATCCATATCGTGACCGGCATCGGCTGGTTCTTCTCCGTGCACTACGGCAACAAGAAGCTGCACGTTCCTTCCAAGGACGTAGCAGTGGCTTGAGCCTGATGCGCAAAACCTCGCAGAACGATCAGCAATGATCTGCTCTGCGAGGTTCTTTGCGTTAAACGGATGTGCCCAAGTGTTGCCGTGAGGGCTATACCCGGACTTCCTCGAGCTGCGGATCCTCGTAGGCCTTGCGCATGCGCGGCAGGAACAGCAGGCTCACGGCCGCCGCGAAGCACAGCACCGCGGCGGTAATCCATGCGGCCAGGTAGCTGCCGGTGGTTTCCCGCGACAGCCCCGCGGTCAGCGAACCTGCGCCGGCACCGATCATGTGGAAGGCGAAGACCCAGCCGAAGACCACGGTGGCCTTGACCGGACCGAAGTACTGGCGGCAGAGCACCACCGTAGGAGGCACTGTGGCCACCCAGTCCAGGCCGTAGAAGATGATGAAGATCCACAGCAGCGGCTCGACGGTGGGACCCATCAGCGAATGCAGGAACAGCAGCGAGAGCCCGCGCAGCGCGTAGTACACCGCAAGCAGCAGCCACGGGCGTACGCGGTCGGTCAGCCACCCGGAGAACACGGTTCCGAGGATGTCGAAAATGCCAACCAGCGCCAGCAACCCGGACGCGGTCGTGGCCGGCATGCCGTGGTCGTGCGCCGCAGGGATGAAGTGCGTCTGCACCAGGCCGTTGGTTGACCAGCCGCAGATCCAGAAGGTCATCGCCAAGACCCAGAATGCCGGGTATCGCGAAGCCGAGAACAGGGCTTTGAGCGTCGCGGCGGCCATCGAACCCTGCCGGGGTTCGGCCTCCGGCGTGTCCACGGCATCGGTTGCGCCATAGGGCAGCACTCCGGCTTCGGCAGGGGAGTTGGCAAAGGGCCAGCGCAGCAACGGAATGATCAGCACCGCGAAGACGGCAACTACCAGGGCCGCGATCCGCCAGGAGTACTGCTCGATGATCACCACGATGCTTGGCAGGAACACCAGCTGGCCGGCGGCGTTCGCGCCGGAGAAGATACCCATCACCAAGCCGCGGCGTTCGGAGAACCAGCGGTTGGCCACCACGGAACCGAATACCAGAGCCATCGCCCCGGTTCCCAGACCAACCAACACGCCCCAGAGTATCCATAACTGCCAGATTTGGCTGATGAACACCGATAATCCGGCGCCAGAAGCCACCAGCGCCAGGGCAATGGCAGCCACCTTGCGCATGGAATAGCGTTCCAGCAAGGTCGCGGCGAAAGGTGCTGCCAGGCCGTAGACCACCAGGTTGATGGTCACCGCGGTTGACAGCTGGGAGCGGAGCCAGCCGAATTCGGATTCGAGCGGTTCGAAGAACGCGCCGGTGGTGGAGCGGAATGCCGCCGTGGCAACGAGTGCCAGTGTGGTCACGATGGCAACCAGCCACGCTCGGTGGATCCGCGATGGCTTCCGGGAACTCAATCGCACGCTCCTTATAGACGATGCTTAAAGCATTGCACCGGGGCCAACAGGCGTCGAAGTTCATGACACCCGCGGAACAAATATTGACTCCCCCGGTTGTGGAGCGCCTTGCATTACCGGGACTTGCTGCACTTGCCGAAGCGCAGTGGACGCAGGGTTCGCTAGGCGGGGTCGTCGCCTTTGCCGGAGTTCTGGCGCCGGTTGCGAGGACGCCGGTCCTGCGCGGGCAGTGCACCCAGCGCCTGCCGCGGGAAGGTTTTCGGCTTGGACCCGGAGGGCAGCTCATCCTTGCCCAGCGGATCCGCCAGGTCCGTCGGGCCAGCTGATGCGTGGCTTACTGGGCTCGTCTCGGAAGTCTGGGCGGTGACCGGGGCATCGCGGATCACCGGCATCCTGCGTGGAGGCAGCGGGCGTTGGTGGTGCACCAGATAGATCAGCATTGCCAGGGCCTTGTGCATGACCACGATGGTGAAAATCGCCGCTCCGGCATAGCAACCCCAGGCGACCAGGTGCAGCGTGGTCACGTTCAGGACGTTCAGCTCCAACGTGCCGTTTAGCATCATGACCGCGCCGATCTGCCCGATCACCACACCGAGCACGGCTAGTGAAATCGCAAACCAGAAGTACACCAGGGCATCGGCACCGGGTTTCTTCACCACAGCCATGTGAACCTCCGTTGGCCAGCTGTCGGCGGTCATTGCTACACACTTTAGTGCATGGCGGAAAACGGGTTATCTGCCCAAGGTGGCCCGGGCTTGGCGCAGCAGCGGTTCGTCGACCATCTGTCCCTCGAAGGCAAACACCCCCGGATTCTCCTTGGCCGCGTCAAGGATCCGCCGTGCACGATCCAGTTCCGCTTCAGTGGGCGCGAACGCCTCGCGGATGACCGGCATCTGGTTGGGGTGGATCGAGGCCTTTGCCGCGAATCCCGAGGCCTTGGCGTCGCGGGACTCTGCGCCCAGGCCTTCCAGGTCGGGGATGTCCAGGTACACGGAATCAACGGCGGCTTTGCCGTGGGTGGCCGCATGCAGCAGCACCTGCGACCGCGCGAACCGCGCCACCTCGCGGTAGCTGCCGTCCTCGCCGCGTGAGGAGGTGCCGCCGAGCGAGGCGATCAGGTCTTCGGCGCCCCACATCAGCGCGACGACATTCGGCGCCTCGGCAATCTGTCCGGCATTGGTGATGCCCTTGGCAGTTTCGCATAGCGCCAGCACGTCGTATCCGGCCAACGCGGACGGATCCTCCGCCGACTCGCACTTGGGCAGCATCACGGTGCGGTAGGCGGTCTGCTCCAGCGCTTCGAAGTCCTTGGCGAAGTGCTCGCTGTCCACCGGGTTCACGCGCACAATCACCCGTTCGGGATCCAGCGGGGTCTCCACCAAGGCTCTGCGGGCAGCGTCCTTGTTCGCGGGGGCCACCGCATCTTCCAGGTCGATGATGACCGCGTCGGCGCGCTGCGCCGCCTTGGCATAGCGCTCGGGCCGATCGGCCGGACAGAACAGCAGGGAAGGGCCCATCAGGAAGCTAGCCATTGGCATTTTCCCCCTTGGCTTCCAGTGAGTCCTGATGCGCTTGCCTGGTCCACATCAGGCAGGTGCGGGTGGCGGTTGCCACGACCTCGCCGTGCTGGTTGCGGCCCGTGTGCGTCATGGACGCCAGCCCCTGGCCGGGGCGCGACTTGGATTCGCGCAGCGCGGTGATCTCGGTTTCGGTGTAGAGCGTATCGCCGTGGAACATCGGGTGCGGGAACTTCACGTCGTTGATGCCCAGCTGCCCCACGATGGTGCCTTCGGTCAGCTGGCCCACCGACTGGCCGATCATGGTGCTCAAGGTCAGCAGCGAGTTGACCAGCGGCTTGCCGAAGGGCTGGGTGGAAGCCCACGCGGCGTCCAGATGCAGGCCCTGGTTGTTCATGGTCATCGTCGTGAAGGCGACGTTGTCCGCTTCGGTCAAGGTGCGTCCGGGCTTGTGCACGTAGGTGGCGCCGAGCTGCAGCTCGTCGAAGTAGAGGCCGCGCTGCTCGACGCGGGTGGGGGTTTTCTCGCTCATGCGTCCTGCTCCTGATGCTTCGCTTCGGTACTCTGCATTGCTTCCACGGTGGCCACGACCTGCTTGGCCTTGACCAGATCCCCGGACTTCAGGCCGGTCATCCGCACGATGCCATCGGCGGGGGATAGGAGCTGGTGTTCCATTTTCATCGCCTCGATGCTCAGCAGCAGCTGGCCGGCGGCGACCTCATCGCCATCGGCAACCTGCACGCTGATCACGGTGCCGGGCATGGGGGATTCGACATGCGGGGACAAGGTCCCGGACTCGATGGCGAGGGTGGCCAGGTGGCGTTCGAGGACTTCTTCGCGGGAAAGCTTGCGCACCGCCGCGGTCCACCCGTCCTCGCACAGCCACAGCGTGCCGTCTTCGGCGAAGGCATGCTGGAGTGCTGTGCGCTGGCCGTTGACGGACAGGGTTCCATCCGGCTCCTGGCGCACAGTGAAATCCTCGCCGCCTACTCGCACCAAGCTGGCATCCTGCTCCCTGAGCAGCGCGGTCTTGCCCTCGGCCGCCTCGGCATCGAAGTACTGGATGCTGGCCCGGCGATGCTGGGCCCGCCAGCCATCGCGCAGGCCCCAGGGTGTTTTCGCCGCAGGAATCCGCTGGTCCTCAAGGTGCGCCGCCAGTGCCAGTTCGCGCTCGCTGATCTGGCGGAAGGCGAACTGGTCCAGCTTCCGCTCGATCAGGTTGGTGTCCAGGCGTCCGGCCGCCACATCCTCGTCCGCCAGCAGCAGCCGCAGGTACTCGCTGTTGGCCAGCACGCCCAGCACCACGGTGCCGGCCAGCGCCTGATCCAGCCGGACCAGCGCCTCGGTGCGGTCCTCGCCCCAGGCGATGAGCTTGGAGAGCATCGGGTCGTAGTGGGCGCTGATCTCCAAGCCGTCGCGCAGCGAGGAATCCACGCGGACATTCTCCGGCTCGCTCACGCGCAGCACGGTGCCCACCGAAGGCAGGAAGCCCGAGGACGGGTCCTCGGCGTAGAGCCGGGCCTCGATGGCATGGCCGCACAGCGCCACCTGGTCCTGGGTGAAGTCCAGCGCCTGGCCGGCCGCGATGCGCACCTGCCACTGCACCAGATCCAGTTTTTCCCCGTTGACCCGTACGACTTCCTCGGTGACCGGGTGCTCCACCTGCAGGCGGGTATTCATTTCCATGAAGAAGAACTCGTCGGGGTTCTGGTCGCTGACCAGGAACTCGACGGTGCCCGCGCCGACGTAGTCCACGGACTGCGCGGCGGCTACCGCGGCGGCGCCGATGCGCTCGCGGATCTGCGCGCGGTGCTCCAGGTTCTCGAACAGCGGGGCCGGGGCTTCCTCGATGACCTTCTGGTGGCGGCGCTGCAAGGAGCATTCGCGTTCGCCCAGGTGCACGGTGTTCCCGTGCTTGTCGGCCAGGATCTGCACCTCGATATGACGCGGATTGCGCACCAGCCGCTCGAGGAACAGGGTGTCATCGCCAAACGCGCTGCGCGCGGTGCGCCGGGCGCTGGCCAGCGCCTCGGGCAGCTGCTCGGCGGATTCCACCGCGAACATGCCCTTGCCGCCGCCACCGGCCGAGGGCTTGATCAGCAGCGGGAAGCCGACTTCCTTGGCGGCCGCGAGCAGCTGCTCGTCGCCCAGGCCGGGTTCGGCGATGCCGGGAACCACCGGCACCTGGTGGGAGAGCACGTGGTTCTTGGAGCGGATCTTGTCGCCCATCAGGTTGATCGAGTTCACCGGCGGTCCGATGAAGGTGATGCCGGCGGCTTCCAAGGCGCGGGCGAAGTCCACGTTCTCGGAGAGGAACCCGTAGCCCGGGTGGACCGCCTGGGCGCCGGTTTGCCGGCAGGCGGCGATCACCGCGTCGATATCCAGGTAGCTTTCATTGGCCGGGGCCGCGCCGATGCGCACCGCGCGGTCGGCTTCGGACACGTGCAGGGCCCCGGCGTCGGCATCGGAGTACACGGCGACGGATTCGATGCCCAGGCGGCGCAGGGTGCGGATGATGCGCACCGCGATTTCCCCGCGGTTGGCAATCAGGACGGTATCAAAGAGCTTGGCAGTCATGGTTCTTTCCTCGCACTACATCCGGAAGAGGCCGAAGCTGGTCTCCGGCAGTGGCTGGCGGGCGCAGACATCCAGGGCCAGGCCGAGCACCCGGCGGGTATCGGCCGGGTCGATGACCCCGTCGTCCCATAGTCTGGCGGTGGAATAGTAGGGGTTGCCCTGGGTTTCGTATTGCTCGCGGATTGGCGCCTTGAACGCTTCCTCTTCCTCATCGCTCCAGTTGCCGCCGGCCGCCTCGATCCCGTCGCGCTTGACCGTGGACAACACGGATGAAGCCTGGGCCCCGCCCATCACCGAGATCCGCGCGTTCGGCCACATCCACAGGAATCGCGGGGAGTAGGCCCGGCCGCACATCGAGTAGTTGCCGGCGCCGAAGGAGCCGCCGATGATCACGGTCAGCTTGGGAACCCGGGCGGTGGCCACCGCGGTGACCATCTTCGCCCCGTGCTTGGCAATGCCATCGGCCTCGTAGTCGCGGCCCACCATGAACCCCGCGAGGTTCTGCAGGAAGAGCAACGGAATGCCGCGCTGGTCGCACAGCTCGATGAAGTGCGCCCCCTTCATCGCGGATTCCGAGAACAGCACGCCGTTATTGGCGATGATGCCCACCTGGTGGCCATGGATGTGCGCGAAGCCGGTGACCAGGGTGGTGCCGTATTCGGCCTTGAACTCGTGGAACTTGCTGGAATCGACAATGCGGGCGATGACCTCGTGCACGTCGTAGGGCGCGTTGACATCCACCGGCACCACACCTGCCAGTTCGCTGCCCGGGTACAGCGGCTCGGCCACCTGCTCCTCGATGCTCCAGGCAGGGGCCGGGTTGGCCGGCAGGGTCGAGACGATATCGCGGATGATCATCAGCGCATGCTCGTCGTTCTCGGCCAGGTGGTCCACCACCCCGGAGGTCTTGGCATGCAGGTCGCCGCCGCCCAGTTCCTCGGCCGTGACGATTTCCCCGATGGCCGCCTTCACCAGCGGCGGGCCGCCGAGGAAGATCGTGCCCTGGTTGCGCACGATCACCGTCTCGTCGCTCATCGCCGGCACGTAGGCGCCGCCGGCAGTGCAGGAGCCGAGCACCGCTGCCAACTGCGGAATCTTGGCCGCCGAAAGCTGCGCCTGGTTGTAGAAGATGCGCCCGAAGTGCTCGCGGTCCGGGAACACCTCGTCCTGCATCGGCAGGAACGCTCCGCCCGAATCCACCAGGTAGATGCACGGGAGCTTGTTCTCCAACGCGATTTCCTGGGCGCGCAGGTGCTTCTTGACGGTCATCGGGAAGTAGGTGCCGCCCTTGACTGTGGCGTCATTGGCGATGACCAGCACGTGCCGCCCATGCACCAGGCCGATGCCGGCAATTACTCCGGCACCGGGGCTCGCGCCGCCGTACATGTCCTCGGCGGCCAGCGGGGCGATTTCCAGGAAGGGCGAACCGTCATCCAGCAGCGCGTCTACCCGCTCTCGGGGCAGCAGCTTGCCGCGATCCACATGCCGCTGCCGGGATTTCTCGGAGCCGCCGCGCGCGGCGCGTTCGAGCCGTTCGTGCAGTTCGGCCAGCAGCGGAGCCTGGTCCGCGGCGTTGCGCTCGAACTGCTCGGGGTTCAGTTGGGAGGAAAGGGTCTTCACGAAGTCAGTCCTTGCTGGTCGGTTCGCTGGCGATTACCTGGGGTACGGGCAGCTGCTGCGGTGGCAGCGGGAATTCGACGGGCACGGCGAGGATGCGCATGGCCAGGGAAATGAAATTCAGCTGTACCTCGGCCAGCGAGAGCCGGCCATCTGGGCGGTACCAGTGCGAGACGCCGGTGCCCATTTCCATCAGTGCCAGGCGTGCGATGCCCAGGTCCGCGGTGCTGAAGCTTCCCTGGCGCTCGCCGGCCTTCAGCGTGACGGCGAAGAGCCGCTCGTATTCGTCGCGCAGTGCCTGCATCTGCTCGCGGGATTCGCCAGACAGGGCACGCATCTCATATTCGGTGACGCGTGCGGTGCTGGGGTTGGTGGCGGTGAATCCGACGTGGAAGGCCACGAGCAAGGCGAGCTGGCGCACCGGGTCGGTGCTGCCGTCCAGCGCCTGCTTGGCGCCGGAGATCATGGCGGTCAGGCAGTCGTTCATGATGCCCAGCAACAGGTCTTCCTTGCCGCCGACATAGTGGTAGAGGGTGGCCGAGTTCAGCCCCACCGCGCTGCCCAGTTCGCGGATGCCCGTGGCGGCGAAGCCGCGCTGGGCAAAGCAGGCTACGGCTGCTTGCTGGACCTTTCCCAGTTCCATGAACACCACCCTGTGCCTCAAGAATCAATCGATCGATTGACAGTGTCCATACAACCGAAGAAAAGTTGTGGTGTCAATCACAGCCTCCTGTTGCCGGCATATTAAAACTCGCCGAAATATGACGCCTGCTATTCATGAATCAAATGCATAACAATAGACTGCTTGATGTTATTTACTGACAAGCTATAGATAATCCGGCTTTTCAGCTCATCAGACGCCACAGGAAGGCATGATGCCGCAACCCGAATCAGCAACCCCCAAATGCAACGATGCAACCTCGACCGGCCCTTCGCGCCGCGGTCTGCTCGCCGGCGCTTCCGGGTTCCTTGCCCTGGCCGGACTGGCAGCCTGCGCTTCGCCGCAAGCCCCCGACGCGGATCGCGCACATCTGGCCGAACCGCCGCAGACCCCCGACGAAGTGCTGCAGGTGCTGCGCGCCGGAAACCGGCGCTATTGCGCCGGCAAGCCGGAGCACCCCAATCAGGCACTTGACCGGCGCAGCGATCAAGCCGAGCACCAGAGCCCCTTCGCATTGATTCACGGCTGCGTGGATTCCCGCGTCACCCCCGAGCTCCTGTTCGACCAGGGGATTGGAGACCTGTTCGTCACCCGGACAGCCGGTGCCGTGCTCGATGACACCTTGGTGGGCAGCATGGAATTCGCTGTCTCCAGTCCGTATTCGGCACCGCTGCTGGTGATCCTCGGGCACACCGCCTGCGGCGCGGTGACGGGCACGCTGAAGGCGATGGAGAAAGATGCCGGGAACCCGCAGTTGCCCGGGGAGATGGAAGACTTCGCCGCACAGATTGCACCCGTAGCCCGCACAGCAGGAGTCGAGGGATCGGGAAGCGAAGCGGTGGACACGGTGGTGCAGGCCAATGCCCGAGCCGTGGTTGAGCAGCTGCTCGAGCGCTCTGCCATCATCCGCAAGGCGGTGGAAGAACAGCGGACCCGGGTGGTGCCGGCGGTCTACGACCTGGAGACCGGAGAGGTGAGCTGGCTGGAGGGCTGACCATCCGGAGAAATCCAACTCCCGGGCTTATCGGCACGGTGCCGCCATGCAGCCGCAGCGGCACTGGTACTCTCGACGCTGGATGCCATTGCAGCATTCGCCAGTGACCAGTCCGCAGCCAGCTGCGGTGAAAGGCCCCATGACAGCCACCGAACCCAGTGCAAACTCCCGCGCCCGTGCAGCAGTCGCTGCCCTGTTCCTCACCAATGGAGCGCTTTTTGCCAATATGGCGCCGCGTCTTCCCGAGTTGAAGCGGGAACTGGGATTGGACACCGCAAGCTACGGCTTGCTGGTTACGGCGTGGCCCGTCGGGGCGATCCTTGCCGGGTTGGCCGCCGGTGCGCTGGTGCGCCGATTCGGTTCCGCGCAAGTTGCCGTCTTCGGCACGATGGCTACCGGTGCGGCATTGCTCGCCGCCGGCAGCGCCCCGGGGGTGCTCTGGGTGGTGCTGGCTTTCGCCGTGGGCGGTGCCATGGACTCGATTACGGATGTCGGGCAGAATGCGCACGGCTTGGTGGTGCAACGGCGTTATGGGCGTTCGATCTTGAACTCCTTCCACGCCTTGTGGTCTGTCGGAGCGGTGCTTGGCGGCTTGATGGCCGCCGGGGCGATTCGGCTGAACCTGGCGCTGCCGGTGCATTTGGGCATATCGATGGCGCTGTTCGCCGTGGTGGCGCTGATCGCATTGAAATTCTGCCTGCCCCGGTCCGCTGAGCAGGCGGCCATCGAACCCGTTGAGCCGCCGGCTGCCGAGGCCATCCGGACCGCGCGCCCAGCAGGGTCCCGCGGCCGGCTGCTGCTGATGATGAGCGCCTTGGTCTTGATCTCCGTGGCTGGAGTGATGGTCGAGGATGCCGGAAATTCCTGGTCGACACTGTATCTGGGTGAGCTCGGGGCACCAGCGGCACTGGCGGCCAGCGGGTTCATCGCCTTGGTTGGCGCCCAGTTCGTTGGCCGGATCCTCGGCGATGGGATGGTCAACCGCTTTGGCCAGCGCAGCATGGCCCAGTTAGGCGGCGCGCTGATAGCGCTCGGCATGGGCTTGGCTTTGCTGTTCCCCAGTGTGCCGGGCACCTTGCTGGGTTTCGCGGCGGCTGGATTCGGCTCGGCAACTCTGGTCCCGGCGGTGATGGACCAAGCCGACAAGCTGCCGGGCCTGTCCCCGGGAACCGGGTTGAGCATTGTCTCCTGGCTCATGCGATTGGGCTTCTTGCTCTCGCCGCCACTGGTCGGATTCCTTGCCGGGAATGTCGGGTTGCGGCTGGCCCTGCTGGTTTTCCCCATTGCGGGTCTGGTAGTGCTGATTTGCTCGCCGGTGCTGCGCGGAAAGAAATCACCTGAGGACGGGGACGTGCAGTAAAGCGGTCGCGACTAGCGCTCATCTCGAATACCTGCGGATAGGCTTGGAGCATGGAAGATGCGCTGAAGAAGATCAGCTGGCCGGTACGCACCGAGCGGCTGAGCTTGCGCCGGGTGACGCCGGATGATGTGGAAGCGCTCTGGCGCTACCGGCAGCTTGCCGAAGTTACGCAGTGGATCACCGCTGGCCCTGAATCACTGGAAGATTTCCGCGCCATGTTCATTGCGAAGGACTATCCGCTGAAGGACCTGGCGGTGGAACTGGATACCGGCCAGGGGACTGAGCTGATTGGCACGGTCATGCTGAATATCGTCGATGGCTGGGGGCAAAGCGAAATTGCGCAGCACGGCAAGGGCGTTGAAGGCAACCTCGGCTGGAGCTTCGACCCGGCCTACGGCGGCAAAGGCTACGCCACCGAAGCGATCCGTGCTGCCATCGGCCTGTGCTTCGGCCCTCTTGGCTTGCGCCGGATTACTGCCGAATGCTTCGCTGCCAATGAGCCATCGTGGAAATTGATGGAGCGCGTGGGGATGCGCAAGGAATTCTACGGCCGCAAGGACAGCCTGCACCGCAACGGGGAATGGATGGATTCCATGGCCTATGCGCTGTTGGCCGAGGAATGGACGGACTCGACTTCCTGCTGAAGGGGCTCTTCGAGTTTTAGCATGGGAACCTCATCAAAGTTGCCGAGACACAGCAAGACCCCGTGACCACTGACGGTCATGGGGTCTTGCTGTGCACATGGGGTCTTGCTGTGCAGAAGTTGCGCGGGCTCAGTAGTACACCGCCAGCGGGCCGCTGGGGCCCGGAACGACGTTGACCGGAGTCTCGAAAACTTCGCTGAGGATTTCGTCCTGCATGATCTGCGTCGGGGTGCCGAAGTGCACCACCTTGCCCTGCTTCATGGCGCAGATGTAGTCCGCGTAGTGCCCGGCGAAATTGATGTCGTGCAGCACGATCACGATGGTTCGGTTCAGCTCGCGGGCAGCGCGCTGCAGGTGCTGCATCATCACTACCGAGTGCTTCATGTCCAAGTTGTTCAGCGGCTCATCTAGCAGCACCGTGTCGGTGTCCTGAGCCAGAACCATGGCCACGTAGGCGCGCTGGCGCTGGCCGCCGGAAAGCTCATCCAGGTAGCGGGCTTCCAGTTCGCCCAGATCCAGGAAGTCGATGGAGCGCGAGATGATCTCTTCATCGGCCTGGGTCAGCCGGCCCTTGGAGTGCGGGTAGCGGCCGAAGCCCACCAGCTGGCGCACGGTCAGGCGGGTGACGAAGTGGTTCTCCTGTCGCAGGATCGAGACGATCTTGGCCAGGTCCTTGGAATTGGTCTTGGACACGTCGTAGCCGGAGACCTCGATGGAGCCCTGGTCGATGCCCAGCAGGCGCCCGACCATGGTGAGCATGGTGGACTTGCCAGCTCCGTTCGGGCCAACCAGCGCGGTGATCCCGCCGGTGGGGATTTCCAAGCTGACCGGGCCGATGGAGACCGTGGAGCTGTACTGCTTGCTGACGGAATTGAGGGTAATCACAGCCGGCCCTTTCGCAGGATGAAGATCAAGAAGGTAATGCCGCCGACGGCTTCGATGATGATGCCAACCACGCCTTCGGCGTAGAAGACGTTCTTCATGATGAAGTAGGCGCCGGCCAGGACCACGAAGCCGATGAGGAATGACATCGGGTAGATGAAGCGGTGGTCATAGGTGTCGGCCAGCTGGTAGGCCAAGGTGGCCACCAGGAAGCCGAGGAAGGTCAGCGGGCCAACCAGCGCGGTGGTGACCGCCATGAGGATGGAGATGAAGAACAGGGACTTCATGACTTCGCGGCGGTGGTTGATGCCCAGATTGATGGTGGTTTCCTTGCCCAGGGCGAGGATGTTCATCTTCTTGGAGGACAGCACCAGGTAGCCGCCGGCGATCAGCACCAGCGGGATGGCCACCGGCATGTAGCTCATGTCGGCGTTGGCCATCGAGCCGAACAGGCGTGCGGTGAGCACGTCGAATTCGCTCGGGGTCAGCAGGCGCTGCATGAACGTGGCGATGGAACCCAGCCCGGTGCCGATGATGATGCCCACCAGCAGCATGATCTGGATGTTGCCCAGCTTGCCGGACAGCAGCCAGCCGTACAGCGCCACCGACAGGCCCACCATGATCGCCACTTGCAACACGAACTGGCTGACCCCGGTAAAGAAGGTCACGCCGGCCACGCCCAGCACGAAGACCGCGCCGGTCTGCACCACGCGGTACAAGGCTTCGAAGCCCATGATCGATGGGGTGATGATGCGGTTGTTGGTGACCGTCTGGAAGGCGACGGTGGCGATGGCCTGGCAGGCCGCCACGATCACCATGGTCAGGATGTTGCTGGCGCGCAGCTTGGCGATGATCCAGAAGCCGTCGGAGCCGAAGGGCATGGGGTTGTCCCATGCGAGCAGGCCGATGCCGAAGAACAGGGCCAGCCCGATCATGATGGACAGGGTGATCCAGTAGCGCTTGCGGACCTGCTTGGTGGGAAGCGGGCCTGCCGAGCGTCCGGCGTGATGGGTGCCCAAGGCGGGGTGAGTCATGAGATTAGCCAATTTTCCGCTGCCTCAGGAGCAGGAAGATGAAAACGACGGCGCCGAGCACGCCCAGGATCAGCGAGACCGGAACCTCGAACGGCATGATGATGGTGCGGCCTACAAGATCGCAGATCGTGGTGATCGCGATGCCCAGCAGGCAGACCCAGGGCAGGTTGCTGCGCAGGTCGTCGCCGCGGACCATCGAGACGATATTCGGCACGATCAACCCGAGGAATGGCAGATTGCCAATCACCACGGTGACCACGCCGGTGGCGACCGCGATCAGCGCGGTGCCCAGCAGCATCACCTGGCGGTAGTTCAGGCCCACGTTGGTGGCGATTTCCTCGCCCAATCCGGCCACGGTGAAGCGGTCGGCAACGATGTAGATGGCTACTGCCACGATGGCCACGATCCACAGCACCTCGTACTGCCCGCGGATCACCGAGGTGAAGGAGCCGGCCAGCCAGATGCCCATGGACTGCAGCTTGTCGGTGGACAGGGCGAAGAAGGTGGAGAAGGCGCCGACGACGGAGCCGAGCATGATGCCCACGATCGGCACGGTCAGCGATGCCTTGAGCGAAACCCGCTGCAGGAACAGGAAGAAGATCATGGTGCCGATGAAGGCGAAGGCAATCGCCACGCTCATCTTGGCCAGCAAGGTGGCGGTGGGGAAGAAGACCAGCATGGTCAGCAAGCCCAGTCCGGCCCATTCGGTGGTGCCGGTGGTGGTCGGCTCCACGAAGCGGTTCTGGGTCAGCAGCTGCATGACCAATCCGCTCATGGCCATGGCGGCACCGGCGAGCACCAGTGCGATGGTGCGCGGAATGCGCGTGACGGCGAACATCATCGCGCCGTCGTCCTTGCCGAAGATGTCGTAGACGCCGGTGAACAGCGAGAACGCCAGCAGCACCAGCACCGCGAGGATGCCCAGTGCGAGTTTGCCGGTGAGGACCTTGCTCTTGGTCCGGGCCGGGAGGGTCGTGCTTGTCATAATGCCGCCGTGGAAATATGTGGTGGGAATGCGCCTCTAGTGGCGAAGCCGGAATCCGGCTTCGCCACTAGAGGCCAGGGGAGTTCAAGACGCTTACTTGGCAGCTTCCAAGGCGTCAGCGAAATCATTCAGGAACTCGGTGTAGGTCTGGATGCTCTCGTTGGTGTATGTGTCAGCCGGCATCACGATAACCTGGGCTTCCTTGGCAGCAGTGACGTTCTGCAACGCTTCGGAATTCTCCAGCAGTTCCTTGGCAGGCTGGTAGTCGGCACCATCAGCGGCAACAGCTGCGTCGCGGTCCATGACGATGATCCAGTCAGGGTTCGACTTGGCGATGGCCTCGACCGAAACGTCGTCGCCCTCGTGGTCGGTGGAGGACTCTTCGAGCTCCAGGGCCGGGGTCAGGCCCAGGAAGTCGAACATCGGGCCGACGGTGCGGCCGGTGGTCGGAGCCGAGTAGCCCAGCTCGCCGCCCGAGGCGATCAGGCCCATGACGGTCTCGTCCTTGTTGTAGGCATCGGTTACGCGCTTCTCGGCGGCCTGGAAATCCTCAACGAGCTTCTTGGCCTCGGCCTGCTTGCCGAAGATTTCGCCCAGGGTGGTGACCTGGCGTTCCAGCTCGGTGTTGAATGGCTCGCCTTCGCGTGGGTCGAGGGAAACGATGGTGGCCTCTGGTGCCAGTTCCTTGAACTTCTCGGCGTGCTGGGTGTAGCGCTGGCCGTTGATGATCAAGTCAGGGTCGACGGTGACTACCGATTCCAGGTTTGGTTCCTTATGGCTTCCCAAATCCAGGATCTTCTCGTCCTTGGTGTAGGAGATGGTGTCCGGCATCAGGGACACGGCGCCTGCGGTCAGCTCGATGCCCCAGGAATCGAGGGTCTCGAAGGTGCGGTTATCGGTTGCAACGACAGACTTTGCGGGAACCGTGATGGTCTTCTCGCCTTCGTTGTCGGTGATGGTGACAGTCTTGGCATCGCCGGCCTTGGCCTCGGCAGCGGTATCGGTTGCGGAACCGCAAGCGGTCAGGGACAGCGCGGCGATGCTCAGCAGTGCGGCAGCGCGAAGCTTCATGGAGGACATGTATTCCTTCTTCGAACAGCAACCGGCGTTGGTTGCGCTATTGAGTGATCTCATAATTAGCTTAGCCTTATCTGAGCGAATTAAGCTAAGCCGCCCTTATGTTAGGTAAATCACCCGAATGCCCGAACTACGCGCGGGGCACAGCAGGAAAATTTGGCACTTTCCGAGGTTGCCCCTAGTTGACTGGGCGATTTCCGGGGTAAATAACGACCGTCCACCTTGTTTAATTAGTCCATATTGCTTCGACGGCCGCGTCAGGGAACGTCATGAATTGCACCGGTAACGATTTCCATGACGGAATAAAGGGCATTATTGCCTAATCTTTCCCGCCGCGTATCAGGCGGCCGGGTAGGTAATCCTCAGCTGCGGGCCAATCACGGCGCCAGGGCTCAGCTCAGCGGCCTTGGCCTCGGGTCCATCAATGATATGGAGGACTTCGGCGCCGCGGGCCAAGAGGTAATCGGCAATGATTCGGCGGTGGCAACGCCACCACACCGCTTCGGCGCACATGATCGCAATCTTCTGGCCGACGGCCCGCTCTTGGAGTTGCTGGATTGCGTGGAGGAAATCATCGCCGAGTGCGTGGTCGGCGTAATTATGGAAGCTGCGGTTCCTCCACCACGCGTTGACCTCGAAATCGACGCTCTGGCTCACCGGGCGCCTGCCGGCCAGAGCCTCCTCGCGATGCAGGCCGATTCCTGCCGCTTTCAACGAGGCTTGCAAGGCATCGGAGTTGAACTGCGGGAACTTGCGGGATCCGGCCAGCTTGCGAACGTCCACCACCTGCATGATTCCGTGCTGCATCAACAGAGCGAGGAAATCCTCAATGGATCTTGTTGAGTGTCCAATGGTGAAAATCCTGGCGGGCAAAGTGCTGGCTCCCTGGAAGAGAATAGGAAACGGGCTAGTGCTGTTCGTGCTTGGCGGAGCTGAGCACCAGTTGTAGCAGCTCCTGGACCTCGGCAGCGCGCGACTGCCAGTAACCGGTATCGAGCCCGAAACCGAGGGACGCTTCATCGGCACGTTTCTTGAAGTAGTCCCGGTGGTCTTCCAAGGCATTGGCCAAATCTGCGAACTGGTCGTTGCTGAGTTCCAAATTCAGGGTTTTATGCTTCATGAGCTTCATCCTCGGTTGAGTGCGAATGCTATAAAGCAGAGAATACGCCGATTGCCAGCAAGAATGCTGTCAATTGAGCTGCCACTCAGGAAGAGGTCGGCGGCGCGGGTAAAGGGAATAGGCTCAAGGCAGGCCTCGTTGTGCCAGATACGAGCATCAACCAGAAGGAGCAATTCATGGCTGAAGGAAATCGAGTAGTACTCATTGGCGGACACGGGAAGGTCGCCCTGCTGGCGGCTCCCAAGCTGGCTGATCGCGGCTACGCGGTCGATTCGCTGATCCGCAACCCCGAGCACGCCGCCGACATCAAGGCAGCAGGTGCCAAGCCGGTGGTCCTCGATATCGAGAGCGCCGAGGTGGACCAGCTGGCGGAAGCCTTCACCGGTGCCAGTGCCATTGTGTTCTCGGCGGGAGCCGGCGGCGGCAACGAGCAGCGCACCCGCGCCGTGGATTACGAGGCGGCAGTGCGATCCATGAGGGCTGCCAAGCAGGCCGGGGTGGACCGTTTCGTGATGGTCTCCTACAGCCGTGCGCTGGTCGACGTGGATAACCTGGACCCGTCCAACTCCTTCTACCCCTATGCCAAGGCCAAGCACGACGCGGATGCCTTCCTGCGCGGCACCGACCTGGACTACACGATCCTGGGCCCGGGCGCGCTGACTTTGGAGCCTGCAAGCAAGCATGTGGTGCTGGCCGATGAGGCGGGGAACCTCAAGGATTCGGACGCTGACGGCGAGGGGATGCAGACCTCCCGTGAGAATGTCGCGGAAGTGATCACCCATGTGGTGGCCAACAATGCGGCGCGCCGGACCACGGCGAACTTCTACGACGGCAAGATGCCGATCGTCGAAGCGATCCTCTAGGGCGAGTGCGGGATAGAGGTCCGCGGCTTCCACTGAGTGGATGCCCGGGCTTCTGCCCGCGGACAACCGGTGGGATCATGTGACCATGACCAAACTAGAACCTGCAGCGAACCACTACGGACGCGATGTCTCGGCCAGGATTGGAAGCGCGGCTCCCAATCTGTTCGAGCAGTACCCGTTGCTGGAGGCGCTGTGGGAGGACGCCAAGGACCTTCTAGCGGTCCGGAGCAATGACACCCACACGCTGTATTCGGTGTCCATTGCCCATCAGCTGCTGGAGCACCACCCGCATGCGGAGGCCAAAATCGTGTTGCCGGCCATGCTGCTGCACGACATCGGCTGGTCTGCCGTTGATCCGGACCTCGTGCTCAGTGCGATCGCGCCGGGTGCGGGCAACCCGGAACTCGTGCTGCAGCACGAAAAGGAAGGCGCCAAGCTGGCGGCGCGGCTGCTGGAAAAACATGATGTGGCACAGGAAGATGTCGAGCGCATTATCCATATCATCGACGGACATGACTCCCGCGCCGAATCCACCAGCATCGAGGATTCCCTGGTCAAGGACGCGGACAAGCTCTGGCGGCTGACCGGCCATGGGCTGGACACCATCATGGACTGGTTCGGCCTGACCCGCGCCCAGGCGTTAACCCTGGTGGAATCACGGGTTGCCGGACAGTTGTTCACCGAGCCGGCCCGGAGCATGGCCAGCGGATTCATCGCGGTCCAGCGCGCCAGCATGCTGTCGCAACGGCTCGTGCTCGACGGGCAGTAGCCGCCCGAACCGCGGCGAGCCCGCAGCAGTGCGCCCGGCCGGTTGCCCAAGAGCGACCATGCCGGAGGGCTACTGTTGGGTTGTGCCAGCGGATTATGCGAGGGCATGAACAGATTTCCAACAGGAGGCATAATGGCCGGTGGCAGTTCGCAGCCGGGGCGCAGCGTCACATCGAAGATCCTCGCGATCCTTGCCGCCTTCGAGACAACCAGAAGGTCGCTGAGCCTGACCGAAATTTCCGCCGCGGCCGACCTGCCGCTATCCACCACCCACCGGCTGGTGGGCGAACTGGTGGATGCCGGGATGCTCAGCCGCTCCGCCAACGGCGGCATCCAATTGGGCCTGCGCCTCTGGGCGATCGCCCAGAACACCGGCCGGCAACTTCGCGACACTGCCCGCCCTTACGTGCAGGACCTGTTCTCCTTGACCGGCGAAACCAGCCAGTTGGCCATCCGCGACGGGAACATGTCCCTGTACATCGACCGCGTCTACGGCACCAAGCGCATTGCCCGGGCCTCGCGGGTCGGCGGGCGACTGCCGCTGCACGCCACCGCCGTGGGCAAGGTCATTCTCGCTTTTTCCGAATCGTGGGTCGCCGACGCCTATCTGGAACTGCCCCTGCAGCAAATGACCGCGCATACCCGCAGCAACCCCAAGCAGCTGCGCGAGGAGCTGGAGCGGGTCCGCGAGAAGGGGTATGCCACCACCAATGAGGAGGTCCGGCTGGGCACCTCGTCGATCGCGGTGCCGGTCTTCCACACCGGCCGCCTGGGCTGTTCCATCGGCCTGGTTATCCCGACCTCCCATGCCGCGAACATGGACCGTTTCCTGCCCGTGCTCCAGGGGACGTCCCGGCGGCTGGAAGCCGCGACCGTGCATATTCCGCTGGAAACCTTGCTGGGCATCGTATCCGGCCCCGACATGAATGTTCCCGAGGAAGATCCGTCGGAAGAAGGATAGCTGGGCAGGAAAGACAGCTTCCACTGGATGGAAGTTCCCGCTATGACGCGGGGTGTGGGATAGGTAACACTTGGGTTAGTGAACGTGGCGCGGAGCACACCGTGCCCCATCGATTTCCCAAGGAGCAGTTCCATGACGAGCACCCCAGCCATCTCGGGCGGATGCCCAATGGGCTTCGGCGCCGAAGCGCCGGCCGGCCATCACGGGTACGAGCCGTTTGCAATGGAGAACCCCTTCCCGTCCTACGCGAAGATGCGCAGCGAGCAGCCGGTCATGTTCGACGAGCGAACCGGCCTGTACGTGCTCACCCGCTATGACGACGTGAAGGCGGTCTTCGAAGACTGGGAGACCTTCTCCTCGGAGAACGCGCAGGCTCCTGTCCGCAAGCGCGGCCCGCAGGCCACCAAGATCATGAATGACGGCGGATTCACCACCTACTCCGGCCTGTCCGCCCGCCGCCCGCCGGAGCACACCCGCATCCGCGCGATTGCGCAGAAGGCCTTCACCCCGCGCCGCTTCAAGGCGCTGGAGCCGATGATCCGCGAGAACGTGCGCAGCGCCATCGAGCAGATGCTCGCCCGCGGCGACGGGCATGCGGAAATCGTGGCGGACCTGGCCTACTCGCTGCCGACCATCACCATCGTGACCCTGATCGGCGCCGACATCTCCAAGGTCGACACCTACAAGCGCTGGAGCGACTCCCGTGCGGCCATGACCTGGGGCGACCTCAGCGATGAAGAGCAGATCCCGCACGCCCACAACCTGGTCGAATACTGGGACGAATGCCAGAAGCTGGTCGCCGAAGCCCACGCAACGGAAGGCGACAGCCTGACTGCCGACCTGGTCAAGGCGCAGAACGAAGGTGCGGAGATCACCGATCACGAGATCGCCTCGCTGCTCTACTCGCTGCTGTTCGCAGGCCACGAGACCACCACCACGCTGATCTCCAACTGCGTGCGCGTGCTGCTTGAGCACCGCGACGCCTGGGACGCGCTGGTTGCCGAGCCCAAGCAGATCCCCAAGGCCATCGACGAAGTGCTGCGCTATTCCGGCTCCATTGTCGGCTGGCGCCGCAAGGCGCTGAAGGACACCGAGATCGCCGGCGTGCAGATCCCCCAGGGTGCAGAACTATTGCTGCTGATGGGATCGGCTAACCGCGACGAATCCCGCTTCGAGAACGGCGAGGACTTCGACATCACCCGCGCCAACGCCCGCGACCACCTGTCCTTCGGCTTCGGCATCCACTACTGCCTGGGCAATATGCTCGCCAAGCTGCAGGCGAAGATCGCGCTGGAGGAACTGGCCAGCGCGCTGCCGAACCTCCAACTAGTGGATGGCGATGCCATCACCTTCCGCAAGAACATTTCCTTCCGCGTCCCCGATTTCGTGAACGTCACGCTGAACGCGGATGCCGATTCGCTGAAAGAGGCCTAGAGATGAGCAACAACGAATTCATTGAGTTCTTCGACGGCGGCAAGGAACCGACCCTCGACTCGCTGGGCGGCAAGGGCGCCTCCCTGGTCACCATGACCGCAGCCGGCATGCCGGTTCCCCCGGGATTCGTGGTCAACACCGAAGCCTTCCGCACCTTCATGCACTCGGGCCTCTCCGAAGAGATCGCCGAGCAGCTCAAGGGACTGGACCCGGAGGACGTGCAGGCCGCTGACGCCGCCAGCGCGGCCATCCGCGAAATGATCATCTCCCGTCCGGTCCCCGAAGAGCTGGGCAACGCGACGAGGGAGGCCTACGCGCAGTTGCAGTCCCGCTTCGAGAGCGAGGTGCCGCTGGCGGTGCGTTCCTCGGCCACCGCGGAGGACCTGCCCGACGCCTCCTTCGCCGGCCAGCAGGACACCTACCTCTGGCTCAACGGCTACCGGGAGGTGGCAGACCATATCCGCGCCTGCTTCGCCTCGCTGTACACCACCCGTGCGATCATCTACCGGATCAAGAACCAGATCCCCGACGAAGGCTTGTGCATGGCGGTAGTCGTGCAGAAGATGGTCAACGCCAAGAGTGCAGGCGTGGCCATGACCCTGGACCCCACCAACGGCGACCGCTCCAAGATCACCGTGGACGCCTCCTGGGGCGTGGGCGAAATGGTGGTCTCGGGAACTGTCACCCCGGATAACATCCAGCTGGACAAGGTCACCCTGGCAGTGATCCACGAGCATATCGGCGACAAGCATGCCGAGATGGTCCCCGACGCGGCAACCAACACCCTGGTGGAACGCGACGTGGAGGAAGCACGGCGCACCGTGCGCTGCCTGTCCGATACCGAACTGGCAGCCGTGGCCCAGCTGGCCAAGCGCGCCGAGAAGCACTACAAGGCGCCGCAGGATATCGAATGGGCCATCGACGCCGACCTGCCCGAGGGCGAAAACCTGCTGCTTCTGCAGGCCCGTCCGGAAACGGTCCATTCGGCCAAGACCCCGGAAGCCAAGCCCAAGAGCACCGGCTACTCCTCATCCCTTGGATTCGGATCCATCACCGCATCGCTGACCAAGATCAGCGGCTAGCACGCATCGCAATTCCCACCCGAGCCTTCCCTTACCCCTTGAAAGGGTGCATGACCATGACAATGAAGTCGTTCCCCAAGCCATCCGATTTGCCGGTGCCAGCAGGTGCCGAAGGATGGGAAGAGATCTACCCGTACTACCTGGTGTTCCAAGACGAGCTCAAGGAGCAGGAAGACGCCAAGTTCTGGTTCTGCGACTCACAGCACTGGCCAACGGTCTTCAAGCCCTTCGAGACCATTGGCGGCGAATTCGCGGTCAAGTGCCTGGGCCAGTACAACGCCCGCCACCTGATGATCCCGAACGCCAACGGCATCGACTTCCGCATCCACCAGGGCTACCTGTACATGTCCCCGATCCCGGTGCCCGATGAGCAGATCGCCGCGCGCGTCCCCGAATTCGAAGCACGCATCGGCCACTACTTCGGCGACTGGGAGAACAAGCTGGCCGCCTGGCACACCAAGGTCAAGGGCACCATTGCCGATATGGAAGCGCTGCGCTTCGACCCGCTGCCCGAAATCGTCCCCTTCGAGGACATCGAGAACGGCGTGGGCAAGGACGGCTCGCAGGTCCTGCTGGAGAACTACGACGAGCTGATCTCGCTGACCTACCAGAACTGGCAGTACCACTTCGAATTCCTGAACCTGGGCTACATCGCCTACCTGGACTTCTTCAACTTCTGCAAGGAAGTGTTCCCCAACATCCCGGACCAGTCCATCGCCACCATGGTGCAGGGCGTGGACATGGAACTCTTCCGCCCGGACGACGAGCTCAAGGCGCTGGCGCTGCTGGCAGTCGAGCTCAAGCTGTCCGAGCTCTTCTCCAACACCGACGACCCGGCCGCCACCCTGGCCGCCATCGCCGCCGCACCCGGCGGAGAGCGCTGGATCGCGCAGTGGGAAGAAGCCCACGAGCCATGGTTCAACTTCACCATCGGCAACGGCTTCTACGGCCACGACAAGTACTGGAATGAGCACCCGGAAATCCCGCTGGGCTTCATCGCCGACTACATCCGCCGCGTCGAGGAAGGCGCGCAGATCCTGCGTCCCACCGAAAAGCTGATCGCGGAGAAGGAACGCATCGTCGAGGAATACGCCGACCTGCTCGACGGCGAGACCGCACAGGTCTTCGAGGCCAAGCGCGCGCTGGCAGCCACCGCCTACCCGTACGTGGAGAACCACAACTTCTACATCGAGCACTGGACCATGGGCGTCTTCTGGCGCAAGGTCCGCGAGCTCTCCCGCATGCTGGCCGATGCAGGGGTCTTCGAGGATCCAGGGGACCTGCTCTACCTGGGCCGCAACGAGGTGCGCGACGTGCTCTTCGACCTGGTCACCTCCTTCGGCATCGGGGCCGGCGAGCCGATCGCCGCGGTGGCCCTGCCCAAGAAGATCGCCAAGCGCCGGCAGATCGTCGACGCGCTGAAGACCGCGCGCCCGGCCCCGGCGCTGAACACCCCGCCGGAATCGATCACCGAGCCATTCACCCGCATGCTGTGGGGCATCACCACCGAACAGGTGCAGTCCTGGCTGGGCAATGACGAGGACGCCCAGGAGAACGTGCTCAAGGGCATGGCCGCCTCGCCAGGCACCGTCGAGGGCGTGGCACGAGTGGTCATGCACGCCGACGAGCTGGGCCAGATCCAGCCGGGCGAAATCCTGGTGGCGCCGATCACCGCGCCGAGCTGGGGCCCGATCTTCGGGAAGATCAAGGCCACGGTCACCGATATCGGCGGCATGATGTCGCACGCGGCGATCGTCTGCCGCGAATACGACCTGCCTGCGGTCACCGGTACCGGCAGCGCCTCGACCACCATCAAGACCGGCGACCGCCTGCGGGTGGACGGCGGCAAGGGAACCGTGGAAATCCTGGTGGACAGCCCCGTGCTGACCGGGCCTTCAGCCCATTCCCACAACCACGGCTAATTCCGTCCCGGTACCCCAAGCCGGGATCACCCCGGGTGCCGGCCCGTCCCAGGGCCGGCACCCGCCCAAGAATCTCCAACTGACGAAAGGCACGATCCATGAGCAGCTCACCTACGGTGCTGATCACCGGGGCCGCCGGCGGACTGGGCCGGGCCTTCGCCCTCGGGTTCGCCGAACGCGGCTACCAGGTAGCCGCCGCCGACATCGATTTGGCAGGCACCGAGCAAACCGTGCAGCTGGTCCGCGAAGCCGGCGGGCAGGCGCAGGCCTTCGAAGTGAATGTCACCGACCCGCAATCCACCGAGAAGATGGCGGCCGGCGCCGCGGAATTCGCCGGCGGACGCATCGACGTGCTGATCAACAACGCGGCGATCTACGCCACCGTGACCCGCTCGCTGTTCGAGGACATCGACCCCGGCGAATGGGACAAGGTCATGGGTGTGAACCTCAAGGGACCATGGATGGTCACCCGCGCGGCCTCCCCGTTCCTGGCCGCCGGATCCCGCGTGATCAACCTGGCCAGCGCCACCGTCTACTCCGGCTCCGAGCAGTGGGCCCACTACGTGGCATCCAAGGGCGGAGTCATCGCCCTGAGCCGGGTGATGGCCAAGGAACTGGGGCGGCGCGAGATCACCGTGAACACCATCGCCCCGGGGTTCACCCTCACCGAAGCCAGCCTGGGGCTGATGGAAGACGCCGCCAGCTACGGCGTGGACCGCGGAGCGCTGAAGCGGGCCAGCCAGCCGGCCGACATCGTCGGCGCCGCGCTCTTCCTGGCCGGCCAGGACTCATCCTTCATCACCGGGCAGACCCTCGTCGTCGACGGCGGACGCCAATTCATCTGACAACACGCTTCAACCCACAATACTTCAATCACTTAAAGAGGAGTGATCATCATGGCGACAGTCAATTTCACCGATTTCGAAGGCAACGCACGCAGCGTTGAGGCCAACACCGGCGATTCGGTGATGGAAACCGCTGTGCGCAACGGGGTCGAAGGCATCGTCGGCGAATGCGGCGGTTCGCTGTCCTGCGCCACCTGCCACGTCTTCGTTGCCGACAGCGATCTGGAATCGCTGGAGCCGATGAGCGAAATGGAAGACGAGATGCTCTACGGCACCGCGGTAGACCGCGAAGAGAACTCGCGCCTGTCCTGCCAGATCAAGCTGTGCGAAGGGCAGAGTATCAACGTCACCACCCCGGAAACGCAGGTATAGCCATGAACACCGCCACCGCAGTCTCCACCGCCGGCGCCCCGGCCCCGGCGGCGCACACCGCCACCGGCCTGCTGATCATCGGCGCATCCCAGTCCGGCGTCCAGCTGGCGATCTCGCTGCGCGCACTGGGCTATACCGAGCACATCACGCTGCTCGGGGACGAGGGCCACCGCCCTTACCAGCGCCCGGCGCTGTCCAAGGAATTCCTGCAGGACAAGATCGGCAGCGAGTCGCTGATCTTCCGTTCCAACGACTACTGGGACGAGCACAACGTCACCCTGGTCAAGGGCGAACGCATTCAGGACATCGACTCCAACCCGGATGGCTCCGGGGTTGCCGTGGGCAGCTCCGGCATCCGCTACCCCTACACCCGCCTCGCGCTGGCGGTCGGCGCCCGCCCCCGCCGCTTCGAGGCTGAAGGCAGCGACCTGCACGGCGTGGTGTACCTGCGCAACGCCGATGACGCACTGCATCTGAAGGACCTGGCCCCGAATGCCACCGATGTGGTGGTCATCGGCGGCGGATTCATCGGACTGGAAGCGGCCAGTTCGCTGCAGGCCATGGGCAAGAAGGTCACCGTGCTGGAATACGGCCCGCGCCTGGTCGGCCGTGCGGTCGGCGAAGACACCAGCGGCTACTTCCTGCGCAAGCACCGCGAACGCGGGCTCGACATCCATCTGGAAGCCCGGGTGCGCAAGATCCATGGCGCCGACGGCCAGGTGAGCGCCGTCGAGCTGGAAACCGGAGAGGTGATCGACGCGCAAATCGTGCTGGTCGGCATCGGTGTCATCCCGAACACCGAACTCGGCGAGAAGCTCGGCCTGGACATCGAGAACGGCATCGTTGTCGATCACGCGGCCCTGGCCTCGGATGGCCATACCCTGGTGGTCGGCGACGTGGCGAACATGCCCAACCCGGTCCCCTCAGCGCCCGAGGGCGAACGCATCCGTTTGGAGTCGGTGAACAACGCCGTGGAGCACGCCAAGGTGGCAGCCTACGCCCTGATGGGCCAGCGCGAAGCCTACGCCGGCATCCCGTGGTTCTGGTCAAACCAGGCCGACATGAAACTGCAGATCGCCGGCCTGTCCTTGGGCTTCGACTCCACCGTGAAGCGCGAAGTCCCGGAGAAGGGCAAATTCACCGTGCTGTACTACCGCGACGGCCGGATCATCGCCGCCGACTGCGTGAACGCGCCGCTGGACTTCATGGCAGTGAAGCAGGCTTTGGCCGCCGGGAAGAACATTGACCCGCAGGCCAGCGCCGATCCTGCCGTCCAACTCAAGACCCTGATTGCCTGAGGACATCATGACTACTTTGAATGACACCCGGCCACTGCCCGCGCAGGGCACCATCAACACCTCGCCGATTGCGCTCGATGAGCACCTCGACGGCGAGCTGGATGCGATCTGGGCCGCAGTGGAACCCGAAACCCGGGCCCGCGGCAACGACATCCACCTGCCGATTTCCCTGTCCTTCGCCCGCCGCCTGTGCGACGCCTACCCGGACGCGGACCGCACCCTGGTGCTGGTCTCCACCTTGCTGCACGACACCGGCTGGGCCCACGTGGATGAGGACAAGATCATCTCCGACGGCTTCCGCGGGGACTGGCGCAAGGCAGATATCCGCTTCCAGCATGAGCAGGAGGGCTGCGCAGTGGCCAGGCGCGTGCTGCCGCCGCTGGGCTATGACGCAGAATTCGTCGAGGCGGTCTGCGCGATCATCGACGGGCATGACACCCGTGCCGAGGCGTATTCGCTGGAGGACGCGCTGATGCGCGACGCGGATCGGCTGTGGCGCTTCGACCATGCGGGCATTGCGCTGGCTTCGGGCTGGTTCGGCCAGGACCCGAGCACCTACACCGACCGGCTGGAAACCGAGATCATCCCGGAGCTGATCACCGAGGCTGCGGTCGCCATGGCAACCGCCGACCTGGCCCGTTCCCGTTCGCTGCTGCGCACGAAGGTGCTGCGATGATTACGGCCGCAACCACGCGCGAGCAGCTGGCGATCCCGTACCGCCACGTCGACACGCATTTCATTGACGGTCAATGGGTCCGCTCCGCCGGAACCGAACGCATTGAAGTCACCGACCCGGCTACCGGGAAAGTCTGGGGTTCGGTGCCTGCAGGCAATACCCGGGATGTCGAGCGCGCGGTGGGAGCCGCGCACTCAGCCTTCCACGGCGAGCAGTGGCGAAGCTATTCGCCGTCGGACCGTGCGGCGCTGCTGCTGCGCATCGCCGAGGAAGTCGAAGCCCGGGCCACCGAGCTCTCGCTGACCAATACCTTGGAGAACGGCTCCCCGGTGTCCGAAACCGGTGGAGCGGCGGCCAATGCCGCTGGCATCTTCCGCTACTTCGCCTCGCTGGCACCGATGCTGGAAAACGAGGACTTGCGGCCCTTCCCGAACGGGGCAGGGGAGTCCCTGGTGCGCCGCGACCCGGTTGGGGTCTGCGCGCTGATTGCCCCGTGGAACTTCCCGATCAACCTGATGGTGATCAAGCTGGCTCCGGCGTTGCTGGCCGGGTGCACCGTGGTGATGAAACCGGCGTCGCCCACGCCGCTGTCCTTCCGCATCATCATGGATGCGATGGCTGCCGCCGGGGTGCCGGCAGGCGTGGCGAACCTGGTCACCGGGCCGGGCCGGATGGGAGATGAACTGGTCCGCCATCCGCTGGTCTCCAAGGTGGCCTTCACCGGGTCCACCCCGGTGGGGCGCAAGATTGCCGCGGCCTGCGGTGAGCTGCTTCGGCCGGTCACCCTGGAACTGGGAGGCAAGTCCAGCGCGCTGGTGCTGCCGGATGCGGACCTGGACGTGCTCAGCTCGCGGCTGATCCGCTCATGCATGCGCAACACCGGGCAGACCTGCTACATCTCCACCCGGATCCTGGCTCCGGCGCAGCGCTATGGCGAGGTCGTCGAGGCGGTGCGTGCAACGATCTCCGGCGGAATCCAGGGGGACCCGCTGAAGCCGGACACGGTGTTCGGCCCCTCGGCCAACAAGAGCCAGTTCGAGACAGTGCTCGGCTACCTTGAGGCAGGCCATGCCGAAGGTGCGCAGGCGGTCACCGGTGGACGCAAGGCCACGATGGGCGGAGACCTGGCCGGTGGCTACTTCATCGAGCCGACGGTCTTTGCCGACGTCACCCCGGATATGAGGATTTCCCGCGAGGAGATCTTCGGGCCGGTGATTACCGTGCTCAAGTACCAGGATGAGGCCGAGGGCATTGCGCTAGCGAACAACACCGAATTCGGGTTGGGCGGACTGGTCTTCAGTGCCGATGAGCAGCATGCGGTGCAGGTCGCTGACCGGATCGATTCAGGCAGTGTGGGCATCAACTTCTTCGCTTCGAACCATGCGGCGCCATTTGGCGGCCGGCACGACTCGGGCCTGGGCGCCGAATACGGTCCCGAGGGTCTCTCGGCGTACCTGAGCTACAAGTCGATTCATCGCGAGGTCCGCTAGCAAAACACCTACCGGAAAGCATGGCGGCAGGACGTTTCAGGCCCACTGGGTCTGAGGCGTCCTGTTGCCATTTTCGGGTGCTGGAACCGAATCGCGGATACCTGCGAAAATCGACAAAATTACAGGTCAAATACCATAAATGCGGTTTGCTAAGAGGGCTTCCGCTGGGTGGAAGATTGCCATGGTGCTTCGGCGTGGAAGGAAGCAGGATTGCTGTTAGCCCTCAACGTGTCCCGCATCACAATGACGCGTGGATGAGGAAACTTTTCCGGATCATCGGCAGCGACAGCGCAGTTGACGCTCGAAGATCACGCCACCCAGCTAAGGAGCCCCAGGATGCAGTACCACCACGACGGATATGTCGGCCGCAATCCCCGGATCAGGAATGCAGAAGGAACGGGCCTGAATCGCAGCGCCGAACTGCCTGAGACGATGGATGTGCTCATCGTCGGCGCCGGGCCGGCCGGCATTGTCCAGGCTGCCCAGCTGACCGAATACCCCGAAGTCCACACCCGCATCATCGAGGCCCGCCCCCAGCGGCTGGCCGCAGGCCGTGCCGATGGACTGTTCCCGCGCAGCTGCGAAACCTTCCAGGCCTTCGAGTTCTACGACGAGATTGCCCACGAGGCGGCGCATATGCGCGAGATGAGCTTCTGGGGACCGCACCCGGAGAACCCGGCAGAAATTGCCCGTGGAGCCCGCGCCGATGACCCGCCGGCCTATGTCAGCGAATTCCCGATCCTCACCGTCAACCAGGCCCGCGTCATCGACTACTTCGCCGAGCGCGCCGAAAACGGCCCGGCTCGCATCAGCATCAACTACGGCGTGGAGTTCCTGGACCTGGTGGTCCACGAAACAGGCGAGTACCCGGTTCAGGTGCGCATCAACGACGAGCACGGCATCGAACGCACCGTGCGCGCCAAGTACGTGGTCGGCTGCGACGGCGCACGCAGCAAGGTGCGCAGCTGCATCGACGTCGAGGTCGTCACCGACCCGGCCGACCAAGCCTGGGCGGTCATCGACATGCTGGCCAACACCGACTTCCCCGATTTCCGCACGCGCAGCGGCATCCAGTCCGACAAGGACGGATCGATTCTGCTGATACCCCGAGAAGGCGGCTTCCTGACCCGCTTCTACGTTTCGCTGGAAACCCCGAACGACGAAAACCGGGCACGGATCCGCGCCACCACCGCAGAAGAAGCCATCGCCCGCGCCAACCGCATCCTGCATCCATACTCGGTGGATGTGCGCGAGGTGACCTGGTTCAGCATCTACGAGGTGCGCCACTCGGTGGCCCAGAGCTTCGACGATGTTGCCGCGAAGAACGACCCGTCGCTGAACCCGCGGGTGTTCATTGCCGGGGACGCCTGCCATACGCACAGCGCCAAGGCTGGCCAAGGCATGAATGTCTCCATCCAGGATGGGTGGAACCTGTCCTGGAAGCTGGGCCAGGTGCTGACCGGGCGCAGCGACGAGTCCCTGCTGAAAACCTACAACGAAGAGCGCCAGGACGTTGCGCAGAAGCTCATCGACTACGACAAGGAATGGTCGGCGATGATGTCGCGCAGCCCGGAGGAAATGGAGGGCCCGCACGAGATCGTCGACTTCTTCGTGAATACCGCCAACTTCCCGGGCGGCTTCGACACCAGATACGAGCAGTCCTCGCTGACCGGCGGCACCGATCACCAGAAGCTGGCCGAAGGCTTCCCGGTGGGCATGCGCTTCAAGTCCGCGCAGGTCTCCCGCGTGTGCGATACCACCACGGTGCACCTGGGGCACCACTTCCGTGCCGATGGGCGCTGGCGGCTCTACGCCTTTGCCGACGAATCGGGGCAGGAGGTTGCCGCGCTCGCCGACTGGCTGGAGCATTCCGCCGATTCGCCAATCACCGCGTACACCGCTGAGGGCCAAGATATCGACAGCGTTTTCGATGCCAAGGTGATCTACCAGCAGGATTACCACGACGTGGACATCAACAAGGTGCCGCGGCGGTTCCTCCCGAAGGTGGGCCAGGCGCAGATCATGGACTGGGAAAAGGTCTACACGGCGATCGGGCACCAGGACATCTTCACCGAGCGCGGGATCGACCGGGCAGGTGCCCTGGTCGTCGTCCGCCCGGACATGTATGTAGCCCAGGTGCTGCCGCTGGCTGCCCGTGCGGAACTGGCCGAGTTCTTCGCGCAGAACATGGCATCGCCGAAGGTGCCTGAATTCTCCTGATCTTCGCCCGGCTGTGCAGCAGCAGGTTGCCCCGGTGTCCCTAGGGCCCGGGGTAACCTGCTGTCCAGAACATGTCGGGACTTCTTGGCGGCGTGGCGGTTGAAGATGACTGTTGCAGTGCGGGCAGATGCGTCTCCAGCGAGCAGGATGCAGGGGCTACTTCGTGGCAGTGTGCGGCCGGGGGCTGGGAAATGGTCCGAAAATCAAGGAAACCCCGGTGCCGAAGCACCGGGGTTTCCTTTTGTCATCACTCGCACCTTCATGAGGTACTTATTACTCTAGAACGGCTGACTGTGAGCTCGCTGGGTTGAGCCTGCCATTTGGCTTGGCATTCAGCGGCTCGCCAGGCCGGCGGTCGCCGGGACCATCGGAAAGCCGGTTACGGTCTTGGGCCGCGGGGGAGCGTAGGTGCGCACCTTGGAGGTGCTCAGCCCCATGCGAACCAGTGATTCGGCGATGGTTACCGCCGCACGCACGCCATCGACAATCGGCACGCCGGTGGCCAGCCGCACCTGGTCCTCCAGCTCGGCCATGCCGCCGCAGCCCAGGCAGATCACTTCGGCCTTGTCCTGCTCGACCGCTTGGCGGGATTGCTCGACAATGGCCGCCACCGCGCGCTGCGGATCGGATTCCAGTTCCAGCACGCCCAGCCCGCTGGCACGCACCGAGGCGAGCCGGTCGGTCAGGCCAGCCAATTTCAACCGGTCCTCGATCAGCGGCACCGTGCGGTCCAGCGTGGTAACCACCGAATACTTGTGGCCGAGGAATTGGGCGGTGGAGGCGGCGGCTTCGGTGATGTCCACAACCGGGACATCCAGCAGCTCCTGCAGGCCCTCGCGGCCGTGCTCCCCGTAGCCCGCCTGGATGACCGCGTCGAAAGGCTCGGTGTAGCGGACCACCTTGTCCATTACGGCGATGGCGGCCAGATAGCTTTCGAAATTGCCTTCGCAGGAATCGGCCCCGAAGTCCGGGGTCAGTTCGACGATTTCCGTGCCTGGCGAGGCGACCTGCCGGGCGGAATCCCCGATGGCGCGGGTCATGGATTGCGTGGTATTGACGTTCAGGATCAGAATGCGCATGAGTAGTCCTAGTGGGTTGGTGCCACGGCGATCGGCTCGCCATCGATGTCTGCCAAATCGTGCTGGCGCTTGGCCAGGGCCAGGTAGGCCAGGGCGCCGGCGCCCGAACCCAGGAACCAGGCGAACGGGCCAACAACGTGCAGGGCGGGAACGAAGGCCAGAACCAGTGCGATGATCGAGCTGATCACCAGCGCTCCGACGGCCCGGTAGTTCACGCCGCGGGTGAAGTAGTAGGTGCCATCGGCATCCGAGCGGTACAGGTCCATGACGTTGATCCGGGCTTTGCGGATCAGCCAGTAGTCGGCCATGATGATGCCGAACAGCGGGCCGAGCAGCGCGCCCAGGCCGCCCAGGAAGTAGTTGATGATCTCGGGGGAGTTGTACAGGTTCCAAGGCAGGATGACCAGTCCGATGACCCCGGAGATCAGTGCGGCGGCACGGAAGTTCAGCTTCTTCGGGAACAGGTTGGTCAACGCGTAGGTCGGTGCGACGAAATTGGCCATCAGGTTCACCGCGATGGTCAGCACCAGCAGGGCGGCGGAGGCCAGCAGCAGCAGCACGGTGTTCGGGATGGCTCCGACGATATCCGATGGCGAGGTGATGACCTGGCCGTTAATGGAGAACTGCGTGCCGGTGAGCACCACCACGATGGCACCGAAGAACAGCATGTTCAGCGGAATGCCGAAGAAATTCCCCTTGACGATGGCTTTCTTGGAGGATGCGCCGCGGGTGAAGTCGCAGAAATTCAGGACGAAAGTGCCATAGATCGAAACCCACAGGGCGGCCGCACCGAACATCGCGGTCCACATCTCGACGCCGGACTTCGGCTCGCCGGTGCTCATCGACACGTTGAAGCCGGATTCGAACAGCATCCAGATAGCCAGGCCCAGGAAGGTGACCAGGATGACCGGGCCGGCGAAGGCCTCGTACTTGCGGATCATTTCCATGCCGTAGCTGACGATCACCAGCTGCACGGCCCACAGGAACACGAAGCAGATCCAGCCAAGCGTATTCAGCCCCAGGAAGCTGGTCTGCTCCAGGGCCGCGGAGCCCGGCGCCACGGCGATCACCATGACCGAGAGGACCTGGGCGGCCAGGTAGGTCTGGATGCCGAACCAGGCGATGGCCACGGCCCCGCGCAGCAACGCCGGGATCTGGGCGCCGGTGATGCCAAAGGCGATGCGGCTCATCACAGGGAAAGGGACGCCGGTCTTCTCGCCCATGAACCCCGAGAAATTCAGCAGTGCGAAGAGCAGGACCGCTCCGATGCCCAAGGCGCCGAGGATCTGCCAGCCGCTCATGCCCAATGCGAAGAGCCCGATGGCGAAGGTGTAATTGCCCAGCGAGTGCACGTCGTTGGCCCACAGGGTGAAGATGCTGTAGGAGTTCCAGGTGCGTCCCTTGCGGGTGGCTGGTGCCAGGTCCTGGTTGTAGAGCGAAGCGCTCAGTTCGAAGGGATTGACCCGGTCGATAGCGGGCGGGTTTTCCTGCGGTGCGTCCATGGGCACCATTTCAGGGGTCTTTTGCGACATGATGGACATCCTTGTCAAAGGGTCATGAATCCGGGCACGGCGCATCCGGGCGCACTGCAGCAGGGAAAATGACAAATCTGGGGGAAGCGGAACGTTGAGTGCAACGGCCCGTGCCTGCCGTGCGGGGGCGCAAGGCAGCGAGGCGGGCCCGCTTACGGGTAGATCGGCTGTCCGAAATTAGCGTAGAACTCGGCCGGCGAGCCGAGAAGCGGCATGGCCGGGCGTGGTGCCGCGGCGAGCCGCTGCACGCTGTGCGTGAAGCACGATGGATAAAGCATGGCTGCTCCTGAGCTAGGTAGTCACTCCGAGATATGTGCCAGGTGAGTACCGACCACTGTATGCGCTGGATCACATTATCGCAATAGAAGATGATAATTTCGCAGGGCGATATTTCATGGGATTTCCGGAACACTCTTATTGATTCCGCAAACCCGCAGGTGGGCGACGCTTTGCCCGGGTTGCGCAGAATCCCGCGACCGCGAGAACGCTGTGAATTCAGGCTTTTGCGTACCTTTTTTACGCAGTGGCAAATTGCCGGGAAACCTTCTTGACAGTGATCGGCGTCTCGTTCTAGAGTTTTCATAAAGCAAAAGCTAACTTCCATAAAGCGGAATTATTGGAAGGCGTTCTTGAAGGGAAATCCAGTGTCCTACACTCTGAACTGCTCGATCCTCCTCACCGAGTTGCCCCTGCTGCAGCGCGCGGATGCCGCCAAGCAGGCAGGTTTCGACAGCGTCGAATTCTGGTGGCCATTCAACGAAGCAGCGCCTTCCGATAAGCAGATCGACGAATTCGTCGCCTCGCTGGCCAACGCCGGCGTCCAGCTCGACGGACTGAACTTCTTCGCCGGCGACATGCCGGCAGGCGACCGCGGCCTGGTTTCCTGGCTGGGACGCGAAGCCGAATTCAAGGACAACATCGATGCCGTAGTGGCCATCGCCGAAGCAACCGGCTGCAAGGCCTTCAACGCCCTGTACGGCAACCGCATCGAGGGTGCCGACCCGGCGGCCCAGGACGCACTGGCCTTGGAGAACCTGGTGGCCGCGGCCCAGGGCGTGGCCAAGGTGGGCGGCAGCGTGCTGATCGAGCCGGTCTCCGGCACCGAAGCCTACCCGCTGAAGACCGCGGCCCAGGCGCTCGCTGTCGTCGACGCCGTCAAGGCCCAGGGCGAAAGCAACATCGCGCTGCTGGCAGACTTCTACCACCTGTCAGTCAACGGCGATGATGTGCCCGCCGTCATCGAGGCGCATGCCAAGGACTTCGGCCACATCCAGATCGCCGACGCGCCAGGCCGCGGAGCTCCGGGCACCGGGAGCCTGCCGCTGCTGGACTGGATCGCCCGCTCCCGCGAGCTGGGCTACAGCGGCAACGTCGCCCTGGAATACAAGCAGGACGCCGCCACAGCCTTCGACTGGATGCAGACCGCCAGCAGCAACGCAACCGCCTAGAGAACACCTTTCGCACAAGACTTTTTGGAGAATCACATGTCGCAGAACATCGCCTTCATCGGACTGGGAATCATGGGCCTGCCGATGGCAAAGAACTTGGTCAACGCCGGCTACAACGTCACCGGCTACAACCGCAGCGACAAGGCCGGCAATGAGCTGGCAGCCGCTGGCGGCACCAAGGCCGCATCGATCGCGCAAGCAGTGGCCGACGCCGACGTCATCATCACCATGGTCCCGGACTCCCCGGATGTCCAGGACGTCACCCTCGGCGCGGAAGGCGTCTTCGCCAACGCGAAGCCCGGCGCCCTGTGGATCGACAACTCCTCGATCCGCCCGGACGTCGCAGTGCAGCTATCGGACGCGGCCCGCGAAGCAGGCGTGCGCCCGCTGGATGCCCCGGTCTCCGGCGGCGAAGCAGGAGCCATCGAGGGCGTGCTGTCCATTATGGTCGGCGGCGAGCAGGCGGACTTCGACGCCGCCAAGCCGGTACTGGAAGCAGTGGGCAAGACCATCGTGCTGGTGGGCCCCTCGGGCTCTGGCCAGACCGTCAAGGCGGCCAACCAGCTGATTGTCGCCGCCAACATCCAGGCATTGAGCGAAGCGGTGCTGTTCCTCGAAGCCTACGGCGTGGACACCGACGCCGCAGTCAAGGTCCTCGGCGGCGGCCTGGCCGGCTCCAAGGTGCTTGACCAGAAGGCCCAGAAGATCCTGGACCGCGAATTCACCCCGGGCTTCCGCCTGGCCCTGCACAACAAGGACATGGGCATCGTGACCTCCGCCGCCCGCGAAGCCGGCGTAGTGCTTCCGCTAGGTGCACTGGTGGCCCAGCTGGTTACCTCCACCGTCGCCTCCGGTGACGGTGCACTGGATCACTCCGGGCTGTTCCGCGGAGTGCAGCGCCTGGCCGGCAAGGTCGAGGCCCCGGTTCCTGCCTAGGGAATACCACCCCAGGGCACACTGACTTCCTGCGGCGGGGAGGCCAAGGTATCTCCGCTTCCTCGGATGCTGGCCGCGCAATTGCGGGCCCGGCCGATGCAGGCCGCTTGATGACACGGCAAGCTGCCAACGCAGGCCCCGCCCGCCGCGCAATGGGCTTTGTTCCAGCTCATTGCCGGCATCCGATGCTCAAGGAAACGGCGTTGTGGTGACTCATGCACCTTCCGCCCCGCCGCAGGTTTCCTTATCTTTCTCCCAAGCTTTCTCCCAAGCAACCCACCTGCACCCTTGCCGGTGCTCCTAAGGACGTGACTGAAATGCCAAAGATGCGCGCAGTAGATGCCATCGTACAGATCCTGCAGAAGGAGGGCGCCACCGAGGCCTTCGGCCTGCCCGGCGCCGCCATCAACCCGCTGTACTCGGCCATGAAGGCCCACGGCGGCATCCGCCACACCCTGCACCGCCACGTCGAGGGCGCCAGCCACGCGGCCGACGGCTATTCGCGGGCCACCGGCAAGATCGGGTTGTGCCTGGGCACCTCGGGCCCGGCCGGCACCGACATGATCACCGGCCTGTACGCCGCGATTGCCGACAGCATCCCGATGCTGTGCATCACCGGACAGGCACCCACCAGCGTGCTGCACAAGGAGGACTTCCAGGCAGTGGACATCGAGTCCATCGCCAAGCCGGTCACCAAGTACGCCTCCACCATCCTGGAGCCGGGCCTGGTGCCGGGCACCTTCGCCAAGGCCTTCCAGATCATGCGCTCGGGCCGTCCCGGCCCGGCGCTGATCGACCTGCCGATCAACGTGCAGATGGCCGAGATCGACTTCGACATCGACGCCTACGAGCCCTTGGCTTCATCCAAGCCGCAGGCCACCCGCGGCCAGGCCGAGAAGATGGTGGATTTGCTGCTCGGCGGCAAGAAGCCGATCATCATCGCCGGCGGCGGAGTGATCAACGCCAACGCGAGCGACAAGCTGGTCGAGCTGGCCGAAGAGCTGAACATCCCGGTCTCCCCGACCCTGATGGGCTGGGGCGCCATCCCTGATGACCACCGACTGCAGTCGGGCATGGTGGGCATCCAGACCCACACCAAGTACGGCAACGCGACCTTCCTGGAATCCGACGTGGTGCTGGGCCTGGGCAACCGCTGGGCCAACCGCCACACCGGCGACCTGGAGACCTACCGTGCCGGGCGCAAGTTCATCCACGTGGACATCGAGCCCACGCAGATCGGCCGTGTCTTCTCCCCGGATCTGGGGATCACCTCGGATGCCGGCGCCGCTATCGATGCCATCCTGGAAGTGGTGCGCGAGCGCAAGGCCGCCGGCACCCTGCCGGACTACTCGGCGTGGGCCGATGAGGCCACCGCCCGCAAGTCCACCGGGCACCGCAAGACGAACTTCGACAACATCCCGATCAAGCCGCAGCGCGTGTACCAGGAGATGAACGCCGCGTTCGGCCAGGACACCACCTACGTGTCCACCATCGGCTTGAGCCAGATCGCCGGCGCGCAGATGCTGCACGTCTACGGCCCGCGCAAGTGGATCAACGCTGGCCAGGCCGGCCCGCTGGGCTGGACCGGACCGGCCGCCCTGGGCGTGGTGCGCGGCAAGCCGGGCGAGAAGGTCGTGGCCCTCTCCGGCGACTACGACTTCCAGTTCATGATCGAGGAACTGGCCGTCGGCGCGCAGTTCAAGCTGCCGTACGTGCACGTGGTGGTCAACAACTCCTACCTGGGCCTGATCCGCCAGTCGCAGCGCGCCTTCGAAATGGATTACCACGTGTCGCTGGGCTTCGATAACATCAACTCCCCGGAAACCAACGGCTACGGCGTGGACCACGTGAAGGTCGCCGAAGGCCTGGGCTGTAAGGCGGTGCGCATCGAGGATCCAAGCCAGCTGGCTGCCGGATTCGCGCAGGCCAATGCGCTGGCCGAAGAGCACCAGGTGCCGGTCGTGGTGGAAGTGATCCTGGAAAAGGTCACCAACATCGCCATGGGCGCGCAGCTGGATGCCGTCAATGAATTCGAAGACCTGGCCCTGGATGCCGCGGATGCGCCCACCGCGTTGGTTCCGCTGGCAACCTCGGCCGCTGTGGGTGCCTGAAAGGGAAGTCGTCGCTGACCTGCACCCCGTAACGTTGGGCGCGAGGCACCGGTTCACCATTTCGGGTGTGCCTCGCGCCACAACAATCCAGGTTCGGCATAGAGCTGCCGAGCACCAAGAAACCTGAGCTATCAACGAGTAGGAACGCCTCATGAGCATCAACGAAGCTGTCGGACGCGCATCGACCCAAGACACTACCGGAACTATCTTTGACCTGGTGCTGCGCGGGCAGCAAGTGCTGGCCGGGCAGGACATCGCGCCGCGCGAAATCGGCGTGCGCGATGGGAAGATTGTCGCCGTTGAGCCCTACGGCACCGGTCTGTCCGGTACCCGCGTGATCGAGGTGGCCGCCGACGAGGTGCTGCTGCCCGGGCTCGTTGATACGCATGTGCACGTGAACGAGCCAGGGCGCACCGAATGGGAAGGCTTCGAATCGGCCACCAAGGCCGCGGCCGCCGGTGGCGTGACCACCATTGTGGATATGCCGCTGAATTCCATCCCGCCCACGGTGAACCTCGAAGCGCTGGAGATCAAGCGCGAGGCCGCTGGCAAGAACGCCTACGTGAATGTCGGCTTCTGGGGCGGCGCCATCCCGGGCAACAAGAAGGACCTGCGCGAGCTGCACGAAGCAGGGGTTTTCGGCTTCAAGTGCTTCCTGCTGCACTCGGGAGTGGACGAGTTCCCGTCCTTGAGCGTTGACGAGATGGAAGAGGACATGGCCGAACTGGCCTCCTTCGACTCGCTGATGATCGTGCACGCCGAGGACGCCGAGATCATCGACAACTCCCCGCAGCCGGTAGGCGGCAAGTACGCCGGATTCCTGGATTCGCGCCCGCGCGATGCCGAGAACACCGCCATCGCCCAGGTGATCGAACGTGCCCGCACCACCGGGGTGCGCGCCCACGTGCTGCACCTGTCCAGCTCGGATGCGCTGGAAATGATCCGCGAGGCGAAAGCCGAGGGCGTGAAGCTCACCGTGGAAACCTGCCCGCACTACCTGACCTTGCTGTCGGAGGACATCCCCGACGGGGCCACCGCTTTCAAGTGCTGCCCGCCGATCCGCGAGAATGACAACCGCGAGCTGCTCTGGAAGGGCCTGGAGGAAGGCGTTATCGACTGCATCGTTTCGGACCACTCGCCATCGACCATCGATCTGAAGGACGTGGAGAACGGCGACTTCGGTGTCGCCTGGGGTGGCGTGGCGTCGCTGCAGCTGGGCCTGCCGCTGATCTGGAGCGAGGCGAAGCAGCGCGGACTGAAGCTGGAACAGGTTGTGCAGTGGATGGGCGTCAACCCGTCCAAGCTCGCCGGCCTGGGCGCCAAGGGCAGCATCGAGGAGGGCAAGGACGCCGACTTCGCGATCTTCGCTCCAGAGGACACCTTCGAGGTGGACGTGCAGAAGCTTCACCACAAGAATCCGATCTCCCCGTACCAGGGCAAGACCCTGCACGGCGTGGTGCGCCGCTCGATCATTGCCGGCAATGACGTGGACTTCCAGACCCCATCCGGCCAGCTGATCCGCCGCGAGCACTAGGCACTGGGAAATGGCTTCGGCATCCTGCAAAAGGGCAGGATGCCGAAGCCTCTTTTGCGGGGAATTCCTAGTCGATCAGGCGCGACGCAACACCGGTGTTTGGCACGTATTCATCGCGTGGTTGCTGGGCGTCCGGGAAGTCCGTAACAAACGCATATCGATTGCCGTGTCCTGGCCCATTCCAACAACGCAGCCCATAGACTGGCAGCCACGCGGGGATGAAGCAGACGCAACTCTAGATACAGGAATTGGGTATGGACACGATTACTGTTGCATCGGTGCTGACCCAGGAAGTCGAAGACCTGTCCTTGGGCGAGGTTGTCCAGGCGTCGGTAGTCCTCGGCCTCGTGGTCTTGGCAGTGTTGCTGGCCTTCGGCATCAAGACCTATGTCCACTGGCGTCGCCAGTTGAAGAACGCCAAGCGTATCGGAGTTGCCCCGCCAGCTGGTTTCACTTGCCCCGGCAGCAAGGGGCATCAGCATCGGGCACCGCGACTGGACGTGCTCTCAACCCTCGGGGATCTGCGTCGGCCGGAAACCTTGAAACGCAGTTTCGAGGATGGCAAATGACGCCAGCGGTCCGGCCTGCCGCAACGCGGTGGTTAGCCAACGGCGGGATTGGCGACGGCCAGTTCATCGTCACGTTGGATGCTGTCCGCGGTTAGGATCTAGGCATGGCAGAAAATTCCGTTCCTGACTTGCCTCCTGTCAATGCTGAAGCTGCCCAGAAGATGTGGTCCGAGTATCTGGGGAGCAAGGGGATTCCGCTGGCTGATGCGCCGCATCATGTAGCCGAATCGTTCGGGGATAACCCTGCGCTTGCCGATGAGCTGCTACACGAAATGCTGCACGGAACCAAGCGGGCGACTTCATCTCTGGCTAGCGACTACGCCTATTACAACGAACGCGTCCCGCAGCCTGAAGACCACTGCATCGTTTGCGACGGCGACGGTCAGCCGCGAGCAATCTTGCGCGTGCTGTCCGTCGAGCGCGCATCGTTCTTCGAGGTGGATGCCCAGTTTGCCGCAGCTGAGGGCGAAGGTGATCTCTCGTTGGAATACTGGCGCGCAGAACATGAGAAATTCTGGCGCCGAACGCAAAAATCAATTGGTGTCGATTGGAAACCTGAAGACACGCTCCAACCCGGGGGAGAGCTGGTCCTGGAACGCTTTGAACTTTGCTGGCCAATGGAGCATGCCGACTAGCCGGACCAAGTTCGTCACGCCGGCCTGCGGTGAAGAATGCGCAGGCGTAGGGTGGAAGCAGAGGGTTTCCCTATCGTCGAAACCCGGTCACGAAAGGTTGAACATGTCGATTGCCGTCATCAATGCCCTATCGGTTCCCGGCGAAGCCGGACCGGAACTGGAGAAGCGTTTCGCCGCTCGCAAGCATTCGGTGGATTCTTCGCCGGGCTTCGAGGGGTTCAAGCTGCTGCGTCCGGTCAACGGTGGAGACAAGTACTTCGTGTACACCCAGTGGGCCACCCGCGAGGACTTCGAGAACTGGCGCGCGCAGCGCGCGGATGCGGCGCATGCCGGCAACGATGCCAAGAAGCCGGTGGCCACCGGCGCTGAACTGCTGGAATTCGAGATCGTAGAACTTTAGGCACTCCCGAATCCAGAAACGTCTCGATGCCATTGCGGTATCGGGGCGTTTTCTGCCTCCAGGATCGGCGACTATCTTTTCCACTTTTCCTGGCGCCGTGCGGAATCGGCCAGCAGTGCCACGCCGAGTCCGATGCACAGCAGGGCACCGAGCAGGAAAGTCATGTTGATGCTTTCGGGACTGGCCTCGCCGTTGAGTCCCGGGTGGGTGGCGATGATTGCCGCGGAAATCGCCGTGCCGAAGGAAGAGCCCACGGTACGCAGCACCTGGTTGAAGCTTACGGAGCTGCCCAGTTCCTGGGTCGCCACGCTGCGGGCAATCAATGCCGGCATCGCCGCGTAGCTTGCGCCCATGCCGATGCCGAAGACCAGCATGCTCAGCAAGATCTCCCAGAGCTCCGCATGGAGCAGCCAGAGCATGGTTCCAGCAGCTGCCATGATGATCGCCCCAATGGGAAGCATGACCTGCATGCCAACGCGCTTTGCCAATACCCGAACCGTGCGGTTGGCGGCCAAGCTGCCTACCGAGAGCGGGAAGATCACAAATCCTGCCCAGAAGACCGGGAGGCTCAGCCCGTATCCTGTTGCGGTATCCGCTTGGGCTACCAGTGACGAGACGGACATGGCGATATACAGTGCCGCGCCCAGGGCGATGGCCGAGATATTGGCCAGGAGGACTTCGCCCTGCTTCAGTGTGCGAAGGTTGATCAAAGGGTGGTCCAGGCGGATTTCCACCCGTACCCAAAGGGCCAGCACGATGATTGAAAAAGCGGCCAGTGCGAGGGTGGTCCCAGAGACCCAACCCCATTTGGGTCCCTCGGATATGGTCAGCAGCAGGGAACCGAGCCCCACCGCCAGCAAGCAGGAGCCGGCGAAGTCGAAGGGGTGCTGCTCTGCGCGGCCATCGGGGCCCGAGGGGACGACTTTCCATACAACGAAGATGGTGGCCAGCACGAATACCGCACCAAACCAGAAGGCGAAGGAGTAGTCGAAAATGCCGGCGATGATGCCGGTCAGCGGATAGCCGATGCCGATTCCGGAGGCAACGGTCACCGACAGGGTAGAGATGGTGTTCTGCGCGTGCTCGGGAGGCACGTAGCGCCGGGCAATGGCGATGGTGACAGGGACAATGCCGTAGGACAGGCCCTGGAGCACGCGTCCGGCAAGAAATACCCCGAAGGTTGGCGCGGCCGCCGCCATGACCGAGCCGACGAACATGGTTGCAAGCGAAGCGAGCAGCAGCCGCTTCTTATGCGGTCCATCGCTGAGTCGTCCCATGATGGGTGTTGCCACGGCGCCGGCCAGGAGATTCACGGTGAGCATCCACTGGGCGGTGGCAACGTCGACGTCGAAGCGCTGGGAAATCGAGGGGACCAGCAGCATGCCCAGCGAGGAGACGATGGCAGTGGCGAGCGCGGCAAAGACCAGCGTCGGCACCAGCGGATTTCGGGCGGTTGCGGTGCGATTCATGGGCGGACCGCCGTGTTGATCTTCTTCAGTGCAGGCAAGGCGGCACGGATCAGGGAAATCTCTTCATCGCTCAGGTTCTCGCCGATGGCTTGCATCAACGCTCTCTGGCCCAGCTGGATTTCATGCTCCAGCTTTTGCCGGCCAGCATCGGTGAGCTTGAACCAGAGCTTGCGCCGGTCGGCTTCATCCCGGTGCCGCTCAATCAGCCCGAGGCCTTCCAACTCCTTGGTGGTCAGCGAGATGGCTTGCTGGCTGACCCCGATGGCCTGCCGCATCCGGGCGGCACTTGCCCGGCCTTCGGTGGCCAGGGTGTGCAAAATGCCCAGCTTGCCCGGGGAAATGGACCGGGCTGTGCGTATCAGGCTCAGCAGCGGCGACAACGCTTCATACAACTGCTCTGGAAGGTCTGACGACTCTTGCTCAAATTCCATAGGTACAGAATACAATTAACTTGTACAAGCGTCTTGTGAAACTATTCGTGAGATAGGGCACCGCGTCCTGGGCTCGGGCAAACGCCTTCCAGATCCTGCGCATTAACGAAGGGGTGGCGCGAATGGGGTAGTCGCAAAACAGGGCGGCAAAAAATCCTTGACCCGAGTTCGGGAGGTGCCCTAAGCTTCAAGATAACCTGATATACCAGTCGGATACCAAGGGTTTTTGATGGCCCGGACCTGGCTTCTGCGCGCCTCGACATCCTGCCGAACGGTACAGGGACCACCTGCCACGTGTCCCGAGCGAGGGGAAATCCCATTGATCTCCAACGAAACCGTCATCAGCTATCTTCAGCGACTTGCCTCTGGCGCCCCGACGCCGGGCGGAGGCGCGGCCGCAGGATTGCATGCGGCGCAGGCCGCGGCCCTGGTCTCGATGGTTGCCGAATTCACCTCCGGGCCGCGGTATGAAGCAGTCCGGGAGCAAGCACAGCAGATTGCCCGGCAGGCCAAGGAGATGATGCGCCAAGGGCTCAGCGCCGCCGAGGAGGACGAACGGCTGTTCGGCGCCTTGGGCGCGGCCTACAAGCTGCCCAAGGACAACGCAGAGCAGAAGTCGCTGCGCAGTGCGGCGATCCAAGACGCCACCATCGCCGCGGCAGCGCCACTGGCGACCACCGTCGAGGCCTCCATTGAGGTGATCAAGCTGGCCCAGCGGCTGCTGCCCATTGGCAACCGCTCGGTTATCAGCGACGTGGCCGCCGCTGCCGAAGCCGCGCGGGCGGCCCTGGCCACCGCGCTGGCCACCTTGGAAATGAACATTGGCGCCATCAACAATATCGCCCAGCGGGACCGGCTGGTGCAGGTGGCCAACCAGGCCAGCGAGGCAATCGCCCGCGCCGAAGAGCTCAGTGCCAGCGCCCGGACGGCGGTGGCCGCATGACGGCACGGGACCTGTCCGGAGCGCCGGTGGCCGAAGCGATCCGCCAGCGCACCACGGAACTGGTGGGGCGCCTGGCCGGTGCGGCGGTCACCGTCCGTGTCGCGGTCGTGGTGGCCACCGGCAACGAGGCCACCGCCTGGTATGTGCGCTCCATCGAGCGTGCCGCCGCGCAATTGGGGGTGGAATGCCAGGTGGTGGACCTGGCCGGTGCAACGCACCAGCAGCTGGCCGAAACGATCACCGCATTGAACGAAGATGCCTCGGTGCACGGCATCATCTTGCAGACCCCCTTGCCGCCAGCGGTGGATGCGGCGGCGCTGGTGGCGCTGATCGATCCGGCCAAGGATATCGACGGGGCGAACCCGCTGAGCCTGGGACGGCTCAGTGTTGGGCAGCCGGCATTTGCCCCGGCTACCGCGCGCTCGGTCATCGAGATCCTGGAGCACTACCGGATTCCGCTGTCCGGGCAGCATGTCGCAGTGGTAGGGCGCTCCGCGGTAGTGGGCAAGCCGCTGGCCCAGCTGTTGCTGCACCGTGATGCCACGGTGAGCATCTGCCACTCCAAGACCGCCGATCTGGCACGAATCACCCAGTCCGCCTCGGTGATCGTGATGGCCGTGGGCAAGGCGAACCTGCTCACTGCCAACGAGGCCGGGGAAACTTCCGTGGTGATCGATGTCGGAACCAATGTCAATGCCGAAGGCAAGCTGGTGGGAGACGTCCATGCGGCCTCGGTGCGCCCACTGGTGCGGGCCCTCAGCCCGGTCCCCGGCGGGGTCGGCACGGTCACCACGGCATTGCTGGTACTTCATGCTGCGCAGGCCGCGGAGGCCAGCTTGCAACTGGACCCGGCGAAAGGAGCGCACATGGCCGGACGCCGGTAGCTGGCTGGCCGGCGTTCCGGGATCCGCGGCAGGCAAGCCAGCGTGCAGCGGGGGCCGGGATGGCGGAACCGCAATTGCCATGGCGAAGCGATACACGGGCACGGTGCATGCCGGCGGGGAACAAGAACTGGGATCTGCCGCCGGCTGGATGCACCGGTGCCGCCGCCGCATCATCGATAGGAGTGTCGACGATGCGGCGGCTTTCTCGTGCTTGCTGTGTTGAAGGCCCATGCTAGAACGATCTGGCCGCGGCTCCCTTCTCCGGTAGCGGCGGCCAGATGATCAGCAGACTTGCCCGGTCAGGGGAGCGCGACCGCTTGGACGCTGGTTGCAGGCGGCTGCTTGACCCGTGGGAAGCAACTGCCCCGGGAATCATGTCCATGCATCATGGCGGCGCACGGCGGGACCAGGTGCGCCACGGCAGTATGCTTCCAGAACTTGACGCGCAATTCGATGATCAGCGCCGATGCCAGCTGCTCGAACAGGTCGCCCATGGTGCGCCCCGGCGGGGTGGCTCCGACCTTTTTGAGTGCCGCCTGCGGGGTGGTCACATGGAGCATCCGCAGTTGCCCGGTCACCGGGTCGAGCATTGCCACCAGGGCGGCGCGTGAATGGATCGAGACCATTCCCATCGCGTCATTCACCGATTCCGTGGCTCGAGTCATCACGATGGGCATTCCGGGAGCCCACCCATACTGTGACAGGTGCGCTTTGCCCTCGCGCGTCTCGATGAAATCCGCAACTCTGAGAGCCGTTTCAGTTCTGGCAATCCTACCGGCCATTTCAGGTACTTCCCTTTCTTGCGTTGGGCACGAAAACAATGAAGTTCGCAGGGATCCGTCCCCCAAGAAGCGGATCCTGTGGCTGGCGGAGGCTGGCTAGATCAGTGCCAGATCCGTGCCGGCGCCCTGTGGGCCAGCATCGGCCGCAGCGGCCGGATCGGCAGATGGCTGCTTCAGCCAATTTATGGCGCCCGGGGAGCCATCCGGTTGCCCGGGCAGGGCTGCCGGAGTTTCCTTGCCGGCAACGGAGAATTGGAGGTTCCGTGTCTCGAACTGGACGCCGAGCGACTTCTCCATTTGCGGAAGCAGCGTGTCATTGACGTAGAGCATCATCATCGGGACCTGCGCTTCGGCCGTTGCGGTGCAAGCGAGATTCACGATGAGCTCGCCAGGGGATCCGGAAATGCTGCAGGCTGCCGAGTGGATGGCATCCTTCTGGCGGCATTGGCGGGTTGCCAGGTCAGCGACCTGCCTTATCCGGTTATCCCATGCCGGGTGGTGAACCGGACGTGCATCGGCGGGAACTGCCAAGGGATCTTTCATCATCTGCTCCGCTGCTTTGAGGTGTTTCGTAGTAGAATCTATTTAGACAAGCTAACTATTAGACAGGCTACATTTTTTTCTGCGATTCAGGCAAACGAAATGATCCACAGCAGCGACGAAAGGCCAATGGAGCCAGCGAGAACTACTGCCGTGTCCGGCGAAAGGGAATCCATGGGCATGGATAAGCCAACCGGCTACTGGTACGGCGAAGGCAAACCGGCACCTGAAGCTGTTCACCTGTTGGAATTGCTGCGCAGGTATGGCCAGGCCGAGCGAAAAATGCGCGCGGAAACCCGCGGGTCCATGGGGATGAATGAAACCGACCTGTCGGCCTTGCGTTTCCTGCTCGGCGCCCATCGAAGGGGCGTGGTGCCTCGGCAACGAGACGTCGCTGACGAACTGGGAATCTCCCACGCGTCGGTCTCGGCGTTGATCGACCGATTATGCCGCGGCGGGTACGCCGCGCGCGTAGCGCATCCCTCCGATCGCAGGTCGGTGGGCATCGTTCCGACGGAATACAGCGATGCGCAGGTCAGGGCAACGCTGCAGGACATGCACGGGAAAATGCTGGATGCGGTGAGCGCCCTGACGGCAGAGGAGCGGATTGCCGTGGCGAAGTTCTTGGAGGCCATCATCAACAGCGTCGAGCCCCAGGCGCCGCAGCGCGTGGGGCAGCAGGCGACGGACGCGAGCGGGCGCTGAGGCCGCGGCGAGCGCTGCGCGCCAGATGGCAAACGGCCGGGCACCGCTTCAATGAGCGGTGCCCGGCCGGTGCGCGCTGCGGTGTGGCGCTAGCTGGACGAGGTGGCCAGCGACAGTCCGCGCAGCCGTTCCATCTGCGGATCGTACAACGGATCTTCCACCACGGTGGCGGCGATGCGCTGGCCGAAGTACTCGATCGCCACCGCGTCCCCGGTTTCCACCGTTGTGGGCAGCCAGGCGTAGGCAATCGGCTTGCGCACCGTGTAGCCGTAGGCGGCGCTGGTGACGTAGCCGGCGGCCTGGCCGTCCACGTAGACCGGCTCCTTGCCCAGCACCACGGAGGTGCCGTCGTCAACGGTCAGGCAGCGCAGGCGCTTGGTGGCCGTCGCGGCGCGTTCGGCCAGGGCGGCCTTGCCTACGAAGTCTGCGGTCTTGGCGGCCTTGACCGCAAAGCCCAGTCCGGCCTGCTCGGGTTCGTGCTCGCTGGTCATGTCGGTGCCGAAGGAGCGGAAGCCCTTCTCCAAGCGCATGGAGTTGAACGCCGCGCGGCCGCCGGCGATGATGCCGTGCTCCTGCCCGGCCTCGAAGAGCACGTCCCAGAGCTTGGCGCTGACATCCGCTGACGCGTAGAGCTCCCAGCCGAACTCGCCGACATAGGACAGGCGCATCGCGGTAACCGGAATGCCGGCGATGGAGATCTGCTTGGTGCGGAAGTACTTCAGGCCCTCATTGCTCATGTCATCCGCCGACACCTTGGCCATGACCTCGGATGCCAGCGGGCCCCACAAGCCGATGCAGGAAGTGCCAGCGGTGATATCGCGCACCGCTGCCCACTTGCCCGGGTTGGCGGCATTGAACTTCTTCGCTTCGCGGTTCAAGTAGGCGACATCCACATTCGAGTTGATGCCGGCCTGGTAGACCTCGTCGGAAAGCCGGGCCACGGTGATGTCGCTGGTAATGCCGCCGGCGGCATCCAGCAGCAGGGTGTAGCTGACCATGCCCGGGGCACGCAGCATGTTGGCGGTGGTCAAGCCCTGCAGCAGCTCGCCGGCTCCGGAGCCGGTGACCTCCACGCGCTTGAGCGGAGTCATGTCGAACATGGCCACCGCGGTGCGGGTCTTCCAGGCTTCCGCCGCGGCGATCGGCGAATGGAACTTGGCGGACCAGGCATCGCGTTCCGGTCCGGCCCATTCGGCAGGCATTTCGTCGAGCAGCGCCGCATTGGCTTCGTACCAATGCGGGCGTTCCCACCCGGTGCCTTCCAGGAAGAATGCGCCCAGTTCCTGCTGGCGGGAGTAGAACGGGGAGGTGCGCACGGCGCGCGGCGTGGTGCGCGGTTCCAGCGGGTGGCGGACGTCGTAGATTTCCACGAAGTTCTGCTGCGAGGTCTCGCTGACGTATTCCCTGGTCGTCTGAACGTCCTCGAAGCGGTTCAGGTCGCAGTCGCCCAGGTCCGTCGTGGAGGTGCCGGTCGCGATCAGCTCGGCCACGGCCTTGGCGATGCCCGGCGCGTGGGTGACCCACACGGCTTCTGCCACGAAGAATCCGTCGACCTCGCGGGACTGGCCCACCAGCGAGCCGCCATCCGGGGTGAAGGAGAAGATGCCGTTGAAGCCGCGCTGGATCTCGGTGCTGCGCAGATCCGGCAGCAGTTCCTGGCTGGTCTCCCACTCGGCCGCGAAATCCTCAGGGGTGAAGTCCAGCGAGGAGGGCATGCGCTCATGGGTGATGTCCTCTGGCCGGTAGGCCGGCAGGGTGTCCAGGTCCACCGGCATCGGGCGGTGGGCGTAGGAGCCGATGCCGATGCGGTCTCCCCACTCGCGGTAGTAGAGGTCGCGGTCCTGGTAGCGCAGGATCGGGCGGCTGGCGCCGTCCGGGAGCTCGTTGACGCCGGCCAGCGATGGCACCGGGGTGCTCCAGGCGAACTGGTGGGCCAGCGGCAGCAGCGGAATCGGCGTGCCAACCATCTCGCCGATCTTCGGTCCCCAGAATCCGGCGCAGGAAACCACGATATCGGCCTCGAAGCGCTCGTCGCCGCAGAGCACCGCGGTGACCTTCCCTCCGGATTGCTCGATGCCGGTGACGATGGTGCGGTCGCGGAATTCAACGCCGGCGGCCTTGGCGCGTTCCATCACCAGCGCGGTGCCCTTGGCCGCCAGCGCGAGCCCGTCGCCCGGGGTGAATAGCCCGCCCAGGACCTTCTCAGGGTTGAGCATCGGGAATTTCGCCAGGCAGTCGGCCGCGTCGATGACTTCGGCCTGAACGCCGTAGGAGCGGTTCCATCCGGCGCGGCGGTGCAGGTCGGCCAGCCGCTCATCGGTGGTGGCGATTTCCAGTCCGCCCACCGGGAGGAAACAGCCGCGCCCGTCGGCACCGACCAGGCTGGTCAGCTTCTTGATGGTGTACTGCGCGAATTCGGTCATGGACTTGGACGGGTTGGACGAGAAGACCAGGCCCGGGGCGTGCGAGGTGGAGCCGCCGGGAAGGCCCAGCGGCCCCTGCTCGATGACCAGGGTATTGGCGTGGCCCAGGGCGGCCAGCTCATCGGCGAGGTTGGCGCCGACGATGCCGGCGCCGATGATGATGATCCGTGGGGAAAGACGGGACATGGGGGACTCCTTTTAAAGGCGTGTGGTGTGGTGGGGCGGAAGGGTGCGTGGCGGCTAGGCGTCGATGACCAGATCCGAGACGGCGGTGGAACAGCAGGGCAGGAACTTGCCTGCCTCGATTTCACGGGCGCGGATGCCGCCCTGGTGGTTCATCTCCACGTCGCCGTCGAGCTTGACGACCTTGCAGGAGCCGCACATGCCTTCCTGGCAGTTGGCGCCGATGCGCACCCCTGCCCGCTGCGCGACGCCCAGGATCCGCTCTTCGGAGCTGATCCGGACATTGAGCGCGGAGCGCAGGAAGGTCATGGTCAGCTCGCCGGTGCCCACGGTGGGGAAGGAACTGGCATCGGCGGCCGGGGAACCGGTGTCCGGCGCAGGCTCCGGGGCCAGCGGCGCGGCGGAATCGACGGCGACCAGCGGCTGGCCGGTAGCCTCGATGGTGCCGGTCTCGTCGTAGTCCGGTTCGTAGATGGCAAGTTCCGGCGGCTGGCTTTCGTAGAACTCTTCCACCGATTCGGCCACCTCCTCGGCGATGCCCTCGGCCAGCGAGATCTCCTGCTGGTATTCCAGCAGCGTCTTGCGGTCCCCGGAGAAGAACTCCATGAATACCGAGGTGTCATCCACGCCAACCTGGCGCAGCAATTCGGTGGCGGAATTCAGGTAGCCTTCCGGCCCGCAGGCAAAGACCTTCCGTCCGTTGGCATCGGGGGCCACCGCCTCGATCATCGCGGCGGTCAGCCTCCCGGAGAAGCCTTCCCAGTCCGCTGGCTTCTCGCGGTCGCCCAGCGAATAGAAGACCTGGATGCGCGAATCGACCTGCGCGATGTATTCCAGCTCGGGCCAGAAGGCGAAGTCCCCGGGCACCGTGCCGTGGCAGAGCACCACCACATCGGCCTGGCCGGGCAGCGAGTGGATGGTGCGCACCATCGACATGATCGGGGTGATCCCGGCACCGGCGGAAAGGAACAGGTAGCGGGCGCGGCGATCGGAATCCCCCAAATGGAATGCCCCGACCGGGCCGAGCATGTCCAGCACCATGCCCGGACGCAGGTTCTCATGGGCCCACCGGGACACCAGCCCCTTCGGGTCGCGCTTGATCCCGATGCTGAAGGTCCAGGGCACGGTCGGAGCGCTGGAGATCGAGTAGCTGCGGTCCACCATTTCCGCATCCTCGCCGTGCACCGGGAAGGCGATGTTCAGGTATTGCCCGGCGCGGAACGCCAGCGGGGCGCCGTCGAGGCGGCGGAAGACGAAGGTCATCAGCCCGCCGGCCTCCTCGATGGTCTGCACGCATTCGGCGAGGAATTCCTGCGGATGCCACGGGCCCAGGGCGCGGGCGGCGCTCGCCGGGCCTTCCTGCGAGCTGAGCACGCGGTTCCACGGCATTTCCATTCCGCGGATGCGCTGCGCGGCAGCGGTGCCGGCCTGCGTGGTGCCAGTGCTCATGCCAGGTGCTCCAGCACACGCTGGGTGTACCAGTTGATGAACGCCTCCACCTGGTATTCGCTCTTCATGTACGGGCCTGGCTGGTAGGCGGGGCTGGCCGCGCCCTTCTGGCACAGCTCCACAAACGCCTTGTCCTGCAGGTTGGTCTGCTTCCAGGTGTGGGTCAGCTGCTCCAGGTCGTAGTCGTCGCCTTCCACCGCGTCATCGGCCACCAGCCAGGTGGTGCGCACCAGGGTCTGGTGCTCGTTGATCGGGTAGGCGGAGAAGGTGATCACGTGGTCGGATTGGAAGTGGAACCAGCTGTTGGGCTGCAGGTGCATGGAGCAGCGGCCCAGCCGGAAGTCGCGCAGCTCGCCGAGCAGCTTCTTGGACAGGCGGTGCCCGTCGGCCGAGAAGGATTCGCCGTCGCCGTCCAGCGACTCGCGGGAAATGCGGATGCCCGCCACACGGGTGTCCAGCTGCTCGACGACCTCGTAGGGCATGCCATAGCGGCGGCAGCGTTCCTCCAGATCCGCCTGGGCCTTCTGGTTGCGAGCCCAGACCTCTTCCAGATGCGGCGGGACGGTCTCATCGCTCAAGCCCCAGGTGGGGAACAGCGAGCAGGCCAGCTCCGGGTGCCCGTCGCAGTGGTAGCACTCGCGGTTGTTCTCCATCACCAGCTTCCAGTTGCCTTCCTCGATGATGTCCTGCTGGTAGGCGACCTTGGTGCGGGAGATGTCGTGCGGGGCGAGGTAGGGCTGGAAGATTTCGGCGACCTCGTCGAAATCCGCCGGCGGCTCCTGGGCCAGGGACACGAAGATCAGCCCGGCGTGGATCCGTCCGTGGGCGCGCTTGAGCGCGAAGCAGTTCTTGTCGAAGTCGCCTTCGCCCGGGGCCGACGCGTGGATCAGGTCCCCCTCGGGGGAGTAGGTCCATGAGTGGTAGCCGCAGACCAGGTTGCCGGTGCTGCCCGAGGCGGCGGTCAGCACGCGGGCGCCGCGGTGCCGGCAGACGTTGTGCAGCACGTTGACCCCGCCGTCGTCGGTGCGCAGCACGATCAGCGAGTGCGGGCCGTAGTCCAGGGTCACGTAGTCCCCCGGCTCCGGGATTTCGGCGATGCTCGCGGCGAAAAGCCAGTGGGTTCCGAAGATGGCCTGCATCTCGACGTCGAAGATCGAGCGGTCGGTGTACAGCGGGGCTTCAAGCGAATAGCCCGTGCGCCGATTTGCGAAGAGCTCGGTGATCTCGGCGAGCTGCTCGTGGCTCATCGATGAAGCAAGTTTTCCGCGCGTGGTGTGCGGCGCGCTGGCCGAAGCGGTCATCTGGTACTCCTAGGGACAAGACGCGCCAGGCGTCCTCGGGATGTGGATTTTCGGTGAACTTGTGAGGCGAGTCACCGCATGAGTCGAGACTAGGAAGAAACCCCCTGCAAGAAAAGCGCAAGAAATTGGATCAAACCGTGCACAATTAGTGCATGATCGATCCACGCTTCTCCACCCTGCGGGTTTTCTCCTCCACGGGCTCCGTGGCCCGCACCGCGGAACTGACCGGATACTCGCCCTCTGCCGTCTCCGCCCAGCTGCGCGAACTGCAGCGCTCGCTGGGCATCAAGCTGATCGCCAAGGAGGGGCGCGGGGTGCGGCTGACCTCTGCCGGCCAGCAGCTCGTTTCCGGAATCGACTCGATTGTGACGCAGTGGGAGCTGCTGGCCGCCTCGGCGCGGTCCGCCTCGGGCCAGCTGCAGGCGCATTTCGGCCTCGGTGGATTCTCCACCGCGGCCGCGCAGCTGCTCGCCCCGCTGGCCGCGACCCTGCGCTCCACCCGGCCGGAGGTGGAGGTCCAGCTGATCGAGGCGCAGCCGCAGCGCTGCCTGGATCTGCTGCTGGCCGAGCGCATCGACCTTGCGGTGATCGTGGCCAGCCAGGCCCCGGGCGGCGGCGGTGCCAAGGACCGCTTCGAGCAAACCGTGCTGCTCGATGACCCGCTGGATGTGGTGCTGCCCGCGTCGCACCGGCTGGCGCAGCGCAAGTCCGTGGCCCTGGAGGACCTGGCCGATGACCCGTGGATCTCCGAATCCGGGCAGTCGGTCTACCGGGCACTATTCGTCGCGGCCTTCACCTCGCTGGGGGTCACCCCGCACATCGCCCACGAAGCGGTGGAATGGGAAACCATGATCGCCTTCATCGGCGCGGGCCTGGGCGTGGGGCTGCTGCCGCGTCTGGCGACCCTGGGCCACGCGGATGACGTGGTGCGCCGCCGGATTTCCGGGGCGGCCAAGCCCTCGCGGCGCATCGTCGCGGTGACCCGCAAGGGCAGCCGCGGTTCGCCGCTGATCGAGGAATCGCTGGAAATTTTGCAGCGCACCGCCGAACGCATCATTTCCCAGCGTTCTGCCGAGGAATTGGACGGGTAGCGGGCGCCGCAAAAGCCTGCCGGAGGGGGAGGGATTTCGAACCGGGCTATTGACATGGATCACACTCCATGCGCAGACTTGGGCACATCCAATTTGGTATCCAACTGATATTTCAAGGGAGAAGTGCGCCATGGGCAACTTGGCAGTGAGCTACGCCGGAGCCGGCAAGGTCGAATTGATCGACACCCCGTACCCCGAATTCGAATTGAAGGACGGTCCCGGGGTGCACCCGGCGAACGTCGGGCGGCAGGTGCACCACGGGGTCATCCTGCGCACCATCGCCACCAACATCTGCGGCTCGGACCAGCACATGGTGCGCGGGCGAACCACCGCCCCGGTGGGCCTGGTGCTGGGCCACGAGATCACCGGCGAAGTGGTGGAAGTAGGCCGTGACGTGGAGTTCCTCAAGGTAGGCGATGTCGTTTCGGTGCCCTTCAACATCTCCTGCGGCCGCTGCCGCAACTGCAAGACCGGGCAGACCGGCATCTGCCTGAACGTGAATCCCGACCGCCCGGGCTCGGCCTACGGCTACGTGGACATGGGCGGCTGGGTGGGCGGCCAAGCGGAGTACGTGCTGGTGCCCTACGCGGACTGGAACGCCCTGAAATTCCCTGACCGCGACCAGGCCATGGAGAAGATCCTGGATCTGGCCATGCTCTCGGACATCTTCCCCACCGGCTACCACGGGGCGATCGGCGCCGGGGTCACCGTCGGCTCCACGGTGTATGTGGCCGGAGCGGGGCCGGTGGGCCTGGCCGCCGCCACCTCGGCACAGCTGCTGGGGGCTGCCACGGTGATCGTCGGGGATTTGAACGCCGACCGGCTGGCCCAGGCGCGCAGCTTCGGCTGCGAAACCGTGGATGTCTCGCTTGGCGATCCTGCCGGGCAGATCGAGCAGATCCTGGGCGTGCCCGAGGTGGACTGCGGCATCGACGCGGTGGGCTTCGAGGCCCGCGGCCACGGGCATGATGCCGGGAAGGAGCAGCCTGCCACGGTGCTCAATTCGCTGATGGAAATCACCCGTGCCGGCGGCAGCCTGGGCATCCCGGGACTCTACGTCACCGGGGATCCGGGCGCCACCGACGAGGCGGCGAAGGTCGGCTCGCTGTCCATGCGCTTCGGCCTGGGCTTCGCCAAGTCCCACACCTTCGTCACGGGCCAGTGCCCGGTGATGAAATACCACCGCGGGCTGATGCAGGCGATCCTGGCGGACAAGGTCTCGATTGCCAGGAACGTCAACGCCACGGCCATCGGATTGGACCAGGCCCCGCAGGGCTACGCGGCCTTCGACGAGGGCGCCGCGCAGAAGTTCGTGCTCGACCCGCACGGCCTGATCAGCGCCTGACCGGCCGCGCAACCGCTGCCCGCCCGGCGGACCGGGAACCATTCCCGGCCCGCCGGGCGGCCTACCGGCCTTGGCCTTGAGCCAGGCCATCTCGCCGGCCCCGGCACCATTTAACGAGCAACCCCGGGACCCCGGCTGATTCGGCGCGCCCGCATGCCGTTGCCTGCGTGCCTCCTCTTGCCTTGATTGAAGGAAATCCACATGAAACGCACTGAGCAACCCGTGAACGATCTGGTCAGCGAGCTGCACTCGGCTCGCCGGCGCCGCCCTCGAAGGTATCTGGCTTCCGGCACCGACTACTGGGTCTTCGGCATCGCCGGAGTCCTCGCACTGGCCTTCATCGCCTGGGGCTTCGCCTCGCCCGCCGGACTGGGCTCCGCGGCAGGAAAGGCCTTGGACTGGGTCATCACGAATACCGGCTGGGTCTTCGTGATCGCCGCGACGGTGTTCACCGTCTTCGTGCTGGTGGTCGCGGCCAAGAGCTTCGGACGCATTCCGCTGGGCAAGGACGGGGAGAAACCGCAGTTCAGCACCGTCTCCTGGATCTCGATGATGTTTGCCACCGGCATGGGCATCGGGCTGGTCTTCTACGGGGTGGGCGAGCCGCTGTACTTCTACATGTCCCCGCCGCCGGAAACCGTGGGCGGGCAGACCTCGGCAGCGGTGGGCACAGCCATGGGCACCACGATGTTCCACTGGACGCTGTTCCCCTGGGCGATGTACGCGATTGTCGGGCTGGGCATGGCCTACAGCAGCTTCCGGCTGGGCCGCCCGCAGCTGTTCTCCTCGATGTTCAGCTCGATCTTCGGCGAGAAGGTGGTGCACGGCTGGGGCGGGAAGACGATCAACATCCTTGCCATCCTGGCCACGCTCTTCGGTTCGGCCTGCTCGCTGGGCCTCGGTGCGCTGCAGATCGGCGGCGGGATCCAGTCCGTCGGGCTGCTGCCCTCGGTGGGTTCGGGGATCCTGGTGCTGATCATCGCGGTGCTCACCGCCATGTTCGTGGCCTCGGCTGTGTCCGGAATCGAGCGCGGCATCCAGTGGCTGTCGAATATCAACATGGTGCTTGCGGTGATCCTGGCCCTGGTCGTGTTCATTGGCGGTCCGACGCTGTTCATCCTGAATGTCATCCCCAATGCAGTTGGTTCCTTCATTGCAGACCTGCCGGAAATGGCATCGCGGACCGCTGCCTCCGGCGACGGGGACATGGCCGCCTGGCTGTCTTCCTGGACGATCTTCTACTGGGCATGGTGGGTTTCCTGGACCCCGTTCGTGGGCCTGTTCATCGCGCGGATCTCGCGCGGGCGCAGCATCCGCCAGTTCGTCACCGGCGTGCTGCTGGTTCCTTCCACCGTCACGCTGATCTGGTTCGCGATCTTCGGCGGCGGCGCCATCGGCCTGCAGGAGCGGGCCGAGCGCAACGGGGACATGGGCCAGGCGCTGGCCAGGATGGTGGACGGGGCACCTGACATCGACTTCGACTCGGTGCTCTTCGAGCTGCTCGGCGCGCTGCCGTTCCCCGAATGGTTCTCCATTGCGCTGATGGGGCTGACCGTGGTGCTGATTGCCATCTTCTTCGTTACCGGGGCGGACTCGGCATCGATCGTGATGGGCGCGCTCAGCGAGCGCGGCGCCGAGGACCCGTCGAAGAAATCGGTGGTCTTCTGGGGCGTTTCGGTGGGCGCGGTGGCGGCGGTGATGCTGCTGGCCGGCGGGGACCATCCGGCGGAAGCATTGAACGGGCTGAAGAACATCACGATCGTCTCGGCGCTGCCATTCGTGCTGGTGATGCTGCTGCTCTGCGTGGCGCTGTGGAAGGACCTGAGCCGCGACCCGCTGGTGCTGCGCGGCAAGGTGGCCATGGAGGTGCTGGAGCAGGCAGTGGATGACGGCATCGACCGCCACGAGGGCGAGCAGTTCTGCTTGATGACCAGGGAGAACTCGATTGTCGCAGCCTCGGCGCCGGAAGCCGAAGCAGAAGAGCCGGAAGCACCTGCGGATGAGCCGGCGGACGATGGGCAACAGGCCGAGGTGCGCGAAGCCCGCCAGCACCCCGATGCGGATCTGGAACCCGAGGGTGCCGGACGCTAGCGTGACTGCCGCGTCCCGGAGCTGCGGCTACGGGGCGCGGCGCAGTGCCTGCTCGAAGTGGGCCACATGCTCGGAGACCAGCCGCGAGGCCAGCTCAGCGTCCCCGTCGAGGATGGCGCGCAGCAGGGCAGAGTGCTCGGAAATGTGCTCGGCGATGGGCGGCATCTGGTCGATGACCAGGCACCAGATCCGGGTCACCAGGTTATCCAGGCGCACCAGGGTTTCCTCCAGGTGCTTGTTGGCCGCGGCCTTGTAGATGAGCCGGTGGATGTGCACATCGAGCAGCAGCAGCGAACGCTGGTCCAGCGTAGGGTCCAAGGCATCGATTTGCTGCAGGGAGCCGGCCAGCTCCTCGCGGATCAGCGGGTCCTTGTTGGCCGCCGCGTTGCGGGCGGCCAGCGGCTCGAGCACCTGGCGCATCTCGGAGATGTAGTTCAGCTCGTGGAAATCCACGGCCGTGGCGAAGGTGCCGCGACGCGGATAGGACACGACCAGGTGGTCGGTTTCCAAGCGCTTGAGTGCTTCGCGCATCGGGGTGCGCCCGACGCCGAGCTCCTCAGCCAGCTGCGGCTCGTGGATCGGATGGGTCGGCGCGATTTCCAGCAGCACCAGCCGGTCGCGAAGTGCGTTGTAGGCGCGATCGGCCATCGAGCCTTGCTCCGTGGCGGTGCTGGTCAATCCTGTGGGCCTTGGCATATCGCTCTCTTCATTGCTCAAAAATCATTTGCCGACACACAAAGAGTATCGCCCCGGCTCCGAATTGGGCGCTTTTCCCGCGCAAATGCGCCTAATGCGCCGTGCCCCGCCGGTCGGCAACAGAGCTGAAAACCTGTTTGGAACCCTGCAGAAATACGGCAGGAAAATTCATTGACGCTGTGCTGGGGCACACATAGTATTGTGATCAGCAACTGATATATCAGAGACTGTCCAAGGGATGCCGGGCATGCCAGCATCCACTTTGAAGGACAGTGCAAGGCGCGGATACCCGGCAGGAAAACCCCTGGCCTGGCGGCCCGGATTCCGCGGGGCAACGCGGGCAAGCGGGCGCATTGCGCGACCGTATTCCTTTCATCTGAAAACCACACGAGCCATGGCGAAGCTATAGCCATCTCGGCGAAACCAAGGAGCGGCATGATGACCGAACCGAACAACAAATACGTCCTGACCCTCACCTGCGCCGAGCGCCCGGGCATCGTGCATGCGGTCACCGGTCTGCTGCTCAAGCACCACGGCGATATCCGGGAGCTGAAGCAGCATGATGACCAGCGTTCGGGAACGCTGTTCATGCGCATCGAGTTCGAAGTCGCCGAGTCGAAGGAAATTGCCGCGGAGGTCGCGGAGCTCGAAGCGAGCCTCGGCCAGCTTGCCGAAGAGCACGAGGCTACCTGGGGGCTGCGCCCGACGGGCCAGAAGAAGCGCGTGGTGGTGATGGTCTCCAAGTTCGGCCACTGCCTTCACGACTTGCTGTTCCGCGCCCGGATGGGGGAGCTGCCGGTGGAGATCGCGGCAGTTGTCTCCAACCACCCCGATCACCGCCAGCAGGTCGAGTGGAACGGGATCCCGTTCTTCCATATTCCGGTCAGCGCGGAGACGAAGCCCGAGGCCGAGTCCAAGCTGATGGACCTGGTGGAGCGCTTCGAGGTGGATCTGGTGGTCCTCGCCCGCTACATGCAGGTGCTCTCCGATGACCTCAGTCGCAAGCTCACCGGCCGGGCCATCAACATCCACCACTCATTCCTGCCCTCCTTCAAGGGCGCCAAGCCCTACCACCAGGCGTTCGAGCGCGGCGTGAAGACCGTGGGCGCCACCGCGCACTACGTGAATTCCGAGCTGGACGAGGGCCCGATCATCACCCAGCGGGTCCAGGAAGTGGACCACAGCTTCGAGCCCGAGCATCTGGTGGCCGCCGGCCGCGATACTGAGTGCAAGGCGCTGTCCGACGCGGTGCGATGGCACTGCGAAGACCGTGTCTTCCTCAGCGGCTCGCGCACCGTCGTGCTGCGCTAGCGGCGGCAATTCCTGGAAGCCAGCCACGTTGCCATCGCGACGTGGCTGGCTTTCTGTGCCAGGGGTCTTCTTGTGGCCGGCAGACCGGGGACTCAAGCTGACACGTTCTGCTGGTAGACGGCCAGGCCCAGCGACAGGACGGTCAAGGATTGGGCATCATTCAGATCCATGTCCAGCAGGGATTCGAGCAGTCCGAGCCGCTGGTAGAACACCGACCGGGAGAGCTGGCAACGGGTAGCCGCCTGGGATCGGTTGGTCGGTGAAGCCAAATAGGCCTTCAGGACCCTCAGGCATTCGGTGCGCCGGGCAGGATCCAAGGCCAGGATTGGCGCGAGCACCTGCTGCGGCAGGCGCTGCATTGCCGGTTCATGGCGCAGTTCATGGGCAAGCAGTGCCAGTGGATACTCCTCGGCCAGCACAACTGGCTGGTTTGCAGCCAGGGACAGTTCGCATCCGCCGATGGCTTGCCTGATGGAATCTGCCAGCAGGCCGAAGTCATTGACGGCCGCACCCAGATAGAGCGGTCCGTCAAAATATCCGGCCACCTCATCCAGGTGCAAGGTCTGGGGCCAGTCTGGCGGCAGTTTGCCGGGGATAGCGGAGAAGAAGCCGAAGAGCTTGGACGCGGGCGCATTCCGGGCACCGATCACCGGACGCAGATCCTTGCCGATAGTGCGCTCGATCTGCCTGGCTGCTGCTCTCAGGTCGGCGCACGAGTCCAGCGGGATCGCGAAACCACGCAGCTGCCGGTGGCGCACCGGGAACCCGGAGGCTTCGAATTTCCCGGCGAGCAGGTCCGAGTCCGCGTCCTTTCGCAGCATCAGGTCGTCAAGCAGTTCGCAGGCCGTATCGAAAGCCAACGAGGCAGGTTCCTGCTTGCGCAGGAGCTCGGTGCCCAGCGCAATGCCCGCCATTGTCAGTACATGCAGGGATCCTGCCGGATGAGTGGCAGTGTCCGGGGCGATCAAAGAACCGAAATGCCTGCCATGGATCTGCACCGGGATCACCTGGCGTCCAGCATTGCCTGTCACGTGCAAGCTGCGGGAACGGTCTTGCCAGTGCTCGAAGAAGTCCGCGGGCACCGGAACGGCGCTGGCATGGCGCAGCACGTTGTAGCCTGAATCCTCCAGCACCACCGTGGCATTCAGCAGCCTGGCGCAGTCCCGGAGTATGGTTTCGGCCGGAGCGCCGAGCTGCATCAGCGCGGTGAAATGGGCGGTGACCTCGCCGCCGGCCTCGATGCGCCGGGTCTGGGAGGAGAAGAGCAGCTGGTGCAGTGCCTCGGTGATCTCCACAAAAGCCACTGGTTCGTGCAATGCCACCAGCGGGAAGCAATGCTCCTTGCAGGACTGGATGAGCGCCGCCGGAACTGCGGGGCAATGGTTGCCGAGCTCTAGCAGCAGGCCGGCGGATTCCAGCTCGACCAATTCGGCCACATACTTCTCGAAGCAGGTTTCTGGACCCCACCCGATGCCAGTGGTCAGTACCAGTTCCTGGCCGCGCAGGTAGGTCCTCGGATCCGAGTTTTCCAGCACGTGGACCCAACCAATGTGACGGTTCAATGACGACTGATCGGCAAAGACCTGCGGATTGCCGGCCAGTACTGCGGGCAGCTGGAGCAGCTTTTCCATAGTGGCAATCGACTGCTCCGGACAGTCTGTCCGGACATCGCGTGTTTTCCCGACAAGTGTCACTGTTGATCGGCCTCCAGCTATGCAAAACTGTCAATCACATGGATCTATAGTGATTCGCTTCACACAATACAGAGTGTTTGGCTTTTAGGGGGGAATGCGTCGATGTTTGGACTTCCGGCGTTCACGACCATGGTCATCATCGGGGTTCCGGCCCTCTGGGTGATCTATACCGGAGTTTTCCTGTGGCTCAGCCGCGGCTGGAAGCATGAGGATACGGAGGAGCAGCGATGAGCATCGAGATCCTGTTCCTGGTCATCTACTTCGTCGCCATGGCAGGCATCGGTGTTTGGGCGATGAAGCGCGGAAAGCAGGATGCCGAGGGCTTCCTGCTGGGCGGACGCAGCCTCGGCCCGGGAGTCACCGCACTTCGCCTGCAAAGCTCCTCCATGTCCGGCTACATGTTCATGGGAGCTGGATCCATGGGCTACACCCAGGGCTATTTCAGCATGTGGTATGCGCTGGGTGACCTGGGCGGCGGCATCCTGAACCTTTCGGTCCTTGGCCGGCGCATGCGCAAGCTGTCCCAGATTCTTGGTTCCATCACATCCATCGAGTATCTGGAGCACCGCTACCCCTCGAAGTGGATCCGGCTCATTGCCGCTCCCGTGGCGTTGTTCTGCATGTTCTTCTACGTCCTCGCGCAGTTCATCGCCGGCGGCCGCGGACTGGAGATGGTCTCCGGAGTTTCCTTCCCGGTAGCCCTGGCCATCGCCATCGGCGTGATTGTCCTCTACACTTTCCTCGGCGGCTACCTGGCTGTGGCCTACACCGACTTCGTCCAGGCCATCATCATGGTGGTGGGCATGGTCTGGATCCTGGTTGCCACGCTGATGGCAGTGGGTGGTTTCACCCAGGGCAATGAAGCCGTGGGCGAGATCAACCCGAACCTGCTGACCATGTGGGGAGCGGACCTGGGCTACCAGGGCCAATGGGGAGTCATCCTCGGGGCGTTGCTGGTCTTCTCGATCGGCTACATGGGTTGGCCGCACGTGGTGGTCAGCCATATGGCCATGAAGAAGCCGTCGGTAGCACGCACCGCAGGTGTCTACTCATTGATCTTCAACCTCCTGTTCATCCCCGGCCCTTACCTCGTGGGCATGTTCGCGCTGATCTTGCTGCCGAATTTGGCCAACCCGGAAACCGCAATTTTCGAGGTTGCCGATGCGGTGCTGCCGACCTTTGCCGTAGGCGTCGTCATGGCCGCCATCATGGCAGCGATCATGTCCACCGCTGATGCGTTGCTGCTGCAGGCGGGAACCATTGCCAGCCAGGACATTTATGCCCGGTTCATCAACAAGAAGATGAACGATGCGCAGATGGTCTGGGTCTCGCGGATTACCGTGCTGGCCCTGGCCATTGTCGGCTATGCCATTGCCGCCTTTGACCCGCCCGCCGTGGCCGCAGTGGTCATCTTCTCCACCACCGTGCTGGGCAGCGCCTTTGTTCCTTCCTACATCTGCGCGGTGTGGTGGAAGAAGGCCAACGCTGTTGGAGCTGTTTCTTCGATGATCGCCGGGACCCTGGTTTCGGTGCTCTGGCAGGTTTCCGGGGCTCCTGATGCCACCGGCATCGATCCGATGGTCACCGGCATTCTGGCCTCCACCGCGGCCATGATCATTGGCAGCCTAGCCAGCCAGAAGTCGCATCCGGTGCCGGAACATATCGGACGGGCGCTGGATGAGACCGCGAAGATCGGGCCGATTCCGAAGAAGATGCTGATGGGCCAGGACGCCCTGCTGGCCAGCCAGGCTGAAATGGCGGGACGCCATGAGTGAACTTGTGCTGCGCACGCTGGTCGATGGCCAGGATGCGCAGCGCATCCTCGCCACCAAGGCGCCGGAGCTGGCGGTCACGTCGGCCAAGCTGCGGCATCACCCCTTCGCGGGGTTCGTCTTCGAGGTTCCGCAACTGGCCGGGCGAATCGCGCAAGCGCATGCTTTGGTGGACTACTACTCGGGCAAGGCCTTTGTCACCGACCCGTGGCAAGTCCAGGACGCCCAAGCTGGCCAGCGAATGGACCTCGTGGCGGATCCGAAGTGGAACACCATCGATTTCGACACTGCTCGCGAGCGGGCCAAGGCTTTGCTGTCCACAGCGGCGCTGCGCCGTGCCCGACTGGCCTGGCGCGGTGGAATCCGCGAAAAGAGCAGTATCGCCAAGGTCTGGAAACCCAACTGGGTGATCGAAGCGAAGCTGGAAGGAAAGTCCTACCGCATCATGGTGGATGGACTGAACGGCGGATACTTCTTCATCGGAAGTTGAAACCGGAAACGGCGCGCATCGGCGTCGAGACCCAAGAATCCACCCCCACCCCATCACAGGAAGACACTGGAGATTCAATGAAGAATGATTCACAGCAGTTCCCCGTCCGGATGCTGAAAAAGGGCACCTGTATCGTTGCCGGCTCGGCACTGTTTCTCGGCTTGGGGCTGGTCCCGGCCAACGCCGTGGGCAACGGACCCGATTACAACGGAAACGAAACCATCAATACCTCGATTCTGCACACGCACGAATCGATGGCCGCCGAACTGGAAAAGCAGGATGCCAAGCAGCCGGCGATGGAACTTGAAGTCATCGGCCAATCGGTCAAGGGGCGCGATCTGTTTCTTGCCAAATACTTGTCCGATCCGGACAACCCGACGATCATGTTCCTCACCCAGCAGCACGGCAACGAGCAGCTGACCACCGAGGGAACTCTGGAAGTCATCAAGCACCTGGGCAGCGGCCGGATGAAGGGCGTGCTGGAGAACGTCAACATCCTGATTGTGCCGATGCTGAACCCGGATGGCGCCATGGGAGATGTGGATTTCCCGCTCGATGACTACATCGCTTCGGGTGACCGCCACCTGACTCGTTACAACGCGAATAACCAGGACATCAACCGGGACCACGTCGCCAAGACCCAACCTGAAATCCAGGCGCTGCACAACAACGTGCTCTCCACTTACGACATCGACTACATGATCGACCTGCACCACCAGGGCGCTCGCTCGGGGGTGGACGGCAAGCTGGTTTCCGGCTCGATCCTCTACCCGACAACTCCGGATGTTTCTGAAGAAGTCCGTGAAGGCTCCAAGCGGCTGGGCGCAGTGGTCTACCAGAATGTGGACCGGACCGGTTGGGGGCATTTGGGCAAGTACGTGGGCGGAACCGCGAACACCATTGCGCGCAATGGCATCGCGGCCGAATACGGAATTTCCACGTTGCTCTTCGAAATGCGTGGAATGAGCGACCACAGCAATCCGGATTATGTGCTGGGGCAGAAGTCGAATGGCTATCTGCGTCAGCAAACCATCCTGACCTTGGAAAGCACTATCAAGGCGGTAGCCGACGGTTCCGTGGAAACCATCGATACCTCGATGTGGGACAGCTTGCCCGAGCAGGAGCGTCTGCCAGGCGAAGCGGACGACGAGTAGCTGGAACGGCCAATGGCGGACCCTTGAAGGTCCGCCATTTGCCTGTCTGGAGCAGGTTATCTAGTTGTAGTTCGGCCGATTCCAGCTTTGAAGATCAGAACCGTTCCCCGCGAGCGGAACGGCTGGTTGGCTTGCCGCTTACAGCGGGCGGTAGAGCAGCGCGCCGACCACCGCGATGACCAGGATGACCAGCGTGGACAGCAGCGCCAGGACCAGCGAGCGGCCACCGGATTTCACGATCCACTTCAGGTGCACGCCCAGGCCCAGAGCGAACATGGCGGCGGCCAGCAACACGGTCTGTGCGGTAGAGGCCAGCTGCAGCAACGACTCGGGCATGATGCCGGTGGTGCGGATCAGCATGGCGACCAGGAACAGCGCCACGAACAGCGGGATGATCGGCGGGCGCTTGCCGCCTTCGATGTTGTGCTTGCGGCTCATGTAGAGAGTCAGGCCAGCCATGATCGGGGCGAGCATGACCACGCGTGCCAGCTTGACCGTCACGGCCACGCCCAGCGCGGTGGCGCCCACGGCGCCGCCGGCGGCGACCACCTGGGCCACCTCGTGGGTGGAAGCGCCGATCAGCACGCCGATGCTGGTTTCACCCAGGCCCAGCAGTGCGCCCAGCGCTGGGGTCAGCGGGATCATCAGGGTGCCGAAGAGCACCACCAGGCCGATGGCCGTAGCCACCTGGTCCTGCTTGGCGCGGGTTGCGCCCTCCGCACCAGCCACGGCAGCAGCACCGCAAATGGAGAAGCCGGCGGCGATCAGCAGGCGCTGCGGCAGCTCAATGCCCATGCGTCCACCGATCCACATGGTGGCCAGGAAGGTCACGCCCACACAGAGCACCACGATGGCCAGCACGCCCGGGCCCAGGGCCAGGATGGCGCCGAGCGAGAGCTGGAAGCCCAGCAGCACGATGCCTGCGCGCAGCAGCTTCTTCGCGGAGAACGCCACGCCCTGCGCGAAGACTGCGGGCACCGGCGCCAAGTTGCGCCATAGCGCGCCGAGCAGGATGGCAATCAGCAGCGCGCTCATCCCGGGGATGAGCTTCGCCGCGGCCAGTGCCACGCCGCCCATCACCAGGCACAGGAAGATGCCGGGCATGAATCCGCCTACACGCGTCGACAGTGACGGCTTGGGCTCGCCGGAAGTCGGGGTTTGGGTTCGCTGTGAATGTTCAGGGGCCATGCTTTTGACTCTTCCATGACTGGCCAGTGAGCAGTGAGGCCCTCTTGGCTATCACTGTCATATCACATTCATATGGCCCGAGGCTTGTCGTATGGGCATCCGGGCTTAGTGCACCGAGTCCCGTCGAATCGTTGCTGCGTAGTCGTCCAGAATGCGCAGGATGTGATCATGCTGCCAGACGCGCTTTTTGCGCAATCCTGACTTCTCTTTCAGGACCCCGCGGTCGTTCAACGTTGCAAAGGCTCGGTGCGCGACGGCATCTGTGACACCCAAGGATGTTTTCACATAGTTGGAGCTGATCACGGGTTGCGCTATGAGCAGGGGGAGCAACTTGAACGCCGTCGAATTCGACCGAAGCCCCTGCAAGCGGTTGCGTGATTCTTCCAGCTCATCAGCGAGGGCATGCAGCAGCGCTTGACCCGTAGCAGCGGCATAGATCGAGACATCGATGAAGATCTTAACGATTGCAAGGGCGTTGCCTTGCCGGTAGGCAGTCAGCGCGTCGAAACAGCCAGGGATATCCCTCAGGATTCTCGCGGAGATCGGTGCGGTCGAATGGATGGTCACCTTGCGATGACGGAGCATTGCGTGGGCGGGGGCGCGCCCCGTTCTGCCGTTCCCGTCCACAAACGGATGGGTGCTCTCGAATTGGGCGTGTGCGACAGCTACCTGGATGAGAGTGGGGAGGTCATCGCGGTGGATGAACGCTTCAAGGTCAGCCAAGGCAGAGGGATCAGTTCATGCTGGGTCGCAACATGGTTCGCTCCGCGAGGTCCGGCGAAAATTTTGTAGCCGATCCATACGAGTTCTTGCCTGAACTTCCCAGCCTCATCGGCAACGTTGTCCTAGGTCCGTGCTTGCTCAGTCAGCAGCGAATTAGACGCTAGGAAATAACGACGGGTTGGTCGCAGATGAACAGGAAACACAATACAAGTAGCATTCGGCTAAAGAACCGTTTGTCCCTCAGTGAGCACAACCTTCGATCTCGAGATCTTCATGACAAGAGCGCATTTAGATGGATATAGCTCTTTAGAAGCCGTTGCAAGGATAGCCTGTTAGCTATTGTTATTGGAGCGAACGCGACGCTGATATTTCTGCTCATACATTAAAGCATCGGCCGCGGCAATACACTGATCAATGTTGGTACTACCTGGCTGAGCTGAATAGAATCCCATGGCTGCAGGAATCCCTGCTTCTTCCAAAGCCTCTTTGAATACTGAGAAATAAGCCTCTGTCTGGGATGGGGCTACTCCGTTGGCCAAAATCATGAACTCATCACCCCCGTATCGAGCGACGCGGCAGGACTCAGTGCTTTTACCTCTCAGGATCTCACCAGTGCGCTGCAACAATAAATCTCCAGCTGCATGACCTTGGCTGTCATTGACCTGCTTAAGCCCATTGAGGTCTATCACTGCAACCGAGACAGAATCGCCAAAAGCGTCGAGGCGTTCTTGCGCATCATTGGTGATCTTATCCCAGCCGCGTCGGTTCAACAGACCAGTTAAAGCATCTGTTTGCGCCAAGGCATCGGATAGCTCGCTATTTCTCCGTTCTCGATCAGCTACTCTTGCTAGCTTCAATTGGGCAGATAGAAGTGAACTGATAAGAGCAACGAGATCTTCATCTATTATTTCTCCTTCAGTGAGCGGATCGGTGCGCACGCCGCATAGGACCCCAAACATCTCATCCCGATCATCATTGATGGTGTACCCGGCATAGGCGCCCACCTTGGCTGAAGATCGCATACGCGAATAGTCAGGGTCTAGCTGCGTATTCTCCACAACATGAGCAGCACCTCTGGCCATTCGACTGCATAAAGATTCCTCCCACTCAACACGCTGACCAGTTTTGAGCAACTGACCCTGCTGCACGTGCAAATGGACCTGTTCTCCATCGATTACGCGAGAAACTGACCAATCCGTCAACGGAGTATGCCTTTTGAGGTAAGAAATAGCATGTTCGGCCGAATCGGTGAATATCTGAGCACCGTTAAACAACTGTGCATCTTTCGCAATGCGTGTCATCTTAGGCTCTAACCTCCGTGCAGCTCAGGCGATAATGCACTCAGAGCACAATTCGAAATTAAACAAACGTAAAATCCCCATGAGAACAGGAATCTTGTGCGAAACCGTTTCCTGATAAACAGGATAACAACCAGGTTCTGATTTGCTGAATGTTCTCTCTATATCCCACCAGAACCGTTTGGGTATTGGACGAATGATCGCGAGTTCATTGAGCCAAACATCGGCAAAGATTCAAAACTTTGGCATGTATCACTACCCCGTATTCGCTCTTAGCGGTCGCTACGGCACCCACTAGGATTTTCGTTCAGCATGGTCACACAGGAATTTACTACTCAACCGCAACCATTGTGGAAGCTCCCGGCACTGGAAAGAACAGTCGATCGATCGCTGGCAGCTCGGTGAAGGTAGGCAAGGGTGCAGTGAAGCAGTACGTATCGACTACATCGACCAACAGAGGCAAGGCTGCCAATCATGCCTTCAACAAATTGCGCGGCAAGGGATATAACTCCAACTTTGCCGTGAACAAGTCGACGACCGGTTCGAAGGTGAACTGTTCGCAGTTGGTGTGGGCGGCTTACAAGGCGGCGACGGGGATTGATCTGGACGGCAACGGCGGTTTGGGCGTTTATCCTTACAACATCAAGGATTCCTCAAAGACGGTGACGTACAAGACCCTCTAAGCGTACTGGAAAACTAGTATCTGGGCCGGCCTGAAATTGGGCCGGCCCAAACTCTGCACCAGAATGGAACATTCCATGATTCACACCCGTCGTATCATCACCGCAGCGGCAGTGGCGGCCACTGTTTTTACCCTGGTTAGCTGTTCACCAGCGGATCCCTCACCCCAAAAAACCGAGGCTCTAGGCGAGGCCACGTACGCACTGTGCTTCAGTGCTGCGAGCAGTGACATGGATGGGGAAAGCCAAGACGGAAAGGTTGTTCTGTTAAAGGATGATGGTGCTTTTACAGAGGTACAGACCTGGGGCATGGACATGTGCTCGATGAAGTGGACTGAGAAGGGGTTGTTCTTCAGTGATATGAAGACCGACTATCTGATTGATGGTGCCGGTTTGAAGAGTTTTGAGAATGCAAAAACTGATAGCCAATACGCCATGCTAGCCACAGCAGCGGATACTGCAGTGGGACTTTATAATCTGGGCTTCAGCGACGTGGGGTATACGACTCAGGTTGTGACCACTACCAGTTCCGGAACCTCTTTAGCCGAGGTTGAAGGTAGCTATTTCATTGCTGCTCAGTGCGAGGGGGAGGTCTTCGGAATTGGTTTGGCTACCGGCCCGTATTCGAAGACGGGGGATCCTGATACGGAGCCCATGGTTCTCAGCCAATTGACTGGCACGGAGGACGGCAAGGAAAAAGTTGTCGGCAGCAGTACACGGGCTAGAGAGGGCGCGGTACTCAATGATGCGCCATGCCATGATGGAAAAATCTACTACATCTCTGATGAGAGACGAGGTGGATTGGATGTTGCTGCTAAGGCCGTCTTATCGATATGGGACACCAAGACCGGTAAGTATGAGAGCAAGGCACTGATCTCAGATGAAGCGACTGAGCCTTTCATCAGTGAAGATGGTACGGGCCTTCCCCAGGTAACCCGCCAGTCGCTGAAGGACGGAAAGCTTGAATGGTACGGGGTTAAGGACTTGATCATGTCTACGGACATTCAGACGGGACAGACAGAACGCAAGTTTACGGTGGAAGCGTATAGCGATAATTCGGCTTCATCGAAGGCGATCTTCACTGATGCCGACGTTGTCATCATGGCGGATAACAATGATGGTTCTCCGTACAGGGTTTTGCGTTATGACCGGCACACCGGGGAAGAGGTGGGGCGGGCCGTGTTGGATGACGATCCCGCAAACCTCAGCAGTGGTTTCTTCTTTAGGGGATTTGCGGTGAAGCCGTGAGGGTCTACTTTGTTCTCGTTTAGCCGATTGTTTTGGTTGTGGAATTTCATTTCTCTGGTTGTGATGACCCGGGCTGATGACGGCTGGTTCTTATCGAGTTAGATCGACTTTCTGTGTAGATGACCAGCTTTTTCGTGTGATATCGACCTTTACGCAGCGGCCGGGGATAGCCGTCTCGCGGCAGGCTACCCTTCAGGGGCGACGCAGGTTGGTAGGGAACGGAAAATTGGCTCGGAGTCATAACGCCAGGACTCTGAACAAACCTAGTGATCAAGAACTGGCCGATGGCGGTTCGAGAAGCGATCACTGAACCATATTCTGCCGATGGCCCAGCTGACGGCCGCCAGCGGCACGGCAAGGATCGCCCCGATAATTCCAGCGAGCACGGCCCCGGCGCTTAACGCGATCAGAATAACCAGAGGGTGGATATGGAGGGTTTTCCCCATCACCAGCGGTTGGAGAAGGTTGCCCTCTAGCTGATTCACAGCGAAGCTGACGCCAATGATGATCAGTGCTGCCGTTGGGCCATTGGCCACGAAAGCGACCAGAGCGGCAAGAAGTCCGGTGGTGGTGGCGCCGAGTATTGGGATGAAGGCACCGATGAAGACCACGACAGCCAGAGGAAGCGCCAGGGGTACCTGCAAAATCCATAAGGCAAGGCCGATCAGCACGGAGTCAACCAGAGCTACGATGGCTGTGCCACGTACGTATCCGCCTAGCACCTCTATACCGTGTATTCCGGCGAGCCGGGCTTTTGCCAATTGTCGCCCTTTGAGAGGTATCAAGCAGAATGCCCACAACTTCTTGCCGTCTTTGAGGAAGAAGAACAAGATGACTGCCATGAGGATGAAACCAGTGAAGACCTGCGTGGCAACGAAGATGCTGTCTACCGCGGTGTTCCCTGCCGCCTTGCTGGTAACGAAATCGCTCGCCGCGTTGCGGGCATCCTGGATCATGGAATCATCTACGGGCAATGGTCCCTGTGCGATCCAGGCGTACAAACGGTCAAATTTTTTCACCGCCTGATCCACAAGTTCCGCCCACTGAGCACGGATGGTTACGACGACCCCGGCGATGACAGCCGCGAAACCGGAGAGTACGAGAATGTAGGCCGTCCCGCTAGCCACCGTGTTAGGCCACCCCTTGCCACGCAACCAATTCACCAGCGGTGCGATGGCTGCTGCCAGAATTACGGCCAGCAAGAATGGGATGACAACCAAAGTGACCTTGTGCAACCCGTAGACCGCAACCACAACCAAGGCAAGCAGCCATAGTATCTGGCGGGAGCGTTCACCAGCCCAGCTGAGGCTGTCGGGCCAGCGCATGCCCTCGGCCGGGTTCCGTTCATTATTTATCGTCTTCACGCGGGTCTCTTTTCTTGGGCAAGCTGCAGAAGGCCTCGTCAATTGCATTCAACTGCCCACGGCCGGTGCAAGATCTATGTTTCTTCGGGCGGGTAGCAGTGGTGCATGCTCCGCAGTTCTTGCAGCGCCAGAGGGTGCGGGCGGCACTGGTTTCGCCGTCTTGACGAACTTGTTTTCGCGTCCACCACAGCGGGGTTGATGCACAATTGTTGACCCGAGCACAGGCTTTCAAAGCATCTGCTCGTGGCGGTGTTGCTAGCAGGGAAGTGTTTCAGATGGATTCTATACATCTTTGGGCACTGGACTTGCGTTGGGTGAGCTGGCTGTCAGCATTAAACACTGAAGCATCCCGCGATGTCCATGGGATGCTTCAGTGCGAATAGGCTGATTTTCAGTTATACACAAGACCAGCTTAACTCTCCGCACCGCAGGTCAGTCAGCAAGTTCAGGATCATCCAGGGAATCTTCAGCTTGCGATTTACCTACTGCACCGAGGTGCGTGTTGTACGAGGTTCGATGTTCTAGGTCGCTGCACACGTAACAGGGGATTTCAAAAGTGATGGCACTGTGTGCCCAGTACCTGAACCGGAACGTTCTCGCCCCGTCAGGTGTGCCATGGGCGATGAATTCCCCCACTGTCTGGCCTTGTGGTTCGGCCAGTACGTTTTCCAATGCCGGGTTTGGCAGAAAGACGTACCAGAAGCTCAGGTGGTCCTCGGGTTCATCGTAGATCGCGACCACTGCGGATCGTCCGTGGATGGAGACCAGTCCCATGACGTCATCGAGTCGTTCGTGGGGTTCTGCCAGGACGATGGGCATCCCTTCCCTTCAGCCGTAGGAGGCCAGATGGATGCGGGCTTGGCGGGAGCCAAGAATATGCTTGACGTGTTCAGCGGTGTGGGATCTTGGGCTGTGGATGGACATGGCGGGCCTCCGCTCCTGCGGCTCTTGCGGTATTTCCAGTTAGAGCCATGCCGTGATGCGTTGTCGTGGATGGTGCAGGTGCCAGGTTTGCCACGGGTACTATCGCGGAGTGTTCTTCCGACGGTACGCGCAATTCCCTCATATGGATACCCGACAGTTGAGTGTTGCTCTAAATGAAGAGCTAGTTCGCGGGTGATAGCCCAAAGAATGATCAGCTTATTCTGAAATTCCTTCGCGGAGAAGAATCGAGCAAGGCTCGTGCTGCTAGTTATTATCGGTCACGTTCGCGGAGTTCAGCCAGGCTGCGTCAACCATGTCGAGCAGCCGGCGCATGCTGTGCAGTTCGGGCTGGTTTTGCTGGTCCTGTGCTGAAAGGTATCGAAGGTAATGCTGGAGCGCCTCGAAGAGGAAGTAGCTGTCTTCTTCGCGGTCGATATCGAGCACAACTCGGTAGGGGATAAAGGTTTTCGCTGAGCTCATCCAATTCATCCTGAAATGCCCAACTGCCGACATTGCGATGAAAGTCGGCAGTTGATTGAAGCGGATGCTGCGTCCCAGGCAGCTTTCCGCGCTGATGGTGAGCATTTCCTAACGCCTTTCACGAGAAGACGTCATTGAGAGGGGACTGGCAGGCAGCAGAGTCCGGTTCGAAGGCTACGAAGGGGGAGCGTCCTCGCTTCATGGGTGATGCCAACACGGTTTCGGGGCCTGTTTCTGGCCGCTGAGTTGTGACGGGTCCTGGTATCCGCAAACCTGGATAGAGGACCGAGGCCAACAACTAGCCCCCGACGGCGCCCGGTTCTGGCTCGCCAGCCGTTCCACGGGGTATTGGCTGGCTGGCCAGGGGAATGAGCCAGAACCGGGGTTAAGGTGTTTACCTGCTAGTGCCCGCCGCGACGCGCTCGGCTCCAGATTGGTGTGCTGGCATCGGGTATCGAGCCGATGAGGTGGTTCGCGACTGCATCGCGGGGCAGGCCGGGATCTTGTGGGCGACGGCAGTGTTCTTCCAGAATTTCACGCGGAACTCAGCAATGAGCTCGGTCGACAGGCGTTCGAAGAACTCTCCCATGGTGAGTCGATCGGCGCAGGCCTTGGTGACTTTCAGTGCTGCTTGGGGGACGGTGACGTGCATCATGTGCAGTTCCTCGGTCTGCGGATCGAGCATGGCCACCAGCACTGCGCGGCCATGGATCGATGCCATTCCCATGGCATCGTTGAGCGTTTCGGCCGGCTGGGTCATGACGATCGGCATTCCCTGCGCCCAGCCGTAGTCGGACAGGTGGGCTTTGCCTTCACGGGTGGCGAGAAAATCAGCGACTCTGACTGCGGTTCGGGTTCGTACGATTCGACCTGGCATTTTAGATACTTCCCTTTCTTGCACTGCTCATGAAAATAGCGATATTGACGTAAGGCTCCGCAGCGGGATGCGCTTTGGAAAGGTTCTTTCGTTTTGGTGCTGCCGCTCTTGGTGGGCGGCGGGTGCTGCAGGTCCTAGGCCATGCTCAAATCTGCATGGGATGCACCTGATTGACTTCCCGAACTGGCGGGTTCGAGACCTGACCCGGGGGTGGGGGTCTGCTTCGGAGCGGCGAAAGGCTGATCGAGCCAATGCGCGGGGAGTTCGGCCTCGGGTGCGTGCTCTGGTGCTGCGAGAAGGCTCTCCTTGCCCGCGACGGCGAACTGCAGATTCTTCACCTCGAAGCGGACACCGAGCGCTGTTTCCATCTGCGGCAGGAGGGTGTCGTTGACGTACTGCATCAACTCGGACACCTGGTCTTCGCTTTTTGCCGTGCATGCCAAGTTGATGACCAGCTGCTCTGGGGAGCCGGTAATGGTGCATATTGCTGAATGCACGGTATCCCGGCTCTGGCACTGTTCAGAGGCGAAGGTGGCGATCTTCTGGATTCGCGTGCTCCACGCGTTGCCTTGCTGCGGGGAGGTTTCTACGGGAACTGCTAAGGATTTTTTCATCTTTCACTCCGGTACTGATAGCTGTTTCGTAGTAGAATATCTTTAGACAGGCTAACTATTAGCTAGGTTACATGAATTTTTCGGTGTTGGGCAAGCTGGACCTCGCGGAAAAGGGCATTGGAAGCCCCGGGGGTTGCGGGCATGGCGTTCGTATCCGGCGGAAGGAGTTCTTCTCATGAGCAGCTATCAAGCCAGCGGGTATTGGTATGGCGAGGGCGGTTCGGTGCCCGAGGCAGTGGATTTGTTGAATCTGATGCGCAGGTACCGTGAGGCTGAGCGTAGGATGCGAGCTGCGACCCGCGGCTCGATGGGGATGAACGAGACCGATATGTCCGCGCTGCGATTCCTGCTCTCCGCGCACCGCAAAGGGGTGACTCCCCGCCAGCGGGATTTTGCTGAGGAACTGGGGATCTCCAATGCTTCGGTGTCGGTATTGATCGACCGGTTATGCCGCGATGGGTATGCCGAGCGTGTTGTGCATCCTGCGGATCGGCGGTCTGTGGGAATTGTGCCCACGGATTACAGTGATACGGAAGTTCGTGGAACGCTGCATCGGATGCATGAGCAGATGATGGATGCCGTAGGCACGCTCTCCGAGGACGAGCGGGTTGCGGCAGCCAAGTTCCTGGAGGCTATGATCCGCAGTGTCGAGATCGATGACGAGCCAAGCCGGCCGTCCGCGGGGAGGGGCGCGGTGAGGGAGAGCGCCCTGCCTTCGCGGTAGGCACAAGGCGCAGGGCATGTGATTCGCCCATGGTGCGCAGCGTGGCTGCCGGCTTGACTGCCAGCCTTGCCGCGGGGCGGTCCTGGCTGGTCGGCTAAGGCATTTATCGGGCGAGTGCCAAATGCGCGAAAGAGCCCATTTCCGGGTTTCTGGGGAAAAGCTTATGGCTACTGCCATGGATAACCCAGGGCCGTAGGGTGGGGGCAGCAAAATTATTTAGCCGGTCTAACAAGTTAGGATGATGCAAATGCGACGAAAGCACCTTGACGTCAGTGTCAGCCATGACGAGTTCGAAGATCTGAATAACGCTCTGGAGGACCATCGAGATGGTTTCAAGAGGATGGCCGAAGAGGCGGCCAATGGCTTCGGCTTGGAACCGGAATACTGGGAAGGGCGAGCTGCGGAAGTCGAGGGTCTGCGCGAGACGATTCACGAGCACAGTACTGACGAGCTCGAACAGGGCGAGTCTTCCACCAAAGAAGCGGACACTGGCCCCGAGGTCGATTCGGCTCGGGATCGGGACTTCGAGTCTGATTCTCGTCAATGAACATCCGGCGCAGGCATGCCAGATGCGCTTCCTCGCACGGCAACGGTCCACCGCGATTCCGTGGTGGACCGTTGCTCCGCGGGTGCAGTTAGGCACGCTTTCGCGTGAGCACTCCCCAAATGACCAGTACGATCAACGAACCGCCGATGGCCAGAAGCCAACTGGACAGGGACCAGAACTGATCCACTCCTTCACCGAAGACGGCTGAGCCGATCCAGCCACCTACGACCGCGCCGACGATGCCCAGCAGTAAAGTAGCGAGCCATCCGCCACCCTGCTCTCCGGGTTTGATGGCCTTGGCAATAGCACCGGCTATCAGTCCCAGAACGATCCAACCTAAAATACCCATGAGCTCTCCTCCATTATTTTGTATCGGGTCTTGTTCGTCGTCGGCGACACTCGCCCCTTGTCCCGTAAGCTACCCGCAAGTAAGAGCCACTGGCTGATTGCTGGAAGATTCCTGATGGCTGAGGGAATGCGATAGGGGCGAAAACGCCATTGCGTACTACCACGTTCAGAGGGTGGGAGGCAAAAGTCCTCACGCTGCAAAAAGAGCAACATGACCCGGCTGCCGGGCTAGCAGGACGCTATCTGGCTTTATCGGAAAAGAAAAGCACTGTGTGAGCCTGAGAATGATTCATAAAGAAGAATCCTGGCAGGCATGCTTTGATAGGTGGCCGATGCCGGGGGAACGATCACTGGTGCATGGAGGGAAAAATCAGCTCGCCCCTGTTCCTCGAGGGTGTTGCGTGCAAGCACCAACGCCGTTGACAGTTACACCTGGTCTGATGCCTCAGCATGAGTTGAGGCTAGCTTACTGCTTTCGACGCCGTTCCAGTGACTGATAGAAGTTCCGGTCCGGTACGAGAACCTGCGTTTTCGCTGGAAGTCCGTTGCGCGGTGCCAAGGGCCCGGTAGCGTGGCGTGTGTACCTGATGGACAAGTTGAACGGGAGATTGCCGTGGAGCACGATAAAGCAGCACACATTGATGAAGTGGAAAAGCTTGTGGAAACCATCAAGGACATCAAGATTGCGATGCTAACGACTCATGGACCGGACGGGTTGGAAAGTCGTCCGCTGAGTGTCACCGAGGTGGGCAACGACGCGGACGTGTGGTTCTTCACTGCTGCTTCTTCGGATGTTGCCGAGCAGGTCTCCAAGGACCAGGAAGTTAACGCCGCGTTCTCGAACGACAAGTTCTGGGTGTCGCTCAGCGGCAAGGCCAATCTGGTCACGGACGTTGCCAAGAAGAAGGAACTGTGGAATTCGGCGGTGGCAGCCTTCTTCAGCCAGGAGCCCGAATCCCCGGAGGTTGTGCTCATCCAGCTGAAATCCGACTCCGCGCAATACTGGGAAAACCCCGGCGGGGTACTGAGCCTGGCCGCCAGTTGGGTCAAGGGCAAGGTAACCGGAGAAGCCGCCCATCCCGGGGATTCGGCAACCGTAGATCTGTAGCCGTGAAGGTGTGAGCGACAAGGGCGCGGAATTCGCATGAACTGCGATTTGCGTGCCCTTGGCCGTTGTATGATGTTGCGGCTATGCGGACGGCTGTCTTTCGCTTTCGACGACCTATCTGCGGTTGGGCACCTTCATGCCGGATGTACCCCGCCGGGTATCAGGGGAGTGTATCCGAGGGGCAATTCAGGAAACGTGAACGGTAGGTTGCAAGGCATCTCATTGAGCCCAGGTCCCCCAAGAAACATTAGAGGAGATCTCGGCTAGTTTTCGCATTGCGGCCGGTTGCCGGCGCCAGCCTATCGCGGCACGCGCGGGTGGCGGTCTTGACCAGCATGAGCACGAGCAGCAGGATGCCCACATAGCCGTTGACCACGTACACCACGTTGACCATCTGGCTGAACGGCACCAACAGGCCGATGACGGTTCCAAGAACCGCGAGGCCGACGGTGCTGTAGCGGAATCGAGGAGTGTTGTCCGCGAAGAAGCGCGAGGAGACCGTCCACAACAGCGGAACCGCAGTTGTGTAGATGCCAGCGAGGATCATCACCGAGATTCCGGAGGCGAGCACCGGGCTGATATCGGTGGCCAGCACCAGCATCGGGATCTCGGTCCCGGCTACCTTGGTGATGTTGGCCAGCAGGCCCAGGCCCACGATGATGCATGCCAGCGAGAAGGCGATGGCGCCCAGGCTTCCCCCGGCGACCGCTTCCTTGCGGCTGCGCGCCGTCTTTCCCAAGGCAGTCAGGAACGCGGCCAACCACAGCATGCAGAACCCGACGTAGGACAGGGCGGAGAGCACCCAGTTGCTGGAAGCCTGGGTGACATCCAGGCCCGGCAGCAGCGCATTGCCCGCGCTGATGCCGTCGCTGCCGCGGACAATGCCCATGATGCCCAGGGCAATGGCAATCACGACAATGAGCGGGCCGATCTTGCCGATGATGTCCACCAGCGAGCGCAGGCCGAACCAGACGCTGGCACCGACCACGATGGCCAGGGCGCCGCCGCCGATGAAGCGCGAGAGTCCGTAGTGCTCCTCGAACACTGCGCCGGCGCCGGCGACCATGACGGCAAAGCTCAGGAAGACGAAGAGAATCGAGAAGTAGTCGAAGAAGCTGCCCAGGTGCTTCCCGCAGTAGTAGTGGAAGATCTGCGAGGGCTTGTCGAATTTCTTGGCTTGGCCCACCACGAAGAGCTCGATGATGACGTAGGACATGAGCGCCAGTACCAGGGCGCCGGTGCCGAAGATTCCCCAGTAGCCGTAGGACGTGAAGTACTGCAGGATTTCCTGGCCGGTGGCGAACCCGGATCCGATCAGGAAGGCAATAATTGCCCCCGCGAATGTCAGGACGCGCTTGGGGCTCAGCCTGCGGGTGCTGGCTCCGAGCGGTTGCACTGCGGTTCTGTCTGTCATGCTGAATCCGACCTGCCTTCTTCTAGTTGACTGGGGATATTGATTAATATCTTATTGATATATCAGTGATCTAGTTCACACAGTAGGGAAGATCGAGCTAGCGGTCAATGGGTCTGCGGAAGATTACGCGCAGGTGGTGCCAGCAGGGGAGGCGGCTCCCGCAGGCAGGGTGGCCTGGCCGTTCAGCTTCCATCCAGCAGGCGCACAGCGAACGGAAGATGGCGGCGATAGAATTGCAATTAGCCGCCGAAGCGTTCCCGGCGGACGGAAAGGCAAATCAAGCAGTGGCCCCCAGGATTCCATCGAGCAAGCACAGTGCGAACTTTCCTGCCGCTGCGCTGCCCTCGGGCCGCGGGTTGCCCTTCCTGAAGCAGATTTTCAGCTTCCTGCTGCGCGTGCTGAAGCTCAGCCACGTGCGCGTGCTCCGCTACCTCGCGGTGATCACCACTTTGCAGGCAGTTAACGGCCTGCTGGTGATCCCCGCGATCAAGTACCTCTTCGGGCTGGCGCTGGAAAATAGCAACCTGGGCAACGTCACCGACCGGACCTACACCGCGCTGCTGGCCCACCCGGTCTCGGTGCTGCTCCTGGTTGCCATTGCGGTGCTGGCACTGGGTGCGGTGAGCGTGCAGTTCGTGGCGCTGATAGTGATGGTCAACCGCCAGCAATCCGGGCAGCCTCCCAATCTTCGGGCGATATGCCGCGAAACCGCCTTCTGCCTGCGCCGGATGCTGTCCTATCCCTCGCCGCTGATGATGGCGTACTTCTTCCTCGCCCTGCCGCTGGGCGGCCTGGGCCTGTCGTCCGTGCTGATCCAAGGTGTGGGCATCCCGCCGTTCATCACCCGCGAATACCTCAAGGCGCCGTTGAGCACGGCCCTCTACCTGCTAATGATCGGCGCGATCATCTATGCCAACCTCCGCCTGGTGCTCACCTTGCCGCTGCTGGCCGTCGGCCCGAAGAAGCCGCTGGCCGCCCTGGGCGCCAGCCTGAAAGCCACCCGCCGCAACAGCCTGCGCTACCTGCTGCTGATCGGGATCCCGCTGGGTGCCAGCGCCTTATGCGCCTCGCTGCTGGTCGAGGCGCTGGTATGGATCTCGGATCTGGCCACCGGGCTGCTTAGCGAGCAGGATTCGGCGCTGGTGGCGACCCTGTGCATCGGCGTGGGCCACACGCTGGGCTTTTTGCTGATCGGGGCCGCTACCGTGATGGCGATCCAGGTCGTGGTGGCCCTGGGCCGCGAACACCTGCAGTTGCCGGTCACCCTGCAGGAACGCTCGCAACGGCATCGCCGGGCTCAGTCCCTCGTGCTGAAGGCAGCGGCCGGATCCGCGGCCGCCGCACTGGTGCTTTCGGGCAGCCTTGCCGCCTCCCCGGCCCTGGGACAGACCGCAACCGGAGCCGGGGAGGCCAAGATCCTGGCCCACCGCGGCTATTCCGCCGGCGGGGTGGAGAACACGCTGGCCGCACTGGACGCCGCGGCAGCGCATCAGGCCGATATCGTCGAGGCTGATTTCCAGGAAACCGCGGATGGGCATTTCGTCGCCAGCCATGACACCAACCTGCTGGTGGTGGCCGGGGTGAACCAGAACATCCATGAGATGACCCTGGCCGAAGTCCGGAAGGTCACGGTCCGCGAAGGCGGCTTCACCGGGCGCATCCCCACCATGCAGGAATATCTCCAGCGCGCCGAGCAGCTGGGCATCCAGGTGCTCGTGGAACTGAAGGTCACCGGACATGAATCCAAGGACTATCTCACGCGCTTCCTTGCGCAGGCCGCCGCCGCCGGAACCGCCACGGAGAACATCTACCATTCGCTGAACCCCCGCGCGGTCAAGGAAATCAAGCAACGGCGACCCGAGTTGCGGGTCGGGCTGACCGTGGCGATGAGCATGGGCGGACTGCCGAAGACGAAGGCCGACTTCTACACGCTGGAGCAGGCCTCCTTCACCCGCGAGTTCCTGGCCCAGGCCCATGCGCTGGACCGCGAGGTGCATATCTGGACGGTGAACGACGAGTCGACCATCCGCGAGCTGCTGGGCGCCGGCGTGGACGGCATCGTCACCGACAACGTCGAGCTGGCCATCCGCGACCGCTACCTGGTGGCCAACCACCCGGCCGCGGACTACCGCGTAGGCTCCACGCTGGCCTACTTGGACATCTTCCGCTAGCCTCCGCTGCTCAGGGTGTCTCCGGGTAGGTGCCATCACCCAGATCCGGATCTGCCAGGGACTGCAGCGGATCATGCAAGAACACCCGGCGCCCCTCATTGCGCAGCCGGCGCAGCCCCTCCAGGGTCATGCGGGCCACGTCGGTGAAGGAGAACACCCGGGAGATATCCACGTGCACCGGCCCGTCGAAATCCGATTCGGCGAACAGGTCGAGCAGCTCGGCGGCGGCGGTGAACTGCACATTGCCCTGCAAGGTGAACGTCTCGCGGGTGCCCCCGCGCCGCACATCGATGACATCGAGCCGTCCATGGCTCGGGGCCAGCAGGTGCATGCCCATATCCGTGGACAGCCGTTCGAAGGCCCGCCGCGACCGCTGGCTGTTGCCGTGCGGATCCAGCCGAGGCGAGAAGGCGCCGATGCCCACCTGGTTCGGCAGCACGCCCACCAGCCCGCCGGCCACCCCGCTCTTTGCAGGAATCCCGACCCGGGTCAGCCAGTCGCCGGCTCCGTCATACATGCCGGCCACCGCCATCACCGACATGACCTGCCGGGCCGTGTCCTCATCCATGATCCGCTCGTGCGTGCACGGCTGCACCCCGCCGTTGGCCAGGGTGGCGGCCATCGCCGACAGGTCGGCCACGGTGACCAAGATGGAGCACTGCCGGGTGTAGCCGGCCACCACCTCATGCGGGTCATCGGCAATGATCCCGTGCTTGCGCAGCATATGGGCCATGGACAGGTTGTGGTCGGCGGTGCCCAGCTCCGAGTTGAAGACCGCCTCGTCGATGCGCAGCTGCCGTCCGGCCAGTGCCGAGAACAGCTCAAGCGCCCGGGCGACCCGCTGCTCGCCGGTGGCGTCGGCACCGACCAGCAGCCCGTGGGCGGCGATGGCCCCGGCATTGATCATCGGGTTCTTCGGCCGGTTTGTGCTAGCCTCCAGCGACAGCTCGTTGAAGGCTTCGCCCGAGGGCTCCACCCCGATGCGCTCCAGAACCTGCTCCAGGCCGCGGTCCATGATGGCCGCGGCGTAGGCGAAGGGCTTGGAAATCGACTGGATGGTGAACTCGATGCCTGCATCCCCGGCGGTGTAGGTGCTGCCCATGGCGGTGGTCACGGCCAAGGCGAAATAGTCGGGATTGGCTTCGGCCAGCTCGGGAATGTAGCCGGCGCGCTCGCCGCTGGTGTCATCGCGCAACGCGTCGAGCACTTCGCGCAGGTAATCGGGAATCGGATTCTGCATGGGTGCAATCCTCAAGATCGAATCGGACGTCAGCTCCAGCGGTACCGGTGCTGACTCCAATCTAGCCGCCCGAGGCGGGTTGCGCGGTGTTCTCTTTGCTGAACCGGGAATCGGATGCGCCGCAATCTTGTGAAATTGCTATGCGGAGGCCGGGATCTGGCAAACAAATGGAACTTTCAAGCAAAATGGGCAGCAGCATGCTGGACAATTATTGGAACACAGCAGATCGGAGGAAGATACTCCGATCGGAAGGGAATGATGGACGCTTCAGGCGACAGTAGATCTCATAGTTCCAGCCCTCTGCCCGGCAGGATTGCCGGCCAGGCTTCGAAGGACAGGGGGTGCAGATAATGGAATGGATTTCTCTGGCTTTGGCCGTGCTCCTCATTCTCGGATGCGGGCTCTTCGTAGCCGCGGAATTCGCGTTGATCACGGTTAACCGAAATCAAGTCAAGCAGGCCGCCGCCGATGGCGACCGCCGCGCCCAAGGCGTGCTCAAGGGCATGAGCACCCTGTCCACCCAGCTTTCAGGTGCCCAGCTGGGCATCACCCTGACCAACCTCGGCATCGGCTTCCTGGCCGAGCCCGCCATCGCCGCCCTCGTGGTGGGCCCGCTGCAGGATGCAGGCCTCGACGCGGCCCTGGCCCGCACGGTCTCCGTTGCCATCGCGCTGGTGCTGGCCACGATCCTGACCATGGTCTTCGGCGAGCTGGTCCCCAAGAACCTGGCCATTGCCAAGCCCTTTGCCACCGCCAAGGCGGTGGTGGGCTTCCAGCGCGGCTTCAGCACCGTCACCAAGCCTTTCCTCTCATTCTTCAACGGCAACGCCAACTGGATTGTCCGCCGATTCGGCATCGAGCCCCAGGAAGAACTGGCCTCCACCCGCTCCGCCGAGGAACTCGTCGCGCTGGTGGGGCACTCCGCCCGCGAAGGCGTGCTGCCCTCGGAAACCGCGGAGATGCTGCGCCGCACCGTGGCCTTCGGCAACCGCCGTGGCCACGACGTGATGACCGCCCGTTCGCGGATGGCCACCGTGACCGCGCAGCAGAGCGTGGAAGACGTGCTGCAGCTGGCCGCGCAAACCGGCCATTCGCGCTTCCCGCTGGTGGCCGAGGACGGCCACCGGGTGCTGGGACTGGTGCATATCCGCGCCTTGCTCGCCGTGCCTTTCGAGCAGCGCGCGCACACCGCGGTGGGGGACTACGCCCAGGATGCACTGCTGGTCCCGGACACCATCGAGCTCGACGAGCTGATGGACCAGCTGCGCAGCGGCGGCATGCAACTGGCGGTGCTGATCGACGAGACCGGCGACGTCGCCGGCATGCTGACCCTCGAAGACCTCGTGGAAGAGATTGTCGGCGAAGTGCGCGATGAGCATGACCCGCAGGACTCCAGCGTCCAGGTTCTCTCGGAGAATGCCTGGCGGCTGGATGCGGCGCTGCGACCGGATGAAGCCAGCGAGCTGCTGGGCTGCCAGATCCCCGAGGACTCGGACTACGAGACCTTGGCCGGGTTGCTGACCGTGCAGCTGGGACGCTTCGGCCAGGTCGGCGACGTGGTCACCCTCGTGGTGCCCGGCGTTCCCGGCGGGCCGGACAAGCAGCTGGTATTCACCATCCACGCCACCGATGAGCAGCGGATCGCGATCGTTGACGTGGAAGTGTCCGAACTTGATGAGGAAGAGGCCGGGCGATGAGCGATCTTATCGGAATTCTTGTGACGGTCCTGCTGCTTGCGGCGAACTTCTACTTTGTCGGCGCCGAGTTCGCGCTGATCTCTGCGCGCCGAAGCATCATCGAGCCCAAGGCGCTGGCCGGCAGCCGCAGCGCCAAGCTGACCCTGTGGGCCATCGAGAACGTCTCGCTGGTGATGGCCGGCGCCCAGCTGGGCATCACCGTGTGCTCGCTGGCACTGGGCTACGTCACCAAGCCGCTGGTGAAGTACGCGGTAGCAGGTCCCTTCGAGGCCATCGGGATTCCGGAGGGCATGATCGATGCGCTGTCCTACGCGATTGCGCTGATCGTGGTGACCTACCTGCACGTGGTGCTCGCCGAGATGGTGCCGAAGAACATGGCCCTGGCCGGTCCGGAACGCATGGCGCTGATCCTGGGCCCGAGCATGGTGGTGCTGGTGAAGATCCTGCGCCCGGTGCTGTGGCTGATGAACGCCATGGGCAACCTGGTCCTGCGGATCTTCGGGGTGGCCCCGAAGAACGAGGTGGCCAGCACGTTCACCCGCGACGAGGTTTCCTCCATGGTGGCCGAATCCCGCGAGGGCGGTGTCCTGGATGAGCAGGACGAGCAGCTGCTGATGGGCGCCCTGCACTTCGATGCGCGCAGCATCGAGTCGGTGGCGATCAGCTTCGATGAGGTGCAGACCCTGCCGGTGGATTGCACGGTGGCCGGCATCGAGGCGGCGGCCGCGCATGGCTTCTCCCGCTTCCCGCTGGTGCAGGCCGATGGCACTCCAGTGGGCTATGTGCACGTGAAGGACGTGCTGGGTGCCGATGCGCAAACCCGCGAGCGCCCGCTGCAGCCCAGCGGCATCCGCGAGCTGCCGTCCTTCGCCCCGCAGCAAAGCGTGCGCACCGCACTGCAGGAAATGCAGCTCTCCGGTGCCCACTTGGCGCTGGTGCGCGAGGGCGGAACCGGAAAGGTCACCGGCATGGTGACCTTGGAGGACATGCTTGCCGAGCTGGTCGGCCAGATCAGGGACGAGCACCGCAGCGCGCACTAGCGGCGCAACGCAGAAAGAATGCAGGGAAATGGGGCTGGAGGCAGGACGGGAAACCGTTCAGCCTCCAGCCCCTTGCTGGTAGAGGGCGTCAGCGCGTTGTGGCGAACGGCGAATTCCGGCGCGAAAGCACCAGCGTCAGCGCCGCTCCGAGCAGTGCGAAGAACGTGGTCAGCCACCAGGTGGCATTCCAGCCTCCGGTCAGTGTCGCCGTGGCGGCCAGCAGCATCGGGCCGGTGAAATTGCCGATATTGAAGATCTGCTGGGTCAACCCCATCGACGCCGGCGCCGAGCCGCCGGGCGGTGCCAGGTCGACCACCACGCGGGTCATGGTGGTCGGGATGGTGGCCCCGGCCAGCGAGAAGAAGCCGACGCAGACCATCTGGATCAGCAGCAGCTCCGTAGGGTAGTCGATGGCGAAGGTCAGGATGGAGGTCAGCGACATCAGGGCGAAGCCGGTAAGCAGCAGGGTGCGCCCGTTGACCCCGCGCTGGAGCAGCCCGCCGCAGATGATCGCGCCCACCGCATTCAGCCCGCCGATCACGGCTGAGGCCAATCCACCGGCCACCGGATCCAGGCCGAATTCCTCGTAGATCGTGGGCAGGAACCCCACTACTGCCATCCATTGCACCGTATAGCAGCCGAAAATCAGCCCGCTGATCCACACGCGCGGTGCCCGGGCGGTGATGGCAATGCGCCGGGCAGCTTCGCGCAGGGCCGCTGAACCCGAGGGCCTGTCCGCTGCCACGAACTTCAGTATCAGCGGAATGGGCAGCAGGGTGATGAAGGCGAGCAGGCCCCACCACAGGTGCCAAGACAGGTGCTGGAGCACCAGTGCGGTGGAGAAGACGCCGATGAAGGTGGCCATGCCCATGTAGGCGGCCCACCACCCCACGGCCATGTTCAGGTTCCTGATCGGGGCATGCAGGCGCACGAGTCCGGGCCCCATGACGGTGGCCATGATGACACCCGCGCCTTCCAGGATGCGGGTGGCCAGCAGCAGCGGCGCGCTGGGGGATAAGGCGCCCAGCGTGCTGCCCAGCACCAGCAGCAGCAAGCCGAGGATCAACGTGCGGCGCTGGGAGATGACTTCCGAAAGCAGGGAAACGGCCAGGCCGCCGGCCATGCCGGCCACCTGGACCACGCCCAGCAGGACGCCGGAGAAGATCAGCGAGAACCCCAGTTCGTCCTGGATCACGGTCAGCGCCGGGGCGAGCTTCCAGATGTGCAGGCCTGCCACGACCCCGGAGGCCACGATGATGATCCAGGCCGCGTTGGTCCGCTGCTGGACCTGCTCCATGTTGGCTTGCACTGCTGCCGATGCCTCCTTGCCTCGGGCGCGCCGGCTGGTTCCGGGCGTAACTCTCCACTTCGGATTGTGGCACGGGCAGGGCAGCGAACGGGCATTCGTGTCATTGAACGGGAATGACCGTGCAGGGCGTTCCGGCCTGGACCCGGTAGCCCGGGGCGGAATCAGCAATCAGGCTGGCGCGTGGCGGGAGGGGAGTGCTCCGATGGCGGTCCGGGCTGGCCCGCCGAGCTAGCCGATGTCAGTCGTCGACCGGGTTGCCTGGACAGGCCTGTCGTTGCGGACAAAGCAGGGAATTTCGTGGAGTGCCGCGCTATGGGACCAAAAAGCTACGCGAAACGGCATCAATTTCTCCGTGCGGTGCATGTTGCACAGTTCGCTGATTGTGGTTCCTGCTGGCAGTGGCGGAACTTTCGGAAAAAGCGGGCTGGGCACCGTGATGTGCCATAGCTGCAGCTCATCGGTTTGGCCGTCATCGACAACCATGAGCACTGCCCGTCCATGGACCGATACGAAGCCCATGACTTCATCTACTGGATCGGCGTATTGGGCGAATACCACCGGCGTCCCCTCGAACCAGCCGTACGAGGTGAGAAGGGTTCTTGCCTCAGGGCAATGCAAAAGTTCTTCGACGCGTTGCATGGCGCGAATACGGCGTTCGGGCATGTTCATATAATCCTCCGCTGATGGCAGCTCTCCGAAAGGGGACCGCCCACGAAACCCTGTGGCGCGAAGCCGAGGGATCCCCGGGTTTCGCCATTGGCGCTCGGTGATCATCGTGGAGTGTTCTTCTGAGAATACCTCATGACAAGCAGGTAGACACGAATTCCGCGGAGCGCAGCCGCACCCGACTAGGTCGCAGAGTCCAATTGATTGCCTGCCTTGGCGGCTTACCTTGGCCTTTCCTCCTAATGGTGGTGATATCCGGGGGATGCTGGCACGATCATCCTCAAGCCGCTATTGCCGGCTATGCAACCAGCGACACCGAAGGAGCGTCATGCATTTGCCCGTACCCCGCGGAGACCTGTCCCGAGAGCTGGCCAACGCGTTGCTGTGCAATCCCTCGGGAGAACACGCAGCCTACCTGGCAACGGTCGCGACGGGACGGTTGGCTTCGGCTTCGGATGTGCTTGACGACGGGGACCTGCAATTGAGCCTTTTCATGCTCTATGAGCTGCACTATCGGGGATTCGCAGGCGTCGATGATCGCTGGGAATGGAACCCTGGGCTGATTTCGCTTCGGGCCCAGATCGAGGAGGCTTTCGAGCAAGCACTTCGCGAGGCTGCAGGCCCGGTTCCAAGCGTGGAACCCAGCTCCTCCGAGGTGGCCCAAGCCCTGTTCGCGCTCGCTGCGAGTGAAGCGGGGCCGTCAGTATCGAAATTCATCCAGCGCAAGGCCAATGCCGCCCAGGCCCGCGAATTCTTGATTCTGAAGTCGATCTACCAGCTGAAGGAAGCTGACCCGCACACCTGGGCGATCCCGAAACTCCAGGGACGTGCAAAAGCTGCAATGGTGGAGATCCAGGCCGATGAATACGGAAATGGGCATCTGCCTCGAATGCATAGCGAGCTGTTCAGGCAGACGATGAGGGGGATGGGCCTGCGTGATGACTTCGGCGCCTACATCGACCGCATTCCGGCGGTGACGCTGGCGGCGGTCAACATGATTTCGTTCTTCGGCATGCACCGGCGCCATCGGGGAGCCATCACTGGGCACTTGGCGCTGTACGAGATGACTTCCTCGATACCCCAGGCGGCTTATGCCCGCGGCTTCCGGCGCCTGGGCTATGGATCCGCGGTCACCGATTACTTCGATGAGCATGTGGAAGCTGATGCGGTCCATGAGCAGATCGCTGGCCGCGACCTGGCCGGGGGACTGGCCGAAGACGAACCGGAGCTGGTCCCCGGCATACTGTTCGGAGCCCAAGCCGCGGCGGCCGTTGACGCGTTGGCCGGCGCACAGTATCTGGACGCGTGGGAAGCTGGCAGCTCGGCGTTGCTTGCCGGGGCCGGGGCCGGAGCTGGGGCAGTCGCATGAGCGGCGGGGACTGCGCCTCGGAAGCGGCCACCATTACAGTGTGCCCGCAGGGACCATTGCTGCTCAGGGGAGATTTTGAAATCGTTGATGCCGAAGGGCAATCCATCGAAGCCCGGCAAGGGCCCGTAGCGCTATGCCGCTGCGGGGGCTCCGCCATCAAGCCCTTTTGCGATGGCACGCACAAGCTCATGAAGTTCGAGCGCCCGAAATAGGGCACTCGCCCGTGCCTGCAAGCAAGGGCCGCGTGGCAAACCCGCCTAGGGCTTAGGCGCCAAGCTGGCGCCCAGGGATTCCAAGGCGCCGGGGACCACGGAGAAGTAGGCCCAGACCCCGCGCTTCTCGCGGTGCAGGATCCCGGCATCCACCAGGATCTTCAAATGGTGCGAGACGGTGGGCTGCTTGAGGCCCAGCGGCTCGGGCAGGTCGCAGACGCAGGTTTCGGCAGACACGCTGCTGGAGACGATGGACAGGATGCGCAGGCGGTTGGGGTCGCTCAGCGCCTTGAATCGCAGTGCCAGCAGTTCGGCTTCCTCGGCGCTCAGGATTGCCTCCCCGGGGGATGGCACGCAGCAGGCATCGGCAGCCGGCGCGGTGCAGGTGCCGTCGGCAGGATTCGCGGTGGCTGTGCTCATGGACCTCGGCTCTTTTCTTGTCTTGGCGTCTTGGCCGGCGCCAGAGATTGACAAACGTCGATATGTTTCATCATACTCAAAACATCGATAATCGTCGATGTCAATTCTTGGAGTGATGATTCAGTGGCACCTGCCCCTGCGCTAGACACGGCCCCCGTGGCGGCCAAACTTTCCTTCCTGGACCGCTACCTGGCCTTGTGGATCCTGCTCGCCATGGCCGTCGGCCTGGGCCTGGGCCGTATCTTCCCGCAGCTCGGCGCCTTGCTGGACCGCTTCACCGTGGCCGGGGTGTCGGTGCCCATCGCCATCGGCCTGCTGGTCATGATGTACCCGGTGCTGGCCAAGGTGCGCTACAACGAAACCGGCCGCGTGCTGGCCGACAAGAAACTGATGGTCACCTCGCTGGTGATCAACTGGATCCTCGCCCCGGCATTCATGTTCGTGCTGGCCTGGATCTTCCTGGCCGACCTGCCGGAATACCGCACCGGGCTGATCATCGTGGGGCTGGCCCGCTGCATCGCCATGGTGTTCATCTGGAATGACCTGGCCTGCGGGGACCGCGAAGCGGCCGCCGTGCTGGTGGCCATCAACTCGGTATTCCAGGTCATCGCCTTCGGTGCCCTGGGCTGGTTCTACCTGCAGGTGCTGCCTTCCTGGCTGGGACTGGAAACCACCAGCGCGCAATTCTCCATTGCCGCGATCACCGCCTCGGTGCTGGTCTTCCTGGGCATCCCGCTGGTGGCCGGCTACCTGACCCGCACGCTGGGCGAAAAGGCCAAGGGCCGCGACTGGTACGAGGGCAAATTCCTGCCGAAGATCGGCCCGTGGGCGCTGTACGGATTGCTGTTCACCATTGTCCTGCTCTTCGCGCTGCAGGGGGACAAGATCATCTCCAAGCCGCTGGATGTGCTGCGCATGGCGATCCCGCTGCTGGTCTACTTCGTGGTGGTCTTCGGCGCCGGCATGCTCATTGGCCACTGGCTGAAGCTGGGGTACCCGCGCACCACCACCTTGGCCTTCACCGCGGCAGGGAACAACTTCGAGCTGGCCATTGCGGTGGCCATCGCCACCTTCGGCGCCAGCAGCGGACAGGCCCTGGCCGGGGTGGTCGGCCCGCTGATCGAGGTGCCGATCCTGGTCGCCTTGGTCTACGTGGCCCTGTGGGCCCGGAAATTCTTCCCCGCATCCAGCACCGTCACAACTTCTGCCTGAGGAAAATAACCATGACTGCAACCGAGAAGCCTTCAGTTCTCTTTGTCTGCGTGCACAACGCCGGACGCTCCCAGATGGCCGCTGCCTTCCTCTCCCACCTGTCCGAAGGGCGGATCGAGGTCCGCTCGGCCGGCTCGGCTCCCGCTGATTCGGTTAACCCGGCGGCGGTCGAGGCCATGAAGGAAGTCGGCATCGACATGTCGGCGGAAATTCCCAAGGTGCTGACCACTGAAGCGGTGCAGGACTCCGATGTGGTGATCACCATGGGCTGCGGGGACGCATGTCCATTCTTCCCGGGCAAGCGCTATGAGGACTGGAAGCTGGAGGACCCTGCAGGCCAGGGCATCGACGGTGTGCGCCCGATCCGCGATGAAATCCGCACCCGGATAGAGCAGCTCATCGCCGAATTGCTGCCAGCCAGCTAAGCGGCACCCGCCACCCGGATTCCAGCAGCAAAGGAGAAATCCATGAACCAGAACCTTCCAGTGATCGTCATCGGCGCCGGTCCCATCGGGCTGGCCACCGCAGCCAACCTGCGCGAGCGCGGGCAGGACGTGCTCGTCCTGGAAGCCGGGGACAGCGCCGGCGCCGCCATTGCCCAGTGGTCCCATATCAAGCTTTTCTCCCCATGGCGCTTCAATATCGATGCCGCGTCCCGACGGCTGCTGGAAACCCCCAGCGAAGGATATGCCGGGGATTGGGAAGCGCCGCGTATCACCAAGCTGCCCACCGGTGCGGAACTGGTCAGCGAGTACCTGCAGCCGCTGGCAGCCCACCCGGAACTGGCACCGCGCATCCGCTACGGCCACCGCGTGGTGAAGATCAGCCGCGTGCTGGCCGACGGCCGCGGCGCCGACAAGGCCCGCACCGCGAACCGCGACGACGCACCGTTTTTGGTGCGCACCGAAACCCCTGGCGGCCTGGTGGATCTGCTCGGCCGCGCCGTAGTTGACGCCAGCGGCACTTGGAACCAGCCAAGCCCGGTTGGCCGGGGCGGCATCGAGGCGATTGGCGAAGCCGAAGCGCGTGAGCAGGGTTTCATCACCGGCGGGCTTCCCGATCCACTGGGCGCTGATGAGCAACAGCTGGCAGGAAAGGACCTGCTGGTGCTCGGCGCCGGGCATTCGGCGGCGAACACCATCATTGCCCTGGGCCGGTTGCAGAAGCAGTACCCTGATACCCGCATCCGCTGGGGCCTGCGCGGGGACGCCAACCCGATCCGGATCTACGGCGGCGGAGCGGCCGACCAGCTTCCGGCCCGGGGCCAGCTGGGCACCTCGCTGCGCCGGCTGGTGGAAAACGGCCACGTGGAACTGCTGGAGAATGTCTCCGTCGCGTCGATGAACGCAGGGGAGCAGCTGGCAGTCGTGCTGGCTGATGGCCGCAAGCTGGCCGTTGACCGCATTATCGCCGCCACCGGTTTCCGCCCCGATCTGCAGATGCTTTCCGAACTGCGCCTGGAGCTGGACGAATGCGTCGAGGCCCCGCGCCAGCTCGGTCCCTTGATCGATCCGGAGTTCCACAGCTGCGGAACGGTCAGCGCGCACGGCGCCAAGGAACTGGCGCACCCGGAAAAGGACTTCTACATCGTTGGCATGAAGAGCTATGGGCGGGCCCCGACGTTCTTGATGGCTACCGGCTACGAGCAGGTGCGCTCCATTGCCGCCGCCCTCTCCGGTGATGCGGAGGCGGCCGGCCGGGTGGAGCTGGAGCTGCCGGAAACAGGTGTTTGCTCAACGGACCTGGGCGGCTCCTGCGACGCTCCGGCCAGCGAAAACTACTGCGGAACGGAACCGGCCGAGCCTGCCGAATCCAGCGGCTGCTGCAGTTCGCCGCAGCCGGTGAGCCTTGGGCTGTCCACCGGAACGCTGCACGGCAATAGCGAACTGGCGGCGGGACGGTAGTCCCGCCGTTCAGCTCACCGGCACCTGGGAGCTCCCGGACTGCGCCTCCAGCTTCTTCGAAGGGCCGCGGGAACCGGCACGCCGCGGCGCCGGAATCCCTGCCACTGCCACCGCGCACACGGAGGTCAGCACCAGTGCGGCAGCCGGGGCGATGGCTGTGAACGGAGCCCGCTCGACATAGCCGATGCCTTCGGCCAGCAGCAGACCCCACTCCGGGGTGGGCGGTTGCGCCCCGAGCCCGAGGAATCCCAGGGCAGCCAAGGCCAAAGCCACCCCGGGCAGCCGCAGCATCCCGTGCCGCAGCAATGCGGGAATCACCGCCGGCAGCAAATGCTGGATCCAGATCCTGCTCCGCGGCACCCGCGAGAGCGGAAGCCAGCGGATATGCGGCATGGCCCGCGCCTCATCAAGCAGCGAGGCCGCATGGGTGGCCAGCGGAGGCCAGCTCACCCAGAGCACGGCCAGCGCGGCACCGCCCACCGACGGGCCCATCAGGGCCGCGATAACCACCCCGGCAAGAATCGGCGGCGTCGCATTGGCAATCACCGCCGGCCCGCGCGAGATCTCGCCGGCCGCCGCCAGCAGCAGGCCGAGCAGGATCGCGCCGGCCACGATCAGCAGTGCCGGGCCCACCGTGCCCAGGGTTCCGTGGGCTACCCGTGCCAGCAGATCCCTTCCGCTGGCATCCGCGCCGAAAGGCAGGCCCGGTTCCGGGGCCTGCAGCCGCCCGAATGCAATGGCATAGGGATCGCGCGGCAACCCGGAAGCCAGGATGGCCAGCAGTGCGGCGCAGGTGATGCCCGCGGTCCAGCGCTGGATCCTGCCGGTGCCGCGGGCCTCGGGCGGGACCGGCAGCGACCCGGGCGGCAGGGCGCCTCCGCGCAATGCGCCCCGAGCCGCCGCGGTGAGCGCCCCGATCAGCACGGCCGAGACCGCCATCAGCAGCAGGCCTGCCTGCAGGGCGGGAATGTCCTGCGCATTGGCGGCCCCGAGCAGGTAGCGGCCGAGCCCGGGGATCGCGAAGACCTGCTCCACGGCCACCGCGCCGCCGAGCAATCCGATGAACGCCAGGCCAAGCTGGTCGATGATCGCGGCCGCGGCCCGGCGCAGCACCCCGGAAAGGATGGCCGGCGCCGGCGCCCCGGCAAGGTGCCAGATCCCGACCCAGCGTTCGCCGGCCACCGCGGCAATGGCATCTGCCAGCAGCCGGCCCAGCAACCCGCCGGCCGGGATGCCCAGCGCCAGCGCGGGCAGGATTGCGGTTTCCAGCCCGGTCCACCCATAGGGCGGCAGCCATTGCAGCTGCACCGCTACCAGCACCAGCAGCATGCTGGCCAGCAGGAATTCCGGCAACGAGGTCAGCGCCACGCCCAGCGGACCGGACCCGGTCTGCCGCTGGTTGCGCAGCACGCGCAACGCCGCCGGCAGCACCAGTAGCAAGGCCACGGCCAGTGCCACCAGGACGGCGAAGGCGGTGAGCGTGGCGGAGACCGACAGGGCCCGCCAGGCTCCGGGTGCGATCGGCGCCCCGCTGACCCAGGAGCTGCCCAGATCCCCGTGCAGCACCCCGGACCACCAGTGCCAGCTGGTGGCCAGCGGTCCGCGGTCAAGGGCCAGCTGCGCGCGCACGGCGGCCAGCGCCTGTGCGGTGGGTTCCAGTTCGGCATAGCGGGCACGGAGCACCGCCGCGGCCGGATCGGTGCGCGAAAGCCAGGGCAGGGCGCCAGCCACCAGCAGCAGCGCCAGCGCGCTGAGCAGGCAGGAGGCGAAGGACGCCCAGGCGCCGCGCCGCCAGTGGCGGGAGAACCAGTTCATCGGCAGCCCGGCCCCTACTCGGTGCCCAGGCGGGTCTGCGCGGTGACCAGCTCGCGTTCGCGCGGATCCTGCGCGGCGCCGTGCACGGCAGGGCTCTCGCCCTGGATCACCCGTTCGTGCAGCAGCGGGATGGCCGCGTCGGTGCCCAGGATGCGGGCCTCGGCGAGCATGATCTGCTGCTGGCGCTGCTCCCCGGCATCGGTTTGCGCGGCCCGGTCGATGGCCTGCTCCACGTCCTTGTCGCAGAGCTGGGCGATGGCGAAGCCGCCCTCGCAGGTGAAGTCCGAGGCGAAGTACGCCACCGGGTCCCCGGAATCGAGCACGGTGGCGCGGGAGAGGATGAAGGCATCGAAGGCCCCGTCCAGCGCATCGGCTTCGATGTACTGGTACTCGCGCACATCCTGCTTCACGATGAATCCGGCGGCTTCCAGCTGCTGCTGGAGGATCACCGCAACCTCTGGCAGTTCGGCGCGGTCGGTGAAGGTGCCCAGGGTGATTTCCACGTCCTGGACCTTCGCGGGTTCGGCGCGCTGGGCCAGCAGCTGCCGGTATTCTTCCGTTTCGCGCAGCCCGGCGGCGTAGGGCAGGGCCGGGCCGAGCAGGCCGTCGGCGCGGTCCGCCCGGTTCTCGTACACGGATTGGATGATGGCGGCCCGGTCAATGGCTTCGCGGGCCGCGGCGCGTACCGCCGGGTCGGCGAAGGGACCCTTGGCGGTGTTCAGGTACAGCGTATTGGTGCGCGGCATCGGCACTTCGGTGAGCAGCTCCTGGTCCACCGAGGCGGCCTGGCCGGCCGGGATGGCCTCGACGATATCCGCTTCCCCGGTGCGCAGCGCGGCGGTGCGCGCGGTGCCATCGGGCACGAACTTCACGTCGATGCCGGCAGCCGCGGCCTTGTCGCCCCAATAATCCTCGTAGCGATCCAGCGTGGCCCCGGACATCCCGTCTACCCCAGTGATCTGGAACGGGCCGGTGCCGTGGCCTGCCGGGTCAACCCCGCTGTCGGTGTAGGCCTCGGGCGCGAAGATGGCCAGCTGCGGGCTGGAGAGCCGCTGGGGCAGCAGCGGGTCGGGATTCGCGGTGGTGATCCGCAGCCCGTGCTCCCCGAGCACCTCGACGTCCAGCGCGGTGCCGTTCAGGATGCGCGGCACCGGGGTGGAATCGATGGCCCGCTGCAGGGAGTTCGCCACCGACGCAGCGCCCAGCGGCTGCCCGTTATGGAACGTGACGCCCTCCCGGATGGAGAATTCCCAAACCAGGTCATCGATGCGTTCCCAGCTGGTCGCCAAGGCCGGCTGGGCATCCCCGGACTCATTGAGGGTGACCAGGGTTTCGGCGGTGGACCAGCGCGAGAGCTTGAACGCGTCATCGCTCAGCGGGCTGAGCCCGGAGCGGGGAGGCTGCATGTGGGCCACGGAGATGCGGCCGGTGCTGCCGGCCTGCTCGGCCGCCGCGGAGAAGCAGCCGCTGAGGGCCAGCGTCCCGGCCAGCGGGATGGCGAGCAAGGCCAGTGTTTTCTTGCGGAGTCGATTCATGGGTGCGGTGTCCTTGGAAGATAAGGGGAGCGGTCAGGTGGCTTATTGGGCGGGCGGTTGGATGCTGATGGTGCGCGCGCAGCACGCCGCCAGCTGCGGGTCATGGGTGATCAGCAGCAGGGCAATGCCTGAAGCTGCGGCGGTGGAAAGCAGCTGGCCGGCAACGGCCTGGGCGGTGCCAGGATCCAGGGCGCTGGTCGGTTCATCAGCCACGAGCACGCACGGCTTCACCGCCACGGCGCGGGCCAGCGCGGCCCTCTGCAGCTGCCCGCCGGAGAGCTGATGCGGACGGCGGTCCAGCAGCCCGGGGTCGAACTGGGCCAGCTCGGCGGCCTCGGTAATGAGCGTTGCCGGGTGGGCGGAGGGGAGCAGCCGGGTGATGGCGTGCTGCAGCGAGGTGCGGATGCTCCAGCGCGGCACGAAGGCGGCGGCGGGATCCTGCGGCACGCCCTGGACCAGCCGGCGGCGTGCCGCCGCACGGCTGCGTTTCGGTGCGCTCCACGGCTCGCCCAGCACCCGGATTTCCCCGGAGTCCGGCAGCCCCAGGCCCAGCACGATGTCGGCCAGGGTGGATTTGCCGGCGCCGGAGGGCCCGGTGATGGCCACGGCTTCGCCGCGGGCCAGCGTGAATCCAATGGGATCCAGGACCAGGCGGCGGGCTTCGCCGTGCCCGCGCCGTGCGCTGAGGTTGGATGCTTCCAGTGCGGGGATGCTCAAGCTGGAACTCGTTCCCCGCGCGGTGCGCTCGCACTGGCACTGGCGATCTTTCCGGAGTCCAGAACGAGGTGCCGGGTGGCCAGTGCCCGGGCTGCGGCCGCGTCATGGGTGGACAGCACCAGAGCCTGCCGTTCATCCAGGACCGTACCCAGCAGGTCGAGGACCAGATCGCGGGAGCGGTCATCAAGTGCGCTGGTTGGTTCATCGGCAATGATCACCGGGGCCTCGCTGAGCACTGCCAGCGCTATGGCGGCGCGTTGCGCCTGCCCTCCGGATAATTCAGCGGGACGCCGTGCGAGCAATGACGGATCACCAAGTCCCACGGCGTCCAGCGTGCTGGCAACCTGCTGCGCGCTGGCGCCGGTGGCCTTGCGCAGCTGCCGTCCCAGCGGCAGCAGGGGGTGCAGGGCATCTTGGCCGCGTTGCGGTATGCAGCCAATGCGGGGCGAGCCGGCAATGCGGGTGCCGGAGAATTCCAATTCGGGTGCCCAGTGTCCGGTGATCATGGACAGCAGCAGCGACTTGCCAGCACCCGAGGGGCCGGTGATGACCACGCGCTCGCCGGGAAGAAGCGTGAACTCCTCGATTTCCAGCAGAGCGCGGTTCTCCGCGCGCAGTCCCAGGCGTGCGTTGCGCAGGCGGAACACCGGAGCAGGCGGCTGCTGGGCGCCAGGCTGGCCGGCCGATGGGGAATTCACATAAGTCATAATGAGAATCATTATCACTTAAGCTTTTGCGGCGAGGCAAATCACCCGAACCGGCGTAAGCGGCTGGGAATGCGGTGGGATAGGTGCCGACGGGTTTGAGAAGCGCAAAAATGTTGGGATGATGTTTGACTGGAGTTTACGAACTAGTTGAAATGCACCCCGATAACCCAGGAGCTGTTGTGCGCCCCACCCGCTTTGCCCCTCATTCACTTGCCCGCCGGGCAGGAGCAATCACCGCTTCCAGCCTTGGCCTGGCCTTGCTGCTCTCGGGCTGCGGTTCGGATTATCCGTTGGGGGAGGAGCAGCGCAAGGCCGCCGAAGCGAATACCTCCAACCTGGAAGGCACCCTGACCGGAGGCGGATCCACCGCGCAGAACTCGGCCATGAATGCCTGGAGCACCGAATTCTCCACCCTGCACCCCAAAGTGCAGGTGCAATACGCTTCGGTGGGATCCGGCGCCGGACGCGCAGGACTGCTGGCTGGCGGTACCGAGTTCGCCGGATCCGATGCGTATCTGAAGGACGAGGAAGTCCAGCGTTCCATCGAAACCTGCGGGCCGCAGGGCGCGATCAATATTCCGGCATATATTTCCCCGATCAGCATCGCCTTCAACCTGCCGGGCATCAAGGAATTGAATATGGATGCCGAAACGATCGCCCGGATCTTCTCCGGCGAGATCCGTTCCTGGCAGGACCCTGCCATCGCCAAGCTGAACCCCGAGGTTCAGCTGCCCGACATCCCGGTAACCGGGGTCGCCCGTGCCGATGACTCGGGCACCACGGAGAATTTCACCGAATACCTGCATAGCGTGGTTCCCGAGGTATGGACCCATGAGCCCGACGGCGGCTGGCCGGATGCCACTGGCCTGGAGCAAGCCCAGGGCAATGCCGGTGTGGTGACCACCGTGACCCGCGCTGTCGGAGCGGTCACCTACGCCGACGATTCGCTGGTGGATCAGTCGCTGGGCAAGGTGAAGCTGAAGGTCGGAGATGAATTCGTGGCCGTCAGCGGGGAAGCCGCGGCCAAGGCCGTGGCCGAATCCGAGCGTGTCGAAGGACGCGGGGAGCACGATATCGCCCTCGAACTTGACCGGAAGACCACCACTGAAGGCGCCTACCCGATGGTGCTGGTCTCCTACCTGCTGTTCTGCAGCGGCTACGAGGATCCGCAGACGGTGGAACTGGTCAAGACCTTCGGGCAGTACGTAGTCAGCGATCAGGGGCAGAAGACCGCAGCCGACTCGGCCAAGAGCGCGCCCATGCCGCAGCAGCTGGCGCAGGATGCCCGCGCAGCCATCGAATCGATCACTGCGCGCTCATAATTACGGCAAGCAGTCCTGCTGCATCCGCCCGGCGGGCGGTGCAGCAGGAACTGCTACGCGGAGGACTTGGCCGCCGCGCGGTACACGCGATTACGCGCCCCGAGGAGTATCGCGCCAATGAACGCGGCCAGCACAGAACCGCACAGCACCCCGACCTTCACGTACTGCGCTTCATCCCCGCCTTGGCCGAAGGCCAGCTCGCCGACCAGCAGGGAGACGGTGAAGCCGATGCCGGCTACGAAGGACAGGCCCAGCACGTCCGGCCACTTGATGCTGCCATCCAGACTGATTCCGGGAATCCTGGTGACCAGGAAGGTGGCGCTGGTGATGCCAATCGACTTGCCCAGGACCAGCCCGGCGATGATGCCCAGCGCAACCGGGCTCAGCAGCGATTCTCCCAAGCCGGCCAGGCCCCCGACGGGAACTCCGGCAGCGAAGAAGGCGAACACCGGAATTGCGAGAATCGATGAGGGAATGGACCAGCGGTCCGCGAAATGAGCGGCCAGGCCCTCATGGATGGCTTCGCCCCGCTCGGTGGTCCCGACACGTACATGGGCCCGCCCGGTAGCTATTACCGGAACCATGAAGCCCAGCAGCACGCCGGCCACCGTGGCATGGATTCCCGAGGCATGCACCAATGCCCAGACCGCGACCCCGAGCGGGATGAGGATCCACCAGGCGCGGACCCCGCGTTGCACGGCAATGGCAAACGCGGCCAGCGGCAGCAGCGCGAGGAGCAAAGGCAGCCAGGATAGATCCTCGGTGTAGAAAATGGCGATGATGGAAATGGCCAGCAGGTCATCGACCACCGCCAGCGTGAGCAGGAACGTGCGCAGGGCCGGGGGCAGGAACTTGCCCACCACGGCGATAACGGCAATGGCGAAGGCGATATCGGTGGCCGCGGGAATCGCCCAGCCATTGATTGCGGAGCTGCCTGAAGCGGAGACGACAAGGACGTAGAACAGTGCAGGCAATGCCACGCCGCCGATCGCGGCGGCGACCGGAACTATCGCGGTGCGCGGATTGCGCAATTTGCCGACAACGAATTCTTCCTTGAGCTCCAGGCCGACGACAAAGAAGAAAATGGCGAGCAAGCCATCTGCGGCCCAGGCACCGACCGAGAGATCCAGGTGCAAGAACTCGGGGCCGAAGCGGAAATCGCGTAGCCCCTCGTACCAGGGAGCTGCGGGGGAATTGGCCAGGACCAGGGCGGCGATGGTCGCGCAGAGCAGCAGCAGTCCGCCCATCGAATCCTGCTTGAGGGTTTGGTGGATTCCGCGCCAGATGGCGTGGGGTGCTTGGCGGGATACGCCAGGTGAAGGATATGGCAAAGTAACGGGTCTTTCTGGGATCCGGGAAAAGGGCACGAGGGCGCGCGGAATCCACTGGAGAAAGATCAGGAGGTGGGCCGCGCAACTAGTGGCGCGGTGGCGGGCAACCGGCGATCTCGCCGTGGGCGTTGGTTCCCCAGGAACTCAGCCACCCGTTGGTGCCGCTGGCTCGTTTGGTCAGCAGTTTCCCCTTCGGGAAAACGGCAGCGAGAAGCCGCTGCGCATGCGTTGAAACGACCAGATCCATGCCTCCAGTCTACCGTTTGGGGGTTCCCGGGTCTAACGCGGATTGCAGGCACCGGCAATAAAGCGGTGCGTAACCGTGCCGGTCCAAAAAAGCACTGGAACTAAGTCGTCTTGCCGGCCATGCCGTCAGTGGTTTTCCGCGCTGGTATCCGATGCTTGTCGAGTTGGATGGTCCCGGAGGGGCAAAGGTACTCGGCCTCCTGGACAGCCTGCAGGTCTGCTTGATCCGGATGAGCTTGCAGCAACTCGACGAATCCGCCATTCTCCTCGCGATTGCGGAAAACGCGGGGAGCAACCAGTCCGCAATTCCCGGAGGCGACGCACATGGCCTGGTGCACGGTGACTTTCATTGCTCCTCCTTGATTCCATCCTCATATTCTGCAGCGTTCCGGCGGTTCAACCTCGGTACCTGCGCACCAGCGGGCATGCATAGGGATCCGTGTATTTCGAGCCCACCTGGTTGAGGTAGGACACCACGTGGATGAATGCCTGGGCCAGGGTCCTTTCGGTGTATTCGATGCCCAGTTCGGCGCAGCGCCGGCGGACAATTTCCTGCACCTCGGGCAAGTTCGGCCGCGGAACCACAGGGAACAGGTGGTGCTCGATCTGGTACTGCAGGCCGCCCATCAGGAACCGCACCAGCGGACCGTCGGTGATATTGCGGGACATGACCACTTGCCGGCGCAGGAAATCCAGATGCACGTCCGTCGGCACAGTAGGCCGGCCGATATGGTTCAGCGCGAAGGCCCCGCCGAGCATGATCCCGAACACCCCGATCTGCACTCCGAGGAACGCCACGGCTTTTCCCGGAGTCATCACGGTCCACAACAACACCGCATAGGCGCTGTGCCGCACGGCGATCATCAGCAGCTCGATGAACCGGTGCTTCAATCTGGGCGTGGAAAGAAGCATCCGCACGGACGCAACATGCAAATTCAGGCCTTCAAGGCTCAGCAACGGTATGAAGAACCAGCCTTGGAGCCGGGAAATCCAGGCCGCCAATCCCTTGCGCCTGGCGTTGGCATCAGGGGTGAGCACCAGCACGGTGGACTCCACGTCCGGGTCCACGCCTTCCTTGTTCGGGTTGGCGTGGTGGGAGTTGTGCTTGGCCATCCACCAGTTGTAGCTCAGGCCCATCAAGAGTCCGGAGATGCACCGGGACACCCATTCATTCCAGGTCCTCGAGGCGAAGATCGTGCGGTGGGCTGCATCGTGGGACAAGAATCCCAGCTGGGCCATCACCAGGCCAATCAAGCCTGCGGGAATCAGCTGCAGCCACGAGTTGCCAAGCGCCCCGACGGCCACCAGCAAGGCCGCCAGCGCCAGGATCCATCCGATGATCCGAGTCGCAAAATACAGGTATCGTCGGCGAGCCAGCCCAGCATCATGGATCTCTGCGCTGAGCCGGCGATAGGCTTCGGCAAATTGCTGGGATTTCATCATGAGCCTCGATACGCAATGAAACTGCCATCCTGTTTCCGGGGCAGGCCCGGGGTCCATAAGGCCAGCATAGATGAGCAAGGTGCCAAGGCAACAGGTCTTTCTGGCGGCATCCCGGAGGACCCAACCAAGACGAAGAGGGGCACGCGCCGCGCACAGGGCTTTGGAAAGCCAACTGGAATACCGGATGCATGGAATCCAAAGCAGCCACGGAGCGTTCCGGGCAAAGCTGATGCACTACGTTTCTGGATCGGCGCGGAGGAAGGGGCTGGAACTGCGCGCTGGCAAATCAATATGCTTGATTCCTGGGGCCATCCACTGAGGACAGTACTTGGCTAATGCGTCAGGTTGGCGAACATCTTCAATCGCAGTGCCTTGGCGGTAGCCATATGGGCCTGGATGAGTCCGCTGGCCTTCGCGCTGTCGCGCTCGCGGACGTTGTCCACAATGCACTGGTGCTCGTCCAGGGAATCGGCCCAACGCGAGCCGATGGACAGCGTGGATGATGGGGCATGGATCTGGTGGGTGGCCAGGCGCTCGAGCAGATCTTCGAGTACCGGATTATGCGCAGCGCGCCAGAGCGCGCGGTGGAATTCGATGTTGGTGGCCAAACGGGTGGCATCATCCGGCTCGGCAAGTGAGCGGTCCCGGTCAACCAACGCCTGCAGGCGCATCAGGTCCACTTCGGTGCGCACCGAGGCGGCTTCCTGCGCGGCCTGGCCTTCCAGCAGAATGCGCAGGTCGTAGACCTGCATGATCTGCTCGGGGTCAATTTCCTTGACGAAAAGTCCACGGGCACGGCGCTCCAGCAACCCTTCATGCAGCAGTCGGGTCAAGGCTTCGCGCACCGGGGTGCGGGAAACTCCAAAGCGTTCGGCCAAGGCAACTTCGCGCAGGGCGTCTCCGGGCTGGAATGCGCCTTGCAGCAAGTCGTCCTTGAGCTGGGCATGAACTGCGCCGTGCACTGACCGTATCGGAAGGCGATATTGGAATCCTGGTGGACAGCTCCATCACGGTCATCCTCTACACCATCCTCGTGCTGGCCCTGGCATTCACCGGCATCAAGCACATTTGCGAGAAGAAGGAGGCCAAAGCCCTGGCCGAGGAGCAGGGCCAGCCGGCCAACGCCTGAGCATCCTATGCCCTGCGCAGCAGGCCTTGCACCAGGCAACCTTCCCCATTCGCAGCCGGCAGCTGGATGCTTCCTGAGCGCGGCTTGCCTTCGTTGGTTGCGCAAAGCACAGTGGGCAGTGGTCGATGAAAGGAGCATGAATATGCCAGATCTAGCAGGCAAGAAAGTCCTTGCGGCAGTTTCCAACCGCGGAGTCGAGCAGGATGAGCTGAAGAAGCCAGTGGAGCACTTGCGCCAAGCCGGTGCTGAGGTGGTGATCGCGGCCCCAGAGGCCGGCCAGGTCAAGTCGCTGGTTGGCGATTGGGATCTGGGGGAGGTCTTCGAAGCCAGCGAAGCATTGGGGGCAGTGGACGAGCAGGATTTCGACCTGCTGCTGATCCCCGGCGGAACGCTGAATGCCGACAACCTCCGCTTGGACGCCGACGCCCAGCGCATTGCCAAGTCCTTTGCCGGTTCAGGCCGGCCGATCGCTTCCATCTGCCATGGGCCATGGCTGCTGGTGGAAACCGGATTGGCCAAGGACAAGACCTTGACCTCGTACACCTCGATCAAGACCGATGTGGTCAATGCCGGCGGCATCTGGAAGGACGAACAGGTTTTCCGCTGCCCGGCGAACGGCTACGTGCTCATTACCTCGCGTAATCCGGACGACCTCGACGCGTTCAGCAGTGCCATCGCCGAGGAGCTCAGCTCCTAGCAATTGGCGGCCAGCCGGTCCAGCCGCCGTCCGAGCCAGCTTTCCGGACGGCGGCTTGGCTGTGCTGGGACCAGGGCCCGGCATCCAAGTTTTTGGTGATCCAAGGGCACGGAACCGCCGTCGAGGAAGATCTGAGTATTGAAATCCTCCCGCAAACAGCAGGTGAGTTCCGCTGCGCCTGCTGGAAATCCGGCGACAGCGAACTCGCTTGGATTCCTGGGATTTCCGGTGTCTGGCGGTCTCGGCTTTTCGAACCGTTGCGTGTAGCGAAGGCGCTGAGGGCTTTGCCATGAACTGCATTGACGAAGCGGGCACCCCGCATGCCGGGGTGCCCGCTTCGGCAATTCATCGTCTGGTCATGCCGCGTACGGGTCCCGAGGCTGTCCGGCCGCCTTGCGGGAGAGGAACAATCCCAAGGCAATCATGAGCGCACCGAGCCCGAGATGCAGCCAGTTATCTGCATCATTCAGGGGAATGAAGTTGGCGGCACTGTCGAAATCAATGACCAGCCCGTAGACCCACAAGACCAGGTAGATGATTCCGCCGCCGACGAGGTAGCTGCGGGCAGCAGGCACGGTCCGAGCCATCAGGTAGCCGGCGACACCGAAGAGCAGATGCACGGCATTGTGCAGGTACGAGACCTGGAAGATTCCCAGCAGCTTGGCGTCGGAGTGGTGGCCGGCACCTGAGAGCGATGCGTAGTTGGTGGTGATTCCCGGAATGAATCCGAGGACGCCGACCAGGAAGAACACGATGCCGACCGCTAATGCGGCCTTTTGCACCAGCGGACGTGTTGCTATGACAGGATCTTTTGGATGTTCCATGATCTTGCTCCTTCATTCTGGCTGTTGCGATCGGAAGGAAACGTTGGCCAGGCATGCTGGCCGCCGTCATGCAAGCCACGCTAGGGGATTGCCGACTGGATGGCACGCGAATCTTCCAGTACCTAGGGAACGTCCAGAATCGGTGGTGCGCAGATCACTGGTGCCGCGGTGCGTGATCCTCGCTCTTCGCTTCGTCTTGCGTCTGGAGGAAGAACGCGCCGAGTGAACCTGCCAAGGTAGCGAACACCACCACGGAGTAGCTCGCCAAGATCAGCTGCAGGGCTTTGGAGAACGTATCCGTGCTGGTGATCCCGGAGCCGGTAATCGTTGCCATGGCGGTCTCGTACAGTGCCGAAGAATAGTCGCTGGTCGATTCCATCGCGTAGAGCAGTTGGCTGGAGGCAAGGATGACCACGGCGGTCACCGCAGCCAGCCAGCCGATGCGGCCGCTGAGCAACCTGCCTGCGGAGCGCGAACCGCGGACCCCTGCCGAGAGGATGCCGCTCACCCGGGCGGCACGGCCCACCCGCAGCAGGCGGGAGGCCTGGAAAGCGCGCAGAAAACGTAAGAAAGGGAACAGAAGGAACAGCACCTGCCACCAGTTGCGGCGCCAGAAATCAGCTTGGGACCTGGCGATGATCGCCCGCAAGGCGAATTCAGCAGCGAAGATTGCCCAGAAAATCCATCCTGCGATGGCCAGCGTCCGGGTCCAGAACGGGTCGGTCACCAGCAACTGCCCGAGAACCACAAAGACGAAGATCACGCCGAGCATCCCCATGGGACGGTCCAGGCGCGTGGCAAGCAGCTCGGCCTGTTCCCACCGGTAGATCCGGTGTCCTTTTTGCTTCGCCATGGTGCTTGCCTCCTTGGATCCCGAATCTAATCGGGTGCGGCAATGGATTCGAGGGCAACGGCGGATACCCAGCATGCTTCCGGAAAACGGATCGGGGCGGAACCCGGCACCCGCCTGATTCCGCCCCGATCACCGCTGCGTGCAGGTTCAGCTCCTGCGCTAAGCCAGCGCGCCGGCGCTAGCGGGTCTGCCGGCCGCCTTCCCAGCCCTCGGCTTGCGCCTGTTCCATGCGCAATTGCGCTTCGCGGCGCTCTTCCTCGGTGATTGCTTCCTCTTCCAGGCTGACTCGCTCGACCGGATCAACAGCCTTCTTTGCAGCGGGGCGTTCCTCGTCCAAGGCCACCTTCTGCTCGTCCCCAGCCAGTTCGCCGCTTGTGCCGGCGGCTGCGGCATCCGTGATGGGCTCGCGCTCATGCCGCGCTTCCCCATGGCTTAACGGCACGGTGGTTGCCGCATCCCGGGTGACCACGTGCTTTCGCAGGCGCACTTTGCCGGTTTCCACGTCTTCGGTACCCACCTGCGGCTGCTCCTCGGAACGGACGGCAGAGGCCCTTGGAGTGCCGGCTCCCGGACCGCGCACGTCTTCCCGCGAATACTCGGCGCGGGCATCGGTGTCCGGGACGCCCGGCTGCACGGCGGCCTGGTCCGCTTCATGATAGGACAGGCTGTAGTAGTGGTAGAGCTCCTGCTCCTGCTCTGGCGTGAGCTGGCCCTCGGGGTCGATGTTCGGGGCGTCCTTGACGGTCTGCTTGTCATAGGGCACCGAGAGCGTATCGCCTGCGACGGTCGCCTGGCTGAGCGGGACGAAGCTCTCGGAGAGGCCGAAGAGTCCGGTGCGGACCGTCGCCCATTCCGGTTGCCCGCTGCGGTCATCAAGGAAAATCTGGCCGAATTTGCCGATCTTCTGGCCGTCGGGGCCAATGACGGTGCCGCCAATTGCGCTGAGTTCCTGAAGCTGTTCTGTGCTGATCATGGCTCTGTCCTCCTGCTGCGTTCGACTTCGGATCAATCCAGTAATCTCGATCCGGCTGGCCAGTAGCCGGCCGGGTGAAGCTGCGCCTCCAAATGGGCGTGACGGCCCGCAACTCTGCGTCTTGCGGTGCTTTGCCGAGCCGCGGTGAATCGATCGTCGCACACTACGCAAGCGCCCGCGCCGGGGCTTGTACTTGCATGGCCGCAAGCTCGGTAGCAGCTGTGAAAAGCAGGCAGCAGGTGCCCGGGGCAGCCATCGGGCGTAGGGCCAGGAGGGTGAACGGGTGCCTGTGGACAGCCGCGTGCGTCGCTGCGGCGAAGCTGGAAAATCGCTGGGCTTCGTGCCTGGAACGGCCGTCCCGGCTAGCTGCGGTCTAATGTTCAGTTCGTACTGCTGCCCAAGGAAGGCGAACCAGCATCCATGAATAGGACCTTTGGGATCGAGGAGGAATTCTTCCTCGTGGATCCGGCAACTGCCGCCCCGGTGCCGATGCCCGATCCGCTCAGCTCCCAGCTGCTTGGCCTGGAACTACCGGGCACCACGGTCCACCGTGAACTGCTGGCCAGCCAGCTGGAAATCGTCACCGGAATCTGCGCCTCCGCGGGCGAAGCCCTGGAAGCGCTGGTGCGGCGACGCGCCGCCATTGAGCGGATATGCCGCGAACACCAGGTGCTTCCCTTTGCTTCTGGAACGGCGCTGCAGCTGCCGAGCGCTACGGACTTCACCAAGGGCCAGCGCTACGCAACCATCCACGAGTTCGTCCCGGGGATCGCCCGCGAGCATTTCATCAACGGACTGCACATCCATGTGCATATCCCGGATGCCGAAGCCGGAGTCCGGGCGCTGAATGCCTTGCGCGGCTGGTTGCCGCTGATTGCGGGAATTGGCGCGAACTCTCCCATCTGGAACGGGGAACTGACGGGTTTCGCGTCATGGCGGACGGTGCACTACCGCAGATGGTCTGCGACAGGCATTCCGCCGGCTTTTGCGACAGTGCATGAATACCAGCAGCGGGTGGAGGACATGATTGCTTCCGGGTCGCTGCTCGATCCGGGCCACATTAGCTGGGTCGCCCGCTTGTCGGTGAACCATCCGACCATTGAAGTCCGCGCTGCGGACACGCAGATGACAGCCGGCGAATCCGTGGCCCTGGCCCTGCTCATCCGGGCCATTGTGGATACCGCCTCGGAAACTGACGGCTCTGCCGTCACGGCAGCATCCGAAGTGCTTGACCTGGGCCTGTGGCAAGCGGCGAAATCGGGAGTGGATGGCACTTATTTCGATAGCGAATCCAGGACCTCCGTGCCTGTCAAGGCCGTGATCCAGCGGGTGCTCGACTATACGGGCCGGGCATTGCATCGCAATGGCGATGAACAGTTCGTAGCCAATTTCCTGGACTCGCTCGCCACTTTCGGAAATGGAGCCACGCGCCAACTCGAGAGCTGGAACCAGGGCGGTGCGAAGCAGGTAGCCGCTGATGCCGCCAAGCTGTTCGCGCAAGCCTGACAAGTACGGCCGCCGAGCGGTACTGATCGTCACACTGGTCCTGGTGGGCCTGCTGCCCACCTACGCAACCATCGGCGTGTGGGCTCCGATTCTCTTGATCTTCCTGCGCATCGTCCAGGGCTTCTCCGCCGGTGGCGAGTGGGGCGGCGCGGCATTGATGGCAGTTGAACACGCACCTGATGATGCCCGCGGCAAGTTCGGCGCCTTCCCACAGCTCGGGGTTCCGGCAGGCATGCTGCTGGCCTCCGCGGTCAGCGCGATCATTGCCGCTGTGGTCACCCCGGAGCAATTCAACGCCTGGGGCTGGAGCACGTCGTTCCTGCTCAGCTCCGTGCTGATCCTCATCGGCTACTGCATCCGCCGGCACGTGGAGGAGTACCCGGTCTTCGAGGAAATGGCCAAGACGAAGCAAACCGAGCAAACCGAGCAGACCGAGTCAGCCCCGCTGTCCACGCTGTTCAGCAAGCATCCGAAGAAGGTCATTCAGGCCACCTTGGTTTTCATGAGAAACAACACGGCAGGCTACATGCTCACCGGCGGTTTCATCCTGGGCTACGCGACAAACAAGCTGGGACTGCAAGCCGGAGACCTTCTGAGCATCATCACCATCGGCTGAGTGCTGCTGCTGGTCTGGATCTTCCCGCTGTTCCTGCTCATCGAGACCCGGAACCTGGTCTGGGTTAGCGTGTCCCTGGTGGTCTTCGGCGCGTTCTTAGGCTTCTCCTATGGCCCGTTGCCAGCGCTGTATGCAGAGTTTTTCCCGGCCCGCATCCGCTTGAGCGGTTCTTCGATCAGCTATGCCCTGGGCTCGGTGGTTGACGGCGCATTTGCTCCGACCATTGCCGTGGCGCTGGTGGGCAAGTTTGATGCCACTGTTGCGGTCTCCACGTACCTGTCCATCTGGGTGGGCGCTTCGCTGATCGCGACGCTGACTTTGAAGGACCGCACCGGTGCGAATTCGTATCCGCATGACCGGGCAGGCAGCGGCGAACGGGCGAGGATGCAGGGCCGGAACAACAGCGAATGGCTGTGGCGCCCGGCGCCTGCGCACCGCACGGAGGCTGGGCCGTCCAGCCCGGGCCGAACGTATTGCCAACCTCAATGCGCTATGCGGCTAGCCCACATGCACCCATGGTCGGCGTTGCAGATTAGGTTCTGCTTCGCGCAGGACCTCACGGGTCAGCGGAGCGATTTCTCCTTGTCCAAGGAAGATGAACTTGGCCAGGTTCAGCAATGGATTGCCTTCGGTCCAGCGGAAGTAGATATGCGGCATGACCTCATACTGGTCCCGGATGGCCATGGACAATGCGGCAATGGCTGTTGATACCGAAGGCGCGGTTGCTTCAAGTACCCATTGGCTATGCCGGGTGACGCCGCGAACGTCAATGTCCTGCGCAAAATCGGAGTAATCGCTGACCCGGACTTCCAGGAAGACCACAGGTGCATGCACGGGAATGTGGCTGGCGAGAATCGCATGCTCGTGTTTATGCACGTAGCGTTCCTTGGACGTGTTCACCGGTTCGTGGGCGATCAGGCGAATCAGCCCAGCGCTGGTGGCCTGCTGGATGATGTTCTGCGCTTGGGTGTCGAACATGACCGAGGTGGCTCGAAGCTCAGTGGAGCGGCGGAACCTCGACAGCAGCGACACCAGGAGAACTGCGGCAATGAAGAAGGCCGCAATTTTCAGGCCGTCCGGGCGTTCAACGCGGTTCGCGATGGTGGTGTAGATGAACACCAAGCTGACACAGGAAAAGAGAATCGTCTTGCCTCGTTCACGCTGTCGACGAGCAGAAATCGTTACCGCTATCGCCGCGGAACTCACGAGAACCAGCACGCCGGTGGCATAGGCAGCGCCCTGCGCATCAACGCTTGCCTCGAAATGAACCGTGATGCCCAGGGCTACCAGGACGACCACGAGTACCAGCGGGCGCACCGCGCGTTTCACCAGGCTGTCCTCCGCCTATGTCGAGGCCCTGCAGAACATCGAGCTGCTGCGCGCCTTCGGGGCCGCCGAGCGCCAGGCGGCCCGCTTCGCGCGGGAAGCTGACGGCCTGGCGGACTGCACCATGCGCCAGCTGCGCCTGTCCCTGGTCGACACCGCGCTGGGCGCGTTGGCCATGCAGCTTGGCACCGTGCTGGGCTCTCTGGCCGCCGGGCCCGCTGGGCCGCTGGGCACGGCGCCTGCGGTCATGGTGCTGCTGCTCGCCCGGGAGTGTTTCCGCCCGGTGCAGGACCTGGGCACCTACTGGCATGCCGGCTATCTCGGCCTCACCGCGGTTGACGGGCTCGACCGGCTACTCGGCGCGCAACCGATGGGCGAAGGCCGCCACAACCAACCAGCCACGACCGGATCCATCGAGGTCCAGGGCGTGTCCTACCTGTATCCCGGGGCTTCCACGGGCCTTGCCGGGTGCACCTTCCATGTCGCGCCGGGCCAGACCTTGGCGATGATCGGGCCGTCGGGCTCGGGAAAGAGCACCCTGGCACGGCTGCTGGAACGATATATCGATCCGGACGCGGGCACCATCCGCATCGGCGGCACCGACCTGCGGGACTTCACCGCGCCGGTCAGGGCGCGCAGCGTGGTGGTGCTCCCGCAGGATCCGGTGCTCTTCGCCTGGACCGTGGCCGAGAACCTGCGGCTGTACCGGCCCGAGGCGAGCAACGCCGAGCTGGAAGCCGCCGCGCGCACCGCGCGCATCGACGAAGCCATCACCGCCCTTCCCTAGGGGTATGGCACCGTGCTTGCGGAGAACGGCGAGCAGCTTTCCGGCGGCCAGCGGCAACGGCTCGCGATTGCCCGTGCGCTGCTCTCGCCTGCCCCGGTGCTCGTGCTCGACGAGGCCACGTCCGCGCTCGACCCCGGCACCGAGCGGCAAGTGGTCGATTCCCTCGCCGAAGCCACCGGTGGCCGCACGGTCATCATCATCGCCCACCGCGCCTCGGCCTGCGCCCATGCCACCGGCTGGATGGCGCTGCGTGGCGGCCGGATCGCCGCCACCGGCACCGGGGCACCCGCCGATGGCGCCCTATCGAGGAGGCAAACCCCATGAGGACGATGCTGCGCCTGCTGCCGCTCATCGCCACGCGGCGGGGCCTTGTTCATCGAGACCGTCGCGTGGAGCGCTGCCACCCAGGCCGCGGTGCTCGGGATCGCCCTGGGCCTGGCCTGGATGGGCGGGCAGCTGCTGGCCGGCCAGGACTTCCCGATCGCCCCCGCCGGGGTCGCCCTGGCCGGATTGGCGATCTTCGCCGCGCTGGCCGCATGGCGGGAATCCTGGGTGTCCCACGACCTCGCCTACCGGCTGATCGCCACGCTGCGCGGCCGCGTCTTCGATGTGCTGCGCCGTTCGCTGCCCGCCCGCACCGATTACCGGCGCACCGGGGACCTGTCAGCCACCGTGGTCGCGGATATCGAGACCCTGGAATGGCTCTATGCCCACACCGCCGCCCAGGCGCTCAGCGCACTGCTGGTGCTGGGCATCAGCACCGCCGTCTCGCTGCTTCTGAGCCCGCTGCTGCTGGTGTGGATCCCGCTGCTGCTCATCGGCGCCATCGTCCCGTGGCTCACCGCCCGCCGCGCCCGGCAGGACGGCACGCTGCTGGCGCAGGGGTCCGCCGCCCTCCGCTCGGAATTGCTCGATACGCTGCGCGGCCTGCGTGAACTGGCCGGCTCCGGGGCGCTTCAGCAGCAGCTGGACCGGCTTAGCGGCAGGACCCGCAAGCTGGCGCGCACCCAGCTGCGCGAGGCACCCCGGCTCGGGGCCGAACGCGGCATCAGCGACGCCGCCCACGCCCTCGCGGCCCTGGGCTGCATCCTCATCATCCTCCTGGACCGCACCGCGATCGCGCCGCAGGACATCCCGCTGGCCATCACCGTGGCGGTCGCCGGCCTCGGGCCGGCAGCCCAGATCGCCGACCTGCTGCGCAACGCCGGCACGCTCAGTGCCGCCACCGAACGCATCACCGGCGTCCTCGAGCACCCGCCCTCCATCCGGGGCACCGGCAGCTGGAGCTCCGGCGGACTAGTGCAGGAGCCCGGGTTGGTGTTCGATGGCGTCGGCTTCGCCTACGCCGATGGCCGCCGTGTCCTCGACGGGTTCTCGATGCGTGTCAGCCCAGGGGAGATCGTTGCACTCACCGGGGCCTCGGGCGCGGGCAAGACCACCGCCGCCCGTCTTGCGCTGCGCATCTGGGATCCGGATGAGGGGAGCATCCGGATCGACGGCGCTGATCTGCGCGGGCTGCCCGACGCGGACCTGCGCCGGCTGGTCTCCGCCGTGCCGCAGTCCTCGCCGTTGCTGCGAGGCACGATCCGCTCGAATATCACCCTCGGCAACCCTGGCGCCACCGATGCCGCAGTCCGCCAGGCCGCATCCGCAGCCGGCCTGCTCGATTCTGCTGCAGGGATCCCGGGCGGGCTGGATACCCCGGTGGGCGAGCACGGGAGCGGCCTGTCGGGAGGCCAGCGGGCCCGGGTTGCGATCGCGCGGGCCTTGCTGGGGAACCCGCGCGTGCTCATCCTCGATGAACCAACCGCTTCGCTCGATCCGGATGCCGACAACGCCGTCATGGATATCCTGAGGCAATCCCGGGACCGTGCGATTCTCCTGGTCGCCCATCGTCCCGCGACAATTGCCCAAGCCCACCGCACGGTCCAGCTGGGCAGCGACGGGCGGGTGCAGGACCTTTCTCCGCTCGGCGGCAGATGAGCCGCTGCGCTCGTCGGAGAGGGGCAATATTCGAAGCTGGGATCGGTGCCCAAGCAGCTCTCCTGGTCTTCTGCCGGGGCCTCGCACAGTGATTAGGGGAGCTTCGGTACCCGGAGGAACTCCGTTTGGGCGGGCTGGTTGGTGCAGGCCTGGGCTTCGGTTCGCCGGAAACCCGCGCCAGGTGCGAGACCGCATTTGAAACGGTATGGCGGGGATTGCTGGCAGTCCCATCCCACTGGATTCTCCCTGTGCTGCGTGATGCTTCCTGGAGGATTAGGTTGTCCCGGAAGCGTCCCGCAATGCTGGAGTCCTTCAAAGCCGGGTAGCTGAATCTGCTGGCGGCGCATCCAGGGTTGCGCGGTTGCGCGGTTGCTCTGTTGCTCTGTTGGTTCCATGTCCGGCAAATATCCGGCGACACTCGCTGGGAACTCCAGTGAATTCGCTTTGAGCCTGCCAAGGAATCCTTGAATATCCTAGGCAGTTCGGCATTGCGCACTTAGACTTGCCGAAAATGCGATGAAATGGATTAAATCCCTAATCGCGCATGAAGAGCAGTTTTCCGTAATTGCCACACCTGAATGCGAGCGACGAACATGGATAGTGCAGGAACTCTTAGCCCGTTCAATTCCCCTGTCGTGAAATTGGAACGCCTTTTCGACAGTCCGGATATCGAAATATTTGCCAAATTGGATTTGCTGCAGCTCTCGGGCAGCACCAAGGAACGCACTGCAGGAAGCCTGATTGAATCCTTTATGGAATCCGGCCAGCTGCAGCCCGGAGGGATGGTCATCGAATCAACCTCCGGCAACCTGGGTATCGCCTTGTCTCGGCAATGCGTGGTGCGGGGCATCAAATTCGTGGCAGTAGTCGACGAGAACGCCAACAAATCCGCCTTGGACATCATGCGCGCTTATGGGGCCGCCGTTGAGTTGGTAGTCAACCAGCCCGATGGGAACAAGCTGGCTGCCCGCCGGCAGCGGGTGCAGCAGCTACTGGCCCAGAACCCGGGCGCAGTGACCACCAATCAGTACGGGTCCCCTGATAATCCCAAGGCGCATTACTCATCCACCATGCCCGAAATCGTGGACGCGCTGGACGGAAAAGTGGATATGCTCTTTGTCGCGACCAGCACCACGGGCACAATTCTCGGATGCCAGAAGTACATCCGGGAGCATGGCTTGAACACCAAGCTGGTCGCCGTGGACGCATTGGGATCCGTGCTCTTTGGCGGAGAATCCGGGAACCGCCGCTTGCCCGGTTTGGGAGCAGGCATCGTTCCGGAGCTGGCCTTGCAGGCCGAACCCGATCATGTGTTCCGCATCCGCGAGATTGACATGGTTCGCGGCTGCCGAATGCTTGCCCAGCGTGAGGGAATCCTGGCTGGCGCGTCTACCGGTGCCATCGTTTCCGCCATGAGCCAGATGCTGCCGGAGATTCCTGCAGGTTCGCGGGTAGCCTTCCTGGTCCACGACTCCGGAGTTCCTTATCTGCATAGCGTCTATGACGATGATTGGGTACGCGAGACCTTGGGCGAAGAACCCGAGGCAGACGGCACGGCGAACCTTGTAGACCAGCAGGTGCGATGACACGCATTGCAATGATCGGCGGTGGGCCGAAGTGCTTATATGCGTTGCTTGAACTCAACGATTCGCTGCCTCCGCATCTAGCCGGAGAATTACAAGTGGATGTTTATGATCCCTACCCGCCCGGGGCCGGGCGAGTATGGAACACCGCGCAACCGAGGGAACTGAAACTCAACGTCAACCCGCGCATTATCGACGCGTCCTCCAACTTGTGTTCCCAGGATTTCAACCGATGGCAGGAGGCAAGGAATATTGCTTCAGCTGATGGATCTTTCCCTGCCCGCGCGCTGGTTGGGGAATACCTGCGTGAGCAGTTCGAACGGCTTGCAGAACACGGGTCCCTGCCAGTTGCCCATCGTTCTTGCGTAGTCGACGGAGTGGCGCGAAAGGGCCCGCACTGGGAGGTCCGTACCGTGCACGGTACAGAACTCTATGACGAGGTAGTTCTTGCTACCGGGCATGGCTTGGGCGGCTATCGGGCAGAGGATTCACCGCGCGGTTCAATATCGGCTGCAGCGTTGACCGTAGAACATGACCAGGCTGAAGACGATACTGTGCTGGCCGGAAGCAAGGTTGTGATCAAGGGAGCCGCGCTGACTGCCTACGATGTCGTGTTGCGATTAACCGAGGGACGCGGGGGACGCTGGGAGACCACAACTTCAGATGGTTTGGAATTCCTGCGCTATATTCCAAGCGGAGAAGAACCTGTTTCCATAACCATGACATCTCGCAGCGGCATTCCCATGACACCCAAGCCCAACACCCGACCTGCCAGCGTAGACGAAGTCCTTGATGGCTATCGAGATCAGGTGCGCCAGTGGGGGATCGAACGCCATGGAACGGCAACAGGTGGAAAGCTTCTGCATCCGGGGTTGGATGAGCTGTGGCAGATCCTGCTGTCCTGTGCGATGGAATGCGCCAAAGCCAGCGGTTCGGAGACTGACCAGGATGCCTTGTGGAAGACCTTGCGGGATGGAAAATTGGAACAGATGGCAGAGAGGACATCCGCTGCCGAAGAGCTACGTGCCAGTGTGCGCATCAATCATGGCTTGGCGGCTCCCAGCACACAGTGGGTATGGGGAACCGTTTGGTCGGGTCTGTATCCGCAGCTGGTTGACGCGCTGACGCGGATCAGCTGGAATGCGGATGAGCGAGAGCAATTCAAGACCCTTGCCGCGAATCTTGAGCGGATGGCCTTCGGCCCGCCTGAACCTACGGCCCTGAAGCTGCTGGCGCTCTTCGAGGACGGGCTATTGCACCACGAGCAATCCGATTTATCGGTTTTTGCTGGAGCAGCCCTCACGATAGATGCTGTCACCGCGCCTGCCGGGGTGCTCTATGCCTCGTCCTCTGGAGGTGACAGCGCGTCCAGCTTGTTCAGCGATCTACTCGCCGAGGGCGAGGTGCAAGTTCGGGCAGGGGAGCGTGGACTGCTCACTGATACCGACGGCACTTGCCTGGACTCAACTGGCGAACGCAACGAGTCCCTCACGGCACTAGGCCGTCCAACAGAAGACCCCACGTTGGGTCATGACACCTTGAATCGTGGCTTGCACCTTGAATACCGAGGTTGGGCACGTCGCATAGCGCGGCAGGTGGCCGCCTCCCAACAGAAAGTAGCCCAGTGACTCAACCCCTGATGCACGGAACCATTCCGTTGACGGCACGGCTCGAACCCTGGATGGATTCCCTGATTGCAGATCCCAAGCTCTGCCAGGAGCTGATCAAGCAGTACGGTTCTCCATTGAATCTGCATGATTACTCTTCGATGAGCCGGAACATCGCTGAGCTGCGGGAGGCAGCAGATGAGCACGGGATTGATTTCGAGATTTATCTGGCACGCAAAGCCAACAAGACCCTCGGAGCAATTGACCATGCTGTAGCCGAAGGCTGCGGAATTGATGTGGCCAGTTTCAATGAGCTGGACCAGTGCCTCAAGCGGGGAGTGCCAGCGGATCGGATCATTGTCACCGCGGCAGTGAAATCCGTGGCCCTGCTGAGGCTTGCGGTGGAACATGGTGTCGTTCTGAGCCTGGACAACTTGGATGAGACGGCAGAGCTGCAAGCGATTGTGCAGGAGTCCGGGAAACCTGCTGCCGTCGCACTGCGCCTGGCATCGGATAACCCATCCATCCCGCCGACGCGATTCGGTTTGCGGGCTGGAGAATGGCTCACTTTCCTGGATCAGGCGGATAAGCCTGAAACCCTCAAAGTTGAAGGAATCCACTTCCATCTCAACGGATATGACGGTGGGCAACGAGCGCAACTGGCCTTGGAAGCGCTGGCGCTGATCGATGCGCTGCGGGACCGCGGGCACGACCCAAGCTTTGTGGATATGGGCGGAGGCATTCCGATGTCCTACCTGGATGACGGAAAGCAATGGGCAGGGTTCTGGGAAGCGCTCGCCGAACTCCCCGAGGGCGATGAGTCATTGACTTGGAAATCAGATCGTCTGGGAGCCACGGGGCCTGAAGCCAGTATCGCTCTGTACCCGTACCACCAGAAACTGATCCGCGGCGAATGGTTGCGGAAAGTTCTGGCAACAGAAGAAACCACTACTCGAAGGACCGTCGCCCAGATGCTTATCGAGCGGGGGATCCAGCTTCGCTGCGAACCGGGGCGTTCACTTTTGGATGGGTGCGGACTGACGCTTGCTGAAGTGGCCTTCGTCAAGAACCGCAGCGATGGAGCACCATTGGTTGGCCTGCATATGAATAGAACCCAATGCCGTTCAACTTCCGCCGACTTCTTGCTGGATCCGTTGCTGATTCCCACAGGGCCGAAAGTGCAGGATCGGGCGCCATACGAAGGATTCCTGGTGGGTGCCTATTGCATTGAAGAAGAATTGATCCTGCGCAGGCGGTTCGAGTTCCCGGCAGGTGTGGCCAAGGGAGATCTCGTCGCTTTCCCGAATACCGGCGGGTACTTGATGCACATTATCGAGAGCGCTTCGCACCAGTTGCCGTTGGCGAAGAACCTCGTCATTGATGGCGTTGATTGGATCCTCGACGGCATCGATACTGCTGACTTGCTCGTGGGGTAAAGGCACCGTGCTGACAGCCGGCTAGAACTGGCTGATCCCGCGCCACAGGCAATCCGCCGGGAATAGTGACAGGAAAGCCCCGAAAGCAAAAACACTCCCCTGTATGTAGGCGAATGCCAGATCCAGGGGAGTGCTTGAGTGGGTCCTATCCCTTACAGCGGGGTCACGTAGGCTCCAGCGATGCCGCCGTCCACCAGGAACTGGCTCGCGGTGATGAAGGAGGAATCGTCGGAGGCAAGGAAGGCTACCGAGGCCGCCAGTTCATCCGGTTCTGCGAACCGACCAAGCGGCACATGCACCAAGCGGCGCGCGGCGCGCTCCGGGTCCTTGGCGAAGAGCTCCTTTAGCAGCGGGGTATTTACCGGGCCGGGGCAAAGCGCATTGACCCGGATGCCCTGCCGGGCGAACTCGACACCGAGTTCGCGGCTCATGGACAGCACCCCGCCCTTGGAAGCCGAGTAGCTGATCTGGCTAGTCGCCGCACCCATGACAGCGACGAAGGAAGCGGTGTTGATGATGGAGCCCCGGCCCTGTTCCTGCATGTACGGCAGCACGTGCTTACAGCAGTAGTACACGCTGGTCAGGTTGACCTCCTGGACCTTGCGCCAGGCGTCGATGCCGGTATCCAGGATGGAAGCGTCGTCTGCCGGGGAAATCCCCGCGTTGTTGAATGCGATATCCACCGAACCGTAGGTCGACTTGGCTGTGGCGAACAAGTTCTTGACGTCTTCCTCATTGGTAACATCGGTGCGGACGAAAAGCCCGCCGACTTCTTCGGCGGCTTTCTGGCCGATTTCCTCGGCGCAGATATCGCCAATGACCACCTTGGCGCCTTCATGGGCCAAGCGCTTGGCGGTGGCCAGGCCGATGCCGGAGGCGCCGCCAGTAATAGTGGCGACTCGTCCGGCAAGCCGATTGGTGACCAAGCCGTTGTACGGGGCAGTTTCGCTCATTTGATGGTTCTCCTTGCTAGTGATTTGTTTTAGTTGGATGATGCTTTGCGGTAAATCAGCTTTCGGTGTCAATGAAGACGTTCTTGACCTCGCTGAAGGCTTCGAGGGCATCTGGTCCCAGCTCGCGGCCGAGTCCGGATTTCTTGTAGCCGCCGAAAGGAGTGGAATAGCGCACCGAGGAATGGGAGTTCACCGACAGGTTCCCGGCCTCGACCGCGCGGGCCACGCGCAGGGCACGGCCCACATCCCGTGTCCAGATGGATCCGGAGAGCCCGTACTCCGAGTCATTGGCAATGCGGATGGCATCGGCCTCGTCCTCGAATGGGATCACCGCGACGATCGGGCCGAAAATCTCTTCGCGCAGGATCCGGTCCTGCGAATCTTCGGGAACCACGACCGTAGGCGGGAACCAGAAGCCCTCGCCCGGGGGAACCTTGCCCTGGTAGGCGATATCCTTGCGGCGATTTCCCTGCTCATCGAGCAGGAAGGAAGACACCGTCTGCAATTGCTTGGCGGAGACCAAAGGGCCCATCACCGTAGCTTCGTCGCTCGGATCCCCGACAGTAACCGCCGCGACAGCCTGGGTGAATCGCTCCATGAACACATCCAGAACGCTGCGCTGCACCAGGATCCGGGAGCGGGCGCAGCAGTCCTGTCCGGCATTGTCGAAGACACCGCCCGGTGCCTGGGCGGCTGCCTTGTCGAGGTCGGCATCGGCGAAGATGATATTGGCGCTCTTGCCGCCCAGCTCCAGGGTGACACGCTTCAGCTGGTCCGCGCATCCGCGCATGATGCCCTGGCCCACTTGGGTGGAACCGGTGAAAACAACTTTGCGGACGTCAGGATGGGTGACAAAGCGCTCGCCGACTACCGAGCCCTTGCCCGGGATGACGGTGAAGACACCCTCGGGGATACCGGCCTCGCGGGCCAACTCGCCCAGGCGGATGGCGGTCAAGGGTGTCAGTTCCGCTGGCTTGAGCACGACAGTATTGCCCGCAGCCAGTGCTGGGGCGAACCCCCACCCCGCGATCGGCATGGGGAAATTCCATGGAACGATGATCCCAACGACACCCAGCGGTTCGTGGAAGGTAACGTTCACTCCGCCTGCGACGGGAATCTGCTTGCCGAAGTTCCGTTCCGGGGCTGCTGCGTAGTAGTTCAGCACATCCCTGACGTTTCCGGCCTCCCAGCGGGCGTTGCCGATGGTGTGCCCGGCATTGAGCACTTCCAGCTGGGCCAGATTCTCCAGATCGCGGTCTACTGCGGCCGCGAATCTGCGCAGCAGCGCGGCGCGCTCAGCAGGAGCGACCTGGCTCCAGGCGGGAAAAGCCTCGGAGGCCCGGGCAATTGCGGCATCCGCCTCCGCGGTATCAGCCAGCGCGACATCCTGGACTGCTTGCCCCGTCGCCGGGTTGATCACGGTAAAGGTGTCTTTCACTGCGGTATCAGTGCTCATAGCGCTTCCTGTGGTGTCGAAATAGATTTGCTGGTGGCGTAGTCATGCGCAGCCTGGACGAAAGCCTGCATGAGCCGGATGTCTTCCAAGTTCTCTTCCGGGTGGAATTGCGTGCCCAGAACCCAGCCTCGGGCCTGCGGCATTTCAACGATTTCCACCGTCCCGTCGCTGGCGCGGGCGGTGACCTCCAGACCTTTGGCTACCTCCTGCAGGGACTGGTGGTGGTAGCACGGAGCGCTGGCCTGGTTGCCCAGGATCTGCTCCGCCAGAGAACCATGCGCGGTGGTGAAATCCACTGTGCCGAAGACGCCGGGAGCTGGCTGGTACTTTTCGGCAGCATCCGGAAGCAGATCGGGCAGGTGCTGGTTCAGGGTTCCGCCTTGCTGCACGTTGAGCACTTGGGCGCCACGGCAGATGGCGAACAGCGGAACGGCCCGCTCCAGCGCGGCGGCGGCCAAAGCCATGTCGTGCAGGTCCCGCTCCGGCTGTGCCGCCGTGCGCGGGTGCGGTTGATGCCCGTAGTTAGCAGGATCCACATCCACGCCGCCGATGACTATCAGCCCATCCAGGACGTCCAAGACGGAGGCGTCGGTGGCAACCGGTGGCAGGAGCATTGGCGTACCACCGGCCGCAACCACTGACTTGATGTACTTGCCTGGGACAATGGCCGCGGTTCTTTCCCAGACACCCCATTTGGCTTCCTGCCAGTAGGTGGTCAGCCCGATGCGCGGCCTGCGCTGCGTTGCTGGGTCCGATGGATAGTTCACTTGTAGTTGTCCTTCGTGATCAGTGGCGTTCGAAACCACGGGAAACTTCCCAGTCGGTGACCGCGGCGTTGAACTGCTCGATTTCCACGTCCGCGTAGCGGGTGTAGTGTTCCACTACTTCCTTGCCGAAGATTTCTAAAGCGATTTCCGAGTTCGCGAAGAGCTCTCGGGCCTCGGCCATGGTTTGGGGCACATGCTGGGATCCGGAGTCGTAGGCGCTTCCGGTCACCATCTCGGGCAGTTCAAGCTTCTTCTCCATGCCATAGAGACCGGCCGCCAGCATGGCGGCCATGGCCAGGTACGGGTTGGCGTCCGCTCCCGGCAGGCGGTTCTCCATGCGCGCGCCGTATCCCTTGCCTACCAGCCGGACCGCGCAGCTGCGGTTGTCCAGGCCCCAGGCAACTGCGGTAGGTGCGAAGGACCCCTTGGCGAATCGCTTGTAGGAGTTGATATTCGGGGCGTAGAACAGGGTGAACTCCCGCATCGTGGCCAAGACTCCGGCGATGAAGTGGTTGTACATTTCCGTGCGTTCTCCGCGGGCTTCGTCCCAGAAGGCCAGCGAGCCATCAAGCTTGCGCAGCGACATGTGGATGTGGCAGCTGGAACCTTCGCGCTGGTTGGGCTTGGCCATGAAGGTGATGGATTGCCCGCGCTGCGAGGCCATGTGCTTGGCCGAGAGCTTGTAGAAGGTGTGGTTATCGCCTGTGGTGACCACGTCGTCGTATTTGAAAGCGATCTCGTGCTGCCCGAAGTTGCACTCGCCCTTGGCCGATTCGACGATCATACCCGATTGGTACATGGCGTTGCGGATATCGCGCAGTAGCGGTTCGACGCGCATTGAGCCCAGGATCGAGTAGTCGACGTTGTGCTGGTTGGCAGGGGTGAGGTCCCGGTAGCCGCGCTGCTGCGCATCTTCGTAGGAGTCGTTGAAGATCAAGAACTCCAGTTCCGTACCTGCCATGGCGCGCAAGCCCAACGCAGCGGCTTTCTCCTGCTGCGCCTTGAGCAGGGACCGCGGGGCCACTGGAACCGGACGTCCGTCCGTGGTGGCCAAGTCGGTCTGGATCAGCGCCGTGCGTTCCAAGTACGGAACTGGGCGGATGGTGTCGTAATCCAGCACGAACTCCATGTCGCCGTAGCCGGTGTCCCAGCTGGTCAGCGAATAGCCTTCCACGGTGTTCATTTCGGTATCCACTGCCAACAGGTAGTTGCAAGCTTCGGTGCCGTGATTCAGCACGGTGTCCAGGAAGAACTGGGCATGGACGATTTTTCCCTGGAGCCGGCCCTGCATGTCGGTGAAGGCGAGAATGACCGAATCATAGACTCCGGTGCGGATGCCCTCGGTCAACTGTTCAACGCTTAGCATGCGTTCGTTCTTGGAGGCCTTGACGAGTTCTTGGATGTCTTGCATGGAGAATGTTCCTTCGATTGTCGGGGATTGGTTCTGTGGCCTGGGACCGGTTTACTTCAGGGCATTTTCTTCGGACTCCAGGATGGTGAATTCTTCTTCGGGCGCGCTGGCAACCAGGCGATGCCTGCTATAGAACCAGAAGTACGCGAGTGCCAGGACGAAGACTCCTGCGGTGATTCCTGCGGCGAGGATGTCCACGACGAATGTTGCGATGAGGGCAATGACAGCCAGCACCAGCGCAATGGAAGTGGTGACGATACCGCCCGGGGTGCGATACCCGCGGGGCAGGTCGGGTTCCTTGATCCGCAAGACAATGTGGCTCAGATTCAGCAGCACGTAGGAGACGGTGGCGCCGAAGACTGCGATATTGATCAGCTGGTCGCCATTGCGGATGACTGCTGCCAGGATGAATCCGATGGTGCCTGGAACCAGCAGGGCCACCCATGGTGTATGGCGGGAGCCGGTCAGCGAGAGAACCCGGGGCAAGTAGCCGGCACGGGACAAGGCGAACAGCTGCCGGGAGTAGGCATAGACGATAGAGAAGAAGCTGGCCACCAATCCTGCCAGGCCCGCATAGTTCACGAAGTTCGCCAGCGCTGAATTCTGCCCGTAGGCTTCGCGCAGCGCCTCGGGAAGTGGGGAACCGGAGACGCTCATGGCTTCGGCTCCCGCGACTCCGGGCACCAGGATGAGCATGGCAGCACCGGAGAAGACCAGGAAGATTACTGCGGTAATGATGCCCTTGGGCATATCGCGTTTCGGGTCTTGCGATTCCTCGGCGGCCAGTGGGACCCCCTCTACTGCGAGGAAGAACCAGATGCCGAAGACCAGCGCGGCAAGGGTTCCGGAAATGCCGAACGGCATGAAGGCTGAGGAGCCGGCCGAACCGTCTGGCACGATGTCGAAGAGGTTGCTTGGCTCAAAGTGCGGTATCAGGCCAAAGACGGTGACTACCAGCGCCACAATGGCGATAGCGGTGATGCCGAACATCAGCTTGAGTGCTTCGCCTACGCCCCACATATGGATGCCGATGAAAACAATGTAGGTGATCAGGTAGACGGGCCACGAATTGGTCATCCCGAACAGGCCGAGGGCCTCGATGTAGCCGCCGATGAAGGTGGCGATAGCGGCAGGGGCCACGGCGTACTCGATGAGCACTGCCATGCCGGTGGCGAAACCGCCCAGTGGTCCCATGGCCCTGCGGGCGAAGCCGTAGCCCGCACCGGCTGTGGGTAGCGTCGAGGACATTTCTGCCAGGCCGAACACCATGCAGGTGTACATGATGCCCATCAGCACGAAGGCAATGAGCAATCCGCCCCAGCCGCCAGCGGCCAAGCCGAGATTCCAGCCTGAAAAATCACCGGAAATGACGTAGGCAATACCCAAGCCGGCAAGCAGGATCCAACCTGCGGCGCCTTTCTTGAGCTGCCTATGTCGTAGATAGTCTTTGTCGACCGATGCGTAGTCGATGTGTGAATTCTTGGTCATGTGAGCTTCCTCGGTCCATGAGTCCTGAATCTAATGGACTGAAATCAGTCCTTTGCATGCGCTCAACTGTGGCAGGGGTCACGGAGCAAAGTCAATAGGTTAGTTTGAAAATTGAGCTGGTAAGAGAAAATGAAAGGTGTTTTCTTGAACCAAATTGTGTGCCATTCTTAGATCATGGCCGAAACTAAACCATTGGATTCCCGGGATGGGATGAGGTTCCTTGGGCAAGTGCGCCGGGGAAACGTCTTCGAGGAGACCCTCGGGCAACTGTTGCGCGCCATGAGGCTAGGCGTCTTCCCGCCCGGCGAAAAATTGCCTGCGGAGAGGGAGCTTGCCGAGGCCCTGGGTGTTTCACGAGCTACATTGCGCGACTCATTGGCGGAATTGCAGAGCGCAGGCTACTTGCAGGTCCAGCGAGGTCGCTACGGTGGAACGGTTGTTGCTGCTCATCCGAAGTCGCATGAGAATCCATTGGATGATTCGGACCGTGCACGCATTGAGGATGTGCTTGCATTCAGGTCGGTCGTGGAACCTGCCGCAGCTGAATTGGCCGCGGGGGCATCGCTCACTGCAACCCAGCGAAATAATTTGATGCTGGCGCACGAAGCCGTCAATTCGGCCGACGCGACGAACTACCGGCCGCTGGATGCCCGGCTCCATGTCATGATCGCCGATTTGTCAGCTTCGAGCATGCTGGCAAAAGCGGTTGCAGAGGCGCGCGACGCAACCAGCGAGCTGCTGGATCGGATTCCGTTCCTGAAGCCGAATATCGCGCACTCCAGCCGCCAGCACGAGGACATCTTGAACGCCATCCTCCGCGGCGATGGAGCCAGCGCAAAGAAGCTGATGCAAGAACATCTTGATGGCACTGCGACTCTCTTGCGCGGTTTCTTGGACTAATTGTTGCAACTGTGCGGCAGTTGCGAAGTTCTGGATTTTTGCCTTGAGGTCGCCTCGGGATCCGTGATCGTTCTACGCAGTAATGCGTTCCATGCATGGATTTGCCGAAAAGCGATGAAATGAATCGATTCCCTGTTTCACATGAAAATCAGTTCTGCTGGATCTGATACTCCTGGAGGCGAGCAATGACTAAAGAAAGCGCAGGAACTCTTAGCCCTTCAATTCACCCGTCGTATCGATGCGAAGCTAAAGAAACATGGAGCTCAACGGCATAGCGCATAGGCGGCGGCCATGATGGATGCGTTAGACGAGCAAAGCGTCATTACTAACGGTACCGATGCAATCGGGTTAGTCATTCCGCCGATGGTTCGGCAGCTGTTTTTCTTGCACGCCAAGCGTGCTGACGTCGCCACTCACCTCGAAGCCATGGTGGAGACCCACCCCGATACCTGACGGTCGCGTCATTTCTCGCGCGGTTCGATCGCTGCCACTACGACGGTTTCCAGCCTTGGGTGCAGGTGGTCTCCGTGCTCAACCACCCCCGTGACCCAGCTGACCACCAGCCCGTCTTCGGTGTCCTGAAGGATGGCTAGGTTGTTGTCGAACCACGGCCCCTTGATGCCGTTCCATCGAAAAGGCGGGTCTGGCACATGTGCCCTGCGCGCCATCCAAGCCCCGAACGGAACGGCCGGCCCCAAGGCCAAGGCTGCGGCAAAGTAGCGCATCAACCGGGGCAGTGGGTTGCGGATGGGCGAACACACAGCTTGCAGGATCCTGCTCCCGTTCTCGCGCTCGACTTCGGAAACGTAGGAGAAGTGCACGTCGCCGGAGAGGAACGTGACGGACTGCGGAGCGGGGCCGCGCTGCCCATCGGCGACCTCGGTGGACCACCGGGCCACGTCCTGGAAGCTTTGTTGGAACGCCGCCCAATGCTCAAGGTCCACGGCCCGGCGCAGTCGTTCCCCGAGCCACGCCCGGACCTGGCCGCGTTCCCCTGAGGAGTAGACCTCGTTCCACGCTTCCACATGATGCAGGCCCATGGGCAGCAGGAAGGGCAATGAGGTAGCGACCAGCAGGTGGCGGAATCCGCCTTGCATCTGCTCGTCGAGCCACGCATTTTCCGGTGGATCGAGCAGGGCACGCGCTTCGGTGTCGAGGGTGCGGGAGGCACGGGAGTCCACCACGATCAGCCGCACCGTATCCCAGTCGCGGCAGTAGCTCCAGCGGTATTCTTCCGGTGCAGCATCGACGCGCTCGGCGAACCGGTCCAAGTCGGCAGTGATGTCCAATTCGTCGAGGCCGGTGTGGGCCGCGATGCGTTGCCACAGTGGATCTGCAGCCCGCTCGTCGGGGGAGAGATTGCCGAGGTGCTGATAGATCCAATATGAGCCGAGGCCCGCAACAATGCGTTCGTGCCACCAGCTGGTCTGCTCCATGTCCTGCTTCCAACTGCGCGAGGAGTTCCAATCGTCGCGGATGTCGTGGTCGTCGAAGATCATGGCGCTGGGCAGGGTGGAAAGAAGCCAGCGGTTGGCCGGGTCCGACCAAGCCAACCGGTACAGGTGGGCGTATTCCGCGAAGTCCTTCAGCTCAGCCCCGGGTTCGTCCCTGATATCGCGCCGGCTGCGGATGAACTCGCGCATCTGGTCACTGGTGGAGTCCGCATAAACCTGATCGCCGAGGAAGAGCATCAAATCCGGCCAGGGTCCGTGCGCCGGGCCCGCCATGGACAGGGCATAGGCGCGCATCGCGTCAACACCGTGCTTGCGGTTGCCCGCCGCGTCGTGCGGGATGCTGGTGCGGCAGGACCCGAAGGCCAGCCGTGGATTCTTGGCGGGGTCGATGGTGGCGATCATGGAATCGGGGAAGCCATCCTCGCGCGGCCAGATCGCTGTCCCCTGAAGATGCACGCTGTAGGGATTGACGCTTCCAACCTCCAGCCCCGTCACCTCAACTAACGCATAGTGGTGGCCGTGGGCACCAAAAGTCGGCGCACTCCATGTGCTTTCACCGCAACGGATCTCGACGGTGCCAGACCGAGCTGTCTCCACCCAGATACTGGCGGAGGTGGCATCCACGTGGCGGAGCATCGGGCCAAGTACAAGGTCCTGATCGTTTCGGTGGCTCATCGATTTCCCTTCCTGATGGTGCAGGTCAACCAAGAATGGCACAATAACATCGTTGCGGATAGGCCCGGCTGCCGGGCACGGGATCAGATGCTGCCTAGGATGGGCTGATGAGTCCATCCCCGTATCTGCAAACCCGCCGCCGCTTCGTGGCTGCCGCGCCCCGAGAGATCTTCGAACTGCTCAGGGATCCGGCCATGCACCCGGTCATCGACGGCTCCGGAACGGTGCGGTCCTCGAACGCGAAGGGAAGTAAGCTCAACCTGGGCAGCGAGTTCGGCATGCAGATGCGTCTGGGTGTCCCGTACCGGATCAGCAATACCGTGGTGGAATTCGAGCAAGACCGGCAGATCGCCTGGCGGCACTTCAGCGGGCATCGGTGGCGCTACGAGCTGGAAGCTGTCGGGTCAGGGACGCTGGTCAGCGAAACCTGGGACGCGAGCCGGGTGCGGCACCAATGGCTGCTGAGGCTGATGGGCTTCACCCGGAGCACCGGGCCCAATATGGAACGCACCCTGGAACGGCTGACCGCGCAGTTCCTCGACGCCACCGGGTAAGGGCCTTTTGCCCTGAGCAGCTCGTCGATGACGAGTGTGCCTTGCCGAGTCGCCGGATGGGCGCAGCACGACAGGCTGAATGCCGCAGCTGGTCTTTCAAGCGTGTTTGGACGCGGTGAAACCACCATCGATGCCATGTTCCATGCCGCAGACTAAAAGGAACTCTAGGTTTGAGACTTCGCACGATTCGGCCATGTTGCGCAGCAGAACTTACACAGCAATGCCGCTGGAGTGCTGGTGTTTTTCGAATTGGACTACCGTGCGGCACTGTGGAGTGAAGAAAAGCCGGGGTGGCCTACTGGGCGCCATCCTGGCCAAGGCAGGCATTGTTTTTGCCGGGGATGAGGAAGCAGCCATCGCCGTGGGGCCAAGCGACGACCCTATGGAGTTGGCGGGTCGGATCGCCGAGCTAGGACCATGACAAGTCATCATCAGGCTGGCCGAAGCCGAGGTGACCTTCGTCCTGGCACTGGAATCGTCCGCATCTTCCAAGGTCTCGATCAAGGTTGGGGCGCTCGAAGCACGAATAGCGAAGGGTTCAAGTTCGCACGGGTGCATCACGGCTCATTTGGACTTGGACGCTCCAGAGTTGAGGGTTACCAATGTTCAGTGAATAGCGATAGCCGAGAGTCGGAATCTACCTAAGTTGGAATCGTGTGCGAAGCGGTCATCGGAGCAGAATCCGCCGCAGGTAGCGACGTATTCGACTTGCCGACCACCGATCCAGAGTGGTCGAGACATTAGAACGGCATGGAACCTCCTAGTCGTATTGATTTGGCTCACGCACACCGTAACCGATGCTCCGCGTTCTCGCTGAGCCAGCTGTTTCCCTGCCATATAGTGTTTCTCAAGACCGCAGCGCCAAGCTAGTAACCAGGGAGACATCTTGAATGAGTTCAGTGCCGATGAATCGATGATGACGAACCGAAGGGGGCCCGCGCCAGAACTGGAATCAGCTGGCCAAATGATCCTCGAACGAGGCCTGCGTGGTGAACCTTCTCCATTCTGGAACCAGACGACGTGGACTGAACACAACGCGACGGAACTGCTCCGCAGGACTTTCGACAACTATGACGGTGGCACGGGCAATTTCTTGGTCAAGCTGCAAGCCCAGCTGGAAGGGGCCGAAACCGCCGTTATTGTTCTGGCTGCCGAGCTGATGACCCTCACTCAGCTGCCGCTCGTCAATGTTAGGAGTGATACCAAGCAGGACCACATCGAATTGATTCTGTCTTGGGTGAATGCCGATACGCAGATACCTGATGAAATCCTCAAGGGGATGAAATCTTCTGGGGCTTTCAACGGCGGGCGGGGCTACAGCAGCCGGAAATGGCATAATTTCGTTTGGCTTGCCCGCTTCGTGCTGCAGGTGCGTGCGCAGCCCCAAAAAGTATTGGAAGAAGCCCTGGCTGGCCCGGATGCATTCGGCGCAATCACCGACGCGGTGGACGATCGGATACAAGGTGTCCGTTTTGCGGTCGAATACATGATGTGGCCGAACTTCTTCGAACCGGTGGTTAGCCAGAACCATCGAAAATTACTTCTCGAGGCATACGCCTGGGAAATTGGCGGTCAAAGTGGCTCGGATCAACGATCAATTGCCAACGATCTTGCTGCTATCCACAAGATCCACAATTCCAAGGCAGGCCACCGTGTTGATTGGTATGGAGAACTATTCATCAACGACTGGCTGAGGAAGTCGTCGACGAAGGCAGGACAGAGGGCCTGGCTGGTTCGGCAACAGCAGGGGAGCCAGCAGCTCTTAGACGACTGGTTGGATCGCGGGGAGATCTCTCTGCAGGCGACTCACCTCGGCGAAGTGGAACCGGGAAGTACTTTGCCACAGATTCAGCGCGCCGTGGAATTGGGGTATGACCACGTTGATTATGCGGAACGGAAGCAAAGCGCCCACGCATTCCACCGATTCCTGACCTTGATGGGGGTGGGGGACGTGGTATTCACCCGTCGCGGTGATGAACTATTTGTTGGAATCGTTGAGTCCGAAGTCCGTTTTGTTGCTGACGAGCCGGCGCATCTGGCCTGCGACGTGGACTGGCAACTAGTAGAACTCCCTGCTGACCGTGCAGGTAAGCTCGTCCTTGGAATTTTTGACGAACGGGGACCGTTTGTTGACGCGACGGCGGCACTATCTGACTTGACGGTTTTTCTCTCCGAAACCGGCGAAGCGGAAGAATCCGAGGAACCTGAAATCCCGATTGCACAAGAGCCCGCCACGCAACCTGAACTCCTGTCCGAGATTGACCAGACGTTTGCCGCTTCAATCCACATCGAGAGGGATCAGCTGCAAGAGGTCGTGGAGATGTTGCGTACTCGCAGACAAATTGTTCTTTATGGCCCACCGGGAACGGGAAAGACCTTCCTCGCGGGCAAACTTGCCAGGTTTTTGGCGACGGGGGAACACTCTGACCATGTCCAGGTCGTCCAGTTTCACCCTTCCTACGCCTATGAAGACTTCTTTGAAGGCTATCGTCCGTCTGCCGCCGACAACGGCCAATTGGGATTTGCTTTGGAGCCTGGACCACTGCGACGCATTGCGGCAGAAGCATCAGCAGAGGGGAACCGGAACAAGCCTTTCTTCTTGATAATTGATGAGATGAACCGCGGCAATCTGGCCAAGATCTTCGGCGAGCTTTACTTCCTGCTTGAATACCGAGACCAGAGCATCAACCTTCAATACAGTCCCGGATCGACATTTAAGCTTCCACCGAATCTATTCATCATTGGAACAATGAATACCGCGGATCGATCGGTAGCGATGATCGATGCGGCCATCCGCCGTCGTTTCGCCTTCATTGAGTTGCATCCCCAGGATGGCCTAATTGAGGGAATGCTCGATCGATTCCTTCAGGCTACGGGGCAACCTTCGTTGCGGGCTGATCTGCTCAGGGCGTTGAACTTGGAAATCGAAGGAACGGACCGTGATTTGATGATCGGTCCGTCGTACTTCATGGGGAATCATGCCGAGAGTGATGTTGGCTTGGAACGGATCTGGAAGTACGAACTCTTGCCCTTGCTGGAGGAACACTACTTTGGACGATTCAGTCGAGACGAAGTACGCAGTCGGTTCGGTCTGTCCAGCATCCGCAAGAAAGCCAGGAAGCTCGTCGCGAGCGATGAAGACCGCGAAGTTTCTGCCGTCGAGTCGACAGTAGTAATTGAAGAAGGCTTGAGCTGACGTGTGTACACCCATGACATTTCACGAGCTCGAAACCACACCTCGATCCGTGGAACTAAGCGAGGACGACGCTGAAATGCTGCGGGCCTCGAAGTTGGTTAATGTTTCTCGTTCCTGGTGCGGCGGCTGGGACATCAGCCCGACGGGAATGGTGGGCGCCGTGCAGGTGGGGGAACTGCTGATTGAGGTTCGTCCCAAAGATAAGGTGGGCCTGAGTCGGCTGATGTTCATGCTCGGCTACGCTGCTGACCCGGGCTTTAGTGAAGCGGACACGGACGCGGTGGAGGAACCAGATTTTTTTGCGGCGATCGCACATTCTTTTGCACGACAATGCGAGAGAGCCCTGCAACGCGGGCCGCTCTCTAGCTACGTCACCGTGGAGGAGTCACTGCGAGTGCTTCGTGGCAAGATCCGTGTTGGAGACCAGATCTCACGACACCTTGGACTTCCCATTCCGTTGGAAGTCACCTTTGACGATTTCACGAAGGACATCGCCGAGAACCGGATACTTCGGACCGCAATAAGAATCGTTCTCGATCTTACCGCGGTGCCTCCTGCGGTGCGGGAACGTCTCTCGCGTTTGGACCGGAACCTCGATGGTGTGAAACTTCTCCCTCGGGTTGCTCCATGGCCGCAATGGCAAGAAAGTAGGGCCAACGCCCACTATATTCCGGCGCTTCGTATGGCCGCCCTGATTCGTGATGGACTATCTGTAGAGTCGGGCAAGGGACGCAGCAGGATGAGCTCATTTGCTGTGGACATGGCGAAGGTATTTGAAGATTTCGTGACGACAGCGATAAAGGAGTCCATGCGTTTCTTTCCGGGGACTGTTCACGCTCAGTTCGAAGCTCATTTGGATGAGCCCAGACAAGGGGAAAGACCACGTACGACCATGTACGTTGATGCCGTCTATTGCGAGGCTGGCATACCCCGGGTTGTATTCGACGCCAAATACAAAGCTTCACAGTTCGGTAGCTACTCAAACGCAGATGAGTACCAGATGCTTGCGTACTGCACTGCTTTGGACGTGCCGAGGGCATGGTTGCTTTATGCAGGTGCTGGAAGCCCCAGAATCGTGAAAGTCAGAAATACAAACAAGGAAATCGTGCACTTTCCGTTGGACCTGTCATTGAGTCCAGAACGGCTGTTGGAGCGGGTGCAGAATGTCGCTAACTTGGCCCATGCTCGAAAAAATTCTGTATAAGTCACACACTTTTCCATGACGTCGTGGTCAGTATCTTGGTGGCGCAACTCTTCGAGACCTTCCCAAGGCTTGCGATTGGGAGTCGCAAATCGAAAATTACAAGAAGGCCGAGAACTGACGTGGCGGACTCTACCGACCGTTTACCAGATCGCCTAGACAATCGGCGAGTAGGGACCGGCGGTCGTCGACGAAAGCCAGCTGCATGCCGGTCCGGGGATCCGCATCCGGGACGCGCTAGACATGCTCAATCGATGACCAGCAGGCGCGCAGTCCACCACGGATCTAACGCAGAGCCCTCAGCCGCAACGGGAGCCGGCGCCACGAGATTTGAATGGCCGCCGTATGGGGGAAATAGCCGAGGAAAAGGTCGGCCAGTAACGCCATGTTATTCAATTGGGGCTGACAGTTCCTTGAATTCAGGGAACCAAACTCGGATCATTGCATCACGGCGACCGCCCGAAAGCTTCAGGTGACCGGAAGCTTCGTCCAGAAGATCCATAAGATCATCGAAGCTTTCCGTATCCGTGACGTACCGAGGCGAAAATCCTGATCGCTTCAGGACCCTCATCCCCTTGCTTCTCTGCTGAGTTACCTGCCCCATTCTCGATTCTTCGTCGTTTACAAAGACCACGCCGCTGTCGATTTTGATCGGTGGATAAATGTACATATCGTCGCAGAATATGACGATGTCTCCACACTTGTACGCGTCGTCGGCGTTCTCGATTTGCATGACGTCAAGGTTGAAGCCGGTGGGTCTCGTTGTGCCGGTGAGGATCTCGTCCTGCTCTTCTTCCGTTAGGTCTGCGTCGTACCTCGTCACCAAATACACGTTCTCGACCGCCCATGGGAAGCCTGTAACCAGTGGCTTCGACGTGTTGACTCCGGTGATTCCGGATATTGCTTTCCCTTCTTTGTACAGACGCTTGAGATCTGCCAGCTTCTCCTGGGTTATTTTCATTCCATGGTCATCGATCTCGCGGAGAACAAACTCCTTGACGCTTCTACGATTTTTTATGCTGTCAGTAACGATGATGGCTTCAGAGGATCGCGCAGAGCTTGCGGAGGCATTGGCTGATCCGACGATAGCGTGCTTGTCTGTCGCAATTACTTTGGCATGAAGGCGTTCTGAGCTGTAAACCTTGACGCCTCGGTCGATGTATCGCTCGATTGCGAATGGGCTGGTGGCTCGTGAAGATACATTGTTGGCCCGTGCATTGACCAGCAGTACATCGCCAGCCTTGAGTGGTAGTCGGTCCGGTGCGTCGTTCCCCAGGAATGCAATCGCGGCGTGAATCTTGCCGGAGCCGTCAACAATTTCGGTGATGTGCGGCCAAACATCTTCTGAGTAGAAATCCATTTTCATGGTTTCTATCCAAGCACCTGGAACGGCATGTTCGTGCACCGACTTACGTTGTAGCCGGAATTCTTAGCTGGCCGCGGGATGGCCTGCGAAACGGTCCGTCCAGCGGCATTACCCGGATGTTGCGCGCCTGACCAGTATGGGGAAATGACATTCATCGGCTCGGTCAGCGACGCGGTCGTTATTCGCATGTTCGGAAGCAGTCAGGCCGCTGATCGCTGTATCGTCAGGAACTAGCGGTCTTCGAGGAGACTCCCGAAGAGTCTCTGGGACGGCACCTTGGCTTTAGGGTACTTGAGGCCCACGGTTTCGCGGGCGAATTGCGACGGGCTAACTTCCAACCAGCGGTTTTGATCCACGTCACCTCCATACTTTATGCCCCTCGTATCGCGTAGACACCATTTCGCTTTAGTAACCTTGCTTCTCGCTCTGAAGATAACCACATGGTCACATTTGGTGCCTACTGGCCACCATAGATCTGGTGGCTCGAAAGCTTGCCGATCCATGTGTCTTCCTCACAATCGTCCAAGCTGCGAGCCGAGCCGACTCGACCCGCCGCCCACTCCTGTCGATGTGGCTAAGAATTGCCATAACTTCTCGGGGGAACGGCAAACGAAAGTTCTCTCCGAGTTGCCCGGTGCTCTGGTGGATTATCTTTTGGTGCTCATCCATTGAAATGATTTCAGCGCCCTCGAAATCGGACCGAAGCTGCTGGACTCGACTTGGAGGTAGAGGAGATTCGAGACTTGCTGCAGGCGCCAGTTCGGCGCCCGGCAAAACGAAATGGCCATCGTGCGGCAGCGTGACCAATCCTGGGATCGGAACAGACGTCAGTTGATATTCTGTCCGTGCAGGCCGGCTTATGGTTACTTACGCAAGATGGTGTAGATTCTATTGTTGACATTGATCTGAAGCGGCTCGTCGCTCTCCCGCAGTCTTCGCATGTACGCAGCGCCCACTCCAATAGTTCCGGAACGAGACCCATTGGGCCGCCAAAGGACATCGACGTGCACACCATCGAGGACGACCTGGAGCTTGGTAGTCACATCAGGAAATGCATGTTTGGCTTCGAAAGGAATACGAAGTTCGCTCCGCATGCGGTCCTTGTCTGTCACTGGTTGCGACTGGACTATTGATTCGGCAGACGAACCATCAATGGGTTCTGTGTAACCAACGATTGACGCTGATTACGCGGGACCTTGTAGTTCGACAAGCCATGGCGCTTATGGAGGCCGTTGCCTACGTCGATATTGGCAAATGGTGCCACCCTCTCATTATCAAACAGATGACGGCGATGCCCGGGATCGATGCTGGTGGCAAAGGCAGCGAGCATGGACTGTTCACGAGTCGAGACCTCGTCGCAAGATGCGAAATGCACGTACAACTGATCAAGACTTTCAAGAGTCTTTAACCACCAGCCACCAGCGTGTGGTGCGCGAGCGCCCAACTTGGTCGAGTAGTACTGTCCAACTCGGGTCCGGATTGAAGTGCCAGCCATGCCGATGTAGAGGACTGGTTCGTTAGGGATCCAGAAGCGTCCAATCCGTTCGGTCAATGTGCTTGGCGTCGCGAGAACGCCATCAACGGATGTCCTGGGACAGACTGACAATAGATCGGTGTAGGCCGACGCCGAAGGAACACAAATATCTCTGTTCACGCGTGTGGCCTCCGCATCGACGGACCAACTGACACAGTAAACACCCGGAACGTTTGGAAGAGCCAGCTCGCCCCATTGGACCACGCCGGATGGATTTAGATCTGCAGCGGCAAAGAGCTCGCGAATAGATAGTGGCACGTTGATAATTTATCGCAAGATTCCTGCCTCGCGGTCTAATCTCGATCGTAACTACTGCAGTTTCACTCCTATCCAGTTGAAACAGTGCTAACGGGGAGTGCAATAGCCACGGAGTGCAATCTTCAGTGCCGCAAATCGTCCTATGAGTCGAGTAACCTGGCAACATGGACATCGGGGAAGAGCTAAATACGTTCGACTTGGGTGAAGGAATCTTCGAGATTCTTATTACCGACCACCTAGCAGGGCGACTTCAGGCATTGTCCGGCTACAAGCGGACAGTGGAACCGATTGTTCCCGAGAACGCCCCGGGTGAACTGGCCCGCTTTCTTGGGCGCGCGATTGAGAAGCGGTTGGGCGCGCTAACGCCGGATCAAATGATTGACCTGTCCAACCAGATACTTGACATGGTTGGTCATTCACAGGATGTTCTACCGGGCCCGAAAAAACTTTTGGAGTTGCAACGCGACGATGCAATTCGGATGCGGTCATTCAAACGACCGCAGACCTCGCTAAGCTCGGCTGCCCTACTCACGAATAGCCGCGAAGACCCGCAACTGGCTGCCGAGCTGAGAGCCGAGTTATCTTCGGCCGATCGAGTCGATCTGCTGTGTGCCTTCATCAAATGGGAAGGTCTCCGGTTGCTTTCCGATTCGCTGGAGACACTCAAGGATTACGGCATTCCGATCCGGGTCATCACCACAACATATATGGGTGCCACCCAACGTCACGCAATCGACGAATTGGTTCGCCGTTTCGGTGCCGAAGTTCGCATTAACTACGAGACCAATGCGACCCGGCTTCACGCCAAGGCCTGGATGTTCCACCGGAATTCAGGGTTTGACACTGCATACGTTGGAAGCTCCAACCTGAGCCGACCGGCACTGCTCGACGGCCTTGAATGGAATGTTCGACTCTCTGGCGTGGCAACTCCAAGTCTGTTGCAAAAATTCTCGATGACCTTCGACAGCTATTGGGAGGACGACGCCTTCGTTCCATACGATCCCGATACTGACGCAGAGCGACTTGACGCTGCACTGAAACGGGCGGGCGGAACGACGGCGGAACGAATGCTCGGATCCACCGGGCTGGAAGTGCTTCCGCTGCTGCACCAAAAGGAAATGCTCGAAGAACTCGAAGCCGCCCGCACAAACCGCAACGAGCACCGAAACCTGGTGGTTGCTGCAACGGGGACCGGCAAGACCGTACTCGCGGCGCTGGATTACGAGCGACTGTGCGAAGCTGCTGGCCGGGACCTTACCCTTTTATTCGTGGCTCACCGCAAGGAGATCCTAGAGCAATCGCTCAAAACGTATCGCAAGGTACTGGGGAAGGGCTCCTTTGGCGAGATGTTCGTGGATGGACAAAAACCGGAAGCCTGGAAGCACGTGTTCGCCAGTATCCAGTCCTTAGCCGCTTTCGGACTTTCCAGGATCGACCCGCAGGCATTCGATGTGGTGGTGATCGATGAATTCCACCATGCCGAAGCATCTTCATACCGCAAGCTCATTGAGCACCTGAAGCCCATCGAACTGCTGGGACTCACTGCAACACCCGAACGTGGCGACGGCGTCAATGTGGCTGACACCTACTTCGGCGGTCGAATTGCCGCGGAACTGCGCCTGTGGGATGCCTTGGACGCAGACCTCCTGGTTCCTTTCCACTATTTCGGGGTGGCAGACGACGTCGACCTCACCGCAATCGAATGGAAGCGCGGTTCCTACGACCTGGAACAGCTGAGTAATGTTTACACAGGTAATGACATGCGTGCACTGAAGATCATCAACGAACTGCGCGACAAGGTGGTCAGCACGTCCGCGATGCGTGCACTGGGTTTCTGTGTCTCGGTCCAACACGCGCATTACATGGCCAAGGTTTTCAACGAGGCAGGAATCCCTTCGGTAGCGGTGTCCGGAATTTCAAGCACCGAGGAACGCGAGGGAGCGCTAGCCAAACTACGTGCCCGTGAACTGAACTGCATCTTTGCCGTCGATCTTTTTAACGAGGGCCTCGACGTTCCGGAGATCGACACCATTCTTTTGCTACGTCCCACTCAGAGTTCCACGATCTTCCTGCAACAGCTCGGCCGTGGACTCCGGCGCGCAGACGACAAGGCAGTACTTACGGTATTGGACTTCATCGGCCAACAACGTCGGGAGTTCCGTTTCGACGTGAAGTTTCGTGCCTTGCTGGATGTTCCGCGCAAAAAATTGGAGCACATCATTGATGACGGTGCGCCCGGACTTCCCTCGGGGTGCCAGCTAATGCTCGACCGCGTGGCGCGCGCGATCGTGCTAGAGAACATTCGATCTCAGTTAAAGCTCACCAAGCCGGCATTGGTAAATGAAATTAAGTCGCATGGGCTGACTGCCATGGACGACTACCTCGCCGCGTCCGGACGAGATGTCAAAGATATTTACCGCAAAACGGGAGATTCGTGGACTGAATTGGTTCGTCGAGCAGGACTGATCTCATCGCGTTCTCCTTGGGAAGAAGAGTTGAACCGAATCGGTGTCGACCAACTAAATGAAGAACATGAACTTCTTAAACGGGTAACTCGTTTCCTCCATGTTGACGATGCAGAGCGCGCTGATGCGTACTCGGCGCTGCTTTCAACTAGCGCCCCACGTTATGCCGACTTGGAACCGCGAGTGCAAATATTTGCTCGGATGCTGTTCTATACCTTCTGGGATAACGGAGGCGGGTTTGAAACCTACGACCAGGGACTAGATCGCATTCGTGCAAACGGATACCTGGTTGAAGAGCTGCGAGCTGCCTTTGCGAGAGGTGTGGACCGCGGAGCGCACGCACCAAGGGGACTCCCGCTCGGACTGCAGCATATCCCGCTGTATTCGCATGCCACATACTGGCGCTCTGAGATTCTAGCAGCACTTGAATACGGATCGTTGGAACTTGGCAAGGGAGTCAACCACCGTGAAGGGGTCGCATGGTGTTCACAGGCAAATACCGACGCGCTCTTCGTAACGCTGGACAAGGACGAATCCGTCCACAATCCAAATACCCTATACAAGGACTATGCGATCAGCCCGCAATTATTTCACTGGGAATCACAGAACGCCACCAGCCCAACCAGCCCTACCGGCAAACGCTACTTGAACCGCAAAGAGCATGCTTCGCATATCTTGCTTTTCACCAGAGACGCCGCGAGGGACATTGACGGGCTGGTATTGCCGTTCACATGCTTGGGCACAGTCGATTATGTGAAACACGAAGGTTCCAAACCCATCGCCATCACGTGGAAGTTGCATCGAGAGATGCCGGTCAGCGTATTCACATCAGCGAATGCAGTTGCTCGTTGAGAATGTGGCGGTTATTTCCATGACAGTGAGAACTATCTGCTTAGATCTTTGCAGTGAGGAAGATGAGGAATGACGTGCCGGGAAAGCTCGAAATTGCAGACGAGGCCTACCAACGGCCGTCGAGTCGACTCCTGATCGACTGCGACACCGGGATAGATGATGCCTTGGCGCTGGCGTACCTCTCCTCGCTCGACCATATTCGGATAGAAGCTGTCACCTGTACTCCGGGCAACATCGATGTCGGGCAGGTCGCAGCGAATAATCGTGCCTTGCTTACGCTCTGCGCAAAGTCGGACATTCCAGTGCTCATTGGTGCGCGCGAACCGCTAGAAATTCCTTTGGTGACTACGCCGGAAACTCATGGTCCGCAAGGCGTTGGCTACGCGACCCTTCCAGACCCAATGTACCCAGAGCCCATGGCTCTCGACGCCATCGATTATTGGATCGAAGCTGCAAGGGGCAACCTGGGCGAACTGACTGTCCTCCTCACCGCGCCACTGACCAACTTCGCCCTTGCGCTTCGCCGCGAACCACGACTTCCCTGGTTGCTGCGCAAGGTAGTAATCATGGGCGGTGCCTTCTACTACCAGGGCAACACCACGCCTACGGCCGAATGGAACACTCACGTGGACCCGCATGCCGCAAAGGAAGTCTTTGCTGCGTACACTGCTGCCGCTGAAGAAGGATTGGATTCCTCGAAATTGCCGATTGTCTGCTCTTTGGACACTACGGAGCGCTTTGAAATGCAGCCCGACTTTCTGAAAAAGCTCTCCAGTGAATCTGGATGCGCTGAACCGGAAATTGTCCAGGCTAGCGATCCAGAAGGGACATTAAGCAAGTCCTCGAATCCACTGGTGCGCTATCTCTCCGACGCCCTGCGTTTCTACTTCGAATTCCATCGCCAATACGACCAAGGTTACATCGCTCACGTGCACGACTTCTTTGCCGCTGGCGTTGCCGCCGGCACGCTGGACTACGAGACCCGCCCCGCAACGGTGGACGTAGAAACAGATTCACCATTGCTCTTTGGTACGACAGTGGCTGACTTCCGCGGGCTGTGGGGCAAACCGGCGAATGCACAAGTGGTCGTGGCAAATAATCCCGAGGCGGGATTTGCCGAGCTGGTCCAACGACTCGGCGCGCTGGCAAGAAAACTCAATGAGAATTCCTGAGCGCAAGCAGGTGGGCTAGACTCGTCTACCGGGTCGAGGTGACATAGACCCGCCATTCGCGCGTTGCGGGAGCAATCCTGCGCGCAATTAACTCGTATCCCCAGGATTGCCTCATCATGTCACCGAATCTTCTCTTGCCCGAAGCATCACCGACCCAGCTCCTGCGCCGCCGGGTGCTCGGCGCCGCTGGAACCCTGCTTCTCGTTGGAACCTACCTGTTTCTGGTCATCACCCAACCAACGGGAATCGTCGAAGGGCTGGGCCAGGGAGTTGCTCTGGCAACTTTCGCCGCTTACCTGATCGCTGCCATCCTGCTGCTGCTCGCAGTCCTGCCGGATCTGCCAGTTTCTGCCCTGACGCTGATCCCGGTCGCCCTGGCATTGAACATCATCCTGGGCCAATTCGTCGGATCCGTCATGGTCCCGCTCTACCTGGATTCCATCGGCACCGTATTGGTAGGCTTCCTGGCCGGACGCCGTGCCGGCGCCGCCACCGGTGTGCTCAGCACCCTGATCTGGTCGCTGTTTGCACCTACCGTATTGCCATTCGCAGCTGGAGCCGCGCTGGTCGGTTTCCTTGCGGGAACCGCCGCCCGCTACGGAGCCTTGCGCCGGCCATACCTTGCCCCAATCGCCGGCCTGGTTTCCGGTGTGCTGGTTGGTGTGGTCTCTTCCCCGGTAGCCGCGTTCGTCTACGGCGGCACCTCGGGAGTCGGTACCGGCGCAGTAGTTGCAGCCTTCCGTTCCATGGGTGATTCGCTGCTCTCCGCAGTCACCAAGCAGGCCCTGATCTCCGATCCGGGAGATAAGGCCATTGTCTTCCTTATCGCGGCACTGCTGGTCTTCGCCCTGCCGAAGCGCCTGAGCGGTTCCTTCGAATTCATCCGCCGCTACAAGGTGCTGGGCAAGAGCGGAAACAAGTAGTACACCGATGAAGCGCCGCATCACCGGGTTGCACCCCTTTACCGTGCTTTGCCTCGCCTTGTTCACGGTTGCCGTAGCCACGGCTACCAACGTATGGTGGCTGAGCTGCGCGGTGATAGTCCTCTGCGTGGCCATTGGCGCGGTGGCCGGCAAAGCCCGCAAACTCGCGGCGCTTAGCGGTGCAATCATGCTTCCAACCCTGTTGTCCTTGCTGATGATCCATGGACTGGCATCCCGGGATTCGTCTCCGGTGATCGCCTCGTGGGGGCCAGTAAGCCTGACCCTTGGGGGAGTGGAGATTGCCACGGCCTTGGCTTTGCGCACAGCGGTGCTGGTGGTGGTTGGCTTGCTCTGTGGTTTGCTGATCGACAAGCACCAGCTGGTGGCGGCCATCGACTTGTCGCCAGCTCCGCCGCAGGCGGGGTACCTGCTGGCGTCCACCTTGTTCCTTCTTCCGCAGATGATGGAAAAGCAGCATGCCATTGGCGAAGCCCAAGCTTTGCGGAAGGCAGGAACCGGCCGTGGCTTGGCCGGCTGGCTGCAGCGCCTGAGGCTACGAGCGGTGCCGCTGGTGCTCTCCTCGGTGCAGGATGCCCATGACCGTTCGGTTTATCTGGAGGCACGCGGTTTTCCAGCCCGCGGCGAGCACAGCAGATTGCGCCAGGTCGCAGACTCGCAAATACAGCGAGGAGTCCGCTGGGTTGCCCTGCTGTGTTCGGTGGTGGTGCCGGTAGCGATTCTGGTGCCATTCGGAGGTGCCGCATGATGGACGTGGAACACCGTGCACCTGTCGAAAGCACGTCGGTGCTGCACCTCCGGTTGGGAAGCTTCCGCTACGCAGACGCGGATCACGATACCTTGCGCGCAATCGAGCTGGAATTATCTCCGGGGTCCTTGACGGTCATTTCCGGCGACTCTGGATCCGGGAAATCCACATTTGGCGGGGTACTCGCTGGTATGCTCCCGCGGCAGGGAACCGACAGTTGTGAGGGAACATTTATCCTGGCGGGGCAACGGATCGATTATTCTCCGGAGCATTCGCCACGAATCGACGTAGCCGGCTGGGCCAGGCATGTGGGATTGTTGCCCCAGGATGCTGGTCTCTACCTTTCGAGGATTCGCCAGACGGTTGCAGAAGAGCTGGTCTTCGCGAGGGAGAACGAAGGAATGCCCCGCGAAGAGATGGCCGAGCTCATCTCCGAGCTTTCAGCACGGCTGTCCATGGAGCATCTGCTGGAACGCGATCCTGCCAAGCTTTCAGGAGGCCAAGAACGCTTGGTCGCCCTGGCGGCGCTGTCAGCAGCCATGCCTACCATCATCGTGCTGGATGAACCGCTGGCAGGCTTGGATTCCAAGGCAATCGAAGCAGTGACGGAGATGGTCACCCGGCTGCGTGCCGCCGGCACCGCGCTAGTGGTGTTAACCCGTACCACTGAAGCATGGGAAGCCGAAGCAGATGCCCTGTGGAATTTGGCGGACGGAACTTTGCGGCCTGCGGCTGAAACCGCCAGAACTACTTCGTTGTCTTCCAGTCCGACTCGAGCATCCGTCGCACTAGCCTTCGCAAAGCCCCTGTTGGCCTTTGCCGGAGTGCAACTCGGATACAAGGGCGCGAGTGCCCCGGTCATCTCCGACCTCGATCTCGAAGTCCTTGCAGGAGAATGCGTGGGGCTTGCCGGTGCCAACGGAACAGGCAAGACTACACTGCTCAAAGCCGCCGCGGGCCTGCTCAAGCCAATTGCCGGCAAGTTGCGGGTGGCAGCCGATTCCGGGATGCTCCTGCAAAATCCTTCGGACCAGCTCTTCGAGCGGACGGTAACCCGCGAGATTGCCTTTGGCCTTCCCAAAAAGGGCATTCAGCGCGCCCGGGTGCCGCGAATTCTTGAGCAACTGGGTTTGGCATCCTATGCCCAGACCCATCCTTATGAGCTGCCTGCTTCGGCCCGACGGCTTGTTGCCTTGGCTACCGTGCTGGTGCGCGAACCACGGCTGCTGCTTCTTGATGAACCAACCGAGGCGCTGGATTCGGCGGGGCTTCAAATCCTGAACGAGGTCATCGATTCGATGCTTGAACGCGGGGGAGCGGTGCTGTTCTCTTCCCATGATGAGCGATTCATCGCGCGTACTGCCCATCGGGTGCACAGAATGCCGCGATAACAGCGGGGAAACTGCTCACTGGACCTTGTTCAACAGACTGCCCTGGCCGTTAGCCAGCTCATATTTGCAGCCGAACTGGAATACGTCAACGGAAAACCTAGTTGGACTATGCAAGTACAAATTCCACTTCAGGAGTCTTATCCCATGGATCTGTTTTCCCCTCTCGCCCTCGGCGACCTCAAGCTGTCCAACCGCTTGGTCATGGCACCGCTCACCCGTTCCCGTTCGGGCAAGGACGGCGTGCCCAACGCAGATGTAGTGGAGTATTACCGCCAGCGTGCGTCCCTGGGCCTGATTGTCAGCGAGGGCACCTACCCGAGCTTTGCCGGCCAGGGATTCGTCCGCCAGCCGGGCCTAGTCACCGAGGAGCAGATTGCCGGCTGGAAGAAGGTCACCGACGCGGTGCACGCCGAAGGCGGCCTCATCGTCGCCCAGGTCATGCATGCTGGCCGCGTCACCCACCCGGAAACCACCGGTGTCGACTACGTCGAAGCACCCAGTGCCATCGCGGTTGAGGGCGAGTCGCGCACCTACACCGGAAAGCACGCCTACCCGGTTCCGCATGCACTGGGTTCTGAAGAACTCCCACGGATCATCGAGGAATTCGTGACTGCTTCGCGCAACGCCATCGCCGCCGGATTCGACGGCGTGGAGCTTCACGGTGCCAACGGCTACCTGTTGCACGAGTTCCTGGCACCTTCGGCCAACACCCGCACCGATAACTATGGTGGCTCCCCGGAGAACCGGGCCCGCTTTGTCATTGAAGTAGTGACCGCGGTTGCCAATGCCATTGGCGCCGGGAAGACCGGCCTGCGCATTTCGCCGGAACACAATGTCCAGGGTGCGCTGGAAAACGATCGCGCGGATGTGCTGGCTACCTACACCGCGCTGGTTCGGGGCATCGCGCCACTGGGGCTGGCCAACCTGAGCATCCTGCACCATGACCCAGCCGGCGAGCTGGTCCAGTCGCTGCGCAAGGCCTTTGGCGGACCGGTGCTGCTGAACACCGGCTTCGCAGAGATCACCACCTATGAGGAAGCCGCCCGCGTGGCTGCCGAAGGCTGGGGCGAAGCCGTTGTCGTGGGCCGCCCTGCGATTGCCAACCCGGATTTGGTGCGCCGCTGGAAAGAACAGCTGCCGCTGAACGAACCGGATTTCGCGACCTTCTACACCGAAGGTCCCAAGGGCTACATCGACTACCCGTTCTGGGAGAACTGATCACGCCAGCTGAATAGCAATGCCAGCGGCTCCGTCCAACCTGCATTGGATGGAGCCGCTGGCTTTTGCAATATTTGTGGTGGCCCTACGAGCCCATCAGAGTCTCGGCGGCAATGCGCATATGCTCGGAGATTTCCGCGCTAACCGCGGCGCTGTCGCCAGCCTCGATGGTGTCCACCAGCTTGAAATGGCGTGCGACATCCATATTGCGCACCCCACGTTCGTAGCCGCCGAACATGATTGACATGCGGATGGAGCCCTCAAGCTGCTCCCACGCATGCAGCAGGGTGTCATTCTCGGACAGCCGGCACAGAGTGCGATGGAATTCAAGATCCGCTTCAATGCGATCCTCGATTTCATCGTCCGTGAGTTGCTCCATGTTGCTTACCGCGGCGCGCAACTGCGCGAGAGCGTCCGAAAGGTCTTCGCGCTGAAGCAGCGTCGTTGCCGCCAGAGTCTCCAGTGAGGCCCGGACCGCGAAGATGTCCTGGATTTCCTTGTTGTCCAAGTGGCGAACTGACAGCCGTCCGCGTTCTCCAGCGGAGACCAAGCCCTCCTGCTCCAATTGGCGCAGTGCTTCTCGCAGGGTGCCACGGCTGATTTGCATGGAGGCTGAAAGCTCGGTTTCCACCAAGTGGGTTCCCTGTTGCAATTCGCCGGTAGTGATGGCCCGGCGCAATGCGATCAATGCCTGCTCGCGCAGGCTCTTCTTGCGAAGGCCTACCAAGGAAGAATCGGCGATGGCCATGGAACACCCCTAGTAATTGGAAATCAACTGTCGATTGTTAACTGTTGATCTTAGCGCCTTGGGCGGGTGCAGTGCGAGCACTGCGCCCGCCCAAGGCAGCACATCAAGATGATCAGGGCACATCTAGTCGAGCTCAGCCAGGACCTTGGCGACGATCGCGCTGATCGACAACCCGTAGCGGTCATGGAGTGTCGGCAAAGCTCCTGCGTCAAGGAACTCGTCAGGCAGGCCGATGGGAACGACCTTCGAGGAAATCCCGCCACGGACCATGGTCGAGGCCAGGGTTTCGAACAACCCGCCAATCACCGAATGATTTTCCAGCGTGACCACCAGACGGTCCCCGGCCACCTCCTTCAGAACCGTTTCCGAGTCGAAGGGCTTGATGGTGGGGGAGTGCACCACGGAAACATCTACGTTGTGCCTGGCCAGTTCCATCGCGGCATCCAGCGCGCGCATGGTCATCAGGCCGCTGGATACGAAGACGACGTCGTTTCCACCGCGTAGTACTTTTGCCTTGCCCAATTCGAAGCTGTAGTCGTATTCATCCAAGACGGTAGGCACCTTGCCGCGCAGTAGGCGCAGATAGGTTGGCCCTTCGCAAGCTGCTAGCTGCGGCACCGATTGCTCGATATCCACCGAGTCGCAGGGATCCACAATGGTAAGGTTCGGCATCCCGCGGAAGATGGCAATGTCCTCGGTGGCCTGGTGGCTCGGGCCGTAGCCGGTGGTCAGTCCTGGCAGACCTCCCACGATATTCACATTCAGGTTCGGCTCGGCAATATCCAAGCACAAGAAGTCATAGGCTCGTCGGGCAGCGAACACCGAATAGGTGGAAGCAAAGGGGATCATGCCGGTTTCGGCGAACCCCGCGGCCGCTCCGAACAGCAATTGCTCGGCCATGCCCATCTGGAAGAAGCGTTCAGGGTGCTGCTGGGCGAAGATGTGCATGTCCGTGTACTTGCCTAGATCGGCGGTCAGGCCTACGATGCGCGGATCCTTCTCGGCCGCCTTGGCCAGGGCATGGCCGAAAGGGGCTGGCGCGGTCTTCTGGCCGGGCTCTGCGAAGGAGGCGATCATGGCCGAGGTTTTCAGTCGTGGTTTGGCGGTGGCAGACATTTAGGAGTTGCTCCCTTCGAAGCCTTCGGTGAGTTGGTCGCGGCAGATCTGCCATTCGTTGTCTTCAATGCGCATGAAGTGGGCTTTCTCGCGGTTTTCCAGCAGTGGAACGCCACGGCCTACCTTGGTGTCGCACAAGATGACCGACGGGCGCGAGGTGAGGGCCGCTTGGGCCGCGATGTTGTCGAAAGCCTGCAGCAGCGCTCGCGGGTCATTGCCGTTGATCCGCTGGGCGTACCAGCCGAAAGCTTCCCATTTCTCGGCGACCGGTTCGGTGCGCAGTACCCCGGCCGTAGCACCATCGGCTTGCAGGGCATTGATGTCCACCATGGCAGTCAGCTGGCCCAGCTGGTGGTGGGCGGCACCCATGGCCGCTTCCCAGGTGGAGCCCTCATCCAGTTCGCCATCGGAGAGGAAGTTGATCACCCGCTGGGTCCTGTTCTGGTGGCGCAGGCCCAGGGCCATGCCGACCGCGATGGACAGGCCGTGCCCCAGGGAGCCTCCGGAGATTTCCATGCCGGGGGTATAGGTGGACATTCCGGACATCGGGAGCCTGGAATCGTCCGAACCGTAGGTTTCCAGCTCTTCCACCGGGATGATGCCCGCTTCGGCCAGCGCGGCGTAGAAGCCGATGGCGTAGTGGCCGGTGGAGAGCAGGAAGCGGTCGCGGTCTTGCCAATCCGGTTCTGCCGGGCGGAAATTCAGCTGGTCCACGTAAATGGTGGCGAACATGTCTGCCGCACCTAATGCCTGCCCTACATATCCTTGGCCCTGCACCTCGCCCATATTCAGTGAGTGGTGGCGAATGCGGTACGCGGCGCCGCGGACCCTTTCGGTGCGCTGGTCCAAAGTCAACGTTTGATTTTCGGTGGCTGCGATTGCCATAGGTTGTCCTCTCGAGAATTCAACGGGTCGGTGTTCGGGGTTGCTGCCCGGGATCAGACGCAGCTTTTCTGCGGATTCGCGGCGATGGCCTGGTCGGCCAGACGGCGTTCGCGTGCGCCCCAGGTTTCCTTGGTGACCAGTGCCGCCCACAAGCCGATCAGCGCGTAGCCGATGAAGAGCGCGGCCGGGCCCATCCAGCCGAACTGCATGAAGAGCAAGGTGGTGATGAACGGTGTGAAACCTGAAACCATGGCTGAGATCTGGTAGGCCAGCGATGCGCCGGAGGAGCGGGTCTTTGCTTGGAAGAGCTCGGGGAACCAGGCACCCTGGGCGCCGGCCATGGAGTTCTGGCAGATCGCATAGGAGATAACGATCGTGGCGATGATCATCAGGAACGAGCCGGTATTGACCATCAGGAACATTGGAATGCCGAAGAGCGCGGCAAAGGCGCAAGCGAACAGGTAGACAGTGCGCCGTCCGACGCGGTCGGTGAGCCGGCCCCAGCGATAGGTCGCGAAGATGCCAACGGCCGAGGCGATGCTCAGAGCGGTCAGCGTTTGCCAGTTCGCCGCCAAGCCTGTGGTGTGCAGGTAGGAGATCATGTAGGTGATGGAGACCGCGTAGCCTGCGGTCTCGGCAATGCGCAACCCGATGCCGCGCAGGATATTGCGCCAGTCGGTGCGGATGACATCCATAATCGGCGATTTGACGATCTGCCCTGAATTCTTGACATCGTCGAACACAGGCGACTCCGGGACCTTCGAGCGGATGACCAGTCCAACGATGACCAGCAGGATGCTGGCAAGGAATGGAACACGCCAGCCCCAGTCGCCAGGCAGTTGCACGCTGAGCAGGAACACCAGATTGGCCAGCAGCAATCCTACTGGGAATCCGGACTGGACGATCCCGGTGAACCTGCCCTTTTGCTTCCATGGTGCGTGTTCATAGGTCATCAGGATTGCCCCGCCCCATTCAGCGCCGAAGGCCAGTCCTTGGACGATGCGCACAAAAACCAGGAGCGCTGGAGCGAGCACGCCAACTTGCTCGTAGGTGGGCAGTAAACCGATGAAGAAAGTGGCCAGGCCCATGACGATCAGCGAAGTGACAAGTACCGGCTTGCGCCCGATCTTGTCACCGAGATGGCCGCCGATAATTCCGCCGAGCGGCCGGGCGGCGAAGCCTACGCCCAGGGTGGCGAATGATGCCAGCGTTCCGAGCAGTGGATCGGTGCCCGGGAAGAATGCGTGGCCGAAATACAGGGCGGCAGCGGTGCCAAAGCCGATGAAATCGTAGGTTTCAATGGTGGCTCCAACGCTGGAGCCTATCGCGACGCGCTTGGCGTCCTTGGTGCCGTGAATCGGGCCACGCATTTCTAGAGTTTCGCTGCTCATGGGTGGCTCCCTTCGTGAGTTGTTGGATACGGGCAACTTTCATTGTTGACAGTCAACACTAATAGAAGTGTGAGCGACTGCACAAGGTCTGTCAATAGAAAATTTAACAGTTGACTGTCAACAGTAAACAAAACTATCGTGGTGTGCACCACAAACTCTTGGTGCGCTTGTCCAAGGCAGGGCACCATAACCACTAAGTTCGCCTCATTGTTATTAGGGCGAGCCGAATTGAAAGCAGGAATCCGATGAAACAAATCCAGCGCACTGCTGTACTGACAGGTGCAACCTCGCCCCAGGGGATCGGCATCGAAACCGCCCGGCACTTAGCCCGGGAAGGCTGGGGCATAGCGATTCTGGATCTGGACCACGCCGTATCCGAGCGCGTAGCCGCGGAGATTGCTGAAGAATTTGGCGTGCCGGCATTCGGCCACGAGATCGACGTCGCCGACGAGTCCTCGGTCGCCACGGCGCAGGCGGCAGTGGCAGCGCGCGTCGCCGCACAGGAGCTGCCTCCCACCGGCGCCGTAGTGAATATCGCGGGTATTACGTCCCCGGTGGATTTCCTGGATACGACTTTGGATATCTGGAACAAGATCATGAACGTCAACGCCACGGGCACGTACTTGGTTACCAAGGCATTCCTGCCGGAAATGATCGACAGTGGATGGGGACGAGTAATCAACATGTCCTCCGTGTCAGCCCAACGTGGCGGCGGCGTCTTCGGCAAGGTTCCTTATTCCTCGGCGAAAGCGGCAATCCTTGGCTTCACCAAGGCGCTGGCCCGTGAGATCTCGGCCAGCGGCGTCACCGTCAACGCGATTGCACCAGGCGCTGTGGATACCAATATCCGTGTTGGCAGCACCGACGAGCAGGAAGCGGCCATTGCCGCGGGAATCCCCATTGGGCGCACCGCAACCACTGGAGAAGTCGCATCGGTCATCGGCTTCCTGGCATCCGAAGGTGCTTCCTACCTCACCGGCACCACTATTGATATCAATGGTGGCAGCCACATGCATTAGCAGTTCGAGGTCCGGGCAAGTTCGAGGAAAAGAGGAAGCCAGCGGCCACGCTCCGATAAATTTCGGGTCGTGGCCGCTGGCTTATTGTCATGTTCTGGCGGCCGTTACCCGAACCAGGGCTTCTCGGCCGCGGCGAGCGTCCCGTCGTTCTTGGCCATGTTCAGCCACTGGTTCACGTACTCCTGGAACTCGTCATCACCCAGCGGCAGCAGGTAGGCCTTCTGGGAGAAGTTGAACGGCTTGTCCGGGTGCACTGCGCACAGCTCGGGATGCTCACTGGCCACCCACCGGGTTTCCGAGGCATCGGTGGTCATTACATCCGCCCGTCCGGCAATGATCTCATCGAAGATCTTGTTGTTGTCCTCGAAGCGGATGATTTCCCCGTCGGGATAATTCGCGTCTGCGAATTTCTCGTTGGTGCCGCCGATCGGGGTGATGGAACGGACCCCGGGCTGGTTGATTTCCTTGATCGTGTCGTACTTCTCCACGTTCTCGCACAGGGTGATGGGTGTCTTGCCCTCGTCCAGTGTGGCTTCGCTGTAGTAGGCCTGCTGGGCACGTTCCATGGAAATGGAAACCCCGCCTACTGCCATGTCGCACTTGGAGAGGAAGTCCGGCATCAAGTCCTTCCATGAGGTCTGGATGAACTCGGGTTCGACGCCCATGGACTCGGCAAGATCCTTGGCCATCGTGATGTCGATTCCCGACCATTCCCCGGTTTCCGGGTCGAGGTAGGTGAACGGCCGGTAGTCCCCGGTGGTGCAGACCTTCAGCGTTCCGGCTTCAATTACGCTGGCCAGCCGGGTGCTGTCGGAAGCTGGCTTCTGGTCGTCGCCGGATTCCGGGGCTGGAGCCGAACAGCCTGAAAGGAACAAGGCCGCGCATAGGAACAGCAATGGCAACCGGCGGGTGATGGACGGATTCTTCTGTGAACTGTCGGTCATAGTCCATCAATCTATAAGCCGTCCGAATCAGGGCACAAGACTTCCGGGTTTTCTTGCGGAAGCGGAAATCAGCTGGCGGAAGGAACCGCAGCGGTGATGTCCAGCGCGGCCACGAGGTCCTTGCTGTGCTGGTGTTCCGGGTCAGCCAGGAAATCGTCGAGGGGGCGATGCTCCACCAGCTCGCCCTCGTAGAACACTGCCACGTCATCACTCACATAGCGGATCACGTCCATGTCGTGGGAGATGACCACGAGGCTCAGCCCCATTTGCTCGCGCAAATCAAGCAGCAGGTCGAGGATGTGGCGCTGGGCTACCGAATCCAGTGCCGAGGTGGATTCATCGCAGATCAAAACCTGCGGCTCGGTCAGCAGCGCACGTGCGATAGCCAGTCGCTGGAGCTGGCCGCCTGAACACTGGCCCGGCCTGCGATCCAGCAATTGCTCGGGCAATCCCACCTGGGCCATGGCTTGCGCCATGCGCTCGCCGGCCTGGATTGCCGGCAGCCGGTGCACCGCCGCGCTCATCGAAGTGCGGATGGTAAGCCGGGGATCGAAGGAGGAATACGGTTCCTGGGCAATGACCTGCACCCGGGTTGCTTCGCCATTATGGTGCGCATGAATGATCCGACCGGTGGTTGGCTGTTCCAACCCGGCCAGCAGCCTGGCAAAGGTGCTCTTGCCGGAACCTGAGCGGCCCACCACCCCCAGGACTTGGCCACCGTGCAGGCGCAAGCTCGTGGGGTTCAACGCTGCCGGGCCTTTTGCGCGGCGCGTATAGTTCTTGCCCGCGTCCACCGCCTCGAGCAAGCATGCCGAATCCGTCGCACGGAGCGTGCGCAGAGGAGGCAAGCTGGCTTCGACCAGCTCGCGTGTCTTGGAGTGGCGGTCCTTGGAGAAGATCAGCGCGGTAGGGCACTGGTCCACAATCTGACCGTCGCTGACTACTACAACGCGATCCGCGATGTGCTGGATGCTGGCGATGTCATGGGTAACGAACAGGACGCCTACGCCGCGCTCCTGCTGCTTGCGGCGCAGCAATTGCAGCACCTCGGACTTGAGGATCGAATCCAAAGATGATGTCGGTTCATCGGCCAGGATGAACTCCGGATCAGCGGCTAGGGCGATGGCAAGCATGGCGCGCTGGGCCATCCCGCCGGAGAGCTGGTCCGGGCGTTTGCCGGCAATCTGCTTGGCGGGAGACAGGCCTACTTCCTCGAGCAAGGACAGCACCCGATCCTCATGCTGGCGGGCTTTGCCCCAGCCGTGGGCTCCCAAGGCCTCGAGCAGGTGCGCGCGGATGGTCAACCGCGGGTTCATCACGCGCTTAGGCTGTTGGAACAGCATGCTGATGCGTCGTCCGCGCACCGAGTCCATGGCTTTCTCGTCCAGCTGGTCAAGGCGCTGGCCATCAAGCAGGATCTTCCCCTCAGCACGCAGCTGCTGGGGCAGCAGGCCGATAATCGCCTTGGTGAGCAGCGTCTTGCCGGAACCGGAACGCCCTACCACCGCCACCAGTTCGCCGGCTCTCAAGGCGCCACGTGCCTCGGAAAGCAACCGCTGATCGCCGGAGCTGACCGAGAGATCAATGAATTCAAGTTCTCTAGTCATGGATTTCCGCCTTGGCCTCGGTAGCAAGCACGTCCTGCCCGCCCAGCACGTGGGTGATGCGATTGCCCAGCAGGGTAACGCAGAAGCTGACCAGGAAGATGGCTGCGCCCGGTGCAATCATGCCCCACGGGGAGCGGATCGCATGAGGCTGGGCCTCGGCCAGCATCGAACCCCAGTCGGACTGCGGCGGCTGGACTCCGATGCCCAGATAGGACAATGAGCCGAGCAATACGAGCAACAGGCCGAAGCGCAAAGCGGCCTGGGCCAGCACCGGACCCGCGACGAAGGGCAGGACATGATGGCGCAGGATGAACCAGCGTGAAGCGCCCACATGCTTGGAGGCCTCGACATGGTGGGTGCTCAATGCCTGGGCCGCCATGGATCGCACCAACCGTGCCGTGGGGGTCCATGCCACGACGCCCACGGAAAGCACCATGGTGGAGAATCCGGGACCCATGACCGCGATGATCAGCAGCGCAATCACGATTTCGGGCAACGCGAGCAGCAAGTCGTTCACGCGCAGGAAGAGCTCATCCAGCCAGCCGCCGCGCACCGCGCTGAGCAGGCCCAGTGCGGTGCCCACCAGCAGCGAGAACAGCGTGGTGATCAGTGCTACCGATAGCGAGAACCGGCCACCATGCAGCACCCGGCTCAAGGTGTCACGGCCCAGGGCATCGGTGCCCAGCAAGTGGGCCAGGCTGGGTGCCTGCAACCGGTCCGCCAGGCTCTGGGCGTTGGGATCATAAGGGGAAATCCACGAGGCGGCGATGGTCAGGATGACCACTGCCAGCAATATGAACGCGGGAGGTGAAAGCAGGATTTCCCTGGAATGAGTCCTAGCCATGCCGTACACCAATCCTCACATTGGGGTCACTGATCTTGTGCACCAGGTCAACGATTCCGGTCACCACCACGGCACAGGCCACGACAACCACCACGCCGCCCTGGGCTACCGGGATATCAGCATCAACGATGGAGTCGAAGATCAGCCTGCCCATGCCGGGAATGGCAAAGATGACCTCCACAATGACTGAGCCGCCCAGCAACCCGGCAAACCAGACACCGACCATGGTCCACAATGGCAGCAGTCCGTGGGGAACCACATGGCGAACCAAAGCCTGGGTGCTGCTCAGCCCGCGGGCACGAGCCGCCAGCACATGTTCGGAGTCCAAAGCCTGGCACACCCCCGAGCGCACCGCGACGGTGAAGAAGCTGATGGGGCGCAAGGCCAGAATGAAGACCGGGAGCACCAACGAGGCAGGGGAATCGAACCCGGCCGAGGGCAGCAGCGAGACGCGCACCGCGAAGAGCAGCACCAGCAGCGGAGCCAGCGCGTATTCAGGGATCGCAATGAGCGCATGGGTGATGGAGGTGATGAGCCTATCTGGCCATTGCCCGGCGCGGGTTGCCGAAGCGACGCCCAAAAGGCTGGAGGCCACTATGGCCACCAGCAGGGCGCTGCCGGCCAAGGATAGGGTGACGCCAATGGCCGGGAGCACCTGGTCGGCTACCGGGGTACCACTGATATGCGAGATGCCCATGTCTCCGGTGGCGAACCGGCCCAGCCACCTTCCGAATTGCACCAGCATCGGGTCATGCAGGCCGAATTGCTCCGCGTAGGCCTGCACCGTTGCCTCATCGGCAGCCCCGATGTCCATGCGTGCGCGCAGCAAGGACCGCACGGGGTCCCCGGGGGAAACAAAGGGGACCAGGAATACCGCGAAGGATGAAAGCAGAACTGCCGCGCCGAGTCCAAGGACCCGGCGCAGCATGGTGGTTAGAGGAGACACGCTAGCTGGTCTTCGCCAGATCCTTGGTCAGCACGTAGCGGGTCAGCGGGTCCTGGACGTAGCCCTGGACCTTGGCTCCCACGGCGTCAATTGCCTGCTCGTTGACCAGCCAGACGTTCGCGGCGTCTTCGGCGAGGATATCGCCTGCCTTGCGGTACAGGTCGTGGCGCTTGGTTTCATCCTTCTCCACCAGTGCCTGGCCGACCAGCTTGTCATAGTCCTCGTTGCAGTAGTGGCTCAGGTTGTAGCCGCCCTCGCAGGTGTAGTCGGACTGCAGGAAGCCGATCGGATCAGCGATGTCGATCATCCGGTTGCGCTGGCTGAGGATCATGTCGTACTTGCCGGCCAGCACATCGGGCTCCGCGGCGCCGTAGGACTTGGTCACTACGTTGGCCTGCAAACCGATCTGCTTGAACTGCTCCTGGATGATGGCGCCTACCCCGGCGAACTCCGCGCGTTCGGTGATCGCAATGATTTCCAGCGGCTTCTCCTGCTGGTATCCCGAGGCTTCCACCAGCTTCTTGGCTTCTTCGATATTCACCTGCGGTACGGCCAGGTCAGGGTTGGCCCAAGGCTCGCTCGGGGCAAAGGGGCCGGTGGCAGGCTGCGCTGCACCTTCGTAGATGCTCGCGGCCATGGCCGGCAGGTCCAAGGCCATGGTGGCGGCCTTGCGCAGCTCCGGGTTGTCGAATGGAGCGCGCGAGTTGTTCAGGTACAGGGTCGAGGTGCGGGGCGAATCGGCCTTCAGCACGCTGATCTTGTCATCGGCCTCCAGGGTAGCCAGGCTGGTGGCCGGGATGGACATCGAGATGTCCGCTTCGCCGGTCTGCACCTGGGTAGCACGGGTGGCGCCTTCGGTGATGTAGCGGATTTCTCCGCCAGCCAGCTTCACTTCGCCGTCCCAGTAATTCTCATTGCGGTCCAAGGTCAGGGACTGCCCGGCTTTTTCGGAGACCGGGGCGAAAGGCCCGGTGCAATGATTCATCGGATCGATGCCCTTGCCGGTGTACGCGGCAGGGGAGAGCACACCTGCGTTCACGCTGGCCATGCGGTAGGGCAGCAGCGGATCCGCGCCGGGGGTGGTGACCCGCACGGTATCAGCGTCGAGGGCTTCGACCTTCTTGATGGTCTTGGGGTTCACCGCACGGGCCGGTGCGGTCGCCTTGAGCACATGGTTGAGTGAAGCGGCTACGGCCTTGGCATCCATGATGGTGCCATCTTGGAATTCCACGTTCTTGCGCAGCTCGAAGTCCCATTCGGTGTCCGAGGACTGCTTCCAGGAGGTAGCGAGCATCGGTTCGACGGTTTTGGTTCCCTGGTCGTATTTGGCCAGGGTTTCCAGGCAGCCGGCGATGGAGAGCACGTAGGCGTCGTCGCTTTCCAGCGCCCAATTGGAGACCGGGGCACGGAAGTTGGCCACGACTACCCGGGCCTCCGGGTCCGCTGCTTTCTCCGGAGCGGAGCTGGCGGAGGTGGAGCTGCAGGCGGCCAGCGCGAGGGCAAGGGCCGCGAATCCTGCGGCAGCGCTCAATCGTCCAAGTTTCATGGAAATCCTTCGGCATTACGTGATGGATTGGCATCTAATGCAATAGTGCCTTGGTAAGCGTACCCTAATTAGCGGCCTTGTCTTGCTGATAATTACCCCGCTTGAAAACCGGAAGGAAAGCACCCGTGCAGCGTTCTGTAAGAGTTGAAGCTGAGTAGTGCAAAGTTGGGGTGCCGTATGGAAATTTTTCGCAGATTAAGCGTCATGTGTCGCAGTTCATGCACCCTGGGCAAGGACACCTGAGCGTCGCACGAGTAATGCGGCGAGCCAAGCAGCAAGGCCCAAGGGGAGCATGAGGAAAAGCCAAGGCAGGAAGCCGGGGATGAGATTCTGGCCGGCCTGCGCCAGCAGCCACCCGACCAGCATGTTCCCCACCAGCACAGCCAGGCCGCCGCAGCTGGCGAGCAGGCCGAAGTAGGATCCAGTGGCGCGGTGCCCGGCGAATTTTGGAACCAACGACAAGGCCGTGGGATGAACGCTCATATGCCCCAAAGCCAGCAGAGTGACCGCGCACAGAATGCGGATCGGACCAGTCTGCTCGCCGAAGGCAGAGGCCGGGAGAAACGCCAGCACGCCAAATCCCAAAACGCTCGAGAAGTACCCGCAACGCAGGGTCGCCGCCGCGCCGATCCGTGCAGCGATCCAGGCGACGGGCAATTGCAAGCCCAAGGTCAGTACAGAGATCCAAGCGAATACCAGTCCCAGCCACTGGGTGGGCATGCCAGTGCGTTGCAATTCCAGGGGAATGGCCAAATAGAGCTGGTTATATGCCAGCAAGTCCGAGGCATGCAAGGCGCAGAACGCCACGAACTTCCGGTCTGCAAGGCAGCGCCGCAGGCTGCCGGGCTGGTGCTTCGGCTGTGCCGGGCTTTCCGAGCGATCGCGCGAATAACTGTCGGGGGCGGGACGGCGCAAGGCTGCAGCGAGGAACAATCCGATGGCGATGAAGAACAGCGCCCCGAAGCCTGCAACTGTTGCGAACCCCCAGCCCCACAGTGCTGCCCCGACCAGCGGTCCGGTCACGGCGCCGATCTCTCCGGTAATGCTCAGCCAGGCAAACAGGGAGGCCCGTTTGGCTCCTGTGGCCTGGCCCCTGTCGCGAGCGGTCTGGGCCGCGCCCACCAGGATGCTCAGGCCAGGGGAGAAGAGCGCTCCGCCGAATCCGGTGAGCAATGTGCCGAGGATAAATAGCCAGAGCTGCGGGTCGCCCAAGGACAGCGATGCCGCCAGTGTGGAGAACCCCGCGGCGCGTACCGCGCAACCAATGAGAATCATGCGCCGGGCGCCGAAGCGATCGGCCAGGCTGCCTCCGGCCAGGAACAGCCCTTGCTGGGCGAAGGTCCGGACACCCAGGATCAGGCCCACCGCGGTACCTGCCAGCAGGAAGTCGTTGGCTAGCACTACAGCAAGGAAAGGAACCACAGCGTAGAAACCGATATTGAACAGCGTCTGTGTTCCCAGGAGCACCGGGACTTCGAGGCGGGGGGCGCTGGATTTCATGGACCTCGGGGAACGTGTTGGTTCGGCTAGCCGCTACCGGCGGCCTCGATATCGGCAGGGTGGACTCTCCGATCTTAGCCAACGCCGGTGCCCTGGGGCGGCTCCTGCGCGGTGGCGCCACGCGGCAGGATGCGCGCGGGGCCGAGGAAGCTTGCTGCCCTGCGCAGGACGTCATCCATGGTTTTCAGTTCGCACTCCCAGAGCGTCAGCGATTCCCAGCCAAGCGCGGCCAGGTTATCGAGGTTGCGCTGGTCCCGGGCGATATTGGCATCCAGCTTGGGATTCCAATAACCCGTATTGGATGCGGGGCGGCGCTGGCCCACCGGGCAGTCGTGGCCGTGCCAGAAGCAGCCGTTGACGAAGATCGCCTTGCGCCGGGCACTGAAGACGAGGTCCGGGGAACCGGGGAGCTTCCCGCCCCGCAACGGGATCCCGGGATGCAAAGAGCGCAGCTGGGCAACTTGCTGTGCAGGCAGGATGCCGTGCACGCGGTAACGGTACCCGGCGGCATGCAGCAATCGGCGCAAGGCCAGTTCCGGCCCGGTGTTCTTGCTGGAAATGCGCGACATGAGCCGCGAACGCTGCGCCGCCGACATGATGTCCATAGTCCATTGTGCGCCGCTAACCAGGCCGTGCGTTGCTGGCTGGGCATTGACTGGATGGCTTGCTGAGGCCATCGGGTGAAACCTCTTGCAACGGTTCTCAAATCCTGGCGGCCGCAGTAGCTTGGGTGCTGGAAGCACCGATCGGCATTGGGCCGGTCGGGAACAGGCAGGAAGATTCGAGGGGGAGCCATGCGAGCAGCACGGTACTACGACCAGAAGGACATCCGGATCGAAGACATCGATGAGCCGGTGCTGAAGCCCGGAACGGTGGCCATCGATGTTGCCTGGTGCGGCATCTGCGGCACCGATCTGCACGAGTACCTGGAGGGCCCGATCTTCATCCCGCCGGCCGGGCATCCGCACCCGATCTCGGGGGAGAGCGCGCCGGTGACCATGGGCCATGAATTCTCCGGAACCATTACCGCCCTGGGCGAGGGTGTCACCGGTCTCGAAGTCGGCGAGAACGTCGTGGTGGAACCCTACATCATCCACGAGGATGTGGACACCGGCGAAGGCCAGCAGTACCAGCTTTCCCGGGACATGAACTTCATCGGCCTGGGCGGCCGCGGCGGCGGGCTATCGGAGAAAATCGTCGTGGAACGCCGCTGGGTGCATCCCATCGGCAAGATCCCACTGGATGAAGCCGCGCTGATCGAGCCGCTGTCGGTGGCCCACCACGCCTTCGTCCGCTCGGGCGCCCAAGCCGGGCAGGTGGCCATCGTGGGCGGGGCCGGCCCGATCGGCCTGCTGACCGCAGCGGTGCTCAAGGCGAAGGGCCTGGAAGTCTACATCTCGGAGCTCTCCGAGGCCCGCAAGGCCAAGGCACGGGAAACCGGGGTTGCCGACGAGGTTTTCGACCCGAGGGACGGGGACGTGGCCGAGAAGGTGCGCGAAGCTACCGGTGGCCGTGGTGCGGATGCCGGATTCGAGTGCTCCTCGGTCCCGGCGGTGCTGGACATGCTCCTGGACGCGGTGGCTCCCGGCGGGGTGATCGTCAATGTCTCGATTTGGGGGCATAAGCCTGAAGTGGACATGCCCAAGCTGGTGCTGAAGGAGATCGACCTGCGCGGCACCATTGGCTACGCCAATGACCATCCGGACACCATTGCATTGGTGCAAAGCGGCAAGCTGGATCTGGCACCGTTCATCACCGGGCGCATCGGACTTGATGAGCTTATTTCCGAAGGCTTTGACCAGCTGATCAACAACAATGAGGAACACGTGAAGATCATCGTTGATCCGCGGGCCTAGCCAGCAATCCTCGGCTATGGGGGGCCAGTAGGATACCTGGCACTGGCCCCCGGGCTGCGGCTAGTGGTGGTGTTCTGCCTGTTTCATCTTTTGAATGATTCCCGGGTCGATGTCTCCCGAATGGTGAATGCCGTGTTCGGAATGAGGTACCGCCAGTTCTCCGGCGGACGAAGCTGCCAACCCCAAACTGGCAACCGCCGCAACCGCAACTGAACCGGCAAACATGCTCCCGAGGACAACTAGGCTGCTGGACCGCACTGTCCGGTGCGGATAGTTCTTCCCCCGCTTGCGCTGCCACACGAAGACCACCAGCACCGACAGCTCAAGCAGCAGCAAGGAAGCAATAGTGAGATCCATATTTTTCGCTCCCTCCGGGAACCCCCAAAGACCAGGAGCAATGCTGGCTAAATGCACGGAGGAGACGAGCGCCAGGCAGGGGACCGCAAACTTCACGGCAGGTGCCGCTGCCTTCAGCAGGCTGGCAACGGCGTACACCAGCGCCATCCCGGCCCAGGCCGCGGATGCTATCGCGCCGAGCCACGCCCACCACGGTGCCGGGGCGGACCCGACCCCGAATGCCGATGCCAGGCTGGCGGAGGAGGCCGCGGCCAGCGCCGCGACTCCCAGTCCGGCGATCCCGGCATAGAGGCCGCCGAAGGCAACGGAGCCCGCAACTGCATCTCGCCCTTGCGTGGCAGGTTCGGTGGCAGGCTCCATGGCCTCGTGGGAAATCATGATCGTGCGGTATGGGCTGCTGGCGTCCGGTCCTGGGACAGCCCTACCGACAGCAGGAGAATCGCGCTGGCTAGGTGCAGGACGTTATCCGCACCGTTCAGGGCAATGATGTTCAACGCTGTCGAGGCCAAGAAGAGGCCGAGAATGCCAACCAGGAGGTAGACGGCGCCCACCGTGGTGTTGGTGAGCTTGGAAGCACGCACGGATCCGAGCCCAGCGATGAGCAGTGCAGCGCCGATGGCCAGGTGGATCACGTTGTGAAGTGGGTTGACCTCGAAAATGATCAGCTTCCCGCCCTCTGTTGCGAAGAAGTCCACGCCGGCAGTGACAAGGAACCCGAGCAGGCCGACAAGGAGGTACACGGCCCCGAAAATTGTTGCGAGCAAGCGGTTAGGCGAAGTGCGCATTGCAATCAGTCCTTCCTGGGACACGGATTCTATTCCGCGTCGAGTTCTGCGGGTTCCGGGAGGAGCCCTGTAATGGTTCTTCGGAGGAGGATGGAAGGCGGATTGGTCTTGGTTGGACTTATTTGCAGGCATCGGAGGCACGCAAGTGAGCGGGTAGGCGTTTTCGCATTGGTGTTCGGTTGAGGATGCTCTGGATCCCTCGGCAAGGAAGCTGATGCGTTGAGACAGCGAGCCGAAGATGCGTTGGGCCGAAACATCGAATAGCAGTTGAAGATCATCTGGATCAGCGGGCTTCATCTTCCCGCTGCCAGACGCTTCGCGACTATGAGATGAGTTTCATCTGCTCGTAAGCATCCAATGCAGCCTGCCGCGATTGCTTCAGGTCCACAATGGGCTCCGCGGCCAGCGGCGCGTATCGAGCCACATAGCTTCCCTGGGGATCGAATTTCTTGGCCTGCAGTTCCGGGTTGAAGACCCGGAAATATGGGGAAGCGTCGGCTCCGCTGCCGGCGACCCATTGCCAATTGGCCGAATTGCTGGCGAGATCCGCATCAACCAGGGTGTCCCAGAACCACCGCTCGCCGACCTTCCAATGCACTTGCAGGTTCTTGACCAGCAGGCTGGCTGCCACCATCCGCACTCGGTTATGCATCCAGCCGGTCTGCCAGAGCTGCTGCATGCCGGCATCGACCAGCCCGAAGCCGGTGCGCCCCTTCTGCCAGAGCCGCACCTGGTCGGCAGCGTGCGGGTCCTGCTCAGGCCAGGCCCAGTCGAAGTGGTCGAACTGCGCACGCAGATTCCGCTCCGGAAGTTGCGGGTGATGGTAGTACAGGTGCCAGCAGAAGTCCCGCCAGGCCAGTTGGCGCCGCATTGCGGTGGCTCCTGCTGCAGCTTTGGGATTTTCGGCGGCAAGGCGGCCTAGGGCATCCCACATCTCGGGCGCACTCAGATGTCCCCAGCGCAGAGCGGGGGACAAAGCCGAGGTGCCGTCCAGATCGGGGCGGTCATGGTGCTCCGCGTAGCCTTCGGCGATTGATTCCAGCACCTGCTCCAGGCGCTGGCGGGCAGGCGCTTCTCCGGGTCCCCATTGCGCGGCGAGTCCGTCAATCCAGTCCAAAGCCGGCAACAATCCCAAGCTCTCCAATTCGTCGCTGGCGGGAAGATTAGTGTCCGGGAGAGGTTCTTGTGCCTGTGGCGCGGGCAACGGAGGACGGATCTCGTCGTCGCGCAACGCATTATAGAAGGGCGTGAAGACCTTGTAGCCGGTGTCGTTCTTGGTAAGCAGCTCCCAAGGCTCATGCAGGAGCGTCCCGCTGTAGCTGTGGGCGTGGACGCCTCGGGCCTGCAGGTCCTGCTTGATCTGCATGTCGACGGCGCGTTCAGCGTGGCCGTAGCGGCGGTTCCAGTGCACTGCCTGCACACTGCCTTCGTGCACGAGTTCGTCGATGATCCCGGCGGCCGGGCCTTGGCGCAGGATGAGCGGGATTTTCAATTGCCCAAGCGATATGCGAAGGTTCGCCAGCGCGTGGTGCAGCCACCATGTGGCCGCGCCGCCCAGCGGGCGGATGCCGGCAGATTTCTGGTCCAGGACATACACCGCGATCACCGGACCGGAGGAAAGAGCGGCATTCAACGCTGGGTGGTCGCTGGTGCGCAGATCATCGCGGAACCAAACCAGCTGGGTAGGCAAGGCCGAATGAGTCATTTGGAATTCTCCATGGAACCATTCTAGTGTTTATTTAGCTTGGCTAGCTAAATTATGGTGGATGGTCCGTCTAGCTCGGCGGCTACCGGGCATAGCAAAAGGCTGGTGGTTCCAATCAGTGATTGCACGCACCAGCCTCTTACCGCTACCCGGGGATCAGGAGCCGTTATTCATGCCCTTGGCCGTGTCCTTGGCTTCGCTTTGCAAATGCTCGGCTTCGGAGCTGGCTTCGGATTTTACGGTCTCCACGGATTCCTGGGCGGAATCCCGCAGGTCCTCGGCGGCCTGTCGCGCAGGCTCCCGAAGGTCTTCGGCAATCTGCTTCGCCGCATCCTTGGCCTCTGCGGCCAGCGGTTCTGCCTTGTCCTTGACCCGCTGGACCAGCTCGGCTTCTTTCTGGGTCCCCGGAAGCAGCGACGAGGCCAGCAATCCTGCCCCGAAGGCGATGATTCCGGCGGCCAGCGGATTGCCCTTGGTCTGCTCCGCCACCCTGTGCGGTGCCTCCCTGACGGCTTCCGCGGCGTCTTCACTGTAGTGGTGCAGCTGGTCACTCGTTGATTCACCGGTTCCCATGACGGAGTCCTTCACCTTCCTGAATGAGTCCTTGACCTTTTCGGATTGTCGGTGGGCAATGTGGCTGGGACTGACCCTGTCGGCAATCGCGTCCACATCCTGTTGCAGGTCGCCTCGTGTCTGGGCGATTTCCGCGCGGAGTTCTTCTGAATTCTTGCTCATGGTGCATCATCCTTCGGAGTAAAAGCTGACGGAATCCTCTTGACTGTCTCGGCCGTATTAGGCAGTCCCTTGATCTCTTGCATCTTCTTCTTGGCCGCGCTAGCCAAGACCAGACCGATCACCGCCCAGAGGGCGGCGACCACCAAGGCCGAGAAGCCATAGCCAATCCAGAGCGACAATCCGAAGAAAGCCGCAACGGAAAGGAACAGCAAGACGAAATGGCCGGCAACACCGGCACCGGCATACATTCCCGCGCCCTTGCCGGCGGAGCTGGCCGACTCCTTCAACTCCGTCTTTGCCAGCTCGATCTCTTGGCGAACCAGCAGCGATACATTCTGGGTCAGGTCATTGAACAGGGCGCCGAGGGAACTGCGTTCATGTTCTGCGGAATCGGGATCTGGCGTCGTGTGAGTCATCGAATGCTCCTAGCGGTAGTCGGTGCTGCGCGGATCCCCAGGAGGGTAGGAGCGCAGCGGGTCCACATCCACCGAATCGGCATGCAGCGGGTTGCCTGCCGAATCCACGCGGGTGGTTCCCTGGAAGGACGGGTTAACCCGCACCGGACCTGGCCCGTCACCGGACGCGGCGTTCGGTGCGCTGGTGGTGCCGGGGCGCGGTTCCTGATCGCGGTGCCCTGTGCCTTCCTTCGGCTCGCTGGCATTCCGGGTCATGCGTCCTGCCAGCAGGCCGGCGCCCAGCGCCAGCCCCAAGAAGGCGGCTGGGCGTTTGCGTGCAAAGCCCTTGACCTCATTCAGCAAGTCGTGCGGCTCGCGCTGTTCGAGCCAATCGGCGGCCTGGCCGCTGTGATGCGAAGCCTGATCCACCAGCATGGACGCGGTTCCGCTCGCGCTGGACTGGTCCAGCATGGCGCGGAACTCATCGCTGATGTCGCGCAGGTTGGCCGCGACCTTCCGCTGCTGCGCGGAGGTCTGCTCCTTCAGGTCGGAGCCGAGTTCATCCCACAGGTGGGTGGCCTGGTCCTTGGCCTGCTCAGCGAGCATCGAGGCTTCCTGCTTGGCGCTGTCAAGCACGTGGGTGGCGGATTCCTGGCCCTCGCGCGCCAGATCCTGGGCTGCCTGCGCTTTGCCCGACGTACTGCCGCTTTCTGCGGACTGCAGGTCACCGGAATCATGCGCGTCGGCCGGCACCGGTTCGACAGTGCCCGAAGGGAACAGGTCGGTTTGCGGCTCGGTCAATGGATCCGGATCGTTCAGGCCGTGGCGGACGGTTCCGGGTTGCGGGGTGCTGCGCGGGTCATCGGGGAATGGATTCGAACTGGTGTGATCGTTGGTGCTCATGTCTTCCCTTCCTCTGCTGCTGTCGTCAGCTGCGGGTGGCGCGGCGGGTGGCCGCGCATCCGGCTCCGCAGTCCGTGCGGAGCGCTGCTGGTTGCATACGACGCTAGGCAAGAGCGCGCCGCAGGTCACGGATCGCGGCCAATCCGCAGGAAGCATTCAGGTTCGATGGCGAGAGCTCGGAGCTTCCAGGAAAGCAGGAGGCAAGCGAGTAGGATCGAGCCGGATCCCGAGCGTCCAGCGCATCACCCGGCGCAGCTGCGAGGAGTCCAGCAGTACTGCAATCCCTGCTGCCGGCCCAGTCTGCGACTTTGGAGGAACAGCGGCAGTTTCCGCGGCGAACACGCCAATAGCCGAAGAGTCCGGGGAATTGGCGACGGGAGCTGGAAGACTGGGCGCTAAGTGTCCAAATAGCGAATCGTCGAAGGAGCACCATGTCCACTTATGCTGTTACCAACCCTGCCACCGGCGTCGTCGAGGCAACCTACCCGACCGCCACCGATGAGCAGATCCAGGAAGCCATGGCCAAGGCGCACCACGCCTACACCCAGTGGTCGGTCTCGGCGCTGGAGGAGCGCGTTGCCCTGCTCGAACGCGTGGCCGACATCTACGAGGCACGAGCCCAGGAACTGGCAGCGATCATCACCCGCGAAATGGGCAAGCCCATCAAGCAGGCGCTGGGCGAAATCGGCATCGTAGCGGCAATCTACCGCTACTACGCCAAGAACGGACCGAAGTACCTGGAGGACGAAGAGCTGGAAATCGCCTCCGGCGGCACGGCGCTGGTGCGCAAGGAAGCAGTGGGCGCGCTGCTGGGCATCATGCCGTGGAACTTCCCGTACTACCAGGTGGCCCGCTTTGCCGGACCGAACCTGATGAACGGCAACACCATCCTGCTCAAGCACGCTCCGCAGTGCCCGGAGTCGGCGCTTGCCATGGAAGAGATCTTCCGCGAAGCCGGTGCGCCCCAGGGCGCGTACGTGAACATCTTTGCCACCAATGAGCAGATCGCGGGCATGATCGCGGACCGCCGGGTGCAGGGCGTCTCGCTGACCGGTTCGGAGCGTGCCGGCGCCGCTGTTGCGGAAATTGCCGGACGCAACCTGAAAAAGGTCGTGCTGGAGCTCGGCGGCTCGGATCCATTCATGGTGTTCGAAGACGCGGACGTGGCGCGCACCGCCAAGCTGGGCATGCGTGCACGGTTCGGAAACACCGGGCAGGCCTGCAATGCCGCCAAGCGCTTCATCGTCGACTCCTCGGTCTACGAGGACTTCTCCAAGGCACTGGTAGAGCAGGTTTCCGGGATCACTGTGGGTGACCCGTCCCAGCCAGAGAACTTCCTCGGCCCGCTGTCTTCCGCCGCAGCCCGCGACGGACTGGCCGCCCAGGTGCAGGATGCCATCGACAAGGGTGCCCAGGTGCTGGCCGGCGGCAAGCCGATCCAGGGCGATGGCGCATTCTACGAACCGACCGTGCTGGCCGGGGTGACTCCCGAGATGCGTGCGTTCTCCGAAGAGCTCTTCGGCCCGGTCGCCGTGCTCTACAAGGTGGACGGCGAAGAGGAAGCCGTGGCCCTGGCCAACAACACCGACTACGGGCTGGGAGCTTCCATCCACACGCAGGACATGGAACGCGCGCAGCGCGTGTCACAGCAGCTGCAAAGCGGCATGGTGGCCATCAATGAGCCTTCCGCTTCCTACCCCGAGCTGCCTTTCGGGGGAGTGAAGCGCTCGGGCATCGGGCGCGAGCTGGGCAAGTACGGCATGGACGAATTCATCAACCACAAGCTGGTGAAGATCGCCGGCCGCTAGCCGTCCGCAAAACGACAACGGTCCTGCCTTCCGTAAATCGGAGAGCAGGACCGTTCTCGTTTTGGCGCCTTAGGCTGCAATCGGTGCCCAGCGGTATGGCGCAAGCCTGTCATTCCCGGCGGGCGTACGTCACGCAGTTCGGGATTTATCTGCGCAGCATTGTCATTTGCACCTGTTCTTTCGGAGTGAAGTCCGGAAGGACGTTTGCGACAGCAGTGTGCGCCCAGTACCGGACTCGGAACTCCAGCATGCCGTGTTCCTCGGCTAGCTCGAAAAGAGAGCAGATCGGGTGGTGCGCCGGGGTTTCTTCAACTATTTCGAGAGCATCATTTGGCGGCGAGACATGCATGAAACGAAGCCGGTCACCCCGGTTGTCGAGTATTGCCACAAGAACAGGGCAATTGTGAACGGAAACGAGACCCATGACATCGTCAACCGGCTCGTTGACTTGTGCAATGATCACCGGCATTCCCCGGATCCATCCATGCTCGCTCAGATGGGAGCGTCCCTCTCGGGATCCCAGAAGTTCCGCGACACGTTCAGCAGTTTTCGACCTGACCATACGACCTGACATTGGTACTACCTCCACTTTGTTCGTAACTTTCGAGTTATCCCCATAAGTCACGCCACTTCGCAAATTGCAGGTTGGCTTGCTGGCAGGGCATAGTTCGCCGTCAATGAGAAGCGGAGTGTGCTTCAAGCGTAAGGTATTTGGCTTGGGCGTGGGCGGGAATCAATCCGCACCCAGCCTATTGCCAGCGCGAGTTTCCCTACTAGTCAGTAGCTGGTTCGCAGGTTCCGCAATATCATCCGAACTTCGCCGGATTCACGCGGGCGAGGACACTGCAGCGCATCAATTCCACGTCCGGGCCTGTTTCAGCCTTCGTGTTCGATTCATGTCGGATTGATGGGAGGTCCATGGGAATCCCTGCCTCAACCGGGTGCATCCAAGCCATGCGAACTAGTGTTTCAAAAGCCGCACGCGCAATAGCGCAAACAACTGATGCGGGTGGTCCTGCGGCGACCTGGAAATTCGAGGCTGGCCAGTTGCTAGCTTGGCGCCCAAGCAAACCCATTCCGGGAGGCATGAGATGAGTACCTTTGGCATTGAAGAAGAATTCTTCATGTTTGACGCAGAAACAGGATTGCCTGCCAGCGTGGATCAGGAGCCGTTCCGGCAGGCACTGGATTCGCAACGCGATGGGGAAGTGCAAAATGAGTTTCTAGCTTGCCAAGTTGAACACGCGAGTTCCATCTGCGAAGACCGGGACCAGGCGTTGCACGAGTTGGGAAGCTTTCGCAGGGCCCTGGCAAGCAAAGCGGCCTCTAGCGGTCTGCTGGTCGCGGGCATAGGTTCGGCGCCAATGATTCCCCAGCAGCCTCCGGCATTTACCGATAACGCAAGGTATCAGGAAATCGGCAAATTCATTTCAGGAATAGCTGCCGAGCACTACATGTGCGGTTTGCACGTCCATGTCTCGGTCCCTGATCCGGAAGCCGGCGTTCGTGCACTGAACTTCTTGCGCGGCTGGCTGCCCCTTCTTTGCGCATTAGGCGCGAATTCACCATATTGGCGAGGCGTCGACAGCAGCTTCTCATCGTGGAGAACCATTCATTACCGGAAGTGGTCTGTCCAGGGAATCCCGCCATACTTTGCAGATTTCCGGGACTATGAGTCGCGTCTTGCGCGCATCAACGGCACCGCTGCTGTACCCGACCCCGGGCATATCGGATGGTCCGCACGGCTGTCGGAAAAGTATCCCACAGTCGAAATTCGTGTCGCCGATTCGCAGCTCAGAGCGCAAGATTCGGTCTTGCTTGCCGTGCTGCTGCGGGGGCTTGTCGAAACTGCCGTGGCCGGTGAATTCGAAGCTGTCGAGTATCTTCCCGAAGTCCTGGATCTGTCATTGTGGCAAGCGGCCAAGAATGGAATCACCGGAGAGCAAGTGGATACGGAAACCGGCGCACCGATTGCGGTGAAAGAGCTGGCTCGCAGGCTGCTGCGTATTGCCGAGGACGCACTGCGAGCTCATGGGGACTACGACTTCGCCGTGATTTCCCTGAGAAATATGCTGGAGACGGGCAATGGCGCGGTCCGGCAGCGAGCTGCATTCGACCGTGGTGCTTTCATGCATCTTTTGGCCAACGCCCATGCCGAAATGCAGATATAGCTTGACGGTCCCAACACGGGCTGCAGAGCACAGCCGGGGCCAGACGAAGCTGGCCCCGGCTGAAGCATCACTACTGGCGCAGGAAAGAACCGGATGTGAAATCCTCTAGATTCCCAGCGAGTCACGGAGTCGGGCTACATGTCCGGTGGCATCCACCGAATATTCGATTTGCTGGATGCTGCCATCTTCATTGATGACTGCAGTGGAGCGCAAAGTGCCCACGATCGTTTTTCCACCGATGGTCTTTTCGCCGTAAGAGCCGTAGGCTGTCGCAACTTCATTTCCAGGATCGGAGAGGAGCGGGAAGTTCAGCGATTCGTCGTTGGCGAAGGCTGCCAGCTCTTCCGGTGCGTCCGGGGAGATGCCCAGTACGGAGTATCCTGCCGCTTGCAACGAATTGAGGTTGTCGCGGAAATCGCAGGCCTCGGTGGTGCAGCCTGGAGTTGCGGCCTTGGGGTAGAAATAGACGATAACCTTCTGACCTGAATAGTCGGAGAGGGAAACTGTTTCCCCCTTGGCGTCCTGCAAGGAGAAGTCCGGAGCTGCCTGGCCTGCGGCTAGGGGAGAAGACTGGATGGACATGGATTCCACTTTCGTATAGTGATATTTTCTTTCCATTCTAAGTCCATGATTGCCCAGATGCCAGAGGAGTCGGTGATTTTGCCGCGAGTTGCATCGCTGCACTTTTGCCCTTCGATCTCGTCGAGATTGCCGGCCAGTCCGAAGCTGCTTTTGCCTGCCCTCGCAGATCGCCACGCGTAATGGCTACGGCATGGATCTTTCCGCCGGCGGATATGAATCTGCCGGCCAACTGATCGCCGCTCGTATCCCAAAGGGCTTCAGGTATCCGTAATTCATCACTGCGGTGGATGCACCGAGAGCAACCATTCCGCAGGGCCGGGCAGCAGCGAGTCGGGCGACTGCATAACAGCTGCCCGACCCAGTGCATCCGGGTTTCTGCCTGACTGCGGCCAGCTACCGGCCCGCTGCCTTGGCTTCTAGGGAACGCGTCCACCGTTTGGCCAGAGCCTGGATGGCGGAAGCGCTTGCTCCTGAGATCACGGCGAACGCCAGCACCTTGCCTACGGCTGCCTGCTGTTGCTTATCGGGGTTGGCCAGTGACGGCGGTTCTTCGCCCATGGCCTTGTGCCAGATCCCGGAGACGAGCTTGGCGCCAAGCCAGCCTGCGCCGAGCGAGACCAGGGTTCCGAAGATCTTTGCCAGCAATTTCATGTTTTGCTCCTTGTCTTAGCTGTCATTTGCGGTTCGGTTTCAGGAAGGATCCGCTGTTTCCCAGTGGACCTCATCCGGATGCTTGTCGTCGCGCCAACCGCGCCACACTGGATGGCGCAGAAGGCGCTCCGAGGTCAGTTCGCTGTATCGGACTTCTGCCACATATTTCGGGCTTACCCAGCGGGCATCGCGCCGATGCGCTGCGGGAATGTCCTTGGCCGGGGGAGTTTTGCGCTCGATCTTCTCAAGCCGTTCGCGGATCTCGGCAAGTTGCGTGTCGCTGAATCCGGTGCCCACCCGGCCGGCGTACTCCAAACCGCCATGTCCCGGAATGGCCAGCAGCAGCGACGCCAGGCCGCGGCTGCGCGACCCCTGCCCTGGCCGCCAGCCAATCACCACGGCTTCCTGATGCAGCTGGTGCTTGAGCTTCAACCAGCTGCCGCTGCGCCGGCCCAGCTCGTATGCCGAGTCGCGTTCCTTGGCCACCACGCCTTCCAGGCCTAGCTCGCGGCTGGTCCCGATGGCTTGTTCCAAGGTCCCGGTGTGGGCCGGGGGAACCTGCACGTACTGGTGGTCGATATCCAGGCCCGCAAGCCGCTGGCGGCGTTGCTCGTAGGGCAGCGCAGTCAGATCCTCTAGCCCGGCGCCTTTGCCGGCAGGCAACTGCAGCACGTCGAAGAGCATGTACTGGATCCTGATGGCCGAGGCCTGCTTCGTGCGCTTCTTGCGCTGGTGGGACACCCGTTGCTGGAGCAGCGAGAAATCTGGGCGGCCCGTAGAATCCAGGGCAACGATTTCCCCATCCACTACGCAGCGGTCCGGCAGCAACGAACCGAGAATTCCGAGTTCCGGGAAGTCGCCGGTCAGGTCATGGCCGTTGCGGCTGAGCAGCTTGGTTACGCCGTCACCGACTACTGCAAGTGCTCGGTAGCCGTCCCATTTCATTTCAAAGCTCCAGTCCTGCTCAACGCCGAAGTCCCCGGCCGTGCCAGGCGTGGCCAGCATGGGGCGCAAGGGTTGGCCAGACAGGTCAGCCACGGCCTGCTTGGCGCTGGGCTCGCGAGCTGCGTCCGGTCCTGCGCCACTGGAATCAGCGGAGGCCCCGCCCTCGGCTGCCGAAGGCTGGTCCTTGGCCAGTTGAAGCAGCCAATTGTCCTTTCCGCCCATCCCTGCGGCCTGGATCAGCACGAAACGCCGTGGCACGCCGCCCAGTCCTCCTGCTGAATCACCGGTGAGTACCGCGATGACTTCTTTGCCTTCGCGCCATTTCTCGATCACGCACCGGCCCGAATCCCAGATCGATACTTCCCCGGCGCCGTATTGCCCCTTCGGGATGCTGCCTTCGAAACTTGCGTAGGATAGCGGATGGTCTTCGGTCATGACTGCCAGGCGCTGGACTCCGGGTTCCAGCGGCGGGCCCTTGGGCACTGCCCAGGAGACCAGCACTCCCTCGTGCTCCAGGCGGAAATCCCAATGCAGCCGGCGGGCATGGTGTTCCTGGATGACGAAAGACAACCCGGTGCCGTCGCTTCCGGCCTGAACGGACTGTGCCTTTTCAGCCTTCCCGGACTGCTCCGGCACCGGTTCGGGTGTCAGCGACGCATTGCGCTTGGAGCGGTAGGCCGCCAGGCGATCCGGGTCCTGCCGTTGCGCCGAGGCCAGTTGCGCCAGGGGTTCCATTCCATCAGCAATGCGCTCCAGCACCTCGTGGAAGTCCAGTTGCGCCAACCCCTGCGCTTCGATTTCCTGCCAGGTCCGCGGGGCCGCGACGGTGGGCCGGGCGCGACCCCGCAGCGAATATGGGCAGACAGTGGTTTTCGAGGCATTGTTCTGGCTCCAGTCCACGAGCACCTTGTTCTCGCGCAGCGAGCGCTTCATGCTGGAGAGAACCAGTTGCGGGTGCTCCTTCTCCAACGTCGAAGCCAGTTCCTTGGCCACCTCGTTGATCTGGTCTGAGGTGTATTTGCCATCCAGCCCGGCATAGAGGTGGATGCCCTTGGAACCAGAGGTCACTGGGAAGCTGGGCAGCTCCATGCCGTCGAGGATCTCCCGGCAGATCAGCGCGACTTCAGCGCACTGCTCCAAACCGGCACCGGGACCGGGATCGAGGTCCAGAACCAGCCGGTCCGGGTTGGCAGGTTCCAGCGACGAATCGAAACGCCATTGGGGAACGTGGATTTCCAGCGCTGCCATTTGGGCCAGCCAGGCCAGCACCGCCTCGTTATTGACCAGCGGATAGGTATTCGCATGGGTCTTGTGCTGCAGCTTGGCGGAGGGAACCCAGCTGGGGGCGGAGTCTTCAAGATCCTTGCGGAAAAACACCTTGCCCGGTTCTTCGGCAGTGCCCACCCCGTCCACCCAGCGCTTGCGGGTAGCGGGGCGCCACGCGGCATGCGGAATCAGCGCCGGAGCCACTTGCTGGAAGTAGTCCATGACTTCTCCCTTGGTGGTTCCGGTCTGCGGGTACAAGATCTTGTCCAGATTGCTGACCTTCAGCGTGTGCCCCGCGACTTTCACGGTTTGCTCCCTGCGTGCCATGCGCTGTCCTTTGCTTTTCCGTATGCGGCCAATCTTCCCGAGCAGCGCCGGGGAATCCAGCGTTCCAAGCAAGCTTTGCGTTTTGCGCTGCTGAACCTCCGTGCAGCCTGCCAGTCTCATCCGGCCAGTGACGCGCGGCCGGAAAGATGCTTCACTATGCCCATGCGAGCTATCTGGACTGGATCAATTGCCTTCGGCTTGGTGAACGTGCCGGTCAAGGCCTACGGCGCCACCGAAGACCACGACATCGACCTGCATCAGGTCCATGACAAGGACGGCGGCCGAATCCGCTACGAACGCCGATGCGAAGTCTGCGGGAAGAAAATCGCCTACAAGGATCTGGACAAGGCCTATGAAGACGGGGAACGGACCATTGTGCTCACCGATGAGGACATGGACGCTCTGCCTGCGGAGAAAAGCCGCGAAATCGAGGTAGTCCAGTTCGTCCCGGCAAGCCAAGTCGATCCCCTGATGCTGGAGAAGAGCTACTACCTCCAGGCGGACTCGAAGTCGCCCAAGGCGTACGAGCTGTTGCGCCGGACACTGGAAAACACTGAGAAACTGGCGGTGGTGCGCTTTGCCCTGCGCCAGAAGACCCGGCTGGGCATCTTGCGTGTCCGGTCCAAGGTGATGGTGCTGCAAGCGGTCATGTGGGCGGACGAGCTGCGCGACGCCGAGCAGGTGGCACCGGAGAAATCACCGCGGATCAGTGAGCAGGAACTGAAGATGTCTGCTGCCCTAGTGGACCAGTACAGCACCGATTTCACCCCGGAAGAATTCCAGGACGACTACCAGCTCCAACTGCAAGCGCTGATCGAAGCGAAAATCGAGCAAGGCGAGGAACTGGATACTGAAGCGACCTTCGGCTCCGAGGAGCACGGAAGCGACTCCGGGGAGGTCATCGATCTGATGGAAGCGCTCAAGCGCAGCATCGAGGGCCGGAAGTCAAAAGCCGGGAGCAAAGCGGCGAAGAGCAAGGAACCGCCAGCCAAGAAGGCGCCGGCGAAGAAGTCCGCGGCGAAGAGCAAGGAACCGCCAGCCAAGACAGCGCCGGCGAAGAAGTCCGCAGCCAAGAAGCCGGCTGCTGCCAGGAAACCAGCCGAGAAGAAGGCGACGGCAAAGGAGGCCTCCTCCTCGCCACACAAGAAGAAGGCCTCCGGTTCCGGGAAGAAAAGTGCCTAGCTTGCTACGGCTTGAGCACCACCTTGATGCACGCATCCTGCTTCTTCTGGAAGGTCTCGTACATCTGCGGACCGTTCGAGAGCGGCTGCTCGTGCGTGACAAGGTCGTCCAGGCCTAGCGGATCGGCTGCATCCTCGGCCAGCGGCAGCAGCTTCCGCGTCCATGAGCGCACATTGCATTGGCCCTGGCGGATCTGGATCTGCTTGTCGAACAGCTTCACCATCGGCATCGGTGTGGCTGCCCCGGCATAGACGCCGCTGATCGACAGGGTGCCGCCACGCCGCACCGCATCAATGGCCGAATCCAGCACGCTGGTGCGGTCCGCGGAGACGTTCTCCATGGCCAGCTGCGCGGCCTTGTCCGGCAGCAGCCCGGTGGCTTGCTGGAACATAGAGGAGACCGGGGAACCATGGGCTTCCATGCCCACTGCATCGAGCACGGCATCGGGGCCGCGCCCGGTGAGCCCGCGCAGTTCGCCCACGGTGTCCTTGGTGAAGTCCAGGGTCTGGATCCCGTGGCGCTCGGCCATGGCGCGGCGTTCGGCTACCGGGTCGATACCCAGCACCTCATAGCCCAGATGGCGGCCGATTCGCGCGGCGAGCTGGCCCACGGGTCCGAGCCCGTAGACCGCGAGGGTTCCGCCGTCCGGGACGCTTGCGTACTCCACGCCCTGCCACGCGGTGGGCAGGATATCGGAGAGGAACAGATAGCGGTGGTCGGGCAGCTCGTGGCCAACTTTCACGGCACCATAATCGGCATGGGGCACCCGCAGGTATTCGGCCTGGCCGCCGGGAACCTGTCCATAGAGTTCGGAGTACCCGAAGAATTGGGCGCCCTTGCCGTGCTTGCGCACCTGGGTGGTCTCGCACTGCGACTGCAGGTCATGCTGGCACATCCAGCAGTGGCCGCAGGAGATGTTGAACGGGATGACTACCCGGTCGCCCACCGACAGCTTGGTGATGCCGCTGCCAACTTCCTGGACAATCCCCATGGTTTCGTGGCCCAGCACGTCGCCAGCATGCATGTAGGGTCCAAGCAGCTCATAGAGATGCAGGTCTGATCCGCAGATTGCGGTGGAAGTGACCTTGATGATGATGTCCCCGGGATCCTGGATCACCGGATCCGGGACGTCGCTGAATGCGACCTTTCGCTTGCCTTGCCATGTCAGTGCCTTCAAATCATTCTCCTCCGTGCTTCGTTTCCCGTTATCGACAGCAGTCAGTCGGTATTGAACCGGTCGGTGTCCACCGCGTCTGGGTCCTGGTCTTCCGCCGGCTGCTCGAAAGCATCCTCATTGCTGCCAACCGGATTCTGCTTGTCCTTCGCGGGATCCTTCCCTGAGTGCTCATCGCGCAGCGGAGGGTTCCCCTGGCGCGTCTCTTCTTCTGGCTGATTGGAGTCCATGGTCTTTCCTTCCTGTACCAGATGGGCGATGGCACCGACCCTGCCACACCGGGCCGCAGGCAACAAGGGAAGTTTGATGGGCATTGCCTGTGAGTCAGGAATCCGTGGAATCCCGGGGATCAAGGGTGCAGTGCCGATGCTGGTTTCTGCAAGGTTGCTGAACGGCACTGCATGCCATGGCACAACTTCCTAGGGTGTGCTGTGGGAGCGGCTCAAGCTGCTGCCGGAGAGCTGCGAGGTGCTGATGAGCGTGCAAGATCCCGAGATGCGCACGATAGGAATAATTGCCGATCCCGGCATCGCCGATGCCATGGCCAATCGGGTAGCTGCGCGGTTGGAAGGGGTCTTGGAGAAGTTGCAGGAGCAGGAGCACCGGTGGGACGTGCAGGTGGCTCCGTTCTCCCTGCCATTGGGGGAGAGCGGACGGGTGGCGTTGAATGACAAGGTGCCGAAGCTGCGGGAGAAGCACGGCTGGGACTTCATCATCTACCTGACCGATGCACCGCACTATGTGCAGAACCGGCCGGTGCGTTCGGTGATTTCCGTCGAGGATGCTTCGGCCGTGCTTTCCATGCCCAGTCTCGGGATGGCCCGGCCGCGCACGGTGGCACGGGAATTGGCCGAACTGGTCAGGGAATTGGCTACCGGCAAGCAGCCCGCCCCGCCGCCCACCCCGCTGGGCCGGGCAATGAGCGTGCACGCCAGCCGGCAGGACGGGCAGAACGAGCAGAACCGCATCACGAGCATCGAGGGCCTGCGCGGGCGGCTGCTGCTGGTCGCCGGAATGGTGCGCAGCAACCAGCCGTGGAAACTGGTGCCGCGGCTTTCCTCCGCGATGGCAGGTGCGGTGGCCACCGGAGCCTTCGGCGTGTTCTACACGAGCATCTGGTCAATGGCCGACTACCTGCCCGCTACGCGGCTTGCGCTTATCACGCTGTCAAGCATTCTGATCCTCACGCTCTGGCTGCTGCTGCACAACCGGTTGTGGGAGAGGCCCCAGGGCAACCGCCGCCGCGAGCGGATGGTTATCTACAACGCGGCCACGGTGCTCACGGTCGGGTTTGCAGCGACGGCCATGTACCTGCTCTTATTCCTGGCGCTGCTGGCGGGTGCACTGATTGTCATTGACCAGGAATACCTCGCCTATCAGCTGCGCCACAATGTGTCGCTGGCCGAATACGTCAATCTCGCCTGGCTGGCATCCTCGCTGGGAACCATGGGCGGGGCCATCGGCTCCAGCTTCGACGAGGTCAAGGAAGTCCAGCGCGCTACCTTCAGCCAGCGCGAGTACGAGCGGAGGAACATGGAATTCACCATCAGCAAGGACGAGGTGGATTGATCCCCGGACCCCTATCCGCCCGGGGACAAATACACAGTCCTACGGCTGGTTCTTCCCCCCGTTGACGTGCACCGTCGATCCGACAACATACGAAGCCTCGTCGCTGGCCAGGAACACATAGGCTGGAGCGAGTTCCACCGGCTGACCTGCCCGGCCCAGCCAGGTATCGTGGCCGAACTTCGGCAACGCCTCGATGGGCTGGCCATCCGAGGGTTGCAGCGGAGTCCAAATGGGACCGGGAGCCACCGCATTGACCCTGATGCCCTGCTTGGCGGCCTGGGAGGCCAGCGTCTTGGTGAAGTTGCTGATCGCCCCCTTCGTTGAGGCGTAGTCCATCAGGTGATCCGAGGGATCGAAAGCCTGGATGGACGTCGTATTGATAATGGATCCGCCTGCCGGGATCACCTTCAGCGCATCCCGGCTCAGGGCGAACATCGCGAAGATATTCACATCGAAGGTCGCCTCAATCTGCTCATCGCTCAGCTCCTCCAAGGATTCGACACTGATCTGCTTGCCGGCGTTGTTCACCAGGATGTCAAGTCCGCCGAGTGCGGCCACCGCCTTGTCGACCAGCGAACCGCGGTACTCGCGGTCGCGCAGATCCCCGGGCAGCAGGTGCACCTCGACGCCGGCCTCTTCCACGAGCCCGGCGATGGCATCCGCATCCGGCTGCTCAGCGGGCAGGTAGGCCAAGGCGACGCTGGCCCCTTCGCGGGCGAAAGCGATCGCCACCGCCGCTCCAATACCCGAATCGCCACCGGTGATCAGCGCGCGTTTTCCGGCCAGCCGATCCCGTCCCTGGTAGCTTCGCTCGCCGTGATCCGCCTTCGGCTTCAACTCCTGATCCAGGCCGGGCTCCGGCTGGCGCTGTTCGGGAGGGCTGATCTTTTCCTTGCCAGCACGCTCGGTTTCCGCGGAATCGCTGGTGCGCGAATCCGGGTGGCTGCCGGTGCCCACCGGCTCATCTGCTGTACCAAGATCCGGCAACCCGGTGCTGCTCGAATCGCTGGCAGTGCCTACTGGCTCATTGTGGTGCGGGGGATTCTTCCCGGGCATGGCTTTTCCTCCTTCAGTTGCTGGAAGACGCCGTCGCGAGAGCGCCAACGGCGTCAGGGACACCTCCCAGTGTTCTTCGCGGGGCACCGGCGGTGAATAGCACGGTGCCCACTTGGCGGCAACGGCCAGAGAGCTTTCGGGCAAGCATCAGTTTCGCGGCTGCTGCCAGAAAATGTGCTAGCGCCGAAGTCTGGGATCCAGCATAAAGTCCGGGGGTTGCCCTGTCGCCCGTGGCCGCAGGTAGCTAGCGTGGGACGCACAGTGCTGGTTATCCGAAGGCCAGCTGGCGAAGCGTGAGAGGGAGGAAACCCATGGCAGGCAAGGGCAAGAGCCGGATCAAGGATGAGGAACTCTACGAAGAGCTGCGCGAGGAGGGGAACTCCAAGCAGAAGTCGGCGCGCATCGCCAATGCCGCCGCCCGAGATGGCCGCTCCGAGGTGGGCAAGCGCGGCGGCAAATCCGGGGACTACGAGGACTGGACCGTCGAGGAATTGCAGGACCGGGCCAAGGAAATCGGGGTTGAGGGCCGTTCGAAGATGCGCAAGGCCGAGCTCATCGATGCCCTGCGCAATTCATAGCCGATCGCCACGACAGGAGAAGCAATGAGCGACCGAGACAAGCCCGAGAACCTGGCACGCACCACGCAGCCGGATGGCGAAGCAGAACCCGGCGACGAGCGTGTGGCCCGCCGGGGGAGCATCAAAGAAAATACCGAGGATACGTCTGAGGAAAGCGAAGACCGCTTTGACGCGGGTTGAGCTTTCCTTCCAGGAAAGGATGAAGACATGACGGACAAACCGATTAATAGGGCTCACGGCCGTCGGCCCGGCCTGTGGCTCACGATTGTGGGCGGGCTCGTGGCCGTAGGATTCGCCATCTACGCGCTGCTCGCGGCGCCTGACAGCACCTCGGGACCACTGTGGATCGTGGCAGGCTGGGGCGCATTGCTCTTCATCTACGGCGTGTACCGCCTGGTTCGGGGACCAAGCTCGTTGGATGACCCGAGGGGAGGCACGGACGCCAACGGACGGTGACGCGGCAACTGCCGCGAAAAATCGCCAAGAGCAAGAACAGAGCTTCCGGGAAAACCGTGGTTTGCCCGGAAGCTCTTCCTTGTGCTGCTGCCGGCGGCAGGTCCTGGTCTGGTCCTAGTCTTGGGAAATCCCTTCGACCAGGCTTCCGGTGCTCTGCTCGTCGTAGTAGCGGGCAATGTCCGCCTGGGCGAGCATTCCCACCAGCTTATGCCCGTCGATAACGGGAAGCCTGCGCACCTGGTGCTCCTGCATGGTGCGGATGGCTTCCTCGATGGAATCGTCGGCGCCAATGGTCACCGGCTTGCCCTGGGCATAGTCGGCGACCTTGGTGCTGGAGGTGACCACGCCGTCGGCTACGGCGTTGATGACGATATCGCGGTCGGTGATGGTGCCGGCCAGCCGGTCATCCTTGCCGCAGATGGGCAGCATGCCGACCTGCAGGTCCTTCATCAGCTGGGCTGCGACCTGGACCGAGTCCTGTTCCTTGACGCATTTGGCTGGCGAGGTCATTAGTTCCTTGGCTGCAACCATGATCGTGCTCCTTTCGCGTTTTCCTGCGGGGACGCTCCCCACGTTCCAGCACCGCAAGCAGGCCTTCAATCATTGCCAGCGTCCTTGCAGGCTCGCCCGGGGCGAAGCTGGCAACAGCCGATTAACCATGTACGCGGGGCACGCTTCACTGGTATTCGGTTAGAGGACCGTATCGGATCAATCCGGAAGGACAAGAACCATGGGACTCATCGACAAGGCCAAGGAAGCCATTGCCCACGCCGCAGATCGGCTGAAGGACCCGGACCAGGATCTGGTCGAGAAGACCTGGCCGCTGGGCCAGCCGGATGACGAGCACGTTCCCGCCCCGGCCCACGAGGCCGAGGGCATCGACCCGGATCTGGATGATTCGACCGAAGACCAGTACCGCGAGGATGACGAGGAACGCTAGCCGCAAAGGGGAACACTCAGCAGAAGACAGGAGAGAACCAATGCAGACCTGCGATTTGTGCGGAAACGACCAGGACCCGCTGTTCATGCTCAGCAGGGATGGGCGTTCAGGCCAATACGACAGTTTCGAATGCGCCATCCAGGACATGGCTGAGCGGTGCGCGCACTGCAATTGCGCCATCCTGGGCCATCCGGTGCGCCAGCAACAGGACGTGTTCTGCTGCCAGCACTGCGCGGCGCACAGCTGAGTCATGGGTGCTACGGATTCCACGAGCGACTTCAGGCACCCGGCCCTGCTGCTCATCGATCTGCAGCGCGGCTTCTTCGCAGACCCCGGGCTGGCCGCATCGAGGCAGCAGATCACTGCCAACTGCAATCGGCTGGCCGCGGCGGCGGCACGGGACGGGGTGCCGGTGATCAGCGTGCGCACCGTGCACAATGAAGACAGGTCCACCTGGACGCTGAACATGCTCGAGGATGGCCAGGGCTACCTCTTCGAAGGCACGGCGAAAGCCGGGTACCTGGAGGAGCTGGAGCTGGCCGGGGCCATCGAAGTGGTCAAGCGCCGGGACAGCGCCTTCTGGAACACGGAGCTGACGACGCTGCTGCTGCAACGCCGCGCCAGTTCCCTGGTGCTGGCCGGGGTCGCCACCGATACCTGCATCCGGGCTACGGCATCTGACGCGTTTGCCGCGAACCTGCCGGTTGCGGTCGCCACCGATGCCTGTGCGTCCCCGGACCCGCAGGCAGGGCAGAACGCACTGGAATACATGAGCACCCAGCATCGGCAGAAACTGATGGACACCGAAGAAATCATTTCCCTATTGACAAGGAAAGAGGAGCGCAAATGTCACTGAACAATGAAGAATTCGAGAATGTGCGCAAGGACCAGGACATCGACGAGCCGCTGGATGGCCGCGACAGCCAACCGGCCGAAGGCTCCTCGGATGCGCCTGCGCAGCTGGATGCGGATGACCCGTTGCGCGGGGCAGAGCGCATCCTGGCCGAACGGGACGAGGACCCGCTGCTGCTGAATCCCGAAACCACGCTGGTCGAACCGCTGGACGGGGAACGCGCTGTCGATGACACGCAGCTCGATGAACCCGAAGAGTTCGAGGACCCCGGGCTGGACGCGGAGCGCAGCGCCAACCTGCCCGATCAGCGCGAGACCCCGGAAGAGCAGTAGCGGACCGAGCGCACAAAGCGAGCGGTGCCAACCTATCTGGTTGGCACCGCTCGCTTTCCCGCATTTCCGGCAACTGTGCTCAGGATCGGGACTGGGCTTCCTGGGTGAAAAAGGAAATCTTGCCGCTGGCTTCCAATATGGCCAGCCGGATGCTGCTGTAGTTCTCGATGCCGGCTTGGCGGGCCAGCATGCTCAACTCATCCAGGCCAATGCGCTCAGCATGCAACGCCTTGCGGTCAAGCACCCCGTCGCGCACCAGCACAATGGGCCTGCCCTGCATCAGCTTGCCCAGCTTGGGCCATCGCATATTTGCATAGTTCAGGATCGCTGCGAGCACGATCATGGTGAAGGCCGCCAGCAAGCTGCCGACCAGCGAACGGTCTTCCATGGTGATGCCTTGCTGCACCAAATCGCCCAGCACCACGAAGAGCACCAGCTCGAATGAACTGAGCTCGCCGAGGGTGGACCGTCCCGCGGTGCGGGTGGCCAGCCACAGGATGATGAACGCGACGGCAGCGCGGATGACGATATCCATCAGGGGATCCTCCAGGTTCTGATCTCTAGTTCCGTTGTATTGCCCTTCACCTCGATGCCCAGCACCCCGCCGGTGCTCGGGGACCACTGATCCGAGGCGCGGCCGGTGAGCGTGGCGACCATTTGCCTGGACCCTGGCACCGGGGCCACCTCGAATTGGATGGTGCCACCTGCGCCGCTTGCTACGGACTCGGGTTCGGGAAAGGCCGAGAAGTCCTCGAAGAGCATCAGGTAGTCCTCGTTCAGCTCCAGGGTGATGGTCTCGGGCAACGGCTCGGCAGCGGTGATTTCAATCCTCAGCTCGATTTCATTTCCGGCTCTGATCACGGTGGGGAGCTGCACTTCGGCCGTGAAGCTGTCGCCGTCCTTCACCACGGTCTGCTCCTGGTCGAACAGGCCGAGCAAGGCAGCCACGACGATGACCGCAACCGCCAGGACAGCGGCACGGCGCAGCCGCCGGCGCTTGCGATTGCTTTGCGCAGACTTGATGTCATCCAGCGTCGAATCATTGATCTCGGCTTGGAAGATGTTCAGCATGGAATTCTGGCCTCCTTGCGCTTTGCCATCGAGGCTAGGCCGTCCCGCCCGCGTACGGACAGGTGGCGCATCAGTTCACAGGAGACATCCAGATCGCTGGCACTGATGGAAACCTGTGCATTCAGGAAATCTCCTTGAGGCGAAGCGGCACCGGTGCCATCGTGTTTTCAAGGAGGAGATACGCATGGGCAGCAACGACATTCTCAGTGACCAGCAGATCAGCGACTATCTGGAGGACCTGCCGCATTGGCGGGAAATCCCCGGCGGCATAGCCGCCGTTTTCCAGACCAAAACAGCGGCATCCGCCATCGAGCTCTTCAGTGATATCGCCGGAGCCGCCGAAATGGACAACCACCACCCGGACGTGGACTGGCGCTACAACCGCGTCTTCGTCACCACTACTTCCCATGACGCCGGAGGGCGGGTGACCACCCGGGATATCGCCCTGGCACGCAGGATCTCCGAACAGGCCCGGGCACTTGGCGCCACTTCCCGCCCGGAATTGATCCGCACGTTGGAAATCGGCATCGATACAGCCGACCCGCAGCAGGTCGCCGCGCAGTGGGCTGCCGGCCTGGGATACCAGCAGCAGGAGGACGGCAGCCTAGTTGACCCGAACCACCGCTTGCCTGCCATCTGGTTCCAGAAAACAGAAGACCCCAACCCTAACCGGCTGCATTTGGATGTCTGGGTCCCGTTCTCGGAGAGCCAGCCGGTACTCGAAGCGCTGGGCAGCGAAGGCACGGAACTTGATAGCCAGTACGCTCCGAGCTTCACCGTGGCGACGGATCGGCAGGGCAACAGGTTCTGCATCTGCACCGAGCAGGACCGCTAGCGGCGCGGGCGCTCGCCGAAGTTGCCGAATATTGCATTCAACCGGTTGCTGGACTGCTTGGCCAGCCGGGGGATAGATTGAAATCACCGGAGCCAGCTGGGCCATGTCGGCTAACCGCAGCTCGGCGCGAAGAGAGGGGGACCCAGTGGGCACTGCACAGGAAATCACCGCTTCGATCGAGGAACAGCTGTCATGGCAAGAAGAGCTCTACAAGCATTTCCACCGCAATCCCGAGCTGGGGCTGAAGGAGCATGAAACCTCGGCGCGGATCTGCGAGGAACTTGAAGATCTTGGCTATGAAGTCCAGCTGATCGGCGGCACCGGAATAGTGGGCGTCCTGCGCAATGGCGAGGGCCCGGTAGTCCTGGCTCGCGCCGACATGGACGCGCTGCCGGTCACCGAGGACACCGGGCTGGAGTATTCCTCCGAGGTTCCGGGCGCCATGCACGCCTGCGGCCACGATATGCACATGGCCACCCTGCTCGGTGCGGCAAAGTATCTCGCCAGGAACAAGGAGGCCTGGTCCGGCATCTACATTGCCCTGTTCCAGCCGGCCGAGGAAACCGCTGCCGGCGCCAAGGCGATGGTGGAAGACGGGCTGGTGGACAAGATCCCCACGCCCGAGGTGGCCTTGGCGCAGCATGTGATGCCTGCCGAAGCCGGAATGATCGGGACCACCGCCGGGCCGATTCTCTCTGCCGGGGATTGCCTTCGGATCACTGTGCATGGACGCGGAGCCCATGGCTCGATGCCGCACAACTCGGTGGACCCTGTGGTGCTGGCCTCCTCCATTGTGCTCAAGCTGCAGACAGTGGTTTCCCGCGAAACCCAGCCCGGGCACTTCGCGGTGCTCACCGTCGGGTCGCTGACCGCGGGCACCACCGCGAACATCATCCCGGACCGCGCTCAGCTGCTGCTGAATATCCGCACCTACGAGCCAGCCATCCGCCAGCGCGTCATCGATTCCATCCACCGGATTGTGCGCGGCGAATGCCAGGCTGCCGGCTCGCCCAAGGAACCGGAGTTCGAGTTCTACGACCAGTTCCCGCTCACCAGCAATGACGAGACGGCCAACGCCAAGATCACCGCGGCTTTCGAAGCCCATTTCCCCGAGGGACAGGTCTACCATGCAGACCCGGCCACCGCCTCGGAGGACTTCAGCACCATTCCGGATGCCTTCGGCATTCCCTATGCCTACTGGACGGTGGGCTGCGTGGATCCGCAGAAATACAAGGATGCGGTGGCCGCGGGAACCGTCGCCTCCGATATCCCTGCCAACCACTCGCCGTTCTTCGCACCGGTGATCCACCCAACCCTCCAAACAGCAACCAGCACCCAGGTGGTGGCCGCACTGGCCTACCTGGACAACGGAGCACAAGAGTAGGGAGCAGACGATGTCCGCAGCACCAACCACGGGCGCCACTACCTAGCAGCCCACCGACAAATGGCTGCTGGGCATCGTCCTGGCAGTCATCAACTTCTGGCTTTTCGCCCAGACCCTGCTGAACGTCATTCCCGGGATCCGCGGACAGCTGGGCGTCGAAGAAACGTTGGCCGATCTGGCGGTGTCCATCAACTCGCTGTTCTCCGGCATCTTCATCGTGGTCGCCGGCGGACTGGTCGACCGGCTGGGCCGGGCGAAAATCCTTTACCTGGGCATCTGGCTTTCCATCGCCGGCTCGCTGCTGATCGCCCTGACCCCGGAGAACCTGGGCGGGCTGACCAGCGCCATGCTGCTGGGCGGCCGCGTGGTCCAGGGCCTGTCCGCCGCCTGCATCATCCCTGCGACCATGGCCTTGGTGAAGACCTACTACGAGGGGAAGGGCCGCCAGCGGGCCCTGTCCTACTGGTCCATCGGCTCCTGGGGCGGTTCCGGGTTCTGCGCACTGTTCGGCGGGCTGATGGCCACCAGCTTCCTGGGCTGGTGTTCGATCTTCTGGACCTCCATCGTGCTCTCGGTGCTGGCGCTCTTCCTGCTCAAGGGCACCCCGGAATCCAAGGCCGAGCAGGATCCGGCAGCCGAGCGCCGCGTCGACTTCACCGGCCTCATCTTCTTCATCGTCATGCTGGTCTCCATCAACGTCTACATTTCCCAGGGTCCGAATATCGGCTGGCTGAGCCTGGGAGGCATCGCGCTCGTGGCGATCTTCGTGGTCACCGGGCTGCTGTTCTTGCAGATCGAGGTGCGCAGCCGCAATCCCTTCGTGAACCTGAAGCTGTTCTCCAACGGCACCTTCACCGGCGCCACGCTGTCCAACTTCCTGCTCAATGGCGCGGCAGGCACGCTGATTGTCTCGCTGGGCCTGGTCCAGGTGGCGGCCGGGATGTCCTCGCTGCAGTCCGGCCTGCTGACCTTGGGCTATCTGGTGGCCATCCTTGCCACGATCCGCGTGGGTGAGAAGCTGCTGCAGCGCTTCGGGCCGAAGAAGCCGATGCTCTGGGGATCGATGATCACCGGTGTGGGCATCCTGATGTGCTCGATGACTTTCCTGTATATCGACCAGTACATCTTGCTCTCCGTGATCGGGTTCACGCTGTTCGGCATCGGCCTGGGCTTCTATGCCACGCCGTCCACCGACGCGGCGCTGTCCAATGTCCCCGACAGCGAGGTGGGTTCCGCGTCCGGCATCTACAAGATGGCCTCGTCACTGGGCAACGCCATCGGCGTGGCCATCTCCGCGGCCCTGTATGTGGCTGGACAGGCCATGGATCCGGCACTGATCCAGTCCTGGGGCCTGTTCATTGGCCGGCAGGACAATGTGGCGTTGCGCTTCGGTGGCGCCATCGGCCTGTTGTTCAACGTGCTGATGGTGGTCATCGCCATCGCGTCGATCATCGTGACTGTGCCTTCCGAAAAGCAGAAGGACAGCGAGAAGACCAAGCACGACGAGGTGGCGCCGCCGCCAATCGGGAACTGATCGAATCGCTTGCTGGGCCGGTGCTGCGCACCGGCCCAAGCCGAACTGTCGGTGGTGCCCAGTACTATCGAACCAAGCTCACAGAATCGCGGCGCTAAGTACCTGGCTAGCCGCGTGGCAACCCTCCTCATCGAGCGGGGTGCCCCAGGGGAAGAGCCGGTCCGGGAAGCCATCCCGGGCAAGTCGATCGGTGGTGCTGATCCTTCAAGATGCTGCGCCGCCTGGACGGAACGCGAGGATGACATGGGCGCCAATCATGAATACACAACAGGGAATCCGCAAGGAACCGACGGCGAGCGGAAGTGGCACAGCGTGCTGCTGGACTATCCTTTCCACGCAGGATCGAGCACCCTCCAGTCAGGGGGATTCCTGGCCTTCGAAGCCGAGAAGCAGCGAGGTGGACTGCTGTGCCTGAATCTTCCCCACATCCACGAATACGTGGCCCGCTGGATTGCCGCCGGATTCACCCCGGAACTGTACTGGGCTGTCAACGCAGGGCTGAAAGCCGCGCTGGACCATGCCCGCCGGCTCTGCAGAAATGTCGGGGACCAAGAACTCCTTGGGCGACGGCTGGAACTGCTCGGGATCACCGCCAAAAACCCGCAGGCTGGCCAGAGATATCTGCGGGTGACCGGCAAGGACCCGATCACTGGCCGAAGCATCATGGAAGAGCGGACGCGCCCTGAGCACATTGTGCAGCTGGTGCCCGAAGCCTGGGCGGAATTCCCGCGGCTGCTGGGCTTCGAACGCCCGTCCGTGGCCCTGTCCAAGTACATCCGAGGGAACTGCGCCAGCGAGGTTCCCGGCAGCGTGCAGGCGTAACTGGGGCTTGGTTTCCGGTGGATGAAAATCCGCCGGAAACCAAGCCGCTTTGCGTTAATTCCATAATCTATGATTAACGCCACCATCCCCGGAATCTTGAGGTTAATCGGGCGTTAATCACTGGTTGGCAAATATCAATCGGAAGGATGATACTAAGTGTCCAAGCGGAGCGCTAGACTGGCAATCGCTCTTCAATCACGCTGCCCTTAATCCGAAGGTCCAGCATGCCGGAGAGCGTGATGCCAGCGAGGATTTTCCACATGCTTCTCAAGCTCATCTTGAAACACTCCAAACCCTATGCCGGGTGGATTGCCGCAGTAGTCATATTGCAGCTGGCCACCACCATGGCTACGCTCTACCTTCCCAGCCTGAACGCCAAGATCATCGATGTCGGCGTGGTCAATGCCGATATCGACTACATCTGGCGCACCGGCGGACTGATGCTGGTGGTGGCCCTGATCCAGGTGGCCACCGCCGTCGCCGCCGTCTACTTCGGCGCCAAGACCTCCATGAGCGTCGGACGCGATGTCCGCCAGGCGGTCTTCGAGAAGGTCGCCACCTTCTCCGCCCAGGACGTCAACAAGTTCGGTGCCGCTACCTTGATCACCCGCGGCACCAATGACGTGCAGCAGATCCAGATGCTCACCCTGATGGCGCTGAACTTCATGATCACCGCGCCGATCATGTCCATCGGCGGCGTGATCATGGCGATCCGCGAAGACCCGGGGCTGTCCTGGCTCGTCTGGGTATCCGTGCCGCTGGTGCTCATTGTCGTCGGCCTGCTGGTCATCAAGCTGATGCCGTTGTTCCGCGACATGCAGACCCGCATCGACGGGATCAACGGCGTGCTGCGCGAGCAGATCACCGGCATCCGCGTGGTGCGCGCCTTCGTGCGCGAAGAGCATGAAACCGAACGCTATGCCGATGCCAACCAGAAGCTGACCGACCTGGGCGTGAAGGTCGGCAACCTGTTCGTGCTGATGTTCCCGGCGATCACCATGATCCTGCACCTGTCCACCGCCGCCGTGCTCTGGTTCGGTGGTCACCGCGTGGACAACGGCGACGTGGAGGTCGGTGCGTTGACCGCGTTCCTGCAGTACCTGCTGCAGATCCTCATGGCAGTCATGATGGGCACTTTCATGGCCATGATGGTCCCGCGCGCCATGGTTTCCGCCGACCGCATTGCCGAGGTGCTGGACAGCGAGCCGAGCATGCTCGACGCCGCCGAAAGGCAGATCGAGCTGCCCACCCCGGGCATCGTGGAATTCAAGAACGTCACCTTCGGGTACCCGGGGGCCGAGGCTCCGGTGCTCTCGGACATCTCCTTCACCGCGAAGCCCGGGCAGACCACTGCCATCATCGGGTCCACCGGTGCTGGCAAGACCACCTTGCTGAACCTGATTCCGCGGCTCTACGACGCCACCGAAGGGGAGATCCTCATCGGCGGGGTGCCGCTGAAGGACCTGGGCCGCGACACCATTTCACGGAACATCTCCGCGGTGCCGCAGCGGCCCTACCTGTTCTCCGGAACCATCGCGAGCAACCTGCGCTTCGGCGCCCAGGAGGCCACCGAGGACGAGCTGTGGGAAGCGTTGCGGGTCGCCCAGGCTGAAGGGTTCGTGGCAGAACGCGAGGGCCAGCTGGACTCCAAGATCTCCCAGGGTGGCACCAACGTCTCCGGCGGACAGCGCCAGCGCCTGTGCATCGCACGGGCCTTGGCCGCCAAGCCGAACACCTATCTCTTCGATGATTCATTCTCGGCGCTGGATGTGAACACCGATGCCAAGCTGCGTGCCGCCCTGGCCGAACCGACCAAGGACGCCGCGGTGATCATCGTGGCCCAGCGCGTCTCGACGATTACCGGTGCAGACCAGATCCTGGTCCTGGACCATGGCGAAATCGTCGCCCGGGGAACCCACGAGCAGCTGCTCGAAACCTCGGAAACCTATCAGGAAATCGTTGCATCCCAGCTGAGCGTGGAGGAGGTGGCCTAAGTGGCGAAGAAGCAGAAGAATATCGATTCGGCGCAGCTCGACAGCGAGCTCGCAGACGTCAATGAATTCGAAGCCGCGGCGGGAGCCGACGACTGGTCCGGCGGCGCCCCGGTGCGCAAGGCCCAGCACTTCTGGCCATCGGCCAAGCGGCTGATCGGGCTGATGTCCCCATACAAGCTGGGCATGGTGCTGGTCTTCGCCCTGATCACCGTATACGTGGTGCTCTCGGTGATCGCCCCGCGGATCCTGGGCAAGGCCATGGACGTGATCTTTGCCGGGCTGATCGGCAAGAACATCCCCGAGGGCACGCCCGCGGAACTGGTCATTGCGCAGCTGCGCGACTCCGGGCAGGACACCCAGGCCGACATGCTCTCGAAGGTGGACTTCGTCCCCGGGCAGGGCATCGACTTCACCCAGCTCTCGCAGTACATCCTGATTGTGCTGTCCATGTACTTCATCGCCTCGCTCTTCTCCTGGGCCTCGGGCTGGCTGCTGAACAGGCTGGTCATGCGCGTGGTCTACAACCTGCGCAAGGACGTCGAGGACAAGATCAACAAGCTGCCGCTGAACTACTTCGACACGCGCCAGCGCGGCGACCTGCTCTCGCGCGTGACCAACGACGTGGACAACATCCAGAACGCGCTGCAGCAAGCGCTGAGCCAGCTGGTCTCCTCGATCATGACGGTGCTGGGCATCGTGATCATGATGTTCGTGGTCTCCTGGCAGATGGCGCTGATCGCGCTGGTGGCCCTGCCGCTCTCGGCAGTCGCCGCGGGCGTCATCGGCACCCGGGCGCAGAAGCTGTTCACCGCGCAGTGGAAGAACACCGGTGCGCTCAACGGCCAGATCGAGGAATCCTTCTCCGGCCACGAGCTGATGAAGGTCTTCGGCCGTGAAGAGGACATGGTAGAGCGCTTCACCGCACGCAACGAGGAGCTGTACAAAGCCAGCTTCGGCGCCCAGTTCGTCTCGGGCATGATCATGCCGGTGATGAACTTCGTTTCCTACCTGGCCTATGTGGGCATCGCTGTGGTGGGCGGCTTGCGCGTGGCCTCGGGCACCATGAGCCTGGGCGATGCCACCGCGTTCATCCAGTACTCGCGCGAGTTCACCCAGCCGCTGGGCCAGATTGCCGGCGTGGCCAACATGCTGCAGTCCGGCGTGGCCTCGGCCGAGCGCACCTTCGAGCTGCTGGATGCCGAAGAGCAGGAGCCGGACCGCGCGCAGGACACGCTGCCTGCCCGTACCGATGGCCATGTCTCCTTCGAGAACGTGTCCTTCTCCTACAGCGAAGACAAGCCGCTGATCGAGAACCTGTCCTTCGATGCGGATCCTGGCCACACGGTGGCCATTGTCGGGCCGACCGGCGCCGGCAAGACCACGCTGGTGAACCTGGTGATGCGCTTCTACGAGCTGAACTCGGGCAAGATCATGCTCGATAACCGCGACATCACCGAGCTCTCGCGCGCCGACCTGCGCTCGAAGGTGGGCATGGTGCTGCAGGATGCGTGGCTGTTCGGCGGAAGCATCATGGAGAACATCCGCTACGGCCGGCTGGATGCGACCGATGAGGAAGTCATCGAGGCGGCCAAGGCGACCTTCGTGGACCGTTTCGTGCGCGCCCTGCCCGATGGCTATGACACCATCATCGACGAGGAAGGCACCAACGTGTCGGCCGGTGAGAAGCAGCTGATCACCATCGCCCGCGCGTTCGTGGCGAACCCGTCGCTGCTGATCCTGGACGAGGCGACCAGCTCGGTCGATACCCGTACCGAGCTGCTGGTGCAGCAGGCCATGGCCGCGCTGCGCAGCGACCGCACCAGCTTCGTGATTGCCCACCGTCTGTCCACGATCCGCGATGCCGACACCATCCTGGTGATGGAGGCTGGACGGATTGTGGAGCAGGGCAACCACGAGTACCTGCTGGGAACGAAGGGCGCCTACTACCGGTTGTACCAGTCCCAGTTTGCCGGCCCGGCCGAGGACGTGGATGCGAACCCGGATACGGCTGCGGTGCCTGCTACCGGCGGAATGCCGCTGACCGATGCGCCGGTTCCCGAGCCAGGGACGAACCTCGACTCATAGGAACTAGCGGTATCAGAGCCGCGGCTGGACTGGACCTTGGTCCATTCCAGCCGCGGCTTTTTGCATGCCCCGACCGCGTGACCCGAGGTGAGCGTGGTGCAATGGACAGGTGATGTTTAGGCAGTTGGAATACTTCGTTGCCCTGGCCCGGGAACAGCATTTCGCGCGGGCCGCCCAGGAGTGCCGCATTTCCCAGCCGGCGCTGTCCGAATCCATCAGGAAGCTTGAAGCCGGGCTCGGGGTGCCGCTGGTGCGCCGCGGGCACGCGTTCCAGGGGCTGACCGCGGAAGGCGAAACGGTGCTGCGCTGGGCCCAGCGCCTGCTGGCCGACCGCGATGCGCTGGCCCAGGAGGTGGCGGCGCTGCAATCCGGGCTGACCGGCACGCTGCGCCTGGGCGTGGTGCCCGCCGCGTCCTCCACGGTCGCGCAGCTTTCCGATGCCTTCGCCCGGGCCAATCCGAATGCAGCGATCCATGTCCAGAGCAGCCTGCGCTCCACCGGCATCATTGCCCAGGTCCGCGGCTACGAACTCGATGCGGGGCTGGTCTACGCGGATCCTGCGCAGTTGGGTGGACTGCTCGCGCTGCCCTTGTACCGTGAGGAGCACGTGCTTCTCACCAAGGCAGGGATGTTCGCTGGCGAGGGGCAGCCAACCGCCGTGGACGAGGTGCTCTCGCTGCCGTTGTGCCTGCTGGATTCCTCCATGCGCGGCCGCCAGCTGCTGGACGAGGTGCTGGCTTGCCACGGGCGCAGCGCCGAGCCGCGCATCGAGTGCGATTCGATGATCACGCTGCTGGCGCAGGTGGCCACCGGCCGCTGGGCGAGCGTAGTCCCGAAGCAGTGGCTCGAACCCCTGGGCGAGCTGCCGGGCCTTGTCCAGACGCCCCTTGCCGGTCCCCGCATCACCAGCCAAATCAGCTTGGTGATGACCGGGCACCAGCCGCTGCCGCTCATGTTACGCGCATTGCTCTCTGCGACGGGCGACCTGTATCCATCCGTAACAAAGGATCTTGACTTGGCTTGATAAGTTAGACCGATTGAAACATCAGAAATAATGCTTGGACATGATCAAAGTGTTGATGCAACTCTGAAGTGGTAGAACCGCTCCTTTTTGCAGGAAGCTGGACGACCCGCAAGGAGCGATCATGGCGAATTTCCGGAATGTGCCGGCCGAGCCGGCCAGAATCCCGAAAACGGGAAGCCTGGCCCCGGCGTTGGCCTCCGCGGCGTGGCGGGGTTTTGTGCTGTCCCACAGCCCCGAGATCCGCCCCGCCCTGCGTGTCGGCTTCGGATTGGCGATTCCCGGCGCCGCACTGCTGTTGCTGGGGCGGGTGGACCTCATGGTCTACGCGGTCTTCGGTTCGGTGGTCGGAATGTACGGCCGCAGCCCGCACCGGGTGCAGCGTCTCAAGGACCAGGCCCTGGCCGGAACCATGATGCTGTGCGCCGGCATATCCGGCATCGTCATCGCGCCGTGGGGACTTGACGGATGGGCGCTGCTCGCCGGAGGCATTTTCTGGGCCTGCACTAGTTCGCTGGCCGCGGACCGCTACGGGCTCAAGCCCGGCGGCTCGTTCTTCCCGCTGTTCGCCTTCGGGGCGCTGGCCAGCCTCCCGGTGGGGCAATCGCCGTCCGTGGCGGGTTTGGCGGCGTTCGTGGTCACCGCACTGTTCTGCATTGCTGTGGGACAGACCGCCACGTTTGGAGCTGCGGCAAGCGGATATCCCGGGCATGATCCGATCGGCTGGCCGGAAGCGCTGCGCCGCGCCGCCTGCTACGCCAGCGTGGTGATGCTGGCAGGAGCCCTGGCCATCGGGCTGCACCTGGAACACCTGCAATGGGTCATGGCCGGTTCGGTGGTGCCGCTGGCGGCGGGCAACGCCCGTGGCCGCCTGGGCAGGGGACTGCACCGTGTGACCGGCACCGTGGCCGGACTGGGGGTGCTTCTGGGCATCTACCATCTGCAGCTGCCCCAGCTGGCCCTGGGGCTGGTGATCATCGTGCTGATGTTCCCCACCGAGGGCTACATGACCCGAAACTACGGGCTGGCGCTGAGCTTTTTCACTCCGCTGATCATGCTGATGCTTGAGCTCGCCGACCCGAGCGTCAATGCGGATGTCCTTTGGGAACGCGCCGCGGGCAACCTGTTGGGAGTGCTCGCTGGCATCGTCGGTGCGCAGCTCTTCGATCGCAAACCCCGCTGACGAAGTACCGGATTTGGCCTGGACGTTGCATGATTAACTAGGTCAGGCGTCGAATCGGCAATCTCGCTCGCATCGGGAACGGCTTTGCGCAGGACACCATCCAATCCGTGCCCAATGGAAGATTCCACCGCCGTGAAAACACAGTTCAGTTCTCCGCGACGATTCGCCGTTTCAACTGCCAGCGCACTGCTGGCCGGTGCGCTGGCCTTGGGCGGCCTGGTGCCGGCCGGCGCCGCGCAGCCGCACCCGGTTACACAGCAAGCTGCGTCTGCCCAGCCTTCCGCGTCGCTATCGGCCCCCGGAGCACTGCAGGTGCCTGCCGCCAACCGTGTAGTGCAGGTCAAGACCACCAGCAACCTGAACATGCGCTCCGGTTCCAGCACCAAGCACCGCGTCATCCTAACCATCCCGAAAAACAAGACGGTCACGGTCAAGTCCCAGGCTTCCAACGGCTGGTACCAGGTCACGTACAACAAGAAGACCGGTTGGATTTCCAATGAATACGCCAAGGTCACCAAGACCTCCGGCACCGGCAAGACGCCGAAGCGGGTGAAAAGCGTGAAGCTCTGGGTCACCCCGGAATCGACGATGAATATCCGCAAGGGGGCGGGAACCGGGCACAGTGTCGTCGGGAAGATCAGCAAGGGCCAGCCGGCCTACGCGACATCCAAAGCAGCCAACGGCTGGTACAAGATATCCACCCAGGGCAAGACTGGGTGGATCTCTGGCGCATACGTCACGACCTGCTCCAAGGGCTGCGCCATCGATGCCGGCCCGTACACCACCAACCGCGCAGGCCTGACGGACCGCTACTTCGCCAAAACTTCCGGCGCAGACCTGTTCGCCTCGGTCAAGGGCAAGAAGCGCATCGGCGACATCCCGAAGAACTCGATCGCCTATCGCGACAAAGCGTGGGAAAAGAAAGCCGGCCCGGTCTCCGGCTGGTACTACATGCGCACCCAAGGGGCAGATGGCTGGATGAAAGCCTCGGCACTGAAACGCAGCACCAATGCCAAGACCAGCAACTCCGCGAAGACCACCCGGGCCACAGTACTGAAGCAAGCCAATGGGAAGCTGCCCTCCTCGATGCTGGTGGCCCTGCACTGGGACAAGGAGAAAACGCTGATCGCCGCCCCGGCCGCTGCAGACCTGGGCAGGTTGAACGCCGCCTTCAAGAAGAAATTCGGGAAGAACCTGGATATCGATCTGGCCTACCGCACCCTGGATACGCAGAAGCTCCTCTATCAGGAGCTCGGCCACTACATCGCGGCCAAACCGGGCACCTCGAACCACGGTTGGGGATTGGCCATCGACGTGCCTGAGACCTTCAACTACTCATTCAAGGGCAAGTACTACAAGTGGCTGAAGGCCAACTCCAAGAAATACAACTGGATTCACCGGAAAAATCTGGAAGAATTCCGCGCCAACGGAAGCAGGAATCCGTACGCCGAAGCATGGCACTTCGAATATGCGGGCAACTGAACTCAGCAGCATGAGCCATCATGACGCATTCTTGATCTTGGATGCCTGGCCAAGATCACTGCCGAATTCCGCGGAACATTTGTCCTGGAGCTCGGCCCGCTCCGCTCGTTCACTGACCACACCTGCGAGGTCTTCGGTTTCGCTTGCGTGCGTCAAACCCCAAACACAACGGATCCCCAGCCGAGGCAGATAGGCTAGGGGATATGCATCAGCTGCCTGACTACCCGAACTATCCTGTTGTTCCCCGACGCAGACAGCGTGTATTCGATGCAGGACCGTTCACCAAGGGCGACCTCTGGACAGTCATTGCCTACCTCGTCTTCTTTGTCGGCGGCGCGGCAGCCCTCATCGGCTTGATCCCCGGCTACATGAGTGCCTTCTCGACCCAGGAACAGGCGTTGTTCGGGATCAACCTGATCCTGTACGTCACCTTCTTCATTCTTGCGATGATCCAGTGCGGGGCGCAGTTCTTCGAATCGTTCAAGACCATGCGGTACCACCCCTGGGCCAAATGGCTGATGCTGCCCGGAGGCTGGTTGTTGACCATCATGGTCAACGGGATCATCGCCGCCTTGACTGGCCAGGTGGTCACCAGCGAGAACCAGGCAGCCCTGGAATCCATGGCCGGAACCGTGCCGCTGCCGGTCATGCTGGTAGTGACCGCGCTCTTCGGCCCCTTCGTCGAGGAATACCTGTTCCGCCATCTGCTCATCGGCAAGCTGTCGCGCAAGCTGAACGTCTGGCTGTGCGCATTGATCTCCACGGTGCTGTTCGCCAGCATCCACTTCATTGGGGCCGGCATCGGATCCTGGCTTGAAGTGGTGCCGTACTTCATGCTGGGCGTCATGATGGCCGTCGCATACATCCTCAGCGGCAAGTCGCTGGCCTACTCCTACATGCTGCATGTCATCAACAACACCGTGGCGCTGCTGGTGGTCTACCTGATCTACCCGCTGCTTCCTGCCGGGGTCTAGGCAGTGGCATTTACCGGGCTCGAACCGAATACCCCCGCCTACCGCGGCATGCTGCTGGCGCTTTTTGCCGGGGGTGTCGCCACCTTCTCCCAGCTGTATGCGGTGCAGGGGCTGCTGCCCGTGATCGCCAGCTACTTCGAGATCACCTCCTCGCGAACAGCGTTGGCCGTGTCCTCGGCAACCCTGGGGCTGGCCTTGGCGGTGACTCCCTGGGCGATCATCTCCGACAGGGTCGGGCGCCGCAAGGTCATCAGCATCGCCCTGGTCTCTTCGGTTGCCCTGGGAATGCTCAGCTGCCTGGCGCCAAGCTTCGAGTTCCTGGTGGCGATCCGCTTCTTCGAAGGCATCGCCCTGGCCGGAGTGCCCGGTTCGGCACTGGCCTTCCTGGTCGATGAGGTCAATCCGCGCGCCGTTGCGGTGGCCAGCGGCACCTATATTTCCGGCACCACCCTGGGCGGGCTGGCCGGCCGCCTGGTTGCCAGCTTTGTCGCAGACCCTGCGGGGTGGCGCTGGGGCATCGCTGCCGTGAGCATCATGGCCGGCCTGGCGACGCTCTTCTTCCTGCTCAAGGCTCCCAGCGCGCAGGGCTTCGCTCCCATCCGGGACCAGAACTTGGGCAGCATCGCCAGGAAATTCGCGCAGGCGTTGCGCGGCAGGATGGCGCTGGTCTATGCACAGGGCTTCCTGCTCATGGGCGGCTTCGTCGCCGTCTACAACTACCTGGCATTCCGGCTGGAAGCACCGCCCTACCTGATCCCGGCCTCGTGGGCGGCACTGGTCTTCCTGGCCTACCTCTCGGGGACCTACACCTCGGTGGCCAGCAGCAAGCTCGTGGCCAAGGCCGGACGCCGCAATACGCTGCGCATCAGCATCCTGCTCAGCGCAGTCGGCCTGCTGCTGACGCTGGCCGGGAACCTGGTTGTCATCATCGCCGGGCTGCTGATCTTCACTGCCGGCTTCTTCGCCGCCCACGCGGTGGCCAGCGGGTGGGTTCCGGTGCTGGCAACCGGGGCCCGCGCCCAAGCCTCCAGCCTGTACAACCTGTTCTACTACGTCGGCTCATCGCTGCTGGGCTGGCTCATCGGCATCCCGTTCCTGCACTACGGGTGGGCCAGCGTGGTGCTCTGCGTGGGAGCACTGCAGGTGGTTGCCCTGATCCTGGCCTCCTTGCTGTCCAGGACGGATCCATCCCTGCGCCGGTAAATCATATTCCGCACACGGAATACTCATTTTCTTCGCAGATGATCAGGTCAGATGGTCGAATTCTCCAGATGCCCAGCGTGCATAGCGTTCGGCCGAGAACTGCACTACCCGGTGCGCATCGGCCCGGATGCAGGAAGCGAAGTTGTTGTAGAGGCGGTCGAATCTTTCCGGCGCCAGCGTCGCGGCCAAGCGCCGAACCACAGCAGCCGAGAGCGGAATCCGGTTGGGATAGCTGCGCAGGAACGTCACGTTGCCATCGGCCACAGGAAAAATCGCGTCACCGGCCAGCATGACGCCACGGCCATCGGCACCTGCTTCCCAGATGGCCACCGTGCTGCCCGGGAAGTGGCCGCCGAGCTGGATCAGCTTGATCCCGGGCAGCACGTCAAAGGGTTCGGACCAGGTAGTGATCGCGTCCGATGAATACTGGACCCACGCCTTATCCTTCTCGGCGACGAAGATCGGCGCATCGCCCAGCGCCTGGCTGTACTGCTGCTGCACCCCGTACATATGCGGATGGCTTGCCACAATCGCCGCGAGCTTTCCGCGGCTCCTGAGCCAGTCAATGATCTCGCCGGTAATCAGCCCCGGCACATCGAAGAGCAGGTTGCCATCGGTGGTCTCCACGAGCAGCGAGCTTTGGCCAATGCCGATCTCCGGAGAAGATATGGCGCTCAGCCCCGGTTCGAGGGAGGTGATGGTCAGTTGGTGCCCGGCCGCTGCCAGCTCTTCGGTGCGCACCCAGCGCTGGGTGCCGCCGGGAATGTATTGGCGTTCATCGGCGCAGATGGGGCACGGGCCGGCAGGTGGAGCGCCCGGCGGGAACTCCACGGCGCAGCCTGCGCATTGCCAATGGCCGATCTGTTCTTCTCCCATGGATGAATCCGTCTTCTATTGATGGTGATGGTTGCGTCTTGCTTGCCATCCAACCTAGTGCCAGCCCCGGATGCAGGAAAGAGGACGGCATCTGCAATCTCCGCACCCGGGACGCAAATGGTGAAACTGCACGCCGCTTCGTAGAGTTGGGGTTGTGAATCCTTCAACCCCCACCGAATCCCCGCGGAGCATGGGCCGGCAGATCCTTGCCCTGGCCGTTCCCGCGCTGGGTGCGCTGATTGCCGAGCCGCTGTTCCTGATGGCTGACTCGGCTATTGTCGGCCACCTTGGCGTGGCCGAGCTGGCCGGCGCCGCCCTGGGCACCACGGTGCTGCATACGGCGGTGGGGCTGATGATCTTCCTGGCCTACGCCACCACCCCTGCAGTGGCCCGCGCCCTGGGTGCCGGCGATCCGGGCAAGGCCATGGCCGCAGGCCGCGACGGCATGTGGTTTGCCGTCGTCCTCGGCCTGGTGCTGTCGCTGGCCGGATACTTCGGTGCCGGGAGCCTGGTGCGTTTGATGGGCGGCGAAGGGGAAACCGCGCAATTCGCCGTGGACTACATCAACTATTCGATGCCCGGCCTGACCGCGATGCTGCTGGTCCTGGCAGCCACCGGCGTGCTGCGCGGCATGCAGGACACGAAAACGCCGCTGGTCGTGGCCACCGTCGGCTTCGGACTGAATATCGTCCTGAACTTCATCCTGGTCTACTGGGCCGACATGTCGGTAGCGGGTGCCGCGCTGGGAACTTCGATTGCCCAGTGGATGATGGCACTGGTGTATTTGTGGATGATCCTTCCAAGGGTCAGGGCTCAAGGGATCTCCCTGGCACCGAGCTGGTCCGGGTTCATTTCCACCGGGCAGGTCGGCTCCTGGCTGATGCTGCGCAACCTGAGCATGCGCGCGGCCTTGCTGCTCACCGTTCTGGTGGCCACCAATGCCGGCGACCAGACGCTGGCCGCGCACCAGCTGGTCTTCACCATCTTCAGCTTCCTGGCCTTCGCGCTGGACGCTTTGGCCATCGCGGCCCAGGCCCTGATTGGCCAGGAGCTGGGCCGCGGGGATGCCGAACAGGTCCGCAAGCTTACCGGCATCATGAGCCGCTGGGGCATCTACTTCGGCGTGGCCACCGGCATCCTGCTATTTGCCACGTCGTGGGTTTTCCCGATGATGTTCACGCAGGATGAGCAGATCCGCCAGCTGACCACCATCGGGCTGTGGGTGCTGGCGTTGTCCCAGCCGTTGTGCGGCCTGGTGTTCGTCCTGGACGGGGTGCTCATTGGAGCCGGCGATGCCCGCTACCTCGGCTTGGTCGGTGTGCTGAACCTAGTGGTCTACGCACCGATGCTCTGGGTGATCCATGTCTTCGCGCAGGACGCCACCTCGGCGATCTTGTGGATCTGGGTAGCCTTCGCCCTGGGCTACATGGCGGCTCGCGGTGTGACCCTGTCGCTGCGCGCCAAGAACACCGCATGGATGCGGCTGGGCAGCTGATGGCCGGCCACCTGGCCACCCGATGCCGGTTGCTCCGGGAGCTGCGGCTCCCGGTCAAAGTCCGTTTGGCAGTCGGTGGGCTCGGCGGCTAGTGCTGGCCGAGCATGGCGGTGCGGATGGATTCCAGGTGCAGCGCCATGGCCTCGGTGGCCGCGGCTGGATCTGAATTCTGGATGGCGTTGAAGATCGCCCGGTGCTCGGCCAGCTCGTCCGATTGGGACATGTACGGCTGCATGGAAGGCAGTACGTAGTGGGCGCGGGCGGTTTGCGCGAAGCAGTTTTCCAGGCTGGCTACCAGGCGCGAATTGCGCGAGGCCGCCGCCAGTTCGCTGTGGAAGCGCTGGGCCGCATGCATGGAGGCGATGGGATCGCTGACCGACAGCTTCTCCTGGGCCTCCAGATGACCGGCCAGGGACACGACGAGCGCCGCCGAGTGCATGCTGGCCACCTGTCCGGCCACATGCGGTTCGAGCAGGCTGCGCAGCTCTAGGACTTCGTAGACATCGTTCAGCGAAATGGCGCACACCAGATAGCCCTTCTTGGGCAGGATCTGCAGCAGGCCTTCGCTGGTGAGCTGGCGCAGGGATTCGCGTACCGGGGTTTTGGAGACGTCGAATTCCTGGGCGAGGGCCGGCTCGATGATCAGGGTGCCTGGGGCGAGCTCCCCGCGGTTGATGCGTTCGCGCAAGGTGATGGTGAGCTGTTCGGAGAGTGAGCTGGCCATGATTCTCCGATTCTCCTGCGCGTAATGTAGCTACCTGATCTAGGTGCCGTTCTGGGCAACACTCTAGTCTTGGATGAAATATATTTCAGGAATCTTACGGGAACACTACTTCATCGCAAGGACTATGACTGTGCCGATCACCCAGAACCCAGCCAGCGGGCAGCAAGCGCGCAACCGGCGTCGAGCCCTGTTCGCCTCCGTCTTCGGCACGGCCATCGAATGGTATGACTACGCGCTGTATGGCGCGGCCGCGTCGGTGGTGATCGGCCCGCTGTTCTTCTCCGGGGCCGGTGGCTCGGCGGCCTCCATCGCCTCCTTTGCCACCTTCGCGGTGGGCTTCGTGGCCCGCCCGCTGGGCGGAGTGGTCATCGGGCATCTCGGGGACAAGTTCGGCCGCCGCCCAGCGATGCTGCTCTCGGTCATCCTGATGGGCGTCGCCACCGTGGGCATCGGCCTGCTGCCCACCGCAGCCAGCTGGGGCGTATGGTCCGTGGGCCTGTTGGTGCTGCTGCGCCTGATCCAGGGCTTCGGCGCCGGCGCCGAGCTGACCGGGGCAATGACCCTGGTAGCCGAATACGTGGAGCCGAAGAAACGCGGCCTCTACACCTCGCTGGTGCTCGCCACCCCTCCGCTGGGCATTGCTCTGGCCACCGTGTGCTTCTTCCTGGTCTCGCTGGCCGGCGACGAGGCCTTGCTCGGCTGGGCCTGGCGCATTCCCTTCCTGATCTCGGCGCTGCTGTTCGTGGTGGCCATCTACATCCGCAACAAGCTGGAGGAAACCCCGGACTACGCCGCCGCCATGGCCTCGGCCCGCGCCAGCCAGCAGCAGGCCAAGCTGCCCATCGTGCAGGTGTTCGCCGGGCACTGGCGCCGGGTTATCCTGGGCTTCCTGGCCATCACCGGGCACAATGCGGTGAACTACATCCTCGCGGTCTTCGCGCTGAGCCTGATGGTCACCAGCGGCATGGAACGCAGCCAGGCGCTGCTGGCGGTCACCCTGGGCTCGCTGGTCTCCGTGGTGCTCACGCCGGTCGGCGGCTGGCTGGCTGACCGGTTCGGCGCCTCCAAGGTGCTGGCTGCTGGAAACATCTCCGGCCTGGTCCTCGCCTTCCCGATCTTCGCGATGGTCTCCACCGGCGAATTCGCCTACGGGCTATTGGGCATCGCCGCCGGCTACGCACTGGTGATTCCGTGCACCTCAGGTGCCCAGGGCGCCTTCCTCACCGAGCTGTTCCCCGTTTCGATCCGCTTCTCCGGGATCGCCCTGGCCCGCGAACTGAACGGCGCCATCGTCGCCGGACTCTCGCCGCTGATCGCCGCCGCGCTGCTGCAGGCAGGCAATGGCTCCATCGTGATGCCGGCCGGCTACCTGGCCCTGTGCTGCCTGTCCTCGGCCGTGGCGATCTTCATCGGCACCCGCGCGAGCACGCGCAACCTGTACTGAACCAACGCATTTCCACCGAAGAAGGAACAACCAATGGGTAACCTCAAGCGCCAGCTGCCGGACGTCGCCGAACTGGTCAGCCTGATGAAGTTCAAGCTCCCCACCACCGATCGCCGGGCCGCCCGCCTGGCCAGCGCCGCTGACCTCTGGGATCTGCGCAGGATCGCCAAGCGCCGCACCCCCGCCGCGGCCTTCGACTATGTCGACGGCGCCGCCGGCCGCGAGATCACCGCGAGGCGCGCCCGCGAGGTATTCGACAACGTCGAGCTGCTGCCGCGCATCCTGCACGGCACCGCGCACTCGGACCTGTCCACCGCCATTGCCGGTGCGCCATCGGCGCTGCCTTTCGGCATCGCGCCCACCGGTTTCACCCGCTTCATGCACTCCGAGGGAGAAATCGGCGGATCCAGGGCTGCCCAGAAGGCCGGGATTCCCTTCAGCCTGTCCACCATGGGCACCCGCTCCATCGAGGAAGTCGCCGCGGCGGCACCGGAGGGGCGCAAGTGGTTCCAGCTCTATCTGTGGAAGGACCGCGAGAAGTCCAAGGCGCTGGTGGAACGCGCGGCCGCGGCAGGCTTCGACACCCTGCTGGTCACCGTGGATACCCCGGTAGCCGGCCAGCGCCACCGCGATGCCCGCAACGGCATGAAGATCCCGCCCGAGCTGACGCTGAAGACCGTCTTGGATGCCTCCTACCGTCCGGAGTGGTGGTACAACTTCCTGACCACCGATTCGCTGAAGTTCGCCTCGCTATCCGATACCTCGGCAGACCTGCCGACCATCATCAACTCCATGTTCGATTCCTCCTTGGACTTCGACGACCTGGAATGGATCCGCGAGCTGTGGACCGGCCAGCTGTTCGTCAAGGGCGTGCTCACCCGCGAGGACGCCGCCAAGGCAAAGGCTGCCGGTGCTGACGGCCTGGTGGTGTCCAACCATGGCGGACGCCAGCTGGACCGTGCGCCGATTGCCTTCGAAGCGCTCAGCGAGGTGCGCGCCGAAGTCGGTGAGGGCATGGAAATCATCATGGATTCGGGCATCATGTCCGGTGCGGACATTGTCGCCGCACTGTGCGCCGGAGCCGATTTCGTGCTCATTGGCCGCGCCTACCTCTACGGCCTGATGGCTGGCGGCGAGGAAGGCGTCAGCCGTGCCATCGAATTGCTGGCCAAGGAAGTGGAAGTGAATATGCAGCTGATGGGCGCTGCCAGCATCAAGGACCTGGGCGAGTCGCTGATCCGCCGCCGCCGCTGACGTGATTAACTCCGGGCGAAGTGGCGGTTAGTTCTATGAGCGGTAGAATAGAGATTGTGCCTGCACCAAAAACCACCCCAGTCCAAGCTTCAGATGTCTTCCGCCCAGTGTTCCTGCGCGGTCTGGCAGCCCTGGCCTATGCCCTGATGTCGATTTTCTGGATCGGCGCAGATGAGAAGGTCGTGACCTACTCGACGGCAGCGTTCCTCGTTGTCACTGGCGTATTCATGTGGCAGTACGTATCGGTGGAAAGCGCTCCTGAGAAGTCGCGCGCCCCCTACGCACTGGGTGCTGGGCTGATGCTCATGGCTGGCATCGCAACCATCTTCGTCAGCTCGATCACCTGGGTTGGCTACGTGGCAGCGTTCGCCTTCCTGGCAGCCGGCATTGCCGAACTCGTGGTCTTCGCCAAGCTCCGCGAGGCCTTCCCGCCGTTCAGGAACCAGCTGGTGACCGGCGCGGTGGGCGTGATCTTGGCCATTTCGCTGTGCTTCAGCGGCGGCCTGGATGCACACGCATTGTTCGGCCTGATTGGCGGCGGCACCATTGTTCTCGCGGTCTTCGCGCTGATTGCAGCCTTCGGCCATCGCCACGAGATGAAGGCGGCCGCACCGGCCACGAACAATACCCCGGACCAGGGCAACAACTAGTCCTCAGGTCAGCAGCAAGAGTAGAAACGGAGTTTCTGGTGGGAAACAATAAGAAGAAGCAACCGTGGAGCCAGTCAATCAAGGGCCCACTGAGCTTCTCGCTGATCTTGGGCCTTGTCTCCGGCGTGGTCGGCCTGATCAGCTCCACCGGCGGATCGCAGAATCCACTGCGCTTCGACATCGGCTTGGCGGCCTTCGGCATCGCCTTCGTTGCCAGCCTGCTGGTCATCTCGGTGTTGACCATGGCAGCCAAGGAAAATGATCCTGACCTTGGAAAGGGCACCGGGGTCAACCGATCCTCTGCCAATCCGGACAAGAAGTTTGAAGACTGATAATAAAGCTTAGCCACGCGGCATGACGCGCTGGGACTGTCCATCCACAGATAGTCCCAGCGCGTTGTCGTTTGCCGGGTCGGCCAATCGATGCGAAACGCCTCCAGCACGCACCAAGGATTTCGAGTGAGCAGCACGAGCAACACAGAGCAGCACAGCCATACCCCATTGGGCACGCAGCTGCGGCGGCGCAAGTCCATCCAGGCGATGGCCAACGATGCGGTGGACAACACCGGACTCGGAACGCTCAAGCGCTCGCTGGGCGTCACCCAGCTGGTCATGATCTCGGTTGGCGCCACCCTGGGTACCGGCATCCTGGTGATCCTCGGATCAGCCGTTCCGGTCGCCGGCCCGGCGATCTGGATCGCCTTCGTGCTGGCCGGCATCACCGCGCTGCTCTCGGCGGTGTCCTACGCCGAAATGGCCGGCATGGTCCCGGTCTCCGGCTCCAGCTACTCCTATTCCTATGCCACCTTGGGCGAAGGCATGGCCTGGGTGTGCGGCTGGTGCCTGGTTCTGGAATACGCGGTGTCCGCGGCCGCGGTGGCGGTAGGCGCCGGGTCCTACGTGAACCAGACCCTGGAGATTTTCGGCCTCGCCTTGCCGCAAGCACTGGCCGCCGGCCCGGGCGAGGGCGGCATCATCAACCTCTCGGCACTGATTGTGGTCATCTTGGCCACCTTGCTGCTGGTCCGCGGTGCCCGTGAATCGGCCTTGGCCAACACCGTCATGGTGATCGTGAAGATCGCCATCCTCGTCTTCTTCGTGGTCGTCGCCTTCACCGCTTTCAATGCCGGCAACTTCGCGCCGCTGCTGCCCATGGGCGCCGCGGGCGTGACCGGTGCTGCCTCCATGGTCTTCTTCTCCTACATCGGCTTCGATGCCGCCTCGACCGCTGGCGAGGAAGCCAAGAACCCGCAGAAGGATCTGCCGCGGGCCATCATGATCGCCATGGTGATGGTGACCGCCATCTACGTGCTGGTTGCCGTGGCGGCCATCGGCGCCCGGGAATGGGAGTGGTTCGCCGATTCGGAAGCCGCCCTGGTGCAAATCGTTTCAGAGATCACCGGGCAGAAGTGGATGGTCCTGGCCTTCGCCCTGGCCTCGGTGATCGCGATCGTTTCGGTGGTGCTCACCACCCTGTACGGCCAAACCCGCATCCTGCTGTCCATGGGCCGCGATGGCCTGATCCCGCGCTTCTTCGCCAAGATCTCGCCGAGCACCCGCACCCCGGTCATCGGCACCTACGTCACCGGCGCGGTCGTGGCCATTGCCGCCTCGCTGATCCCGTTGGGCCAGCTGGCCGAAGCGACCAGCATCGGCACCCTCTTCGCCTTCTCGCTAGTGGGCGTCTCGGTGATCTACCTGCGCAAGACCCAGCCCGATATCCCGCGCACCTTCCGCGTCCCGCTGTATCCGGTGACTCCGATGCTGGGTATCGCTGCCTGCCTGTTCCTGATGTTCAATCTGGCCGGGATCACCTGGCTGGTCTTCGGAATCTGGATGGCCGTGGGCGCCGCGATCTATTTGGCCTATGGCCGGCGCAATTCGCGTCTGGGAGCGTTGGACTCCAAGGCGTATGAGGCGGAGCTGAACCTCTAAACCTTTTGTCATGCTCTGGGGTTGCGTGCGCTGAGGGCTAAGCTGTGTGGTGGACCACTATCGCAGCTCACGAAGGAAGCGACATGCACCAGGAACCGATCAGCACCGCCGACCTCTACGACCAGCATGGAGATGCGCTGCAGTCCGTCTCCTTGCAGTTCCAGGACTTTGGCGGGCGGCTGTCCTTCTACGGGCCGGCACGCACCGTGAAGTGCCATGAGGACAATGGCCTGGTCAAGGAAATCCTGAGCTTCCCGGGCAACGGCGCGGTGCTCGTGGTCGATGGGGGAGCGTCCCTGCGCTACGCACTGATGGGCGACATGATTGCAGAGAGCGCTGAAGCCAATGGCTGGGCCGGGGTCATCATCAGCGGCGCCGTGCGCGACCGGGCCGCACTGGCCGAACTGGAGCTGGGCATCAAGGCGCTGGGCAGCAACCCGCGCAAGACCGTCAAGCGCTCGCATGGCTCAGTCGACGAAGCCATCAGCATCGGGGACGTGAACATCCGTCCCGGCGCGATGGTGTACGCGGATATCGACGGGATTCTCGTCGAGCACTGATCGCCGACCGGCGCGGCTAGGACTTGTCGCCGGCGCCTTCCCACTCCGCCTTGAACTCGTCGGTGCTCAACGTTTCCAGGTCCTCGCGGATCTGGACGACCAGACGTTCAGCCTCCTCGAGGCTGGAGGTCGTGATGCGCAGGACTACCGAATCGTCTTGGCGCGAATGCACGACAACCTGCGGCTCATTCGCTTCGTATTCGGCATCGCCCAAGGCTGCCGATGCCAGGGCTACAACCCAGCGGGCGGCGGCTTTCAGCGGGCCGCTCTCAGCAGCTTCGATCCGAGCCTCGTAATCATCCGAAGCGTGGGTTTCCTGAGTCATGGCCTGCCCCTTCCACTACTGCAACTGCCGGTGTCCCGGTTGTGTGTTCATCATATGGCCCGCGCAAGGCAAAAGGCGAGGAGCATCGCCCAACTCGATCCAGGCCGGACGCTCAGCGGTCGGGCAGCTGCTGGCCCGAGCGCTTTGACGCCTTGCGCGCACGGTAGGCGCGCACATGCTCGCGGTTGGCACAGTTGCGGGTATCGCAGTACAGCTTGGAACGGTTGCGCGACAAATCCAGCAATGCCGCCTCGCAGTCCTTGGAGGCGCAGATGCGCAGCCGCTGCAAACCGCCGGAACGGATCACCTCGGCCAGCGCCATCGCGGCATCCACCGCCATCCGGTCGTAGAGCGGGGTGCTGTTGGTGGTGGCGTGCAGGTGGTAGCCCAGCGATTCGCTCTTGATCAGCTGCGGCTGGGCGTTGGCGTTGCGCAGGATGGCATTGACCCGGAACACCGATTCTTCTTCGGTGCCGATCCAGATGTTCTTCAGCTGGGAACGCAGCTGGCGGATGGAACGCAGCTCCGCCTGGTTGTGCGCGCGTGAGCCGTCGAAGTTCTCCGCGTCGAGGAACTCATCGAGATCAGCGACGGTGGAGAGCATATCCACGATTTGCACCTCGGTATTCAGCAGATTCACCACGGTCTTCAGCGACGCTTCGATATCTGGGGCAAAGGTCATAATTCGTTCCTGGAGGGTGGGTGGATTGACTGCCACTCAAGCCTAACCGTATCGTCATGCTCATACCCCCATTTGCCCCTGAACGGGGCATGAAATTCTGCGCGAAAGACCCTCATGAGCGACCTGCCTACCCCCGGTGCGCCTGCAGCTTCCACCTACGCTGCGACCAGCCATCCCAGCCAATCGAAGGGCATTTGGATTGCACTGGCCTCCTCGGCCGCCTTCGGGTTGTCGGGCTCCTTCGCCAAGGGGCTTTTCGAGGCCGGTTGGAGCCCTACCGCCGCGGTAGCTGCCCGCATGGCGGGCGCGGCGCTGGTGCTGGCCATCCCGGCGCTGCTGGCGATGCGCGGACGGTGGGTGCTGCTGCGCACCAACTGGGTATCGATTGTGCTCTTCGGACTCTTCGGGGTGGGCGCCTGCCAGCTGTGCTATTTCCTGGCGGTGCAGCGATTGGATGTGGGCGTGGCCCTGTTGCTGGAGTATCTGGCGCCGGTGCTGATTGTGCTGGTGCTGTGGGCCAGGCACCAGAAGCGCCCGTCCGTGGCGACCATCGCCGGAACCCTGCTGTCGCTGGCTGGGCTGGTAGCGGTGCTCGACCTGACCGGTACGACACGTATCGATCCGATTGGCGTGCTCTGGGGACTGGGCGCGGCCATCGGGCTGACCGTCTACTTCTTCATCAGCGCCAAGGTTGATGGAGCGCTGCCGCCGATCATGCTCTCTGCTGGGGGCATGGCAGTCGGTGCGCTGACCATGCTGGCCGTGGGAGGACTGGGCATCCTTCCCATGCACTGGGCTCCCGGCACTGGCTCTTTCGCCGGCTTCGAGACCCCGTGGTGGCTGGCGCTGACCGGGCTGATCCTGATCGCCACCGTGTTCTCCTACACCACCGGCGTGATGGCCGCGAGGGAACTGGGATCCAAGGTGGCAAGCTTCATCTCATTGACCGAGGTGCTCTTCGCGGTGCTCTGGGCCTGGCTGCTGCTGGCCGAGCTGCCCGGTGCGGTGCAGCTGTTCGGCGGCCTGCTGATCGTGGGCGGAGTGGTCCTGGTCCGCATCGACGAATTGCGAGCGGCCCGGATCCGCAAATAGCCGAAGCGGCCCCAAGCGGATACTGCGCACGCGTTGCCAATTGCTGTGCGCACGATGACAATGGAAAACCTGCTGACCTGTACAGACTGGGTAAATACATTTCGCAGCACCTCAAGGTGGAGGAGTTTCCATGGGCAGCAAGTCGGTCATTGTCGTCGGAGCAGGTTCAGCAGGTGCGGTCGTCGCGCGCCGGCTGGTGGACGCGGGAGCGCATGTGACCTTGTTCGAAGCCGGGTCCGAAGACACCAACCCGGCCATCCATGACCTCTCGCGCATGGGCGAACTGTGGCATAGCAAGGACGACTGGGATTATCACACGGTCCCGATGGCAGGGGCCGCCAACAAGCCGATGCACTTGCCTCGTGGCAAGGTGCTCGGCGGATCGCACGCGCTGAACGCAACCATCTGGGTGCGCTGCGCACCGCAGGACTACGACGACTGGGCCAAGGACTGCGGCGAGCAGTGGGCCTGGAAGAACGTCTTGCCGATCTACAAGGATATCGAGAACTTCTCCGGCGGCGCCAGCAAGTTCCACGGCACCGAAGGGCTGGTGCCGGTGGACAACGACTACGAGCTGGATGAAATCCAGCAGTCGATCATCGACGCGGCAGTGCAGTCCGGCATCGAGTTCAACCCCGACTACAACGGTGAGCAGCTGGACGGCGTGTCCAAGGAGCAGATCAACGTCGTTGGCGGCGAACGCATCAACACCTGGAAGGCCTACCTCAAGCCGGTGCGCGAGCGTCTTGAGATCATCACCGACGCCGAAGTGCACTCGGTGATCCTGGAATCCGGCACCGTGGTGGGCGTGCGCTATCAGAAGGGCGGGCAGCTGCAGGAGCTGCGCGCCGATGAGGTGGTGCTCAGCGCCGGCGCCTTGGGCTCCCCGCAGATCCTCCTGCGCTCCGGAATCGGTCCGGCGGCCGAGCTCCAGGCCGTGGGTGTCGAGCCGCTGCATGAGCTGGACCAGGTGGGCAAGAACCTGCATGACCACCTGCTCGCCCCGGTCATCGCCGAAACCACCACCCGGGACATTCCTGCCCCGCGCACCGGGGTCTCGGTCTCGCAATCGCACATGTTCTCCCGCTCCCGCGCAGACCTGGACCGCCCGGACACCCAGCCGATTTTCTTCGCCGTGCCAATGTACTCCCCGGGCATGGAACCGATCGAGGGCACTGCATTCACCCTGCACTCCGGAATCGTGACCCCGCACAGCCGTGGAGAAATCACCCTGAGCGGACCTGGACTGGAAGATCAGGTGAACATCGATTTGAATGCCCTGGATGATCCGCGGGATCTGGAGGCGTTCGTGTACTCGATGAAGCAGTGCCGAGCGATGGTCCAGCAGGACGCCTTGGCCCAGGACTGGGGTGCCCGGGAGGTGTACCCGGGCAATGAGGTGAAGAGCGATGAGCAGCTGGGGGAGTACATCCGCAACAACGTGGTGACCTACCACCACCAGGTGGGTACCTGCCGCATGGGCACCGATGCGCAGGCAGTGGTGGATCCGCAGCTGCGCGTCCGCGGCCTGGCCGGCCTGCGCGTCATTGATGCGTCGATCATGCCGAAGATCACCACCGGCAACACCAACGCCCCGGCCATCCTCATCGGCGAGATGGGAGCCAAGTTCCTGGTGGCAGACCTGGGGCTCTGAACGGCGGGGAGGCCAAGCCAAATCGTCCACCCGTCCCGCTGGATGGTGTTTGAGCAGAACGGGTGGGCGATGATGGCCGTCATTGCCATGTGAGATTCATCGATAAAACGCTTCTTTTTGAAATCGTTTCGAAATGAAATGATATTTTGGGGGAATGGCTGAACACCAGATTCCCCAGTTCCAATGGAACTCTCTGAGCTATCTCACTGCCCGCGCCGGACGCATCGGCACCCAGGAGCTGACCGAGCTGATGGAATCCGAGTCCTTGACCAGGCATCATTTCACCATAATCTGCGCGCTGGAGGAGTTCGGCGGCATCTCGCAGAATGACCTGGCGGCACGCTCGAATCTGAACCGTGGCCACCTGGTGGCCTACCTCGACCAGCTGTCCAGTCGCGGCATCCTGGAACGCAACGTCGATCCGGAAGACCGCCGCCGCAACCTCATTACGCTGACCGCCGCAGGCAGGAAGTTCGCTGCCCGGGCGATGGCCGCCGCCGAGCACAGCGAGGCCAAGGTGTTTGGCGCCTTGGATGCGCAACAGCAAGTCCAGTTGCGCACCTTGCTCCAGCTGGTCGCCGCCCAGGACGGGGAAGCGCAGCAGTGAAACGCCATCTGAAGGAAGTCATGCGGCGAAGCGTCATCGTGGCCCCGCACCGCCCGTCGCTCATCCCGGCATCCAAGGCGACGCTCAGCCTGGCCGTGCCGCTGATCCTCGTGGCAAGTGCTGGCCGGCTGGACTGGGCAATGTACGCCGCATTCGGCGCTTTCTGCGCGGTCTTCGGCCGCTTCGATGCCTATGCGCCGCGTTTCTGGCAGCAGCTCTCGGCAGGCATCGTGCAGCTGCTCGCCATGCTGCTGGGCACCTACTTCTCGCTCATCGATGCGCCGTTCCTGGTGCGCGCGCTGGTGCTGGCAGTTATCGGCTTCGGCGCCAACTACGTCTCGCATGCCGCACGCTGGATGCCGCCAGGACCAATCTTCGCGGTCTTCGCCGGCGGAGCCTGCCTGAGCCTGCCGGCTACCGTGGACAACTTCACCGGGGTGCTGCTGGCCGGCGGCGGCACGATGGTCTTCAGCATGCTGCTGATGCTGGGCCTCTCGCTGCGCAAAGCGAACCTGCGCCATACCCTTGGCTCCGGATTCAACTGGGCTCCCAGCGACCGTGCCATGCCGGAGTCGCTGCAGATGGGTTCGGGCGTGCTGCTCGCTGCAGTCATCGCCTGCCTGGTCGGCGACGGCCACTGGTACTGGGCCAGCCTCGGCGCGATCGCTGCGGTCACCGGCATCGATGCCTATGCGCGCGTGGCCCGTGGGCTGCAGCGCTGCGTGGGCACCTGCCTCGGGGTGGCGCTGGCTGCCGTGGTTTTCGCCTTCGATTCCCCGCTCTGGGTGGTCCTGGCCGCCGCGCTGGCCTCGCAGTTCATCATCGAGCTGGTGATCCTGCGCAACTATGCGGTGGGCATGGTCTTCATGACCATCTCCGCGCTGCTCATGGTCCACCTGGTCAGCCCGGAACCGCCTTCGTCGCTGCTCATCGACCGGATATCCATGACGGCGCTCGGCGCCGCTGTGGGTGCGGCGCAGAGCATCATCATTTCCTCGATCGTGTCCCGCCGCCAGCGCAGATGAACGGGGGAAGCGGCTACTGATTCCCGGTGATCACCTGGGCATCGAGCTTGCTGGCTTCGATGGAGATGTGGCGGGCCAATTGCATCTCGGGCGCTGAGAGCCGCTCAGGCTGGTTGGGCGCCAGACGCAGCTCCACGGTGGTGATCCGCCAATCCAGATGCGGATGCCGGTTGTCTTGCTCGGCACGCAAGCCCACCTGGACTATGAACTGCAGGGCAGTGCTGGAGGAATCGAAGCGGTAGGCGGCCCGCAGCCCCCGGTCATCACGCATCCAGTCGGGCAAGTCCGCCGGCACCTGGCCGGATTCGATGCGCGGCAATGGACCCGTTGATGTCATGGTTCTTTCCTCCTGAGGCAGCTTTTCGAAGGTAGCCAGCGCTTGCTGGCTGAACCAATGATGGCATCAATCCTGCAAGCCTCAATAGCGATCCCAGCGAGCACGCAGAAAGGCCCCGGCAAGATGCCGGGGCCTGGGCTGCGCAGCCGGTGCGTGCAGTGCTACTGGTGCACGTTTTCGTTGGCCCGCGGGGCAGCTTCCTGCTCGTGATTGGCGAAAGATTTCGCGTCACGGTAGGCGGCCGCTTCGTAGCGTTCGTGCGCCACCTTGGCCAGGTGCGCGGCGCGCAGCTCCTGGTGCTGCGGGTTGCGGCGGATGTACAGGTAGCCGGCGCCCAGGACCAGGAACCAGGCCGGGGTGATCAGCAGGGCGGTGAAGGTATCGGCCTGGGTGGTCAGTGCCCAGATGATGAAGCCGAAGAAGCCGAGCACCACATACGGCATGAGAACTCCGCCTGGCACCTTGAACTTCGAGGCATCGTGCAGGTGCGGGCGGCGGGCCCGGAAGACCAGGTAGCTGAGCAGGATGATGGTCCACACGAACATGAAGCACAGGGCCGAGACGGTGGTGACCAAGGTGAAGGCGCCCATCACCGAGTCGCCGCTGTAGAGCAGGGCGACGCCGGCCAGCAGGAACATGCAGGAGAACATCAGCGCGTTCTTCGGGACCTTGCGTCCGGAGAGCTTGGCGAAGCTCTTCGGGGCATCGCCTTCCAGGGACAGGCCGCGCAGCATCCGCGAGGTGGAGTAGATGCCGGAGTTGGCGCTGGAGGTGGCGGAGGTGAGCACCACGAAGTTGATGATGCCCGCGGCGCCGGCCAGGCCGGCCAGGGCGAACATGCCCACGAACGGGGAATTCTCGGCGGAGAACAGGTTCCACGGCTCGACCATCATCAGGATCAGCAGGGCGCCGACATAGAAGAACAGGATGCGCGCGGGAATCGAGTTGATCGCCTTGGGCAGCGTCTTTTCCGGGTCCTTGGTTTCGGCTGCGGTGGTGCCCACCAGCTCGATGCCCACGAACGCGAACACGGCGATCTGGAAGCCGGCGACGAAGCCCATGAAGCCGGTGGGGAACATGCCGCCGTGCGCCCACAGGTTGGCGAAGGAGGAAGTCGTGCCGTCGTGCTGGAAACCGGTGATGATCATGACCAGGCCGACCACGATCAGCGCGCCGATGGCCACGATCTTGATCAGCGCGAACCAGAATTCGGTTTCGCCAAAGGCCTTCACGGTGGCCAGATTCAGCACCAGCAGCAGTGCGATGCATGCCAGGGCCGGGATCCACAACGGGAGGTCGCCCCACCAGAAGGCGACATAGTGGGCGATGGCCACCACATCGGCGATGCCGGTGACTACCCAGCAGAACCAGTAGGTCCAGCCGGTGAAGAAGGCGGCCCAGGGACCGAGCAGATCTCCGGCGAAATCGGCGAAAGTCTTGTATTCGAGGTTGCTCAGCAGCAGCTCGCCCATGGCGCGCATGACGAAGAAGAGCATGAAGCCGATGATCATGTAGACGAAGATGACCGACGGGCCGGCGACCGAAATGGTCTTGCCGGAGCCCATGAACAGGCCCGTGCCGATAGCGCCGCCAATGGCGATCAGCTGGATGTGTCGATTGGAGAGCCCGCGCTCGAGAGTGGGGTCAGAACTGGTGGTACTCATGCTGGTTGCCTTCCAGGAGTGTGGCGTGGCGCCCCGAAGCTGATCTGCCTCCAAGCCGGGTTGGCTTGGAGCGCAGTCTCGCTTCGATGAACACTTCCGTTTCGGAGCAGTCCAGCAGGCTTGCCCGGGACGCTGCGCAAAGAGCAGGGACCAGGCCAGCCACGGGGAGTACCTCGAATCCGGTGCGCTCGGTGCGGCACTGTTCTTGGTCCCTCCCCAATCTGTATGTCGACCTGAGAGTTTTCACTTCGGCCCGATTACTGGGCGAAGCTTGCTCCTTCGGTGAGTGCGGCCGTGCCGCACTGCTTTCCAGATTTGCCTAGTCGTGGCGGTACGGGTGCCTGAGAGTTTCCCGGGGAGGAAATTGCTCCTACGGCGCCCGCCCATGGTGTGGGCGGGTCTCTCCCGCCACGCATCAGCGGCATATGTGGTGATTGCCATCACAGTATGCGCAGAAACCTCAACGTGGTGCAAGTCGTATTTTCACATTTTGGGCCGACAGCAACCGCGCAATCCCCGGGAACAAGAGATCACCTGCCGGAAATCAAGGATTTCTTGCTTCGTAACGAATAGCGGGCTTTCCCATGGTGCGTGCATCGGGGCCACGGCGGTGTTGCTGCCATAGGCACGCGACTGCCGATCCAGCAGAGGGCGAGGCCGGGGTGCTTCGGGTTGGGGAGACGTTTCACAATTCACCGTCTGCGGCAGGGTGTGGCAGGATGCACAATACAAACTTCCAGTCCGGGCCAGTCCGGTCTTCCGGCAGCGCGAGAAGCACTGCATCATCATGTATTTCCGAGCCTGCCATGCGTGCGGAGTGAACAAAGAAGGGACCATCCATGGGCGAATCTGAGCAAAAGAACGGCAATCGCGACTTCGTGGGCTACGGCCGCAAGAGCATTGACCCGCAGTGGCCCGCAGGTGCCAAGGTTGCGGTGCAATTCGTGGTCAACTACGAAGAAGGCGGCGAAAGCTGCGTTCTTGACGGAGACCCCGCTTCCGAGCATCTGCTCTCCGAAATCGTCGGTGCCGCGCCGTGGCCAGGACAGCGCAACCAGAATATGGAATCGCTCTACGAGTACGGCTCGCGCGCCGGATTCTGGCGTCTGCATCGCGAATTCACCGAGCGGAACCTTCCGGTTACCGTCTTCGGAGTGGCTGCCGCAATGGCACGCAATCCCGAAGCCGTGCAGGCCATGAACGAGGCCGGATGGGAAATTGCCAGCCACGGCTACCGTTGGCTGGAATACAAGGATTTCGATAAGGAAGAGGAACGCCGCCACATCCATGACGCGGTGAAGGTTCACACCGAAACGGCCGGTGAACGACCCTATGGCATGTACCAGGGCAAGCCTTCGGACAACACCTTGGAACTGGTCATGGAAGAAGGCGGATTCCTCTATTCGGCCGACAGCTATGCAGACGATTTGCCTTATTGGACCCAGACGAAGGAAGGCAAGCCGTTCCTGATCGTTCCTTACACCCTGGATGCCAATGACATGCGCTTCGCGACGCCGCAGGGATTCAACTCCGGTGACCAATTCTTCACCTACCTCAAGGATGCCTTCGATACCCTGTATCGCGAAGGCCAGGAAGGCTCGCCGAAGATGATGAGCATCGGATTGCACTGCCGCTTGGTGGGCAAGCCGGGCCGCATCGCCAGCCTGCGCCGCTTCCTGGACTACATTTCCGGGTTCGAGGACATCTGGGTAGCCCGCCGCGTGGATATTGCCAAGCACTGGTACGAGAACCATCTGCCGATGTAGTCGCCAAAGCAGGCAAGCACGGCCCTGCGGCGTCCAGGCGGCAGCGGTGCCGTGCTTGCCTGCCCGGCGGGGCACCAGCGGGGCGGTTGTCCCAAGCACGAGATCGTCTAGTGCCGAGCGTTCTTCGTGATCCATGGATCACGCCCGGTGGCATTCAGCAGGCTTGCCGGTCGCTTCGCCACCTCGTGACTCCGCCCGGCCAGGGAATCCCGGTACGCCAAACGAGGAGCCCAACTGGAACTAAGAAGGCCGAAGGCGCACAAATTCCTGCAGTTCGCGGCAACCAGCCCGATGGATGCCGACGGCTTCACCAGCCAATGCGAAGTGGTGGACTCCGTCGCGGCCCCGATCCCTGTCGGCTCCAAGGCCAGCGCCAGGATGGCCCCCGGGGCAAGTGGCAGTCCTTGTTCACTGCTGGCCAACCTTTGAGTACAGGGCACGCACGGCGGCCCGCACACCGGTGGCCAGCGTTGGATCGGTGATCGGGGCGAAGAACGGCGAGTGGTTGGCCGGGGGAGCCCCGGCGGCCAGGGTTTCGGCGCTGTTGCCGCCGAAGAACCAGAACACGCTCGGCACCCCGATCGCTGATGCCAGCGCGCCGAAATCCTCGCTGCCCATCACCGGAGTGCCTTGCACGACCTTCTCTGCACCGAATTCCCCGCGGAACTGCTCGGCGAGCTTCCCGGCTTCCTCCGGGTCGTTGTACAAGGGCGGGAAATTGGAGATGTCCTCGATGACCGGCTCCGGTGCTCCCGAGGCCAGTGCCTCGTGGGCAATGATCCGGCGCAGGGAATCCAGGACGGTGCGGCGCACCTTGGGATCGAAGGTGCGCACATTGATCGTGAAGACCGCGCGATCGGGAATCACATTCTCCTTCAGCCCCGCATTGAAGGAGCCGATGGTGAGCACAGCTGCCGACTGCGGGGCCACCTGGCGGGAAACAACGGTCTGCAAGCGCATCACCATGGCGGCTCCCAGCACGATCGGGTCAATTGAATGCTCCGGCATCGAGCCGTGCGAGCCCTGGCCCATCACCGTCACCCGGAAGGAATCAGCGGTGGACATCGCCGCCCCACCCATCAGGGTGACGGTGCCCGCCAGCCCGCCCATGACATGCTGGCCGTAGACCACCTCGGGCTTGGGCGCCTTGTCCCACAATCCGTCCTCCACCATGGCCTTGGCCCCGGCAGCGGTTTCCTCGCCCGGCTGCAGAATGAAGACCAGCGTGCCCGCCCACGCATCGGTTCCCCGGGCAAACAGCTCGGCGGTTGCCAGGGCCACGGCCATGTGCGAGTCGTGGCCGCAGGCATGCATCACCGGCACCTCGGTGCCATCCTCCAGCACACCGGTAGCTTCGCTGGCATAGTCCAGGCCGGTGTCCTCGAGCACCGGCAGCCCGTCGGTATCGGCCCTGAAGGCCACCACCGGGCCTGGCCCGTTGCGCAGCACCCCCACCACTCCGGTGCCGCCGCAGCGGAAGACCTCCAATCCCGCGTCGCCCAGCCTGCGGGCCAGGAAATCCGCGGTGCGGTGCTCCTGCATGGACAGTTCGGGATGGGCATGCAGATGCTTGTAGGTGCTGATCAGCTCTGCCGCGGATGCGGTGGTGAGCTGCAAGGATGCTGGGATGCGGGTCATTTCCGGTTCTGGCCTTCCAGTCGATGCGGTGGCGGGGTAGTTGGCGGCATCCGGTCCTAGTAGACCGGGCCCTCGGGCGGATTGCCGTGCTCATCGGGTTCCCGGGCCGCGGTGATGGCCCGCTTGTCGCGCAGGAACCAGGCGATGACCGCCGAGCCGATAACCGCGATGGCGGTGGAGAACAAGCCCATCTGCGGGGAGAGCGGAACCAGCCCGAAGACCACGATCAGCGAGACCACCAGCGCAATGATGGCCGCGCGCGGGGCCTTCTGGCTGACGATGGCCTGCACGACGACAGCACCCATGACGGTGGGCAGGATATAGGTCTGCACGGTGGTGATCAGGCCGGCGGGAATGACGCTGACCAGCCAGGTGCCCATCAGCCCGACGAAGATGAACAGCGAGGCCAGGTGCACTGCGGCCGCGCCGCAGATCGCCGCCACCGAAGCCAGCTCGCCCTTGCGCGTGCCCGGTTTCACCCCGATGGTGGACTGGGCGATCATCGCCGCCGGCAGCAGCTTGTTGGAGATGTTGCCGATCATGAACGCCTGGTACATCGAGGAGGCGCCGAGGATCGGGAAGTAGGTCAGCGGTTCGACGATCCAGATGACTCCGAAGACCGCGGCCAGTGCGCCGAAGGCTGCGAGGATGCCGGAGAGCGGGATGTCCAGTCCCGAGAAGAAGACCAGATAGGCGGGGGCCGCGAGCGAAAAGGCCAGGCCGATGAGCATGGTGATCCGTCCCCAGCGGGAGGTGGTCCGGTTGGAATGGCTAGGGGATTGCAGAACGCATGGGGCGTGCCGCGCAATTTCTTGCGCGGCACGCCCCATGAGTTGTACCTAGTTCCTGCTATTGCTTTCCGAAACGGCGCAGCCGCAGCGAGTTCAGCACCACCAGCACGGAGCTGGCGGCCATGGCGGCTCCGGCGATCATCGGGTTCAGCAGGCCCAGGGCCGCCACCGGGATGCCGGCGGTGTTGTAGGCGAAGGCCCAGAACAGGTTCATCTTGATCGTGGACAGGGTCTTGGCCGACAGGTCGATTGCCTGTGTCACCTGGTGCAGGTCATTGCCCATCAAGGTAATGTCGGCTGCCTCGATGGCCACGTCGGTGCCCGAGCCCATCGCGATGCCCAGGTCCGCCTGGGCCAGTGCCGGCGCATCGTTCACGCCGTCGCCCACCATGGCCACGACCTTGCCCTGCTCCTGCAGCGTGCTGATCGCCTTGGCCTTGTCGGCAGGGAAGACGCCGGCGAAGACATCTTCTTCCTTGATGCCAACCTGCCCGGCCACCTCGGCGGCCACCGACTTGTTGTCGCCGGTCAGCAGCACGACGCGCAGGCCACGTTCCTGCAGTTCGGCAATGGCCTTCGCGGAGCTGTCCTTGATCTTGTCTGCCACAGAGATCACTGCCTGGAACTGCTGGTCCACCGCGACCAGGATGGCGGTCGCGCCGGCCTGCTCGGCCTCGTGGAGCATCTGCCGGGCGGATCCGTCCAGCATGACGCCCTGGGATTCGAGCCATGAGGGGCGCCCGACGACCACCAGCTGGGTGCCTACGGTGCCCTTCACGCCGCCGCCTGGCTCCGCATGGAAGCCGGTGACCTCGGCCAGCGGGGCCTGGGCGGACGCCGCGGCGGCGATGGCCTGGGCGATGGGGTGCTCGGAGTGGTGCTCCACGGCTCCGGCCAGCGCCAGTGCGGTGGCCTCGTCGACGCCATCGACGGTGCGGGTTCCGGTGTGCGCCATGACGCCGGTGGTGACGGTGCCGGTCTTGTCCAGCACGATGGTGTCCAGCTTGCGGGTGTCCTCCAGAACCTGGGGTCCGCGGATCAGGATGCCCATTTGGGCGCCGCGGCCGGTGCCGACCAGCAGGCCGATCGGGGTGGCCAGGCCCAGGGCGCAGGGGCAGGCGATGACCAGCACGGCGACGGCTGCGACGAAGGCCGCGTAGGTATCACCGGTGACCAGCCACCAGGTGAGGAAGGTGAGCACGGCGATGCCCAGCACGATCGGCACGAAGACCGCCGAGATGCGGTCAGCCAGCCGTGCGATCGGGGCCTTGCCGGACTGGGCCTCCGAAACCAGCCGGCCCATCTGGGCCAGCGTGGTGTCCGAACCGACGCGGGTGGCCTCGACGACCAGCCGCCCGGAGGTGTTCAGCGTCGCACCGGTGACGTTGGTTCCGGGCTGTGCCTTCTGCGGCACCGATTCGCCGGTGATCAGCGAGGTGTCGATGGCGCTGGTGCCGGAGATGACCACGCCGTCGGTGGCGACCTTCTCACCCGGACGCACCACGAAGTGCTCCCCGATGCGCACCTGGTCGGCCGGGATCTTCACTTCCTGGCCCTCGCGCAGCACGGTGGCGTGCTTGGCGCCCAGGTTCAGCAGCGACTTGAGCGCATCGGAGGCCGAGGACTTGGCCCGGTGCTCAAGATAGCGCCCGAGCAGCAGCAGTGTGGCCACCACGCTTGCGGTCTCGAAGTACAGCTGGTGCTCGCTCATGGCCATGCCGGTATGGGCGGTCATCTGCGGATCGAGGAACAGCTGGATGGCGGAGAACAGGTAGGCGGCCAGCACGCCCAGCGACACCAGCGTGTCCATGGTGGAGGCCAGGTGACGCGCGTTGATTGCGGCCGCCTTGTGGAATGGCCAGGCGCCGTAGAGCACCACGGGGGTAGCCAGTGCGAAGGCTACCCAGCCCCAGTGCGGGAACTGGGCGGCCGGAACCATCGAGATGATGAACAGCGGAATGGTGAAGACCGCGGAGACCACCAGCCGGCGCAGCAGGTGGTTGGGCACCAGATGCTCGTGCCCGCCGTGCTCATGCTCTTCGTGGTGCACGGGGGCCTTGGCCTCGGGCTTCAACGAGGCGCCGTAGCCGGCGGCCTTGACCGTGCTGATCAGCTCGTCATCGCTGATCCCCGCGGGGACCTGGACCTTGGCGCTTTCCAACGGGAGGTTGACCGAAGCGGTCACCCCGGGCAGCTTGCCCAGCTTGCGCTCTACGCGGCCCACGCAGGAGGCGCAGGTCATGCCCTGGATGTCCAGGTCTACGGTGCGCAATTCGGGGGAGTGGGTGGGGGTTTCGGAAGTCATGATGAAAATACCTTGAACTTTCCCGCCGCCGCCGGCGGCGCGGGTGCCTGTGCCGTGCGGTGGCTAGGCGTTGATGGCTTCGACGGTGTAGCCTGCCTCATCGATAGCCTGGCGAATGGAATCCTCGGCGAGCGCCGAGGCGGAAGTGACCTTCACGGTGGAGATTCCCTGTGCGTCCAGTGCGACGTCCACGGAATCAACCCCGGCGATCTCCTTGAGTTCTTCGGTGACCGAAGCGACGCAGTGCCCACAGGTCATGCCCGAGACCTTGATTTCGGTCTGGGTCGGGGCCGCGGCGATGTCGGTGCGCGGCTGGATCTGCAGGCCCTGGTTGGAGTTCTTTTCCGAGGAGCATCCGCAGTTGCAGTTGTGGCTCATGATCTTGCTCTCTTTCGATGAATTCTGTGTGAATTGGAAACTTGGTGCGTGGGCGCGGGCTTAGCGCACCAGGCGGGATATGGCGGCCGTGGCCTCGGCAATCTTGTCTTGCACGATGGACGGGTCGCCCTGCTCGATGGAGGACTTGGCCGCATCAACCACGCAGTGGCCGATGTGGTCATCGATGAGCTGCACGCTGACCTTGTGCAATGCCGCGTTGATGGCGGAGATCTGGGTCAGGATGTCGATGCAGTACTTGTCGTCATCTACCATCTTGGCCACTCCGCGCACCTGGCCCTCAATGCGCTTCAAACGTCGTTCCAGAGCGCTTTTGTCCGCGTGGTAGCCGTGGTGCTCGGCTGTTTCATGTGGCGTGTGGTTGGTATCCATACTTCGATAATACCCCCTAGGGGTATTAAGTCAAGTACCCCCTGGGGGTATCTTGCGTCCCCCAATTCGGCAGGGAAGCACGGTAGGATTTCACCCGTGAGCCACAACGAACTTCATGTGCGTCCGATATCCGGTACCGAGCACTCAGCATTCCTTGAGACCGCCCACGACGTCAGCTTCCTGCAGCGTCCCGAATGGGCTCAGGTCAAGGGCGGCTGGAGGGGTGAATCCCTCGGCTTCTTCGAGGAAGACGAACTGGTAGGAGCCGCGCTGGTGCTGCATCGTGCGGCCCCGGTCATCAAGAAGACCCTTGCCTACCTGCCCGATGGCCCGGTTATCGACTTCGGTGCCTACGCACCGGCAGCGGTCATCCGCCCGCTGGCCTCCTACCTCAAGAACCGTGGCGCCTTCCAGCTGAAAATGGGCCCGGGGCTTGCAGTACGCACCTGGGGTGCCGCCGCCGTGCGCAAGAACCTGGGCAAGGAAGGCTTCACCCAGCTGAAGGACCTGGAAACCAAGAGCACGTCGAGCACCGCACTGGCACTGAATGACGCGCTGCTGGACCTGGGATTCACCAAAGAAGACGTGGGCCTGGACTTCGCCGCTGGCCAGCCAGAATACGTGGCCCGCGTGGCACTGCAGGATGAGCAGGGCAACCAGCTGGATAGCGAGCAGGTCATGGCCAGCTACTCCTCGACAACCCGCAATGAGACCCGCAAGGCGCTGAAGAGCACCCTGGAAATCGAGATCGGCGAAACCAAGGACATGGCCCGCTTCCATGCCCTGTACAACCACACCGCCGACCGCCAGGAGTTCACCGGCCGCCCGCTGAGCTACTTCGAGAAGATGCACACCGTGCTCAACGAAGCGGTGCCGGGCTCCTGCACCCTGTACCTTGCCAGCAATGAAGGCGTGGACCTCGCGGCCGCCATTGTCATCCGCTCCTCGAACCTTGCCTGGTACCTGTACGGAGCCTCCTCCTCGGAGCAGCGCAAGCTGTTCGCCCCGAAGGCGATCATGCACCATATGGTCAGCGACTCCATCGAGGCCGGCTGCCGCTACCTGGACCAGGGCGGCGTGAGCGCAACCCTGGACAAGGAGCACCACCTCTCCGGGCTGACCAAGTTCAAGACCAACACCGGCTGCGACATCGTGCAGACCAACGGCGAATGGGACCTTGCGCTGAACAAGCCGCTGGCCTGGGCCTTCGAAAAGTACATGAACTGGCGCAAGAAGTAGGGAAAGCACCACTGTGGCAATCGATCCAACCCAGCCCTTTGTCCCCGTCATCCTCGGCGGAGATATCGGCACCTACACCCTGGCGCGCGAATTCTACGAGGCCTACGGCGTGCGCTCGGTGGTCCTGCCGGCCGCCGGCAACGGCGTCATCGAGCACTCGGTCGCCATCGAGCTGCGCCCCATCGGATCCATGGCCGACGAGGGACGCGTGGTCGCGGCCCTGGCCGAGCTGGCCGATGAGCTGAAAGCCGCGGGGGACCGGCCGCTGATGCTCTTCGGCTCGCTGGACTTCCACATCATGCTGATCGCCAAGCACCGCGCGCAGCTGGAAGGCCAGTACGTCATCCCGTACCCCGAGCTGGAAACCATCGAGGGGGCGGCGCTGAAGGAGAACTTCTACGCGCTCGCCGAGAAGCTGGGCATCGCCCACCCGCGCACGGCCGTGTACTACCCTGGATCCGAGCTGGAATCCCTGGTTGGCTCCTTCGACTACCCAGTCATCGGCAAGCCCTCGAGCTCCGCGGCGTGGATTGCCGCCAAGTTCGAAGGCAAGCAGAAGATCCACACCATCAACAGCCGTGCGGACCTTGAAGCGCTGCTGGCAAAGATCGATGGCAGCGGCTACGACGCGGGCTACATCCTGCAGGAATACATTCCCGGCGGCGATGACGCGATGCGCCTGTGCACCTACTTCGCCACCCAGGAAGAAAAGGTCATCTTCGCAGGCTACGGCGAAGTGGTGATCGAGGAGCACGCCCCGCTGGTGCTGGGCAACTCCGCCGCCATCGTCACCGGCCGGAACGACCAAATGGCCGCGGATGGAGCCCGCATGCTCGAGGAGCTGGGCTGGCGCGGGATCGCCATGATCGATGCCAAATACGACCACCGCGATGGCCAGATCAAATTCTTCGAGATCAACCCGCGCCTGGGCCGCAACCACTTCTACCTGACCGCGGCCGGGGTGAACCCTGCCCGTTTCTACGTCACCGAGTTCCTCGGCGCGCAGTTCGACAATTCGGACCCGGAAACGGACGCCGTGGTGGAGACCGGGGCAGGGGTGCTGCAACTGTCGCGCCAGCGGCTGTTCACCGTGCTGCCGCACCATCTGCTGCGCCGCTTCTTCGATAGCGATACCGGACGCAAGGCCGAGACGCTGCTCAATGCCGGCAAGGTCTCGAACCCGTTGAAGTTCTCCGCCGAGAAGCACCCACGCCGCAAGCTCTACCTGCTGCTGAACGCGGTCAACCACTACCGCAAGTACAAGGCATTCCCGCCACGCGAGCAGTAGGCAACCTCGCCTAGGGCCTTGGCCGGGCAGGGGATTGCTGGGCGAAAGCGCCGGATGGAACTGTCCACCCGTCGCGGGCCTGGACCCACGGGCTCTGCGTGATCCGCGCGCCATCCAGGATGTCAAGGGTTGTGGGCTGGCCGTCGACGGCCGGTGCGAGCTCGACCGGTGTCATGCCCCTGGCCGCGGCAATGCCCAGCGCAACGGTTTCATCCGGATCCAGGGATGTCGACATGGCATTCCACTCCAAAGTCGAGATCACCGCTTCGCCCGCAGGGATGGTGACGCGTTCAAGGAGGATGCCCGGTTCGGGCTGCAGCTGGACATCCGGTTGGGCGTCTCCATCCGCGTTGAGGAAAGCGATCTGCGGGTAGGAGCGCAGCGCGCACGGGCCGGCAGAAGTGTTCTTGGCAAACACCGGCAGGTACCGGGAACCGGCAGCCGCGTCGGGTGTTCCCAAAGCAATTTCCACATCGCCCTCCGCACACCATGGGGCCGACGGGTCTTGCGGCCAGCTGGTGACGTTATCGGGAAGAAGCACCGGTTTGGGAATGAGCGACTCGGGTTTCTTGCCGCCAACCCAGCCTTCGGCAAGGACCTCGTATCCAGCCGAGAACAGCTTGTAGGGCATGGCCTCGTCAAATGCTTCATGCTGCCCCAGCCACACGTGGGTTTCCTGCTCGGCTGCTGCTGGCGCCTGGTTGCCAAGGGTCAGGTTCAACCCGGAATTATCAATGCTGGCGTTCTGGAAGATCCCCCGCTTGGCTGCATCGGCAAGGAGCTGGAGCTCGGACATATCGGTGCGATCCGTGGCCGAATAGCGCACGCTGTGATCGGCGAGGACCAGCTCGGCCGGGTGCTTGGCTTGGGCCGTGAATTCTCCCAGCTTCAGCAGCTGCTGCAGATTGTCCGCCGTGGCCGAGCCATTGATCACGCTGGCCGCGCCATGGTGGCCCAGGCCGAAGGCGAAGGCTGCCTTCTCGCCAAGCAAGGCAGGTTTCGCTTGTTCGTCAGCGGCGGCGGGGGAGATAATTTCGCTGACTTCCAACGGGTAGGCCTTGGTCTTCGACCCCTGGATTTTCCGCGAGGGGCCGGCAACGAAAGACAGGTGGAATTCATTCATTTCCAGCGCCGGGGCTCCGGCCTGGATGTCTTGGGCCATCTGGGTGACGGCTTCTCTGGCTTGCCCGGGGGCGAGCTGATCTGAGAGCTCGAATTGCACGTCAACTGGCAACTCCGGTGCGGCCAAGGCATCGCGCTCCGACACCCTGGAGGACACCTGGGAGCCCAAGACGCCATCTCGATCCGCGACGGTTGCCAGGAAATCGCACACGTCATCGGGAGCATCGCAGGAGTCCCATGGTTTCCAGACCATCAGGAGAACTGCGATCAGCGCCAGCGCGGCAACGATGGCGCCAGCGCGCAGTGGTTTCATCTGGTCACTGTATCAAAAGCGTGTCCGTGCATCCGGGATGGCCCAGTGGAAAACAGCGTGGAAGCTATGCGAGTAAAATTTCAAGCACACGAAGTGAAAGGCAGTTCCCATGAGTTTGAAAGATCGCCTGCGCGATGACAGCATCGTCCACCTGAAGGCCGGCAACGAGCTGGAGAAGACGACCCTGCGCAATATCCTCAGCGCCATCGGCACCAAGGAGAAATCCGGGAAGAACCCCACGGAACTGAACGACCAGGACGTGGAGAACCTGCTGCGCAAGGAAGTCAGCAACCGCGAGGAAACCGCTGTCCTGGCTGCCAAGGACGGGCGTGCCGAACACGCCGAACGCGAGCTGGCCGAAGCCGCCTTCATCTCCACCTACCTGCCGAAGGCGCTGGGCGAAGCAGAAGCCCAAGAGATTGTCGACCGCGTCATGGCCGAGCTGGCCGCCGACCACGAGCTGACCATGAAGGACATGGGCCAGGCAATGAAGCTGGTTGGCGCCGAAATCGCTGGCCGCTTCGACGGCAAGGCGCTCTCGCAGATGGTGCGCGCCAAGCTGGGCTAGTTCCAATGCCGTTTAGTTAAGCCTTTGCCCCGACTGCCAACAACTCACCAGCATCCATGATCTCGATGCCGAGCGTTGCCTTGGCCGACAGGGCACGTGGTTTGCTGCGTCTGGCTTGGTACTTCGAGATTTCCCGCGTCACCGTTCTGGACCGGGTGCACAACCTGTGCGATGGCAGCAACGGCGCCAGCGGCTGCTGGCGCCGCCGGCCACCAATCCCAGAACCCTGGCCTGGGGGATCCGCTACTGCCGAGCAGGGAGGACTGCTGACAGTATGTGAGCAGGATCTGCATGGCGTCCGGCACGGTCAGGGCGCCGAGACCCAGTTCCCTGAATGCCGCCGGTGGTGCTGGACGGGTAGCACATCCTTTCCTCGGATGCTGTGACGGGAGTAGCCTGCAACTACCGGGTCGCAGAGTAGGAGCGCTCATGCCGCAGTACATTATCTACTTCAACCAGCAGTGGGTTGGGGAACATAGCGAGCAATGGTTCAGCGAACGTGGCCCGCTAGCCATGGCGGTCGTAGAGGAAATCCGCACGGCTGGCGAGTACGTTTGTGCCGGAGGTGTCGACGAAGACCTCGATAATGCCATCACCGCCGACGCCACCAGTGGAACTCTGGAAATCACCGACGGCCCCTTTGCACGCGAGGAACAATACATCGGCGGGCTTACTATCGTCGATGTCGCCGATGAAGCTCGGGCCCGTTACTGGGCGGGACGAATTGCGGAAGCGTGCGGCTGGCCGCAGGTGGCGCGCCGTCTCTATTGATAGCGTCGACTGCTTCCTACCACTCGATGTTCGCCGGCGTGAAAACACTCCTTGCCCAGTCGTTCCCCCGGACACAGACATTGAGCAATGGGAAGCGGCCCGTTTCTGCCCTCTGGGATCCATATGGTTCTCTGAGCCGGGATCAAAGCGTCGAAGCTATGCGGGAGTTGGCTCAAGCATGCCCGGCCTCAGATGGACGCGCCGTTTTTTGGCTGGCCGGCATGCACGATTCGACGGGATTTGAATCCGAAGCAGGTGGAGACACGGATTGAGCTGCTACGTCAATAGGTTCCGGACTTGGGGTTCATTTGTGGTTCACTAGAAGCCGCTCATGTCGGTAGCAATCATTCCCTAGATATTGAATTCAAGATCGGCACGATCTTAAACTGGGTCCACCTTCCCGAACCGGCGATCGTCCGCCCGCCGGCAGACACCACCGAACCCGATATTGGAGTTGTCATGGCCAAGGTCTGCGTCAACAATCTCTTCATTTCACTCGACGGCTTTGCTGCCGGAGAATTCGTCACCTTCGACCAGCCGATCGGGGACGCACAAGCCCTGTTCTCATACTTCGACGGGCGAGTGATCGAGGGTGTTCACCAGATCAATGACGCGGTCACCGCTGACCGAGCCTTGTTCGCAATGTGGGGTCAGGGCATAGGCGCAGAGATCATGGGCCGAAAGAAATTCGGCCCGCAGTCAGGACCGTGGCCCTCAGATGGTTGGCGAGGCTGGTGGGGAGACGAGCCGCCGTTTAAAACCCCGTGCTTTGTCCTCACCCATCATCCACGCGCTCCCATGAACTTCGACAACGGTACGAGTTTCCATTTCATTGACGCCGCACCAGAGGCAGCCTTCGAAATGGCAACAGTTGCCGCAAACGGCAGAAATATCCGTATCGGTGGTGGACCCTCTACTGTCAAGCAGTTTCTTGCAGCGGGCCTCATCGACTTCATGCACCTAGTCATAGTCCCTGTCACCTTGGGCCGTGGAGTCTCACTATGGGACGGTCTGGAAGGTCTCGAAAAGGACTTCACGGTCGAATCCGTCACCACGGCGAGCGGACTGACTCACCAGCTGTGGAACCGCCGCGTCGAGGGTTCAAGCGCATGAAGCGTTGAGCCAAGACGCCAGCTCGCTAGGCCGCGGGCTTCCTCCATGGTTCAATGGCCTGCATTCGCCATTGCTCACGGCGGTCCAAACAATGGCGGATCAACGTGTCTGGCGACGCTACCTGGATGAGTCCGTCAAAACGAGCGTCTTCGAGGGCAATCAAGAAAAGTTCTCCCTGAACCCAAAGTCTGCGATGACAGCCTAATATCTTGCACAGAAGTGAGTCCGATTTCTCGCTGGAAATCTAAGTGGCCACGGTTCATGCTTAGCTAATCGGCAATGGGCTAGCCTCATAGGATTTCCACGCGCGACGAGGCCGTCCCGTTTTCCGGGGCGGCCTTTTAGCGTAGTGAAGGCAACGGATATGGGATCCGTGAATTGAAGCCGATAGTCTGTGGATATCATGCCTGACTTCCCGAAAAACCACGTCACCCTATCCAAGGGGTTTGGCGCCTTGCTGATCCTCGCGATCATCCTGGCCTCGCTGAATCTGCGGCCGGCCGTCACCTCCCTGGGATCGCTGCTCGATCTGGTGATCGAGGACCTGCAGATGAATGGGTTCGTGGCCGGAATGATCACCGGCATCCCCCCGTTGTGCTTTGCGCTGATGGGCCCCTTGGCTCCGCGGCTGGCGGGCAAGCGCGGCCCGGAACTGGTGGTGGCCGCGGCCATGGCAGCCGTGCTGCTGGGCATCGCCCTGCGCGCGGTCGCGCCGGGGACCGGGTTCTTCCTGCTGTGCACCGCTTTGGCTCTGGCCGGCATCGCGGTCGGCAATATCCTGATGCCGGTGCTGGTCAAGCGCTGGTTCCCGGGAAAGATCGGGATTGTCACCGGCGCCTACACCACGGCGGTCGCCTTGGGCGCGTCCGGGGTGGCTGGGATTGCCGTGCCGGTGAACCAGATGCTTGGCGGGAACTGGCGCCTGGGCCTGGGCTTCTGGGCAATCTTGGCATTGCTGGCCCTGATGCTGTGGCTGCTGGTGTACTTCGGCATGCGCAACCAGATCGCGGCCCAGCAGCAGCTGGCCGGCAGTGCAACTGACGGAGCCGGCATCGGGCCGATGCGCAAGAATGCCACCGCATGGTGGGTGGCGTTGTTCTTCGGCGGCCAGTCCGCCGTCGCCTATATCTTCATGGGGTGGCTGCCCAAGATTTTCATCGACTTCGGCGTCTCTCCCGCGTTTGCCGGATCCCTGCTGGCGATCCTGCTGGGTGTGGGTGTCCCATTGTCCTTCGTGATGCCAGCGCTGGCTGCCAAATTCTCCAACCAGACTCCATTGGTGATCTTCAACGGCGCCGTGGGCATCATCGCGATCATCGGACTGCTGCTCGCTCCGGTCCAGGGCGCGGTGCTCTGGGCGGTGCTGCTGGGCATTTGCGGTTCGAACTTCCCGCTGGCGCTGACCATGATCGGGTTGAAGGCCCGCACCGCAGCCGGGGTGTCGAAGCTGTCCACCTTCGGCCAATCGGCCGGCTACCTGATGGCCTTTCCCGGTCCGTTCCTGGTCGGGGTGCTCCACGAAATCTCGGGTTCATGGGTTGCCCCGATCTGGCTGATCGCCGGCCTGATTGTCTTCCAAACCCTGGTTGGCATCATGGCCGGGCGTCCGCGCTACATCGAGGACACCCAGCTTCGGGAAGTGCGCTAGCTGGCGACCTCGCCCGGAGAGGCCGAGTCGACGTGCTTGCCGAAGCCGAGATCCGCCTGGAATCCTGCCACGCGTCCGGCCAATGAGGCGTTGGCGCTCCCGGAGGCGGCGCGGTTCCTGCTGCGGCGCAGGAACGGGTAGTTGCTGCTGACGTAGTCGTCCACCTGCTCCTTGCGGCTGGCCAGCACCAGTTCGGTCCCGCTTCCGTTGTGCACGCTTTCTTCCTGGTACAGGTTGGCGATACGCGAGGCGACCTGCAGGTAGAAGCTGCGCTGGAATTCGCGGCGCTCAATGGTCTTCTCCGAGTCGGTGTACCAGTTCGTGTAGAGCCTTCCCTCCTGCGCCCACCAGTGGGCCATGGCGGCGGTGGCCTGGACCACCAGGGAAGCGAACAGGTTCTTGACCGTGGCGACATCCGATTCGTGGCCGATGATGTACAGCCTGCACGAGTTCGAGTAGTTGCTTTGCAGCATCGACACCGTGCGGAAGGCCCGACCCACCGCGGACAGTCCGTCGCGCTGGCCCAGCCGGTAGACGCCGCGCATATCGAAGTGCTCCTCGATGATGGGTTCCTTCTTCTTGCCCCGGTCGGCCGAATCCGCGTCCAGCTCGGCGCGGCCGATGCCGTAGCGCACCATGAGCCGTTCGGCATGCTCCTGAAACGCCTGCGCTTCATGCGGGAAATTGGTGTTCTCCGCCTTGTTCAGCAACAGGGTGATGCGTTCTTTCAAGCGGTGCAGCTTCTGCTCTGAGGTGCTCATGGCTTCTTCCTTGGTAGCGGTCCTGCGGTGGTGAAACGGTGCTCTCCGGTTCTCTGCCCTAGTTTGCCACGAGGTGGCCGAGCCTGCTGGCGGGGCTGTGGGTAACGGGTTGCGGCAGACCCTAGCCGGTTGTGTGTTCCGCGCGTAGAGTGAAGGCACCAAGCAGGTCCAGCAGGCCGTGAACGTCGCTTCGCGGCCGGTCATCGGGAGGTTGTGATGGGTGATTTTCGGGCATACACCATGGAAGAGCGGTCCACGTACCTGGCTCCTTCGTGCGAGCGCTGCGGGCAGCATCGCCACGTCGTGTGGGAACAGGTAGAGGGAACCGACACCTACCTTCCACGCGATGCAGGGTGCTCCAATGAGGCTTGTACCGCGTAGCTAGCGCAGTCAGCCAGCCGGCGCCGCGTCAGGAGCGGACGCCAAGGCTTGCCGAGATGCGCGCCGACGCGGCCGCGAGCACGTCAGCAATATGGTTGCGGTCGCGTTCCAGTGGCGGGTAGATCACGGCAATGGCCGCTGGCTTGCCCTGCGGAAGCAGCAGCGGAACGGCAATCGAGGTCAGCCCCGGGATCACTTCGTCATGGCTGAATTCGAAATCCTTGGCCGGATATTCGTCGGGATTGAGCATGGAGCGGATGACCCGTCCCGGTGCCCCGTTGTCGATGGGATGGCGGGTGCCCGGGCGCTGGGCCACGGTGGCATCGGCCAGCCGGGGTTCGGCGGTGCTCAGCGTGACAGCCGCTTCGCCGTCGAAGACCACCAGAAGCGCGGTCATCTGCAGCTCATCGGAGATGGTGGCCAAATGCGGTGCGGCCGCGGCCTGCAGGGACTTGGCGACATTGCGTGCCAGCGCGCCCAGGCGTGCTCCCAATTCAAGCTCGCCTGCCGGGTTGCGTTCCACGAAACCGTACTGCTCGAAGGTCTTGACCAGCCGGTAGGCCATGGAGCGGTGCACGCCCAGCAGCCCTGCGAGTTCCGAGACGCTCAGCGGCGCCGCGGATTCCCCGATCAGGGTCAGTGCTTCTAGCCCGCGACCCAGGGTCTGCGAACCGCCTTCGGTGGTTTTGCTCATGATCCAATCATTTCATCTGGCATGCGCGGATGCTTCCCGCGCTGTTCCCGGTGTGACGTACGTCTTGCCTCCAGCCTACGTGAAAGCTACGATTGTTTCTATAGTTACAACAGTGTCGCAACTATAGAGACAGTAGAGGGTCGCGGCACAGCACAAGGAGTCAGATAATGCAGATTCACCACAGGGGATACGTCTCCGGAGACCCGCGCGTCAAGGAAGCCGCCGGCTACGGTATCAACCGCGCCGAGGAAATCCCCGATGAAATGGATGTGCTGATCGTTGGCACCGGTCCGGCCGCCGCCGTGGTGACCGCGCAGCTCTCTCGCTTCCCGAGCATCAACGCCCGCGCCATCGAGATGCGCCCGGGCCGCCTGGAAGTGGGCCAGGCCGACGGCATCCAGGCCCGCTCGGTGGAGACCTTCCAGGCCTTCGGCTTCGCCAATGAAGTCATCGAAGAGGCTTACCGCAATGTGGAGATGTGCTTCTGGACCCCGGACCCGGAAAACCCTGCGAACATCAAGCGCCACTCCCGCGCCGCTGACGACTCCACCGGGATGAGCGAATTCCCGCACATCTACGTGAACCAGTCGCGCATCCTCGACTATTTCCTGCGCGACGCCGAACGCGCGCCGGGCAAGATCACCCCGGACTACGGCGTGGAATTCCTGGACTGCGAGATCGACCCGTCGGCCGAATACCCGGTCACCGCGCACATCAAGTACGTTGCCGGGGAACGCGCCGGCGAAGAACGCACCGTGAAGGCCAAGTACCTGGTCGGCGGCGACGGGGCGCGCAGCCAGGTGCGCCGCTCGCTGGGCCACAAGCTGCACGGCGATGCCGCGCTGCACGCCTGGGGCGTCATGGACGTCATGGTCAACACGGACTTCCCGGACATCCAGGTCAAATGCTCCATCCAGTCCCACGACCAGGGCAATATCCTGCTCATCCCGCGCGAGGGCGGCTACCTGGTGCGCTTCTACGTGGATCTGGGCGAACTGACCCCCGAGGACGCCGGCGCCATCCGCAACACCCCGGTCGAGCAGATCGTGGACACCGCCAACCGGATCATCCACCCGTACACCATGGATGTGAAGAACGTCGCTTGGTTCTCGGTCTACGAGGTGGCGCACCGCATCACCGATGGCTTCGACGACGTCCCGGACGAGGAACGCGGCACCCGCAGCCCGCACGCCTTCATCATGGGCGATGCCTGCCACACCCACTCGGCCAAGGCCGGCCAGGGCATGAACGTGTCCATCCAGGACGGGTTCAACCTGGGCTGGAAGCTGGCCGCCGTGCTCGAAGGCCGGGCTCCTGCCGCGCTGCTGGACACCTACGCCGAGGAGCGCAAGGTGATCGCGCAGAACCTGATCGACTTCGACAAGGAATGGTCCACGCTGATGGCCAAGTCCGTCGAGGACTGGACCGACCCGGACGAGCTGGAGAAGTACTACACCCAGACCATGGAATTCCCTGCCGGGTTCATGACCCAGTACACCGATTCCTCGATCACCACCGGCCTGGAGCACCAGGATCTGGCCCCGGGCTTCCCGGTCGGCAAGCGCTTCAAGTCCGCCGAGGTCATCCGCCGTTCGGATAACCGCTGGCGCCACCTGGGCCACTTCCACGAGGCCGATGGCCGTTGGCGTATTTACGTCTTCGCCGACGCGGCCGCCCCAGCGCTGGAAGGCACCAAGATGGCCGACTTCGCCACCTGGTGGGCCGAGGACGCTTCTTCGCCACGCAACCTGTACACCCCGGCCGGCGGGGACGAGGATGCGGTCTTCGACCTGAAGGCCATCTACCAGCAGGACTACACCGAGGTCGAGCTGCATGACGTGCCCAAGGCCTTCCAGCCGCTGAAGGTTCCGTACGGCCTGCACGACATCAACCAGGTGTTCGCCGCCGGCCACGGCCGCGACATTTTCCGCGACCGCGAGATCAGCAAGGACGGCGCCATCGTGGTGGTCCGCCCGGACCAGTACGTCGCAGGCATCTTCCCGCTGGATGCGCGCGAGGAACTGTCCGAGTTCTTCGCCGGGAACATGCTCCCGGTCAACCCCTAGGAAACCGCATGGGCCCCGTGGCCGCACCCTGCTCATGCAGTGGCGCGGCCCCGGGGCCCAGTGCTGTTCTGCGGGTGCCGGGCTGTCGCGGGCTGCTGATAGCCTCAGATTCATGAACGCACCTTTCGACACGTTGCCGGTCCGCCGGATCACCGAGCACCCCAAAGAGCCGATGGATCGCTCCGACTGGGCCGCCCAGATCCCGGCAGTCAGGCAGCTGCTGGACGAGGGGCTGGAACTTGGGCAGCTGACCGTGCTGGTCGGGGAGAACGGCGCCGGAAAATCAACGCTCGTCGAAGCGATCGCCGCGGCTTTCGGGCTGAATGCCGAGGGCGGAACCAACCACAGCATGCACCAGACGCAGGCCACCGAATCCGGGCTGTCCTCGCACCTGCAATTGGAACGCGGAGCCGGGGCGTCGAAGGCAGGAGTGTTCCTGCGCGCGGAAACCATGCATGGGCACTTCGCCTATCTTGGATCCATCGGCTCGCACGGAAAGCACAATTTCCAGAGCCACGGTGAATCATTCATCGAATTCTTCACCGAACGCTCCGCGGTGAACGGGTTGTGGGTCTTTGACGAAGCCGAGTCCGCGCTGTCCTTCAACGGCTGCCTGATGCTGCTCTCGCATATTGCCGATCTGCTGCGTGCCGGTTCCCAGGTGCTCCTCTCCACCCACTCGCCAATTCTCGCTTCCCTTCCGGAGGCGAAAATCTATGAAATCGGGGAATGGGGAATCCGCGAATCGGACTATGACGACTTGGACATGGTGCGCAACTGGCGGCTTTTCCTGGACGCCCCGTGCCGGTACCTGCGCCATTTAACGTAGGCAGTTTCCCGACGCAGAAGGATCTCTGGTTAGAGCGCCACCGCTCATTCCCCTAAGCTTTAAGCAACGGAAGACGAAGGGACGCACTATGGCTCAGAAACGCTCAATTTGGGCTCGGATTTTCGGTATCGGCAAGGCTAACGCCAACGCTGCCTTGGATGCCCTGGAGGATCCGAAGAAGATGCTGGACCAGACGGTCCGCGATTACACCAACAACATTGCTCAGGCCGAGCAGGCTGTCGCCCAGACCATCGGCAACCTGCGCATGGCCGAGGATGACCACGCCAAGTTCCTGCAGGAAGCTGCGGACTGGGGCGGCAAGGCGCTGGCCGCGTCGAACAAGGCTGATGAATATGCCGCCGCCGGCGATTCCGCTAACCAGCAGAAGTTCAACCAGCTGGCCACCGTGGCGATTCAGCGCCAGATGGACGCCGAGAAGCGCGCCAAGAACCTGGAATCCACCATCTCTACCCAGCGCGAAGTGGTGGACAAGCTGAAGACCGGCTTGAACACCATGCAGACCAAACGCCAGGAACTGGTGGCAAAGCGCGATGAGCTGGTAGCTCGCGCCCGCAATGCCAAGACCCAGAACCAGATGATGGACACCCTCAAGGCTTTGGATATCAACGACCCGACCAGCGAGATCAGCCGCTTCGAGCAGAAGATCCGCCAGGACGAAGCCAAGGTCCGTGGTGCGCAGGAACTGGCCGCATCCTCACTCGATGCGCAGTTCGCGCAGCTCGATGACCTCGGTGCGGCCACCGAAGTCGATGCGCGCTTGGCGGCATTGAAGGCCAGCAACGCTCCGCAGGACATCCTGGAAGAAGCCGACGGCGCCGCGCAGATCGAAGCCGGCGAAGCGCAGGTTTCCGAGATCGAAGCACGACTGGCTGCTCTGAAGAAGAACCAGGCCTAGGCCCCGGCCAAGCACGGCAAATTCCCCCGCGGACTTGCCCCGCAGCAGGCTGGCAGCAATTCTTGCCCAACGAGCGAAAGGGACAGCTTCTCGTGAGAGAAGCTGTCCCTTTCGCTGTTTTCAGGCGGAGAGCTCGGCGCTCATGATCGTTTCCAGGGTCTGCATGGCGCCGTGGACGTGCAAGGAATCCAGCGCCCGCAGGTAGGGCGCGGTGAATCGCTCGTCTTCCACCAGATCCCCGAAGAGGTCGCGCTGGCGGAGGAAGGCCAGCGGGTCCTGTCCCTGGCGCGCTGCCGCGGCGCGCACTTGATCGGCCAGGCGGTCCACCACCTCAATCGGCTCGCCGTTTTCATCGACGCCTTCGGCGTAGCGCGCCCAGCTGGCAACGATCGCGGCGGACAGGGCCACCTCGCCTCCAGTGGCGAGGTTTTCGCGAATTACCGGCACCAGCCACTTCGGGATGCGGTCTGAGGAATCGGCGCACAGCCGTGCAATGGTATCTGCCACATGCTCGTTGCTGTAGCGGGCGATGAGCTTGTTTTGATAGGCATCCAGATCCACGCCGGGCAGGGGGCGCAAGGTCGGCTCTGCCTCGGTCTTCATGTAGCGCAGAAGGAATTGCGCGAACAGCGGGTTGCGGGCCGCATCGTGCACGGCACGGTAGCCGGCCAGGTGCCCGAAGTAGCACAGGCCCTGGTGGGTGGCGTTCAGCAGACGCAGCTTCATCAGCTCGTAGGGGACCACGTCATCTACCAGCTGGACCCCGGCCTCCTCGAAAGGTGGCCGGCCGCTGGTGAACTTGTCCTCCAGGACCCATTGCGCGAAGTCCTCGCAGACCACCGGCCAAGCATCGACGATGCCATAGCGTTCTGAAACCTCGGCGCGATCGGGCTCGGTCGTCACCGGGGTGATGCGGTCCACCATGGAGTTGGGGAACGGGACATGCCGCTGAACCCAAGCGCCGAACTCCGGGTCAGACGCGGAGGCGAAGGCGCCGAACATCTTGCGTGCGACCTCGCCGTTGCCCTGGATGTTGTCGCAGCTCATCACGGTGAACGGAGCAATGCCCCGTTCGCGGCGCAGCTTCAGTGCCGCGCAGATCAGCCCGAAGGTGGTCCGCGGCTCTTCGGGGTTGGCCAGGTCATCGAGGATGGCCTGATTTTGCTGGTCGAACTCGCCGGTGACCGGGTTGACGTTGTAGCCGCCCTCGGTGACGGTCAAGGACACGATGCGGATCTGCGGGTCTGCCAGCTGCTCAATGGCCCGCTGCAGGTCATCGGGGGCGTAGATGAAGTCCAGGATGGAACCAATGACGCGGCCCTCGACGCTGCCGTCGGGGTGCTTCACCATCAGGGTGTACAGCCCGTCGCTCTCGGCAAGGACATCGCGCATGCGCGCATCCGAAGGCATGACGCCCATGCCGATGATGCCCCAGTCAAGGGCCTTTCCCTCGTTCATGAGCTGATCGAGGTACATTGCCTGGTGCGCTCGATGGAATCCGCCTACTCCGAAGTGCACGATGCCTGCGCGCAGCTTGCTGCGGTCGTAGCGGGGGAGCTCGGCGTCGGTCTGGAGGTTGGCCAGCGCGTTGTTGGACAGTTTCACGGTTTCACAACTCCTAGGAAGTGGGAGGTCGGGGGATGTTTAGGCGCGCTGGGCGGCTTCGCTGAGTGGCGCAGCTTCCGCACGGGGCTGGGTTCCGCGCAGGCTATGGGACATCAGGGCTGCCACCAGGTAGAGGGCCGCGAAGAGGTACACCATGCCGGCAGCGCCCAGCAGGTTGTAGAGCAGGGCGACCAGCAGTGGACCGGCGAAGACTGCAGCACCGATGCCCAAGTTGTAGGAAGCCATGGCAGCGCCGGGGTTCTGCGGCGCGAGGGAGACCGCGATGGCTGACAGCGGCACGAATCCGGCCAGTCCAATGCCGAACACTGCACCGCACAACAAGGTCAGTCCGTAGGCGAAGTCCAGGCCGTTGTCCACGGCCCATGCCGGCACCAGGTAGAGCGAGAGCATGGAGATGGCGCACAGCACCGCACCGAACCACACCACGGTTTTGGACCAGCCGAGCTTGTCGCCCAGCGCCCCGAAGACCAGGTTGAAGGGGATGTTCACTGCGTAGATCACCGTGGTCAGGATGAGGAACTGGCCAACACTCCAGCCGAACCGGTCAACGAACAATGCCGGGAAGAAGATTGCCATGCCGTAGGTTGGCACGGAGTTAATGGTGCGGGTGAGCATCACCATCATGGCCTTGCGGTTGGTGACCAGCAGGCGCAAGCCGAAGCTCATGGTCTGCCAGACCTGTTCGGGGTTGTCGACCAGCGGCGCGCGTCCGGTTTTCTCCTTGACTCCGATCAGGGCTACCGCGGCACCGATGACCACCAGGGCCAAGGACAGCCACAGGGTCTGGTAGTAGCCCAACCCGAACAAATCGATGGATGCGCTGGCGGTCAGTGCACCCAGCGTTGGCAAGCCGGAGCTGAAGGCCACGTAGAACCAGCCGATGGCCACCGCCAGGCGCTTGGCATTCGCCGTCGCGGAGATCCACACCAGGAAACCGTACGCGAAGAACGGATAACCGAAACCGCGCAAGCCGTAGGTGATGAAGACCAGCGCGGTGCTGGACGAGTTCAGTGCAACCCCGAGGAACAGCACTTCGAACACGATCCACGTGGCTGCGCCGATCAGCATGACCTTGCGCGGGCCCCATAGATCCGAGAGCGAAGCGGACAGGAATGCGGCCGCGGCCACCGCCACGCCGTAGACCGTGACCAGGGTGCCGGCCAGCGGGATGGAGAAGCCGTGCTCGCCGGTCAGGTACGGCGCGAGGATATTGGTTTCGACGCCATCGCCGATCATGAAGATCATCAGGCCGACGAATCCCCACAGCAGGGGACGGGGCAATCCCATTCGATCCAGCAAGGATTCCCGGGGCGAAACGCCTCCCGGTGCGGTGGACTGGGGGATGGACATCGTATGCGCTCCTTTGCGGCCGGACTGCCTTCTCTGCTTTGTGCTGGAATCAATCTAACACCAAAAAACACAAACTCAACATGAAAAGTGTTAAATTATTTGTCTGAGGTCCAGTCTTTTGCGACTCAGTGCACAGGACATATCATCGAAATTGTGAAAAATGGGGAATCCAGAGTGGGAACAGCTGCTGCCGAAGATGTCGCGGGATTGTCTCCTGACGACCGGCGTGATGAGATCACCGGTTACGTCAATCGCATGCAGCGTACGCGCGTCGAGGAGCTGGCCGAGATTTTCGGCGTCAGCGCAATGACGATCCACCGGGACCTTGACCACCTGGCCAAGGACGGCCGGCTGGAACGCATCCGCGGCGGAGCGCGGGCAATTACCGCACGCCTTGCTGAGCGGGACGTGAAACTGCGCCGGCACCTGCATGCCGAGATCAAGCAGGAGCTGGCCGCCACGGCCGCAACGCTGATCGAGCCGGACGCTGTCATAGCGTTGGACGACTCCACTACCGTGGGGGCACTGGGCGCGCACCTTGAAGCCCGGCAGCCATCCACCGTGATCACGCACTCGCTCGCGCTGATGGGGATCGTTTCCTCGCTGCCGAACATCGCCCTGGTCGGCCTGGGCGGGCAGTACTACCAGGAAACCGACTCGTTCCTCGGATCCATCGTGGTCGAGCAGGCGCAGCGCCTCACCGCTGACGCGGTCTTCGTGTCCACTACCGCGATCAAGAACCATGCGCTGCTGCACCCGGACGCGGAAGCCGCCCTGACCAAGCGAAGCCTGCTGAAAATGGGCGGGCGCAAGATCCTGGTCGTCGATTCCACCAAATTCGAATCTTCGGGCATGTACCATGTGATGGATCTCGGCGAATTCGACGACATTGTGGTCGATGACGGGCTCGACGCCGCAACGCGCACCGAGCTGCAACGCCTGGGCCCGCGCATCCATATCGCCACTACCTCGACGAAGGCCAACTCATGACCCCTACCCATGTCCTTGGAATCGATTCCTCGACGCAATCGTGCAAGGCGCTGCTTGTCGACGCAGCCACCGGCGAGATAGTGGCAAGCAGCCGCCAGCCGCATCTGCCGGGCACCCAGATCAATCCCGAACGATGGATCGAAGCCTTGGAAGCCAGCGCTGGCGGATTGATCGACCGGGCCGCTGCGTTGTCCGTGGCCGGGCAGCAGCACGGGATGGTGGCTCTAGATGCCCGGAACGAGCCGGTGCGCGATGCGATGCTCTGGAATGACGTGTCATCGGCACCGCAGGCCGCGCAGCTGGGCGGTGAACTGGGAGGTGCCCAAGCTACCGCCGACAAGGTCGGCAGCGTCTTGGTGGCGTCGCTGACGATCACCAAGCTGCGCTGGCTGCGCGAACACGAACCGGCGAACGCCCGGCGCACCGCCCGCGTGGTGCTTCCCCACGACTACCTCACCTGGCACCTGGGCGGGCGCAAGGAATTCGTCACGGATCACGGAGATGCCTCCGGGACCGGCTATTACTCAACGGCCGAGCGGCGGTTCCTGCCCGAGCTGGCGGAGCAGGCCCTGGGGCATCCTGTTCAGCTCCCGCGGCTTGCCGCCGCCAATGAACTGGTCGGGCAGACCGCGCAGGGAGCCAGGATCGCGGCCGGAACCGGTGACAACATGGCTGCCGCATTGGGGCTGGACTTGCAGCCGGGCGATGTGTGCGTGTCCATGGGCACCTCGGGCGTGGCTTCCGCGCTGGTCGAGCGCAGCGTGCATGATGGCAGCGGCATGGTCAGCGGCTTCGTGGCGGCCGGCGCGAACTACCTGCCGCTGGCCTGCACGCTCAATGGCGCGCCGGTGCTGGATTTCGGTGCGCGCATGCTGGGCGTGACCCAGCAGGAATTCTCCGATCTTGCCCTGGGTGCCGAACCCGGATCCGGCGGTGTCACCCTGCTGCCGTATTTCGGCGGCGAACGGACCCCCAACAGGCCCGAATCCACGGGCGTGCTGCGGGGGCTGCGCACGGGCACCACACGCAATGAGATGGCTCGCGCCTACGTGGAAGGCCTGCTGTGCTCGATGAAGGATGCGGTGGCAGCCCTTGAAAATGCCACCGGGGTGGCGACCCGCAGGATCCTGCTGATTGGCGGCGGCGCCCAATCCGAAGCCGTGCGGCGAATTGCCCCGCAGGTCTTCGGCGTCGCCGTGGACGTTCCGCAGCCCGCGGAATACGTGGCGCTGGGAGCCGCCCGGCAAGCGGCCTGGGCACTGAGCGGCAAGGAGGAGCCTCCGCACTGGGATATTGCCGCGCCGACTCGTTTCGAGGCGCAGCCGCGTCCGGAAATCTATGCCCGCTATGCAGAACTGCGCGAGGCGACGGACGGCTGGACCTAACGGGCAGCATCTTCGGCCGGTCCGCACGCCGGGGTCTGGCCACTGCCAGCAGAACGAAACAGCGTCCCTTCCTTCGATCAGCGTGAACTGATCAAAGGAAGGGACGCTGTTGCTTGTCCGGGAAAACCGGCACTAGCGGTCAGTCGATTCCTTGTCGGTGCCTTCCGGGTACAGGATGGCATTGCCGGCAGCCACCTGGATGGTGATCTTATGCGGCGAGTTCGGATCGGTTGCAAGCTGGTTCTCAACCGAACCGGCGGCCGTATTCTGCCGCAGGTCGTAGGTGGTTTCGGGCAGCTGCAGCTCCAGCGAGCCGGCGCTGACACTGCCGTCGATGCTCTTGGGCGCCTCGCCCGACAGTTCGCCGATCAGTTCGCCGGCCGAGATGTCGAACCGTGCGCTCTCGACATTCTCCAGGCGGACCGTTGCTTCGCCGGCACCCAGATCGACATCGGCGGTGTGCGCGCTGCCGGTGAGTTCCAGGTCCCCGGCGCCGACCTCCACCACGACATCCTTGTAGTTGCCAACGGCATTGAAGGATCCGGCGGACAAATCGAAGTCGGCATCCAGGGTTCCGTTGTTCAGGGATTGTGGAAGCACCAGCGTTGCCTCATTTTCGTCAAATCCGCAGCCGAAGAAGCAGAAATTGTCCCAGGCGTTCGGGGCATCGACAACGAGCCGGTTGCCTTCGCGGTGCAGCTTCCAGCTGGCGGCCTTGGCGCTTCGCACTTCAAGGCTTGCCTTCTCGGTGTCTGCGAAGACCAGATCGAAGCGTCCCGAGCTGGCCGAAACTTCCAAGGCGGTCACCCCGGAGACCTCGGCTTCGTGGATCGAATGCTCCCGGGACACCGAAGCGAAAGCGCTGCGTGCCGTGGCGATGACCAGGGTGAGAATGACCAGCCCGCCTAGCACCGCGAGGATGATGTTCAGCGGCTTGCCGTTGTTGGAGGGAGCTGGAGGGGTTGGGGGTAGCGGCATGGTGTGCGTGGAAGTCATGATCCTGTCCTGTCTGTGCGGTTGGTGCCCAGGGTTTCGATATGGGCCAGGGCTGCCAGCACGCGCCGGTTGCCCGTTCCGTCGGCTTCCAAGCCGAGCTTCTGGAAGATGGAAGTGATGTACTTTTCAACGCTGGCTTCCGAGAGGAAGAGCAGCGCGGCGATCGCCTGGTTGGATTTTCCTTCGGCCAATGCGGCCAGGACTGTGCGTTCCCGGTCGGTCAGGTTCTGCATGCGGTCATCGTGATTTCGCCGGGTCAACAGCTGTGCCACCACTTCCTGGTCCAGGATTGTTCCGCCACCTGCAATCTGCTCCAGCGAAGCAATGAACTCGCTGACATCCGCAACACGGTCCTTGAGGAGGTAGCCGATCGCTGAGGACTGGGTGGAGATCAGTTCAGAGGCGTAGCGTTCCTCCACGTACTGGGAGAGCACCAGCACCGGCAGATCCGGATACTTCTTGCGCAGTTCCAGCGCCGCGCGGATGCCTTCATCCGTGTAGGTCGGCGGGAGCCGGACATCCAGGATGCAAATCTGCGGGAATTCCTCCGCAGGGGCGGTCTCCAGGAAATCCATCAGCCCGCTGGCCTCTGGCAGATCCGCGACCACCTGGTGGCCGCTGTGCGCCAGCAATCTGACCAGTCCTTCGCGCAGCAGGACCGAGTCCTCGCATATCAGTACGCGCATGGCACGTTCACCTCCACTGCGGTTGGCCCGCCGGCCGGGCTGTCCAGGGTCAGGGTGCCGCCGGCGGCGAGAACCCGGTTGTTGATTCCATCCAGGCCTCCGCCGGGGGTGATGCGCGCCCCGCCGGTGCCGTTGTCCTCGATGCGGGCCCACAGGCTCTGCTGGCCTTCATGCTCCCGCACCCTCACGGTGACCTGGCAGCGCTGGGCCCGAGAATGCTTGGCCGCGTTGGTCAGTGCCTCGGCGATGGCGAAGTACACCGCCGCCTCCGCCACCCGCGGGTAGCGGCCGTTGAGCTGGACATCCAGGCCAACCGGGATGTGCGAGCGGCCTGCGATGGCCGAGAGCGCCGCATCCAGTCCCCGGTCATCGAGCACCGAGGCATAGATTCCGCGGGTGAGCTGGCGCAGTTCGGTAATTGCCGACTTGGTCGAAGCGTGGGCTTCAGCCACCAGATCCTTGGCCTGCTGCGGATCGGAGTCGATCTGCTGGTGCGCAAGGCCGAGGGTCATGGCCACGGAAACCAACCGGGGCTGGACCCCGTCGTGCAGGTCGCGTTCGATGCGGGTACGCTCCACCTCTGCGGCCCGCACGGCTCCTTCGCGCTGCACCGCGGTGGTGCGAACGCGTTCCACCAGTGCGCTCTCGCGGGCAATCGAGCCGACGATTCCCACGGTGACCATGCGGTGCAAGAAGACGAGGCCGACAACTACTGCCAGTCCCAGCAGGGTAGCCAGTAGCAGCCACGGAGCCTGGCCAACCGGGATCTGGAAGCCCCACAGCCCTCTAACGCTCGCCAGCGGATCGGCCTGACCCGATTGCAGGACCGGAGCGAAGGCGACGATGCCGGTGCGGACTGCCAGCTCCATTGCGCTGAGCATCAGCGAACCGGCCAGGCAGGAGAAGAGCAAGCTTCCCAGCAGGGCCCACATGCGTCCGTTGGCCAGGTTGCGCCCCAGCGAGCGGACGTATTCGCCGAAACCCTCGCGGCGGCGGGACCGCCAGATCAGGGCAGTGACGTCCATGTCGTAGAGGTTGCTGACTCGCATGAGCTCGAAGCGGGCGATGCCGAAGAGTGCATAGACGAGGCCGGCCAGGAAGAGCAGGCCCAGGCCGAGCAGCGGGGTCAGCGCGATGCCGAGCGAGAGCCATCCGAGCAAAAGTGAAAACATGATCAGGCCGGCGGAACCGAGCAACGCCATTTGCAGCAGCGTCATGCCTAATCTCAGCGGGGGACGGGCCGGTGCGGTGCCCGGTGAAACCTTAGGTGTCGAAGTCATACCTCAACACTAGAGCTCGCAGGTCAGCGCCAACACCGAGGGAACCGGAGTTCTTCATTATGGAAAACCCGAAGAATTTTCCGCCGGGGGTGCCATTGCGGCCGTTCGAAGCGCAGGATGGACAGATGGACACGAATCAGGAACTGCAGACCGCCCGACCAGCGCCCATCGAGGTCAGGCCCCTGACCGAGGAACGCATGGAAGACTTCGCCACGGTTGTGAATCCGAACCATCGCGAGAATCACTGCTGGTGCTTGTCGCACCGGCTCAGCGCCACCGAAATCAGGGAACGCGGCGCAGGGGACCGTTTCGAAGCCATGCGCTCGCTGAGCGCCGAGCCGATTGCCCCGGGTGTCATCGCCTATCGTGGCGGTGAACCGGTAGGCTGGTGCAGCATCTCCCCGCGCTCGCAGATCCCGCTGCTGGAGAGGTCCAAGCTGATCAGGCCCGTGGATGACGTGGAGGTCTGGAGCATCATCTGCATGGTGGTGCGCGGCGGCCACCGCCGCCAGGGCGTGAACCGGGCCATGCTCCACGGCGCAGTGGAGTATGCGCGGGAGCTCGGGGCTCCAGCGGTCGAGGCCTACCCGGTGGATCCTGAAGGACGCATGGACTTGACCATGGCCTTCGTTGGAACGCGGAAAATGTTCGAGCAGGTCGGGTTCGAGATCGTCGGAGTCAGCGACGCCCAAGCCAGCAAGATGCCGCGGCTGATCATGCGCAAGGCTTTCTGAACTGCCAGCGTTTGCCAGAAATTCAACAGCAAGCTTCCTGCTAGGAACTTTCGGCTTCTAGCGTCGGTAGCATGGGACGGCTGTTTATGGCGATCGGGGATTCCTTCACCGAAGGCGTGGGGGACTGGGAACCCAGGCTGCCCAACGGGGTGCGTGGCTGGGCTGACCGCGTGGCCAAGCAGCTGTCCAAGGCGGATCCCGAATGGCAGTACGTGAATCTGGGCATCCGCAGCCGCCGGCTGAAATCGATCATCGACGAGCAGATCCCCGTTGCTTTGGAGCTCAAGCCGGAGGTGATTACCTTCTATGCCGGAGGCAACGATATCCTCGAATTCCGTAAGGACATGAAGGAGTTCCTGGCGCAATATGCCCGAGCCGTCGACGCTCTGGTCTCCACTGGCGCCAAGGTTTTGCTGTTCACCGGGTTCGATATCCCGGTGCACCCGGTGCTCGCCCCGTTCAAGCGGCGCAACTGGCGCTTCAACGAGTGCGTGCGCCAGCTGGCCGAACGCTACCCGGATTCGGTGGTGCTCGTTGATTACTGGAACTGGGATGCCTACCGGGACAAGCGCATGTGGGATATCGACAAGCTGCATATGAACCGTGCAGGCCATCGCTATATGGCCATCCGGATCCTGGAGATCCTCGGATATCCGCACCAGCTGGTTTTCGATCCCTTTGGCGCCGCGGACCGGGTCGGATTCTGGCAGGCCACCCAACGTGATGTGGAATGGCTGAGGCAATGGGTGCTGCCGATGTTCGGGCGGCGCATGCGCGGCATTACCTTAGGCGACCAGCTGCAACCTCGCTGGCCTGAACCGATGTATCCGGCACAGGGGATGAAAAAGCAGTTCCGCAGGCGCCGTAAATCAGAAGAGTCGCGGCACCTGCGGAATTCCGAGCTTGGCTAGCAGGTCAGCCGGCAGGGTTTTCCATTGCTTCGGGGCTCATCCACGCGATTTCCCAGACGTGCCCGTCGGGGTCCTGGACGGCTGCCTGGTACATGCCCGGGAAGGGCTCATCCGCCGGGCGGTAGACGTTGCCGCCGCCGGCCTCGGCACGTGCGACAAAATCGTCGACGCCTTCGCGAGTTTCCGCAGAGATGGCATTGAGCGTTTCGCGCACGCCATTTCCGAGTGCCGGTTGATCGCCATTGACCAGGAAGCTGGAGAAGAACTCCTGGCGCAGCACCATCACGAAGATGTTCTCGTCGATGATCCAGGAGGTGGCGTTCTCATCGGAGAACGTGGGGTTCTTGGTAAAGCCCAGAGCCTCGTAGAACTTGTCGGCTCTTGCTAGATCTGCGGTCGGCAGGTTGACGAAAATCATTTGTCCCATGGGTGGCTCGCTTCTGCGTAGGCGGGAATTCCTCGGTGCAGAATCAACTTTGCTGGACGCAAGAACCCAGTGCAAGAGCTTGTGGTGAATTGCCTGCAAATAAAGCAAGGTCCCGCCGGGGCACGCAACGAGGTGCGGCCGAGCGGGACCTTGAATCTAACCCTTGGTTTAGTGAGGGCTTCGGGCAATCGAACAGAGGCTAGATCAGAGCCTTGGTGATTTCCAGCGGGATGCGATCGCGGGTGTAGGTGATCTGGTCGTAGCCGTGAGGCTGGGGCTTGCCGTCCGTGCCCATGTTCACGAACACCAGCTTTTCGATGGTCAGGATCGATTCCTGGGTGAAGATGTTGCGCACCTCTGCGCGCAGGGTGATCGAGGTCCGGCCGAAGTCGATGGCGGTCAGGCCCATCTCGATCAAATCGCCTTCCTTTGCGGAAGCGATGAAGTTGATCTCGGACATGAACTTGGTGACAACGTGCTTGTTGCCCAGCTGGATGATCGAGTAGATCGCAGCTTCTTCATCGATCCAGCGCAACAGGCTGCCGCCGAACAGCGTGCCGTTTGCGTTCAAGTCTTCTGGGCGAACCCACTTGCGCGTATGAAAAGTAATACCCTTAGCCATACACAAAATGCTAAGTCAGGCGGAGGACTTTGCGCTGTTAGTTGTTCCACAATGTCGGGGAAAACACAGGGGATTCTCGAGTTGAAGGTCCGCGGCGAGCGTGATTCTGTCCGCTTCGAGGTTGACGCGAGGTGCCAAGCGCCGGAGCTGTTGATAAGGTCAAACCAAGCAGCATGGATCAATGGACTCAGGATCAGAGGCAGGTGAAAATGACCTATCCTTCGGAAGGGAATAACGAGACTATTCCTACCGACTTCGACGATGTCGTTCAGCAGGTTTCCACCGGTGAGCTGGAGCATGATCGCATCGATGCCTTGCTCAAGGAAGCCCATGAGCGCTATGCGGATGTCGATGAGGGATTGCTGGCCCACTACATTCCGATTTTGGGTCAAGCCGATCCCGACCTCTTTGGCATCGCCATGTCCCATGTGGGCGGCTCGGTCCACACGGTGGGCGATTGCACCTACCTGTTCTCCATCCAGTCGATCTCCAAGATGTTTGTCTATGCCCTGGTTGTCCAGGAACATGGCCGCGAGGTGGTCCGGGACCGCATCGGCGTGAATAACACCGGCATGCCGTTCAACTCGGTCATGGCCGTGGAATTGAACAATGGCCTGCCGATGAATCCGATGGTCAATGCCGGTGCCATCGCCACTACCTCGCTGATGCCGGGAAAGACTGCTGCCAAGAAATGGGAGAACGTGCGCGAAGGACTATCCGCCTTCGCGGGCCGGTCCTTGAGCCTGGACGACGAGGTCTACCATTCCGAGTCGTTGGCCAACGAGCGGAACAAGGCCCTGGGGCATTTGCTCAAGAGCTACGGCCGGTTGGATGGCGACCCCTATGATGCTGTGGATGTCTACACCAAGCAGTGCTCGCTGAACATCAACGCTCACGATCTGGCCATCATGGGTGCGACATTGGCTGACGGCGGCGTGAACCCGGTGACGGGGAAGCGTGTTGTGGATGCTGATGTTTGCCGTGACACCTTGGCGACGGTTGCCTCCAACGGTTTGTACGAGCGCTCGGGTGAATGGCTGTTTGAAATCGGTATCCCGGCGAAATCAGGTGTTTCCGGCGGCATCGTCGCGGTGGCTCCGGGCAAGGGTGCAATTGGCGCGTTCTCGCCACCATTGGATATGGCGGGGAACTCGGTGCGGGCGCAGCTTGCCATCGGTCAGCTTTCGCGCGCCATGGGCCTGAATCTCTTTGCCTCGGCCCCTGACCGGGACAGCTGATTCCGGGAATTTCGTAGTTTAGCCAATAAGGTGGAATGATTCGCTAACTAGCTAGGGTTTCATGGGCAAGCGGCTAAACCTTGCCGGCTACTAGCCTTCATCCGGCATCAGGGCGTTGCATGGGCTGGAAATTTCACATTGAAAATGCTGGCCAACTACAGATTAGGCAGAACTGCCAGTATCCTGTGTGCGCTCGTCAGCAGAAGCTGCAGTGCCCAGTTTGCGGGATCTGACGGTCGCAACGACAAGTGGCGTGCAGGGGTTGAAAAACCTACTAAACAAGCTTTACTTAAAGTGTGTGTCACTGGGGGCACGTGAACTTTGAGGATGCGTATTTCATGAAGAAAGTAACCAAGGCAACCATCGCCGCAGTCGCTGCCGGAGCGCTGCTCCTCGGCGGTGCCGGCACAATTGCACGCTGGCAGGCACAGCAGACCATCGATGCAGGCACTGTCGAAACCGGTCATTTGAATTTGACGACGAGCGGATCCGGCACCTGGCAGGACGTCAGCAATCCAGTTGCGCCTGAGCCATTCGACCCGACGACCCAGCAGATCGTTCCTGGCGACGTCGTTGCGTTCAGCCAGACCGCCACCATCGATGCCGAAGGCAAGAACATTGCCGGATCACTCAGCGTCGACCAGGCGGCAACGAATCTCGGTGCGCTGGAAGGGTATGCGACCGTCGACCTGCAGGTCGATGCGTCAGCTCCGGGTATCACTGAAGAAGCCGACGGAACGCTGACTTTCGCCGAGCCGGGTACCTACACGGTTCCATTCCTGATCACGATCACCTTTAACGAAGGCGGAGTGGGAGACACCCCGCCATCAACCTACGACCAGCCGCTGGATCTTGAAGCCTTGACCTTGACCCTGGATCAAGTCCGCGCGTAACCGCGGAACGTGGATCGGCCGGTGCATGCCAAAACCCCTGAAGTTCGCTTTGGTCGCGGCCGTGCTCTTGCTGCTGGGTATCAGTGCGCAAGGGACGGCCGCTACGTGGCGCGCAGAAATCACGGTGGATCCGCCAAGCTTGAGGACGGGATCGCTGGCATTGCTGGCCGGTGGCGAAACGGAGCACCAGTTCGCCAATCTCTCCGGCAGCGAGCTGATCCCCGGAGCATTCACGCAGGCATCACTGGTGATCAGCAATGCAGGCACAGTTGATTTGTCGTATCAGCTGGACGGAGCGGTGAATGCGACCACTTCGCCCACCGCTGCTGATCGGGCGCTGTCCAACGCATTGCAACTGAGCATCTACTCCGGCATGGACCGGAAAGCCTGCGACGATGACCAGCCGTTGTCCGGGGAGCAGCTGTACACCGGTTCTCTGGGCGCCTCCGCTTCTTTCGCAGCGCCCAGAGTGCTGCGCGCAGAACCTGCAATGGCGACGGAGACCTTGTGCGTTCGTGTTTCTCTTCCTTCCGGGGCACCGGAAGCAGCTTCCGGCGGGAAAATGGCGCTCGAACTGGGGTTTGCGGGGCAGCAGCGATGACAGCAGGCAACCGTATCCGGAATAGAGGACAGCAGGAGCGCACCGGGATCTGGTGGTGGTGCGGGCAGGTGCTTTCCTGGCTGGTGCTGTTCATCGTCCTTGCCTTGATTGCCATCATGATCGTGGTTCCGAAATTGGGCGGGGCGACAGCATTCACGGTGCTGACCGGATCCATGAGGCCGCATTTGCCTCCCGGGACTTTGGTAGTGGTGAAGCCGATTGATCCGGAGCAGTTGCGCATCGGCGATGTTGCTACGTACCAGCTGGAATCGGGGGAGCCGGAAGTCGTAACGCACCGGGTGTCCGCCATCGGCGCGAGCCTGGGCAGAGGAGCACAATTCATCTTCCGCGGGGATGCAAACAACACCGATGACGAGCCGGTGCAACCCGAGCAGATCCGGGGCAAGCTCTGGTATTCCGTCCCCTACCTCGGATATGTGAACAGCGCCCTGTCAATCCAGCAGAGAACCTGGTTGACCTGGATCGCAGCGGGTGGATTGATCGCGTATTCGCTGGTGATGCTTGCCGGGGCGTGGCATGACCACCGCAGGGAGAAGGCATCATGTCGTTCGACGCACCGGTGAAGACCATATTATCCATCGCGCTCGCCTCCGGTTTACTGAGTGCTGGCAGCTTTGCAGCCCATGCTGCAGGAATGGACTCGCGAGGACTGAGCTATAGCGTAAACGGTGGTGATTTCCGTGCGAGTCCAGGCGAACTGTTTGGCGGAGAATTTCAGCTCGTCCCGGGGGACCGATTGACTGAAAAGATTACCATTCGCAATGACCGTCCGCATCCAATAGCGGTCACATTGAAACCCATGGTTGCTGCACCGGCCAACGGGCTGCAGTTCGAGGTGGCGGGTGATTCCGTGGCGCGGCTTGCCCCGAAACAGAATGCCGACTTTGCGTTGGAAGCCCGGCTTCCCGCTTCCGCAGGAAATTCATCGGAGGGCCTGGTGAGATCGCTGAGCCTGGAAATCAGCGCGGTAGAAGTCATCGGCGGTAATCCACAGGAACCCGAATCGCCGGAAGTTCCACAGCATCCGGAGAATCCCGATCCCCCGGACGCGGACGGAGAACAGCAGCCCGACGAGCTGAAATCCACGGGCTTCAGCGGCTGGGCCGTACCGCTCGCGCTGGGAATGGCCGGAGCAGGCGCCGCACTTTATCTACTTTCGAAGCGAAACAGTGTCCACGCACAGGCACATCGAGGAGATTCTCAATGAGCAGACGATCGGTACAGATCAAAGCGATCCTGTCGATGGGAATACTGGTGGGTCTTGGTGCAGTATCCACGTTGGCGGCTTGGACAGGAACCGCCACTGCAACCTCCAGCATTACCGCGGCGAAGGTGTCGCTCGGCGTCGGTGCGACGGCTTCCGGTGCAACCAGCGCAAGCTACACCGTGCCGCTCTCCTCAGTGAACTGGTACCCGGGAGTCAGCGCCGCGGCGCTAGTTGTGGTGAAAAACACCAGTTCCGTTCCGCTGCCGTATTCCATCAAGGGAAGTATCACCGAAAGCGGTGTCGTGGAACTTGGCAAGGCCATGGCGGTGGTGGTGAAAATTGGCTCAACTGTCAGCGGGACGGCACCGAATGCCACGTGTTCTGGCGGGACAACCCTAATTACCAAGGCTGCTGGATCCGCTTTCGGCGCCGATGTCGTCCGTCCAGTCTTGGCCGCGGACGCCTCCGAAACGTTCTGCGTGCAATACTCTCTGCCCACGACCGCGGCCAACAACCTTCAAGGTGCCACGACGAAGCTGGACTTGACCTTCACCGGAACGGTGGGTTCCTAAGGTGGCGAATAAGAATCGAAACGAGCTTGGCACGCGTAAACGCAATCGGGTACAGAACATTGCCCTAAACGGCGGGGCGATTATCGGTTCGCTGTGCCTGCTCATGACTCTTGCTGCATTGCTGTTTGGGCTGAAGCCACTGGTTTTCGCCAGCGGTTCCATGGGCCCCGTGATCCCCACCGGTTCATTGGGTTTGGCAGTTCCCACCCAGGTTGAGGATATCGCCGTAGGTGATGTGGTTTCGGTGGTGACCAGCGACGAGGTCCGGGTGACACACAGGGTTGCCGAGATGACCGAAGCAGGGCTGATCCTTAAGGGAGATGCGAACCCCGTCGCAGACCTGCAGCCGTACGCGGTAGACAGCGTCGACAAGCTGCTGGCCAGTGTGCCGTTCCTGGGCTACGTCGTGACGTGGCTGTCCCAGCCATGGGCCTATTTCCTCGGGGGGCTACTGTGCGCATACCTGCTCTACGTCGCGTTCGGCAACGACAAGTCGGTTAGTAATGGGAAATCCGACAGCGCTGGCCATTCGGGGACTCCAGTTTTCCTAGGAGCAGCCATGGTCGTGTCGCTGGCAACGGCTGCGATTCATCTCCACCCCCTGGTTGAGCCAACGCATGCGGCATTCAGTTCAACCGCGAAGGCCACATCGTCCCTCCAAGGAGCGGTAATGCAACCGGCGAAAATACTGTCTTGCAGCAATCGAACGGCAGCGAGCAATAACAAAGTCATCGACTTCCGGTGGCAGGCTCCGTCGGCCCAGAACGCGTCTCTTGCAGGCTATAAGGTATCGGTTCAAATCAATGACGGGGAAGAAAAACTTTCTAGTCTCCTGCCAGCCAGTACAACCACATACGCTGTCGATATTTCACGATCCAACGGCTTGTTGGGTCTGCTGATAGACCTTCTTGGAAATCTGCTGGGAACGACGTTCAACGTGAATTTCCGCGTTTATGCGGAATACGACAACGGGTGGACGTCTGCTCCTAGCCTGTACTCAAACGCTAAAGGATCCATCACGCTGCTTGGCCTTGACCGAACCCTCCGCTGTTCATGATTGACAGCAAACTCCGTAGCGCATTGTTCCACCGGAGGCTATCGAGTGAATCGAGTCGTGAGTCCGTCCAGGATCAAATTGATTCCCATCACGAAACTCGTGCGTGCGCGGTCCTTCTCTTGTAGGCCCGCTCCCAGCGCTTCGCTGAATGCCTGGCCAGAAGAATCGTCTGCTTCCCATACGGCTTCGGGCGCAGCCGCATCGAGCGCAGATCCCAGTACGAATGAATCGATGATCGTGATTGCATGAAGCCGTGTTCCGGGTTCGAAACCGGCGTGTTCCAGCACCTCGGCCAACGCGTCATAGACCCGCAAGGTGGTGTGGTCCCGCACGGTATGGCTAGTGAGTAGCGGGATTAGCCGCGGGTGCTTTGAATACGATTCCCAGTAGGACGTGGCAATTTGCTGTACGGTCTCCTGCCAGTTGCCGGAATCGATATCCGGCAGGCTGATTGCGGACATGGCGCGGCCTCTCATCAGCTCGATGATCTCGTCCTTGCCTGCCACGTGGTTGTAGATCGAGGATGCCGTCACGGACAGGGAGTTGGCCAGTTGCGGTAGCGTGAACTCACCATGCTTGTCGACCAATTTCAACGCCGCGGTAGCGATCGCATCGAGGCTGAGTTTGGGTTTCGAAGGGCGTGCCATGATATCCACTGCTTTCCTGCTGGGTTCTTCCACCTGAGCATATCCGAATTAAACGAAAACCATTCGTTTACCTCTTGTGCATGACGAATGAAGCTGCCTATCCTGTAAACGAATAACATTCGTTTTATCGATGGAGCTCAGCCATGAAGGAAGTAGTCGCCTTGACTCCGCCGGCCTCTTTGGCCCGCGTGGACGCCGCCGAGCGCGGCGAGGTCACCATCGCTCTGGTCCAGCACCGCTGGCACGAAGACCCGCAGGAGCTGCGCGGCGAACTGGAGAGCGGCATCGCCCGTGCGGCCAAGCATGGCGCGCGCATCGTTTTCCTGCCAGAGCTGACGTTGAGCAAGTACCCGGCGTTCGTAGTGCCGAACCCGCTAAGGGCTGATGAGTCCGCCGAGGAACTTGAAACCGGACCAACGGTCGCGTTCGCCAGGGACATGGCCACCAAGTACCAATTGCACGTGCACATCTCGCTGTTCCGCAAGGCCCCGGCCGCCGACGGGCTGGGACTGAATACCGCGGTGGTGCTCTCTCCGGAGGGCGGGATTGCCGCGCTGACCAACAAGCTGCACATCCCGCGCACCGCCGGATACTACGAGGACAAGTACTTCCGCGAGGGACCCAACGCGGATCCCTACCCGGTCCACAAGATCGAAGCCCTGGACGGCCTGGCCATGGGCCTGCCGACCTGCTGGGACGAGTGGTTCAGCGAGCCGCCGCGCATCTATTCGCTGGCCGGGGCGAACCTGCTGGCCTATCCGACGGCCATCGGTTCCGAACCGGACCATCCGGATTTCGACACAGAACCGCTGTGGCGCCAGGCCATTATCGGCAACGGCATCGCCAACGGGCTGTTCATGGTGGTGCCCAACCGCTGGGGCGACGAGGGTGCACTGACCTTCTACGGCTCATCCTTCATCTCCGATCCGTACGGCCGCATCCTGGCCCGCGCCCCGCGCGACGAATCCGCAGTGCTGGTGGCGACGTTGGATCTGGATGCCCGCCGCGACTGGCTCACGCTCTTCCCGTTCCTGCGCACCCGCCGCCCGGAAACCTACGGCGCGCTCACCGAAGCCCGCACCGAGTCCGGCCTGGGAGAACTGGGGCGCTCCCATGCCTGAGTTCTTCATGCCCGCGGAAACCGATCCGCATGAACGCATCTTCATGGCTTTCCCCTCCGGCGGCTACACGCTGGGCGAGAGCGAGGAGCGGGCCGAAGCCGCCCGGTCCGCGTGGAGCGCAGTGGCCCGCGCAATCAGCGCCTTCACCCCGGTCACGATGGTGGTGGACCCGGCCAGCGAAGCCGCGGCCCGGCGCCACCTGGGCGATGCAGTCAGCTATGCCCTGCACCCGCTGGATGATGCCTGGATGCGCGACTCAGGCCCGAGCTTCGTGCGCACCCCGGACGGCCAGCTGGCGGCGGTGGACTGGAACTTCAACGGCTGGGGCGCGCAGGAGTGGGCCAGCTGGGACAACGACCGGCTGGTAGCAGGCCACGTCGCGCAGCTTGCAGGCGCGGCGCACGTGCGGGCCTCGATCACCAACGAGGGCGGCGGAATCCACGTGGACGGGGAAGGCACGGTTCTGGCCACGCGCAGTGTCCAGCTCGATCCGGGCCGCAATCCGGGGAAGACCGAAAAAGACATCGAGGCCGAATTCGCGCGTCTGCTGGGCGCCCGGAAAACCATTTGGCTTGATCGCGGGCTGAGCCGTGACAACGAGGAATTCGGCACGCGCGGGCACGTGGATATTGTCGCCTGCTTCGCCCGGCCCGGCGTCGTGCTCTACCACGACCAGCAGGATCCGCGGCACCCGGACCATGCCATCTCCCAGGCGGTGCGCGCACGGTTGGAGCAGTCAACCGATGCCCAGGGGCGGAGCCTGGAACTCATTGCCGTGCCGGCCCCCAGAGTGCTGCGCGATGCCGAGGGTTGGGTGGACTATTCCTATATCAACCATCTGGTGACCAATGGCGGGGTAGTCGCCTGTAGCTTCGATGACCCCAACGACCAGCAGGCTGCTGGCATCCTGGCCGCCGCATATCCCGGCCGCCAGGTGGTTGGCGTGGATGCGCGCGAGCTGTTTGCCCGTGGCGGCGGAATCCACTGCATCACCCAGCAGGTGCCCGTAGCTGCACGGGAACAGGCGGCTAGCTAATGCCGGCCGCGCGGCGGCGCTGCAGGAAGACTGGCTTCGCCACCGTGCGGTTCGCCGAGAACTTCGGTTCGGCCGTGCGCCGGCCCAAGGCCAGCTCGGCCAGGTGCTCGCCGATGGCGGGCACGAACTTGAATCCGTGGCCGCTGAACCCTGCGCCGACGGTGATCGGACCAAGCGAGTCGAGGATGAAGTGCTCGTCCTCGGTATTGGCGTAGGTGCAGGACACCGTCTCATAGCGCGAGGGATCGACCCCTGGAAGCCAGCGTTCCGCGTAGTCCTGCAGCCCGCGCAGCTGTTCCTCGCAGGCTTGGTGCGGGCGGTGCTCTGGATCAATGATCTGCCCGGAGCCGTGCCAGCCCACCTTGATGCCTTCGCCGGGGGTGCGCATCCCGTAGATGGGGCCGAAGATCCGTGAACCGATTTCCCGGTTCGGGTCCAGGATGTGGTTGAATCCGGGCCAGTGCGCAGGCAGGTCCTTCTGCGCGAAATGCACCGGATGCTCTTCGGTGACGTGGATGGCCGGCAGCCTGAGCGCATCGCCGAGCAGCGACCGGGTCCAGGCGCCCGCGGCGACAATGGCATGGCGGGCCCGGATGCGCGAGCTGGTTCCCCGGTGCTGGGCATGGACCTCGACACAGTCATCGGCAAGCACCTGAACGCTTGCCATCTGGTGCCCATGCTCCACGGACGCACCCTCGGCAACTGCCAGCTGCTGCAGGGAGGAAACTGCGAGGTCGGCGTTGATCTGGCCGCCGGAAGGGATATGCAGGACTTCGGTCTCGAACTTCATACCGGCGAAACGCTCTTCCGCAGCTTCAATGGACAACAGCTCGCTGTCGAAACCTGCCTGGCCCAGCACCTCGTGCATGGCGCGCTGAGCTTCAACGATTCCGTGATTGACCAATCCGGTGCGCGTCAGCAGCGCAGTGCCGCAACGCTGCGAGATCTCATCCCACAGGGTGTTGGAACGCTGCAGCAGGCGCAGGTACTCGGGTTCGGCATAGGCCGGATTGAAATTGCGGGTGGCCCCGTGCGATGCGCCTTCCTGATGTCCCGGAGCGAAGCGTTCAAGCAGCAGCACCTCGTGTCCGCGAGCGGCTAGGGACCACGCGGCTGCCGAGCCCATAGCCCCGCCGCCAATTACCAGGAAATCCACGTCATTGCGCATTCCTACAGCGTAGAACTCCAGCTGAAGCGTGCTCCATTCAAATGACTCATTGGCCGTGGACTAACGTAATAGTGGACAGCGACGAGGGATAGCGGAGGCAGTGTGGAGCAGGGCGTGCAATTAGCGGCGATCATTGGCTTGGCGGCCGCAGTCTTCGTGGGTGCCTCCACACAGCGTATTTCCGGCATGGGATTCGCACTGGTTTCCTCGCCCTTCCTGGTGATGGTGCTGGGGCCGCACGAAGGTGTCATGCTGGTCAACTTGCTCGGCGCCTGCAGCAGCCTGCTGATCTTTGCGCAGGTCTTTCGGCAAGTCGAATACCGGAAAGTCGCTTTCATGCTCATCCCCGCCATGCTCATGACCATTCCCGGGGCGTGGGTGGCGAACTTGCTGGATGGGCCATGGCTGAACATCGGCATTTCCTTCATGGTGATCCTCGCGCTGTGCTCGAGTTTCATGATCCGGAACCTCGCCATGGCCCAAAGCAGGGGATTGGCGATTGGCGCCGGGGCTGTCTCCGGTTTCATGTCCGTGACTGCCGGGGTCTCCGGTCCGGCCATTGCCGGATATGCGGTAGCCAGCCGCTGGCCGCAAGCCCAATTCGCCATATCCGTCCAGCTCTATTTCCTGGTGCTGTCCTTGACGTCGCTGATCGCCAAGGGCGGCATGCCGCAGTTGCATTGGCAGCAATGGGGCGCCTGCTTCGGCGCGATGGTGCTGGGCATCGTGCTGGGCAATTTTCTGGCCCCGAGGATTCCGCAGAAGTTCAGCCGCGCTTTCGTGGTGCTGATTGCCTTCAGCGGCGCGGTGAGCCTGATGGTCAGCGGCTTGCTCGCGTTGCCCTCGAACTAGTGCAAGGACCTGTTCCGCGGAGTTCGGCTGCGCCGCAAGGGCACACGAATCTGCTGGTGGTCCGCTTCACCCGTGGCGGCTAGGAACAGCAGCCGTCAGTGCATTTTGCTTCAACCCGTTCACCAGTCAGCGCGCTGATGGGGGTGGCGCAGCAGGCGTCTCCGCGCCATGCTTCAACGCCCTCGCGTACTGCAACTACGGCAATAATCAATGCCGCAGCTGAATCGGCCCATGCCCACCCCAGCATGCTATTGAGCAGCAACCCGGCCAGCAGGGCCGCTGAAAGGTAGGAGCAAATTAGTGTTTGCTTCGAATCGGCCACCGCCGAGGCTGAACCAAGCTCACGTCCGGTTCTGCGTTCAATCAAGCTCAAAAACGGCATGACCGCCAGGCTCAACGCGGCCAGGACGATACCTACCGTGGAATGCTCCGCTTCGCGAACACCTGTCAACGACAGTACGACATCTACGGAAACATATGTGGCCAATGCGAAGAACGAAATAGCTATGATCCGCAAGGCAGTTTTTTCACGTCGCGCTGGATCGGGCGCAGCGAATTGCCAGGCGACGGCCGCTGCGGAGAGCACTTCAACTATGGAATCCAGACCGAAGCCCACCAAGGCGGCTGACGATGCGGCTCCACCAGCGATCAACGCGATAACAGCTTCAATGATGTTCCAGGTGATAGTGATGGCGACAATCAGCCGGATTCGTCGTTTGAGGATTGCTGCGCGCGCGGGGGTTGCCAATGCCAGATTCATGAGACTTCCTTTGGATTGCAGCAACCTGGAACGGTGCAGGTCGAATCCATGCACGGGACATTCTCATCGACCGCTAGCGTCACTTCCACTAATGCCAACAGCGCTGCAGCTATATGCGGGTCGCTGATTTCGTAGCGAGTCTGTCGTCCTTCCTGTTCCGAAATAACGATTCCGCACCCGCGCAGGCAAGCAAGATGGTTGGAGACATTCGTCCGCGACAACTCAAGATTCCGTGCCAGCTGGGCGGGATATCCGGGTTCTTCCAACAGGGACAAAAGTATTCGTGATCGGGTTGGATCGGCTAGAGCGCGCCCGAGCCTATTCATCACTTCCACACGACTCGAAATGGTCAGCATATGATGAATATACATTATTCGCTGACCTATTGACAGGTGTCTTGAGTGCCATCCACCTCTTGAACTTCAGCAGCGCGCCCCTGCTCCCGGAAAGCAACAGCAACGACTGCCGACGTTCTTCAATGAAAATGAGAGAATGTACTACGTGCATTCCCAATATCCCGATGTCACTCTCAGCAAGCGAGTCACCGAACTGGACATCGAGCGCCGTGCCCTATGGGCCGGCCTGATCTGTTCCCTCTTCGGGCTGGTTGTCGGGCTCATCATCTTCGCCGGTGAACGTCCGCCGCTCTTTGGCGATCTGTCGGTAGGCATTGTTTCAGCCGTCTGCGGTGCCGTCTCGGCCGGAACCAGCAGCGCCTATGCGTTCCGCGCCATGCTCCGGGCCCGCGAGACGTGGCTGAAGAGGATTCCCGCATGGCGCCAGATGGTTACTGCCCTTGGCCTCGTCTTGGTGCACGTAGCCAGCACCATCATGATCATGCTGGTCGTGTTCCACCTGCTCCAGCAGGCTTTCTACGGGCTGCATCTGGACGTGCTCGCAGGGGCGCTGGCAGTCAGCGTAGCCACGGGCATCAGCGCCTACCTGTCCCTGGAGGCCACCGCGCGGATCAATGCGGAGTCCCTGTCAGTGGTGCTGGGGATCTTCATGTGCGCCGGTGTGCTGATCAGCATGCTGCTGGCCGAAGACCAGAACTGGTGGCGGAGCATGTTCTCGTCGCTGGGGACCACGCAAGCCGGCATGGGGTCCTTCTGGACTTTCAATCTCACCCTGGTGATTTCCGGCTTGGTGCTCGCTGCCTTCACCGAGTTCCTGACCCGCGACCTGGTCCGCCTGGCACAGACCTACCGTTGCCGCCCGGCGTTGGAACGCTACAAGATTGCACGCATGGTGCGTCCTCGTCCGAAGCTGGTGCGCTGGTGCCTGCTGCTTGTCTCCATGGGCATTATCGGCATCGGCTTGGTCCCCTTCGACGTGGCCATGGAGGTGCATTCGGCCTTCGTGCAGATGGTCTCGGTGGCCATGATCTTCCTGCTGCTGGGCACTATCGTCCTGCTGCCGGGCTACCCGGTGGTGTTCCATCTGCTGTCCTATGCGGCTATCGGCGCGATCTGGGGCGCCTTCCAGCTGTGGACCAAATGGTCCTATTACAACCTGACCGGTTTCGAGCTGTCGGTGGTGGCCATCATGTTCAGCTGGATCTCGGTCTTCATCCGCACCACCTCGGCCATGACGCAGGATCGCTCCGAACCCCGGACCACCCATTCGCCATCCGAACTGGCCAAGGCCAAGAAGAAGCCCACGGCCAAGGGCGACTGAACCTGAATATCCGTCGCAAGGCTGAAGATCTCCTCCAGTGCGGGCCGGTAGCCTGAGAACATGTTGATCGCAGAAAAGCTCTACTTGCTCATGGCCGATGACTCCGAGAAACCAGAGGCTGTTGTATCAGCTACGGGATACGGCATGAACGCCGCCATCATCACCGACCTGATGATTGCCGGGCGTGTGGCGCTCAGCGAGGATGAGCATCGTCAGATCCAGCTCATCGGTGCCGGGCCCTGCCCGGATCCAGTGCTTGCCGCGCCATTGGAGCAGCTGGAAAGGCGGGGCAGCCTGAGCCTGGATGACGCGGTGAAGATCAATTCCCTGTGCGATGTCCGGTTGCTGACCGATTCCCTGGCCAAGGGCGGAATTATCGAATACGGCGAACGCACGATGCTGGGCTTGGGAAAGCAGCGGGTGCGCATCATCAACCAGCAGATCCAGCGCCAGATCAGAACCGACCTGCACGGTGCCCTTCACGGGCAGAAAATCCCTGGAACCAGCGATACCACCGTGCTCGCAATCCTTCAGGCCGTAGGCCTGGTGCACCCTGTGCTGGAGGAAGAGCTGGCGCCCATGACTTCGGCCCAAGCGCAGTCCCGGATAGCGGAACTCGCGCAGGATTCACCGGCAGCGGATTCGGCACAACGAGCAGTGGCAGCGATGAACGCCGCCATTGTCAGTGAGCGCGTCATTCCGCCTGCGCCAGGCAAGAAATAGCCGACGGCGCACGCCACCAACGACGTGCCAAAGGGGTCAACGCAGGGTGCTCAACCCAGCATCAATGACCACCTGGACGGTGGAACGGTAATGGTTCCCGAGCAGCTCTCCGAGCAGGACGGCATCACGAGCCATAGCGGCATCCAGGATTTCCTGGTGCTCCTTCTCGACGTTGCGCTTTCCTGCCGCCTTCGACGGGGCAGCCCAGCGCCGGTACAGCTCGGTGAAGTTCGAAAGGTCGGCAGACAGCTTGAGCATCGGCTGGCAATCGCAAGGCACCAGCAGAGCATGGTGGAATTCGCGGTGCGCTTCGGACCACGCAGGGTTGAGAGTGCCAGGTTCCTCCGGCAAGCGGCGTGGGGTGCGCGAGAGCTTGTGATGGGCCGCAATCACCTTGGATTCCCACGCGACATCTCCGCGCTCCACTGCCAAGCGGGCGGCCAGCGCTTCGGTGGAGCAACGCAGCTCGGTGATATCTGCCAGTTCGCGAAGGTCCAGATCCGGTACGAAGAAACCGCGATTCGGGCGGATAACCACCAGATTTTCACCAGCCAGCCGGGTCAGCGATTCGCGGATCACCGTCGTGCTGGTTTCGAACTGCAGTGCTAATGCGGTCGGCTGCAGGCGATCTCCGGGGGACCAGAAGCCATCAAGGATGGTCCGGCGGATACCCTCCAAGGAATGAACTGATGCCTTTGCCACGGGGCCTCTTCCTGCGCGATCGATTAAATCTGACGTTAATAACAATAATCATATTCTTCGCCGAGGATAGATAATCCACGCGCGGAGGGCAACGGATCATCGGGTGAATGCTGGCAATTCGCCGAAGCTGTTTACCATCGCTGGCAACGGCCCTAGGCTCGGGGCATGCCAGTGAAGATCCGCACGATCCAGACCGCAGTTCCCGCGACGCAACTTGCCCAGGACGAAATCCGTGATGTTTTCGCCAGCCAGCCGAATCTGAGCCGGCTGGGCGAACGACTCATCGCCACCTCCTTCAACTCCGCCGCGATCAGCACCCGGTACAGCTGCGTCGACGAATTCGACCTCTCCCTGCCCGAGCCCGAAACGCCGCTGTTCTACGACCGGGGTCAAGGCCGCTTGCTTTCCCCGAGCACCGCCGAACGCAACAACGTGTACGCGAAGCAGGCCGGGGCGCTCTTCCGAGACGCCGCGAAGAAGGCGCTCGATGCCTGCCCGGATCTGGCGCCAGAAGACATCACCCACGTCATCACGGTCTCCTGCACCGGGTTCTACAACCCGGGCCCGGACTACCAGATCGTGCGTGCGCTGGGGCTGGCTCCGAGTACGGTGCGCCATCACCTGGGGTTCATGGGCTGCTACGCGGCCTTCCCGGCGCTTCGCGCCGCCCGCGATTTCTGCCTGGCCGACCCGAACGCCACCGTGCTGGTGGTCTGCGCAGAGCTGTGCACCTTGCATGTGCACAGCTCCAATGACCCGGACACCATCATGGGCTCGGCTATCTTCGCGGACGGGGCGGCCGCGGTGATCGTTTCGGCAAAGGGCAGCGGGCCGCTGCAGATGGACGGCTTCGAGACCGTGCTCACCCCGGTAGGCGAAGAAGCGATGGCGTGGAATATCGGTGATCACGGATTCGAGATGGTGCTGGGCACCTACGTCCCGCACATCATCGACGAGCACATCACCGCGGCATTGCAACCGCTCCTGGACAAGGACACCGACTCGGAACTCTCGGTTGAGAAGATCCAGCACTGGGGACTGCATCCCGGCGGCCGGGCCATCCTGGACCGGGTGCAAAACCGGCTGGGCCTGGATGATCGGCAGCTGGAGCCGGCCCGCGCGATCCTGGATCGCTATGGAAACATGTCCAGCGCCACGGTGCTTTTCGTGCTCAAGGAAATCCTTGATTCCGCAGAACCGGAGAACGGGGAACGGATCTGCTCCATGGCTTTCGGTCCTGGATTGACCGTTGAAACTGGGCTGTTCACCGTATCCAGGAGAGAATGATGCTCCGGCTGGAGCGGGATACGGCAGCCATCGAGGAAATGGACCGGCCGGATTGCGACCCGGTGCTGCTGCACCGCACCTACGCCCAATTCCCCTTGGTGAACCGGGTCGTGGCGGGCTGGCGGAGCAACTATCTGGAATGCATCCGCCCGTTGCTGGTGCAGCGGGCACGGGCCAAAATCCTGGATGTGGGCTGCGGCGGCGGGGATATCGCGGCGAATCTGGCCCGGTGGGCGCTCGCCGACGGATTCGAAGTCGCAGTGCACGGCATCGACCCGGATCCGCGGGCGATCGGCTACGCCAGGCAAGCGCTGCACCGCAGCAAGCTGCCTGCCGGGGTGCTGGAATTCCATGAAACTACAAGTACCCGGCTGGCGGCCGCCGGCGAGCAGTACGATCTGGTCCTTTCCAACCACCTGCTGCACCACCTGTCACCGGATGAGCTAATGCAGTTGCAGGAAGACACCGAGCAATTGTGCACCGGGGTCGGGCTGCACAGCGATATCCGGCGCTCGCCGATGGCGCTGGGACTCTTCGGCCTGGCGACCCTGCCCTTGGCCGGCAGCTCGCTGATCCGCCGCGACGGCCTGACCTCCATCAGGCGCAGCTATGTGCCCGAAGAACTGGAGCAACTGCTCCGGACCGGGTGGGAAGTGCGCACGCAGCGCCCGTACCGCAACCTGCTGTGCTGGGACGCTGGACGCCGTGGATGACGTCGCGATCATCGGTGCCGGACCGGTGGGCTTGGCCTTGGCCATCCTGCTCGCCCAAAACGGGCGCAGCGTCCGAGTCTTCGAGCAGCGCAGTGTGCCGGCAGCCCACTCGCGGGCCTTTGGCCTGCACCCTCCGGCACAGCAGGTCCTGGATCAGCTCGGAGTGGGGGAGACCGCGCAGCGCCACGGCGTGCAGATCCGCGGCGGGCTGGGGATCTCGCGCGGGCGGAGCATCGCCGCGATGGATTTCGCCAAGATTGGCGGACCTTACCCCTATGTGCTGTCCTTGCCGCAACAGTCCACCGAGCATTTGCTGCGCGAGCGGCTGGAGCGGTTGGCACCGGGGTCGCTGATGCCCGGTCGCGCTTTCGAGAAGGTACTGGGGCAGTCCGAGCAATCCGTGGAGTTCGCAGCCGGCGGCGCTGCCTGCCGGGCACGATGGCTGGCCGGTGCCGACGGGGTCCGCTCCGCAGTCCGCACGGATCTCAGGGTGGATTTTGCCGGTTCTGCGCATCGCGACCGGTATCTGATGGGGGACTTTCCCGATACCACGGGACTGGCGCATACGGCGGCGTTGTTCCTGCATCGGCAGGGGATTGTCGAATCCTTCCCGTTGCCCGGTGCATGGCGGCGCTGGGTGGTGCGCGTCGAACAGAAGCTGGACAATGATTCGCCGGGAATCTTGACCGAAATGATTATGGACCGGACCGGATACCTGCTTGACCCCGGGGCCTGCACCATGACCAGCTATTTCGGCACTGCTACCCGAATGGTGTCCTCGATGGTCCACGGGCGGGTGGTGCTGCTCGGGGACGCGGCCCATCAGATCAGCCCCATCGGTGGCCAGGGGCTGAGCTTGGGGCTGGCTGATGCGCAGGCAATAGCCGACCTCATTGCTGCCGGTGCACCAGCTGGTTCACTGGATGATCTGCGGCTCGCGGCCGCCCGCAGTGCTGCCCGGCGTGCGCAGGTCAACATGCTGCTGGGGCGGGCCCTGCCGAGCTGGTCCGTCCCGCTGCGGGATACGGCGATTTCAGCATTGGCTGCCAGTGGCTGGTTGAAGCAGAAGGTCGCGCGCAGTTTCACGATGACTTCGCCCGGGCAGAGGACTATTCCCGTTGCATGACGAAATGGCAACGTTTCGGTTGCTGGTTGCGTGATTGCATCAATCAGTGCGATACCCGGCGACGCGGACAGCGCAGGTCGTGGCAGAAGCGTGACGGCCTGGCCGGATCTGTTGCCTGCGAGCTTGCATTGAGCTCAGATAACTTTTATGTCCATCTGTTGAATTAACGGGCTGGGTGACTGCACACTGGTCGGGTTCACTTGCGCATGCAGCGAGGCATGCGCAGCGGAAAGGACCCATCATGAGGATAACTACCAGTGCCGTGCTATGCGGCGCAAGTACCGCCCTTCTGGCGCTCACTGCGCTTGTCCCCGCTTCGGCGGCGCCCCCGGAAAAGACCGACAGTATCTGGCTCTCGGGCGAGGTGGCCCATGTCGGCGAGCTTGACGGTTTTGCCGGCAACGCACACCTGATCAGCTTCTTCGCACGCACCACTGGTTCGGGTGATGCAGCTGTGGTGAACTTCGACTGCCCGGCAGGCGAACTGCCGTCGTGGGATCCGGACAGCGGATGCGAGACGCTGGACATCGTGGGAATGTACGGTGACGCGCTTGAAGTGCATATCGACAAGCAGCTGAAGAACGGCTCGGTCAGCGGATCAGTCAGGGCATACCAGGGCGAAGACGAAAACGGCGAGCCGATCTGGGGCGAGACCTACCAGCTGGAGGCAGTCATGGCTGGCACCGGTGACGCGGTGATCACCCGCGAGCACCAGGAAGGGTTCCGCCACTGGAGCAAGGACCGCCCTGCAGCTGCCACCAGCGGGCAGCTGGGGGACATGGACCTGGCCGGGGCCGTGGGCAACATTGGCCACCTGAAGGAATCCTTCAAGTACTGAATACCCGTATGCAGCAGTGCCGTACCGCCGGTAGATTGGCGGTGCGGCACTGCTTGCGCGTGCCCAAACTCACCGCCAAACTCTCGCGGATACATGAAACAATAGGTAGCAATGACTTCCATCGATTCCACCCCACTTTCCGCTGAAGAACGCAAGGCGCTGCGCAACGAGCAGGCCGCGGCCCAGCGCGCCCAGCAGCTGCGCATCTCCAAGTCCCGAGCCGAAGCCGAAGGCCGTGCCCAGGTCGTGCCGACCGCCGAAGGCTGGAAGCAGGAGATGGGTGCCGATGGCCGTCCGGAGCTGCAGTTCTCCACCAAGCGCCGCGTCTCCCAGCCGCCAACGCACCTTGCCGACCTGTCCCTGGCCGAACGCCAGGCCAAGCTGAAGGAACTGGGACTGCCGGGCTTCCGCGCCAAGCAGCTCTCCGTGCACTACTTCCAGCACTACACCACCGACCCGGCGCAGATGAGCGACCTGCCGAAGAACGGCCGCGAGGAACTCGCCGAGGCGATGTTCCCGAAGCTGCTCACCGAGGTCAAGCGACTGGAAACCGATGACGGCAAGACCATCAAGTTCCTCTGGCGCCTGTTCGACGGCTCGCTGGTCGAGTCGGTCTTGATGCGCTACCCGGGCCGCATCACCCTGTGCATTTCCTCGCAGTGCGGCTGCGGCATGAACTGCCCGTTCTGCGCCACCGGCCAGGCGGGTTTGACCCGCAACATGTCCACTGCTGAAATCCTTGACCAGATCGTCCAGGCCAACCGAGTGATCGCCGAGGGCGGACTGGGCGGACGCCAGCACCCTGATGAGCGCGTGGGCAACATCGTGTTCATGGGCATGGGCGAACCACTGGCCAACTACAAGCGCGTGATGAACGCCGTGCACCGCATGGTCGCCGAGGCCCCGGAAGGCCTGGGCATGAGCGCCCGTGGCATTACCGTTTCCACCGTCGGCCTGGTTCCGGCGATCCGCAAGCTGGCCGACGAGAACGTCCAGGTCACCTTCGCCCTGTCGCTGCACGCCCCGGATGACGAGCTGCGCGACGAACTGATCCCGGTGAACTCGCGCTGGAAGGTCGACGAGGCGTTGGATGCCGCCTACGACTACTACGTGAAGACCGGACGCCGTGTCTCGATCGAGTACGCGCTGATCAAGGACATGAACGACCACGAGTGGCGCGCGGAAATGCTGGCCAAGAAGCTCAACGCCCGCGGCCGCGGTTGGGTGCACGTGAACCCGATTCCGCTGAACCCGGTGCCGGGCTCCATCTGGACCCGCAGCGAACCTGACATCACGTCGAAGTTCGTGCGACGCCTCGATGAGCTGGGCGTGCCGACCACGCTGCGAGATACCCGCGGCAAGGAAATCGACGGCGCCTGCGGCCAGCTCGCAGCCGACGGCGACAAGTAGCAAACTTCGTGGAGACCAGCTTTCGCTGGTCTCCACGGTTCTTTACCCGGATGCCTTCGAGCAGGAGGGCTGCACGTCGATGTATGGTTCAACTATGGCCGTTTCAGACCCGATGTTCCTCGACAAGACCAATCCCGAGCTTTGGAACTCGATTGGCAGATTCTCCAAAGATGTCGCCAAGTCCTATCGCGCCGCCGGGATCAGCGACCGCACCGCTGAGCTGGTCAATTTGCGCGTATCGCAGATCAATGGCTGCGCCTTCTGCCTGGACCTTCATGCGCGCAAGGCGCTGGATGCCGGCGAGAGCCTGCAGCGGATCACCCTGCTGCGCACCTGGGATGAATGCGGAGGGCTATTCACCGAAGAAGAATGCGCCGCATTGGCCATCGCCGAAGCTACCACTGACCTTCCGAACCCCGAAGAGCGCATAGCTGCGGTGGCTTCGGCCCGGCTGGTGCTGAGCGATGAGCAGGTGGCCGCGATCCAATGGATCGCCATCGCCATGAATGCCTTCAACCGGATTTCCATCCTTTCGCGCCACCCGGTCAAGGAACGCGAACTGGACACCACGGGCAAATAGCCAGAGGCCGCCGTGCCACTTGGAGACACGACGGCCTCTGCCGTGGATGCGTGCTGCCTACAGCTTTTCCTGCGGGCTTGTCGCGCGCACGGCTTCGGTGAAGCGGCGCTCGAATTCACCCGCGGAAACCAGTTCGCGCTCGACACGGAACGAGGATTTCTCGATGCCGAGCACCGCTGCGATCAATGAGCGGGTGTAGAGGGAGATCTTGCGCGACTTGCGGGTGGAAGTCACATGATCCAATTCGGGAATCCAGATGTTCCACCAGCCGGCTTCCTTGGCGACTACTGCCTTGAAAACGCGCTGTTCACTCATGTCTTGTCCTGCTCCCTGCGCTGCTGCGCTCAGTGGCCTTTGCTCACTTCAATAGTCCACTACCTGCAGCCATGGCGACAAGTCGCCTGATCCGCCATTGCTACTTTGCCAGTGGCACCCCGTCCTTGCCTACCGCGAAGCGCACGACATCGTCATAGGCCCGCCGCTCGGTCTTCTCCAGCTGGTACTGCGAATCCAGCAGCGGGAAGATATGCACGGGGGTCAAGGTCAGCTCGGCGCCCTGCGCGGTATTGGCCACGTCGATCAGCAGGTGCCCGTAATGCAAGCCGCCGGAGACCAGCTGCGGAACGCCGTTGGCATCCTCGGCCCAGGTTTCCGGTTCATCGGCCGGGGCCGACCACTGCGAATGCGAGTTGAAGCGCAACGGCCCGTACCCGCCTTCGGCGTTCTGCACCAGCTTCTCACCGCGCAGGCCATCGGCTGCCACTCCGACGTCATAGGAGTGGAAACCGCGTCCGTCGCCGTTCTCATCCACCCAGGAACGCTCGAACATCTCATCGTGGCCGGAGATCACCGCTGCCACGCCGTGCTCCTCGAACATCGGAGTGTAGGCGCGCATTGCGGTGCCCGACTGATTATCCGGGTGCTCATGGTTGGGCGGGGTGCCGTGCACGCCGTTGGAGTAGGCCGCGTGGTGGAACTGGACCAGCACGATCTGGCCCTTGGCGCGGGCATCGGCCAGCTGCTTCTCGGCCCAAGCCCACTGCGCCGAAGCGGCATCCATGTTCGGCAGGTCCACGTCCTTATCGGTGGATCCGGGGAACAGCTCCTTGAAGCCCTGGACGTAGGACTCGAAGGTGAACTCGCCCTGGGTATCGGTGGACAACTTCCCTGCGTCCATATTCGTGTCATCGCCCGAGAACTTCTCACCGGACAGCTGGCCGGTCTTGGTGTTCTCATCCGGGCGGCCGTTGGTGGAATCCAAGGTCAGCACGGTGACCGGCCCGTGATCCACCCGGTAGTAGGAGCCCTTGTACTCGGGGTGCTGCGGATCCCGCGGCAGCGAGAAGTAATCCAGGAAGCGGTTGCGCGAAATGACCGCCGGGGTGCGGCCGGCATCCGTGCCGTAGCCGCCGTTCAGCGCGGCATAGGTTTCCCAGTTGCCCAGCGACGGAAGCAGCGGGACATTGGAGGCCAGGTCCGAATGCTCCCCGGCCACATGGCTGAAGAACTCATCCCAGGCCGGCTGGTAGCCCGAACCCTGGGTGAGGTCGCCAGCCATCATGACCAGGTCCGGATCGGCGGCCTGGATGTGCTTGAGGTTCTCGTTGAAGGCGGTGGACTGGTCCAGCGGGTAGCGCAGGGTCGGCTGGCCGTAGCGGGTGGTCATGCCGAACTCCTGGTCCCAGGCAGATCCGGCACCCGGGCGCTGCAGCGAATCCGCGGTGTAGCCGTTGACCGGAGAGAGTTCCCATTCGCGATGCTCGGTGCGTCCGCGCGGCTCGGTCTCGGAATCGGAGAACGCAATGATGCGCACGTTCTTCCAGGCGTCGCCCTTCGGCGCCGTCTTGAAAGCCGCGCTGTGGGTTTCGCCGGACTGGGTCACCGTGTAGTTGTAGGTCTTTCCCGGCTTGAGATCTTCGAAGGTCACCGAGTGCTTGTAATTCGAATTCGACTTCAGCCACGAGCCCTGCTCCAAGCCAGCGATCTGCTCATCGAGCTCGGCCTGGGTGTATTCCATGAGATCCAGGTATGCCGGCTCGCTGCTCTGCTGGCCGGACTTGCCCAGGCCCGGTCCGCTCATGCTGATGGTGCCCGGCTCATCGGTTTCGCTGATCCAGTTGATGGTCATCGAGGTGGAAGAAGGAGCTTGCAAATATGGCAATACGCGGAACCCCGGTGCGGGGTCCTTGGCAACTGCCGCCGGAAGGGCGGCAGCCGCGGATGCAGGCGAGGCTGCCGCTCCGGCGGTTGGCGCCAGGGCCAGGGGGAGCAATACTGCGGCGGCCAGGGCGGCTGAGAGTGGCTTGTTCATGGTTCGTTCTCCTGTGCGAGGTGTCGCCTGCAATAGGCGGATACTTCGAGGATGCTCGGGGCGGATGCCCCAAGGGTGGACGGGAGGCAAACGGAGGGTGAACCGGGGCAGTGAGCCTGCTCACCGGCTTCCGGTGGGCGCAATGCCACGCTGGAGCCGATAGCCTTGAAGCAGATAGCGCAGAAGGCCGCGGCGAGGATGCTGCGGTTCTTCGATGCCTGCGGAAAGAAGGATAAACAGTGCAAGCTTCCCAGCGTTCCAAGGTAGCTCCCTTTGAAGTGATGCAGATCGTTGACCAGGTCGCCACGATGCGTGCCGCGGGGCACGACGTGATCTCCTTGTGCGTCGGAGAACCCGGCGGCGGTGCGCCAGCGGCGGTCAATGAGCTGGCCGCCCAGCTGCATGCCGGGCACGCCGACTTCGGGTATACCTCCACCGCGGGCCTGCTCGAAACCCGCCAGGCTCTGTCCCGGCACTACCTCGATACCTATGGGGTGCAGATTCCGGCCAAGAACTTCGTGATGACCACCGGGTCCTCCGGAGCCTTCCAGCTCTCGTTCCTGGCGGCCTTCGACGCTGGAGACGTGGTGGCGCTGGCCCGCCCCGGCTACCCGGCCTACGCCAATATCCTCCGGGCCCTCGGGCTGGAAGTGGTGGACCTGCCCACCGGTGCGGCACAGCGTTTCCAGCCCACCGTGCAGCTGCTCGAAGCGGCCAAGAAGGAGCATGGCCGCCTGGATGGTCTGGTGATCGCCTCGCCGAATAATCCCACCGGAACCATGTTCAGCGCCCAGGAGCTCTCGGAGTTGGCCAGCTGGTGCGAAGCCAACGGCGTGCGGCTGGTCAGCGACGAAATCTACCACGGCATCGAGTTCGTCCCTGACCGCAGGGGGCACACCTCGTGGGAGTTCTCCCGTACCTCCATCGTGGTCTCCTCTTTCTCCAAATACTGGGGGATGACCGGTTGGCGTCTGGGCTGGATGATCGTGCCCGATGACCTGGTGGCCACCGTTGACGCGCTGGCTTCGAACCTGGCGCTGTGCGCTCCGGCGCCGGCGCAGCGTGCGGTGGTGGCCGCTTTCGAGCAGCGGAGCCTGGATGAGGCCAATGAGCGTGTGGCCGAGTTCGCCCGCACCCGGGCCCACGTGCTGGAGCACCTGGGCAGCCTGGGGATCAGCGAGGCGGCTCCCGCTGATGGGGCCTTCTACCTTTATGGCCGGTTGGCTCCCGAAGTCCTGGAGCTTTTCGGTTCAGCGGGCCAGTACTGCCAATCAGTCTTGGAATACGCGCATGTGGCGCTGACCCCGGGAGGCGACTTCGATCCGTTCGAAGGGCACCTGTTCATCCGCTTGTCGTTCGCTGCAGGATACGAACGAGTGACAGAAGCAGTGGAACGCGTAGCGGCATTCCTCCGCCAGAGCCTGGCAGGCAGCTAGATATCCACAGCTGGTGAGCTTGGCGCGGTGCGCGGTGCTTGAACCACAGACAGTTGAAGGCAGTAGCGAAACACTACTGCCTTCAACTGCTTTAAGGAGCCACCCATGCCCGCGGTACTCGAACCCGTCGACCATGAATGCCTTGCCTGCTTCCTCTACCGGGCCCTGAGAGCCCAAGGATGCGACGGGACCCATCTCTTCCTGCTGGCCTATCGCGACGAGAGTGCCCCGCGGGCGACCGCGGTGGAACGGAAGATGCAGCTGCTGGGCGGTTACTGCGATTGCGAAGTGCTGGCCAATGCCATCCGCCCGATCACGCGCGAGGCAAGCAACGCCTTGGAAGACGAGGTGGATCTTGTCTGCAAAGGAGTACGCCGCGGCACAACCCAACCTTGTGAACATTGGTTGATGCGCCGCGGCGTACAGTGGGGTGGCGGACAATTCCGCCGGAGAAGTGCTTGAAAATCAGTCTTCGATGGTCTTGCTCTTCGGCTTGCGGGCCTTGAGCAGTTCGACACCGATGGGGATGACCGAGATGAGGACGATCAGGATGAAGATCAGGTCGATGTTCTCTTCGATCCACGTGAACTGTCCCAGCCAGTAGCCCAGCAGGGTGACGCCGATGCCCCACAGGGCAGCGCCGATCAGGTTGTAGAAGACGAAGGTCTTGTGGTTCATCTTCGCAACGCCAGCGATCACCGGGACGAAGGTGCGGACGATTGGCACGAAGCGTGCAAGGATCACCGCGCGGCCGCCGAACTTCTCGAAGAATTCGTGGGCGCGTTCAACGTTCTGCTGCGAGAAGAAGCGGGAATCCGGCTTCTTGAAGATGGCAGGACCAGTTTTCTTGCCGATGATGTAACCGGTCTGGTCGCCGGCGAAAGCGCAGACGAAGATCGCTGCGCAGAAGAGCCACAGCGGGATGTGGATGGTGCCGGTGGCGATGAGCATGCCAACGGTGAAGAGCATCGAATCACCAGGCAGGAAGAATCCCACCAGCAAGCCGGTCTCAGCGAAGACAATGGCGCACACCAGCAGCAGAACCCATGGGCCGAGCGCAGGGTTGTTCAGGAAGACGGCAGGGTTCAACCAGTCGGGCAGGAATGCCGCGCCCATGGTCGGGGCCGCGTAATCGGTCACAAGGGAAAGAAACGAAGAATGATCTAGCACAGCAAAAATCCTACGGGAATACGCTGTGAGTTTCCCAGAGAGGAATCCGTAAAGCCTGATGCGGGATAACCCGACCACAAGGGAGGAAATCTCCAATTTGTTCGTTGACCCGGTGGATCATGGCTTTTCGCAAGGCCTGCATCATGTGGCCAGGGCGCATCGCGCAGCGGCGAGTTGCCAAGCTCACAGCAGGTTTCCGAGCAATGATCAGCATAGTTGCGTCGAGCAACTGGTATTGGTCCATGACAACGGTCATGGGCAACCCATGACTTTCTGCTCTTCTGCCTACCTGGCAAACGGAGAAAACTGGGAGTCATGGAAACGCTGACTAAAACCAATGCAGTTTCGCTCAGCGGCTTGAAGAAGACCTTCTCAACGCCGCGCAGCAAGGTCGAAGCCGTCAAGGGCATCGACCTGCAGATCCAGACCGGTCAGATCGTGGCCTTCCTAGGGCCCAACGGAGCCGGAAAGACAACAACCGTGGACATGATCCTCGGGTTGACCCAGCCCACCGAGGGATCGGCCCAGATCCTCGGCTTGGACCCGCGCCAGGCGGTGTTGGCTGGCAGGGTCTCGGCAGTGCTGCAAACCGGCGGGCTGCTGCGCGACATGACTGTCAGGGAAACGGTGTCGGTCATCGCCCACATGCATGAGCAGGCCGATCGCATCGGTGCGGTCATGGAACGCACCGGACTGGACAAGATCGCCAAGCGGCGCGTGGGCAAGTGCTCGGGCGGCGAGCAGCAGCGCATCAAGTTCGCGTTGGCGTTGCTGCCGGATCCGGATGTGCTGATCCTCGATGAGCCTACTGCAGGGATGGACGTGATGGCCCGCCGGGATTTCTGGGCCGCAATGCGCGTCGAAGCCACCGAAGGACGCACCGTCATCTTCGCCACGCACTATTTGGAAGAAGCGCAGAACTTCGCAGAACGCACCGTGCTGATGAACCACGGGCGCATCGTCGCCGACGGCGCCACCGAGGATCTGCGCAAGCTCATCTCCGGACGCACCGTCAGCGCTACTTTCCCCTCGGCCGAGCATGCCGAACGGGCCGCCGCCTCCAGCGATTCGGTGCAGGTGGCTGAACGCAATGGCTTGCGCTTCGCCTTCCGCAGCTCCGACTCCGACAGCTTCGCAGCCGCCCTGCTGACCGAGTACCAAGGCTACGACCTGGAAATTTCCTCGCCGAGCCTCGAGGACGCTTTCATCCAACTGACCAAGGACCCATCATGATGAGCACCTACATCCGCGTGGAATTCGCGCGGCACTTCCGCGATGGATACAACCTGATCTTTGCCCTCCTGCTGCCCGCGGCAATGTACATCCTGTTCGGCAGCATCCCCAGCTACACCGAGTTCGAGCTGGGAGCCGGTAATGTGAAGTTCTATCTGATGATTTCCATGGCGGCCTACGGAGCGGCAGTCAGCACCGTGGCCATCGCTGGCACCGTGGCCACCGAGACCATGCAGGGGTGGGGCCGGCAAATTTCGCTGACAAAAATGCCGCCGAGCATGTTCGTCAGCAGCAAGATGATCGTCGCGGCCACCGTTGCCGGCGCCTCGGCAGCGCTCGTCTTCGCCCTCGGCGCCGCTACCGGAGCCGAAGCGCAAGAAGGCTGGATCTGGGCCGCGAGCTACCTGATCATCCTGCTCGGTGCCATGATCTTCGCCTGTTACGGGATCGGGGTGGGCATGGCGTTCAAATCCGAATCGGCCCTGGGCCTGGCCTCGGGACTGATGGTGTTCTTCGCCTTCTTCGGCAACGTGTTCATGCCTCTGGAAGGAGGCATGCTCGACGCGGCCCGCTTCACCCCGATGTATGGCTACGTCGCGCTGGCCCGCTACCCATTGCTCAAGGACATGCCTGCCGGGGTCGATATGGCACCGGATGCGTTGTGGATCCCAACCGCTAACCTAGTGGCATGGGCACTCATCTTCGTTCTCTTCGCGGTCTTCGCCACCCGCAAGGCCAAGGCGCGCCAGTGAGCCCACGCCAGCCTGGCTCCGCGCCGGTGGACGACCCGCTCTGCGGCCTCGACGAAGACCAGAAATTCTGGGATCGCCGAGGCTGGCTGGTGGCCGGGGTCTGGGTGATCTTCCTGGTCTTCCCGGTGCTGGACCTGCTCGTCGAGGACTATTCGCTGCCCACCCGGATCATCGGCTTGGCGCTGATTGCCCTCTTCGCCGCCGTGTATTTGCAGTCCTATTCGAAATTCTCCTCGAAGATCGGGCAGGGCGGAACCAGTGCTCGCCGGGCGCACGTGAACTTCCTGGTGCTCTGCGCGATTATTGTGCTGGGCATCCCGGTCGTCGGGTTGACCACCATGGGGCTTTTCCCTTTCATCACCTCCTTCGCGATCTTCCTGCTGGGCAGGAGGTGGGCCATCGCGGCCTACTCGGCGGTGCTGGTGCTCAGCTTCGCGTTGCCAATCATCTACGGCCAGTTCATGGACGCGATCTTCCTGATCGGCCTGAACCTCGTGCTGATGGTGGTGTATGCGATCACCGTGGCGGCCATCCGGCGCTCGACCGAAGCCGAAAAGATGCGCAGCGACTACCTGCTGGTCGCCGAACAGGAACGCGTTGCCCGGGACGTGCATGATGGGATCGGCCATTCGCTCACCGCATTGAACCTGAAGGCGCAGCTGGCCCTGCGCCTGCTGGACCAGGAGCAGTACGCCCAGGCCCGCGGCGAACTGGAACAGCTCAGCGCCTTGGCCGTGGATGCGCTGGATTCGGTGCGCACCACGGTGCAGGGGCTTAGCCGCCAGGATCTGGCTGCGGAATTAGCTGAGCTGCGGCAGGCCTGCAACGACAACAACCTCGAATTCACGGTGGCCGGATCCGCCGAGCAGGTCCCGATGCAGCTGCGTTCGCATGTGGCATGGATCCTGCGCGAAGCGGTCACCAATGTGCTGCGCCATGCGCACGCCAGCAGGATCGTGCTGCAGCTGGAACCCGGACACGTCAGCATCGAAGATGACGGCGACGGGCTGCAGGCCAGCACGCCCGGGCACGGCATCCGCGGAATGCAGGAGCGTGCCAAGCAGTTCGGCGCCAGTTGCACGGTGGGGGGCTCGCGGCTGGGCGGAACCAGTGTGCAGGTAGTCTTTGCGGCAGAGGGGAACGCCCGATGATCCGGATACTCATTGCAGATGACCAGCATCTGGTGCGCGGCGCGCTGGCTGCCTTGCTGAATCTCGAAGAGGACATCGAGGTCGTTGCGCAATGCGCCGACGGAGACGAAGTTGCCGCGGCGCTGGATGCGCATCGGGCCGATATTGCATTGCTGGATGTGCAGATGCCGCGGCAGGACGGGCTGAGCACCGCGGCAGAACTGAAGGACAGCCACCCCGAGGTAAAGGTGCTGATCCTGACCACCTTTGACCGTCCCGGGTACTTCCGCCAGGCTTTCGAAGCCGGAGCTCATGGTTTCCTGGTCAAGGATTCTCCGCCTGCCGAGCTGATTGCCGCCATCCGCAGGGTCTATGGCGGGGACAAGGTGGTGGATCCGCAGCGAGCGATGCTCAGCGTGGAGAGCCGCAGCAACCCGCTGACCGGGCGCGAACGCGAGATCCTGGCCTTGGCCGCGTCCGGTGCGCCGGTCTCGCAGATCGCCTCGACGGTGCACCTGTCGGTGGGCACCGTGCGCAACCACCTGTCCAATGCGATCGGCAAGACCAGCACGGCCAACCGCATCGAGGCCGCGCGCTACGCCAGGGAGATGGGCTGGATCTAGCGCATCACGAAGTGCATGATCATGCCGATGACCCAGATGGAAGACGCCAGCAGCACGCAGCCGAATTCCACCACGATGCCCAAGCCCATGGCCTTCAGCGCAGCCCAGGATGAGCCGAACGCCCCGGAGACCTCGCGGCGGCGCACGCTTTCACCGGCGAACAGGCCCACCGCGAAACCGATGAACATGCCGACGACCGGGATGATGAACGCGCCGGCGATGGCACCGACGACCGCGAAGAGAATGGATCCCTTGGGGATCTGATGTTCCTTGAGCTTCTTGCCGGTCAGGATTGCTGAGGCCGACCAGCCCAGCAGGGCGATCGCCATGCCCAGTCCGGCCGCCCACCAGGAGGCGCCGGATCCCAGCAGCCAGCCCCAGGCCAGGAGCGTGCCGATGGTCAGCAAGGACCCGGGCAGCACCGGGAAAATAGTGCCCAACGCCGAGACGACGAGCAGCAGCCCGGCGATGATGGTGTAAATAATCTGTGCATCCACACGCCCAGTTTCGCACACGTTTCCATCGGCCCGGAGGCAAGCGGAGCGTGGAGAGGTTCCGCAGGCTGGCCGATTCGCGATAGATTGCCTAGGACGCATGATGAATCGGGGAGGATCCTGATGGGCAAGGACAATAATGCACGGGTCGGCGTAGGGATTGCCGGGTCCACCGCCGTGGTGCGGCTGGAGAATCCGGGCCAGTTCAATGCGCTCACCAAGGACATGTGCCTGCAGCTGGTGGGTGCCTTTGCCGGTCTGGCGACCAATGACGAGGTCGCTTCCATTGTGGTGCGCGGTGCCGGAGGGAACTTTTGCGCCGGGATTGCCATCGATGAAATGGACCAGGTGCTCTTCGACCGGGATGAGGACGGGGAGCTGATTAACCACTTCGATCTGCTCGACAAGATCATCATGGGCTGTCCGAAGCCGACCATTGCGGTGGTGGAAGGCAATTGCTTCGGCGGTGCCTGGCAGCTGGCTTCGGCCTGCGACATCCAGCTGGCCTCGGATAATGTGCGCATCGCGATCACCCCGGCAAGAATCGGCTTGGTGTTCCCGCGCCCGGGCATCGAGCGGCTGGTGCGTGCCGTGGGGGAGCACCGGGCCAAGTACCTGCTGCTCTCCGGAGCGGAGGTGTCCATTGCCGAAGCCGAACGCTGGGGCATGTTCACCAAGGTGGTTTCCCATGGGCAGCTCGAAGAGCAGCTGGACGCCTTGCTGGGCCAGCTGGCGGCGAACTCGCCGTATTCCATTTCGCGCACCAAGGAAGCGATCAACCTGGTGAGCGCTGGGGAAGCCACCGACAGCTGGTGGGAAACGCTGTGGGAAGAGAACGGGGCGAACGCGGACCTGGCCGAAGGCAGATCCGCGTTCCTGGCACGCCGTACCCCGGACTACAGCGGGCTGCGCAAATAGTGCCAGCTAGCGCTGCTCTGCGGTGAACTGGGCGACCAGTTCGCGCTTGAGGATTTTCCCGCTGGGACCCAGCGGGAACTCGGTGACGATCTCGATCAGCCGCGGGTACTTGTATGCGGCCATCTGCTCGCTGGCCCACGCCACCAGGTCCTGCGCGCCTAGTGTGGAGCCAGCCTCCAGGGTCACCGAGGCGGCGATCTCCTGCCCGTGGGTTTCATGCGGCACCCCGTACACGGCAGCGTTGGAAATCTCCGGGTGGGACACCAGCACCTCCTCGATTTCGCGCGGGTACACGTTGTAGCCGTTGCGCAGGATCATGTCCTTGGTCCGGTCCAGGATGCGCAGGTAGCCATCCTCGTCCTTCGTGCCCAGGTCCCCGGTGCGGAACCAGCCATCGACCACCGCTTCGGCCGTGGCCTCGGGCCGGTTCAGGTAGCCGGAGAACAGGTTATGCCCGCGGACCACCAGTTCGCCCAGCTCGCCGCGCGGCAGCAGCTGGATCTTCTCCGGGCTGGCCGGGTCCGCGATTTCCACATCCACGCCCCAGACCGGGGTGCCGACGGTGCCGGGCCGCGGCTCGACGCCCACATGGTTGAAGCAGGCCACCGGAGAGGTCTCGGTCAGCCCGTAGCCTTCGTGGATCCGCGCGCCGAAGCGCTGCTCGAAGGCGGTCAGGATGGATACCGGAAGCGACGCTCCGCCGGAAATGGCGTAGCGCAGCTTCTGGGGCGTCTCCGTGCGGTGCTTGCCTGCTTCGAGAAGGGCCACATACATGGTCGGCACCCCGAAGAAGACATCGATGCCCGCGTCCAGCAGCAGCTCCAGGGCGCCTTCGGCGGTGAACTTGGGCAGCAGCATCAGCTCGGCGCCCACCCGCAGCCCGGTATTGAGCACGCAGGTCTGGCCGAAGGTGTGGAAGAGCGGCAGCCCGCCGAAGAGCTTGTCGCCGCGGCGCAAGTCCATGGTGTTCAGCAGCGTGGTGTGGGTCTGCTCAATCAAGGCAAGGTGCGTGCCCAGGGCACCCTTGGGCTTGCCGGTGGTGCCCGAGGTATACAGGATCGTGGCCAGGTCTTCCGGGTGCCGCGGCTGGTAGGTGGCAATCGGCGTAGCCGCCCGGGCCAGGTCTTCGAGCCGGTCGGTACCCGAGTCTTCCGGCGCCAGCACGCTGAGCACCGGGACGCTTGTAGCGGTGGCTCCGGCAGCACCCTCGGCGAGCAGCGGCGCGGCACAGATCATCAGCTTGGCCTCGGAGTCCTCCAGGATGTAGGAGATTTCGCGGGCCTTGAGCAGTGCGTGCACCGGCACCACCACGGCGCCCAAGGCCAGGACCGCATAGTAGGCGCGGGCGAAGTCAGCGACATTGGGGATGAGCAGAGCCACCCGATCACCCGCCGTGATGCCGTGGGCCTGCAACGCCCCGGCATAGTTCCGCGTCTCATCCCATAGCTGCCTATAAGTTGTGCTGTGGCCATCGACGGTGATGGCGTTCAGTTCGCCGTAGCGGGCGGCCCCTTCTGCGAGAATTGCTGCCACTGAAACTGTGAGATTGGATGTGGGAACGCTCATGGTGAACTCCTCGGGTGAACCAACGATGCCTGTGTGCTGTGTCACATTAAAGCATAGTGAAACTGCGGTTCATCGCAAGGCATCCAGTTCCGTAATATCTTGGGTGGCAGCAAATTTTCCGTTGCTGATCTGGATGGAAAGGACATAGACTCAGCCCAAGCGAGCTGGATGAATTGTGGAATGGGGAAGCGATGCCGGCACCAAGGGATCCACGAGCCGAACCCTGCTGGGTCGATCTGCTCACCAGCGACATGGAAGGCTCCGCCCAGTTCTATGCGCAGCTATTCGGATGGGAAATGCGCCGGAACGCGCCAGATACAGACGAAGGATATGCCGAGGTCTATCTCAACGGGTCGATGGTCACCGACTTCATTGCCAATGACCCGGACTCCGAGGTTCCGGACTGCTGGACCACCTACCTGAATGTCACCGATGTGCACGCTGCCGCCTACGCCACCAAGCTGCACGGCGGCAAGGTCTATCTCAAGCCCATCGAGGTTCCCGGACAGGGAACCATGGCCATCATCGGGGATCCAGCCGGCACCGGCGTGGGACTCTTCCAAGCCTTCGCGCCAGCGGGAACGGCCACGAGCCGTGCACCGGGCACACGGATCTGGAATGAACTGCACACCAAGCACTTCGAGCCGGTGGCCCGCTTCTACCGCGAGGCCCTGGGCTGGAACTTGTCCCCGGTCTCGGACACGGACGAGTTCCGCTACCACACCTATGGCCAAGGGCCCGAGGCGGTGGCGGGCATCTTCGACATTTCCGGCTACCCGGACTCGAAGTCCGGCTGGCGCGCCTACTTCGCGGTGGCGGACACCGATGAAACCGTGGCGCTCGCCGAGCGGCTCGGCGGCACGGTTATCCATGAACCGCATGACTCCTACTTCGGCCGCATGGCAGTGCTCGGCGATGTCACCGGAGCCGAATTCGCGGTCATCTGCCCGCCGAAAGGCTAGCTGGAAGCGGCTAGCTTCCGGTTGCCGCGCGCTTCCAAATGTAAGGGGTCGTGGTGGAAACCTTGACCAGGCCCTGGCGTTCAAGGATCGGACGGGAATACTCTGTGCTGTCGCTGTGCACGTACTTGCAGCCCATGGCGATCGCGCTGCGTGCCCGGGCATCAACCAGGGCCCGGTAGACACCTCGTCCGCGGTATTCAGGCAGCACGCCGCCTCCCCAGAGGCCTGCGAATTCGGTGCCGGCCACCGGCTCCAGACGGCCCGCACCCGCCATTCGCCCCTCCAGCCAGGCGACCCACAGTTCCATGCCGTCATTGCGTCCCATGCGTGAAATCAGGGCTTGGGCGGTGGCTGGGTCGTAGGGTTCGCCGAAGGCCTGGTTGACCATGCGGCACATTTCCTCAATTTCTTCTGCAGCGCTCACACGCCGTAGTTCCAGCCCGGCCGGACCGGGGTCGCCACTGAGCAATGCCTGCAGCGGTCCGATCATGATTGATTCGCCCTCCTCGGCATTGAATCCCAATGCTTGCAAGCGCTCGGGCAGGCCGGGTGCATGGTCGTGTCCGCGGGTCTTGAATTCCACCTCGGTGATCCGCGGCTGCGCCGCGAAATGCTCCAGTGCTGCTCCAGCCAGCTGGGCCAAGGTCTGCGGTTCATTCCCGCTGAAGTGCGGATAGGTGATGAATCCGCGCCCATTGGCGTAGGAGGCCAAGCGCAGCGGACCGAGCCGGGTAATGGACTGGGCACCTGGCGTCTCGGCCTCGGTGCGCAGCTGCTCGTCGTAGAGCCTGAGGAAGCGGTCGCGGTCGGTATCCATCTGCATAGTTTACGGCCGCTGCCCCTCCACTTTGCCTCCTCCGGTCAACGATGCCACTGATGGGGAGGAAAGCAACAGTCGGGGCCAAGACATGTTTCGCGAGTCGAGCTCCGCCGAGCAATCAAGGATCTGGAGCCTGACGGCGAAGGCCGCCGGCTCCGGAGAACCGGATGCACGGCGGCCGTGGGTCGTTACAGCGCTGGCTGCTTCGCGAAATGCGGCACGACTTCGTCGATGAACAGCTGCAGCGAGCGCTTCTTCTCCTCGTGGCTCAGCGCGTTGTCGCTCCAGAAGCTGTATTCGCTGACGCCCAGCTCCTCATAGTGGCGAAGGCGCTCGATAACCACGTCCGGGGTGCCGATCATTGCGGTGCGATGCAGGGACTCGGGCGTGAATTCCTCGCGTCCGGCGAACTTCTCCTCTGGGCTCGGATCGATGAAACCGTTGAGAGGCTCCACCTTGTTGCCGAAGACCGCATCGAAGGTGCGGTAGAACTTGTTGATGCCTTCGGCCGCCGGGCGCCAGGCTTCCGGCTCGTCAGCGGAGTGCAGGTACGTGTGGCGAAGCACCATGATGTCGGGGCGCTGCTGCACCTCGGGGTGGGCCGCGATGGCCGTCTCGTACTTCTCGACCAATGACTCGACTTCTTCGTCGCCCTTCATCAGCGGGGTCACCATGACATGGCACCCGTTGGCCACAGCGTAGTCGTGCGACTCGGGGCTGCGGGCGGCAACCCAGACGGGGATCTGCTTCTGCGCGGGCTTCGGGACCGAGGTGGAGATCGGGAACTGCCAGACCTCGCCGTCATGGGCGTAGTCTCCCTCCCACAGCTTCTTGACTGCCGGGATGAGCTCCTGCATGGAGGCTCCGCCGTCAGTGGCCGTCATGCCATCGGTCATGCGATCGAACTCGAACTGGTAGGCTCCGCGTGCCACGCCCAGTTCGGCACGGCCATTGCTGATGACGTCGAGCAGCGCGAGTTCGCCGGCTGCACGGATCGGGTTCCAGAAGGGAGCGATGATGGTGCCGGCTCCGAGCCGGATGGTGGAGGTCCGGGCAGCCAGGTATGCCAGCTGCGGAATCGGGTTCGGGGAGACGGTGTACTCCATGGAGTGGTGCTCGCCGATCCAGACGGTGGAGAAGCCTCCGGCTTCGGCCATTTGCGTCAGCTCGACGAGATTCTCGAAATGCTGTGCGTGGCTGATCGAGTCGTCATAGCGTTCCATGTGGATGAACAGTGAAAAGCGCATGCCTATCCTTCTTTCGGTGCTCTGCTGCCCTTAGGCAGTTGCCTGGCTGTTATTGCGTTCGGCGATGGTTTGGTTGGTCCGGGACCAGTGCTCATGCTCGATTTCGCGCACGATGACCGTGATGTTCTCTGGTGCGGCATCTACGGTGTCTTCGGCCGCTTGGTGCAGCGCGGAGATCAGGGCGCGCAATTGCTGCGGGCTGCGGCCCTTGGCGATGGAAACGTCAATCAATGGCATGGGTGCCCCTTCCTTATCCGCGCATCACAAACGGATCCGCGACGGGGGATTCGTCGGTGTTGATCCATACGCTCTTGAGGCGGGTGTACTCGTTCATGGATTCGATGCCGTGCTCGATGCCGACGCCCGAGTTCTTGAATCCCTGGCGCGGGGACATCGGAGACATCGCCCGGTAGGTGTTCACCCAGATCGTTCCGGCATCCAGCTTTCGGGCCATGCGGTGGGCACGGGCCAGGTTCTGCGTCCATACGCCAGCGGCCAGACCGTAGTCGGTGTCGTTGGCCATGGCCAGCAGCTCGTCTTCGTGCTCGAAAGGCATGATCGCTGCCACCGGACCGAAGATCTCCTCGCGGACCACGCGCATGTCGTTGTTCACGTCGGTGAGCACGGTGGGGGAGAAATAGTAGCCCGGAAGGTCCATGCCTTCGGGGCGGGCGCCGCCGGCCAGCACCTTGGCACCCTCGTCTGCGCCGATCTTCACATAGGAAGCGACCTTCTCCAGCTGGTCGGCGAAGGCCAGCGGGCCCAGCTCGGTGGAATCCGCCAGCGGGTCTCCGATGATGATGGACTTGGCACGTTCTGTGACCCGTTCCAGCAGCTCGTCGTAGACCGACTTGTGGGCGAAAACCCGGCTGCCGGCAATGCAGGTCTGGCCGGCAGCGGCGTAGATGCCTGCCACCACGCCCATGGCCGCGTTGGCGACGTTGGCATCGTCGAAGACGATATTCGGGCTCTTCCCGCCCAGTTCCAGGGTGCAGCCGATGAAGCGGCTGGCCGCCTGGGCGGCGATCGAGGAGCCGGTGGCGGTGGAACCGGTGAAGGAGATCTTGGCCAGCAACGGGTGGGCCACTAGTGCGGCTCCAGCCTCGGCTCCGAAACCGGTGACCACGTTGATGACGCCCGGAGGGAATCCGGCTTGGTCGGCCAGCTCGGCCAGCAGCAGCACCGTGCGCGAGGTGTATTCGCTGGGCTTGATCACCACGGTGTTGCCGGCGGCCAGTGCCGGGGCGATCTTGGATGTGGTCAGAGTCAGCGGCGAGTTCCACGGGGTGATGGCACCAACCACGCCCAGCGCCTCGCGCTGGGTGTAGTTCAGGATCGCCGGGTTCATGCTCGGGATCTGGGAGCCCTGCACCTTGTCGGCCAGCCCGGCATAGTAGTAGAGGTATTCGGGCAGGGTGGCCAGCTGGCCGCGCATTTCGCGCAGCAGCTTGCCGTTGTCCAGGGATTCGTAGCGGGCCAGCTTCTCGGCATTCTCGCCGATCAGATCGCCCAACCGGCGCAGCAGGTGTCCGCGGGCGGTGGCGCTCAAGGTGCTCCACGATGGAGCGGTGAAGGCCTCGTGGGCGGCCTTGACAGCGCGGTCCACATCTTCGGCATTGCCACGGGCGGCCTCGTAGAGCTCGTCGAGAGTCGCCGGGTTGGTGCTGGTGAAGAAACGATCTTCGCTGGGAGCGACGTGCTCGCCGTTGATGAAATGCATGTATCGCTCGCTCATGCCTGTTTCCCTTCGTTATCGCTGAAAAAACTGTTCAATTCCGTGGCCAAGGCCTGTGGATTCTCCACCGGGAGCATGTGCCGTGCTCCGGGGATGATGCGCAGCCGCCCCTGCGGTACGGCGGCAATCAGCCGGCGGGACATCTGCGGGGTCGAGCCGGGATCCAGCTCGCCAGTGATGGCCAGCGTCGGCTGCTTGATCGCCCCGAGCTCGCCGGCAATCTCCCGGTCGCCCCGGGCGAAGACCGCGTAGGCGTGCAGGTAGGATTCGAGGTCGTTACCGGCCATGGTTTGCCGCGTAGCCTCGATGAGCTCCGGATCCACGGTGGTGGACGGCGCCGGGAACCAGCGTTCGATGGCCCGGTCCACTCCCTGGGAGAAGTTCGTGCCGGCGGTAGCCAGGCGTTCCTCCACTGCGGCGGACTCTTCGCTGGTGCGCTTGCATACGGAGTTCACCGCGGACAAGGTCAGCACGCGTTCGGGAGCGAAGCGCGCAAGGTGCTGGGCAACCAGCGCACCGAGGGAGAATCCCACAAGGTGCACCGGCTCCCGGATTTCGATCCGTGCGAGCACATCGGAGGCCAGGCTCGCCAGGCTCTGCTCGCCTCGCAAGGGCGGGCGCAAACCATGCCCTGGCAGATCCAGTGCCACCGATTCGCGTCCCAGCTGCTCGCGCAGGGGCTTCCACATGGTCCGGTCCAATCCGACTCCATGCAGGAGGACAACCATTGGCTGGTTGGTGCTTGTCATGCGTGCTTCGCTCCGTTCCGGCTGATGCGTCCTGCTACTGTTCGGTGGACAGCGGGGCCAGGCGCTGCTGCGGGCGGCCAGTGGTGGAACCGGCCAGCGCAATCAGGATTTCGCCGGCATGGGGAGCATCGGCGATCCGTGCCTCGATGCTCTGGTGGTGCGAACGGATCGTGGCGTCGGTGAAGTGCTTGAGCGGGATGTCGAACTGCACCCCGGCCGGTCCGCGCTTTTCCACGGCCGGCAGCAAGGTGGTGGCGTTGGCCGCGTCGCGGAAGTGGTTGCCGAATTTCAGGGTGTGGATCAGGGCCGAACCATGTTCGATTTCACCGTCCAGGCCCACGATGGCTGCTTTGCCGTAGGCCTCCAGCGGGGCGCCCAGCGCTTCGATTACGCGGGGAGCCAGCAGGGCGCCCAGATCCGAGGCGACCTTGTCGATGCCTTCGGTCAGGTCTTCCACGAAGCCCTGGCCTGCCCAGGGATTGTCGAAGACGGCGGCCACAATGACCACCTTTGCCGCCGGCTCGACTGGACGGCCGCCTTCGGAAGCGGTTTCCTCGACGATGGTGACAAGCTTGCGGTAGTTCATAGTTGGATTCCCTTCAGGATTTCGGAGGTGATGACTTGGTCGGTGGTGCGGTCGCCGATGCGGGCGTGCGGACGCGGGCCGGTAGATGCCGCGGCGATCACGGCGATCTCCCCGGCATGCGGGGCGTCGGGCAACGACAGCTCCAGGGTCTGGTAGTGGGTTCGGGTGGCTGCTGCGGTCTTGTGCCACATCGGTACGCGCAGCGACTCACCGGGAACGCCTCGGCCATCGACAAAGCAGATGATCGAGGTGCCCCCGAGAGCTTCGCGCAGCAGGTTGCCGAAGAAAGGAGTGTGGATCAGCGCGCCGGCGTGCTCCAATTCCCCATCGCTGCCCACCAAAGCGGCCTTGCCGAAAGCTTCGACCTTCTCGGCTCCGCCCAAGGCATGGAGCAGGCGATCCGAGAGCAGCTTGGCCAGCAAAGGAGCGATGGCTTCGGTCCGCTTGGACAAGTCCTGCGACGTTCCGGTGCCCAGCCATGGATTGGGGATTACAGCGGTGGCCGTCGCACGGGTGATGGCCCCCAGTTCGTGGTGGGGAAGTTCTTCCACCGTGCACGAGATCTTGCGCAAGCCGATGGCCCGGGCCAAGTCCTCGTAGGCATCGAGCGTTGATCTGTTGCTCAAATCGATGAGCTGGGACGGCTGGGCCAGTGGAGAATTCATCTGGTTATTCCTTTGCAAGGCTATTGTGGGGCTAACCCGGTTGTTCTTCGTCTTCTTCTTTCATTGCGGCCAGGGCAGCCGACTGGCTTGATGCTGCAACATGCCTGCGCATCACAAGTTCTGCGGCCAATGGATCCTTGGAGCTGATGGCGTCGATGATTGCCTGGTGCTCGTCTTTCGAATTCTGCAAGCGCCCAGGCAAGCTCAGGGTCTGCGAAACAATGCGATGGTAGGCCAGCTGGTTCATCAGCAGGTCATAGTGCTCGGATAACTTCCTGTTGTCGGCTCCTGCTACCAAGGTGCTGTGGAATTCATGGACCAATTGCGAATAGAGTTCGGCGTCGCCGCGTTCGACGGCCTGCTGGCTGCGTGCAACGTTTTCCTTGAGCTGGTCCAGTTCAGGTACGGCCCCGCGCCTGGCCAGCAAGCCAGCGGCCAATCCCTCAAAGGCTTCCTTGAGCGAAAACATCTCGTGGATTTCGCGCTGGGTAGGCTTCCTGACGAAAGTTCCGACCCGCGCTCGCACCTCAACCAAGCCCTCGCGCTCCAGCTGCTTCAAAGCTTCCCGGATCGGAGTGCGGCTGACCTCGAAATCTTGCGCGAGGGCAGTCTCCGCCAATAGGTCCCCGGGTTGGACAACTCCGGTGACGATCATCTGACGGAGCCTGCCGAGCAGCGGCGTCTCCGGGTTGCTTCTGGCTTTTGATTCCACGATTGAACTCTCTTGCATACAAGAACTCTATCCATAGATACCCTTGTATGCAACAGAAACTTAGTCGATCGGCATGAAATCGCTAAATTAAAGAGAATTTTTTGAAATGTGTTGACTCCATCACAACCTTTGCTAGCATTTCTTGCATGCAACAAATTGTAAATTCACTCCAGCCTGTCAAGGAATCGCTCGTCAATGCTTGGGAAGCGGCTTGGGACCGAGGGCAGGTCGAAGCCCTGGACGAGATCTTCCACGCGGACTTCCGGAGAATCAGCAACAAATCCAAGAACGTCGCCACCATTGGCGAACTGAAGCAGGAGATCCTGTCCGTTCGGGATGCTTTCCCGGATCTGGTGACAAGAATCGACCACCTGCTCGTTGATGAGCAGGAGCAGTCCATCGCGATTTTCTGGCACACCACCGGGACCTTCATCAACGATCTGCAGGGAGTGCCGGCTACTGGCAACACCGTGGAAACCCGTGGTTCCAACCTGATGAAGATCCAGGATGGAAAGATCATCTCCGAGCAGGTGACGTGGGACCAGAGCGAGCTGCTGGAAGATGTGGGAGTCCCTTCGCTCAAGTCCGCATTCGAACCTGCCGGCGAAGGCGTGGTCGTGGATGATTTGAGCGGGGTGCCGAACCTCGACGCACTCAAGGGATTCAACCGCCAGTTCGTTACCGGCGTGACCGTCGTGACCACCATGGACGAGCAGGGCAAGCCCCGCGGGCTTGCCGCGAATTCCTACGTGTCCGTTTCGCTGGAGCCGCCGCTGGTGCTCGTTTGCGTGCAGAAGACCACCAGCACCTATGCGTCGCTGTTCAAATCCACCCATCTGGGCATCAACATCATGAGCAACGGACAGCGCGACACCGTGGGCACGTTCGCAGCCAAGGGCGATGACAAGTTCGCCAACCTCGAATGGCACCAAGGCCCGAACGGCAGCCCGCTGATCGACGGTTCGGCCGCGTCCATCGAAGCCGAAATCAAGGAGCGCTTCCAGGCCAAGACCCATACCGTATTCATCGCCAAGGTCAAGCATTCCGAGGTCGCCCAGCTTGAGCCGATGGTCTACAAAGCCGGCCGGTTCTACGACGGCGCCGAATTGACCGCGCTGTAGCCCGGCGCTGGCAGAATCCTCCAAGACAACGAAGTGTGAGAGCCATGAAAACCGAAACCAACGAAATGCAGGGCAATGGGCCACGCGGAGGGCCTACGCTCACCGGCGGCAAATTGCGCCGGGCTGCGGACAAGAACGAAGCGAAACAGGTCTACAAGCAGCTCCAGCGCCCAGGCAGCGTCCTCTTCCTTTCGCTGGCCCTGGTCGTGGTCTTCGTGCTGTGGGCGGCTTTTGCACCGGAGCGGCTCAATACACTGATGTCCGGGGCGTCCAGCTGGTCGGCGCAGTACATTGGCTGGAGCTACCTGCTGGTGACTCTCGGCTGCATCGTGCTGATGCTGTTCCTGGCCTTTTCGCGCTACGGGGGCATCAGGCTGGGCAAGGACGCGGACCGGCCTGAATTCTCCACTTGGGCATGGATCGCGATGATCCTCGGTGCTGTGATGGGCATCGGGCTGATCAGCTATGGGGCTGCTGAGCCGATGAGCCACTTCATGGTGCCGCCGCATGGCCGGGCCGAGCCGGAAACCATGGATGCCGCAGTTCTGGCCTTGCAATTCTCATACTTCGACTGGGGACCAAATGCCTGGGCGCTGTTCGGCGTATTTGGCCTTGCCATTGCCTATTCGACACACCGCCGGGGCAATTCGGGCCTCGTCTCGGTGATGCTCAGGCCTATCCTCGGAAAGTCGATGGACGGATGGTTGGGGAAAATCATTGACGTGTTCACCGTGCTTGCGACGCTCTTCGGCACGACCACTTCCCTGGGGTTGGGTGCTTCGCAGATCGCCGAGGGGCTGAACAGCCTGATCGGGATTCCCACGGATTTGTTCGTCAAGATCGTGATCATCGCCGGCGTGACCATCGTCTTCACCCTCTCGGCGCTCTCCGGCGTGGGCAAAGGCATCAAATGGCTCAGCCAGGGCACGATGATCGGTGCCGCCGCTATTGGCGTCTTCGTCCTGGTATCCGGCCCCACCGGATTCATCTCCAACATCTATTTCCGTTCCATGGGGCAGTTCCTGGGCGAATTCCCGGCCGTGGCGCTGTTGACGCCCTCGGGAGCGGAGGACTTGCAGTGGATGCAATGGTGGACCTACTTCATGATGGCCTGGTGGCTGAGCTGGGGTGCTTTCGTCGGCATCTTCCTGGCGCGCATCTCAAAGGGCCGGACCATCCGTGAGTTCGTTTTTGCGGTCATGGGTGTCCCGTCGCTGGTCTTCAGCGTGTGGTTCAGCATCTTCGGCGGCACCTCGATCCACCAGGAGATGAACGGCAGCTCCGGCATCGGCCAGGCGACGCTGGAGGACACCAACAGCACTTTCTTCGCCATGCTGGCCGAGTTGCCGATACCAGAAGTGACCTCGGCCTTCACGGTAATCCTCGTGGTGCTGTTCTTCATCACCGGTGCTGATTCCAATACCTATGTGCTGGGCACGCTGACCTCCGGCGGAAACATGTACCCCAAGCGCCCGGTCCTGGTGGTCTGGGGACTGCTCACCGGCGTCTGCGCGATCGTGCTGCTGCTCGTGGGTGGGCTCGAAGCGCTTCAACAGGCGGCCATCCTCTCCGCGGTGCCGTTCACAGCGATTGTGACGCTGCTGGGGATGTCGCTGATGAAGGAGTTGCGCTGCGACACGCGCCTGCCGGCAGTGACCGTTCCACAGGCTACCGCTGATCAGCGAGAAGCAACGACTGCATCCGCCCGATAGGCACAAGGCTCGGCGTAGTCCGTGCCAGCAGTAACTACCGGCTCAATGCACGCCGAAAGCGGCGATTTTGGCAGACATGGGGTCTGTCGCGCCGAACACACTCGAGAAATGGAAATACGATGTTAGAGCAGGATAATCCCACGCCAGCTTACGGTGCGTCGCTGACCAAAGCGGAACCCTACGCAACTGAGCAGATTCCGGATGCCGAACGGCATGGGCATCCCCGCAGCCAGTTCACGCTGTGGTTCGCGGCCAACATGGTCCTGGCGGTCATGGTCTCGGGCTTCTTCTCCTCGCTCTTCGGGCTTTCCGTGGCCCAAGGGTTGAGCGCGGTCGCAGTAGGCACCTTGCTGGGCGTGGTGGTTATGGGCGTGTTGGCAGGAATCGGTACGAAGCTCGGTGTGCCTCAACAGGTCCAAGGGCGTGGGCCGATGGGTTTCTACGGCAACTTCCTGCCCATCACCTTGCTTACTATCGTGTCCGCCATCGGTTGGACGGCTGTAAATACCGTTTTCGCCGTCATTGCCTTGCAGATGCTGGTCAATGTCCCCTTTACGCTAGCAGCAGTGGCCATTTTCGCGGTGCAATCGGTCTTCGCCATCTGGGGACATAATCTCGTGCATCTGGTGAACAAGATCGCCACGGTCGTGCTGACCGTCCTCTTCGTCATCATCTCGGTCCTGTCACTGGGCCGAGCGGACTTTTCCGTGGGGATCGATACCAGCGCGCCGCTGTACATGGGTGGCATGGGTGGTTGGGTCACCTTTGCAGGATTCTTCTTCGCCTATGTGATGACTTGGACCCCATTCGCTTCTGACTTCTCGCGCTACCTGCCGCGCAGCACCTCACATGCCAAAGTCGTGGGATACACCGCTGCCGGCAGCTTCATCGCCATGGCTTGGCTGGGCAGCATCGGCGTGCTGGTTTCAAGTTTCGCCGGAGAACTGGACGCCATTCCGGCCTTGGCTGAACTAACGGGTTCTTGGGCTCCGGTCGCCATGCTCACTGTGGTACTTTCCACGATTCCAGTCAGCGCCATGAATCTCTACGGCGGATCCCTGTCGCTGCTGACCGTCAAAATCCCGGTTAGCCGCATCGTTGGAGTGATCATCGTGGCTGTGGCTAGTCTGGGGATGACATTGCTGATGCAGACCAATCCGTACGGCGGATTCTATGACTTCTTGTCTTTGCTTGCCTATCTGGTCGTCCCCTTCAGCGCTGTGCTGTTGCTGGATTATTACCTGCGCATGCGCAAGAATATCGCTTCTTCGGTCGCGGAACTTTTCAATACCGGCCGCCGCGTTGAATGGGGCTTCTTCGCCTGGATTATTGGTTGCCTGGTGTCAAGTCTATTCTGGAACACCAGCCTCATTGTGGGTCCGTTCGCATCGACCTCGGCCTTATTCGGGGATCTCGGATTCGTCGCCGGTATTGTGGCTGCCACGGTCGCCTACATGGCAATGTGTAGGTTAGCCCCGCTGCCGGGGATGCGTGCAACAGAGCGTCCGGGGATCAGCGAATTGCGTGTTGACCTAGAGAAAAAAGTGAATAAATAATGACAGCGGTACCGTTCTCGATACCCGTCGCTTCTGCAGCGCTGGTGCTCATCGACATGCAGCGAATTTTCCAGGATCCTGAAAGCCAATGGTTCGTTGCGAACTACGACCAGGCGGCGGCGCAGGTTGCGCGGTTGCGCACGAAGTTCGACGACGCAATCTGGACGCGCTTCGTCAGGGATGCCAGAGAGCAGGGGGCGTGGCAAGACTACTACGATCGCTGGGATCAATGCCGCCAAGGCCCTGACTCCCCGCAATGGGACCTCACTCTTAAACCTCAGCCCGATGACGGGATCTTGAGCTTGCCGACCTTCTCCAAATGGGGTCACCAGCTGGCCGAACTCACCTCGAGCAGCGAGCACCTGGTCATTGCAGGCGTGGCTACTGACTGTTGCGTCTTGGCGACCGTACTTGGGGCTGTGGATGCCGGAAAGCGCGTCACAGTGGTCACCGATGCTTGCGCTGGCGCTACCCATGCTGCCCACCAGCAGGCATTGGGGCTCATGGAGTTGCTGAACCCCATGGTTCAAACCGTCTCGGTCGAGCAGGTTGAAGCGTTGTTGCAAGCAGAGAAAGCCACGATGTAGTTCCCTTGGATTCTGCGTAAGCGTTTAGGGACCAGAGGAGGGGCGACGGGCCCGGTGCGACTTACGGCCGCCGCACTTCCGCTTTGCCTCCTATGGCCAAGGGTGCCACACTCAGGGGAGAAGAGCAGCAGGCAGGAGAAGCACATGGGCCGCAAGATCGCGCGCCGCCGCATCGTCAGGGCAACGCTGGAGGGTTCGCGCGTCCGCGAGGAGAAGCTGGCCGGCGAGGAGCCGCTGGAGATCCGCTTCGGCCACACCTCCTACACCACCTCCATGCGCACGCCGGGCCACGACTTCGACATGGTCACCGGCTTCCTGGTGGGCGAGGGCATCATTTCCGCCCCCGAGCACTTGGCCTCCCTGCGCTATTGCGCCGGCACCGACGAAGCGGGCAACCAGACCTACAACGTCATCGAGGTGCAGCTGGGTCCGGGAGCAAAGCATCCCGATCTGCTGGCCGCCCGCAATGTGGTCACCAGTTCCGCCTGCGGGATCTGCGGGACCAATTCCATCGACGAGGTGCGCAAGAAAGCCGCCTTCGCGCCGGCTCCGGACGCCGGGCAGGTGGAGCTGGAAACCCTGCTGGGCCTGCCCGACACCCTGCGCGAATCGCAGCAGCTGTTCTCCGCCACCGGGGGAGTGCACGCGGCCGGGTTGTTCTCCGCCTCCGGGGAGCTGCTGATCCTGCGCGAGGACGTAGGGCGTCATAATGCGGTGGACAAGGTCATCGGGGCTGCCCTGCGCGAGGGGTTGCTGCCGCTGGGTGACGCCGTGCTGCAGGTTTCCGGACGCGCCTCCTTCGAGCTGGTGCAGAAGGCCGCGATGGCCGGAATTCCGGTGCTGGCGGCGGTCGGCGCGCCCTCGTCGCTGGCCGCGGATTTGGCCGAGGAATCAGGCCTGACGCTCGCCGCGTTCTCCCGCGGACGCAGCGTGAATATTTATACACATGCGCATCGGGTGATCACAGCGTAGCCTTGTAATATGTGAGCTGGATATCAGTTCCGCGCGCGCCACCAACCAGGAGGGTCTCATGCATCGCTCGGCACCCAAGAAAGACATCAATGAAGATGAGCTGAAGGTCAGCGAACCAAAGCACGCCGCCGCCGGCCTCAAAGCCGTGATGGTGTCCATGGAGCGCGGTTTCGCCGAAGCCGGCCCGTCGCGCACCCTTCGCTCGATGCTGCGCGTCAACCAGCACGACGGTTTCGACTGCCCGGGCTGCGCCTGGCCCGAATCCATCACCGGCAAGCGCAAGCCCGCCGAATTCTGCGAGAACGGCGCCAAGGCCATCGCCGAGGAAGCCAGCGCCCGCACCGTCACCCCGGAATGGTTCGCGCAGCACTCCATCGAGGACTTGCGCGACAAGACCGAATACTGGCTGGGCTCGCAGGGCCGGATCACCACCCCGATGATCATCCGCGAAGGGGACACCCACTACTCGCCGATCAGCTGGGCCGAGGCCTTCTCGACCATTGGCGCGCACGTCAATGCGACCACCCCGGACAAGTGCGTGTTCTACACCTCCGGGCGCACCGCGAACGAGACCGCGTTCATGTACCAGCTGCTGGCCCGCAGCCTGGGCACCAACAACCTGCCCGACTGCTCGAACATGTGCCACGAGTCTTCCGGAACGGCGCTGAACCCGACCATCGGCATCGGCAAGGGCACCGTGTCGCTGGAAGACTTCGAGCATACGGATCTGATCTTCGTGGTGGGGCAGAACCCCGGCACCAACCACCCGCGCATGCTCTCCGCGCTGGCCGACGCGCGCAAGCGCGGCGCCCGCGTGGTCGCGGTGAACCCGCTGCCGGAAGCCGGCTTCTTCGGCTTCAAGGACCCGCAGACCGTGGGCGGCATGCTGGGCAAGGCGGACCCGATTTCCAGCGACTTCCTGCAGATCAAGGTCGGCGGCGACCTGGCCCTGTTCCAGGCCTTCGGCCACCTGTTGCTGGAAGAAGAGAAGAAGCATCCGGGCACGGTGGTGGACCACGAGTTCATCGCCGCGGTGACCGACGGCTTCGAAGCCTACAAGGACGCGCGCGCCACCTTGGACTGGGACGCCACGGAAAAGGCCACCGGCCTGACCCGCACCCAGATCACCGAGATCGCAATGCTGCTGGCCAAGTCCAAGGCCACCATCATCTGCTGGGCGCTGGGGTTGACCCAGCAGCCGCACTCGGTGCCGACGCTGAAGGAAATCATCAACCTGCTGCTGCTCCAGGGAAACTTCGGCAAGCCCGGCGCCGGCGCCTGCCCGGTGCGCGGCCACTCGAATGTGCAGGGCGACCGCACCATGGGCATCTGGGAGAAGCCCACCGAGCAGCTGCTCACCGCCTTGGACGCCGAATTCGGCATCGAATCCCCGCGCGCCCACGGCTACGATTCCACCGAAGCGCTGCACGCCTTCGAAAAGGACGAGGTGGATGTGTTCGTGTCCATGGGCGGCAATTTCGCCCTGGCCAATTCGGACACCGAAGCCCTGGAAGCCGGCATGCAGCGCGCCAAGCTGACCGTGCACATTTCCACCAAGCCCAACCGCTCGCATGTGGTGCACGGCAAGACCTCGCTGATCCTGCCGACCCTGGGCCGCACCGACAAGGACGACAAGCACCCCACCGGTGCGCAGTTCCTTTCCGTGGAGGACTCCATGTCGGTGATCAAATCCACCCGTGGCCGGCTCACCCCGGTCTCGGAGCACCTGCTGGCCGAACCGGTAATCGTCGCGCGCATGGCCCAGGCCATCCTGGGGGATCACCACCCGGTGAACTGGCGGGCGATGGCCGAGGACTACGACGTGATCCGCGACCACATCGAACGCGTGCTGCCCGGCTTCGAGGACTTCAACCGCCGGGTGCGCGACAAGAACGGCTTCGTGCTGCCCAACCCGCCGCGCGACACCCGCTCCTTCGCCACCGATATTGGCAAGGGTCGCTTCACGGTTTCGGAATTCGAGGCCTTGGAAGCACCCGAGGGACACCTGATCCTGCAGACCATGCGCAGCCATGACCAGTACAACACCACGTTCTACGGGCTGGATGACCGCTACCGCGGAATCAAGGACGGCCGCCGCGTCATCCTGATCAACCCGGAGGACCTGGCCGAGACCGGATTCAGCGACCGCGACCTGGTGGACGTTATTTCCACCTTCGCCGGCACCGAGCGCCGGGCCAACCGTTTCCGCTTGGTGTCCTACCCGACGGCCAAGGGGTGCGTGGCTGCCTACTACCCGGAAGCCAACGCGCTGGTGCACCGCGATCTGGTGGCTCGCGAATCCAATACGCCGGGCTTCAAGGCGATGATGGTGCGCTTCGTCGAGCACACCCAGCAGCCCGGGCGCACGCTGGATAGCTGAACCAGAGGAACGCTAAGCGCTTGACGTAAGGCACCTCGCAGCCATTCGGGCCTTGCCGGTTGTCCATCGGGCGCCCCGGTACGGGAGAATTGACGGCGGGGCGCATCCGAACGCATGGGATGCGCCATTCCGCAGTCCACCGAAGAGGAAATTCCCCATGAGTGCTGCCCGCAGCCAAGCCGCTGAGAGCATCAGACCAGAAGACGAACGCCTGCCTGCCCATAAAACCGTGGCCTACGGTTTCCAGCATGTGCTGACCATGTACGGCGGCATCATCGCACCGCCGCTGGTGATGGGTGGCGCCGCGGGCATGGACACAGCCGAAATGGGTGTGCTCGTTGCCAGCTGCCTGTTCATCGGCGGCCTGGCCACCATCCTGCAAACCCTGGGCGTGCCGTTCTTCGGCGCCCAGCTGCCGCTGGTCCAGGGCACGTCCTTCTCCGGCGTGGCTACCATGATCGCCATCCTCAACGGCGGGGGAGGCATGCCGGCAGTATTCGGCGCGGTGCTTGCCTCGGGCGCCATCGGCATCATCATCGCCCCGTTCTTCGCCAAGCTGCTGCGCTTCTTCCCGCCGGTGGTCACCGGCGTGGTGATCACGATTATCGGCGTCTCGCTCTTCCCGGTCACCGCCGACTGGGCCATGGGCGGTGCCAGTGCCGGGGATTCCTACGGCTCGCTGAAGAATATCGCGCTGGCCGCTATCACCCTGCTGATCCTGCTGGCCTTGTCCAAGTCCGGCGTCCCGGCGCTTTCGCGCCTGTCGATCCTGCTGTCCATCGCGCTGGGCACCCTGGTGGCAGTGTTCCTGGGCATGGCTGATTTCTCCCAGGTGCTCACCGGCGACATCTTTGCGGTTCCCACGCCCTTCGCCTTCGGCGCCCCGGTCTTCGAAATCGGTGCCATCATCTCGATGATGATCGTCATCCTGGTGACCTACACCGAAACCCCCGCGGACATGCTGGCGGTGGCCGAGGTGACCGGCTCCAAGGTGGATTCGCGGCGCATCGCCAACGGCCTGCGTGCCGACATGCTCTCCTCCACCGTCGCCCCGATCTTCAACACCTTCACCCAGTCGGCCTTCGCGCAGAATGTGGGCCTGGTGGCGATTACCGGTGTGAAGAGCCGCTTCGTGGTGGCCGCCGGCGGCGGCATTCTGGTGGTCCTCGGCCTGCTGCCGGTGCTCGGCCGAGTGGTCGCCTCCATCCCCGCCCCGGTGCTGGGCGGTGCCGGCGTGGTGCTGTTCGGCTCGGTGGCAGCGGCAGGCATCCGCACCTTGGCCAAGGCCAAGGACGACAACATGAACATGCTGATCATCGCGACTTCGCTGGCCTTCGGCTGCATCCCGATGGTCAAGCCTGATTTCTACGCCGAATTCCCCGCTTGGGTCGGCACCATCTTCCAATCCAGCATCTCCTCGGCCACCATCATGGCCGTGCTGCTGAACATCATCTTCAATGAGCTGAACTGGGGCAAGCAGGAAACCTCGTTGCGCACCGTCTACAAGTACCAGCTGGCCGGCCTCGAAGACGGCGACCGCCTGATCGATGGGAAGCTGTACGACTCGAAGGGCCTGGAAATCCAGGTCATCTCGGAGCAGCCGGGCCACGCCGGCGACCGGCCGATGCCGCAAGGCTAGCGGCAGCGCCCATCACCAAAAGCCAAACGCCCCAGTTCAATGAACTGAGGCGTTTTGGACGTGAGTGGCTTTACTGGCTGGAGTCCTTCTGCTTGTCACCGGTCATGGTGATCGGCTGGACGCCGGAATTGGGGAAGCAGCCGATGGGGCTCTGGCCGGACTCGGCCACGATATCCAGGCATTTGGATGTCAAGGTCTCCGGGGTCAGCGAGCGTTCCAGGATCTTGTTGGCTTCGGCTTCGGCCTCGCTGGTCTGTTTGCGCTGCTGGGCCACGCGGGTCTTGGCGGTTTCCGCCTGCAGCTCGTTGATGCGGTTCTGCGTCGGCTCATCGAAATTGATGATCGGCAAGGTGACCGAGCGGATCTCGATCTGGGTCTTGACCTTGGCCTGCATCTTTTCCTGCACGGACTTCGCCAGTCCTTCCAGGTCCTGGCCGCCGCTGGCGGGTTCGCCGTATTCCAGTGGATCGTAGGTGGCCATGACCTCGTTCAGCGCGGCACGGAAGTTGCGGTCGACCAAATTGGACTGGATGCCCTCGAAGGTGCGGTAATCCAGGAAAACATCCATGGCATCATCGGTCTTCAGCTGCCACTGGATGGACGCATCCACATTGGCGCGGCCGTTGTTGCCCAGCCGGACCGGGATGGCACTGTCGGCTGAGTAGACATCGTTCTGCACCGACCCATCCAGCTTTTCGACCTTTTCCCATGGCCACTTCAGATGGAAGCCGTTGCTGACCACGGAGGTCGGCTTGCCCAGCGCGACCTTCACGCCGACGGTGCGTGGCTGCACGATGGTGGTGGACATGATGGCCAGCACGATCAGTGACACGATGAAAACGGTGATTCCGGTGAAGCGGGTGGCGGCACGATTCTTGTTTTCCGGTTTCATGGCCTTTCCGGCAAGCAAGACAAGCAATCCTGCGATGGCGCAAAGGACGGTAATGATGGTGGGGAACATGATCTCCTCGATGACGTGATGGTATTCAATATTCTATCGTTTAGATAATTGAGAACCGTTTTGGACACGGCAACGCGGCGAAGGAGATTTTGCCATCCCAGGGAAATCGTGCTGCGCAAACTAGAATTGTTGGCATGCAACAACGAGAACTTGGACGTACCCACCGCAACGTATCGGCCATTGGCCTGGGCACCTGGCAGCTCGGCGCCGACTGGGGGTCAGTCGATGAAGCCGACGCGCTGGCCGTGCTCGATGCCGCCTATGACGCCGGGGTGAACTTCTTCGACACCGCCGACGTGTACGGGGATGGCCGTAGCGAGCAGCTGATCGGCACCTGGCTGAAGGCCAACCCGGATGCGGACATTACCGTCGCCACCAAGATGGGCCGCCGCGTGGAGCAGGTGCCCGAGAACTACAACCTGGACGCCTTCCGTGCGTGGAATGACCGTTCCCGCAAGAACCTCGGCGTGGACACCCTGGACCTGGTCCAGCTGCACTGCCCGCCCACCCCGGTGTACTCCAGCGATGAGATTTACGATGCGCTGGACAGCATGGTGGATGAGGGACGTGTGGCGAACTATGGCGTTTCGGTGGAAACCGTGGACGAGGCGCTGACGGCGATTGCCCGCCCGAACGTCGCTACCGTGCAGATCATCATCAACGCTTTCCGCCACAAGCCGCTGGACACCGTGCTGCCGGCAGCCCGCGAGGCCGGGGTAGGCATCATTGCCCGCGTGCCGCTGGCCAGCGGACTGCTGGCCAACCGCTACACGCTGCAGACCGAGTTCGCCAAGGATGACCACCGCAACTTCAACCGCGACGGCTCCTCCTTCGACGTCGGCGAGACCTTCTCAGGCGTGGACTATGCCACCGGGCTTGAAGCAGCTGGCGAGTTCGCGAAGCTGGCCGCCGCCGAGGCGCCGGCGGCAACCAGCGCGCAGGTGGCTTTGGCCTGGCTGGCGGCCCAGGACGGGGTGAGCACCATCATTCCCGGCGCCCGCTATGCGCAGCAGGCCCGCGCCAATGCGGCAGCCGGTTCGCTGCAGATCTCCGAGGGCTTCAATGCCTCGGTCCGCGATCTCTACGACGCCAAGCTGCGCGAGCAGATCCACCCGCGCTGGTAGCAGCGCGGGTGGGAGACAGCTCCTAGGTTCGCGGCGCCCCGACCGGGATGCTGGCACCTAGTGCCACCGGCTCGGCGGGGCGCTGCTGCCCCCGCTCGGAAATGTATTCCAGTTCGGTATCCGGTGCGGCGGTGTTCACGAAGGAGCGGAAGCGCTTGAGCTTGACCGGGTCGGCCAAGGTGGCAGCCCACTCATCCTCGTAATTGGCCACGTGGGCTTCCATGGCAGCTTCCAGCTCTTCGGCCAACCCCAGCGAATCCTCGATCACCACCTGCTTGGCGCGCTCCAGCCCGCCGTCCAGGTCCTGGAGCCAATGCGCGGTACGCTGCAGCTTGTCCGCGGTGCGGATGTAGTACATCAGGTAGCGGTCGATGTACTTGAACAGCGTCTGCTCATCCAGGCCGCCGGCGAGCAGCTGGGCGTGCGCCGGGTTGGCGCCGCCATTGCCGCCCACATACAGGTTCCAGCCATCGGTCGTGGCGATGACGCCGATATCCTTGGCGCGGGCCTCGGCGCATTCGCGGGCGCAGCCGGAGACGCCCATCTTCAGCTTGTGCGGTGCGCGCAGGCCGCGGTAGCGCAGCTCCATCTCGATGCCCAGCGCGGTGGAATCGAGCATGCCGTACCGGCACCAGGAGGAACCCACGCAGGTCTTCACATTGCGCAGCGACTTTCCGTAGGCTTGTCCGGATTCGAAACCGGCATCCACCAGCTCGCGCCAGATCTCCGGCAGCTGCTCCAGCCGGGCGCCGAACATGTCGATGCGCAGGCCGCCGGTGAGCTTCGTGTACAAGCCGTACTTCTGCGCCACCGCCGCAATCACGCCTAGCTTTTCCGGGGTGATCTCCCCGCCCGGGATGCGCGGGACCACCGAGTAAGTGCCGTCCTTCTGCATATTTGCCAGCACGCGGTCGTTGGTGTCCTGGGCGCCGGCAAGTCCTGCGTCCATCGGGTGCACGCTGGTCTGCGAGGAGAGGATGTTGGCGATGACCGGCTTGCAGATATCGCAGCCCTTGCCGGTGCCGAAACGCTCCATCACCTCGCCGAAGGCCTGCAACCCGGCCACACGGATGGCTTCGTAGAGTTCCGGGCGGGAGAAGGAAATATGCTCGCACAGGGCGGTGGATACTTCCGCACCGTCCTTGAGCATCTGTGCTTCCATGACCTTCTTGAGCATCGGAACGCAGGAGCCGCACTGGGTGCCGGCACGGGTGCACCCCTTCAGCCCGGAAACGGTGGTCACCGGCGCTTCGCCCTCGAAGCAGCCGCAACCGGAGACGGCATCGCGGATGGTGCCGGCGGTGACCGAATTGCAGGAGCACAGCGTCGCGTCATCGGGCAGTTCGCCCTCCGGCGCTTCGCCGCCCAATGCGCTCAGGTAAGCGCCTGGTTCGCCGGGCAGTTCCCGGCCGAGCAGCGGACGCAATGACTGGTACGGGGTGGCATCTCCCACGAAGATGCCGCCGAGCAGGGTCTTGGCGTCGGAGGACACCACGAGCTTCTGGTACAGGCCACGCGGGGCATCCGCGTAGACCACTTCCAATGCACCCTCGGCTCGGGCGAAGCCGTCGCCGAAGCTGGCAACGTCCACCCCGGAGAGCTTGAGCTTGGTGGCAGTGTCGAAGCCGGCGAATTCGGCCTCGCCGCCGGCCAACTGCTCGGCCACGATTTCAGCCATGGCGTTGGCCGGCGCGACCAGGCCGATGCAGAATCCCTCGTAGTTCGCAACCTCTCCAATGGCCCAGATGTGCTCGATATCCGTGGCGCAATGCGAATCGATGACCACGCCGCCGCGCGGACCCATGCCGAAGCGGGGCGCTTCGCTGCCGGAATCGTCCAGGGCCGCGTTGTAGTTGCGGATCAGCTCATCGCGGGGTCGTACGCCGATCGACACGATGACCATGTCGGCTTCGATCACGCGTTCATCTGCCATCAGCACTCCGGTAACTACTCGGCTGCCGGAGCCCTGGCTGGTCAGGATCTCCTGCGGGAAGACCCCGTTGTGGACGGTGAAACCTGTCTGCTCAATGAGCCGGCCCATGGCTTGGCCAGCACCTTCATCCAGCTGGGTGCCCATCAGCCACTTGCCGCCGTCAATGACGACAGCTTCGGCCCCCAGCGCCTGGGCACCTGCGGCGGCTTCCAATCCAAGCAGCCCGCCGCCGATGGTGGCCACCACCGGGGCGCGGCCGAGCGTGGTTGAAAGCTCCTTGACCTTCTCAGCGATGGACCAGACATCTTCCAGCGTGCGATAGACGAACGTGTGCTCGTTGCCGGCGATGGGCAAGGTGGCAGCGTTGGATCCGGTGGCGAGCACCAATTCGTCATATGCGAAGCTGCGTCCATCGGCGGTGGCGACCGTGCGCTGTGTGCTGTCGATAGCCACGGCCTTGGCGTTGGTTTCCAAGGTGACATGCTCAGCTTCCCAGAGCTTCGGATCGCCGAGGGTGAGATCCACCCCGGGGTTGGTCAACGCTTGGGAGAGGGCCACGCGGTCATAGGGTAGGTGGCTTTCCTCGGTCAGTACCGTGATGTGCAGATCTTGTGGTGCGCGGCTGGCCAAGGCTTCGGTGAAGCGGTGGGCCGCGGGGCCGCCGCCGATGACCAGGATGTTGCGTGCAGTGTGTGTTGTACCCATGATCTATTTCGACTTTCGCTGGGAAACGGTGAGTTTCTGGCTGATGAGACCACTGTAGAAAGTTCGTTTTGCACGGCAATTACCCTTGTGTTTCGGTCGGCGCAATTCTCTCCACCATGAGTCAATTCCGTAGTGAAGGCGCTGAAACATGAACGAATCATTCGGCCAGGAATTCGATTTCTCCAAGGGAAGGCAACATCAAAATCCGGCGGAATTCCGGCAGGATTTTCGATTCACGTCGATCGAAATTGCTGTTAGCGATGCTTTACCGACCAGCAATCGCGTTGGGCATCGAGCGAAACATGCGGCTTCTAAGCTCGATTTGTCAGCGAAAACCAAACACGAAGGACTGGGAATCATGAGCACGCAAATCGAAGAAGACACAAGTGAAGCTACGTTGAGCTTGGAGCCGCTGTGCCGCAGCGCAGAGCTGGAGCGCGGATGGGGAGAAGCGCTCTGGCTCGAGACCACGCAGCTGGCCCTTTTCCGCACCGAAGAAGACGCCTTCTTCGCAACCTCGCATCATTGCCCGACCAGCGGCGCGAAGGTCATGGCCCGTGGAATTCTGGGGGACACCGTGGTCGATGGCGATTCCGTGGCCACGGTAGCCTGCCCGCTGCACAAGGAAGTGTACCGACTGGATACCGGGGAATGCCTGAACGCCGATTCGCTGCCGCTGCCGGTGCAGCGGCTCATGGAAATCGAAGGACAGCTATGGATGGAGCAGATCAAATGAGCATCAAATCTGAGTGCAGCCTGAACGTGGAACATTCGGCCTGGCAAGGCTGGTTCGAAATCCTCGACGAGACGGAATCGCTTGCAACCAATTAGCTCCAGTCAGCGTACCGTCCAGCAACGGGGCGGAAGACCAAGACAACCCGCATCATCAACTAATCGCAGGGACGAAAGCCAGAGGCTTTCGTCCCTGCGTCATTTGGCAGCGTGCAGCATCCGGCTAGGAGCAAAGATGCCAGCAGGGTGGGGCCACGGACGTAGGCAGCCACAGCTGCGTGATGCTCCGCAACGGGGGTCTAGCCAGCGCACCAGCGGCTGCCCTAGGGTGGCACGTAGCAAGGCGGTCGGCTCGCTGGATTCCTGGCCGATTATCGTTGACAGCCTTTCCCTGGTGAAAAGGAACGAAGCTATGGCCACTGTGATTATCCATGCGACCATCACCCTCGATGGGTTTCTCGCCGATGCTGAGGGTGGGGTGGACTGGATGTTTGGCCGTCCCTCCGCCCCCGAAGATGATGGGGTCGTTGCCTTGGTCATGGAGAAGATCGGAGCCATTGTCGGCGGTGCGAATCGGACGCAAACGATCGAGGAGGGCGAAATCCCTTATGGAGGGATGCTTCAGGTCCCGGTATACCTGATGACTCATACAGCCACTGAGCCGGTGGTACGCGACGGCATCACCTACACCTTCGTTGTTGATGACATTGCCGGCGCAGTGGAATCAGCCACGCAGGATGCCAAAGGCGGTTTTGTCAGCTTGCTGGGCGGGAAAATATCGCGGCAGTGCCTTGCCCTGGGATTGGTCGACGAGCTGCACCTGGATATCGCCCCGGTATTGCTTGGCGGTGGCATATCCTTGTTCGAAGGTTTGGGGCAGCATATCGAGCTGGAACGCATTCAGACTTCGGCTTTCGCTAGCGAAGTGCATCTGGCGTACCGGGTGCTTAGCTGATCAGCTCTGCAACGTACCAGGAGCCGACAGCCCTCAGGGTCGTTATGCCACGGCGGGAGCGTTGGCCAGCAGTTCCTCGATTTTCGCTTTGCACCCTCCGCATCCGGTGCCTGCGCGGCAGCTTTCGCCCACCTGCGCGATGGTGGTGCAGCCAGCGCCCACCGCATGGGCCACTTGGCCATAGGTGGCACCCGAGCATCGGCAGAGCTGGTCTTCATCGCTGGGGATCGCAGAGATCTGTTCAGTTGCCGGATCATCCAGCCGCAGCAAGGTCGAACGATCTTCAGGAAGCGCGGTACCGCGCTCATAAGCCAGCGCAAGTTCTGCACTGGCTTGCGGCAAGCCCATGGCCAGGAATCCGGTGACCGCATCCTGCCGGGAGACGATCTTGAGATAGCGTCCGCGCGCAGGATCCGCGTAAACGGTTGCCTGCAGGTCTGAGTCGTCCCAATACCCGGCGCTGATATCGCCGGCCGCGGTTACCTCGATGCCTTGTCCCTTGAGCATCAGCACATCGGACGCGGAGAAGTCCGGGGCAGGAAGCGGTTCGGCAGGTCCCGAACCGAACAGCTGCGAAAAGTACTGGGACAGCCATGCGGCCTGGGCCCACCCCGGGGCCAGCAAGCCAACCGGCGGCCGCCCGGCAACTTCGGCGCAGTCACCCACGGCAAAAATTCGTTGCTCGGTGTCGGCGCAGAGGAATTCGTCGGTCTTGATGCCACGGCCTACGGTCAAACCGCAGCCGGTGGCTAGCTCGGTTCTCGCCCGCACACCGGTGGAAATGAGCAGGGCGTCAGCTTGGACCAGTCCGTGGGTGGAGGTCATCAGCCCGGCGAATTCTTGCTCATCCTTTTGAATGCCAGTGGCCTTCACTCCGGAGATCACCTCGACGCCGGCGTCGCGCAGATTCCGTGCCAGCAGCGCCCCGCCGTCTGCGTCCACGACCCGTCCCAAGGGTGCTGGGCCATGGTGCACCAGCACCGGTTGCGCCCCCGTAGTGGCAATGGCCAAGGCGGCTTCGATACCCAGTACACCGCCACCCAGAACTGCAATGCGCCGGCCGGGCCCGAGCGATTCCCGCAGCTGATGGGCATCATCCACCGTGCGCAGGGCAAAGACCCCGGCAGGCAGGGAAGTTTCCGCATGCGGATCGAAGTTCAGGCCGTTGAGCGTCGGGACTACAGCCCGGGCACCGGTAGCGAAGACCAGACGGTCATAGGAAATATGGCCAGCGTCCTGCAGATGGACCCGGCGCCGCGAACGGTCGATGCCGGTGGCCCGCACACCCAAGCGCACCTCGACTCCGGCATCTGCCAGCCGTTGGGGATCTATCATGCCCAGATGCTCGAGCTCGGCGGCGCCGACGGCCAGCTCAGCGAGCAGCACGCGGTTGTAGGCCAGATGTTCTTCGGCGCTGATGATGGTGATGGCGCATTGGCCGGCCGCCGCGGCCGGGAGCAGCCCCTCGACGAGGGATGCGGCGACGGGGCCGAAGCCGATGATGACGATGCGTTGCGGGCGTTGCTCGGTCATTGTTCCTCTTCCACAGCGTTCAGCGAAACATGGGCGTGCTTGAATTCAGGCATCCTGCTGTGCGGGTCAACCTTGGCCTCGGTCAGCAGGTTCGCGGTCCCCGCCCCCGGGTAGTGGAACGGCAGGAAGACCGTGTCCAGCCGGGCATCAGCGGTCAGCAGGGCTCGGGCGGTCACCTCACCGCGTTCATTGCTGATCACGACCTTCTGCCCCTGGGCAATCTGGTGGGACAATGCGGTTGCCGGATGGATTTCCAGCAGTGGTTCCGGTGCGGCTTGGGCCAGCTCGGCAACCCGGCGAGTCTGCGCGCCGGACTGGTAGTGCTCCAGCAGACGGCCGGTCACCAGGGAGACGGTAGCGCTGGTATTCTTCCGGGGTGCCGGCTGGAATGCCACTGGAACCAGCACTGCACGCCGGTCGGCATGGGCAAAGCCGTCAAGGAACAAGCGAGGGGTGCCATTGCGGACGCCGGGCTCGGCCCGCACCTCGGTGCCTGCAGGGCACGGCCAATAGATAGCGGCACCGGCATCCAAGTCATCCCACCGCACCCCCGAGTAATCCGCCAAGCCGCCGGCTGACGCTTCTTTGAGTTCTTCGAAGACTTCCCGTGGGGCGGGGGAGAAGCGGCCGGGAGCGTCCAGCCGCTGGGCGAGCTGGGAGAGGATCCACAGTTCGCTGCGCGCATTTCCCGGTGCCTCCAAGGCGGCGCGGCGGCGCAGGATCCGGCCCTCCAAGTTGGTCATGCTGCCTTCCTCTTCGGCCCATTGCAGCACCGGCAGCACCAGGTCTGCCTGGGCTGCAGTTTCCGATAGGAAGAAGTCACAGACCACGAGGAAATCGAGGCTGGCCAGTGCCCGGCTCACCTTCGAGGCATCGGGTGCGGAGATCACCGGGTTGGCCCCGTGGATCATCATCATGCGCGGACCGGTTGGGGTGCCCAGCGCTTCGAGCAGCTCAACGGCAGGTAGCCCGGGACCGGGGATGATTTCGGGTTCCACGCCCCAGACTCGGGCCACCTGTGCACGGTGTTCCGGGTCGGTGATCTTGCGGTAGCCGGGAAGCTGGTCGCACTTCTGCCCGTGCTCCCGGCCGCCCTGCCCATTGCCCTGGCCGGTGATGGTGCCGTAGCCGCCGGCCAAGGTTCCCGGCAGGCCGAGCAGCAGGGCGAGGTTGATTGCGGCGGTGACCGTATCGGTGCCGTTGGCATGTTGTTCTATGCCTCGGCCGGTGAGGATGTAGACGGGCTTGCCGCCGGCCTTCGCTTCGCTAGCCGCCTGGGCCAGGGCCCGGGCGGTGCGCCGGATCTGCTCGGCGGGAACGCCGGTGACCTGGGCGGTTCGTTCGGGCCACCAGCCGGCCAACGAGGCTTTCACCGCGTCGAAACCATTGGTGCGGGCGGCCAGATAACCGGTGTCGACCAGGGACTCCGCCACCAGCACGTGGGCTAAGCCCAGCAGCAGCGGCAGGTCGGTGGCCGGGGTGGGCTGCAAGTGCCAGCCGGCATTATCTTCGCAGAGCTTGGCGGTTGCCGAACGCCGCGGATCAACCACCACCAGCCCGCCGTTCTCACGCGCCCCGGCCAAATGCCGGACAAAAGGCGGCATCGTGTCGGCGACGTTGGAACCGAGCATCAGGATCATCCCCGCCTCATCCAGATCCGCCAGCGGGAACGGCAAACCGCGGTCCAGGCCAAAGGCGCGGTTGGTGCCCGCGGCAGCCGAGGACATGCAGAACCGGCCGTTATAGTCGATGCGCGACGTGCCCAGGGCCAGCCGCGCGAACTTGCCCAGCTGGTAGGCCTTTTCGTTGGTCAGCGATCCGGAACCGAAAACCGCCAGCGCATCAGCACCGGATTCGGCCCGGATAGCCCGGGCCTTGTCTGCCACCAGATCCAATGCCTGCTCCCAGCCGATCGGTGCAAGGCTGCCATCGGCTTGGCGGAGCATAGGTGCCTGCAGGCGTTCGGGATGATCCAGCAGCGTCGCGGCGCTGTACCCTTTCCGGCACAGCGCCCCGCCGTTGGTTTCGAAGTCGCGGCCCTTCAAGCTCACCGGCTCAGGGGATTCGGCCTGCGTGCTGCGTTCGAGGGTGATGCCGCACTGCAGGGCGCAGTAGGGGCAATGGGTGGCGGTCATCCTAGACTCCGTGCTTCGCGAAGCGGGTGCCGGGCCGCGCATAGGTGAACCATGCGGTGGCCATGAGCAGCAGGTAGGCGGCGATGAAGATGATGAATGCCGCGGTGTAGGCTCCCGTCGTGGAAACGGACAGGCCCAAGGCTTGCGGAATCAGGAAGCCGCCGTAGGCGCCGATGGCCGAGATCAATCCGAGCGCGGCAGCAGCCTTGCGGGAAGAATCCACTTGTCCGGCCTGCTGTCCCTGGCCGCTCAGGGCAAAGACTGCCGGGATCATGCGATAGGTCGAGCCATTGCCGATGCCGCTTGCGGTGAAGAGCAGCAAGAACAAGGCGAGGAAGACCCAGAAGTTCGCCCGGGGCAGGCTGAGCACCAGCGCGGCGGTAATCACGGCCATGGCGGCGAAGGTGGCCACGGTGATGCGTGCGCCTCCGAGCTTGTCGGCGATCTTACCGCCGTACGGGCGGGCCAGCGATGCGACCAGCGGGCCGAGGAAGGCCAAGGTGATGGTGGCGGTGCCCAGCGGCAAGGCAGCGTATTCCGGGAAGGTGTCAACGATCAGCTTGGGGAAGACTGCCGAGAATCCAATGAAGGAGCCGAAGGTCCCCACATACAGCGCCGAAATGATCCACAGGTGCTTTTCCCTCAGGCAGGCTACCGCGCCACGGATATCCGAGCGTGCCGATGACAGATTGTGCATGTACTTCCAGGCGCCCCACGCGGAGAGCAGAACCAGCGGGATCCAGAGCAACCCAGCCAGCGGGAGCTGCAGCGCCCCGGCGGCGAACACCGTGACAATGACCGGCACGAGCAGCTGGGCGACGGCGGCGCCGAGGTTGCCGCCGGCAGCATTCAGGCCCAGCGCCCAGCCCTTGCGGGCGGCGGGGTAGAAGTAGGTGATATTTGCCATTGACGAGGCGAAGTTGCCTCCGCCGAAGCCGGTCAGTGCCGCCAGGCTGAGCATGACCCAGAACGGCGTGGACGCATCGGCCAGCGCGAGCGTGATTCCGCCGGCAGGAATCAGCAGGAGCAATGCGGAAATCACTGTCCAATTGCGTCCGCCGAACCGGGCGACCATGAACGTGTAGGGGATGCGCAGCGTCGCTCCGACGAGGCTCGGAATGGAGATCAGCCAGAACAGTTCGGTGGTGCTGTAGCTGAATCCGGCGGCCGGGAGATAGACCACGATGATGGCGAAAAGCTGCCATACGCTGAAACCGAGGAACTCGGCGAAGATGGACCACCTGAGGTTCTGGCTGGCTACCGCTGATCCTGTGTGCTTCCAGAAGGCAGGATCCTCCGGGGTCCAATTGCTGACCCAGCGTCCCGGCTGGATGTCCAGTGCCTGCGATGTGCCAGATGCTTCTAGCTGTGCGCTCACGCTACCCGATCCCTTCTCTAGCGTTTGTTGCTTCTGAGCTTTTCAAACAGGTATTTCACCGAGGTGCTCAGGTTGTTGCGCCGAAGGGAACTTAATTTCACCCGGGCGATCGGGGAGCCGATAGGCGGCTGTAACGTGTTGGAAACCCGGGTGGAAAGGCCGGTATCCAGTTGGGGTTTTGAGGTGCTGGCAGCAACGGGGTTGCTTGTAAACACTGCCGCTTTTTTGTTCAGGATGCGAAAAAGCGATTTCAAAAAAAGTGTTGCGTGCGTCACATGCCGTTGGTAATCTCGTAGCTGTCTATGGCGGGCACCCACCTGATGGGTCGCTATCTACCGGGCATGCAACTGATCGATTTCAGGTGACAAGCGCAACCGGAAGCTAGCGCCAAGCAATGCGCTGCGGTGGTCTTGTCCAAAGCATGAGGAGCTGCGCGATGAGCGTTACTACCACTGGCCAAGACTATCTTTCGATGGCCATCGATATTGCCACCACAAATGTCCACAACTCCGGCGGGCCCTTTGGCGCCGTCGTGGTCACACCCGATGGACAGGTCTTCGAAGGGGTCAACCGCGTCACAGCCAACAATGATCCTTCGGCCCACGCCGAGGTGGTGGCCATCCGCACCGCGGCCGCTGCGCTAGGGACCTTCGATTTGAGCGGCTGCGTGCTCTACAGCAGCTGCGAACCCTGCCCGATGTGCCTGGCCACCTCGCTGTGGGCCCGCATCGGCAAGGTCTTCTTCGCGGCCAGCCGGCATGATGCGGCCGCGGCCGGATTCGACGACGCGGTGTTCCACGACTACTTCGAGGCGAAATCCAACCGCTCGCTGATGCCGGTGAACTGCTTCCAGTCCGAAGGCAACGAGCATCTCAAGCCGTTCACGGCCTGGGACGCCCAGGAAACCCGGACCGACTACTAGAAGGCCCGGGACCATGACCACGACAAGCCGATTGCGGGCTGGCCCCAAGGATGCGCCGCGTGGTGCGAACAAGCCGCGTCCGGGCACGCCGGGCAGCCTGCTGGACAAGTTCTTCAGCATCTCCGAACGCGGATCCACGCTGGCGCGGGAATTGCGCGGCGGGATCGTCACCTTCTTCACGATGGCCTATATCGTGATCCTCAATCCGCTGATCCTCGGCGGATTCAGTGCCGATGCCGCGCCCGTGGACGTGGCAGGCAACTGGCTTCCGGCCGCGCAGGTCGGAGCCATGACCGGGCTGACCGCCGGGGCGATGACCATCCTGTTCGGGCTGGTCGCCAACCTGCCCTTCGGCCTGGCCGCCGGGCTGGGCATCAACTCCTTCCTGGCCGTCTCGGTGATCCAGGACGTCACCTGGCCCGAGGCCATGGGACTGGTGGTGATCAACGGCGTGCTGATCGTCCTGTTCGGGATGACCGGGGTGCGTACCGCGATCTTCCGGGCGATCCCCAAGGACCTGAAAGCCGCCATCACGGTGGGGATCGGCCTGTTCATCACCTTCATCGGGTTCGTGGACTCGGGCTTCGTCACCCGCACCGCCGGCGGGCCGCCGGTGCAGCTGGGCGATGGCGGGTCGATCGTCTCGCTGCCGACCATGGTCTTCGTGGTGGGCCTGCTGATCATGGGCGCGCTGGTGGCCCGCGGAGTGCAGGGCGCGATCCTGATCGGGATCGTGATCTCCACGGCGCTGGCGGTGATTGCCGAATTGGTCTTCAAGATCGGTCCGGCCAGCACCAGCAATCCGCATGGCTGGCACCTGAACATGCCGGTGCTGCAGGGCAACATCGTCTCGCTGCCGGACCTGTCGCTGGCCGGGGACTTCGACCTCTTCGGCTCCTTCGGCCGGATTGGCGCGCTGGCCGCGACCATGCTGGTGTTCACCCTGGTGTTCACGAACTTCTTCGATGCCATGGGCACGATGACCGGTCTGGCGAAGAACGCCGGGCTGGCCCGCAAGGACGGCACCTTCCCGCGGCTGAAGGCGGCCTTTGTCGTCGAGGGCCTGGGTGCGGTGGCCGGAGGCATGGGCTCGTCCTCCTCGAATACCGTCTACGTGGATTCGGCCGCAGGCATCGGGGAAGGTGCGCGCACGGGCCTGGCCTCGGTGATCACCGGGGTGCTGTTCCTCGGCTCGATGTTCTTCACGCCGCTGACCTCGGTAGTTCCCATCGAGGTTGCCGCCGTGGCACTGGTTCTGGTGGGCACTTTGATGTGCGCGCAGATCCGCGAGATCAACTTCAAGCGGTTCTCCAGCGCCATGCCGGCGTTCCTCACCTTGATCACCATGCCGCTGACCTATTCCATTGCCAATGGCATTGGCGCAGGGTTCATCGCGTGGGTGGTGGTGAATACCGCAGCCGGGCGGCACGCCAAGATCCACCCGTTGCTGTGGGTGGTGGCGCTGGGCTTCCTGGTGTACTTCGCCCGAGGGCCCATCACAGCCCTACTGGCCTGAGCCGATACGGGCTATAGTGAGGATCCATCGAGGTGGGCTGGCTCACTTCGACGGTTTGGATGCATGCAGAAAATCCGAAATATGGAGGGCAATCATGGGCGGATGCCTCGCCTGGTCCAAGGGCCAGATCGCGCACGGACACTGACCGCGCCGCAGCACGCGGCGGCACCTTGCCGAGCCTTGAATCGCCGGCAGGGAGCCAGATCCCGACCATCATCCAATTCATACATGGTGCGTCCGGAGATACCCGGGCGCAGGAGGTGTCAGCGGCATGAGCGCCGAGGCAACGCAAGAGACAAAATGCCTGGTTACCGTCAACGGGACGGTGCGGGAATTCGACGGACCGCCGCATGCCAACGCGCTGGACTTCCTGCGCGGACAGCAGCTGATCGGATGCAAGGAAGGCTGCGCCGAAGGCGAATGCGGCGCGTGCTCCATCCTGGTGGCCCGCAGCGACGGGGAGGGCAGCAGGTGGACCGCGGTCAACGCCTGCCTGCTGCCGGCCGCCTCGCTTGACGGCCAGGAAGTGATCACCGCCGAGGGGCTGGGCGGCGTCGCGGACCTGCATCCGGTACAAGCAGAGGTGGCCAATCGCGGAGGATCCCAATGCGGATATTGCACTCCAGGATTCGTCTGCTCCATGGCCGCCGAATACTACCGCCCCGAGCGCACCGCCAGCCCCGCAGTCAGTGCGGAGGCCAGCGGCGAGCACGAGTGCGGACCCAATGGCTTCGACCTGCACGCACTGTCGGGCAATCTCTGCCGCTGCACCGGATACCGTCCGATCCGCGACGCCGCCTACGCGCTGCCCGAGCCCGGGAGCGATGATCCTCTGGCTGCCCGGGTGCGGCGTGGCCCCCCCGACCCGGTAGCCACCGACATCCAGCGCGCCGACACCCCCACCGGGGAAATCGGCCGTTACCGCCGGGCCACCGACCTGGACCAGGCCCTGCAGATCCTGGCCGCCGAACCTGGCACCGTACTGGTGGCCGGGGCCACGGACTGGGGCGTGGAAGTCAACATCAAGGGAGCCCGCGCACGGTCGGTGCTGGCCATCGACCGGCTGCCCGAGCTGCGCCAGATCCACTGGGGCGAGCAGTTCCTGGAACTGGGCGCAGCCTGCACGCTCAGCGAGCTGGAACGCCAGCTCGCCGGGCGCGTTCCGCTTTTGGGCAAGCTCTTCGGGCAGTTCGCTTCCCGGCTGATCCGCAATAGCGCCACCCTGGGCGGAAACCTGGGCACCGGCTCGCCCATTGGCGACACCCCGCCGGCGCTGCTGGCCCTGGAAGCGCAACTGGTGCTCTCCAGCATCAGGGGCAACCGGGTAGTGGCGCTCGCCGAGTACTTCACCGGCTATCGGCAGACCGTGCGGGAGCCGGGGGAGATGATCACCGCGATCCGCATACCGCTGCCGCTGGCCGAACTGACCAGCTTCCAGAAGATCTCCAAGCGTCGCTTCGACGACATCTCATCGGTGGCCGTCGGCTACGCGGTCACGGTGGAAGACGGCGTGATCTCCAAGGCGCGGATCGGGTTGGGCGGCGTGGCAGCAACCCCGCTGCGCGCTAAGGCTACCGAAGAGATGCTGGAAGGAAAGGAATGGAACCTGGACACCATCCGGACCGCCGCAAGCATCATGGGCGAGGAAGGCACCCCGATGGATGACCACCGGGCCAGCGCCAGCTACCGCAAGGCCATGCTGGCCTCTTCGCTGGAACGGTTCTACGCCGAGCAGCTGTCTCGCTCGGGTGCAGGGCAGGAGCAGAACTCATGAGCCAGCTATCCCAACGCCCCGATAACGCAGTGGTCGGCCAGCGCCACCGCCACGAATCCGCCGCCGCGCACGTCACCGGTACCGCACTGTATACCGATGACCTAGCGCAGCGCCTGGCCGGGGTGCTGCATGCCTACCCGGTGCAGTCCACCTGCGCCCACGCGAAAATCCTGGGCCTGGATGCCAGTGCGGCGCTTCAAGTGCCCGGAGTCGTCCGGGTGATTACCGCGGCGGATATTCCCGGAGTCAATGACCAGGGCGCCAAGCATGACGAGCCGCTGCTGCCGGTGGACGAGGTGATGTTCTTCGGACAACCCGTAGCATGGGTCTTGGGCGAAGACCTGGAAGCGGCGAAGGCCGGAGCCAAGGCGGTGAACGTCGACTATGAGCAGCTGGATTCTCTGATCACCATCAAGGAGGCCATCGCGGCCGGCAGCTTCCACGGCATCCAGCCCGAGATCGCCAAGGGGGACCCGGAGGCAGGCTTCGCGCAGTCGGCCCATGTCTTCGACGGAGAATTCGAATTCTCCGGACAGGAGCACTTCTACCTGGAAACGCAGAACTCGCTGGCCATGGTGGATGAGAGCGGACAGATCATGATCCATTGCTCCACCCAGCATCCCACCGAAACCCAGGACATTGTCTCGCATGTGCTGGGCATCAGCGCCCATGAGGTGACCGTGCAAGTGCTGCGCATGGGTGGCGGATTCGGCGGCAAGGAAATGCAGCCCCACGGCTACGCCGCGCTGGCGGCCCTGGGTTCGGTGCTTACCGGGCGTCCGGTGCGGGTGCGGCTGGACCGCACCCTGGACATGACCATGACCGGCAAGCGCCACGGTTTCCATGCCACCTGGAAAATAGGCTTCGACGAGCAGGGCAGGATCCTCGCCCTGCAGACCCAACTGACAGCTGACGGCGGGTGGAGCCTGGATCTGTCCGAACCGGTGCTGACCCGCGCCATGTGCCATATCGACAATTCCTATTGGATCCCGAACGTCAAGGTTTCCGGACGCATCGCCAAATGCCATAAGACCTCGCAAACAGCGTTCCGCGGCTTCGGCGGTCCGCAGGGAATGCTGGTCATGGAAGACATCCTCGGCCGGGTGGCCCCGCAGCTGGGATTGGATCCCAAGGAACTGCGCCGGCGCAACTTCTACACAGAAGGGCAGGACACCCCGTATTACCAGCCGGTGAGGCATCCCGAGCGGCTGGAAGCCGCCTGGAACCAAGTGCTCGACTCGGCAGGCATCGCCGCACGCGAACAACAAATTGCGCAGTTCAACGCCACCCATGAGCACGCCAAAAGGGGATTGGCCTTGACCCCGGTGAAATTCGGAATCTCCTTCAACCTCACCGCCTTCAACCAGGGCGGGGCCCTCGTTCTGGTGTACAAGGACGGTTCGGTACTGGTCAACCACGGCGGTACCGAGATGGGCCAGGGCCTGCACACCAAGATGCTGCAGGTGGCCGCCACCGCGCTGGGCGTGCCGCTGTCCATGGTGCGCAACGCGCCAACGCGCACCGACAAGGTGCCCAACACCTCGGCCACCGCGGCCAGCTCGGGCAGCGACCTGAACGGCGGGGCGGTCAAGGATGCCTGCGAGCAGATCCGGGACCGGCTGGCGCAGGTGGCCGCCGGCATGCTCGGGGTTCCAGCCAAGGATGTCCGCTTCGGCGGCGGCCGGGTCACCGTGCTGGGCAAGGACGAAACCCTGGAATGGACGGACGTGGTCAAGACCGCGTACTTCCAACGAATCCAGCTCTCAGCTTCCGGTTTCTACCGCACCGAGGGGCTGCATTGGGACCTGTCGCGGATGACCGGCAGCCCGTTCAAGTACTTCGCCTACGGGGTGGCGGCCAGCGAGGTGGAAGTCAGCCGCTTTGACGGCTCCTACGTGCTACGCCGCGTGGATATCGTCCATGACGTCGGGGACTCCCTGTCGCCGCTGGTGGATCTGGGGCAGATCGAAGGCGGATTCGTGCAGGGCACCGGCTGGCTGACCTTGGAGGACCTGCGCTGGGACACCTCCGATGGGCCGGGCCGGGGTCGGGTCGCCACCCAGGCCGCGAGCACGTACAAGATCCCGAGCTTCTCCGAGATGCCCGAGATCTTCAACGTCAGCCTGCTACAGAAAGCGCATGAGGAAGGCGCAGTTTACGGTTCCAAGGCTGTGGGGGAGCCTCCGCTGATGCTCGCCTTCTCGGTGCGCGAGGCAATCCGGCAGGCAGTGGCCGCATTTGGGCCCGCCGGCCGCTCCGTGCAGCTGGCGTCCCCGGCAACACCGGAAGCGGTGTTCTGGGCGATCGAATCGGTGGGGGAGGGGCAGTAGCCATGTTCTCGTGGATTGAAGCGGTCACCGCGCTGCGCAATGAGCGGCGGCCGGGCGTGCTGGCAACCGTCACCGCGGTGCGCGGGCATGCCCCGCGCGAGCCGGGCGCAAAGATGGTGATCTCCAGCCAGGAAATCTTCGGGACCATTGGCGGGGGCAACCTGGAGATGGCGGTGATGGAACGGGCCCGCCAGATGATCGCCGTGGGCGAGGGCCAGCCGCAGAGCATCAGCATGAAGCTCAGCGACAAGGCTCCAGCCAAGTTCGGCCGCCAATGCTGCGGCGGCGAAGTCACGGTGCTGCTGGAGCCACTGCCGGTTGTTGCCACGGTGGCGATCTTCGGGGTGGGCAATGTGGGCATGGAATTGGCCCGCATCCTCTCCCGCCATGACCTGGAATTGCATCTGGTGGATTCGCGCCCGGAATTCCTGGAGGAACTTCCCGTGCTTGAACCCAGCGTGGCGCAGATCCAACCGGCGGTGGCGGTGCTCGGGGAGCAGGTGCTCAGCGCCCTGCCCGACGGTGCCCACGTGCTGATCATGACCCATGATCACGCCGAGGATTTCCACCTTTGCGATGCCGCCCTGCGCCACCCGGGCTTGGGGTCGATCGGGCTGATCGGGTCCAGCGCCAAGTGGGCGCGTTTCCGGAAGAATCTGGGCGCCAGCGGCTTCAGCGATCGGCAGATCGCCGCGATCCAGTGCCCCATCGGGATCGAGCAGGTGCGCGGCAAGCAGCCGGCGGTGATTGCCGTGTCCGTGGCTGCCGAGCTGCTGGCGCGCATCACGGATGCCGCGAAGCAGCCGGTGCCCGACGCAGAACCCGCGCAGAACCCGCGCAGAACCCAGAGCCTGCGCGGAGCGAAGCGAAGATGAGAATAGTCTAATGCGGGGAACAAGGAGCACTGCTGGGGAGTTTAATGATGTGAGAGCGGTGCCCCAGCGCACCGCGCCCGCAAAGCCTAGGAGGCCGATTTCATGTCCATGTTCGACAAGCTGCTGCGCAAGGGCAAGCAAATGGCTGGCCAGTATGTCCGGGAACAGCTCAGCCAGCGCAGCTCCAGCAGCGATCAGCGCGGTTATGATCGCGACCAGCGCGGTTACCAGCAGAACACTTCCGGCTACCAGCAGCAGCGCCAGGACTACGGCAACCGCGGCTACAGCAATCCGCAGGCTTCAGCCCCTTCGCGCGAAGACCAGGCGGCGATCGAGAAGTACCGCTACATGCTGCGCACCGCTCCGCCGCAGGATATGGAACGCGCTCATGCCGAAGCCTTCGCCCGGCTGACCCCGCAGCAGCGAGAACTGCTGCACCACGAGCTGAACGAGCAGCTGCCGCCGGCAGAACGCCCGAGGACCCAGGATCCGCGGGACCTGGCCCGCTCGGCAACCCGAGCGGAAATCTCGCGTCCCGGATTCATGGACAAGCTCCTGGGCTCCGGCGGCAAGGGCCGCGGTCTGGGCATGGCTGCCGGGGCGGCCGGCGGCCTGGGCGTTGGCCTGCTCGGCGGCGTGGCAGGCGCGTTCATCGGCACCGCCATTGCCGGGCCGCTGCTTGACGGCTTTGCCGGCATTGGCGAAGAATTCGGTTCCATGGCCGATGGCCTGGGCGAAACCGTGGCCGGTGCCGGGGAACAGCTCGGCGGCCAGGCCGAGGGCATGTTCGGCGACTTCCTCGGCGGAGCCGGCGGAGACTTCGGCGACTTCGAGTTCTAGCCCCAGCACAGCGAAGCCGGCAGCAACTGCACGTTGCTGCCGGCTTTTTCGCGCCTACTGCTCCACGAGCGGAAGGTGCACCAGGGTGCGTTGTCCGTTTTGCACCATGAAACCGCGGCCCGGCGGGAATTCGTGGCGCTTGACCCGCGGGAACGGCACCTTGAACAGCGAGTCCCCGTCGTAGGCGTCGGGCTTGAGCGCGATGCCGTGGCGGTTGGACTTCAGCTCGCCGAGCAGCCCGAAGCTGGAGGAGAACGAGTTGATATCCCCATCGGCAATCAGGAAATGATCCGAGCGGTTGATGGCCTTGAGCAGTTCCTTCATCGGACGCTCCGCATCCGAATCGGCGAACTCGGTGAAGTTCTCCACGACAAACACCATCTTGCCCGGCATGGAATCATCCGAGACCAGATCCAGCATGTCCTTGGCGAACTGCCGGGTCTCGGCCGGGCCCGAAGCGGTGCCATTCCACTGCCGCCAGCCGCGCAGCTCGGCGCGCCGGCCGCCGAGGTGGAAGAACTGGGTGGCCGGGTTGGCGCGTTCCAGCGCGGTGACCATGGCGCGCATCGCGTTGGTCTTCCCGCTCTGCGGCGGGCCGGCGATGACGAAGGTGCCGATGGACTCGAAGCCGCACGGACCCAATGTGGTGTCGGACAGGCCGATGGCCGGCAGCCCGTTGACCGTGTCGGGCAGCGACGCCGCCGCGAATTCCTGGGGCAGGGTTTCGACACCGGCCGCCTGCGGGGCACCGGAAGCCGTGAGCTCCTGCGCCCAGCTGGTGGTCAGCGCGGTTTGCTCGGCCACGTTGGCGGTGCCGCCAAGCACCGCAATCTGCGCCTCGTGGCCCTTGATGATGGCCCGGCCGGGCACGCTGCGCTCATTGAGCACATCCTTGGCCACGCCCAGCACGTTGTACGCCTGCTCGTCGGCCATGCGCAGCACCACGCGCTGGGTGATGTTCGCGCTGATCGCGGTGGGCACCGCGCCGAAGCGGTCAGCGGTGGCCACCACGTGGATGCCCAGCGGGCGGCCCTCGCCGACGATGCGCATGAACACCTGGTAGAACTCGCCGCGGCCGTGGCCCAGTTCCCAGTCGTTGCGGAACTGGCCGAAACCGTCGATCAGCAGGAAGATGCGCGGTTCGGACAGGTTGCCGGTCACCTGGCGGTACTCGCTCAGCGAAGCGGCATTCGCGTCCGCGTACCGGGTCGAACGCTCATCGAGGTGCTCGGCCAGGATGCGGAAGACGCGCTGGATGCGCTCCACATCATCGCCTCCGATCACCGCGCCGAGATGCGGCAGCGGTTCAAGCGAGCGCAGCGAGCTGGTCCCGAAGTCCAGCGCGTACACCGCCGCCGTGCCGGCCGCCGGGTTGGCTCCCGCGGCGATCGCGATGCTGCGTAGCGCCGCGGACTTGCCCGCGCCGGAGGTGCCGTAGACCAGCAGGTGGCCGTCGGTGTCGGGTTCGAACCAGGCGGTTTCCTGGGCCTGGTGCTCGGGGATGTCGGCCAGCGCCAGCGGGATCCGGCTGTCCGAATCCGGGGCGAGCTCGCGCAAATCCACGGTGGCCGAGAGGTCATCGAGCCATGGCCGGCGCGGGGCCGGGATCCCGGCGCCGTTCGAGGCGGCGATGAAGCTGGAGACCAGGCGCTTCTGGTCGTTCGGGCCGCTGTTCTCCTCGATGTCCGGCGAGCCGGATTCGGGCTGCTCCCAGACGCGCGCCCCGCCGAAGCGCAGGTCCTCCACGCGCACTTCGGCGGCTTCGGGCTCGTCGGTGGTCCAGCCGCCGGCGTACCCGGACTGGAAGGGCACCAGCCGGCCCGGGCCGGTCTTGGCGATGCCGCGCCCGGGCAGCGACGGGTCGAATCCGGCGGCGATCGGGTCCTCCACCACGTCGTTCGAGTCCGCGGCATCGGCCATGCGCAACGCCACGCGCAGGTTGGTGTTGGCGCGCAAATTGTCCTTGATCACGCCCGCAGGGCGCTGGGTGGCCAAGATCAGGTGGATGCCCAGGGAGCGGCCGCGCTGGGCGATGTCCACCACGCCGTCCACGAATTCCGGAACCTCTCCGGCCAGGGCGGCGAACTCGTCGACCACCAGCACCAGGGCCGGCGGGGTTTCCGGGTCCTGGCGCTTTTCCAGTTCCAGCAGGTCCTTGGCCTTCTTGCGGTGGAAGAGCTTCTCGCGGTGGTGCAGCTCGGCGCGCAGGCTGGTCAGCGCGCGGCGGACCAGATGCGGGGAGAGGTCGGTGACCAGCCCGACGCAGTGCGGCAGCTCCACGCAGTCGGCGAAGGCGGAGCCGCCCTTGTAGTCCACGAACAGGAAGGTCACCCGGTCGGGGCTGTATTCGGCGGCCATTGCCAGCACCCAGGCCTGCAGGAATTCGGACTTGCCCGAGCCGGTGGTGCCGCCCACCAGGGCGTGCGGGCCCTGGGTGCGCAGATCCAGGCTCATCGCATCCGGGGTGCCCTGGCCGATGAAGGCGCGCAGCGTCCCGGCGCGCTTCAGCCGCGGCCGGGGGCCGGTGGCGGCGCGGTCGATCACCGAGTTGTTCTGCTTCCAGCGTTCGAGCACCGCATCCGGGGATTCAGCCAGGTCCGGGCCGAGGATGCGCAGCAGCGACACCGAATCCGGGATGTCCGAGGAATCCGGGACCAGCGAGCTGGAGTCCACGATCGGGGCCAGCCGGCGGGCGAAGTGCTCGGCATGCTCGCGCGAGACCCCTTCCACCGACACCTTGACGGCTTCCTCGCCGGCACGCACCCAGCCCACGCGGGCATCATCCAGGCCGTCGGTGACGTCCACGAAGGTGCGGCAGGCGGCGGGCAGCGACTGCACGGTGGGGGCCACGAAGATCGTGTAGATGCCCACGGCTGGCCCGCGCTCGATGATCTGCGAAAGCCGGGCGCGGTCCACCGGGGCGTCGTTGGTCACGAAGAGCACCAGCGAAAGGTCCTTGGCGGTCGGCACGCCGGTGGACTGCTCGCCGGCTTCCCTGCCCAGCTCCATGGAGGTGTGCCGGGTGGACAGCGGGCCCAGCCGGTAGGCGGACGGGTCGTTGCGCCGGGCGATGAGCTCTTCGAGCGCGTTGACCAGCACGGTGCCGGAGGTCTGCGTATCGGCCAGCGCCACCTGGGCCAGCGGGGAGCGCGGGCCGGTGGTGTGCGGCAGCCATTTGAACCATTCAAGGTCCTCGGTCCAGGCCGGGTCGATGATCGCGGCGGTGCACAGGTCATTGGGCGCGTGCAGGCCGAATAGCTGCACCGCCAGCGCGCGCAGCGCATCGGCGGATTGCAGCCGCGGCCCGGCAATGCCGATGGCGCCGGCCGAAGGCAGCAGCTCGATGATCGGCACATCCTCGATCATCCGGTATTGCGCGGTGAGCTCGTCGACCCGTTCCACATATTCCTGCATCCCGGTCCGGTCGGCCAGCTCGGCGACGGTGGTGCGGCTGCGCGCGGTTCCCGAGCCCAGCCGCAGCGAGAGGAAGTTCCAGTGCTCCGGGCGACGGGTCCACAGCAGCGGGCCCAGCGATTCGGCCTGCTCGAAGACGGTCGCAGTGGCCGGGGCCTCGCTGCGCCGGTGCGCGCGTTCGGCCTCCTCCCCGGCCAGCAGGCTATCTTCCAGCGCCTCGAATTGCCGTTCGAAGGTCTCGATTTCCAGGCGCAGCTTGTTGTTGCTCTGGGTGCGCTGGCCGATCAGGTTGCCCAGCATCATCAGCGGCGAGATCAGCACCACGATCAGCGACAGCGCGCGTTGGGTGAGCGAGAAAATTGTCAGGCCCATGATCAGCGGAGCGAAGATCATCGGCCAGGGGAAGAGCTTGGGGCTGGCTTCCTGCGGGATCGCCGGGCGCGGCAGTTCCTCGCCGGGGTAGCGGACCTCCACCCGCGGGGAACGGTTGAAGAGGATCGAGCCGCCCTTCTCATAGACCGGGGAATGGCCGGTGGCGGTCCCGGGCAGCAGCTCGAAGAAGACCTCGGTAGCACCCAGGGTGATCAGCTGGCCGGGGATCACCGCGACGCGCTGGGCCAGCCCGCCATCGACCAGGATGCCGTTGGCGGAGTTCAGGTCCACCAGCTCGATCTTGCTTCCCACCTCGATGCGCGCATGCCGGGTGGAGACCATGCGGTCGTTGAGCACCACGGTGGCTTTCTCCGATCGCCCCACATAGGAGGTGCCGGCGGGCAGCGCGAAGGCCATGCCCGCATCCGGGCCGTTGGCCACGCGCAGCACCGCTGCCGCCGAGCCTCCCGAGACGAAGGCATCGGTGGTCGGCACGACCTCGATGCTGAAGCCCGAACCCAGTTCGGCCTCGGCCAGCGGGGTGTGCGGATCGAGCTGCACCGGTGCGGTGCCAGCGGCGGTGGCCAGCAGCGTGGGATGCTCGGGAACCTGTTCCCCGGCCAGGGCGCGGGCTGCATCTCCCACGGTGGCGGTGGCATCGCAGGTCAACACCACGTCGATGGTGCTGGTGTCCGGTCGCCTGAGTGTGGCCTTGATTTTCACTTCGCGGTCTCCTGGAAGGTAATGCGGAAGGTACGGCTGCCTATCTGGACGACATCCCCGTCATTCAGATGCAGGCGGACATTGGGTGGTGCATTGCGCGGGGCGCGGGAGGCGGCGGTGACCTGCGTGCCGTTGCTGGAACCCAGATCCATGATCCAGGCATTCGCCCCGTCGCAGCCGAAGGCCAGGTGCGTTTTGGACAGCAGCCGTTCCGGGTCCTTCAGCGCGACCAGCAGCTCATTGCCGGACTCTTCCGTGGCCTGGGGCGCACGCCCGATCAGCCCGGATTCCGGAACGGGGAGATAGGACCCGTCGTCAAAGGCGAAGGCCGCGCGGCGGACGGTTCCCGTCTGCGGCGCAGCTGGCGAATGCCAATCGCTGTTCTGCGCTCCGACGATGCCCGCTGTGGATCGGGGACGCGCGGGCACTGCGGCGTCATCGTATATGTCGTCCTCGGCGGACGTGCCCAGCGATGGCAGATGCTCGGAAATGTCCCGGTCCGGGCGGGAGAGCAGGTATTCGGTGCGGGCCAGCGCCCGCGAGTTGGTCGGATCCAGGCCCTTGCGGATATCAACCACGTAGGTTTGGGCGATCTTGTCCAACCAGCTGCGGCGGTGGTCCCGGTCGAAGAGGCAGGAGAGCAGCATCAGCAGCGGGCCGATGACCGGGATCAGATGGCTGAGCAGGAAGACGAACGAGGCAAGGAGGATCCGGCCGAAACCCGGGGCGGCGAATGGATCCAGCCGGGTGGCGCGCAGGCGCATCGCGGCCTTGCCGGGCGAGGAGCCCTTCCGGCTGTTCATCATGAGCAGGACCACCAGGTAGACCAGCAGCAGCAGTGCGCTGACCCCGGACAGGACCAGCGGGACCGTGGAGTAGTGCCCGGTCACCAGGAAAATGATGTATCCGATGCCGGCGGGCAGCAGCGTTGCCAGCGAAACGGCGTAGTCGATGAGGTAGGACCAGATCCGCAGGCGTGCTTCGGCTGGATGCATTCCGAGCATGGAGGATCTGGCGAGTGCTGCTGCTGAAACTACGTCCATGGGATCTTTCTACTTCAGTTCGATGCCGGCTTGCCACGGGGAGTTCTCCCCATTGAGAGCAGGTCGGCTGCCACACTAGTCTAGTCTGTGGACGAAAAAAGTGGCCCGGCAGCCGGGCCAGTCGACAAGTTGAGGAGCATTGTTGTGACTGATTTCAAGGCTAATTATGGCGAAATGGAAGCCATGGCATCGAAGCTTGACACCGGGCGCGAGGACTTGGACGGCGTGCTTGAGCAGCTGCAGTCCGGCGTGGACAAGCTGCTCGGCGAGGACTTCACCACTGAGCACGCTTCGGGCCAGTTCGGCGAAGGCTACAAGGACCTGAACGACGGCTTGAAGACCGCGTTCGATGGCATCAACGACATGGCCACCGCGCTGCGCGACATGATGACCCAGATCCAGGACACCGACCGCGGCATGGCCGGCCAGTAGCCGGACGCAATTTTCCGGCTGATGTGGTCGCCTCGTTATTCACGAGGCGACCACATTTCTGATCATGCTGCGTGCATGAGTCGAAGTGGACGTTTGGATTTTAAGGAGTCGTTGCCCCGTGGCCGATGAGATATACCTGGCTCGCCTTGACGAGATCGTGACCAACCTGCACACCGGCATCCAGGAATTCAAGGATGCCTCCGACATCGCCAAGGGCATCGCCGAATCCGTAGGCTCGCCCATGGGAAAATCCGATCTCAAGGATCGCGTCAGGGACTTCGAGAATGACTGGAACAAGAACCGCGGTGAGCTCGTGGATAATCTCACGACCGTTCATGATCATTTGAAGGACATCAAGGAGGGGTTCGAAAAGTGGGACGAGGACACCATGAAAGCTTTCCTGAACTCCGCCGCTGATGATCAACCCAAACCCAAGAAGTAGACGGGAATTGCATCGAGAATGAGCTTGCAGTCACCATATACCCAGATCACCCTCCAGCTCATTGAGGGGGACGCCGGTAGCCTCCTGACAAGCGCACAATCCCTCATAGAATCGGGCGAACGGATGGACGTCTCCGCCAACCGCCTGGAAGCGATCAGCGAGGGAACTGGCGACCTGAAGTCAGACGCGGTGGACAAGGTTCGCGAGGCTGCGGGTGAGGTGTTCCCGGATCTGCGCAAGGCCGCAGACCGCTACCGCCTCACTGGCACGGCGCTCGAGAAGTATGCCAAGAAACTCGATAATGTCCAGAACTCGATGAATGGCGAATCGACCCCGCGGGGCGGCGCGGACTGGTACCCGTCCATGAGCTCCTTGATCAACGCCATCGAAGAAGCCAACCAAACGGCTGAGAACAAGAGGGACGCCGAGGAGACCGCACAAGATTCCGTGGATGATGCCGACGGAGGGCTCTTCGGCATTGGCGAGGGCACCGATGAGGAAAAAGAGCAGGCAGCCAGTGACCTGACCACGGCCACCACGGCGCGTGAGGAGGCTGAATCCAAACTCAACAAGCTCTGGGGCAAGTTCGATGGCCGAGTTTCCTACTGGGAAGACGCCTTCGACGATGCGGTGTCCGATATCGAGAAAGCGTTCGAGATCGCTGACAACCAGGACAAATGGTACGACCACCTGGCTGATGCGCTGAGCATTGCCGGCTTGGTCCTGTTCGTTGTTGCGATTGTGGCGACCGGGCCGTTGGCCCTTGTAGCAGCCGCTCTGGCCTTGGTTGTCGGGATCGCGGCGCTGGGCATCGAGATATACAAAATGGCTATCGGCGACGGCGATTGGACATCATTGATCATCGCGGCAGTCTCGATTATCCCCTTTGGCAAGGCTGGGGGCGCGCTTTTCAAGTTCGCCAAGACGCCAATCAAGTCACTTGTCAACGGCTTTGGCAAAGCCAAGGGGCTACCCAAGGCCATCAAGAACTTGAGCTTCAAGGATTTGAAGGGCTTCGCCATGCCCTTCTCGAAGGCCAAGGGGATCGTGCGCAACTCGGTCGGCGATGCCCTCCCGGTGGCCTACAAGAAGCCGACGGGAAGCACATGGAACAAGGTCAAAACAAGCTTCTCGAATTCTTGGAGTGAGATGGTGCACCCGTACCGGCAGCGGCAAGCCGGCCGGGAATTCATCGAGGGCTACCAGCACAAATTCCAGAACCGCCAGTTCACCGAACGATTCACGGAAAACATACTTGTGGGTTACAAGGACTCGCGGAACTATGTGCTTGCAGATTACATCGTCGAGAATTCGAAAATTGCCGGTCCGGAAGCTATTGAATGGGCCACGAAAGTCCGCGGAGGTCGCGACGAAGCATTGCTCACCGGTACTGTTGATTTCTTGGGTGGCACCTTCTTCACCGTTTACGGAACAGGCCAAACGGCCAAGAACATGACGGTGTAACGTTCATGAAGCATCCGGAGCAGGCTCGAGGAAAGGACACGATGACTGGACCGACGCCCAAGAACAATCGCGGAATCGGATATGGAATGCTCTATCCCAAAGGCTGGCGTGAGTATCCAGTTACCGTGGAGGGTGAAGCGCAGCTGGCCAAGGTCGCGACTGACAAAGCCAAGAAGCTAGGTCGGGCCGATATCGTCCTGCTCATTCGCCGGAGCGTCCACGACACGTTCGAACGATTGCGCCGGCAGGGGGCGATTTCGACCGTCGTGCCCACTGAGACCATCAGCGAGAATTCGGTCATTCCGTCGTCCTTGATCATCACACCGGTGCGTGCCAATGCAGGCACGAGTCTGGCGGCGGCAGTGGCCAGGGCGGCAATGGGGCAGCACGTCGCTACCGAGGAGATTGACGGAGCGCAATGGTTCCACTGGCTTGGTGCCGAAAAAAGGCATGAAGATGGCCAATTCGTGCAGGCGGAAGTGAATTTTGTTGTGCCGCGGCCTCGACAGGACGGCTCCATTGACCCGGCACCCGAGGTTGGCCTGCGCATCATCTACACCTATGGATTCCTCGAATCCCAACGCGGCTCGGAGGAGATCGAGTTGCTGCGAGACCTTGGCTACGGAATTATCGGCACGTTCAAGTGGGTGGGGCTCGAATGACAAACTACACGGTGGAGCCGAATCTGGCTGATTGGATTCCCCTTCCCGGGGTGTTCCCGAACGAAACGTGGCAAACTCCTGAAGAGTGGGCGTCCTCGATCGCGGAAGCCGCGATCAAGGACGACGAGGAAACCCGAGGGCTGTTCAGGAAGTACGCAATCGATGTTATCCAGCATCGGAATGACCAAGCGGATCATTCATTCTGGTTTGCTCCCGAAGATGGCAGCAACATGGGCGTGGCAACCTTGAATGTCTATCTCGACGAACCCGGCATGACACTTGAAGAGGTCGTCGCACCGCCTTATGAGTCGTTGTCCCGCCAGCAACTCGATTCGGTCGCCTCGGAAACTTTCGGCGAGATCATCCAGTCGTTCACAACTTTTTCCACGGAGCAGATCGTCCCCGGCGAACCGGCGCGGTCGGTGGTGGGGCATATCAGGATGGCAGGACGGGCAGGGCGCGGACTCTTCGTGCTCAATGCCTTCGATTCGGACACGGTGACATTGGCATTCATGGTGGATCCAATGGTGGAGTTGCTCGAATCGATCACCATCACCTCATGACAGCAGATCTGCCACCTACCGAAAGCCGATTAGTGAAATTCATCAGTACCCCGCAACTGCATGCCAAACGCCTGAAGCGCGGAATCATCCTGACGGTCCTAGGCCTGGCCTCGGCCGCCGCAGGATTCTGGATCCTGGGCCAGAACATCCGGGTCGGCGAGAGCAGCATTGCCACCAACTGGCTGAACTACGGCCTGATCGTGATCGCCGTGGCGCTGCTGACCTTCGGCATCGTGGGCATTGCCACCGGACGGCAGGGCACGAGCCGCAGCGCCGGCGATGACTCGATCGACGTGATCGTCACCGAGCAGGGCCTGGTGACCCGCGGCGGACGGGAGGTGCCGTGGTCGAATATCGGCCGCGCCGAAGTCATCCGCTATATCAATGACTCGATGGTGCCGCTGCTTTGGGACTACTCGGTGCTCAACCGCGTGGTGCGAATCAGCCTGCTGGACAACTCCGAGATCGACCCGAATTCCCCCGGAGTGCGCGGGCGCGCGCCAATGCATTATCTGGAGATCGACCTGCGGCGCTACCCGATGGCCGAATACCAGGAGCACCTCGATGCACTGGTCGCCACGCTCAAGGAACGCCGCTTCCACACCAAGGAACGGTTCAAGCACAAGCAGTTCTGAATGGGACCCGACGACGTCAGGAACGCACACTCATGGCCCACGGCCGCACTCGGCGCAAACTGCCCAAGCACTTCATCACCGCCAAGGCCCACCATTGGCCGCGGGTGCAACGCAGTTCTCAGCTGCTGATGATGGCCTGGATCCTACTGCCGCTGGGGCTGTATCTCGTGGCCAACGACCTGCCCGAGACCTCCGTCCGGCGTGCGCAACTCATGGCGAGCTGGACGCCGACGTTCTTCGGTGCCATTCTGCTGCTCTTCGGTGCCTGGGGCGTGGGGACCGCGGTGCTGGCCATGCGCCGCAAGGGTGTCGATGCCATCGATGCGAAGATCCGCGCGTCCGGGCTCATCCTGCGTGGCGGGCGAAAGGTGGCCTGGGAAGAAATCGGCTCGGTGACCGCGATCAGCTTCCAGAACGATGCCAAGGTGCAGCTGCTCTGGGACCGGGCCGAACTGCACCGCCGGCTGGAGGTGCAGTTGAAGCAGCCGGAAACCGGGACGCTGCGCATCGACCTGGTGCGCTATCCGGCTGTGGACTACCTCGGGCTCTATGAGTCGCTGCTGGACGAGTTCGAGCGCCAGCGCATCCCGGTGAAGCACCGGAAGAAGTGGATGCAAGCCTAGCCGGAGGGACTGGTCCCCGCCCTGCTCGCTACAGCGAGCGCCCCGGAGTGAGGATTCCTGCCGGATCCAGCGCGGCCTTGACCGCCAGCTGCGCCGCACGGGTCGGCTCGTCCAGCTGCCAGGACAGCTCGTGCTGCTTGACCTTGCCGATGCCGTGCTCCCCGGTGATGGTGCCGCCCAGCGCGAGGGCCAGCCGGGTGATCTCATCGATGACCTTTTCGGCGGCCGCATGGCCTTCGGGGGTGTCCTCCGCGTCTACGGTCGGGTGCAGGTTGCCGTCCCCGGCGTGCGCCACCACGGAGATCATCCGCCCGGTGCGCTGCGCGATCTCGTCGATCCCGCGGAACACCGCGGCCAGCTCGCCCACCGGAACCCCCACATCGCAGGAGACCCGCAGCCCGTGGGCGCTGAGCGCCGGATTGGCCAGCCGCCGCGCTTCCAGCAGCGAATCGCCCTCGCCGATCACGACGTCCGCTGCGCCGAAGCCGCGGCACAGCGCGGCGACCGACTGCGCGGCCTGCAGCGCATGGCGGCCGGTGAACTGGCCGATCAGCAGCGTCTGCCCGTCCACCGGCAGCCCGGAAGGGTGGAAGGCCTCGATGACCTGGACGCTGTGCGCGTCGAGCAGTTCGAGCACCTCCGGAAGGTACTCGCCGTTGACAATTGCCGTGACCGCGCGGCCGGCGTCCTCGACGGTGCGGAATCCTGCGCGGAAGGTCTGCGCGGCGCCCTCGGGCACCGGCTTGAGCCGCACCGTGGCCTCGGTGATGACCCCGAGGGTGCCCTCCGATCCGACGAACAGGCTGGTCAGGTCCAGACCGACGACGTTCTTCCGGGTGCGTGCCCCGGTGTGCACGACGCGGCCATCGGCCAGCACCACGGTCAGTGCCGCGACCGAGTCGCGGGTGACCCCGTGGTTCAGGCAGCGCAGCCCTCCGGCATTGGTGGCGATGTTGCCGCCCACGGTGGAGATCCGCGCACTGGCAGGATCTGGCGGGAAGAAGAGGCCGTGTCCCCGAGCCGCCTCGTCGAGGTCCGAGTTGATGACCCCGGCCTGCACCACGGCCAGGCGGTTCACCGCGTCGATGTCAACGATCCGGTTCAGCCGTTCCAGGCTGATGACCAGCCCGCCCGGGTAGCCCGCCGCACCGCCGGAGAGCCCGGTCCCAGCCCCGCGCACCGAGACCGTCACGCCGTGGCGGTGCGCCCAGGCCAGCGCCTGCGAGACTTCGTCGGTGGATTCGGGGAAGACGGCCGCTGCCGGGCGCCCCTCGGGCTGGTAGCGCGACTGGTCGCGGGCCACGCGGTCCAATTCATCCGCTGCGGTGCTCAGCCGGGGACCGAAGACGGCGGCCAGTTCATCGAGCGGCAGCGTCGGTGCTGCGTGCTGGGTCATGGGTGCTCCTTTGCATGCGCGGTCCGGCAGGGGAGCCGCTGGGTGATTCCCGTTACACACTTTATATTATAAAATCTGAGGGTCAACCCGCGAGTGAAAGCAGGAACCATGACGGCAAGCCAAGCGCAAGCGGAAAGCAAGCGCGGCCGGAGCAAGGCCGATCTGGCCTACGACTACCTGCGCAAACAGGTGCTGGACGGCGCGCTGGCACCGCGCCAGCGGGTGCTGGCCGGGCCTATTGCCGCACACCTTGAGATCAGCGCCGTGCCGGTGCGCGAGGCAATCCACCGGCTGGCCGCCGAGGGCCTGCTGCAGATCGAGCGCAACGTCGGCGCGCGGGTCGCCGAACTCGACGAGCGCGCCTACCGCGAGGGCATGGAGGCGCTGGCGGTGCTCGACGGGTCGGCTACAGCGCTGGCCGCGCTGGCAGTGGGTGGCGCCGCGCTTGATCGGGCGGAACAGATCAATGAGCAGCTCGCAGGTCTGTTGGGGGACTTCGACCCGGCCGAATACACCCGGCTGAACACCAAGTTCCACGCGGTGCTGCATGCCGGGTGCCCGAACGCGCGGCTGCGAGAGCTGGTCGAGGCAGAATGGCGCAAGTTCTCCGCACTGCATGCGGCGGAGCGTGCGGTGGATGCGGAGCGGGCGCACGCCGCTGTGGATGAGCACCGCGAACTGCTGCGGTTGATCCGCGACGGCGCGCCCGCGGCCCGCATCGAACAGGCCGTCCGCGACCACGTGCTGTCCTCGTTGCATGCGCGCACCGGATTCGTCAGCCAGCTGCGCTAACGCCGTAGCCCGGTGGCTGTTCCTTAACTGGAAAGCCGGGCCCGGTACGTCGAACTCGACGTACCGGGCCCGGCTTGTGCCGTACGGCTACTTCTTCAGGTGGTCCACCAGCTGCGAAGCGATGCCATTGTAGGTGCCCGGGGTCAGGGACTGCAGGCGGGCTTCAGCATCGGCCGACAGGCCCAGCTCGCCAACGAATTCCTTCAGGCGGGCTGCATCCACGCGGTGGCCGCGGGTCAGGTCCTTCAGGCGCTCGTACGGGTTGTCCATGCCCTCGACACCGGCGATGGCCTCGGCGCGCATGACCATCTGGATGGCCTCGGCGAGGACCTCCCAGTTGTGGTCCAGATCCTCGGCCAGCACGGCCTCGGCAACATCCAGGCGGTCAAGGCCCTTGGCGACGTTGGAGATCGCCAGCACCGAGTGTCCGATGGCGGTGCCGATGTTGCGCTGCGAGGAGGAGTCGGTGAGGTCGCGCTGCCAGCGGCTGGTGACCAGGGTGGAACCCAGGGTGTTCAGCAGGCCGTTGGAGATCTCCAGGTTCGCTTCTGCATTCTCGAAGCGGATGGGGTTGACCTTGTGCGGCATGGTCGAGGAGCCGGTGGCACCTGCCACTGGGATCTGCGCGAAGTAGCCGATGGAGATGTAGCTCCAGACATCGGTGCACAGGTTGTGCAGGATGCTGTTGAAGCGGGCGATGTCTGCGTAGACCTCTGCCTGCCAGTCGTGGGATTCGATCTGGGTGGTCAGCGGGTTCCAGGTCAGGCCCAGGTGCTCGACGAAGTCCTTGGCAACCTTCTGCCAGTCGGCAGTTGGAACCGAAGCATAGTGGGCCGCGTAGGTGCCGGTGGCACCATTGATCTTGCCCAGGTACTCGGTCTTCTCGACACGGTCCAGCTGGCGGGTCAGGCGCCATGCCAGCACTGCCAGTTCCTTGCCCAGGGTAGTCGGGGTGGCTGGCTGGCCGTGGGTGCGCGAGAGCATCGGCACGTCGCGGGAATCCTCGGCCATCTTGGACAGCTGGGCCACCAGGTCGCGGGCTGCTGGAAGCCATACCTGCTGCACGCCGCCCTGGACGCCCAGCGCGTAGGACAGGTTGTTGATGTCCTCGGAGGTGCAGCCGAAATGCACCAGCGGCTTGAGGTTGCCGATGCCAATTGCTTCCAGGCGGTTGGCGATGTAGTACTCCACTGCCTTAACGTCGTGAACGGTGACAGCTTCGATCTCTGCCAGTTCCTTCACCGAGTCAGCATTGAAATCGGTGACGATCTTGCGCAGTGCCGCCTTCTGGTCCGCAGTAAGCGGGGAGGTGCCTGGAAGAACGGAGTTGTCGGTCAAATGGATCAGCCATTCAACTTCGACGTGAACGCGGTCGCGGTTCAAAGCCGCTTCGGAAAGGTAGTCGACCAGTGGTGCCACGGCGCTGCGGTAGCGTCCGTCGAGGGCAGTCAAAGCCAGTGGTTCATTAGCAAGGGAAGTGCGCGCAATCTCAGCCATGCTCATATTCTTCCATCCCCGGCGCTACATCACATCTTTTACACCGTTCCTGTTTCCACAACTGGGCCCAAATCCTGCTGGCACCGAATCGCGGCTGTCCATGATGGTGGACAAATTCACAAGGATGCGGAGCAGGAAAATGATGTTTCAAGCGACGCTGCTGACGGTGGCGAGCCAACTCGATGACGCACGGAAAACCACTCAATTCGCCATCGCGCAGTTGGGATCAATCCATTCATTGACTTGGAATTCCAAGGCAGGCAAGGCGTTTTTGGAGAATGTCGACGAGCTGAGCCGCCGGCTGGAAATGCTCAACAGCGAGCTGGGCGACGCGGAGGAGTACGTAGGGGTAGCCATGCGGGAGATCCAGAACCTCGAAGCACAAATCATGAACCAGCGAATGGCCTCGTAGCCATGGGATATGAAGTCAATTACAACTCGCTGGATTACGCCGAGGCAGGGGAGATCTGCCAGCGGGTTGCCAACGATATCGATGGCATATCCGAGGTACTGCTCAAAGCCGCGCAGGCAGCTGATAGCTGCCAGCGCGACCTGGATCTGCAGTGCATGGTGTCAGGCATCGGTGCCAGGGGGTATAAAGTCGGGCTGTTGGGCGACTTGATCAGGGACGCCTATCAGCAGTCCAGAGAGGGGCAAATTGCAGCGTTCGATCTGACCGCAAAAGTCTCCGAAGCCATGCGGAACTATGAAGTTGCCGAGTCCGCTGCTGAACGGATGGTGCTAGCCAGCACGGGAGCCGTGCTGGTGGGAGACTTCATTTCCGAGACCCGCGACAACGGCTGGCGTCCGCCTTTGGAAAGCATGGAAATGTTCCTGCGCTTGATGTTTTCGTACCTGCCGCGCTGGCCCTTTGGATCGAACCTGACGCTGACCGAGCAGATCGAAGGTGCAGCCGAGGATCTGTCGGGCTTTATCCGGCGGCTGGGAGCAGATCGCAATACCGAAATACAGCTCACTGGGCAGGATCCAACGCAAACGGTTGAAGTCGATGGAAAGATGCAAAGCTATTTCCAGTTGCACCAAATGCTGGAAGGCGAAGGGACGGAGAATAACGGGAAGATCATGATCGTGAAGGCTGATGAGGATACGTACATTGCGATCTTCCCGGGTACACAGAATGACTCAGAAGTTCCTTCGCCTTTTGGCCCGGAAGGCATCGCCGACGGGTTCGGGGTGGAATCCGAGAACTTCGCGAAACCGCTTGATGAGGCACTGGAGATCAGCGGAGCGAAAGAGGGCGATGAGCTCATCCTCTCCGGGTATTCGCAGGGGGGCATTCATGTGGCCCAGCTGTCGAAGAACAAGTTCTTGAAGCACAAGTACAAGCTGAATAAAGTCCTGACCCTTGGATCGCCCATCGGCACGATTGACCTGCCAGAAGACGTACGCAGCCTGTCGGTTGAAGACCAGAAGGATATGGTGCCGGGTACCGATGGCGGGCCCAACCCCGGCAAGGGGGAGCATTACACGACCACCTTCCCGGGCCCGCGGGAGCACATGGAAGACATCTTGCCCGACGAGGGCATCTTTGGCGCTCCGCATAACCTCAAGAATTACGGTGACCACCTTCTGGAACTCGATGAGAATCCGAAGCTGGAAATCAGGGAGCATCTGGAGAAGTACTACCTCCCCGAACCACTGGTGAAAATCCGCATGTTCAAGCTGGAGCGGAAGCCGAAAGAACCTCGGCCCATCACGGAAGAGGAGAAGCGTCGGCTCAAGCATGTGGCGCCGCCCCATTAAGATGCCCAAAGCTGCAGCGCGCTATCCAAGGCCAGTATCTTCCGACGCCACAGTAAAAGGCAGCGGAAACGGGGAGATGGCCGGGCCGGCCAATTGGGAACTAACCAAAGAAGACGGCACCTGCCGGTTGCCGTCTTCTTTCAGCCGTGAGCGGTAGTCCGCTTAGTCGCGATCGCTCTTGACGAATAGTCCGAGGACCGCCGAGACAATGGAGATGATGATCGTGCCGGCGATGGCATCCCACCAGAACTGCTCGATGACCAGCTCGATGGGCGTGAAGGTCGTCAGCCATGACGTCAGCAAGAGCATCAGGGCATTGATCACGATTGTGAACAGGCCCAGGGTGAGGCAGGTGATCGGCAAGGAGAAAAGCTTGACGATTGGACGGACCAAGGCGTTGACCAAGCCGAAGATGACTGCAACGACCAGATAGGCGATGACCGTGCTCATGGTGCCTTCGCCTGCCGCGACGATCTTGAGACCGGGCACCACCCAAACGGCGGCGGCGAGGGCAAGCGCATTGACGATGACTCGAATCAGAAAGCTCATGGCTTAACTTTGGCACAGAAATCTGGGATTCGGATGAACCTCGGATATCGCTAAACCCATAGTGAGGACTAGGCTTTGAGGTATGACTGAGAACCCGGTGACCCAAGATCAGGTGCAGCCACGCTCTGTAGTTGCACGTTTGCCAAAATACGCTGCGGGCAAGCCGCCTGCTCCAGTTGAAGGCGTCCAAGCTTACAAGCTGTCATCGAACGAGATTCCCTTTGGCCCGTTGGACGCTGTGCATCAGGCAGTCGTCGAGCAGGACAGCCTGAATCGCTACCCAGACCCGCTATCGACCAAGCTTCGCATGGCCCTCGCCGATTACTTGGACGTGCCGGCTGAAGATATCGTGACCGGCGCCGGTTCCCTCGGCGCGCTGGTGCAAATCCTGAATACCTTCGCGGGCCAGAACGAGGACGGCATCCAGGATGAAGTCATCTATGCGTGGCGTTCCTTCGAGGCCTACCCGATTCTCGTGCAGACCGCCGGTGCGCTGCCGGTGGAGATTCCACTGCTGGAAGATGGGCGCCACGATCTGGAATCCATGATCGCCGCGGTGAACGAGAACACCTCAGTGATCTTGCTGTGCACCCCGAATAACCCGACCGGACCGGTACTCACCCAGGCCGAGGTCGATGATTTCCTGGCACGCGTTCCGAAGAACGTGCTGGTGGTCCTGGATGAGGCCTACATCGAGTTCGTCCGTGATGAGAAATCGGTGGATGGCATTCACACCTACAACGAGAACGAAAATGTCGTTCTGCTGCGCACCTTCTCGAAGGCCCACGGCCTGGCGAATCTCCGGGTCGGCTACTCGGTGGCCCATCCGCAGATCACCGAGAACATCCGCGTGGTCGCCACCCCGTTTGCCGTCTCCAGCGTGGCCGAGGATGCCGCGGTCGCTTCGCTGGCTAATATCGACCTGGTGCTTGAGCGTGTCGAGGGGCTGGTGGCCGAACGCGAACGAGTGGCGGCGGCCTTGGCCGAGATGGGCTGGAAGATTCCTTCCACCCAGGCGAACTTCGTCTGGCTGCCGCTGGGAGAAAAGACCGGCCAGTTTGTCGAGCGGGCCAACGCCGTGGCGTTGTCTGTGCGCGGCTTCTCGAACGAGGGAGTGCGGGTCTCCATCGGCGAAGTTGAGGCAAACGATCGCTTTATTGAACTGTGCAAGGAATCACTCGACCTGGCATAGGGGTAACGGGCGCTGATTTCTCGCGTTTTAGCGGTCAAAGCCTATAGGCTTAGGAACTGGACAAGCCGTATATGTCCCATGCGGAATGTATTCCGCGTGGGGCATATTTATGACCGAAGGATGATAAATGACGCGAGCTGCGACCGAGGCGACGGAGCCGGATCTGATTCAGATCCTGACTCCGGACGGCCAGCGTCAGTCCCATGAAACGTACGATGCGTATCTGGGCGACGTTGATGATGACATGCTTCGCGGTTTCTACCGCGACATGGCATTGACGCGTCGATTCGACCAAGAGGCCACAGCTTTGCAGCGCCAGGGACAGTTGTGCCTCTGGGTCCCGCTGCGCGGGCAGGAAGCGGCGCAGATCGGTTCCGGCCGCGCCACCCGCCGAAGCGACTACATCTTCCCCACCTACCGCGAGCACGGCGTAGCGCTGACCCGTGACGTCTCCTTCTCGGAAATGCTGCGCTTGTTCCGCGGCATCTCCGGCGGCGGCTGGGATCCCCGGGAAAACAACTTCCACATGTACACCATGGTGCTGGCCGCGCAGATGCCGCATGCCGCCGGCTACGGCATGGCGTTGAACATGGAGCAGCGCGGATGGGATGAAGCCCGCCGTGCCAAGGAAGGCAATGCTGTTGTCGCCTACTTCGGCGATGGCTCCTCCACCGAGGGCGAAACCCACGAATCCATGGTCTTCGCCAGCTCCTTCAATGCACCGGTGGTCTACTTCTGCCAGAACAACCAGTGGGCGATCTCCGTGCCTTTCGAGGTCCAGTCCAAGGTGCCTCTGGTCAACCGAGCCGCTGGCTACGGCATGCCCGGAGTCCGCGTCGACGGCAACGACGTGCTGGCAGTCTTGGCCGTCACCCGCTGGGCGCTGGAACACGCACGCAGCGGCAAGGGGCCGGTCCTCATCGAAGCCGTCACCTACCGTCTCGGAGCGCACACCACCGCCGATGATCCGACCAAATACCGCATGAGCGAAGAAGAAGCCCAGTGGGCTCCGAAGGATCCGCTGATTCGCCTGGAAACCTACCTGCGCGATAACAACCTGGTTGATGACACCTTCTTCGAGCAGCTGTCCGCCGACGCCGACGCAATGGCTGCCAAGGTCCGCGAAGACGCCATGGCCTTCCCAGTCCCGCCGCTGGCCAAATCGTTCGAGCAGGTCTACGCCGAAGCGCATCCGCTGATCCAGGAAGAACTGGCCTGGCATCTGGAATACGAAGCAGGATTCGCCGATGCGGCTGAGGGAGAGCACTAAATGACCACCACGATGACCCTGGCCAAGGCCATTACCAGCGGCCTGGACAAGGTGCTGGAAACCAACGACAAGTCCTTGCTGATGGGCGAGGACATCGGACGCCTTGGCGGCGTATACCGGATTACCGACGGGCTGATCGACAAGTACGGCGAGCACCGCGTCATCGACTCGCCGCTGGGCGAGGCAGGCATCGTCGGCACCGCCGTGGGCATGGCCCTGCGCGGCTTCAGCCCGCTGGTGGAAATCCAGTTCGACGGCTTCGTCTTCCCTGCCTTCAGCCAGATCACCACCCAGCTGGCCAAGATGCACGCCCGCTCCGAAGGCCGGCTGACCACTCCGGTGGTCATCCGCATCCCGTACGGCGGCGGCATCGGCTCCATCGAGCACCACTCCGAATCCCCGGAAGCGCTGTTCGCCCACACCGCTGGCCTTCGCATCATCACTCCGTCCAACGCGCATGACGCCTACTGGATGATCCAGCAGGCAGCCAGCTGCCAAGATCCGGTGATCTTCTTCGAGCCCAAGCGCCGCTACTGGCTCAAGGGAGAAGTGGACACCGGGACCCCGGCCCTGGATGCGTTCAAGGCGCAGGTGGTCCGTCCGGGCACCGACGCGACCATCGTGGCCTACGGCCCGCTGGTGCCGATCGCCCTGGCCGCCGCGGATGCCGCGTTGGAAGACGGACGCTCCATCGAGGTCATCGACCTGCGTTCGCTCTCGCCGATCGACTTCGACACCATCACCGAATCGGTGCAGAAGACCGGACGGCTGATTGTCACCCACGAAGCGCCGACCTTCGGCGGCCTGGGTGGCGAAATCGCCGCCCGCATCACCGAGCGCGCCTTCCTCTCGCTGGAAGCCCCGGTGCTGCGCGTGGGCGGATTCCACATGCCGTACCCGATTTCCAAGGTGGAATCCCAGTACCTGCCGGATATCGACAAGTTGCTTGAAGCCCTCGACCGGTCCTTCGCTTACTGAGCGGAATCCAAGGAGTAGAAATGACAGTCTTTAATCTCCCCGATGTGGGCGAAGGGTTGACCGAAGCGGATATCGCTTCCTGGAAGGTCAAAGTAGGGGACACCGTTGAGGTCAACCAGATCTTCGTCGAGATCGAAACCGCCAAGTCGCTGGTCGAGCTGCCCTGCCCCTTCGCCGGGGTGGTCACCGCATTGCACGCGGATGAAGGCGACACCGTGCTGGTGGACAACCCGCTGATCACCATCGACGAGGAAGGCGGCAAGCCGGCCCCGACCGGCACCCCGGAACCAGCCGAGGCGCTGGCCACCGCGGCGCCGCAGGCCAGCGAGGAACCCGGCCCTCTGGTCGGTTCGGGCCCGACCGCTGATTCCTCTGTGCGCCGCAAGCGCACCAGCCGCCCCGCACCTTCGGCAGCCGGTGCCCGCACCGCAGCGGTCCGTGCCTCCGGCTCCGCTTTGGCCGAGACCATCTCGCGCCGCGCGCAGTCCCTGGGTACCGCCGTGACCCGCGAAGTGGATCGCCGCAAGCCGGCGATGGCGAACTTCGTTGACCGCGTGCTGGCCAAGCCGCCGGTACGCCGGCTGGCCAAGGAGCTGGGCATCGACATCAACGATGTGGTGGGCACCGGCACCCAGGGCGAAATCACCCGCGAAGATGTCAACAGCTACCAGGCCCAGCGCGAAGCCGAGCACGCAGCGGCGCCAACCTACTGGGCCCACGGCCAGCTGGCCGACGCCCGCATCGAACGCACTCCGGTGCGCGGCGTGCGCAAAGCCACGGCCAAGGCCATGGTGGACTCCGCGTTCACCGCACCGCATGTCTCGATCTTCGTGGACGTGGATGCCAGCCGCACCATGGAATACGTGGCACGGCTGAAGAAGTCCCGCGACTTCGAAGGCATCAAGGTCTCGCCTCTGCTGGTGCTGGCCCGGGCTGTGATCTGGGCTGCCGCCCGCAACCCTTCGGTAAACGCCAGCTGGGTGGAAACCGAGAACGGCGCGGAGATCCACCAGAAGCGCTTCATGAACCTGGGCATCGCCGCAGCCACCCCGCGCGGCCTGCTGGTGCCGAATATCAAGGACGCGCAGAACCTGAACATGAAGGAACTGGCCATCGCGCTGAACGAGCTGGCCACGACCGCGCGTGCCGGCAAGACCCGACCGGAAGACATGCGCGACGGTTCGCTGAGCATCACCAATATCGGTGCGCTGGGCATCGACACCGGCACCCCGATCATCAACCCGGGCGAGGTGGCCATCGTCGCCTTCGGCACGATCCGCCAGAAGCCGTGGGTTGTCGATGGCGAAGTGGTTCCGCGCTGGATCACCACCCTGGGCGGATCCTTCGACCACCGCGTGGTTGACGGCGATCTCTCGGCCCGCTTCATGGCCGATGTAGCATCAATTCTGCAGGAACCAGCCATGCTGCTGGACTGAGCTGCGGATAACAGCACCCCGGAGAGAACTTCTGAAAAAAAGTTCTCTCCGGGGTGTCACAGTTTAAGCTCCGGTTTCGACGTACTTTTGAAGGGCAGGAACCTGCCTGGAAATCGAATGACAGGAGACACGCCATGCGCATGAATTTGAGCAAAACGCACAAGAAGGGGTACGCCGCCGTACTGGGACTGGAAGCCTACGCCAGCCAGTCGGTGCCCAAAGAGCTCTACGAGCTGGTGAAGCTGCGCGCTTCGATCCTCAATGGCTGCTCCTTCTGCACCGATATGCACTCCCACGACGCCATGGAGATGGGCATGTCCACCGCGAAGCTCTTTGCCGTGGCTGCCTATAACGATTCCCCGCTGTTCACCGACGCCGAGCGCGCTGCCCTGCGGCTGACCGATGCGGTGACCCGGCTTGATCCTGCCACCGGGGTCAGCGACGAAGTCTGGGACGCGGCCGCTGACGAATTCAGCGAGGAAGAAATCGGCAACTTGATCCTGGCGATCGCCACCATCAACGTCTGGAACCGCATTGCCATCCCGACCCAGCTCGAACCGCCAGTGCGCGACTAGTGCCGGGAAGCGCAGGTAGAATCTGGCGCGTGGAGCAACCAACGGAATCTGCAGCGCTGGCGCAGTGGGACGCCGAGAAGCGCCGGTTGACCGTCCTGGCCTACAACATGCTCGGCGTGTGGGCGCAGGCCGAAGACGTGGTCAGCGAAGTGGCCGAGCAGCTGCTCAAGCTCACCCCGGCAGCCACCGAACAGGTGCGGAACTGGCCGGCGTTCCTCACCACGCTGGCCACGCGCCGGGCGATTGACGTGCTGCGCTCGGCCCAGCGCCAGCGGACCGACTATGTCGGGGAATGGCTGCCCGAGCCGGTAGGCCAGCTGGCGCTTCCCGAAGATGAGGCCCTGACTGGATCCATGCTTCGCCTCGGCGTGCTCTTCCTCCTCGAAGAGCTCTCGCCCCAAACGCGGGCCGCCTACGTGCTGCACCATGCCCTGGGCTACAAGGCTGCAGAGATTGCCGAGGTGCTGGAGGCCTCGCCGGCCGCGGTCAGGCAGCTGCTGAGCCGGGCCGGCAAGAAACTGGGGCACACCGAAGCGCCCAGCAGGGAAGCAAGCGAAATATCCTCATTGCTGTCGAAGGTCGTGGCAGCCATACGCCATGGCGACGCCGAGGAACTGGTCCAGTTGCTGGCCAAGGATGCGGTGCTCTACTCCGACGGCGGAGGCAAGGCCCGGGCCGCGTTGAACCCGGTGCTTGGCGCGCAGCGCATTGCCCGCTTCCTGGTTGGCGTTGAGCGGAAAAATCCAGGGCGAAGCGTCTTCTTGGGAGAAATGAATCAGGCGCCTGCACTGCTTTTCAAGCTGGCGGGCCGGCAGGACGTGGTGGCGATCGAGGTGGCCGCAGGACACATTCAAACCATCTTGCTGGTGTCCAACCCGGACAAGCTTTCCCACGCCAGCGCGCAGTGGACCATTCTGGACGGGTAGCGGAAGACTGTTTCACGTGGAGCGGAGTTGTTCAAATCCCTGTTGATACAGTAGTTTCCATGAATCGACCCCGCAGCTTTGGTCCGTTGGCACTGGGCAGGATCCAGTGTGCGTGCCTGCTGGCCGCCGTTGTGCTCGGCCTCGGCACCGCAACCGTCCCAGCCCACGCGTCTGCCGCGGCCACGGAATCCGAAGCACCGGCACCCGTGTACCCCTCGGCGACACCCAGCGATGGCGCCGAAGACGAGGGCACGGTCCTCATCCCGTCGGTGACATCCCAGGAAGGCAACTTCTACCTTGCGGTGACCGACGCGGCGCTCGACGACGTGGATTCGGAAAGAATCATGGACCAGGTCCGGCAGGCCGTGGGCGAGCAGGATGCGAAGATCCTGCTCGGGGTGGACCAGGAACCGAACAACCTCAAGGGAGCCGCGCAGCTGGTGCGCGGGATGCTGATGTTCGGGGACAGCGACGCGCTCAGCGATGACTGGCTGGAGAACGGAAAGACCCTGGGCTACGTGGGCAAAGGGTGGATTGCCGTCGGGGTGATGCTGCCAGAGGACCCCGCCGATGAGGTCGAGGTCTTCGTGGATCCGGGGCGCGATATCAGCGAAACGGACCCCGGGTCCAGCCAGAAGATCCTGGCAGCCGGCGACGAGGCATTTAGGGCGGGGGACTACACCGCAGGCATCACCGAGGTCGCGCTGGCCACGACCCAGCAACTGCAGGCGCCGCCGGACCGGACGCTGTCCAAGGTGATCGCCGTGGGCGTGCTCGCTGTGGCAATCGTCTTCATGCTCGCCTGGGCGTGGCGCGCCAAGCGCCGCAAGGCCAAGAAGGCTGCGGCTGCCGAACGCCTCAAGCAGGCCGAACTGCTCGAATCGCGGATCCAGCAAGCCAACCGCTACCTCGGCCGCAAGCCGGTGCCCGACTTGGGCCTGCCGGAACAGGGCCGCTTGGCCGAGGCGATGGCGGAACTGGAAAAGCAGCGTGCCGGCACCCAGCATGGTACCCAGCACGCACAGGACCTGGATCCGGGAATCGCCGTCCAGGAGCAGGTCTCCGAAAAGCAACTGGCAGTTCTGCGCCACCGCGAACGCGAACTCTCGCTGCTGCGCGGCGCGGTCCAGCTGGCCCACGACTTCGCAGGACGGCCACGGGATTCTCGCGAATCCTGGGCATCGATTTTCGAATACCACCGTGAGCGGCTGGAAGACCTGGCGCTGTTCCTCGATCTTCCCGGTGCAGGGCAGCTGGGCTGCGCCCAGGCCGCGCGCACCGTGATCATCACCCATACCGATGAGCTGCAGCTGCTGCGAACCCGGGTGGGCCGGCGGAACACCGGAGCCCAGGATGCTCCGGGCATTCTGGACCGGCTTTGGGAGTTGCGCGACGAGCTCGATGGCGTGCTGCGCGATGCGCTGGCGCAAGCCGGGCAGGCGCGGCTCAAGGTTCCGCAGGGGCTGGGTGAGCGGATGGCAGGCAGGCAACCGGCTGACGCTGCGCTGGAAAATGATCCCATTGCGCTGCTCAGGAATTTCCTGCCGGGAAGCGAGGCCCGCTGATGCCTGCCCGTTTGATGCATGATTCCACCGGACGGCGCTTGCGCCGCCCCTTCCACTGGACCGCCATCGCTGCCATTTTCATGGCTTTGGTGACCACGGCCCTTGGCGTACGCGCCGTGCTTGCGGTGCAGGCAGCCAACGTCCCTGCACCCTATGAGGTCACGGTAGTGGTCCAGGGGGAGAACGGCTTCAACATCACCCAGCAGACGGTGGACGCCGAGCTGGCCCGGCACCCGGTGCGGGCCACGGCCCCGCTGGAACTGGTCATTGCCGACCGCTGGCTAACGGGCGATGAACTGCTGCGCGGGGAAGTGCCCGAAAACCAGATCATCGTTTCGACCAAGATGGACAACCGGGATTCCGGGCAAAGCGAGGCCGAGCAGCGCTTCTCCGGGGTGGGTGTGGACCGGAATCTGGTCGCCTCCGACGACGCGCATGACGACCTGCGCTTCGATATCGAGAATGCCTTCATCAAGAACATCTCGGTAGGCCATGGCCCCAAGGCTGCGGTGGCCGCCGCGCATACCGCCGCCGTGCTGCTGGATGATTCGCCCAGCAACTCGGCGATCTTCTGGTTCGCCGTAGTGGGCGCCAGCGCCATGGTCACCGCGGCGCTGCTAGCCAGCGCCCTGCGCTTCCGCTCCCGGTGGGCTTCCCGGCACCGGCGGCTGGCCGCGGCCCAGCGCAAGCTGGCCCGCGTGGTCCTGGATCTCGAAGCGTTGGAAGCCACCTACCAGGCAGCTGATCCGGGGCACCGCCCGGCCGGCTTCACCAAGGCCTGGCGGCAGCTCGAAGCGCTCTCCCTTGATGCCGCCCGGCGCGAGGACCCCCTGGTGCGCCTGATCTTCGACCGCGCCGCCTGCCTGGACAAGAAGACCGGTCAGCAGCTGGCCGCCTTCGAGGCCGATGCGCGCACGCTGACCGAACTGGCCGACTCCCTGATGGGCGCCGGCTCGGTGCATGCCCACCTGGCTGGCACCGGATCCACGTTCGACAAGCTCAGCGCCCCGATCAACGATGCCGCCACGGCGCTGCTCATCCGGCTGGAAACGGCCCCCGGCACCATGGTTGCCGGCAAGGACCTGGAGGATTTCCGCGGCGCCTTGGGCGAACTGCTCAACGCCGCCCACGGCGACACCGGCCAGCGCACGGCCGTAGAGCGCTGGGCCGACGCCGAAAAGCAGCTGGCCAAGCTTGCCGCGAAGATCTCCACCCGGTTGCGCCGGTATCCGCGGGGCCAGAAGCAGGAGGTGCCGCCGATTGGTGCCCAGCACAATGAGCTGCGCGCCAGCCTGGGGCTGCCGCCGGTCACCAAGCAGAGCGCTTTGCAGCAGATCGCCACGGCGAATGCGCTGGCCCGCGGGGTGCTCGGCGACACGCTGCAGACCGACCAGGCCGCTGGAGGGACCTCGGGCGAACCTGCTGGCTGGCAGCGCATGCTGGCCCGGCTCGCCAGCACCCGCAAGGCAGCTGGCGATGAACCGCCGAAGCTGCGCCGGGCGTGGAAGTTTGGACTGCTTGCGGCCCTGCTGGTGGGCAGCCTGATCGCCTCGGGGCTCATTGTCGCCTCGATAGCCAACGAACCCGAACGCACCTATGAGGGGTCCGGCCGGGGAATGGAACTTGAAATCGATGACCAGGGCCAGCTGGTTGACGAGTCAGAGATCCGCCGGTACATGGAAGAGGACTTCGAGACCACACAGCGGATTCTGGTCGCGGTGCGCGACGCGGAGGCCTACCTGGATCTCAACGAGGTCGAAGGCTATGACTTCCGCGAATCGACACCCGAGAGCGTGCGCACGGCGATCTTGCGGATCAAGGACGAATACTCAGATCGCGCGGACCCTGCCAACGGGGAGCTTCCCGAGGACTTGACGATCATTCCGCTGCTGATCACGGATGAAGGCAAGGGCATCATGCCAGGGCTGATTTCCGGTGCGGTCATCAGCGGAACCGCCTCGTGGGGAACAACCGGCGGGTGGGAGCACGGAAGCATCTACGAGTCGAACTATCCGGCGATGGAAGCGGCCGGTGCGGCCGAGGACTTCGCCGTGGTGCTCAAGCGGGCCGGCTATGAGCAGCCGGACTACAACACCACCTTGCTCTACTGGATGCTCGTGTTCATGCTGTTCTTCACGGTCATCAACGTTCTCCAGGTGATCCAGTACCTGCTCGGGGCCAGCACGCAGCTGACCCGGTTCTCCCGCGGTTCGCGGTCGGTGCAGCAATCACGCCGGCAGCTGGAGCAGCTGGCCATGGGCCTGGAGGATTCGCAGATCAATGCGGTGGCAGTGCTCGGTGCAAGCGAGGCGGGGACTGCCGACGAGGCAGGCCAGCGCTTATTCGAGCGCGCCCTGATGATGGCGTGGCGCGAGGCCGAGGAATTGTCCTCGATGACCTTGGGACAGCGCCTGCAGGCCGGCTATGCCCAGCGTGCGGCGCATCTGGCCCAGCTGGTGGCGTTGCTGGGCGAACGCGATGCCGATGTGGCGCGGCGGGCCAAGGCGCTGGTGCTGGCCAGCCGCGGTGCCGGCGGGGATGCGCCGGCGGAAGTCCAGCTGCCGGGAGCATAATTCAATGCTTCCGAGGTCAGAATGCTAGTGGCGATGCTTGAGTTTTCCGAATCAATACAGTCAATGAGTAGACGTGCTTGGAGTCGAAAAAAACTAGCTGACTCGAAAACAATATGTAGTGCGCATCGATAATGCTGGTAACGCTGCCAGAAATGCTCAACGGCCAGCAAAAATAGATTGGGCAACGGCTATGTACGCTAATCCACGTTCTGAAGGCTTGGCATGAAGGTTTATCAGTAACCAAAGTGCCAAGCTCTGGCCCAGGAGTAAGGTAATTGAGCAGGACAACAATGCAGGCAAAAGGAAATAGTTCCAATTTCAGCGGTAGATTCAATTTTCCCGACGATGCCACCTAGAAATTTTTGCCATTTGAGCCTTTTTAAATGTTCACGGCCATTTTGAGCAATCATGAGCTGTGTTTTCGGGAAGTACTTGATGAATGTTGAGCCAGGTGCTTGAGTTCCATGGTGCGGGGCCAGAACTACGCTATAAACCTGATCTTTCCCAGAAGCATTCTTTAACCCGCCCTGTCTGAGAAGTTGATTCAGCCCCCACTTTTGTAAGTCCCCGAAGCTCAGAAATTGCATATTTTCATCTCGAATTACAAGACTGAGCTCATTATTAAGTCGCTGAACTCTCCGACGATTACTGATCAGTTCGTTCCGAATGTTTGCGGGCGCTCCGGCAAAATCATTACCAATGAAGATTTGTGGACCCGTGGTTGCGTCACCAAACAGATCATAAGACTCATCTGCTGTGTCCTTTGGCAAGTCGTCGAGTTCTAAGGCTGGACGAGATTCGAATACTTCGTCGTCTCCTTCGAAGCGGGCAAATACTGAGCCAGCATCCTCATCCGGCAGCATCCAAGGCGATTCGTAGGCCCAGTCCAAAGCCCTTTTTAGTGGTGGATATTGTTCAGCGAGCTCTGCCGTACGATTCGCAGCATCGGTAAAAACTTTGCTGACTGAATTAGGAAGTTCTTTTGGAGGCCAAAGAATTTCCCACACTGTGTCTAAGGCTTTGAACTTTCGACCCGCAAAGCCGGCGTTGCGAACAGGAGCTGCTTTATCCTCAAGTGCCTTGAAAAGATCGAACAATGAACGTTCTGGTGTAGTAAGGGCGAGGAATTGGTATGCCAGATACGCAGCTTGCACTGGTTTAGCGACGCTGGGGAACCTTGGATATATTAAGTCAATTCTTTTACCTGGCTCTTTTGACGCTTTCTGTGCAAAGGACTCTAGTCCCTTCCAATGATCTTGATCGAAGTGGGAGACAACTATCGTTTCTGGAAGTGGCGCCACTTCCCCGAGCGTGCCCCGCAAAAGCATTCCTGGTAGTTTTCCGTCTCGCTCGTGCAACGACCCACAATCCATCACCATGGTCTGCTGGCCATTCCGAAATACCGTACATGCTCCATCGCCTACGTTTACAACATCGACCCACATATCAATCCCTATCCGTTCTCAGTCAAACTCGAAGAATAGTCAGAGAATATGCGTGAAAGTTGGCACCGCATCTTTGCGACTCGAATATTGCAGGAAGATTTCTTGGCCCCCTGATTGTTGGGGGCACTCAATAGCAGTCTTTTGAAGCGAGGCCCAGCTATCGAATATTCGTCTGATGGAGTTCCCTCGACTTCCGTCTTCAAAATTTTTATAAGCTCGGCTCGCTTATTCCTAAGTTGGATGATTACAGCGGTCGTATGCGATCAATTAGGGCTTGGAATTATTCAATCGGGCCGGAGCCTAGTTAGATATTCAGTAGTTCGAAGGCAATCAGTTTTATCAGGAGTATGGATGCTCTGGGAACTCCGGGTTCGATGTCCGCAGGGCACGGCTGGCGGAGATGAAACGAGTTTCGCGGGCGCAGGTACCGATGACAGCACCCGCGCCCTGTCTCGCTCAAGAAACGTTTAGCCCAGCAGCTCGGGCAGTTCCTGCGCCTCGTTGCCCAGCACCTTCTGCGAGAGGAACTCGGTGACGACCTGGTACCAGATCTTGGCATGCTGCGGGGTGAGGATCCAGTGGTTCTCATCCGGGAAGTACAGGAACTGGTGCTCGGTGCTGCCGTCTTCCTTCTGCGGCAACCCCGAATCGGCCAGCAGCTCGTACCATAGGCGAAGTCCCTCGCCGATGGGCACCCGGTAGTCCTTGTCGCCGTGGATGACCAGCATCGGGGTGACAATGCTGCCCACCGAATGATGCGGCGAGTTCAGCTCGCGCATTTCCGGGCTCATCTCGCGGGTCCAGTAGAACGCGGCGTCGGTGGTCTTGCCGAAGCCTTCCAGCGCCCACAGGCTGGCGTGCGTGACGATGGCCTTGAAGCGGTCGGTGTGCCCTGCCACCCAGTTGGCCATGTAGCCGCCGAAGGAGCCGCCCATCGCGGCGGTGCGGGTTTCATCGATGTCAGCGCGCGCCTCGGCGGCATCGGTGATGGCCAGCAGATCCGTGTACGGTTCCTGGCCCCAGCGGCCCCAGCCGCGCTGGATGAACGCCTGGCCGTAGCCGGTGGACAGGGCGGGATCCGGCAGCAGCACCGCATAGCCCTGGGCTACCAGCAGCCATGGGCTCCAGCGCCAGCTCCAGGCGTTCCACGAGCCCAGCGGTCCGCCGTGGATCCACAGCAGCAGCGGCGCCTTGTTGGTGGCAGAAGCTGATTCCGGCAGGGCCAGCCAGGCACGGACGCTCGATCCGTCTTCGGCCGTGGTGGTCACCTCGGTGAGCGTGCCCGGCAAGGCAGGTCGGTCAACCGGGGAGCGCAGCTCGGTCAAGGCGGCGAATTCGCCCGGCTCCAGGTCGCCGGTGTGCGCCAGGTCGATGGCTACCGGTTCGGCCGGGTGCAGGTAGCTGGAGCGCAACGCGTAGGCGGTGCGCGAGTCGCTGCTGATGACCACGTCGGTGAACGCTCCGTCTTCGGTGAGCCGGGTGATCTTGTCGTTGTACAAGCTCAGGTGGAAGACCGGGGCATGGCCGTTGTCGTCCGCGACCAGCAGCAGCGAGCGTCCATTGGGAACCCACTGCAGGTCGCTGACCCAGCGGTCCCAGCCGGCGGCGATCCGATGGGTGGCGCCGTCGGCCAGGTCCATCAGCCACAGCTCGAAGACCGGGGCGGTTTCGGCGGTGGAACGCTCCCAACGTGCATAGGCCAGCTGGGTGGAGTCCGGGCTGATCTTGCCCAGCGTGTATTCGTACGTGTCGTCCGGGGCCAGCAGCATTTCGTGGGCGCCGGTGTGCAGGTCGATCCGCATCAAGCCCGGGGCCGAGGAGGCCCGGCCTTCGGGAACCTGCCATTCGGTGATCAGGAAGGCCCCGTTGGCAGCGACATCGTAGTAGGTATCCTCCAGGTTCGCGCCGATGCCCGGGGTGAGATCGGTGAGCTGGGTGCCGCTGGTGTCCTGGGGGTCCGGCAGGGAGCCGGTGTAGAAGTGCGGGGTGGACGGGCCCAGGTCTTCGTCCCAGAAGCGCACCGGGTAGCCGGTGTGCAGGATTGCCGAGACCTTCTTGTCCTTGCGGCCGGTGCGCAGTGCCGCTTCGGCCTCCAGGTCCTTGGCGCGGCTGAAGGCCGAGGTGCGCAGCACGATGCTCTGCGGTGACTGCTTGCAGATCCGCAAGGACTGCACCCCGGCCGGGTGGGAGATCACCGAGCGGGCTTCGCCTCCTGCCACCGGAAGGATCCATCCTTCGGCCTTGGCGTCTTCCTTGGATGAGCGCTTGGACACGAAGAGCAGGTCGCCGTTGGCGGTGAACTGCGGCTGCGATTCGCCGTGCTCGCCGAAGGTCAGCCGGCGTGCCGGTTCCTGGCCTTTGGGGTCCAGCGACCAGAGGGCGCTTTCGTATTTCGTCTCATCCTCGGACAGGGTGCTGAGGGTGGTGACGAGCTTCGTGCCGTCGGGGGAGAGCGCCAGGCCGCTGAGCCGGCCCATGCCGATAAAAGAATCTAAATTATGAAATGAATGCTTAGAGTGTTCCACTTCACATATCTTGCCACTGTTCGCGGCCGGGCACTACCGAATATCGAAAATTACGCGGCATCGGAACGAAAGGCCGGTGCAATTTGCAACCAAGGAGTTATGGCACAGCTATTGGAAAAACCTGCAAGGCCGTGGAGGATGGGTTCCATGGGGGAGCTCGCGATGTCAGCTGCATGACCGGATAATCGATCAAGGAGTTGGAAAAGATGAACCGTGCCAGAACCCGTCTTGGGGCGCTCCCGATGATGTGCGCGGCAGCGCTGATGCTGGCTGCCTGCCAGGGAGCCGAGCCGGAACCGGCCGAAAGCCAGAGCGCAGGACCAAGCGGAACGTCGCCATCGGCAAGTGCCAGCGCGCCGACCGCTTCCAGTCCCGAATCCAGCCCAACGCAAAGCACCGCAAGCCCGGATGCGCCAAGCTCGGCGGCGCCAGAGCTGAGCCAGGTGCATGAAGTGCATGGCATCCGCTTCTTTACCCCGGAACAGTGGACTGCCGCCGGGGATGACTGCGACGGCGAATGCACCGAATGGGACGAATGGGAGATCAAGGACGCGCAAGGCAAGCACGTGCTGACCCTGATCCCCACCACGGCAACCTCTCCGGATGGAGACATGGCGCTGTATGAACGGGAGCTGCTTGATCGCAAGGAACTTGAAAATCCCGGAGCGGATACCGGATTCCGCCCGACGAGCCTGATTGCCGAGTTCTGGGAATCGACGGACCAGGAAGACGGCGAGAAGGATTCAGGATTCGACATTGCCCTGATCGATGACGAAGAGCTCGGCAAGCGCGATGAGAACCCGGACCTGAACTTCTTCAGGATCGGCGAGCAGTCACCGATGATGTGGGTTGAAGAGGATTATCTGGAAGACCATGGTGTTCCTGACGACCCGACCAAGCAGCAAGCGCAGCAGTTCCTGGGCACCGGGCAATACGCGTTGGTGCGCGACATCTTGCTCAGCGTGGAACCTGCCGTCGGCTAGCCAAGCCGGAACATAGGAAAGGCAACAGAAATCAGGCAATCGCCCTGGCTTCTGTTGCCTTTCTTCACGCCTCAAAAAACTGCATTCCGCGCAAGGGCGCGAAAGTGGTGCAGATGCTGAAGGCCGAGGAAACGGGCAGGAGAAATTGCCGCTGAGCAGCGAAGCTGCAGGGTGCACTGGAAGCCTCTTGGCCACGACAAGCAGGCTTGGCTGTGCCGTTCGAGCGGTGTAACCAAAGCCCTAAAAGACTCCTCTGTCACATTGTGTGGCCTGTAACATGCTACTGTGTGTAGGCACACAAAGTCATAACGTGAAAGGTGCACACATGGGCGTGCTGGCACTGGGCGTATTCATCGCCGTGACAGTCATAGTTAACGTCGTACTGAAACGGCGTATTTCAGAGGCGCTTGTACTAGCGCTGATAGCTTGTTCGCTGGTCGGCGGCGCGGATGCGCTGAACCTGTTGAGCGCAGCCGTAGTTGACGGCTTCCAATCAGACGTGACCTTCGCGGGCATGGCCTTTGTGTTCATGGGAGTGATCGTCTCGGCGACAGGCCTGATCGAGCGCCTGATCCATATCCTGAATTCGATGTTCGGGCGCGTTCGCGGTGGATCGGCCTACGTCTCGACCCTGGGCTCGGCCGCAATCGGGCTGGTGGCAGGATCTACCGCAGGCAACACGGCGACGGTCGGCTCGGTAACCATTCCGTGGATGAAGGAAAATGGCTGGTCGTCCAATCGCGCCGCAACGCTGGTAGCGGGAAACTCCGGCTTGGGCGTCGCGCTCCCGCCGAACAGCACCATGTTCATCCTCTTGGCCATGCCGGCCGCCGCTGGAATTTCTGCTGGCGACGTATATGTTGCACTGGCCATTGGCGGTGCTTATTGCGTGCTCTACCGCATGATCCTGGTGTTCACTTGGGCTCGTGCCGACGGCATTCCCGTAGCGAATCGGGAGGGCATGGCGACGTTAGGGCAAGCGCTGCGCGAAGGATGGCGCTCGCTACTGATCTTCCTTGGCATCGCGATCCCTGTTGCACTGACCTTCGGCCCGCTGTTTGAATTCCTGTCCCGCCCGGAGTTGGTGGGCAAGGACTCGATGGGCTCGATCTCCATCATTGTTTGGGTTCCGATTCTCATCTCGGCGATCGCATTGATCGAGGGCCGAAAGCGGATCTTCGCGCCGGATTCGAAGTTCAAGGTGATCCTGAATCGCGAGCTGCCGCAGTTCGCCACTGTTGGTGTTTCGCTGTTCGCTGCGCTGAGCGCTTCGAACATCATGGAAGCGCTGGGCGTCGGTCCGCAGCTTTCGGATTTCCTGGGTTCGCTGGATATGCCAAAGGCGGCGATTGTCGCAATCGTCTGTGTCATGGCCGTTGTCGTAGCCACCCCGCTGTCCTCGACGGCAACCGCCGCGGCCGTGGGTGCGCCGGCAGTGATGGCGTTGACCAGCGTGGGTATCGATCCAGTCATCGCCGTGGTGACGGTCCTGTTGTGCACCTCGACAGAGGGTTCTTCTCCACCGGTCGGTGCGCCGATCTATCTGGCTGCCGGCTTTGCCGAAACCAATCCAACCAAGATGTTCATGCCATTGCTGGGCTATTTCGTGCTGCCAATGATCGTCATTGCCTGGCTTGTCGGCATGGGCTGGCTGCCGATTCCGATTTCGTAGGAGAAAAACATGCGACTCATGAAAATACTATTCCTGGTCTTCTTGGCGCTGTTCATGATCGGCGGCACTGCAATCGTCGGTACCCAGCTGGCCGGTGTGCTGTCACTGAATGGTGATCTGGTCAGCGGAGCCAAGCAGATCCTGTATCCGTGGACCTTCAGTTTTGCGACCGCGTGCGCACTGTGCGCCTTCGTGCTGCAGTATTCAAAGGAATACAAGGAAGACGAGCAGGACTAGTAGCCAGCTGTCAGTTCAGTCCACAAGTTTTCAGGGTCAAGGTCCAAGCCTTGGCCCTGAACTGCTTGTACAAGCAGTAGCTTTCCTGTCGCGACCAGGTGCTGGCGCATGGCAAGCGCAGCCGCCGGGGCATTGCCGCTGGAGATGGCGGTGATGATCGGTTCATGCTCGGCCATGATGTCACCCAGGGTGCGCTGCTTGCCTGCGGTGGAAACACCAAGCAGCCGCGTTGCGACACGAAGGCGGTTCACGATGTTGCGCCCGCGGTTCGACTGCGCGACCTCAAGGATGAAGTCGTGCAGCTGCTGGTCCAGATCGAAGAACTCTTCGGTCAGATCCGCTTCGGCGCATCGGGCCAAGCCGGCTACGATGTCATTGAGCCGCGCCGCGATCTGCGGGGTGCAGGCCTGCGCGGCCCTGAATGCGGCGGGAACCTCCAGCGCCAGCCTGAGCGAGAAAATTTCTGCGACATCCTTTGGCTGGGTCGGAATGATGCGGAAGCCGCGATTACGAGCAAATTCAACCAAGCCGGCTTCCTCCAGGCGCAACAAGCCATCGCGCACCGGTGAGCGGGATATCTTCAGGCGATCAGCCAGCTGGTAGACGCTGTAGAGGGTGTCGGTCTTCAATTCCCCAGAAATGACAGCTGAACGGACGTAGTCCATCACTTGTTCGGTCAATGTGCGCCCATGTTGGGCGGGGACTTGGAGATCGGAGGTCATGAACTGATTCTCTCATTGAAATCTCCTGCGGAGTTTTCACGTAATCAAGAAACTAAACAGTATGTAACATGTTACTCTGGTGGGACGAATCAACGAGAGGCGCTCACCATGTCAGCTCAGTCGAGCATCCAGACCCTGACCCCTGAGGCAATTGAGATGCGGGAACGGCTACGGACCGATCTGACGACTCGGGCTGCATATATTTCCGATGCCTCGATTTTCCGCCGGGTGCCGCAGGCTGTACTTGAAGTGCGCAGTGAGGCCGACATCGCCTTGGGCATCGAGTATGCCAAGGCCGAAGGCCTTTCGATCACGTCGCGAGGTGGAGGCACCTCGGTTGCGGGCAATGCCATCGGCGAAGGTCTGGTGCTGGACACCTCCCGCTATTTCAATAAGATCCTCGACATCGATCCCGAGGCGAAGACCGCGCGCATCCAGCCTGGGGTCATCTGCGACCAGCTGCGTGATGCTGCTGCGCAATACGGGCTGACCTACGGTCCGGATCCGTCGACCCATAGCCGCTGCACCGTAGGCGGCATGGTGGCCAACAACGCCTGCGGATCGCACTCGCTGGCGTGGGGCACCGCCGCGGACAACGTTGTGTCCATGAAGATCATGCTCGGCGACGGATCCGTGGTCGAGGTCAATGCCGACGGAACCAACAGCGATGAGCTTGACGGAAAGCTCAAGGCGCTGCGCGATGCGAACCTCAAGGAACTGCGCACAGAACTGGGCCGCTTCGCGCGCCAGGTCTCGGGCTACGGCATGCACTATCTGCTCCCGGAAAACGGGTTCAATGTTGCCAAGGCGCTGGCTGGGTCCGAAGGCACCCTCGGGGTGATCACCGAGCTGGTGGTGCGCCTTGTCGAGAAGCCGAAGCATACTGCGCTGGCAGTCCTGGCTTTTGAAACTGTTTTCGATGCCGCGGCCGCGGCAGCATCCCTGCGCCGTCCCGGTCTTGCCACTGCGGAAGGCATGGGCGGAGATCTGCTCGATGCGCTGCGCAGCCGCCCCGGTCAGCAGAGTGCCGGATCCAATCTGCCTGGCATGGGTGCCGCCAACCGCGGTGGCGTCGCCAAGGCCGGCGGCTGGCTCTTCTGCGAGACAGCCGGGCAAACCATCGAACAAGCACGAAGCATCGCCGATGAGCTGGTGCAGTCAGCGTATGATGCAGCGGCCGGGGCCGCGATCGATGCCGTGGTCGTGACGGACCATGCCGAGGCCCGCACGCTGTGGAAGATCCGCGAAGCCTCCGCCGGTATTGTCACCCGCCTGCCAGATGGCGGCGAGGCCTGGCCGTCCTGGGAAGATTCAGCCGTACCGCCGGAGAATCTTGCCGGATACCTGCGCGATCTGTACGCGCTCATGGACGCCCATGGACTGCGCGGCATCCCCTTCGGGCACTTCGGCGAGGGTTGCGTCCACGTGCGCATCTCCTTCGACTTGGGCACCAATGAAGGCGTGGCGATCTTCCGCCAGTTCATGGAACAGGCCGCCGACACCGTGGCCAAGCATGGCGGCTCCCTGTCCGGCGAACACGGGGACGGCCGGGCCCGCTCGGAATTGCTCACCCGCATGTACAGCTCGAAGATGATGAAGGCATTCGCCAGCTTCAAGGCGGCCTTTGACCCCGAGGGCCTGTTCAACCCCGGGGTATTGGTCAATCCGGAACGCATCGATGAGTCGCTGCGTCCCGGACCCGGGCAGCGCAGCTTCGAGCTGACGCCGGTTCATGCGCTCTCGCGCGACAAGGGTTCCTTGGTCAACGCGGTCAACCGCTGCGTGGGCGTAGGCCTGTGCCGTTCGGACGAGGGGGCCATGTGCCCGTCCTTCCAGGGCACCCATGACGAGGTCAACTCCACGCGCGGCCGTGCCCGGGTGCTTTCCGAGATGTTCCGCGGCACCACCTTGCCCGATGCCTACAAGTCCGAAGAGGTGAAGGACGCCCTGGACCTCTGTCTGTCCTGCAAGGCCTGCGCTTCCGAATGCCCGGTCAATGTGGATATGGCGACCTACAAGTCGGAGTTCCTGCACAAGTTCTACGAGGGTCGCATCCGCCCGATGGCGCACTACACCATGGGGTGGCTACCCAAGCTCACCCACTGGATGCACAAGGTGCCAGGTGCGGCATCCTTGGCCAACACGGTGCTGCGCATCGACGCGGTGCAACGGCTTGTCAAGAAGGTTGGCGGCATTGAACCGACACGCAAGATGATCACGTTCTCGGGCGAATCGCTGCAGCGCTGGGCGGCCAAGCGGAAGGAAACAGAAGCCGAATCGCCGCAGGGCACCGTGGTGCTCTGGCCAGATTCCTTCAATAACCACCTGGATACCGGGCCGGGCCAGGCGGCAGTCGAAGTGCTCGAAACCCTCGGCTACCGGGTAATCATTCCCGAAGGATTCGTCTGCTGCGGTTTGACCTGGCACTCAACCGGCCAGCTGGATACCGCGCGCAAGGTCATCAAGCACACCTTGGACGTCATGGAACCCCTGGTCAAGGCAGGCTACCCGGTGATCGGCCTGGAACCGTCATGCACGGTTATGCTCGGCCACGAAATCACCGAGCTGGTTCCCGAGGACCCGCGCGCGGCTGCGCTGTCGGCAGCCGTCGTGCCGTTCGCGGATCTGATCGCCAAGCACGTTCCGGCCGATGGCAAGCCCAGCGCCGGCTGGCCCTTCGAACAGCTGAATGTCGGCGCGGTGTCGCAGGTCCACTGCCATGAGCGTTCGCAGGGCGACCATGGCTCGTCCTCGGCCGTGCTGCGCAGCATCGGCATTGACGAGCGCGAAATCGAAACCGGTTGCTGCGGCTTGGCCGGCAACTGGGGATTCGAACCCGGACATGCGGAACTATCCCGCTCGCTGGGCGAACGCGAGCTCTTCCCGGCCATCCGCAATCGTGCGCAGGACGATGTGGTGCTCGCCGACGGATTCTCCTGCCGCACGCAGATCGCCGAGGGCACAGAGGCCCGCGGAATGCACCTGGCGCAGGTGCTGCTCAAGGCCAAGATCACCGGCTAGACAGGCTCGGAACGCAGAAAACCGGCCCGGAAGCAGCGCGATGCTGCATCCAGGCCGGTTCTGCGATCCTGCTACGGCTGGTTGGCCGGCTGCTCGTTGCGCAACCGAGCCTCGGCGATCTCGTTGATCCGTCCGCGGCACAGGTACCAGCCGCCGATGATCAGCGGGATGATGATCACCAGCGAGGCAATGGTCCAGGTGCCCACCGGATTGTCGAAGGCCATCATCACCAGCACCAGGGCAAGGAAGCCCAGGGTGACCCAGCCGGAAACCGGGGCGAATGGCATCCGGAAGCTCGGGCGATCCTGCTCCCCGCGCTTGGCCGACTTCATCAGGGCGATCTGGCACAGCACGATCATCGCCCAGGAGGCAATGATGCCGATGGCAGCGAAGTTCAGCACGATCTCGAAGGCCTTGGCCGGGACCACGGCGTTGAGCACGACGCCGAGCACTGCCACCACGGCGGTGATCACGATGCCGCCGTAGGGCACCCCTGCCTTGTTCATCCGTCCGGCGAATTTCGGTGCCGACCCGTTCAACGACATGGAGCGCATGATGCGCCCGGTGGAGTAGAGCCCGGCGTTCAGCGAGGACAGCGCCGCGGTGAGCACCACCAGGTTCATCACCACGTCCATGCCCTGCACGCCGATGGATCCGAAGAAGGTCACGAACGGCGATTCCCCGGCGCTGTAGGCCGAGTAGGTCAGCAGCAGCGAGAGCAGCACCAGCGAGCCGACGTAGAACACGGCGATGCGGATGATCACGGTATTGATCGCCTTCGGCATGACCTTTTCCGGGTTTGCCGTTTCGCCTGCGGCGGTGCCGATCAGCTCGATGGATGCGTAGGAGAAGACCACGCCCTGCATCAGCACCAGCACCGGCAGCAGGCCGTTGGGCAGCAGCCCCCCATTAGCGGCCAGCAGCGAGAAACCGACCTCATGCCCGTCCAGCGGCGTGCCGAAGATGACGAAGTAGCAGCCGACAACCAGGAAGGCCACCAGAGCCACGACCTTGACCAGCGCGAACCAGAATTCCATCTCGCCGAAGGCCTTGACGGAGATCAGGTTCATGGTGAGCACCACGGCCAGCGCCACCAGCGCCCAGAGCCACTGCGGCACCGAGCTGATCCACCCCACATATTTGCCGAAGAAGCCCATGTACAGGGCGACCGCGGTGATGTCCACGATGGCCGTCATCACCCAGTTCAGCCAGTACAGCCAGCCGGTGGCGAAGGCCGCCTTCTCGCCGTAGAACTCGCGGGCGTAGGAGACGAAGGAGCCGGTCGACGGACGGTGCATGACCAGTTCGCCCAGCGCCCGCAGGATCAGGAAGGCGAAGAAGCCGCAGACCGCGTAGCTGATCACGATGCCCGGGCCAGCCGCATCCAGGCGCCCTCCGGCGCCCATGAACAAGCCGGTGCCAATCGCTCCGCCAATGGCGATCATCTGCATCTGCCGGGAGGACAGGCCCTTGTGGTAATCGTTGTCGCCGGCAGTCAGCGCGGCATCGGGGACGTGCGCCGCGGTGGCGTGCGGGGTGGAATTATCCATAGGATTCCTTGGATCTAGTCGGTGAGGTTGGCGAGCCGCTCGGGGGAGAGCAGCTCATTGAGGTCTTCGGCTGAAAGCAGGCCGCGTTCGAGCACCAGTTCGGCCACGCCGCGTCCGGTGTGCAGCGCTTCGAGCGCCACCGAGGTGGACGCCGCATAGCCCAGGCGCGGGTTCAACGCGGTGACCAGGCCGATGGAGTTCTCCACTTCGCGGCGCAGCGACTGCTCGTCCACGGTGATCCCGTCGATGCACTTGTGTGCCAGTGTCAGGCAGCCGTTGGCCAGGTGCTTGAGCGAGAGCCCGATCGAGTGGGCGATGACCGGCTCGAAGGCGTTCAGCTGCAGCTGCCCGCCCTCGGCGGCCATGGTCACGGTCAAATCGTGGCCCACCACCTGGTAGGCGATCTGGCTGACCACTTCCGGGATCACCGGGTTGACCTTGCCGGGCATGATCGAGGAGCCGGACTGCACGGCCGGCAGCTGCAGATCGTTCAGGCCAGCGCGGGGTCCGGAGGAAAGCAGGCGCAGGTCGTTGCAGATCTTGGAGATCTTCAGCGCCACTCGCTTGAGCACGCCCGAGAGGTGCACGAAGGCGCCCACATCGCTGGTGGCCTCGATCAGATCCGGGCTGGTAGTCAGCGGCAGGCCGGTCAGCTCGCGCAGGTGGCGGCAGGCGGCCTCGGCGTAGCCGGCCGGGGCGTTCAGCCCGGTGCCGATGGCTGTGGCGCCGAGGTTGATCTCGGTGACCAGCGACAGCGATTCCTCCAGCCGTGCCCGGTCCTCGCCCAGGGTCACGGCCCAGCCGCGGAACTCCTGGCCTACGGTCATCGGCACGGCATCCTGCAGCTGGGTGCGGCCCATCTTCACCACGGTGCGGAATTCTGCGGCCTTGGCATTGCAGGAATCCTGCAGCACCTCGATGGCCGCCAGCAACGGCTGGGTGGCGAAGTGGGTGGCGATGTTCACCGCGGTCGGGTAGGCGTCGTTGGTGGACTGCGACAGGTTCACATGGTCGTTCGGGTGCAGGCGCTGGTACTCGCCCTTTGCATGGCCGAGGATCTCCAGCGCCAGGTTGGCGATGACCTCATTGGCGTTCATGTTGGTGCTGGTGCCAGCCCCGCCCTGGATCGGGTCGATGATGAACTGGTCATGCAGCTCGCCGGCGGCGATGCGCTCGCAGGCTGAGTCGATGGCCGCGGCGCGCTGGGCGTCGAGCAGGCCGAGCTCGTGGTTGGCCCGGGCGGCAGCCTGCTTCACGCGCGCCAATGCGCGGATCAGGTGCGGGTTGCCGGACAGCGTGGTGCCGGTGATGTCGAAGTTCTCCTTGGCGCGCAGGGTGTGCACGCCCCAATAGGCTTCCGCCGGGATCTCGCGGTCGCCGATCAGGTCATGCTCGGTGCGGTACTCGCCGCTGAGCAAGGTATCAGGCATGGTGGATTCTTCTCCAGTGTTCATTGAATGGGTGGGAACGGGAAACTTCACAGTGCGGCCAGCAGGCCTACGGGCTGTCCGCCGCCGAGGGCCGGGCTGGTGGCCAGCGGCTCAAGGGCCAGAGCCGCTTCGGAGCCAAGGTGCTCGGCGAGCAGCTTGGCGGTGATCGGCATTCGGGCGCGGTCCGAGCCATCGGCGATCTTCACGGCCAGCGCGCTGCCATCGGGCAGGCCCACGGCCTGGATGCCTTCGAAGCCGTCCTTGGCCACGGCGCCGGGCAGCACGCGCATCAGCTCGGTGACATCGCGGCCCTCGCCTGCCACCAGTTCCGGGTAGCCGGACATGGCCGCGGCCACGCGGTGCTCGGCGGTGCCTTCGGCGGCGCTGGCCAGCTTGCCGAAGGCGCGGGCCAGTCCGGCCAGGCTCATCCGGTATACCGGGGTGCCGCAGCCGTCGGCGCTCACCCCGCTGATCTCTTCGCCGGCCAGCTCCTCGACGATGTCCTGCAGCAGATCCAGCAGGCGCTGGTCATTCAGGTAGTCTGCGGTGTCCCAGCCCTTGAGCTGGCATAGGGCGGCCAGTGCCGCGTGCTTGCCCGAGCAGTTCTGCGCCAGCTGGGTGGCCTTGCCGCCGGCGGCCAGGTGGCGCTGGCGCTCGGCGGCGCCGTAGGGCAGGTCGGTGGAGTTGCGCAGCGCGTGCTCGTCCAGCCCGGCCGCTGCCAGCGTCGAGGCGGCAACCTGCTGGTGGCGTTCTGCTCCGGAGTGGCTGGCCGAGGCCAGGGCCAGCTGCTGGTCATCGAGCTGCAGCCCGGCGCGCAGCATTCCCACGGCGAACAGCGGCTTCAGCGCCGAGCGCGGGTAGAACACGGCCTGGGCATCGCCGCGGCTGGCGGCGATGGAGCCGGAGGCATCCAGCAGCACTGCCGAGCCGTAGTGGATGGACTCGACGGCGTCACCGCGGGTGGCGATGACAAGCGGTTCGTGCTGGGGCAGTGCCTGATTGGCCAGCGATGCGCGCAGGGTCTGGGGATCGGCGGGGGTCACTTCTTGCTCCTGACTATGGTGGATACTGCGTGCTGCACTGCGTTGAGGTGCTTGGCCATGGCAGCGGTTGCGGCTTGCTCATCCTGTGCTGCGATGGCCTGGTAGATCTCCTGGTGCTCCGTGTTCGAGGGCGCGCGGCGGCCGGCGACCAGGTTCACGGTCTCGGACTGGCGGGCCATGGCCTCGCGGATGTCGGCGACCACCTTGGTGAACACCGAATTGCCGCTGGCCTGCGCGATTGCCGCATGGAAGGCGGCATCCAGCTCCACCCAGGCGGCCGGGTCGTCTTCCTGCTCCATGGCCTCGATCAGGCCGCTGATCCGCTCCAGATCCTCGGCGGTGCGCCGGGTGGCGGCGAAGGTGGCGGCCGGGATCTCGATATGCGGGCGGGCCTCGTGCAGGTCATCGGAGGAGAAGCTGCCCAGCTTCAGCTCGCGGTTGGGCCGGTGGGAGACCACGAAGGTGCCGCGGCCGGTTTCGGTGCGGGTCAGCCCCAGGGCCGCGCAGGAGCGCAGGGCTTCGCGGATGACCGAACGGCTCACGCCGAAGTCGGCCGCGAGGGCTGCTTCGGATCCGAGTTTCGCGCCAATGGCGATTTCCCGGGCTTCAATGGCTAGGCGGAGTGCATGGAAGACGCCTTCGGCAGCGGATCGGCGTTCGATCGGCTGTTGTCCGGGTGTCCAGCTGTCTGACAGGTTCACGTGTACCAGTGTGCGACTGTGAGCCACTTAACGTCAAGTCGAGTTTTTGGTGACTGGGAACACTCAAGTCAGCGACGGAGTGCAGGAATGGAGCGCAGGAGAAAAACATCTGCATCCCCGGCCTGGCTGAGCGTTGTCCTGCCTCCAGGACGCGCTTGAGCATCCGCAGATCGGCGGTCTTCGCCCGGCGCATCATCGGGGGCCATCAGCGGTGCCAGCAGCTTGCTGAATCCCGAGGGCCGCCCGTCATTGCGCAGGTGCACCCGGGTGCGGGCGCCATCCACCGCCTTAAAGCGGTAGCTGGTGCGCATCGGGAACGGTCCTTGCGCGGTGGCCATGACCAGCAGCCGGCCGGGCACATATTCCTTGAACACGTAGGTGTAGGACAGGGCCCGGCCCCGGAAGCGGGCTTCGAAGGCGGCACGCGCTCCGATGCCGAAGTTGCCCTCATCGAGCCGGCGCGCGGTGCTGATGTTCCGATACCACACCGGGGCATTGAGCGGATCCATCGTGGAGCCGGCCACCTCGTGCAGCGGCCGGCGGATCACGATGCTGGTGGCGGCATCAACCATCGGTGCCGCTCGGGCGCCGGCCGGCACGCGGCCGGTGAAGGCGATCAGCCGTTCCAGGCTGCCGGCGGATTCGGCGATGGCCGTCTCGGGGCCGAGTGAGCCCGAAGCGCGCTGCTGTTCGCCAACCGTGGCCCGCGCCAGTTCCAGGACGTACTCGGCCAGGCCCGGATCCACGTCGAATTCCTGGCTCGTGGCCTGGGCCAAATCCCAGCCGTGGACCATGGATTCGAGGTTCAGGATGCCGGACAGGACGCTGGCCGGAACCTCTGCGAAGCCCAGATCGAGCGTGCCCTCCAGCCCACGTGCGGAGAAGGACTCCAGGGCCGCCTGCGCGAGCTGGGCAATGCGCGGTTCCGGTGCCAGCGACGGGTCATCTGCTTGTTCAGAGCCCATCGCCTTGCAAGCCAGTGCGAGGTTGCCGGCCAAGTGGTCCACGAGCTGGCTGACGTTGAACTCCGTGCAGGGGGTTGGGCGCTGCAGGTCCTTTTCCTGAAGGTGGTGCAGCACCAGCTGCAGCGCGGCCAGGGAGGCCTCGGCCGCGGTGATGGCATCTGCGGGTTCCGGCGTGGCGTTTCATTCATCGGGGACGGCATGGCCGATTTTCGCGAAGGGCACCAGGCGGTCCAGGAAGTGGTTCCAGCCCTCGGCATGGCCGGAGGGCTGCCCGGCGTCCAGGCCTTCGTGGCGCAGGGTGAGCGCGGTGCCTTCCGCATGCGCTTCCATGGTGATGTAGAGGGCGGAATCACCGGGAGGCACCGCGTCGGAGCATTCCCAGCCCCAGCTGAGCACCAGCCGGCGGCCTGGCTCGATTTCGGTGACTGTGCCTGCGGCATGGAGGCCGGGGCCCATGGTGAATCGGTAGCTGCCACCGACCCTCAGGTCCATGCGGCAGGCGACAGTTTGCCAGCGGCGCAGGCGTTCGGGATCGGTGACCAGGGTGAAGGCGGTGTCCGGGTTAACAGGGAGGATGACGGTTCTCTCGGAGCTCATGGCTGTTCTCCTGGGTGTGCCATCGGGGAAGCGGTGGGCTGCCCGCCGGCGGCCAGCTGGCTGGCCTCGGCTGCAAGCAGATCCAATTCGGTATTCCAGAACGACTCGGTTTCTTTCTTGAGCCGGGCGATGCCTGCACGGGTAAGCGAATAGTAGCGCTGGCGCCCGTCCTTCCGGGCGTCGAGCAAACCGGCTTCGATCAACAGCAGCAAATGTTGGGAGATTGCGGACCTGCTGACCGGAAAATGCCTGGCCAGCTCCGTCACCGTTCGTTCACCGGAGCCGAGCAGCTGTACCAGGCGCTTGCGCGTCGGTTCAGCGGCGACCTCCAGCACTTCGAGCATGTGCAATGCGCTAGCCGTTGCTACGCATTGCATAAGGTCTGCCGGGAAATTAACCGCAAAAGGCGCACGGGCAGATTGCCGGTGCGCCTTTCGCGAAGAAGGAAGCCTAGGGAATGGTGATGATCTGGCCTGCGTAGGCCAGGCCGCCGCCGAAGGCGAACAGCAGCGCCTTGGATCCCGAAGGCAGCGGCTCATCCGAAGCCATCAGCTTGGACAGCGCCAGCGGCACCGAAGCAGCCGAGGTGTTGCCGGAGTAGACCACGTCGGTGGCCACACGCGCATTCGGGGCGCCGATCTTCTCAGCCAGCGGCTCGATAATGCGCAGGTTGGCCTGGTGCAGGACGATGGCATCCAGCTCTTCCGGCTTCATGCCCGCACGCTCGATAATCTGCGAAGCGATCTTCGGCAGCTGGGTCACGGTCCAGCGGTAGACGCTCTGGCCGTTCTGCGCGAACTTCATGTCGTTCTCGGCCTCGATGCGCACGGCATCGGACAGCGACGGGACCGAACCCCAGACGACTGGCGAAATGCCATTGTCTTCCGAAGCGGTGATCACGAAGGCGCCAGCGCCATCGGCGGTGAGCACGCAGGTGGTGCGATCGGTGAAGTCGGTGTAATCGGTGAGCATTTCGGAGCCGATAACCAGAGCGTTGGTGGCGGTGCCTGCCGCGATAGCACCTTGGGCGATGCCCACTGCATGGGCGAAGCCAGAGCAGGCCACATTGACATCCATGGTGGCAGGGCCCTGCTCCATGTTCAGTGCATCGGCAACACGGGCCGCCATATTCGGCGAGCGGTCGGTGGCGGTGCAGGTCGCGACAACAATCAAATCGATATCTGCTGCCTTGATGTCTGCCGAATTGCCGAAAGCCATCTCTGCGGCCTTGATGGCCATGGAGTCGACGGTTTCAACACCGGTGCCCCAGCGGCGTTCCTCGATGCCGACGCGGCGGGTAATCCACTCGTCGCTGGTTTCCACCAGCTTTTCCAGCTCGGTATTCGGGACGATGCGCTCTGGCTGGAAGTGGCCAAAGGCGACGACTTTGCTGCCGGTCATGGATATAGCTCCTCGGTGGATTCAAAACTTCTCTCTTCAAGGTTAGTCGTTTTGAATGCTACTCGCTGTTCATATGCGCCAGAAAGCATGTAATACGGGGTTTTCCCTGTCTTGGATAGCCCATTTGTCCGGTAATCGAGGAACCTTGATTCTTCAGGACTTCATATGGCGTCGGCGCCCTGTTCACCTGCTGGCCAGACCTCCGGCGTTCAATGGGATGAAATGCAGCAGCCGCACGGGAGGGAAGAAGATGGAGCCTCTGACGATCATCCAATTGAGCGACACCCACCTGCAACCCGAAGGGCAGCTGCTTCACGGGACCATTGATTCGTGGCAGCGCACCGAGCAGGCGCTGGAAGCGGTCGCGTACCTGGAGCCGGATGCCATCGTGGTGACCGGCGATATCGCCGACCGCGGTTCGCCCATCCATGAGCGGGCCGCCGAGCTGTTCAACCGGACGCAGCGTGTACTGGATTGCCCGGTCATCAGCGTGCCGGGCAACCATGACCCGTTGGGAACGGTGGGGGAATCCTTCAACACCAGGCGCCTGTCCACCGGTCCCCGTCCAGCCGACACGGTGCACGAGGTCCACGGGCTTCGAATCGTCGGCCTGGACAGCGGGGGATTCCAACTGGCCCAGGGGAACCTTGAATGCGAGCAGCTCGATTGGCTTTCCATGCTCCTGGCGGCGCCAGCACCGCGCGGATCCCTGCTGCTGTTGCACCATCCTCCGGTGGAGGCCACCAATGAGGCCCGTGCCGGACGTGGACTGCAGAACCCCATGGAGCTGGCGGCCATTACCGCCGGTAGCGATATCCGTGCAATCCTTTGCGGCCACTACCACCAGGCGTCCACCAGCCAGCTGGTGAACACCCCGGTGTTCATGGCTCCTGCAGTGTCCTACAACATGAATCCATTCGCCCCGACCCAGATCGTTGCCGAGCCAGCGGCGGCATTCAACGTCATCAATGTCGGGGCAAAAACAGTGGACGCGTTCGCTGCGTCCAGCGACCAGTGCTCTGCGCTGAACGAAAGCCCGGCGCTGCCCGCGCCAGTCAAGAGTTCGCAGACCAGCAACTGACTCGGAGAACAGAACTGAGCACCGGGCGCGTGTCGCTGCGGTGCAAGCCAGAAAGAAGAAGACGATGAGTGCACAGAAACTAGTACTGATCCGCCACGGACAGACCGAATGGAACAAAGCAGGACGACTGCATGGACGCAGCGACCTGCCGATGAACGACACGGGCATCCGCCAAGCCCAGCAGCTCGCCGCCGAGCTGGCACCTCAGGGACCGTGGGATGCAGTGTATTCCTCCCCGCTGTTCCGTGCCCGCCAAACCGCGCAGATCATTGCCAACAGCATGGGCATCCGCGCCCTGCACGAGAACCCGGAACTGATGGAGCAGGACTTCGGCAATCTGGAAGGCACCCTGGTTGCCAATGGTGCCGATGAGCAGCGCCAGCTGCTGGTGGGCACCGGCGAAACCGAAGAGCACCTGGTGGGCCGTGCAGTGAACGCGTTGTTCAAGATCTGCCATCAGCATCCGGGACAGAATGTCCTGGTAGTCAGCCACAGCGCCTTGATCTGCTCGGTGATTGCCGCGCTCACCGCAGAAAGCAACCCGCGGATGGCCAATGGAACCTATGTCGAACTGGACCCGCAGCTGCTGATCAACCACGTATCGCGTGAGCCGCTCTGGCATTAGAAACAAAGCGCAAGGCACAGCATCGAAACATCAAGCGGTCAGCTCGAGAATTCTTGCTCTTGATCCACTGGGACAACGAAAAAGCCGGTGCGGCCTGATCCCAGCAGGACCTGGCCGCACCGGCTTGTTAGCAGGTGGCTACAGCGAGCGCAGGACCAATGCGGTGCCCTGGCCGCCGCCGCCGCAGATGCCGATGGCACCCAGCGAACCGGCAGGCAGTTCATGCAGCTGACGGGCCAGGGTGCCAACGATTCGTGCACCGGAAGCACCGATCGGGTGGCCCAGGGCGATGGCACCGCCATGCGGGTTCACGATGGAGGCATCCAGGCCGAGCGCCTTGGTGGACTGCACCGACACGGCAGCGAAGGCCTCGTTGATTTCCACCGCCTTCAGATCCTTCGCTTCGGCACCTGCCTTTCGCAGGGCTGCGCTGATTGCGTTGGATGGCTGCTCGTGCAGGGTACGGTCCGGACCGGCAACAAAAGCATGAGAGAGGATTTCCGCCAGCGGCTTCAGACCCAGTCGCTCAACGGCCGCGTCGCTGGCCAGCACCACTGCCGCGGCGCCATCGGTGATCTGCGAGGAGTTGCCTGCGGTGATGGTGCCTTCCTTGGCGAAGGCAGGGCGCAGCTTGCCCAGGGACTCCACTGTGGTGTCTGCGCGGACGCCGTCATCTTCGCTGATGGTGGTGTCGCCACGACGGCTGGAAATGGTGAAAGGCGCAATCTCGCCGGCTGCGAAATCGCGGGAAGCGGCAGCGCGCTGGTGGGAAGCGGCCGAAACCGTATCCTGGGCCTCGCGGGTCATCGACAGCTTGGCGTTGTGCTCCTCGGTGGAAGCACCCATCGAACGCTTCTCGGCGGCATCGGTCAGGCCGTCGTATTCCAGGGTGTCGATCATTTCGATGGCACCGTACTTGGCGCCGGCACGGGCGCGCTGCACGTGCGGAGCCAGCGACATCGATTCCTGGCCGATGGCCAGGACGACATCAGCTTCGCCGCTGTTGATCAAGCGGGCACCTGCCACCACTGCTTCGGCACCCGAAAGGCACACCGCATTCACCGCAATGGCCGGAACATCCAGTGGAACACCGGCGCCCACAGCGGACTGGCGGGCCGGATTCTGGCCAGCGCCGCCCTGCAGCACCTGGCCGACGACGACCTGCTGCACCTCGCTGGGTGCTACTCCGGCGCCTTCCAGTGCCGCCTTGGCGGCGTGCGCGCCCAGCTCGGTGGCGGGAACCGCGGCGAAAACGCCATTGAACTTCACGAACGGGGTGCGGGCGTAGCCCACGATCTTTGCGGTCATGCTTTCAGATCCTCCACAATATCCACGGCAAATTCCGCTGCCGTGATTTCCTTGATGCTTTCCACGCTTTCCCCCGGGGCTACTGCACGCAGGGTCAAGCTCGAGTTCTCTATATCAAACACTGCTCGATCGGTGATGATGCGGTTGACCACGCCGACTCCGGTCAGCGGCAGGTCGCATTTCTCCACGATCTTCGATGTTCCGTCCTTGGCCACGTGATCGGTCAAGACGATCACGCGCGGGGTGCCGGCGACCAGATCCATGGCGCCGCCCATGCCCTTGACCAGCTTGCCCGGGATGGTCCAGTTGGCCAGATCGCCGTTGGCGGCCACCTGCAGGGCTCCGAGGATCGCGGTCTGGACGTGGCCGCCGCGGATCATGCCGAAGGAGGTCGCCGAATCGAAGAAGCTGCCGCCGGGCAGGATCGTCACGGTCTGCTTTCCGGCATTGATCAAATCAGCGTCTTCTTCGCCTTCATAGGGGAAGGGGCCCATGCCCAGCAGGCCGTTCTCGCTCTGCAGCTTGACCGATACGCCGTCCGGCAGGTTATTGGCCACCATGGTGGGGATGCCAATGCCCAGGTTCACGTACTGGCCATCTGTCAGCTCGCTGGCGGCGATGGCCGCCATTTCATCTCGAGTCCACATGTTCAGGCCTCCTCTCGGCTGCGCACGGTGCGCTGTTCAATGTCCTTGACCTCATCGGCCTGGACCAGGGTCTGCACGAAAATTCCCGGGGTTTCCACCAATGACGGGTCCAGGTAGTCATCGAGGATTTCTTCGGCCTCGGCGAAGGTGTGCCGGCCGGACATGGCGGCCAGCGGGTTGAAGTTCTTCGAGGTCATCCGATAGCGCAGGTTGCCTTCCGCATCCGCCTGGTGCGCCTTGACCAGGGCGATGTCGGCGGAGATGCCGCGTTCCAGGATTGCCGGCTTGCCATTGAATTCCATGACTTCCTTGCCTTCGGCAATCGGCGTCCCCACGCCGGTTGGCGTGAAGAACGCGGGGATGCCGACACCGCCAGCACGCAGGCGCTCGGCCAAGGTGCCTTGCGGGCAGAATTCAACTTCCAGATCTCCATCAAGGAACTGCTGGGCGAACAGCTTGTTCTCCCCGACGTAGGAGGCCAGGACCTTGGAAACCTGCTTGTTTTCCAACAGGACGCCCAGCCCCTTGCCATCCACGCCCATGTTGTTTGAAACGATCGTCAGGTTGGTTGCTTTCGAGTCCCGCAACGCGGTGATCAGCCGGTTTGGGATGCCGGATAGGCCGAATCCGCCTACTGCGATGGTCATGCCATCCTTGACGACGGCAGCCAAAGCAGCGGCTGCGTCATCCTGAAACTTCGTTGTCATCGATTCCTCCATGTGTCCACTATGTGGAGCTCGGATCTGCTTAGTCCCTAACGTACGTAGTCGCAGGTGAGCATGCAATAGGCCCGGAGATTTGCCGGTGAATTGGTCGGATGGTGAGGAGAAGTGGACACCCTGTCCATATCATGGACGCGTATGACGGGAGCTAGACGATGTCGAACTCGTTGCCTTCGATATCGAGCATGCAAATGGCGAAATGGCCCATCTCGGGCATGTCGTGAACGGTCTGGACCGTTGCCCCCAAACCGACTAGGCGCTCTGCCTCGTCGGTGATGATCTGCCGGCGCTGCTCGAAGCGGACACCGCGGCCGCCGCTGACCAGCAAATCCAGATGCAGGCGGTTCTTGACGTGCTTGGCTTCCGGCACCTGCTGGAACCAAATCCGGGGACCACCACCGTGCGGATCGACCAGAGACTCCGGAGCGTCGCCGGCGCCGGGCGGCAATTCATCCTCGGGCACACCCATCGACCGCCAGTAGGCGCGCCAGGTCGGATGCCCATCAGGAGCGGGCTCGGGAACGTAGCGCAGCGCCTCGGTCCAGAACCGGACCATCGCTTGCGGCTCAGCGCAGTCGATGACGATCTGCCATGTCTTTTCCATGTGCCAAATTATCCGCCGATCGGCCCCACTGCAACAGGGGTGCGGCGACAAAGTATGAAGCCGAAATTTACCCGGCCCGAACCCCCATCGTCCATAATGTGGTCATGAGCAATTCCCCGGCTGGAACCCAGGTCGTCGGACGGCTGGCCGCCGTGCTGCGCGCCGTGAGCACCTCCATGCCCGAGGGCATCACCACGACGCAGGCCGCCCGGAGCACCGCGTTGGCCCGCCCCACCGTGCACCGGCTGCTCAGTGCGCTGGCCACCGAAGGATTCTGCGACCACGATAACCGCACCGGCCGCTGGCTGCTGGGCCCCGAGCTCTACCTCATGGGCGCGGTGGCGGCCGAACGCTACGACATCAGCGAACTAGCCCGCGAACACGTGGCAGCGCTCGCCGAGGCCACCGGAGAAAGCGCGTTCCTCTCGGCCCGCCGCGGGGACGAAACCGTGTGCCTGCTGCGCCAGGACGGGGCCTTCCCGATCCGCTCCTTCGTCCTGTATGAAGGCCGGCGCTTCCCGCTCGGTGTCGCCTCGGCCGGCATCGCCATTCTTGCGTTCCTGCCCGAGCAGGGGATCGAACGCTACCTGCGCAACGCCGACCTGGAGCCGGAATACGGGCCGGCGCATTCGCGCGACGAGCTGCGCAAGAAGGTCGCCGAAACCCGCCAGCTGGGCTATTCGGTCAACCCCGGACTGATCGTCGAGGGGAGCTGGGGCATGGGCGCTGCAGTTTTCGACAACTCCGGGCAGCCCGCCTGGGCGCTGAGCCTGACCGGAATCCACACCCGCTTTGAAGAAGGCCGCCGTCAGGAACTGGGCAACCTCTTGCTGCACCACGCCCATGAGCTGTCCACCAAGCTGTCCAGCCGGCCAGGCACGCTGCCGCGCTAGTTCTTCCTTCCCCTATACAAAGCTTCCTGCGGTAGTCTTTCAGATCGGCGGGAATGCAATTCCACAGGTTCCCAGCGACGCAGTACACGTGCAAGAAGGACAGAAAATTTGGGCATTATCCCGGCCGGCATCAACACCCCGCAGATCATCGTTGACGTAGCGAAGCTCCAGCAGAACATCGACCGGGTGGCCCATCGGGTGGCAAGCCAAGGGCTGAAACTGCGCCCGCATGCCAAGACCCATAAGATGCATGAGATCGCCGAACGCCAGATGAACGCCGGTGCCGCCGGACTCACCGTGGCCACCGTGGGCGAAGCCCTCGCCTTCGCGTTGCACGGGGTCGCCAAGATCTTCATCGCCTACCCGCTGTGGGTCAATGAATCCCAGGCAGAGCGGATCATGGAGCTGATGCGGCGGGCCAAGCTGAGCATCGGCACCGATTCGGTCGAAGCCGTCCAGCAGATGGCCAAGATGCTGGGGGAGAAGGCCTCCAAGGTCAAGCTCATCATCGAGATCGACAGCGGCCATCACCGAAGCGGCACCAGCCCGCAAGGCGCAGTCGAGATTGCCGAGGTCGCCCGTGCTTTGGGGATGCGCGTGCACGGGATCTTCACCTTCCCCGGCCACAGCTACTCGCCGGACGGCATTGACGCGGCATTGAACGATGAGCACAAGACCTTGGCCGAGGCGGCTTTCCTGCTGCGCGAGGCAGGGCATAAGATCAAGCGGATCAGCGGCGGTTCCACACCGACGGCGGAACTCAGCGACAACTCGGTGCTGACCGAGGTGCGTCCCGGGGTCTATGTCTTTGGCGATGCGCAGCAGTTCGAACTAGGGCGCGTGCGCTGGGAGGACATTTCGCTTTCTGTCGCATCTACCGTGATCAGCCGGCATGAAGGCGATGCGCAGATTCCCCGGCGCATTGTGCTGGACGCGGGCAGCAAGGTGCTGGGAGGCGACCGCCCGGCTTGGGCTACCGGCTACGGGCGCATCGCCGAATGCCCGGAAGCCCGGATCAGTGCGCTGTCCGAGCACCATGCCACCGTGCTGTGGCCCGAAGACCAGCCGCTGCCGGCCCATGGCCAGCAGCTGCAGGTCATCCCCAACCACGTCTGCGTCGCAGTAAACCTGGTTGATACCGTGCTGGCCGTGCATGAGGACGGCACCAGCGAAGAATGGGATGTGGCGGCCCGCGGGCTGAACTTCTAGTTTCCGCAATCTGATGCCAGGCAGCTGCACGAGCTGATTCCGAGCCGTCGCCTACCCGGTCCTTTCAAGAAAACGCAGCATGCAACGCGACGCAGGATCCAAATGGTTCTTGGTCTTGAGCTGGCTTTTGGAACGGCGCAGCGACGACAATTTCCCAGGATCTTCCGCCAATGCCAGCACCCGCGGGTCGATATAGGATCCGGCGGCGATTTCGGGAGTATTGCCCAGTTTTCTGGCGGCTTGCTCGACGGCCAGCTTACGCAGATTCGTTGCATCTTCGGCCGCCATCGCTGAGGCGGGAGCCTCAAGCAATGCCTCGAACGCTGCCAAGCTGCCGCCCCAGGTTCTGAAGTCCTTGGCCGTGAAATCGCCATCCAAATGCTCGGCGAGGTACTGGTTGATCTGTGATGGCTGAAGCAAGCGTGACTTCCCATCTTCGTCCAGATAGCGGAAAATCTCATAGCCCGGTTGATCGCGCAATTCAGCCAGTACTTTTACCAGTCGTCGGCTCCTGATTTTCACATGCTGCTCCTGGCCGCTCTTGCCAGGAAAATCGAGGGTGGCGCAATGCCCTTGGACCGCCAGATGCTTGGATCGCAACGAAGCAGCCCCGAAGGATTCGTTGGCATGCGAGTATGCATGCGTGCCGATGCGCAGCAGGTGAAGATCCAGCAGCATTATCACGGCCGCAGTGACCTTGTTCTTGTCGCTGCTTCCCCGGCGCAAATCCCGCATCAGCTGACGGCGGAGATTCGGCAGCGCACGGCCGAACGCTGGCAACCGGTCGAATTTGGCGGCATCCTGGCGATCACGGAATTCCGGGTGATAAATCATCTGGGTGCGTCCTGCCGCATCTATTCCGCGAGCTTGGACCTTGGCCCGCGAACTGGCCGCGATCTGGACCTGTTGCCAAGCCGGCGGAATCGACAATTTCCTGATCCGCTCCAGCAGGCGCGGGTCCTTAACGGAGCGCGAGCCTTCCAGATAGAAGAAGCCGGTTCCTGCGCGTCGGCGCGTGATGGGAAGCCGCGAGGTTCGCCGTGCCGCCATGGCAGCCTCCTGTTGGTTTAGTAGCCGTGGAATCACGGACACACTACCGCCGATCCTTTCACGGAACCGGGCGTTCGCAGGAAAATCCCAGCCCTCCCGCGCCGGATGCGCATCACCGGCGGGTGGACCGGGGGCCTGCAGCGGGTTGATTGCGCCTGAACCGCCCTGGAATCGCGCCAGTGGCCGCAACAAGGCATGATTGGAGATATGGAAAATAGTGCTGCGCCCGCATGGGTGGCGAATTACCAGCCCGGAGTCCCTGCCGAAATCGAGTTGCCCACCGAACCGCTCAGCCGCATGTTCGAGCGCTCGGTTCGCGAAGCCGGCCAAAGCCCGGCCACCGAGTTCTTCGGCCGCCGCACCAGCTACGCCGATCTGGGGGACCAGGTGGCAAAGGCCGCCGAAGGCTTGCGCAGGCTCGGCGTGCGTGCCGGGGACCGCGTGGCACTGGTCCTGCCCAACTGCCCGCAGCATGTAGTCGCTTTCTACGCGATCCTGCGCCTTGGCGCCGTCGTGGTGGAGCACAACCCGCTGTATACCTCGCGCGAACTGCGCCACCAGTTCGAAGACCACCAGGCGCGCATTGTGATTGCCTGGGACAAGGTCGTGGCCAACCTCCAGGAATTCCCCAAGGACGTGCAGCTCGACTCGATCGTCTCGGTCAACCTGCTCGAAGCTTTCCCTGCGGTCAAGCGCCTGGCGCTGAACCTGCCGGTGAAGAAGCTGCGCGAGACCAAGGCATCGCTCACGGCCCGCACCTCGGGCACCGTGGCTTGGAAGGAGCTGCTCTCCGGGCCGGCACTGGATGAAAGCCACCCGCATCCGGATGTCAATGACCTGGCGGTCATCCAGTACACCTCGGGCACCACCGGGCACCCCAAGGGCGCCATGCTCACCCACTTCAATCTGTACTCCAACGCCCTGCAGGGCGAGGCTTGGATGCTCGGTGCCAAGGAGCGCGAGGAAATCCTCTACGCGATCCTGCCGATGTTCCATGCCTTCGGCATGACCCTGTACCTGACCTTCGGCGTGAAGAAGCAGGGCCTGCTGGTGCTCTTCCCGAAATTCGACCCGGACATGATCCTGGATGCCTGGAAGAAATCCCCGGCCACCGTGTACTGCGCGGTGCCGCCCATCTACGAACGCACCGCACTGGCCGCCAAGGAACGCGGGATGTCGCTGAAGAGCGCCAAGTACTGCATCTCCGGGGCAATGAATCTGCCGGACCACGTGGTGGAGCTATGGGAATCGATGTCCGGCGGCCTGCTGGTGGAAGGCTACGGGATGACCGAGTCCTCCCCGGTGGCACTGGGCAACCCGTTCCACCCGAGCCGCCGCACCGGCACCATCGGCGTGCCCTTCCCCTCGACGCTGATGAAGGTCGTCGATGTGGAGGATCCCTCCCGCGAAGTGGCCCAGGGCGAACCGGGTGAATTGCTGGTCAAGGGCCCGCAGGTGTTCCAGGGCTACTGGAACAACCCGGAGGAAACTGCCAAGGCCATGACCGGGGACGGCTGGCTGCGTTCGGGAGATGTGGTCACCGTGGACGAGGACGGCTTCGCCCAGGTGGTGGACCGCGCCAAGGAACTGATCATCACCGGCGGCTTCAATGTTTCACCGACCGAGGTGGAGATCGCGCTGCGCCAGCATGCCGATGTTGCCGATGCCGCAGTCTTCGGCAAGCCATTGGCCCGTGGCGGCGAAATGGTGGTTGCCGCGGTGCAGCTCGAAGAAGGCGCCGGGCTGAACGAGGACGCGTTGCGCGCCCACTGCCGCGAGCTGCTGGCCGCCTACAAGGTGCCCAAGCGCATCGTGCAGATCGACGAGATGCCGCGTTCGCTGCTGGGCAAGATCCTGCGCAAGCAGGTCAAGGACCAAATGTCGGACCTGGTCTAGGGACTCAGAGCCTACGGGTAGTCGTGAGTGGCGGGAGCGCGGTTGAGTTCCGGTTTAACGTATAGCGTTATTGACGCATCGCGTTAAGCGTGGCATGCTGTAGGTGTGATCAGATCCTTCGCCGACAAGGCGACTGAGCGACTTTGGCATCGCGATAAGGTGCCGTCGGTCGATCCCCGTGTCCAGAAGGCAGCCATTCGAAAGCTGACGCAGATCCATGCCGCTCGATTCCTCGACTCGCTGCGCGTGCCACCTGGCAACCGGTTGGAGTCGCTGAAAGGCGACCGTGTGGGACAGCACAGCATCCGGGTCAACGATCAGTGGCGAATCTGTTTCAGCTGGACAGAAGGAGGTGCCGAGAATGTCGAACTCGTCGACTACCACTGAGAAGTGGGATCCCGTTCATCCAGGTGAGGTTCTCATGGAGGACTTCATCGAAGCGTTCGGGATCACCCAGAACAAGCTGGCTGTATCTATCGGCGTGCCGCCACGCCGCATCAATGAGATCGTGCACGGCAAGCGTGCGATCACTGCTGACACGGCGTTGCGCCTTGGGCGCTACTTCGGGATCGACCCGCAGTTCTGGCTCAACCTGCAGTCGCACTATGAGCTGGAGCTAGCCCGGGACCGGGTGTCTGAGCAGATCGAGGCGATCACACCTCTAGCCGTCGCCTGACCAGTACAGGATTCGTTGTTCGGCGCGACCGGCAGGCGCCTGAGGACGTCGCGAAGTTGCTCGCCACGGTCCCCGAGTGATTCGCGCGGCCGGATTCCAACGAGGATTGCATCGAGGCAGCTCACTCCAAGGAGACGTGGGCTATCCGAAGCAGTGAGGGGACGGTCGTCGACGTCACGCTGATCGATCGCCATTTTCCGCGTGTCGCTGAAGTGCACCTCACTGTCGTCATCGGGGCTGCTGTAGGCGGGTTTTGCCGAGGGCCGAGTGCTTGCCCCTCGCGAATTGAAGTCGTTGGTGCCCACCGTGAAGCGAACTGTCCAAGTCCCGTACTATAAGGTCCCAATCGGTGCCTTTGGCCTCCACGCTGGGGCTCGAGTGCGTGAGATCTGCATTGGGATCGAAGAGGAACCATCGCCGCTCATCGATTGACCTTTCGACGGTGCCCGCGCCTGAGGATCAACACAACCAGTTCATCGTCCACGACGTCATGAACGACTCGGTAGTCACCGGTTCCGATGCGATACGCCACGAATCAGTGGCCGACCTCGGCGGCCAGATCCTCGTGGGAGATGGGTTCGGTCTCTTGGCGCGCGGCCGCCGCGGCACGAATGTCGGCTTGATCTTCCAACGCCTGGAGCGCGCGATCGCAGAACTCCGGAGATACGACGACTGCGCGTCGACCAGCCCCGCGGGAGGTGATCACGACAGGCTCACGCTGTGCTGTGGCGATGAGATCGGCCTGGCGGTTGCGGACGTCGGCGAGGGCTACGGAAATCATGAACCCATGGTAGATCTTGTACAAGAAGGCAACATGGGTTTTGGCTTACAGGGGTTGTTATGAGCGGCGGCAATGCGGTGCACCTGCACTATCCCTTCACCGGGCTCTGGCTGGTCCAGAACAGCCCGGCGGACCGGGTGCCCAGCCACGGAACAACCCTGTTCGCCTCATCCTACGCCATCGACTTCGTCCAGGTCGATGAGCAGGGAGGGTCCGCGCCAGTGACCGCCAGGACCTGGTTAGGTACGGAGGAGCCGACGAGCTTTTTCGGTTTCGGGGCGCCCATTCTGGCGCCATGCGCCGGGACCGTGATCGCGGCGGACGCCTCGATGCCCGACCATCGCGCCCGACGCGGGCTGGCATCAGTTGGCTATGCGCTGACCCAACGCCAACGGCTTGCCCACGGGTGGCAGGCGCTCGCCGGGAACCACGTGATGATCCAAACCGGTGCAGCGGTCGTTGCGCTATGCCACCTGAAACAGGGAAGCCTCGAAGTTGGCGTCGGAGACCACGTCGCGCTTGGGGATCTCATTGCCGCATGCGGCAACTCCGGCAACAGCACCGAACCGCATGTTCATGTGCAGGCTATCGACAGGCTGCCCGTGCACGCAGCCGAGGCGGTGCCGATGCTTTTCGACGGCCAGCTGCCGCGCAACGGCAAGATTCTGGAAATTCCTTGAACGGCCCAAGGGCCGTCAAGCCAAGTATGGATGCCAGCATACTTAGCACGGGAGTCTAATGTGTGAAACACATTATCCAGTTCCAGAGATGTTTCGATTCGCAGCAGAACAAGCACACAACACATACTCGCACTGATGGTGTTGGTGTGTGAGTAGCTCCAGTAACACGAATGGCCCAAGCGATACTGGGACGCGGTTAGAGGCGCTCAGCGCAACCGCGGCATCGCCGAGAGCAGCAGCTTCGTGTATTCCTGCTGCGGAGCTGCGAAGACCTGGGCTGTCGCACCCTGCTCGATGATCTTGCCTTGATGCATTACCGCGACGTTATCGCTCATATGCTCGATGACCGATAAATCATGGCTGATGAACAGGTAGCTGGTCCCGGTCTCGACCTGGATCCTATCCAGCAGATCCAGCACGGTGGCCTGGATGGAAGCATCCAAGGCGGAGACCGGCTCGTCGAGGACCAGCACCGATGGCTTCGGTGCCAGCGCACGGGCAATGGACAGGCGCTGGCGCTGCCCGCCGGAGAGCTCGCGCGGATTGCGGTCCAGCAAACCAGGGGATAATTCAACCTGTTCCAGTAGTTCGGCGACCGGGACCCGGTATTCGGCAGCGCGCTTGGACTTGCCCCGGCTCAGCGCATCGGCCAGCAGCTGGCCCACGGAATAGCGCGGGTCGAAGGATCCCAGCGGGTTCTGGTAGATCGCGCCCATCTGCTCGCGCAGCTTCCGGCGCTGCGGCTCATGGGCCGGGGCGAAGCGTTCGCCTAGCAGCTCGACGGTGCCGGCATCCGGTGGCTGCAAGCCCAGGACCATGCGGGCAGTGGTGGTCTTGCCCGATCCGGATTCGCCAACGATGCCCAGGGTCTTGCCGCGGGGTACCTCGAAGCTGGCCGACTCGACGGCCGTGTGCTTGCCGAAGCTCTTGGACAGCCCGTTGGCCGACAGAGCGCTGGAAGCCGGCGCGGGATCTTTCTGCATCGGTGCGGCCAAAGGCCTGCTGGATGCCGACAAGGGCGCGAAGCGCGGCACGCCCGAGGGCACTGCGCGCAGCAGCTGCCGGGTGTACTCATGCTGCGGGTTGCCCAGGATCTGTGCGGTGACTCCTGCCTCGACAATCTCGCCTTGGCGCATCACCGCGATGTCATCGGCCAGGTGGGCGACCTGGGCCAGGTCGTGGCTGATCATCAGCACGCCGCGGCCCTGCTCCTTCAGCTCGCGCAGCTGCGCGAGAACCAAGGCGGTCAGCGCCGAGTCCAGCGCGGTGGTGGCCTCATCGGCGATGACCACCTGCGGGTTGCCGGCCAGGGCCTGGGCAATCAGCGCGCGCTGGCGCATGCCGCCGGAAAGCTCGGTGGAACGCTGCCTGGCGCGGCGTTCGGGTTCGGGCATGCGCACGGACTCAAGCACCTGGATGACCCGCTGCTGCCGCTCGGCCCGGGGAAGCTTGCCGTGGGCCTTGAGCGCGTCGCCGATTTCCCTGCCCACTGGACGCAACGGATCCAGCGCCATCAGCGCATCCTGCAGGATCATCGAGACGGAATTGCCGCGGATCTGCTGCCAGCTGCGCTCGGACAGCGACAGGGCATCCTGCCCGCAGACTTCCAGCGCGTCCGCGGTCGCAGTGCCGCCGGAGAGTCCCAGCAGGCTGCGTGCGGTCACGGATTTGCCGGAGCCGGATTCGCCCACCAGCGCCAGGCAGCGTCCGGCTTGGACGGTGAAGGAAACGTTCTTCACCGCCACGGTGGAACCGAAGCTGACCGACAGGTTCTTGGCGGTGATCAATGCTTGCCCGTTCATGCGGTCCTGGCCTTTCCGCCCAGCGCGCGGCCGATCAGGGTGGCGCCGGCGGCCACGAAAACAATTGCCAGACCGGGGAACAGGCTCATCCACCAGGCCAGGTGCAGGTAGGTGCGCCCGGCCGAGAGCATGGCGCCCCATTCAGGGGCTGGGGGCGGGGTGCCCAAGCCCAGGAACGACAGCGCCGCGGCCCAGATGACCGCCTGGCCAATCCCGAGGGTCACCAGTGCCAGCAGGGGCTTCAGGGCGTTGGGGACCAGGTGGTTGCGCACGCGCAGCCAGGTGCCGCGGCCCAGCACGGTGGCCGCTTCCAGCATTTCGGAGCTCTTCAGCGTGCGGATCTGGCTGCGCACCAGCCGGGCATAGCCCGGTGCGGTGGACAGGCCTACCGCGACGATGGCTGGTCCGACTCCGGGACCGGTGAAGGCGATGATCAGCAGTGCCATCAGCAGGGAAGGAATCGCATACAGCGCTTCGAGCACGCGCAGGATGATCTCATCGAGCCAGCGCGGGGACAGCGCCGCGACGGTGCCCAAGACGATGGCCAGACCCATGCCCAGCGCGGTGGCGGCCAACCCGATGGCCAGCGAGTCGCGGGCGCCATGGATGACGCGGGTATAGATGTCGCGGCCGGATTCGTCGGTGCCGAAGAAGTGCGTGGTGCCGGGCGCCTGGAATGCCTCGGCCGGGTTGACGGCCAACGGGTCGCCCGGGGCCAGCACCGAAGGGGCAAGAGCGATCAGCGCCCACAGGGCGATGAAGGCGATGCTGAGGATCTTCGCGGTGCGGCTCATGAGCTCGCTCCTGCCGGGTCGATGGCGCGTTCAAGGCCTTCGGTGATGGCCATGACCACGATGTACACCAGTGCGGAGAACAAGGCGATGCCGGTAACCATGGGAATGTCGCGCGCCAGCACCGCAGAGAGCAGCGAGCGGCCAAGGCCCGGGCGGGCGAAGATCGCCTCGACCACCACTGCCCCGGAGAGCAGCGAGGAAAAGGCCCACCCGGTCAGGCCCAGTGCTGGCAAGGCGGCATGGCGTAGGCCATGGCGCCAGAAGACTGCCAGCCGGCTCTCGCCGCGCGCCCGGGAGGCCAGCGCGAACTGGCTTGACATGGCGTCGGAAAGCGAATCGCGCATCAGCTGGGTGAGGAATCCGGCTAGCGGCAAGGCCAGGGTCAGCACCGGAAGGACCAGGCCCTGGGTCGTGCCGTTGTCCACCGCCGGCAGCCAGCCGAGCATCGAGGAGAAGAGCATGATCAGCACCGCGCCAAGCCAGAAGTGCGGCACCGCGGCGGCAATGATTTCCACGATATTCCCCACCCAGGCGCCCACCCGGTTGGCGCGCATGGCCAGGGCGGCGAAGCACAGGGACAGCACCCACGCGGCGGCCAGGGCGAGCAGCGCCAGCCAGAGGGTGTTGGGCAGGACCTCGCCCATGATGCCGATCACCGGCTGCTTAAGCGAATAGGAGGTTCCGAAATCGCAGGTGGCCAGCTTGCCCAGGTACATCAGGTACTGGGCGATGAGCGGCCGGTCCAGTCCATACTCGGCGCGGGCAGCGGCCAGCGCTTCGGCCGAGGCCTGGGAGCCGGGGCCGCCCATGATTGCTTCGGCCGGGTCGCCGGGGATCAGCCGGATGGCGATGAAGATGGCGGTGGCGACCAGCCACAGCACCACCAGCGCGCCGCCGATCTTGCGCCCGGCCCAAGCAATCGTGCCCACCGGTTGCTACTCGGTGATGAAGGTGTCGTAGTAGATCGGCGAGGACACGGCGGTGGTGGCGCCGACTCCGTGCACGTTCTTGCCGTAGAGGAAGTGGTTCTGCTGGTCGTAGAGCGGCAGCACGTAGTAGCCCTCGAGCACCAGCTTCTGCGCCTGCTCGTACAGCGAAGCGCGTAGCGCCTCGTCATTGGTCTGCTCGGCCTCGGCCAGGATCCCATCCAGCTTCTCGTTCTTCACCTGCGCGTTGTTGGCAAAGTAGCCCGATGGCGCAGGCACGGTCGAATTGGAGTGGTAGAGGATGCGCAGCACCGACGGGCCGACCTTGGTGTACGGAGCGGAGACCAGGTTGTATTCATGCTTGGCCAGGGCGCCGTACCAGCTGGACAGATCCAGTAGCTGGATCTTCACCTCGAAGCCCACGGCCTTGGCCTGAGCCTGGAACTGCTCGAACAGCGACTGCTCGGCGGGAACCGACTGGTTGGTGGAGACCGGGAAGTCCAGGGACAGGCGCTTGCCGTCCTTCACGCGGTAGCCTTCGGCGTCGCGTTCGGTCCAGCCAGCTTCATCGAGCAGCTCATTGGCCTTGGCCGCATCGGTGCCGAACAGCGACTCGTCGGAGTAGCCCAGCGGCTCCACGGAAGAAAGCAGCGAGTAGCTGCGCTGCGCGGTGCCGAAGTAGAGGGCGCTGATGCCGGAGTTGGCATCCACGGCGCGGATGAACGCTTCGCGCACGCGCTGGTCATCGAATGGCGCCTTGGAGCTGTTCAGCTCGATGCGGTTGGAAGCGCCCGGGCGCGGTGCATCCAGGTGGCCCAGCGAGTTGTCCTTCGTCGCGGTGGCAATGGTGTCCGGCTGCGCGTTGTCGATCACGTCGACCTCGCCGGACTGCAATGCGGCGTAGCGGGTGGCGGCCTCCGGGATGAAGCGCCAGGTGATGCCATCCAGATAGGCCTTGTCATCGGCACGCGCCGTGTCGCCCACCGGCAGCACGTAGTCGTCGTTGCGGACCAGGTTCACTGCCTTCTGGTGCTCCCAGGACTCGACCTTGAACGGGCCGGTGCCTACCGGGGAGGCGCAGTTGGTGGCCTGGTCGCGTTCCAGCGCCTTGGGGGATTCGATGGCGGTCCACGGCATGGACAGCGATTCGAGCAGCGCGTTATCCGGGGAGGAGAGCGTCAGCTTGGCGGTGAGCTCATCAACAATTTCGATGTCCACTACCTTGCCCACGGCCAGGTAGCCGGTGGAGGAGGCGGTATTCGGATCCTTCAGGTGCTGGATATTGGCCTTGATGGCCTCGGCGGTGAGCTTGGTGCCGTCGGTGAAGGTGATGCCGTCGCGCAGGGTGATGGTGCGGGTCAGGCCGTCCTCGGACACTTCGGTGCTTTCGGCAAGCCACGGGATGATCTTCCCGTCCGCATCCTTGGTGAACAGGGATTCGAGGTACTGGCTAGCCACCAGGGCCTGCGGGTAGTTGCCGCCCACATGCGGGTCCAGGCAGGACGGCTCGGCATCCCCCGACGCGTAGACCAGGGTGCCGCCGGCTACCGGCTTCACATTCTCTTCGGTGGAATCGGATCCGGCTCCCGCCGAGCAGCTGGCCAGCAGGGATCCAATGAGCGGGAGCGCGATAGCGCAGCCGAGGATCCGGGATGCGCGCGAGTTTCGTTGCATGGGGAAGTGCTTACCTCGATGAACTAGTGGTGATGACCAAACCAACTCTAGTCATCCGGAACGCATTCGTCAGATCGGAGCGTCCCGCTCCGATCTGGCGAATGGCGGGCAGTGGCAGTCTGCGAAGCGGACTACTTTTCGCTGGCTACGGTCATGCGGCGGTTCTCGTGGACCGGGGTTTCGATCTCATCGAGGATCGCTACGGCGAAGTCCTGGGAGGAAACGAAGTCGCCAGCCGGCGAATCGGCGCCCAGGGTGTAGCTGCCGGTGCGGCGCGCTGGCATGATGACCGGGGCCGGGGCCACGACGGTCCAGGTGATGCCGGACACCGAGGTGAACATGTCGTAGACCTCGGCGCTGGTGGTGGCCTCGGCCTTGTATTCCTCGGGGAATCCCGGGGTGTCGACCAGGCGCACGCCCTCGACTTCGGTGGCGCCGGCGCCGCCGACCACCACCAGGCGGGCTGGAACCAGGGTTTCGGTGATCTGTTCGAAGGCATCCAGGTATTCCTGGTGGTCGCCGCCGGTGCGCGATGGCGGCACGGCGATGACGATTACGTCGTTGCCCTTGCCCAGATCGCGGTAGGCCGCGCCGTCGCCCAGTTCGGCTGCCACTGCGGTGGTGCCTTCGACGTCCTTGCCCGAACGGGTGACCGAGGTGACCTCGTGGCCGCGGGAAATGGCTTCGGCAACAACTTCCGAGCCGACCATGCCGGTCGCTCCGTATACTGCAATCTTCATGGTGTTCTCTTTCTTTGAGGGAATTGGCTTCGACACAATGGTATCCTTTAGATACCGACTACTACAACGAAACTAGGTTTCCTCATGGATAGCCATGAACCTTTCGACGTGTTCATGCAGGAATGCCCGTCACGTGAAATTATGCAGCGTCTAGGCGATAAATGGACACCGCTGGTGCTTCTGGCGCTGGCGGGCGGACCGCAACGTTTCTCTGCGTTACGCGAACGCATCGGAGCTGTCACGCCCAAGGTGCTCACCAATACCTTGCGCAATCTGGAGCGCGATGGGCTGGTGCAGCGCACCGTGTTCGCCCAGGTGCCGGTGCGGGTGGACTATGAACTGACCGATTTGGGCCAGGGGATCCTGGAACCCATGGAAATCCTGCGGCTGTGGTCAGAGGAGCATGTGCCTAAGGTGCTCGCCGCCCGCGAGCGGTTTGACGCGCGCGGCTAACGCCCAGGCGACGCGGCCGGTTCCAGGGGCAGGAACATGAAGTGCAGGCCCACCAGCCCCTTGGCCGGATGATTGAAGGCTCCCGGGATGGTGCCCAGGATCGTGAAGCCCAGCGATTGCCACAGGTGCACTGCCGCCTCATTGGTTTCGACAACTGCGTTGAATTGGATGCCGTGGTAGTTTTCCTGCCGGGCCCACTCGATCACGTAGCGGCCCAGCGCTCGCCCCACGCCGCGGCTGCGGGCTTCCGGGTCGACCAGGAATGAAGCGGTGGCGATATGGGATCCGGCTCCGGGCTTGTTCGGGCCCATCTTCGCTGAACCGATGATCCTGCCCTCATCCACGGCGACCGCCGTTTGGCCTGGCGGCTCTTCCATCCACCACGGACGGGCTTCCTCAAGGGACTGGCCCTGCGGGAAAGCGTACGTTTGCCCTTCATCCATGATCTTGCGGTAGAAGCCGTAGATCTCAGGCCAATCCTCGGCGGTGCTAGTGCGGATCTGCATGCGGGTGAGCCCAACTTTTCGAAATGGATGCTTCGGAATTCAACTGATACGCCCCAAGTGTATCTTGCGTCACATAGACTGAGGTCAAAGACGCAAGGTGCAGGCAAAGGAGCCGGTGTTGTTTGAAGTAAGCGATGACCAGAAGTCGTTGATCGAGATGGTTCATGATTTCGCCGAGACCAGGATTGCTCCCAACGCCCTGAAGTGGGACCAGGAACAGCACTTCCCGGTGGATGTGCTGGCCGAGGCCGGCCAGCTGGGCATGGGCGGCATCTATGTTTCGGAAGACCATGGCGGATCGGGCCTGACCCGCAGCGACGCTGTGCTGGTCTTCGAGGAACTGGCCAAGGCCGATCCGACATTGGCCGCCTATATTTCCATCCACAACATGGTGGTGTGGATGCTGGACACCTTCGGCAATGACGAGCAGCGTGCCGCCTGGCTGCCATCGATGACCACGATGGAAGACCTCGGCTCCTACTGCCTGACCGAGCCGGGCGTCGGCTCCGACGCGGCGGCCCTGTCGACCCGGGCCCGCCGGGACGGGGACGAATATGTGCTCAGCGGGGTCAAGCAGTTCATCTCCGGCGCTGGCAGCTCGGCGCTCTACATCGTCATGGCCCGCACCGCCGATACCGGTTCGCGCGGCATCAGCGCCTTCCTGGTCCCCGGAGATGCCGAGGGCCTGAGCTTCGGGCCGAACGAGAAGAAGATGGGCTGGAAGGCGCAGCCCACCCGCCAGGTGATCATGGAAGGCGTGCGCATCCCCGCCGGCAATCTGCTGGGCACCGAAGGGCAGGGATTCTCCATGGCCATGCAGGCGCTGAACGGCGGACGGCTGAACATCGGTGCCTGCTCGCTGGGTGGCGGGCAGAGCGCGCTGGAGAAATCGGCGCTGTACCTCAAGGAACGCCAGGCCTTCGGCGGGCCGCTGACCAGGCAGGAGGCCCTGGTCTTCAAGCTGGCCGAGATGGACATGGAACTGGAAGCCGCCCGCTCGCTGCTGCGCCGTGCCGCGGCCGCCCTGGACGCCAAGAGCCCGGACCGGGTGCGGTTGTGCGCGATGGCCAAGAAGATGGCCTCGGATGCCGGCTTCAATGCCGCCAACAGCGCGATCCAGCTGCACGGCGGCTACGGCTACCTGGCTGACTACGGGATGGAGAAGATCGCCCGGGACCTGCGCGTGCACCAGATCCTGGAAGGCACCAACGAGATCATGTCGCTGATCGTCGGGCGCTCGCTGCTGGAATCCTGAGCCAGGGCGGCGGCTAGCCTCTGGGTTGCCGCTCCGAGTCCCGCACCGGGTGTGACGACTGCGAATCCTCGGGATTCGGGTGGACTGGGGAAATCACCGGCTTGCTGGACATGATCTGCTCGATGCTGCCCAGCTCCATCGCATCCAGCAAGGTGCGCTGGGTGGGACGCATCATTTTGACCTCGCCGCGCTCAAGCGCAGCGAACAGCGCTTCGGGGCTGGTCCACTTGGAAATCACCGCTTCGGTGGTCTGGTGGATCGGTTCCTGGCCTGCGCGCAATGCAGCGACGAAGAAATAGGTGTCGAACCGCCGAGGGAATCCGGCTGGGGTGACCCAGTTGGCCCATGGATGCAGTTGGCCAGGATCCAGCAGCAGGCCGGTTTCCTCGAAGACTTCGCGCCGGGCTGCGAAGAGGACCTCGCCGGCCAGGTGCGGCGCGCGTTCCCGGCCTTCGGCAAGGACCGAGGTGTGCGCCCAACGCTGGACGTGATCGCTGAGCACTGCCGGATCCATTTCGGCCTCGTCTGCCGCCTGTCCGTCCTGGAGATCAACTCGTCCGCCGGGATAGACCACCATGCCTGCCGCGAAGTCCATCGTGTTCACGCGGTGCTGGACGAATACTTCGAATCCGGCGGCTGCCTCGCGCAGCAGCAGAACGCTGGCTGCCTTGCGGATGGGGACCTCAGCGGGGGTCGGAGGTATCGGGGAAGTCGTCATTGCTTACCGTGTCCTTGGCTCGTGGATTGCGAAATAGCCTTTGAATGCCAGCTTAGCTTCTGGCGCACAGCCAACGCAGATCCAACGGTAATCACTGTGCAAGCCTGCACATTTGCCTGCGGAATCTGCACAGCCAATGCCGTTGACCGGTGTCCTTGCCGGAGCTTACGTTGAAACGAAGGGCGGTGCACGCAATTGCGGCCAGCGCACCGGGACGATCCAGTGGAGCTAAGCAGAGGATGGGCCACATGGCTGAAGAGAACAGGCAGGGTCCTGAAGGGCTGGCCGGGCGCCGGGCCTTGGTTACCGGTGGCGCGTCGGGCATCGGCTTGGCCAGCGCGACGGCATTGGCCCGCGCCGGTGCGGATGTGACCATTGCCGATGTGGACGAGCAGGCGGCCGGGCAAGCGGCGAGGGCACTTGGCGGGAAGGCGTGGGCCGTGGATCTCTCGGATACCAAATCCTTGGAAGAGCTCAGCCTGGATATCGACATCCTGGTCAACAATGCCGGCGTGCAGAGGGTGGCCCCGATCCATGAATTTGATCCCGAAGCCTGGAGGCTGATCCACCGGCTCATGCTGGAATCTCCCTTCCTGCTGATCCGTGCGGCATTGCCGGGCATGCGCGAGCGCGGCTTCGGGCGCATCATCAATATTTCATCCATCCACGGCCTGCGGGCCAGCGCTTTCAAGAGCGCCTACGTGGCGGCCAAGCACGGGCTGGAAGGGCTGTCGAAGGCCACGGCGCTGGAAGGAGCGGACTTCGGGATCACCAGCAACTCCATCAACCCCGGGTATGTGCGCACGCCGCTGGTCCAGAAGCAGATTGCCGATCAGGCCAAGGTCCACGGCATCGAAGAATCCGAGGTGGTGCAGAAAATCATGCTGACCGAGGGGGCGATCAAGCGGATGGTGGAACCCGAAGAGGTGGCGTCCCTGGTGGCTTGGCTGTGCGCTGATGCGGCGGGCATGGTCACCGGAGCGTCCTACGCCATGGACGGCGGATGGAGCGCGAGGTGACGGCGACGCCATCGGCAGGCGGCCAGTCCGTCCTATCGAGCCGCCGCAGGCATATGATCGTGATATGGAAAGCGATTCGCCCTCATCGAAAAGCCTGTCCCACTGGCTGCAGATCTCCTCTCTGGAACTGCTGGTGGGCATTGCCGACCACGGCAGCCTGAGTGCCGGGGCCCGGGAGGCCGGGATGGCGCAGCCCAATGCCTCGCGCGCCTTGAAAGCCCTGGAACGCCGCTTGGGATATTCCCTGGTCACCCGTAAGACCACCGGCTCCACGCTGACCGCCGAGGGCGTGCTCACCGTGCAATGGGCCCGGGAAGCGTTGGCCAGCTTGGAAGCCTTGGCTGCCGGTGCCAGGTCGCTGGCTGATGCAGGGGGATCCGAGCTGCAATTCGGGGCGAGCATGACGGTGGCCGAGTACTTGGCGCCGCAGTGGATCGGCCGGCTGCACCAGGTGCTGCCGCAGATCACGCCGCGCATGCGGATCATGAATTCGCAGGATGTCATCCGTGCCGTGCAGCAAGGCGAGGTCGGCCTCGGTTTCGTGGAAACCCCGCATATACCGTTGGGACTCAAGAGCAAGCCGGTGTTCCGCGACGAGATGCTGATTGTGGTCGCGCCCGGGCATGAATGGGCGAAGCGCGATCAGCCGCTGACTTTGCACGAGCTGCAGAGCACGGCGCTGATCGAGCGCGAAGAAGGCTCGGGCACCCGCGCGTTCCTGGACTATATCGCCCATGCCCAGCGGCCCAAACCGGTGGCCGAATTCAACAGCAATGCGACCATTTGCCAGTGCGCGGCCGGCGGCATGGGGCCGGCGGTGCTCAGCCAACTGGCGGTGGAAAGCCAGCTGGCGGCCGGAACCCTGGTGGAGATCGCCTTTGACGGCCCCGCCCTGCTGCGCGAGCTGCACGCCATCTGGCCGGCGGCGCAGGTGCTGGGCCGCACCGAGCAGACGCTGCTGCAGATCGCCGCGGATCACGAGTCCCACTCCGCCTGAAGCAGGAAACCGGGCAGCTGCAACTGCAGCTGCCCGGTTTCGGCTGGGGCCTGTGGCAGGGTCTTGCCCCTAGCTGGAGACCCTTTCGACCTTGCTGCCCAGCTCCGTGGTGGGCACCCGGTAGGTTTCGCGCGCGGTCATCGCCGCGACGGAGGCGATCAGCGAGATCGCCGCGGTGAAGATGCTGATCTGCACCCACCCATTGGCTTCCAGGCCGCCCAGGGCGGCGACGATGGACGGGGCGAACCCTGCCATCAAGAAGCCGATCTGGGTGCCGATGGCCAGGCCGGAGAAGCGGACCTGGGAGGAGAACATCTCGGCGTAGAAGCTCGGCCAGACAGCATTGGCCGCGGCGTAGGCGCAGGAGAAGACCAGCACCGAGAGGCCGAACTGCGCCAGCGCGTTATCCGTTTCCATGGAGCGCAGGTAGAACGGCATGAAGGCCGCGGAGCCCAGTGCGCCGTAGATGAATACCGGCTTGCGCCCGATCTTGTCCGCCAGCATGCCGAACAGCGGCTGGGTGAACAGCGCGCCGATGTTGCCAGCTACCACCAGCCATAGGGTGATGGACTCGTCCATGTTGCCGATCGTCTTGCCGTAGGAGATGGCCAGCGTGCCGTAGACGGTGGACACCGCGGCGATGAAGGCGCATAGGATGACGCGCAGCACGTCCTTCCAGTGGAACTTCAGCAGCACCGCCAGCGGGAGCTTGGCGATCTCGTTGTTCTTCTTGGCTTCCTCGAATTCCGGGGTTTCGTGCAGCGAGCGGCGGATGAAGAAGGTGACGATCACGACGAGGGCAGAGAGCCAGAACGGGATGCGCCAGCCGATGCCGTACTTGATCTCATCGGGCAGGGCGACCACCGGGATGAAGATCAGCGCGGCCAGGATCTGCCCGCCCTGGGTGCCGGTCAGCGTCCATGAGGTGAAGAAGCTGCGGCGGTGGTCCGGCGCATGCTCCAGCGACATGGAGGAGGCCCCGGCCTGCTCGCCGGCAGCCGACAGGCCCTGGCACAGGCGGGCGAAGACCAGCAGGATCGGGGACAGCCAGCCGACCTGGTCGAAGGTGGGCAGGCAGCCGATCAGGAAGGTGGAGGCGCCCATCAGGATCAGCGTGAACATCAGCACCTTCTGCCGGCCGACGCGGTCGCCGAAGTGCCCGACGAAGATGGCGCCGATGGGGCGTGCCACATAGGCGAAGCCGAAGGTCGCCAGCGACATCACCGCTGCGTTGGTGGAAGTATCCGGGAAGAAGATATGCGGGAAAATGAGCGCGGCGGCGGAGCCGAAGATGAAGAAGTCGTAGTATTCAACGGCGCTTCCCATGAAACTGGCGACGGCCGCCTTGACTGGAGTGCGCTTGGGGCTTCCGGTGCCGTCGGGCGCCGTTGCCTGGTGTGCAGCTTGCATCGGGATACTCCCTGATCGAGTGGTTTGGAGGGGAACTCGTCCTAAGTGTGCGCATTCCGTACACTTGTTCGGAATGTGTTCATTGGTTTACAGTAGATGCAAATCACAAACAGGGCAAGACCTGATGCCAATTTTGAAGGGCAGCGACGAAAATGAGTACACCCAGCGAGTCGTTCCTGGTGGGACTGATCGGCGAGGGCGTGATGCCTTCGCTCACGCCTCCCATGCACGAGCATGAAGCCGACGCGCAATCCCTGCGCTACCTGTACCGGCCGATCGACCTCGCGGTGCTGCAACGGCCCGGGCAGGATGTCGGGACGCTGCTGGCCGCCGGAGCCGAGCTGGGCTACAACGCCTTCAACATCACCCACCCCTGCAAGCAGCTGGTGCTCGAGCACCTCGACGGGATCTCGGACAGCGCGCGGAAGATCGGCGCGGTGAATACCGTTCTCATCGAGGACGGCAAGTTCTACGGGCACAACACCGACGCCTCCGGCTTCGCCCGCGCCCTGGCCACCGGGCTGCCCGGAGCCAACCTGGCCAAGGTGCTGCAGCTGGGAGCCGGCGGCGCCGGAGCCGCCGTGGCCTACGCGCTGCTGGACTCGGGCACCACCGAGCTGCACATCGTGGATTTGGACGCGGAGCGGGTCGAGCACCGCGTGGCCGAGCTGCGCAGCCACTTCCCGCAGGCGCAGATCTTCGCCGCGACCCCGGATGAGGTGCCGGGCCTGCTGCCTGGCAAGGACGGGCTGCTCAACGCCACCCCGATCGGCATGCACCACCACCCGGGCCTGCCGCTGGATATCGCGGCGCTGACTGCGCATCACTGGGTGGCCGACTGCATCTACCGCCCGGTGGACACCGAGCTGATCACCGCCGCCCGCGCGTTGGGCTGCCAGGTCCTGGACGGCGGGCACATGGCCGTGGGCCAGGCGGTGGACGCTTTCGAAATCATTACCGGAATCAAGCCGGATGCCGCGCGGATGCGCGCGCACCTGCTGGCCATGCTGGAAGAAGGACGCTGATGCGCACATCAATCGCCACCGTATGCCTGTCAGGAACACTGGAAGAGAAGATGCTGGCCTGCTCCAAGGCCGGATTCGACGGGATCGAGATCTTTGAGCAGGACCTGCTGGTCAGCCCGATGTCCCCGGAAGAAGTCAGGGCCATGGCCGACCGGCTGGGGCTGGGCCTGGACTTGTTCCAGCCCTTCCGCGACTTCGAGGGCGTCACCGAAGCGCAGCTGCAGGCCAACCTGCATCGCGCCGAAGCCAAGTTCCAGCTGATGAACCGGCTGGGCATGGACCTGGTGCTGCTGTGCTCCAACGTCGCCACCGCCACCATCGATAATGATGAGCTGTTCATCGCGCAGCTGCGCCAGCTGGCCGAGCTGGCCGCCGGCTACGGCGTGCGCATCGCCTACGAGGCGCTGGCCTGGGGCAAGTACGTGAACACCTACCAGCATTCCTGGCGCATCGTGCAGGGTGTGGACCGGCCGAACTTCGGGCTGTGCCTGGACAGCTTCCACATTCTCTCGCGCGGGGATGACCCGGCGCAGATCGCGCAGATCCCCGGCGAGAAGATCTTCTTCGTGCAGCTGGCCGACGCTCCGGTACTGTCCATGGACATCCTCTCCTGGTCGCGGCATTACCGGCTCTTCCCGGGCCAGGGCGGTTTCGCGCTGGATGAGTTCATGCTCCACCTGGTCCGATCCGGCTATGCAGGCATTGTCTCCCTGGAGATCTTCAATGACGTCTTCCGCCAGTCCAATGTCGAGCGGACCGCAATCGACGGACTGCGCTCGCTGAAGTGGCTGCAGTCCCAGGCCGCCGGGCTGCTGGCCGGCAGTGGCCAGCATTCGGCCCTGGAGCTGGAGGCGCTGCCCGGGGCCCAGGAAGCCACGGCTTTCGACTTCGCCGAGATCCGAACCGAGGACCCGGAGCGCGTGGCAGGGATGCTGGCGCAGCTGGGCTTTGCCTTCAAGGGCCAGCACCGGCGCAAGCCGGTGCAGCTGTGGGCTTCGGGCGAAGCCCGGATCATCATCAACTCCCAGCGCAGCCGCGGCGTCGAAGCGGCGGTCTCCGGCTTCGGCGTGCAGGTTCCTGATCCGGGCGCTGGGGGCGCACGCGGCACGTCGCTGCTGGCCACCAAGGTCCCGCGCCAGCAGACGCACCACGAGCAGGAGCTGCCCGGCTTCCTGGCACCGGATGAAACCGAGGTCTTCTTCAGCTCCCCAGCTAATACGCGCAACTGGGAACGCGAATTCCTGGACGCCGGCGAGGCCGCGCCGGAAACCGGAAATCCTGCGGTGGACGGTATCGACCACATCAACCTGGCCCAGCCTTGGCAGTGCTTCGATGAATCGGTGCTGTTCTACAGCAGCGTGCTCAACCTGGAAATGATGCCGGGCACCGAGGTGCCCAGCCCCATGGGGCTGGTGCGTTCCCAGGTGCTGCGCACCGCCGACTCCTGCGTCCGGCTGGCCTTGAACATCGTGCCGCAGGGGCTGGAAAAAGCCATCGAGCGCCATCACGAGTACCCGGAGCATGTGGCCCTGCGCACCGGCGACATCGTTCAGCTGGCGCGTTCCGCCCGTGCCCGGGGGATGGAATTCCTGCCGGTGCCGGCCAACTACTACGAGGATCTGGCCGCCCGCTTCGAGCTGGACGGGCAGCTGCTGGCTACGCTCAAGGAGCTGAATCTGCTCTATGACCGGGATGAGCAGGGCGAGTTCCTGCATTTCTACACCAAGACGCTCGGGAACATGTTCTTCGAGGTGGTTGAGCGCCGTGCTGGCTACGATGGGTACGGGGCGCCCAATGCGCCGGTCCGGCTGGCTGCGCAATTCGAGAGCAACCGCTGGAGCAGGAACTAGGAACACGGGGGACCGTCGAGTGGAACAGCGGCCGGATTATTTCGTTAAATCCACGGAAAAGACCTTGGCCGTGCTGCTGGCATTCAATGCCGGCGCCACCGAGCTGACGGTCTCCCAGGTCGCGGCCGCTACGGACCAGACCCGGGCCTCGGCCCGGCGGTTCCTGCTCACCTTGGCAGATCTCGGGTACCTGGAAGCGCAGGGCAGCACCTTCCGGCAGACCCCGCGGGTGCTGGACATCGGAGCTTCCTACCTCTCCGGGCTCACGCTGCCCCAGGCGGCCACCGCCCACCTGCAATCGCTGGCGCACGAACTGGAGGAGACCTCGTCCCTGTGCGTGCTCGAAGGCCAGGACATCCTCTATGTGGAACGCGTCGCCGCGCCGCGCCTGCATTTGATGAACGTGTCCATCGGCAACCGGCTGCCGGCCTGGGCGACCTCGATGGGACGCGTGCTGATCGCGCAGCTGGCCGAGGCCGAGCAGGAATCCTTCCTGGAGCGCGTGCAGCTCCAGCGGTACACCGAGCATACGGTGGCGGACCTGGATGCGTTGCGCAGGGAACTGGACACGGTGCGCGAGCAGGGCTGGTCCCTGGTCAACCAGGAACTCGACGAGGGGTTGCGCGGTCTGGCCGTGCCGGTCTACCGCAAGAACCAGCTGCTAGGGGCGCTGAACATCTCGGTCCAGGCCGGGCGCAACAACCCCGAGGCCATCAAGCAGATCCTGCTGCCCAAGCTGCGCGAAGCCGCCACGGCGATCGCAGACGACTTCGGCGGCCGGCTGGCCTGAGCATCCCTCCGGTTCAGCCGCCGCGGCGACGGGAGCACCGTCACCGCTACGGCCAAGCTGGCAGGCACACCGTGGCGCTGCACCACGATGGGGTGCGGCCCACGACCGCTACGAGCCGGACGGTGCCGGAGCTGTCGGGGCGTTGCCCGGCCGCTGCCCATCAGGCATTGCCGGGGCGTTGCCGGGAGGCATGCCTCCCGGAGCCCCGCCACCGGCAGGTTCGGTGTTCGTATCCACATTGACCGTGAGGCTGACGGTGTAGCCGGAGCCGGTGTTCCCAGTGACGGTTGCCAGTTGGGCGGCTCCCGAATCCTCGCCAAAGACATTGTCCGAGTCCAGGCCCACCCCCTGCATATTCTTCACCGACTGCTCGTAGCCGGTGGTTGCGTACACCGCGGTGCAGGTCTCCTGCGGCAAGGCGACCTGCGAGGTGGCGATCGCTGTGGTGTGATCGGTGATCGAATCGGTATCCGGGTACACCTCGAAGTGGATGTGCGGCCAGCGTCCGGCATAGCATGCCGGGAAGATGCTGGTGTAGCGTACGATGCCGTCGGCATCGGCCACCTGGACCCCGCGCAGGTAGTTCTCATCTTCCAGTCCGCTGGAGTACATGGAGTATTCCCCGGACCGGTCGCAGTGCCACACGTACACTGCCACACCGGCGAAGGGCTGGTTGTTATTGGCCATGTCCACGATCTTCAGCTCAAGGGTCATTTCGATGCCCTCGGCCGTGGTGGTGCTGGTGCCGAAGCTGGAACGGATGTCGCTGCGGACGATTCCGCTTTGCTCCAGCACGTCCGGACCATTGGACCCGTCGCCCGGGTAGGGGCCGGCCGTCTCGTCAGGGATCTCCGCAGCGGTGGAGGACGAAGCGGTGCCCTTGCTGCCGGTGGGGGAGCAGGCGGCCAGGGCGAACGCGAGCGTGCCCACGCCCACACCGGCCAGAACCTTGCGCCGCTCGATCAGGGTGCCGACGTCGAAGGACAGCCCCTGGTCCTCGAGATCTTCTTCGGGCCTCGGCAGCGGCCGGTTTCCGAACCAGCGCGGTGGGGGATTCATGGTGCACTCCTTGAGCCAGGTGAAATGGGGCTGTTTGCCGTGTTCACTACCGTATGCAGACGGATCATGGCCCAGCACAGGAGGCACTGTGGGTATTCTGAGAAGGGTTGGCCGCTAGCCTTGGTTGGAGGCGATGGCCTGCTCAAGCAGCAGCGAGAGCCGGCGCACGCCCTCGGCGATGGTTTCCTCGTCGACCGAGCAGAACGCCAAGCGCAGCTTATTGCTGGCCTCGCCAGAGGGGCTGAAAGCGGCCCCAGGAATGAAGATGACCCCTGCCTTCACGCCCTGCTGGAGCAGCGCGTAGGTGTCGATGCCTTCGGGCAGGGTCAGCCAGATGAAGAATCCGCCCTCGGGATGGGTGTGGGTGACCCCAGCAGGCAGGTACTTGGCCAAGGCGGCGAGCATCGCATCGCGGCGCGAACGGTACAGGTCGTTGTACTTGGTGATCTGCCCTTTCCAGTCATGCTCGTTGAGGTAGGCGCTGATGATCATCTGGTTCAGGGTCGGCGGGCACAGGGCTACCGCTTCGCCGGCCAGGTAGAAGCGGCGGAACAGGTGGGTGGGCACCGCGGCCCAGCCGATGCGCAGGCCCGGTGCGAAGATCTTGGAGAAGGAACCCATGTAGATCACGTTCTCCGGATCCAGGCTGCGCAGCGTGGGCGCCGGGGTGCCCTCGTAGCGCAGCATCCCGTACGGATTGTCTTCCAGGATCAGGATGCCGGCTTCGCGGCAAATCTCCACGATTTCCTGGCGGCGCTCGGCAGCCAGCGTGATGCCCGAAGGGTTGTTGAAGTTCGGGATGGTGTAGAGGAACTTGATGCGCTCGCCGGCCGCGCGCAATTCGGCAATGCGCTCGCGCAGGGCAGCGGGAATCAGCCCGTTCTCGTCGGTGCCCACCGGGCGGGCGGTCACCTGGTAGGCCTCGAAGGTGTTCAGCGCGCCAACATAGGTCGGGTCTTCGCAGAGCACCGTGTCGCCGGGATTGCAGAACACCTTGCAGGCCATGTCCTGGGCCGATTGGGAGCCGTTGGTGACCACGACATCCTCGATGCCCACATTGGTGATGCCCTCGGCTGCCATGACGTCGATGATCTGCGCACGCAGTTCGGGGGTGCCCAGCCCGGAGCCGTACTGCAGTGCTTCGGGGCCCTGCTCGACGATGATGCGCTGGGCCATCTCGCCGATCTTTTCCAGCGGGAGCAGCTGCAGGAAGGGGTTGCCTCCGGCCAGGGATACCAGCGAAGGGTCCAGCGACAGCTCGAACACGTCGCGCACCGCAGATTGCTTGATTCCCGCCGCGCGCTCGGAAAGCAGGGACTCGTGCAAAGTAGTCAGCGATTGTGATGCGGTGGTCATGGTTCTCCTCGGCCGGGGCTCCCGCTGGCGGGAGCGTGATTCCTGCGCTGGGTGCGGCACAAGAATTGTTTTCAAATAGAATACTTTGGTATTCCAGCAGGAAATTCAGGGCTTGGCAAGACCTGGGCATCCAGCAACGCGATTCCGTGCCTCAGCTCGAGGCATGGCGCTCCTCGATGGCCAGCTGGGCCAGCGCCGCGTTCACGCGATTGTGGAGTTTCTCCGCAAGATTCCGGGGCTTGCTCCCCGCCAGCCAGCACTGCGTGGCCAAATGGGCCAGCAGCTCGACGCAGTCCGCAGAAGCACGGAAATATCCGGACCGGGACAGGGCGATGGCAGCATCGATGATCAGCAATGACGCATCCAGTGCGCTATCGGCGGCTTGCGTGGCGCGCTGCCCGCTGGGTGCGTGGCGTTCGCGCATCACCAGCTCGCGGATCTCCGTGAGCTTTTCGGGAATGGAAACCACCGCGCGGTGCGCCCGGTTCTGCACCCCCATGAGCTGCAACGGCCTGATGGCGGCCAGCAGCATGCCGACCATGGCGAACGCCGACAGGCCTGCAACGCCGAGCTTGGCCAGCAGAATTCCTGCGGCGATGGCCAACCCTGCCACCCCGAGAATGATGAGGAAGATCGCCAGGCTGCCGAAACGCGGCTTTTTCGGTTCCGGGCGAAGCGCACGGGTCCTGGTGAGCCGGTCGAGGCTCGCGCGGATTTCGGACAGGTCGGGAACGCCCAACCTGCCTTGTGAGATCCGCTGGGCGTCGCGCCACGCCTGGGTGCGCCGGCGGCTGCGCAGGACCTGGAAGATTTGCCACCCGGCCAGCAGGGGAAGGGCGAGCGTGAAAAAGAGCAGCGCGGCGGTGCCCAAGCTGATGTCGCCTGCCTGGTGCATGCCGTAGGCGCCCATCCAGGCGAACAGCGAATACCCGGGAACCCGGATCAGCAGACGATCCCACCAGGCGACTTCCTGCGGAGTGCTGGCGGATGAACCGGCCGGCTTGCTCATTTTCCGGTTTCGCCTCGCGAATCCAGCCACGCTTGAATGGCGCTCGGGCGGATGCGGCGATGCGTGCCGCGGTATTCCACCGGGATGATCCCGGAATCGGCCAGCTTGCGCAGATAGCTGTTGGAGATGCCTGCCATCTGGGCCGCCTGGGAAGTATTGAGCAGCAACTCGGGCGTGCCGATGCTGACCGACTCGCCATCGGCGAAGCGCGACAGCACCTCGATCAGCGCCTGGTGGGCTTCCTTGGGCAGCTGCAGGGCAGTGCCGTTGACGAATACTGTCGTGTCATTCGACTCGTCCAACGCACGGCGCAATCGCACCGTGGTCTTCTCGTCCAACGCTTCGAAAGTGCGGACCCTGCCTAGTGCTGAAGTCGGTGATGCCATGGCCCCAATTTTGCCCGAGATGCTCCTGAACCGCACCTCATGACGCTGGGCCTCGGCAACGTGCGGCGCTTGAATTGTGACGCGCATACGACGAAAGGGGGTTGAATTGCGCCAAACGGTTCCCGTATGGTGGAAAACGTAGGTCTAAAGAAAGTACTGACCAGCCATCTTCCGGCACACCATGACGGATCCTTCAGCCTCACCCGGCGTAGCCCGATTGGGAATTGTGTACATGGAAGCCTGACACCCTCCTTAATTGCCTGTGGGTCACGCTCCGTTGCGGTCGGATGAATGGTCATGCGCGTTCCTACGCTCTGCCACCAATTTCGTGGGTACTGCGTTTTCGTCAATCAGAACTTTCTTGAAAGAAGAGCTATTCAATGTCTGTTGAATCCACCAAAGACCTGTCCACCATCACCGACGCAGAGATTTTCGACGCCCACCTCGGCGGCAAGCTTTCCGTCTCCTCGCAGATGCCGCTGAATACCAAGCGCGACCTGTCCATTGCCTACACCCCGGGTGTAGCCAAGGTGTCCCAAGCCATTGCCGATGATCCGGCCAAGCACGCCACCCACACCTGGGCTTCCCGCCTGGTCGCTGTGGTTTCCGACGGCACCGCGGTGCTCGGCCTGGGCGATATCGGCGCCGCCGCCTCGCTTCCGGTCATGGAAGGCAAGAGCGCGCTGTTCAAGGAATTCGGCGGACTGGATTCGATTCCGCTGGTGCTAGACACCACCGATGTGGATGAAATCGTCGAGACCGTCATCCGCCTGCGTCCGAGCTTCGGCGCAGTGAATCTGGAAGACATCTCCGCCCCGCGCTGCTTCGAAATCGAGAAGCGCCTGATCGAGGCCCTGGACATCCCGGTCATGCACGATGACCAGCACGGCACCGCCGTCGTGGTGCTGGCAGCGCTGATCGGTGCGGCCCGCCAGACCAACCGCGACATCAGCTCGCTGAAGGTTGTCATCTCCGGCGCAGGTTCGGCCGGCGTCGCCGTCACCAACCTGCTGCTTTCGGCCGGCGTGGATGATGTCATCGTGCTCGACTCGCGCGGCACCATCCACCGCGAACGCGACGACCTGAACCCGGTCAAGGCCGACCTGGCGGCGCGCACCAACCGCGAAGATGTCATGGGCGGCTTGGCCGAGGCCCTGGATGGCGCCGACGTCGTGGTAGGCCTTTCCTCGTCGACCTTTGCTGAGTCTGCGGTGGCGAAGATGAACAAGGACGCCATCATCTTCGCGCTGTCCAACCCGACCCCGGAGATCATGCCGGATGTCGCCGCGAAGTATGCAGCGGTCGTAGCCACCGGACGCAGCGACTTCCCGAACCAGATCAACAACGTGCTGGCCTTCCCAGGCATCTTCCGCGGAGCCCTCGACTCGGGCGCCAAGAAGATCACCGAAGGCATGAAGGTCGCGGCGGCCCACGCCATTGCCAACCTGGTCGGCGATGACCTGGCTCCGGGCTACATCATTCCTTCGGCAACCGACGATCGCGTAATGCCTGCCGTGGCTGCGGCTGTGGCTGCGGAAGCCGAAAAGAACCAGTAGATATTTCACGCGAAAAGCTGCCTGCAACCTACCGTTGCAGGCAGTTTTTTCGTGCCCGGCACCCCTGGATGCGTTGGGCGAAGTTATCCACAATCGCGAAAGATTCTGCTGCGGGTGATGAATGAGCGCAAAACTGGATGGAACCGAATCATTCCAGGAGGGACACCATGCTAGAACCTACAGACTTCCGCCTCACTGTGCGCAGCTCATTGCCCGACACGGTCCTGCTAAGCCTCGTCGCTGCCTATGAAACAGAGGAGAAAGGCTATGCCATCGTGCTCTGCGGTTCAGCCAAGCACCAGCAGGCTATTGGGTACACGCTGGGCTTGACCACGATTGGGCATCCTGAAATCACCAGTGTTGGGGGAGACGGGGATGATGTTTTCGCCTTGCTCTCCCATGTTGCAGAGCAAGTCGTTGATCACGGGCAGGTCTTTTCGGAAGGCCAGCACAGTACGTCTTTGTTCAGCAAGCTCACCTTCAAGGAGTCTTCGGCCGCATTGCCTGAGCTTCCCATCTCGCGTCTGATTATTGGTAAGGCCCCAGTTTCGAGGCTCCAGTGCATGATGCCGTTGGACTTCGTCAATATCCAGCCGCAGACGCTGTCCGCGGATCTACGCCGCGTCGCTTGATCTGGAGCAAGAGTCCGCGAGGTGCATATCTGGGCGCGAGATGAGCTTTTTGTTGTGCTGGGTCGGACTAGCTAATGCTTGAATTGCACAGAAGGCCTGAATTGGATGGTCCGTCCGGCCCTCATGCGGCGCATGCTGGATGGTACCGGCAGATGCCCGAGGGTTTCGAGCCTCAGTACTGGAGCGCAATTCGTCGTAGGAAATTCTTGCGGAGCATCTAGCTTTCCCGGTAAATCGCCGCTGCCTCGTTTTCAGCGAGAACTTTTGCCTGATGCGCTGCACGCAGCGCCTGGTGGCTATCGGACTTGCGCACCTTGAGGTAGGACAGTCCAACGACGAGGAACCACAGCGGAGTAGCCAGCAACGCGGAGCGCGTATCAGCCTGCGTGGTCAATGCCCACAGGATGAAGATGAAGAAGGCGAGCACCATGTATGGGGCTCCCATCCCGCCTGGAACTTTGAACTTCGAGGCATCATGCAGGTGCGGGCGACGCTTGCGGAAGGCCAAATAGCTGATCAGGATCATTGACCAGACGAACATGAAGCACAACGCAGACACCGTGGTGACCAACGTGAACGCCTGGGCCACCGAGTCGCCCGCGTACAGCAGGACCACGGCGGCAAGCAGGAACATGCAGGAGAACAGCAACGCATTGCGCGGTACCTGCGTGGTCGACAGCTTGCTGAACTTCTTCGGAGCATCTCCATCTTGGGACAGGGCGTACAGCATGCGGGAGGTGGAGTAGATTCCGGAATTGGCGCTGGAAGCCGCCGCCGTCAGGACAACGAAATTAACCAGACCCGCAGCTGCAGCCAAGCCGGCCATCGAGAACATGCCGACGAATGGCGATTCATCAGCGGAGAACTTGTACCAGGGCGTGACGGCCATCAGGACGGTCAACGCACCGACGTAGAACAGGATCACGCGCAGCGGAATGGAATTGATCGCCTTGGGCAGATTCTTCTCAGGGTCCTTGGTCTCGGCCGCTGCAGTGCCAACCAATTCAATGCCAACGAACGCGAAAACAGCGATCTGGAAGCCAGCGACAAAGCCCATGAAACCGGTGGGGAACATGCCGCCGTGCGCCCAGAGGTGGACGAAGGACGCGGTGTCTCCCTCTGATGAGCTGAAACCGGTGGCGATCATGGCCAGTCCGCAGACAATCAAGGCCAGAATGGCGACGATTTTCACCAACGAGAACCAGAACTCGGTCTCGCCGAAGGCCTTGACAGTTGGCAGATTCAATCCGGCCAATAGCAGGATGCAGCACAGCGCAGGAAGCCACAACGGGATCTCGGACCACCAGTAGGCGACGTACTGGGCGATGGCGACTACGTCGGCAATGCCGGTGACAACCCAGCAGAACCAGTAGGTCCAGCCGGTGAAGAAGGCGGCCCAAGGCCCCAGCAGGTCTCCGGCAAAATCTGCGAAAGTCTTGTAGTTCAAGTTGCTGAGCAGGATCTCGCCCATGGCGCGCATGACGAAGAAGAGCATGAAGCCGATGATCATGTACACGAATATGACCGACGGTCCGGCTGCCGAGATGGTCTTGCCGGAGCCCATGAACAAGCCGGTGCCAACTGCTCCGGAGATCGCCATGAGCTGGATATGCCTGCTGGACAGGCCGCGCTCAAGTTTCGTTCCGGAGGAATCGGTTTTCAGTTGCGTGGAATCGTTCGCCACGGCTGCACCTTTCATGAGCAGATCCCTTCGGTTTTTCGAAGGAGACGGCCCGCTGGGAGGAAGGACTAGACCGCAGAACGAGGTTATCGCAGATGCATTGACCGACTATATTTGGCCGTCAACGCAGAGTGCGAGCAGGCTTAACAGTTGTGAAATTCGTTATATGCACCTGGCTCAAAGGATGCTGCAAGCTGCTTCGCACAATAGCTGGGGGAGCAGGCCTGGCCCTTGGGAGCGATTAATCGAAGTGGCCAGTCGCAAAGCTGGCAGGAATGGGCAAGGAAGAAAACCAATCGAATATCCATGAAGGAATTTCTCCGGTTCCGGCGAATGGAATTAGCGTGATGCGCTTGATTAGCTGATTCAGAATTATCGGTGATCATTTCCAGCTTTGTGCACGTTGCCGTCGGATATCGGAAACGGCAGATCCAGTAAAAGGGGAACATCAGGATCACCACGAAATCCAGGCGCACTTTTCACTGCAGAACAGCCAGGCTGGCGCACAGGAGCACCACGAAACCCGGTTGCTTTTGCGTTGTATTTCTAGGCAACCGGTTCACTTGAAGCAAATACTGTACATGGCCAGTGGAAGCTATGCGTGGCAAGTGAGTAGTGTAGGACTTATGGCATTCCGAAATCGTCGAGCTGCGGCTCTTCCTGCAAAATTGTCCCGTTCCTGGCTCTTGGTCAATGCTGCCAAGGAGGAAACTTTCGCCCCTTCACTAGCATGTGAAGCGGACTCGGTGATTTTCGATATGGAAGCTGCCGTTCCTGATGATCAGAAGATCCAGGCTCGCGACAACGTGGTACGCGCCCTGTCCAATGGCATGACTGCCTGGGTGCGCGTCAACGGCATTGACACCGATTTCTGGGCCGATGACCTTGCCGCATTGTCCGGCGCCCCCGGCCTGCGCGGAATCATGCTGGCCATGACCGAGCAGCCTGAACAAGTGACCTACAGCGCGATGCGCCTGCGCGCGGGCACACCGGTACTGGCCTTGATCGAAACCGCCTTGGGCATCGAGAATGCAACGAAGATCGCTTCGGCTCCAGGCACCTTCCGCCTGGCATTCGGCATCAACGACTTCCGCAAGGACACCGGCATCTCCGATGAGCCGATGGCCCTGGCCTACGCACGCGGCCGCCTCGTCATCGCTTCGCGCGTCGGCAAGCTGCCCGGCCCAATCGACGGGCCACCGCCAGCAGGTGCCGACGCGGCCAAGGTGACCGAGGAAACCCGCGTTACCGCTTCCATGGGCATGACCGGCAAGCTGTCCCTGTCCGTTGACCACGTTGATGGCATCAACGCCGCACTGGCACCAAGCGAAGACGAACTGTCCTGGGCCATGGAACTGCTCGAAGCGCATGCCGCGGGCGCATCTGTGGGCGACGGCTCGTACCTGCCTCGCTTGGCCCGTGCCCAGAAGATTGCCGACCTGGCCGACTCCTACGGCTTGTGGAACGCCTAAGGTACTAACCTTCTTCCAACAGCAAAGGACCCGTCCGGCGTCTGGATTCAACCAGATGCCGGACGGGTCCTTTTCGCTAGCTGCGCCTATGCCTCGTGGGCACCGCGGTTGCGCGAGGAGCCGACTACGTCGCCGGCCTTCCACTCGGCCCAGCCGGGACGATCGATCATGAAGTCCTCGATCTGCGCCTTGCTCGCTTCCAGCTTCGGGTCATGCTTGAGGTACCAGCGGGTTTCGCGTGCCACCATGCCCGACAGGATCAGCAGGCCGATCAGGTTCGGCAGGGCCATCAGGCCGTTCATCATGTCCGAGAAGTTCCACACTGCGGTCAGCTCGGTGGTGCAGCCTACGTAGACGACCAGCGAGAACACGACGCGGAACGGCATGACCAGCTTGCGGCCGAACAGGCGCTCGATGTTGCGCTCGCCGTAGTAGCTCCAGCCCAGGATGGTGGAGAAGGCGAACATGACCAGGCCGATGGTCACGATCCAGTGGCCCCACTCGCCTGGCAGGCCGTGGGTGAAGGCCTGTCCGGTCATCAGCGCGGCGGAGATCTGCTCGCCGGTGGCCTCGTCGATCAGGTTCCAGGTGCCGGTGGTGATGATGACCAGGCCGGTGCAGGTGACCACGATGATGGTGTCGATGAAGGTCTGGGTCATGGAGACCAGGCCCTGGCGAACCGGGTGGGTGGTCTGCGCCGACGCGGCGGCGATGGCGGCCGAGCCCATGCCGGACTCGTTGGAGAAGATGCCGCGGGCAACACCGTACTGGATGGCGATGATGATGGCCGAGCCGGTGAAGCCGCCCACAGCGGAGGTGCCGGTGAAGGCATCGGTGAAGATGGTAGCGAAAGCTGCAGGGATGCCACCGACGTTGGCGACCAGGATGTAGATCGCTGCGGCCACGTAGAAGACGATCATCACCGGAACGAAGCCAGCGGTCACACGGCCGATGGACTTGATGCCGCCAACCAGCACCGCGATGGACAGCACGGTCAGGACCACGCCGGTGACCCATGGGGCCACGCTGAAGGAGTTCTCCAGGTTCAGGGCGATGGAGTTGCCCTGGGTCATGTTGCCGATGCCGAAGCAGGCCAGGGTGGCGGCGATGGCGAAGAACAATGCCAGGAACTTGCCGAAGGGTCCCTTGATGCCGCGTTCGAGGTAGTACTGCGGACCGCCGGACTTTTCGCCGGCGGCGTCAGTGCCGCGGTAGCGCACGCCGAGGTAGGCCTCGGTGTACTTCGAGGCCATGCCGAGCAGGCCGGTGACCCACATCCAGAACAGGGCGCCCGGGCCGCCGATGCCGATGGCCGTGGCCACGCCGACAATGTTGCCGGTACCGACGGTAGCGGCCAGCGCGGTGGTCAGTGCCTGGAACTGCGAGATGTCGCCCTCGGCATCAGCGTCCTTGCGCTTGAGCAGGCCAAGGCGCAGTGCGGCGGCGAGCTTGAAGAACTGCAGGCCGCCCAAGCGGATGGTCAGGTACAGGCCGGTGCCCAGAAGCAGCGGGATGAGGACAAACGGTCCCCAAATGACGGAAGAGATATCCCCGAAGAGAGTGCCCAAAGCGTCCATGGATTCAATATCCTTATGTGCGAGTGACTGATGATGAAGAGTCTCAGGCGAGAAGCCGATTCCCTTATGTGAGTGCCATCATATGGCACTCGGGAGAGGTGTGTCACAAAGCGCGCTGGTTCGGGGCATGTCCAGTTCATTAACTTATTTTCACCAATGGATCAGCTGTTTGGGCCGAAAAGGCTCCGCCGGCATCCACTGCGGTGGATGCCGGCAAGCTGCGGGGCTTCAGCCCTGCCGCACTTTCATGCGCGGATTCTTCTTGTTGATCACGAAGACGCGGCCGCGTCGTCTGACCACTTGCGATCCCGGTGCCTTCTTCAGTGCACGGATGGAATTCCTAACTTTCATGCCATTCACCTCCCTCGTGATTTGCGGAGTTGAACAGCCCCTTGAGCTCTTCCTCGGTGACCTGGCACTGCTCGAAAACCGTTTCAATCTGCGAAGCTTCATGCTCGGATCCGTAGAGCAGCAATTCTGAAACGGCGATATGCGAATGCCAGGCCCCGGTGTTCTCCATCCAGATGCGCGGACCGGCTCCGCCGATGGCAACGCGCTCGCTCAGCGCGCTGGCTACCCAGAGGACGCCGCGGATGCAGGTGCAGGACTCAGCCAAGGATGGCAGGGCTTGGCGGAAGCGCTCGGGGTGGAGCGGACGTTCCGCGTGCAGGCGGATCGGCGCACTGCTGGCATCAAGGGGTGTTCGCGGCAGATGCCCGGCGCTGGTGCGCTGGCGTGCCGCGGCGGGGTGGAAGGATCCGAGTTCCCCTTCGTGCACGCAGATTTGCGCATGCGGCGCCATCTGCCGTGCCAGGCCGAGACCGGCTTCGTAGCGGATGCCGCCAGCACGCCGCGGACCTGCAGCATCCTCAAGCAGCTGGGCTTCCAGGCCTTCAACCGGAATGAGCGTATCTGCCTGCATCAGTTCGGTGAAGAAGAACTCTCCGGCAGTCCGCGCATCGTGCTCCATGGCGTTGAATCCCGATTCCCAGAGGGTATGCCGATCCCACATCTGGTTTTCCAATTCGGCTGGATCCAAGGCCAGCGCGATGCTGCTGATCTGCAGATCCAGTGGTTCGAGTTGTGTTTCGAGCATCTGGAGCACCGAGGCGCTATGCCAGGTGGAAGGCAGCCCCAAGACCATGGTGGTTTCGGAATCCTGGGGTGCCAGGCGCCTGATGGTCGGCAGGATCTCGAATTTCGTGGCACAGCCAATGCAGGGATGCTCAAGCACTGCATCAGCGCGTTCGGCGGTCGCCGATCCAAAGACATGGCGCACCAGCCGATTGCCGTCGACGAAGTCATAGCGCAGGAAGATGGCATCGGGGTGGTGGCGTCGCAGGTGCTCCAAGCCGGTGTCGCGGCTGGAGGTGTCAAGTGCGGAGAGGACAATGAGGTTCACGCATCACAGCTTATATGAGAATGAGACTCAATAACAAAAAGAAAAGCGGTGCTTAACGACCAGTGGCCTGCCCGCCGATGCGGACAGGCCCCGAGAAGCAGCGGGAATATCAGTGCTGCGGCGCGTGGAAAACTACCGTCGAGGTACCCAGGCCCTCAATCGAGGTCTCCAACGCGTCGCCGTGCTTGAGCCACGGGTGGCGCCCATTCTCGTCCCGGCGACCCAAGGCGACACCGGAAGGCGTGCCAGTGAGGATGACGTCGCCCGGCCGCAATTCATTGAACGTCGAAAGGTAGGAAACCAACTCATCCGCCGAGAAAATCAGGTCATCGATCTGCTCGTCCTGCACCACCGCGCCATTAACCTTGCTGCTGATGCGCGCCGAAGGATTCAGCTCATCAGGGGTCACGAGCCAAGGCCCCAGGGGAGTGGAGTGGTCCCAGATTTTGCCCTGCAGCCATTCCTGGGTACGGCCCTGATAGCCGCGCATCGACACGTCGCTGGACACCGCATAGCCAGCAATATGCGCTGGCGCATCTTCTTGGCTGATGCGACGGCCAGGCTTGCCGATAATAATGGCCAGCTCTGCTTCGTAGTCCACTCGATGGTCTTCAACGGGAATTTCAATCGAGTCATTGGCACCGCAGAGGGTGGAGGCGAACTTCGCGAAAACCGTCGGATACTTCGGCAGCTCTTCGCCGACCTCGGCCGCGTGGGTCTTGTAGTTCAAACCGATGCAGTAGATTTTCTCCGGCTTGGGAATCAGCGGAGCGTAGTCGGCTTCGCCCTCGGCAATGGAATCGCCCACCAGGGCCCGGGCAATGACTTCCTGCTGGACGGTTTCCTCAAGCCGCAGGAAACGCTGCACCGAATCGATGTTGTCCAAATAATAGGCACGGCCATCTTCAATGACAGCCGCGGTGGTATGGCCTGGTTCGCTGGCGAGGCGGAGCGTGGCAAGTTTCATGAATCTATCTCACTACACTTCCGACTGAAAGTGCACCATATTTCGTACCTGCCAGGAGATTCCCATCCGCGCTGAATACGGCCAAGCCAGAGTTGTGTTATCGAAACGTGGCTTGGTCAGGCTACAGCAACCCGGCTAAACTCAGGGCATGCTCGGGTCCCAGTGACCAGTCCTGAAACAAAGATCTAGATACGAAACTAAAGTGAAGCAGGTTTTAATGTGGGTGACTTTATTGGCGAGAGATCTCGCCATATCCTCTTCGCCTCCTGGCAGCATTTCTCGCTCGTCGCGCAGTGCCTGATCCTGGCGACAATTATTTCTGTCCTTATTGCCGTACTGGTTTACCGCAATAAGTCCTTATCCGGTTTGGCCAACGGCATTAGCGCCATCGGCCTGACCATTCCATCCTTCGCCTTGATCGGTTTGCTGATTGTTCCCGTCGGCTTCGGCGTCACGCCGGCCGTCATCGTGGTGACGTTCTTCGCGGCCTTGCCGATTCTGCGCAATGCGATCGTAGGCCTGAACAACATCGAGCCAACCATTATCGAATCGGCACGCGGCATCGGCATGAGCCGGCTGAAGACGCTGCTCGCCGTGGAAATACCGATGGCGTGGCCGGTGATCCTCACGGGCATACGCATTTCTGCCCAGATGGTGATGGGCGTTGCCGCAGTGGTCTCCTACGCCCTGGGCCCAGGCCTTGGCGGATTCATCTTCCAGGGACTGTCGCGTCTAGGCGGCGCGAACTCCCTGGAATCCGTGGTTACCGGCGTCGTTGGCGTCGTTATCCTGGCGCTCATTCTTGACTTGATTTTGCTCGGCATCGGCCGACTGACTACCCCGCGAGGTATCCGTGTCTGATAATAAGATTTCCGAAAACGCCGTGGCCCAGAATGTCACCGGCGCTTCGATCATGCTCGAAGAAGTAACCAAGACGTATCCGGGGCAGAAGAAGTCGGCCGTCGGCGGCCTGACCCTCGAGATCCCCGCAGGATCCATCGTGATGTTCGTCGGGCCATCCGGCTGCGGCAAGACGACCACGCTGAAGATGATCAACCGGCTGATCGAGCCGACCAGCGGCAAGATTGTCATTGACGGCGAAGATGTCACCAGCATGAACGGCGACGAATTGCGCCGCCGCATCGGCTACGTGATCCAGGCCGGCGGCCTGTTCCCGCACATGACCGTGGCCGCAAATATCGCCATGGTGCCGAAGATGCTGGGCTGGCCCAAGGAGAAGATTGCCGCCCGCGTGGACGAGCTGCTGGAGCTGGTCTCGCTGGACCCGGACCTGTACCGGAACCGTTTCCCCAAGGAACTCTCAGGCGGCCAGCAGCAGCGCGTGGGCGTGGCCCGTGCGCTGGCAGCGGATCCTCCGGTGTTGCTGATGGATGAGCCATTTGGTGCGGTCGACCCGATTACCCGCCAGCGCCTGCAGGATGAGCTGCTCAATATCCAGTCCGAGGTCCAGAAGACCATCGTGTGCGTGACCCACGACTTCGATGAAGCGGTGAAGCTCGGCGACTGGATAGCGATCTTCAACGAAGGCGCGCAACTGGAGCAATACGATTCCCCGGAACGGATCCTGGCCAATCCGGCCAGCGAGTTCGTGGAGAACTTCATTGGCTCGGGTGCGGGCCTCAAGCAGCTGACCCTGACGCGGGTGAACGAAGTGGAGCTGGAAGACGCGCTGACCACCACCCCGGGCAAGAACGCTTCGGATGTGCTCTCGCAGCTGCAGGGTGCCGGACGCAAATACGCTGTGGTGCTTGATTCACGCGGACGTCCGCTGCGCCGGCTGGACCGCAGGCAGCTGTCGCGTGCCCAGATCATCGAGGGGACCTACGACGAAAACATGCCGGTAGTCGGCGAGCAGGCAACCTTGAATGACGCATTGGACACCATGCTGGTGGCCAGTTCCGAGTCGGCCCTGGTGACCGGGCGCCGTGATGTGCTCACCGGTGTCATTACCGTGCAGACCGTCATGGAGGCGATCGCCGCCGCCAACAATGCCGAGGATGCTGACCATGAAGCTCCGGTGGGCCTGAATTCCGGTGCCATCAATGTCGTGGACATCGACGGTGCCGCCGCCGGGCAGGGTGGTGAATCGGCATGAGATCCGAAACCCGCAGCTTGATTTGGCAAATCGCCGGAATCGCAGCTGCTTTTGCCATCCTGATGGGTTGGCTGGTGACAGCCGATCTGACCGAGACCGAACGGCAAACGCTGGATCCGGCAACAATTTGGGGCTATACCCTCGACCACCTGAAGATCACGGTCATCGCGGCGGTCATCGTCCTGCTGATCGCCATCCCGCTGGGCGTGCTGCTGACCCGTCCGGGACTGCGCAAGGCCGCCCCGGCGGTACGCGCCATAGCCAATTTCGGCCAGGCGGCACCCGCCATCGGCGTTATCGTGCTCTTGGCGTTCTGGCTGGGATTCGGCCCGAAAACCGCAATCATCTCGCTGGTGATCTACGCGATCCTCCCGGTGCTCTCCAACACCATTGTCGGCCTGCAGCAAGTTGATGCGCGTCTGGTGGAAGCCGGACGGGGAATCGGCATGAGCCAGATGGCGGTGCTGTTCAAGGTTGAACTGCCGTTGGCCGTCCCGGTGATGCTTTCGGGCATCCGCACCGCACTGGTGCTGCTGGTCGGCACCGCGACGCTGGCCACCTTCATCAACGGCGGCGGGCTGGGCATCCTGATCACCACGGGTGTGAACCTGAATCTGAATGTGGTGCTGATCGCCGGTTCGTTGCTCGTGGCCTTGCTGGCCTTGACGGTTGACTGGCTTGGCCGCGTCGTCGAACAGGTGGCCCGACCGAGAGGACTTTCGTGAACCGCAAACTGAAATTCGCTGTCCTGTCCATGGCCGCGCTGATCGGACTGACCGGCTGCGGGCTGAGCCCCTCGACCGGCACTGTGCCCCCAGCCGGCCCGGCCGAGATCAAGCCGCTGGTCGACAATGCTGCAAGCACGTCCGTGACCGTGACATCCAAGGCGTTTACCGAGCAGCTGCTGCTGGGCAAGATCACCGTGATCGCACTCGAAGCCGCTGGGTATGATGTCACCGACCTGACCAATGTTCCCGGGTCCCAGCCGGCGCGCCAGCTGCTGCTTTCCGGCGACGCGAGCGTGCTCTGGGAGTACACCGGTACCGCCTGGCTGACGTACTTGGGCCATGAGAAGCCTGTCGTGGGCGAGGAGGAGCAGTGGCAGGCGGTGCATGATGAGGATGTTGCCAACGGAATCGTCTGGGGGAACCCGGCTCCGTTGAATAACACCTATGCGTTGGCGATGAACGAGGAAACGACCAAGCGGCTGGGGATTACCAAGCTTTCCGAGCTGCAGAAGCTGGATCCCGACGAACTGACGTTCTGCGTCGACCCGGAATTCAACTCCCGTCGCGACGGTCTGACACCGATGCTGGAGCATTACGGCATCGACCGCGGCTCTGAGGTGAGCGAGGACAATATCGGTTTGTACGATGTTGGTGCCATCTACCAGGCGACCGCTAATGGCGCGTGCAACTTCGGCGAAGTCTTCACCACTGACGGACGCATCAAGGCGTTGAACCTGACCGTCCTGGAAGATGACCGGAAGTATTTCCCGAGCTACAACGCTGCCCCGGCTTTCAACGGAGAATTCCTTGACGAGCACCCGGAGATCCAGCAGATCATGGACCAGATCGCTCCATTGCTGACCGATCAGGTCTTGATGGAGCTGAATTACCAGGTCGATGTCGTTGGACGTGAACCAGCCGATGTTGCCTTCGAATGGATGGTTGGAGAGGGCCTGGTCTCCGAACCCTGATCCCGGCAACTCAAATTGCAGGCAATAAATACTGGATCCCCGGCATCTCGATGCCGGGGATCCAGTTTAATGTTGCCGAGGATTCACTGGGGATTAGTTCCGCTCCGATGGTTTTGCTTGCGGGATGGAGATAGGTGGATGCCCTCTGCCTACGGCTGATCACGGGTGCCGAGCTCGCCGTCGACTTCATCGGCGATTTCGGTGCTGGCAGCGGTAGTGATGGATTCTTCCTGCCAAATTTCCTCTAGCTCTGCAGATAGCTCGGCTTCCTCTTGGACATGATTGGGGTCTGGGTTATTTGCGTTCATGGCCTCAGTCTAGCTATGAACGTGCAGGAGTAAAGGGGTGATTGAAAAATAATTTCATCGGAAACTTTCCTAGTCAGATTCAAAAAATGAACCTTGCGACGATCCGGTTTGAACTTTTCTTGCGAAAAGTGGTTGACGCTTCAACTTCATTAGTGTCATACTGGTACCAGCAAAACAAATTGAGGCGTCAACTACTTGGCGGCCCGACGAAAGGATGTAGACATGACTGCAACTGCACTGACCACCGGAACCTGGAACCTCGACGCATCGCACTCCGAGATCGGCTTCTCGGTTCGCCACGCAGGCATCTCCAAGGTGCGCGGCAGCTTCACCGAGTTCGATGCAACCCTGACCACCGGCAAGACCCTGGCCGACTCTTCGGTTGAGGCAACCGTCCAGATCGCATCGGTCAACACCAAGGATGCCAACCGCGACGCTCACCTGAAGGGCGAGGACTTCTTCAACGCTGAGCAGTTCCCAACCATGACCTTCAAGTCCACCGCAGTCAAGGGCGACGCCGGAGAGTTTGTTCTCGTTGGCGACCTGACCATCCGCGGCGTGAGCAAGGAAGTTGAATTCGAAGCTGAGCTCGGAGGCGAAGCTGTTGACGCCTTCGGTGCAACCCGCGTTGGCTTCTTCGCATCGACCACCATTTCCCGCAAGGAATTCGGCATCACCTGGAACGCAGCACTGGAAGCCGGTGGCGTTCTGGTCAGCGACAAGGTCAAGATCGAAATCGACGCTTCGTTCGTACTGCCAACCGCAGAGTAATAGTTTCCCGAAAGCCGTCATGGGGATGACGGCGTAAGGGCCGATACCGGAAAGCCCCGGCTCACGAAAGTGAGACGGGGCTTTGCCGTTAAGAGCGTAATTGCGAGGTGCCTAGAACTCGCTGAATGAAGGTTCCATGGAAAAGGCGAGCAAGCCGAGGAACATGAAAGCGAAATACGCAACCCAAAGGATGCCGAAAATGGTGCCGATCCAGCCGGTCACCTTGCCGACCGTGGCTGCCGTGTTGAATTCCCTCTCGGCTTTGTTGGCTTTGGAAATAGCAATCGGCCCAAGAATCACGCCTGCAACGAAAAGGGACAAGATGCCAAGAATCATCGAAGTCTGCGCCAACTGGGCGCCTTCGAAATGGGCTGCAGGCGGATAGCCGAAGTTGCCCGGGGGATATGGGCCCGGCTGGCCGTGAGCCTGCTGGTTGTAGTACGGCTGCTGAGGCACCCCATTGAGCTCGTAGTAGCCAGGTTGCTGGTACTGCTGGTTCTGCCCCTGCTGTCCCGAAGAATAAGGGTTTCTCGGTTCTTCGCTTGGACTGGTCATGACAACCTGCTTTCCGTTCGTGAAGCTCATGCGCCTAGTTCAAGATTCTCTCATGCAGATGGCCAAAGCGCCTGAGCAATAGGAACTTTCCGCAACGAAATGAAGGCTCGAACCTGCCAGGATGCCTAGCTTGCAGGATGCTTTCGGCGCCAGAGCGCATGGGTGCCGGTGGCCAACGCCACGAGCAGCAGGCTGAATGCCAACCCGAAGCCGAAGATCTGGCCGTAGCCGCCATGCTGCGCCAGATCCGCGGTGAGGTAGGTCGCCGCAGAAGCTCCGGCAAACAGGGCAAAGACGAAGAGCGAAACGGTGGTGGCCCTCGCGTCTGGCGAGATATCGGTTGCCCAGCCCTGCATGGACGAGTGCATGATGGCATTCGTGGCGCCCAGCAGGAATGCCGTGACGGTGTACGAGGCAGGGTATGGTGCGAATGCTGAGGGGAGGAACGCCGCGCAAAGCACCAGTCCGCCAGCGCCGATAAGCCACGTTCGGCTGAAACGTGCCACCAATCGGCGCATCAAGCGCGCGCCCAAGATGACTCCCACAGCGAAAGCGCAGCCCAGCGCTCCGGCCAGGCCGATGGAGACACCTGATTCCTGCAAGGCCGGGACGATATAGGTCAGCAAGCCCATCAGCAGGCCGCCTTCGAGGAAGACGATGCCGTAGAGGGCCAAATTCATTGGACGCAACGCGGCACGGAAATTGAACCCGGACCGGGAACGCTCCGGCTCCGCGGACTTCCGCAGGGAATACAGGGCAGCAATGCAACCGAGTGCAGGCAAGAAGAACACCAGCCGCCAATTGGCATAGGACGCCAATGCTCCCGAAGCCAACGTCGCCAAGGTCGTGCCCAGCGAGGAATAGACCTGCAGATCGGAAAGGCCCCGGGCGCGTTCTACACCGGTGCGGGTATCGCCCAACAGCGTCAAAAGGGTCGGGTACAGCGCTCCGAACATGAGTCCGGAGATGGAGCGGGCAATGAGCAGCGGCAGGTAGTTGGTGAACAGGATGCTTGCGATTGCGGCCAGCGCGGCTCCGATGAGCGCAGCACGCAACACCGCCAAGCGCCCGAAGCGGTCACTGAGCATGCCCCAGATCGGCTGGCCAATGGCATAGAACAAGGCATAGGACGCTACCAGTTGGACCGCTTGCGCGAAGCTGAGCGAGGTGCCGACCGACAAAGCGACCAGCATCGGCGGGGTGCCATAGCGGTCGAAGAAGGAGAGGAAGCCTATGAAGCGCAAAGCAGAATCGGGAACGCCATGTGCCCGAGACTGGAGGTCCTGATCTTGCCGCATTCCGGCCTTTCGCTTCTATTTCTTCTGCTTACCTACCCATGTAAGCAGAGTGCGCCCTGCACAACTGCCATTCATGACAGTGGTGCAGGGCACAAGACGAGCTGCAAGTCAGGCAGTCACCACGGTTCCGGCCATGAATCGGGCGAAGAACTCCGTCAGAGCCGAGGTGCCATCCAATGGGAGCACCATGGACACGTACTGGTCCGGGCGAACGACCACCAGCGCCCCCGCAACGCGGTCGATGCCGCGAACCTCGTAGATTTCCTCCCCGCCATCAACCAGTTTCGAGGCAAAGGCCTTTTCATAGTCGCGCAGGCCGTACTTGCCCTTGGCCGGAACCAGCAGCGCCGGCAGATCCGCAACGGTGGTCTCCGTGTGCGAACCCTGGTGCACGCCGCGCAAGTCGAACACCGCGTCGACATCAGCGCCTGCAGGCGTGAAGCGCCGCAGCGGCGAGTCCGGATCCTCGACCAGGAACTGGATCAAGGCATCATACTTCGGCGAAGCACCTTGGGCATCGCGGTCCGCGAATGCGTACAGGCGCCACCGTCCATCTGCCTGGGCGGTGTGGCCCAAACCGATGCGCTGCGCATCGGCAATGCGCGTGACATCCGAAGAGTGGAAGCGCTCGCCGACGGGGAAGCCGGCAGCCAGATGCTGGTGCTCGGTGCCGCCAGTGAGCAGGGAGGGCGTGTAGCGGGTGCCGAAGCCCGCGGTGAACTGGCCACCGCACTGGAATTGCTCCTGGACCTGGTTTGGATCCAGCCCGCCTGCTTCGGGCTTGCCGGGATCCTTGGGCGCGGTCGACATGGTCTTGGACCAGCGGGTGTCGAAAAAGATCAGTTCCCGGGCGATGGCCTGGCGTTCTTCGGAGTAGGTGCGCAGCAGCGAGCTGTGGGCGCGGCCCTGCAGCACGGCTGCCAGTTTCCAGCCGAGATTGAAAGTGTCCTGCATGGAAACATTCATGCCCTGGCCGGCCTTGGCCGAGTGGGTGTGGCAGGCATCCCCGGCGATGAAAATGCGCGGTGACGCATCAGGGGCCGCATTGGCATCCAGGTCATCGAAACGGGCGGCCACGCGCTGGCCGACTTCATAGACTGACCACCATGCGATTTCCTTCACGTCCAGCGAGTAGGGGTGGATGATCCGCTGCGCGGTGGCAATCAGCTGGTCCGAGGTGAAGCGGCTGCGCGCCTCGCGGTCTTCTGGGTCCAGGTCTCCCATGTCCACGTACATGCGGACCATGTATCCGCCCTCGCGTGGGATCAACAGGATGTTGCCGCCATCGGCGGACTGGATGGCTGCCTTGAAGCGGATGTCCGGGAAGTCGGTGGTGGCCAGAATATCCATGACGCCCCACGCATGGTTGCGGGCATCGCCTTCGAGCTTGATGCCCAGGGACCGGCGCACAGCGGACCGGGCACCATCGGTGCCCACCACGTACTTGGCCTGGATCTGCTGCTCTTCGCCGTTGCGCCGGACGGTGGCCGCCACAGGATAGTCCCCGTCATTGGTGTTTTCCACGGAGATCAGCTCTACTCCATAGTAGGGAGCTGTACGGCTTGGGCTCTTGGAGGCCTTGTCGAAGAGGAAATCCTGGAGGCGGGCCTGGTTCACGATCAGGTGCGGGTATTCGCTCAGGCCTTCGGCAACGTCCTTGACCCGGCTATTGCGCGTGATCTGCGAACGGTCTTTGGCATCAGGGCCCCAGAAGACGGTCTCGTTCACGCTGTAGCCTTCGCGCAGCAGGCGGTCTGCCAGGCCGAAGGCGTTGAACATTTCCACCGTGCGGCAGGCGACGCCATCGGCGTGGCCCATCAGGAGCGGTTCGCCATTCTTCTCGATGACCAGGGTGTGCAGGTCGCCGAACTCGGCGAGCTGCGCAGTCAAGATGGCCCCGGCCGGACCGGTTCCCGCGATGAGCACATCAACCTGAGTGGGGAGTACCTCCGGGTCGTGCTCGCGCTGCGCTGGCTGGATATCGGGGCTTCCGGTGCGGAAGCCATTGAGGTAGTACTGCATGTTCGGCCTTTGCAGGTTGACAGCGCCGTGATGCCGCTGTGGAAAGGTAAAAGGATTGCCTTGAGGCTATTGCTTTCCCGCGATCTCAGGCCATGTTGTTCTGCAGAGCAGAATCCTGGGCCATGCGGCGCACTTCGGAGCGGGCCGCATGCAGCGCGTAAGCTCGGAGCATGCAGTTCAAGAGATACCGCCGGAAGCGGCCGTCCTATCCCATTGCCTCGGTGGATAATGCCTTGGCCCTGCTTGAGTTGCTGCGCGATTTCGGCACCCTGCGCCTGAGTGATGCGGCGCTGGAATTGGGCATCTCGCGCTCCACGGCCCACCGGCTGCTGGCCATGCTGGTGTACCGCGGTTTTGCCGACCAGGATGCCGCTCATCGATACATTCCCGGCCCGGCCTTGGGTGTGGCTCCGGCGGGAATGAGCTGGACGGCAGAGCTGCGTCGCCGCGTGCATCCGCACCTGCAGGCACTGAGCGATGAGCTGGACGAGACCGTGAACCTGATGGTCCGCGCGGGCACGCAAGTGCGCTTCCTGGCCACCGTACAAGGCTCGCGCGCCGTGCGCGTGGGGGACCGGCAAGGCGAGGTGATGCCGGCGCATTCCGCCTCGGCTGGGAAGGCAATGCTCGCCCAACTGGGTCTCCCAGCGGTCAAGGACCTGTACCTTCTCGAATCGAGGATCAACGGCACCGACTTCCCGCAGTCCTGGTTTGCCGGTTTCGAGCAGGAGCTTATTACGGCCAACCGGCGGGGCTTTGCCGTGAACTTGGAAGAGACCGAAGTCGGCGCCAACGCATTGGGCGTGGCCATGCGGGACGGGGCCGGCGAGGTGGTCGCGGGACTGAGCGTTTCCATCCCGCCGGTGCGCTTCCGCCAGATGTTCGAGGCTGGGCTGCCCTCGGCGGTCTTCGCGGCGCGTGAGCGCATTGAAGCCAGCTTGGAAGATTTCATTGCCGGGCAGTAACCGGCAATGGCAGCTGGAAGGCATTAAAAACTCGCGGCCGGTTCCCTGGAGGTTTAGGAGGGGAACCGGCCGCGATAGCTTGGTGAGCTGGCCTTAGAGGCCGCGGACCATCAGGACGTCCAGCGTACGCGGGCCGTGTACGCCTTCGACGCGTTCCAGCTCGATATCACTGGTGGCCGACGGACCGGAGATCCAGGTCTGCGGACGGGTGATCGTCAGCCGAGGCATGGCTTCCGGAAGCAGGCGCACGATCGAGGAAACCGGCACGATGCACACATGGTGATCTGGCACCAGCGAGATCGCGCGGCGTCCCTGGTTCGGCTCGCCATCAAGGATGATGGTGCCCGATTCGGCAACCGACACTGCCGAGGAAGTGACCACGGCGCTGGTTTCATCCAGCTCGGCGATGCCCAGGCGTGCGCCCGGGGCATCCACGCGCTGCTCAACGCTCTCGCCCAGCGCGGAGAGCCAACTGGTGTCCAGTCCGTGCGGGTAGACGACGCTGGAGGCGCCGGCCAGCTTGGCGGCCACGAATTCCGGGATCTGCGCGGCGTCGATGACGTCCACTCCGGCCTTGTAATCCACCAGGCGGTCGACCAGCAGCTCGATGAGCTCGGCTTCGCCCATGTCCGAGGTCTTGCGGTATTCGCGTGGAACTTCGGGCGCGACGGGCGCATCGGCTAGCGCCGAGCGGATCCGCCCGAGGATTTCGTCTTTTGCGCTCACTTGGACTCCTTTTCGTCGCTCCACCAGTCGCGGAAGGACTTGCTTGGCGGGGCTGGAATGTCGCGGCTGGCGGTCCAGCCTGCGGCGATGCCCGGAAGCTTCTTGATCTTCTTGTCCTTGCCGGACACCAGCCGGCCCAGCGGCAGGGCTTTCTCGAGCAGGCCAATGTTCTTGCCCTTGCCCAGTGCCCAGGAGCCGCCCTTCATCAGCAGATCCATTTGGGTAGGGATCTTGTGCTTGTCGCGGTTGGCATCCACATCGTCGCCGCGCAGGTGCACGAGGATTTCAGGGATGTTGATCTTCACCGGGCAGGCGTCGTAGCAGGCGCCGCACAGCGAGGACGCGTACGGCAGGGAGCCGTTCTCCTCGACCTCGATGCCGGTCAGCAGCGGGGAGAGGATCGCGCCGATCGGGCCCGGGTAGGTGGAGCCGTAGGCGTGGCCGCCGGTGCGCTCGTAGACCGGGCACACGTTCATGCAGGCCGAGCAGCGGATGCAGTTCAGTGCGGTGCGGCCGAAACGGTCGGCCAGGGCCCGGGTGCGGCCGTTGTCCAGCAGCACGATGTGCACGTTCTGCGGGCCGTCGTCTTCGCTGACCCCGGTCCACAGCGAGGTGTAGGGGTTCATGCGCTCGCCGGTGGAGGAGCGCGGCAGCAGCTGCATGAAGACCTCGATGTCTTCCCAGTGGGGGAGGACTTTCTCGATGCCCATGACGGTGATCAGGGTTTCCGGCAGGGTCAAGCACATTCGGCCGTTGCCCTCGGATTCCACGACGCCCAGGGTTCCGGTGTCGGCCAGCGCGACGTTCGCGCCGGATATGGCGACCTTGGCGGCGAGGAACTTCTTGCGCAGGTGCTTGCGCGCGGCCTCGGCCAGCTTGGCCGGCTCATCGGTCAGGTTCGGATCCACCACCGGCATTTGGCTCAGGAAGATGTCGCGCACCTCGGTGCGGTTCTTGTGGATGGCCGGAACCAGGATGTGGCTTGGCTTGTCGTTGCCCAGCTGGACGATCAGCTCGGCGAGGTCGGTTTCGTACGCGTCGATGCCCTCGGTTTCCAGGTGCTCGTTCAGGCCGATTTCCTGGGTGGCCATGGACTTGACCTTGACTACCTCATTCGAGCCGGTGGCCTTGACCAGCTCGGTGACGATCTTGTTGGCTTCGGCCGCGTCACGGGCCCAGTGGACGACGCCGCCGCGGGCGGTGAAGTTCTTCTCGAACTCCTCCAGCCGCTCTTCGAGGTTGGCCATCGTCAGGTTCTTGATGGCGCTGCCGGCGTCGCGCAGCTCTTCCCAATCAGGGAGCTCGCCGACGACGTTCAGCCGCTTGTCGCGAATGGTGTGGGTGGCGTGGCGCAGGTTCTTGCGCATCTGGGTGTTGCCCAGTTCGCGGTGCGCCGCCTTGGGGAATGGCTCGGTCTCGAACAGGTTGCCCTGTCCGCCGGCAGGCATGCCGAGGAATACCTGGGTCACAGTGACACCGTCTCTTCCATGGTGCTGGCCAGGATATCGGCCAGGTGCAGGGTCTTTGGCTTGGCTCCGGTGCGCGAAAGGCCGCCGCCGATGTGCATCAGGCAGGAGGCGTCGCCGCCTGCGCAGGCCGAAGCGCCGGTGGAACAGATGTTCTTCATCTTGTCTTCGAGCATCGCCGAGGAAACATCGGAGTTCTTGATCGCGAAGGTGCCGCCGAAGCCGCAGCACTGGTCGGCTTCCGGAAGCTCGTTGACGGTGATGCCGCCAACGGTCTTGAGCAGATCCAGCTGGCGGTCGCCGAGCTTCAGCGAACGCATGCCGTGGCAGGAAGGGTGGTAGGTGATGGTCTGCGGGAAGTAGCTGCCCAGCTGCTCTGCCGCGTTGGTGATGCCCAGGACATCCACCAGCAACTGGCTCAGCTCATAGGTGCGCTTGCCGACGGCAACTGCGCGGTCCTTCAGCTCGGGCTTGCCCAAGCGCTCGGCCAGATAGGGGTGCTGGTGCTTGACCGAAGCGACGCAGGAACCCGAGGGGGCGACCGCGACGTCATAGTCTTCGGTGTCGAAGGCGTTGATGTGGTTTTCGACAACGGGCAGCGCTTCAGGCATATAGCCGGAATTCATATGCATTTGCCCACAGCAGGCTTGCGCCTTCGGGAAAATGACTTCATGGCCCAAGCGTTCCAGGATTTTCACGGTCGACTTGGCGGTTTCCGGATACATAGCATCCACAATGCACGTGGCAAAGAGAGCAATTCGCATAATAAATGACTCTTTCAAAGTGTGGTCAGACCATACTATTCCACACACTTCTTGATAGTCAAGACTTGTTGTGATGGCTCTCACCTTGTACTCTTGGTGGTCGGACCACATATGGTCAGACCATCTAGAGTAAGGACGCCCACACCGTGTTTACACCCACCACGGATCCAATTGCGGGGAGCATTGCTGTCTCAGCGCTCGTCGCGCTGATACCGCTTCTAGCCTTCTTCGTGCTCCTCGCGGTGATCAAGGTCAAGGCCCACTGGGCCGGCCTCGGCTCGCTCGCCGTTGCCATCATCGTTGCGATCTTCGGCTGGAACATGCCGGTTGGATTGGCACTGAACTCCGGACTGATGGGCATAGTCTTCGGCGCCTTCCCGATCGTCTGGATCGTTGTCATGGCGATCTTCCTCTACCAGGTCACCGTCAAGTCCGGCCGCTTCGAAGATCTCCGTCGTGTATTCGACGTCATCGGCGGCGGCGACGTGCGCATCCAGGCCGTGCTGATCGCCTTCTGCTTCGGCGGCCTGCTTGAAGCGCTGGCCGGATTCGGCGCACCGGTGGCGATTACCGCCACCATGCTGCTGGCACTGGGTCTGTCCCCGCTGCGCGCTGCCTGCGCCGTGCTGATCGCCAACACCGCCCCGGTAGCCTTCGGCGCCGTGGCCATTCCGATTACCACCGCCGGCGCGCTGACCGGCATCCCGGCTGCCGACATCGGCGCCATCGTTGGCCACCAGTCCCCGCTGCTGGCACTGTTTGTCCCATCGATCCTGGTGCTGATCCTCGATGGCTGGCGCGGCATGCGCCAGACCCTGCCGGCAACGCTGACCATCGGCATTTCCTTCGGTGTCGCGCAGTGGCTGTGCTCCACCTACTTCTCTTACGAGCTGACCGATATCGTCGCTTCGCTGATCGGCCTGGCCGCTGCAGTAATCCTGCTTCGCTTCTGGACTCCAAAGGGCGCCGACGAAGCACGCCAGCGCGTACTGACCGCTGAAGCCGCTGCGCTTCCGCACGAAGGCAACACCAAGCTGCACGCAGGCAACACCTGGATGGCTCTGTTCCCATACCTGCTGGTCATCGTCATCTTCGGCGTGGCCAAGCTGTGGAAGCTGGGCGTCGACATTCCTGCATGGCTGGCAAGCACCGACATCAAGTTCGGCTGGCCAGGCCTGGACGGCAAGATCCTGAACGCCGAAGGCGAAGCGGTCACCTCCACCATCTACAACTTCCAGTGGCTGTCCTCCCCGGGCACCCTGCTGCTGATCACCGGCCTGATCGTGGCCCTGGTCTACTCGAAGAACGACGGCAATGGCGTCTACAAGATGACCTTCGCCGAAGGCGCTGCCGAAATCGGCAAGACCATCTACAACATGCGCTTCGCGGCACTGACCATCCTGTCGGTCCTCGGCCTGGCCTACGTGATGAACCTGTCCGGCCAGACCATCACCATCGGCACCTGGCTGGCGGGAACCGGCGCGTTCTTCGCCTTCCTCTCGCCAATCCTGGGCTGGATCGGCACCGCAGTGACCGGCTCGGACACCTCGGCCAACGCGCTGTTCGCTAAGCTGCAGCAGACCGCTGGCGTCAATGCCGGCATCGATCCGAGCCTGCTGGTTGCCGCCAACACCTCCGGCGGCGTGGTCGGCAAGCTGATCTCCCCGCAGAACCTGGCCATCGCCGCCACCTCGGTGAAGATGGAAGGCCAGGAATCGGTGATCCTGAAGAAGGTCGCCGGTTGGTCCGTAGGCATGCTGCTGGTGCTGTGCTGCTTGGTTTACCTGCAGTCCACCCCGGTGCTGTCCTGGATGCTGCCATAGTCTTGACCGGCTAAAATAGATCCGATGTCAATGAACCCAGCTCCGCGTGCGTACCAGATCGTTCTCCAGGCAATTGAAGAAGATCTGCGCACAGAGAAGCTATCCGTAGGCGACCAGCTTCCCGGCGAGCGTGCGCTCGCGGAGCGGCATGGGATTTCGCGGGCTTCGGTCCGCGATGCCATCCGCATCCTTGATGTGATGGGCATTATCAAGACGTCTACCGGCTCCGGGCCCAACTCCGGAGCGGTGATCATCTCCAACCCTTCGGCCGGCATTTCGCAGGCCTTGCGGCTGCACTTGGCGGCCAAGGGCATCAACGTCCGCGAGATCGTCGAGTCGCGCATTCTGCTGGAAACCTGGGCCGCGCAAATGAATCCCCGCGACCCGGTCTACGCCCAGCAGGTGATCGACCGCACCGCGGTGCTGATCATGCGCATGGACGACCCGCAGCTTTCGCGCGAAGCTTTCCACCGCATTGACGCCGAGTTTCATGTGCTCCTTGCTTCCATGGCCGGCAATTCGGTGGTTGAATCCATGATGGAATCGCTGCGCAATTCGATCAGCGACTATGTCTCGGACTCGGTGCCCAGCGACGAGGCCTGGCAACCGGTGGTGCGCATGCTGCGCCGCCAGCACAAGGCCATCCACCACGCCTTTGCGACGAATCAGCGCGAACGGGCAGCCCAGCTGCTCGAAGAGCACATCAACTGGTTCTACTCGCAGACGCGGTAGGGATAAGCAAGATTTCAGCATGCGCATGGCGCCCCGGATAACGGTTCGGAAATTTTCCGATCCGGCCCCGGGGCGCCATTGCCGCATCTGCTAGCTGGCGATGCTCACCGCAGTGGTCACCGGTACCGGGTTGGCGAACAGATCCAGTACCGGGCAGTGGGCATCCACTGCCTGGCGCAGTTCTTCATAGCGTTCGGCCGATTCGGGGCCGGTGATCTGGATGTCCAGTTCCACCGACGAGAAGCCCGGGCGGATGGACTTGTCAATGCCAAAGAGGCCACGAACATCGAGGTGGCCGTTGGCCTGGATCTTCACCTCGTCCACCTGGATGCCGAGGTTTTGCGCGTACAAGCGGTAGACCACAACCTGGCAGGAGATCAGCGCGCCGAGCGCATATTCCACCGGGCTTGCCGCGGCATCATTGCCGCCCAGGGCAGCTGGTTCGTCGACCTGGAAAGTGTGCTTCCCGGAGACAATGTTGCTGGCTACCGAATCGAACCCCTCGCCCTCGACGGTAAAGGTCAATTTGGCGCTTTGCGGGGCCGCCGAGATGCGTTCGCCCCAGCCCTTGCCTGCTTCCTGCAGGCGCTGTGCGCGGTCTTCGGATACGGTCAGGGTAGATGCTGCATTAGACATGAGGAATTAATCCCCTTTCTGGCGCAAGGGGCGCCATCGCTTACGCACCTTGGCGTTCAAGATGCGTCGAATCTTCACCTGGGGCACCCCGCACAATGACGCAGGAGGGTTGCCGTCCACTCAGCCAGGGCTCAAAGAGCGGAACTCGTGATTCTGTGGTTCTTTTCTATCGGCTGACGTGCCAGCGCGTAAAGGGCAGGGGTAACTTTTCGTCATCGGGCAACTTGTCTGGCTGCTCGCTAAGATGGAATCGAGCTCTCGGGCACCCACTGCACGAACAATGAACGGCGAGTATGGAATTCCAGCTGACACTTTCTGCGGCCCAGACCTTGGTGACCGAATCCGAATACAACCTAGGCCAGTTCCTCTGCGATTCCGGAAAAGTGGAGATCGTCCACCGGGACATGAAGCCGGGATTTTCCCGCATTTCCGCAATGGTGCTGCGCGAATCGGTGATGGCCGAGCTGCAAATCAACCGCGGCAATATCAGCTTCACCAGCTTCTGCAGCAAGCATCCGGGCGTTCAATCCTGCGAGGATGTCGCCGCCTTGCTCATTGAAGTCACCACCGAAGAAGACCAGGGCTTCTTCGTCTCCGACTCCGGGGTGGACCCTTTCGCATGGAAACGCAACAGCAAGCCGCAGTGGGAACGAACCCTGGACCGTCTGCTTCCAGCAATTCCAGATGAGCAACTGGTTGACGAGGAACCGCTGGGATTGATCCTGAAAGTGGTCAGCGAACCCCGTTACGGAGGCGCGGACGCGCTGACCTTGCAGGCGCGGCCGGCCCGCCGGGGCACCAAGAGCCCTTGGGTCCAGACTGGAGTCAGCTGGCGCAACGTCGCCTTCGATGAGCGCTTCTCCAAGAAGCAGCGCCGAGCGGTCGTTGAACTGGACCGGCTGCGTGAACACGTAGAACAGAGCACCTACCGGCATTCGTGGGATCCCAAGGACTGGATCTCGCTGATGGATCTGCCTGGCCAGGACCTGCTGGATGCCTTCGAGGCTCTGCGCGACGCCGGAGTGCAGATCGTCAACGGCGGTTCCGCTGCCAAGCTCCCGGTGGAATTCAGCGAGATACCAGCCATGGCGCACGTGGATGTGCGCCGCACTGAACAGGGCCTGCGCATGGAAGGCAAGCTGCGCGGGCCGCGCGAAGAGCACCACCACCTCTTGCCGATCGGTACGCCACCGAGCCTGCTGGCCTACGCCTCCAGCCCCTTGCCGAAGGCCAAGGAACTCGGATTGGCGCAGTTCGCTGAACCTGTCACGAAGGAACTGGCGGCGTTCATCGAATCCGGTGCGCACATCATTCCGGATGGAGCCATCGAGCTTTTCGAGACCCAGCATCTGGACCGATTGCGCGTGATGGCGCCGCTGAAGAGCGAAGATGGCAGCTACCGCATCCCGGTTCCCGCGCGCCCCAGCCTCAAGCTGTCCTTGGAAAGCATCCAAGCCCCGCTGACCGTGCGCTATTCCTGGGAGTACTCATCTAAGGGGCCTCGCCAGCATGCCGTGGAAAAGGAAATTGCCGCTTCGGTGCAGGACAAGCTCGGCGAGCTGGGTTCGCTGGGGCAACTGACCTCATCAGGAATCTTCCCTCCGAAGAAATTCAGCACCTCTGAGTCCATCGACTTCCTGGTCCACGCACTTCCGCTGCTGGAAGAGCATCCCGATGTCATCATCGAGGAGCAGAACCGGCTGCCGAAGTACCGGATCAGCGATGCCCCGGCGACGGTCAGCGTCGAAGCGGGTGAAAGCACGGGGGACTGGTTCGACCTGTCCGTGGAAGTGCTCCTCGGCGAGATCAAAGTGCCGTTCGCGCTGCTGCTCGAAGCCCTGACCAAGCAAGATGAATACCTCATCCTCGATGACCTGACGGTGATCCCGATTGATGGTGCGGATTTTGCCCAGCTGCGCCAGCTGATCTCCGAAGCCGAGGAGCTGGGCACGGTGCAGGGCGATACGATTCGCATCCACAAGTTGAGCATCGACTGGTGGCAGGAACTGGTGGATCTGGGAATTATCGAAGCCCAGCACAACCAGTGGCTGCAGACCATGAAGGCATTGCAAAGCGGCGAAGAGATGAAGCCTGTTGAGCTCTCGGATACCTTCAATGCGCAGTTGCGCCCCTACCAGAGCCACGGCCTGTCCTGGCTGGACTTCTTGCGCACCCACGGCCTGGGCGGAGTCCTCGCCGACGACATGGGTCTGGGCAAAACCGTCCAGCTGCTGGCCTGCCTGGAACAGGCGCGCATTGAAGATCCCAGCCAGAAATTCCTGGTGCTTGCCCCTACCTCGGTGGTGGGCAACTGGATCAATGAGGCGCAGCGTTTCGCCCCGCAGATGAGCGTCACCGGCATCACCTCAACCGCAAAGAAAAGCGGCCAGGATATGGCTGCGCAGATCGGTGATGCGCAGCTGGTGGTGACCAGCTATACGATCTTCCGCTTGGCCTATGAGGATTTCGAGGCCGCTGGATTCAACGTGATGATCATGGACGAGGCCCAGCAGCTGAAGAACCACGCGTCCAAGGGCTACAAGCAGGCCCGGCAGCTGCCGGTGCCGTGCAAATTCGTGGTCACGGGCACGCCCATGGAGAACAACCTCATGGAACTGTGGGCGTTGGTCTCGCTGGCCGCACCTGGCCTGCTGGGTGGTGCGAAGTCCTTCAAGGACAACTACCAGAAGCCAATCGCCGACGGGGACCAAGAGCGGATGGAACGCTTGAAGAACCGTCTGCGACCATTCGTGCTGCGCCGCACCAAGGAACAGGTCGTTCCCGAGCTGCCGGCAAAGACTGAACAGGTCCTGGAAGTCGAGCTGGAGCCAGGGCACCGGAAAGCCTATGACCGACGCTTCCAGCGCGTGCGGCAAGAAGTGCTGGGCCTGGTTGGCGATATCGATTCGAATCGCTTCCAGATTCTCCAGTCGCTCACCTTGCTGCGCCAGCTGGCTTTGGATCCCTCGCTGGTGGGCGAAGGCAATGCGCCCAGCGCGAAGCTGGAAATGCTGCGCGAGCTCATGGGGGATGCGGTTTCCGAGGGACACAAGATCCTGGTCTTCAGCCAATTCACCAGCTTCCTGTCCAGGGCACGCGACGTCGCCGAGGAATTGGGCATTGAGCACGGTTACCTTGACGGCTCCACCAGTGGACCGCGGCGCAAGGAACTGATTGACGGTTTCAGCGAGGGGGATTTCCCGGTCTTCTTCATCTCGCTGAAGTCCGGAGGATTCGGCATCAACCTCACCTCAGCGGACTATTGCATCCTGCTTGACCCGTGGTGGAACCCCCAGGCCGAAGCACAGGCGATTGACCGTGCCCATCGCATCGGGCAGACCCGGCCCGTCTATGTGTATCGTTTGGTAGCCAAGGACACCATCGAATCCAAGGTGCTCGCGCTGCAGGCCAAGAAGACGCAGCTGTTCAACGATGTCTTGGGCGACACTGCCGAGGGGGCTCAGAGCGCCGCGCTTTCTGCCGATGATTTCTTGGCACTGATGGATTGATGCTTAAAAAGCTGAAGCCTTGGAAACTGTAGGGTTTCCAAAGGCTTCGGCTCCTCTAGCGGTTTAGAGAATTTCGTCAAAGCTGTGGTTGAGGCGGTGCAGGAGATCTCCGAAGTTCTTCAGTTCGGATGCTTCCCATTCCTTGAGCTGGCGGCGCAGTTCCTGACGCAGCGTGTTGCCGCTCGAACGCCATTTTTCCTTGGCTATATCTGTTGCCGAAACCAGCTGGGCCCGGCCATCGGAAGGATCCTGGGTACGGGTGACAAGGTCCAAGGATTCAAGGTGCTGCACGAGGCGCGATATGGTTGCCTTGTCCAAGCGCAGCTTCTCTGCGAGCGATCCCTGCTGCTGGGCCTCGTCACGGATGACCACTGCAAGCAAGCGGTACCCTGGGTCCTGCAGATCCGGGTGGATGATCTTGGCACGGCGGATCAGCATCTGGCGGGCACGCAATAAGATGGCGGTGAATTCTTCTTCGACCGTCTGCATCAATTCTTCTTCTTGCATATCTCCTATTCTAATCAGCGTTTCGCACGGGCAGGCAGTTCGCGTAGCCATCGATATTCGCACAGATCTCCTGCACCCGGCGTGTGAAGGTGTCGTTCGAATGGCCTGAATAATGCGGGGTAGCGATGACTCGGGGATGGTTGGCAAGGCGCCGGGTGTCCTCCGGTGCCTGCATACCCTCCGGAGCCTGCCACCATACATCCAGCGCCGCGGCACCCAAGCGGCCCGAATCCAGCGCCTCGTGCAACGCAGCCAGGTCCAGCACCGGGCCACGGGCGACGTTGACCAGCACTGCCCCGGGGCGCAGTGCGGCTAGTTGCTCGCTGCCGATCAGCCCGGTGGTCTCATCGGTCAGCGGCACGCACAGCACCAGCACGTCTGCCTCGGACAGCAGGCGTGGCAATGCATCCATGGTGCCCACCCAGGCCGCACGGGGCGGGAGCTCCTCCGGGACGGTGCGTCGCACGGCGACGCAGCGGGCACCCAGGCTGCCGCAGAGTTCAAGAGCCTGCGTGCCGATGGCACCGAGCCCCACGAAGCCGATGGTCAGCTCGGCGAGCGTACGGTGCAGCGGCGTTTGCGGATCGGTGGCCAGGGTCTGCCAGCTGCCAGCGCGCAACTGCGCGGTGACCTCAAGCAGGCGGCGCTGCGCGGCCAGGATGACCATCAGGATGTGCTCGGCGATGGCCCGTTCGTGATGCGCGGTGCGCGCCACCGTGGTGCCGGAGGAGAGCCGGTCGAGTGCCAGCCGGTCGGTGCCGGAACCGGTGACATGAACCAGCCCGGCGCGGGTAGCCGCGGCCTGCTCGGCACTCAGCCGGGCGCAGACCAGCACGTCGGCCTCGGCTATCAGTTCCAGTTGCGGTGCCGGCGCCATCGAGGCGGCAAAGTGCCAGTCGTGGTGCGGGGACAGGCTGCGGAACAGCGGCTCGAAGCGGGCGACGATGGGGTCGGTGACGACCACCCGCAACGGCGCTACCATCGGGGGCTCGCCAGCTCGAAGGTCGGGTCGATGCGGCGCATGTAGCCGGTGTCGTCGCGTTCGCGCAGCCCGCAGTCCAGGTATTGCTGGTGCAGCCGTGCCAACCCCTCCGGGTCAAGCTCGATCCCCAGGCCCGGTGCCTCGGGCACCGCGACGGCGCCGTCCGCCAGTTCCAGCGCCCCGGGGTGGATGACATCCTCGTCCGGGCGCTTCCACGGCCAGTGGGTGTCGCAGGCGTAGTCGATGTTCTCGGTCGCCGCAGCCAGCTGCACCATCGCCGCAAAGCTGATGCCCAGATGCGAATTCGAATGCATGGACAGCTTCAGGCCGAAGGTGCGCGCGATGCCGGCGAGCAGCGCGGAACGGCTGAGTCCGCCCCAGAAGTGGTGGTCTGACAGGACGATGTCTATGGCTTTGCGTTCGATCGCTCCGGGCAGGTCATTGAAGGAAACCACGCACATGTTCGTCGCCAACGGCATCGGGATGGCCCGGCGCACCGCGGCGTTGTCTTCCGCGCTCAGGCACGGATCCTCCAGGTATTCCAGCACTCCGTCCAGCCGCCGGCCCACCTCGATCCCGGTAGCCACATTCCACACCCCGTTGGGGTCCAGACGCAGCGGCGTTCCGGGGAAGGCCTGGTGCAAGGCTTCGATTGCGGCGGCCTCCTGCTCGGGCGGGAAGACCCCGCCCTTGAGCTTCAGCGCCTTGAATCCGTAGCGTTCGACCATGGTGCGTGCCTGGCGCACGATGCCCTCGGGGTCCAGCGCCTCGCCCCAGGCATCCGGCTCATGCCCCGGGTGGCGGTCCCACTTGTAGAACAGGTAGCCGCTGAAGTCCACGCGCTCGCGCACCGCCCCGCCCAGCAGCGTGCTCACCGGCAGTCCCAGGATCTTGCCCTGCGCATCCAGTGCGGCGACATTGAAGGCGGAAAGCACCCGGTCGGCCAGCGAGGTGGTGGTGACCATGCCGCCGGTGCCGTGCCCGCCCTGGCCCTGGTCCCCGCGCAGCGAGTCCTCCACGAGCTCGGCGATCTGGTTGAGCTTGAACACGTCGGTGCCGCGCAGGAACCCGGCGGCGCGTTCCAGCCGGGCCAGGTGCGCGCTGTCTCCATAGGTCTCGCCCAGCCCGTAGTGGCCGGATTCGGTGTGCAGCACCACGATGGCGCGCAATGCATACGGTTCGTGCACTCCCACGGAATTGAGCAGCGGTGGATCGGCGAAGGCGACAGGAGTGATCTGGATATCGGCGATTCGGTGGGATTGGGATTGCGTCATGGGGGTAGCTCCAGTCGGTAAGGGACGTTTAGAATCACCCTAGAAAGTGAATCGATACCTGTCCAAGCTAAAATTGGCAACCAACAATTCAAGGAGTGAATTGATGTTCTCGCTGATCCAGCTGGAATCTTTTGTGGCCGTGGCCGAGGAGCTGCACTTCGGCGCCGCGGCGGAGCGGCTGAATATGACCCAGCCCCCGCTCAGCCGGCAAATCCAGCTGCTGGAACGCGAATTGGATGCCAAGCTGTTCACCCGCACCTCGCGGCAGGTGGCGCTGACCGCGGCAGGACAGGTGCTGCTCCCCAACGCGCGGCGCATCCTGGATCTGTGCCAGAAAACCAGTTTGGAAGTCTCCAAGGTCGCCACCGGGGAATCGGGCACCGTGATCCTCGGCTACACCTCGGTAGCCGGCCAGTCGGTGCTGCCGCAGCTGCTCGCGCTGGCGGCCCGCGAACTGCCGGAGATCACGCTGGTGCTGCGCGAGGGTGTATCCATCGACCAGCTCGATGCGCTGAGCAAGGGACAGATCGACCTGGGGCTGCTGCGCCCGGCGGTGCACCGGCCGGGCGTGCAAACCCACCTGGTCAAGAAGGACCGGCTGGTCGTCGCGCTGCCGGCCGGGCACCACCTGGAAACCGGCAAGGGGGTGCTGATCAAGGAACTGGTCGGCCTGCCGCTGATGATGTACTCCACCCACGAGGCGCGCTACTTCTACGATCTGGTGCTGCGGCTGTTTGATTCGGTGGGTGTCAGCCCCACGGTCACCCAGGTGGCCAGCCAGATCCCAGCGCTGATGGCGCTGGTCTCGGTGGGCTTGGGCGTCTCCCTGGTGCCAGCCAGTGCCCGCGACTTCGCCCCGCCGGGGGTGGTCTTCGAGGAGCTGGTGGGTCCGGGAGGGATGGAGGAGCTGAACCACTCGGACATCTTCCTGGCGTGGGAGTCCGAGGCCGGGAATCCCGCGGCGCAGCGATTGCGCGAACTCTACCTGGCCGAATTGCAGGGGAATGATGCGACCCCCTCGGAAAGCGGGTGACGGCAGCAGCGCAGGGAAATAGGCAACGGGTTTCGCCAGTTGCCAGCCGGGGCGGCGAACGAAGGCGGCCCGCCCGGCAACAGCCGGCAGCAGTGCCAGCGCACTGCTTTTGAGAGCTGTGCCGGGTTCAGCAATATCTGCTCTGGATGCCAATGGAAGTTCGCTGCGCTGGGAGCTTGTTGATTCTCCTACCGAAATCCGCGGCGAGCGGCCGGCCTTGCATGGCAAAATCGGCCGCTCGCCGCGGCTTCGGCAGAAGTGGTGATGCCGGTGAGCCGGCATCGAGCTGGGGAACCGATCAGGAGATCGGAGTGAGCAGCGTGCGATCCTCCAGATAGGAGCGCAAATTGCCCAGGGTCAAGGCTGCCATGTCGGCGCGGGTTTCGTAGGTTCCGCTGCCCACGTGGGGCAGCAGCACGACATTGTCCAGGTTCATCAGTTCGGCGGGGACGCTCGGTTCCTTGGCGAAAACATCCAGCCCTGCCCCTGCAATGTCCTTGTTGGCCAGGGCCTGGACCAGCGCTGGTTCGTCGATGACCGAACCGCGGGCAATGTTGATGATGAATCCGCGCGGACCGACGGCTTCGATGACCTCGCGGTCCACCAGTCCAGCGGACTGGGGTCCGCCGGCCGCGGCGATCATCAGCACATCGGTGGCCTCAGCCAAGGCGCGGGCCGAGGGATGGTAGGCATAACGGCTATCGGGCTTTTCCGAGCGGTTGTGATAGTGGATTTCACACCCAAAGGCTTCCAGGCGGTTTGCGATTGCTTGGCCGATGCGGCCCAGGCCAAGGATGCCTACCTTCGTGCCGCTGGCCCGGGTGGCCAGCGGGAAATTCTCTCCGGCAGCCCAGGCACCCGCACGCAGGAAGCGTTCGGCAGCGCCGAGCGAGCGCAGCGTCGACAGGTAGAGTCCCAGCGCAGTATCGGCCACGCACTCGGTCAGCACGTCCGGGGTATTGCTGACTACGATGCCGCGGGCCTGGGCCTGGGCAACATCGGTGGCGTCGTAGCCCACTCCGAAATTGATGATCGCCTCGAGATTTGGCAGGCGCTGCATCAGCTCCGAGTCCACCCCGATGCGTCCGGAACAGACGGCCACACGGATCTGCGTTCCGTGCTCCTCGAGCAGTGCTTCGCGTTCTGGGCCTGGCTCGGGCAGCGCCTGCGCGCCGAGGTCGGCCTGCAGGGCCTGGGCCACCTCTGGATTCACCGGTCCCACGCGCAGAATGGCGTCGCCGGTGATGGGGGAGTTCTTTGAGTGCGTCATGGCGCTGGTATTTGTGGGCATACCAGCATCCTAGGAAGACCAATCAATTCACGTCCAACACGCAGATTGGATGGATCAATGCTGTTGAGGCATTGATCGTCAAATAACCCCGAAATGTCGCGCAAGTCACATTTGCCAAAGGCGCGGATCGCCACTGCGGCGCTCGCCGGGCGCCACCGAAGGGACCTGTTTTCCCTTGACCATGCGGGTTCATCGGTCAAAGCTTTTGAATCAACGCCGGCAGTCCTGCCACGCCGGATGCTCCACTCACTGAACCCATCACTCTTCGCGAAGGATCACAATGATGTTGACCAACCACCCCCGCACCCGCAGGCTCTCACTGGCCGTCGCCGCCTCCGCCCTGCTGGGCACCACCGCCCTGTCAGGCTGCTCGGTAGCCAACTCGGAACAGGCTGCCGGCGCACCTGCCTCCGGCACCGCCAGCGACACCCTGCGCGTGGTGTTGCAGCAGGAACCGCCCACGCTGGAAGCTTGCGAATCGAACCTGACCAGCACCGGCGTGGTGGTTCGCTCGACCATCACCGAGCCGCTGATCGAACGCAACCCTTCCAGCGGTGAGCTTGAGCCGAAACTGGCCACCGAGTGGTCCAGCGACGATGACCAGACCTGGACGCTGAAGCTGCGCGAGGGCGTGAAATTCCATGACGGCTCCGACTTCACCGCCGCCGATGCCGCCGCCACCATTGACCGTGCGGTCAACTCCAAGCTGGGCTGCAACGTTGAAGGCTATGTCTTCGGAGACGATGACCTGAAGCTGAAGGTCGTGGACGACTACACCCTGGAAGTCACCGCGGTGAAGAAGGACCCGATCCTGCCATTGCGCCTGTCCTTCCTGGAAGTCGTCCCGGAGGAAACCTCCGCCACCGAGAAGGTGCGCGAACCAATTGGCACCGGCCCCTATCAGATTGATGACTGGAAAGCCGGGCAGTCCATCGATGTCTCCGCCTATGCCGACTACTGGGGCGAAGCCCCGTCCTTCGCCAAGGCCAACTACCAGTGGCGCTCCGAAGGCAGCGTCCGCGCGGCCATGATCACCTCCGGAGAGGCGGATATCGCCACCGGCCTGAGCCCGGAAGACAACATCGGCGAGCTGGGCGTCTCCTACCCGAACAACGAAACCGTGGCGCTGCGCATGCACAATGACAAGGCCCCGCTCAACGACGAGCGCGTGCGCCGGGCCATCAACTACGCCATCGACAAGGAATCCATTGTCGCCTCGCTGTACGGCGGACGCGACAAGGCCGCCGCCCAGCTGGTCCCCGCCGGCGTGGTGGGACACAGCGAAGACCTGCCAGTCTGGGAATACAACCCGGAGAAGGCCAAAGCGCTGGTCGAAGAAGCCAAGGCCGCCGGCGAGGACGTCTCAGCCCCGATCAACATGATCGTGCGCACCGCCCAGTTCCCCAAGATCCAGGAGCTGGCCCAGGTGATCCAGGAACAGCTCTCCCAGGTCGGGCTGACCGTGAACCTGAAGATGCTGGAGACCAGCCAGCACCTGACCTACCAGGTCCGCCCGTTCCCCACCGATGAGGACGGGGCGATCATGCTGATGACCCAGCACGGCAACCAGGCCGGCGACGCCGCCTTCACCGTGGACCAGTACATGACCACCAAGGGCGCCCAGTCGGCCTTTGGCACCAAGGAGCTCGACGAGCTGATTGCCACCGCTGATGCCGCCACCGGCGAAGACCGCCAGGCGGCCTTCGAGAAGGTCTTCAAGTACCAGAATGACGAGGTGGTGCAGTTCGCGCACATCGCCCACCAGACCGGCATGCTCGGGGTCGCGGCGAATATCGACTACACCCCGAATTCCTCGACGGGCGACGAGCTGCGCCTGGCCGAAGTCTCCAGCAAGTAGGCACCGCCATGAGTGAAACGAGGATGTGAGATGCTGACCTATTTGCGAAAGAGGATTATCTCCTCCGCGCTGCCCCTGGTCGTCGTGGTCATCGGCGTCTTCGCGCTGGCCCGCATGACCGGCAACCCGGCTGCGCTGTACCTGCCGCTGAACGCGACCGAGGCGATGCGCGAGGACTTTGCTGCACGCAACGGCCTGGACCAGCCGATCTGGGCGCAGATGGCCCAATATTTCGGCGGACTGCTGCGCCTGGACTTCGGCGCATCGATGCGCACCGGGGAAGACGCCGCAGCCATGGCGTTGCGCGCCTTCCCGGCAACACTGCAGCTGGCGGCGATGACGATGCTGCTGGCCATCGTGCTGGCGGTGGTGGTCGGCTCGATTGCCGCGCTGAAGCCCAACGGGCTGCTGGACCGCTTTGCGAGCTTCACCTCGATGATCGCCGCATCCATCCCGGACTTCTGGCTGGCTATCGTGGGCATCTGGGTCTTTGCGATCAGCTTGGGCTGGGTGCCGACCTCCGGGGTGGTCGGGGCGGCCGCCTGGTTCCTGCCGGTGGCCACGCTGCTGATGCGGCCCTTCGGCACGCTGGTGCAGGTGATCCGCGGGGCCATGGTCTCGGCCCTGTCCGAACCGTATATCAAGCTGGCGCGTTCCAAGGGCGCGACCCAGCGCCGGGTGATCGCCGGCCATGCGCTGCGCAACGCCGCGGCACCTGCATTGACCGTGGCCGGGGACCTGACCGTGGGACTGGTCAATGGCGCGGTGGTGGTGGAAACCATCTTCGGCTGGCCTGGCATCGGCAAGCTGATGATCGATTCGATCCTGCAACGCGATTTCGCGGTGCTGCAGGCCTGCGTGCTGCTCACCGCGGTGGCGATCTTCGCATTGAACATCCTGATCGACCTCGGCTACGCGCTGCTCGACCCGAGGGTGCGGCCCAGCGCCGGCAAGCGGGCGCGGCGCAGCGCCCGGCGCGATGCGTCCCGGCATCGCCCGTCGCAGCCGGCACCGGCCGTTGCCGCTGAGCGCGCCGACGCCACGGAGCACGAGCTGACAAGGAGCCTGCCATGACGCAGACGATGAACCCCCAAGGCCCGCAAGCCGAGGAACCGCACGCCAAGCAACCGCGGACCAAGCTGGCGCGCGGCAGCAAGCCGAGCATGCTGAACCTGCTGCTGCGCGACAAGGTCGCCACCGTAGCGGCCGTAGTCCTGGCAGTGGTGGCGCTGACCGCGATCTTCGGTCCGCCGTTGATGGGCGAGCTGGCCACCAAGCAGGATTTGATGTTCATGAACAAGCCCCCCTTCGACCCGGCCAACGGGTGGGCCTACATCCTGGGCTCGGATTCGCTGGGCCGTTCGGTGCTCGCCCGCATTGTGGTGGCCACCCGCACCACGATGATGGTCGCGATCCCGGCGGTGGCCATTGCCTTGCTGATTGGCTCGCTGTGGGGTGTGTGGGCCGGTTATCACCGGGGCCGGCGCGAGTCCGTCTCGATGCGCATCGCCGATGTGATCATGTCCTTCCCCTCGCTGCTGCTCGCCGTGGTGGTGCTGTTCGTCTTCAGCCCTTCGGCAGCGAATATCGTGCTGATCCTGGCGATCACCCGCATCCCGATCTACCTGCGTACCGCCCGGGCCGAGGCCGCTGAGCTGCAGTCGCGGACTTTCGTGGATGCCGCCCGCACCTTCGGCACCAAGCCCAATGCGATCATTGCCCGGCATGTGATCCCGGTGGTCACCCCAACCCTGCTGACCTTGGCGACATTGGAATTCTGTTTCGTGATGCTGGCCGAATCCTCGCTGTCCTTCCTGGGCATCGGGATCCAGCCGCCGGAAGTTTCCTGGGGTCTGCTGGTGGCCCAGGGCCGCCAGTATCTGCAGACCGCGTGGTGGCTCTCGATCCTGCCGGGCCTGGCCATCGTGATCACCGCGGTGGCGGCCAACGCGCTGGCCGCGTGGCTGCGGATCGCCACCGACCCGGCCCAGCGGTGGCGTTTGACCTTGGATAAGCGTTCGGCCAAGGCGCTGAAGACCATAGTAAAGGATGCAAAATGAGCACCATCACCGATCAAGCCGTGCTGCAGGTCCAGAACCTGGATGTCGATATCCGTACCCCGCAGGGCACCTTGCGGGTGGTCAACAACGTGGGGTTCACCGCCCGCAGCGGCACCACGTTGGCCCTGCTGGGGGAGTCCGGGTGCGGCAAATCCATGACTGCCAAGGCGATCGCCGGGCTGCTGGACCCGGTCGCCCAGGTATCCGGCGGCAGCGCCGAGCTGCTGGGCGAGGACTTGAACCAGATGAGCAGTTCACGGCGCCGCCAGGTGGCAGGTCCCGGGCTGGGTATCGTCTTCCAGGATGCGCTGGCGGCGCTGAATCCGGTCTATACGGTGGGCACCCAACTGGGCGAAGCCTTCAGGATCCACCGCGGCATGGGCAAGAAGCAGGCCAAGGCCGAAGCCGTGGATTTGATGCGCCGGGTGGGAATCCCGGAGCCGGAAACCCGGGTTAACTCCTATCCGCACCAGTTCTCCGGCGGGATGCGACAGCGCATCTTGATTGCGATGGCGGTGGCGTTGAACCCGCGCCTGCTGATTGCAGATGAGCCGACCACGGCCCTGGATGTGACGGTGCAGGCGCAGATCATGGCGCTGCTCAAGCGCCTGCGTACCGAAACCGACATGGCGCTGGTACTGATCACCCACGACCTGGCGGTAGTAGCCGAAGAAGCCGATGACGTGTGCATCATGTATGCCGGCAACGTGGTGGAACAGGGCAGCGTGCGAACGGTTTTCGCCAATCCCACCCACCCCTACACCAAGGGCTTGCTGGAATCGGTGCCCGGCCAAGGGCAGCGCGGGCAGGCGCTGTCCTCGATCCCGGGCAGCCCTCCGGAGCTCAGCCGCATCCCCGCCGGGTGCGTCTACCAGGACCGCTGCCCGCTCGCGTCCCAGCTGTGCCGGGCAGAACGCCCGGCGTTGCGGGAAACCGGTCCGGGCCAACGGGCAGCCTGCCACTTCGCCGAGCAGGTGCCGCACGCCACCGTCAGCCAAACCGGCTCCACCGAGAAGGAGATTCCCGCATGAGCACCGCAACTATCCAGCGCTCGGATGCCGTGCTGCAGGTCAAGGATCTGAGCAAGGTCTTCCACGTTTCAGCCGGCGCGTCGGGCTCCCGCGAACTGCGCGCCCTGGACGGCATCAACCTGAGCATCAAGCGCGGCGAGACCCTGGGCCTGGTGGGCGAATCCGGGTGCGGCAAGTCCACGCTGGCGCGCACCTTGATGATGCTTGAAACCCCGGACGCGGGACAGGTGCTCTTTGACGACAAGGATCCTTTCGCCCTGCACGGCAAGGACTTGCTGACGTGGCGGCGCCGGGTGCAGATGGTCTTCCAGGACCCGTTCGCCTCGCTGAACCCGCGGATGAGCGCCGGGCAGATCATCACCGAGCCCTTTGCTACGCACCGCGATCTGTATCGCGGGGCTGCCAAGCAGCGGCGGCTACATGAGCTGCTCGATTTGGTGGGGTTGCGCCGAACCGATGCGGACAAGTCCCCGCAGGAGTTCTCCGGAGGGCAGCGCCAGCGATTGGGCATTGCACGGGCATTGGCATTGAACCCGGAGCTGATCATCCTGGACGAGCCGGTGTCCGCGCTGGACCTCTCGGTGCAGGCCCAGGTTCTGAACCTGCTCAACGAGTTGCAGCAAGAGCTGGGTGTCAGCTACCTGTTCATTTCGCATGATTTGTCGGTGGTGCGGCATGTGACTGACCGGGTGGCGGTGATGTATCTGGGCAGGATCATCGAGACCGGGACGACCGAGCAGGTGTTTGATTCGCCGTTGCATCCGTATACTGCTTCGTTGCTGTCCGCATCGCCGAAGCTGGATCCGGCGCAGCGGCCGGCCGAGCGGATTGTGCTTCGCGGTGAGCTGCCCTCGCCGTTGGATCCGCCTTCGGGGTGCCGTTTCCGTACCCGGTGCTGGAAGGCGCAGCCGGTGTGCAGTGCCGAACGGCCCCAAGTGCGGGTGCGTGAGCAGGGAGGAACTATTCGTTTGGGGATGCCTGGCGATGGTCCGGTGCAAGGATTGCACAGCACCGAATGCCACTTCCCGGTGGAAGTGGTTGAGTCCGGGCAGAGGGGCCGGGGAGCCTAGTGCCCCGGGTGCTGGGGCCTTCGCCCATGAGTTATGGACGATGGCCCCAGTGCGCAGTAGGTTGGAGGCAGGAACGGCAAACGATTCCAAAAGGTTGACGCTTCAACTAATGATTGGTAGCTTTGAATTATGACTCAGCGATCCGATACCCCTCCCGTCCTCTTCCTCAGCCACGGTGCTCCGCCGCTGGCCGATGACCAGCGCTGGACCAGTGAACTGGCCGATTGGTCCGGCACCTTCGAGAAGCCCAAAGATATTCTGATGATCTCCGCGCACTGGGAAAATGCCCCGGTGACGCTGAGCGCGACCCGGCAGAAGAACGAATTGGTCTACGACTTCTGGGGCTTTGACCAGAAGTACTACGACGTCCGCTACGACGCGCCCATGGCACCGGAACTGGCCAATGAAGTCGAGCGACTGACCTCCGCCTACGGGCACCACGTGGAGCGCGATGAGTCCCGAGGCCTGGACCACGGCGCCTACGTGCCGCTGAAGGAAATGTTCCCGGATGCCGACGTGCCGGTGGTTCAGATGTCCATGCCGACCCTGGATCCCTCGGGGCTTTTCGATTTGGGCAAGTCCTTGGCCCCCTTGCGGGATAGGGGAACCCTGATCGTCGGCTCCGGATTCACCACCCATAACCTGCGCTGGTTCAACCCGGCCGGTGGGCCGGACGTAGCCCCGCCAACGGCCTCCAGCGAGTTCGACCACTGGGCCGAAGAGGCCATGGCCCGCGGCGACGTGGACTCCATCCTGGACTTCCTGCACAAGGCTCCGGCAGCGCGCGAAGCACATCCGCGCTCGGAACACTGGGCTCCGCTGTACGTTGCGCTGGGAGCTGCCTACGCCTCGGGCGGCATCGATGCCAAGACCGCTATTGACGGTTTCTGGTATGGGCTGTCCAAGCGCTCCTGGACCTTGAGCTGAACAGTCTTGCTTAACGCGGCAAACGCGGCACCGATGGGTGCCGCGTTTACTGTGTTAATAGGGATCTATTTGGTTTGAATAACTAGCTGGTGGCTACCGCTGCATCATCGATGCGGAACAAGGTGGCCTGCGAGCTGTCTTCCATGCCCTTGAAGCGCAAGGTGACGGTCTTGCCGCGGAAGTTGCCCAGGTCAACGGTCTGCAGTTCGTAGTTCGAGCTGGCGTCCAGGTTGGACCAGGTCCCCATGTTGTAGGTTCCGTAGCCGTCCAGGACCTGTACGGTCAGCTTGTCATACTGGCTGTACGCAGTGGTTTCGTTGGTCAGCACATGCAGGTAGAACTCCAGCTGCGCAGCGGAGGCATCTGCCGGGATGGTGACCTTCTGGTCCAGGGTGTAGGTGTTGGAGTTGCCCCAGCCATTCAGGCCAGCCAGGCCGTTGCCGGAACGGGCAGCCGAGCCGGTCTCGAAGGTGTCGGCGCGGTTAGCAGTCCAGTATTCCGAACCATTCTCGAAGCCCGCGTTCTTCAGCAGGTTGCCGCTAGGCTCCGGATCCGGGGTTGGCGTGGGGCCGGTGCCTTCCATGGCGCTCATGATCTTGGCAGCATCCACCAGACCGGCACCGCAACCGATGCTGCAACCGCCTGGCATCGCGCGGGTTCCCTGCTTCAATGCAGTTTCAATGGCAGCCGGGGACATTGACGGGTTTACCGACTTCATTAGCGCGACCATGCCCGCTACGTGCGGGGTAGCCATGGACGTGCCCTGGTAGAAGGTGTAGCCCTGGCTGGACGGGGTGGTGGTGCCGGTGTTGATCGTGGACAACACGCCCTGGCCCGCGTAGCGGGTGTCGCCGCCTGGCGCGGTGACGTCAATGGCCGAGCCGTAGTTGGTGTAGTACGACGGAGCGCCCGATGGGTTGCTTGCCGCTACGGTAATGACGTTCTCGCAGTTGGCCGGGCGGGAATTCGAAGCGTTCTGGCTTTCGTTGCCGGCGGCAACAACCACCGACGTGCCACGGGACACCGCCGAGTTGATGGCTGCCTGGTAGGTGGATCCGCACGCACCTCCACCGCCAAGCGACATGTTGATGGTGTCGGCCGGAGTCGGGTTGTTCGGAACGCCAGGGACCGAACCGCCCGAGGCCCAAACAATGGCATCGGCGATGTCGGAGAGGCTGCCGCCGCACTTGGCCAGGACGCGCACCGGCTGGATCTTGGCATCCGGAGCAACACCGGCTACGCCGCTGGAGTTGTTGGTGACCGCGGCTACGGTGCCGGCCACGTGGGTGCCGTGCCAGGAAGAGCTGCCCGAGTAGCTGCCGCCGCATTCGCCGGCGGCGTACCAGTCGCCTTCATCCTGCGGGTTGGCGTCGCGGCCGTTGCCGTCGCGGGCCGAGGCGGAGCTGGAGACGAAGTCGTAGCCGGAAATGACGTTGGCATTCAGGTCGGAATGCGAGGTGATGCCGGTATCCAGGACAGCGACGATGCTGCCTTCGCCGGTGGCGACGTCCCAGGCCGACGGCAAGCGCATGCCGTTGGTGCCGCTGTAGTGCCACTGCTCGCCGTAGCGGGTGTCGTTGGGAGTCATGGAGATCTTCATGATGGCATCTGGTTCCACCGATTCCACGAGGCCGGACTGCGCGATATCGGCCATGAACTCCTTGGCACTATCGCCCTTGAGTTTCTTGTCGGCCTTCACCACGAAGCTGCCGGTGGCCATGGCGCGCATTTCCTTGACGGACACGCCGGCTGCCTTGGCTGCTTTGCCCCAGGCCTTGGCGCGGGAGGACTTGCCCGCTTCCTTGGCTGATGCCTTGTAGGTGACGATGAACTTGTCGTAGGCTTCGCCTGATTCAACCGAACCGATCTTGACCTTGTTGTCTGCGCTGGCTTTGGGGAGGGACTTTTCAGCGGGAATCGGAACGGGGGAGGCGGTGGCCGGCAAGGCGCCAATGCCGAAGCCGCTCATGCCGATCACTACGGCCGCCGAGACGGCCAAGGTCCTCCGAAGAGGGGTGGAAAAACGTGCCATTGATGTTCTCCTTATTGGGGTTTTTGGGCGCACAAAAGTCGGTGATCAATCGATGTGGTGTGTGCCGGTAGGAGCCTAACTGCTCTCCAACTCCTAAAGGAAGTACTTCTCAAATAAATCTTTTATATTTGCACATGTACTAAAAAGGTGTTTCACATATTTCTGTGCGTCGATCCCGGCGGACTCGCGGATTCGGAAAATGAATGATGGTTATCTGCGACTTCAGCAAGTGCAAAATTTTCAGATCCGAGCTGACTAAGTCAAACGCGTAATTATTCGCATGATGTCATCAGCCTTGAGTAGCTACTTGGCAGTAGTCGATGATTTCTGGTCACGGCTTTGCGAGCGTTGGATCCTGCGCGAGGAACTTCAGAGAGGCAAGGCTAATTCTTTGAATAAAAAGTTTCGCTCCGGGTTCGGCATTCCGCGGCTGCCCGGAGCCGCGCGTGCCTAGCTCAGCAGGAAGGCGATGACCAGTACGCTGGGGAATGTCAGCAAGGTGCTTGCCAGGACCACTTCACGTGGCACAGCGACAGGCAGCTTGAATTGCTGGGCGAACAGCAAGACGTTCTGCGCGGTGGGAAGTGCCGCCATGATCACCACTCCGAGGAGTTCGATTCCGGAGAGGCCAAAAGCGAAGCGGGCTGCGAGCCAGGCGATCAGCGGCATGAAGAACACCTTGAACGCGGTCGCCAGGTAGATTTCACCTCTCAGGTCCTTGTCTGAAAACGGGCGTTGGCCATAGAGCGCCATGCCGAAGGACATCAGCAGCAGGGGAATGGACGCGTCGCCGATCATTTGCACCGGTGCATGAATGACTTCAGGCAGTTCCAAGTCGAAGAAGGAGAACACCGCACCGAGGAAGGTCGCAATGGTGACCGGATTGGCAATGGATTTGAGGATCATTTTCGCGCCGTGCGAGCGATCCGTGGCACCGGATTTGGCCCGGGAGAGCACCGCGAACATGCACAGGTAGACCGGAGCGATAATCAGCAACTGCGCGATGAGCACCGACACGACGGGACTGGTGCTTCCCACCGCGTACAGTGCCAGTGGCACACCGATGTTTCCGGCATTCACATAGCTCGTTGACATGGCAGCAGCCGGCAACCGATGAGCTGGAGTCTTGAAGACCAGCCGCGCGACCAAAGCATAGGCGGCGCCGGTCACCACGGCAACCAGCAAGGCTATCGGGGTGAAGACTCCAACGACCGCGCGCAGATCGGTGCTGGCAAGCAGCGTGAACATCAGGGCGGGGTTGGTGATGTAGAAGATCAGCGGGGTCAGCCCCTGGGCAATCGCCGCGCGTTTCCGAGGCAGGGCGATGGATGTCAGTAGGCCGATGCCGATGAGGATCAAGACAACGGAGAACCCCTGTAGAACTCCTTGCATATTGCCTTTCCCGCCCGGAACTGGTGAATCCATAACCGGGGCTTATCGAAGCCGTGGACGGTTAAGCGGCAAAAGCCCACTCAACCGTCCACGGCGCAGTATTCAGATTACGTCGCGACCCATTAGCGAACCAGCGCGGGACTCTTCGAGTCGAAGGTCCAGCCGGGAATCAGGTATTGCATGGACACCGAATCGTCGCGCGAACCCAGCCCATGCTCAAGATACAGCTCATGGCCCTCGGCGACGCGATCCATGTCCAGGGTGACACCCAGACCGGAGCGCTGCGGAACCTTGATCTCCCCGTCCCGGATCACCAACGGCTCCTCGGTCAGGCCCTGGCCATCCTGCCAGATCCAGTGGGTATCGAGGGCAGTGATCTCGCCCGGAGCGGCGGCGCCGACCTGGGTGAACATGGCCAGCGAGATATCGAAGTGGTTATTCGAGTGCGACCCCCAAGTCAGTCCGAACTCGTTGCACAGCTGGGCAACGCGCACCGAACCCGACATGGTCCAGAAGTGCGGGTCCGCCAGGGGGATGTCCACTGCATTGGTGCGCACCGCGTGCGCCATTTCGCGCCAGTCGGTGGCAATCATGTTCGTCGCGGTAGGCAGCCCCGTCGCGCGGCGGAATTCGCTCATGACCTCGCGCCCGGAGAAGCGGCCCTCGGGACCGCAAGGATCCTCGGCGTAGGCCACCACTGCGCGCATGCGCTTGCCAAGCCGGATGGCGTCTTCGAGCAGCCAGCCGCCATTGGGATCCAGGGTAATGCGTGCGTCAGGGAAACGTTCCTTCAAGGCGATTACCGCGTCGACTTCCGCGTCGCCTGACTGGACGCCGCCCTTGAGCTTGAAGTCCTTGAATCCGTAGCGGGCCTGTGCCGCCTCGGCCAGGCGCACCACGGCCTGAGGAGTCATGGCTTCTTCGCGGCGCAGGCGCTCCCAGTCGTCCTTGCCCTGCGGTTCGCGCAGGTACGGCAGGTCCGTCGTGTCCGGGTTGCCCACGTAGAACAGGTAGCCGAGCATCGGCACCGCGTCACGCTGCTGCCCGTCGCCGAGCAGCTCGGCCACCGGCACGCCGAGGAACTGGCCGTGCAGATCCAGCAGCGCCGATTCCAGTGCGGTGACGGCGTGCACGGTGGTGCGCAGGTCGAAGGTCTGCGCACCGCGGCCGCCCGCGTCGCGGTCCGCGAAGCGGGCAGAGACCTGGCGCAGCAGCGAACGGTAGATGGCGACCGGGGCACCGGCCAGCAGTGCACCGGCTTCCTCGATGGTGGAACGGATCGCCTCGCCGCCAGGCACTTCGCCCAGGCCGGTGCGGCCCTCGGAGTCGGTGACGATGGTGATATTGCGGGTGAAGAACGGCCCGTGCGCACCGGAGAGGTTCAGCAGCATGGAGTCATGCCCGGCAACCGGGATGACCTTCACCGAGGCAATGGTGGGTTGTGCAGCCATGGATTATTCGCCTTTCGCCTGCAGGACGCCGTCGATACGGCGGGTCAAGTTCCACGGGTTGCCTGCCGCAATCGGCTTGGGCAAGAGCGCCTCCGGGAAGTTCTGGTAGGCAACCGGGCGCAGGAAGCGCTCGATGGCCAGGGTGCCCACCGAGGTGGTGCGCGGGTCGGAAGTGGCGGGGAACGGGCCGCCGTGGACCATCGCATGGCCCACCTCGACACCGGTCGGCCAGCCATTGACCAGGATGCGGCCCACCTTGGTCTCCAGGGTCGGAATGACCTGGGCCGCGGTGGCGTGGTCCGCCTCGGTCAGCTGCAACGTGGCGGTCAGCTGTCCTTCCAGGCGGGAGAGCGCGGTGGCCAGTTCCTCGCCGCTGCCGTAGCGGATGACCAGCGAGGCGGCGCCGAAGATCTCGTCCTGCAACACCGGGTTCTCCAGCAGCTGGCTGATGCCGGCGGAGTAGACGACCGGGGCCGGGGCGTTCTCGGTGGCCCCGTCCGTGCCACGGCCTACAAGCTCCACGCCTTCCTGGGCGGACAGGGTCTCGGTGCCCTTGACCCACGAGCGGTAGATTCCTTCGGTGAGCATGGTCTGCCCGGAAGTCTCCGGTGCCTGGCCGCTGATGGCGCGCACAAATTCGTCGCCAGCCTCGCCCTCGGGGACGAAGACCAGGCCCGGTGCGGTGCACAGCTGTCCCGAGGAACCGGTGACCGATCCGAGGTAGGCGGCGACATGCGCTGCCGGGTCCTCGGCCAGTGCGCCGTCGAAGAAGATGACCGGGTTGATGGAGCTCATCTCGGCGTACACCGGGATGGGCTCCGGGCGGGCAGCGGCGGCGGCCATCAGTGCGGTACCGCCGGCGCGGGAACCGGTGAAGCCCACGGCCTTGATGGCTGGATCCTTCACCAGCGCCTGGCCGATGGAAGCACCCGGGCCGTAGACCAGGGAGAAGACTCCCGGATGCAGGCCGGCATCCTTGACCGCCTTGGTGATCGCCTGTCCCACGATTTCGCTGGTGCCCGGGTGGGCATTGTGCGCCTTGAAGACCACCGGGCAGCCGGCAGCCAGCGCCGAAGCGGTGTCGCCGCCGGCGGTGGAGAAGGCCAGCGGGAAATTCGATGCGCCGAAGACCGCCACCGGGCCTACCGGGATCTTGCGCTGGCGGATGTCCACGCGCGGTGCCGGGGCGCGCTCGGGCAGTGCCGGGTCCACGCGCACGCCGTGCTGGTCGCCCTGGCGGATGACCTGGGCGAACAGCCGCAGCTGCCCGGTGGTACGCCCGCGCTCGCCGGTCAGGCGCGCCTCGGGCAGGCCGGTCTCGGCCATGGCGCGGGCTACCAGTTCGGTGCCCACTGCCTCGATGTTCTCTGCGATGGCGTCCAGGAAGTCAGCGTGCTTCGCCGGTTCCAGACAGCGGAAGGAATCGAAGGCCTCGGCCGCGGCAGCGGTGGCAAGCTTCAGCTGCTGCTCATCGATGAGGCTGTAGCCAGGTTCCAGCGGCTCGTTGGTCGCCGGGTTGTAGCCGTTGACCTTCTTGCCGCTGCCTACGGTGCTGGTTCCGGCAAGGATGGACTGGCCAGCCAGGTTCTGCGTTGTGGTGCTCATGAATTACTCCTGAGTCGAATACTTGGTGTGCCTGAAGTGCGAATGCCCGTTAGAGGCTTGCACCGGCAGGAACGATGCCTGCCTTCTGGATCAGCGCGGACAGGTCCGCCAGATCCTGCTCGGTCAGATCCTGCAGCGGCGGGCGCACCGAGCCGGAGTCGCGGCCGATGGCCTTCAACCCGCCCTTGACGATGGACACGCCATAGCCCTTGACGCGGTCGCGGATCTCCAGGTACGGCAGCACGAAGCGGTTCAGCTTCTCGTTGACCGCCTGCAGGTCCTGGGCACGCACGTCCTTGTAGAAGTCCAGCGCGAATTCCGGAACGAAGTTGTACATGGCCGAGGAGTAGGTGCTCATGCCCAGCTGCATCAGCGGCAGCGCGAAGGTCTCGGCGGTAGGCAGGCCGCCCAGGTAGAACAGGCGGTCGCCGTTCTTGGCGTAGACCTTGGTCAGGTGCTCGATATCGCCCAGCGCGTCCTTGAAGCCGATGAAGTTCTCGTGGTTATCTGCCAGCCGGGTGACGGTTTCTGCCGAGTAGATGGCATTGGCACGGTTGTACACGATCACGCCGGTCTTGGTTGCGGAGCAGATGGCCGATACGTGCTGGTAGAGGCCTTCCTGGTCGCATTCGGTCAGGTATGGCGGCAGCAGCAGCAGGCCTTCGGCGCCGGCGGCCTCGGCATCCTGCGCATTCTGGATGGCCTGCTTGGTGGAGCCGCCGGCCGAGGCAAGTACGGGAACGCTGGTTCCCGCTTCCTCGACAGCCAGTCGGACCACCCGTGCTGCTTCTTCCGGGGTCAGCGTGAAGCCTTCGCCGGTGCCGCCGGCGGCAAACAGGCCAGCGACGTCGAAGCTGGACTGCCAGGCCAGGTGATTGCGGTACGCGGCCTCGTCGATTTCCAGATTCGCGTCAAACGCGGTCACCGGGAAGGACAGCAGGCCGTCCTTGAGCTTGGCGGCAAGTTCGGCGGGGGTGTACTGGGCCATGATTCGTTCCTTTGACTGGGTTCCCGCATCATGCGAGGCGGGAAAGCTGGGGGTAGTGCATTGGTATTACCCTCAGCCTAGGAACCGGTAGTGATGCCTGTCCAAGCCCATATTTGTATTGTTTGATACCCAGCGCGCATCATTCGGCGTGCAGTGCGTGGCGCACGATCGATACCACCCGCCCCAGCGCGGGATTGCGCGAGGACTTGCTCCAGATGGCGTGCAGCTGCACCGGATCGTCGGTGACCTCGCCCAGCCGCAGGTAGCTGACCCCGCCCACGCCGAGCAGCTTGGCGCTCTCCGGGACGAAGGCGATGCCTCGCCCGGCAGAGACCAGCGCGATCATGGTCAGCACCTGGCTGACGGTATGGCGCACGTTCTTGTGCTCGATCTCGACGCGGCGCACCACCAGGTCATAGAAGTAGCGGGCCTTGGTGGGGGAGTGCATGATCAGGGGCTCGTTGCGCAGGTCCTCGAATAAGACATCTCGCTGCAATCGGGTCAGCCGGTGGCCGGACGGCACCGCGACATAAAGACCCTCGGTCAACAGCAGTGCGGACTCGAAGAGGTTCTCGTCGAAGGGCGGACGCGCCAGGCCCAGGTCGATGTCGCCATCCAGCAGGGCGTCGACCTGTTCGCCGGTGACCATTTCCGCCAGCTCCAGATGGACCTGCGGCATTTGCGAGGAGATTTCCCCCAGCAGCGAGCCGAGCAGGCTGAAGCCCGAGGCCGCGGTGAAGCCGATGCGCAGCTCGCCCAGCTGGCCCGCGGCGATGCGGCGGGCATTATCGGGGGCGCGTTCGGCGGCCACGACCAGCCGCCGGGCATCCTGCAGGAAGGCGTGGCCTGCCGCGGTGAGGGCCACTCGGCGGTTGTCGCGCTCGAGCAGTTCCACCCCGACGGTGCGCTCTAGTTTCTGGATCTGCCGGCTCAGCGGCGGCTGGGTCATGTTCAGCCGCTCTGCCGCCCGGCCGAAGTGCAGCTCCTCGGCAACCGCAACGAAACTGCGCGCCTGGTCCAGAGTAAACATTTGATACCTTTCCGGAATCATTCTATGCACATTCAACCTTGGACATGCATCACTTCAAGTTTCTACGCTTGACCCCAAGGCCTTCAAGGTGAGCTGTCTCACGAAATAGCTTGCCCCAGGTCACACACACTCGATTATCAGGAGAACTTCCCATGAAAAACCGCTTGACTCGTCGTTCGCTGCTCGCCCTCTCGGCCGCCGGCGCGGTGCTGGCCCTTTCCGCCTGCGGCGGCAACGTCGGAGGGGGCTCGGCCTCCGCCGAATTCCCCAGCGGCCCCATCACCCTGACTGTGGGCCAGGCACCCGGCGGCTCCACCGACCTGATCGCGCGCGCCGCGGCCGATGGCATGGCGGACTCCCTGGGCGTTGCCCTGCCAGTGGTGAACAAGCCGGGCGCCAACGGCGCGCTGGCCACCGAAGAGGTGGCGGCCATGGCCCCGGACGGGCAGAACCTGGTGCTGCTCAACGCCTCGCTGATCACCATTACTCCACTGGCGGTTTCCGAGGAGGAAGCGGTCTCGCTCGATGACCTCGATGTGCTCATGGGGCTGAGCCAGGACGACTACGTCATGGTGGCCAGCACCAAGTCGGGCCTGAAGAACTTCGACGATATCAAGAACAGCGACAAGAAGCTGTCCTTCGGCACCACCGGCGTGGGCACCGGCTCGCAGCTGGCCCAGGAACTGATCCTGGCCCAGGCGGATGTCGAGGGCACCACGGTTCCCTTCGATTCGGGATCCCCGGCACTGACCGCCGTGATGGGCGACCAGGTGCAGGTCTCAACTGTGCAGCTGGGCGAAGCCAAGCCGCAGATCGATGCCGGCACCGTCACCCCGATTGTGGTCTTCTCTGCCGAGCGCAATGAGTTCCTGCCGGACGTTCCCACCGCCATCGAGGCAGGTTATGAAGTCCCGGTCTCGCAGTACCGCGCCATCGCCGCTCCGAAGGGCCTGAGCGATGACGCCAAGCAGAAGCTGGTGGCCTCCATCAAGGACGCGGTAGCCACGGACGCCTACAAGTCGTTCAACGAGAAGAACATGCTGACCCCGAACGAGATTTCCGGCGAAGAGGTCACTACCGAGTGGAATGAGCTGGCCGCGAAGTACAAGGAACTGACCGACGAGTACGGCATCTCGCTGGCCGGCAAGTAGCCCGGCGGCAGCCAGCTGACCAGGAACACTTCAAGCACAGGACGAACATCATGCAAGCCAAACACGCTGAACGCCCGCCGGTGCCCGCCGCGTCCCCCGCGGATCCCGGACCGGTGCAGTCCGAGAACGACGAGTCGCCCGAGGCGCTGACCCCGGAAGAACTCGCCGCCCAATGGGAAGCCGAAGCCCCGGAACGGGCTGGGGGCGTGGCGAACCTTGCCTCCAGCCTGGTGGTGCTGGGACTGGGCGGCGCCGGCATGGCGCTGTCCGTTGGCCTGGGACTGGGCACCCCTGCGGCGCCCAGCGCCGGGATGTGGCCCTTCATCGTCTCGCTGATTGCAGCGGTCATGGCCGTGGTGCAGCTCATCGTGGGCCGGCGCGGCGGGAAGGACGGGGAGAAGTTCAGCGCCATGAGCTGGTACACCGTCATCGGCTTCGCCACCCTGATCCTGATGGTGGTGCTGATGCCGCTGATCGGCTTCGAGATCCCGGCGCTGCTGCTGTGCTTCGTCTGGATGCGCTGGCTGGGCGGTGAGCGCTGGCGCTCGGCGGTGCTGTACTCGGTGCTGGTCGTCGTGGCCTTCTACGCCATCTTCATCGCCGCGCTCGGCACCACGATTCCCCGGCTTTTCTAAGCCGCAACCAAAGGTTGACCCATTATGGACTTCTTCGGACCAGTTCTGGACGGCTTCGGCACCGTCCTGGACCCCACAAACCTCCTCTACTGCCTGCTCGGCGTCGTCATCGGCATGCTGATCGGCGTGCTGCCGGGCCTCGGCCCGGCAGCCACCATCGCGATCCTGCTGCCGCTGACCTATGGCGTCGAGCCGGTCACCGCGATCATCATGCTGGCCGGCATCTTCTACGGCGCCCAGTACGGCGGCACGATCACCTCGGTGCTGCTGCGCCTTCCGGGCGAAGCCAGCTCCGTGGTGACGGTCTTCGACGGCTATGTCATGGCCAAGCAGGGCCGGGCCGGCACCGCACTGGGCATTGCCGCCATCGGCTCGTTCATTGGCGGCACGATCGCCATTGTCGGGCTGACCTTCCTGGCGCCGCTGGTGGCAAGTTTCGCCCTTGACTTCGGCCCGCCGGAGTACACGGCGCTGGCGCTGCTGGGCATCCTGCTGGTGGCCACCATTTCCGGCGGCTCCAAGATCAAGGCGATCATCGCCGCCGCGGTGGGCCTGTTCCTGGCCACCGTGGGACGCGATGGCTTCACCGGGGCCGAGCGCTTCACCTTCGGCAACCTGTCGCTGGCCGACGGCATCGACTTCGTGCCGATCGCCATGGGCCTGTTCGGCGTGGGCGAGATCCTCTACAACCTGGAGGAGCGGCACCGGGCGGTGTCCGCCCCGCTGAAGGTGGCCAATGTGTGGCCGGCTGGCAAGGACATCAAGCAGGCCTCCGGGGCGATCGGCCGCGGCTCGGTGCTCGGCTTCTTCCTGGGCATCCTGCCCGGCGGCGGCGCGACGATCTCCTCGCTGGCCTCCTACGCGCTGGAGAAGAAGACCGCGAAGGATCCTTCGCGCTTCGGCAAGGGCGCGATCGAGGGCGTCGCCGGACCTGAAACCGCGAACAACGCGGCGGCGACCAGCTCGTTCATCCCGCTGCTGACCTTGGGCATCCCGGCCAATGCGACCATGGCGATCATCTTCGGTGCGCTGCTGATCCAGGGCGTCACCCCGGGACCGCAGCTGATCTCCAATGACCCGGAGCTGTTCTGGGGCGTGGTGAACTCGATGTACATCGGGAACATCCTGCTGCTGATCATGTCCATCCCGCTGATCGGCGTGTTCGTGCGGATCCTGCGCATCCGCGCCGCGATCCTGGCACCGATCACCGCGTTGATCACCCTGCTGGGCGCGTACACCATCCGCAACTCGATGTTCGACGTGATGCTGGTGGTCATGTTCGGCGCGGTGGGCTACTTGATGAAGAAATTCGGTTTCGAGCCCGGCCCGCTGGTGCTGGCGTTCGTGCTGGGCAGCCTGCTGGAATCCAACCTGCGCCGTTCGCTGCTGGTGCTGGAAGGCGACCCTTCGGGCTTCCTGACCCGCCCGATCTCCGCAACGCTGCTGGTGGTGTTCGTCTTCGTCGCCGTGTGGCCGATGGTCAAGTCGGCCATCGACCAGCGCAAGAACCGCTCGATGGCCGTGCAGGCCGTGAAGGAAAAGGAAAACGCATGAGCATCATCGTGGGATACGTCCCTACCCCGGTAGGGCAGGCAGCGGTAGACGCGGCCATTCGCGAGGCGAAGCTGCGCGAGGAGCCGCTGCTCATCGTGAACTCCTCGCGCGAGGGGTCGCTGGTGGACAAGCACACCGCGTCGCCCGAGGACCTCGCCCGGGTGCTGGCAGCTGCCACCGCGGCGGGTATCGAGGCCCAGATCGTGGAATCGAGCTACCGTGATGACCTGACCGAGGAGTTCCTGGGGCTGGCCGAGAAGCACGAGGTGTCGCTGATCGTCATCGGGCTGCGCCAGCGCAGCCAGGTGGGCAAGTTCATCATGGGCTCCCATGCCCAGCGCATTCTGCTGCAGGCGCAACATCCGGTGCTTGCCGTCAAGGCCGGCTGACCCGCTACCGCACCGCAGCCCAAGGCCGCGGAAGGCTTCAAGCGAAGCTTTCCGCGGCCTTGGCGTGTCTGCGGACCGGTGGCTCCTGGATAGTTGCAACATGCCAACCATTGTGAGCCTCGTCACCAAATGCCCTATTCTCGGTGAGCGGCGCAATGCTGCGCGGAATACCCCGCGGCGCGTGGATCGCCGGAATTTCGCGGGATCGCGGGATTTGCCGCCGTACGGGTGATCCAAGTGATGCTGGCTGGGTATCAAAACATGCGGATCGAGTCTTGGACGGGGACAATGCGGGCTTACTAACGTGATTGCAGGCACACGGCGCTATGCGGCACCTCACGTGATTCGAGGCCCCGCCACCGCCCGCACTGCCGAGATTCAACCCCCCTTTTTCCGAAGTACTCCCCAGATCGGAGCCCCTCTATGCCCCTGCTTGTCGTAGCGCTGGCGGTCATCGCGCTGCTGATCCTCATGATGAGGTTCAAGCTCAACGGATTCATCGCCTTGATCCTCGTAGCCACCCTCGTGGCCTTCTGGGCCGTCGCCACCGGATCGCTGACCGTGGACGGCGAGCCCGCAGGCATCGCGGACATCCCGGAGATCATCACCGATGGCCTGGGCGGGCAGCTGGGAAGCACCGCCATCGTCATCGGCCTGGGCGCCATGATCGGCCGCGTCATGGGCGATGCCGGGGCGGCGCAGCGCATCGCCCGCAAGATCCTCTCGGTCTTCGGCGAACGCGGCGTGCAGTGGGCCATGGTCATATCCGCGATGCTGATCGGCGTGACCATGTTCTACGAGGTAGCGTTCGTGATCCTGGTGCCGGTGGCCTTCACCCTGGTGCGCGCCACCAAGGTCAACCTGCTATGGGTCGGGCTGCCGATGTCCATTTCGCTGTCCACCATGCATTCCTTCCTGCCGCCGCACCCGGGGCCGACCGCCGTGGCGGGACTGTACAACGCCTCGGTCGGGCTGACGCTGGCCTACGGACTGCTCATTGCCATCCCGGTCGGGGTGGCCATTGCGATGGTCTGGCCGCGGCTGGCCTTCGTGCGGAAAATGAACCCGCAGATGCCTTCGGGGCTGCTGGCGGAAAAGGACTTCGCCGATGAGGAACTGCCCTCGGCCGCCCTGTCGTTCCTGGTGGCGCTGCTGCCCATCGCGCTGATTGCAGGTTCCGAAATCATGCGCATGACCATGGCACTCAGCCAGGGCGCCGAGGACGTGCTGGCGCTGCTGGGATCCGCGGAAGTGGCACTGCTCATCGCCCTGCTCGTGGCAATTGTGGCCTTCGGTCCGCTGCATAACCGCTCCATGGCGCAGGTCGCCAAGTCGATGAGCGAGGCAGCCCGGGCCATGGCCATGATCCTGCTGGTCATCGGCGCCGGCGGCGCCTTCAAGCAGGTGCTGGTCTCGGCAGGCATCGCCGACTACATCGCGGACACCACCGCCGGCTGGAACCTCAGCCCGCTGTTCCTCGCCTGGATCATCGCGGTGATCCTGCGCATTGCGCTGGGCTCGGCAACGGTGGCGGTATCGACCGCGGCCGGCATCGCCGCCCCGCTGGTCGCTGCCACCGGAGCGTCCCCGGAACTGATGGTGCTGGCCACCGCCTGCGGCTCGATCGCCTTCAGCCATGTGAACGATCCGGGCTTCTGGATGTTCAAGGAATATTTCAACCTCAATGTCGGGCAGGCGCTCGCGGTGCGCACGACCTACACCACGACGCTGGCGGTGCTCGGGCTGGTTGGCGTCTTCGCGCTGGACCTGGTGATTTCCTAGATCCCGCACTCAAAGATGAGGAAAGACCCTCGGAGGCCCGGCGTTGTGCTCAATTCCAGGCAGCCGAGGGTCTTCTACATGCTGCGGCTGCGTGCCCCGGCTTCGGCCTGCAGTCGCAGGATTGAATTTCCCAGGTGCAGGCGCATGGCCGCGGCGGCCATCTGCGGATCGCCGGAGGCAATGGCGTCACGCACCGCGCGGTGCTCGGCGGCTACCGAGCCCAGCCGGTCGGCGGTGATCGCGTCAGCAAAATCCAACCGGCCGCGCGGCATCGCGATCATGGAGGGGCCGAAATTCTGGACTGCCTGTCCGAAATACGGGTTGCCGGTAGCCCTGGCCACGGCCAGGTGGAATTCGAAATCGCAGCTCATGCTCACTGCGGCGTTGCCCGCCGCGGCCTCGAAGCCCCGCAGCGCCTGGTCCATTGCTGACAGGTCAGCCTCGGTGCGGGTGCTGGCCGCTGCGGCGGCGGCCTCGGTCTCGAACCCTACCCGGTACTCGATCAGCTGCCGGCGTTCGGCGACGGTCCGCGGAACCAGCGTTTGAGCGGCGGGCTCGGTAGGAGGTGGCGGGGTCAAGGCGAAGCTGCCGGCACCGCGCCGCGTGTAGACCAGGCCTTCGGCCTGCAGCCGGGTGATGGCCTCGCGGACCACGGTGCGCGATACCCCGTGCTCGGCAATCAGCTCATTCTCGCTGGGCAGCTTCTGTCCCGGAGGGATGGCACCGCCGCTGATCTGCTCGCGCAGGTGCCTGACGAGGGCCGATGCCAGATTGGGTTTGTCGCTGTGCATGGTTAAAGGATAAGCGCCGGAACCGCCTAGCAGGCGGTTCCGGCGCGGGAGTCCAGGCACTCAGGCGGTGCCGAATTCAGCGGTTTCGGTGGTCCAGGCGCGGGCCTGGTCGCTGAGCGTGAAGCCCAGCCCTGGACGCGGCGGTAGCAGCATCCGGCCGTCCTTGGTTTCCAAGTGCTCATTGAACAGCGGGTCGAGCCAGTCGAAGTGCTCCACCCACGGTTCGCGGGGGTAGGTCGCCGCCAGGTGCAGGTGGATTTCCATGGCGAAGTGCGGTGCCAGGTCCAGGCCGGCCTGGTCGGCGAGGGTTGCCAGCCGCTGGAACTGGGTGATGCCGCCAACGCGCGGAGCGTCGGGCTGGATGATGTCGCAGGCGCGTGCTGAAATCAGGCGTTCGTGCTCGGATACGGAAGCCAGCATTTCACCGGTGGCAATCGGCGTATCCAACGCGGCGGCCAATGCTGCGTGTCCCTCGGCATCGTAGGCATCCAGCGGTTCCTCGATCCAGACGAGGTTGAATTCTTCGAGCCGGCGCCCCATGCGCAGTGCGGTTGCCCGGTCCCATTGCTGGTTGGCGTCGACCATGAGCGGGACATCCGGGCCGATGTGCTCGCGGACCGCGGCGACGCGGCGCAAGTCCTCGGCGTTGTCCGGCAGGCCGACCTTGATCTTGATGCCGCCGATGCCTTCCTCGATGGACTGGGTCGCCCGATCCTTGACCTCTTCTATGCTGGCGTTCAGGAAACCGCCGGAGGTGTTGTAGGTGCGTACCGAGTCGCGGTGCGATCCGAGGAACTTGGCCAGCGGCAGTCCGGCGCGCTTGGACTTCAAGTCGTAGAGCGCGATATCCAGCGCCGCCAGCGCCTGGGTGGCCACGCCGGAGCGACCCACCGAAGCGCCGGCCCACAGCAGCTTGGTGTAAAGCTTGGCGATGTCGTTGGGATCCTCGCCGATCATCGTCTGGGCGACTTCCTTGGCGTGGGCATACTGTGCTGGTCCGCCCGCCCGCTTGGAGTAGGAGAATCCGAAGCCTTCATGCCCTTGTTCGGTCAAGATCTCGGCAAAGAGGAAGACCACTTCTGTCATGGGCTTCTGGCGGCCTGTGAAGACCTTCGCATCTGAAATGGGGGTGGCCAGTGGAAGCCGTGCTGTGGACAGCTTGACGTGGCGGATGGCGTCCGGGGTGTAGCTCATGGTTTGACTCCTGCGAGTGGTCTGGGCGAAACGTGGCATAAGTTATGTTACAAGTTTAAAACTTGTAATACAAGATATTGAATTACCATCGTTTGCCGGTTTTCCATGTTCAGGATCCTGTACGTTCCAGCGCCGAAGTAGGCTGAAGGCAAGCGCAAAGGGAGAACATCAATGGTTCAAGAAGTGTTGGCAGTAGATGGCGGTCAGACCGGGATCAAGATCCGCTTCGAACACCGCGGCGAGATCAAAGATCAGCGCTTTCCCGGCGTGCAAACCAACGAGCCGGTCCTGCCGCAACTGGCACGAGCTATCCGCCACGCGCTGGCCGAGACCCCCGGAGTAATCACGATGATTGGTGTCGGCACCACCGGCCTGGTGAAAGCCGAACACGACGCACGGCAGCTCTTTGAACTCATCGGATCCCCAGAGATCACTGATATTGCGCTGGCGCATGATTCGGTGACCAGCTATCTCGGAGCACTGGGCGACCGCCAAGGCGTGGTTGTTGCCGCCGGAACCGGCGTTGTCTCACTGGCAGTGGGCCCAGACTCGGTAGCGCGAGTCGATGGCTGGGGCTACATCATGGGAGATGCCGGCAGCGGCTATTGGATAGGCCAGCAGGCAATGAGCGCCGCCATGCGGGGCTTCGACGGCAGAGGGCCAGCCACTGCGCTGACCGACGAACTCGCGCAGCTCTGGCCCGACCTGACCGAGGCTTATATCGACCTGCAGGCCATGCCCAACAGGGTGGCAACAGTAGCCGCCTTCGCCCAGAACGTCGCCCAGTTGGCGGCCACCGATGACGTAGCCGCCCAAATCTGCGCGCGGGCTGGCGAGGAATTGGCTTGCTCCGCCGTGGCGGCAGTGCGCCGCGCGGGACTGGAACAGGACGCCGGTCCGCTCCCGGTGGCGGCCATAGGGGGAGCACTCGCCGGGGAATACGTCAGGAACAGCTTCGTGCAGCAGCTGCAGCTGCTCATCCCCGCTGCGCATGTCCAGGACTCGACGGGCGATGGGCTGGATGGGGCCCAAGGTCTGGCGCTCTTGCCGGATGAGCATCCATTGCATCAGCTCGTATCGCGCTTTCGTGCGCAACAGTAAGTCGTGGACAGCGGTGAACACGGGCCATCAAATAGGTGCTGGCAAACAATAAGTGACAAGATTAGCTCAGAACCTAGTGATTATTAAGGAGTCATCGTGAGTTTCCGAGTTGGTCCCGTAGATCTTGTCCCAGAAGGCGAATCGCTGCTGGTTGAAGCCAAAGACAGCGGCGCAAGCGAAGACATTGCGATCTTCCACGCCGAAGACGGCAACTTCTATGCCCTGCAGGATGAATGCACGCACGAAGTCGCGTCGCTCTCCGATGGCTGGATCGAAGACTGCACGGTGGAGTGCCCATTGCACTCATCGAGCTTCGACTTGAAGACCGGCAAGGTGCTGTGCATGCCAGCTACCGTAGATGCCCGGACCTACACGGTGAACGTTGTGGATGGCTTCTTGGAGCTTGAAGTCTAGATGCCTTCCGTGCACATTATCGGAGGCGGGGTCGCCGGATACACCCTGGCCCGGCATCTGGTGCAGCAGAACTACCCCGGATCCATCAAGATCAGCGATGCCCAAGGCCTGCCCTATGACCGCCCTCCGCTGAGCAAATCCCTGCAGTTTGAACCGTTTGCACCGCTGTCCTGGTACCAGGGCAATAATGTCGGGCTGATCCAGGAAGAGGTGGAGCGCCTGCAGCTGCCTCAGGCGGCCGATGACTGGATGGTGCTGGCGACCGGCACCCGGCCCAAGGCATTGGAGATCCCCGGCGGGCACCACGCGCGCAGCCTGCACAGCGCGGCCGACGCGGCCTGGATCTCCGAGGTCCTGGAATCCGGGATGTTCGGCCAGAGAGTGCTGGTCATCGGAGCGGGACTGGTCGGGGCCGAATTCGCTTCCACCGCCAAGATGCTCGGAGCGCAGGTCACCCTGGTTTCCAACTCCAACGCGCCGCTGGCCCATGTGCTGGGCCAGGAGCTTGCCGAACAGCTGCACGCAGACCATGCCAACCACGGCATCACCACCGTGACCGGTGCGGTCACGGAGCTCGGTCCGAACCATGCCCTGGTCAACGGCCAGCGCCATGAGGCAGAGCTGATCGTTGCTGCCATCGGAGTCGAACCTGAAACCGCGCTCGCCGAGCAGCTGGGCCTGGAGGTGGATGACGGGATCCTGGTGGATGCGCAGCAGCGGTCGCTCAGCTGCCCGCAGGTGCTGGCCATCGGCGACGCCGCCCGGGAAGAAAACCAGCCGCGCACCGTGCATTGGGAAGCCGCGATGGAAGATGCAGCCCAGGCGGCGGCGACGATCATGGGCACTGCCGCTGTGCAACGATCGGTACCGTGGTTCTGGAGCGACCGCCACGAAATGCACGTGGAAACGGTCGGAGACTTCAGCCAGGCCGCCAGCACCGTGACCCGCCTGAACCGGCGAGGCAAGATCCAGATGGTCTTCGGTCTCGATGCCAATGGCTCATTGGTGTCAGCCTCGATGATCGATGGAGGCCTGATGGCCAAGGCAGTGAAACGGCTGATCGCCAAGCCAGCCACTCCAAGCATTGAACAATTGAAGGACCCAACCGTGGGTCCGCGCGAGTTAGGCCGGTAGGAAACTTATGAGTGCAGCCGAACCGATGGACGTTCCCGCGGCCCTGCGGACGCCCATCAAACGAGTTGGCCCCGGCTGGATCGCCGCGGTGGTCATTGTCCACATCGGCATCAATGTCGGCTTCTTCGCACCGATCCAGGTGCTGCTCGGCTTGCACGCCGAACAGCTGGACGCCAGCCAGAAGAATGCGATCCTTTCGCTGGTCACCGGTGTCGGCGCGGCCGTCTCGCTGGTAGCCAACCCGCTGTTCGGCGCCCTGAGCGACCGCAGCACCTCGAAATTCGGGCGGCGCATTCCGTGGGTGTTCTTCGGAACAATCTGCGCTGCACTGGCCCTGCTGCTGATGTCGACAGCGCACACCGTCAGCACGCTGGTCATCGGCTGGGCGCTGATGCAAGCGGCCGGCAATGCAGCATTGGCAGCGATCTTCGCGGCCATCCCGGACAAGGTGCCGGTGGAGCAGCGCGGCATGGTTGGCGGGCTGGTGGCCCTAGGCCAAACCTGCGGTTCGCTGATCGGTGCAGTGATCGGCATGGTCGCTGCCAGCAATCTGGTCTTCGGCTACGCGATTGTCGCAACCGCCGTGGCGATTTGCTCCATCCCTTTCGTGCTGATGCGCCAAGACGTCGCGCTGCCCAAGGGCGCGCTGGAGCCGCTGAAGCCGCTGGAATTCCTGCGCAGCTTCTGGATCAACCCGGTCAAGCACAGCGATTTCGGCTGGGCCTGGCTGACCCGCTTCCTGCTGTATCTGGGCTGCCAGCTCTGCCTGGTCTACCTGCTGTTCTTCCTGCAGGACGCCATCAAGCATCCGGAGCCGGCCCGGGGAGTGCTGGTGCTGACGGCGATCTACGCCTTCTGCGTCATCTTCTCCTCGGTGATTTCCGGCAAGCTGTCGGACAAGGATGGCAAGCGCAAGAAATACGTCATCCTCTCCTCGGTGATCGTGGCCGCCGCGGCAGGCGTGCTCACCTTCGCTACCTCGTTCACCACCGCCATCATCGCCGCAGTGCTCCTGGGCATCGGCTTCGGCGCGTATCTGGCGGTGGACTTCGCGCTGCTGACCCAGGTTTTGCCGAATGCCGATTCTCGCGGCAAGGACCTGGGCATGATCAACATTGCCAACTCCCTGCCTCAGGTGGTCGCGCCGCTGATCGCCTGGCTGACGGTGACCTGGTTTGGCGGCTACCCGACCCTGTTCCTGTGCTCGGTGGTGATCAGCCTCCTCGGCGCCGTGCTGGTACGCCAGATCAAGAGCGTTCCGTAAATCCTGGGCCAACCAGCTTGCGGCATCGTGCAGCCCACCGGCAAGGAAGCTGCGCGTCGCCGGGAACTGGTGGGGAAAAGCGCCAAGGGGCGCCATCCGAGGTCGTATGATGAATCCAGCGATCCGCAATAACGAGGAGCAGGTGCGGCCGAATGCCACTGAACGAACCAGGACGGGAAAGCCGGGCGACGCAGCTTGACGGCATTGACCGCAAGTTGCTGGCGCTGCTGGCGAAGAACTCGCGGCGGACCAACAACTCCCTGGCCGAAGAGCTGGGCATCGCGCCGTCGACCTGCCTGGCGCGCTTGAACGCCTTGCGTGATTCGGGAGTCATCTCGCGCTTCACCATTGAAGTGGACCCGGCGGTGCTGGGCCGCGAATTGGAAGCGCTGATCTTCGTGAAGATCCGGCCCGGAGCCCGTCACCTGATGTCGAACTTCGCCAATGACATGCGAAGCAAGCCCGGGGTGCGGCAACTGTTCTTCCTCGGTGGTGCCGACGACTTCGTCCTGCACGTCGCGGTGCGCAACTCCTCGGACGTGCGCCAGTTCGTGCTCGACAACCTTTCTGCGAATCCCGCAGTCGCGACGACGCAGACCTCGCTGGTGTTCGAACACGGACACGGCAGCGGAGAGTTCTGACCCGCATTCTTGCCGTTTCTCGACCGTTCGATGTTCGCAGGAGCGGTCTGCCTCACGGCATTGCTCGAAGAAACATGCTAAACTTGATGTTCTTCTCTTAGCATGGCTGCGGCCCGTTGGCTGCTGGGGACCGGTTCTCCAGCACGGCAGTGGAACCTGCCGCAGCTGCGACTGAATGAATGGGGAGGTTGAGAAGTCCATGAATTTTGACGCAACTCTGATCACCGCAGTGGTGACGTTGATTGTTCTGGCCGTTGCAACTGCTGTGCTGGTCATCCGGTACAAGCGCACTCATCAGGCGGAAATCCGCCAGGCGCTGATTGCCAAGGCCCGCAAGCGCGGCGTTGCCTCGCCGGAAGACCTGTCGAACCACGACCTGGCATTGCAGATCCGCGCAGCGAAGCGCCAGCGCAAGCAGGACGGCAAGGATCTGAAGACCGCATAGGGTTTGGCCCTTTGCGCTGATCGTGCCGAGCCCCAGTCCACTTTTGGACTGGGGCTCTGCCGTGCCGCCAACCATTTCACGCGCTGGTCTGCGCATTTATCGACGACGAATAATCCATGAAATGTCATCAGTCGCAATTCCCTGTGACCTACGAAATACCAGCCAATAACTAACCCGGAACAATTATTGGAAACTATGCTCCCCGTCACCAGAAAAGTCGATTTAGCCCCAGAATCATGCGGATTGCATCACAAGGTCGTGTGGGCTTCTGAACAAACCACTTCTCAATAGATAAATGGTCGGAAATGATGGATATGACTGGAAATGCGCAAAATGATAATTCTTTAGGAGCAGCAGCAATGGCCTCGATCCCACTCGGTGAAGACATCCTCTTGGCACGCCACGGCGCCAACATCGTCAAGCTTCGCCAGGATCGCAAGAACCGCATGACTGTTGCCTATTTGCGCAGCGGGGCAATCGACACTGCCTCGAATCTGCTCACCGCTCCGGTTCCCGCATTGACCCCGGCAGCCAGCTTCACCGAAGGCGCAGCTCGCTACCTGAACGATGAAGCCGAGATCAGCCGCGGCGAGGTCCGTTCGCTGGTCAAGATCTCCCTGGGCTTTTCTGCCCTGATGGGCGTCGTGTTCGGCGGCCTGGTCCTGGCGTTGTACAAGGTCGGCGGCAACGAAGCGCTCCAGTCGCTGAGCTACATGAGCGCTGTACAGTAGCTTTCCCAAGCATTTTCAGAAGACGGGATCCCGGGGCAACTCGGGGTCCCGTTTTTCGTGCGTCCCCGATTGGCATCGGTTCTGCCTTGGGACTTGCGGCAAGTCTCGTATTTCTGGCCTTGCGGGCATAGGATGGCGGCAACCGACAAGGATGGGAGCAGGCCATGCGTTTTGTTTTGGAAGTCAACTTCGATACCGAGAACATGCAGCTCAAACCGTTGGAAGAGCTGCAGAAGATTCTGCGGGACTGGTCGACGAACATCACGATGTATCCGATCGTTGCCGGCGCCCAGGAGGACGTCTACGACTCCGACAACGAGCAAGTAGGGGAGTGGGCCATCCTCGACGACTAGTTCCGTCGCTTGGAGAACCGCCCGATGGCGTAGCCTGCCGCCAAGGTGATCAGCAGGATCAGCCACAACGGCGCGGAGGTGTGGAAGAGGAAGAATTCCACGCGCACATAGGTCAGGTTCTGCAGGATGAAGACCAGCGCAATAGCCACCAGTGCAATGGAAGCCCACTGCTTGCCGGTGATCCGCGGCTTCGGCTCTTTATCCATGATCAGCTTCCGTTGGCCAGCAGGCCGGATACCAGAGCCGCGAGCCCGCGCTGGAACGAATCATCGCTGGTATCGAGCTTCGAGCGGCGTTGCGCCGCCACGGCCCGGGTGAAATGCGGAGTCAGATCCTGGTGGTTGCTGGTATCGAAAATGTCATGGGGCGCGGCGGTGTCCATGGCCGAGCCGAAAATGAACGACTCCAGTGCGACAATCGTCGGCACAATCTCGTTCTCCGCCATGCCGAAGTCCGCCAGTGCTTCGGCCACGCGCTCGTACATGCCCAGGGTGCGCGGTGAATCGGTGACCGGCAGGACCGCAATGACCGGGATCAGCGGAATGTGCCGGGCGAAGACGTTGCGGTAGCTCGTAGCCCACTTCAGCAGCGCTTCCTTGATGCCCGCCTCATCGAAGACCGACGTGTCGATATCGGCCATGACCCATTCCTGGATCCACTGCAGCAGGTCGTGCTTCGAATCGACGTGGTTGTAGAGCGCCGAGGGCGAGACGCCGAGGGACTTTGCCAGCCGCTGCATGGTCAGCGACTCGTAGCCGTCCCCGGAAACCAGTTCCAGCGCATGCTCGGTGATGCGCTCCCGGTTCAGCACCGCCTTGCGTGGGCGGCCGGCTCGTCTCGCTTCCGTTTCGCTCATGCGGACCTCTTCCTGACGTGGGGTGCTTCACAACTGGATGTTCGTACCCTATGCTATATGACAGGTAAATGAACCATATTCATTTAATTGTGCAAGGGAGCGATCATGGAACATCTCGAACGCGACGTCGTCGTCATCGGTGCGGGACCCTCGGGGCTGACAGCGGCCTATGAGTTGAGCAAGGCAGGCAAGTCCGTCGCCGTGCTCGAAGCCCGCGACCGCGTGGGCGGCCGCACCTGGACCGAGCAGATGGACGGGGCGACCATCGAAATCGGCGGCCAGTGGATCAGCCCCGACCAGACCGGACTCTACTCGCTGATCAACGAGCTGGGCATCGAGACCTTCGAACGCTACAAGGCCGGCAAGAGCGTCTACCTCACCGAGGACGGCGAACGGATCGCCTACGAAGGGGAGGACTTCCCGGTAGCCGCCAGCACCGTAGCCGAAATGGACAAGCTGGTAGCGCTGATGAACGAACTGGCCGCTGGCATGGATCCGGACAGGCCATGGGAGCACCCGCAGGCCGAAGAACTGGACAAGATCTCCTTCCACCACTTCCTGCGCCAGCACTCCGCCGACGAACTGGCCTGCAACAACGTGGGACTGTTCATCGCCGGGGGCATGCTCACCAAGCCGGCGCACACCTTCTCCGCGCTGCAGGCGGTGCTCATGGCGTCCTCGGCCGGCTCCTTCGACAACCTGGTCGACGAGGACTTCATCCTGGACCGGCGCATCGTGGGCACCATGCAGGGCGTCTCCAAGACCCTGGCCGAAAAGCTGGGCGAGGACATCGTCTTCCTGGGCAACCCGGTGCTCAAGCTCGAATGGTTCGACGGCGGCGTGGTGGCCCACGGAAGCAGCGTAACCGTCTCGGCCAAGAAGACCGTGCTGGCGGTGCCGCCGAACCTGTACTCGCGCATCTCCTACGTTCCGGCGCTGCCGCGCAAGCAGCAGGTCACCCACCAGCACCAGTCCATGGGCCTGGTGATCAAGGTGCACGCCGTCTACGGCACCCCGTTCTGGCGCGAAGAGGGGCTCTCCGGCACCTGCTTCGGTCCGGCCAACCTGGTCCAGGAAATCTACGACAACACCTACATCGGCGAAGAGACCGGCACCCTGGTCGGCTTCATCTCGGATCTGAAGGCCGACGCCATGTGGGAACTGGACGAGCAGCAGCGCCGCGCGGAGATCCTCAAGTCCATGGCCGGCTACTTGGGGGAGAAGGCCCTGGATCCCAAGGTCTTCTACCTCTCGGACTTCGCCGCCGAGGAATGGACTCGCGGAGCCTACGCCACCAGCTACGATTTGGGCGGCCTGCACCGCTTCGGCCCGGCGCAGAACGAGAATGTCGGACCGATCTACTTCTCCTCCTCCGACCTGGCCGGCGAAGGGTTCCAGCACGTGGACGGCGCGGTGCGCATGGGCCGGCGCTCGGCCGCACGCATCATTGCCGCACTGGACGGCACCGATTACGACCAGAGCTATGACGGGGTGGCCACGCTGACCGGTGCCAAGGAAGAGGCGAACGCCTAAGCCATGAAATTGCTTGTAGGCTACACCGCTGACCAGCGCGGTGCCGAAGCCATCGAACTGGCCAGCGCCCTGGTGGCTGGCACCCGCGATGCATCCTTGAAGATCGCCATCGTGCTGCCAGCCTCCACCCCGTTCAATGCGGTCTACCCCGGCGGGGATCATGGATTCTCCACCATCCTCTCCGCCCAGGTGGACCGCTGGGCGGCCGAAGCCCTGGCCCTGGTGCCGGAGGGCATCGCCGCCTCGGCGGTAGCCCGCTCGGTGCCCTCGGTGGCCGAGGGGCTCATCGCCCTGGGCGAGGAATTCGGGGCTCACGGGATTGTGCTGGGCGGGCGCAAGCGCCACCGCGCCGGCTTCTTCAGCCCCGGGGCGATTGCCAACGCGCTGCTGCATTCATCGCCGATGGCAGTATTCATGTCCTCGCCGGCGTCGTTGGCCACGCTGCGCGCGGCCAACGGGAAGATCACCCGGCTGACCGCCTTCGTCGGGGACCGGCCCGGCGCACGCGAGGTCATCGGCCTCTCGGCGCGGATCGCCGCCGCCTGCGCTTTGCCGCTGCGCGTGGCCACGCTCATCTCCCAGGCGGAGCTGGCCAACTCCGAGCAAGAGCTGGGCGACCACCTGGCCAAGACCCGCAGCTATCTGGAGGAACTGACCGAGTCCCTGGGCCTGGATGCGGCCATCGAGGTGGTCTCCGGGCAGGGACTGGATGAAGCCACGGCCCAGCTGTCCTGGCAGGACGGGGACCTGGCGCTGCTCGGTTCCGCCCGGCTGGCCGCTCCGCGCCGTCTATTCATCGGGCCCAAGGCCCAGCGGATACTCGGCCAGCTCAACGTGCCCATCGGCGTCATCCCGACCCTTGATGCGGCCCGCTAGGAAACACCGCAAAAATCCTGCACCACCCCTTATATTCCCCGGACGCCTGCCGCGAAACTGCGCGGACGGCGCCTCACTGACCCCTGACGGAAGGTGGCTCGGTACTTGTAGCCGACGCACGCACACCCCGCTGAAAGTTTGAAGGTAACCACCATGTCGCAAGACCTGAGGCAGGCATCGCCGCCTGCACGCTCCGAGAGCGGACTGCACGAAAAAGGACTGCCCAAGGGCACCGTGGGCGTTCTGGGACTTGTCGTTATCGGCATCTCCTGCATCGCCCCGGCCTACACCCTCACCGCGGGGCTCGGCGCCACCGTGGCCGAAGTCGGCACCAGCCTGCCGGCGATCCTGCTGGCCGGCTTCCTGCCGATGCTGCTGGTGGCCCTGGGCTACCGCGAGCTGAACAGCGCCATGCCGGATTCGGGCACCTCCTTCACCTGGGCGACACGTGCCTTCGGGCCGATGATCGGCTGGATGGGCGGCTGGGGCCTGATCGCCGCGACGGTGATTGTGCTCTCCAATCTGGCGGCCGTGGCCGTGGACTTCTTCTACATCCTCCTTGCCCAGCTCACCGGGCAGGATTGGATTGCCGAGCTGACCACGAACTTGTGGATCAACATTCCCACCACGCTGGTGTTCATTGCGGTGGCCGCCTGGATTTCCTATCGGGGCATGAACGCCACCAAGGTCTTCCAGTACGTGCTGGTCGGGTTCCAGGTCGCGGTGCTGCTGCTCTTTGCCATCATGGCGCTGACCTCCAGCCAGCCCAATGATCCGACGCCGATTACCTGGCAGATGTTCAACCCCGCCGGCATCGATACCTTCTCGGCCTTCGCCGCGGGCATCTCGCTGTCCATCTTCGTCTTCTGGGGCTGGGATGTCACGCTGACCATGAACGAGGAAACCACCGATCCGAAGAAGGTTCCCGGACGCGGTGCCACCTGGACAGTGCTGGTGATCATCGCGCTATACCTGGCCGTGTCGCTCGGGGTGATCTACTGGGCCGGCGTGGGCACCACCGGTTTGGGCGCAGGCAACCCGGAGAACCAGGAATCGATTTTCGCTGTGCTTTCCGGTCCGATCATGGGCCCGCTGGCCATGCTGATGTCCCTGGCCATCTTGTCTTCCTCGGCTGCCTCGCTGCAGTCCACTATGGTCTCGCCGGCGCGCACCTTGCTGGCCATGGGCTACTACAAGGCGCTGCCCTCCAGTTTCGCGAAGATCTCCGCGCGCTTCATGTCCCCGTCGGTGGCGACCTTCGCTGCCGCCGCGGCAGCTGCCGGCTTCTATGTGATCACCCGGCTGCTTTCGGAGAACGCGCTATGGGATACCATCACCGCACTGGGCCTGATGATCTGCTTCTACTACGGGCTGACCGCGTTGGCCTGCGTCTGGTACTTCCGCGGTGAGCTGTTCGATAATGCCCGGAATTTCTTCTGCACGTTCTTGGCGCCGTTGATCGGCGGCATCGTGCTGCTGGTGATGTTCTTTGCCACTGCCATCGAATCCATGAATCCGGAGTACGGCTCGGGCTCCGAAATCGGGGGAGTAGGCATGGTGTTCATCCTCGGGGTTGGCGTGCTGCTGCTCGGCGTGGCCATCATGCTGTGGATGCGCCTGCGCAACCCTGCATTCTTCAGGGGTGAAACCATCAGGACCCGCAAGCTGCTGAAGTAGCACAAGAGCCGCAAACCCAATGGCCCGCCCATGAGCAGATCATGGGCCGGTCATTGGGGTTGCTGCTTGAGGGCAGCAAACTACCGCAGTTCTAGGTTCCGCGAGCTCAGGCCAGCAACGGGACTAGACGTTGGATTTGGCCCCGGCCATGTGCAGGGCTACTCCGATGGCTGCCAGCACGGCGCCAAACGGGGTGAGCGCGTTACTGATCAATGCGTTAATGAGACTCAGCGGGACGCTGGCCAATAGGGTTCCGCCATAGCCGGAATTCAGGCCCCACGACATCAAGGCCGGAATGAAGCTGCTGAGGAGAACACCAATCAGCATCACGACTACGCCGGTGACAATGATCTTCTTATGCGCTGCGAGCATCTTTTCCTCCTGTTGCCGTGGGCTGAGTAGTCATAACCGTAGCCACATCCACAGCTTTTAGCCATAGCGGCAGGACAACGATCTTGCGTAATGGGGCGCGGCACGGCACATTTCGCAACCTTCCCGTTGAAAGGCCACCAACCTGCGGGTCAATGGTTCAATAGGTTCATGGCTAACTCGGTACTTTTCATCTGCTCCCGCAATGCCGGCAAATCGCAAATGGCCGCCGCATTGATGGACTACATTTCTGAGGGGAAGGTGACCAGCTACTCGGCTGGAACCAACCCAGGTTCGGGCATCAACCAGGAAGCGGTTGAATCGCTCTCGCAGGCCGGCGCCGACATGTCCCAGGGCACGCCCAAGGCCATTGATCCGCGCGTTGTCGAGCAAGTCGACCGCGTGGTGATCCTTGGAACCGACGCGAATCCGCAGTTCGATCCGTCGATTAAGACCGAACGCTGGGTCACCTATGAACCCAGCGAAGACGGCATCACCGGTGCGGAACGGATGAACATGATCCGCGATGAGATCGCCGACCGCGTGCGTGAACTGTTCCACGAGATGGAGCGGTAGAAATTACTGTTCTCGATGCTGCCCGTAAGACGACTCCGTGGTGGCTTCCCGGCGTGTGCCTGGTGCTTACCGGATGGTGCGCCAACCAGTACGTTTCGCTGATCAGCTGGTATCAGCAATTCCGCGAACTCAGCGAGTTCGAGGCGATGCTGGTCATGGGCAGCTACCTGGCAGGCATGATCCCTGCCTTGGCATTCGGCGGCCCCTGGGCCGACAGATACGGACGCAAGCCTTTCTCGCTGCTCGCCCTGGCCTGCTCGATTCTGGGATCCTTCGGGCTCATGGTCGGATCGCTTCACGAGTCCGGCCTCTATGCGGGCCGCATCTTCACCGGCTTCGGCATGGGCTTGGCCATGGTCGCCATCACCAGCTGGGTGAAATTGCTCAGTCCCGGCGCCGCCGGTGCAACGCGCGCCGCGCTGTGCACATCGCTGGGATTCGCCCTTGGCCCGGTCATTTCAGGGGCCATCGTCGGAGCCAGCGGCAGCCCGGAACTGGCTTATATCGTTCATGCCGCCACCGCCTTTGCCTGGCTGCTGCTGATGTTCACAACCCGTGAAGCTCCTGCGCTTGAACCAGCAGGGCGCAGTTCGCGGGGTGAAGCGACAACCACCGCAAACCTCCAGCGGTTCTACCGTGTTGTCCTGCCCGCAGCCCCATGGGTCTTCGGCATGGCAGCGACAGGCTTTGCGGTAGTCCCCGCGCTGAGCAGTGGTGCGGGCGAGTCCAGCCTGTTCTACACCACCTTGGCTGTCGCGGTCACCATGGGCATGGGCACAGTGATCCAGCCATTCGTCAAGAGATTCAACGACCTGGGCAAGATCAGGCTGATCATGGCTGGGCTGGCTACCTCGCTGGCGGCGCTGCTGTTGATGATCGCCGTGTCGCTCAGCGGTTCAGAAATCCTGGGAATCATTGCCTTCGCCGTGGCCGGTTCTGCCAATGGCATCTTGCTGGTTGCCGGGCTGAGCCAGGTCCTGGATCTTGCCGGCAGCGCGGACGTTGGCAAGCTCACCGGCAGGTTCTACATGTGCTGTTTCATCGGTTTCACTTTCCCGACATTCTTTGCACTCTGGCGGACGGTCGCGCACCCGGCGTTATTCATCTCGATGCTTGCTGTGCTCTGCGTGCTGTCAATGCTGCAGGTGCTCCGCTCGGCGAAATACCTGCCCGCTGCCAAGCTCCAGGAAGTGCCATCCTGCCCATGAAAACAAACGCCGTTGCCGGCGACCTTTCGGTGCCGGCAACGGGATTGGCGATTCTGCCCGTTACTCGCTTGGATTCAGTCCTTGCTCAGCTTCTTGAGCAGCTCGGTGGTGCGGAACGGGATGACATCGCGCAGGATCATCGAGGTCGAAGTGCGGGTTATGCCCGGGCACAAGCGGATCTCTTCGCTAACACGGTAGAGGTCATCCGGGTCGGTCGCGGCCACGCGAATCAAGAGGTCGGTATCGCCGGCAGGAGCGACGCACTCGAGAACTTCAGGGATCTGGCGCAGCGCGGCGATGGCCTCATTCAAGCTGGCCTGGTTCAACTCGGCGCTCACGAAAGCGCTGACGCCTCGGCCCATGGCCGCTGGAAGGATTCGCGAGGTGTTCGGACGCAAGGCACCTGAATGGGCCAGGCGTTCCAAACGCGTCTGCACAGTGCCGCGGGCAAGGCCCAGCTGCTGGGCCAGCATCATGATGGGCACACGCGGATCCGCATCGAGTGCCAGAAGGATACGCCGGTCGGTTTCATCGAGCTGATACGTATCCGAATTCATGTGGTGGTCTCCTGGGACAGGTTGTGTTGCGCGTGCATAGGTGCCAACCTAGATTTTAGTCAAAATGACCAGTGGATCCCAAATGTGTTGCGCGGATTGGCTGATATTGTTGCGCGCGACTCGGCTACTGCGGCCACTAGGGCGAATGGCCGGGTGGAATGCCTTCCTTTATCCACAAATTCAGCAGGCTGGGATCAAATGGACGCTAATCACAGTAACCTGTTGATATGAGGTTTTTGCGGTTGGAAGACGTGGCAGAGGAACTGAATGTGAAGCTGCCGCAGGTTCGGGCTCTCGTGAAAAGTGGCGAGCTGCCGGCCATCCAAATAGGCGGGCGCGGCATGTGGCGCGTGGAACGCGTCGCCTTGGAGAACTATATCCAGGAGCGGTACGCGCAGGCCCGCGAGGATATTGCGAACGAACCCCATAGCTGACAGCGCTGGCCGCGGCTGTTCCCGAGCGCATCGGGAACAGCCACGGGCTAGTCGAGCTGGATAGTGCGTTCGGCAAAAATCTGCAACGCATCGCGAACGAGTTCGGCATATCCGCCGTAGTTCTTTGCAAACCGCGGATCAGCCACATACATCTCGCCGAGATTGCAGATATATGCCTTGCGCTGGACCGGATCACCGGAATCCAGCGGGGTGCCCTTGGCGCTCTGAAGCCAGCGCACATGGCGAGCGGCTAGTTCCTGGGCTTCGACGCTGTCTGCTGGGACGGAATTCTTGCCCGCCTCGATCCAGGCCTGGTTTATGATTTTGACCTCTTCCATGAATGCGCTTTGCTCGTCTCCTGACTTGGAGCGCCACCAGCGATTAGATGTTTCGTAGGCGTCGGCGCCCCAGCGTGCGGATACCTCGTGCTTGTACTGCTCGTTGAAGCCGTCAAAGCTCTTTTCCGGTTCCATTGTTCCTCCCGTAATTAGTGTTGAAATGCTGTGATCCAGGGCCGCGATTTGCCGGTCCAGCGCCTCACGTTGCCTGTGGAGCTGTTCCTTGTGGGTGCGCAGCGCGGCTAATTCAGTGCGTTGCTCGTCCAGGATTTCAGCGATGGTTTCCAGCTTCATGCCCAACTGCTTCAGCAAGAGAATCCGCTGGAGCCGGACCAGCTGCCTGTCGGTATAGAAGCGATACCCGTTGGCGGCCACGTGATCAGGTTCCAGCAAGCCGATCTGGTCGTAGTGCCGCAAAGTGCGGCTGCTGACTCCAGCGGATTTCGAGACCTGTGCGATCGAGTGGCGGACTTGTTTCCGACGGCCAGTTGAATCGTTCATGGCTACCACGCTACTGGTTGACGTTACGTCAAGGTCAAGTGCTTTGCTGGCAGGTTCAAACTGATTTTTGTGATTCAGCTCTCACGGCAAATTGGCGAATAATCGCGATATATTTCTTGTCCAGTTGATCATATTGACTAACTGCATGCTTGCCTGTTGCACACGGTGATCTATGTGTTGTTCACTGGAAGTAGAGAAAGTTGAACGGGTTACCGCCGAATTCAACGAAGACCGCCTGATTACGTAAACCACCTGCATTTACGCAATCCAGGAGCAGTGGCCACCCACGCCAAGGCACGGTGAAAGCAGTAGTCCAGATGGCTCGTGGGCATTCCAGTTGGGTGGAATGCGCACGGGCCATCTGGCGTTCCCGGCACAGTTCCCGGTGCGGGAGTCTGCTGTCTGGAGCAACTTGGGGGAAACGCCTGCCGGCATTCGCGATGCTCCGCGCTGGCTCTGGAACAATGAGCGCGTAGGAACACTGAGGAGTAAGAGTGGGTTCAATGAGACGCATCTGGCACAACTGGTGGATGCAATTGGTCGCTGGATTGCTGATCACTGCGATCGTGGTGTTGCCGTGGTTGTGGATTGGGGAAGAAGACCGGTCGATTCTCCCGCATGCCAGCGACGACGCCCAAGGGCTGTTGGTAGTTTTCTCCGTCATAACCCTCTGGGGCAGCTGGTTTGCCCGGCGCATTGGGTATGGGCGTACAGCGTTCACTGTCGTGACAGCCGTGGGCATGTTCCTGGGGCTTTTGGGTCTCGGATTCCAAGGCCTTCTCGCATTTGAGCCCGGGCTCTTGGGCGGGGAACTGTCCTCAGCATCCATCCGGCATCTTTGGGTATTCGGGGGCCTGCTGCTGATCAGCCAAGCCTGGTACTTCCTGGCTACTAAATTGCGGCTGCCCATAGCGGTGCTGTTTTATGCGACGCTAACGGTGGGTGTGAGCTATTGGCTGCAGATCATTGCTTCGCTCGTTGCCGGCGCCCAGTCCTACTATGTCTACCTCTGGTATGCCGGGCCGCTGCTCCTCGGCCTCATTTTGGGCTTCGTCGGATTCTTGAGAATCATGAACCTGCTGATGTGGGTCTTCGCGCTGGCGATCCAATGGGTCATGCCGGCCGTTGTGGAAAGCACCGCTCGAGTTATCGAATCGAAGGCAACAGGCTGGGATTCTATTGGCTGCTTTTGGAAAGAATTCACCGGGAGCGTTCTGGATGTTCCGTGGCAGACTCCTCTTCTGGTCAGTTTGGCCACTGCCATGCTGACCAGCGTCGTGCTGCTGATCGTGCGCAAAGTTCGGCGACGCTAGGAGGCTCCCGGCAAACGACGGTGCGGTCGCTGAGTAATTGGGTGTTGCGATCCCTCGGAAGTGGCAAGCATGTGTGTTCTATGACGGGAATACTGAAATACTGACGCTAGCGAAGTCTCGAAATTTGCTACGCATGCCAGGAGCAACGCCGAGGCATGATGCGCGCCTGACACTGCCTTTACCTTGGCAGGAGAGAGCCCGACGGCAGCTTCCAAGGCCAAGACGAGAATCTCTAGACTGCGAACCAAAGTGAGCGACTCTGCAATGCGAGAAGGTGAAGCAGCGTCTTGATTCGAGCGCGGATCTTGGTAGGAACCCGGCACGCCGTGGGCCTTGAATGAGTGTCACTGCGTCGAGATGAATACGTTGCTTCTATTGGCGGCTGTCGACACGACGGGCAGCAACGCAAAGGGCGATAGGAATCAAGCGGCAGTTGGCTCCCGGATCGAAAAAGGAGCATGCTGGTAGTTAATTCGACGTGGATTCAATCACACCGGAAGACGGGAATTGCCTTGACTGAAAATATTATGGGCGGAGAATTCGAGCTGATATCGTTGTCAGCTGCGGGCAATGCCGAACGCAATCCAATCAAGCCAGGAAAGTATTCGGCCAAGAGAATTTTTGCCGGCGAGAAAGCACAGATTACGGAAATAGCTTTCGACTCAAATGTTGAGCTGAAAGAGCACGTAGCGCGCACCCCGATCATCGTTTCTGTAATTGAAGGGGAAATCGAGTTCACGGTGGAGGGATGCAATTACCCGTTGGCTGTTGGGGGTAGCATCTTCGTTGAAGCCAACGTCCTTCACGCGGTGTACGCGCAGATCCCGGCGCGCATTACGGTGACCTTCCTCAGCGCATAGTAGTTAGAGTTGCAAGCTGAAGCTTTGCAGTCCGAAAATTCGGTTCTCTCATTCGCCATAGAATAAAACCATGACTGAACTGCGCGATCGCGACCCCGGGGAATTGGTACAGCCCATCATCCTGCGAATCGACAAGGAGGATCCGTCGAGCGAGGATGAGGGCCTCTCGGCGGTGGCCCGCGCAGCCGTGATTGCCTACCTGCAAGATCCGCAGAACCCGGATTGGCAGCAGTGGGCTTCACAGGCATTCGCCAAGTCGGTGCGCCGGGCCAATCCCAAGATGTTCGCCAAGGTGCTGGAGATGTTCCCCGAGCAAATGGTCAGCGAAGTGGGCAAGGCGCAAGCTGTAGGCCTGCCCCCATTGCCGGCCGCCGACTTGCCGAAGCTGATCGCCAAGCTCCAGGTCTCCGGCACGCAGTTGCCAAAGGCCGATGAAGTCCTGGACGCGAAGATCAACATCGTGCTGAACAAGTCCTTGGAGATGTCCACCGGAAAGGCTGCCGCGCAGGCAGCACACGCGCTGTTCGCATGGCTGACCGAGGCCACCGCCGAATCTGTCGAAGCGTGGCTGCAATCCCATGCACCGGTAGGCATCAGGCACCTGCCGCGCAAGGACTTCGAGCAATTGTCTCGGCAGGCTGCCGGGCCTGTCATCCAGGACGCCGGACGAACCGAAATCGAGCCGGGTTCCGTGACTGCTTTCGTCATGTCCAAGGCGAGCTAGCTTCTTCGGATCACGGCAGGGCGAAATCGCCATTGCTGTGTCATTATTTTCTTGGCGATCGCAATATCGCCGCCCACAGCGGAATGCCTTGGACTTCTGCTGACCGCAGGAATCGGCAGTTTGCCCTTGCTCGAAAGCACCCACATTGAAATATACGAATCGCGTCCTGGGCCTGCTGCTGGCCCTGCTCCTGGCCTTTGGCACCGCAGCTGGCGCCAGCGCATCAATGCAGGCTCCAGCCGGTGTCGCCCAGCTTGCTGCGGCTCCTGCGGCAGTCGCCAAGCAGACCACCGCCAACTTGAATCTGCGCAAATCGCCATCGGTCCACTCCGCGTCGCTGCTGGTCATTCCCAAGGGCGCCAAGGTTCTCGTCTCCGGGGGTTCTTCCGGCTGGGTGCAAGCAACCTACAAGAAGAAGTCCGGCTGGGTCTCGGCCAAGTACCTGACCTCGCCCGCAGCGCCGGCCAAGCCCAAGAGCTCAGCCACCCGCTATCTGCTTTCCTTCCAGCCGGTCCGCAAGAAGGCAACGTCCGTCTCTCCGGCCCTGGCTGGAGCCATGCGCAAAGCCAAGGTGCAGCGTCTGGGCGCAACTGGCTCCTGGAGCCGGATCAAGATCGGCAAGGTCACCGGTTTCGTGCCAACAAGCCAGCTGTCCAGCTCACTGCCGGCACCCGTGCACCGGTATTCGAAAAGCGCCCAGGTCCTGCGGAAGTCCACCTCGGCCAAAGCGGCACGCGTGGCAAGTGTTCCGGCGGGAGCCAAAGTCGAGTGGCTGCGCACCTCAGGCTCGTGGAGCTATGTAGTTACCGCCGGGAAACGCGGATGGCTCCCTGCCAAGCAACTGTCTACCCAGCCTGTAGCAACCCAAAAGACGATAGGGAACCGTTGGCTGCTCAGCAGCAGCGTCCTGCGCCGATCGAATCACAGCTCCTCGGCTTCCCTCGGACGTCTCGCGCCGGGCGAGAAAGTCGGCTTGTACACAACCAGAGGTTCCTGGTCCCAGATCAAGTCCACCCGTGGCATCGGCTGGGTGCCAACCGCCATCCTGTCCAGCACCGCCTATAAGCCTGCCCACCCAGCACCACGCTGGATTCTGTCCAGCACCGCCGTGCGCGCCAGCGCTTCGGGAACGTCCAGGTCCTTGGGAACGGTAGCCGCCGGATCCACGCTCACCCTGCACGGAACATCGAACGGCTGGGCTAGGGTGAAAACCTCCAAGACGACTGGGTGGGTTCCATCCAGCGCATTGGTGGCCAAGGCCTACACGCCGCTGAAGGCTGCCAAGCGCTGGACAACTGCCAATGTGCACCTTCGCTCCGGGTACTCCACCGGCTATAAATCGCTGGCGGTTATCTCCAAGGGGCAGCAGGTCAGCCTCCTGGGTACGGCCAACGGTTGGGCACGCGTATCCACAACGAAGGGCACCGGATGGATCAGCAATGGCTATCTGGCTACCAGCAAGCCCCAGGCACCGCGACCGGCACCGGCCCCGACCACCGAATACCGCTGGACCACGGCCAACGTCAATCTGCGGGCCGGCGCGGGAGTCAGCCACCGGAGCAAAGCCGTGCTGCCAGCCGGGCAGAAGGTCACCTTCATGCGCAGCGATGCTGGCTGGGCCGAAGTTTCCGCGCCTCAAGGACGCGGTTGGGTCAGGGAAACCTACCTCTCCAAGAGCCAGCCGGGCGTCTTGCAGCCCGATGCGCAACGGGTCATTGCCGCGCTGAAGGGGAGAACCGGCGATACCGTCAGCGCCATCCACACCATTCGAAGCGGTTCGTCCGGGCACAGCTCCGGAAAGGCCGTGGACCTGATGATCCGCGATTACAAGAACCGGGCGCGCGTCGCCCAAGGCGATAAATTGGCTCAGTTCCTGTTGGATAACCGCATCCAGCTGGGGATCTATTACCTGATCTGGCAGGACCGGATCTGGCTTCCCACCACTGGCTGGACCCCGTATTCCGATTCCGGGAAGTACGGAAACCAGTTCACCGGCAACTGGAATGACACCACCCGGCACATGGATCACATCCATGTTGAGGTCTACGGCAATGCGGCCACGAAAGGGCCGCTGGACTACCGCGCGCTGAGTGCCCGATAAACGTCTTCTGTCCGGTGTTTCAGACGGAGAACCGCAGAAGGCATGGCGCGCTCGGGGTGCATCTGGTCAGCTGGAAGCATGGAGAATTTCGAGCCGCAGCTGGCGGTTGACCGGGCACCTGCTATCTGGATTGGACGCAATGACGGCACCGGCGAGCAGCATTTGAGATGGCACCAGCACGTGAACCGCCAGCCTGCTGGCACCCCCAATGGGCGGTGGCCTGCTGCGTTGCTCGGTTTCGCATCTGATGCGGGCGTGCTGCGCAACGAGGGCCGGGTTGGTGCCGCCCGGGGGCCGCAGGCGCTGCGCGCCGCCCTGGGCTCGCTGGCCATTCACGAGCCGCGCCCGCTGGTGGATGCTGGCGATATCGAGGTGCTTGGTGACGAGCTCGAATCGGGGCAGGAGCGACTGGCGCAGTCGGTGAGCGCATTGCTCGCTGGAGAAATGCTGCCAGTGGTGCTCGGCGGCGGCCACGAAACGGCCTATGGTTCATTCACCGGTCTGTTCAAGCACTTCAGGGACGAGCCGGAAACCCGGTTGGGCATCTTGAACCTGGACGCGCATTTCGATTTGCGCAGCGCACCGCGCCGGACCAGCGGCACGCCGTTCTTGGACATCGCCCGGGATCTGCAGGCCGAAGGGCGCGATTTCAACTACGCGGTAGTGGGAATCAGCAAGCCGAGCAACACACCGGTGCTCTTCGAACGGGCTCGCAGCTTGGGCGTGCGCTACCTGCTTGACGAGCAGTGCACGGCAGGTCAATTACCTGCCGTCCTGGGATTCGTCGAGGACTTCCTGGCGGGCATCGACAAGCTGTATCTGACCATCGATCTCGATGTGCTGCCTGCGTCGGTGGCTCCGGGGGTCAGTGCCCCTGCCGGTTTCGGGGTGCCCCTGGAAGTGATCCACGGGCTTTGCGCATTGCTGGCGGGCAGCGGCAAATTGGCATTGATTGACGTGGTGGAGCTGAACCCGGGATTGGATATTGACGGGCGTACCGCACGCACTGCCGCCCGTCTTGTCAATACCCTGCTGGGGGTCTGAGACAGCACCCACAGCGAAATCCGCCGACGCGAATTTGCAATGTTCGACCCATCAAACATTATGATTGAGGGGGGCGAACTAATCGCCAGTGCGAGAATCGGAATGGTGTGCAATGGTGCAAACGGCGAAACGTCGATCAGGCGCGGGGCAACGCGTGGGGCTGCTGGCCGCCGTCCTGGCCTGCCTGCTCGCCCTCGCTGGTTGCGCGTCCAAGCCCAACACTGAGCCCGCAGCCAGCCCGGACGACCGGCCGGTGGTGCTGACAACCTTCACGGTCTTGCAGGACATCGCCCAGAACGTCGCGGGCGAGCATTTGCGCGTTGAATCAATTACCCGACTTGGCGCAGAGATCCACGGATACGAGCCGACACCGGATGACTTGCGCCGCGCCTCCCATGCAGACCTCATCCTCGATAACGGCTTGAACCTCGAAGCCTGGTTCCAGCAATTCGTCGAAGACAATGACGCCCCGCACGTAACCGCCAGCCGGGGGATTGAGCCGATCGATATCGTCCAGGAAGAAGGGGCCGGAAAGCCCAACCCGCATGCCTGGATGAGCCCGCTGAACGTCAAGATCTATGTAGAGCGCATCGCTGAGGCCTTCAGCGAACTGGATCCGGCCAATGCATCCAGCTATCGGGAGAACGCCAGGGCCTACCAGGCCAAGCTTCAAGACGTGCATGACGAGCTCGAGGCGGCGCTGGAGGAAATCCCCCAACGCCAGCGTGTGCTGGTGACCTGCGAGGGAGCCTTCAGCTACCTGGCGCGCGATGCCAACATGGCCGAAAAGTACCTGTGGGCGGTCAACGCGGAATCGCAGGCCACGCCGCGCAAGGTCGCCGCGGCCATCGACTATGTCAGGGACAACGATATTCCCGCGGTCTTCTGCGAATCCACGGTCTCCGATGCAGCCATGCAACGAGTCGTGGAATCCACCGATGCCGTCTACGGCGGAACTCTCTATGTTGACTCGCTCTCCGAACCTGGCGGTCCGGTGCCCAGCTACCTGGACCTGATCACGCATGACACCAGAACCATTGCCCGTGCTTTGAAAGGCGAAACACCATGAATGCGAAGCAAAGCACCGCCATGGCCATCGACGTAACGGGCGCGACCGTCCACTATGGCCCCGTGCTGGCCTTGGACCACGCCTCATTGCAGCTGGGCCGCGGACGGGTCTGCGGACTGGTCGGGATGAACGGCTCGGGCAAGTCGACACTGTTCAAGACCATCATGGGGCAGATCAAGCCAGACACCGGTAGCGTGCGCATCAACGGCACCGACCCGCTGCAGGCACGGAAAAGCGGCCAGTTGGCCTATGTACCGCAGAGCGAGGCCGTGGATTGGAGCTTCCCGATCTCGGTGCGCGAGGTCGTGATGACCGGACGCTACGGGCAGATGGGATGGACCCGGCGAGCCAAGAAGAAGGACCACGCCGCCGTGGACGAGGCCCTCGAACGGGTGGAGCTGGCCAACTTCGCCGATCGGCAGATCGGCCAGCTCTCCGGAGGCCAGAAGAAACGCGCATTCGTGGCCCGATGCATCGCCCAGGGCGCCAGCATCATGCTGCTCGATGAGCCTTTTGCCGGCGTGGACAAGCGCAGCGAAGCGACCATCACCAAGCTCTTGCGAGAGGTAGCCGATGACGGCGGCAGCGTGCTGATCTCCACCCATGACCTGCATGCGCTGCCGGAACTGGCCGATGAAGCGGTGCTGCTGATGCGCAAGGTCCTGATGCACGGAGATCCGGACGTGGTGCTGCAAGCGGAGAACCTGGCCCTGGCCTTTGGCCTGGATCCCATGAAACGAGGCGGGAAATGAACCTCATTGAATTGCTGGCCGAGCCCTTGGGCTACACCTTCATGGTGCGCGCCCTGCTGGTGACCATCATCGCCGCTGCCCTGTGCGCGGTGCTGTCCTGCTGGCTGGTGCTCATCGGCTGGTCGCTGATGGGCGACGCGGTCTCGCATGCCGTCTTGCCCGGGGTAGTGCTGGCCTACATCGCCGGCGCTCCCTTTGCCCTGGGCGCCCTGGTCTTCGGATTCCTCGCGGTGGCATTGATCGGGGGAGTGCGCGACACGACGAAGCTGAAGGAAGATGCGGCCATCGGCATCGTCTTCACCACGCTCTTCTCCATCGGGCTGGTGCTGATCTCGGTCACCCCGAGCCATGTGGATCTGAATCACATCATCTTCGGCAATCTGCTGGGTGTCTCGGCCAGCGACCTGTGGCAGGTAGTGCTGCTTGGCGCGATCACCTTCGCCATCCTGGTGCTCAAGCGCAAGGACTTCACGCTCTTTGCCTTCGACCAGACGCACGCCCATGCTTTGGGAATGAGCCCGCGGCTGATCGGTGCCGTGCTCTTGGGGCTGTTGGCCATGACCTCAGTGGTGGCGCTGCAGGCTGTCGGCGTCATCCTGGTCGTCGCCATGCTGATCATTCCCGGCGCCACGGCCTACCTGCTGACCGACCGCTTCGGGAAGATGCTGGTGATCGCACCGGTACTGGCAACCTGTGCCGGAATCCTGGGCGTCTACGTGAGCTACTACCTCGATGCATCAACCGGTGGAATGGTGGTGCTGGCCCAGGCAATGATCTTCGCAATCGCCTATCTCTTCAGCCCGAAGCAGGGGCTCATCGCCACCCGCCTGGCCCGCAAGGGACGGCGCAAAGCGCTGGCCGCCCGAGTGTAGGCGAACTGCAGAAGGCCCCACGGGCGGGAAAGGATCCGCCCGTGGGGCCGCACTGGCTGGTGGATCAGCAGACTAGACGAGAACCTGAAATCGGTCGCTAGACTCGCCAGCGCAGCTTGCCATTGGCATCGGTTTTGCAGGTGTAGTACTTGCCGGCCTTGGACTTGCCGCGCTTACCCTGATCCGCCTTCTTGCAGTAGGCGCCCGGATGCACGGTGCCCTTGACCACCGAAGGCGCCTTCTTCACGTCCTTCTTCGGCGAAGCCTTGGGCTTGGAACCGGCTGGCTTGATCGGGGTGACCTTTGCGGCCTTCTGGTTGCGGCACGTCTTCAGCACCTTGGCCATCGCATTCTTTTCCGCCTTGGTCACCGACAGCGCGTACTTCTTCTTGACGCTGATCTGGGTTGCCACGTACTGGCACCGGAAGGACTTGTTCTTCGGGAGCCACTCGGCGGTGTTCTTGTCGCCCTTCTGGCGATTGGCTGAGGCGCTGGACGCCATCAAGTTCAGCGGGTCATTGGCCAGGGCCTGGCGCTGGGCCTGCGACAGTTTCTGGCCGCCGGAAATCCACGCGTTCTTCAGGGAAACCACATGGTCGATGTCGACGCTGCCTGACTTGACCTTCCAATTGATCTTCTTGCCGGTGTAGCTGTCATGCAACGTGCCCGAAGCTACGGTGCACTTCTTGCGGTCCTTGAACTTCACCTTGGACATGTCCCGGGACAAGGTGTCCTGGCGCTCGTCGCACTTGTCCTTGTCGAAGTCCTTCCAGCCATTGCCGAATTTCTTGTTCCGGTTGTATCCGGTGGCTGCTGCCTTGCCCTTCACCGGCAAGGTCGCCAGCATTGCGGTGGCTTTGGGACCATTGAGCTTCGCCCCGGGCTTGACCTTCTTGCTGCTGGTGGCAACCCGTTCCACCTGCAACGGCTGGTCTGTTGCCAACAGGTTGTCGGCCTGTGCGAGCTGATTGATCTGAAGTGCAGAAGGATCTGCCGGTGCGCTGCATCCAGCAAGCACCAATATTGCAGCGCAGAGCGCAGCGAAAAGTTTTTTAGGCAAGGCGGAGTCTTTCAAATGAAACGCGAACTGATGGATGGCCAAGGATGCCGCAATGCACCCCCATGTAAAACTTGTACATTGCAGTATCCCGGGCTAGTCAACACTGTAATCCATGAAACGGACAAATTATCTGTTGGCGTTGAAAGGTGACGACGCCGCCAGTTCAATGAGCCGAGGGCATGGAACGGAAAGGCTATTCGGAGGAACGCGAGACCCACACCGCGGCAGCCGCACGCGAGCCCAAGCGCAAGGTTTCCCCAGTCGCGCAGACCTGGACATTCACCGTCTCGGAGAACTGCTCGCCGGGCGTTACCTGCAGCTGCGCGCCGACAACGATCCGGTGATCGGAGAAATACTGCAGCAGCTGCGAATCATCATCGGCAATGCGCTCGACCTCCACCCGGGCGTCATCGACGGCTTCGCCCAAGTTGAAAGCCTGGGGAATGGAAATGCGGCCTTCGGCGGTCGGGATGGGGTCGCCATGCGGATCGCGGGTGGGATGCTCCAGCAGGCTGTCGATGCGTTCGATCATGAAGTCGGATACGGCATGTTCCAGGCTCTCGGCCTCGTCATGCACCTGGTCCCAGCGGTAGCCAAGCATTTGCACCAGGAATGTTTCGATCAGGCGGTGGCGGCGGACCATGGTCAGCGCATACTCGCGTCCCAGCTTGGTGAGCGTCACGGCTCCATAGGGCGCATGGTCGAGCAGGCCCTGCTGGCGCAATTTGCTCAAGGCGCCGGACACCGTGGAGAGCTTCATTCCCGATTTGCTGGCAATGATGCTCGCGGTGACCGGATCACTGGACCACTCGGTGAGGCCGAAAATGATCTTGAGGTAATTCTGCGCGCTATCTGAAAGCTGGTTGACCGACACAAGAACCATCTTAGCGACCGCTGCGCTTGCTGGCTCGACGTGACTTTGGTTATGGGACGTTTGGCCTTGAACTCCCGAGGCAACTTAAAGCAACTAGTCACCAGCCCGAAAAAATATAGTCGCTGGGTAGGGATTATTGATAGGCAAGCGCAGTGTATTGACTTAATTTTCTTTGTGCGGAAAACTGTGTAATCGATTCCATGGAATCGATTACACAATAAGCAAAGGGGCTTATCGCCATGAACGCTGTCACCATCAAAGATGTGGCGCTTGCAGCCGGAGTTTCCTCCGCTACTGCCTCGCGCGTTCTCTCAGGCCACCCCGCCACTTCGGCCGCTTCCCGGGAAAAGGTGGCAGCCGTCGCCAAGGAACTGGGATTCGTTCCCAACGCCCAGGCCCGCTCCCTGCGCTCCACCAAAACCGACACCATCGCGCTGCTGATCTCCGATGTGCGCAACCCCTACTTCTCCGATCTTGCCCACGCTGTCGAGCAGCAGGCGCACGCCGCGGGAATGATGACCTTCATCGGCAACGCCAACGAAGACACCGAGCAGCAGGACCAATTTCTCGCAGCGATGCTCTCGCGCCGCGTCGACGGGCTGATTGTCGTGCCCCAGGGCCTCGACGAAGACGCCGACCGGCCCAGCCCGATGATGCAGCGCATCATCGCCTCGGGAACCCCGCTGGTCTTCGTGGACCGGACCCTTCCAGAGCAGCGCATCCCCTCGATCACCGCCTCCAGCACCGGCGCCCTGGAAGAAGCCATCGCGCAGCTCAAGCTCCTGGGCCACACCAGCATCGCCTTCCTCGGCGGCCCGGACCACGCCTCCACCGCCCGCGAACGCCACAGTGCCTTCGATTCGGCGATGGCGGCCAACGGCCTGAGCATCAATCCCGCCCTGCATTTTGCCGGCGACTTCCGTGCCGCCTCCGGTGCGGACGGCGCCCGCTGGCTGCTGGAGCATGAACTGCAGCCCACCGCGGTGGTCATCGCTGATGCGCCGATGGCCATTGGCGCGCTGACCGTGTGGCGCGAAGCCGGCATCCGGATCGGAAAGCAGCTCTCGGTGATCTCCTTCGACGAGGTGGATGCGATGCTCATGCACGATCCGCCGATTTCCACGATCAGCCACGACCTGACCAGCATGGGCCGCGCCGCGGTCACCGCGCTGCAGGAAGTGATGGCCGGCAAGAGCCCGGAGCCGCAAGAATTCATCAGCCGATTCACCGCGCGTGAGTCGCTGGCCCCAACGCAAGCAGCCACCGGCGCATAGGTGAGGATGGAAGGAACGAGAATGGGTAATGACGCTCTGCTGGTCCTGGACAAGGTCTGCAAGTCCTTCGGCCCGGTACAGGTGATCGACGAGGTCACCGTCGAGGTGCACGCGGGCAAGGTCTCCGTGCTGCTCGGCGAGAACGGCGCAGGCAAGTCCACGCTGATCAAGATGATCGCCGGCGTGCACGAGCCGGATGCCGGCCGGATCCTGATGGACGGCAAGGCCGTGAAGATCCCCAACACCAAGGCCTCCGAAGCCCTGGGCATCGCTACCATCCACCAGGAACTGAACCTGGTGCCGTCGATGACCATTGCCGAGAACATCACCCTGGGCCGCGTGCCGCGCAAGTTCGGCATCATCAACCGCCGCGCCATGCGCCAGATCGCCCGCGACGCGATGGGCAAGCTCGGGCTGAAGCTGGATGTGGATACGCCGGTGGGCGAGCTGGGCCTGGCCCAGCAGCAGCTGGTGGAAATCGCCAAGGCCCTGAGCCTGGACGCCCGCGTGCTGATCCTCGACGAGCCCACCGCGGCCTTGACCAAATCTGAAATTGCGCACCTGTTCTCGGTGGTCAACACGTTGAAGGCGCAGGGAGTCGGCATGGTGTTCATCAGCCACCACCTCGATGAGATCGCCGAAATCGGCGACTTCGTGAACGTGCTGCGCGATGGCAAGTTCATCGCCACCGTCCCGGCCGGCACCGAGGAGAACGAACTGGTCAGGCTCATGGTCGGCCGCGACATCGACGCCCAGTTCCCGCGCGTGGCCACCGAGCCGGGAGAGCAGCCGCTGCTGAGCGTGAAGAACCTGTCCGACGGCATGCTCAAGGACATCTCGCTGGAGGTCCGCCCCGGCGAAGTAGTGGCCCTGGCCGGCCTGATGGGTGCCGGGCGCACCGAGCTGATCCGCGCGATCGCCGGAGCGGACAAGTACTCCAGCGGCAGCGTGGCGGTGAACGGCAAGAAGCTGGCCAGCTTCGACGTCGCGGCAGCCACCCGCGCCGGCATCGGCCATGTGCCCGAGGACCGCAAGACCCAGGGCCTGGTGCTGGATGCCTCGGTGGCCGAGAACATCGGCTACGCCACGATGGCTTCCACCGCCAAGAGCGGCTTGGTCGACCGCAAGGGCCAGAAAGCCCGCGCGCAGCAGGTCGCCGAACGCCTGCGCATCCGCATGGGCAGCATCGACCAGCCCATCCGCTCGCTCTCGGGCGGCAACCAGCAGAAGGCGGTCTTCGGCCGCTGGTTCACCGCAGGAGCCAAGGTGCTGCTGCTCGACGAGCCGACCCGCGGCGTGGACGTGGGCGCGAAGGTCGAAATCTATGAACTGATCAATGAGATCACCGCCTCCGGAGGCTGCGTCTTGATGGCCTCCAGCGAACTGCCCGAAGTGCTGGGCATGTCCGACCGCGTCCTGGTCATGAGCCAGGGACGCATCGCCGGGGAACTGGCTACCGAAGAAGCCACCCAGGACGCCATCATGTCCCTGGCCGTCAGCAATGTGCACCGCGAAGAAGAAATGGGAACCAAGTAATGAGCAGCGTAGCTACAGCCCCGAAGAAGGGGTTCGACTTCAAGGCATTCCTTGCCAATAACGGAGCCTTGGTGGGCCTGGTCATCCTGTGCCTGGCCCTGTTCATCGCCACCCCGCGCTTCTTGACCGGGCCGAACCTGCTGAACATCGGCATCCAGGTCTCCACCATCGCGGTGATGGCCTTTGGCATGACCTTCGTGATCGTCGCTGCCGGCATCGACCTGTCCGTCGGCTCTGTGGCCGCGCTCTCGGCGATGGGCTCCTCCTACGCGATCACCACCGCCGGGCTGCCCGACGGGCTGTCCATCCCGATCGGCCTGGCCGTGGGCGCGCTGTGCGGCTGGGTCACCGGCGCGATGAGCGCCTACGGCAAGCTGCCCACCTTCATCGCCTCGCTTGCGATGCTCACCGTGGTGCGCGGGCTGACCCTGGTGATCTCAGACGGCCGTCCGATCTCCACCAGCTCCTCGGTATCCTGGTTGGGCGATGACCTCGGCCCGATCCCGATGCCGATCGTGATCCTCGTGGTCTCCGGCCTGCTTGCAGCCTTCGTGCTCAACCGCACCGTCATCGGCAAGAACGCCTTCGCAGTCGGCGGCAACACCGAAGCCGCGCGGCTCTCCGGCATCCCGGTCAAGCGCGTGCTGGTCACCGTATTCGTGATTTCCGGCGTGTTCGCCGCGCTGTCGGGCATGATCCTGGCCGGACGCCTGGACTCGGCCCAGCCGACCCTGGCCTCCGGCTACGAGCTGGATGCCATCGCCGCAGTGGTGATTGGCGGCGCCTCGCTCTCCGGCGGCGTCGGCCGCATCTCCGGCACGCTGATCGGTGCGCTGGTGCTGGCAGTGATCCGCAACGGCCTGAACCTGCTCTCGGTCTCCGCGTTCTGGCAGCAGGTAGTCATCGGCGCCGTGATCGCGATCGCCGTCGGCTTCGACGTGCTGCGCCGCAAGAACGTCAAGCACTAGATTTTCCACCCCGAACCCAATAATCCAACAGCAGTTCAAAGGAGAACCCCCATGAAGAACATCGTGCGCAAGACCGCAGCCGTCACCGTCGGCCTGGCCCTGGTGCTGGGCACCGCCGCCTGCAACCGCGGCGCCGAAGCCGAAGCCGGCTCGGCCACCTTGGCAGTGTCCACCCTGAACAACCCGTTCTTCGTCGACCTGCGCGATGGCGCCGAAGCCGAGGCCGAAGCCCAGGGCATCGACCTGTCGGTGGTCGACGCGCAGAACGACTCCGCAACCCAGGCCAACCAGCTGGCCACCGCCGCAACCAACGGTTCCGCCGGCCTGATCATCAACGCCGTGGACACCGAAACCGCCGAAGCCGGCCTGGCCCCGGTTGTCGAGGCCGGCCTGCCAATCGTTGCCGTGGACCGCGCCGTAGGCGACACCAAGATCGCTTCCTTCGTGGCGTCGGACAACGTGGCCGGCGGCGAGCAGGCAGCCAAGGCGCTGGCCGAGTCGCTGGACGGCAAGGGCAAGATCATCGTGCTCGAAGGCGTTCCCGGCGCTTCGGCAACCAACGAGCGCGGCGAAGGGTTCGACAAGGGCCTGGCCGAGTACAAGGACATCGAGGTCGTCTCCTCGCAGACCGCCAACTTCGACCGTGCCGAAGCCCTGGACGTGGTCACCAACCTGATGCAGGCCAACCCGGATGCCACCGGCATCCTGGCGATGAACGACGAAATGGCTTTGGGCGCCATCCAGGCGCTGGGCGACAAGGCCGGCAAGGACGTCAAGGTAGTCGGGTTCGACGGCACCGAAGATGGCTTCAAGGCCGTCGAGGACGGCACCCTGGTTGCCACCATCGCGCAGAACCCTGCCGAGCTGGGCAAGCAGTCGGTGCAGATCCTGGCCAAGGCCATCAAGGGCGAGGAAGTCGAAGCCAACGTGCAGGTTGCCGTTGACACCGTCGACGAGAAGAACATCGCCGAGTACGCAGGCGAGTAATCTGCTTTCATAGCAGGAATCAAGCAGGACACCGGCACCCATCGGCCGCCGGGCAACGAGAACCAGGGGAATAACCATGCAGCAGCACATCCAGGTCACCATTGTGGGCTCAAGCAACGTGGACATCACCGCGTTGATGGCCCGCCTGCCCGGACCGGGAGAAACCGTGCTGGCAGATTCCTACCAGCTCTCGCCCGGCGGCAAAGGTGCCAACCAGGCGCTGGCCGCGGCCCTGGCCGGCGCCACCACCGAATTCATCGGCGCGGTCGGCAACGACTCGCACGCCGGCATCGCATTGGGACAGCTTGAGGAAGCCGGCGTCAAGCTGGATCGCGTCACCCGCGCCAGCGAGCCGACCGGCGTCGCCATCATCCAGGTGGACTCCGCTGCGGAGAACTCCATCGCCGTGGTCTCCGGAGCCAACTCGACGGTCACCGGTGAGGCAGTGCAGGCCGCCGGGAGCATCGAGGGCATCCTGGTGCTGCAGGGGGAAATCCCTGCCTCGGGCATCAAGGCAGCCATGGATGCCGCCACCGACCGCATCGTGCTCAACCTGGCGCCGGTGATCGAATTGGACCGCGAGTACCTGCTCAAGGCCAACCCGCTGGTGGTCAACGAGCATGAGGCAGAGGCAGTGCTGCAGCAGCTGAACCCGCAGCTGAACCTGGAATTCGCGGGCAAGTATGAGCGCCTCGCCGGGTTGCTGGTCGAAGAAGGTATCGACAGCGTGGTGATCACCCTCGGCGCCAACGGCTGCCTGGTCGCCGACCGCGCCCCCTTGGAAAACGGCGGAGCGCAGGTTCGCGCGCTGCCCGCGGTAAAGGTCAAGGCCGTGGACACCACCGGTGCCGGCGACGCGTTCACCGGTGCGCTGGCCGCCCGCCTGGCCAATGGGGACGACTTGGCGCAGGCAGCGGAATTCGCCGGCAAGTTCGCGGCCCTGACGGTGCAGGCCCACGGAGCCCAGGCTTCCTACCCGCGTTCCCTGCAGAACCTCTAAGCCCCCTTATTCGAGCAAGACCTTAAGGAAGCCTCTGTGCTGAAATCCGAAATTCTCAACGCTCCGCTGCTGGCCGCCTTGGCCACCTGCGGGCATACTGACACCGTGGTGATCGCTGACTGCGGACTGCCGCTTCCGCACGGCCCGCAGGTCATCGACCTGGCCCTGGTCCAGGGGGTGCTCAGCTTCGAGCAGGTGCTCGATGTCCTGTCCCGCAACCTGGTGATCGAGAACAGCACCTTGGCATCTGAAGCAGAGAATGGCCCCGTGCAGGAACTGTGCCGCACCAAGGGCCTGGATCCCCAGTTCATCTCCCATGATGAGCTCAAGGCACAGCTGCCCCAGGCCAAGGTCATCGTGCGCACCGGCGAGGCGACCCCGTACGCCAACGTGATCCTGCACTGCGGTGTAGCTTTCTGACCAGCCAGCCGTGAGCCGGTGCCCGCCGCAAGTGCGGGCGCCGGCTTTCGCGTCCCAGCGGCTGCCTAGAATGGGATTATGGAGCACAGGAACCAGTCCGGAGAAAATGGCGAGCTGTTTTCCCGGATCGCGCCGGAAGCCGGGCTGCTGCTCGGAGCCGGCCGCGCCATCCTGCTCCAGTTGGCCCACCCGCAGATCGGACGGGCTATTGCCGAGCACTCGGGCTTCGCGGCCAACCCGCTGAGCCGCCTGGTCCATACCCTCGGGTACATCTATGCGCTGAGCAACGGCACGGCAGCACAGCAGCGAACCATCATCGATTACGTCAACGCGGCGCATCGGCCCGTGCGCGGAACGCGCTCGAACGGCATGCCCGCCTATTCAGCGCTGGATCCGAAGCTGCAATTGTGGGTAGCGGCCACGCTCTATGATTCGGCACGGACCATTGCCGGCCAGATCCTGGAAGAAAGCAAGAACGAGCAGGAAGAGCTCTACTCGCAGTACGCGCGGCTCGGCGATGCCTTGCAGATGCCGGGAGATTACTGGCCCAGGAACCTGAGCCGATTCGATGAATACCTTGCGCAGAACCTCGCCACGCTGCACGTCACCGAGCAGACCCGGGCGCTGGCCCGCGAGCTTTTCGAAGCCCGCAACACTCCGTGGTGGATCCGGATGGGCATGCCGCTGATGCGGGATGTGACCATCGCGCAGCTGCCGGCCTCGGTGCGCGAGGACTTCGGCTATCGCCTCACCGGTACGGCCGCGAAGCGCAACGCCCGAGTGATCGCTGTTGCCAGGGTGGCCACGCGGATTCTGCCGCGGTTCATCCGGCATGCCCCGATGCGCCTGGTCTTGCGACGGGTCGAGAAAATGGCCCGTGCCGGCGGAAACTCACGTCCCTGACTTGTCCTGTGCATGGTCCGGGATCAGGATCCGTGGCAGCGCCAAGAGCAGGAACAAGGCCACCAGGATCAGCGGCCCGCCGACCCACGCCCCGATCTGCCAGCCGAAAAGAACTTGCAGCACAAACCAGACGCAGCCCGAGACCAGCAGTCCCACGCCAATGCCCACGATCTTGACGATGACATGTCCCAGGTTGACCGTCTGCTGCTTCAGCCGCTGGCCGAAGAAATAGCGGTGCACTGCCACGGGCGTGATCAGCAGCAGAATCAGCAAGGTGGCAGCGACCAGCAGGATGATGTAGACGATTTCGTCGGTGCGGCTGAGCATCTCGAATCGTGCCTGGAACGGCAGCACCACGAGGAAAGCTGCAAGGATCTGCACACCGGTTTGCATTACGCGCATCTCCTGCAGCAGCTCATTCCATTGCCGGTGCGGTGCGCCATCGCTGGTATCGGGGTGGGAACGCCCGGTCATAACTGTTCTCCTTGGCCTCAATCCGTCGGCTGGCTGAACCTGCCGACCCAAAATGACTATGCCAAGCAAAGCCGTTGCGGGCAAGAGGCTTTTAATCCACCGAGCCAAACTGTAGGCCGCGGCCAGTACATTGGGGAGCCCAGCCAGACTTGAACATTGGAGGACAAGATGGAAATCGAGAGCTCCGCTGGGAGCAGTTTCGACGTGTGGTCGATGCCCAGCCGCGGCTTGGCCTGGTGCGATTGCGGCAAAGGCCATGAACTCACGGAAAGCATCGTGTACCGGGCCTTCGGTGAAGCCGGATACGAACCAAGCAGGCCGCTGACGCACGAGCAGCTGGTCGACCTGATTGCCCAGGTGTGGCACTACTCGGAAGTCTGCCGGTTCTTCCACTTGGCAGTCGAGCAGGCGGCAACGCGCATCCATGGCAAAGTCGATGCGTACTACCCGCTGGACCACAGCATCGACATCGTTGGGTTATTCTCGAAAACCTGGCAAGGCTGCCCGGATGCGGCCTGCCAGGCCGAAGGGTGAGCCAGCGGCCGGCGAATTGAGCCGAGCGTGCACGGGCGCATAGTGTGGGGAAGATGAACAGCTTTGCATCCTCCCGGGCCCCTGCCGAGCACGACGGATTCATCCATGTGCGGGGCGCCAATGAGAACAACCTGGACAATGTCGAGGTGCGTATCCCGCGCGATGCCATTGTCGCCTTCACCGGGGTTTCCGGTTCCGGGAAATCCTCCCTGGCCTTCGGCACGATCTTCGCCGAATCCCAGCGCCGGTTCCTGGAGTCCGTGGCGCCCTACGCCCGAAGGCTCATCGCCCAGGGGCACACGCCCAAGGTGGAATTCATCTCCGGACTTCCACCGGCCGTGGCCCTGCAGCAACGGCGTGGCTCCGCCAGTTCGCGGTCCACGGTCGGAACCCTGACCACGCTGTCCAACTCGGTGCGCATGCTGTTCTCGCGCGCCGGCGACTACCCCGACGGGGCAGCACGCCTGGATTCGGACGCCTTTTCCACCAACACCGCAGCGGGTGCCTGCACGCACTGCCACGGTGCGGGGACGGTGCATTCGGTCAGCGAGGCCTCGCTGGTTCCAGATCCCTCACTGAGCATCAGGGACGGGGCCATTGCCGCCTGGCCGGGGGCCTGGCAGGGCAAGAACTTGCGGGACATCACCACGCACCTTGGCTACGACATCGACGTCCCGTTCCAGCAGCTGCCCGCTGAGGCACGGCAGTGGCTGCTGTTCACCGAGGAACAGCCCGTAGTGGAAGTGACCCCGGAACGCGACCGCGTGGCCAAACCCTACAAGGGACGGTTCTGGAGCGCCGAACGCTATGTCCGGCACACGGTCGCAACCTCTAAAAGCGAAAACTTGCGCACCAAGGCGCTGGCGTTCATGCATTCGCAGGATTGCCCGGAATGCTCTGGGACGGGCTTCCGCCCCGACGCCCTGCAGGTCACCTTTGGCGGCCTGGATATTGCGCAATTCAACCGCAAGCCGCTCAGTTCGCTGGCGGGGCTCTTGCGCCCCTTCGCAGCCGAGGCCGGGACTGAAGCGCAGGCCGAAGTAGTGAGCACCATCAGCGCCGACCTGCTGGGCAGGGTCGAAGTGCTGGTGGAGCTCGGGCTGGGCTACCTGAGCCTGGACCGTGGCACGCCGACGCTGTCGCCGGGGGAGATGCAGCGCTTGCGTATTGCCACCCAGCTGCGCGCAGGCTTGTTCGGTGTCATCTACGTGCTCGATGAGCCATCCGCAGGGCTGCACCCGGCCGATGTGCAGCCGCTGATCGAGGTGCTCGATGCGCTCAAGGCCGAAGGCAACTCGGTGTTCGTGGTGGAACACAACATGGATGTGGTCAGCCGTGCGCAGTGGATTGTCGACGTCGGGCCGGGTGCGGGCAGCAACGGCGGGCAGGTGCTCTACAGCGGAGAAGTCGCCGGCCTGTCCGAAATCGAAGCATCCGTGACCCGGGGTTTCCTGGATCCGGGGCCGGCGCCGCGGCGCGAGCAGCGTGAACCCGGTGGATGGGTGCGCCTTCGCGGAGTGGAACTGCACAACCTTGCGGGAGTGGATGCGGCGTTCCCGCTGGGAGTCTTCTGTTCGGTCACCGGTGTGTCCGGCTCCGGAAAGTCCAGCCTGGTCTGCGGGGCCCTGGCCCAGGCTGCGGGCGGCCCAGTAGCCGAAGCGGAAGAGCTTGAGGTGGCAACGGAACGCGCGGTGATCGCCGAGGTGACCGGGGCACAGCAGCTCAGCCGGGTGGTGCTGATGGACCAGAAACCCATCGGACGCACCCCGAGATCCAATGTCGCCACCTACACGGGCCTGTTCGATGCGGTCCGCAAGGCGTTTTCCGAACTGCCGCTGTCCAGGGAACGCGGCTACAGTGCTGGCCGGTTCTCCTTCAATGTCGCCGGCGGACGCTGCGAAACCTGCCAAGGCGAAGGCTATCTGGAAATCGAGTTGCTCTTCCTGCCCGGGACCTATGGGCCATGCCCCGAATGCCACGGAGCCCGGTACAACGAGCAGACCCTTGAGGTCGAGTACCGGGGCAAGAACATTGCCCAGATCCTTGAGCTGGATGTGAGCGAAGCCGAGGAATTCCTCTCCGGGATTCCTGCGGCGGCGCGGGCGCTGGCTACCCTGCGCGAAGTCGGCCTCGGCTACCTGCAGCTAGGCCAGCCAGCTACCGAAATGTCAGGTGGCGAGGCCCAGCGCATCAAGCTGGCCACTGAGCTGCAGCGGCAGCGCCGTGGGCACACGCTCTACCTGCTCGATGAACCGACCACCGGTTTGCACCCTGCCGACGTGCAGCTGCTGGTATCGCAGCTGCAGCAGCTCGTCGACCAAGGCAACACCGTTATCGTGGTGGAGCACCAGATGGATGTGGTGGCCGCCAGCGACTGGGTGATTGACATGGGACCTGCCGGCGGAGATGGCGGCGGGCGCATTGTTGCCGAGGGGACCCCGACGCAGGTGGCGCACAACAAGGCCAGCCGGACTGCGCAATATCTTGCGCGCCGGCTGGCCTTGTGAAGCTGGATTACTTGCTGTTCAGCAGTGCGTGCGGCGGGGTCTGCACCCCGTCGGCCACTGCCTCGGCAGGGTCATCACCCAGGTGGATGATCCGGTTATCGGCATCCACATGCACCACGCTGGGCACGTAGCTGCGCGCCTCGGCATCTTCCATCTGCGCGTAGCTGATCAGGATGACCAGATCCCCTGGGTGCACCAGGTGCGCGGCCGCGCCGTTGATGCCGATAACCCCGCTGCCAGGCTCGCCGGCAATGGTGTAGGTTTCCAGACGTGCGCCGTTGGTGATGTCGACGATGCTGACCAGTTCACCGGGCAGGATATCCGAGGCTTCGAGCAGCTCGGAGTCAACGGTGACCGAGCCTACGTAGTGCAGGTCAGCCTGGGTGACAGTCGCCCGGTGGATCTTGGACTTGAACATGGTGCGTTGCATTAGATGATTCTTTCACGCGAGGTAAGTGGTTTCCCGGTATCCAAGTTTACGCCCCTTGCCCGCAGAAGCCCCAGCAATGTCCGGCACCCCACACAGTTGTCCTCGAACAGCTACTTCGCCAGATGGGTTTCCAGCACGCGATGCACTTCGCCGGTGGCCAGCAATTCGCAGGCCGCTTCCAGCTCGGCAGAGAGGAAACGGTCTTCGCCTGGACCTGCGACCTTGGTGCGCAGCAGCTCCAGCACGGCACCGGTGGCCGGCCCCGGCTGCAATGGCTTGCGCAGGTCCAGCGCACGGCCGGCAATCAGCATTTCAATGGCGAGGATGCGGCGCAGGTTGCCTACCGCGGTGCGCAATTTGCGGGCCGCATGCCAGCCCAGGGAAACATGGTCCTCCTGCATTGCCGATGACGGGATGGAATCCACGCTCGCCGGTACGGCCAAGCGCTTATTCTCGGCAACCAATCCCGCCTGGGTGTACTGGGCGATCATCATGCCCGAGTCCACGCCCGGGTCATCAGCCAGGAAAGCCGGCAGGTCGCGGGACCGGGCAGGGTCGAGCATGCGGTCGGTGCGGCGTTCGGCGATGGAGCCCAGATCGGCAACCGCGATGGCCAAGAAGTCCAGGACATAGGCGACCGGAGCGCCATGGAAGTTGCCGTTGGAGGTGACCTCGCCCGAAGGCAGCACGACTGGGTTGTCGATGGCCGCCGCCAGTTCGCGGGTGGCAACCAGACGTGCGTGGGCGATGGTGTCGCGCACGGCGCCGGTCACCTGTGGTGAGCAGCGCAGCGAGTAGGCATCCTGCACCCGGCCGTCGCCTTCGCGGTGCGAGGCGACAATGGGGGAACCGGAAAGGAAGTTGTACATGTTCGCCGCGCTGCGGCCCTGTCCCGGGTGCGGGCGCAGCGGCTCGTGCAGTTCGGCGCGGAAGACCTGGTCGGTGCCCATCTGGGCTTCGACGCTCATGGCGGCGGTGGCATCGGCAATGTCTGCGAGCTCTTCCAGATCCGCCAACGCCATCAACAGCTGGCCGAGCATGCCGTCCGTGCCGTTGACCAGCGCCAGGCCTTCCTTCTCCGCCAGTTCCACAGGTTCCAGTCCTGCTTCTGCGAGGAGTTCCGGCACGGGGCGCTGCACGCCCTCGCGGTCGGTGGCTTCGCCTTCGCCCATCAGCACCAGGGCACAGTGGGAGAGCGGGGCAAGGTCGCCCGAGCAGCCCAGCGAACCGTATTCGCGCACTACCGGGGTGATGCCGGCGTTGAGCAGTCCAACCATGGTCTCCAGCACGACCGGGCGTACGCCGGTGCGGCCGGAGGCCAAGGTCTTGGCGCGCAGGAACATCAGCGCACGCACCACTTCTCGCTCCACCGGTTCCCCCATGCCGGCTGCATGCGAGCGGATCAGCGAACGCTGCAGCTTGGCGCGGTCCTCGGGCGCGATATGGCGGGTAGCCAAGGCGCCGAAACCGGTGGAAATGCCATAGACCGGGGTGTCGGCCGAGGCGAGGGCATCGATGTGGGCGCGAACCGTGGCCAGTTCTTCGAGGACCTGTGGCGCGATGCGGATCTGCGCGTTGTGCCGGGCTACCGCAATCACGTCATCGGCGGTTGCTCCAGTAAGGTCCAGGGTGACGAGTGGGGAAGCAGTCATGATGTTCAATCCGTTCTCTGCGCTGCAATGAGGTCTCTAATTTCCATTGTTCGGCAGATCGGGATGGCACGGCATCGATAATCGGGTCATCTGTCCGAAATGCCAGACAGTGCCACGGAGACAGAAGGGAACGGACTGCAATTGGCATGCCAATCGCGGTCCGTTGAAAATTCCGGGATCTAGAAGGTGATGCCTTCGAAGGCGTCCTCGCCGAACTTGTTCGACGAACCGTTGTCAGTGAACTTGGCGTTCTCGTTGAGGGATGCGGCCGAATTGCCGATGCCGCTAAAAGCTACCTGCTTGATGTTCTTGACCGCTGCGATATTTCCGTTGCCGCTTAGCTCGAGGTTCGTGATGTGCGGAGCGACGATCATGTTTCCGTCTCCAGAGACGGTCACGTTTTCACAATCACCGACGAGCTTGAGCATTTGGCCCATGTCGGCGATATCCATGCTGCCCGTGCATCTGACTTCGGTCGCTTGCGCATCGAGGAAATCATAGACGGACTGGAACGTGCTGTCCGCAGGTGATTTCGGAACATTAGGCGTGCCGGTAGCCGCGCCTTCCGAGGCCTTGGCGCTTGGGGTGACGGTACCTTCGATGGGACCAGCGTTCTCCGGAGCACTGGTTTCTTCGTTGGAGGATTCAATGCTCACGCAACCTGACAGCGCGACGGCAAGGAATCCAACCGCCAGCGGGCCAGCGAAGCGTTTGGCAATTTTCGAGAACATTTACATCCTGTCAGTCGAACCGGCCAGCACATTTGGATAGACGGTGCTTATATCCATTCTGCGTCGAACAGCAATTAATAACCAACGAAAGCGGCAGGGGAACGAACGAATATTCAGGCCTGGGAGGCTCAACCCGAGAAGATTTGGTGGCGATTCTGCGCCGCAAAAAGAATAATCGCTTCACCACTTGCCCAATGCAAGCGGTGAAGCGATTACAAGTGCCCAACTGCAGAATGGGCCACAAATCTGCCTAGCAGGAGGACCTGCCAAGCTGCAAGCTCCCTAGAACTCTTCGTCCTGTTCTTGGGAACCAAACTGGCTTTCTTCGTTGCCGTACGCCTGGCCAGACTGGCTATCGCCCAAGGATTCCTGCCCCGAGTTGCTGCTGCCGTAAGACTGGCTCTCGTCATTTCCGAATGATTCCTGGCCGGACTCTTCATCGTGACCGTAGGATTCTCCTTGGATTTCGCCGCCGTATGATTCCTGGCCGGATTCGTTTCCGCCTCCAAAGGACTGCTGTTCTGACGGCTGTCTTTCAAATCCGCCATTGCTTCCTGAATCGAAATCTGAATTGGACTGGCTCTCGTAGCCTTCAGATTCGTTGTTGTCGAAGTTCCCGAACTGCTCGTTTGCATCCTGCTCAGACATGTCGTCCTCCGTGGATCGGTGATTCCTGACGTGCCTAGGACTAGGTGCCTGAAGGTGCCTGCTCAAGCTTTCCGGGAAGCTCTGAGCAGCTGGCAACCTGCAGTTAATGCAATCCCCATGCAACTTGCAGAGACAGGTCAACATCCACCAAGTTGTGCTGCGACTGGAGCTGGCTCCAGCCAATTCCGTGAATCCGAATGGCAGGCAGCATGGCTCGCGCTGGGATTGCAGGAGAATCTCGGCACGAGAGAAGAGAAAGCTGGACGTTGCCCGAGAGAAAGATCCACCCGTTCGGAATCGGGGTCCCAAGTCGATAGTGTCAAAAACGGGACACCGAGAAAGGTCTTGCCCCAAGCGTCCATGACAACGTAAGGAGAAGCATTGGCTAATTCGAAGAATACTCCAGCGAAGAAAACCGATCGCGAGAACGCAGAGAATGGCTTCGTGGCACCGGAGGTGCTGCGCGATTCCTTGCAGACCGTGCTGGTCCAGCTGCTGGATCTGCAGTTGGTAGGTAAGCAGATCCACTGGAATGTTGTCGGTCCCAACTTCCGCGACCTGCATCAGAACCTTGACGAAATCGTTGATATCGCGCGTCGCGGTTCCGACGAAATCGCCGAGCGGATGCGCGCATTGCATGCCACTCCCGATGGACTGGCGGCAACGGTCACAAAGTACACCAAGTTGGAACAACCGGTGAACACCGAAATCCTGACGACTAATGCAGTGGACATGGTTGTCAAGGCGTTGCAGACAACCGTGGGCGTCATGCGCGAGGTCCATGATCCGGTAGACGAGGCGGATCCAACTACGGCCGACATCCTGCACCAGTACATTGCGGATCTGGAACAGCAGGCATGGTTCATCAGTGCCGAAACCCGCAAGCCATAGTGCCGGAAGTAATGACCAGCAATTAGATGACAATAGCTTGAGGCGCCACCTCGGTGGCGCCTCAAGCTGATTTAAAAGGGTGCTACTTCTCCTGCGCTGCCATCGGAATGCGCACTCCGCGCTCGGCGGCGACCTCGGCGGCACGTTCGTATCCGGCATCCACGTGGCGGATGACGCCCATGCCCGGATCATTGGTGAGCAGCGCTTCGAGCTTCGCGGCAGCCAGTTCGCTGCCATCAGCCAAGGAAACCTGGCCGGCGTGGATGGAACGGCCCATGCCGACGCCGCCGCCATGATGGATCGATACCCACGAGGCACCGGAGCTGGTGGCGGTCAGCGCGTTCAGCAGCGGCCAGTCGGCCACGGCATCGCTGCCGTCCTTCATGGCCTCGGTTTCGCGGTATGGCGATGCTACCGAACCTGAATCTAGGTGGTCGCGTCCGATCACGATAGGTGCGGACACTTTGCCTTCGGCCACCAGCCGGTTGAACAGCAGGCCCGCCTTGTGGCGCTCGCCGTAGCCCAGCCAGCAGATGCGTGCCGGCAGGCCTTCGAACTCCACATGCTTCTCGGCGGCATCGAGCCAGCGGTGCAGGTGCTCGTTCTCCGGGAACAACTCCTTCAGCGCCTGGTCGGTGACCTTGATGTCTTCCGGATCTCCGGACAACGCCACCCAGCGGAATGGACCCAGTCCCTCGCAGAACAGCGGGCGGATGTAGGCCGGGACGAAGCCCGGGAATTCGAAGGCGCGGGTGAAGCCGCCCTTGCGAGCCTCGTCGCGGATCGAGTTGCCGTAGTCGAAGACCTCGGCGCCTGCATCCTGGAACCCGACCATGGCCTCGACATGCGCGGCCATCGCGGCCTGCGACTTCTTGGTGAAGCCCACCGGATCGGCTTCGGCCTCGGCGTGCCACTGCTCCATGGTGAATTCCACCGGCAGGTAGCTCAGCGGATCGTGGGCGCTGGTCTGGTCGGTGACGATGTCGAAGGCGAATTCACCGGCTTCGTGGCGCTTGAGCAGTGCCGGGAAAACCTCCGCGGCGTTGCCGACGTAGCCAACGGACAGCGGACGTCCCTCGGACTTGGCCGCCAGCACCTTCTCCAGCGCCTTGTCCAGATCCAGCTCGACCTCGTCGAGGTAGCGCTTGGATGCACGGCGGCGCAGGCGGGTTTCATCGACGTCGACAATCAGCACGGCACCGCCATTGAGGGTTACCGCAAGCGGCTGGGCGCCGCCCATTCCGCCGCAACCGCCGGTCAGGGTCAAGGTGCCGGCCAGCGTGCCGTTGAAGCGCTTCTTGGCGATCGCGGCGAAGGTCTCGTAGGTGCCCTGCAAGATGCCCTGGGTGCCAATGTAGATCCAGGAGCCGGCGGTCATCTGTCCATACATCATCAGGCCTTCTGCTTCGAGCTTGCGGAAGTGCTCCCAGTCGGCCCAGTCGCCCACGAGGTTGGAGTTGGCAATCAGCACCCGCGGCGCCCACTTATTGGTCTTGAAGACGCCCACGGGCTTGCCGGACTGCACCAGCAGCGTTTCGTTCTCTTCCAGGTCCTTGAGCGTCTCGACAATGGCGTCGAATGCTTCCCAGGAACGAGCCGCCTTGCCGGTTCCGCCGTAGACCACGAGATCCTCGGGTCGTTCGGCGACTTCCGGATCCAAGTTGTTCATCAGCATGCGCAGTGGGGCCTCGGTGGCCCAGGATTTGGCGGTCAGTTCGGTGCCGCGCGGGGCGCGGACGACACGTGGTTCGTGGCTCATGGCAATTCCTTACGATGTAACGTAGCTAACTGATTCCATCATTGGCCATGAGCCATGGGTTGGACACCGGAGAATCGGCAGAGCTGTCCGGTATTTCAGAATTGCAGGAATTTACGGGTGCGTCCAGCTGCTAGCTGGTTCAGATCAGAGCCAGCGCGCTGCTCTCGATCTCCTGCGGTCTAGGCAGGACGCTTGCCCTGCACCCGAGCGGTGATCGCCGCCGCGGTGGCGCGGATCTGGGCCAGCAGGGCCTCCCGCTGCACTTCGGGAACCCGGTCAGCCAGGAAGGTGACGGCCACAGCAGCCACCGGCCAATCATTGGAGTCACGGATTTCCACCGCCAGCGAGTGGAAATCCGGGGTGACATCCCCGCGCTCCACTGCGTAGCCGCGCTGCGTGCTCTGCTCCAGCTCGCGGCGCAATTGCGCGTAACTGGAGATCGATGATTCGGCCACGCGCCCAGAGAAGGTGGCGGCGCTGGGGTAGAGCGCACGCACCTGCGATTTGGGCAGCGCTGCGAGAATGGCCCTGCCTGAGGCGGTCAGATGCGACGGCAGGCGGACACCCACATCGGTGACCAGCGATGGGCGGCCCTTGGCGCGTTCCTCGACGATGTAGAGCACATCCGAACCGTGCAGCACTGCCAGGTGCGCGCTTTCGCCGACCTTGTCGACCAGCTGGGCAATCAGCGGAGCACCCAGCCGGGCCAGCGGCTCCTGGCGGGTGTAGGCGCTGGACAGCTCGAACGCGGAGACCCCCAAACCGTAGGACTTGTCCTCTGGATAGTGGCTGATGAATCCGTGTTCCAGCATTACGTTCAGCAGCTGGTAGACGCTGGAGCGGGGAAGCTCCAGCAGTGTGGCGATCATCGCCGCCGGGGTAGGGGTCTTCCGGCTGGCCAGCAGCCTGAGGATGCGCAAGGTATTGTCGGCGGCTGGAACCTTGCTCCCCATGGGGCCTCCTCGGTGAATTGGGCACAATGCTCTGCTAGCGAACTCTAGCAACCTGATCTGCAGTTTTCGCCCTGCATCCAAGCCGCCCCGGCAGAACACGCCAGCGAAACACCTTCATCCACAACGAATGAAATAAAAAGCCGCTGGGATCAGCGCCTTTTTCAGTTGCAGATCCCAGCGGTGATTTGCCAGAACCGGAAGGTGCTAGCGCGTCGTGGTGCTGAGGAACTGGTTGAGCTCGTCTAGCGTTGGCGGGTTGGCGCCGGCACGCGAAACGGTGATTCCCGCGCACACCGAAGCGATCTGCATGACCTTCTCCAGCTCCGCGCTGTCCAATTCCGTGCCATCGCGCAGCGACTGGGCCAGCGAGCTGTCCAAGATGGCGTACAGCAGCCCGGCCATGAACGCATCGCCCGCGCCAACCGTATCTTCGGTGCGCACCGAGATCGAGGGGACCATGACTTCGGTGTGCTTGGTCCGGGCCTCCGCGCCGCGGGCACCGAAGGTGATGACCGCCAGGGATGCCCCGCGATCCAGGAAGTGTGCCAGGATGCGGTCGGCATCCCAGCCCGGGTAGAGCCAGAGGGCGTCCTCGTCGCTGAGCTTGACGATATCCGCCAGTCCGGCCAGCTTCTCGATCTGCTTGACCGATTCCGCCCGGTCCTCAACCAGTTCCGGGCGCAGGTTCGGATCGAAGCTCAGGATCTGGCCCGCAGGGGACGCTTCGAACGCCTCATGGATCCGCGCGGCGCTGGGGCCCTGGAACGCTGCCACGGAACCTGAGTGGAACAGTGCGGCCTGGGTTGACGCCATGCTCTGCAAGGTGCAGTTGAGCTGGAACTCGTAGTTGGCGTCTCCGGACTCGTCGAGCATCACGGTGGCACTGGATGTCTGCGCATCTGTGTGCGATCCGGCGGCGAGCTGAACGCCAGAGGCCGCCACATGCTCGGCGATCAGCCGGCCATGCTCGTCATCGCCAATGTCCGTTTGGAGCAGGACGTCGTGGCCCAGCCGGCCCAGTCCAACAGCAACATTCATCGGAGAACCGCCGGGATGCGCCACGCCATCGACAATGTCGACCAGCGCTTCACCGGCAACCTGAATAGTAACCATGACACCGATCCTACGTAACCCGACGGGAAAAATCCCATTCGGGCGATCAAACGTTCAGCCGATACCCGCGTTTGATGACCGTGGCGATGATTTCCGGCTGGGGCAATGCCTTGCGCAGACGGCTCAAGGTCATGTCCAGGGCATGCTTGGAACTGGCTTCGGGCAGGGCCGCACCCAGCTCCTCGCGGGAGAGCACGCTGCCGCCAGCCTCGATCAGCGCCCGCACCAGCTCGGCTTGCCCGGGAGTCAGCTCGCAGTCCTCGTCCTGGACCGTCAGGGTGCGACCGCGCAGCTGCACCTGGCCGTGGATTGTCTGCGCCTGCAAGGTGCCCAGCGAATCCAGATGCTCCACGAGCTGCCCGATCATGGCACCCATGCGATAGCGCTCGGGCACGAGCGGGCTGATGCCAGCATCGATCAGCGGGGCTGCGGTCACCGGTCCAACGGTGGCCACTACGACGCGATCGGCCAGGGAGCGCAGCAGCGCGGGCAGGCGGTTGCGGGCCTTGGCGGCAGCGAACAGCGCGTGCACGCTCGGCGCGCTGGTGAAGGTCACCGCGTCGAAGCGGGCAGTGCACAGCCCTTCGACCAGGGCGGAGATCCCGCTGTCGCTGCTGGTGTCCTGCCAACGGTAGGGTTCCACCGCCAGCACCCGGCGAGCGCCGAGCTCACGCAGGCTTTGCGGCAGGCCGTGATCGGAATCGGCATGCAGCTGCAGGGCGACGGTGGCCCCGTCGAGCTTGCCTTCAAGCAGCTGGAGCATGGAGGCGCTGCGCCCGTCCGCGGCGACGGCCGCCGGTTCCAGGCCCAGTGCCTTGACGGCGCCGTGGGCCTTGGCGCCGCGGACGTAGAGCCGCGCCTGGCCGAGCGCATTCAGCAGCTCGTCGCCGATGCCGGCCGCTTCGGAGGTTTCGACCCAGCGGCGCAAGCCGTAGGCGGTGGTGATGACCACTGCCTGCGGGCGCAGCTCGATCAGCTTGCGGGTTTGCGCGATCAGCTGCTGCTCATCGTCCAGCGGTGCCAGCTGCAGCAGCGGGGTATGGGTGACTTCTGCTCCGCGGCGCTCGAAGGCCTCGATGAGTTCGGCCGAACGCCGGTCGCTGGTCACTGCCAGCCGGAAGCCGGCCAGGGGCTTGGGGGTGCCCATCAGGCCACCTCCAATTGCTGTGCCAGCAGGCTGGCCGGCAGCCCGGCAACCTCGCCGATGACGATAACCGCAGGGTTTGCATGGCCGCGGGCGGTGTCGGCCAGTTCGGCCAGCCGGGTGCAGCTGGTGCGCTGGATGTCGGTGGTGCCGGATTCGATGATGGCGCAGGGCATGCGCGGGTCCATGCCGACCCGGCGCAAGCCAGCGGCGGTCTGCTCGACGGTGCCCATGCCCATGAGGATCACGATGCTGCCGCCCAGCTTGGACAGGTGCTCCAGCTGCGCATCGCTGAGCGGGTCGTGGGCCGAGACAACCGTGAACATGGTATTCACGCCGCGAGCGGTCACCGGGATGCCGGCCGCTGCCGGAACGGTGATGCAGGAGCTCAGCCCGGGGATGACGCTGACCGGGATGCCGGCTGCGGTCGCGGCGGCGACTTCCTCGAAGCCGCGGCCGAAGACGAAGGGATCTCCGCCCTTGAGCCTCACTACTCGTGCTCCGCCGCGGGCGGCGTAGATCATCTGGGCTTCGATGTCCCGCTGGGTGAGCTTGTGGTGCCCGGGGCGCTTGCCTACGTCGACGATGTCAGCTTGGGGCGCGAGCTCCGGCAGGTGCGCTGCGGGGCCGAGCCGGTCGGCGAAGACGATCTCGGCTTCGGCGAGCGCCCGTACCCCGCGCAGGGTGAGCAGATCCAGTGCGCCGGGCCCGCCGCCGAGCAGCGTGATGGATCCGGATGCGGGTGTGGGGCGCAGGCGAATCACTGGGATGCACGCTGCTTGCACCAGGGAGGTGAAGCGCATCGGGTCGGCATCGCAGATCACCAGCAGGCTTGCCTGTTCCAGCAGCTGTATTGCCTCGAAGGGCTCCTCGGCGGCGAGCACCGTGGCGCCCTCTGCTTCGAAGCGTTTCGCAGTATTCTTGCTCCCGGATCTACTTCCGGCGAGCAGTATCGTGCATTCGTGCAGTTCGAGGTCGATGCCAATCATGGTGTCCTTGATTCTGCTTGAGTTTCTCGGGGTGACATGGGGTTCTCCTTGAACTAGTGGATGCACTCAGCTTAGGTGCCCAGGTTTTCCCAGAGGTATCGCAATTGTTTCAAGCGCAATAAATCGAATAAAGGTTAACCTTTTCGAAATCTTTGCGGGGGCAAGACGAAACACAAAGTCACTATCGTCAATATTGTTGAAAGGCACCGTGCCGGCTTATCCTGCAAAGTTCAGTGAGCGAATACGCAGGAGACTTGCCGAGCCCTGCCCGCAACGGGCACGCTGGAAGCATGGAGTCGCTTTTCGATGACAGTGCATTGCCCCGCACCGGGGGAGCGGTGCGCCCAGGCGCCTGGCACTTGCCGGGATGGCTGGACGCGGCTGCGCAGCAGTGGATCGTGCGGCGTTTCTTCGAGTGGGGCAGCGGGCCGGTTCCGCCGCACCGTACACGCATCAACGGGCATCCGATGAGCGTGCAAAGCCTGTGCCTGGGCTGGCATTGGAGCCCGGGCAGCTATTCAAGGACCGCTGACGACTTGGGCGGCCAAACCGTGGCGCCCATGGAAGACTGGTTGGTCCGCCTGGGCAAGCAGGCGGTGGCCGAAGCTACCGGGGATCCGCAGCGCGCACAGGAATACCAGCCGGATGCCGCCATTGTGAACTACTACGATGCGCACGCGGTGATGGGCATGCACCAGGACGCCGAAGAGCGGGTCAACGCGCCGGTGGTTTCATTGTCCATTGGCGATTCGGCCACGTTCCGCCTGGGCAATACGGAGAACCGCAACCGGCCGTGGCAAGAGATCCGGCTGGCCTCGGGGGACCTGTTTGTCTTCGACGGACCGTCACGCTTCGCCTATCACGGGGTGACGAAGATCCACGCCGGGACCGCGCCGGCAGGCCTCGGCCTTGGCGGCGGGCGGATCAACATCACGCTGCGCCAGACCGGGCTGGAAGCGGTCTAGTTTCCCAGATCGATGGTGGCCGCTAGCGCGTAGTGGTCGGAATCGGCGATCTCCAGCCGCTCCAAGCTGGCTGATTCGACTCCGCGCAGCATCACATGGTCTATGCCGAGCATCGGGAACAGCGTCCGCGGCCAGGTCAGGGCCAGTCCCCAGTCGCTGTAGTGGGCTTCCTCCAGCTGGTTGGCGACCGGTGCGAAGTGGCGGTCGGAACTGGTGGCGTTGAAATCGCCGGCCGCTACGATCTTCGAAGAATCGTCTTCGGCCAAGTAACCGGCCAGCGAACTGAGCATCATGTCCCGCTCGTGGTGCCCTGTGGGCCTGGCCGACGCCGCATGCACCGCATATAACCGCACATCCCCGCTGCCGCTGGCCACGTCAACCCGCAACGCGCGGTCCCAGCCCAGGCCCAGGTCCAGGGGTTCCGGGTTTTTCAGCGGATAGGCGCTCCACACCCCGACGGTGCTGACCATGTAGCGGTAGGGGTGGGTTTCGGCCAGCTCGGCGGTGATCTCAGGTTCTTGGCCCTCGCCGATTTCCTGCAGGGTGATGACCTGCGCTCCGTGCGCGGCCAGCTCGCGGGCGGCTTGCACACCGGCGGACTCGTGGACGTTTTGCGTGCCGACCTGCAGCGAAGCTTCCGGGACGCGCTGATCCGATGGCAGGAACGCCGGTCCGAAGAGGACCGCCCAGACGACCATGGGCACGAGCAGCGCGATGAAGCTGATGCGCCCGCGCACAACCAAGGCCATCAGCAGGAGCACTGGAATACCCAGTCCCATCCACGGGGCCAGATTGTCGACGATCAATCCAAGGCCCATGACATCGGGGATCTGCTGGTGGAACACCATCAGCCCGGCCAGCGCGAGGCAGAGCAGGGCAAAGAAGAACCTCGCGATAATTCGCGAGGCAGACAGGCGTTGATGCGATGAATGAGCCATAGGACTTAATAGAGTGGCACAAAATACTGTGGGAATCGTAATTTTCGGCTTGGGGATTGCCGGTCTCGCCCGATGCAGTCACTACGATGGGTAGGAGCGCCGAGGGAGCCGCGTCCCAAGACCCTGCCACGAATTGAGAACTTGAATGACTGCCTACTTATCTGGCGGAAAACTGCTGCTGGCAATCCTCGCCTTGGCCATGGGCGGCGTCGGCATCGGCGTTACGGAGTTCGCCATGATGGGCCTGCTCCAAGAAGGCGCTGCCGATCTTGAGGTGAGCTATGCGCAGATGGGCCTGATGATCAGCGCCTACGCAATTGGCGTGGTGGTGGGCGCCCCGGTGCTCACCGCGCTGGCCGCCAAGATTCCGCGCAAGCGTGCGGTGCAGCTGCTGATGCTCTTCTTCACGCTCGCCAATCTCTCCTCGTTCTTCGCCCCTGACTACAACACCATGCTGGCGACCCGTTTCCTCGCGGGCCTGCCGCACGGGGCCTACTTCGGGTTGGCTGGTGTGCTAGCCGGCAGCCTGGTTCCTGCCACGATGCGCGGACGCGCCATCGCCTGGGTGATGCTCGGGCTGTCGGTGGCCAATGTTGCCGGTGTCCCGCTGGTGACCCGCCTGGGCCAGGAATACGGCTGGCGTTCGATGTTCCTGGTCGTCACCGTGATTGGCATGTTGACCGCCGTGCTGATCAGCGTGTTCGTGCCATGGCGCAAGATTGAAGCCGGGGCGAGTATCCGCCGCGAGCTGACCGCCTTGCGCAGCGCCCAGGTCTGGTTGGCGATGCTCACCGGAATCGTCGGGTTCGGTGGCTTCTTCGCGGTGTACTCGTACATTTCGCCGACGCTGACCGAAGAGGCCGGCCTGCCGATCGAGCTGGTACCGCTGGCCTTGGCGCTCTATGGCGTGGGCATGGTTGTCGGCTCGCTGGCCGGTGGCAGGCTGGCCGACTGGTCGATCTTCGGCGCGATCAAGCTGTCATCGGTCTTCATGATCGCGACCATGCTGATTTTCGCTGCCGTGACCAGCTGGGTGGTGCCGACGATGATCATGGTATTCGTGATGGGTGCGGTGGGTTCCCTGCTGATCCCTGCCTTGCAGACCCTGCTGATGGATTCGGCCCCGCATGCGCAGTCGCTGGCTGCCTCGCTGAACCACTCGGCGCTGAACGTCGCCAACGCGCTGGGCGCCGCCTTGGGTGCCGCGGTGATCGCTGCCGGCTATGGCTTCCGCGCCCCGTCGGTGGTTGGTGCCGGCCTGGCCGCGTTGGGCCTGCTGATTGCGTGGATCACCCAGATCCGCGCGAAGAAGGTGGGCCTGCTCGTGGGCCGCGAAGCCTTGGAAGCCCGCGAGCAGGCACGCACCCACTAGCTGCTTGGGCTAGCTCGCTACCGCGGTGATGTTGAACATCCAGATCACGCCGAACTTGTCGCGCAGCTCGCCGAAGGAGTCGCCCCACGGAGCCTGCTCCAATGGCATATTGATCTGGCCGCCCTCGGCCAACCCTTCCCACCACTTGGTGAGGGTTTCCGCGTCGGCTCCTGAAGTACCGTCGCTGCTAAGCGCCATCACGCCATTGCCTCGGACGTCCATTTCAGGTGGCGTGTCCGAGGCCATGAGGTGCAGGCCGCGCTCGACGAATAGCGAAGAGTGCATGATCAGGTCGGCAACGGCCGGATTGCTGTCATTCATGCCTTCCTGGAAGGTCATCATGGAAAGCTCGCCACCTAGTACCTGGTGGTAGAACTCCATCGCTTCTTTGGCGTCTCCGGCGAAACGCAGGTATGGGGTCAGTCCGATGCTCATGGAATTGCGCCTTTCGAAGGAAGTGGCGGGGCCGGTAGGTCCCGCCCACATTCTTCCATTGCGAGGCCATCGTGTGAATAGCCGAATGTGATCAGCGTCTCGAGTTCCCGATTTGGTGTTTTCGATAATGCTCCGGTAGAGTTTTATCTCGGTTCAGGAGTTGTTCAAGCTGCTGAAACCGCCTCATTTGGGGGTATGGCGCAGTTGGTAGCGCGTCTGCATGGCATGCAGAAGGTCAGGGGTTCGAATCCCCTTACCTCCACCAAATGAAAAAACCGGGAAGCATCCAAAAGATGCTTTCCGGTTTTTTGCATTCTCCCCAGCTCGCGCTCGCCAGTGCTGTAGGGTTGGTCCAGAATTCACCTGGCCTCCGGCCATGAGCCAAGGGAGAAGAATGCGTGAACTGACCTACTTCGTTGCAATGAGCCTGGACGGATATATTGCCGGTCCGAACGGCGAATTCGATGCTTTCGCAGTGGAGGGCGAGCACGCAGCGCCCATCTGGCAGCGCTATCGCGGCACGGCGCCGACCCAACTGGCGGAGGCAGCCGGACTGCCCATCGAGGGGTGCCCCTTCGACACGGTGCTGATGGGTTGGAATACCTACGCCGTCGGCTTGCCGGCACTGCCCAACCCCTATGCGCATCTGAAGCAGATAGTCTTCACGAGAGAGCACTCGTCACCCGAGGGGAGCGAAGCGGTGCAGTTCACCAACGCGGATCCGAGGGATGTCATCCGCGATCTCAAGGCCCAGCCAGGGGAGCGCATCTGGCTGTGCGGCGGCGGGCAACTGGCGGCCAGGCTGCGCACAGACATCGACCGGCTGGCGTTGAAAATCCAGCCGGTGATGTTCGGGTCGGGAATCAGGCTCTTCGGGGACACCGGATATGCCCCAGAGAGCTGGAAGCTGGAAAGCATGCAGTCCTTTGCCTCTGGTGTTTCCCTTGCCGAGTATTCGCGGGCCTAGCGGCCGTTAGCGGCGACTACATACCTTCGTCGCCGATGTGGCCCGCTGCGGTTGAATCGAGCACGCGCTCTACGAACGCCGCATACTCGCCCATGTAGTGGGCCAGGAACTTCTCCGTGTCAGGGTTGCTGATGCTCCCGTCCTCGCCGAAGTCCTCGGGACGGTACTGCAGATAGACCTCGGGGGAGTTCAGCTGCGGGGCATCCAGGAAGCTGAGCACGCTGCGCATGCTGGACTGCATGACCGCGGTGCCGATGGCTCCGGGTGAGGCGCCGAGCAGGCCGGTGGGTTTGCGGGCGAAGGAATTGGCTCCCCAGGGCCGGGAACCCCAGTCGATGGCATTCTTCAGCGCACCGGGAATCGACCGGTTGAACTCCGGGCTGATGAACAGCAGCCCGTCCGAGCCTTCGATGGCCTTCTTCAATGCGGTCCCTGCTTCCGGGTAGTCGGCATCGTAGTCAGCACTGTACAAGGGCAGGTTGCTGATCTGGATTTCCGTGAAGCTGAGGTTTTCGGGTGCCAAGGCAATCAACGCCTTGGACACGACGCGGTTGATGGAGTTGGAGGCGAGCGAACCAACGAAATAGCCGATGTTGTAACTCATGGAACCACTTCAGCACCGGGCATGCACCCGGCAAAAGAACCTTGGGCAAACTCCCAGTTAAGCCACGCCGCCGGCCCGGGCCCGTTGCGCTAGCTGGTGCGAACCGAAGGCCGAGAAGTCGGCATCGCCCGGAGGCCCCCAAACGACTAGGACTCGCAGGGCATCCGTGCCGGTATTGCGCAGGTCGTGGTCCACCCCTGCATCGGCCAAGATGCTGTCGCCTGGGCCCAACTCGTATTCGCGCTCGCCCACCCGCATCGTCGCCTGGCCCTCGAGCACCTGGTAGAACTCCTGCAACGCCGCCTGTCCCTCGTGGCGGTGGAAGCCCTCGAAGCCGCCTGGTTCAATCAGCCAGGTCTGGATGGCCACCGGCATCCCGGTGTGCCCGGCGAAATGGTGGCTGACTTTCATGGCCGAGCCTTCGTGCATCCGGTAGTCGAAGGCGTAGGTATCACGTGCTTCGAACGGGTCCATGGCTATCCTTCCGTGTGGTATCCGAGCCTGGTGCTGATGCGCCGTGCCGTGATTCGGGTGCTGGAGCACAGCTGCTCCAGCTCATCGGCGCCGATGCGGTAGTACGGGGCGGCAGTCATGGCGCAGGCGACAAGCTCTCCGCGGTGATCGAGAATTCCTGCGGCCACTCCGACTTCCTCTGCGGAGGTCTCGCCGTAGTTGACCGCATAGCCGCGTTCGCGCACCAGATCCAGGCGTGCCTCGTATTCAACGGGGGGGATGCCGGCCAGATCGATCTCGCCGCTGGAGATCAGCTCCGCGCGGCGCGTTGGTTCCTCGTTGGCGAGGAATACCTGAACGGTGGCGCTCAGCCCCGAACGGTACCGGGATCCCATGACCGAGGTGTGCTTGACCGGATGGGTGGATGACAGCTGTTCCACGGAAATCGACTCGCTGCCGTCCCAGATGTTCAGCACTGCGGTCTCGCCGGTCGCTTCGCGCAGGTCTTCCAGTAGGGGGTAGGCCACTTGGCGCACGTCCAGATTGGCCAGCAATGGACCGGCGATGGCAATCAGTCCTACTCCCAAACGGTACTTGCGGGTTTCCTCTTCCCTATCCACCACGCGTTCCTGCTCGAGCGTGTTAAGGATCCGCGAGACGCTTGACTTGTGAAGGCCCACTTGCTCAGCGATTTCGGTGACGCCGACTACCGGATGCTCAACGGTGAAGCATCGAAGCACATCGAGCACGTTGACGATTACCGAGGCACCTCGTGTCTCGCTACGGGTTTCAGTCATTTTCCCTCCTGAGTTGCTACTATCCTACGGCTCATGCCAACGGTTTGCGGCTGGTTTCCACTGAGCAGGCTACCGCCACGAGCGAAACAACGGCTGCAGCCATCAAGTACCAACCTGGAGCCAGGACATTGCCGCTGGTGGCAATCAGCAAGGTTGCGACGAATGGCGCGGTTCCGCCAAAGAGCGCATTCGAGAGATTGAACGAGACCGCGAAGCCCGAGTAGCGGACCTTGGTGGGGAACATTTCGGCAAGGTAGCTCGGAAGGGTGCCATCGTTCAGCGTGAGCATTGCGCCGAGCAGAATCTGGACCAGCACGATGACCAGGAAGTTTCCCGATTCCAAGGCCATGAAGGCTGGCACGGTGAAGAGGACGAACAGGACTGATGCGCTGATCAATACCCGCCTGCGGCCGAAGCGATCCGAAAGCATGCCGGTGAGGAAGATGAAACCAACATAGGTCAGCAGTGCAACGGTGGTGGCCAGGTAGGAACGAGTGGCGTCCAGTCCGAGTTCCTCGGACAGGTAGGTCGGCATGTAGGACAGGATGACGTAGAAGCCGACGGCGTTCAGCAAGACCGCACCAGCAGCCTGGACCAGCTGGCGCCAATGGTTCTTCAGCAAAGACCCGACGGGGGAGCTCTCGGGTGCACTGGACTCGGATGCTTCAACGAAGGCCGGCGAGTCTTCCAGCTTGGTGCGGATATAGCGGCCGATCAGCCCCAGGGGAGCCGCCAGCAGGAACGGGATGCGCCAGCCCCAGGACTCCAGGTCCCCGCTCGACAGCAACCCGGTTAGCCCGGCGGCCATCAGCGAACCGAAGAGCAGGCCGGTGGCGGTGCTCGCCGGAACGACTGCGGCATACAGGCCGCGCCGGTTGGCGGGCGCATACTCGACCAGGAAGGCCGAGGCTCCGGCATACTCGCCGGCGGCGGAGAAGCCCTGGACCAGCCGCAAGGCCAGGAGCAGCAGCGGTGCTCCGAAGCCGATGGACGCGTACCCGGGAAGCAGCGCGATGCAGAAGGTGGCGCCGGTCATCAGCAGAATCGACCAAGACAGGGCCTCGCGCCGACCGATCTTGTCGCCCAGATGCCCCCAGATGAACCCGCCCACGGGGCGGACCAGGAAGGAAATGGCGAAGACTCCGAAGGTCATCAGCAGACCTGCCTGCGGATCGTCGCTGGGGAAGAATACAGCGGCGATGGTGACAGCCAGATAGCCGTAGGCCGCGTAATCGAACCATTCCACGAAGTTGCCAATGAAGCTGGCAGCGATCACCTTGCGGCGCGTCTTCGAATCAATGGTACGGGACGTAGCTGTGCCGGTGGCCGGCGCGGCCGCGGTTGCGTCAGTGGCTTGCAGTGGGGAGTTGCTGGAATGGTTCATGGTGTGAAACCGCCTCTGGAGGGTAGCGGCTTGGGCCAGTCCTGGCTTCTTTGCCGCTGGAATGATGAAGTGTTCCTATGGACCAGGTAGGTGGTCCTCGGTTCTTGGCGCAGCCCCCGTGCATGACGCGCATCAGTTGGTTAAGGCAACCGTGGGGCGGGGTTCGGGCCCCGCCCCACGGTTATCGCTCGCCTTTAGGCGTCGATGATGTTGTTCTCCGGACCGAAACCGAACTTGGTGATGTTCTCAACGGTGTTATCCTCGCCGATGACCAGGATGTCGTGCTCGCGGTAGCCGCCGGCACCTGGCTCGCCGTCCATGACGGTGATCATCGGTTCCATCGAGACGACCATGCCTGGCTCCAGGACAGTCTCAATGTCCTCGCGCAGCTCCAGACCGGCTTCGCGTCCGTAGTAGTGCGAGAGCACGCCGAAGGAGTGGCCGTAGCCGAAGGTGCGGTTCGGCAGCAGGCCGTGGGCGATGTAGATCTCGTTCAGCTCGGCGGCGATGTCCTTGCAGACGGCACCTGGCTTGATCAGCTCCAGGCCGCGCTTGTGCACCTCGACGTTGATGTTCCACAGTTCCAGGCTGCGGGCATCCGGCTCGCCCAGGAACAAGGTGCGCTCCAGAGCCGTGTAGTAGCCGGAGGTCATCGGGAAGCAGTTCAGCGACAGGATGTCGCCGCGCTGAAGCTTGCGGGTGGTGGCCCAGTTGTGGGCGCCGTCGGTGTTGATGCCGGACTGGAACCAGACCCAGGTGTCGCGCACTTCGCGGTGCGGGAAGGTCTTGGCGATCTCGTGCACCATGGCCTCGGTGCCGATCAGTGCGACCTCGTATTCGCTGATGCCTTCGCGGATCGCTGCCTTGATGGCTTCGCCGCCCAGGTCGCCGATGCGTGCACCGTGCTTGATGACCTCGATTTCCTCGGCGGACTTGATCATGCGCTGGCGCATGGCGTCCTGCGAGACATCCACCAGGGTTGCGCCGTCGAAGGTGTCGGCGATCTGCTGGCGGGTGCGGCCCGGCAGGAAGTCGTCTTCCACGCCGATCCGGGTTGCCTTCACGCCGTCGCGCTTAAGTGCTTCCTGCAGGCCGTAGAAGAAGTTGTCGCGCTTCCAGTCGGTGTACACGATGTTGTCGCCGTAGCTGGTGCGCCATGGCATGCCGGCATCGATGTTCGCGGTGACGGTGGTGGAGTTGCTGGCGGTGACCACCAGCGCGTAGTTGCGGCCGAAGGTGGTGTACAGGAAGTCCGAGTAGTACTTGATGCCGTGGTAGCTGGTCAGGATGACCGCGTCCAGCGACTTCGCGGCCATGATCTGGCGCAGGCCGGCCAGGCGGCGCTCGAACTCGGCATCCGAGAAGGTCAGCTGCTCCTTGGCGCCGTTGTGCAGGGTCTTCAGTCGGGCCAGTTCGGAAACATTGGTGGCGATATTGGCGGTAGTCATGGTTTTGGCTCCTTGTGGGAAATCAACTGTCAAGGGAGGCCGGCCCAATCAGATGGATTGCGAGGATTCATGGGAATCGCCGGAGAAGAAGTACGTGTTGCGCTCACTGCAACGCCGTTGCATTTAGATTATGTGTGCCCCGCGTCACTGTCAAGGGCGATTGTGAAAACTTTTTCTGCAGAGCGGTAAATCTGGAATGATCTGCATGAATCCCGGAAGTGACCGGAAAATGCGAAGGCCGCGGAACTCAATATGACGAGTTCCGCGGCCTTCGTTCCGATGCCGGATCCACTGCCTAGGTGTGCCGTTCCTGTCCTGGGAGCTCCTTGAGGATCGCACCATCGCCGTCGGGGTCAGCGACGAAAACAAGATTCGGGTCGGGATTGTTGATGTCCTTCTCCAGCTGCTTGATTGCCTTGTCGCGCTTGATCAATCGCCGAATCAGGTTGATGATCATCAAGATGATCACGAAGGAGAACGGGAAGGCTCCGATGATGGTGCCCGTCTGGACCGTATCGACCACCGCCGTGCCGCCCAGGGTGAGCAGCACCGTGGCGACGGTGGCGATGCTCAGCACCAGCACCACGCGGAAGACCGGTCCGGACTTGTTTGGCGCCGAGACGAACTCGCTGAGCGCATAGATCCCGGAATCCAGCGAGGTGACATAGTAGGTCGCGACCAGGATGGTGGAGACCACCAGCAGGATCGTGCCGACCAGCGGAAGGTGCTCGAGCATCGCGAACAGGCCGGCCGAGGTGTCCGCGGACACGGCATCGCTGATGCTCCGGTTGCTCGCATCGTCATAGTAGATCGCGCTCGCCCCGATGACTCCGACCCAGACCATCACAATGAGCGTGGGGATGATGGTCACGCCGATGACGAATTCGCGGATGGTGCGGCCGCGCGAAATCCGCGCGATGAACCCTGCCACGAACGGCGAAAAGGCGATGACCCAGCACCAGATGAATACCGTCCACCAGCCATTCCAGCTGTCCTGCCAGCTGGCCAGGGGGCTGGAGGTGATGCTGGCATCGGTCCAGAGGCTCATATTCACGAAATTGGCCATGAAGCTGCCAAAGGTCTGCGAGAGCATCGAGACGATATACAGCGTCGGGCCGAAGACCAGCACCGCACCGACCAGCACAATGCTCAGAATGGAGTTCAGGCTGGAAATGCGCGCCATGCCCTTGCTGATGCCCACGATGGCGGAGATGCAGGTGATGCCGGCGAAGATCGCGATGACGACCAGCCACAGTGCAGGACTGGACGACAGGCCGGTGAACGAGGAAAGCCCGGAAGTGAACTGCAAGGCGGCGAATCCGAACGAGGTCGCCAGGCCTAGCACGGTGGCGATGATGGCCAGCAGCTCGATGACCACGCCCGCACCGCGTCGCGACCAGCGGGGCAGGAGGTCCACGGTGGCTTCGCGGAAGGTCAGCGTCTTGCCCAGGTTGTGGTGCGAATAGGCCAGGCAGACCGCCACCACGCAGTACATGGCCCAGGCGGTCAGTCCCCAGTGGAAGTAGGTCCACACGATCCCGCCTTCGGCTGCGCCGGCAGGCGTGGTGGATGGGATGACAGGGTTCTCGTCGCGCAGCATGATCGGTTCTGCGACGGACCAGAAGATCAGGCCGATGCCCTGGCCGCATGCGAAGAGCATGGAGTACCAGGCGAACTTGCTGTGCTCGGGCTTGGCCTTGGGCCCGCCCAGGCGGATTCTGCCGACCTTGCTCATCGACAGCCAGAGGCACATCACCACGGTGAAGACCGAGTACAGGATGAACAGCCAAGTGAATTTCCCGGTGACAAAGGTGCGCATCTCGGAGATGGCCGCCGATGCCTGCTCGGGGGAAAGCAGTACCCAGAGCAGCACCGCGACGATCAATGCGGGCGGGATAATCCGGATGAGCAGGCGATCCAAGGGCGGGATCACGCGTCCCATGAAACGGGGCACTTCGACGGGCGCCTGGCTTGAGCCCTCGCCCTTCCGGGCGTTCTTCCGTTCGGTTTCGTTGAGGGACATGCTACTCGACCTCCACCTGGATGGATCCCAGGAGCAGCTCGCCCTGGAGCGAATCGGCTACGGCAGCCGTGACCGCATCCAGCAGCAGTTGGCCCTTTTCGGCGCTGGCGCCGGCGGCGCTGGAGAGGCAGCCGGTAGGCGGGGTGCGCGCGGGATCCTCGGGGAAGATGTCGTACGGGGTCAATTTGGCCGGCGGGTGGTCCACCACGCGGGTCATGTCCACTTTCTGCGGATGCAACAGGAGCATCAGCGAGGTCTCAAGCACCCCTCCGTGCTCGATATCCCATCCCAGGAAGCCGTCAGGGAATACCTTTTCCAACGTTGCCTCGTCGACGAAGTCCCAATAGGACAGCAGTACGGCACGGGATTCGGACCCCGTGGCGCGGGCGCGGGCGACGGCGTTGTCAAGGCCCTCGTAGATGAACTGGTAGTTCTCGAAATGGCCGTTGAGCACGACTACGTTCGTGAAGCCCTGGGCGATTAAGGACGTGACCACGTCGTCGACCATGCCAGTCAGGGCCGCGGCGCCCAGACTCGTCGTGCCGACCCGGTGGTTGCCGCCGCCGGAACGCGGCTGCGACTTGTATCCGTAGGAGAAGACCGGAGCTACCAAGGCTCCGATCTTCTCGGCCACGATGCCGGCGATGGCCCTGGACAGCATGGCGTCCACGCCTAGTGGCATGTGCGGGCCGTGCTGCTCGGTGGCTCCGGTCGGGATGATGATGGTCGAGCCTTCGCGGGCCACCATTGTGGCGTAGGATTCCGCGTCAAGTTCTTCGATGAACACAGAGGGCATCGTTGCCTCCTAGGTAGTGACAGCAGTTGGGGCGAAAGAATTATCGCCATGCGAGATTCTGGATCATTTAGTTGCGATGCATGCAACACTGTTGCACTGAATCATTCCAGTGGTGCATGTCACAGTCAAGAGTGTTAATTGCCAATAACTGCTGAATTCCTTTCGCGACCTGCGGCCCCGCGGTGGAGAACTCCGCCGCGGGCCGCCAGTGATCGCCCGAACTTGCGCGGCGCGATGAAGCGGTCAGCTTCTGGCTGGTCCCTCGGCAATATCTTCGTTCCAGATTTCGGGGTGCTCGGCGATGAAGCGCTCCATCAGCGCTTCGGCGCGCTGGTCCTGAAGGACCTCGACCTGCACGCCGCGCTCGCGCAGCCAGGCGATCTCCCCGCCGAAGGTGCGGTCCTCGCCGACGATCACCCGCGGGATCTTGAACAGGACAATGGCCCCGGAGCATAGGGCGCAGGGAGCCAGCGTGGTGTACAGGGTCAGGTCGCGGTAGCTGCTGCGCCGCCCGGCCGCGCGCAGGGCGTCGATCTCGGCATGCGCGGTCGGGTCGCCCTGCTGCACCCGCCGGTTGTGCCCGGCCGCGATGACTCCTTCCGCTCCGGCCAGGCTGGAGCCGATCGGCACGCCGCCTTCGGCAGCGCCGGCGCGCGCAGCCTGCAGGGCCGCCTCGTAGCCGGCCTTGTCCATCATTTCCTGGGTCATCGTGTCGTCCTTTCTATCAACGTGCCTGGCGCCGCTTCCGGGATTCCGGAAGCGGCGCCAGGCGATTATTCTATTCCAGCAGGTTAGCTGCCGACCGGGGCTTTATCCGGCGCGGCATCTGGTTCGGGACGGGCAGCCGGCCTGCTGGCCGGGAGCTGCTCGCCGGCCACGCGCTGCTCCTTGCGCAAGTCCTCGGCGCTGCCGAACTCCTTGATGAATTCACCCTCGGGCAGGTCCATCTTGAGCCCCAGCGGGACCCCGGCGTTGATCCGGGCGCGGAAGCGCGGGTAGCCCAGGGCGAAGTAGACCGCGGCGCTGGTGAGCGTACCGCCCAGCCAGGAGAAGTCGATGCCTCCCACGGCGCTGGCGATCGGGCCCTGCAGCGCGGGAACCGAGCCGTACATGCACATCCAGGTCATCACGATGCCGGCGGCGAAGGCGACGAACGCCGACCAGTTGACCGACTTCAGGCGTGAGGACTTCGGATCGAGGAACAGGTAGGAGAAGTCCTTGTGCTTGCGCTCGAAGATGAAGTAGTGCACCGCCATGATGCCGCCCCAGGTGGCGACCCAGGCCGCAATGGAGGCGATGAAGTTGTGCAGCAGTTCGGCGAAATCATGGGCGTAGAGGAAGGCGATCACCGCACCCATGGCCAGCACGCCGACCAGGATGGAGATCTTCTTGCGCGAGACCTGGATGTCCAGGGCCTGCACGGCCACGCCGAAGGTATACATATTGATGATGTTCGTGGCAATCGGCCCGTGGATGACCAGCAGGATCACCGGGATGGACAGGGCGCCGAAGCTCTCGACCACCAGTTCTCCCGGATCGGCGGTGCCGTGCTTGGTTGCCAGCGAGGCGCCGAGCACGCCGAGCCAGACCACGGGCAGGAACTGGCCGAGCACCGAGACGATGTACAGCTTGTGCGGCTTGATGCTCTTGGAAACGAAGCGCGAGTAGTCTGGAGCGTAGGTGAACCAGCCGATGCCCCAGCCAATGCCGATGGCGGTCATGATCGAGCTCATTGCGGCAATGCGCGGCATCCCGGTCAGCACGGCGCCTTCCGGGCCGGCGTAGCCCCAGTCGATGTCCAGCTGGGTCCAAGCGATGATCGACATGGCAATCAGCACGATCACGGTCGGCGGCATGGTCAGGCGTTCGAAGCGCGAGATGGCGCGGTAGCCGCGGTAGCAGATGATCACCTGCAGGGTCATGATCACCGCAGCGACGGCGATGCGGATGAGCATGTTTTCCTGCGCCGGATCGACCCAGCCGATCTTGCCGAAGAGTGCCAGCACCAGGTCGAGGATGACCCAGGTGTTGATGGCGGACCAGCCGATGGCGATGACCGCTTGGATGGCCGCCGGCAGGTAGGCGCCGCGCCGGCCGAAGGCGCCTCGGGCCAGCAGCATGCCGGTCGCGCCGGTCTTCTGGCCGAGCAACACGAAGCAGCCGAAGCCCAGCATGCCGATGACGTTGCCGACAACCAGCACGGTGACGGTATCGGCGAAGCCCAGCCCGAGCTGGATGCCCAGGGCTCCGAGGATCCAGTTGATCGGTGCCACGTTGGCGCCGGCCCAGATCCAGAATTGGCCCGAGAGCTTGGTGGTGCGCACCGATTCCGGGATCGGCTGGAGGGAGTCCTCGACCTCGTGGGTGGCTTGTTCGGAACCTTGCGGATGTTGCGAGTCCATATCGCCTCTTTTCAGGCTGCTGCGAGCGTGCGGCAGTTCTAGGTGGTTCGAAGTGGGGTCATTCAAAGCCTAGAGATCGAGTGTGATTGGCGATACATTCAATCTGTCCTGTATTTACCGAATTCGGGCGACGAACTGTCGCCTCAGTGAAATCCGTCTAGTCAACCTGCCCATCGCCAAAGGAGCTCCGATGCTGGTCCCGCTGTCCGCTGTCGTGGATGACCATTTGTTTCGCAGCGCCAAGCCGAAGCTGCTGGCCGGTGCACAGTCCGTCCAGTCCGCCCAGGTGCGGTGGGTGCATCCCAGCGAGGTGGTGCAGATTGCCGGCCTGCTGCACGGCAACGAGCTGCTGCTCACGACCGGGGAAGCCGTTTTCCACCTGAAGCCCGAGGCGCAGCTGGCCTATCTGGATTCGCTGTCCGAGCGCGGCGTGGCGGCGCTGGTGCTCGAGCCGCTGGTTCCGGAAACCAGGATCCCTGAGCGGTTCATCGAGCATGCCCAGCAGCTCGGGCTGCCGCTCTACCGGCTGGAGGCCACCGTGCCCTTCGTGGAGCTGGCCGAGAAGATCAACCGCCGCATCGTCTCCGAACAGGCCTCGGCGCTGCAGCAGGCCGACGAGATCTCCCAGCTGCTGGCCAAGCACATGGCCTCGGCTGGACCCAACTTGCGGCAGCTGCTGGAAATGATCGAGAAGGCGCTGGGATCGCGCGCGGTGCTGGAGGATTTGGGCGGCCGGATGATTGCCGAATCCAGTCCGGCGGCCGGGGCCGGCGCGGCGCAGGCCGAAGTGATTGAGGTAGCCACGGACCTGTTTGTCGGCAGCGATACCGCGGCCCGGCTGGTGCTCGCCGGCTCCGAGTCGGTGTCCTCCGAGCGGCTGGAGCTGGTGGCCGAACGGCTGGGCAGCATCGTCGGCCTAGCCTATGCCCAGCACTACCGGCCGAGCGCGGTGCAGGTGGCCAACACGTCGCTGCTGCAGGCCATCGTCAACGGCGCCGGCGGGCACTTCGTGGCTGACTTGGCGCGGCAGGCGCAGATCGGCAGCGACGAGCCGGTGATGCTGCTGGTGTTCCAGAGCTATGACATGGCCAGGATCCGCGGCAGCATCGAGCGCCAGCTGCACCAGGCGCTGCCCTCGATCCGCACCTACCTGGAAAGCGGGCGGCTCTATGCGCTGCTGGTGCTCGCCCCAAGCGATCCGCGCGGGGCCCGGCGGGAAGCAATCGCCAGCCTGCGCCGTTGCCTGGCGGGACTGTCGGTTGAATGCTGCGCTGGCCCGGTGGCCGAAGGGATCTGGCGCGCGCATTGGTCCCTGGCTGAGGCGCTGGTCTTGGAATCATTTCCCGAATTCACCCCGGACCAGGGCAGGGTGCGCGATGCATCGGACTATGCGCTGGAACGCCTGGCTGCGAAGTTCGGGCACCAGGAGGATCTGGAGCATTTCATTGCGGAGCAGGTGGGGAACCTGCTGCAGCACGAGGACCAGCGCGGCAGCGTGCTGCTGGCCACGCTGCTGGCGTGGCTCGATGCCGGATGCAATACAACGCATGCCGCCCATCAGCTTTATCTGGAGCGCCAGACGCTGCATAAGCGCCTGGCAAGGATCTTTGCGCTCCTCGGCGGCGACCCGCGTGAAGGCGGCCGGCTCCTGCAGGTGCATTTGGCCTGCCGGCTGGCCATGGGGAGGCCGCAGCACGGGCGTGCGCCGCGGGTGGCGACCTAGCCCAAATTTTTCATCAGCCATCCAACGTCCACCGAAGTCCTCTACCATGGATTCCCGGTGGCCGTTCCTGACTCTGTCCACGCCGAAGAGCGACGAAGCCACCTGCGCGGATCGCCAGGCTCCACGCACCCGGACCAAACAGAGTCCTTTCAGAACTTGAGAAATAAGAGAACAGGAACCACCCATTCAAGCGGCCAGCTCACCATGCCGCCATACGCCAAGGATTTTTCCTGGCCGGTGGGTTGCGGTGGCTTGCCCGAACTGGCTGAACCGGTCCTCGCAGAGCCTGCGGAAAATCAAGGCGTCTAGGAAACTGGTCAGCACTGTCAGTCCTGCGTGGGAGACCAGGTCTTGGCCGGTGAGTTGGGTCGGAAAGGCAGGGAAAAGTTGGGTGGGAGGGTTCACGGAAGATGTGATCCTTCGATCCGGTGATTTAGAGCTTCAATAACTCCTGTTTCCCAGTTCAGGGCACCTCTTCTTCCTTTGAGTCAGTTTATGGCCGGCATCGTCATGAAAAACCCCGGGCTAGAGAACGGACCGAACCGACTTCTCGAAATGGACGATATGCTCCCGGGCCAGTTCTTGCGCGCGTTGCGCGTGGCCATCGAGAATCGCCTGGAGCAATGCTACGTGCTCGCCGATGTGCTCATCGATACTGGGCAGGCGATCCAGCGCCATGCACCAGATACGAGTGGCCAGATTATCCAAGCGGATCAGCGTCTGCTCCAGATGATGGTTGCCGGCTGCCTGGTAGATCAGCCGGTGCACTTCGAGGTCGTTTTCCATGAGCGTACGTCGCAGATTTTCGCCCGAGAGCTGCTGGACCGCCTCCAGGCTGGCCTGGATGCCAGCCCGCGCGCTGCCTCCCTGGAGCGTGGCGGCTTTGGCCGCGGCCAAAGGCTCGAGGGCCTGCCGGACTTCGGTGATATCAGCTAGTTCGGTGATATCCACGCGGCTAGCGAAGGTGCCGCGGCGCGGGTAGGACTGCACCAGGTGGTCGACCTCCAGGCGCTTGAGCGCTTCGCGTAGGGGAGTGCGACCGATTCCGAGCTCGGCGACCAGCTGGGCTTCGTTGATCGGGTCACCGGGGGCGATGTCCATCATGATGAGCCGGTCGCGCAAGACCTGGTAGGCGCGCTCAGCCATCGATTCGGCACCCAGGGGGAGCTGCGTGGTGATTGTCATCCTGACTCCGATTTCTTTGCTCTGTTCCGCAGGGTTACTGCGTGCTGAAATATTTTCGGTTACCCATTGACCGGGGTGTGAGTTCCATCATACAGTGAATTGCAGATTGATATATCAGTTGTCGGCAATTCATACATTTAGGAATGGGCAATGGCACAAGCTTCAACACTCGCGGCAGATTCCCTGACCGCAGACCTCGCGCATCTCGACCCGGAGGTGGCGCAGCGCATTGACGCTGAGCTGGCTCGCCAGCAGCGCGGCCTGGAAATGATCGCCTCGGAGAACCACACGGCCCAGGCCATTATGCAGGCGCAGGGTTCGGTGCTGACCAACAAGTACGCCGAGGGCTACCCGGGCCGCCGCTACTACGGCGGCTGCGAGGAAGTCGACGTCATCGAGACGTTGGCGATCGAGCGCCTCAAGGAGTTGTTCGGGGCGAAGTTCGCGAACGTGCAGCCGCATTCCGGTGCGCAGGCCAACGCCTCGGTGTACCACGCGCTGGTGCGCCCGGGCGATACCGTCCTCGGGTTGAACCTGAACCACGGTGGCCATTTGACCCACGGGATGAAGCTGAACTTCTCGGGCCGCTTGTTCAACATCGTGCCTTACGGCGTGGATGAGGAAACCTACCAGGTGGACATGGATGAGGTGGAGCGCCTTGCGGTTGAGCACCAGCCGAAGATGATTGTTGCCGGCTGGTCGGCGTACCCTCGCCAGCTGGATTTCAAGCGCTTCCGCGAGATTGCCGACAAGGTCGGCGCGTACCTGTTCGTGGATATGGCGCACTTCGCTGGCCTGGTGGCCGCCGGGTTGCACCCGTCGCCGGTGCCGCATGCCCACGTGGTGACCTCCACGACGCACAAGACGTTGGCTGGTCCGCGTGGCGGCATCATTCTCTCGAATGATGCGGAGATTGCGAAGAAGCTGAATTCGGCGGTGTTCCCTGGCCAGCAGGGTGGTCCGTTGGAGCATGTGATCGCGGGCAAGGCTGTGGCGTTCAAGATTGCTGGGTCGCCGGAGTTCAAGGAGCGCCAGGAGCGTACCTTGGCTGGGTCGAAGATCTTGGCTGAGCGTTTGACCCGGGAAGACGTTGTTGCCAAGGGCATCAGCGTGCTGACCGGTGGCACCGATGTGCACCTGGTGCTGGTGGATCTGCGCAACAGCGAGTTGGACGGCCAGCAGGCTGAAGACCTCTTGGCGCAGGTGGAGATCACCGTGAACCGCAACTCGGTTCCGTTTGATCCGCGTCCGCCGATGGTCACCTCGGGCCTGCGCATTGGTACTCCGGCATTGGCGACCCGTGGCTTCTCCGAGGCTGCGTTTGCTGAGGTTGCGGAGATCATTGCACAGACCCTGATCGCTGGTGCCGACGGCAATACGGCTGCACTGCCAGAGCTGAAGGAACGTGTTCTGGCGTTGGCTGAAGCCCACCCACTCTACCCGAATCTCAAGAAAGTAGCGGAATAATCATGGCTGATTTGCTCCCAGAACACCCGGAATTCCTCTGGAACAATCCGGAACCGAAGAAGTCCTACGACGTAGTCATCGTCGGCGGCGGCGGGCACGGCCTGGCCACCGCCTACTTCCTGGCCAAGAACCATGGCATCACCAATGTGGCGGTACTGGAAAAGGGCTGGCTGGCCGGCGGGAACATGGCCCGCAACACCACCATCATCCGTTCCAACTACCTCTGGGACGAGTCGGCAGGCATCTACGAGAAGTCACTGAAGCTGTGGGAACAGCTGCCCGAGGACCTGGAATACGACTTCCTGTTCTCCCAGCGCGGCGTGATGAACCTGGCCCACACCCTCGGGGATGTGCGTGAATCAGTGCGCCGCGTGGAGGCCAACAAGCTCAACGGCGTGGACGCCGAATGGCTGGACCCATCGCAGGTCAAGGAAGCCTGCCCGATCATCAACGTGAGCGACAACATCCGCTACCCGGTCATGGGCGCGACCTGGCAGCCGCGCGCCGGCATCGCCAAGCACGACCACGTGGCCTGGGCGTTCGCCCGCAAGGCCAACGAAATGGGCGTTGACATCATCCAGAACTGCGAAGTCACCGGATTCATCAAGGATGGCGAGAAGGTCACCGGCGTGAAGACCACCCGCGGCACCATCAATGCCGGCAAGGTCGCTCTCGCCGGTGCCGGGCACTCCTCGGTGCTGGCCGAAATGGCAGGCTTCGAGCTGCCCATCCAGTCCCACCCGCTGCAGGCCCTGGTCTCCGAGCTGTTCGAGCCGGTGCACCCGACGGTGGTCATGTCCAACCACATCCACGTCTACGTCTCCCAGGCTCACAAGGGCGAACTGGTCATGGGCGCGGGCATCGACAGCTACAACGGCTACGGCCAGCGCGGCGCGTTCCACGTGATCGAGGAGCAGATGGCCGCCGCGGTGGAACTGTTCCCGATCTTCGCCCGGGCGCACGTGCTGCGCACCTGGGGCGGCATCGTGGACACCACCATGGACGCCTCGCCAATCGTCTCCAAGACCCCGATCCAGAACCTGTACGTGAACTGCGGCTGGGGCACCGGCGGGTTCAAGGGCACCCCGGGCGCCGGCTTCACCATGGCGCACACCATCGCCCACGACGAGCCTCATGAGCTGAACAAGCCGTTCAGCCTGGAGCGCTTCGAAACCGGCCACCTCATCGACGAGCACGGCGCAGCAGCCGTCGCACACTAGGAGCAACCGCCATGATGCTGATTGATTGCCCGAACTGCGGGCCACGCAACGAGAACGAATTCAAGTACGGGGGAGAAGCCCACGTTGCCTACCCGGAGGATCCGAACGCGCTGAGCGACAAGGAATGGTCGCGCTACTTGTTCTACCGGCAGAACAAGAAGGGCATCTTCGCCGAACGCTGGGTCCACTCCGGCGGCTGCCGCAAGTGGTTCAACGCCCTGCGCGACACCGTCACCTATGAATTCAAAGCCGTCTACCGTGCCGGCGAAGCACGTCCAGAAATCCAGGCCACCGAAGGAGGCACCCGATGAGCAAGTCCCAGCGCATTGCCGCCGCGCACAGCGCCGGCGCCCGCATTAACCGCGAGGAAGCACTGGCCCTGAGAGTGAACGGGCAGCAGCTTTCCGCCTTCCGCGGCGACACCGTGGCCAGCGCAATGCTGGCCAACGGGATGCGTTCATGCGGCACCTCGCTGTACCTGGACCGCCCGCGCGGCATCTTCGCCGCCGGCGTCGAGGAACCCAACGCGCTGATCACCGTCGACGCCCGGCACAGCCAGGACATCGCCGAGTCGATGCTGCCAGCCACCACCGTCCCGGTCACCGAATCGCTGAACGCCACCCTGCTCTCCGGACTGGGCGTGCTGGATCCGAACGAGGACCCCGCCTACTACGACCACGTCCACGTGCATACCGACGTGCTGGTGGTCGGCGCCGGGCCTGCAGGCCTGGCCGCTGCCCGCGAGGCCTCGCGCTCCGGCGCCCGGGTAATGCTGCTCGACGAGCGTGCCGAAGCCGGTGGCACCCTGCGCGATGCGGCCGGCGAGCAGATCGACGGCGTGGACGCCGCGGCGTGGATCGACACGGTCGCCGCCGAATTGGCAGCCGCCGAGGAGACCACCCACCTGCAGCGCACCACCGTCTTCGGCTCCTACGATGCCAACTACCTGATCGCCGCGCAGCGCCGCACCGTGCATCTGGACGGGCCGGCCGGCGACGGCATTTCCCGCGAACGCATCTGGCACATCCGCGCCCAGCAGGTCGTGCTGGCCACCGGCGCCCACGAGCGCCCGATCGTGTTCGAGAACAACGACCGCCCGGGCATCATGCTCGCCGGCGCGGTGCGCAGCTACCTGAACCGCTACGGCGTGCGCGCCGGTCAGCAGATCGTGGTGGCCACCACTAACGACTCGGTCTACCCGCTGGTCTCCGAGCTGGCAGCCACCGGCGGGGTGGTTGCAGTGATCGACGCACGCACCACCGTCTCTGCGGCCGCCGCGGAAGCAGTGGCCGCCGGGGTCACCGTGCTGACCGGCTCCGTCGTGGTGGACACCGAAGCGGATGCCTCCGGCGAGCTGTCGGCAGTGATCGTCGCCGAGCTGGACGAGCAGCGCAACCTCGGCGCGCCGCAGCGCTTCGAGGCCGACGTGCTGGCCGTGGGCGGCGGCTTCAACCCGGTGGTGCACCTGCACTCCCAGCGCCAGGGCAAGCTGGACTGGGACACTGCGATCCACGCCTTCGTCCCGGCCGCCGCAGTGGCCAACCAGCACCTGGCCGGCGCTGTCACTGGCCGCTTCGACACCGCCAGTGCGCTGAGCACCGGGGCCGCCACCGGCGCCGCGGCAGCCAGCGCAGCAGGCTTCCAGCGCATCGCAGAAGTTCCGCAGGCGGTAGCCGTCCCGGCCGGGGAGACCCGTCCGGTCTGGCTGGTGCCGTCGCTGAACGGCGACGACGCGGCGAACTACAAGACCCACTTCGTGGATCTGCAGCGCGACCAGTCCGTGGCCGACGTGCTGCGCGCCACCGGCGCCGGCATGCAGTCCGTGGAGCACATCAAGCGGTACACCTCGATCTCCACCGCCAACGACCAGGGCAAGACCTCGGGCGTCGCGGCAATCGGCGTGATCGCCGCGGTGCTGGGCATCGAGAACCCGGCACAGATCGGCACCACCACCTTCCGCGCGCCGTACACCCCGGTGGCCTTCGCCGCCCTGGCCGGACGCACCCGCGGGCAGCTGCTGGATCCGGCACGCATCACCCCGATGCACTCCTGGCATGTGGAGCACGGCGCCGAATTCGAGGACGTCGGGCAGTGGAAGCGCGCCTGGTACTACCCGCAGCCGGGCGAGAGCATGGACGAGGCGGTCTACCGCGAATCCGCCGCGGTGCGCGCTTCGGTGGGCATGCTCGATGCCACCACGCTGGGCAAGATCGAGATCCGCGGCAAGGACGCCGCCGAGTTCCTCAACCGCATCTACACCAACGGCTACACCAAGCTGAAAGTCGGCATGGGACGCTACGGCGTGATGTGCAAGGCCGACGGCATGATCTTCGACGACGGCGTGACCCTGCGCCTGGCCGAGGACCGCTTCCTGATGCACACCACCACCGGCGGCGCCGCCGACGTGCTGGACTGGCTGGAAGAATGGCTGCAGACCGAATGGCCTGAACTGGACGTCACCTGCACCTCGGTGACCGAGCAGCTGGCCACCGTCGCGGTGGTCGGGCCGAAGTCCCGCGAGGTCATCGCGAAGCTGGCCAGCTCGGTGGACGTGTCCAACGAGGGCTTCAAGTTCATGGCCTTCAAGGACGTGGTGCTGGACTCCGGGATCGAGGCGCGGATCAGCCGCATCTCCTTCTCCGGCGAACTGGCCTTCGAGATCGCGATCCCTGCCTGGCATGGGCTGCGCGTCTGGGAAGATGTGTACGCCGCCGGCGAGGAATTCAACATCACCCCGTACGGCACCGAAACCATGCACGTGCTGCGCGCCGAGAAGGGCTTCATCATCGTCGGCCAGGACACCGACGGCACGGTGACCCCGCAGGATGCAGGCATGGAATGGGTGGTCTCCAAGCTCAAGGACTTCGTCGGCAAGCGCTCCTACAGCCGCGAGGACAATGTGCGCGAGGACCGCAAGCACCTGGTTTCGGTGCTGCCGGTGGACTCTTCGCTGCGCCTGCCCGAAGGCGCCGCGCTGGTTGCCGCCGACGCGCTGGCCACCGATGGCATCACCCCGATGGAAGGCTGGGTCACCAGCTCGTACAACTCGCCGGCCCTGGGGCGCACCTTCGGCCTGGCGCTGATCAAGAATGGGCGCAACCGCATCGGCGAAGTGCTCAAGACCCCGGTCGGCGGCCAGCTGGTCGACGTCCAGGTCTCCGAACTCGTTCTCTTCGACCCGGAAGGAAGCCGCCGTGATGGCTAACGACACCCTGATTGACACCGACGTGCGCCGCTCGCCGGCGCAGCACCTGGCAGCCCAGATGGACGCGGCCAGCGTCGCCGGCCGCGTGTCCCTGCGCGAAATCGCCTTCACCACCCAGATCTCGCTGCGCAGCGCACCGGGCGGGGCAGCCCACGCGGCGCTGTCCGCGGCCACCGGCGTGGGCCTGCCCGCCACGGTGGGCCAGGTGGCCGGCGACGTATCGGGCACCGCGGTGCTCTGGCTGGGCCCGGACGAGTTCCTGGCCACCAGCCCGGAGAACGCCGAACTGGCAGGTGCGCTTGCCGCCGCCCTGGGCGATGAGCCCGGGCAGGTGGTCGACCTCTCGGCCAACCGCTCGGTGCTGGAACTGGAAGGCCCGGATGCGCCGCTGGTGCTGCGCAAGAGCTGCCCGGCGGACCTGCACCCGCGAGCCTTCGGCGTGAACCAGGCGATCACCACCTCGCTGGCGAACATTCCGGTGCTGCTGTGGCGCACCGGCGAAACCAGCTGGCGGATTTTCCCGCGCGCATCGTTCACCGAGCACACCGTGCACTGGCTGATCGACGCCATGGCGGAGTTCGCCGTACCACCGGTGGCCTAGCCGCACCGGCTGATCCGGCCCCGTCCCGACGCCGGGGCGGGGCCGGACTGGCCTGTATCAGCAAACACGCAAGCACAAGCATGCACAGCAACAATCCGGCCAGTTCGTGGCGTTCGGACACCGGCTCTGGCACAGTGCTGTCTAACCCGCTAGCCGAAAGGACCTGAAGCAATCATGAGCGAGCAAATCCGCTACGTGCTGACCCTGCAATGCCCCGAGGGAATGGGGATCGTCAACGCGGTCACCGGATTCCTGCTGAAGCACGAACGCACCATCGTCGAGCTCAAGCAATTCGACGACATGGCGGCCGGCCGGCTCTACCTGCGCGTGGACTTCGCCGGCGAGGGGCAGGCCGACCTGCTGGAGCAGATGCGTGCAGAATTCGCCGAGGTCGCCCAGCAGTTCGAGATGGACTGGCAGCTGCGCGAACGCGGTGAGAAGACCAAGGTGCTGATCATGGTCTCGAAGTTCGACCACTGCCTCAACGACCTGCTCTTCCGTGCCCGCACCGGCGAATTGCCGATCGAGATCGTCGCGGTGGTCTCCAACCACCCGGACAGCCGGTCGCTGGTCGAGTGGCACGGCATCCCGTACTACCATGTGCCGATCTCCAAGGAGACCAAGCCGCAGGCCGAGGCGGAGCTGCTCTCGCTGATCGCCAAGCACGAAGCGGAGCTGGTGGTTTTGGCCCGCTACATGCAGGTGCTCTCCGACGAGCTCTCGCGCGAGTTGACCGGCAAGACGATCAACATCCACCACTCCTTCCTGCCTTCCTTCAAGGGCGCCAAGCCATACCACCAGGCCTGGGAGCGCGGCGTGAAGACCGTGGGCGCCACCGCCCACTACGTGAACTCCGAGCTGGATGAGGGCCCGATCATCGCCCAGCAGGTCGTCGAGGTGGATCATACCTTTGGCCCGCAGGACCTGGTGGCCGCCGGCCGCGACACCGAGTGCAAGGCGCTGTCCAATGCGGTGCGCTGGCACTGCGAGGGCCGGGTCTTCCTCTACGGAAACCGCACGGTCATCCTGCGCTAGGCATCATCATCCAAGGCCCGGTATTGCTGCTGGGCATCAACCGATTCCACCGCCGATATGCCGCGCAACTTCTCGGCAACATCCTCGCTGCCCTCGCCAATTACCTGGCCGAGGGCGGCGAGCACCTGCTTAACTTGCAATCCGCGGGACTGCAGTTCGCTGACCACCGGTTCCAGCGGATGCTGGGTGGAAATGGTGATGACATAGACGTGCACTTCGGCGCCGGACATGCCGCTACGCTTCCTGTGAGGCCGGGGCCTGGACCAGCCCGGCTCCGGCATCCTCGGCCGGCAGCGGGATATCGCGGGAGGTGGACAGCAGCTTGTCCCACAGCTCCTGGGCACGCAGCCCGGTGGATTCGGCCAGCAGCGCTGCCACGCCGGCCACATGCGGGGTGGCCATCGAGGTGCCGCTGATGGTGTTGTACCGCTTGGCGCCGGGCCACGAAGAGTAGATAGCAACGCCGGGGCCTGCAATATCCACCTCGCCGCCGTCGGTGTCCAACGCCTGGGCCGAGAAGTCCGCCACGGCCAGCTTCGAGTCCAAAGCCGCTACGGCCATGATGTACGGGCTGTTGGCCGGTGCGCCGACGAATCCCGGGTTCCCGGCAGAGCGCTGTGCATTATTTCCGGCGGCCGCCACGATCAAGGAGCCCAGCTCCAAGGCGCGGCGTCCGGCAGTGACATAGGGTGGGTGCACAGTTCTCACATCAGCACCAAGCGACATGGAGATGACCTCGCACTTGTTTTCCAGTGCCCAGTTGATGCCGGCCAGGATCGTGGAGTCCGAACCTGAGCCATCGGCGCCCAGCACCTTTCCAGCGAATATATTGGCTTCCGAGGCGACCCCGTAGCCCGGACTCTGCTGCGGTTCGCGCGGACCGCAGGCGCTGCCGATGCAGTGGGTGCCATGTCCATGGCCGTCAGTGGCGTCCTCGCCTGCGACAAAGGACTTGGCGGTCACCGTGCGGCCTGCGAAGTCCGGATGCGCACTGTCAAAACCGGTATCCAAGACGGCCACGTTGATGCCCTTGCCGGTGTAGCCCGAAAGCGAAGCGCCTACGGCCTGCAGGCCCCAGGTGAGTTGGCCGGTGTCCGCATAGGAGTCCGTAGCGGCCGGGGCGTCGGGCAGGATCCGGTAGACCAGCTCGGGTACCACCGAGGCTGGCAGCTTGTGCCCTGCGCAGCGCTGGCGGAAGTCCTCAAGCTGGTCAGCCGAGCTGGTGACCACAGCGATGCCCAGCATCGGGAAGTACTCGGTACTGGAATAGCCCTGTTCAGCCAGCAGCTGCGGAAGTTCTGATTCGCGCTGGGCTGCTGCGATGCCCGGGGCTCCGGATTCCTGCCGGTCGAAGACCAAGACGTAGCGGTTGGGAATTTCGGCGACGGCCGCTTGACGGATCTGGTTGCTGTACATGACGGGGCTCCTTACTGGTTCCGAGAGGCTTTCATGCCAAGGCCTACGAGGTACCTCGCACTGTACCCGGCGGCATGGACAAACTGCCATGCTTGGCAACAAGCACCTATGCAGCGCACAGCAACCGCGGCGCACGGCCCGGCGATGCCCGACGGGCAGAAAGAAGTCACTATTCTTCGCTGGCCACTTGAATCTTCGCGGCGAAAGAACAAGGGTGGAAGTCCTAGGGCATTTCTCTGAGTGAAGGAGCCTGGACCATGACGAAGAACATTGACGAAGTTGAACCTCCCGAAGCAGATAATGGGCAGCACGCAAATGCTGTGCTGGAAGCATCCCCGCATACCGCGCCGATCCCGGTGCACATGCACATTGCCGAGGACGACACCGACGAGCAGATCACCGCGAAGCTGCGCCGGCAGGGCGTGCGCCTAGGCAAGGGCGGGATCGCCCCTGCGGTCTTCTGGCCGGCGCTGCTGGTGATCCTGGCTGTGGCGGTCTTCGCGATCCTCGCGCCCAATGCGGCGGACACGACTTTCAACGCCGTGCAGAACTGGATCGTAGCCAACCTGGGCTGGTACTACATGCTGATCATCGGCGGCTTTGTGGCGCTGGTGATCGCCATCGGCTTCTCCAAGCTCGGGCGGATCACCCTGGGCAATGACGGAGAGAAACCCGAATTCGGCTTGTTCAGCTGGTTCGCGATGCTCTTCGCCGCCGGCATGGGCATTGGTCTGGTCTTCTACGGGGTCGGCGAACCTCTGATGTACGCCACCGTGGATCCGAAGCCGGGTTGGGAAGGCAGCGAATCGGAGCTGGCCGGACTGGCCATGGCGCAGACCTTCATCCACTGGGGCCTGCACCCGTGGGCCATCTACGCGGTGATCGGCTTGGCTTTGGCCTACGCGATCCACCGCCGCGGGCGCCCGGTGTCCATCCGTTGGGCGCTAGAACCGATCCTGGGAGATCGGGTCAAGGGCTGGCTGGGAGATGTGATTGATGTACTGGCCATCTTCGGCACGGTGTTCGGCGTGGCCACCTCGCTGGGCCTGGGCGTGCAGCAGATCAGCTCGGGCATGAAGGCGATCGGACTGGTCGGTTCGGTGGATAACACGCTGCTGGTCATCCTGATCGTGGTCATCACGTTCCTAGCCACCATGAGCGTGGTCAGCGGCCTGGGCGCCGGGATCAAGTGGCTGTCGAACATCAACCTGTCCATGGCAGGCCTGCTGATGATCAGCGTGCTGCTGCTGGGCCCGACGCTGTTCCTGTTCCAGAATTTCGTGCAGTCCCTGGGCGTGTACCTGGCCAACTTCATGAACATGACCTTCGACGTGGGTGCCTTCCAGCAGGGTGAGGAATCGGCCACCTGGTTCTCCAGCTGGACGGTCTTCTACTGGGGCTGGTGGATCGCCTGGGCACCGTTCGTGGGCATCTTCATCGCCCGCATTTCGCGCGGGCGTACCGTGCGCCAGTTCGTCACCGGCGTGCTGCTGGTGCCGACCATAGTCGGTTTCCTCTGGTTCTCGGTCATGGGCGGCTCGGGGCTGTACCGCCAGTTCTTCGGCGCCGGGGATATGGTCGAGGATGGCGCGGTCTCCGCGGAGGGGTCGCTGTTCCAGGTGCTTGAAGCCTTGCCGCTGGGTTCGATCCTGTCGGTGGTGGCGATCTTGCTGGTCGCGATCTTCTTCATCACCTCTTCGGACTCCGGCTCGCTGGTGGTCGACATGCTCGCCTCCGGCGGGCACCCGAACCCGCCGACCTGGTCCAGGGTGCTGTGGGCGGTGCTCGAAGGCGTGCTGGCCGCTGCCTTGCTGGTGGCCGGCGGGCTGCAGGCGCTGCAGGCCGGTTCGCTGGCCACGGCCTTGCCATTCAGTATCATCATGATCATGATGTCGGTGGCCACGATCAAGGGGTTGCGCCATGAAAGCCGGGCCTTGGAAGTCATCGAGCAGAAGCGCCGGCTGGCGCGGGTCACCGAGCACGTCTCCGATGAGCTGTGGGGCGCCTTGGACGAGCAGCCCGAACTGCGCCGCTACGTCGATGACCGTATCGACTACCGGGTCTCGCGCACGCGCGGGATCTTCGGCAAGCGCGTGGAATCAGAAGCAAAATCCCGGCACGTGAAGCCAAGTGACGACTAGGTCCGTGGCCTGGCCCCCGATGCCTTGCCAAGCAGGGCATCGGGGTGTGAGGATCAAGGTGACAAGCACTATCCACTGGCCGCGGGCCGTCACCGCGGCGGGAAGCAGAGGGGTTATTCCATGGACCAGGAGTCGATAGTCATCGTTGGTGCCGGGCTTGCCGCCGCCAGTACGGTGGCAGCACTACGCGAGCGGGGACATGCCGGCCCGATCACCCTGATTGGCGAGGAATCGCACCTGCCCTATGAGCGTCCGCCCCTGTCCAAGGGCTTCTTGCAGGGCAATGACGAGCCAGAAGACTTCACCGTGCATGACGCGCAGTGGTACGCAGCGCAGGAGGTCACCCTCCGGCTGGGAACCGCCGCAATCAGCGCGGAGACCGGCAAGCAGCAGGTGCTGCTGGCCGATGGCAGCGCGGTGGACTACGACCAGCTGGTTTTGGCGACCGGTTCGCGGGCCAGTGTGGGCGGCGAGAATCCGATGCCCGGCTATGACCTGCCAGGCGTGCACGTGCTGCGCACCCTGGCAGATGCGAAGTCGCTGCGCGCAGAACTGACCGAGGGCGCGCAGGTGGCGGTCATCGGTTCGGGCTGGATCGGCATGGAAGTCGCTGCCACCGCACGCCAGCGCGGTGCGCGCGTCACCGTTTATTCTCCCTCCGAGGTGCCACTGGCCAAGGTCTTCGGCGAACGCTTCGGGCACTACCTGCTGGAACTGCACCAACGCCATGGCGTGGATGTGCGCACCGCGCGGGCCCAGGGCATCGAGCAGGTTGACGGGCACCTGCAGGTGCTTTCCGATGCCGGGTCTTCGCGTGCCGACGTGGTGCTGCTGGCCATCGGCGCCCGCCCCAACCTGCAACTGGCCGAGACTGCCGGGCTGGAGGTGGATTCGGGAGTCATCGTGGATGCGTCGCTGCGCACCAGCAACTCCAAGATTCTCGCGGTGGGGGATATCGCCCAGGCTTTCAATACCAGGCTGCGCCGGCAGCTGCGCGTGGAGCACTGGGACAATGCGATCCGCCAGGGAAAGCTCGCGGCCGCGACGCTGATGGGCGAGGAAGAATCCTACGACTGGCTCCCGTATTTCTTCACCGACCAGTTCGATCTGGGGATGGAATATGTGGGACACAATTCGCCCGATGACACCTCGGTCGTCCGCGGCTCTGTGGAGAGCGGGGAATTTTTGCTGTTCTGGCAGGACGGCGAACGGATCACGGCGGCAGCCAATGTGAACATCTGGGATGTCAATGATCAGCTGCGCGAATTGGTGGGCCGCGAGATTCCAGCCGAACGCCTGGCGGATACGGGCATCGAGCTTGGCGATCTCTAGGATTTTTCAGCAAGGAATGGACCGATTAGGAAAGCAGGAATAGCTGATGAGCACCATGGTCGTGGGCGTGGAAAAAGGCATGTCGCCGGCGGTATTGGCGGCGGCCGCCTCGCTGGCTCGCGGACTGGACGCACGATTGGTGTGCATCCATGCAGATTACGGACGACTGATTACCGACAAGCTGTCCGAAGGCGACTTGCTGGCCTCGGCAGATCCCGTCTCCGAGGAGCTCGCTTGGGAAATCGCTTCGGTGGTGACCGGCGTGGAGTTCGAGAGCTATACGGTGCCCGGTGAACCGGCCAAGGTGCTGGCGGCGGTGGCGGAGCAGCTGGATGCGCAGATGATCGTCATCGGCACCCGCCGTCCGGGGATCCGCAGCAAGATGGCCCAGCTGCTCGACGGCTCGATTGCCGTGGCGCTGGCCCACAAGCAGCATCGGCCGGTGCTGGTGGTTCCGCAACAGCCTGCAGAGGAGAACGAGCTGCCGTGGGACTAGGATCCTGAATCCGCCTCGAAGTACAGGTGCCGATGCGCCTTGCAGCCGGGATTGAACAGAGCCTGGCAGTTCGGGCAGGAATCGGCTTCCAGATATTGGGCGGGGCTCAGCTGCGTGCTGCAGACCCCGCAGAGCACCGCAGGCTCATCGAATTTGTCCGCCGGCCACGGCATGGCCTCGTGGCCGGCCAGTTCGCCATGGCATAGGTGGCAGGGATAGTAGATGCCGCAGCAGTGGTGCTTCAGCGCAATTACATCGATCAGCGAGTGGTAGTGGGCGCAGCGGGTGTGCGCATCCATGCGCACGCCGCGCAACGCGACCTGGTGCCCTGCGTTTTCCCAAGCTGTCATCGTCAACCCTTCCGCGAGTGGCCATGCCATGTGCAAAAATGCACGCTGAATGTGCAGAAACTGCCTCCAACTATGCCTCTTTCCGCCTATCTTTCGCCATGTGATCTAGGCCATACTCGCTGATGAAGCTGGTCCCGCAGGGGGTACCGGCGCAGGCGGAAGGAACGCACAGTGGCAAGCGAAACGTCATCGAAGGCCGAGCGCAAGGGATTGCGCCGGGTCGTAGCAGCCTCCATGGCTGGCACCGTCGTCGAATGGTATGAATTCTTCCTCTACGCGACTGCGGCCACCCTGGTCTTCAACAAGATCTTCTTCCCGGATACCGGCAACGACCTGGACAATATCATCAAGGCCTTCCTGACCTACGCGGTCGGCTTCATTGCCCGCCCGATCGGCGGCATCGTCTTCGGCCACTTCGGCGACAAGTTCGGACGCAAGCACCTGCTGCAGGTGGCGATCGTGCTGGTTGGCGCAACCACCTTCCTGATGGGCTGCCTGCCCACCTTCGATTCCATCGGCTACGCCGCACCGATCCTGCTGATCGTGCTGCGCTTCGCCCAGGGCTTCGCCGTTGGCGGGGAATGGGGCGGCGCGGTGCTGCTGGTGGCCGAGCATGCGCCGAACAAGGAACGCGGCTTCTGGTCATCCTGGCCGCAGGCGGCAGTGCCGGTGGGCAACCTGCTGGCCACGGTGGTGCTGCTAGTGCTCTCGGCAACGCTCAGCGAGGCTGCCTTCCTGGCATGGGGTTGGCGCATCGGCTTCTGGCTTTCGGTGGTCATCGTGGTAGTGGGCTATTACATCCGCACCCGTGTTTCCGATGCCCCGATTTTCAAGGAAGCCAAGGCGGAGCTGGAACAGAACGCGGCCGCCGGCTATGGCGTGGGCGAAGTATTCAAGCGCTACCCGCGCGGGGTGTTCACCGCCATGGGGCTGCGCTTCGGCGAGAACATCATGTACTACATGGTGGTCACCTTCTCCATCACCTACATGGCCACCCAGCTGAAGATGGACACCTCCACAATTCTGGGCCTGATGCTTGTGGCACACGTCTTCCACGCCATCCTGGTGCCAATTGTTGGACGCTTCACCGACAGCCGCGGACGTCGACCGGTCTATGCCACCGGCGTGGTGCTCATGGCAGTGTGGGGCGTGGCAGCCTTCCCGTTGTTCAACACTGGAAACGATGCGGTCATCCTGGCCACCATCATGCTGGGACTGTTCGTGCATGGCCTGATGTATGCCGGGCAGCCGGCCATCATGGCGGAAATGTTCCCGACCCGCATGCGCTACTCGGGTGTCTCGCTGGGCTACCAGGTCACCTCGATTGTTGCCGGTTCGATGGCACCGATCATCGCAACCTTCCTGCTGAAGGTCTACGGATCCTGGGTACCGGTCGCCGGGTACATTGTCTTCGCCGCAGCAGTCACCATGGTGGCGGTGTACTTCATGAAGGAAACCAAGGGGCTGGATCTCGGCGAGATCGACGAGGCTGACCGCTTGGCGGTCAACGGCGGGGCCGCTTCGAGCGCCGAAATGAAGATGCAGAAGTAAGTCGGAGGAGCGAACATCAAGCCGGAGGCCAGTTCCGTTGCAGGGACTGGCCTTTGGCGTGCCCGCATCCAACGGGCAGAGAGATTGTTTGTCGGGACTGGTTCGATCTGTAATTCTGGTAGCCACATGCTGCTGATGGCATCGGAGCCATCGGGAGAACAATGAGAAAGCAGCCAGGCAGGGGAGCTCCAGATGAAGCAGTGCAGGCTGAATATCTTCGGTGCCAGCGGCAGTGGTACGACGACACTTGCCCGTGCCGTGGCGAACGCCTGGTCAGTTCCGCACGCCGATAGCGACGACTATTTCTGGGTACCCACCGACCCGCCCTACTCCCAGCAGCGAGCGCCAACTGAACGCTCCAAGCTCATGCATGAGATCTTCGTGCCACGCAGCGCATGGGTGCTTTCAGGATCCACGCAGGGGTGGGGGAATGATGTGCTGGCCGAATGCGATGCCTTCGTGTTCTTGACGCTGGATCCCGGCGTGCGCCTGCGACGGCTTGCCGAACGCGAGCAGCTTCGGCAGTCCGGGCAAGCCCTGGATCCAAAGGCTGTGGAGCGATTCATGTTGTGGGCGGCTGGCTACGATGACCCGGACTTCGCCGGACGCAGCCGCGCGCACCACGAGGCATGGTTGCAGAACGAGTCCCGTCCGGTGCTCCGACTGGACAGCGCGCAATCAACGGCACAGATGTGCCAAGCCATCATGGATTGGGAACCAGTCCGAACACCTTAGCTTCCGGAGGCGCTCGGCATGGGGAACGGCGGAATGAACCAGTCGCCGGCGGCGGCCGCATCATTCAGCGCGCGCACCGTTTCCTGGACCGCACGGCTGCGCAAAGCCTCGTCGCGTCCCACCAGCCAATATTCGGAGTGGAAGGTGAACTCCTCGTGGAGCACCGGAATCATGTTGGGATAGTGCCGGGAGAGGAATGTTGGCAGCAGCCCGATGCCGGCATGGTTCATGGTGGCCGCGTATTGCACCGCGATGCTCGTGGAAGAAATGGAGCGGCGCATCGGTGGCAGGGCGCTGGTGGCGTCATCGAGCTTGTCCACCGTCAGAGCGGTATCGATGTAGTAGTTCAAGTTATGCCCTGCCAGATCCTCGATGGATCTTGGCGTGCCATGGCTTTCCAGGTATTCGGCAGTGGCGTAGAGCCGCAACTCGTAATCCATGAGTTTCATCGAGGCGGCCTTGCGGACATGGGGTTCGCCGATGACAATCTCCAAGTCCATGCCGGTACGCGTCTGCCGTGCACGGGTGGTTTCGGAGACGATCTCGAAGACCAGTTGCGGATGCTTTACCTGGAGCTTGGCCAGTGCCGGGGCAGCGAGGTGCGCGCTGAATGCATCGGGGGCAGCGACGCGCACATGGCCTGCCAGCGCTCCGGAGTCCTTCTCGGCGCCGATGGCCTCCACTGCCTGCTCGATGGTTTCCGCGCTGGCCATCGCCCGGCGTCCCAGATCGGTCAGTTCCCAGCCGTTGGGGGTGCGCGTGAGCAGGTGGCCGCCCATCGCCTTTTGCAGTGCGTCGATGCGGCGGGAAATCGTCGAGTGGTTTACCCCGAGGACGTTCGCGGCGGCGGTGTAGCGGCCCAGTCGTGCAACGGTCAGCAGGGCAATGAGTGATTCGAGATGGCGGTAATCGATCTGACGGTCCATAGTCCACAGTCTGCCATGGACGGTGTGCGCTAGCGCACACCGGGCTTGCGCAATTGCCGTGCCGGGGTGCATTGAGTCCGGCGCGACCGGCATCCTACGCTGGCCTGAAAGGACGGTACGCAACGACGAGGGGTGTGCAGATGAGCACGTACGCATGGATTGGCCTGGGCAACATGGGCGGACCGATGACAGCGAATCTGGTGGCCGCCGGGCACCAGGTGCGCGGCTACGACCTGGACGCGGAGGCCTGCGCCGCCGCGGCGGGAGGCGGGGTGCAGATCTCCGGCTCGGTGGCCGAAGCCATGGAGCATGCCGATGCTGTATTCACCATGCTGCCCAAGGGCGCGCACGTGCGCTCGGTCTACGAGGGCGAGGCAGGCATCTGGGCCAACGCCACCAAGGACATGCTCCTGCTGGATTCCTCCACGGTGGACATTGAAACTTCCCGCTACATCCACGCAGGCTCCGCGGAGCGTGGACTGCACTTCGTTGATGCCCCGGTATCCGGCGGCATCTCCGGCGCAGCGGCGGGGACCCTGGCCTTCATGCTCGGCGGTGAGCCGGAACTGATGGACCGGGCCAGCGGATTCATCGCCCCGATGAGCGGCAAGACCATCGTCGCAGGCGGGCCCTCCATGGGCATTGCCGCCAAGATCTGCAACAACATGATGCTGTTCATCGACCTGATGGCCAGTGCCGAGGGTTCCCAGCTGGCCGAGGCATTGGGCCTGGATCCCGAGGTCTTCTGGCAGATCGCCTCGGTCTCCTCGGGCCGTTCCTGGGCGCAGCAGACCTGGTACCCGGTGCCGGGCATCATCGATACCGCTGCGGCAAACAACAACTTCGAAGCGACCTTCCGCACCGACCTGGCCCGCAAGGATGTCGGGCTGGCCTTAGATGCCGGAGAAAGCAACGGCGTGCGGCTGCCGGCAGCCAGCTTGGCCCGCGAGCACTTCGACGAACTGATCGAGCAGGGGCTGGGGGACAAGGACTGCTCGCTGATCGTGAAGAACCTGCTGCCTGATGGCGCCGTGCGCGGGTGGAGCCCGGAACCGGCCAACGCCAACCAGCCAGCTGCCGGCTGAGCATGCGCCAGATCCAGGCAGCGGTGCTGGAGCATCCGGAGAACCAGCGGCCCTATGCCAAGCATCGGCCGCTGGCGATCCGCCAGCTGAAGCTTGGCGACCCCGGCCCCGGGGAAGTGCTGGTGCGCATTACGGCTGCCGGACTCTGCCATTCGGATTTGTCGGTCATCGACGGGAACAGGCCCCGTCCTCTCCCGATGGTGCTCGGGCATGAATCGGCCGGCATCATCGAGCAGGTTGGCGAAGGGGTTCAGCTGGACATCGGCCAGCAGGTGATCTCGGTCTTCCTGCCACGCTGCGAGAACTGCGCAGCCTGCGCCACCGGAGGCAAGCTTCCGTGCAGCGCCGGCACCGCGTCCAACACCGCTGGAACCCTGCTGACTGGCGCTCGCCGGCTGATGCTCGATGGCAAGCCGGTCCACCACCACCTGGGCGTCTCGGCCTTTGCCGATTATGCGGTGATGGATGCGCGCAGCCTGGTACCGGTGGGCGCGGATGTGCCGGCCGAGGTGGCCGCGGTGCTGGGGTGCGCGGTGCTCACCGGCGGCGGCGCGCTGCGCAATGCCGCCAAGGCAACAGGTGCCGAGGATGTGGCCATCATTGGACTGGGCGGAGTGGGCATGGCCGCCTTGCTGGTGGCCGCAGGGCAGCGGACTACCGGCAGGATCTTGGCCATTGACGCCAATGATCAGAAGCTGGCGGCCGCGCTGGCCTTGGGTGCCGATGAAGCCTGCACGCCGCAGGAGCTGGGGCAGCGCAGTGCGCAGATCGTGGTTGAGGCCGCCGGTCATCCGCGGGCCTTCGAAACCGCATTGCAGGCCACAGGCGTGGGCGGAACCCTGGTGACCGTGGGGCTGCCGGCCCCGGGCGCGATGAGCAGCATCGAGCCATTGGCCCTGACCGCCGGCGCCCGCACGATTATCGGCAGCTATATGGGCTCTGCGCTGCCAAAGCAGGATATCGGCTACTACGAGCAGCTTTGGCGCTCAGGCAGGCTCCCGGTAGAGAAGCTGGTGGAGACCAGGCCGCTGGCGCAGATCAACGAAGCCCTCGACGATCTGGCTGACGGGCGCTCGGTACGCCAAGTTCTGCTACCCGGAATCGGGGCGGAAGCCCAGTAGGATTGGTGGGTGACTGATTCCACTGCGGGGCCCCGTGCCCTGGCAACCCTGACCGACATCCGGGTCTTCGACTACCTCTGCAAGGCCCCGGCGACACGGACCCGGATCGCCGCGGATCTGGGCATCTCCAAGCCCACCGCATCGCAGGCGATTTCGCGCCTGCAGGAGAACGGGTTGGCGTTGGCCATCGAGCGGGAAAACGAGCCCAAGCGCGGACGCGTACCGGAGCACTATGCGCTGGACAGCAGCTTCGGCCACCTGCTGGCCCTGTGCCTGCAGGCTGAATTCCTGCAGGTCCGCGCCACCGACCTGGCCGGGCAAACCCTGGTGGACCGCCTCTACCCGCTCACCGCGCAAACCACTGCAGCGGAAGTAGCGCAAATGGGTGCCCGGGAGATTTCGCGCGTGGCCGCCGAGCTCGGCTCCCCGCTGCTGGCCGCGGCCGTGAGCCAATCGGCCCCGGTGGAGCGCGATGGCGAGCTGCGCGTGCTGGCTACCCCGATTTTCCCTTCCTCCGGAGCTGACCTTGCAGGCCAATTCGCTGACGGTGTTCCGGTGCTGCTGGATAACGACGTGAACTGGATGGCCCTGGCCGAAGCGGGCGAGCAGGCAGACTCCTTGATGATGATCTATATCGGATCTGGCCTGGGCGCAGGACTGGTCATCGACGGTGCGCTGCACCGCGGCAAGCACGGCACCGCTGGCGAGCTGGAGACCCAGGTGGTGGGCGGGACAAACCTGCGCGAAGCGCTCGCCGAGGCGGGGATGTTCCAGACCCGCGTGCTCTGGGAGAAGCTGGCCGACGAACGGAACTGGCCGGCATTCCTTGCGCCGTTCGGCCAGGTCCTGGCGAACTTGATTGGCTTCGTCGATCCGCAGCGGGTGGTGGCCATCGGTCCGGGCCTGACCCCTGAATTGTGCGCGGCATTGGAGAGCGAGCTGAATAGGTTGCTGCCCAAGCCGGTCCATGTGCAGCTTTCCGCATTGGGAACCGAAGCCGCGGCACGCGGGGCTCTGGCTGGTGCCCGGGAGCTCGCCTTGGGCAACTTGTGGGAAAACTACCGGGCACGTTGACCAAAGTGATCCAAGCTATATATTGTAAAGAGTCCTTAAAATTCTATTTGCATCACCGGGGAGACCACTGATGGCACCATCTGACGCATCGGCATCCACGTCGCAGTTCGCTGCCATCGGCCTTGATCTGGGCGGCTCGTCCATCAAGTACGGATTGGTTGGAACCGACGGCAAGCTCGTTGAGAGCACCTTCAGCAAGGCCGCCACCCCAGAAGGCGCGCATCCGGAGGCCGTCGCCCAGGTGATGACAGGAATCATTGCCGACCTGCAGGAGCTCACCGGCGATGAGCTGGCCGGGATTCCCGCCGGTGTCACCGTGCCCGGCATCGTCATCGACGGCGTCGTGCACTCGGCGGCCAATATCGACAAGGCCTGGATCGGCTTGGATGTCACCGCCTCGTTCAGTGCGCTCCTGGGCCGCGACGTCTTTGTGCTCAATGACGCGGATGCCGCCGGCGTCGCCGAGGTTTACGCGGGTGCGGGAGCCGAGAATGGCAAGCCTGTCAAGGGCAGCACCTTGCTGCTGACCCTGGGCACCGGCATTGGCTCGGCCTTCTTCCGCGACGGAGTGCTCTTCCCTAACGTCGAATTCGGCCACCTCGAAATCGACGGCTTCAATGCCGAGAGCAAGGCCGCCGCGCGAGTCATGCACGAGGAAAACCTCAGCTGGGAACAGTACATCGCCCGCCTGCAGCGCTACCTGTCCCACGTGGAATTCCTCTGCAGCCCGGATCTGATCATCATCGGCGGAGCGATCTCCGAAGACCACGAGAAATTCCTGCCGCAGCTGGAACTGCGTGCCAAGATCGTGCCCGCCCGCTTCAACAACGCCGCCGGGGTATTGGGCGCCGCGCATCGCGCGCTGAATCCCGGCAACTAGGAACCTATGCATACGATTGACCCGAACGCCCAGATCAAGCTCGTCGCCGTTGACATGGACGGCACCTTCCTGGACGGCGAGGGCCAAATTCCGGAGGCATCCTGGGCGCTCATCGACCGGCTCCAGGAACGCGGCATCAAGTTCGTGCCGGCTTCCGGGCGCCAGTTCGCCACCCTGCGCGAGCAGTTCGCCCCCTTGGGCGAGATCGCGATCATTGCCGAGAACGGCACCGTCGTGATGCATGGCGAGAACGAGATCTACTCCAACATCATCGGTAAGTCCTCGGTTGACGCGATTATCCAGGCCGTCCGCGCGCAATCTGCGCTCGATGCCGGATTGGTGCTGTGCGGACGCCGCACCGCCTATGTGGAGCGCGCCGATGATGCGTTCGCCGCCGCGATTGCACCGTATTACCGTGCAGTGCAGGTGGTGGACGACCTGGCTTTGGTCGAGGACGAGATCATCAAGATGGCAATCAACGTCGGCACCGGTGCAGTGAAGGAGATGGCGACGGCGCTGGAAGTTCCGCTGCAGGTGGTGATCTCGGGGAGCCACTGGGTCGATGCGATGAATCATGGCGTGCACAAGGGCTTGGCCCTGAATGCGCTGCAGGAGAAGCTGGGAATCAGCGCCGATGAAACAGCAGTTTTCGGCGACTACCCCAACGACCTGGAAATGATCAAGGCCGCCACCTACTCTTTTGCGATGGCTAATGCCCACCCCGTGGTGGCAGAAGCCGCGAATTTCACTGCGCCGTCCAACCTTGATCACGGCGTGCTGCAGGTGCTCGGCGCCTACCTCGACGGGCGCGCCCAGCTCTGACACGCCGGGGGAGCTGAAACAGCTCAGGGCCTGGGTGAAGGAAATTTTCCTTCACCCAGGCCCTACGCGCTCTTGTTGGCTAGTTAGGCGCCGAGATAATGGCGAATTCCGGCCAAGGCTGCGCGCACGCCGGAATCCAACGCTCCACGGTACTCAGGCAGGAAGAACGGGGAGTGGTTGCCAGCCGGTGCCGGGTCCTGCGGGTCGGCGCCGCCGAACATCCAAAACACATACGGCACGCCGATGGCATCGCCCAGCGAACCGAAGTCCTCGGATCCCATCAGCGGCGGCACCAGACGGACCTGCTCCTCGCCGAACTCCTGGCGCAGCGCGCCGACGACATTGCCGGTGTGCTCCGGGTCGTTGTACAGCCGCGGGAAGGTGTAGAGCTGCTCGATCTTCGGCTGCGGTGCTCCCGAGGCATCCGCCTCGGCATTGATGATCCGGGTGACTGCTTCCAGGACCTTCTCGCGCACCGGCTCGGTGAGCGTGCGGATGTTCAGCGTGAATACCGCGGTGTCGGGGATGATGTTTTCCTTCAAACCCGCGTGGAAGGAGCCGCAGGTGACCACGGCCGAATCCAGCGGATGCAGCTCGCGCGAGGTGATGGTCTGGAGCCGGGTGATGATATTGGCTCCGAGCACAATCGGGTCGATGGAATCCTGCGGCTGGGAACCGTGGGCCTGCTTGCCGTAGAGGGTGACCTCCAGCGAGTTGGCCATGGCCATCGCCGATTCCGGGGTGATATGGATGGTGCCGGTGGCAAAGGGGAATACGTGCTGGCCGAGGACCGCCGTTGGCCGCGGTGCCCGATCCCACAGGCCGTCGGCGAGCATTGCGGCGGCTCCCGCGCTGGTTTCCTCGCCGGGCTGGAAGATGAACACCACGGTGCCGGCCCACACATCGGTGCTGCGCACCAGCACCCGGGCCGCGCCCAGGGCGCTGGCCACATGGGTGTCGTGTCCGCAGCCGTGCATGACCGGGACCTCGGTGCCATCTGCCAAAAAGCCCTTGGCGGTGGAGGCGTACTCCGCCTTGGTGTCCTCGGCAATCGGCAGGCCGTCGCTGTCGGCGCGGAAGGCCACCACCGGGCCCTCGCCGTTGCGCAGGATGCCCACCACGCCGGTGCCGCCGCAACGGAAGTGCTCGATGCCCAGTTCGCTGAGCTTGGATTCGATGAACGCAGCGGTGTTGTGCTCCTGCATGGACAGCTCCGGGTTACGGTGCAGGTGCAGGTAGTCCTCGTGCAAGGCCTGGGTTTCGGCGTCGGTGAGTCCGTAGGTGTTCAGCATGCGATGATCCTCTAGCTTTCTGAAGTGTGGATTTTCTTGCGGTCGCGCAGGACCCAGGAGAAGACAATGGAGGCGATGACCACGATGGCGGTGGCGAACATGCCGATGGCCGGAGCCATCGGGACAACGACGAAGTTCATCACCAGGGCCAGCACGATCGCGATGACCGTCGGGCGCAGGGACTTCATGGCCACGATGCATTGCACGAGCACCGCGCCCATCAGCGACGGCAGGATGTACAGGCGGGCCACATCAATGACATCGGCGGGGATCATGGACACCAGCCAGGTGCCCAGCAGGCCGACGAACAGCAGCAAGCTGGTCAGGTGGACGGTGGCGGCACCGCAGATGGCCATCACCGCGGCCAGGTCGCCGCGCTTGGTTCCGGGCCTGGCGCCAATGGTCGATTGCGCCACGATGGCCGCGGGCAGCAGCTTGTTGGAGATGTTGCCGATCATGAAGGCCTGGTACATGGCGGCCGAACCCAGGATGGGGAAATAGGTCAGCGGCTCGACGAACCAGAGCACCCCGAAGGTGCCGGCTACCGTCAGGAAGGCCACCCAGATCATTGTGCTGGTGATCTCCAGCCCGCTGAAGAAAGCGATGTAGATCGGGCCGATCAGGGACAGGACCAAGCCGATGAGCATCGTGATGGACCCGTAGCGGGAAGTCTGCTTCTCGAAGCGCGCCATCGAAGCGTCGGCGCTGGACAATTGGGATGTCGTAGTCATGATCGGTCCTTAGGCGGTGTGCAGGAAGTAGGCGGCGACGATGGAGATGACGATCGAGATGCCCAGGGCCCATTCCTTCAGCCACTTGAGCTCCAGCACCTTGGCCAGGTAGAGGCACAAGCCCATGGCCGCAGCGGAGATGCCGACCAGGATCAGGTGCACATTGGACTTGGGCAGCTCGGCGATGGTCAGGGCGGAGAAGGCGCCGAGCAGGGCGGCGGCGGGGATCAGCGCCATCACTGCCGGGTTGCGCTTGGCCAGCGTGGAGCCGCCCTTCTTCAGCAGCGGTGTCATGATCAGCGTGCAGATCATCCACATTGCGCCGGACAGGCTCATCGCCATGAATGCGACGCCGAAGACCTGCTGCGTGTAGCTGTCGCCGCCCAGCTGGGCGCCCATGGTGCCCGCGGCGATGCTGGCCGAAGCAGTTTCGGCCGCGGCAGAGCCGATCAGGCCGATGCGCACCAGCACAGCCGGAGTGCCGAACAGGGCCAGCAGGGCAATAGCCACGAGGACCACGGCCAGCGAAGGCCCGATGGAGGCTACCGCGCCAGCGCGGAAGGATTCCTTGACCTCATTGATTGGCATGTCCACGTGCGGGGCGGCCTTCTTCGCTGCACGCGAGTACAGGATGCACTGGACGAAGATGACCGCGAAGACGCCCAGAGCGCAGATCCAGAGAACGGGGGAGTTGGCGACAGCCCAGATATCGGTTGAACCAGGATCACCTGCCGCCATGACGAGTTGCGGATTCATTTGCGCTCCTAGGGTCTGAAAATCAATGTGAGGTGGATCTCTTTTGGGTTCAACGATCCGGGATTAGAATGCTTCTGGCAAGATATGGATAGATTGGCCATAATTCTGGCTAATTCCTCCAAATCGACCCGAATCGCATCCAAGATATCGGGGATTTCGACGAATGAATTGGGCGTTCTTTCGTATAGTTCGCAAAAGTACCGGCGATGAACGACGGTTGTGGCCTGAAAGTAGGAATGATGAAAGATTTGACCGAGCTCAGCGACCTGGAACGCCGAATTATTGTCGCGTTGCAGGTGGATGGCAGGGCAACGTGGCGCAAGATCGCCAGGGTGATTGGCGAACCGGAACGCACCGTAGCCCGCTACGGATCAGCGATGCTTGAGCAGGGCAAGGTGAAGATCGCGGCCATTTCCCATCGAGCCGGCGCTGTCATCGCTTCGCTGAGCTGCGCGCCGGGAACGATCCCGGTTGCCAGCCAGGCGCTCTCCGCGCGAACCGACACCAGCTTCACCTATATGGTCACCGGTGAGAGCGACGTCGTGAGCGAACTGCACTATGACGGCGGGCTGCAGGACATCCTCACGCTGCAGCTGCCAGCGACACCGGGCCTGAGCAATATCCAGATCTACCCGATCCTGAAATACTTCAAGACCATTCGCGCCTGGCGCGGCGGGGAGCTGAGCCAGGGGCAGGAAGCGGCGTTGTCTCCCAGCGCAGGAGGCGAATTAATTGCATGGAACCCTATCGGGGAGCTAGGCGAAAGCGATCACCTCATAATCGACGTGCTGCGCAAGGACGGACGCGCCAGCATCGAGGCCATTTCGCGCCAGGTGCGCATGAGCGAAACGTCGGTCTCCCGCCGAGTCGACTGGCTGTTGCGCGGCGAGCACATCAGCATCCGTGCACTGGTTGACCCGGCACTGATGGGGTTCAAGGTCGAAGCGCTGCTCTGGGTCCAGGTCTCCCCTGCCGATGTGGATGCGCTGGGAACCCTGCTCGCTGGATTGCCGCAGGTCAGATACGTTGCAGCGGTGGCCGGTGATGCCCAGCTGCTGGTCGATGTCACGGTGCCAACCCAGCGGGATCTCTATGAATTCATTGCCAAGACCAACTGGGGCGAAATGGTCCAGCTGCGCACCTCGATGGTGCTCGGGGCGCGCAAGCGCGGCGGGCAGCCCGCGGAATCCTGAGCGGTCGGCAAGGCAAAAGAATTCAGCGATAATTCACCGGTTTCTGGCTCTTGCTTCCGGTTCATTCCACCTGCGGTAAACGCTGGGTGAACACTTCATCGAATGACGAAAATAATGCGTAATATCGCCGAAACGGTTCGAAACGGTTCCGGAAGTGGCATAGTCTCTCGATACCGAGCGGGGCAGCTGTGCTCGCGCGGTTAACAACCAGTTAACTCTGCAGGGGCGAAAGGAAGACCGGCAACCGTGAGCAAGAGGTTGACCTACGGGACGAACCAAGGAACGGCGACGCCCGAAAGCGCGTGGCGCAAGCGCAAGGATGCGTGGGAGCACTTGGGTTATGTACTCAGCGAGATTTCTTCTGAATACCAGGAGGAAGAACGCCGCACAGAACATGAGCTGGAAGCCGGCCGGTTGATGGGGCTACTGGCAGCCATCGAACCGTACTGGGCGAATCCCGGCATCGACTACTTCAACGAGGTTTCCCGGCTCATGTCCGGCGGGCAGTATGAAGATGCCATGAAGCTGGTCTACCAAGCGAACCAGACCTTCAGGAACCAGACCCAATATGTGGACATGGACGGCCATGAAGGGGCGGAAGCGGATCCGGCCCAGCTGGGCAATGTCGCACCGGGCCCCGGCAAGGCACAGGTCCCGATGGTGGAAATCCTGCTGGTGGACAATGGGCCTGCGGAAGAAATTGAGCGTTTCAAGGACGAAATCGCCGAACAGCGCCAGCATACCGATCCTTTCCACTACAACTTCGTGGTGGTGCCCAGCGTGGAAGACGCCTTGGCCGCGATCCTGATCAATCCCGGCATCCAGGCGGTCGTGCTGACTGCCCGCTTTGATGTCTGCACGCGCCGCCGGCTCTCCTCGACGCTCAAGAATTTCATTGCCCGGCGGATGGAGAGCTACTTCCAATCCACCAAGCAGATCCGCGGCCTGCTGGATTTGGAAAACATCCTTGACCAGTTGCGGCCCGAAGTTCCGGTGTACCTGATCGCGGGAGTTGCGTTGGAATCCATCGCCCACGAAATCACCGGGCGCTTCCGCAGGATCTTCTCGCGCAACGACCGGATGGACCTGCACCTGTCGATTGTCTCGGAAGTGCTCGAACGGTACCAGACCCCGTTCTTCAATGCCCTGCAAAAGTACGCCAAACGGCCCGGTGGAGTCTTCCATGCCATGCCGATTTCCCGTGCCGGATCGGTGCAGAACTCCCCGTGGGCACGGGACCTGGTGGACTTCTACGGCAAGAACCTGCTGCTGGCAGAAACCTCGGCCACCTCCGGTGGGCTCGATTCCCTCTTGGATCCGCAGAGTTCCATCAAGAAGGCCCACGAGCTGGCGGCCCGCGCTTTCGGCAGCCACCGCACCTACTTCGTCACCAACGGCACCTCGACGGCCAACAAGATCGTGCACCAGTCGATCCTCGCGCCGGGGGACATCGTGCTGGTGGACCGCAACTGCCACAAGTCGCACCATTATTCCCTGGTGCTGGCCGGAGCGAACGTGAGTTACCTGGAGGCCTACCCGCTCAACGGGCACTCCATGTACGGGGCGGTGCCGCTGGAAGAGATCAAGGGACGGCTGCTGCAGTTGCGCCGCGAGGGCCTGCTGCACAAGGTCAAGATGCTGACGCTGACCAACTGCACCTTCGACGGGATCATCTATGACCCGCGCCGGGTGATGGAAGAATGCCTGGCGATCAAACCCGATTTGGTATTCCTCTGGGACGAGGCCTGGTTCGCCTTCGCTGGGTTCCACCCGGTGTACCGACGGCGCACCGCGATGACCGTGGCTGGGGTGCTGGAAGCAGAATTGGACAGCGCCGAATACCGCGAGCGCTACGCCGCGCAGCAGCTTGCGCTGCCGGAACCGGGCACCATTGCGCACCCGGAGAATGACCAGGCCTGGCTGGACACCCGGTTGATTCCGGATCCGGAGCAGGTCCGCCTGCGCGTGTATTCCACCCAGTCCACGCACAAGACACTGACCTCCTTGCGCCAGGGCTCGATGATCCACATCTATGACCAGGATTTCGCGGTGCGCAACCTCAACGCCTTCCGTGAGGCCTACATGACCCACACCTCCACCTCGCCGAACTACCAGATCCTTGCCTCGCTGGATATCGGCCGCCGGCAGGCAGAGCTGGAAGGCTATGCGCTGGTGCAGCGCCAGGTCGATTTGGCGCAGTCGATTTCGCGGGCCATGGCGCGCAACGAGCTGCTGGGCAAGTATTTCAAGATCCTGCACTCGACGGATCTGATTCCGCAGAAGTACCGTCACTCCGCGACGCAGAACCCGGTGCGCGACGGCCTGGCGGCTTGGGACGAAGCCTGGGCGGCAGACGAGTTCGTGGTGGACCCCTCGCGCTTGACCTTGGACATCAGCCGCACCGGCGTGGACGGGGACACCTTCAAGCACGAGTACCTGATGGATGGGCACTCGATCCAGGTCAACAAGACCAGCCGCACCTCGGTGCTGCTGATGACCAATATCGGCACCACGCGTTCCGCAGTGGCGCACCTGATCGAGGTGCTGGTGAAGATCGCCGAGGAACTGGACCGCAAGCGCCGGCTGGATGGCCGCGTGCTGGCGCTGGGGAAGAAGCCTGCGACCGAAGAGATTCCACTGCCGGACTTTAGCGCCTTCGCTCCTGAATTCTCCCGAGGCGGCGGAAGCGGCGACATGCGCTCGGCCTACTACCTGACTTACCAGGATCCGGCGACGCATTTCCTGTCCTCGGCGCAGATCCGTACCCAGCTGCTGGCGGGGGACCGCGTGGTCTCGGCGGTGTTCGTCACCCCGTACCCGCCGGGCTTCCCGGTGCTGGTTCCGGGGCAGGAGATCACCTTGGGCATCTTGGACTACATGGACCGGCTCGATACCCGCGAGATCCACGGGTACCACCAGGACTTGGGCTACCAGGTATTCACCTGCGAAGCCCTGGAACAGGTCGTGGCGCAGCAGTCCTGAGCGTGCAGAGCGGCTTGAGCTGAACACAGTGCGAATCCGCCCGGTTTTGCCGGGCGGATTCGCGCATCAGTTGTGCAGGGACTGGAGCGCAGGATGGCCGCCGGCACAACGTCCTAGGCCCTGGTTCGCGCACGATGCGCAAACCAAGGCCTTGGCCAGTGGCCTGGAGGCTATATTTTCCGTTCCGCCAGATGCGCCGAGATCGCCTCGAACGCGCGAATGGTCGGGAACAGCTTGGAAGCGTCCTGCGGCAGCGGCCAGCTGGAGAGCTTGACCGCGACCAGCTTGGTCGCCGGATCCATGTAGATCATCTGTCCATGGATGCCCAGGGCCACCGCGGCCCCGGTGGCAGGGTTCGGGAACCAGATCTGGTTCCGGTAGTGCCCGCCGGGCATCATGTTATCGCCCGGCGATTGGGAAAAAGCCTGGACCAGCGCGGGATCATCGATGAAGGTATCGGCAATCCATTCCTCGGAGAGCACCTGCTTGCCGGTCAGCGCCCGCCCGCCATTGACATAGAGATGGCCGAACCGCGCCAAATCGCGCAGGCAGGCGTTGAAGCCGCCATCGAACATGCCGGTGCCGAACTGGTCAACACCCATCACCAGGTCTTGCTGGGCCCCGAGCTTCGACCAGACATAGTCTGAGAGCAGTTCCTGCATCGGGGCGCCGCCGGCGGCTTCCAGCACCCAGCCGAGGGCATCTGTTTCGCAGGAACGGTATTCGAACACCGAGCCGTGCGGTCCCTTGGCCTCCAAGGTCAGCAGGAACTCGTACATCCCGATCGGGCCGATGTCGCCACGCTGCGGCGCCCAGCCGATGGCTTCCTCCAGCTGGCGCACCTCGGCCTGCGGATCCAGGTACTCCTCGGAAAACCTGATCCCCGAACGCATATCCAGCAGGTCGCGCACGCGGGCGCCGGCATAGCCGCTGCGCTCCAAGGCCGGCACGTAGGTGGTCACCGTCTGCTCGGTATCGAGCTTTCCGGCATCCACCAGCGCACCGGCCAGGGAGCCCACCAGGGTTTTGCTGACCGACATCAGCAGATGATCGGTCAACGAGGTCATGGTGTTGTAGTACTTCTCCCAGAGGATCCGCCCATTGTGCATGACCAGCACGGCATCGGTATTCGTCGCGTGCATTACCCCGCGCACGGTCAGTGCAGGGTCGGTAATGCTCGCTTTGGCAACTTCCAGCTTGCCCAGCTTCTCCTCGGCCAGGTGCAACCTGACGATCGGGCCGTCTCCGCGCGAAACCTTCACGGTGGGATGGATCCGGGCGATGTTCTGGAAAGAGCGCTTGATGTTCTGCGGGTACTGCCAGGTGGCGATGTTCAGCGCCTTGCTGGGAGGACCTGCGAGGTTAGTCGCCATGTGCCCGGCGGCATCAGTCGCTTCAGTTGCCATGCTCTGCTGGCGGAACGTCAATTCCCTTGTACTGGGATCGGATGCAGGAGATGAAGTGCTTGGCATCGATGCTGAGCTTGGTTTTCTTCTTGCCTTCGTACTGCAGCTTGGCCTTGGTGACCAGGACCCCAAGATCGGCTCCCTTCCATCGGTAATCCTCAACGCCGTAGATGCGCAGGAAGAATGCTTCCTTGTGGGTCTGCAGCTGGTGCCAGTCCAAGGCGGAACGGGAGAACTGCAGCTTGCCCCGCGAGTCGAGGTAGTAGTTGCCAGTGCGCGGCGCGTGGGTGATGTACTGCAGGATGTCATCGGTTTCCTTGATGATCATGTGGCTCCAGACATCGGCCCCGCTCATCTCTTCCCAGCGGGCGTTGATCTCGTCGACATCCAGCTCGAAGTCCACATCGAGGTATTCGAGCAGGTGGAAGAGGAACAGCGGCACGTCGGCGTAGGCGCCGGCGGTGACGTTGGTGATGGCGCTGGCTCCGGAAATGCGCGGGTTCAGCTCGCCGAGGTACACCTCGTCGGTGTCGGTGTCCACCAGCACGTCCACCTCGAAGAACCCGCGGTAGCCGGTGTCCTTCAGGCCGTTGCCCACCTTTCGCACCAGGTCGATGGCACGCGATCGCTGGGAATCGGTGACCACATCCGGATGCATCTCGTTGCCGCACCAGCCGCCCTTGTACGGGGTCAGCTCCTTGTATCCTGCCAGTTCGGTCAGGATCGGACCGACCACGGTGCCGCATTCGGTCAGCACCGCTTCGACGGCCACCGGCTGGTTGTTGATGCGCTTCATGATCTTCAGCTGCTCGCCGATGATGTTCTTGGAGTGCTGCTTGAACTGCGCCTTGGAATCGATGAAGAAGGTCGTCTTGCCCGAATCGCCGTACGGGGTTTGCACCACCAGGTCATCGCCCAGGCCGGCTTCCTCGGCTAGTTTTATGAGCTCCTCGTAGCTATCGGCGGTGCCCAGCACGTTGGGCACCGATGGGGCGCCAGCCGCATTGCCCAGCTTGGTGGTGACGATCTTGGAATCCAGTTCGGTGCGCAGTGCCGCCGAAGGCAGGATCAGGTCGTAGCCCAGCTCCTCGCAGATCGCTTCGGTTTCCTCGTCGAAGAAGACCATCGCGATCTTCGGGCGCGGACCGCCCGGGGTGCACTGGGAATCGATGTATTCGCGGACCTCGGAGTTCTCCAGCAGCCAGTTGTTGATCTCTTCGGCGCTCTGGAAATCGACATAGGGCTTCTCGGCGGGGGTGAAGACCCGCGGGTGATGGCCATCCCAGCCGTCGTAGTAGGTGATGTAGCTGAACTTGCGGACCCAGCGGTCAAGACCCAGCAGGTTGACCGGGGTGGCGCCGAGGAAGAAGATCGGGGTGGTGTTGGTACGGAAGAAATGGCGGACTTCGCTCATGTTCTTCAGCTTGCGGTCCATGCGCAGGACCTTGGCCGGGAGATTTGCCGGTTCGGACTCGTTGTAGGCCGCGTCGACCGCGACGTTGGCGCTGAGCTGATCGGTGACGGTGCGTGCCTTGTGGCGCAGCTTGTCGAGATCGCTGGGTTTGGGCATGCGGTGGCGAGAAGCCGGGGCGTGGGCTTCAAGAATGTTGGCCATGATGTGGAGATGTCCTTTGAAACTGTCCGAAGTAGGGCAATGGCACGGCGCAATGCGTGACAGTTTCATGCTCAGGGCTCTTTGCAAGCACCGGCACACGTTCTGCTTAACGGGTGGTGAACATTGCGCCAGCACCCGCTGTTGCAGCTTGTGACTTGGCATGCAACGGCGGGCGCGGGATCAATGCGCGGTGAAGATTACTCCTTATTGCAGCAGGGCATGGACGCTAGCTGGATACCGTGGCCGCGAAATCCAGCTGCTGGAACTCGAATCCTGCCTGCTGCAGGACTTCGCTGGTGACCTTGCGTCCGGTCAACGCGACCCGGGCGTTGGAGCCCATGACCGCGGCGCCGACCTTCGGAAGCACCGAACCGGTGGGCAGGCCAGGCAACCCGGCGATGGAGCGCAAGGCTGCCATGACCTCGGCATTGCGCAGCGGTTTCGGGCAGGCTGCATGCACCAGGCCGGCAGGGATGGCCGGCTCCTCGAAGCCGAGCAGGCAGCGGATCAGGCGCAACCAGTCTTCCAGCCCGATCCAGCTGAACCACTGCTTGCCATCGCCCATCGGACCGCCCAGGCCGGTATTCACCAGCAGGTTCAGCGGGCCGAGCAGCGGAGCGTCGGGGTGCATCACCAGCGAGGTGCGCAGCAGGTAGCGCTGCTCGGCATTGACCTCGGCCCCGGTGAAGGCCTGTTCCCAGGCGGAGGCGACCCCGGTCATTTCCGGCAGGGCGCGCTGGTCGGTGGGAACCGGGCTGGATTCGGTCAGCTCCTCTTCGCCGGCATCGCCGAAGATCGCGGTGGTGCTGGCCTGGATCCAGGTGGCAAGCTTCGGTGCCGCCGCAGCGGCTTCGGCCAAGGTCTGGGTGGAGGCCACGCGCGAACCGGTGAGCGCCGCCAGGTTTTCCGGGGTGTTGCGCTTGTCGACGCGCTCGCCGGCCAGGTTGACCAGGTGCACCGGATGCTTGCTGGCCAGCACATTGGCCCAGGCACCCTGGTGGACTCCGTCCCAGCTGTACTGCTCGGCAGGGAAACCATCCTCGGGGTTGCGCGTCAGCACCGAAACCGAGAGTCCGCGGCAGACCAGGTCCGCGACCAGGTTGCGGCCGAGGAATCCGCGTCCGCCGGAGATGACCACCTGGGCATCGCGCTTGCGGTGCGCGCTCGGGGCGATGATCCGGTAGAGGCGGGCCGCGGCGATGGCGAAGTCCTTGCACAACGCGTTGGCCACGGTGAATTTGAAGGCGGTGGTGCCCGGGCCGTTGAGCTCAACGGTGAAGCGCAGCACGCAGCCGTGCTCGTGCGGCTCGACTTGCCAGCGCAAGACCATCTCGCCGGCGGGCTGCGGCTGGGTGAACTCCACCATCAGGGTGTCCTGGTTGCGCCGGGTGATGGAACCCGAGGGGGCGGTGCTGCGGTGCAATGGGCCGAAGAGCTTGCCCGGCGGCAGCAGGTCGACCTTGGTGCCCACCCCGCGCTGGTCATCGTGCACGATGAAGCCGTCGAAGCTCTTCATCCACTGCCCGGTCTGCGACAGGTTGCCCACGATCGAGTAGACGGCTTGCGGGTCAGCGGCCAGGAATTGCGACTCGGTGCGCTGCCAGTGCGTGAACTTGCTCGTGGTGCTCATCTTGGAATCGTTCCTTCCAGCTCGGTTGCTCGGGCATAGCTCTAGGCTACTGTGCCCGGTGCGCTTCGGCTGGCAGGAGCTGAAAGCCTGGCCGAACTGTTACACCGGGTCCTGCAAGAGGAAAGCTCCCCTGGCCCGGATGGCCAGGGGAGCTTTGCACGGGAATGACGGCTAGGCGGTGACCTTCGCGCCGACTTCCTGTTCCATTTCGGTGAACTCGGCTTCGATCTCCGCGTTCGGGCGGTAGGTGGCCTTCGAGACCAGCCACGCGACCACCAGGGCGGCGAGGAAGCCCGGAACGATTTCGTACATGGCCGAGGCCAGCACGTCCACGTTGCCCCAGACGAAGACCACGACGGCACCGGTGACCATGCCGGCGAAACCACCCACGGCGGTCAGCTTGCGCCAGTACAGGGCCAGCAGCACGATCGGGCCGAAGGCGCCGCCGAAGCCTGCCCAGGCGAAGGAGACCAGCTCCAGGATCGAGGAGTTCGGGTTCAGCGCCAGCAGCGCGGCGATGATCGCGATCAGCAGCACGCCGCCGCGGCCAAGATTGACCAGCGCCTTCGGCGAGGCCTTGCGGCCAGTGATGTTGTACAGGTCCTCCACCAGTGCGGAGGAGCAGACGATCAGCTGCGAGGACATGGTGGACATGATCGCGGCCAGCACCGCGGCCAGCACCAGACCGGCGATCAGCGGGTGGAAGAAGATCTGGCTGAGCAGCAGGAAGACGGTCTCGCTGCTGGCCTTGTCCAGCGGCTCCTTTGCGAAGTAGGCGACGCCGATGAACGCGGTGGCCACGGCGCCCAGGGTGGTCAGGAACATCCAGCCGATGCCGATGCGTCGTGCGGTCTTGGCCTCGGCGGGGGTGCGCAGCGCCATGAAGCGCACGATGATGTGCGGCTGGCCGAAATAGCCCAGGCCCCAGGCGGCGGTGGAGAAGATGGCCACGGTGGCAAGGATCGCACCGTTGTCATTGAAGGAGGAGAACAGGTTGAAGGCTTCCGGATTCACTGCGGTGATGCGCGAGCCCAGGGTTTCGATATCGCCAATCCGGATCACTGCCACAATCGGCACAGCAATCAGCGCCGCGAACATCAGCACGCCCTGGACCATATCGGTCAGTGAAGCTCCGAGGAAGCCGCCGAACAGGGTGTAGAGCAGGGTGATGACTGCGACGAAGAGCATGCCCGCAAGGTACTGCCAGCCGAAGGATGCCTGGAAGAACTTGCCTGCGGCCACCATGCCCGAGGAGACATAGAAGGTGAAGAACACCAGGATGATCAGCGAGGAGCCGATGCGCAGCAGGTGCGCCTTGTCCTTCAGGCGCTTTTCGAAGAAGCTCGGGATGGTGATGGCGTTCTGCGCGATTGCGGTGTAGGAGCGCAGGCGCGGGGCGACGAACTTCCAGTTCAGCCAGGCGCCGATGAGCAGGCCGATGCCGATCCACGACTCGTGCAGGCCGCCGAGGTAGATGGCGCCGGGCAGGCCCATGAGCAGCCAGCCTGACATGTCGGAGGCGCCGGCGGACAGGGCGGCAACCCAGGGCTTCAGGCCGCGGTCGGCCAGCATGTAGTCGTCAATGTTGTTGGTGCGGCGATATGCAATGTAGCCGATGCCAAGCATCGCGGCCATGTAAATTGCGATCGCAATCATCTGGAAAGTCTGGTCGGACATTTTTCCTCATTACCGTTTGTGCCCGCGGCTATTCCCAGCCGCCAAAGGCGCGGATTTCTGTGGTGCGAGTCACCACTATGGCACTATTTCCCGGGTTTGTCGCCGGGTGCCATTCGGTCTGTGATCTATCTGTTATCTAGTCGACCGTATCGAAGTCTGCAGGTGTAGCCAAAATCGCCGAGTTGCTTGCATCACTCATTCCGGGCTGGGCATGCAGCGATTTGCGTACCGCGCGGATGGCCGGAGACTGGACGGAAGAATGCCGCATGGCGGTGAAGATCGTGCGCTCGGGAGCGCCGGGAAGATCCACCGTGCGCAGCGCGTGGCGCTGGTCGCGCAGCACCAGATCCGGGAGCATCGCCACGGCATTGCCCGAGGCGACAAGCTGCACGTGAGCCTGCAAATCAGCGGTTTCGTAGCGCAGGTCAGGCTCGAACCCGGCCAGCCGGCAGGCCTGCAGCGCCCAGTGCCGGCTGGCGGCCCCGTCGGGCTCGACCACCCAGGGCAGGGATAGGGCATGCTCCAGGTGGTGCACCCGGTCGAATTCGGCGTTCCCGGCTCCGCCTCGCGCCGGCAGGGCCAGGCGGATCGGATCGTGAGTCAGAACACGCCGGTCGAGGTTGTCGTAGTGCGGCGCCGAGTGCCCCGAGTACTGCTCGGCGACCACCAGATCGAAGTTGCGGCTGCTGGTTTCATTCAACGCATCGGCTGGTTCCTGCTGGCTCATTTCCACCCGCAGGTTCGGGTGCTTGGTGCGCAGCTCGCGCAGCACCGGCGGCATGAGACGCAGCATGGCGGTCTGGAAAACTGCCAGCCTGACGGTGCCTGACACCGTGGACATGGCCGCGGACAAATCGGCTTCGGCACGTTCCATCGAGTCGAGCAGCTCTTCGGTGTGGGCCACCAGGATCTGCGCCTGCGGGGTGAGCTTGAGCGTGCGCCCGGTGCGCCGCAGGAGCTCCACCCCGGTTTCCGCTTCCAGCTGGCTCAGCTGCTGCGACACCGAGGAGGGCGAGTAGCTCAGCGCATCGGCCACCTCGGCAATGGTTCCGCGGATATGCAGCTCGCGAAGCAGGCGCAATCTTCTCAGTTCAAGCAAGGTTTTCCCGCCATTCAGTTAATGCGGACTCACGGAGCCCGAATACTTTGGCAAAACCGAACGATTATCTTCGGCTTTGTTCACTTTTGCTTAAGACAATAAGGGTTCATACTCGATCTTGCACACAGCTTTTTCTTGCGCTCCGCCGGCAACGGCCAAACGCCAGGACAAGCCATAACGACATCAGCGTTCGGTGCCGAACCACAAGTACGAATTGCATCGAAGGGACCACCAGTGTCTTTCACCCATACCCAGCAGGCAGTGCCAGCCGCACTGGATGCCGACGGCAACCCGCTCACCTCGCCGGCCGAACTTGCTGACGACGTCATCAAGCTGGTGCGCCGCTGGCTCACCGAAGCCTCCGACTACCCGGTGGATGCCGCCGCCGCCCGCCTGGCCGGCGTGCTCAAGGATCCCAAGGGCCTGGACTTCACCGTGGGCTTCGTCGACGGCGTGATCCGCCCCGAAGACCTGAAGGTCGCGGCGGCCAACCTCAAGCAGCTGGCCCCCATGGTTCCAGGCTTCCTGCCCTGGTACATGCGCAAGGCCGTCGCCGTCGGCGGCGCCCTGGCCCCGGTTATGCCGCAGGTAGTTGTCCCCATCGCCCGCAGGGTCCTGCGCGAAATGGTGGGCCATCTGATCATCGACGCTTCGGATGCCAAGCTCGGCGGCGCGATCTCCAAGATCAAGCGCGAGGGCGTGCACCTGAACGTCAACCTGCTCGGCGAGGCCATCCTCGGCGAAGGCGAAGCCGCCCGCCGGCTGGATGGCACCACCAAGCTGCTTGAACGCGATGACGTGGACTACGTATCGATCAAGGTTTCCTCCACCGTCGCCCCGCACAACCACTGGGCCTTCGACGAAGCAGTGGAGCACATCGTTCAAAAGCTGCAGCCGCTGTACCAGCTGGCTGCCAGCAGCCCGAAGAAGAAGTTCATCAACCTGGACATGGAAGAGTACAAGGACCTGGAGCTGACCATGGCGGTCTTCACCAAGATCCTGTCCAAGCCGGAGTTCAAGGAGCTGCCAGCCGGCATCGTGCTGCAGGCCTACCTGCCCGATGCCCTGGGCGCGATGATCCAGCTGCAGGAATTCTCCGCGGCCCGCGTGGCCGACGGCGGCGCGCCAATCAAGGTCCGCGTGGTCAAGGGCGCCAACCTGCCTATGGAAACCATGGAAGCGGACATCCACGGCTGGCCGCTGGCCACCTGGCACACCAAGCAGGACTCCGACACCAGCTACAAGTCGGTGCTGGAATACGCCCTGCGCCCGGAACATGTGGAGAACATCCGCATCGGCATTGCCGGGCACAACCTCTTCGATGTCGCCCTGGCCTGGCTGCTGGCCAAGTCGCGCAACGTCACCGACGGCATCGAGTTCGAAATGCTGCTGGGCATGGCCACCGGCCAGGCCGAAGCGGTGCGCAAGGAAGTCGGCTCGCTGCTGCTCTACACCCCGGTGGTGCATCCGCAGGAATTCGACGTGGCCATCGCCTACCTGATCCGCCGCCTCGAAGAAGGCGCCAGCCAGGAAAACTTCATGTCGGCAGTCTTCGAGCTGGCCAAGAACGAGGAATTGTTCGAACGCGAGAAGAACCGCTTCCTCGCGTCGCTGGAAACCATGGCCAATGTGGTTCCCGCCCCGCACCGCGTGCAGAACCGCCAGGTCCAGGACCCTGAGCTGGGCGCCCGCGTGGCAGGTTTCGCCGACGGCACCACCAAATTCTTCAACACCCCTGATACCGACCCGGATCTGGCGCAGAACCGTGCCTGGGGACGCGAGATCCTGTCCAAGATGCAGGACTCGCCGCTGGGCAAGGACCTGGTGAAGGGCAATACGCTGAACAGTGCCGGCGAGCTCGACGAAGCCATCGCCATGGGCGTGGATGCCGCCGCCGGCTGGCAGCAGCTGGGCTCGGCCGAGCGTGCGCAGATCCTGCACCGCGCCGGCCTGCTCTTCGAGGAGCGCCGCGCCACCTTGCTGGAGGTGCTGGGCTCCGAATGCGGCAAGACCATCGACCAGGGCGATGTGGAAGTCTCCGAAGCCATCGACTTCGCGCATTACTATGCCGAACTGGGCCGCGAACTGGATGCCGTGGACGGCGCGAAGTTCGTCCCCTCGAAGCTGACCGTGGTGACCCCGCCATGGAACTTCCCGATGGCGATCCCAGCCGGCTCCACGCTCTCGGCGCTGGCTGCCGGGTCCGCGGTGATCATCAAGCCTGCCACCCAGGCCGCCCGTGTGGGTGCCGTCATGGTGCAGTGCCTGTGGGATGCCGGGGTGCCCAAGGACGTGCTGCAGCTGGTCTTCGTGGGCGACCGCTCGCTGGGCCAGCAGCTGGTTGCCGATGAGCGCGTTGACCGCCTGATCCTCACCGGCGGCTACGAGACCGCCGAGCTGTTCCGCTCCTTCCGCAAGGACCTGCCGCTGCTGGCCGAAACCTCCGGTAAGAACGCCATCATCGTCACCCCGAACGCGGACCTGGACCTGGCCGCCCGCGATGTCGTGGCCTCGGCCTTCGGGCACGCCGGCCAGAAGTGCTCGGCCGCCTCGCTGGTGGTGCTGGTGGGTTCGGTGGCCGAATCCCGCCGCTTCAACAACCAGCTGATCGACGCGGTGAAGTCGCTGAAGGTCGGCTACCCGTGGAACCCGGAATCGCAGATGGGCCCGCTGATCGGCGAGCCGGGCGAGAAGCTCAAGCGCGGTTTGACCACCCTGGGCGCCGGGGAGCGCTGGGCCATCGAGCCGAAGCAGCTCGATGATTCGGGCAAGCTCTACTCGCCGGGCGTGCGCTACGGCGTGGCCCGCGGCAGCGAATACCACAAGACCGAATACTTCGGTCCGATCCTCGGCGTGATGACCGCCGCTACGCTGGAAGAAGCGGTAGAGATTGTCAACGAGGTGGACTACGGACTGACCTCGGGCCTGCACTCGCTGGATTCGGCGGAGATGGGCTACTGGCTGGAGAACATCCAGGCGGGCAACATCTACGCCAACCGCGGCATCACCGGCGCCATCGTGCAGCGCCAGCCATTTGGCGGCTGGAAGAAGTCGGCCATCGGCGCAGGCACCAAAGCCGGCGGACCGAACTACCTGGTCGGCATGGGCTCGTGGGCCGATGCCCCGGCCAAGCAGGGCGCGGCGCTCTCGGCCTTCGACGAACGCCTGCTGAACACCGCCGAACTGGAAGCCGATCAGGCGCAGTGGCTGCGCTCCGCGCTGGCCAGCGACAAGCTGTGGTGGAACAACGAGTTCAACCAGGCCAAGGACCGCTCGGGCCTGCTCGCAGAACGCAACATCCTGCGCTACCGTCCGGTCGATGTGACCGTGCGCTTCGAGGAAGCCACCAGCGGCCACGGCCTGGCCGAGGCGCTGCGCGTCATCGCCGCCGGCGTCACCGCAGGGTCCCGCGTGCTCTTCTCCGCTGATGAGCCACTGCCGCTAGGCGTGCGCAACCTGCTGGCAGAGAACTCGGTCACCGTGGTGCGCGAGGATGCCGCGGCCTTCGCCGCCCGCGCGGCGAAGCTGGCTGCGAAGACCGGCCCGGATTCCGCTGCCCGCATCCGCCTGATCGGCGGCTCGGTGAAGGCGGTTGCCGAGGCGACCAACGGCAAACCGGACGTGGCCGTCTATGCTTCTCCGGTAACCGCTGCCGGGCGTGTGGAAATGCTTCCGTTCCTGCATGAGCAGGCGGTATCCATTACCGCGCACCGCTTCGGCACCCCTAATCACCTCAGCGATGAGTTGATCTAGCGAGTAAGCACATATGGCTGTGGCCAGCATCCAGGTGAATGGATGCTGGCCACAGCCTTTTTCTTGAGAACTATCTACTTCTTGCGTTCCTTGAGCTTGGCGGCCAGGAAATCGGCCGCGGCGGCGAGCAGCGCAGGAACAAGGTAGCGCGCCAAGGTCGCCAGGGTGAAGGCGAAGACGGATCCGCTGGCTGAACCTGCAACCGACAGGGCAACGAAGCCCAGGCCCACCGCGGAGAGCAGGCCGACAATCCAGCCGGCGAGCTTGCGCGGACGCAGGATGAACCAGCCGGCCAGCGACAGCACCGGGAGCACGATGCCCCACACGGTGAAGTAGCCGGTGTACATGCCGGTCAGATCCAGCGCGGAGACCAGGAACCAGTCGCCGTACTCCACGGTGTCCAGCACTGGCAGCTTCAGCAGGATGTCCAGGACCAGCGACAGCAGGACCAGCAGCATCGCGAAGATCTTCGTGTCCTTGCGTGCTTCGAGCAGCCAGAAGCTGCCGATCGCCACGAGCCTGATCACCCAGAGGGCAATCAGCGAGAACAGGCTGCCACCGGTGACATAGTCGGCGGTGGACAGCAGCGTGGATCCGGTAATGCCAACGATCAGCACCAGCCAGACAATGATCAGGCGGGCCGGCAGATGCAACAGTGGTTTTTCTTTGCTCACTTGTTCAAGTCTAGTGACGCTGGCTGTGCAACGTCTTGGTCTCGCTTCGCTGGTGTACCGATTAGTAGGCCACTGGAATGGCTAGGATGACTTGCATGGCGCGTACATTCACTCTGATCCAATTGCGGTATTTCATTGAAGTGGCTCGATTCGAGAACATGCGCGCCGCAGCGGCATCCCTGAATGTTTCACAATCTACTTTGTCAGCCTCGATCAACCATTTGGAACGCGACTTAGGCGTGCAGTTGTTCCTGCGTTTGCCAAACCGTGCCTTGAACTTGTCCGAGGAAGGGAAACGACTTGTGGCCGGCGCCCGGAACCTTCTGGAAAGCGCGGAGATTTTGCACTCGTCATTAAGTGGAGCGAGCCATGAACTGGGCGGAAAGCTGCGCGTCGGAATTTTCGCGCCGTTGGCACCATTCGTTGCACCGCGGTTGCTTGCGGAATTCAAAGCGAAGTACCCCGGTATTGAATTGCAATTCCTCGAAGGCGAGCAGCAACAAGTCCTTGATGCCTTGCGTAAGGGGGAGTGCGAAATAGCGCTCATGTATGACCTCGGAGTCGGAGCGGAATTTTCAATGGAGCAGGTCGACGGACTAGGTGCCCACGTCATCGTGGCCCAAGAGCATCCGCTCGCTCAAGGCAACGGAACTGTGTCTCTCAAGGACATAGTTGACCAGCCGCTGGTTCTGCTTGATCAAGAACATTCAAGGGAGTACTTCCTCAAGCTTTTTTCTTCATTGGGGCTGCAACCGAATGTGGCTTATTGGGTTTCTGGATATGAGACCGTCCGGTCCTATGTGGCCATGGGTTTGGGATACTCGGTTCTCAATCGGCGGCTGCCGCATGACCTGACCTATACCGGCAAGTCCGTAGTGCCACTGCAAATCAGTGATCCGGTCATTCCAATTTCCATTGTGGTTGCCTATCCGAAGGAAGTGCTGATGACGCGAAAAGCACGAGCGTTTGCGGACCTGGCGGGCGAGATACTGAACGACGGGTAATTGCTGATCGTTTTTGACGATCAAGCTAATAAATCTTTTGCGTTGGACGATATGGCGTGGATCACAGATCGTTGACTACTAAGAAGCCGGACTGCTCGTCCGCTCCTTCCACAGCAGCTTCCCGAGGATTCGGCGGAGCTTAGCCCGAAAGAAGGCAGACTCGTGACCCTGAACAGCATTGATGCCAGCGCTGTGCCGTCGACGGCGCAAACCGACATGAAACAGAAACGTCGAGTGCTGGCCGGCGGCAGCATCGGCCAATTCATCGAATTCTACGATTTCACACTCTACGGATTGTCGGCAGTCACGCTGTCCGCACTCTTCTTCCCTTCAGAAAGCCCGCTGGCTGGCCTGCTCGCGACCTTCGCGACCTTCGGCGTCGCCTTTTTCGTTCGGCCACTGGGTGGCATGTTCTTCGGAGTACTTGGAGACAAGATCGGCCGGCGCAAGGTCCTGTTCATCACGTTGATGACGATCGGACTGGCGACGTTCGCAATCGGACTGCTGCCGACGTTCGCGCAAATTGGTGCTCTGGCTCCGGTACTTCTGGTTTTGTGCCGACTGATCCAGGGATTCTCGGCCGGCGGCGAATCTGTCGGTGCACCAGCATTCGTCTTCGAGCATGCACCGATGGACAGACGTGGCTTCTGGCTGAACATCACCCTAGCGGCTACAGCCCTGCCGTCGGTGCTAGGCGGCACCTTGATTCTGGCGCTGTCCACGACAATGGATCCTGCGAACTTCGAGTCCTATGGCTGGCGCATACCATTCCTGCTCGCCCTCCCTCTAGCACTTTTCGGCCTTTGGATTCGGTCCAAGACCGAAGAATCTGAGGCATTCCAGCAGGTGCTCAAGAAGAACGAGCACAAGGAATACAGCCCCTTGCGCCAGACCTTCGCCCAGAACAAGCTTCGGATGGTTCAGGTCATCTTCGTCATGGCGCTGACTGCAATGGGTTTCTATTTCCTTTCCGGATACTTCGTCTCCTATGTCCAGGTAACCGGAAACCTGAGTTTGGAAATGTCCTTGGTAGCCAACGCCGTAGCGATGGCCAGCTACGCTGTTCTGCTTCCTATCGGCGGACGGTTCGGTGACCGCTTTGGACGCAAGCCGATGCTCATCGCAGGTTCAGCGGCGCTCATGATACTCAGTGTTCCATGCTTCATGCTGGTCACCAGCGGCTCGCTGACCCTGGCAATTATCGGCCAACTGCTCTTTGTGATCCCCATGTGCATCTACGGTGGCGGTTGCTACACCTTCTTCGTCGAAATCTTCACTACTCGAACCCGGTACACCTCCTCTGCCATCAGCTACAACGTTGCCTATGCGATCTTTGGCGGTACAGCACCATTTGTCGGAACCTGGCTAGTGTCGGGCACCGGGATTGCGATGATCCCAGGTGTGTACATGGCCGGAGCCGCATTGGTCGTGCTATGCCTGCTGGTTTTCACACCCGTGCCAGAAACCCACCCCTTATACGCAAAGTCTTCTCCAACCACGGGCCAGTAAGACATCGAACTTTGTAACACAGAAAGGAATTCACCATGCATAACGAATTTCTCGTTGACTTCCACCACGTTGCCGAATTCGGTGCAACTGACAAAAACGGTGTTGATCGGCAGGCAGCAACGCCCGAGGACAAGCTGAGTCGGGATTGGTTCGCGCAATTCACTAAAAAACAGGGCTGGGAACTTCGTGTCGACACTATTGGCAATATGTTCGCCTTGATCGAACTGACGCCAGGCGCCCCGTATGTACTGCTGGGATCGCATTTGGATTCCCAACCATTGGGCGGACGCTTCGATGGGGCCTACGGAGTCATTGCAGGCCTGCACGCTGCCAAGGCCATCGAGTCACGGCTGAAATCGGAATTCCAGCAGCCAGTCTTCAACATCGGGGTAGTCAATTGGTTCAATGAAGAAGGCGGCCGCTTCGCCCCGTCAATCATGGGCTCGTCGGTGTTCGTTGGCTCCATGGACGAACAGCAGATGCTCGAAACCCGCGATCTGGAGGGAGTCAGCGTAGCAGAAGCCCTCGAGGCCATTGGATACCTCGGCCGCGATGTACGTCCAGAAGTGGCAGGCTACGCGGAGATCCATATTGAACAGGGACGCATCCTGGAACGAGAATCGATCAACATCGGAGCCGTCGACTTCTCGTGGCACACGCAGAAGCTGGACGTCGAGGTGCTCGGGGAACAATCCCATACCGGTGCAACGGCCATGGCCGATCGACATGACGCACTCGTGGCTGCGAGCAAGGTGATCTTGAAAGTCCACGATGTTGTCGAGCACTTTGCAGAGGGCAGTATCGTGTCCTCGGTCGGGCAAATGACGTTGGAACCGAATTCTCCAATTGTTGTTGCCCGTCGAGTCCACTTGGTTGCTGATCTTCGAGCCGAGGAGAAAACGGACGTCCTGCGGGCGCGAGAGATTCTGATTGAGCAAATTGCGGAGATCGCCCGCGAAAACGACATACGGATCAACGTCAATGATTTCGACGTTCGCGAGATTCAGTACTATCCAGAATCCGGGCTAGAACTAGCCGAGAAAGCGACCGCTAATCTGGGCAAGAGCGTGCGCCGTATCCGCACGATGGCTGGACATGACTCGGTAGCTATGAACCGCATCGTACCGACGGTCATGCTGTTCATTCCTTCAGTCGACGGTGTCAGCCATTGCGAGCGCGAATTCTCTACTGACGACGACATGATTCATGGGTTGGAAGTCCTCACCGAAGTCGGGTGGGAAATGATCTTTGGTGCCTTGGAAGAGAACGCATCGCTAGCTAGCAATGAGAACGACGTGATTCAGGGGATCTCCGCATGAAGCATGAACTAGCTTTCCTCAGCGCAACAGAACAATTGTCAGCTTTCAGGAATGGGGACTTCACTCCTACGGAGGTGCTTGAAGCACAGCTTGAATTGGTCACTGCCGACCGGGAGCGCAAGGACGAGAGAATCAACGCGCTGTCCGAAATTATGGAAACCGAAGCTCGTGCGGGAGCTGCCGTTGCCACGGAAACGTATGCCAAGTCCCGTCGGGCAAAACACGCGCAGCAACTGCCGCCATTGCTTGGCATCAGTGTCGTGGCCAAGGAGAAACACGGACTTGCGGGACGCAGCCTTTCGATGGGGCTGCTTTCCCAGAAGCACGCTGTTGCTGAATCAGACCATCCGATCATCGAACGGCTGCGGGCAGCTGGAGCCATCCTCCACGGGCGTGCTACTAGTCCCGAATTCAGCTGCGCTACGGTAACGCACTCGCCGATCTGGGGAGTCACGCGTAACCCCTGGAACCCCCAAATGTCACCAGGCGGTTCTTCTGGCGGATCGGGGGCAGCGTTGGCGGCGGGCTTCTCCACGTTGGCTACCGCTTCCGACATTGCAGGGTCGACCCGTATCCCGGCGGCTTTTACCGGAACCGTCGGGTATAAGGCACCATACGGAAGGATTCCCGGGGCTGGGGAACTGGCCTCTGATCGCTACCGAGGCGATGGGCCGATGGGGCGAACCGTCACCGATGTCCTGCTCATGTCATCTATTATCAGCGGAACGCACCCTGCCGATTCGAACTCATGGGGACCGAATAATCAGAGCCCACTGACTGAAGAGGCGTCCTTGGCCGAATTGAGGATTGGCATATCCCTGGAGCTGGGCAATTATCCTGTAAGCCAAACGGTGGCCGAGGCGTTCTCCTCGACAATCCAGCAGCTGCAGGACCTGGGCGCGAACATTGTAGAAGTAGACTTGCCATGGACGACTGATCAAGTGAGGGAAACAAGCTTTGCCCACTTCGGACAAATTCTTGCGCCAGCGATGGCCCAGATCATCGGCGATTCACAAGCTCCGAGAGCCGCCTATACCGACCGGTTCATTGCCGACGCCATGGCCCACGCAGAATCAATGTCGATGATCGATTCCCTGCGCTTGGATGCACTGTTCAATCAGCAATTGAATACGGCTATGTCTGAAGTAGACGTCCTGCTTTGCCCTACGAATGCAGTCGACTGGCTACGGGCTGACGGGGACTATCTGGATGGGCTCTCGATATCAGGTCGGCAGTTGAAGCATTATTGGGAAGGGCATATGACCAGTCCTTTCAACATCGCCAATCATCGCCCGGTGATGAATCTTCCGTGCGGCGTGGGTGAGGCCAACATTCCGATTGGCTTGCAGATCGTCGGCCAGCCGTGGGATGAAAAGACCGTATTCCAAATGGCTCTCGCAATGGAACGAATTATCCAATTTTCAAATGGCAATCCATACCCAGCATTGGCCGGAACGCTGACCAGGTAATAGAAGGGAAGGTGGGAACCAGTTCACGGAACCGGTTCCCACCTTTTCTTCACCGGCTCAGACCTCGAGCTTCAGTGCCTTGCGCAAGGTCAGCGCGCCACCGGTGTGCATTACCGCCCGGCGGTAGATCCGCTCCGCGAACAGCAAGACGAGCCAGCAGGCGGCCAGCAGGATGGCCAGGGAAAGCACCGGTTCCCAGATCGCTACTTCGCCGGAGAGCAGGCGGATGGGCATCGCCGCCGAGGAGACGATGGGAATGTACGAAGCGACCACCAGGAAGCTGCCCTTGGCATACAACCCGATGAACAGCACCGCCATCAACAGCCCTACCACCGGCCCGCTGGACTGCTGCAGATCCTCGGTGCGGGTAGCCAAGGACCCCAGGGCCGCCCAGATCCCGGCCAGGAGCAGGAAGCCGCCGAAGAAGAACACCACGAACCATCCGGCCACCTGGGTGACGATTCCGAGGAACGGGATCTGGATCGGGGAAATGTAGGCGGCCAGCAAGCCGATGCTGAGGAAGGCCAGCAGCTGGAGCATCGCCAGAATGACATTGCCGATGATTTTTCCTGCCAGCAGCTGGCGCAGGCGGATGGTGCTGGCCAGGATCTCGACCACGCGGTTCTGCTTTTCCTCAATCACCGAATTGGCTATGGGCATGCCGAAGAGGAACGCCGCCATGTAGAAGAGGAAGGAGAAGACCAGTCCCATGACACTGGCCATCGCCGCCCGTTCGGAGTCGCCGTGAAGCTGGTCGGTGACCAAGTCGTCATTATCGGGCAGGCTGGATGATTCCAGTCCGGCCTCGGCGAGTAGTTGATCGGTCATCACCGATTTCATCGCCTCGCGGACCAGGGAGCTGAGCTCCTGGTCAACCTCGTTGAAACCGGTCAACGTGAATTCCTGTGCGTCATCCGAAGCGGACAAGATGGCGCTCAGCTGCTCGGCGGAGAGCTGCTGCTTGGCATTCTCTGGAGTAAGCCGTGAAATGCTCAATTCCACATCGTCGGGGCGATCCTTGATCACCTGCTCCAGCACCTGGTAACTCGTATCGTCGGTGGCTGCCACGGTGAAATGCGAGGTGCGATTGCCCAGGACGCCGGTAATGGCCACCGAGCCGACGATGAACAGCAAGGTCACGATGGTGCTGATGATGAAGGCCTTGTCGCGCAGCTTCGTTTCGACTTCGCGCAGGGCAACGATGAGCCATGGGGCTGTGGAAGCGTTCACTTGATGATCTCCCGGTAGATGTCGGCCAGCGAAGGGCGGTGGACCGCGAACTCTGCCACCGGGCCGCGGCTCATGGCGGTGGCCAGCACGCGTTGGGCATCTGATTCGGAATCGAAATTCACCAAAGCCTCGTGGCCCGAAATATCGATGACGGTGACGCCAGGTTCGCTGCGCAGCCACCCGGTGTCGGAACCCAGGGAGAGCCGGTGGCGGGAAGCCTGGGTTGCACGGAGCTCATCAGCCGAGGAATCAGCCAGGATCCTGCCGTCCTGGATGATCACCAGATGATCCACTAGCACATCGAGCAGATCCAGCTGATGCGACGAGAAGAGCACCGGAACGCCGCGCGCCGCATAGTCGCGCAAGATCGAACTCATCGCATCAACGGCGATGGGGTCGAGGCCGCTGAAGGGTTCGTCGAGGATGAGCACATCGGGTTGGTGCAGCAGTGCCGCGGTGACCTGCACGCGTTGCTGGTTGCCCAGGGACAGCGATTCGAGCTTCGACTTGGCTCGGTCATCGAGTCCGAAGCGGGCCAGCAGTTCCATGGCGCGTTTGCGCGCACCGGAGCGGGAGAGGCCATGCAGCTGTCCGAGGTAGACCAGCTGGTCGATGACGGGCTGCTTGGGATACAGGCCGCGCTCTTCGGGCATGTAGCCGAAGTTGGGGCGCGTAGCCCCGGTCAGCGGCTGGCCGTTGAGCGTCACGGAACCCGAATCGGCGCTGAGCAATCCCATGATGATGCGCATGGTGGTGGTCTTGCCGGCACCATTGGCGCCGACGAATCCGGTCAGCGCCCCGCCCGGTACGGTGAAGCTGATGTCGTTCAAGACTGGATTCTGCGCGAATGACCGCGACACATGATGAAGCTCAAGCATGCTTTCCTCTGCCAGATATTGTTCCTGGTCATCAGCTTAGGAAAAGACGGAGCATTTGCGCTCCCTCTGGGGAATGAAACTATTGGATGAGTCCGGCGCGGTGGGCGAAGAGGACACCCTGCACCCGGTCACGCAGGTGCAGTTTTGCCAACAGGTTGGACAGGTGGGTCTTCACCGTGGCTTCAGACAGCGAGAGCACCGCAGCGATTTCCTGGTTGTTCTTGCCCTGGGCCAGCTCGGACAGGACCTGGCGTTCGCGTTCGGTGAGCGTCTCAAGCCGTTGCGCTTCGGCAGATGGCTCTGCCGAATCCGCGCCAGCGCCAGCCCTGGTGCCACGCTGGATGAGCTTCAGCGTGACTTCGGGGGAGAGCAGGCCATGGCCGGCGGCGACCTGGTGCACAGCGGTGACCAGCATTTCAGGTTCGGCATTCTTCAGCAGGAAACCGCTGGCGCCGGCATCCATGGCGTCAAAGAGGTAGTCGTCGCGGTTGAAGGTGGTCAGCACGATGACCTTGGTCTGCGTGGTGCTGGCGATGAGCTTGGTGGCTTCGATGCCGTCCATCTGCGGCATCTGGATATCCATCAGCGCCACCGTGGGATTCAGCTCGCGGACCAGGTCCAGGCCCGCTTGGCCGTTCTCTGCCGTGCCGATGACCTGGATCTGCGGGTCGGTTTGCAAGATCAATTTCAGCGACGACAGGATCAGGGACTGATCGTCGCAGATCACCACGGTAATTTTGCTCATGATGACAGTGTAGTTGCCGCGTCGGACACCACCCGCAACCGGGCTCGGGTGCGCCAGCCGTGCGGAATGCGCGGGCCGATTTCCACCAGCCCGTGATGCAGCTTGGCGCGTTCGCGGATGCCGCGCAGGCCGTAGCCGCCTCCGGCTGAATCAGGCCGGGGACGGCCGCTGTCGGTGACTTCGACTTCTACCCATGCGCCCTCCGCATCGGTTCCCGAACGCAGCGACAGGGTGGCGGTGCGGGCAGTGGAATGCGTACGGACATTGGCCAAGGCCTCGCCGCTGATGCGGTAGAGCGCGAGCGACAGGCCGGCTGGCAGGGAAGAAATGAAACCGGGCTGGTGCTCATCGCACGAGAGCTGGATGCCCAGTCCCTGCCGCTCATTCGTGGCGATCAGCTCGTCGAGCTGCGCCATGGACGGTTCGGGGTTCCGTGCGCCCTCGGCCGAGCCCGGCACATCATCCGGGTCGTCATGTTCGCGCAATACGCCCAGCAGGGCCCGTGTTTCGCTGACCGCGCTGCGCGCCGAGGATTCGATGCCGCGCATCAGCTCGATTGACTGCTGGGGATCCCGGTCATGCACCATGCGGGCGGCCGAAGCCTGGACGCCCACCGAGGCGATGTGGTGGGCGATGACATCGTGCAATTCGCGGGCAATGCGCAGCCGTTCCTGGTTGACCGCGCGGTCTGCCAGCTGCTGGGACTGCTCGGCAATGCGCTGCGCCTGGATTTCGACGATCTGGCTGGCATAGGCATTGGTCCAGCTGACCATGCCAAGGAAGATCGCACCTCCGAAGAACATCAGGTTCATCAGCAGGTTGTAGAGGACGAAGGCCGTGGTTGTGGGCAGGACGCCTGCCGGTTCTTCGACCATGGAGGTGCCGGTCGCCTTGAACAGGTCCGAGGAGAAGAAGGAAATGATCAGCCAGGTGGCCATGAACAACAGCACCACGCTCATTGCCGTCCACAGGCCCCGGCGGTTCTTCGACCAGGTAACCGCCGTGTAGATGCCAATGAAATAGGCCAGCTGGGCGCAGAGTTCCATGCCGACCCGGTAGGTGTTCTCGTTACCTGCGCCGAAGAAGGCAGCCGAGCCGATGAGCATCATCGAAATCGGCCAGCGCCGGCGGAACATCAGCGGCACGATCAAGGACGCCAGCACCAGGTAGGAGAGCAGGCGATCTGGCGCGTCCTCCCGTTCGGTCAGGGACTGCATGAGTTCGTGCATGGCCAGCGCCAGCAGCAGGAAGCCCGCGGCAACGATCACATCTCGGCGCAGTCCCTTCCGATCGGGAGCGGGGCGTTCCCAATCCACCGGAGGCAGCGTGGGGAGCCGACGGTGAACTAGCTCGGGCAGTCGGCGCATGATGTTCCTTGTTTGTTGCGTTGGCCAGGCATTGGAACCGATTTTACCGTTTTGCGCTGTTCCGGGCATGAGCCTGGAGGCTTAGTCTCGATGCTGAGCTGGGAAGGACATGATCTAGGAATAAAGGTTACTAACGAGTAATGTGATGGTATGCACATGATTTTCCGAATTCTCATGGTCTACCTGAAAAGCAAGAAGGCTTCCAAGCTGACCTTGTTCGACACCAGCTCAGTGGACATGCGCGCCACGCTGACCGATATCGACTTTGCCGGCCACATCAACAACGGCATGTACTTCTCCATCTTCGACCTCGGGCGTTTCGATCTGATGTTCCGCTCAGGCGTCTGGGACATCATGTCCAAGAACAAGTGGGTTCCGGTCGTGCAGACCGAGACCGTCACCTTCCGCAAGTCGGTCCGCCTGGGAACCAAGTTCTCGCAGGAAACCCGGCTGATCGGCATGGACGACAAGTGCATCTACTTCGAGCAGCGCATCGTGGTGAAGGGCGAGATCTACGCCCGCGCCTACATTGCCACCCGCATGACCTCGAAAAAGGGCGCGGTGCCCAATGAGGAAATCCTGGCAGCTGTCGGCTTGGAAATGCCAGAAGACCTGGTCCTGCCTCAATGGCTGCACCAATGGCGAGAGGACGGTGCGCTGCCCAGCACCCGCAAGCCCGCCCCGCATAACTGGATCCGCTGATTCAGCTGTCGCGGGGAGCTTGGCTAGGCCTTGGCCGCTTCGATGAAACTGGCGATCAGCTTGGGTTCCTTGACCCCGCGAGCTGACTCCACGCCCGAGGAGACATCGGCGCCGAAAGCGCCGGAGGCGGCCAAGGCTTCAGCCACATTCTGCGCGGACAGCCCGCCGGCCACCAGCCAGCGGCGTCCCGCGGCCAGGTCCTTCACCGCCGCATAGTCCCAGCTTTCGCCGCTGCCTGGAACCGAGGCGTCGATGAGCAGCAGCTCCTCGCCCCAATCGGCGAACTGCTCTTCGGGGTCATTGCGGCGTACCGCACGGATGACCTTGAACCCCGCCTCGTGAGCGGCTGCCACATCCGCGGCCGTGCGCTGGCCATGCAGCTGCACCCAGCCCACGCCGGCCTGTCCGGCCCGCTCCAGCACCGTGCCGATGTCCTCGCCGCGGAAGACTGCGACGGTGGCAATGCCGGCGGGAACCTCCTTGACCAGTTCGGCAGCGCGCTGGACCGGAATTTCGCGGACGCTTTCGGTCAGCACGAACCCGACGGCATCGGCGCCGTGGGCCACGGCGACGTCCACGTCCTGGGCTGTGGAGAGGCCGCAAACCTTGACGAATGGCTTATCTGTGCTCACTTGGCGTTCTCCTCGGCCAGATGCACTGGGGTGTAGCCGCCGGGCGCGTTCGCGCGGATGGCCAGCAGGTCGCGGGCGTGATTCCAGAGCCGCCGGTCCTCCTCGGAGACCGGGACCCACGGCTTGACCGGAACAGCAGTCCCGGTTTCATCCCGCGTGACCATCACGGTCAGGCAGTAGGTTGTCAGCTGCATGTTGGTGGTCTTCGGATCGCCCGAACGCACATGCACGGCAATGTGCATGCCCTTGTTGCCGGTATAGACCAGGCGGGCTTCGACCTCCACCAGATGGCCGATCAGCAGCGGCCGGTAGAAGCGCACCCCGCCGGAGAACACCGCAACGGTTTCCTGCTGGCAGTAGCGGGCCGCGCACAGCTCCGCGGCATCATCGATCCACTTCATCACGATGCCGCCGTGCACCTTGCCGCCCCAGTTCACATCGGTCGGCGCCGCCAAAAAGCGCAGGACAACCCGCTCGGCGGTGCCTTCATCGGTGTAGACCTGGCCATTCATGGACGCGACAATCTGCTCGCGGATCTCGATGCGTGCCAGCGCATTCTCGCGCATGGCGATTTCCTTGGCCGTGCCCGGGGTGAACGTTGGAACCGGTGTCGGCTTGCCCTCCTCGTCCACCGCTACGAAGATCACCAGGCAGCTGCTGGATTTCACCGGCCGCAATTCGCGCGGATCGCTGAAGGACACCTCGGTATGGATATGCATCGAGCTGGTGCCGGTGTACACCACCGAAGCGGTGACCTCCACCAGGTCGCCGGAGTGGATCGGGTCCTCGAAGTGGATGTTGCCGACATAGGCGGTGACGCAATAGCTGGAGGACCACCCCACCGCCGCGGCGTAGGCGGCCTTGTCGACCCATTCGAGAACGGTGCCCGCAGCCACGATCCCGGTGACATCGACGTCGGTCGGCGCGGCAAGGAACCGCAGCGTGACAGAATGCGGACGTTGTTTCAGCTCCGGAGTGCTCATGCACTCCAGTTTCGCGCACTTCGCAGGCCACGGGCAATGTATGACGCTTCAACGGCCCGCGCCTTGACGGCACATTCCGCGGCGGGAGGCTGCCGGGTGGCTCTGGCCTAGGATAGGAGGGTGCGTAGGGTCTTTGGAATTTTTTCGGCGTCAACAGCCATCGTGGTGGCACTGAGCCTGATTGCCGCGGCCGGAACCGCCGGCCTGGTAATCGTCGTGGGCCAGGGCCTGGATGAGCTCTTGTCCGATCGCCGGCTGGGCACCCAATGGTATTTCAGCGCCGTCGGCGAGCTGCTGGCCATGGCCGTCGCCACCTTCTTGATTCCCGTGGTGATCTCGCGCAACAGCCAAGACCTCACCGAGCACCACCGCATGAAGCTGCTCAAGCACTATCTGTCCATCGGCCCGCTGGCAGTGCGTGCCGCAGGCGAGGGGGAACTGGTCCATGCTGCCATGGATTCGGTGGAACGGTCGGTGAAGTACCGTTCAAGCTTCATCGGCCCGGCCGTCTCCGCGGTGGCCACCCCGGTGTTGATCCTGTGCTTCATCGCCTTTGCCATTGACCCGCTCAGCGCACTGCTGATGCTGGTTCCCACCGCACTGGTTCCGGTCATCGTGCTGGGCTTCCAGCGGCGCTTCGGCGCCTCGAACGGAGAATACCGCCGAGCCCAGGGCATCCTCTCGGCGACCTTCCTTGATGCGCTGCGTTCCCTGGGCATGCTCAAGCTCAACGGCGGCAGCCGCTGGATGGGGGCCCGCATCGAAAAGGCCACCGAACGGGTACGGCAGCAGGTGATGAAGCTGCTGGCCCGCAACCAGCTGATCCTGCTGGTCATCGATTCAAGCTTTGCCGTGCTGCTGCTCGCCACCGCCTGCCTGCTGGCCTGGTGGCGCGCCGGCTCCGGGGCGATCTCCCCTGGCGCAGCGCTGTCCCTGGTGATCCTGAGCTTCTTGATGCTCGCGCCGGTGAACTACGTGGGCAGCTTCTTCTACATCGGGATGACAGGGAAAGCCGCCGAGAAGAAGCTGGCAGAGGTCGCCGGCATCCCGATGCACCGCTCCATGGCCAACCCGCTGGACGTGGACCTGCGCCACCGCGATCTGATCCTGGACGGCGTCAGCGCCGGCTACGACAGCGGACAGCAGGCGCTATCCGGCATTTCCTGGCATTTCCCGGCAGGCTCGCGGACCGCCATCATCGGGCCATCGGGCAGCGGCAAGACGACCCTGCTGCGCGTGCTCCAGGGCCAGCTCGAAGCGTCGGACGGCACCATCCGCGATGCCCGCCAGGCAATGGGCCCGGCAACCCTGAAAGCCAGCACCGCCGTGGTGGAACAGCAGGCAACGCTCTTCGGCATGAGCCTGCGCGAGAACCTCCTGCTCGGTGCGCCAGGCGCCAGCGACGGCGAACTGCTCCACACGCTGCGCCGGGTCGGGTTGGGACCGTGGTTCGAGGGGCAACCCGATGGATTGGACCAACGCCTGGGCGAGGGCGGGTCACGCCTCTCCGGCGGCCAAGCCCAACGCCTGGCGCTCGCCCGGGCCTTGCTTGCGCAGCGTCCGATACTGCTGCTCGATGAACCGACCAGCGCCCTGGATGTGCAGAGCGAAGCGGAAGTGCTCGGGACCCTGCGTACCCTGGACCGCAGCACCACGGTCATTACCGTCACCCACCGGCTGGGTCTGCTCGCCGACTACGACTATGTGCTGGTCATGGACCAGGGACAGCTCATCCAGGCCGGAAGCCGCGAAGAACTGCTGGCCACCGATGGCTATCTCAAAGAGGCAATGGACGGATTCCGCCACCGCGCCGAAGCCCTGCACTCCGGCGGCCGGACCGAAATGGGGGAGGGGAACTAATGCATACGCAGAAAACCTCCACGCTCAAGACCGTCGCCTGGCTGCTGGGCAGCACCAGGGATCTGCTCCCGCCGCTGCTGCTGGCCTGCGTGCTCGCCTGCGCCACCCGGCTGGCGTCCCTGGGAATCTACGTCATCGCCGGCCTCGGCCTGGCCAAGGCTCTGCAGCTGGACACCGGGTTGCTGCCAGCCGGCACCGGCTGGGGCATGCTGGCAGCCGCGGTCATCGTCCTGGGACTGGCCAAGGGAGCACTGCGCTACCTGGAACAGTATGTTGGCCACCGGGTGGCGTTCCTGTCGCTGGCACGATTGCGCAACCGCATGTACGAGGCCTTCGAACGCCAAGCGCCGTTCACCGCCGGCACCAAGAATTCCGGCGGGATGCTCGCCAAGACCACCAGCGACATCGACAAGGTAGAGGTGTTCTTCGCGCACACCCTGCCCCCGGCCGTAGCGGCCGTAGTTGTCAGCGCCCTGGCAACCTGGGGCACCTGGTCGCTCTTCGGCAGCGAACCGGCCCTGGTGCTGCTCGCCGGATATGTGCTCATTGGCGTGCTCATCCCAGCCATCGGCGTCGGCTCCCTGCGCTCCAGCGCCCGGAGCACCGCCGCCGCCCGCGGCGTCCAGAATCAGCTGCTGACCGACACGCTGGCCGGCATCGACGTGATCCACGGCTTCAACGCCGGCAAACCGGTCATGGAGAGCCTGCGCGGCAGCCTGCAGCAGACCAGGCAGGCCGCCCGCTCGACCGGTAGCTGGACCGCGGTACGCGCCACGCTGACCCAGCTGGTGATCTGGGGCAGCCTGCTCACGCTCTTTGTCCTGCTGGGATCCGCCAGAGAATTCGGCACGCTGCTACTGCTGTGCTGCGCCCTGGTCCCGTCCTATGAAGCGGTGCGCGCCGTGGACGGCTTCATCCTGGGCCTGCAGGACTCGCTGGCCAGCGCTCGCCGGCTGCATGCCACCGCGGCAGCCAGCCATCCGGTGCATGAAACAGCCAACCCGGTGCCACTGCCTGCCACCGGCACCTTGCGCGTTTCGGATCTCTGTGTTGAATTCGAAGGCTATCGCGCAGTTCGGGGCGTGGACTTCGACCTCGAATCGGGATCCTTGATCGCCCTGGTGGGCGAGAGCGGCTCCGGCAAGTCCTCGATCGCCGCCGCCCTGGTGCGGTCGGTGGAAGCGGAAGGCATGGCGAGCTTTGCTGGCGTGCAGCTGGAAGACGCGAGCTTGGCGCAATTGCGCCAGCGGATCATCCTGGTCTCCCAAGAGGCGGTGATGATCCGCGGCACGCTGCGCGAGAACCTGCTGCTCGGTGCCGAGGGGATCAGCGACGCGGCGATGGAAGCGGTCCTTGAAGAGCTGGGAATGGGGCCATGGCTGCGCAAGCAGAAGGACGGTTTGCAGACCCGGCTGGGGGACCGCTTTGCACGGCTTTCCGGCGGCCAGCGGCAGCGGGTGGCCCTGGCCAGGGCGCTGCTGCGCCAGCCTGCGGTGCTGATCCTCGATGAATCCACCAGCGCGCTGGATGCCAGCAGCGAGCAGCTGGTCCTGGATGCCGTGGAGCGCAGGCGCGCCGAAGGGATGGCGGTGCTGATGATCAGCCACCGGCTCTCGATCCTGAAGCGGGCGCAGAGCGTACTGGTGCTCCGCGATGGCCAGGTGCGCGAACGCGGTGCGGCGCAGGAGCTGCTGGCCGACGAGCAATCCTTGTTCTCCCGCATGTCGGTGCGCGAAGCAGACAGGATCCTGCCAAGTTGATTCATGGGCCGCTGGCTTGAGGGGACTGACAAGCTGGCAGGGACGTACTAGGCTCGCAATATGATGCGAATAGTGGTTCTCCTGTTCCTGGCAGTCCTATTCACTGGCTTCGTGGTGACGGCGATCCTTGCCGGCACCTCCGGAGAATGGGTCTGGTGGATCCTTGTCGTGCTGACCGGCTTGCTGGTGCTGCTGGGCATCAGGGACCTGTCGCAGAAGAAGCACGCGATCCTGCGCAACTTCCCGATCGTCGGGCACGCCCGCTACCTTTTCGAATTCATCCGCCCCGAGATCCAGCAGTATTTCATCGAGCGCAATACCGATGGACGTCCCTTCAGCCGCGATACCCGCTCGCTGATCTATGCACGGGCCAAGGGCGCAGATAGCCACAAGGCCTTCGGCACGGAGCTGAACGTCAATGAAGTCGGCCACGAATACCTGCTGCACTCGGCGGCCCCGGTGGCCCCGTCCACCTCGCAGCACCGCGTCCGGGTGGGCTCCAGCCAGTGCTCGAAGCCCTATGAGATTTCGCTGATGAACATCTCCTCGATGAGCTTCGGTTCGCTGTCCGCCAACGCCGTGCTGGCGATGAACAAGGGAGCGGCGATGGGCGAGTTCGTCCACGAAACCGGCGAGGGCGGGCTGACCAATTACCACCTGGAATACGGTGCCGACCTGTTCTGGGAAATCGGTTCGGGCTACTTCGGTTGCCGCACCCCGGAAGGCCGTTTCAACCCTGAAACCTTTGCGGCCAAGGCGAGCCACGAGAACGTCAAGGGCATCACCATCAAGCTCTCCCAGGGCGCCAAGCCCGGGCTCGGTGGCGTGCTGCCAGCTGCCAAGGTCACCGAAGAGATCTCCGCGGCTCGCGATGTCCCGATGGGCGTGGACTGCATTTCGCCCGCAAGCCACGCAGAATTCTCCACCCCGCGCGAATTGATGCATTTCGTGGCGAAGCTGCGCGAACTGAGTGGAGGCAAGCCGGTGGGGATCAAGTTCTGCGTCGGTTCCCGCACCGATGTCATGGCCTTGTGCAAGGGCATGCTGGAAACCGGAATCCTGGTGGATTTCATCACCGTTGACGGTGCCGAGGGCGGCACCGGCGCCGCCCCGCTGGAATACGAAGACCATGTTGGCGCGCCGCTGACCGAAGGCTTGATGCTGGTGCACAACACCTTGGTGGGTGCCGGGTTGCGCGATGAGATCCGCCTCGCCGCCGCGGGCAAGGTCGCCAACGGCTCGGACATCATCAAGCGGCTGATCCAGGGGGCGGACTTCACCTTCTCGGCACGCTCCATGATGATGGCCACCGGCTGCATCCAAGCCCAGCAATGCCACACCAACCACTGCCCGGTTGGCGTGGCTACGCAGAACAAGCGACTGATGCGCGCACTGGATGTGGAGGACAAGGGGCACCGCGTCTACAACTACCATCGCCTGACCGTCACCGAATGCGCGCAGATCATAGCATCGATGGGGCTGACCAGCCCGGAGCAGCTGAACACCAGGATGCTGCGCCGCCGGGTGAACCTGCAGTCCACCCGCTCCTACGCTTCGCTGTTCCAGTGGCTGCGTCCCGGCGAGCTGCTAGAGGACATTCCAAGTTCCTGGAAGAAGGATTGGGATGAGGCGGATGCGGACCACTTCGGCGAGCATGCGCCGCTGGACTATGCAGCACCCAGGAGCGTGGACATCACCCCGTCGACGGTCCACGAACCAGAAGATGCGGTGAGCGCGCCGCGCATCGAGCCGAGGGAATCAGCAAAGGTGCGCCCGGTGCATGCAGATGTCACCCGGCCCGAGGGCAAGCCCGGGGCCGATAGCTAGTCTTCGGAACCAGCAGCCAGGGACCGCAAGGCTGCGTGGTCGACGTCGTCCAGCGAAGCCGGAATCCATGCGGGATTGCGGTCCTTGTCAATGACCTGGGCGCGGATGCCCTCGGCAAGATCCGGGCGGTGCATCAGGTAGCGGGCCGAGCGCAGCTCGCGGTCCAATGCCGAACGCAGGTCCTGCTCAGCACGGGCGGCACGCACGTTGTAGAACGCGCTGGCCATGCTGGTGGGGCAGTTCGCCGCCAGCAGCTGCGCCGCGCGCTGCGCCGCGGGATGGACCATCTGCCCCAAGCGCTCGATGACTTCCTGCGGGGAGCCGGCGCTGAAAGCATGGTCGATCCAGCCGCGATCCATCTCCAGTGCGAAGGACTCCGGGGCTCCGTGCATGACCTCGATGGCCGCCGCGATCTCGCCGGCATTCAGCCCGGCGAATTCCTCGAGCTCATCGAGGATGTTCGCGGCGAATTCCTCGGTGACCACGACGTCGGCGAAACCGAGAAGCACTGCATCTGCTCCGGTGAAGGACTGCGCGCTCATGGCGTAGTACTCGCCGAAGTGTCCCGGTGCGTTGGCCAGCAGGTGGCTGCCGCCCACATCAGGGGTGTAGCCGATCTTCGCTTCGGGCATTCCCATGGTGGCGTTCGGGGTCACCAGGCGCACCGGTGCGTGCGAGGCCAACCCGATGCCTCCGCCCATGGTGATGCCGTGGGCCAAGCTGATCAGCGGCTTGGGGTAGGCGGAGATCAGATAGTCGAGCTCGAATTCGGTGGAGAGCAGATCGGCAAAATCTTGGTGCCGTCCGGTGGTTACCGCTGCATGGAAATCGGCAATGTCGCCGCCGGCGCAGAAGGCGCGTTCGCCGCGGCCGGTGAGCAGTACCAGGGAAATCGCCGGGTCCGCGGCCCAGGCGCGCAGCACCCGGCTCAGCTCGGTGAGCATCTGAAGGGTCAGTGCGTTGAGCTTGCTGGCGCGGTTCAGCTGGATGTGGCCGATGGGGCCATGCACGGCCGCGATGACTACGCTGTCACTGGAAATTGCAGGGCTTGGGTTCTCCACCGGGGAATTCCTCTTTCTTGGGACTCAGGCGGCCATCGCTGGGGCCGCGGCGCAATGAATTAGCGGGAGAGGACCTGGGCGAGCCGGTCCAAGACCAGCGCTGCCTTCGGCTTCTTCGAATTCTCCGGCTTCAGCGCGAAGATGGAGCGGGCCAGGCGGATCTCTGGTGCATCCACAATGCGGATGCCTTCCGGAGCGTTGGCCATGGCCAGATCGGGGACCAATGCGGCTCCCAGACCCGAGGACACCAGGCTCAGCGACGCATTGAAGTCATCGCAGTAGGCGGCCACCTGCGGGTGGATGTTGTAGGACGAGAACAAGCGGGAAATCAGGGTGGCGTCCGAGGTGCCCGGGTGGTGGAAGATCCATGGCCATTCGGCCAATTGGTCCACGGTCAGCTGGGAGTCTTCGGCGATGGGCCAGGATGCCGGGATGACCACGCGGAACTGGTCATCGCCCAGCCAGGTGCGTTCAAGGGATGCCGGCCAGGACAGCCCTCCGGGTCCCACCTGGAAGATCAGTGCGAGGTCGAGGTCGCCGCCGGTACCAAGGCCCGCGACAGTCTGCTGGGGTTCGCCGATCCACAGGCGCAGGTTGATGCCCAGGGAGGACCAATCCGGGGCCTTGAGAATTTGCGGCAGTGCGTAGGTGGCCAGCGACGGGAAGATGCCAAGCTTGATTTCCTCAAGGTCGGTAGCTTCGGTGGAGATCGTGGCGACGTCCGCCATGAGCGCGTCGAGGTCGGTCAGGACTCGTTTGGCGTGGCGCACCATGCGCAGCGCGCCGGGCGTCGGGGTAATGGAGCGTGCGCCGCGCAGGAACAGCGTGGTTCCGGTGCTCCGCTCCAATGCTGTCATCTGCTGGGAGACAGCGCTGGCCGTGTAGCCCAAGCGGGTTGCGGCCGTGGCAAAGGAACGATGCGCCACCACTTCGAGCAATGTGCGCAGATGAACTGGATTAATCACTTCTAAAGTCTATGGCCTTTAGCCCAAGAATTGCTTAGCCCGCGGACTAGAGTTCATCCTCCAGATCAACGAGCTCCGAACTTTCCCCGTCCTCGCCATCTTCTGAGGCGAATTCGTTGTCCAGATCATCCTCGGTTTCCAGATCATCGTCATAGAGGTAGTGGCGTTGTGCCAGCGGGTCGAGATTGCGCATCGTCTCGGGCATGTCGCTGGAGCCCTCGTAAGCCTGGGAATCCCGTCCGTCATCCGGTTCGTAGATATCGTTGCCGTATTCCGGCGCAAATTCTGGGGTGTCGAAATCCTTGCTCATTGCGTACTCCTTCGTCGAATACGAGGGATCCGCCGGAAGCCGGGGATTTACCTCGTGACTTCTCGTATTCCCAGAGTAGGACCCGAATACTCGAAACGAAAGACTTGTTTTCTGCAGTGGAAAGTGAATGACTTCCTAGTGGTCATGTTCCGCATAATGCTCCAGCAGGGGAGCGGCGCGGTAGGCCAAATGCGTATGGAGCGCGAAGGTTGTTTCCGAACGGGTGACCCCCTTGATGCGCAGGATCTGGCGCAACGCCGATTGCAGCTGGTGGGTGTCGGTGGCGATGAGCCGCACCCAGACATCGCCGCGTCCGGAGGTCTCATGGATTTCGAGCACGTTGGGGATCTGGCGCAGTGCGGTGATGACCGAATCCAGGTCGCGGTGGTTCACTTCCAGGGTCACGAAGGCCAAGACGTCATAGCCGAGCTTGCTCAAATCGATGTCGCGGCCGCCATCACGCAGGATTTCGGCACGCTGCAACCGGCGCAAGCGCGACTGCGCTGTGTTGCGCGCAACACCGACCTCATCTGCGAGTTCAGAGATCTGGATGCGGGGATCCTTGATCAGCGCGAGCAGCACTTTCAGGTCTACATCATCTAATCGCACTATATGCTCACTCCGGGTCAACTACGGGGCCAAATTTTTGAACAAACTGCTCAAATTCTAGCAAGAAATATCCCTGGTTGCTTCTGGTGAGCGGATATTAGTGATTGAACGATCTGTTGCAGTAGACAAACGCAAGCAGAACGCTCAACTCACCGGTGGGGCAGCGAGTGGCCCCACCGGTAAAAACTCTTCCGGGCACCTTTCTTGCCCAATTGGTAGTGGCTACTTTGATTCTGGGAGTGAATTTGTCGGTCATCAGCGAGCTGCGCATGCAGCCCATGAACCATCGCGTCATCTCCTGGAACCCGGGGCTCACCGCCCGGCTGGTGATCACCGTGGCAGTCAGCTTCCTGCTGCTGCTCGGGGCCAACCTGGCCACACCGTTATACCCGGCGCTGCAGGCCGAATTGCACCTGGGCGCCATGGGAACCACAGTGGCCTTCGCAAGCTATGTCTGTTCGCTGATGATCTTCCTTTCCACGGTGGGGCACTGGTCGGATCATATCGGCCGCCGTGCAGCTCTGGTGGTAGCAGTCGTCGTCTCGATCGCCGGTACGCTAGTGTTCGCTTCGGCCAGCAATCTGCTGGAACTGTGCCTTGGCCGTGGTCTGCAGGGCACCGGGGTCGCCTTGGCTACCGGCGCCAGCGCAGCAGCGCTTCGCGAGCTGCTTCCATCCCGGCCAGAGTGGGCCTCGCGCTTCACGTTGCTGGCATCTTCTGGAGGTGTCGCCTTCGGTCCGGTTCTCGGCGGCGCGCTAGCGGATCTGCCCGGTGGACGCCACACAGTGTTCGTGGTGCAGGCATTCTTGCTGCTGCTGGTCTTGATTCCCTTGAGCACCCTGCAGGCACGTCCCGCAATCGCACTGGCCGAACGCGGTCAGCGGAGCAAAGCACTGGCCCCACGCCGCTTGGGCATCCCCAGCTCGGCGCGGGAGCAATTCTGGCTCGCTGCCCTGGTCGGCTTCTTGAGCTTTGCCATCTTCGGGTTCGTGCTGTCGTTGGCCCCGGGCTATTTTGCCGGTGCCTTCGGCTTGGAATCGCTGTTGGCCATTGGCCTGATCGCCGGCCTGCCCTTGGGCATCTCCGCCCTGTCGCAGCTGGTGGTGCGTGGCGGGAAGAGGCTCCTGCCGATTGGACTGGGGCTGATGGCAACCTCCACCGTAGGGTTGGCGGTGGCCGCCGAGCATCGCCAGCTGGCCTGGGCGATCGCTGCCTTGGTGCTCCTTGGCCTGGGCCAGGGCATTGCTTTCCGCACCGCATTCGCCTCCGCTGTTGATGCGGTCAGCGACCAGCAGCACGCCCAGACGGTGTCCACCATCTACCTGGTGACCTACCTGGGCAGCGCTGTTCCGGTCATCGCGCTGGGCTGGGCCGTGGGAGCCTTCGGACAGCAGCAAAGCATCTTAGTCTTCTCCCTCTTCTGCTCCGCGGTGGCCGCTGCGCTCACGATCTGGGCATGGATGGGACTGCGCCGAGCACGCTAGGCTCCGGCGTACTGTGGAAGCATGACTAGTTCTCTGCAGACCCCCTCCACGGGCGCCAAGTGGGCTGTGGCCGCACGGATCTACATTCCTGCACTGTGGCTCGGGCTGATTATCGGCATCTCGTTCATTGAGGCGCCACTTAAATTCACCGCACCCGGGATTACCATTCCCTTGGGTTTGGGCATTGGCCGCCGGGTCTTTTTCGCCATGAACATGGTCGAGATCCTGTTCTTCATCGCCCTGCTGGCCGGTTCGCTCAAGCATGGTGCCGGCAAGGCATGGAGTTGGGGCGTAGGGCTGGTCGGACTGATGCTGCTGCTTAAAACCGCAGCGATCCGCCCTGGACTTTCGGCGCGTACCGATGCGGTACTTGCTGGAAATTCGGATGGCGGATCGCTATGGCACTATGCCTATATTGGCGTCGAGTTCTGCTTGACCCTCGCCCTGGTGGCGCTGCTGGTGATGGCAGCAAAGCGCTGGATCGGAATTACTGGGCGATAGCCAGCTGGCAGGCCTCGGCGGTAGTCATCACCGAATCCAGCCGGGCCTGCTCCTCGGTGGGGTAATGGATGGTGATCAGTTCATCCGCCTGCGCTGCCGAAGCGAAGTGGCGCAAGTATTCAGCTACCTGCTCCCCGGTGCCCACTGCCGTGTAGCGCATCATGTCCAGGATCTGCTGCGCCTGCGGAATATCCATGAGCATATCGATCTCCGCTTCGGTGAACTCCTTCTTCGCCGAGCGGCCGATGAAGCTGGCCACCCGATGGCGCTGGGCAACTTCCAGCAGTTCATGCGCGCGCTCGGCGGTTTCCGCAGCCAGTACGCCTACTCCAGCAATCACATACGGTTCAGCTAGCTGCTCTGATGGGGTGAATTCCTCGCGGTAGATGCGGATTGCCTCATGCAACGCCGCAGGTGCGAAATGCGAAGCGAAGGAATATGGCAGACCGAGCTGGGCTGCGAGCTTTGCGCCGAAGAGCGAAGAACCCAAAATGTACAGCGGGACGTTGGTCCCTGCACCCGGGGTTGCCGCCACTGTGGGAACCCGGGAATCGCCAGCCAGGTAAGCCTGCAGTTCCAGCACGTCATGCGGGAAGGAATCTGCAGCCGAGGGATCACGGCGCAAGGCGCGCAAGGTGGTCATGTCGGTGCCCGGGGCGCGGCCCAAGCCCAGGTCGATGCGGTCGCCGTAGATTTCGGCCAGCGTGCCGAACTGCTCGGCGATCACCAGCGGGGAGTGGTTTGGCAGCATGATGCCGCCCGAGCCCAGCCGGATGGTTTCGGTATGGTGGGCAATGTGGCTGATCAGCAACGAGGTCGCACTGGAAGCGATGGTGGGCATATTGTGATGTTCCGCGTACCAAACGCGTTCATACCCGTGGCGTTCTGCGGTTTGCGCCAGGCGGACGGAGGACTTGAAAGAATCGGAAATCGTTGACCCGGGTGCAACCGGTGCCAGATCCAGGATAGAAAGCTTCACATCCGGTACAACCGCCGATGGCTAGGAAATATTCCTGCAATTTCTGCCGCAGACGCAGGAAACGGCTACCCGCTGTGCGGATAGCCGTTTCCTAGGCTAAGTCTGGCGTAAGTGCCAAAGCCCTGCTTTAGAGAGCGCGAATGTCTGCAGCCTGCAGACCCTTTGGACCCTCAACGACTTCGAACTCCACCTTCTGGCCCTCGTCCAGGGTGCGGAAGCCCTGGGTCTGGATTGCGGAGAAATGTGCGAAGACGTCTGGATCGCCGCTGTCTGGAGCGATGAAGCCGAAGCCCTTTTCAGCGTTGAACCACTTGACGATTCCGGTTGCCATATTCTTATTTGGTCCTTTCAGACGTTTCTCGCCGTTTAGCTGGCGAGCTTGGTTGTAATCTACGCACCGTTCGGCATCCGGGAAGGATGGCGAATGATGCGAAGCAGCCAAGTCATTCACTTCACGTCTAGAAGGGGCTCGCGTCAACCGAGGTGGTAAGACATTCACAAACTTCTAACGGGTACTTCGCGAATTACTTTGGAACTACATTGCCTAGCCTACGTGTTTGCTGGCGACAAATGAACAACTTTGAACCAATTAATCAAAAATTTGGGTAACTGGTTCGCCGAGTTCATCGAAATGCCGGTTTGATAACGCGGAACACCACTGCGGCGGCGATCAGCGACAAGACGGCGGCAATGCCTGAGGTGAGCACCACGCCGTGGTCGAAGGCCAGCGCGGCGGCGTCCAGCAGGGCTTGCGCGTCGGCAGGCTGCAGCGAAGCGGCCACCTGATGTGCACCACCCAATGTCTCACCTGCCAGCTGCGCCTGGGTGTCGGTGAGCGAGCCTGGAACCAGCAGCCGAGAGGTGTAGACGGTATTCAAGATGGTTCCCAGTACCGCGACACCCAGCACCGATCCCACCTCGTAGGCGGTTTCGGAGATGGCCGAGGCCGCGCCGGCCTTGGAGGCTGGAACCGCGGCGAGCACCATGTCATTGGACAAGGTCTCGGTCATGCCGATGCCCGTGCCCAGGACAGCGAATGCGGCCAGCAGCAAGAAGGTGTTGGAGCCTTCTCCTGCCATGATCACCATGAGGTAGGCGACCGCGGAGAGGATCAGGCCAATGGCCATGACATTCGGCGTGCCGAAACGGCGGGACAGTGCCACCGAGAGCAATCCGAAGCCCATGGTCAGCACCAGGCCGGGTGTCATCCAGAGCCCGGCCTGGAGCGGGGAGAACCCTGCAATGAGCTGCAGATGCTGGGAGACGAAGTAGATGAAGCCCACCAGCGAGAAGATGCCGATCAGGTTGACCATCAGCGCGCCCGAGAACAGCGCGTTGCTGAATAGGCGGACATCGAGCATCGGCTGCTGGGACTTGAGCTGGCGGCGCACGAAAGTAACGCCGCACACAATGGCGAGGACGATGGCCGCGGCTGAGAAGTACCACGGCGCGCTGACCGCGGTCTTGATCGCGTAAACGAAAGGCAGCAGGGTGAAGACGACCAGCAGGATCGAGAATGGATCCACACGGCCAGGGTTCGGGTCCTTGGATTCGGGAACAAGGATCATGCCGCCGATCAGCAGGGGAAGCAGCATTGGCACGGCCATCAGGAAGACCGAGCCCCACCAGAAGTGCTCCAGCAGCACGCCGCCGACAATTGGGCCCAGCACTGCGCCGCCGGAGAATGCAGCCGCCCAGACCGCAATGGCGGTGCGGCGTTCAACATCATCCGGGAAGATGTTTCGGATCAGCGACAGCGTGGCCGGCATCAGCATGGCGCCGAAGATGCCCAGCAGGGCGCGGGCTGCGACCAGCTGTGTGGCGTCCGTGGCGAAGGCTGCCAGTGCCGAGACCAGCGCGAAGCCGGTAGCGCCGATCAGCAGCAGCTTGCGCCGGCCGATGCGGTCGCCCAGCGAACCCATCGGCACCAGCAATCCGGCCAGGATCAGCGGGTAGATGTCGATGATCCACAGCAGCTGGTTTCCGGTTGGGGACAGCGCTTCGGTGATTGCCGGCACCGCGAAGGAAAGCACGGTGTTGTCGACGGAAATGAGCAGGACGGGGAACAGCAGGACAACCAGCGCCGCCCAACGGCGCGGCTTGCTGAGCATGAGTGCGCGTTCGGAGATATTCGAGGTCATGACGTTCGCCCTTGGGTAGGAAGTGGAATGCGCGGTTCTCTGCCGCAATTAATAACTGTACCGTCTAGACGGTATAGTTACAATTGTTGGTAAAGTCAGATCGATCACGAACTATGCCCTGGAAAAGGAGAACTATGGCTCGCCCACCCGCTGCCCGCGGCAAAGTGCTTGACGCCTACATCGCACTATTGTGCGAAGAAGGGGAGCGGGCTGCCACGCTGGACGCCACGGCCGCACGCGCTGGAGTCTCCAAGGGAGGGCTGCTGTACCACTTCGCCTCCAAGGAAGCCTTGGCCGACGCAGTCATCGAAGCCGCGGAGGAGCATGTTGCCCGGGATGCAGAGTCGATGCGCACCGCGGCGGAGGGCGCGTCGGTTTATTACGTGCGCACCAGCGCGGAAGTCGATACCGAACTGGACCGGCATCTGGTGGCCCTGCAGCGCCTGGCCCAGGCCGGGGTCAAGGCGGCGACGGAGAAAATCGAGAGCACCAATGAGCGGTGGTACCGGTGCATTCTGGATGAAGTCGGCAGCAAGGACATCGCGCATCTGGTGATGCTTGCCGGCGAGGGGCTCTACGCAAACCTGGCCCTGCCCGGGACTTGGTACGAGCGTAATTTTGATGGTGAGCTCGATCGCTTACTAGAGTTGGTTTCGAAAATAAAAAAGTTGGGAAACCTCAACGAATAGCGAGCAGGTAGAAAACAATGAAGAACCAGAGCGTTGCTTCTCCAATCAGAGGACGAGTTGGAGCGCTGCTTGGCATCCTGCTGCTGGCGCTCTCGCTCCGCGCCGCAGTGGTCTCCGTATCCCCACTGCTCTCCCGCATTGAGTCGGACATCGAATTCACGGAGTTCACCACCGGCCTGCTGGCCATGCTCGCACCCATTGCGTTCGCGGTCTTCGGGTTGCTCACCCCGCGGCTGATCAAGGCGTTCGGTCTGGAAAAAACCCTGATGATCTCGCTGGCATTGGCAGTCATCGGCCAGGTCGCCCGGGTCTTCATGCCCGGGGTCTACTCCTTCCTCGCCCTGTCGATCATCACCTTGGCCGGCTACGGCATGGGCAACGTGGTGCTGCCGCCATTGGTCAAGAAGTACTTCCCGGACCGCATCGGCATGGTCACCAGCGGCTATGTCACGATGCTGGCCGTCGGCACCTGGATGGCCCCGCAGTTCTCTGTCCCGCTGGCCAACCTCAGCGACTGGAAGGTGTCCATCGGCTCCTGGGCCGCCCTGTCTGGCATCGTCCTGGTGCCCTGGCTGGTGCAGCTCGTCGCCGACCGCGGGACGCAACGCCCGGATAACCCGGTGCACCCCAGCGGGATCGCGCAGCCGATCGCCAAGATCAACCCCTGGAAGTCCAAGGTGGCATGGGGCCTGGCAATTTTCCTGGCCGGAAACTCGGCACAGACCTACGTCTACTTCACCTGGCTTCCGCCGTACCTGCAGGACCGCGGCCTGGACGAACTGGCCGCCGGCAACATGCTCGCGCTCTTCGCCATCCTCGGCCTGCCGGTCAGCCTCCTGGTCCCGCTCTGGGTGCCACGCCTGAAGCACCCGATCATCGCAGTGCTGGTCTTCACCGCCTGCTGGATCTCCGGGCACCTGGGCATCTACCTGTCGCCAACGCAGAACACCGCGCTGTGGATCTGCCTGGCCGGGCTCGGGCAGGGCACCTTTGCCGTCGCCTTGCTGATGATGAATCTGCGCTCGCGCACCACCTACGGCTCGGGGGTGCTCTCCGGTTTCGCCCAGGGCCTGGGCTATGCAGGCGCTGCGGTGGTTCCGATGCTCTTCGGCGTGGTGCAGAAGGCCACCGATTCGTGGGGAGCCGCCTTCTCCATGCTGGGCGGCTGCGTCGTGGTGATGCTGATCGGTGCGATCATCATCAACCCTCCGCGCACCATCGAAGACGATTCGCCAGGCACCGAAGAGCTGGGCAAGCTCGAGCGCATCGACTAGTAGTGGCGCTGGGGGCCATCGTTGCTCCCAGGCGCGGGATGGGATCGATGCCAATGGCCCGCGGCCAACGGCACCGACCAGCTGAAGCGGATGGACGCGACGCGGATGGCAAACGCCAAGGCGGCAATGCCCGCACCGACGGGAACGTTCATCACACCCAGATGCCATGCCACGGCGGTAAGCGCCGCACCCACCATTGCGGCCAGCGCATAGATGTCGCGCGGGTTGAACAAATCCGGGGTCACATTGGAGATGACATCGCGCATCAAGCCGCCGCCCACGCTGGTGATGACACCGAGCAGGACCGCGGTGACCGGATTGAAGTCGTTTTCAAGGGCCTTGAGCGTACCGGTGACGCAGAATAGGCCCAATCCTGCCGCATCGAAGAGCTGGACCAGCCGGTGCAGCTTCTGCACCGCGGGGGTAAATGCATAAACGCAAAGGGCAGCGAGCACCGGAGGCACAAAGTAGACCGGGTGCTCGAACGTCGCTGGTGATTGATTGAGAATCAAATCCCGCACCACTCCGCCGCCCAAGCCGCAGACTCCGCCGAGGAAGGCCGAGCCGAGCAGGTCGAAGCCGCGGCGCGCAGCCATCAAGGAACCCGCGACGGCGAAGAAGAAGATGCCAATGAGTTCGATCAGGATGTACATTCCGGAGCCTTTTGCAGGTCAATCAGGGGGACAAGGCTCAATTATTGCTCACCGGAGATCTCAGCCAAGAATCTTTGCGACCTTGACCAGGGTGTTGTGGTTCCGGGTCGTCACCAGCCGGTGCTTCGCCTGGGCGTCCATGAGCTTCCCGATGGGATTCGTGGTGCTCTGCCCCTTGCGGACAATCCATGCCACGGCACGGTCCTGGACCAGATGGGTTGCAGGTTCAGCCAGGTCCTGGATGGCAGCGCCCAACGCCTGGGCATCCGCAGCTGATTCGCAGAGCGTGAAATACCCGTGGTGCTCGCTGGCCGGTTCAGGCAGGGGCAGCGGGAAAGGCTGGGACAGCCGCTGGACCTCCTTGACGGTGCAGACAATCGTGGGAATCGGTCGCTGGTAGTGCTCGGCCAGGACCGCATCGCATTTTTCCTTGACGGCCAGCGGGTCATCGGTGCGTGCGCTGAGCACGGCATTGCCACTGGCCAATAGTGTTTTCACGTCGGTGAAACCAGCATCTTCTAGCAGATGGACCAGGTCTTTCATCAGGACTTTGACCCCGCCGACGTTCACACCACGCAGGAAAACTGCATATCTCGTCATGGATCAATCCAAGCGCACCGAATTGATGCTTGTCGAGGGTCGTGATGAATCGCAAAGATCGCTAGGATCAAGAATATGCCTACGCACTTGCCCTTTGGATCCTGGCCATCATCGATTTCCGCGCATGACGTTGCAGCAGGAACCAAGCCGCTGGGCGGTGCCTGCTTCTACGGGGACAAGCTGATTGTCCAAGAAGGCCGTCCCGCCGAGGGCGGGCGCATCACCCTTATGGAATACGGCACCGACGGCACGCCCGGCGCAGAACTCATCCAGGCCCCGTACAACGTGCGCTCCCGAGTCCACGAATACGGCGGCGCCAGCTGGATGCTCATTGAAGGCAGCACGCCGGCCATTGTCTTCGTGAACTTCTCTGACCAGCGGGTGTACTCCCAAGCCGCAGGCACGCACAACCCGACGGCACTGACTCCGGCTAGCGGCAACGGCGCAGATCCGCAGCTGAGATTCGCAGAATTCACCGAAGGCCCGGAAGATTCCATCCTGGCCATCATGGAAGACCTACGAGCAGAACCGGTACGCCATATCGTGCAAATCCCGCTGGACGGCAGCGCGGCCGAGGACCTGGACAAGATCCGCCTGCTCAGCGCCCCGGCACGATTTGTCGCAGCGCCTCGGATGAATCCAGCTGGAACGCGGTTGTCCTGGATCAGCTGGGAACACCCGAATATGCCGTGGGACTCCACCGAACTGCACCTGGCCGATTTCGCTGGCGAAGGCGAACTCAAGGACACTGTCATTGCCGGTGGAGCAGATATCTCGGTCATGCAGCCAGAGTGGCTTGATGATGACCAGTTGGCCTTCATCTCCGATGCCAGCGGCTGGTGGAACCCTTACCTCTACCAGGACAGCTCGGCGCGCATCACCCGGCTGGTTGACCGTCCCGCAGAATTCGCTGGCCCGCTCTGGCAGGTAGGTACCGGGTGGTACCTGGCAGAAAGCGCCCGCACCATGCTCTGCTCCTACGGCACCGGCACCACCAGACTGGCACGTCTGCACGCGGATACCGGTGGACTGGAGGACTTCGACCTGCCGTTTACCCGCATCCGCCCCTTCGCTGTGCGTGAGGGCTGGCTGCTCGCCGGCACGTCATCGATGACCCAGGGCGAAGAGATTACCTTGATCAACCTCGATACGCTGGAGCATCACGCGGTGACCCGTGCGATCGCCCAGCTGCCGGACCCAGCGATGCTTCCAGACGTCGAGGAATTCGAGTGCAAGAACCTCGCGGGACAATCCGTCCATGCCCTGCTCTACCGGCCATCCCAGGAAGGCTATGCAGGAATGGAGGGCGAATTGCCGCCATTCGTCACCTTCGTGCACGGCGGGCCGACCAGCCAGGCTTCGCCGACGCTCAGCGCCACGGTGGCCTACTACACCTCGCGCGGAATCGGCGTTGTCGACGTGAACTATGGCGGCTCCACCGGCTACGGCCGTGAATACCGCAACCGCCTGCGCGGTGCCTGGGGCGTGGTCGATGTGGCCGATACTGTCGCCGTGGTCAATGCGCTGGTGGCGCAGGGTATCGCCGACCCCGCACGCATCGGCATCGAAGGCGGCAGCGCTGGCGGGTGGACCGTGCTGTGCGCACTGACCTTCTCGGATGCCTTCACCGCAGGCATCAGCCGCTATGGCGTTTCGGATCTGGTGGGCCTGGTGCAGGACACCCACGACTTCGAATCGCAGTACATGTTCTCGCTGGTGGGACCGTACCCGGAAGCCGCTGAACTGTATGAGAAACGCGCGCCAATCAACCACGTGTCCAAGATTTCCTGCCCGGTACTGCTGCTGCAGGGCGATGAAGACAAGGTGGTGCCGCCGGCGCAGTCGCAGGTGGTGGCTGACGCGCTCGCCGAACGGGGCATCGACCATGCCTACATCCTCTTTGAAGGGGAACAGCACGGTTTCAGGAAGTCGGAGAACATCATCAAGGCGTTGGAAAGCTCCCTGGCTTTCTACGCGCAGATCTTCGGATTCACCACCGACGTTCCGGCGATAGAGCTGTCCTAGAACAGATCAGCATCTGGCGCTGGGGCCTGCCAGGAATCCCGCAAGCGGTCCATTTCGCGGCGGTCTTTCTTGGTGGGCCGGCCGGCGCCACGCTCGCGGATCGGTACCTGTGGAATGACCAGGCGCTCGCGGGGCGGGGTGTGGTCGATGTAGCACTTGGCGGCAACGGGCGCGCCAACACGCTTCGAGATCAGCCCGCTGACTTCCAGATCGCGGTCGAAACCGTCTTTGCGCACACGGATGCGATCACCGGAAACCACAGCTTGAGAAGCCTTTACCGGGTCGCCGTTCAAGCGGACGTGCCCGGCGCGGCAGGCGGTGGTCGCAGCCGAACGGGTCTTGTAGATGCGCACCGCCCACAGCCATGCATCGAGACGTACTTTGCCGCTTGTTGGAATTTCGACCATGAGAAAAGTCTAGATCAGCCGATACTTGGTGCGGCCAACGGCGGCTAGTTGGAAATTGTCGCTTCGTCGCAAATCTCGACCAGGCGCTGCTGCAGGGCTTCAGGTGCCTGGTCTCCGGAGTTCGCCAGCTCTTGGAGCACATCAACCAATTCCTGTGGCAGGCCGCCGCCTTGAACTGATTTCACTATGGATGAGAGGACGCGAAGTTCGCTTGCGTCGATCGTGCCGTCCTGGACGGGAGCGCAGGCCTGGCGCACGATTTCCTTGGACGCTGCATCAGTCAGCTGGTTGGCTGCATCGGCCGCAGTGTCCTCGACAAATGCGCATCCGCTGCTCAAAAGCGCCATGCTTGAAATAGCAATTAGCGCCGCTGACTTTCGAACTTTCACAATCCCCATAACAACAAATCATAGCTACGGAGATTGAGTTTCTGCTGAATGCCAACCGAGTCGATCATCAGAAGATCGGACCGCATGATGCACAATGGATCGGTGACTAGCGAGCAGAAGAACACCGCAAAAGACAGCGCGACCGGGCAGCACATCATTGCCCAACTGGCCAGGGAACTTTCCAGCGAATCCGCTGTGGCACCATGGCAGATCAAGGCAGCGATCGAGCTCTTGGACTCCGGATCAACGGTTCCCTTTATTGCCCGCTACCGCAAGGAAGTCACAGGCATGCTCAGCGATAGCCAGCTGCGTTTGCTCGAAGAACGTCTGCGGTACCTGCGCGAGCTGGAGGACCGCCGAGCGGCTGTCCTTGAAGCCATTGCCGAATCCGGAAAGCTGACAGACCAGCTGGCCCAGGCCATTCGTGCGGCCAGCACCAAGGCGGAGCTCGAAGACCTTTACCTGCCATTCAAGTCAAAGCGCCGCACCAAAGCCCAGATTGCCCGCGAAGCCGGATTGGAACCCCTGGCTGATCTGCTGCTCTCTGATCCATCGACGGATCCGGTGCAGGCAGCTGCCGGCTACCTGAACACGGAGGCAGGTTTTGCCACCGATGCCGATGTGCTGTCTGGCGCGCGTTCCATCGTGACCGAGCGGGTATCCCAAGACGTTGTTCTCGCTGGGGAATTGCGCGAACGCCTGTGGAAGACCGGAAAAATCGGTGCCAGCGTCGCCGCCGGCGCGACCGCGGAAGGACAGGGAAAGTACTCCGATTACCTGGACTACGTGGCAGATCTTGATCGCCTGCCCTCGCACCGGGTTCTTGCCCTGTTGCGCGGCGAACGTGAAGGGGTGCTGAATCTGCAGCTTGCCGAAGCTGACCCACGGGATGAACAGGCCTTGGCCGAAGCCCGCAGCGGGTTCGAGAATGCCATTGCCGCTTCGCTGGGGCTGAATGTGCCTTCCGATGCGCCTGCTGCCAAATGGATTGCGCAGACCGTGCGGTTGGCGTGGAAGGCCCGCCTGCTGACCCGTTTCGAATCCGACCTGCGTTCGCGATTGTTCGAAGCCGCCGAAGATGAATCGGTGAAGATCTTCGCGGCGAACCTGCGCGACGTCTTGCTGGCTGCGCCGGCTGGCAACAAGGCCGTGCTGGGCTTGGACCCAGGCCTGCGCACCGGTGTGAAGGTTGCCGTGGTGGACCTGACCGGCAAGTCGGTGGAAACCGCGACGATCTATCCGCACGCACCAGCCAATAAGTGGAATGAATCCATCGCAGTGCTGGCTAATCTGGCAAAGAAGCACGGCACGACGCTGATTGCGGTGGGCAATGGCACGGCCGGGCGTGAAACGGACCGACTGGCGGCTGAAGTCATCAAGGCGCTGGGCGGCGAGGGCATCAGCAAGGTCATCGTTTCGGAAGCTGGCGCTTCGGTGTACTCGGCCTCGGAACTGGCCAGCCAGGAACTGCCGGATATGGATGTGTCGCTGCGTGGCGCGGTATCGATTGCCCGCCGCTTGCAGGACCCGCTGGCCGAGCTGGTGAAGATCGATCCGAAGTCCATCGGCGTGGGGCAATACCAGCATGATGTCACTGCCTCGAAGCTGGACCGCGCGCTGGATGCGGTGGTCGAGGACTGCGTGAATGCCGTGGGCGTCGATGTGAATACCGCATCTCCGTCGCTGCTGGCCCGTGTGGCCGGCGTGGGACCGCTGCTCAGCCGCAACATCGTGGATCACCGCAACGCCAACGGACCGTTCGCCACCCGCAAGGATTTGCTGAAGGTACCGCGTCTGGGAGCCAAGGCTTTCGAGCAGTGCGCGGGATTCCTGCGCATCACCGGAGGCAAGGAGAAGCTCGACGCGTCCTCGGTGCATCCTGAAGCCTACGCGTTGGCCAAGACCCTGCAGGCCAGCGCCGAGGCCCAGGGCCGCCGGCTTGAGGAGCTGAACCCGCAGGACTTCGCCACTGAGCAGTTTGGCGAGCCAACCATTCGCGACGTGATCGCCGAGCTGCGGCGGCCTGCCCGTGACCCGCGCGGTGAGTTCGTGACGGCTACGCTGAAGGAAGGCGTGGAGACCATCAAGGATGTGAAGCCGGGGATGATCATGGAAGGCACAGTCTCCAACGTCGCGGCTTTCGGTGCATTCGTGGATCTCGGTGTCCATCAGGACGGCCTGATTCACGTGTCGGCCATGAGCAACAAGTTCATTTCGGATCCTCGCGAGGTGGTCAGCTCCGGCCAGATTGTCAAGGTCAAGGTGCTGGACGTAGACGTTGTGCGCAAGCGCATCTCGCTGACCCTGCGCCTGGACGATGAACTGCCCGTTGCCGGAGAAGTGGGCAAGAATTCCGGGCCGCGCGAGCGGAAGGGGCCGAGGGCTGGCGGTTCGGCACGACCAAGCCAGAATCGGAATGGGCAGAATCGCAATGCCCGGTCCGCCCAGGGAAAACCTGCTGCACCGGGCAACACCGCGATGGCTGAGGCACTGCGTCGGGCAGGGTTGGGCAAGTAGATTGCGAGCGGTTCGGTTGACCTAACCTAGGTTAGTATCGGCTATGTTAACTTGATCCCAACTTGGGATGATTCCCTAATTCAGGTTGGACTAAGTGAGTCCAAACTTCGGTGACAAGGCCCTTGTGCAGGGTTATTCTGTAGGCATGGAACTTACAGGAAAACTGGCAGAAGCCTTCAGCACCCAGGTAACTCTCGAACTAACCGCAGCCACGGTTTACCGTCAGCTGGCAGTTGAAATGGACGTTTTGAGCCTCCCAGGCATTGCTGGTTGGTTCCGCGCCCAGGCTGGCGAGGAAATCGTGCACGCGGAAAAGTTCATGACCCACATGACCGACCGTTCGGCACACCCGAAGATTGGCGAGCAGCCTGCACCGACCGTGAACGTGAACAGCGTTGCCGACGCGTTCGCTGCCTCGTTGGCGCACGAGCAGAAGGTCTCCGAAGCAATCCGCGAGCTGTACCGCTTGGCACAGACCGAGGGAGACATCGACTCCATGCCGTTGCTGCACTGGTTCATCGACGAGCAGGTGGAAGAGGAAGCCACCGTTAGTGAAATCCTGGACCGCGTCAAGATGATCGGCAACGACGGAAGCGGCCTGCTGCGACTGGACGCAGAGCTCGGCTCGCGCTCTTCCGCATCCTAAGAGGTTGCGAAGCACGCATCTTCTAAATATGGAATAAACTTAGGGAAGCAACCGGTGGTTGCTTCCCTAAGTTTTTCAGTTGAGGTGGTCGTGAACCAGGTGGGCTTTCCACATCAGTCGGCGCGGACGTCGTCCGTTGCCAATACCCACCGGACGACTGCCTCGCTCAAGCTGCGCAAGGGCGCCGGCCGCCACTATGTAGTGCAAAGCCATCTGGAGCAAGGCACCGAGCTGGTGCTGATCGAGGTCAAGGGCTCGTGGGCGCACGTTCTCGTGCACCATACGTATGGTTGGTTGCCGAATATCTATCTTGAACCGATTCCAGCGGTATTCGACGAGCCGGCAGTTGCAGAAGACGACGACGAACTGGCCGAGCCGGTTCTTTCACGTTATTCATTGATCGAAGCCACCCATGTGACGACAGCTACTTTGAATCTGCGCAAGGGCAGCGGCACAGGTTATCCGGTACTCAAGGTCATTGACCAGGGTTCCAAGGTCCGGTCGATGCTCCAGCAGGGACTATGGTCCCAAGTGCAGTGCGGCAAATTGCTCGGCTGGGTTCCAAGCATGTACTTGCAGGAGATTCCATCGCGTCCAGCCAAAGGCGGATTGATTGCCGTTCCCAACCAGCGTGCGCTGACCACCATTGGCTTGAACGCGCGTCGCGGTCCTGGCGATCACTATTCGTTGGCGCGAATCCTGCCTGCAGATACTGCGGTTGTCATTGTGGCCCGACAGGGCGCGTGGCGGCGGATCGACCGTGACGGCGAAGAAATGTGGATCCCCGCCAGCCAACTACGCACGGTGTACTAACGGCCGTGCCCTTTCGCTAGACGATTTGCAGATCTGCTGAAGTAACTAGACCGCATTCCGTAGCAATGACCGCAAGCTGCACCCTATTGGTCACGTCCAGTTCCTCCATGATGCGTGCCAAGTGGAGTTTAACGGATCCTTCGGAGATGTGCGCGATGCGTGCGATCTGCGAATTCGTAAGGCCAGCCGCGACCAAGCGTGTAAGGCTGCGATCACGTTCACTGAGTTTGCGTACGGCAGTTTGCTGCGTTGCTCGGCGGACAATACTCGTTGTCGGCTCCCAGCCATCTTCGGGTTGGGCAAACAGCTGGTACCCGGCGATTAGCATCCGCAAGGCACTGGGCAATTCCGAACTGATGGAACTTTTCGAAAGCAGCGCCGAACTGCCTGCATCGTAGGCCTGTGTGATCTCGTCGCGACGGTATCGGGTAGCGAGCACGACAATCTTGGTAGTTGGTGTCTGTTCGGCGATTTCCCGGATCGAGCTGAGCAGGTCAGTCCCGTTCAGCGATGATTCCATAATGACAACATCTGGCTTCAACTCGCTCGCCGCTTCAACAGCCGCTGACATGCAATCCGAAACATGTTCGATCTCCATGTCTTTGGCCTCGGCTAGGACGCCAGCAACCCCGGCCCGAGAAAAATGGTCACTATCGGCCAGATGAATACGGATATGCGACATACAAGAATCCTCAGTGCTTAAAACCCACAGTTATCCTTGCCAAGCCTTTTCAACACATCCACGTGTGCGGCGAGCTAGCAGGTGTTTCACAGTCTATGGTCAACTGGCCTAATTCGTTAGCTTGACAGGTAGCATTACAAGGCTATTGTCACATTGTTACTTTCCTGTTCAGGTAAATTTTCAGGTCAGAATCCGAAAGTAGATTATTTACTCTAATGGCATGAACTTAAATTACTAGTCAGTATTACCTGCTGGTCATTGATTTTGGCCGTCTGGCTAAGAAGTTTGACCTGAGTATGCAAAGAAATGGCTGAAAGAAACCTGTGAGCCGAAGTTCATCCAACATAGGGTCAAATATGGAGCTCTTTGGAGTTCCCTAGATCACAACCAACTTTTGGAGGATAGTGGTGCAAGCAGATAATTTGCCACCAGCTAAGGGCGGGAAGCTCAAGGCGGCCCGTCCGGTGCTCGCTGGCGCAGTCATCGCGAGCCTGTTCGTGGCTCCGACCGTAACCGCAGCATATGCAGCTCCTGAGGATCATTCAGAAGCATTCGGCCAGGTCATCAATGTCGACGGACTCGGGCTAGAAGTAGCTGACGCCGGCTACTCATTCTCGGCCAACCCGAGCTCGCCTGAAGCCCAGGCAAACCCATTGAACGTTGCGGCGCTTAACGGTCTTCTGAACGTAGATTTGGGCACCATCAACCTTCCGGTAATCAGCGAAGACGGAACCGGACTCCTTGACCTAGGCCAGGCCGGCGCACTGTCCTCCTACGCGATCGCTGACACCCCAACCCATGCCAAGGCTTCGGCTGGCGTGCTGGGTGCGGACGGTGCACTTGCGGTCGATACGGCTCCAGGCGACATGGCTACCATTGACTTGACCAAGTTGTTCGGTCAACTCGGCCTGACCGACGCAACCGAAGGCGTGCTGAGCACCGCTGAATTGCAGCTGGGTGCACTTGCTTCGAGTGCCGAGCGTAAAGAGGGTGGCCAGACTGAACTCGTTTACCAGCTTGCTGGCGCAACAGTTGAACTCGAAAGCCCGCTAGTCTCTGAGCTTGGCGGAGATTTGACAGCCGCAACTTCGGATGTAGCAACTCTGCTGGAGTCAATTACCTCAGATGCAGGTCTTCTGGGCCAGCTCTCCGAAGCCCTGAGCACTGTTAATGTGACTCTTGAAGATCCACTTCTCGGTACTACTCTGGCTCAGCTTGGACTTTCGAATGTGCAGGTTACTGCTGAAGGTTTGCCAGCCGCAGTTGAGAAATTGAATACCCTGATTTCAAATGAACTGGTGTCAGAGGACGGCCTAGTCTCTGTAAACCTCGGTAACGGAACCATCAGCGTTGACCTGGCTCAAGTGGTCGAAGGTGATCTCAACGAGCAGGGACCAAATACTCCTCTTCTTGACGACGTAATTGCTCAGAAAATCTCCGCATCGCTCACTGGTTTGCTGAATGATGTGACTGTAAAAGTTTCTGCGGCAGTGACGGGCATCTTGAACGACGTAACCGTGACTCTGTCGGCGGACGCAAACGCTCAAGTTGGTGAACTCGATCTGGTCGACGGCGGTCTCGACATGAGCGGTACTCTCGGCGAACTTCTGAGTGGCGATTTCACGTTCGCCAATGACATTGCCCTTACCGGGGTATTGAGCGCTATCCCAGTTGGTCCAGTAGTCAATACGCTACTTGAGCTAACCACGGGTGCGATTGCTCCAGTGCTGGCTGCGGCTAATGACACAGTGACTGGCTTGGGCACGAGCATTGACGGACTAGTTGACGGGGTAGTTGCTCCGTTGATCGATGGCGCTATTGAGCCACTTCTCCTCGGAGTAGCCGAGATCACCATTAACGAACAAGGTACTTTGGCAAGCACGGAAGTCACTGTTCCAGCTACTGCTGGGGTTGCCTCCCCTGCAGGAACAACTTTGGTTGACCCAGCGCCTGAGGGAGAACTGAACTACGTTACGGCTTTGGCTATTGACGTTTTGCCTGATGACGCGGCGGTTGCAGTTGGCGTTGATCTGGGTACCTCGGCAGTACGTGCAGCAGCCGAAGCTCCGGCAGTGGCCGTTGTCGATATCCTGACTCCGACCGAAGGCGAAGAACTTCCTGTTGGCCCCGTTGACGTGACTGGTACCGGTGAGCCTGGTACCGAAGTAACTGTCTCGATCCCGGGACAGGATGATCAGGTGACCACTGTTGGCGAAGACGGTACCTGGACTGTTACGTTCCCTGACGTGCCAGCTGGTGACCACACCGCTACTGCAACGGACGAGAACGGTTCCACCGATGTAGTGAACTTCGTAGTTGTTGAAGAGGCAGCTGCCGATGCGACTGCTGACGCTACTGCCGATTCGACTGCTGACGCTACTGCCGATGCGACTGCTGACGCGACTGCCGATTCGACTGCTGACGCGACTGCCGATGCGACTGCTGACGCGACTGCCGATGCGACTGCTGACGCGACTGCCGATGCGACTGCTGACGCGACTGCCGATGCGACTGCTGACGCGACTGCCGATTCGACTGCCGATGCGACTGCTGACGCGACTGCCGATGCGACTGCTGACGCGACTGCTGACGCGACTGCCGATGCGACTGCTGACGCGACTGCCGATGCGACTGCTGACGCGACTGCTGACGCGACTGCCGATGCGACTGCTGACGCGACTGCTGATTCGACTGCCGATGCGACTGCTGATTCGACCGCTGACGCGACTGCCGATGCGACTGCTGATTCGACCGCTGACGCGACTGCTGATTCGACTGCTGATTCGACCGCTGACGCGACTGCTGATTCGACCGCTGATGCGACTGCCGATGCAACTGCTGATTCGACCGCTGATGCGACTGCCGATGCAACTGCTGATTCGACCGCTGATGCGACTGCCGATGCAACTGCTGATTCGACCGCTGATGCGACTGCCGATGCAACTGCTGACGCGACTGCCGATGCGACTGCCGATGCAACTGCTGACGCGACTGCCGATGCAACTGCTGACGCGACTGCCGATGCAACTGCTGATTCGACCGCTGACGCGACTGCTGACGCGACTGCCGATGCGACTGCCGATTCGACCGCTGACGCGACTGCTGACGCTACTGCCGATGCGACTGCTGACGCGACTGCCGATGCAACTGCTGACGCTGACGCTACTGCTGACGCTACTGCCGATGCAACTGCTGACGCTGAAGCTGACGCTACTGCTGACGCTGAAGCTGACGCTACTGCCGATGCAACTGCTGACGCTGAAGCTGACGCGACTGCTGACGCTACTGCTGACGCTGACGCGACCGCTAACGCTGAAGCTGACGCAGCATCCGCAGGCGATTCTGCATCGAATGGATCTGACGAAGACTCCAGCTCCAACGGTCAGAACGATGGCAAGAACGATGACAAGCTGGCTGATACCGGCGCATCGGGTGTTCTCCTGGCAGGCGGTGCAGCAGTACTGCTGGCGCTGGCTGGTGCGGGCATCATGATTGCTCGTCGCAAGCGTGCCTAGTAGCTTGACCTTGTAATAAATACGGCAAGCCGGGCTGACCCGAGGGTCAGCCCGGCTTATCGTCTATTCTGTGCTTAATATGTTGGGTGCAAAACCCCAAATAGGAAATGAAATTGAAGATTGGCTACTCGTAGAATGACGATCCATTCTACGAGCGAAAATCGGATTCCCGAACGGACAGGAATGGGAAATGACGGTATCTTCTGGCGCCGCCAAGAGTAGGAAATATCCGTTATGGCTTCGGCTAGTTGGATTCGTCTGTGTCTTGCTCACTGCTTGGCATATTTTTGCGACGTTCCTCTGGGTGGCTCCCGCAAATGAGATTCGCAAAATAGTTCCAGACAATGCGTTGCGCAACTACATGATGCCCATGTTTGGACAAAGCTGGTCGGTATTTGCTCCCAAACCGGTCGATGGCGACTATTCCTTCGAAGTTCGTGCCAGCATCGTGGATGATGCAGGCGAAGAACGCACCACGGCATGGATTGATCCTGTGAAGCGCGAAATGGACATGATCCATCACAATCTCTTCCCGCCGAGGGCCGCGCTAGCGGGAGACCGGCTCTCAAGCGTTTACCAGAATTCATGGCGAAAACTAAACGACAATCAGCAAGAATCAGTCGAGCTCAGTTACTTCAAAGGTGATGACTGGACTCAACGCATGACTAACCGCCTCAATAGCCAAATTACGAAGAACTCGAGCAATTCGAAAAATAGAACGGCTGATTTCCTGGTCGCAGAAAAGCAGGCAAGTGCCTACGCCACTCAAGTTGCAAAGGCGGTCTGGGGCGATGAAGAGATTACTAGAATCCAGTTCAGGGCGGGTCGCCAAGGAGTCATTCCTTTTTCGCAGAGGAATGATGAAAATGCGAAACGGCCAAAGCCTGTCACCATCGAATCAGGTTGGCGTGGAATGACGGTAATGGATGGTCAAAGCCAAGAAAACTTCGCCAAGGTCTTCAACTCGTTGGAAGGGGTGAATGCAGGTAAATGAATATAGCTTCGAAGGTTTTGACCGCGATTGCTCGCATATGGTCCGCATTCTGGCGTGAGGGTCCACCGTACTTCCTCAATGTTTGCAAGAACGTAGTTGCTACCGTAGAGGGCTGGCTGTATGACCAGAAACGCGCTCTCTACGGCATCGCTGTGGCTCGTATCCTGTTCGGGTCGGCTGCATTAGGCTTGCTGCTGACTAATTTCAACACCCGTCTCTACACCTATGGAAGCGGTGCCGCTTGGTCCGGGCAACTTGAAGAACCAATCAGCTCATTCGGCAAAAGCGGCTTTTTTGACTTCTTCTTCTCGATCGCGAAGAACGATACCTCGGTGACCATCTTCTTCCTAATGATGATGGTATTGGCCGTAACGCTCATAATTGGCTACCGCGCACGTATCTTGCTTCCAATATTCTTGTGGCTATGGATCGGGTTCATTGAAACCCCGTTCTTTGGCAGCGACCAGGGGGACAACGCGATGCGCATTGCCATGTTCCTGATGATGTTCACTGATCACTCGGCTCGATGGTCGCTTGATGCACGCCGTCGTGCACGAAATGCCGACTTCAGCGGCAACGTGTTCCAAAAGCTGTGGAATGGTGCCCATGTATTGCCTGCCCCGTTGACCGCTCTTTGGCATAACCTGGCCATTATCGCCTTGGCCTGCCAGGTATTCATGATTTATGTTTCGGGTGCCTTGTTCAAGTCCACCGGTGAACCGTGGCAGGAAGGAACGGCTGTCTATGGTCCGCTGCACACTATGCGCTTTGGACCGTGGCCCGAAATCAGCGAACTGATAACCACTATGGGATGGTCTGTGGCCATCGCGAGTATTGGATCCATCATTCTGCAAGTCAGCTTCCCAGGGGCACTGCTATTCCGGTGGACACGAATACCTGTGCTGTTCGCGATGGTTTCCTTCCATATTGGTATTGCCATCTTGATGGGCCTTCCGTGGTTCTCTTTGGCAATGGTTGGCGTAGATGCCATCTTCATCCGTGACGTCACCTGGAGCCGCTTAGCGAATTGGTTCAAGAAGGCAGCCAAGGATGCGCCTGCCGATGTGGCCGCTCCAGAAATGAAGACGGTTGTGGGCGATAAACGGAATGAAGAGCTGCACGAAAAAGTCAGCGTCTAGTACCCGATAAAACCGAGGGGCTGTCTCCTGAATAATCAGGAAACAGCCCCTCGCTGCGTTTGGCGGACTATTCGCCTACGTAGAACAGGCGCTTGTTCACGAACTCGTCCATGCCCAGCGGGCCAAGTTCGCGGCCGAAGCCTGAACGCTTCACGCCGCCGAATGGCATTTCTGCACCCTCGGCGCTGGCTACGTTCACGTTGGTCATGCCGGACTGCAGCTTCTGCGCCACCTTGGAAGCGCGCTCGACGTCGGTGGAGTGCACCGAACCTCCCAAGCCGTAGATGGTGTCGTTAGCCAGCTCGGTGGCTTCCTCGTCGCTGGATACCTTGTAGACCACGGCTACCGGGCCGAACAGCTCCTCGTAGTAGGCACGCATGTCCTTGGTGACGCCGCTCAGCACCGCAGGGGAGTAGTACGCGGAAGGGCCGTCGTGCAGCACGCCGCCGGCATGCAGGGTTGCGCCCTTGGAGACCGCATCCTGCACCTGTGCGTGCAGATCCTCGGCGGCCTTGCGCGAGGACATCGGGGCGAACGTGCCTTCCTCTTCCTTCATCGGGTCGCCGGCCTTCAAGCCCGACGCACGCTGGGTCAGCTCGGCAACGAAATCATCGAAGATGTCCTCCATGACGATCATGCGCTTGTTCGAGTTGCAAGCCTGTCCAGTGTTGTCGATGCGGAAGCCCCACGCAGTCTCGGCAATGCCGGCGACGTCGTCGGAGTCGAGCACGACGAATGGATCCGATCCGCCCAGCTCCAGCACTGCCTTCTTCAGGTTCCGGCCTGCCTGCTCGCCGATGATAGCGCCCGCGCGTTCCGAACCGGTCAGCGAAACGCCCTGGATGCGGGGATCAGCGATGATGGTCGAGATCTGATCGTGGGTGGCGAACAGGTTGTTGTAGACGCCTGCAGGCACGCCGGCCTCATCCATGATTTCCTGGATGGCCAGAGCCGAGCGCGGGCAGGACTCCGCATGCTTCAAGATGATGGTGTTGCCCAGCATCAGGTTAGGCGCCGCGAAGCGGGCTACCTGGTACAGCGGGAAGTTCCACGGCATGATGCCCAGCAATGGGCCCACCGGACGCTTCTGCACGACGGCCTTGCCGCCGGAGAAGGACTTGATCTCCTGGTCCGCAGCCAAAGTGGGGCCCTCGGTGGCGAAGTACTCGAAGATTTCCTGGCAGAATTCTGCTTCGCCCACGGCCTCGGAAAGCGGCTTGCCCATCTCGGTGGTCATGATCTTGCCGAGCTCTGCAGCGCGCTCGGCGAAGAGCGCTCCGACCTTGGAGACAATCTTGGCGCGTTCGTTGATGTCGACGTCCTGCCATGATTCGTAGGCGGTCTGCGCTGCAGCCAATGCCTGCTCGACTTGCTCGTCGGTTGCTGCGTCGAACTCCTCGACAACTTCACCGGTAGCCGGGTTCAAGACCTTGTAGGTTGGGGCGCTCATCAATGCTCCTGTCGTTTGCACAAAAGTGGCCAGCGTAAGCCGCGTGGCCCTAACGTTAGCGGACTCCACGCAATAAATGAATGTAATTCACTTCATATTGCGTCTACTCCGAGCTTATCCGCAGAAACAAGTTTCAGCCACTAAGGAACAGCAGGAATTTCGATTGCGAAAAAGATGCAGACAGAAGCGAGCGAAAAAGCCGTGGTTTCCAAGTCATGTCTTGGAAACCACGGCTTGAGAGCACAGATAATTACGCTGTGATCAGTGGATCGCTAGCTGATAGCGGAAGTTCGCCACCAATCGATTCCTGCATCGCCCTGGGCAATCGTGGCAATCTGGGCCAATTCAGCCTCGGAGAAGTCGAGGTTCTCCAGCGCACCAAGGTTCTCGTCCAGCTGCTTGGTGGACGAAGCGCCAATCAGCACCGAGGTTGCCGCACCTTCGCGCAGCAGCCAAGCCAAGGCCATCTGTGCCAGCGACTGCCCGCGCTTCTTGGCGACCTCGTTCAGGTTGCGGATCTTGGCGAGGTTCTCATCGGTCAGCTGGGCTTCGAGCGAACGGCGTCCGCCCTGGCGCACCACATCGGTGGTTTCCAGGTACTTGTCGGTGAGCAGGCCTTGGGCCAGCGGGGTGAAGGCAATGGTGCCCATGCGTTCCTTTTCCAAGGTCTGCAGCAGGCCGTGCTCCACCCAAGGGTTCAGGATGTTGTACGACGGCTGGTGGATGACCAGAGGGGTCCCCAGGTCCTTGGCGATGGCGGCGGCTTCAGCAGTGCGTTCTGCCGAGTACGAGGAGATGCCCACATAGGTGGCCTTGCCTTGGCGAACTAGGGCATCCAACGCGCCGATGGTTTCGTGCAGGGGAGTCTTCGGATCGAAACGGTGCGAATAGAAGATGTCCACGTAGTCCAGATTCATCTTCTTCAGCGAAGCCTCGCAGGAGGCCAGCAGGTATTTGCGCGATCCGAAGGTGCCGTGCGGGCCTGGCCACATGTCGTAGCCGGCCTTGGACGAAATGACCAGCTCGTTGCGGTAGGGCTTGAAGTCCTTGAGCATCATGCGGCCGAAGTTCTCTTCGGCTGAGCCTGCCGGAGGGCCGTAGTTGTTGGCCAGGTCGAAGTGGTTGATGCCGTGGTCGAAGGCATGGCGCAGGATCTCGCGCTGCGTGTCGAAGGGGCGGTTATCCCCGAAGTTCCACCACAGACCCAGGGATAGCGGCGGCAAGCGCAGGCCGGATTCGCCCACGCGGCGGTAGCCGAAATGCTCATAGCGGTCTGCGGCAGCGGTGTAGGGGCGGTGCAGTTCAGGGATGGACGGGAGGCGTTCGTATTCCACGAGGCACCTTTCTGCCAGGCCAAGGGCTGGCGTGCGGAAATCGATGTGAAGTCAATTTCCACAATAGGCCAGAGCCTGAACTAAACAAATAGAGCCCAGGTGAATCCGCTGTGTGCGTAAAGGATTAGCGGATCGCGTTAAATGATGAACCGACCCGCCAGGCCAAGGAGGTAACGCCTGTGCGGATCGGTTCATCTAGATCACTCGCACCTTGAGAAGGTATTAACCACACTAGGAGCTGATTCTTGTAAAAAGCTGAACACTACGTGTGCGGTCTCTCAGGAAAAGTTGTTGCTAGTAATTCGAGGGCGGATCCGAAGCGGGGAATGATTCGTCTTCCCGCTCTTCGACGAGCGCTTCATCGTGCTCGTCATGGTGCTTCTTTTCCTCTTCGGCAAGTCGCAGCTTTTCCTCTTCAACGCCATCGGGCTGCCCAGCAGCTGATTGTTCAGGCATGCTCTTCCTCCCAACTTCCGTGGGCCACCCCCAGCGGGTGGCCTGACCCTGTGTCTTCAGTGTTCACCTATTCGACGCGGTTGTCGAGGGCGGGACGGAACTCTGATTTCGACTTCACCGCCGCTACAGGATTTAATCGGAGGCATGCCGATGATCAATAATCCCGCAGACGGTTCCGAAATCTTCTTTGACGATGACGGGGCCGCCGGGGAACCGATTCTGTTCCTCCACGGCTCCGCCCTGTCCCGCTCCATCTGGAGAGGGCTCGGCTACACCAAGGCGCTCGGCGAGAACCACCGCACCATCCGCATGGACCTGCGCGGACATGGGAAATCAGCCAAATCCCACGACGTAGCCGATTACGCCATGGACAAGGTGGTCAGCGACATCCACGCCGTCATGGATCATCTGGGCATCAAACGCATCCATATCGTCGGCTACTCCTTCGGCGCACGTACCGGCCTGCACATGGCCATGCACCATCCCGAGCAGGTGATTTCGCTGATCATGCTCGGCGGCACCTATGAAATCACCCCCGGCGAAATCGGGAAGCTCTTCTTTCCTGGTTACCTTGGTGTCCTCCGCAACGGCGATATCGAAGGTTTCGTCACCGGGCAGGAAAAGAATGGGCGTCTGGATCCAGCCACCCGACTGGCCTTCAAGTCCAACGACCCGCTGGCGCTGGCCGCCTACTACGAAGCTGCCGAGACCCTGCAGAACATCGAGGTGTCCGAGCTGGCGAAGATCAGGATCCCGACCCTGCTGCTGATCGGCACCAGGGACCAGCCGCGCTTCGACCAGAACAAGATCATGGTCCGCACCTTGCCCAATGCGCGCATGGTGGCCTTGCCAGGCCGGACCCACGGCAGCACCCTGTACCCGATTGAACCGGTAGTGAGCGCCATCAAGTCCTTCTGGTCAGGTCGCCAGGCATGAGTTTTGCCCCCTTCGACCTGAACCGGATCTCTTCCGGCCTGGCCTTCGGGCCCAGCAGGGAAGAGCTCTTCGCATCCGTGGCGGCCAATCCCGCGCAGCCGCTGGTGATCCAGGCTCCGCCGGGATCCGGCAAGACGACCATCGTTCCGCCCACGGTAGCCAACGCGCTGCATCAGGCCGGGTTGGGCGGCAAGGTCATCGTGACCCAGCCGCGCCGTGTCGCCGTCCGCGCGGCAGCCCGCCGCCTCGCCCAGCTGGATGGATCGGCGGTAGGGCAGCGCGTCGGCTTCGCCGTGCGAGGGGAACGCAAGGCGTCGGCGCAGACCCGCGTGGAATTCGTGACAGCCGGCCTCATGCTGCGCCGGCTGCTGGCGGATCCGGATCTTGGCGGTGTCAGTGCGGTGATCATTGATGAGGTCCATGAGCGGTCGATTGATACCGATTTGCTGCTGGCCATGGTCAACCAGGTGAGCGAATTGCGCGATGACTTCTCGCTGATCGTGATGAGTGCTACCTTGCATGCCAGCGAGCTTTCGGAGCTGATGGTGCGCGATACGGCAGCACCGGTGCTCAGCGCGCAGACCGCCCAGTTCGAGGTAGAAGAAGCCTTCGACAGTTTCGCGGGGATCAGGAATGCCGAACGCGGGCTGAACGACGACTACTTGCGCCATGTAGCGTCCGTCGCGGTACGCCATGCGGCGGAAGCCAATGCGGCCAGCGACACCCCGGTGGACACGCTGGTCTTCGTGCCCGGCGTTCGGGAAGTCGAACGCGTCTGCTCGCAGATCGCAGCCGCAGGCGTGCCGGTCTTTGCCTTGCACTCGCAGATTTCTTCCAAGGAACAGGACCGGATCCTGGGCGAACCGGAACCCGGCAGCGACCCGCGGATCATCGTCTCCACCTCCATTGCCGAATCATCGGTCACGGTGCCGCGGGTGCACCTGGTCATCGATGCCGGCTACGCCCGCGAGCCGCGCCGAGACAGCTCGCGCGGCTTCTCCGGGTTGATGACCGTGGTGGCCAGCCGTTCCGCAGCCACCCAGCGGGCGGGCCGTGCAGGACGCCTTGGGCCGGGCAAGGTGGTGCGCACCCTGGATCCGAAATCCTTCGCCGCCGCACCAGCGCACTCCACGCCGGAAATCCGAACCGGAGATCTGGTGGCCGCGGGCTTGTCGCTGGCGGCGTGGGGGACCCCGCGTGGCGAGGGGCTTGCCATGTGGGAGGCTCCGCCGACTGGCGCCATGGCCAGCGACGAACAGGTCCTGCGCAGCCTGGACGCGGTGGATGAGGCAGGCCAGATCACCTCGCTGGGCAAGCAGATGATGAAGATTCCAGCGGACCCGCGTGCCGCCCGCGCGCTGCTGGAGGGAAGCCGGATCTTCGGTGCCCGGGCTGCTGCGGATGCTGTTGCCTTGCTGGCCAGCTCCGAGCGCATCGCCAGCGCGGACCTGAACGAGCTGCTGGTCGCGGTGGCCCGGAATTCGCATCCGGCGCACCGCGCCTGGAAGCATGAAGCGCAGCGCCTGGAAAAGCTCGTGGGAGCTGCGGGGCCGAGCACCGGAAGGCAGGCTGGATCGGCAGCCACGGCATTGGCAGGGGTGTGCGCGTTGGCGTACCCGCAATGGATTGCCCGCAAGACCGGGCCGGACGAGTACCTCCTGGCCTCGGGAACCCGGGCCACGCTGCCTCGGGGCAGCGCGCTGATGCATGAAGAATTTCTCGCGGTCGCCGAGGTGTCCCGCACCGGATCCAAGGCCATGATCCGGCGGGCTATCGGCATTGACTTGGAGACGGCCATAGACCTGCTGCCGCAGATGCACCAGATGCGTGAGGTGACAGAAATGTCCGACGGCAGGATCACCGCCCGCCGGATCGAAAGCTTCGGCGAGATCGAGCTGGCAGCCCATCCGATCAAGGCCACCGAGGAACTGGGGATGCAGGCTGTGGCCAGCGCCCTTGCCACGCAGGGCATGCGCTTCTTCGGTACCCACGAGAAATTCGATGCCTTGCGTCGGCGCATGGCAGTGGCCCGCGGTTTGCTCGGGGAACCTTTTGTCCGGGTTGACGACCAGAGCCTGGTTGACGCTGCAGATCATTGGCTGCAGCCGGTACTGCGGAAGATTGCTTCCGGCACGAATGCGGCCAAGGTCGACCTGTATTCGGCATTGCGGACATTGCTGCCCTGGGAGCATGCCCATGATTTCGATTCCCTGGTGCCCGAGCGGCTCCAGGTTCCTTCGGGATCGAGAATTTCCGTGGCCTACCCCGAGGTCGGTGAATCTGGTCCTGCGGTTGTCGCGGTGAAACTGCAGGAATGCTTCGGGCTGGAGGACTCGCCCCGCCTGGTCAATGGCAAGCTGCCGGTGCAATTCCATCTGCTGTCGCCGGGTGGCAGGCCGCTGGCGGTGACCGATGACTTGGTGAGTTTCTTCAATGGACCCTATGCCCAGGTGCGTGCTGAAATGCGCGGGCGCTACCCGAAGCATCCCTGGCCGGAGAATCCGTGGGATCACGTGGCCACCGCAAAGACGAAGAAGCGCTTGGGGGAGCAATAGAAAAAGCACGCCCGGACCGCGGCTCAGATTGAGCCAGGTCCCGGCGTGCTTTCCTGCGTCCTGGTACTAAGCGAAGGTGGAGAAGCCGGTGATGTCGCGGCCCATGATCAAAGCCTGCACGGTTTCGGTGCCTTCATAGGTGTGGATCGCTTCCACATCGGCGAAGTGGCGGGCCACGCGGTTGCTGGTCAGGATGCCGTTGCCGCCGAGCAGGTCGCGGGCATTCGCCGCGATGGAGCGTGCGGTGCGGGTGGCGGTGTACTTGGCCAGCGAAGCCTGCGGCCCGGTCAGCTCACCGGAGGTTTCGCGCTTGGCCGCCTGCATCACCAGAACCTGGATGGTGGCCAGCTCGGACTGCATGCGCGCCAGCCGTTCCTGGACGATCTGGCTGGCAGCCAGCGGGCGGCCGAACTGCACGCGCTGCTTGGCATAGTTCACTGCCGACTCGTAGCATGCGGTCGCGTGGCCTACGGCAGACCAGGCGACGCCCAGGCGGGTGGCGAAGAGGACACGGGAGGTGTCCTTGAAGCTCTTGGCTTCCGGCATCACATCCTCATCCGGAACGAAGACGTTGTCCATGCGGATATGCGCCTGCCAGATGGCGCGAAGGGACAGCTTGTTCTCGATGGTGGTGGCCTTGTAGCCCTCGGCATCCTGGTGGACGATGAAGCCGCGGACCTTGCCCTCGTCATCACGAGCCCAGACGATGCTCACGCCGCCGATCGAGCCGTTGCCGATCCATTTCTTCTCGCCGCTCAGTCGGTAGCCGCCCTCGACCTTGGTTGCGCGGGTTTCCAGCGACACCGAGTCGGAACCGTGGGTGGGCTCGGTCAACGCGAAGGAGCCTGGGAGCTCGCCGCGCAGCATGGGGATGGCGTACTTCTGGATCTGCTCTTCGTTGCCGCAGTACAGCACCGAGCGAAGGGCCAGGCCGCCCTGGACGCCGACAATGGTGGAGACGGAGCCATCGCCACGGGCCATTTCCATGTTGACCAGACCGGCAGCCAGCGGACTCATTTCCGCGTAGCCCTCGGGATTCAGGCCATCGCGCAGGAGATCTGCGTCGCCAAGCTTCTTGATCAGGTGCAGCGGGTAGTCGGCCTTGTCCCAGTACTCGTGGATGTCGTGCTTGACCTCATCGAGGATGAACTTGCGGGCCTTGGCGCGCCAAGCATTGTCCGCTTCGCCGACTTCGGCAAAGACTCCGGTCGGGTCGGTGTTGACGTCCTCCGACCACAGGTCGTATTCGGGTTCAACAACGCCTGCGGGAAATTCGAATTCGGTCTCCAGCTGGGACATTTCAGGTGCTCCTAATAGCTAGGGTGAAAAAGTTTCACTCACTAGACTAGTGGAACGCAGTGCCATGTCAAGAAACTAGGTTTCAAGGTGTGGGGGACAGCTTACTTTCCGTGCTCTTTAAGTGCGCGGGAGACCGCTTGGAGAATATCCTTCTCCTCGGCGGCGGCGTCCAGCACCGAGACCACCACGCTGGGGGCCGCGGGCTTGGCAGGGGTTGCCTTCTGGTCCGGGTCGAGCAGATCTGCGAAGCGGTTGAGGAACTGGCGTACGTCGTTGGCCAGCTTGGTGCGGTCAGTGCTGTGCGCATCCTTCAGCCAGCTGCGCAGATGGTCATTATGGATGGCCACCAGACCGGCGCTGACGCCTAGGCACAGCGACTTCTCCGATGCGGTCTTCGCCAAGTCGCGGCGCTTCAAGAATCCATAGAAGGCGCGTTCGTATCGGTGGGTGGAAACCAGCTCGCGCTCGCGCAACGATGGCACCGAGGAGAGCAGCTTGTGGCGCAGCGCGGCTCCTTCGGGATTGACCGTGTACTGGTCGAAAACTACATGCGCTGCATCGATGAGCGTAGTGATCGCATCAACCGACGAGGCTGCCAGCGTGGTCTCGACGTGCGCAATGATCATTTCCTGGTCGGCAAAGACCATGTTCTCTTTCGAACCGAAACGGCGGAAGAAGGTGGAACGGGAAATACCGGCGGCAGCTGCCAGCTCGTCGACGCTGGTGGCATCGAAGCCCTGCGTAATGAGCAGATCTAAGGCTGCTGGGGGAACTGCGGAAGAAGCGATCATGATTCACGAATTTAGCATGATTCAAGCTGGGAGATTCTTGGGTTCAGCTTTGCGCGCCGCCCAAATGATTGTGAACTACTGCGCCCATGACTACGCTGAACATCAGGGCGTTCTATAGAAGATCGCCATTTCTGGACTAAAAGAAAGAGAAGTGAGGGCCCATGGGAATCTCGATTGCAAACGCCGCGCTACGTTTGGTCAGTGGCGCGTTCATTCTCAACAGCGGCATCAACAAGTTGCGTATCGATGAAGCGAGCGCGGCAGGCCTGCAGCAGATGGCAGCCAACGGCGTGCCGCAGCTGGCCGAGCTGGAACCAGCAGTTTTCGGCAAGGCTGTCTCCATCAGCGAGATCTCGCTGGGCAGCGCCCTGCTGCTTCCGCTGATTCCATCGCGTCTTGCGGGCTTGGGCCTGGGTGCCTTCTCCGGCGTGCTGCTGGCTTCCTACCTGCGCACCCCGGGCATGACGGAATCCGATGGCATCCGCCCCACCGCAGACGGCACCGCCCTGGCCAAGGATGTCTGGCTGGCAGGTATTGCGGTGGCCCTGATCTTTGGCCGCAAGGCAGCCAAGAAGATCAAGAAAGCGAAATAAACGCTTGAGCAAAGCGCTCAGCTGGCCTTAAGTTGATCTTGAAGACTGCGGTTTTCAGCGGCCATATTTGAACCACAAGCTAAGAGGAGAACCAATGGGTTTCTTAGATGATGCAAAGAAGAAGCTGGGCGAGGCAGTCGAAAACGCGAAGGAATTCGCCGGAGACGCCAGCGAGAACATCAAGAGCTTCGCAGCTGATGCCCAGGAGAAAATCGGCGAGAAGGTCGACGAGTTCAAGCACGGCGACAACGAAGAAGATCCTGAAGACAAGGTCTAAGGGCCATAAGGCAAGCGCCTGATCCACCGACGTTCACGTCATGGATCAGGCGTTTGCCTTTGACGCGTTGCCTAGCGCCGGGCCTTCTGGCCGTCGCTGAGGAACGCAACAACCAGCACGGCGGCCACGGCGATGAAGCCTGGCAGCATCAACGCCTGCCCCAAGCCGACAGACATGGCTTCCATGATCACCGCAGGATCCTTGGAGTCCGCCTGCGCGATCTGCGCCGAAACACGGGCATCCATCATCACCGCGATCAGCGCCGACCCAAGGACCGAACCGATTTGCCGGGTGGTGTTGTAGATTCCCGAACCGGCACCGGCATCACGCGCGGTCAGGTCCTTGGTGGCCGCCAGCGACAGGGACGGCCAGATCATGGCTGAACCGACGCCTTGGACCGCCGAAGGGATCAGCAGGGCCCACAGCGGGATATCGGCGTGCATCAGGAAGGCATAGGCCACCGTGGCACCGCCAAACAGGAAGAACCCGGGCACAGCCAGGATCCGCGGACTGAGCTGATTGACCTTCTTGCCCAGCTGCGGAGCGATGAAGATCGCCACCAGGGCCATCGGGGAAATCATCAACGCGGATTCGGTCGGACTCAGACCGCGCACGTTCTGCAGGAAGAACACCATAGGCAGGGCGATGGTCGCGATCGTCAGGCCCATGAACGTGATCGCGACATTGGCCAGCGAGAAATTGCGCACTGTGAACAAGCGCAGTGGAACCAGCGGCTCGGATTTGGTCTTCGACTGCCACCAGACGAAGGCACCCATCAGCACAATGCCGATGATGATCAGATGCCACGAATTCAGCGGGCCAATAAATGGTTCCCAGTTGGTGGCGTCGCCTTCCTGGATGCCGAAGACCAAGCAGAACATGGCCAGCGCCGAGAGGAAGACTCCGAACCAGTCGAAGGAATGCGCATGGGCTTCAAGCGCGGGAACGAACTTGAAGACCATGGCCAGGCTGAGAACCGAGATGGGCAGGTTGATGAAGAAGATCCACTCCCAGCCAATGGAGTCCACCAGCAAGCCGCCGGCAATCGGTCCGATCAGCGAGGCGATGCCCGCCACCGCACCCCACAATCCCATGGCCGCGCCGCGGTGCTGGTACGGGAAGAGCCGGGTAATCAGCGTCATGGCCTGCGGGGAAATCATCGACGCGCCCAGGCCCTGGACGGCGCGTGCTGCCACCAGCGAACCGAGGGAATCGGACAGGCCGCACCACAGCGAGGCCAGCGAGAAGACCACCATGCCGATGAGGTAGATGTTGCGCGGACCAAAGCGGTCGCCGAGCCTTCCGGTGACCAGCAGCGGCACGGCGAAGGTGAGCAGGTAGGCGCTGTTGACCCACAGGATGCTGGAGATGTCGGCACCCAGCGACTTCATGATGGCAGGCATCGCGGTGGACACGATGGTGGTGTCCAGCAGGATCATGAAGAAGCCGATGACCAATGCCCAGAGGGCTCGCCACGCGGCTTTTCTATCGAAGTGTGATTCGGGATTCGCAGTATCAGGCACCGCTCAAGGCTATTCCCTATTCGCCGGATGCGGAACCGATAGCGAACCTATGAAGGATAATCAGTCGAAGCTCACATCACCGGAGATGCGGGTGGCGACATCGCCGCTGACCCAAACACCGCGTTCGGTCGCTTCGATATGCAGGATCGCTTCACGACCCAGGCGGGTGCCCTGGCGTACCGTATAGCGCTGCGGCGCATACCCGGATTGCGTCAGCCAGGTGCCGAACGCGGCGTTCAGCGAACCAGTGGCAGGGTCTTCAGGAACGGCCTCGCCGGGGATGAAGGCACGCACCTCATAGTCGGCGGGAGGCTGGAGCACCACATTGCGGAAACGCTCCTCGGAACGCTCGAAGTCAGAGAAGTCCAAGGGCCGCAGTTCTTCACGGGTCCCGGAAATCCGCGGGATGACCGATCCGCGCGGTTGCCATACGCTCTGCGAGACGCTGGAGGCCGTGTAGGGGCCGATGACGCCGACTTCCAACCCCTGGAGCGCCACGTAGTCCGGTTCGATGCCCAGCACGATATCGGCGTCACGCAGCACCAGGCCGGCAGGATGCGGGCCGTTGACCAGCCACTGGTGGTCCACCACGTCTTCCTCGCGAATGCCCAGACCGGCAATCGCCCACTGCAGGACATCCGGTTCCAAAGGACCGGAGCGGGTGAGCGGGGGAGCGAGGAAAGCCAAGCGCCGCGAGTGCCGGTCGCTGCTCTCGCGCTCCACGCGCACCGGGATCAAGCCGGCGCCGCATTGCTGGATCAGATGGCCGGCCGGGCCGGCTTCCCCGCCGGATTCCAGCCAGGCATGGGCAGCGCCAAGGGTGGGATGGCCGGCAAAGGGAAGCTCGGTGCTCGGGGTGAAAATGCGGATGGCATAGTCGGCTTCCTCGTCGCTCGGTTCGACGAAGAATACGGTTTCAGCAAGATTCATCCACTGCGCAAAGTGCTGCATCTGGTCATCGCTCAGGCTGTCAGCATTGAACACGACTCCCAGGCCATTGCCGTTGAAAGCAGTGGGTGCAAAGACGTCAACCTGCTGATAAGAGAATGTGCGCGACATACTTAGCATGGTGGCACATTAACCAGCAGGTTGACCCGGTGTTACGTGTTAGGTCACGCAAAAAGTTGCGAACGCATCATGCAAGCGGACCTTCCTTACCAATGGTGCGCAACATCGATGACCAAGCGTGAACCGTCGCCAGGTCCAGCCAGGGTGAACACGCGCATCGGAAGCCGGGCCCTGGTGGAGATCCCCACCTTGGTCTGGCCTTCAAAGCTGCCCAGCCAGACCAACTGGCGGAACGTCGTATAGCCCAGATTCTTCACCTTCGCTCCGGGATTGAACCCCGGAGCTGTTGGTGCCTGCACCAGGATTTCCAAGTTGGCCCCACCCGTGGTGGCCACCGGCAGTCCGGAACCGATTCCAGTCAGTTCGCTGACATACCTTGCCGAGTAGCTGGCAGCCGGTCCTGCCAGATCAATGACCAGCCGGTCAAAGCACAAATGGCGTCCGGTACGCAGATCCTGAACCGTGGAATGCGTGGACAAGGAACCGGTTTTGGCCAAAGAACCCCAATAGACCGTTGGACAGGAAGTGGATGCCTGCGCGGCCGGCGCCGGAGCCGCCGCCGAAGCCGGCGTCACCACGAGCAAGGCCGCCGCCACCGCGCCCAGCGCGATTCCAATTTTTCCGTGGAGCATAGGGATCACCGTCTTTCTTGGTTTGCGCCTGCTGGCAGAGCATACTGCCAGTGAATCTACTAAAGGCCTGGAGCACGTGAAGCACAAGGGCAAAAAGGAATTGGAACCACACTGAGACGGTTCTGCAATGGTGCTGGAAACCTCCCGAACCATATGGTGGGACGAAGGTTCCGCACAGCATTTATTTAGCGCCATATGACATGCTTAAAGCATGTCTCCTACCCCCGTTGAACCTCTAGACGAAACCGTCGAGGAAGTCATTACAGCATCAAGCTTCCTCCCCGAATCGTTGCAATTCTGGGTTGTCCTGCTGATTGGTGCGCTCGTAGCCGCAATCTTGGCATTCGTTTTCAGCGGCGTGGCACGCCGCGTGCTGCGCCGGATCGGCGTGGATGAAGCCGATGTGAAAGCCACCAGATTCCCGTTCTTCGGCATGGTCACATCGATCATCGCGAAGTCGGCCTTCGCGGTTTTCTATAGCGATCGTCCCTGGTACAACCCCTGGCAGTTCGCCATCCTGATCGTTCTGGTTTTCTTCCTCACCTGGTTCATCATCAAGCTGGTGCGCGTGATTGAAGCCGGCATGATGGCACGCTTCGAGTCGAGATTCGGCCCAGGACGCAGGCTTGCCAAGGTCCAGACGCAGGTCGGCCTGATGCGCCGCGTGCTGATCGCGGTGCTGTGCATCCTTGCCGTCGCCGCGGTGCTGCTGACAATCGAACAGGTCAGGGCGCTGGGCGCCGGCCTGTTGGCTTCGGCCGGTCTGGCATCGGTGGTCGTCGGCTTGGCCGTGCAATCAACCTTGGCCAACGTCTTCGCCGGCTTGCAGGTCGCGTTTACCGACTCCATTCGCGTGGATGACACGGTGGTGGTCGAAGGGGAGCGCGGCACCGTCGAGGAAATCACCCTCTCCTACGTCGTCGTGCACCTGATCGATGGGCGCCGGATGATCCTGCCATCGACCTACTTCACCACCACGCCGTTCGAGAACTGGTCGCGGCGCAGCACCGAGATTTCCGGAAATGTCGCACTGCAACTGAAGCTCAATGCGCCGATTGCCTACCTGCGCCAGCGCAGCACCGAACTGCTTGAGTCCTCCGACTGGTGGGACGGCCGGGATAATGAGCTACTCGTGACGGATGCCCAAAATGGCTTGCAGACAGTGACCATTTATTTATCTGCGCGCAACGCCGGGGACCTGTGGAACCTGCGCAACATGCTGCGGGAGAAGCTGCTCGCCGAGCTGGTGGAAAACTACCCTGACTGCCTGCCAGATCCCCGGATGATCCCGAGCAACCCGGTCTGATGGCAAAGAGATAGCCACTGATTCCAGTCCTTCGAACTGGTTTCAGTGGCTATTTCCGTTTCCCGGTGAAATCAGAGCCGCAACGCCGCCGGCCCGTAGTCTTTGTAGCGCTCCTGGCGGGCCGTCGCCTCGCGCAATGCGTCGATCAGCGACTCGGCCTTGCCAATCAGATCGCTGATCAAATCATCGTCCCGTTCCACCCAAAGGTATTCGGGAACCGCGCGCACCGGCACGAAATTGTCGTGCTCTTCCCAGACGAACAGCGTGCGTTCGGCACCGATCACGTGCTGCTGCCACAGGATCTGGCGCAGATAGTTCTTCGGGATTTTCTTGAACGGCTTATTGGTGGTCTTGATTTCAGCCAATACCGGAACCCCCGAAGCGTCAAATCCAAGGCCATCGGGAGTTGCCAGATGCAGCTTCGATTGCTGCGAGTGGAAGAGCTGGGTGGAAGGAAAAATATTGAAATTCTCTTGGACCCAGGCGGCAATGACCGGTTCGCGCTTGCGTCCATGGTCGGTGTAGGGATTGCCGGAGAAGCCATTGCCGTACAGCTTGTCCCACGCGGCATTCTTGATGGACTTCTCGGTGGACAGCTTGGCCACGTCCGTTGCCGTGATGCCCTGCGCTCGTGCCCGCAGCCACTCGATGCGGTTGGAAGAGTCAGCTAAAACACGTTCGAAGCATTCATGGTGGACGCCGGGCACAGTAATCACTTGATCTATTCTTCCCCATGAAGGGGCAAGAATCGTGCACCTTGGCCTCGCAGCCGGCGTGAGACTAGTCGCTGGCTCCGGCGATAGCGGTCAACAGCTGATTGATAGTCGGCGTCTCACTGGCACGGAATTTCTCTGTGCCGTCCTGCAATAGCCGGATGACCGGGGTGCTGGTGATTCCCAATTCCTCGCCACGGGCCACCTGCTCCACGACGTTGATCTCTTCGACCTCCAACGCGGGCAGCAATTCCTGCACTCGGGCCACGGTTTGCCGGGTGCGGACGCATGGCGCGCAAAATGGCTGCGTATACAATTCCAGCTTCATTTGCCGCTGACTGCTCCTGCTGTAGTTGTGAACAAGGCGCCGGCAACTCCTACCGGGGGATGAGCCCGGCCGGAGGCGACTTGGCCCCCTGCGCCGATGCGCGTAAGGGCACACGATTGAAAACATTGGGTCATGCTTGAAAATTCCCTTGGCCATCCACCCGTCCTCGACGCTCGCAGACTCTACCGCAGCTTCGGCTCCACCACCGCATTGAACGGCATCGACCTGCAGATTGCACTGGGCCAATCGCTGGCCATCATGGGTCCCTCGGGGTCCGGCAAATCCACGCTGCTGCACGCACTGGCCGGTATCGAACTTCCAGACGCCGGCAGCATCATGCTGAACCTCCCGGGCCGGGCACCGGTGGATATCCAAGGGCTCAAGGACAAGGCGCGCACCAAGCTGCGCCGCGAATCCTTCGGCTTCGTCTTCCAATCCGGACTGCTGATTCCCGAGCTTACCGCCGAGGAAAACGTGGCCATGGCCCTGATGATCAACGGGGTGCCACGCAATGCCGCCATTGCCAGCGCCGGATCAGCGTTGGCCGAACTGGGCCTGGCGGGGATGGAGCAACGCCGCATCGGCCAGCTCTCCGGCGGGCAGCAGCAACGCGTTGCCATAGCCCGCGCACAGGTCACCGGGGCCATGGTGGTCTTCGCCGATGAACCCACCGGCGCCCTGGACTCGACCACGGGATTCGAGGTGCTCGATACCTTGCTGCGCTGCACCGTCGGCGCCGGCAAATCACTGGTGATGGTGACCCACGATCCCAACGTAGCCGCACGCTGCGACCGCATTGTGCAGCTGCAGGACGGCCAGCTGACCAGCGACAGCCTGCACCCGGCGCATGCCGCGAAGGACGGTGCCCAGCAGTGAATATCCTGCACCTTTCATGGATGCTCGGCCGGCCGGAGAAATCCCGGCTGGCACCGCAGATCCTGACCGCCAGCGCCTACGCCATGGTCAGCGCGATCCTGCTGATCGTGCTCGGCGGCGCCTACTCCTTCACCAGTTTCGAGCTCGAAGCCCAGGGAACCTATCTGCCCTTGGCCATCTTCGCCGTGGTGCTGCTGGTGGTCCCGCTGCTGGTGCTCGGCTCGGCCGCGGCCCGGCTTTCCGCACGCTCCAATGACCGGGCCCTGTCATCTTTGCGCTTGCTCGGCGCCACCGGTGCGCAGATCAGCCTCGTGGCAGTGCTCCAGGCAGCAGGCACGGCACTGGCCGGTGCGCTCGCCGGTATCGCGCTGTACTTCCTGGCAGCCCCGTTGGCTTCCTTGATTCCGTTCCAAGGTGCGCCGATCGGCTCAGCCATCTACTTGCCGCTGTGGGTGCTGGCGGTAGCGGTAGCCGCTATCGTGCTCCTCTCGGCGGGCAGTGCAGCTGCCGGCCTGCGCAAGCTGGTCATCACCCCGCTGGCAGTGGCAACCCGCAGCACGGTGCCCACCCCCAGCTGGCTGCGCGCGGTGATCTGTATCGGCGGCATCCTGCTGCTGTACGCGCTGTTCTCGAACATGGGCCAGTTCATGCAGTCCATCGCCGCGATCATCGCAGTGATAGCGGGCGGATTCGGCCTGGGCTTGCTGGTGATGAACCTTCTCGGCCCATACCTGGTGGCCAAGGTGGGCAAGGGCAAGCTGCGCAAGGCCAGCACTCCGCAGCAGCTGCTGGCCGCCCGCATGATCCTGGAAAGCTCTGCCGAGTCCTGGCGCCAGGTCTCCGGGGTGGCCATGGCTTCCTTCGTCGCGGTGGTGGGCGGCAGCGGTGCCGCCCTGATGGCATCGCCCGGCAATGAATTCGGCCAGGGCACCTGGTTGGAGCATGTGCCGGCAGATATCGTCACCGGCGTGCTGGTGACCCTTGCCATCAGCTTCATCTGCGTGGCCGCCTCGGCAGCGATTTCGCAAAGCGCCAGCACCTTGGACCGTGCCCCGCTGTATCGCGGGCTGAACCGCTTGGGCATGCCCTACACGACGATGAACGCCGCGCGCACCAAGTCGATCATGATCCCGGCGCTGACTGCCTCGATCGGTTTCGCCATCGCCTCCACAATCCTCGTGCTGCCCCTGGCCGGGGCCGCCGTCCTGCTCCAGCCGCTGACAGTCATTACGGTCATTGCCTGCGTCGCGCTTGGATTGCTGCTGGTGCGAACGGCAATTTCGGTTGCCGATCCGCAGAAGCTGCTAGCAAGTAGAGAATAAATTCTCTGGTCAGCACGCCGAAATAATGGCCCGATTTGGTTAGGGTCACTTCCGGGCCGGTGATTAGAGACGTTTCGTGTTGCGTAATGCTGACAAAAACGCGTATTGTGGCATACGGCCCGGATAGGCTTGCCTAACCTTGCTGACCGATACGCTTACAGTACCTCGCATAGTCTGGAATTACCGACCCATGAAAAATTCACGTCGCGCCGGAATTTTCGCCGCATCATCCGTCATCCTCGCCCTCGGCCTGACCGCCTGCGGCGCGTCGAGCAACTCGGCGGATCCATCGGCTGACACCTCTGCCAAGGCTGCAGAAGACTTCACCCCGGTCACCATCGAGAACATCTATGGCGAGACCACCATCGAAGAAGTCCCAGAACGCATTGCGACCATCTCGTGGGTCAACGCCGACACCCTGCTGGCACTGGATACCGTGCCGGTAGGCATGGACACCGACACATACGGCATGAACGAGAACAACTCCACCGCGTGGAAGGACGCCGCGCTTCAAGAGCAGGGCGCCGCCATCGGCTCCGAGAACGCTCCCGTGCAGTACAAGGTGGGCGACGACATCGACTACACCGGCATCGCCGCCAGCAAGCCGGATGTCATCTTCGCCCCATACTCGGGCCTGAAGAAGGAGCAGTACGAGAAGCTGCAGGAAATCGCCCCGGTCGTTGGCCCGATTGAGCCGAACTACCTGACCAGCTGGGAGCAGGCTACCGAAGCTGCCGGCCAGATGCTGGGCAAGGAAGAAGAAGCCGACGCCCTGATCGAAGAGATCGAAGGCAAGCTGGCCAAGGTCGGCGAAGACAACCCAGTGCTGAAGGACACCACCTTCATCGCCGCCGACCTGTCCGCTCCGGACACCGCCTATGTCTATTCCGAGGGCGACACCCGCCCGCGCTTCCTGAGCGCGCTGGGCATGACCCAGGCCGAGTACGTGCAGGAGAACGCCGCCAAGGACACCTTCTTCTTCACCGTTTCCCCTGAAAAGGTCAACGAGTGGGATTCGGACATCGTCTTCGCCTCGGCAGTTGCGGGCAACACCATGGACGACATCATCAAGGGCCAGCCGCTGTACGGCCAGATCCCTGCCGCGAAGAACGATGCAGTGGCACTGCCAGGCACCGACGAGGCAACCCTGGCCATCTCCGCGGCATCGCCGCTGTCCATCGAATGGGCACTGGAGAACGTGGTTCCAGGCATCGTGAAGGCTGCCGAAAACGCGGCTGCCGCGAAGTAGCTTCGGGCTAGGGATTCACTGACAGATAGTGCAATTGCGCTTCCAGGGAATGGGTAGCCGCGCCCACCAGGCGCGCATCGAGGTCGGGGTAGACGTGCTCCAGCAATTCTGCTGGCTGCGTGTCGGCCCCGGCCTTGCCGAGTTTCCGCAGCGCCGCGCGCACTTGGTCCAGCCGGGACTGGCGGTGCTCGATGTACATCTGCAGCAGCGGATGCGAGGAGTCGTGCTGTTCGCCGTGTGCCGGATGCAATGCCATGTCGGGCAGCGCCAGCAGCCGCTGCAGGGAGTCCAGGTAATCGGCCAGCGTGCCATCGGGATGCTCCAGGATGGTGGTGCCACGGCCCAGCACGGTATCCCCGGTGAACAGGTGGGCGCGTTCGCCCTGGCGGATGAAGCACACCGAGTCCGAGGTGTGTCCTGGGGTGGAGAGCACCTGGATGCTGGCCCCGGCCGCATGGATCACCTCGCCATCGGCGAGGACCGGCGTATCCCGGCAGTACTCGGGGAGCTTGGCGCGCACCGGCGCCGCGGCCATCCGGCGCAGCGCATCGATGCCTCCGGTGTGATCGGCATGCCGATGGGTAATGAGCACCAGCTGGATGTCGAACACCGCCAAGGCCTGCAGATGCTCTTCGAGCTCGGGGCCCGGGTCGATCAGCACCACCGGTGTTCCCGGCGCGAGTTCGCCCGCAGCCGGGTCGAACAGCAGATACGAATTAGTCCCGTCCAAAGTCATTTCAGAAGGATTCGGCGCGCACAGCACGCCAATACCGGGGGCGATAATAGTGGGCAAGGGAAGAAGAGCCATAGCAATGAGTGTAGGAACCAATGACCGCGACTGAAAGCGTGACGCGCCAGTCACCGGGGGCCGCATCGGCAAAAACCACCCGGAAGCTCGGCGCCGTGCTGCTGCTGATCGCGCTGCTCGCCCTGGCGCTGTTCGCCTCGCTGCTATTGGGCGCGCGCAGCGTCTCGATCGGCACCGTCATCGATGCCATCTGGAATTTCGACCCGTCCAACGGCGACCAGGGCGTGGTCGCCTCCCGCTTTGCCCGCACCGTCGGGGCCATCGTGGTTGGCGCCGCCCTGGGCTTGGCCGGGGCCGGCCTGCAGGGGCTGACCCGCAACCCGCTGGCCGATACCGGCATCCTGGGCCTGAACGCCGGATCCTCCATGGCAGTGGTGCTGGCGATCGCCTTCCTCGGCGTCAGCTCGCTGGGCGGAATCATGGTCGCCGCCTTCATCGGCGCCGCCGGGGTGATGGCGCTGGTCTACCTCGTGGCGAACGTGGGCCGCGACGGCGCCACCCCGATCAAGCTGGCCCTCGGCGGTGCCGCCATGGCGGTGGGCGTCGGGGCGATCACCAACGCGATCCTGATGATTTCCGATGCCACCGTGGACCGCTTCCGCATGTGGCAGGTGGGCACCCTGTCCAGCAGCGGCATCGACATCTTCCTCGGCGCCATTCCCGTGGTGGCCGCCGGCGCGCTGATCGTGCTGTCAACCGCCAGGGCCTCCAATGCCGTGTCCATGGGCGATGACACCGCGATCGCCCTGGGTTTCAACCTGAACCGCGCCCGGCTCATCGGCTCCATCGGCGTGGTCATTCTCGCCGGCACAGCTACCGCTGTGGCCGGGCCCATCGCCTTCGTCGGCCTGATGATCCCGCATGCGGTGCGCCTGCTGGTCGGTTCCGACTACCGCTGGCTGATGCCGGCATGCCTGATCGCCGGTCCGATCCTGCTGCTGGTCGCTGACACGGTGGGACGGATCATCGCCCCGCCCAGCGAGATCCAGGTAGGCGTCATGTGCGCCATGCTCGGCGGACCGATCTTCATCATCATGATGCGCAGCGGCATGAAGTCGGTGAGCCTGTGAGCACGAGCGAAATGGAAGCAACCACCATGGCCCAGCCGACCAGTACCGGGGACGCGGACGTGCCGGCGAAGCCGCCGGCTGCCGCCCAGTCCGGCACGACGCTGGCGGCCCGGCGCCGCTCCCGCGTGCGCCGCACCGCCCTGTGGATGGTCGTGGCGCTGGTGCTGGCCATCGCCGCCTACCTGTTCTGGGGACGGGACCGACTTCCGGCGGCCGAGGTGTTCCAGGTGCTTGGCGGCGAGAAGGTGCCGGGCACCAGCTTCATCATCATGTCCGACCGCCTGCCGCGCATCGCCGTGGGCGTGCTCGCCGGTGCTGGCCTGGGCATTTCCGGTGCGCTGTTCCAGCGCTGGCTGGGCAACCCGCTGGCCAGCCCCGACGTGATCGGCGTGGGCTACGGCGCCTCGGCGGCCGCCGTCTTCGCCATGATCATCCTCGGCTACACCGACTGGAAGCTCAACGCCTTCTCGCTGGCCGGCGGGCTGCTGGTCGCCGCGCTGATCTATTGGCTCTCGGCCGCGGGCAAGCGCACCGGGTCCCGGCTGATCCTGGCCGGCTTGGCCATCGGCGCAATGCTGCAGGCGCTGATCCAGTACCTGCTCACCCAGGCGCAGGTGAACACCGCCAGCGATGTCATGCACTGGTTGACCGGTTCACTGGCCAGCAGCAACTGGGAGAACGCGCTGCTGCTGCTGGTCTCCCTCGGCGCCATCGGCATCTTGCTGCTGCCGCTGGTGCTGCGCCAGCTGAAGATGCTGGAGCTGGGCGAGGACGCCGCGGCGGCCCTGGGCCTGCATGTCGGCTGGGCCCGTGCCCTGCTGGTCTTCTTGGCCGTGGCCATGGGCGCCCTGCCGATCGCCGTCACCGGGCCGATGGCGTTCGTCGCCTTCCTGGCCGGCCCGATTACCGCCGCGCTGACCCGCGGACCGATCAACATCCTGCTGGCCGGCCTGACCGGTGCCACGCTGGTGACCATCGCCAATTTCTTTGCCGCGAACTTGTTCGCGGACCTGTCGCTGCCGGTGGGCGTTATCACCGGCGCATTCGGTGCACCCTTCCTGATTTGGATTCTGGTGCGCGCCAACTCAACTGGAAGCGGGGCATAACCCATGGCCACTTTGCAGGCTAGCGATCTGACCTTGGCCTATGACAAGGTCACCATCGTCGACGAGCTGTCGCTGGATATCCCCACCGGGCAGGTGAGCATCGTCGTCGGAGCCAACGGCTGCGGCAAGTCCACCCTGCTGCGCGCCCTCTCCAGGCTGCTGAAGCCGGCCGGGGGGCAGGTGCTCCTGGACGGCGCGGATATCCACTCGAAGCCGGCCAAGGTAGTCGCCAAGACCCTGGGCCTGCTGCCGCAGTCGCCGACGGCCCCGGATGGCATTACCGCCCGCGAGCTGATCAGTCGCGGCCGCTACCCGCACCAGGGCCTGTTCAAGCGCTTCTCCGCCGAGGACGAGGCGGCGGTGAACCGCGCCATGGAACTGACCGGCACCACCGAGCTGGCCGACCGCTCGGTGGACGAGCTCTCCGGCGGGCAGCGCCAGCGCGTCTGGATCGCCATGGCCCTGGCCCAGGAGACCGACCTGCTGCTGCTCGATGAGCCGACCACCTTCTTGGACGTGGCGCACCAGCTCGAAGTCCTGGATGTGGTCAGCGAGCTGAACCGCAGCCGCGGGATCACCGTGGTGATCGTGCTGCACGATCTGAACCTGGCTGCCCGCTACGCCGACTACCTGGTGGCCCTGCGCCACGGCAAGATCTACGCCGCCGGCCACCCCAACGACGTGGTCACCGAAAAGACTGTCAAGGATGTCTTCGGCATGCCAAGCCGCGTGATCCCGGACCCGGTGGGCGGCACCCCGCTGGTGCTGCCCATTGGCCGGCACCGCGTGCTGCGCACCGAACAGGTCCTGGCCACCAAGGGGATCTACCGCAGCGAAGCGTCGGCGCGGGACACCGTGGCGAAGCAGGCCGCCAGCGTGAAGGAAGCCGCCGAAGCCGCGGCCCAGCTCGATCCGCAGGCCATGCGCCCGGCCCATGAGCATGTGCCGACCTTGGCTTTCGACACCACGGTCGTCAAGAGCCAGCAGCTGGCCCCGTCCTTCCGCCGGCTCACCGTCAGCGGCGAGGACCTGGAATACTTCGGCACCAACAGCCACCCTTTGGATATGCGCATCAAGCTGCTGCTGCCGCCGGCCGGCGGAACCGCGCTGACGGACGAGATCGCCTCTATGCGCCCGGAGGCGCTGACCAGCCCGGCCGAGCAGCAGGGCTGGTACAAGCGCTGGCTGTCCATTGATCCGGACACCCGCGGCTACATGCGCACCTATACGGTGCGGGCCTTCCGCGAGGCAGGGCACCGGGACAATATCGGGGCCACCGCGGAGCTGGACATCGACTTCGTGATGCACGGGCATATCGTGGACGGCCAGCTGCAGGGCGGACCAGCGACGGAATTCGGCGACCGGGCCAAGGTCGGCGACCAGCTCTTGCTGCTGGGCCCGAACAAGACCCTGAACGACTCCACCTACGGCGGCATCGAGTTCCGCCGCGGCGAGGCAACCCGCGTGGTGCTGGCCGGCGACGAAACCGCCGCCCCGGCGATCTGCGCGATCCTCGAAGAGCTGCCGTCGAACGTCACCGGCCATGCGCTGATCGAGGTTCCGGAGACCACCGACATCCTCGGTGCTTCCACCCGCTCGGGCGTCTCGGTGCAGTGGCTGACCCGCGGCAGCCACGAGCATGGAGAATTGCTGCAGGCCGCCTTGCGCCAGGTGGTCGCGATTCCGGCCGCCGGAGTGGTGCATACCAATGCCGAGCCGGAAGATATCGATGTGGATGCCGACATCCTGTGGGAGACCGGCCAAGCGAACACCGCGCCGTTCTACGCATGGATTGCCGGCGAGGCCGGCACGGTCAAGGAAATGCGCCGTTATCTGGTGCGCGATGCCGGCGTGGACCGCAAGCAGGTGGCCTTCATGGGCTACTGGCGCCGCGGAAAGACCGAGAACTAGGCGGCAGCGTCAACCAGAACCAGGGCCCCGGCACACTGTGCCGGGGCCCTGGTTCGTTCTGGCAGCGGTCCGCTATTTTTCTTTGGCCGGGTTCTGGCACGCGCCGCGTGCAGGCCGCGGGTTTTCGCGGTCGAGGATTGCCAGAAGCCGGGTGAGCTCGGCGCGATCCTCGTCGTCGAGTTTGTCGAAGTAGCCATCCATGCTGGAACGGCGCAGCTCGGCAAGCTCCCCGAGCTGGGCGCGGCCCGTGTCGCTGAGCGCGATCAGCGTGGCCCGGCGGTCCGCTGGATCCGGGGTGCGCACGACCAATTTCTTGGCCTCCAGCTGGTCGACCACCTCAGTGGTCGAGCGGGCGGCAATATGCAATCGTTCTGCAAGCTGCGAGTTGCGCAGCCCTGCGTCTTCGGCGCGGGCCAACAGGGTCAGCACCCGTGATTGGTGCGGGGTGATGCCCAGGGGAATCAAGCTGTCCCTCCACCTGCCGCGAAGCATGCGCGAAGCGTGGAGGAAAAGATCTGCCAAGTCAGGCTTGGACTCGTCGTTCTGCATGTTTTCAAGAATAGTGTGTTTCTGCGGACATTTTCAAGATGCAACCACATAGTGAGGTTCCCTCTGTTATTCTGGACTTGGGAAATCCAGGACAAGGAGAGGGCTTATGAGCGCTATGGGAATGCCAGGTCCGCATCCAGGCGGTGGCGGACGGGGCCGGTCCGCGGATGCCGCAAAGGACAAGCAGTGGCTCTCCGAGCATCCGGTGTCGCTCGCACGCATCGCCGGGCTCTTCCGTCCTCATCTGGGATCGGTGATTGCGGTCATGCTGCTGATCGTGGCATCCTCGATCATCGGCTTGGCCCAGCCGTTCATCATCCGGGAACTCATTGACGACGCCATTCCCCACAGCAACGTCCGATTGCTGCTCTGGGGCGCCGGGGGACTGGTGCTGATCGCCTTGGCCACCGCGATCCTGGAAGTCCTCCAGACCTGGCGGGCAACCCTGATGGGCCAACGTGTCATGCATGGACTGCGGACCGGGCTGTTCACGCACCTGCAGAAGCAATCCCTGGGTTTCTTCACCAACTCCCGCTCCGGGGACGTGCAGTCCCGCCTGGTCAACGACGTGGGGCAGATGCAATCGGTGATCACCAATTCGGCCACGAGCATTGCCTCGAACCTGACCACGGTCGTTGCCACCGCCTGCGCGATGGTGGCGATTTCGTGGAAGCTGAGCCTGATCTCCCTGGTCGTCCTGCCGCCAGCAGTGCTGCTGGCCAAGCAAACCGCGAAGCTGCGCCGCGCCGTGACAGGAAAGCGCCAGCGCGAGATGTCCAACTTGACCTCGCTGATCGAAGAACGCCTGAGCATCTCCGGGGTCCGGCTCTCCAAGATCATGGGCACCGGTACCGCCGATGCCCAAGCTTTCGGAGACTCCAGCCGCAAGCTCATCGACCTGGAAATGAAAAGCGCCTTGGCCGGGCGATGGCGCATGGCCACGATGAGCATCATCTTCGCTGCCATCCCCGCGGTGCTCTACATCGTGGCAGGCCTGCCCGTGACCGGGCAGGGCATGAGCATCGGCACCCTGGTGGCCTTCACCGGGTTGCAGGCCGGGATCTTCCGCCCGGTCATGGGCCTGATGCAGATTTCGGTCCAGTGGATCTCGGCCATGGCCCTGTTCAGCCGCGTCTTCGAATACCTCGATACCGACCAGGCGCTGCCGGTAGCCGAGCATCCGCGGGCGGTTGAACCCGCGAAGCTGCGCGGCGAAGTGGAGTTGCGCAATGTCAGTTTCCGCTACCCCGAAGCTGATCGCGCCACCCTGGATCAGCTGAATTTGGAGCTCGAAGCCGGGACCATGACCGCGGTGGTTGGCGCTACCGGCTCGGGCAAATCCACCCTGGGATCCTTGCTGCCCCGGTTGCTTGATCCCACCGAGGGCCAGGTGCTGCTCGACGGCATTGACCTGAAGGAATTCGAACCCGAGGGGATCGCGCAGGCGGTCTCCGTGGTGGCTCAGGAAAGCTACCTGCTGCATGCCTCGATTCGTGAGAACCTCTTGTGGGCGGCGCCGGAGGCAACGGAAGAAGAGCTCTGGGATGCATTGGAAGCCGCGCAGATGGCGCGACTGATCCGCAGCCTGCCGCACGGCCTGGAAACACAGGTGGGGCAGCGCGGGCACCGCTTCTCCGGTGGCGAGCAGCAGCGACTGGCCATTGCCCGCACCATGCTGCGCAAGCCGAAGGTGCTGGTGCTCGATGAAGCCACCAGTGCGCTGGATACCGTCACCGAGGCGCTGGTGCAGCGGGCGCTGGATGAGCTGGCGATGGGGCGCACAACCTTGCTCATCGCGCACCGGTTGAGCACGGTGATGCGGGCGGACCGCATCGTGGTGCTGGAGGATGGACGGATTGCCGAATCCGGTACCTTTGATGAACTGGTCCAGCGCGGGGGCCAGTTCGCCCAGCTGGTAGCCAAGAGCGAACTGGCCCAGAGGACCAGCTAGCACTCGTCCGGTTTCAGGCCCTGCTGCTCCAGGGAGGCCAGGATCTTGGGCAGCGCCGATTCGAAGGCGGTGCGCTCGGACGGCTCCAGCGAGTCGAAGATGGTTTCACGCACGAAGCTTACGTGGCTTGGCGCGGCCTCTTCGATGGTTTGGCGCCCTTGGGCGGTCAGCGTGATCTGGTGCCCGCGGCGGTCGGTTTCATCCGAGCAGCGGCTGATCAGGCCCTTGGCTTCCATGCGGCGCAGCAGGTGGGAGAGGCGGGAGCGATCCCAGCGCAATGCGGTGGCCACGTCGGCCGGGCGCAGGCTCGGCTCGGCCGTTTCCGAGAGCACGGCCAGCACCGAGTATTCGCCGGACTGCATATTCGAATCGCGGAGCATCTGGCGGTCCATGGCGCTGGGGAACTGCCAGAGGAATTCGCGCAGGGTACGCCAGAGGTCCTGCTCGCTATCGGTGAGCCAGCGGGTCTCTTCGCTCTTCATTCTCTTTCCTAACCATGTTCTGCCCAACGGGGATGCTGAAATATTGTTGACGCATCAATTATCTCCTGTATAGTGGGATTTGGCAAGAGATGATGACGTGTCAACTAAAGTGGTTGGCCGCAGAGCTCCAAGGAGATTGAATTGTCGAAGATCGCTATCGTTACCGGTTCCACCCGTCCAGGCCGCGTCAACCAGTCTGTCGCGCAATGGGTGCTGGCCAAGGCCGAGGAATTCGGCGGTGCCGACTATGAGCTGGTGGACATCGTGGATTTCAACCTGCCGATTCTCGATGAGCCCTTCCCGGCCGCCTACCAGAACTACCAGAACGACCACACCAAGGCCTTCGCCGCCAAGATGAGTGAATTCGACGGCTACATTTTCATTGTTGGCGAGTACAACCACTCTGTCCAGCCTGCCTTGGCCAACGCGCTGAGCTACCTGAATGCCGAGCTGAACAACAAGGCCGCAGGCATGGTCGGCTACGGCTCCGCCATGGGTTCGCGCGCGGTGGAGCACCTGCGTGGAATCCTCTCCGAACTGCAGATCGCCCATGTGCAGAAGACCGGCATGTTCTCGCTGTTCACCGACTTCGAGAACTTCTCCACCTTCGCACCGACCGAGCAGTCCGCTGGCAGCGTGCAGCCGATGTTAGAGCAGCTTCTGGCCTGGAGCAAGGCCATGGCGACCGTGCGCGACAGCGCCTCGGTCAACGCCTAAGGAAGATCGAATATGGCGGGGTGCTGGCAATCGGCACCCTGCCATTTCCAAACCTGTCCAACTGCCATAGTCTCGACATGAATGGTTTATGCATGGGACCGCAAAATTCTTTGGAAGGAATGCGATGAGCGACGAATACTCGACCAAGGGCTCCTACGTCACCGGCGGAGAATTCACCCGGGACACCAACTACATCCAGGACCGCATCGTCGCTGATGCCAGCGCCGAGCACTATGGGCACAAGGACAGCCACAGCAAGATCGGGCATCCCGACGCAGGGCTGTCCGAAGGCGCCCAGCTCTGGCCGGTGGAGGCCGGCCGCTACCGTCTGGTGGCCGCCCGCGCGTGCCCATGGGCCAACCGGACCCTGATAGTCCGCCGCCTGCTGGGCCTGGAAGACGCGCTGTCCATCGGACTGCCCGGTCCCACCCACGATGCGCGCAGCTGGACCTTCGACCTGGATCCGGAGGGCAAGGATCCGGTGCTGGGCACCGAGCGGGTCCAGGAAAACTACTTCAAGCGCTTTGCCGATTATCCACGCGGGATCACCGTTCCGGCCATTGTCGATATCCCCACCGGCGCGGTTGTCACCAACGACTACCCGCAAATCACCTGGGACATGTCCACGCAGTGGAAGGAATTCCATCGTGAAGGCGCACCGGATCTCATTGCCCATGACCAGCTCGATGAGATGCTGCCGCTGATCAAGCGGATTTTCACCGAGGTGAATAACGGCGTCTACCGTGCCGGGTTCGCGGGGGACCAGAAGTCCTACGACGACGCCTACGACAGGCTATTCACCACGTTGGACTACCTCGAAGAACGGCTATCCACCCGCCGCTTCCTCATGGGCGATTACATCACCGAGGCCGACGTGCGGTTGTTCACCACCTTGGCGCGATTCGACCCGGTCTACCACGGCCACTTCAAGGCCAATCGCAACAAGCTCATCGACATGCCCAACCTCTGGGGGTACGCCCGGGATCTGTTCCAAACCCCAGGCTTTGGCGACACCATCGACTTCGAGCAGATCAAGGCCCACTACTATGTGGTCCACGAAGACATCAACCCGACCGGGATCATTCCGAAGGGACCGGATCTGGCGAACTGGCTCGAAGCCCCGGACCGGGAAGAACTGGCAGAGCACGGCCCGTTCCTGAACGGCACGGCACCGGGCGAAGTCCGTGCCGAGGAACGCGTCCAGGCAGGACACAACCCGCTGTACCCTGCCTAGGCTCCGGAAGAACCAGCCTGGCGGCCCAGGAGCAGCTCCATCCCATGGAGCGGATCCCGGGCCGCTGCGCTTTATTCGAAGTCGAAGCCCTGGGCTTCGCACGCCTCCTGGAATGCTGCCAAGTCGGTGATCTTCGGCGTGCCGGCGTCATCGGTGGCCACGGCAGCGCTGATTTCTCCGGTCGTGGCCTTCGCCCCGTGCTCAGCGGCTTTCGCCATGTTCGTCGCGCCCATGCCCTCGGGGTCAACCATGCCCCCGCCAAAGTGCACGCACGCGGTATGGCCCTGCGGATCCTGCTCGCGCAGCTCATCGATCGACGGGCCGCCGCAAGCGGTGAGCGCCAAGGCTAGGGTGGCCAGTACAGGCATAATTTTCTTCACAACCCAATCCTAGGCATGGATCCGCTGGGATGCTGTGTTCCGCTCTGCAGGAATTCGCTGGCGACATGGCCCTATGCCTGGAACCCCGCGGTGCGGTGAACGTGGCAGGATTAAACCATGACAATCATTGCAGCGGCGGATGGATCAGCCCTAGGGAATCCCGGACCAGCAGGTTGGGCCTGGTACGTGGACCAGGACAACTGGGCCGCTGGCGGTTGGGACCACGGAACCAACAACATGGGCGAGCTCCAGGCGGTGCTCGAGCTCTTCCGGGCTACCGAGCACCTGCCAGACGAAGAACTGAAGATCCTGTGCGACTCGCAGTACGCGATCAACTGCATCAGCAAATGGATGCCAGGGTGGAAGAAAAAGGGCTGGAAGAAGGCCGACGGCAAACCGGTACTGAACCAGGACATCCTCAAGGAACTGGATCAGGCCATTTCCGGGCGCAAATACACTTTTGAATGGGTCAAGGGCCATGCCGGCCATGAGCTGAACGAGGCAGCAGACGGACATGCCCGCGCGGCTGCCACCGCGCACCAGCAGGGCACGGCAGTAGAGGCTGGACCCGGCTACACTGCCGGTGGATCAGCCTCGTCCGGCTCTCCGGCTGAGACGGAGGCGGCACCAGCACCGGCGGAAGAAACCGCTGCCACGCCAGAACCCGGCATGGACATCGCGGCCGCCGCCTATGAGCTGGAGCAGGGTTTTCTCGACCCGCAGATCCGCGCCAGCTTCGCCGAGCTGAACGACTTCCTGCACCCCGGCTATCAGGAAGTGACCCGGCATGGGGGCCTGCTGGACGTGGCCACGGTCCGATCCATGCTGGAATCCGGGGTGGCACTGCCAAGCACCGGTGCGGTGCAGGTGCTTGCGGCGCGCGAAGTGGATGCGCAGATGGTGCTGCTCGCCTACCGCATGAAGCCCGCGGATTCCCCGGTGCTCGTGGTCTCGTCGTGGTGGCAACGCACCGAACGCGGCCTGAAGCTTCGTTTCCGCCAGGAAACCGTTGAGCAGGCGGCGTAGAAAACGCGCTTAACGCAGCAATGCCCGCCGAATCAATCGGCGGGCATCGCTGCATTAAGAGCTAGGGATCAGTACTGGCCCGGGCGGGTTTCAATGACGCCCTTCTTGTAATTGATCCGGTTGATCAGCCAGGTGACTGCCCACAGCACGATGCCGATCACCAGCAGCAGGCCGGCAATCTCGTACTGTACCCAGTCCTCGCGGGAACGAGCCCAAGGGCCGGCAAGGAACAGGCAGAAGACCACGCCGAGGATCGGGATGATCGTTGGCGCGCGGAACGCGCCGGGCTCCGGCTTGTCGCGGCGCAGCACCAGCAGGGCGACGTTCACGACGGCGAATACGCACAGCAGCAGCAGTGCGGTGGTGCCGCCCAGCGAGCCGACGATGCTGCTGCCGGTATCCAGGTTCACGTAGGCAACCAGTGCGATGGCCAGCGCGGTGCTGAACAGGATCGCAACCCATGGGGAGCGCCGGGTCGAGTGCACCTTGCCCAGGAACTGCGGAAGCACGCCCTGGCGGGCCATGCCGTAGAGCAGCCGGCTGGCCATCAGCATGTTCATCAGCGCCGTGTTGACCACCGCGAAGACGGTCAGGAACGGGAAGATCGCGTCCACCGGCAGATTCGGCAGGCCAATGCGCACCACATCCAGCAGGATGCCGGCATCCGGGTTCTTCGGATTCAGCAGGTCACCGGTGGGGATCACCATGATGACGGTGACGGCCACCAGCATGTAGATCACGGCGCAGATGCCCAGGCCGATGAGCATGATCTTCGGGAAGTCCTTCTTCGGGTTCTTGGTTTCCTCCACCAGGTTCACCGAGTCCTCGAAGCCCACCATGGCGAAGAATGCAATGGCGGTGCCCATGGTCATGGCGGCGAAGACGCTGCGGTCGGTCGGGGTCTCGAAGACCACCAGGCGGGAGATGTCTCCGTGGCCCGAAGCGATCACGGCGAAGCCGATGCCGATGATCGCGGCCATGATCGCCAGCGACACGACGGTCAGGAAGAGGTTGAACTTCACGCTCTCGCCGACGCCGCGGAAGTTGATGATCGCGAGGATGACGATCACCGCAATAGCCGCCCACATGCCCGCTTCAGGCGTGTTGGGAACGCCCTCGACGAACTGGCCGATGCCAATCAGCAGGTTCCGCCCGACCAGGGTGGCCGAGGTGGCGGCGCTGGTAATGCCGGAGCAGGCAACGGTGAAGGCCACCAGGAAGGTCACGAAGTGGATGCCGAACGCCTTGTGGATGTACAGGGCGGCACCTGCTGCGTGCGGGTACTTGGTGACCAGTTCGAGGTAGCTGAAGGCGGTGAGGGTCGCGATCGCGAAGGCGATCAGGAACGGCAGCCACGCGGCTCCACCCACCTGGCCGGCAACCTTGCCGGTAATGGCGAAAATGCCGGCGCCGATGATATCGCCCATGATGAGGAATAGCAGCAGCTTCGGGCCAATCACCCGGTGGAGTTCTGTTTCTTTGCCGTCGGTAACGGCCGTGTCACTGTTCACAGTCATGCGATCGAGATCATCTCCTTCAAATTTGTAGGCAAACGTTACAACTTTAGGGTCAGCGCATGAAGTGGGCAAACCGGGCTCTGAGCTGGCTCGCAGAATCGCGAGACGAACGGCATTATTACGTCGGCGAGTGGCTTAATCGCTTCAAAGGTGTGAGCTGACCTACCTATATGCTGGGTGGTGGACAGCATGTGGAACCTTCGGGAAATGGGAGCACTGCGGTTAGGGTTGGTTGTTGAGGAACAAGCACTTTAAGGATTTAGATGCAATCGGTGATCACTGAGGATTTCGCGCCCCTGGCCCAGGCTTTGGAAGCGCGTGCCGCTGAGGAAGAAGGCTACTCGGCGCAGCTGGCCGTATACCACCGCGGAGAACTGGTGCTCAGCCACACCGTCGGAGAGCACCTCTCGGGCGACGCGTTGACCTGTGTTTTCTCCTGTACCAAGGGCCTGGGCGCGCTGGTCGTGGCACTGCTCGTGCAAGATGGCCTGATTGATCCGAATGCGCCCATGGCCACCTACTGGCCTGAATTCGGCGAGAACGGGAAATCCAGGCTCACCGTCGGCGAGGTGCTCAGCCACCAGGCCGGCGTGCTGGGCGTTCCCGGGGGCGTGCCCAGCAAGATCCTCCTTGACTCCGCCGAGTACGCCAAGGTGCTCGCTTCCATGCCCAGTGTCTGGCCGCTGGGGCAGAATATCGTCGGCTACCACGCGATCACCATGGGCGTGCTCATGGAAGAACTGGTCCGCCGGGTCACCGGCAAGGAGCTCAAGGAGGTCTTCGAGGGGCGCATCCGCAAGCCGCTGGGCGCCGAGGCCTACATCGGCCAGGACCCAGCGCTGGAATCGCGCTACCGCGATGTGCTGCCAGCAGCCGAAGCTGCCACCGAATTCTTCGACCCGTTTTCCCCGGCCGGACTGGCGGTGAATTCGGCCTCCGGGTTCGCGCTGGAAACTGGCCCGGTCTACAACTGGCACGAACTGGCCAATGCGCCGCAGGTGCGCGAACTGGGCCCGGCATCCATGGGAGCGGTGGCCAACGCCCAGGGCCTGGCCGCCATCTATGCCGCCTCCTTCGGTGCAGTTCCGGCACTGGGAACCACGCGTGGTTTCCTTTCCGCCGACACCTGGTCCCAGGTATCCACCGAACTGGTCTACGGCCATGACCGGACCAATGGACTGCTGCAGGCCTTCGCCCTGGGATTCATGAAGGCCACCGCGCGCAACAATTACGGCTCGATTTTCGCCTACGGCCATGACGGTGCGAACTCCTCGCTGGCCTTCGCCGATCCGGCCCACCAGCTGGGCTTCGGATTCATCCCCTCGCGCAATGAAGGTCTCAAGGAGACCTCCACCGGGGTGAAGCTCAGCCAGCTGGCGCGCCAGCTGATCATGCAGAAGAACATGGCGGCCCAGGCTGCCGGCAACAACGCATAGCCGCCCCACCGGGCAAGGAACGAAGCAGGAGCGAAGTGAAGAAGTTTGTGGCACTGGGTGACTCGTTCACCGAAGGCGTTGGCGACGCGGATCCGGTCCGCCCTAACCAGGTGCGCGGCTGGGCGGACCGGGTGGCCGAGGTGCTCTGCGCCGAAGGGGAATGGGAATACGCCAATCTGGCCGTGCGCGGCAAGAAGATCGGCCAGGTGATCAACCAGCAGCTGGACCAGGCCCTTGCGTTGGCCCCGGATCTGGTCTCCATCTACGCCGGCGGCAACGACATCCTGCGGCCCAAGGCCGACCTGGATGCGCTGATGCGCGGCTATGCCGGCATGGTGCGCCGCTTTTCCGAAGCCGGAAGCACGGTGCTGCTGTTCACCGGTTTCGACACCGTGGACTCGCCGCTGTTCTCCAAGACCCGTCCGCGCACTGCCATCTACAACGAGAAGGTCCGCGAAATCGCGGACGAATACGGTGCGCTGATCGCCGACTACTGGCGATGGCGCGAATTCTCTGACCTGCGCTACTGGGCGCCGGACCGGCTGCACATGAACGAGCTGGGCCACACGCTGATGGCCTCCAAGGTCCTGGACGTGCTCGGCGCCGGGCAGATCACCAAGGAGAACTGGTCTGCGAAGATCCAGCAGCCGTCGCTGCCGGAGCTGGCGGTGAACTCGCGCGGCGAGAAACTGAAGCAGGAATTGGGCTGGGCCAGGGAGCATTTGGCTCCGTGGATCAAGCGACGGCTCACCGGCACCTCGTCGGGAGATTCCTTATCAGCGAAGTATCCCGATTACATCCGTTTAACTGCAGGCGCAAACTGAACGCGTTTATGACTTTTCCTGCCACCGTTCCTGTTTGACGTTGGGGGCGAGGCGGGTAACATGGTGGTGTGCTGCAGGCCTCCGGCCGGCAGCACACGCCATAGACGGATGGCGGGAGAGTCCCGTTCACACCATGGACGGGCGCCGTAGGAGCAATTCCTCCCCAGGAAACTCTCAGGCACCCGTACCGCCATCATGAGGCAACTCTGGAAAGAAACCGGCCCGTTCCGGTTCACCGAAGGTGCAAGTACCCGGCTTGGTTTGCTGGATGCGTAAAACTCTCAGGTTATGCAACAGGGATGGGGAGGTAAAAAGACCTTCCTTTGGCATGCGCCAAGACAGATCCCATGGAGATACCCGCACCATGACCATCACGCAGACTTCGGCACCAGCGAATACTGAATTCGTCTCCCGCCATATCGGCCCGCGTCCTTCCGACGTTGCCACCATGCTTCAGAGCCTGGGCTACGACAGCCTGGAAGCACTGATCGACACCGCCGTTCCGGCAGATATCCGCCAGGACTCCGCACTGGATATCCCTGATGCGCTGAGCGAAACCGAAGCCTTGGCCCACCTGCGTGCGCTTGCCTCGAAGAACGTCATGAAGACCCAGATGATCGGCCAGGGCTTCTACGACACCATCACCCCAGCCGTAATCCGCCGCAACATCGTGGAAAACCCTGCCTGGTACACCGCCTACACCCCGTACCAGCCAGAAATCTCCCAGGGCCGCCTCGAAGCCCTGCTGAACTTCCAGACCATGGTCATGGACCTGACCGGCCTGCCGATCGCCAACGCTTCGCTGCTGGACGAATCCTCGGCCGCCGCCGAAGCAGTGCTGATGATGCGCCGTGCCAACAAGAAGAAGGCCAAGGGCAAGACCGTCCTGGACTCCAACATCTTCCCGCAGACTTTGAAGGTCGTGCAGGGCCGCGCCGACGCGCTGGGCTTCGAGATCGAGGTCGCCGACCTCTCCGCAGGCCTGCCCGAGGGCGACATTTCCGGCATCGTGCTGCAGCAGCCGGGCAATGACGGCTCGATCGCCGACCACGCCTCGATCATCGCCGCCGCCAAGGAAGCCGGCGCCATGGTGACCGTGATCGCCGACCTGCTGTCGCTGACCATGATCACCCCTCCGGGCGAGCAGGGCGCCGACATCGCCGTGGGCAACACCCAGCGCTTCGGCGTGCCGCTGTTCTTCGGCGGACCGCACGCAGCCTACATGGCTGTTGCCGATGGCCTGACCCGCTCGATGCCAGGCCGCCTGGTGGGCGTCTCGGCCGATGACGCTGGCGTTCCCGCCTACCGCCTGGCGCTGCAGACCCGCGAGCAGCACATCCGCCGCGAGAAGGCCACTTCCAACATCTGCACCGCGCAGGCCCTGCTGGCCATCTGCGCATCGATGTACGCCGTCTACCACGGCCCGGCCGGGCTGAAGCAGATCGCAACCCGTGCCAACAACCACGCCCGCGTGATCGCCAGCTCGCTGGTCGCAGGCGGCTTCACCCTGGCCTCGGATACCTTCTTCGACACCGTTGTGGTGAACGTCGAGAACGCCGATGCCATCATTTCCAAGGCCGTCGAGGCAGGCATCAACCTGCGCAAGGTGGGCGAAACCCAGGTGGGCATCTCCACCGACGAAACCACCACCTCCGCAGTGGTCAAGACCCTGCTTGAGGTCTTCGGCGTGCAGCTCTCGGCTCCGGAAGGCTTCGAGCTGCCCGAGGCCATGGTGCGCACCAGCGACTTCATGACCCACCCGATCTTCAACTCGATCTCCTCCGAGACCCAGATGATGCGCTACCTGCGCCGCCTCTCGGATCGCGACCTGGCGCTGGACCGCACCATGATCCCGCTGGGCTCGTGCACCATGAAGCTGAACTCGGCCGCCGAGATGGAATCCATCACCTGGCCTGAATTCGCGTCCATCCACCCCTACGCACCTGCCGCGCAGACCGCCGGCTGGCGCGAGCTGATCACCGACCTGGAAGGCCGCCTGACCGCCATCACCGGCTACGCAGGCGTCTCCATCCAGCCGAACGCCGGCTCGCAGGGCGAGTACGCCGGCCTTCTGGCCATCTCGGACTACCACCGTTCGCGCGGCGAAAGCCAGCGCGACCTGTGCCTGATCCCTGCATCGGCACACGGCACCAATGCCGCTTCGGCGGTGCTGGCAGGCATGCGCGTGGTCGTCGTGAAGACCGCGGCCGATGGCACCATCGACGCCAATGACCTGGATGCCAAGATCGAGGCCAACAAGGGCGTCCTTGCCGCCATCATGATCACCTACCCATCCACGCACGGTGTCTACGACGCCGACGTGCGCGAGGTCTGCGACAAGGTCCACGCCGCCGGCGGCCAGGTGTACATCGACGGCGCGAACATGAACGCCATGGTGGGCCTGGCCCAGCCGGGCAAGTTCGGCGGCGACGTGTCGCACCTGAACCTGCACAAGACCTTCTGCATCCCGCACGGCGGCGGCGGTCCGGGCGTTGGCCCGATCGGCGTGGGCGAGCACCTGCTGCCGTTCCTGCCAGGCGACGCCTCGGGCACCTACTCGGAGCGCGACGGCGTGCCGGTCGTGGCAACCGCCTTCGGCTCGGCCGGCGTGCTGCCGATCTCCTGGGCCTACATCGCGATGATGGGCGGCGACGGACTGACCGAAGCCACCAAGCACGCGATCCTGAACGCGAACTACATCGCCAAGCGCCTGGGCGAGCACTTCCCGATCCTGTTCACCGGCAACCAGGACCTGATCGCCCACGAATGCATCCTGGACCTGCGCGAACTGACCGCCAAGACCGGGGTCACCGCCGAGGACGTGGCCAAGCGCCTGATCGACTTCGGCTTCCACGCGCCAACCCTGTCCTTCCCGGTCGCCGGCACCCTGATGGTGGAGCCGACCGAGTCCGAGGACCTGGCCGAGATCGAGCGCTTCATCGAAGCCATGATCACCATCCGCCAGGAAATGGACGAGGTGCTCTCCGGTGCGTACAGCATCGAGGAATCCCCGCTGCGCAACGCTCCGCACACGGTCTCGGCAGTGGTCAACAGCAACTGGGACCGCAAGTACTCGGTGGAGCAGGCAGCCTTCCCGGTAGCCAGCCTGAAGTTCGACAAGTACTTCCCAACCGTGGGCCGCATCGACGGCGCCGGCGGCGACCGCAACCTGATCTGCTCCTGCCCGGCTCCTGAAGCCTTCGAAGACTAAGGAAGAGTTAGAGATGACTGAGACTACCCAAGCACTCAAGCGCACCGCACTGCACGCCCAGCATGAAGCTTTGGGCGCGAACTTCACCGACTTCGGCGGCTGGGACATGCCGCTGAAGTACGGCTCGGAACTGGCAGAGCACAAGGCCGTGCGCTCCACCGCCGGCCTGTTCGACCTGTCCCACATGGGCGAGGTCTACCTCACCGGACCGGAGGCCGGCGTCGCGCTGAACACCGCGCTGGCAGGCAACCTGAGCATCATGAAGGTCGGCAAGGCGAAGTACTCGCTGATCCTGAACGCCGAGGGCAAGATCATCGACGACCTGATCGTCTACCGCCTGGAAGAGGAGAAGTTCCTCGTCGTGCCGAACGCCGGCAATGCCCCGGTGGTCGCCGCCGAGCTGGCAGCCCGCGCCGCTGATTTCGATGTAGTCGTAGATGACGCATCGGGCCGCCAGTCGCTGATCGCGGTCCAGGGCCCGAACGCCGAGGCGATCGTGAGCAAGCTGGCCGCCGACGAGGCAACCGCCCAGGCCGTCGCAGAGCTGAAGTATTACGCGGCTGTGAAGCTGGTGCTCGGCGGTATCGACGTGCTGCTGGCCCGCACCGGCTACACCGGCGAGGACGGCTTCGAGCTGATCATCGAGAACGAGGATGCGTCAGCCCTCTGGGAGAAGACCGTTGAAGCCGGCAAGGACCACGAGCTGGTTCCTTGCGGCCTGGCCGCCCGCGACTCGCTGCGCCTGGAAGCCGGCATGCCGCTGTACGGCAACGAGCTGTCCCTGGAACGCAACCCGTTCGACGCGGGCTTCGGCCCGGTGGTTTCCTTCAAAAAGGAAGAGAACTTCGTGGGCCGCGAGGCACTTGAAGCGCTGCGCGGCACCACCCCGCCACGCAAGCTCGTGGGCCTCAAGGGCCTGGGCAAGCGCGCCGGCCGCGGAGGCTACTCCATCGTCAAGGACGGCACCGCCATTGGCGAAATCACCTCCGGCCAGCCATCGCCAACGCTGGGCTATCCGGTGGCGCTGGGCTACGTGGATGCCGAATTCAGCGCAACCGGAACCGAGCTGGAGGTCGATCTGCGCGGTAAGACTTTGCCATTTGTCGTAGTCGAACTGCCGTTCTACACCCGAGCCAAGTAACGTTAAACATCAGTAGGGCTAAGCTAAGCGCCCGCTAATTCCCTTGGGAGAGGAAATACCGTGAGTAAAGTTCTTTCGTCATTGCGCTACTCGGCTGAGCACGAGTGGATCGATGCATCGTCCCCAGCAAAGATCGGCATCACCCAGGTTGCCGCTGACGCCCTGGGCGACGTGGTCTACGTCGACCTGCCAGAGGTTGGCGACACCGTGACCGCAGGCGAGACCTGCGGCGAGGTCGAGTCCACCAAGTCGGTCTCCGACCTGTACTCGCCAGTGACCGGCACCATCGTTGAGGTCAACCAGGAAGCCGTGGACAACCCGGCCATCCTGAACGAGGATCCATACGGTGCCGGCTGGCTGTTCACCGTTGAGGTCACCGAAGAAGGACCGCTGCTCTCGGCAGCAGATTACGCAAGCGCGAACGGTGGAAACGTCGAGTAATGAGCAACCAGACTTTTGAAACCGTTGCCTCGAGCTCGCTGACCCAGTCGCTGGCATCGCTGGACCCGGAGGTGGCGCAGCGCATTGACGCTGAGCTGGCTCGCCAGCAGCGCGGCCTGGAAATGATCGCCTCGGAGAACCACACCGCGCAGGCCATCATGCAGGCGCAGGGTTCGGTGCTGACCAACAAGTACGCCGAGGGCTACCCGGGCCGCCGCTACTACGGCGGCTGCGAGGAAGTCGACGTCATCGAGACGTTGGCGATTGAGCGCCTCAAGGAGTTGTTCGGGGCGAAGTTCGCGAACGTGCAGCCGCATTCCGGTGCGCAGGCTAATGCGTCGGTGTACCACGCGCTGGTGCGCCCGGGCGATACCGTCCTCGGGTTGAACCTGAACCACGGTGGGCACTTGACCCACGGGATGAAGCTGAACTTCTCGGGCCGCCTGTTCAACATCGTGCCTTACGGCGTGGATGAGGAAACCTACCAGGTGGACATGGATGAGGTGGAGCGCCTTGCGGTCGAGCACCAGCCGAAGATGATTGTTGCCGGCTGGTCGGCGTACCCTCGCCAGCTGGATTTCAAGCGTTTCCGCGAGATTGCCGACAAGGTTGGCGCGTACCTGTTCGTGGACATGGCGCACTTCGCTGGCTTGGTGGCCGCCGGGCTGCACCCGTCGCCGGTGCCGCATGCCCACGTGGTGACCTCCACGACGCACAAGACGTTGGCTGGTCCGCGTGGCGGCATCATTCTGTCGAATGATGCGGAGATCGCGAAGAAGCTGAATTCGGCGGTGTTCCCTGGCCAGCAGGGTGGTCCGTTGGAGCATGTGATTGCTGGCAAGGCGGTGGCGTTCAAGATTGCTGCGTCGCCGGAGTTCAAGGAGCGCCAGGAGCGTACCTTGGCTGGGTCGAAGATCCTGGCTGAGCGCCTGACCCGGGAAGACGTTGTTGCCAAGGGCATCAGCGTGCTGACCGGTGGCACCGATGTGCATCTGGTGCTGGTGGATCTGCGTGACAGCGAGTTGGACGGCCAGCAGGCTGAAGACCTCTTGGCGCAGGTGGAGATCACGGTGAATCGTAATTCGGTTCCGTTTGATCCGCGTCCGCCGATGGTCACCTCGGGCCTGCGCATTGGTACTCCGGCATTGGCGACCCGTGGCTTCTCCGAGGCTGCGTTCGCTGAGGTTGCGGAGATCATTGCACAGACCCTGATCGCTGGTGCCGACGGCAATACGGCTGCACTGCCAGAGCTGAAGGAACGTGTTCTGGCCTTGGCTGAAGCCCACCCACTGTACCCGGACCTGCCAAAGGTTTCCGAGTAGCAGCAAGCTAGTGAAGATGCGGGCCCGGAAGGTGGAATTAGGCGCTTTTCGGGCCCGCAGTCTCTCACCATCCAAAGTTCCACCAGCCGCCGCGATACCTGCGGCGGCCCGGGGGGAGTTTGGAACCACACTTCATAGTTCCGGAGCCCAAGCTCTCGGATTACCCAAGTTCTAAGGATGTGACCCGCATGGCGGTTAGCGTATTCGATCTTTTCTCGGTTGGCATCGGACCATCTTCCAGCCATACCGTGGGACCAATGCGTGCAGCGCACGCATTCATTGCCCAAGTAATCCGAGAAGGCCAACTGGACGCACTGGAAAATATCCGTGTGGACGTCTATGGATCCCTGGCCGCTACCGGCCGCGGCCACGGTACCTTCACCGCCATCATGCTCGGGCTCGAAGGCTTCGAACCTGAAACGGTGCTGCCAGCACAGGTCGATGAGCGCCTGGCAGACATGGAAGCCACCGGCGTGCTGCGCTTGGCCGAACAGCTGGGCCAGCGCAAGGACCTGGACTACAAGGTCGAGGACATGATCCAGCACCCGCTGACCGTGCTGCCGCGCCACACCAACGGGGTAAAGTTCATTGCCCTGGATGCCGAAGGCAATGAAATCGTCAACGAGACCTTCTTCTCCGTCGGTGGAGGCTTCATCGTGCGCGAAGGCGCCGAAGACCGCATCGAGAAGAACCTCGAGGAGAAGCTGAACAAGCAGCCCTACCCGTTCACGACAGCAGCCGCACTGCTGGAGCATGTGAAGGAAACCGGCCTGTCCATTGCCGAGATCATGATGGCCAACGAGGAAACCTATCGCACCCGCGAGGAAATCCGATCAGGCCTCATCCACATCTACGAAGTGATGGAAGGCTGCAAGGACTCCGCGCTGGAACGCACCGGCGTGCTGCCCGGCGGCCTGAAAGTCCGCCGTCGCGCCCCGGAATGGCATGAACGCCTGCGCAAGGAAGACAAGGACCGCGATCCGGTCTACTGGCAGGAATGGATCAACCTCGTCGCACTGGCAGTCAATGAGGAGAACGCCTCCGGCGGACGGGTTGTCACCGCCCCCACCAACGGCGCCGCCGGCATCATCCCGGCAGTGCTGTTCTACGCCACCCACTACGCGCCAGGCGCGAAGTACTGGAACGAGGACGAAAAGCACGACGCAGTCGTACGCTTCCTGCTCACTGCAGGCGCCGTCGGCGTGCTGTACAAGGAACAGGCATCGATTTCCGGAGCGGAAGTTGGCTGCCAGGGCGAAGTCGGTTCGGCCTCCTCGATGGCCGCCGGTGGCCTGGCCGAAATCCTTGGCGGCACCCCAGCCCAGGTGGAGAACGCCGCGGAAATCGCAATGGAACACAACCTGGGACTGACCTGCGATCCAATCGGCGGCTTGGTCCAGATCCCATGCATCGAACGCAACGCCATTGCCGCTTCGAAGGCAGTGAATGCGGCGAAGATGGCACTGATGGGCGACGGCGAACACCACGTCACCTTGGACGAAGTCATCATCACCATGCGCGAAACCGGCAAGGACATGAGCGACAAGTACAAGGAAACTGCCATGGGCGGCTTGGCCGTGAACGTGGTGGAATGCTGATTTCATAGCACCGCGAGAACCAAGTCCAGGAGGCCTGCACCGCAGGCCTCCTGGACCATTTAAACGTGATATCGATCCCCAAAGCGGGCATTTCCCAGCCATTGCTGATAGAACTTGGTCAAGGCCCGATGCGCGTGAGCGCAAACCGATTTCGAGGAGGTGAGCGTCGTGGACGACAGTTCAAGTCGATCTATGCCCACGAACTCACCTGGGCGCTCATAGCCGAATCTGCCGAATAGGGCTGCATCCTGCCATGGGAGTCCCATGAGTTCGTGACACCTGCACATGTCACCGGCGCAGAAACCTGCACGCAAATACTGACTGATTTATCTCCCTGTATTCACGGGGTGCTCCAGCGGTGAGAATTTGCTGGCAGGCTTGTATTCCTGCGACAAATGAACCATTTGGACGCACATCATGATTTCTCCAGAAAAGGTAGACTTCTCTACTATTTCGCGCTCCTTGAGCTCCCACCTCAACCACGGCGAATTCCAGCAAGCAGCACGGCTGCTGGGGGAGCTGCATACCGCTGAGGCTATCGAGCACCTTGAAGCGCTGGATGCCACCGAAGCAGCCTTGGCCTACCGCCTGCTCGACAAGCAGGCCGCCGTGCTTCTCTTCAAGGACCTCGACGCTGAGGTGCAAGCCGAACTGATTCGGGCGCTGCAGTCAGAAGCAGTGGTCGATGCCTTCTCCCAGCTCTCCGCCGCACAACGGGCAGCACTGCTCGATGAGTTGCCAGCCATCGTGGCAACGAAACTGCTGGCAGGTACATCGAAGGCCAAACGCCAAGACATCGGAGCCCTGCTGGGCTATCCCGAAGCAAGCGCCGGCAGGGCGATGTCCCCGGACTTCATCGCCACCCATCCGCAGCTAACCGTGGCAGAATCCCTGGCACGCATCAGCAAGCGTTTCGCGCATTGCAAGGACGCGCAGCACATCTTGGTGATCGATGATGAACGCAGGCTGCTTGGCACCATCACGCTCAGCGAGCTGCTCGCCGAACCGGGCACGATGACGGTCGCAGAATTGTGCACCCCTGGCCCCAGCGTCCAAGCCTGCGAGCCGGAGGAAAGCGCAGCACGATTGGCCGTGGGGCGGAAGGCAATGGTGCTCCCGGTACTTGATCAAGAAGACCGCCTGCTGGGCGTGCTGACCTTGCCCATGGCGCTCGGGATCCTGGAGGATGCCGAGGAGCGACGCACTGCGTACGATCCCGGGGCGGAACCGCTCGTCCGCCCGTACCTGGGTACGCCGCTGCGCCACCTGGTGAAGGCGCGGATCATCTGGTTGCTGGTCCTTGCGATTGGTGCCACCTTGACCGTCAAGGTCCTCGCCAGTTTCGAGCAGACGCTTGAATCGATGGTGGTGCTCAGCTTGTTCATCCCGCTGATTGTGGGCATTGGCGGGAATACCGGAAACCAGGCGGCGACTACCGTTACGCGTGCGCTGGCGATGGGGGAGGTGCGGGGCCGCGACTTTTGGCGGGTGCTGATGCGTGAGGTGCGTATCGGGGCGATCTTGGGATTGGGCCTTGGCCTTGTCGCCCTGTTCTTGGCCGGGCTCATTTTCGAACCCAGCATCGGATTGGTGATTGGCACCAGCCTCGTGGCGCTATGCAGCATTGCGGCCGCTGTTGGCGGGGTGATGCCGATCATCGGAAAATTCTTCAAGGTCGACCCTGCGGTATTCTCCAATCCCTTTATTTCAACGTTCGTGGATGCCGCTGGGCTGATTGTCTACCTCTCTGTGGCGGTACTGATTCTCGGCTAGTTTGACCTGGCACTGGGGGTGCGCGGAATAAATTCGCGCACGCCAGCGTCGTAGCTGGTATGCCTCAAAGCAAGCTATTTACTGAAATTACCGTTCCAACCCGCAGCGGCGAAGGCCTGAAGCTGCGCAATCGCGTGGTCCTCCCGCCGATGTGCCAATACTCCGTGGAAAAACACGACGGCGTTCCAACGACCTGGCATCTGGCTCATCTGGGATCCATGGCGCATGGCGGATACTCCCTGGTTATCGCCGAAGCAACAGCGGTGGCAGCTGAAGGCAGGATCTCGGACCGCGACACCGGTTTGTGGAATGACGAGCAGACTGAGGCCTGGAAGCCGATTACAAAGTACATCCGCTCACATGGTGCAGCCGCTGGAGTGCAGCTTGCGCATGCTGGCGCGAAAGCCTCGACCTATGGTTGGCTCAAGGAGTTCGAAGAGGCCGGAAAAATTGGCAGCATCAGCGATGAAGAAGGCGGCTGGGAAACCTTCACTTCCACTCCAAGCGAGCTCTATGGACTGAAGCCGGCTACCGAGATGACCGTTGAGCAGATCCAGGACTCGGTGCAGAATTGGGCTGACGCGGCCAAGCGCGCAGACGAGGCAGGATTCGACCTGATCCAGATCCATGCGGCCCACGGCTACCTGGTGCACCAGTTCCTCTCGCCGCTGTCCAACAAGCGCACGGATGAATACGGCGGCAGCTTCGAGAACCGCACGCGGTACCTGCGTGAAATCATCAAGGCGGTGGCAGCCGTGTGGCCGGAAAACAAGGTCTTGGGCATCCGCTTCTCGGGAGAGGATTGGGTAGACGACGGATGGGGTATCGCTGACACGATTCGAATCGCCAAGGAGCTCTACGGCTACGGTGTTCGCCATTTCGATCTGTCCAGCGCCGGCATCGGCAAGTTCAAGGGTCCCTCTGGTCCCGGATACCAGGTGCCGTTGGCCCAAGCAGTGAAAGACTCACTGCCGCAGGACGCCTTCGTCACCGCGGTGGGCGTGATCACCGAGCCGGTGCAAGCAGAGCACATCGTCGTGACCGGGCAAGCCGACGGCGTGAGCATCGGACGCGCCGCTCTGGGCGACCCGCAGTGGGCCAACCGTGCGGCGAAAGAACTCGGAGCGCCGATGGCATTCCCTGCCCAATATTGGCGCGGCCACTGGTAAACACTTGCTGTCATGCTGATTTCATCCAAACAACGACATAGTTTCTGGTTACCTCTTCCAGCCACTGAATAGTGATGTTAGGTTAGTGCCACGGATCTAGTCGCACCGCGGCCAAGGCTCGCGTGCGGAAGGGAGTCAGCATGGCACTACGCGCGGATTCTAACGGAATCGACGCTTCGCTTTATCGGAGAAACGGCTCGTGGAGCACCGCCCTCGTGGACGCATCGTTGGGAACCACTGCGGCCCAAGAAGCCGCAGATCGGCTTCCGGACGACGTAGCCAAGCTGCTCAAGAGCCAGCAGGCACAGCCGGACGATGTCCAAGCACTGATCGGCGCACTGGAACCAGCCGAGGGCTTGCGAGCACCCGTAGCAAGATTCGTCGCCGTTCATGACGGCGAAGTCGTGCTCAACGAAATCATCCCAGGACTCAAGGTCCAAACTCCATCGGTGGATGTGGGTCCATTCCCGAACTTCACAGCGCTGGCTCGCGCGCGTGGCGGATCGTTCTCCTACCTCGTAGCCGAAGTCAGCAAGGACGGAGGTGAAGTGCACCTCTATAACACGGCGTCCCCTGAACGCCTCGGCAGCCGTGGCATAGTCGGATTGCCCGAGGAAATCCACCATGCGCGCAAGGTGCCCGGCGAATATGACCAGCCGAAAGCCCAGGCGGCCGCCGATGAGATGGTACGTCGAAATGCTGATGAGGTCGCCGGCCTGATCAGCGAGATGTCCGCCGAGAACTACGTTCGTCTGGTCATTCTTTCCGGCGATATCAAGGCTCGTGAAATAGTGCTCGGGGCACTTCCGGTGGCACTGAAGGAATACGTAGAAGTCATCGACTCGCATACGCGTACCGGAGGTGCGGACGCCAAGCAGGTCGATGCCCAGATCACCAAGCTGGTGGAGGAGGTCAAAGCCAAGGATCTGGCTGAATTGGAGTCGAAGGTTGCCGCCCAGTCCGGCAACGGCCGAGCGCAACTGGCTGTCGGATTGAATGAAGTCGTCACTGCACTCCAATCGGCGCAAGCCGAAATGGTGCTGGTTGGCCAATATCAAAGCGAGCATACCCTGCGCGCCTTGAGCGCAGAACCGTGGATTGCCCATCAAGATGGGGATGACCATGCAGAGTTGGTGGTCGGCGAGTGGCCAGCGCCGGAAGTGCTATTGCGCGCAACCGCGCTGACGGACGCCAGCATCCGATACGTACCGGAATCGATGATTCCTGACGGAGCAGGAATCGCGGCCTTGCTGCGCTGGGCCAAGTCCTGAAGAAGCGCACTAAATGAAATTGCAGTAAACGAAACGATCCGCACAGGAGCTCCTGTGCGGATCGTTTTTGCGCTTGAGCCGCGTGAATCCTAGCGGTCCGACGGGTCGGGTGCCCGCGGCGCTGGTGGGGAATCCACCGGCGGATTGCCGGCGTGTGGCTGCTGCTCTGGCTGATATGCCGGAGGAGCCCAGTATGGCTGGTTAGGGCGAAGCGGTGGCTGGTTCATTTGCCAAGGTTGCAGCAACGGCCGGCGGTCTGCAACCGGGATTGGGCCCGCCGTACGAGCGATGCCCTGCCTATCGGCAAGCTTCACCAGCATGAAGGTCAACAGGGCCATGAAGCACACCGAGAAGACTAATGAAACCGGGTTGGATTCCGTGGCGTTCAGATCGACAAGGCCGACTGCGCCGAGCAGGAACAAGAACGTGTTGTTGATGATGTGCATGGCCATCGCCGCTTCCAGGCCGCCGGTGCGCCACGTCAGATAGCCTGCCGCGATAGCGAAGGCTGCCACATCGAGAAGCCCCCAGATATCGTAGAGGTGGCCGATGGTGAACAGCGGCACCGGTAGCAGAATGGCGAACAAGGGATGCTTCAGCCAGCTGCCGATGACCTGCATGAACGCACCGCGGAAGACGAGCTCTTCGGCTGCGCACTGGAACGGTGTCAAGAGGATAACCAGCAGCGCATAGAACAGCGGATCCGTGGGCAGGCTGCTGGCAGGAACCGGCTCGGACGCGCCAATTCCCACTGCGCCCAGCCCGAAATTCACCCCGAAATACAAGGCGAACAAAACGGCGCTGGCAGCCAACGCCAGGCCGAACCATCGCCAGCGCAATTTGCCGGTGACCGAAATCAACTGGCCGACAGGCTTCGGTCCGATAAGCAAATAAGCGAAAAAGACCGCAGGGATCATGATGATCAATGAGGCCATGGTCATCGAGAAGTCCGTCGCCGAAGCCATATTCAGCATTGGATCCATGAGGAATTGGTCGGGGGCCTCTTCCGGATTATCGGCAGCCCACGTCATCGGGTTCATGAGCAGTGCGGCGAACATCGCCAGCATTGCAATGAGCAAAGCTGCGAGGTAGAAGCCAATGCCGACGCCGGAGAACGCCAGCGGACGCCACCAGCGATAGTTCGCACTGCGTCTCATCAGGCGATGGAACGGATAGCTCATTTCACCTTCGGCGCCCTGCGGCGCGGGTGGCAAATTCATTGGCAAGCTCATGGCTCAATTCTCCCGTTCCGCGATGCTGGAAAGCATGAACCTTGCGGAGGATTTATCGCGTCATCCTTTTGAGCGTCCACGAACAGCGCGGGAAGACGCGGACTGCGTCCATATGAAACTCCCAGGGGCAAGCTCTTAGACTTGGTACGGACGATTCGCCTTTATTGATTTGGAGCAGCGCCACGTGGGCCATCATCACCATGACGAACCGATTTTGCAGGATCCCAAGCGCCGGCGGCGTGCCTCGATCATCCTTTGGGCTCTGCTTGCGCCCATAGGTGCTTTGGCCATGGTCATGGTCATCCTGTTGTGGCCGCAAGGCAACTACGACAAGTTCGCCCTCAACGGAGCCATGGATACTACCGGCGGAGCGACGATGGAAGTTGGCACAGTTACGCGCAGCGCCATCCAGGATTGCCCTTCGTCCCAAGGATTGGAAGAAGTAGGCGGCAAGGTGCTCGAATGCCAGGTCACCTATGTGATGCCTGAATCCGGTGGCGCTGAAATCCAGTTGGAGATCCCGCCGGAAATGCTGCAATCACGGGATGCGCGCGCGGGCGACAGCATCCGCTACCTAGATCTTTCCGCGGTCGACACCACCAGCGGAAGCCCGTACGTGTTCGTTGACTTCGTGCGCACGTTGCCCATGGCACTGCTGGCCATCGCCTATGGCGTGGTGGTGGTGCTCGTCGCCGGTTGGCGCGGCACCCGGGCCATGATCGGCCTGATCGGCGGCATCGCCTTCATGATCGTCTTCATGGTTCCGGCCTTGCTCGAAGGCGGCAATCCGGTCTTGGTGGGACTCACAGGCTCTACCGCCATCATGTTCGTCGCGCTGTATTTCGCCCATGGACTGAACGCGAAGACATCCACAGCGCTGCTGGGAACGCTCTTCGGTCTTGCGGTGACTGCAGGGATGGTGCTCTGGCTGACCGATGCGGCCGCGTTGACCGGGGCCAATGATGAATCGGCAATCACCTTGTCGACGGTGGCCCCGCAAATATCCTTGCCCGGCTTGCTGATCTGCGGTGTCCTGGTCGGCGGCATGGGTGTGCTCAATGACGTGACGATCACCCAATCGGCCACCGTGTGGGAACTGGCAGAGAGCACGCCGAAGTCCTCGGCCAGGGAATTGTTCTTCCGCGGAATGCGCATCGGCCGCGACCATATCGCTTCGACCGTTTACACCATTGCTTTCGCCTATGCTGGTGCGGCCCTGCCAGTCCTGGCTATTGCCGCATTGAGCAACCAGAGTTTCGGGGTCACCCTGGGCTCCGGCGCCATGGCCGAAGAGGTCATCCGCATTCTGATCGGCTCCATTGGATTGGTCCTGGCAATTCCGGTAACGACCGCAATTGCGGTCATGGTCGTGAAGGCGACCGGCACCGGCGGGGCCCACGGCAAACGCTCCTTGCAACGCGTGGGTTCCGACGCCTAGGTGCGAACCATTCTCATATGTAATGTAGAATAGTTCTCAATAGCGATCCGATTTAGATGGAGACACCCATGAAGAACCACCGCTCGCTGCTCGCAGCAGCTGTAGCCCTGCCTGCTGCTGGACTGATCCTCGCCGGATGCGGTAGCAGCACGGCCAGCGAATCAACGGAAGCGGATTCTGCTGCGATCAGCGTAGTGGCCACGACGAACGTCTACGGACAGATCGCCCGTGCCATTGGCGGAGAGAGCGTGGAGGTCAGCGAGATCATCACTTCGGCCGCACAGGATCCGCATTCCTACGAGCCAACAGCCCGAGATAAGCTGGCGATCTCCAATGCCACGCTGGTGCTGGCCAATGGCGGAGGATATGACCAGTTCATGGACTCCCTGGTTTCCTCGATTCCAGAAGGCAAGGCTGGCGAGATCACGCTCGTGCACGCAGTGGATTCCTCGCCGGTAGCTGAGGAATCGGAAGCAGCCGGGCATGAGGGCGAAAGCGCTGAAGAGCATGCGCAGCACGCCGAAGAGGATTCGCATGAAGGCCACGACCACTCGGCCTACAACGAGCACATCTGGTATGACCTGGAATCCATGGGCGACCTGGCTGATGCGCTGGCTGAATCCTTCGGAAAGGCCGATAGCGCCAACGCCGAGCAGTACCAGCAGAATGCGGCTTCCTTCAACGAAGGAATCGACAAGCTGGAGCAACAGCTCGAAACCGCGAAGCTGGATGGCAAGAGCTTCGTGATGACCGAGCCGGTACCATTCCACCTGCTGCATGCTGCAGGCATGGAAGATGCCACCCCGGAAGGGCTGAGTGAAGCCATTGAAGAGGGCGAAGGCATTGCACCGATAACCATGAAGAAGGCCGAAGACCTGCTTTCCGCAGGCGATGCCGACATGCTGGCCTATAACGTGCAGACTGAAGGCAGTGAAACCAAGGCGCTGAAGAAGAGCGCAGAGCTGGGGCAGATCCCCGTGGTTGACTTTGCAGAAACCATCCAGGATGACTCCAGCTACCTTGAATGGATGGAATCCAACATTTCCGACTTGGCTTCCGCGATCAACGGCTAAACCTACGTAGACTAAATGCATGGCATTGTTCTCTTCCCAGATAACTCAAGCGACAGGCAAAGCACGCTCCCTCCTCGCGGAGCGGTCTGTCCGAGCAGAAATCGCCCACTTGGACCGGGGAATCGAACAAGCCGACCATGTGCTGTTCTTCGCCGAAGGCCCCGGCCAGTTCTACCAGCTCGGAGTCTGGCTGGGGACCTTCGAGCGGTTGGCTGCCCAGGGCCTGAGCATCGGAGTGGTGCTCATGGATGCCCTGAGCGCACGCCATGCGCTGGAAGCGACGACTCTGCCGATCATGTTCTCGCGTTCCATGGAACAGATCGAGAACAACCTGCGCGAGTGGGATGCCAAATCCATCAACTACGTGAATAACGCCCAGCGGAACTTCACGATGCTGCGTTTCAATGGGCCAGCGCACATTCACCTGAACCACGGTGAAAGTGAAAAGACGTCGATGGTCTCCAACCAGCTCAAGGCCTACGACTTCGCCTGCGTGGCCGGTGCCGCTGCGGTCGAGCGCATCACCGAAAGCATTGCCCGTTTCGACCCAACGCATCTGGTGCAGATCGGGCGCCCGCAGCTGGACAACCTGGAATGGCCCGAGCCATCCGAGAAGATCCGCGTGCTCTACGCGCCGACGTGGGAAGGCGATTCCCAGGCCATGGCCTACTCCTCGGTGGCGACCCTGGGGGAGCGGATTCTCGCCCAATTGAGCAACGATGAGCGCTTCGACGTGCGTTTCCGACCTCATCCGAAGACCGGAGATGTCTCCGCTGAAGCGAAGAAGGCAGTTCTGGGCCTGAAGAGCAATTATGCCGCCACGCTGGACCCGATCGGCGATGCGGCGCAGTCATTGGTGTGGGCGGACGTGGCCATCTGCGACACCTCGGCGATGGCCTATGACGCGGTAGCGCTGAACATCCCGCTGCTGCTGTCGGGGGATCCCGAAAGCAAGCTCCATGCCGGGCTGCCGTTGGACCAGCGGCTGGGCAACGCGAACGGCTTGGCCCAGCGGGTAGCCGACCTGGCCGCCTCGCCAGTGGCAGGGGCGCAAAAACAGCTGGCCCAGTACTTCTTTGCCACCACCGAACCAGGGGTGGCAACCAAGAAGCTGAACCAGCTGCTTTCCAGTCTCTAGTTTTCGCGCCTAGCGGTGCTTGAAGACCGTGTCCTGCCATTCACGGTGGGCAGCGGGATCATGGGAGATCATCACGTGCTTGACGTTGGTGTACTCATCGAAAGAATACTGGCTCATGTCCTTGCCCATGCCGGAAGCCTTGTAGCCTCCATGCGGCATGTCGGAAACGATCAGGATATGCTCGTTGATCCACACGCAGCCGGCCTGGATCTCGGCGCTGGCACGCATCGCCCGGTCCACGTTCTTGGTCCATGCGCTCGCCGCCAGCCCATACGGGGTATCGTTGGCCAGTTCGATGGCCTCATCGTCAGTGCTGAATGGCAGGGCCACCAGAACCGGTCCGAACACTTCCTGCTGCACGATCTCCGAATCCTGGGCAGCTCCAACCACCAAGGTGGGACGGTAGAAGAAGCCATCGCCCTCAAGCTGATGGCCGCCCGCCAGCACCTGAGCTCCTTGATCCTTGGCCCGCTGGACCATCGAGGAGACCTTCTGCAGGTGCTCCTGGCTGATCATCGAGCCCATGTCGGTTTCGGGGTCGGTGGGATCTCCCACCACCATGGCCTCCATCAGCTCGGCCACACGGCTGGTGAACCGCTCGAAAACCGAGGAATGCACGTAGGCGCGGGTGGCCGCGGTGCAATCCTGGCCTGAATTGATCGTCGAGCCGGCTACCGCACCGTGCGCGGCGGCTTCGATATCCGCATCATCGAAGACCACCAACGGTGCCTTCCCGCCGAGCTCCAGATGCACCCGGGTACCGCTCTCGGCGGCCATGGACATGATCTTCAGGCCCACCGCGGTGGAGCCGGTGAACGAGGTCATCTTCACCAGCTGGTGGCGCACCAATGGCGCACCGACGCTGGGACCGTCGCCAACCACAATATTGATCACCCCGTCCGGGAGCCCTGCATCCTTGGCAGCCCGGGCAAAGAGCACCGAGGTGCCCGGGGTCAGCTCGCTGGGCTTGAGCACAATCGTGTTGCCGGCGGCGATCGCGGGCAGGATCTTCCATGCAGCCATCTGCAACGGGTAGTTCCAGGGGCTGATCGAGCCGATCACGCCGATGGCTTCGCGGCGAATCATCGAGGTGGTGTTCCCGGCATAGTCCCCGGTGGCCAAGCCCTGCAGGTTGCGTGCGGCGCCAGCAAAGAAGTTCACGTTGTCGATGGAACCGGGCACATCGAACTGGGTGGACATGCGGATGCTCTTGCCGGTCTGCGCGGTCTCCACGGCGGCGATCTCATCAGCATGCTTCTCAAGTTCGCGGGCGAAGGCCAGCAGGTGGTCGGCACGCTCGCCCGGGGTGAGCTTGGACCAGGTTGTGAAGGCCTCGGCGGCCGCGTGCACCGCCTGGCCAACCTGTTCGAGGCTTGAGGTATCGACGTCCAGCAGCTTCTTCCCGGTGGCAGGGTTCACGCGTTCCAGCACCGGGCCGAGCCCGCGGACTTGCTGGCCGTTGATGAACTGGTGTCCGAGGGAACTATCGTAGTAGGCCATGTGGATTCTCCTAGGGATGCTCAGAGGGTGAAATAGAACTTGCGCAGGGTTTCGGTGACAGTCCACTGTGTTCTCATGCCAGCATGAAGCCTGGCAATGCTGCCCGGAACCAGCCGGAGTTCCTGGGCGCCGAAGCCGTCGGCTTCCAGGATCTGCACGGTGGCGAGGCCGGAAAGCACAGCGAAATATTCGTCGGATTCGATATCCCGCATGGCTCCGGCAGACATTTCCCAGATGCCGACTTCCGCATTCCCGAGGGTGCCCAGTTCCGCATAGCCTGTGGTCGCGGGTTCCTGTCCGTCAGCCCGCTGGTCTTCGCCGATCGGTTCGTGGCTCAGCTCCACGTCGCCGGCCTGGACGATACTGGCTCGAAGATCTTTGGACGGCATCAGGAATCGAACCCCATTCCGATCTTGTCCATCAGCTTCAAGAAGGCCGAGCGCTCGCCGTGATTGCGGTCGGCTTTGGCCAGCTGGCTGGTCATGAGTTTCACGCCCACCCATGCGGCAGGCTCGGGAGGGAAAGGGATCGGCTTGGTGCGCACTAGTTCCAATTCGGTCAGCTCCGTCTTCTTTCCCGAGAGCAGATCCAGCATGACCTTGGCACCGAACCGTGTGGCACCCACACCGAGGCCGGTGAAGCCTGCGCAGTAGGCGACCTTGCCGCCATAGGCCAGATCGAAGAACGAGAAGAATCGCGAGCAGGTATCGATGGCGCCACCCCATGCGTGGGAGAACTTCACATCCATCAGGTCCGGGAAGCTGCCGAAGAAATGCGCGGCCAGCTTTTCGAAGGTCCGCTGGTTGGTGTCGTAGCTGGAGCGCACCTTGCCGCCGAAATGGTAGACCGCGTCGTAGCCGCCGTAGAGAATGCGGAAGTTCCCCTCGGCATCGATGGTGGGGCGGGCATAGTGGAAGCGGTTATTCAGATCTGCAAGGCCCACCATGTCCGCCCAGCCGATGGCTGCGCGCTGCTGGGCTGTGAGCGGTTCGGTCATCAGCGCGTAATCGTAGACCGGGATGACGCGTGCGCGGTGGCGCTTGAGCAGCGAGGGGAAGACGTTGGTGGCCAGGGCTACGCGCTGGGTGGTGATTTGGCCGTCGGCGGTGAGCACCTGGACCTGCGTGCCGGTATTCTCCATCTCCAAAGCGTGGGTGTGCTCGTAGAATTCAACGCCCAGTTCGCGGCACACGCGGGCCAGTTCCCAGACGAGCTTGGCCGGGTGGATCAGCGCGGTGGAATGATTGTCGCGGGAGCCGGCCAAGAAATCCGGGGAGTTGATCAGCTGCTTGACCGCGTCGGCGTCCAGGTAGTCGACGCCCGGGGCTTCAGCTTCCTCGGCCACCCAAGCGATCTGATGCTGCTCGGTGGCCACGTTGATCGAGCCTTGGCGGATGAAGTCCACGTCCATGGCGTAGCGCTGCACCGTTGCTTCGAACTCGTCGAGGTTCTGCGCCCCGAGCTCGGCGAGCAGCTCGTTTTCTTCCGGCAGGTGGTTTGCGCCGTTTGCTTCGCCGTGGACCAGCGATGCTTCGCAGAAGCCGCCATTGCGCCCCGACGCGGCCCAGCCCAAGCGCTGGCCCTCGATCAGCACCACTTTGCGGGAAGGATCCCGTTCCTTGGCTTGCAGCGCGGTCCATAATCCGGTGTAGCCGCCGCCGATAACCAGCAGGTCGGTGGCGATTGACCCGTGCAGTGCCGGATGTGGAGTGGGACGCTGGCTATTGTCCAGCCAGTAGCTGGTGCGTTTGGCATCTGCCAGTGCCCGGGCGACCAAGGCGGGGGAGACTTCGGCTTCATGCCTGTCAAACGTCAATTCATTGTTGGTGGCCATTGGTACTTTCCTCGAAGATAGCTGATTCGGTGGACGCTATCGATGCAGGGGAACGACCAATGGTCCTTGAGGCTTTGCGGTCTGCTGGGCACCGAGGATGCCAGATGAGTGCCTGTCGGCGGTCAAGGCTATCCCTCTTCTCGGAAAAGTTGAACACAAATTGAATGTGATTCATTACTCATCTAAGCCCGTGCAACTCGGGGTTGTCAAGATCCGGAAGCAGGCAGAAACCCGGCCTTGAGAACAGCGGAGTGCTGCATTCAAGACCGGGTCTGGCTAGGCGGGAAGAGACGCGGGTTCTGAGCTATCCGGTTGATCGGCACTGCGTGGGACGCTGCCTGCGGTGTGGCGGCTGAGCCAAGCGGCGCCGAACATCAGGAGGAATTCGGCAGCCGCGATGCCCAGCATGATCGGCGCATGGTGCCCGTCATGCACCGCGTGCGCGCCGTGGTGGCCGGCGAACCATGGCATTCCGATCACCATCGCCACGTGCGAAGCGCCCATCAGTGCACTCATGGCCAGCAAGCTCATGGGTGAGCCGCCGCGCAGCACGCACCAGGAGCATTTGACGCACCAGAAGGTCATTGCCAGCAAGGCCAGGGTCCACCACAGCGTGTGCGGCAGCGCTGCCAGCACCAGCAGGTGGGCTGCCGCCAGGCATAGCGAGGCGATGCCGAGCGCGCGATGCCTGGCAGGGGCACTCGTCGTGAGCCTAGTCGCCGCTGCCACAGCAGCCGTCGGATTCCGTAGTGGCACAGCAGCCGTGCTGGACCGGGGCTGGAACGTCAAGCACAGGGGAGCGGTCGAAGAAACCTTCGGGGCGGATGGTGAATCCGACCTTGTCCACGGGCATCATTGGCCAGTCCTCGGTGCGCGGGAAGTGGGTCAGCGCGAACGTGTGCCACAGACTGATTTGCTCGCCATCGATGTTCTTGTCGTCCTCGATCCAGGAGCCGATGCCGTCAACGCCAGGGTTCTGGTTCACGAAGTCACCGGTGGGGTAGCGCTGGCCATCCTCGCGCTTGGTCACCCACAGCGCCTTGGAAGCGAATTCCGCGCGGCGGTGGATGGAGGATCCCTCGGCGGCCAGCAGGGTCGGGAGTCCCTGGGACATCAGCTTGTAGCCTACCGGCTTGCCCAGGTAGTTCTGCTTCTCGGGGTTGGTGACCACCCAGGTGCGCCCGGCCGTCGGGTTGTTGTCGCGCACCGCCTGCTTCTCGGTGGCCAGCACGGTGTGGCTGCGGGTAAAGGCGTTGCCGCGCGGATTCTCCTTGCTGATCGGCAGGCGGACTGCTTCTTCCTCGATGACGCGGCTCGGGCCGCCATCCAGCGCGAAGTCCAGGCGGGCGCCGAAGATGTGCTGGTGGAACGGCGCGGTCAGCCCCGGAGCCATCTCGGAGGAGAAACGCTCGTCGCCCATGGCCGAGGTGAAGACGATGCCGGTGGCCTTGGCCTCGAATTCGATGGTGCCATCCAGGTAGAGGTACCAGTAGAAGCCGTAGTCGTAGTTGCCCACGGTGGTGAAGAAGCTGATCACCAGGCGACGGTTGCGCCGGGTGTACTTCACTCCGGACCAGTCATCGGCATGCTTGGAGAGGATCGAGGCGTCCTCTTCATGCATGCAGATGCCGTTGGCGATCGTCTGCGCATTGCCATCGGCGTCGGTGACTACCGGGGAGATGTAGTGGATTTCGCCCAGGCAGTCGCAGCCGAACTCCAGGGAATTGGCCAGGCGCCCGATGAGGTATTCGCCGGTGTCGAAGTAGTTCTGCCAGCTGCGTACCGGGGACGGATCCCCGTAGGGCACGACCATTTCCGCGATGGAGGCGCGGTCCAGGATCCGGCGTTCCACGCCCTTGTCGTTGAAGGCGATGTTGTAGAGCACCAGGCCCTCGCGCATGTCGAAGCCGATGTCCAGCGACCATTTCTCCCACTCGACATGGTTGCCGGCGCTCACCGTGAAGCTCGCGCCTTCTGGCTGGGTGATCTCGATGGGCTTCTGGGTGGTGCGTAACGGGCCCGTGAGTTCCGGGTCGGTGTAGTTGCCGTGGGTTTCGGGCACCGGAACGATGCCCAGATCCAGCAGCTGGTCGATTTTCCCGGCGATGGTGTCGATGTAGACCACCAGTCCGTCAACCGGGTGGGCCCACGCGGAGTCTTCGGCGAAGTCCTGGCGGAAGGCCAGCCCGCGCAGGATGCGGCGCCCTGATTCCTGCGGGTACTCGTCGTCGTACACACCTGCGGACAGCGGGGCCACGCGCACCTGTTCTGGCTTCAGTCCGCGCTTGGCCAAAGCGGCCGCCCACTGCGGGTCGTCAATCAGGATGGACTCGACCTTTTCGAATTCCTCCAGCAGCACCGGCATCTGCCCCACCTTGGCCGGATCCAGATCGACGCTTGAGTGCACGCTCTGGGCGCCCAGGTCCAGGACGACATCCTTGGGGGAGTTGGCCAGCTTGTCCATGAGCATCACGCGGACAAAGCGGCCGGGGCGGTCGGCGCGCGGGTCTTCCAGGCCCATGTAGGCGATGCGGGTGTTCTCGGTGAACAGCTGGTTGCTGACCAGCAAGTCCTTGGCGGCGGCAACCTCTGCTTCGCTGAGCAGGGTGAAATCCGTGGCGGTGGTGGTTGGCATGAGACCGGCTCCTTTAGTGCTGAAATGTGATCTGCAGCATTTATTATTCTCTGGTTGTAGAGAATACGGGCGGACTCGCAAAGGCGCAAGCCTTTGGCGGAAATAAATGATTTATCGCTAATCTTGAGGCATGCCGAAAATCGTGGACCATGATCAGCGTCGCCGGGAGATCGTCGAGGTCACGTGGAGATTCATTGCCCGGGAGGGGATCGAGAAACTCAACCTGCGCGACCTGGCCGCGGCTGCCGGATATTCCAACGGCGCCTTCAAGCCCTACTTCCCAACCCGCGATGCGCTGCTGGTAGCGACCTTCCGCTATGTCGCCGAGGCGACCGACAAGCGCATTGCCCGCAAGTGCCAGGGGCAAACGGGAATCGCGGCCATCGAGGCATTTGCACGGGAAGTGCTTCCGCTCGATGAGCTGCGGCGAAATGAAGCGCGCATCGCGGTGCACTTCTGGCATCTGGCCCTCGGGGATCGGGCGCTGGCGGCGGTCAATGCGGGAACCATGGACCGCTGGCGCACGCTGGTTGACCAATGGCTTGAGCAGCTCCTCGGCCCCGACCACCCCACGGCACCCGTGGCGCGCGACTCGATGATCAATTTCCTGATGGGCGCGCAAACCAGCAGCGTGCTCGACGAAGCAGTCAATACCGCCGACGCGCTCGAAGCGCAGCTGCAGTACCGCCTGGAGGCCTTGCGCAGCCTGCGCGCAGCGGAGTAGCTGGATATTCTCCGCACGACGAAAAAAGTGACTTTTCGGCGCGCTCGGCGTACTCTCATTCGTGATGCCCGACACAGTTCCTTGGGCTTCGATGGGGAGGCAGGCATGTATCAACTTCAGCACGTCGATTCGTTCACCGCGTGGTCGCGGCTCATTTCCGACGCCTTCGTGAAGCTGCGCAGCGAGCAGATTTCCAGCGGACATTTCACCGCTACGCTGGGTGCCAACATGCTCGGAGAGATCGGCTTGATGCGCATCCATGCCAAACCCCACGCGGTGAAGCGAACCGAGGACCTGAGCGCCAGCGGCGACGGGGATTTCTACAAGATCTCCTACCAGCTCGATGGCTATGGGCTGCTGATCCAAGATGGCCGCGAAACCTTGCTGGCACCCGGGGACCTGGCGATCTACGATACCCAGCGCCCGTACACTCTGGCCTTCGAGAAACCTGCATCGGTGCTGGTCACCTTGGTTCCGCATGATCTTTTCCGCTTGTCGCAGCAGCAGGTCGGCCAGCTGACCGCGGTTGCGCTCAAGGAATCGCACCCGTTGTCGGGGACCGTCGCACCGCTGCTGCGCCACCTCGGATCCAACCTTTCCCAGTGGGATGAATTCGGCGGCTACCAGCTGGCCCGCAACACCGTGGATCTGCTGGCCACCGCACTGGGCGGCGCGCTCGGCGCCGAATGCCATGGGGACGCCAAGTTGCGCCAACGCGAATTGGTCACCGGCTACATCAACGCGCACCTGGACGACGCCGATTTGGGACCGGCCCGCATCGCGGCCGCCCACTTCATGTCCGTACGCAGCCTGCATGCGCTGTTCGAGCACCAGCCGCTCAGCGTCGCCGCGCTGATCCGCCATCTCAGAATGCGCGAAGCAGCGCGCCTGCTGCGCGACCCGCTCATGGCCGACCTGCCAGTGCAGGCCATCGGATCCCGGGTGGGAATTGCCGATGCCGCGGGCTTCAGCCGCATGTTCTCCAAAGAATTCGGTTCAACCCCGGGCAAATACCGCGACGCCGCCTGAGACGCAGCGGAAGTGCACGCGGTGCCAATGGTCCTGCGCTCAATGCCAACGAAAAGTTCGAGGACTCCGGGATGCTGATATCCAAGAACTCGGATAATGGGGGATCGAATGGGACTCGAACAACGCACGCTCACGGTGCCGGCTCTGGTCGTGATGATCATTGCCGCCAGCGCACCGCTCACCGCCGTGGCTGGCGGCGTGACGACCAACTACGCGGTGACCGGCATGGAATCGGTGCCGCTGTCCTTCCTCATCATCGGTGCCATACTGCTGGTCTTCAGCATCGGCTACACCGCGATGAGCCGCTACATACCGAATGCCGGAGCGTTCTACGCCTACATTGCCCAAGGCCTGGGCGGAGCAGCGGGCGTCGGCGCCGCGATGGTCGCGCTGCTCAGCTACAACCTCATGCAGATCGGCATCTACGGAATGTTCGGGTTCGCCGCCGCATCCTTCGCCAACGCCTCCTTCGGCACCGCCATCCCGTGGTGGGCCATGGCGCTGGTGGCCTGGGCAGTGGTCGGCTTCCTCGGCATGAACCGGGTCGACTTCTCGGTCAAGGTGCTGGGCATCGTCGTCGCCGCTGAATTCCTCGTCGTCATCATCTACAACATCATGGCCTTCGCCTTCGCACCCGAGGCGCCGCAGCCGGCCGCATCCTTCAACGTGGCCGACGCTGTGGCGCCGGGAATGGGCGCGGTCATGGCCTTCACCATCGCCGCATTCATGGGCTTCGAATCCGGAACCATCTACAACGAAGAGGTGAAGGATCCTGTCCGCACTGCCCGGCGTGCCACGATGATCGCGGTCGTCATCATCGCCTGTTTCTACGCGTTCTCGGCCTTCGCCGTAGCCGTCGGCGAAGGTGCCTCGAACGTCATCGGCGCTTCGGCGGAACTCGGACCTGACCTGATCTTCGCTTTCTTCGGCGCCAACGCCCCAGCATGGTTCGTCGATTTGGCCAACATCCTGTTCATCACCAGTTTGTTCGCCGCGCTGCTGGCCTTCCACAACGTCATTGCCCGCTACTTCTACGCCATGGGCCGCGGCGGGGCCCTGCCGAAGTTCCTTGCCATCACCTCGCGCACCACCCACGCGCCGGTGGCCGGCTCGCTGGCGCAGTCAACCCTCGGCCTGGTTGTCATCGCCATCTTCGCGGTGATCTCGCAAGGCAAGGACCCGATGTACGTCGTGTTCACGATGTTCACCTGGATGACCAACTCGGCGGCCTATGGCCTGGTGCTGCTGATGGCGCTGACCTCCTTTGCCGTCATCGGATACTTCAAGCGCAAGCAATCCTCTGAATCCCTGGCCACCCGGGTGATCGCCCCGCTCGTCTCCGGCATTGCGCTGGCCTACGTCTTCGCGCAAATCGTCATCAACTTCGACATCTTGCTTGGCATGGAAGAACCGGGAATGCTCGGTTATGTCCTGCAAGGCATCGTGATCCTGCCCGGCGTCATCGCCTGGGTACTGGCACTGGTCGTCCGCTCGTCGACACGGCGTGCGCCCATGGCCGATGAACTTCCCGTCAGCTAACCACCTAGAACCAAGGAGCTCAAAGATGGCTTACGCAAACGCCCAAGAACTGCTGGACGCGATCCAGCCGGCAACCGGTGGCACCGAAATCCTGGACCCGGCAACCGGTGAACTGGTTGGCCGTGTCGCCGAGCAAAGCGCCGCGGACCTCGACGCCGCGGTCGCCGCGGCAAAGGCCGCCCAACCGGCATGGGATGCCCTGGGCCATGAGGAGCGCAAGCGCCTGCTGAACGCCGCGGCCGACAATATCGAAGCCAATGCCGAGGCACTGGCCGAACTGCTCTCCCGCGAGCAGGGCAAGCCGCTGAACGGCCCGAACGCCCGCTTCGAGGTCGGCGGAGCGGCCGCCTGGCTGCGCGCCGCCACCGCCTATGAGGTCGAGCCGGAAGTCGTTGTGGACGACGGCGAAACCTACGCCGCCAAGCACTACCGCGCACTGGGCGTCGTCGGCGCCATCGGCCCGTGGAACTGGCCAATGATGATCTCCATCTGGCAGCTGGCCCCGAGCCTGCGCATGGGCAACACCGTGGTGATGAAGCCCAGCGAATACACCCCGCTCTCGGTCCTCGCGCTGGTCCATGTGCTCAACGAAGTGCTGCCGGCCGACGTGCTGAACATCGTCGCCGGCGGACGCGAGGTTGGCGAGAAGCTCTCGGGGCATCCGGACATCGCCAAGATCATGTTCACCGGTTCCACTCCTACCGGCAAGGCCATCATCCGCTCCTCGGCCGATACCGTGAAGCGCCTGACCATGGAACTGGGCGGCAACGACGCCGGCATCGTGCTGGAAGACGCCGACCCGCAGGCCATTGCCGAAGACCTGTTCTGGGGTGCCTTCATCAACACCGGCCAGACCTGCGCTGCGCTCAAGCGCCTGTACGTGCCGGAATCGATCTACGATGCGGTTTGCGACGCGCTGGCCAATGTGGCCGCGAAGATGCCGATGGGTGTGGGCCTCGATGAGAACAACGTCCTCGGCCCGCTGCAGAACAAGGCCCAGTACGACATCGTTGCTTCACTGGTCAAGGACGCCGTGGATTCCGGGGCGAAGGTGCTGCTCGGTGCCAACCCGGACGAGAACGCCTCCGGCTACTTCTACCCGACCACGCTGATTGCCGACATCGACCCGTCCAACCGCCTCGTGGTCGAGGAGCAGTTCGGCCCGGCCCTGCCGATCATCAAGGTCAAGGACACCGCCGAAGCGATCAAGCATGCCAACGCCCTGGAAGTAGGCCTCGGCGCCTCGGTGTGGAGCAGCAACCGCGAGCAGGCACTGGAAGTTGCCGCGCAGATCCAGGCGGGCACCGTGTGGATCAACTCCCACGGCACCATTGATCCGCGTATTCCGTTTGGCGGCGCCAAGCAGTCCGGCTATGGCCTGGAATTCGGCCTGGACGGCTTGAAGTCGCTGGCCCAGCCGCAGATCATCAAGGGCTGATATAGGCCAGCCGATCCAACGTCCATGGGCGGTGCCCGGTGCCGATCAGGCATCGGGCACCGCCCATGCAGGGGCTAATTGATGATCTCGGCTGTTGGATCATTCGTGAGCCGTGCGATGCGTTCACGCCAGTCCTGCAACGCTTCGGGCGACAAGCGTGTCCAGCCATGGACCTCACGGATGACACGGACCGGATGCGCACTGCGGTAGGACCGGGTGGGATTGCCCGGAAATTTCTTATCCGTGACATTCGGGTCATTTTCAAATGGCCCGGTCGGCTCCACCTCATACACGTGCGCAGTGCCGTCCAATGCAGCGATTTCGGCTGCCAATCCTGCGCCATCGGCTAATGCGGTGAAGTAGATGTGGTTCATGATGACTTCGGGCCGATAGTTCGAGGGGAAACCGGGAGATAGCAGATCCCCGGGGCGCAATGCTGCCTTGGTGCCGTGGAAAAAAGGTCCTTGGTCAAGATCCTGGATCATGCGCACTGAGCTTAGCCGATGCACTGGCAGAGCGAAAGAGCAACCCAAGCGTGCCCTGATTGCCGTTGCGGCTTTGCGGGATGCACCAGTCAGTGCACGTATATTGGAGGTGAACCGGCCACCACCACTGGAGATCCCCGCGTGCCCATTTTGAACAAAGACATGTCCCTCTGCATTTCGCTCTCCGGGCGTCCATCGAATATCGGGACGCGTTTCCACAACTACCTGTATGACGAGCTCGGCCTGAACTTCATCTACAAGGCCTTCTCCACCGAGGACCTGCCAGGAGCAATCGCCGGGGTACGTGCCCTGGGCATTCGCGGCTGCTCGGTCTCGATGCCGTTCAAGGAGGAAGTCATGGAACTGGTAGACGAAATCGAGCCTTCTGCAGCTGCCATCGATTCGGTCAACACGATTGTGAATCACGATGGCCGGCTCGTGGCATCGAATACCGACTTCGAAGCGATCGCCGCCCTGATTGACCGCCATGGATTGAATGCGCGCAGCAGCGTCCTGGTGCGCGGTTCCGGCGGCATGGCCAAGGCAGTGGTTGCCGCTTTCCGCGAGGCCGGATTCAGCGACGTGACGGTGCTGGCACGCAATGCGCACGCAGGCAAAGCGCTGGCCGACAAGTACGGCTACCGCCACGCCTCGGCAGATCCAGTTCCAGGCCACCAGATCCTGGTCAACGTCACTCCATTGGGCATGGATGGGGAGAATGCCGAAACGCTGTCGTTCACCGCTGAGCATATTGCTTCGGCACAAAGCATCTTCGACGTGGTCGCCTTCCCCAGCGAAACGCCGCTGATACGTAACGCACGAGACGCTGGCAAGCAGGTCATCACCGGAGCCGAGGTCATCGCGCTGCAAGCCGCGGCGCAGTTCGAGAAGTACACCGGGCACCCGCTGACCGAAGAACAAGTTATGCGCGCGTCGGAGTTCTCGCGCGAATCCTGAATCAGGGGGTGACCAGCCACTTGGCTGGCGCGGCAACCTAACACAGTGAAGGCCCGGCACTTGCGCGCCGGGCCTTCACTGCTGGTCAGCTGCTAACCGCGCAGCACAACCTCAACTTCTTCCATCTGCTGTCCGGCAGGATATTGGCCGTTGAACAGCTTCGAGCCAGCCTCGGTGAGCACCGCCGAGAAACGGGTCTTGACCAAGCCAAAAGCGTTCGAAACGCTGGTTTCGGTAAGCTCGGCAATGGCTACGCGCTCGCCGGCCTCGTCAATGGTGAGGGTGATGCGGTCATCGTGGTTCACGATGCGCGGCTCAATGAGATCCAGCTTCATTATGCCTCCGTGCCCGGAGAAGGAAACACGGCCGTTGAACCAGATTTCATTCTCCGGAACCTCGGTAGCGGGGGAGACTGGGAACGCCAACGCGTTGCCTGCCTGCCACACCCCGTTGGCGGCCTCGATGCGTCCGTCGGCGAGGGAAGAAATGTAGCTCACGAACGAAGCCTTCAGGCCCCATTCAAGATGCGGCTGGAACGGATCGCCTGCTGGCGCGCCACTTCCGATCATGGTCTTTTCCCTCCACAGGATACTGGCGTGAATAAATGCTGTGGCCAGTATTTCACACTGAAGTCAGATCCGGGTTCGCAGTTCTCTGCCAGCTAATCCTTCGTCATCTTGGGCTCGACGAGCGGGCGGTATTCGGCCTGCATGGAGATCTGGGCGTCCTTGTAGCTGGTGCCATCGGGGAGGGTGATGTCCGCAGTGGCCCACGACCCGTTCCAGTACTTGATATCTAGCTCGGTCGGCGAGTATTCCTTGTGGATGTTCGCTTCGAGATTGCTCATCGCGGTGCTGTAGCCGGTGATCCCCAAGACCAGGAAGACGGCTGTCGCGACTGCTGCAAGTCCGGCTGAAATGAACTCGGTGCGGATGGACGAGCGCCGGGCATAGGTCTGCTCCCCGTCACGCAGGCCGGCGAACGCCCTGCGGCGGATCAGCGCGTGAACAGCCAAGGGTACCGCGATCAGCAGGAGGACCACGGACAGCGCCACGGACATGAGCGGAAGGCCGAAGGCTACTGGTAGATACTCATCCATGTACTTACCCTACCCACGTCAGCGCCTGACTTCCAGAGTCAGATCGCCTTCCCCGGGTTCAAGATGCCCTGCGGATCGAACACCGCGCGCAGCCGCCGTTGCAATGCCAGCGAGGTCTCGCCCAGCTCCTCGGCCAGCCAATCCTGCTTGAGCAGGCCGATGCCGTGCTCGCCGGTCAGCGTGCCGCCCAGCAACTGGGCAAGGTGGAACATGTCGCCCAGCGCGGCTTTCGGCGCGCCACTGGTGATCGACTGTCCTTCGGGCACCACGATGATCGGATGCAGGTTGCCGTCGGCGGCATGGGCAATGGTGAAGATCGAAACTCCGCGCTCGTCCTCGATGCGCTGCAGGCCGGCGAACGCCTCGGCCAAGCGGTGCCGCGGCACGCCGATATCGCAGATCGAGGCGGTGCCCAGCAGCTCCATGCTCGGGATGGCCTGGCGCCTCGCTTCGATGAGCGCCTGGGCTTGTGCCTCATCGCGGGCAATCTCGATATGCCCGGCCAGCGGGGCAATCGCCTCCTGCAGCGCCTGCATTTCCAGGTGCGCGCCGTAGCCATCGGTCTGCGCGAGCAGCAAGGCGCCGCCGAGCGACTGGTGATCCGTTCCCAGCGCCGCATCCACCGCCTTCAAGGTCTTGCCGCACATCAGCTCCAGCACCGAGGGAGTCAGCCGTTCGGCGATCACCGCCGAGGCGGCCTTTGCCGCGGCATTTTCATCGGGGAAATAGGCGACCAGGGTGGAGGTGTGCTTGGGCTTGGGACGCAGCCGCAGCAGCGCCTCGACCACGATGCCCAGCGTGCCTTCCGAACCGATCATCAGCGCATTCATGTCGTAGCCGGCCACGCCCTTGATGGTCCGCCGCCCGGTGCGCAGCAGCTGCCCGTCGGGCAGCACCACCAGCAAGCTGAGCACCGACTCGCGGGTCACCCCGTACTTGGCGCACCACATGCCCCCGGCGTTGGTGGCGATATTCCCGCCGATGGAGCAGATCGCGGTGCTGGCCGGATCTGGTGCATAGAACAGCCCATGCTCGCCGGCCGCATGGTTCACCGCCGCATTGATCACCCCGGGCTGAACCACTGCGGTGGCTTCCACCGGATCAATCTGAAGGATCTTGTCCATCCGGGACAGATCGAGCACGATCTGCCCAGCCTGCGCGCTGGAACCTGCCGCCAGCCCGGTACCTGCCCCGCGCGGCACGATTATGGCCCCATGCTCATGGGCGAGCTTCATCGCGAGCACCACATCGTCGATGTCCTGCGCGAAGATCACCCCGTCGGCATAGGTTTCGGGCACATAGCCCGAGCGGTCCACGCTGGCCTGCCTGCGATCCTGCTCATCGATCGAGGCCCGGGGATGGGCGTCAAGCACGGGACTCGTTGCGAGGGTGGTCATCTCGATCTCCTTGTTAATGCGCAACTGGCAGGACAGCTGTGCTGTCCTGCCAGTCAGGTGCTATTGAACGAACGTGTCGGCGACGTCCAGGGCCTGCTCGAGGCGATCCAGCGCCTCGATGAGCACCGCATCCGCGATGTTCATCGCAGGCACCACGTGCAGCCGGTTGAAGTTCGCGAAGGGCAGCAGCCCTGCGGCCTTCGCGGCGGCAACCACCTGGTTCATCTCCGGGCTGCTGCCTCCGTAGGCGGCCAGCGGCTCGCGGGTGTCCCGGTTCTTCACCAGCTCGATCGCCCAGAACACGCCGGTTCCGCGCACTTCGCCCACGCTCGGGTGATCGGCGGCGAACTGCGACAGGCGCGGCCCGATGATCTCTTCTCCCAGCCGCTTGGCGTTTTCCACCATGCCCTCGTCCTCCATCGCGGTGATGGTGGCGACCGCGGCCGCGCAGGCCAGCGGGTGGCCCGAGTAGGTCAGCCCGCCCGGGTAGGCCCGCTCGCGGAAGGTCTCGAAGATTTCCGGGCTGATCGCCACGCCGCCCAGCGGCACGTAGCCGGAGTTCACGCCCTTGGCGAAGGTGAGCAGATCCGGGACGATGTCCCAGTGGTTGACCGCGAACCATTCGCCCGAGCGGCCGAAGCCTGCCATGACCTCGTCGGCGATGTGCACGATGCCGTACTTGCGGGTCAGCTCGCGCACCCCGGCCATGTAGCCGGCCGGCGGCAGGTAGATGCCTGCGGTGCCCGGGATGGACTCCAGGATCAGCGCGGCAATGTTCGACGGGCCCTCCAGGATGATCGTGTCTTCCAGGTGCTTCAGCGCGCGCTCGGTCTCCTCGGCCTCCGTTGCCGACCCGAAGTAGGAGCGGTACGGGTAGGCCGGGAAGAAGTGCACGATGCCGTCCGCGCCATGGTCCGAGGCGAAGCGCCGCGGGTCGCCGGTGATGTTCACCGCCAGGTGCGTGCCGCCGTGGTATGAGCGGTACGCGGAGAGCACCTTGTGCCTGCCGGTGTGCAGCCGCGCCATGCGCACCGCATGCTCCACCGCATCCGCCCCGCCGTTGGTGAAGAAGATCTTGTCCAGCTGCCCCGGGGTGTGCTGGGCGATCAGCCTGGCCGCCTCGGAGCGCGCGACGTTCACATGCTGCGGGGCGATCGTGGCGATCCTGCCCGCCTGCTCCTGGATCGCTGCGATGACCTTCGGGTGCTGGTGGCCGATGTTCGTGTTCACCAGCTGGCTGGAGAGGTCGATGAGCTTGTTGCCCTCCCCGTCCCACACGTACGAGCCCTCGGTCTTGAGGATCGTCATCGGGGTGAACGGGCCCTGGGCCTGCCAGGAGTGGAAGACGTGCTCGCGGTCCAGCTCGTAGGCGCGCTGGCCTGCAGCGATCTGGTCGCTGGTGATGTCGCTGATTTCGGTAGTCATGGTTCCTAGTCGTTCTGCGGGAAGCCGAGGTTGATGCCGCCGTGGCTTGGATCCAGCCAGCGCTTGGTGATCACCTTGTTGCGGGTGAAGAACTTGAAGCCCTCCGGTCCGTAGGCGTGCTGGTCGCCGAACAGCGAGGCCTTCCAGCCGCCGAAGGAGTGGTAGCCCACGGGGACCGGGATCGGCACGTTGACCCCGACCATGCCCACCTGGATCTCGTCCTCGAAGCGGCGGGCCGCGCCGCCGTCATTGGTGAAGATCGCGGTGCCGTTGCCGTACGGCGAGGAGTTGATCAGCTCGATGCCCTCGTTGAAGCTGTCCACGCGGACCACCGAAAGCACCGGGCCGAAGATCTCCTCGGTGTAGATGGACATGTCCGTGCCGACCTTGTCGAACATCGTCGGGTGCAGGAAGAAGCCCTCGCCATCGGCGTCCACCATGCCGGTGCGGCCATCGAGCACCAGCTCGGCGCCGGCGGCAATGCCCGCATCGATGTAGCCGGCCACCTTCGCCTTGTGCTCGCCGGTGATCAGCGGGCCCATGTCGCAGCCGCGGGTGCCATCGCCCACGCGCAGCGTCTTGGCGCGTTCGGCGATCTTGGCGACCAGCTCATCGGCGATGGTGTCGAGCGCGACGACCACGGAGATCGCCATGCAGCGCTCGCCGGCCGCGCCGAAGCCCGCATTCACCGCCATGTCGGCGGCCAGGTCCAGGTCGGCATCCGGCAGCACCAGCATGTGGTTCTTCGCGCCGCCGAAGGCCTGCACCCGCTTGTTGTGGGCGGTGCCGGTGGAGTAGACGTACTGCGCGATCGGGGTGGAGCCCACGAAGGACACCGAGTTCACCCGCGGATCGGTCAGCAGCGTGTCCACCGCTTCCTTGTCGCCGTGCACCACGTTCAGCACGCCCTCGGGCAGACCGGCCTCGGTGAACAGCTCGGCCAGCCAGTTGGCGGCCGACGGGTCCTTCTCCGATGGCTTGAGCACCACGGTGTTGCCGGCGGCGATGGCTACCGGGAAGAACCACAGCGGCACCATGGCCGGGAAGTTGAAGGGGGAGATGATGGCCGAGACGCCCACCGGCTGGCGCAGGGACTGCACGTCGATGCCGGTGGAGGCGTTCTGCGAGAACTCGCCCTTGAGCAGGTAGGGGGCGTTGCAGCACAGCTCGACGACCTCCAGGCCGCGGGCCACCTCGCCCAGCGCGTCATCCAGCACCTTGCCGTGCTCGGCGGTGATGATCGCCGCCAGCTCGCCCTTGCGCTCGGCCAGCAGCTGGCGGAAGTTGAACATGATCGCGGTGCGGCGGGCCAGCGAGGTGTCGCGCCAGCCCGGGAAGGCTGCCGCGGCGGCGGCAATCGCGTGCTCGGTGGTGGCCTTGGAGGCCAGCGCCACGTGGCGGGAGACCTCGCCGGTGGCGGGGTTGTAGACCTTGCCGGTGCGGTCATCGGCGGAGTAGCTGGCGTTGTTGATCCAGTGCTGCAAGGTGTCGGTCAGCGTTGCGGTCATCGTATCGGCCTTTCGAAGTTGGGTGCCTGCATTCATCATGGGTCATGGATGTGAGGGGCAACACCATCACTGTGTCATGATTTAAGCACTATCGATGACGGAGTGTAAAAAATGCTAACGGTGAACGACGTGCTGCACCTGCCGGTGGTGCAGGCCGCCGACCCCCAGGTGCTCTGCGCCGCCGGGATGGACGCGCAGCTGCGCTGGGTGCACGTCACCGAATCCACCGAGAACATCGACCTGTTGCTGGGCCGCGAGCTGATCCTCACCACCCTGCGCAACGTGAGCGATGTGCGCGCCTTCATCACCGCGCTGCGCGAGGCCGGAGCGGTCGGGGTGATCATCGAGGACTTGTCGGGCGCCGAGCTGGATGTCGCCGACCTGGGCCTGCCGGTCATCGCCCTGCGCACCACCACCCGTTTCGTCTCGATCACCGAGGTCATCCACCAGAAGCTCGTGGCCGAGCAGCTCGAGGCCGTGCAGTTCTCCCGCACGGTGCACGAAATCTACACCGGGCTCTCGCTGACCGAGGCCGACGAGGCGCAGATCGTGGCCCGCACCGCGCAGCTGCTCTCGGCCCCCGTGGTGCTCGAAGATGTCCGCCACCATGTGCTCGCCGAGTCCGGCGCGCAACTGGAAGACTGGATCACCCGCTCCCGTTTCGTCGGCTACCTGGAGCACACAGGGCGCGCCACCGGCGCCGAGAACTGGCTGCAGACCCCGGTCGGGGCGGTGCGCAGCCGGTGGGGCCGGCTGATCGTCCCGGCCGTGCTGGATGACGACGACCGCGCCGCCCTGGTCCTGGAACGTGCCGGCCAGGCGCTGACCATCGCCCGGCTTTCCGGCCGCGACCAGCGCGAACTGCTCTACCAAGCCCGAACCTCCACGCTGCACGAACTGCAGTCGGGGCACAGCTACAGCGACAAGGACATCGCCATCCGCACCCAGGCCCTGGGCCTGGCCGCCGCGCCCTACTACGTCCCGGTGGTCATCTCGCTGGCCGGATCCGGCACGCCCACCGAAACCCAGCTGGCCGACCGCGCCCTGCTCGAAGTGCTCGACCAGCTCGCCGACGCCCAGCACCTGGGCATCCTGGCCGGCTCGCTCAAGCCCGGGTATCTGGGGCTGATCCTGCCGCTGCGCGCCCGCGAACTGGTGGACTCCACCCTGCAGGGCTTCACCCGGCGGCTGGCCGAGCAGCTCACCGCCCCGGTGGCCATCGGCGTGGGCCCCGAAGGCACGCTGGCCACCAGCATCGCCGGTCTGGAAGAGGCCGCGCACGTCGCGCAGATCGTCCCGCACCTGCCCACCCGCGCCCAGCCCTATTACCGCTTCGCCGACCTGCGCCTGCGCGGGGTGCTTTCGGCCATGGGCGGCGACCCGCGGATGCGTTCCTTCGCGCAAGCCGAGCTCGCCGGCCTGCTCAACCCGGTCGATCACCAGGGACTCGACCTGCTCGATCTCTACCTGGCCCACGGCGGGAACAAGACCGCACTGGCCAAGGCCGGCTACCTTTCGCGGCCGACCCTGTATTCCCGGCTGGCCAAGCTCGAAGCAAAGCTGGGGGTGCAGCTGGACTCCGCCGAATCCCGGGCCTCGCTGCAGGTCGCGCTGCTCTGGTACCGCATGCACGGCTGAGGTTTTCCACATTCCGCCCCGGCGTACCAGCGGCATGGCGTTTCGGGCGCAAGCTGGTTTCCATGAGCACAGACATCGCGCAAGCACTGAAGGACCTGGCCAACGCCAAAGCGTTGGCCGCTTCAGCGACCCGGCGCCTGGCCCACGCGGGTCTCACCGCAGGCCACGCCGCCTATTTCGCGCTGCTCACCGAAGACTTGGCCCAGGAACTCACCCGCACCCAGGTCCACGCAGCTGCCGCACTGCGCAGCACCGGCGCCCACAAGCTCGACCAGGAATCCTTCCAGGCCATCACCGACCTCGGACCCGACCCCAGCATCGAGGAAATCGACGAGGCGAAGGGGCGCACCACCACCGGGCGCACGCATTTCAAGGATGCCAAAGGGCTGATGACCGGCTGGCTGGATATCCCGCGCAGCACCGCGGCCGCCCGGCTGGTGCAGGCCGACTGCCTGCTCGGCGGCGTAGACGAAGCAGGGCAACCAACTGCTCCGTGGCTGCCCGAGCTCGCCGCCCAGTTCCAGGACCCGAACATCGATCCGCGGCTGGTTGCCTCGGCGGCGATGAAGCTGCATTCGGTGCGCAAGGACCTGGGCGAAGGCAATGCGGCCGAAGTGAAGAAGCAGCAGCTGCAGGCCGAGTCCGCGGCGTTCCTGCGGTCGGAGCCGAAGTCGGCGCGCAAGCACATCAACGACCTGGTCGCGCAGGTCAAGGCCGGCAAGCGCCCGCTCAAGGCCCTGCTGGACGGGATCGGGATCTTCAAGCGAGGCATGCGCAAAGGCCTGGTGGAATACCTCTTCCGTGTTCTTCCCTCGCAATCCGCATACATCGATGCGTATTTCGCGAATCTGGATAATCCTTCCACGGTTGCCGGCAACCGGCAGGGCTTGAAGGAGGTGGATGCCCAGTTCACCGGTGAGGAAACCAGTGGCTGGGATGATGAGGGCAGCAAGCCCGACTGGGCGAAAGACAGACCCGGTGACGAGGACGTCGAGGATGACCCGCCAGAAGAAGGACTCAATCCAGACGCAGAGGATCCCCATTCCCAAGCGGACGATCATCGGCCAGAAGGCGAAGACGAGGAGCACCAACCAGAAGGTGATAGTTCCGAACCGGAGCCGGCAAGCGGTGAATGGGAAGATCTGAAACCCGAGCGGCGGCGGCTTGTCGGTTTCATGGCTTTGCTGATGAGCGAACGGAAACCGAATGGCAGCCCGCCGGACCAGCAGGCCGGGCTGGCCAGCTCGCAGGTGAGCATCATTCTGGATTGGGAGAAGCTGCAACGGAAAATGGAGGATTTCGCGGTGACTTCCTCGGGGATCCTGCTCTCCCCGGGCGAGGCCAGGACAGCATTGTGCACTGCGGGAATTCTCCCGGTGGTGCTCAACGGCAAGAGCCTGCCGTTGGATCTGGGACGGACCCAGCGGCTGTTCTCCAAGGCGCAAGTGCGTGCTTTGCGGGCAGCCTATCGGGGGTGTTCGTATCCTGGGTGCAGCATGCCTGCACAACGATGCGAAGCGGATCATCTGGATCCGTGGGAGAAGGGCGGACGGACCGATATCAAGTCTGCGGTGTTGAATTGCTTGATTCACCATACGGCCAGGCATTGCGGGTTGTTCCAAGCGGTGAAAATCCCTGGCAGCCGGCCGATGGTACTGCTGCCGCCGGAGTTGGATCCAGAGCAGAAATTGCGCGTCAACACGTATTTCATGACGCCGGCCGAGGCGTTGGAGGCTGAGGCGTTGGCGGAGGAGACCACTGCGCGGTGGCGTGCGGGATTGCTGGACGTCGAAATCGCCGAGCCTTAAGACTCCTTCCCATACGGCCAGCGCACATCCTCGCCAACCTCATCGGACCACTGGGCGATCCAGACACCGGTGCCTTCAGAGGCATCGCGGACCCCTTCTTCCAGCCACTGGAACTTGCCGTCCAGCAGGTCGGCGGCGAGCTGCCCGTCGGAATGCGTCGTGTTGTTCCAGAGCTTCTCGAAGTGCATCTCGCAGCGTTGCGCAGCTTGCTCGCAGAAGGCCAGAGCAAGGCGCTGCGCCGAGTCGCGCTGTGCAGCAGGAGACTGCGGCAGCGCGGTGGTCTTGGCAATCACGGCGGACATGGCGAACAGCTCCGCGCCGATATCCACGATATGGCCGAGGAAAACCTGCTGCTTTTCCATGCCTGCCTGCCAGCGTGCCATGCCGGCGAACGTCTGCCGAGCGAGCCGGCGCGAGGTCCGTTCCACATAGCGCAGATGCTTCGCCAAGGGGCCATGCCCGGAATAGGACGTCGGCACCGAGCCTGCGCCCACGGCGAGCTTGGGCAGCCAGCGGGCATAGAATCCCGACGCGGATGCCGCGGCCCGAGCCTTTTCCTCCATGCTCGCCCCGGCACGAGCCAGGTCTCCCGCGGCCTGCAGGTGGGTATCCACCGCCTCGCGGGCAATCAGCAGGTGCATGATTTCGGTGGAGCCCTCGAAGATGCGGTTGATCCGCAGATCGCGCAACAGCTGCTCCACCGGCACCGCCCGCTCGCCGCGCGCCGCTTGGGACCGGGCGGTCTCGAAGCCGCGGCCGCCACGGATCTGCAACAGCTCATCGGCGATCGTGCACGCGACCTCCGAAGCCCAGAGCTTGGCCAGGGCCGCTTCGATGCGGATATCCTTCGTGCCGGCATCGGCCAGCCGGGCCGAAACCTCGAAAACCGCTTCCAGCGCATAGCTGCTGGCAGCAATGTAGGCGAGCTTGCCGGCGACGGCCTGGTGCTTGCCGACCGGCTTGCCCCACTGCACTCGCGCCGCGGACCATTCGCGGGCAATCTTCGTGGACCATTTGCCGGCCCCGGCGCACATCGCCGGAATGGACAGGCGCCCGGTATTCAAGGTGCTCAGCGCGATCTTCAGTCCCGAGCCTTCCTTGCCCAGCCGGTTGGCCACCGGGACGCGCACCTCGCGGAAGCGTGTCACCCCGTTCTCGATGCCGCGCAGGCCCATGAACTGGTTGCGGTTCTCCACGACGATGCCCTCGGTATCAGCCTCGACGATGAAGGCGGTGATTCCTCCGCGGCCCGCCGGCTCTTCACCCGCGGCCTCGTGCGGCTGCACCGCGGCCATCACCACCAGCAGCTCGGCGACCACCCCGTTGGTGGTCCACAGCTTTGCGCCGTCCAGGAGATAGTGGGTGCCGTCGTCGCTGAGCCGGGCCGTGGTGCCCAACCGGGCAGGGTCCGAACCGACATCATTCTCGGTGAGCAGGAAGGCGCTGATTGCTCCGGCCGCGCAGCGCGGCAGGTATTCGCGTTTTTGCTCCTCGGTGCCGAAGGACTTCACCGGCTCGGGGACGCCAATGGACTGATGGGCCGAAAGCAGCGCGCCGAGCGCGGGGCACACCACGCCGACCCGCATGAGTGCCCGGCCGTAGTCCAGCAGGCTCAGCCCCAGCCCGCCGTATTCAATCGGGATCTTCATGCCGAAGGCGCCGATGCAGCGCAGCTGGGCAATGTGCTCATCGGGGATGCGTGCCTCGGCTTCGATGCGTTCCGGGTCGATGGAATCGAGCACCGCTTCGAGCTGCGGCAGGAAGGCCTGGCCGCGTTCCGGGTGCACGGCTCCCGGCAGCGGTTCGATCAGCGAGAAGTCCACTGCCCCCATGTACAGGCCCTTGGCGAAGCTGGGGCGGTTGAACTGCTCGCGGGATTCCTCGGCGATTTGCCGGGACGTGTCGGCGTTGGCTTGCATGGCGATCCCCTTTTGGCTCGGCGATCGGCCGCGGCGCCATCGCCTGGTGGCACCAGCGTAGCCCCGAATCCGCGGGGTTGCTAGAGCGCGCGCAGGTGGCCGCGGATTCCCTCGCCGGCTTGATGCAGGTTCCCGCCGTCGAGCACCACGTAGGCCTGCCCGAAGGTGAGCTCATGGATCTGCGCTGCGGTCTGCCCCAATTCGCGGGCGATCCGTGCGGTGCTGGCCCGATGATCGAGCTGCAGCGAGGGGAAGACCAGCGAGAACACCCGGGAGACGAGTTGCTGGTGCCCTGCGGCCGGTTCCAGAGCCAGCTCCTGGGACAGCCAGCGGTAGGTGCCGTCGCCCAGCAGGCCGCAGGCCCGGGCGTGGGCCAGGATCGCCGTGGCAGGTGCCCCGAAGTGCTCTTCGAGAACCAGCAGCTGCGGGATCTGCAGCGAGTCCGAAACCCTGACCTGCAGGGACAAGGAGGGCAGCAGCAGGCGTGCGGCGAATTCATCGGCCTCGCGCTCGGCGGTGGCCATCTGCTCGCGGTTCTCGCCCAGCGAGGAGTGCATCAGCAGATGCCCAAGCTCGTGGGCCATGTCCAGGCGTTGCGCATTGCGGCTGCCGGCGGCCAGGAAGATGAAGGCCTGTCCGTCTTCCCAGAAGCTGAAGGTCTTGACCGCGTCCAGCGAGGCAGGCAGGCTCAGCACCCGCACCCCGTGGGATTCGAGCAGGTGCAGCAGATCGGGCAGCGCGCCGCAGCCCAGATCCCATTCGGTGCGCAGCTGCGCTGCCGCATCTTCCGGGGTGAAGCCGCACAGCTCGGGGATCTCGGTTTGCGGGAGCCGGAAGTTCCGCGTGATCAGGTGGTAGAGCTCCACGCCGTTGCGGCCCAGGGCGGCGGCTGCCACCTTCTGCGCGGTGCTGGTGCGGCGAGGGGAGCGGAAGAAGATCCGTTCGGTGTCGATGCCCCGGGTGGCGGGAAGCCGGAAGTACTGCGGCGCGCAGTCCAGCGCATCGGCCAGCGCAAGGGAAAGATCCTCGGGAGCACGAGCTAGTTCGCGCTCGCAAATGCCCAGCGAGGCGGCCAAGGCGGACCGGCTCAGCGCCGCACGTTCGCGTGCCAGCCTGATTCTGGTCGGTTCCAAAGTCATGAGGTTCCTGCAATCTTCCAAAAGGCGATCTTAATCGTCTAATGACCTCAGACTAGTGGCCTATGCCACAAAGTACCAATTGGGCGTAGCTTCGTGAAGTAACACGCTCTGACTAGTGCAAAAGGCCCGCAGGCGATGCCTGCGGGCCTTGTCGCACCTAGATCCTGCTGGCCGCTTCCTGCAGCACGGTGCGCAGGATGGATTCGATCTGGTCGAACTCCGGCTGCCCGATGGTGATCGGCGGAGCCAGTTGGATGACCGGGTCGCCGCGGTCGTCGGCGCGGCAGTACAGTCCGGCCTCCCATAGTGCCGGGGTCAGGTACCCGCGCAGCAGGCGTTCGGACTCGGCGTCGTTGAAGGTTTCCTTGGTCGCCTTGTCCTTGACCAGCTCGATTCCGTAGAAGTACCCGGCACCGCGCACATCGCCGACGATATCCAGGTCGGTGAGCTTGGAGAGCGTGGACTTGAACGCGTCGGCATTGTTCTTGACGTTCTCGTTCAGGCCCTCGCGTTCGAAGATGTCCAGATTCGCCATCGCCACCGCTGCGGCCACCGGATGCCCGCCGAAGGTGTAGCCGTGGTAGAACGTGGTGTCGCCCTTGGTGAACGGCTCGAACAGCTTGTCGGAAACGACCATTACGCCCAGCGGGGCATAGCCGCTGGTCAGCGCCTTGGCCGAGGTGATGATGTCCGGGACGTAGCCGAAGTCATTGCAGGCGAACATGGAGCCGATGCGGCCGAAGGCGCAGATGGTCTCATCGGAGACCAGCAGCACGTCGTGCTCGTCGCAGATTTCGCGCACCCGGTCGAAGTATCCAGGAGGCGGCGGGAAGCAGCCACCGGAGTTCTGCACCGGTTCCAGGAACACCGCTGCCACGGTGTCGGGGCCTTCGAACTCGATGGCTTCGCGAATACGCTCTGCGGCCCACAGCCCGAAGTCCTTCTCGTTGTCGGCGAACATCTCCGGGGCGCGGTAGAAGTTCGTGTTCGGCACGCGGAAGGTGCCGGGCACCAGCGGTTCGAACGGGGTCTTCATATCCGGCAGCGAGGTGATGGCTAACGCGCCTTGCGGGGTGCCGTGGTAGGCCAGGGCGCGGGAAATGACCTTGGTCTTGCCCGGCTTGCCCTTCATCTTGAAATGCTGCTTGGCCAGCTTGAAGGCGGATTCGACAGCTTCGCCGCCGCCGGTGGTGAAGAAGACGCGGTTCAGATCGCCCGGCGCATAGATGGCCAGGCGTTCGGCCAGGTCGATCGCCGGCTCATGGGCGTAGGACCACAATGGCATGAAAGCCAGCTTCTCGGCCTGCTTGGCCATGGCCTCGGCCAGTTCGGCGCGGCCGTGCCCGGCGTTGACCACGAACAGCCCTGCCAGGCCGTCGAAGTATTCGCGACCGGCATCGTCGTAGATCTTGTGCCCCTCGCCGCGCGAGATGATCGGCACCTGCGCACCGTTGGAAATTCCGGAGTGCCGGGCCATATGCATCCATAGGTGATCGCGAGCGGCCTGCTGGCGATCGGTACCACGTGGTGTGTTCATCGTGTTCCCCAGTTGTATTCCTGTTTTTTGAGTGAAAGGTAGGTGTACGTATTGGTGCTGACCACGCCTTCGAGCCCGCGGATCGTTCCGATCACGCGCAGCAGGTCTTCATCGTTCGAGCAGATGACCTCGGCGAGGATGTCCGAGCTGCCGGCAGTGACCACGCAGTAGTCGACCTCCGGCAATTCGGCGATCCGGTCGGCGGTGCCGCTGATGTCATTGGCGGCGACGATGCCGATCATGGCCTGGCGGGTGAAGCCCAATTCCAGCGGATTGGTGACTGCGACGATTTGCACGACGCGGCTCTCGACCAGCTTCTGTACGCGCTGGCGTACAGCCGCTTCGCTCAGGCCGACTGCCTTGCCGATGGCGGCATAGGAGCGCCGGCCATCCTCCTGCAGCTGCTCGATGATCTCCTTGGAAATTTCATCAATGGCCTGCGCGGTATGCGAGGGCAGCGTCATATCGACCTCCTAGGTCTAAGGGACTTTCCACAGACCCTACCTTCACTGAATCAGTTGCGAAAGAGGTATTTTCAAAAGATTTCAGTTTTCGTAACGCAATTTTTACAAGGAAACTTGCGTTCAGGTCTTGTTGCACCTGCGCATTGCTGGCAGGATGAACGTCAACACTCTCATGTGTGGCCGATCACATTCGTCGTTAGGACTCCAGCCATGTCGCACTCGCAACGCCGACTTCCGCAAGACCCGCAGATCCGCGCACTCGTCCAGGCCATGAGCCAGCGCAGCTACTCCCGCCGCTCGGTGCTTTCCGCCGCCGGCGCCCTGGGCCTGACCGGGCTGCTCGCGGCCTGCGGCACCGGTGGCAGCAGCACGCAAGCAGCCCCGTCGATCAAGGACATTTCCGAAACCGATCCGACGGTCAACTGGGCCAACTGGACCCTGTACCTGGATTACGACGATGAGAAGAAGACCTATCCGACCCTCGATGCCTTCACCAAGAAGACCGGCATCGCGGTGAACTACCGCGAGGACATCGACGGCAACGACACCTACTACGGCAAGGTGCAGGGCCAGCTCAAGGCCGGGCAGGACATCGGCCAGGACATCGTCACGCTGACCGACTGGATGGCCGGGCGCATCATCCGCCAGGGCTACGTCCAGGAACTGGACCTGGCGAACATCCCCAACTCCGCCAACCTGCTGCCGAGCCTGAAGGAAGTCGACTTCGACCCGGGGCGCAAGCACTCGCTGACCTGGCAGTCCGGATATGCCGGCATCGCCTGGAACAAGAAGGCGTTCCCGAAGGGCCTGAAGTCCGTCGAGGACCTCTGGGATCCGAAGCTCAAGGGCCGTGTCACCGTGCTCGACGAAATGCGCGACACCATCGGCCTGCTGATGATGCAGAACGGCGTGGACATCGCCGGCCAGTGGGGCGAAAGCGAATTCGGCGCCGCGACCGACGTGCTGCGCGAGAACATCGACAACGGCCAGATCCGCCAGGTCAAGGGCAACTCCTACAAGGAGGACTTCGTTTCCGGCGATGCGCTCGCCGGCATTGTCTGGTCCGGGGACATCGTGCAGATGAACTTCGAGAACGACGACCAGTGGGAGTTCGTGCTCCCCGAAGCAGGCGGCACCCTGTGGAGCGACAACCTGATGGTTCCGGTCGCTTCGCCGCGCAAGGCCAACGCCGAGAAGCTCATGGACTTCTACTATGACCCGGCCGTGGCCGCGGAGGTCGCAGCCTACGTGAACTACATCTGCCCGGTGGTCGGCGCCAAGGAAGAAATGGAGAAGATCGACCCGGAACTGGTCAGCAACCCGCTGATCTTCCCGACCGACGCCGATCTGGCCAAGGCGCACGTCTTCCGCTCGCTGGAGGCGGATGAAGAGACCACGTTGAACTCTGAATTCCAGAGTGCCATCGGCGCCTAGAAGCGGGAATTCCATGAGACAACGAGCCGACATCTGCACGCGCAGAGGCGCAGTCCAGGCGCCTCGCCGTTCGGCGCCAACCGTTGACCAGAACCAGTTCCAGGAAGTGATAGGGGCATGACAATCTTGGCACCGCGTACTGAAACCACTGCCACCGGTGCGGACCTGCACCTGTCGGGCATCACCAAGCGCTTTTCCAGCTTCGTGGCGGTCAAGGAGCTCGACCTGGTGGTTCCATCGGGCACCTTCTTCGCCCTGCTCGGTCCGTCGGGCTGCGGCAAGTCGACCACCCTGCGCATGATCGCCGGCCTGGAAGCTCCCAGCGAGGGCAGCATTTCGATCGGCGGGCAGGACGTGACCGGGTTGGCCAGCCACCAGCGTCCGGTGAATACCGTGTTCCAGTCCTATGCGCTGTTCCCGCACATGAGCGTGCTGGAGAACGTGGCCTTCGGGCTCAAGCGCAAGAAGGACAAGCAGGCTATGGACAAGGCGAAGGCCGGTCTGGAGCTGGTGGAGCTGGGGCATCTTGCAAACCGCAAGCCGATCCAGCTCTCCGGCGGCCAGCAGCAGCGTGTGGCCCTGGCCCGCGCGCTGGTCAACCGCCCGCAGGTGCTGCTGCTCGATGAGCCGCTCGGTGCGCTGGACATGAAGCTGCGCCGGCAGATGCAGCTGGAGCTGAAGAACATCCAGACCGAGGTGGGCCTGACCTTCATCCACGTCACCCACGACCAGGAAGAGGCCATGACCATGGCCGACGTGGTCGCGGTGATGAATGGCGGGCGGATCGAGCAGATGGGTCCGCCGCGCGAATTGTACGAACTGCCCAAGACCGCGTTCGTCGCGAACTTCCTGGGCAAGTCCAACCTGATGCGCGGCACGGTCACGGGCCAGGAGGCAGGGATTCTCAGCGTCCTGGTCAATGGGCAGAGAATCCTGCTGCCGGCTGACCGAGCGGTGCAGACTTCGGGCGAAGTGGTCGTCGGCGTGCGCCCGGAGAAGATCTCGATCTCGCGCGAGGAGTTTGCGGGGGAGAACCGCCTGACAGGCACCGTGATCGACGTGTCCTTCACCGGCACCACCACCGAATACCTGGTCGAGGTGGACGGGATCGGCACCATCGGGACCTTCGCGCAGAACCGCGGCCAGCAGCCGGCCGCCGAGGGCGACACCGTGCACCTGTCCTGGGAGGCGCAGCACTCCTTCGGCTTGGCCGGCGCCGAGCATGAAGACGCGGGGGTGGACCAGACATGACGCTGATGACTAGGAAGGGGATCGCCGACCTGCGCAGCCGCGAGGAGATCCGGGCGGAACGGCGCAAGGGGCGCACCGGCGTCTACCTGATCGCGCCTGGCATGCTGGTGCTCGCCCTGTTCTTCGCGCTTCCGGTTCTCGTGCTGCTGGCGATGAGCCTGTATGTGAAGCCCGAAGGCGCGGAAATCGGCGAGTTCGTGCCGGGCTTCGAAATCGGCAACTACGCCACGGTACTCGCCGCCTACTGGCCCGAGCTGCTGCGCTCCTTCGGCTTCGCGCTGATCGCCACCGTGCTGGCCCTGCTCATCGGCTTCCCGATGGCCTACCTGGTGGCGGTCCGCCTGCGCGAGAAATCGCTGCTGCAGGGCATCTTGCTGGTGCTGCTGATCGCCCCGTTCTTCTCCAGCTTCATCCTGCGCACCCAGGCCTGGAAGCAGATCCTGGCCGACGAGGGGTTCATCGCGCAGACACTGAAGTTCCTCGCGATCCTGCCGGCCGACGGGCACCTGACCGCCACGCCGATCGCGGTGGTTGCCGGCCTGACCTATAACTTCCTGCCCTTCATGGTGCTGCCGATCTACGCGAACCTGGGCAGGCTGGACACCCGGCTGCTCGAAGCCTCGGGGGACCTGTACGCCAGCCCGATGACCTCGTTCTTCAAGGTGACCCTGCCAATGAGCGCCCCTGGCGTCTTCGCCGGCACCCTGCTGACGTTCATCCCGGCCGCCGGCGACTACGTCAACGCGGCCCTGCTGGGCAATAACCGCAATACGACGATGATCGGCCAGGTCATCGACTCCAGGTTCTTCAAGGTCATTGATTACCCGGGCGCCTCGGCCCTGAGCTTCGTGCTGATGGTCTCGATCCTGATCCTGGTCACGATCTATATCCGCCGCTTCGGCACCGAGGAGCTGATGTAGCATGAAGCAGAAAATCGGACGCTGGTTCATTCCCGCCGTCGGCGGGCTGGCCTTCATCTACCTCCTGGTCCCGATCGCCTACATCTTCGTGTTCTCCTTCAACGATGCAGGCCGCACCAACCTGGAATGGCGAGGCTTCACCCTGTCGAATTGGCAGAACCCCTGCGGCGCTCCGGCAGTGTGCGAGTCGCTGGTTCACTCGCTGCAGGTCGGCACGGTGGCCACCATCGTCGCCACCGCCCTGGGCACGCTGATCGCCATCGGCCTGGTCCGCTATAAGTTCCGTTTCCGCAAGCTCACCGACGTGCTGATCATCCTGCCGCTGGCGACGCCGGAAGTGGTGCTCGGCGCGTCGCTGCTGGCGCAGTTCCTGAACCTCGGTTGGGAACTGGGCTACACCACCATCGTGATCGCCCACATCGTGTTCTGCATGTCCTTCGTGATCGTCACGGTCAGGGCGCGGGTTTCCTCGCTGGACCCGCGACTGGAGGAAGCGGCCGCCGATCTCTATGCCTCGCCGCGCACGGCTTTCTGGAAGGTCACCTTCCCGCTGCTGCTGCCGGGCATCGTGGCCGCCGCGCTGTTGTCCTTCGCGATGAGCTTCGACGATTTCATCATCACGAACTTCAACTCCGGCACCTTCCAGACCTTCCCGAAATTCATCTATGTGGCAGCGACCCGAGGCATTCCGGCCCAGGCGAATGTCATTGGCTCGGCGATGTTCATCCTTGCCCTGCTGGTGGTGGTCATCGGGCAGGTAATCAGCTACCGCAAGAAGAAGCAGCTGGAAAATTCCTAGCTGCCCCGAGGTCATGCCAATGGCCCGCGCTCCAGAAGCGCGGGCCTTTGGCCTGCCCTGCGTGCCGGTCCGCCAAATTCATGAGGGCATTAAGGATCCTGGTACGGACCGGGCCAAGCGCTTAGGCCGGTGGCAGTTCTTCCGCTTCAACGCAGGAAGCGTGCCAGCGGGAAGCGCCCGAGACGAGAGCCCATTAGGATGGCTAGCGGATGGAAATGTTGGTACAGAGCTGAATTATGGGCATCTGACATATAGTAAATACTTAGCTTTACAGTACGTACCCTACTGTTTGATACATTCCCAACCCGATAATTGCAGTTCTCGAAACGATTGGAAACTTCATGAGTGATAAGCCAGTTTGGCTCTCTCAGCCTGAACGCGACGCCTGGCTTGGACTACATGCAGTCATGACTTTGCTGCCGGCTGCCCTGGATTCCGATCTGCAGGGCCTGGACGGCATCACGCTTTTCGACTATCACATGCTCGCCATGCTCTCCGAGGCCAAGGACCACCAGCTGACGATGACGACACTGGCCTCGCATACCAGCGCCTCGCTGTCACGGCTGTCGCATGTGGTGAAGAAGCTGGAGAAGCGCGGCTGGGTAATCCGCGAGCAGTCTGCGGAAGACGCCCGTGTGAAAATCGCCTCATTAACGCAAGAAGGGTGGGAAGCTGTGCAGCACATGGCGCCTCATCACGTCGCCTCGGTGCGCGGGCTGCTCTTCGATACCCTTGATGACAAGGATGTTAAAGATCTCACGCGGATCACGCGCAAGATCACGACATCGCTCGATGCCGATCATTGGATCTTGAACTCGGAGATTTCCGATTTGGAACACTGAGAAATTCTCGATAAGCTAATCAGGCGTTAATCGCGTGTGTTGCTATGCCGTCTAACGGCAGAACAACTGCGCGTTGCCCGTAATACCGAATATCGTGGCCAACTGAGTACGGGGAAATTGCTCGACCGGTTGCGAAGTTCACCGACTTACATACTTTAAGGCTCTTCGGTTGGTTCTCACCCAGCCTGGTTACCTTCCTAGTGTGCAGTATTAACGGTGTTTCACTGGTTGGCGGGACTCATAACGCATCAAGCCGTGTCGATATTTAGGTATGGGCACTGTGCGCGAGTACCGCCGAATTTTACTACTAACTAACTGAGGAGTGATCATGGCAGCTGTTTGCCAGGTAACCGGTACTACTCCGGCCTTCGGACATAGCATCTCCCACTCGCACCGTCGCAACAAGCGTCGTTTCGATCCGAACATCCAGAAGAAGACCTACTACGTGCCTTCGCTGCGCCGTAAGGTGACCCTGACCCTGTCGGTCAAGGGCATCAAGGTAATCGATGCTCGCGGTATCGACGCTGTTATTGCTGACCTGATTGCGAAGGGTGTGAAGCTCTAAACATGGCAAAGAAGGATAAGGACGTACGTCCGATCATCAAGCTGAAGTCCACCGCTGGAACCGGTTTCACTTACGTAACCCGTAAGAACCGTCGTAACAACCCTGACCGCATGGTCATGAAGAAGTACGACCCGGTAGTCCGCAAGCACGTAGAATTCCGAGAGGAGCGCTAAGACATGGCCAAGAAGTCCAAGATCGCAAAGAACGAACAGCGCAAGGTCATTGTCGAGCGTTACGCTGCAAAGCGCCTCGAACTGAAGAAGACCCTGGTTGATCCAAACGCAACCGACGAAGCTCGTGAAGCTGCACGCGTAGGCCTGCAGAAGCTTCCACGCAACGCTTCCCCAGTGCGCGTCCGAAACCGCGACGCCATCGACGGTCGCCCACGCGGTACCTTCCAGAAGTTCGGCATCTCCCGTGTTCGCTTCCGCGACATGGCGCACCGTGGTGAGCTTCCGGGCATCACCAAGTCTTCCTGGTAAGACCTGCAAGTCTTTTGACTTAGCAAGCCGCCTTCCCGTTTCGGGAGGGCGGCTTCGCCATTTAAAGCATCCACCACCGGCGTTTTGGCGGTGCACTCTCTTCCACTGGCGACGGTTTCTCCGCGCGGCGCTGTTGCCAGCCAAGCACCTCGGCAGTGGAATCGCGCAACGCGGTGATCACCGGGGGTCCGCCCAGCAGCTGGCGCCGTGCCTCAATGATGCGGGCGTTGAAATCCTCGATATGCTCCCGCACGGCACGCTCGGTGGGCAAGCGGTCCAGAGTTTGCTCCATCTGCTCATCTTCAACCCGCAAGGTCAGCGCAGGTGGTCCTAGACCGGTGAGCTGCTCGCGGCGCATCATCGACTTCAGCCACCAGTCGGGATCATCGTTGCTGGTGATGTGGTCGATCTTCTGTCCGGCGAGAGCCAGATTGTCGAAGTCGCCGCGGGCGAAGGCCTCATCGAGCACCGAGTTGGCCACCTCCCAGGCTTCGTCCTCGGCATGCAGCTGCAGGGGAGTCTTCTGCTTCTCAACGGGAGCCATCCCGGTGGCCTGCGCATACTCATCCACGGGCAGCGGCCCGCTGTCCTGCTTCATCTTGTACCGGGCCGCATTCAGCGCGGCATCCTCGTTATGCTCCATCTTCCAATGATCCCACCGCGGGCTGGAACCCGGCAATGCGCGTGCAGGCTTTCCAGAGCAATCCACGCAGGAGCTGGGCGAATAAAATCAATCCCCGCGGGTCCGCGTGGATCGCCGAAGATCATGGGCACCACGTGCTGCTGCGAGGTGTCTGGGGGTTTGGCTCAATTGCCATGTCCCACCGGCATTCGAGGGCCCGCCCTGTAGTAGCGTGTAACCATGAAGCCAGCGACCCCCTACCCGCAACCCGCAGCCGACATCTACGCGAACCGGAAGCGGTGGGCGACACTGGGTCACGGCAAGACCGTCGTAGTGACCGGCGCGAATAGCGGCCTCGGCTTCTTCGCCAGCCTCGGCTTGGCGCAGGCCGGTGCTCAGGTCATTCTTGCCTGCCGCAACCAGAGCCGCGCAGAACATGCGATGGGGCAGATCCGGCGGCGCGTGCCGGAGGCCCGTGTCGAATTCATGCAGTACGACTCCTCACGCATTGAATCTGCCATGGGGCTGGCGGCAGAGCTGCGCAATCGGCCACTGGACGCGCTGATCGCCAACGCCGGGATCATCCGGGCGCCGCGGGAACGCCAAGGGGGCCTGCTCGGTTATGAGCTCACTATGAGCACCAACTTCATCGGACACGCACGATTGGCCGGCGAACTCGCCGACCGCTTCAGCCAGCCGATGCGGTTCATCGGCCTGGGGTCGATGTCCACACGTATGCTGGCCACCGATCCGCAGAATCTGGCCTTGGCCCGCGATTACCATCCCTACCGCGCCTATGTGCAGTCCAAGGCGGCAGTGCAGGCGTTCACCCTGGCCCTGGACCACCGGCTGCGCCAGCTGGAACTGCCGGCTCGTGCGCTGGCGATCCATCCGGGATATGCGCTCTCCGGGCTGTCCCCGCAGGTGCCCAGCATCAATGAGCCGGACTACGCCAAGCGGCTGATCGGCCAATTGCAGGCTGGTTTCGCGCAGGGCAAACACGAAGGAGCGGTGGCCTTGGTCGAAGCGGCCTTGGCACCTGAATTGGATGCCGCGCCACGAGGCTGCTACCTGGGGCCGAAATTCCTGACGAAGGGCCCAACGGTACTGGCCAGCCCGGCGAAAGCGACCCGCGGCAAAGAGCTGCAAGGCAAAGCCTGGGAGCTGTTCGTGAAGGCAAATGAGGGCCTCGATCCGTTCGCGCTGTAGGTCCCGGGTGAACTTTCACACCTTCGATTTGGCTAAAAATTCAGCAGAATCCGCATGATGATGCACTTTTTGTCGCCGCCAGCTGGTAAGTTCAACTCTTGATAAGTCCGTGCGACCGCGCGGCGTCCGGGCCCGGAAGAGGGTCTTGGATCACTAGTCCAGGAGGACCATACATTGGCTATGAACCGTAGCGAACTTGTTGCTGCTGTTGCAGCGAAGACCGAAAACTCCCAGGTTGCCGTCAACGGTGTTCTGGATGCAGTCTTCGAGGTTTTCGTCGACCAGATTTCCAAGGGTGAGAAGGTGTCGATCCCAGGTTGGTTGGCTGTAGAGCGCACCGATCGTGCAGCTCGTACCGGCCGCAACCCGCAGACCGGTGAAGCAATCCAGATTCCTGCTGGCCACTCGGTCAAGCTGACCGCTGGTTCGAAGCTGAAGGCTGCTGTAGCCAAGAAGTAAGCTTCCTGTCGAGCTTTGCGCAAGGCCCGCCAACCGTCCTCGGTTTGGCAGGCCTTGCCGCGTTAAGCAGCGTTGCAATAGCTTTCATTCAGCTCGTAAATGGTGCCGTTGAGCCAAGAAAACTGCAATTAGTTGAAAAAATCCCGGTTTTCCGCCCGTTTTCCAGTGTTTCGGGGCAAAACGTTTGATATGTTCTCACTGATAAGTCCGTGCGACCGCGCGGCGTCCGGGCCCGGAAGAGGGTCTTGGATCACTAGTCCAGGAGGACCATACATTGGCTATGAACCGTAGCGAACTTGTTGCTGCTGTTGCAGCGAAGACCGAAAACTCCCAGGTTGCCGTCAACGGTGTTCTGGATGCAGTCTTCGAGGTATTCGTCGACCAGATTTCCAAGGGTGAGAAGGTGTCGATCCCAGGTTGGTTGGCTGTAGAGCGCACCGATCGTGCAGCTCGTACCGGCCGCAACCCGCAGACCGGTGAAGCAATCCAGATTCCTGCTGGCCACTCGGTCAAGCTGACCGCTGGTTCGAAGCTGAAGGCTGCTGTAGCCAAGAAGTAAGCTTCCTGTCGAGCTTTGCGCAAGGCCCGACCCGCTCCGGAGAAATCCAGGAGGCAGGGACGGGCCTTTTGCGTTATCTGGCACCATTTGAGGCATACTTCTACTTCGCGTAGAATCAGCCATGATTGAAGATTTCCACTAAGAATGGCTGTCCACCGTGTCACAGAAACCCGCTACCCGCGTACTGCGCGGCTGGTTAGCGGCAAGCGTGTGCACCTGGACAGCTTTTGCCGCCCACGCCCACAGCGCGCCCACTGCGCTGTCGGTCGTGGCCATGGTGCTGATTACCTGCGTTTCCGCGGCGATCAGTGTTGTGCTGGTTGGCCGTAAATTCTCCCTGTGGGCAACCAGCCTGGTCGTGCTGCTCAGCCAAGGGCTCTACCACTTGAGCCTGTCGGTGATGAGCCACCCGAGCGGCGATGTTTCCGGCATGGAGCACGTCCATCATGCGGGACGAAATCTGGAGCTGGCGCAGAACATCACCGCGCAGTACGCCAACGTGCATACCGAATCGATGCTCTACGCCCACGTGCTGGCCGCGATCGCCAGCGTTGTGGTGCTCAACGGCGGTGAACGCCTGCTCAAGGTCTTGGGCAGCTGCCTCACACTGTCAACGGCCCGGCGGATCCTCGCGCGCATTCGCGTGCAGGCTCCTGCTGCCGGGCCGCTCCGCGCCTACTTCCCCTTGCGCTTCCAACTCAAGCTGGCGCAACTGGGAAGGCTGCCGGAGCGCCGCGGTCCTCCCTGCTTCATTCTTGCCGCCTGAGAAAAGAATCGAAGCGCCCCGACAGGGGCTTGGAAGGAAAACCATGACCGTAGCAACCAAGAAGATCTCGCGCGTGATCGCCGTATTGGCGTTCTCCCTGCTGGCCTTTGCCGGCTCGATTAGTGCCGCGAACGCCCACGACCAGCTGATCGGCTCCACCCCCAAGGACGGGGCAACCGTCAAGCAGGCCCCGGAAGACATCACCCTGGAATTCTCCGGTGTGCTCCAGAGCTTATCCGGCGTGGACTCCACGGTGGTCTCGCTGACCCTTGATGGGGAAAAGATCGACGCCGAAGCGCAGACCAAGGGCACCAAGGTCACCGTCACCCCGGCCCAGGAACTGGCCGACGGAGAGTACCAGCTGGCCTACCGCGTGGTGTCCTCTGACGGGCACCCGATCGAGAACAAGATCGGCTTCAGCATCGACGCGCCGCAGGCCGAACCGACCCTGGCCAGCTCCAGCGAGCCAGCCGCTCCAAGCGAGACTGCCGGCTCCGCTGACGAGGAACGAGGCCAGAACCCGGTCCAGGAACTGGGCAGCTCGGTGAGCCCGGTCATCTGGGTGATCATCGGCGTGGTCATCCTCGGCGGTGCGCTGGGCGTGCTAGCCAAGTTCATGCGCCAGTCCAAGTAACCCCCACTCTTCCGGTGCGCCAGAGGCCACCGCAGCCTTTGGAGCGCCTGCACACCGATTTTGAAAGCTTGAGAACATGAAATTCCAAAAGACTTCTGCACTGGCCTTGGGCCTCACACTGCTGCTGGCCGGCTGCGCGCAGGGCGCCGGCTCACCCGCACCGGGCAGCGAGCAGCAAACCGTCCGGCAGGCTGAAGCGCTGACTACGAGCGAGACGTGGGCAAAGGCCGCCGAATCAGGCATGAGCGCGGCCTTCGGCATCCTGCACAACTCGTCGGGCACCCCGATTGCACTGCACCAGGTCAGCAACGCGCAGGGCGACGAGATCCAGATCCACGAAATGCGCGGCACCGGCACCGGGATGACGATGGCGCAGCTCGAAGGGGACCTGGTGATCGAACCCGGGAAGGACGCGGTGCTGGCACCGGGCGGAAACCACTTGATGTTCATGGACCTGCAACAGCCGCTGGTGGCCGCCCAAACGGCGAGGCTGACGCTGGAGTTCGCCGACGGGTCGAGCACCGAGGTCGATTTCCCGATCCGCAACTTCGACGGAGCCAAGGAAAGCTACGACGAGCATGCCGGGCATTAGTGTCGATCGCCGGGCGCTGCTGGGCACCACCGCGGCCGCCGCGCTGGGCGGGATGCTCACCGGGTTCGGCACCGGCAAGCTCAGCGTGCCAGCGGCCAGCGCCGCTGAGCCTGGCTACCGCCCGTTCTACGGCAAGTACCAGTCGGGTATCCTCGATCGCCAGCAGGCCCACGCGGTGTTCGCCGGATGGGATCTGCACTGGCGCGAAGGGTCGAAGAAGGACCAGCTGCGCGCGATGCTGCAGATGATCACCGGTGATGCGGCCAGGCTGGCCAGCGGCCGCGGAGTGCTGGCCGACACCGAACCGGAAATGGCGCAGCCCGGATGCGAGCTGACGCTCACCGTGGGGCTGGGCCAGAGCCTGCTCGATGTAGCCGGGCACGGGCAGATCGGCACGTTGCCGCATTTCGCCGGCGACCAGCTCGAACAGCAGTACGGGCAGTGCGATCTGCTGATCCAGTTCTGCGCGCAGGATCCCACGGTGCTGCAGCATGCAGTGCGGGCGGTATCCAAGAACCTGCGCGGCCTGGCCTCCCGGCGCTTCGCCCAAACCGGGTTCGCAAGCCCTGGCGTGCACGGGTTCCGCAACCTGTTCGGCCAGCTGGACGGCGTCAACAACCCCGAGGGGGAGGTGCGCGCGGAAGCTGTGTTCGGCCAGCCGGGCTGGATCGAGAACGGAACCACGCTGGCGCTGCGCAGGTTCGAAATGGACCTGGATGGCTGGGACGAGGTGGACACCGCAGGACGCGACCATGCGCTGGGCCGGCGGCAGGCCGACGGCTCGCCGCTGTCCGGCGGCAGCGTCGATGACCCGGTGGACCTCGCAGCGGTCAATGGGCTCGGGCTGCCGGCGATCGCGGCCAACGCCCACGTGGCGCTGGCCAGGCCGGGCAGCGCCGATGAAGTCATGCACCGGCGGGGCTACAACTTCGCCGGGCAGGCTTCGGGCCTGCTGTTCGCCAGCTACCAGCGCGACCCGGCAACCAGCTTCATCCCGGTGCAGCACCGGCTGGCGGCCGCGGATGCGCTGAACACCTGGCTGAAGCCGGTGGGATCAGGGCTGTATGCGATCCTGCCCGGGGTGGCTGAAGGCGGCTATCTGGGGGAGCAGCTTCAAATGTGAGATGCGCCCAACCCGCCCGGCCGCACGGTGACCGGCCGGGCGAAGAATGAGATGATGAGAAGGTTATGGATACACAGCGTACGGTTTCAGTTGCCCGCTTCATCCTGCCCGGAATCCTCGCTGCGGCGGTGGCCTTCCTGGCGGCGGTGTTGTTCACCGGGATCGCCCGGCCGGCGGAATTGGCCGATCCCGGGGCGTTCGTGCGCTGGTCGCTGCCCATCGCCCGGGCCATCCACCACGCTTCGATGGCGCTGAGCATCGCAGCACTGGTGTTCGCCGCGGCGATCATCCCGCGGGCCGCCAAGGTGACCCGCGATACTGAAGGGGACGCCCATCCGGCATTCACCCGCACGATGAATATCGCCGCCGGGGCGGCGGTGGTGTGGACCCTGTCCGCGGCCACCGTCATGCTGCTGACCTTCTGGGACCTGGCAGGCATCCCGATGAGCCTGGACCCGCAGTACTCGGCAGCGATCCTGGACTACATCCTGTCGATCACCACCGGACGGGCCTGGGCCTGGATGGTGGTGATCGCCGCGATCACCAGCTCGCTGGCGCTGGCAGTGCGCTCCAAGACCACGGTGGGGCTCAGCGCCCTCTTCTCGCTGTTCGGCATCCTGCCGCTGGCGTTCATCGGCCACGCGGCCGGGGGAGACGACCACTTCGCCGCGGTGAACTCCATCGGCCTGCACCTGCTCGCCGTGGTCCTCTGGTTCGGCGGCATCATGGTGCTGGCCCTGCTCGCCCCGACGCTGGGAGGCGAAGCGCCGGGCCGGGCCCGCGGGCAGGTGCTGGCCGGGGTAGTGCTCAAGCGCTATTCTGCGCTGGCCACCTTCGCGGTATTCCTGATGATCGGCTCCGGTCTGGCTTCCGCGGTCATCCGCATCACCGACTGGGACCAGTGGCTGACCCCCTACGGAACCCTGGTGATCGTGAAGCTGCTGATCACCCTGGCACTGGGCATGCTGGGCCTGTGGCACCGGCGAATGGTGATTCCGAAGCTGCTGGAGGGCAAGTTCACCGCGCTGCGCGCGGCCTGGCAGGTCGTGGCCGCGGAAGTCGTCCTGATGGCCGCAGTGATGTCGGTGGCCACCGTGCTGGCGCGCACCGCCCCGCCGACTTCCGACGCCCCGCCGGCCGAAGCGACCCCGGCGCGCCTGCTCACCGGCTATGACCTGCCACCGGCTCCGGACACGGCCGCCTGGTTCACCACCTGGCGGATGGACTGGATCTGGGTGGCGGTCTGCCTGTTCGGCCTGGCCGTGTACCTGTGGGCGTTCATCAAGCTCGCCCGCCGCGGGGACAAGCCCAGCGTGCTGCGCCTTGCCAGCTGGATCGTCGGCCTGTTCGCGCTGTTCTACGTGACCAGCGGCGCGGTGGCGGTGTACGGCAAGATCCAGTTCTCCACCCATATGGTCGACCACATGTCGCTGACCATGATCGTGCCGATCTTCCTGGTCCTGGGCACCCCGGTCACGCTGCTGCTGCAGGTGCTGCCTTCGCGCGCCGATGGCACCCGCGGCCCGCGTGAATGGATCCTCTACCTGGTGCACGCGCGCTACTCGAGGGTGATCACCCACCCGATCTTCGCGGCCGTGAACTTCGCCGGCTCGATTGTGGTCTTCTACTTCACCCCGCTGCTCGAACCGGCCATGCGCTACCACGCCGGCCACGAGCTGATGAACCTGCACTTCCTGCTCACCGGCTACCTGTTTGCCCTGTCGCTGGTGGACGCCGACCCGGTTCCCAAGCGCTACCCGTACCCGATGCGCTTGGTGGTGCTGCTGGCCACCGTCGCCTTCCACGCCTTCTTCGGCGTCGCGCTGATGAGCACCGAAACCCTGCTGGCCCCCGACTACTTCGGGAACATGGGCCGCACCTGGGGCGGCACCGCGCTGGAGGACCAGGTGGTGGGTGCCGGGGCGATGTGGGCGATCGGCGAGGTGCCGACGCTGGTGCTGGCGATTTTCGTGGTCATCTCCTGGCTGCGCCAAGACAAGAAGGACACCAAGCGCTACGACCGCCAGGCCGAGCGCGACAACGATGCCGAGCTGGCTGCCTACAACGAAATGTTCGCCCGCTACAAGCAGGCCGACCGAAGGGACCCCCGTGCCTAGCACCAAGAAGATCCTCGCCTCCTCGCTGCTGGCCTGCGCGCTGCTCGCTGCCACCGCCTGCTCCGCGGAGCAGGAGATGCCGCAGGACAAGACCCACAAGATCGCCGTGCAGGGCACCGCGACGCCCAGCGCCTCCGAGAAAGCTGAAGAGCCTGCGGAAATGACCACCGCTCAGGTGGCCACCACCGCCGGGGCAGTGATGGCCGCCGAGCTCGGCTTCCCGGCCAGCGCGAAGATCCAGGGCAAGGACCTCGAATCCCTGGCCACGCCGCCCACCGACACGCTCAAGGACATCGTGGTGCTGCCGGCCCAGTGCTCGGCCCCGATCGAGGATTTGAACTGGTCGCCGGTGCAGCTGGGCACCGAGGCGGCGCGCACCGACTTCACCAACGAGAACCAGTCGATCACCGGTTCGGTGGAGGTCGCCAAGCTCGGCGACCAGGCGGCGAAGTTGGCGGCGCACAACAAGAACGTGGCGACCATCCTGGACGAATGCAAAACCGTGAAGCTCAACGGCCTGGATTACCGCGAGACCCTGAAGTTCTCGGATCCCGGCGTGCCGGAAGCCGATTCGGCGCTGTACTACAGCCGCGACGGGCAGTATGCGCAGGATTCGCTGGTGCTGATCAAGAGCACCGAGCAGTACGCGGTGATGGTTTCCTTCATGTCCGCGACCTCGCTGCAGGATGCCACCTTCAACAAGGTGGCCACCAGCATCATGGACACCGTGCTCGCGCAGCTGCCCTAGCGGGAATACCCGGCCCGGGCCGGTGGTTGCACCAGCAAGAACTTCACACTTTTCTCAATGTTGCTTAACACCGTTCGCCCGTTCGGGCGGCGGTGGCAGATAATTGAGGTTCGAATTGCCGCAGCCGCGGCGACAGCGAAAGGACCACCATGAGCACTTCCGAATCCGTCCGCGCCAATTACAAGGTGCGCGCCAGCGAGCTGCTGGGCCGGAACTGGCTGAATACCGGCGGCAAGCAGCTGGATCTGGACGCCCTGCGCGGCAAGATCGTGATCCTGGACTTCTGGACCTTCTGCTGCATCAACTGCCTGCACGTGCTCGACGAGCTGCGCCCGCTGGAGGCGAAGTACTCCGACGTGCTGGTCACCGTCGGCGTGCATTCGCCGAAGTTCGAGCACGAAGCCGATCCGGACGCGCTGGCCGCAGCCGTGGAACGCTATGAGATCCACCACCCGGTGCTCGATGACCCGGAGCTGGTCACCTGGCAGGCCTATGGGGCGCGTGCCTGGCCAACCCTGGTGGTGCTGGATCCCGAAGGCTACATCGTCGCCCACCTTTCCGGCGAGGGCCACGCCCAGGGCCTGGGCTCGCTGATCGAGGAACTGGTGGCTGAGCACGAAGCCAAGGGCACGCTGCACCGCGGCAACGGGCCGTACGTGGCTCCCGAGGCCCGCGAAGGCGACCTGCGCTTCCCGGGCAAGGCCATCGCCCTGGCCAACGGCAACTTCCTGGTGGGCGACTCGGGCCACCACCGGCTCGTCGAGCTGGCCGGGGACCTGTCCACCGTGGTGCGCACCATCGGCGCCGGGGTGAAGGGCTACGCCGACGGCGACGCGGACACCGCCCAGTTCAACGAGCTGCAGGGCCTGGCCGCACTGCCGGCCGAGCTGGCCGCGGAACTCGGCTACGACGTAGTCGTTGCCGACACCGTCAACCACCGCCTGCGTTCGGTCAACCTGGCCACCGGGCAGGTGGGCACCCTGGCCGGCAACGGCGTGCAGCGCCTGCTGGACTCAGAGAACGCCCGCCAGGAAGTCCAGCTAACCGAGCTGGGCACCGACGCGCTGAACATCTCGCTGTCCTCCCCATGGGATGTGCTCTACCACCCTTCGGGCAAGATCATCATCGCAATGGCCGGCACCCACCAGATCTTCGCCTTCGACCCGCGCACCAGTGCGGTGTCGGTCTTCGCCGGCACCGGCCTGGAAGGGCTGGCCGACGGGGCACCGGACCAGGCCTGGTTCGCCCAGTCCTCGGGCTTGGCCCTGGACGGGGAGAACGTGTGGATCGCCGACTCGGAAACCAGCGCCCTGCGCTGGATCGAGGTCGAAGACGGCCAGGCCCAGTCGGTGCACACCGCGGTGGGCACCGGGCTGTTCGACTTCGGCTTCCGCGACGGCGACGCCGAGGCGGCGCGCCTGCAGCACCCGCTGGGCGTTGCGGTGCTGCCTGACCACTCGATTGCGATCGCCGACTCGTACAACGGCGCGGTGCGCCGCTTCGATCCGGCCACCAAGACCGTCTCCACCCTGGCCAAGGGGCTGAAGGAACCGGCCGACGTGCTGGTTGACAGCTCGGTGGACGGCGACCCGGTGCTGCTGGTCGTGGAGACCAACACCCACCAGCTGGTGCGCATCCCGATTCCTGCCGAGGCCCTGGTGGTGGACGAAGGCGCCAGCCAGACCCAGCGCCCGAAGACCCGCGTGCAGGCAGGAAAGCACGAGATCCTCGTGCGCTTCGCAGCGCCGAAGGGGCAGAAGCTCGATGACCGCTGGGGCGATCCGACCCAGCTGAAGATCTCGGCCAGCCCGGAGGAGCTGATCCTCGACGGGGCCGGCACCTCGGTGGGCCTGACCCGCACCCTGGAGCTGAACCCGGAGGTGGCCGACGGCGTGCTGCACATTACCGCCCGCGCCGCGGCCTGCGACGGAGAGCCGGGCGGCGAGATTCCCGATCACGCGGCCTGCCACCTGTACCAGCAGGACTGGGGCATCCCGGTCGTGCTTGATGCGGACGGCGAGAACGAGCTGCTGCTGGATTTGCGCGGCGTGAACTAGAAAAAGGCGCACCCGAGGGTGCGCCTTTTCCATGCCCGGCGAAAGATGGCATCACAGCGATAATCTGAGGAAACCTCAGCATTTTCCTGCCCAAGTAGCTAGACTGGAGGGCGGGAGGAGCCGGAGGGATCCGGCGATAAGTATGGCGTCGAAAATGTTCCGTGCACTGGAAATACCAAATTACCGGTTGTGGGTGATCGGCGCGCTGGTCTCCAATATCGGAACCTGGATGCAGCGCGTGGCCCAGGACTGGCTGGTGCTCACCGAGCTCACGGACCACGATGCGGTGGCCACCGGCATCACCACCGGCCTGCAATTCCTGCCGGTGCTGCTGCTGGGCCCCTATGCCGGTCTGATCGCCGACCGCTTCAACAAGCGCCGGCTGCTGATCCTCACCCAGAGCTTCATGGGAGCCTGCGCCCTGATCCTCGGCCTGCTGGTGGTCACCGGCACCGCGCAGCTCTGGCACGTCTACGTGCTGGCCACGATGCTGGGCATTGGCGCCTCCTTCGACGCGCCGGCACGCCAGGCGTTCGTCTCCGAAGTGGTTCCGGGCACCCACCTGGCCAACGCGGTGGCGTTGAACAGCGCCAACTTCAACCTGGCCCGGCTGGCCGGTCCGGGCGTAGCCGGTGCGGTCATCGCCCTGGTCGGCACCGGGCCTGCCTTCCTGCTCAACGGCGCCTCCTTCCTTGCGGTGATCTCCTCGCTGGTGTTCATGCGCAAGGACGCGCTGAACCCCTCCAAGCCGGTAGAGCGGGCCAAGGGGCAGGTGCGCGAAGGCATCGCCTACGTGAAGAACCGCAAGGACCTGCTGCTGATCTTCTTCCTGGCCGGGGTGATCGGCACCTCGGGCTGAACTTCCAGATGACCAACGCGCTGATGGCTACCGAGGTTTACGGGGTGGGCGCAGGGGAGTACGGAATCCTGGGCTCCATCATGGCCGTGGGCACCTTCGGCGGCGCGCTGCTGGCGGCACGGCGTTCGGCTCCGCGTTGGCGCTACTTGATCGGCGGCGGCGTGTTCTTCGGCATCGCCGGGGTCGCCAGCGCATGGATGCCCAACTACATCGCGTTTGCCCTGGTGCTGATCCCGGTGGGACTGGGGTCGCTGACCTTCCTGAACAGCTGCAACACCATGGTGCAGACCTCGGTGCCGCCGCAGTACCGGGCGCGCGTGCTGGCACTGTACCTGATGGTGGTGATGGGTGGAACGCCCATTGGCTCGCCGCTGATCGGCTGGTTCGCCGAACTGTTCGGGATCCAGATCGCCGTGACCATCGGGTCCGGGCTGTCGCTGGCCGCCAGCCTGGCGGCGCTGCTGGTCTGGCAGAAGTTCAAGACCAACGCGGTGCCGCTGCGCAGCCAGTTCCGCGAACTGCTCGGGCGCTAGCCGGCCACCTGTTCGCCGCCGGCCACCGGGACCACCGACACTTCGGTGGTGCTGGTTGTCAGCTGGGCAGTGAAGGAGTAGTCCTCCTTGACGGTCTTCTTGGCCTTGGCACCGGTGCGCAGATCCTGCTCGGTCAACGTCAAGGTGGCGGTGGTCTTCAGCGGGGAGAGCACCCAGGCGCCGTTGTAGTAGTTCACTTCAATGGTCGGGTACTTCGAAATGGACCAGTCGATGGTTGCCGGGTCCACGCGCGCAGAGGTGTTGTAGGCGAACGGGCAGCCGGACGGCATCAGCACCTGCTGTTCGGCGCAGTCGTTGAGGTACTTCTTCACCTTGGTGTTGATGGCTGCGATGAATTCCTTGGTCGGCTCCGTCTTCAACGCGATCTCCACCGGTTCCTCGGCAGGCGCCGTGACCACCATGCCGCGGGTGTCGGCCGCGAAGTTCTTGGTGCTGAAGCTCGCGTCGAGGATCGCAGGGTAGAACACCGGCAGGGTGCTCACGCCGGCGGACAGCGGGATCTTCTGCTCGTTGACCGTGACTTCGTTGACGGTGTTGGCCTTGATCTTCACGCTGGGCAGGGTGCTCGGCTCGAAGGCCCACTTGTCGAACAGCAGCCAGGATTTGCCGGCATGGCGCAGCGTGTAGGCGGATTCCTTCTCCACACCGTGGGCCTTGTAGTGCGCGGTGACGGTGCGCAGCTGCTCATCGCCGTCGACCGGCTGGGCCTTGTCCGTGGTGAACTCCGTAATCCCGGCCTGGGTGCGCTTGAGCACGTCCCCGTCCAGGGCCACCGCGTCGCCCTCCGGGACCTGGGCCTGCATCAGGCCCAAGGCCTCGGCGCCTTCGCCCTTGGCCAAATGCTGCTGCAGCGCCTTCACCTGGTGCTGCGGGGAGAAGAGCGTGCGGTTGGCGGCAATCGACCCGGCAATGACCAGGACGATGACTGCCGCTGCGGCCATGGCCCAGCGAAGCGCCAGGCGGGCAGCGGAGATCTGCATGGAATTACGAGTGTTCATCAGTAGCTAGGCTATCTGGTTTCCGGGCCCAGATAGTAAACGGCGTGCTGGAATGAGCGGGTAATATCACCGGCGACGGCGCTTGCGGTTGCCGAAGAAACCGCGGATCAGCTCGCGGCCAATCACCTTGGCGGCATCCATGGCCATGTCCATCATCGGGTTCGCTTCCTGCCGCTCCCGGCCCTGGCGTGGTGTACTTTCCCGAGACGGTTCCGGCGCCGCCTCGGGAACCGGAGCCGCGGCCGGCTGCGCTGCCTGGGCTTTGGCGTCGAGCATTTCGCGGGCAGAATCACGATCCATCGCGGCCGAATATTGCGACGCCAGTGCCGAGCTGCCGCGGACCTGCTCTAACCGCTCGGAGGAGGCGGGGCCGATATTCGAGCCCGGCGAGAACATCTTGGTCCATGCGACCGGGGTCGGAGCGCCCTTTTCGCCCAGCACGGTCACCACCGCTTCGCCGACCCCGGCCTGGGTCAACGCCTCCTGCAGGTCCAGCTCGCCGGAGGGGAAGGTCTTGATGATCTGCTTGAGCGCGCTCTGGTCCTTGGCGGTGAAGACACGCACCGCATGCTGGATGCGATTGCCCAGCTGGCCGAGCACCTCGTCGGGCAGGTCGGTGGGGGACTGGGTGATGAAGAACAGGCCCACGCCCTTGGAACGGATCAACCGCACGGTGCTGATGATCGCGTCGGTGAAGGCCTTGGTCGCATCCTTGAAGAGCAGGTGGGCCTCGTCGAGGAAGAACACCAGCTTGGGCTTGTCCAGGTCTCCGGCTTCTGGCAGGTCCTCGAACATGTCGGCCAGCAGCCACATGAGGAAGGTGGAGAACAGCATGGGCTGGGAGCTGACCGAGGGCAGTTCCAGGATGTTGATGACGCCTGCGCCGTCGCGCACCTGCAGGAAGTCCGCGGTATCGAACTCGGGCTGGCCGAAGAACTGGTCCAGGCCCTGGGTCTGCATGATGGTGATGCCCCGCAGGATCACCGACGCAGTGGACGAAGACACCCCGCCCAGGGCTTCCAGTGCCTTGGCACCGCCGTCGCTGAGCAGGAAGCTGATGACCGCCTTCAGATCGCTCAGGTCATCGAGCGGAAGCTTGTTGGAATCGGCGTAGTGGAAGATCAGCTGCAGGCATTCTTCCTGGGTCTCGTTCAGTTCCAGGACGCGGGCCAGCAGGATCGGTCCGAAAGCGTCCACGCTGGCGCGCACCGGGACGCCCTCGCCCTTGCCTCCCAGGCTGAGGATTTCGACCGGATTGGTGCGCGCAGTGAACTCGTGGCCCAATTCGGCCAACCGGGCTGTGAGCTTGTCCGACGGCTCGGCAGGCTGCGCCAGGCCGGTCAGATCGCCCTTGACGTCGGCCAGGAATACCGGAACGCCGGCCACCGAGAGCTGTTCTGCCATGGTCTGCAGGGTGACCGTCTTGCCGGTGCCCGTGGCGCCGGCAATCAGGCCGTGGCGGTTGAGCATCTTCAACGGCAGGCGGACCTGCGCAGTAGGCTCCGGCCTGCCGTCGATCAGTGCGGCCCCGAGCTCCAGGCACGCGGATTCGAAGGCATAGCCTTCAACGAGGCTGTTCAGCAAAGTATTCGTTTCCTGGGTCATGGCATCACTCTATTGCTTTTAGAACGGGTGCAAAAGACGCTGGACGAAACTTCGCGTGCGCGCGTTGGCAGGCGTGCCGAGCACCTGGGCGGCCGGGCCGGTTTCCACGACTACCCCGCCGTCCATGAACACCACGGTGTCAGCCACATCCCGGGCGAAGGCCAGCTCGTGGGTCACCAGCACCATGGACCAGCCCTCCTGGGCCAATTCCTTGATGACGGTGAGCACTTCGCCGACCAGCTCGGGGTCCAGCGCGCTGGTGGGCTCGTCGAAGAGCAGCAGGTCCGGCTGCTGCATCAGCGCGCGCACGATGCCCACGCGCTGCTGCTGTCCGCCGGACAGCGAATTCGGGTAGGCATCGGCCTTGGCTTCCAGGCCGACGCGGGCCAGCAGCTTCTTCGCTTCGGCCAGCACCTGGTCCTTGGGGCGATTCTGCACCTCGATCGGGCCGATGCTCACGTTCTGCAGGACCGTCAGATGCGGAAACAGGTGGTGTCCCTGGAACACCATCGCCGAACGATTGCGCAGGATCTGCGCGGACTTGGGCTTCATCCCGGGGCTGAAGGACACCTCCGGGCCGCCGGCGAATCCGACGGAACCGGCATCGGCGATTTCCAGGCCGTTCAGGCAACGCAGGGCGGTGGTCTTCCCCGAGCCGGACGGGCCGATCAGCGCCAGCACCTCGCCGGAATGCACGGTGAAGTCGATGCCCTTGAGCACCTGGTTCGCCCCGAAGGCCTTGTGCAGGCCGGAGACTGCCAGCAGCGGGGAATTACTTGGCGACATACTTTTCAAGCCTTCCTTCAACAGAGTTTTGCAGGGCCGAAAGCACCAGGCAGATCACCCAGTAGATGGCCGCGGCTTCGCAGTAGAGCAGCAGGAACTCATAGGTGGAAGCCGTGATTTCCTGGGCCTTGCGGAACATTTCGGTGACCAGGATGGTGGAGGCCAGCGAGGTGTCCTTGACCAGTGAGATGAAGGAGTTCGACAGCGGCGGCACGGCCACCCGGGTGGCCTGCGGCAGGATCAGCCGGTACAGGGTGCGTGTGCGCGACATGCCCAGGGTGTAGCCGGCTTCCCATTGGCCTTGGGGGACCGAGAGGATTGCCGCACGGATGATCTCAGCGGCGTAGCCGCCGATATTCAGGCTGAAGGCGATGATGGCGCTGGGCCACGGGTCGATGACCAGGCCCACCGAGGGCATGCCGTAGAAGATGACGAACAGCTGCACCAGCAGCGGCGTGCCGCGGATGATGGAGATGTAGATCCGGGCGATCGAGGAGACCACCCGGTTCTTGCTGATCCGCATCAGCGCCATCAGCAGGGCGATGACCAGGCCCAGGGCCATGCTGATCAGGGCCAGCGGAATGGTTGCGGTGATCGCACCTAGGGCCAACGGCCCGAGCGAGTCGAGGAATAACTGCCATTTCGGATCCATGGGCTACCTTTGCGCAAATGAAACTGGCTCCACGCGTTTCCACGTGTGGAGCCAGTCTACTGATAGTGCTTGCTACTTGCTGACGTCTTCGCCGAAGTACTTCTCGGAGATTTTCGCCAGTTCCCCGTCGGCGCGCAGCTCGTCCAGGGCGGTGTCGATCGCCTTGGCCAGTTCGGTGGAATCCTTGCGCAGGGCGACCGCGGATTCGCTCTTCTCCTCGGACTCGGCAGCGATCTTGATGCTGTCATCCGGATTGGTCTTCTGCGCATCAAGGAATGTCAGCTTGTCGTTCACGGTGGCATCGACGCGGCCCTGCTTGAGCAGGGTGATCGACTGGGCCCAGCCTTCAACCGGTTCGACATTCGCACCGGCATCCTTGGCGGTCTCGTAGAAGTTGCTGGTCAGCGACTGCGCGGTGGTCTTGCCCTTGAGCGTGGCGAAGGACGTGATGTCGGTATTGTCGCTCTTGGTCACCACCACGCCGGTGGAGACGGTGTAGGGCTGGGTGAACAGGTACTTCTCTTCGCGTTCAGGGTTGATCGAGACCTGGTTGGCGATGACATCGAAACGGCCGGCATCCAGGCCAGCGAAGATCGCGTCCCACTGGGTCTCCTGGAACTTGACCTCGACGCCCATCTTCTCGCCGACGGCTTCGATCACCTCGACGTCGTAGCCGGTCAGCTCGCTGCCCTCGTGGTAGGAGAAGGGGCGGTAGGTGCCTTCGGTGCCCACGGTCAGCACGCCGGAATCCTTGACCTTCTTCAAGGTGTCGCCGGTTTCGGCCGTGGCACCACCCGATGCGCTGGGGGAGGCCGGCGAGCCGGAGGACCCGCAGGCGCTCAATGACAGGGCGATGATTGTGGCGGCAGCCAGCAGGGGTGCAGTGCGCTTCATGATGACCTCACTAGGGGAGCGGATAGAACCAGTAGTCCATAGAACACTCTAGTGATGATCGCTTATTCCTGCGGCGCGAAGTTACCTCAGATTCCGAGGATGATCGCCAGCAGCATCATCAGCGGGATCGCGCAGATGGTGGTGACCAGCACGGTGTCCTTCGCTACGACCACCCCGTGGTCGTAGCGCATGGCCGTTACGAAAATGTTCTGTGCGGTCGGCAGGCCGGCCATGATGACCGAGGCCACCAGCAGCTCTCCACGCAAATTGAAGACCCAATAGGCAAGTACCCAGGCCAGGAACGGGTGCAGGAGCAGCTTGGCAGCCGTGGCGATCAGCACGTCGGCGCGGCGGCCGGTTTTCTTTTCCAGCGGCTTGGAGCCCACCAGCGAGATGCCGAAAGCCATGAGCATGGCGGGAATCGAGGCGCCGGCAATCAGATCGATGGGTTCAAGCACCATCGAAGGCAGCTCGATGCCGGTCAGCGCCACCAGCAGGCCGAGCAGCGAGCCGATGATCATCGGGTTCTTCGCGGTAGCCAGCAGCAAGGCGATCGGGGTGGTGCGGTGTCGAGAGGTGGTGGCATCCAGCATCGCCAGATTGACCGGCTGGTAGAGGGCCAGCTGGAAGAGGATGATCGGGGCCGCATAGGACATGTCGCCGAGCACGTACAACGCGATGGGCAGCCCCAGGTTCGCGGAGTTCACCGTGGAGGCGGACATCGCGGCGATGATGCTCTCCGATGCCGGGCGCTTCAGCGTCCGCACCGTCGCCAGGTAGTAGATCGCCGCAGTCAAGGCCGCGGACAGGGCAGCCACCCAGAGCAGCGGCCCGAGCACGGAGACCGGATCGGACTCGGCCAGGGTGGTGAACAGCAGGGCCGGGCTGGCCACGAAGAAGGTGACCCGGCTGAGCACGTGGCGGCCCTGGTCGCCGAGGACCCCGGTGCGGCCCACCAGATAGCCGACGAGAATGACGACCCAGATGATGGAGAAGCCTTCGAGGACTCCGGTCATCGTGCTCCTTCGCTGGCTGCAGGGACAGAAACGCCGGAGCACCATTGGTGCCCCGGCATTCGCTTGAGCGGGCGACGGGAATCGAACCCGCGTATCGAGCTTGGGAAGCTAGCGCTCTACCATTGAGCTACGCCCGCAGTGCTCCGAGCGGCCTATTGACGGCCCGGGCATCAAAAGCATATCCCACGAATCTTGCGCACCGGCAAACGGCACGGGAAATCGTGGCAAAAGTTACGAAATGCTATTCCGGACGCTTCTCGTTGAGCAGCTGTTCACGCAAAATCGCCACCCCATCAGCGGGGACTTCGAAGCTGAGCTCGTCGCCGGGGTTCACCACGAAGCCGGTGTTCTCCAATGCGCGCACCACGGTGGCGCCCTGGACCTTCACACCGTAGGGTGCCATGTCGATGTACGAGGAAGGGATCCGCTCCAGGGTGGTGAACACCGCTACCACCGCTTCGCCCGAAGGGTTGGTGAGCATCATCGGCTGGGCGTTCTTGTTCTCCCCGGTGACCTCTTCGCGGGAGAGGAAGTACACCTCCGCACTCATGAACGCGCCGATGACCGAACCGGAGAGCTCGGGTTTGTTAAGCCCGGCCTGCAGCATCATCTCGAAGTGAGTTTTGGGCTGAGCCCGCTGCTTGTCCATCGGGGTTTCGATGATCGCATCTGGGCCCGGGGCAGGCTTTTGGTTCTCGTGCGCTTCGGAGGCGTTCTCGTTGCTCATGTATTACAGCATGTCGCGATAAACCTTCAGGTGCAAACGGCGAATGCGGTTAATTCGGGGTAAAGGCCTAAAATGGCAGATGAGCACCCACGATTGAATCAAGGACTGAGCATGCCTGAATTCCGTTATGAGGATCTTCTGCCCATTGGCGAAGACACCACCAAATACCGCAAGATTTCCTCCGAAGGCGTCGAGGTAGTCGCCGGTCCGGACGGGAAGAACTTCCTGAAGGTCGCGCCGGAAGCCTTGGAGCAGCTGGCAGAAACGGCGCTGCACGATATCTCGCACTACCTGCGCCCGGCCCACCTGCAGCAGCTGCGCAACATCCTCGACGACGAGGAAGCCAGCCCGAACGACAAGTTCGTGGCGCTGGACCTGCTGAAGAACGCGAACATCGCCGCCGGCGGCATCCTGCCGATGTGCCAGGACACCGGCACCGCGATCGTGATGGGCAAGCGCGGCCAGCGCGTGCTCACCGAAGAGCAGGACGAGATCTCGCTCTCGCGCGGCATCTACAATGCCTACACCCGGCTGAACCTGCGCTACTCGCAGCTGGCTCCGATCACCACCTGGGAAGAGAAGGCCACCGGCAACAACCTCCCGGCGCAGATCGACCTGTACGCGAACACCAAGGACGGCGCTGACACCAGCTACAAGTTCCTGTTCATGGCCAAGGGCGGAGGATCGGCCAACAAGTCGTTCCTGTACCAGGAGACCAAGGCGATCCTCAACGAGAACTCGATGCTGAAGTTCCTCGACGAGAAGTTGCGCTCGCTGGGCACCGCCGCGTGCCCTCCGTACCACCTGTCCATCGTCATCGGCGGCACCAGTGCCGAGATGGCATTGAAGACCGCGAAGTACGGTTCGGCCAAGTACCTGGACTCGCTGCCCACCGAGGGCGCGATGACCGGCCGCGGCTTCCGCGACACCGAACTGGAAGAAAAGGTCCTGGAACTGACCCGCCACTTCGGCATCGGCGCCCAGTTCGGCGGCAAGTACTTCTGCCACGACGTGCGCGTGGTGCGCCTGCCGCGCCACGGCGCCTCGATGCCGGTGGCCATCGCCGTATCCTGCTCGGCCGACCGCCAGATGCTGGCCAAGATCACCGAGGAAGGCCTGTTTGTCGAGCAGCTGGAAACCGATCCGGCCCGCTTCATGCCGGACGAATCCCACCCGGCCATCGCGGCCCACGACCACGAGACCGATGGCGTCACCGGCACCGGCGGTTCTTCCGTGGTGAAGATCGATTTGAACAAGCCGATGGATGAGATCCTGGCCGAGTTGACCAAATACCCGGTCAAGACCCGCCTGTCGCTGACCGGTCCGCTGGTTGTGGCCCGCGACATCGCGCACGCCAAGATCAAGGAGCGCCTGGACGCCGGCGAAGGGATGCCGCAGTACCTCAAGGACCACCCGGTGTACTATGCAGGTCCTGCCAAGACCCCTGAGGGCATGGCCTCGGGTTCCTTCGGCCCGACCACCGCAGGCCGCATGGACTCCTATGTCGACCAGTTCCAAGCTGCCGGCGGCTCGATGGTCATGCTGGCCAAGGGCAACCGCTCCAAGCAGGTCACCGATGCTTGCAACACCCACGGCGGCTTCTACCTGGGCTCCATCGGCGGCCCGGCCGCGCGCCTGGCCCAGGATTGCATCAAGAAGGTCGAGGTGCTCGAATACGAGGAGCTGGGCATGGAAGCAATCTGGAAGATCGAGGTCGAGGACTTCCCTGCCTTCATCGTCGTCGATGACAAGGGCGAGGACTTCTTTGCCGAGACGCTGAAGCCGACCTTCACCGGCATCCCAGTGCGTGCGAAGTAGGACTTCAAGCTAGTAGGAGCCGCCAGCTGAAAGTTGGCGGCTCCTTTTCCTGTTCGGGCCGCTTTGTCCCGTCGCCGGGAACGAGGAACCAGGTCCGGGCTTGGCAGTGAATCCTGCCCCGGGGTGGCTACTGGGTGAAGCCGAAGCCCCAGTCGCGGTACGGCGGAAGGAAACGCAGGACCAGCAAGTCCTCGTCGACGACAACATCTTCGCCAGCCTTCTGGGATTCTTCCTTCGGCTTTTCTTGCTTGGCCTTTGCCGGTTCCTTCTCGATGGCAACCTCAGCTTCGCTCTGCTTGGCGCTCTCAAGCGAGTCGGCGAGCATCTGGTGGTACTCTTCGAAGGTTTCTGCGCCGGAAGCCAGCATCGCTTCGGCATGCTCGGTTCCGATGTAGCGCACATGCCATGGCTCGTACTTGTAGCCGGTGATCTCTTCCTTGCCCTGTGGATAGCGGATGACCAGGCCGTACTCCACCGCATGTTCGGCGATCCACAAACCGGCCGGAGTCTGGCCGAACTCTGCCTTCAATTCGGCACGGCTGTTGGTGTAGCCCAGGTCTGCGGCCAAACCGAGCTGGTGCTCGCTGGTCCCGGGGCGTGCAGAAATGCGTTCGGCATAGGCAGTGCCGTATTTGGCTTGGTACTGGTTGAACAGCACCGCCTGGCGCTCGTAGGAACGGTAGGCGCTGAGCAGCTTGATCGAGTGGCCGGCGGCGCGTGCGTCGGCAATGAGGGCTTCGACCGCCTTGGCGGCTTCTGGACGCAGGGTCATCGAGCTGCCGGCAACACTCACCAGCTTGCCTGGAACGTAGTCTTCTGGCGAAAGCTTCGTGCTGGGGTTGATCAGGGCCAGGGGGCTCGATGCCGTCGTCAGCTGCGAGCTCTCCACCGCAGGCAGGTCCTCAGCCGGCGCAGCGAGTGCGGCGGTGCCGGAGAGCAGCAGTGCCGAGGCGAGTACGGTGCCAGTCAGCGCGTAGGCTAGACGCATGTTGAATAAACCCTTGTGTTGCGGAGCGATGATGGGAAAAACCCAACTTAACGATAGCTGGAAACACTGGGTATTTGGTGAGAAATCCGCCACCGGCGGGTGAACAGGAGGCGCCTGCGGGAATCGACTCGCCGTACATATTTGGCCCAATAGTTCGGCTGCCGGGGAAAGTCAGGATAAATTTATATCCGTGTTGTATTCAGATGGTGATATTCGTCGAGAAATAGCGTCCGGTGAGATTGGGCTGGAGCCCTTTGAACCGGCGATGGTCCAGCCCGCATCCGTGGATGTTCGACTTGACCGGTTCTTCCGGCTTTTCGACAACCACAAGTATGCGCACATCGACCCTTCGGTGGAGCAAGACGAGCTTACCCGCCTGGTCGAGGTCGACCCCGATGAGCCATTCATCCTGCACCCGGGCGAATTCGTGCTCGGCTCAACCTATGAAGTGGTGACCTTGGGCCACGGCGTGGCAGCCCGCCTGGAGGGCAAGAGCTCGCTGGGACGGCTCGGTCTGCTTACCCATTCCACCGCCGGCTTCATCGATCCGGGCTTCTCCGGACACGTGACCTTGGAACTGTCCAACATGGCAACCCTCCCTATTAAGCTGTGGCCCGGTTCGAAGATCGGCCAGCTGTGCTTCTTCAAGCTGACCTCGGACACCGAGCACCCTTATGGTTCCGGCCCTTACGGCAACCGCTACCAGGGCCAGCGCGGCCCAACGGCTTCGCGCAGCCACCTGAACTTTCACCGGACGAGCATCGAGAACTAACGGCAGCACGCCTGGTCATCTCGCAAACGGCGCTGGCTCCCAACGATTGTTGGGAGCCAGCGCCGTTTGCACTCGGGTTGGCTCAGGCGGCCTTCTTCGGCGCGCGGATCGGCAGGAGCAGCAGCAGGCCGAGAGCCAAGACCACCAGGATGCCCAGGATGCCGTAGCGCTGAGCTTCACCGGATGCCACCAGCGGGGTGGCGATGGCGATGGCCCCGGCGAACAGTGCAGGTGCCAAGAAGGACACGGCGCGGCCGGTCGTCGCATACAAGCCGAAGAGTTCCCCTTCGCGCCCTTCGGGAATCAAGCGCGAGAGGTAGGAACGTGAAGCTGCCTGTGCCGGTCCGACGAACAGGCACAGCAGCAGGCCGAAGATCCAGAAACCTGTGGCTTCGGGGGAGAAGAAGACGCCGGCGCCGGCCACCAGCAGGCCGATGAGCGAACCGACAATGACAGCCTTCGGTCCCGCCCAGTCATCGACCCGGCCGCCAAGCACGGCACCCAGGGCGGCAACCACGTTGCCGACGATCGCGAAGATGATCACTTGGGTCAATTCGAAACCGAAGGTGCCGGCGGCAATGACCCCGCCGAAGGTGAAGATCGCTGCGAGCCCGTCGCGGAAGACGGCCGACGAGCACAAGAAGAACAGCAGGTTGCGGTCGCTGCGCCACAGTTCCTTGATGTTGTTGAACAGCACCTTGTAGGTCTGAACCAACGGGATCTTCTTCGACGTGCTCGGCGGTGCTTCAGGGATCACGAAGAACAGCGGCAGCGCGAAGAGCAGGCACCATGCGGCCGAGAATATTGCCACCCAGCGCAGGTTCAGGGATTCATCGGTATTGGCACCCGGCCATTCCACAATGGGCTGCACGAAAAGGAAGAGCACCAAGGCGAGGGCGAGGATGCCGCCGACATAGCCCATGCCCCAGCCGAAGCCGGAGACCTTGCCGACCGTTGCCTTGGTGGAAATCTGGTTCAGCACCGCGTTGTAGTTCACGCCGGCGAATTCGCCGACGACAGACATGCCCGCGATAAGGATAGCGCCGAACCAGAGGTAGGAAGGGTCGGGGTAGACGAAGAAGCAGGCCGCGCAGATCACCACGAGAATCAGCGTGTTGACCACGATCCACAGCTTGCGCCGTCCGGCAACATCGGCCCGGAGCCCGGTGACTGGCACCAGCAGGGCGATGGCCAAACCGCCGACGGCCAGTGCCTGCGAGAGCACCAATGAAGCATGATCGGTATCGCCAAAAAGCTCGCTGGTCAGATAGACGGTGAAGACGAAGGTAATCATTACCGCGTTGATCGCCGCTTGGCCCCAGTCCCAGCTGGCCCAGGCCCATGTGTACCTATTAAGCCACTTTTCACGAATCGCTGACGGTTCGACCTGATTGATTCCCATGCTCGCATCGTACCGGCAACTGGTAATCAGGGAATGAATAGGAACGACTTTTTAGAAAATATCGAGCGATTCAGAAAATCAGCTGGTTGCGGAAAACGCGGGGAATATTCATTAAACGACACATTCCTGCAATGGCAGGCAGCTGCTGGCTGATAAAATTACAGATGCAGACGCTTTTTGCGGCGTTCTGGATACTCTGCCCACCACCAGCCGACAGAGGAAATGCGTGCTAATAATTCTCACTGCGCTGTTTGTGACCGCTCTTTTATGCCCACTGATATTCAGGGCCCTGAAGCGTAACGGTTTCTACGTTGTGGCGGTCGTTCCTGCAGTGGGATTCATTTGGTTGCTGACCCGCATGCCTGCGGTGCTTTCCGCTGACAATTCACTGGCCAATGGTGCGCCAAATGCGCCGCCATCAGTTCAGATGGAATGGATTCCCGGGCTGAACATCGCCCTGAATTTCCGCATGGATTCCTTGGCCGCGACAATCCTGCTGCTGATCCTGGGCGTGGGCGCGCTGGTGCTGTTCTATTGCGCCCGCTACTTCAAGAATGATGATCCTCAGATCGGCGGCTTCGCGGCGAAGATGGTAGCTTTCGCCGGGGCCATGACCGGCCTGGTGACGGCAGATGACATCATCATCATGTTCATTTTCTGGGAAATCACCAGTGTCCTTTCCTACTTGCTGATCGGTTTCAGCCAGGCCCTGATCACCGCGCGCCGTTCGGCCATGAACGCCCTGATCATCACGACCCTCGGCGGTCTGGTGATGCTCGCCGGCATCCTGATGCTCGGCGCGGCGGCCGGCAGCTACCAGCTGTCGGAAATCATGGCGTCGGCCGATGCGCTGGTGGCGCTGGGGACCTTCACCGATGTTGCGGTGGCGCTGATCATCGTCGGTGCGATCTCCAAGTCGGCCCTGGTGCCCTTCCACTTCTGGCTGCCCGGTGCCATGGCGGCCCCGACTCCGGTGTCCGCGTACCTGCACGCGGCGGCCATGGTCAAGGCCGGTGTCTACCTGATCGCCCGCCTGGCCCCCGGCTTTGCCGAGACCGCGCTGTGGGCACCCATGACCGTGGGCATCGGCATTCTGACCATGCTCATCGGAGGCTACCGGGCGCTCAAGCAATACGACCTCAAGCTGATCCTGGCCTTCGGCACGGTCTCGCAGCTGGGCTTCATCATCGCGGTCTTCGGCTTCGGCACGCCCGAAGCCGCCTTCGCGGCGCTGGCCATGACGCTGGCGCACGGCCTGTTCAAGGCGACGCTGTTCTTGAGCGTGGGCATCATCGACCACAACACCGGTACGCGCGATATCCGCAAGCTCACCGGTTTGGGCCGGGCCATGCCGATCCTGGCCACGACCACCGGCATTGCCGCGGCCTCCATGGCCGGCGTTCCGCTGCTGTTCGGCTTTGTCGCCAAGGAGGCTGTCTACGAGGCGGCCCTGCACCTGGATACCGGGTGGTCGCTCGCGGCACTCATCGGCATCCTGCTAGGCGCAGCGCTGACCATGGCCTATTCGCTGCGCTTCTTCTTCGGAGCGTTTGTCGTGAAGAAAAAGAAGCTGCCCGCGCTGCAGTGCAAGGCCCCGACGCTGATCTTCCTGGCCCCCTTGCTGGTTCTTTCGGCGGCGACGCTGTTCCTCGGCCTCTACCCGCAGCTGGTGGAGCCGTTGGCCATCCACTGGTCGGCCGCGCAGGGCGGCCCTGGCAAGATGCACCTGCTGCCCTTCGCCGGCTTCAACGCGGCCCTCGGGCTGAGTGCCATTTCCGTGGGCCTGGGCCTGTGCTTCTTCTGGCTGCGCCACCGCACCGACACCGGCGCCCCGCTGCGCCGGATGATCACCTCAGCCGAGGAGATCTATCGCATGTCGGTGAACGTGCTGGACAAGGCGGCCATTTGGATCACCGGCCGCACCCAGCGCGGTTCGCTGTCCTTCTACCTGGGTGTCATCCTGGTCGTGGTGCTGGTGATTCCGCTGGCCATCGCGCTGACCGTCTACACCCCGTGGCCGACGAACTGGATCATTGCCGACCATCCGGCGCAGCTGCTGATCGGTGCGGTGATCATCGCCGGTGCGGTGGTTGCCATTACCGCGCCGAAGCGCTTCATGGCGGTGCTGATGGTTTCGGTAACCGGCTATGGCATGGTCGCGATCTTCGCCCTGCAAGGTGCCCCCGACCTGGCACTGACCCAGCTGCTGGTGGAGACCATCGTGCTGGTCTCCTTCGTGCTCGCCCTGCGCGCCTTGCCCAAGCGGCTGTGGGTCGGGCTGACCAAGATCAAGTGGGGCCGGGCGATCTTGGCGATCTCCCTGGCCTTGATGGTCGTCTACATCGCCATCGCGATGATGGCCGCGCGCACCGAGGCACGCATTTCCCTGGCTTGGCCCGATCTGGCCTACTACGACGGATTCGGCAAGAACATCGTCAACGTGGCCCTGGTGGATATGCGCGTGTGGGATACCTTCGGCGAAATTACCGTGCTGGCGGCGGCAGCCACCGGTGTGGCGTCGCTGATCTTCGCCGGACGAAGCTTCGGCAACCGGGTACGCGCCCACCACGTGGCTCCAGGCAGCATCGACGCCGGCTCCGAAGCCATCGGCACCAAGGACTCGAAGGAAACCGAACTGCGCATCGCCCGGCGTTTCGCTTCCAGCTCCAACCAGGACTGGCTGATGGCCGGCAACACGCTCGTCGCTGAACGCCGCTCGATCATTTTCGAAGTTGTCACCCGGCTGATGTTCCACACCGTGCTGATCATGTCGGTGTACACGCTGCTGACCGGGCACAACACCCCAGGCGGCGGCTTTGCCGGCGGGCTGATTGCCGGCTTGGCGCTGACCATCCGCTACCTGGCCGGAGGCCGCGTGGAACTGTCCGAGTCGATGCGCATCGCTCCGGGCATGCTGATTGGCGGCGGCATTGCGCTGGCCGGCCTGGCCGGCATCGTGCCGCTGCTGCTGGGCGATGGAATCTTCACCACTTATGCCCTGGAATTCTGGTTCTTCGGCGAGCACAAGTTCGTTTCCTCAACGATTTTCGATATTGGAGTGTATCTGGTGGTCCTTGGCCTTGTGCAGGATGTGCTGCGTTCCCTGGGCAGCGAAATCGATTCGCTGTCCGAGGGCCGCAGCCCGGTGGACCGCCACGATGAAATCCAGGCATCACGGACAGGAGTTGGCCGATGAGCGTGAATATCACCTTCCTCGTCGTCACCGGCGTGCTGCTGGCTGCCGGCTTCTACCTGGTGCTCGAACGCACCCTGACCCGTGTGCTGCTGGGCATCATGCTGCTGGGCAACGGCATCAACCTGCTGCTCCTCACCAGTGGCGGCCGCAAGGGAGCGGCACCGCTGTTCAACCCCGAGGTGCCCGCGGACGAGTATTCCGATCCGCTGCCGCAGGCGCTGATCCTCACAGCGATCGTGATCACCTTCGCAGTGACCGCGTTCCTGCTCGCGATGATCTACCGGTCCTGGACCTTGACCAGCGCCGATGAGCTCACCGATGACACCGAAGATATCAAGGTGTCCCAGAAGACCGCCTACGACGAGGAAGAGGACTCGCCGGTGGCTGAGGACACGACCGAATTCGTCGATGAAGAAGGCCGCCCAGTGCGCGAGGGGGAAGAGTGAATTTCCTGGATCTAGCCCCGTTGGCTGTGGTGCTGCCGATCTTCGGCGCCGGTGCCGCGTTCCTGGCCCGCCGCCAGGTCCGCATGCAGCGCATGATCACTATCGGCATCCTCACTCTGACCCTGGTGCTCGAAGCCGGGATGCTCGCCGCCGTGTGGGGCGGGGAAAGCTACGCCATCCACATTGGCGGCTGGGACTCGCCTTTCGGCATCGCGCTGATGGTCGACGGGTTCAGCTCGTTCATGCTGCTGGTCTCCACGGTTGTTTCGCTCGCCGTGCTGCTCTTCGCCACCAGCCAGGGCCTGGCCGATGGCGATGAGCCCGGACCGGTGTCGATTTTCCATCCGGCCTACCTGATCCTGCTCGCCGGCGTGTCCAACGCCTTCCTGGCAGCCGACCTCTTCAACCTGTATGTCGGATTCGAAATCCTGCTCACCGCCAGCTATGTGCTGCTGACTCTGGGCGGCACCGCTGAACGCATCCGCGCCGGCACCACCTATGTGGTGGTATCGGTGGTCTCCTCGGTGATCTTCCTGATGGCCATCGCGATGATCTACGCGGCCACCGGCACGGTGAACATGGCAGACCTCGCGGTGAAGCTGCCTGAATTGGGCCAGGGCCCGCAGCTGATCCTGCATGTGCTGCTGCTGATCGCCTTCGGCATCAAGGCCGCGGTCTTCCCGCTGTCGCTGTGGCTTCCGGACTCCTACCCGACCGCGCCGGCACCGGTCACCGCTGTGTTCGCCGGGCTGCTGACCAAGGTGGGTGTCTACGCGATCGTCCGCACCGAAACCCTGCTCTTCCCGGGCGGCTCGGTCAACGCCGGCCTGCTGGTGGTGTCCGCGCTGACCATGGTCATCGGCATCCTCGGTGCGCTGGCGCAGACGGACTTCAAGCGCATGCTCTCCTTCACGCTGACCAGCCACATCGGCTACCTGATCTTCGGCGTGGCAGTGGGCGGGCCGCTGGCTATCGCCGCGACCATCTACTATGTCGGCCACCACATCATCGTGCAGACCTCGCTGTTCATGGTGGCGGGCCTGATCGAACGCCGTGCCGGCAGCTCGAATGTCACCCGGCTCGGTTCGCTGGCCAAGCTGTCCCCGGCGCTCTCCCTGCTCTTCTTCATCCCGGCCATCAACCTGGGCGGCATCCCGCCATTCTCCGGGTTCCTGGGCAAGTTCGGGCTGCTGCATGCTGCCGCGCAGGACGCCGACCCGCTGACCTGGGTGGTGATCGGTGCCGGGCTGCTGACCAGCCTGCTGACCCTGCTGGCGATCATCCGCGTGTGGGCCCGCGTGTTCTGGCGCCGTGCCGCCGATGCCGAGGTGCCCAACCAGGAGCTGGTGGCCGAAGCGACGCAGGTCGCCGACGAGACGCTGGCCGGCGGTGCGCAGAACCCGCGCCTGGGCTTGAAGCTGGCCAAGCAGCTGGAAGCCGACTCCTTGCCCTGGGGCATGCGCTATGCCACCGGTTCGCTGGTGCTGGCGGGCATCGCCCTGACCGTCTTTGCCGGGCCGATCTTCGAATTCTGCGAGCGGGTGGCCGCTGAGCTGATCGCCCGCGAACCATATATCAGCTCGATCTTGCCATTCTGATTGGAGGGATGATGCCGAACAAGAACTTTGAACCGCGCGACCAGCGCATCGATGATGCGCTGGATACCTCCGGCGTGCGCCACCGTGCGACACTCAAGCAGGAGTGGCCGCTCCTGCTGCTGCTGCTCTTCGTCTGGGGCGCCCTCTGGCAGGACTTCTCGCTGGCGAACATGATCTTCGGGGCGGTCATTGCGCTGGTGATCGTGAACCTGTTCCCGCTGCCGCCGGTGGTCCTTTCGGGCCGGATCAACCTCTGGTACTGCGTGAAACTGTTCATCTGGTTCCTCGGGCAGGTTGTCGCGGCCAGCGTCCACGTGGCCTGGCTGGCAATGGTCCGCGGGAAGAACACCCGCAGCGCGATCATCGCCGTCCCGCTGCGCACCGGCTCGGACCTGATCGTGATGACCGTGGGCCACGTGCTCACGCTGATCCCGGGATCCTTCGTGATCGACGTGGACCGCAGCTCGTCGACCCTGTACCTGCACTACATCGACATCCAGTCGCCGGAGGATGTGGAGACGGCACGGGCAGCTATCCGGGACATCGAACGCCGGCTGATCATGGCCATCGGCAGCCGTGACGAGTACGAGGCGATCAAGAGCGAATGCGGACCGGACTTCGCTGCGAGGAAGGGGTAAACATGCTGGATATCGTCATCTGGATCTGCGGCATCATGCTCGGGCTGGGTGCCATCGCCTGCCTGATCCGGGTTGCCAAGGGGCCATCAATCCTTGACCGGGTGCTTGCCCTGGACGTGATGCTGCTGATCATCTCCGCCGCCCTGTGCCTGGAGATGGTGCTGCACAAGCACACCGACTACCTGCTGTTCGTGGTTGCCGCGTGCATGCTCGGCTTCATCGGCTCGGTGACCGTCTCACGCTTCGTCTCGGATCAGAGGAATGCCTAATGGAACTCTTCCTCGATATCCTCGTCGCCATCCTGCTGATCCTCGGCTGCCTGATGTCCTTGATCGCAGGCATCGGCTTGCTCACCTTCCCGGACATGCTCACCCGCATGCACGCGGCCACCAAGCCGCAGGTGCTCGGCTTCCTGCTGATCTTCGCCGGGTTGGCCATCTACCTGCGCAGCTGGGCGGTGATCCCGGTCCTCGCGTTGGCTTGGGGCATGCAGCTGCTGACAGCGCCGGTTTCCGCCCACATGATCGGCCGTTCCGGCTACCGCACCAAGCACGCGGCCAAGGAAACCCTGTTCTCCGATGAGCTCAGCCTTGTGGTCAACAGGGTCAACGGCGCACCGCCCACCGGAGCAACACCGATGTCCAAGGCCGAAGCGCCAGAGGACAAGTAATGCGAAAAGAGCGGGAGCAGTTCAGCTGAACTGCTCCCGCTCTCGGCTTGCCGCCGAAGCCTATTTGGTGAACTTGGCAACAACCTTGTTGGCGCTGCGGTCGGCCACGGTCTGCATGATCGCTGCCACCAGGGCCGAGACGATCGCGAAGCCCAATGCGCGGCGGAAGGACGCTTCAGCCGCTTCCTCGGTGCCCTTGCGTGGCGCTTTGCTGCCGGTTGCCTTCAACCAAATGAAATCAACCAGCTTGCCACCGAGCATGCCCGCGCCAACGGTGATGCCGGTAGTGACAAGTTTCTGCACTTTATCCATTTTTTCCTCGCGATCAAGCTCGTGACACATCGTTCCTCTGCCCAGCATACCTGCGGTATGGTGGGGGAGCAGTAATTATTCCGACAGGGGAGCGTCAGACTTCTACGAAGTCGCAGGACGCTGAGAGTGCGATGGATCGCAGACCCTCGAACCTGCCCCGGCTAGTACCGGCGAAGGAAGTCGAGCATCTCGGATGCGGATAGGCGCAGCATGCCCTCATTCCGTGCATCCCCCCTCCTTTCCACAGGAGGACCAACAATGAACGAAACAATTTCGAAGCATCGTACCGGCTGGCGTGTCGTCGATATCGTCGTGGCATCGGTGATCGCCGTGGCTTCAGGAGTCATTTTCTGGGCATGGAGTGCCGGCTACGGCCTGTTTTCGCTGGCCTTCGCGGCTTTCCCTCCAGCCACCGCGCTGCTCACCGGCATGTGGCTGTTCCCCGCGGTGCTCGGCGCATTGATTATCCGCAAGCCTGGCGCCGCGCTCTACTGCGAGCTGCTGGCCGCCGTGGTTGAAGCGCTGCTCGGCTCGCACTATGGGTTGACCGTGCTGATCTCCGGCCTGGTCCAAGGCCTGGGCGCGGAGCTGGTCTTCGCGGCATTCCGCTACCGCAAGTGGAACCTGGGCGTGGCACTTCTGGCAGGCCTGTTCTCCGGCCTGTTCGCCGGCATTACCGAGGCATACATCCTGGCCTACTACGTCGAGTACACCGCCGGGATGAAGATCTTCCACGTGATCGCCACCGGTGTTTCCGGTCTGGTCATCGCCGGGCTGCTGTCCTGGCTGGCCACGCGCGGACTGGCGAAGACCGGTGCCCTGAGCGCACTGGCGAGCCGGCGTGCACACCTGGAAACCGCAAAATGAGTTCAGTTGCCAATTCCGATGCCGCCTCTCTGACCCAGCGCGGGGCGTCAATCACCGCAACTGGTTTCGGCTGGCAGCACTCGGAGCGGCAGGAACCTGCCATCTCGGGGCTGGATCTGCAGATCCACGCCGGTGAAAAGGTGCTGCTGCTCGGTCCATCCGGTGCCGGCAAGTCGACGTTGCTGCATGCAATGGCCGGGCTGCTGGAAGCCGATGAGGATCAGCAGCTTGCCGGCCAGCTGCTGATTGATGGCAACGATGCATTCAGCCGGAGCCACCCGGTGGGCTTGATGCAGCAGGACCCGGAAACCCAGGTCGTGCAAAGCAGGGTCGCCGATGATGTGGCCTTCGGAGCGGAGAACCTCGGGATGGATCCGGGCGTGATCCGCCAGCGGATCCCCGAAATGCTGGACGCGGTCGGATTGGGCGCGCTGTCCTTCGACCACCGCACCCAGCAGCTCTCCGGCGGGCAGAAGCAGCGCTTGGCCCTGGCTGGCATCCTGGCCATGGAACCCGGCCTCATGCTGCTCGATGAACCGACCGCCAACGTGGACCCGCAGAGCATCGGGCCGTTGCGCGATGCGGTGCTGAACGCCGCGAAGCTATCCGGTGCCACGCTGGTTGTGGTCGAGCATCGGCTCGAAGCCTGGGCAGAGCATATGGACCGGGTTATCGTGCTGGAACCGGGCGGGGGAGTCGCGCACGACCTGGATCCGCGTCAGCTGTACACCGAAGAACCCGTGCGCCAGGAGCTGGCTGCCGCCGGGCTATGGGTTCCCGGATATGTTCCGCAGGTGGCACCGGCCGAGAACCTTGCCGGAGCTATGCTGCTGGAAGCGCGGCAGCTGGTCTGCGCCCGCACGGCTACCGCGCCGCATACCCAGGCGGTGGATATGGAAGTGCAGGCGGGCACCGCCACGGTGATTCTCGGCGAGAACGGCGCCGGCAAATCGACGCTGGCCCTGGCCTTGGGCGGTTTGCTGGCCCCGGCCAGCGGTGAGCTGACGGCCACCGCGCAACTGGCCGACGGCCTGGGCAATTCCCCGTTTGCTTGGAAAGCCGGTGCACTGATCGGGCGGATCGGCTCGGTCTTCCAGGAGCCCGAACACCAGTTCGTGACGCAGAGCGTCCGCGAAGAGCTGGCTTTCGCACCCAGCCGTGCGCAGGCGAGCAGCGCCAACGCGCCGAAGTACGACCCGGCCCAGGTCCAGGCGCGCGTCGATGCGTTGCTTGAACGCTTGGGGTTGGCGCATTTGGCTGAGGCGAATCCGTTCACGCTATCCGGCGGAGAGAAGCGCCGGCTGTCCGTGGCCACCGTTTTGGCAGCCTCGCCAGAGGTGCTGATCCTCGACGAGCCGACGTTCGGGCAGGATGCGAACACCTGGCGGGAGCTGGCCGGGTTGCTGGTCGAAGAGCTGCAGCAGGGCACTGCGATCATTGCAGTCACCCACGATGAGCATTTTGCCTCGGTGCTCCAGGCCAACCAGCTGGTGCTCGCTTCCGGCACCCCGGATGCTGATGCCCCGCGCCAAGGGCCGGTGCTCGATGCGCCGGTAGGGCACAGCTGGCTGGCGAAGATCAATCCGCTGGCCAAGCTGGGTGCGGTGGCCGCGGCAACGCTGCCGCTGATCACCACCTTGGATTGGGTCTCGGCACTGGTGATTATCCTGGCGACCGTGGTGTTCTTCCCGCTGGCCGGGCTGAGCCTGCTGAAATTCCTCAAGCGTGCGTGGCCGTTGCTGCTTGCCGGGATCTTCGCGGCCTGGGGCATTGCCCTGGTGGGCCAGGACAGCGGCATGGTGTACGCACAATTCGGCGCCTTCAGCATCACCGAGGGATCGGTAGCCGGCGGCATCGCCACCGGACTGCGCGCCTTCGCACTGGCCATCCCGTGCATCTTGCTGCTGGCCACCACGAACCCCAGCGATTTGGGCGGGGCGCTGTCCCAGCAGCTGAAGGTCCCGCACCGGTTTGTGCTCGGGGCGCTGGCAGGCATGCGATTGCTTGGGCTGATGGTGGAAGAATTCACCACGCTCACCCTAGCCCGGCGTGCTCGCGGTGTCGGAAACTTCGGCACCGTGGGCCAGCGCATCAGGGCAACCCTCGGCCAGGTGCTGGCGTTGCTGGTGCAGGCGATACGCCGCGCCGGACGGCTGGCAACCACGATGGAGGCCAAGGGGTTCGGCACGGCCAAGCGCACCTGGATTCGCACGGCCACCTTCACCTGGCGTGATGGCATGGTGCTGGCAACCGGAATCCTGCTTGGCACGACCGCCATGGCTGCGGCCGTGCTGGCAGGGACCTACAACCTGGTGTGGTCCTAGCGGATTGCGTCGCTCAGGGCGCTGAGCTCCTCATGGAGCTCGGCGTCCAGCCGCAACGGCTTGGCATCGATGGTGCGCACCGGGGTGAGCAGGCGGATCGATGACACCAGCCACACGCCGTCGGCCTGGTACAGGTCTTCAGGGCGAAGCGGGCCATAGCCCAGCTCCCAGCCGTCCTGCGCCGCCGCATCGAAGATCGCGCTTTGCGTGGTGCCTGGCAGAATGCCGGTTTCCAGCATCGGGGTGAGCAGCCGCTTGGTCTCGCCATCGCGCTGGGCAACCAGCACGGTTGAGGTCGGAGCTTCGAGGATGATGCCGTCAGCCGAAGTGAAGATGACGTCATGGGCGCCGTGCTTGTGCGCGTAGCGCAGGGCGGCCATGTTGATCGAATAGGAGAGGGTCTTGGCGCCCATCATGAGCCATGGTGCGCGTTCTGCCAGCTTCGAGTCGTAGCCGCGGTCCAGCAGCAGGACATCCACGCCGGTTTCGCGCTGTTCCTTGCCCAGCGCCGGTGCCGGGGTGACGGTGACCCAGCAAATGGCGGGATCGTTGTCGTGCTCGCCGCGTGCAGCGACCAGCTTCACCACGGCCTCTTCGGCGCCGCCGGTGGCGTCGAAGTCGGCCACCGCGGTGTCGACCGCGGCATACCAGCTGCGCGAATCGGGGATGGCCAGGTCTGCGACTTCAGCAGAGATTGCCAACCGTGCCAGATGCGCTTCGAATTTGCGGACGGCCTGGTTGGTGTAGAGCATCGATTCGAAGATGCCATCACCTCGCGTGACTCCCTGTGCAGTGACCAGAAGTTGCGGTGCGGTGATATCGGCAAGACGTCCGGCCGGATAGGCAGGATCCAAGAATACAAGTGAGCTCATAAAGACAGATTATCGAACCCCAGCGTCTTCTGCGTGATTTCTGCGGGCGGAGATTCAGACAAGCAGGAGATTGTTCGATAAGCTAATCGAAGGATTTTGGCCTGTATATCGCAGATCAGAGGCCGAAATGCCAACTTCGAGTGTATAGCCAAAGGGGGTGCCTACGTGTGGCCGAGCAATGAAGTCTTCTTGCAGATCGGCGGTGTTCTCTGGAGCGTGCTGGTCGCGATTGAGCTTGCGGTCCGCTACTTCATGATCGGCATCGTTCCGGGCAACCGGCGCCCCACCACCGCAATGGCATGGCTCTTGGCCATCTTCTTCCTGCCCGTGGTAGGACTTGTCGCCTATTGGCTATTCGCCAATCCACGGCTGTCGCGCAGCCGGTTGGAAAAGCAGCGGCGGGCTCACGATGAAATCATGAAGGCCACGAGCCACATGCAGCTGCCCGAAGAATTCCATTCCCAGGAGGAATGGGTCGAATCGGCGGTCATGCTCAATCGCAACCTTGGTGCCATGCCGCTGGAAGGCGGAAACCAAGTTGAGGTCCTTTCCGATTACCGTGCCTCGCTTGACGCAATGCGACTGGAAATCGAAAAGGCCACCCGTTATGTGCACATCCAGTTCTACATCATGGGCGATGACCCGGACTATGTTGGGCCGGTACTCGATGCGCTGGAAGCGGCAGCGGATCGCGGCGTGCACGTCCGATTGCTTTTCGACCACTTGGGGACCTTGCGCGTCAAGGGCTACAAGGATTTCAAGAAGCGCCTGAAGAAGTCCAATATCAACTGGCACCCGATGCTGCCCATCGACTTGATTGGCCGGCGCTGGCGACGCCCGGATCTGCGCAACCACCGCAAGATCCTGGTGGTTGACGGCGAGGTGGCTTTCACCGGAAGCCAGAACCTGATCGAACCTGGCTACAAGCGCGAGTCCGCCCACAAGGTTGGCCGCGAATGGGTTGAAATGATGTTGCGCGTCGAAGGCCCGCTGGTGCGCAGCCTGGACGTCACCTTCGCTACCGACTGGTGGCAGGAGGACGACGACCAGGAAGTGCTGATGGACATGGCCGAGGCCCGCCACCCGCTGGCCTACGAGGAACGCCCTGGCTCCACCCTGGCGCAGCTGCTGCCCAGCGGCCCAGGCTACGGGACCGAGAACAACCTTCGGCTGTTCAATACGCTGATCTATTCGGCCTCCGAACGCCTGGAGATCACCAGTCCCTACTTCGTTCCCGACGATTCGCTGCTCTACGCCATCACCACTGCCGCACAGCGCGGGGTGGAAGTCGAGTTGTATGTTTGCGAAGAAGGCGACCAGTTCCTGGTGCACCATGCACAGCAGTCGTATTACCAGCAGCTGCTGGAAGCCGGCGTGCGCATCCACCGGTATCCGGCTCCCATGGTGCTGCATACCAAGTGCTTCACCGTGGATAACGAGGTGGCGGTGGTGGGATCCTCGAATATGGATATGCGTTCGTTCAGCCTGAACATGGAAATATCCGTGATGCTGCTGGGCCAGGAAATGGTCGATGCGGTCAACCAGGTGCAGAACCACTACCGGGAGATTTCTTCGGAAATCACCCTGTCGCAGTGGCGTCGCCGGCCGCGCATGCAACGTTGGATCGACAACGTCGCACGCCTGACGGCCACCTTGCAGTGACGCTGAGCGCTTAGGATTTGTCCGGGAAGCTGGCCCCCAGCGCCTGGAGCACACCACGGGATTTGGTGATGACCTCGTCCCATTCGTCGGCGGGTACCGAATCTGCGGTAATCGCTCCGCCCAAGCCCAAGCTCAAGCGCCATGACTGGTCAGCCAGCTGGTCGCAGACCAGGGTGCGGATCACCACTGAGAAGTCGGCAGCGCCATCAGCACCCAAATAGCCCACCGCCCCTGAGTACAGTCCGCGGGCACGATGGTCTTCCAGCTCATCCAGGATATTCATTGTGGACAGCTTCGGTGCACCGGTCATGGAACCGGGAGGGAACGCTTCACGCAGGGCCTCGGCGGCCAAGTGCGGGGAGGACAGCGTGGCGTCGATGGTCGAGACCATCTGGTGCACCGTCGCATAGGATTCCACCGCGCACAGCCGGGCTACCTTCACCGAACCGGGAACCGCATGGTGCGACAGGTCGTTGCGCAGCAGGTCGACGATCATGATGTTCTCGGCCCGGTCCTTGGGATGCGTAGCCAAATCATGCTTCAAAGCGAGATCCGATTCTTCATTCTCGCCGCGCGGACGGGTGCCCTTGATCGGCTCGGCCCGCAGCTGCCCGTCCTTGGACAGCGCGAGGAAGCGTTCCGGCGACATGCTGGCGATCTGCAGATTGGCGAAGCGCAGGTAGTGGGCAAAGGGTGCCGGGCTGGAGCGGCGCATGCGGCAATAGGCTTCGAATGGATCGAACTGTTCGGCATGGGCGGTCAACTCGGTGGTCAGGCACACTTCGTAGGTGTTGCCTTCATAGATCTCCCGTTGAGCTTTGCGGATCTTGTGCCTGTAGCCGGTTGCAGTATCCGCGCAGCTGAATTCCGGGATGGGCAATTCCCGCCCGCTGCGCAGTTCTGGCGGGTTGCCCAATAGGATGCTCACTGCCGCTGCGGGCTCGGCAATGCTGTGCAGATGCATCTGCTCTTGGTGATGGTCGATGACCACCACGGTGTCCGGCGCGAAGAACTGGGCATCCGGGCGTACCCGTCCGGGTTCAACCACAGCCTGCAGATCTGCTGCGCCGACCTCGCGTTTCAGCTCATACCCGAGATACCCCACCCATGCGGGCAACGGATAGCCGGTTTTCGCATCGATTGGCGAGCCAGGCCAGCAGCCAGCCAGGGCGCGGAAGAAATCTTTGCCCAGCCGTACTTCAGCGCCGGGCAGTCGGATGCTCGTGCCGTGGCTGGTAGCGCTCAGCAACGGCGGCTGCTGAGCAGTGGAGAGAGCAAGCACCGAATAGCGATTGCGTCCCAATGGGTCGCTGAGCTTGTGGCTTGTCGATTCCAATAACGCGGCATGCGGAAGGGCAGCGGCCAGTTGCTCGAAAAGCGAGGCCGCATCACCTGGCGCCTCGTAGCTCTGGCGGAATTCCAGGACGCTGGGAGCCGTGTTGGGGCCTGCGCACCGCTGGCGTATTCCGGCGGGCAGGTATGGGCAGGCCAGTGCCCAGATTTGCATGGGATCGCGGTCGCTGGCGGCGTCCATCACCAGGTCGGCCGCGTGGTGCGGGTTATGGGCCTTCAGGTACCGATCTTCCTGCTCGGCCCACATGTCCCAGTACGGGCGGTAGGTCTCGCCGTCGCGGGCCAGGGCCCGGTCGCGGCGGCAGTTTTCCGGGGCCTCAAGCCAGATTCCGAGGTCGAGGTACTTCCGGGCTGCGCCATGGAGCGCGCCGACGCCTTCAACGATAACGATCTCGGCAGGCGAGAAGTTGCTGGATTGGCCGAGGGTACTCGATTCCCAATCCCAGGTGGGGAATGTAGCGGTGAGCCCTGCTGCCAGCTGCGGCAGGATCCGTTCATACAGCTCGAAGGAACTGTGCAGTCCATCCCAACCGTGGTAAAGGTCTTCAAGGCGCAAAATAGCTACGGAGGCTGTGGCTTCCAAGTATTCCGCTAGGTCTGTTGCAAAGGTGCTTTTGCCGGATCCGGAACGCCCGTCAATGGCAATAAGTGTTGGTCTAGCGGTTTCCACGAGAGGTGATATTACTCCGCACGTAATCTACAAGGGCAGGCAGGGAAGCAGAAATGAGTTTCCAGGTCTCGCGGAAATCTCCCGCGTCACCGTACCAAGGGTCGTAAATGCCCTGCTGGTCGTGCGGGGAGCTCGCGGTTCCCGGATCGAAGGAACGGAACATCCGCAGCTGCGGGCGTTCGCTCGGATCGATCTCGGCCAATTCAGGAACGAGATCCTCGAAGTGGTCGGTGTCCATTGCCAGGACAAGATCCATCTTGGCAATTTCGTCCGAGTCGATCTGGGCGGCAATGTGCTCAGCAGCATCAAGCCCATGGCTGCGCAGCGTACTGGCGGCCCGCTCATCGATGCGCTTGCCGACTTCACCATCGGTGATGGCTCGCGAAATGACCTCCACCTGCGAGACCTCGGCGTCCTTGAGCGCATTCTTGAGCATGTACTCGGCCATGGGGGAACGGCAGATATTTCCCGTGCACACGATCATTATCCGGAACATGGCATCAGTCTATGGGCACAAGGCGATTCGATCGATAGCTACGCGCCCGTTTCCCGGCAACAAAACGGCAACGATTCGGTGCGCAGGGCCATGAATGGGTTACGACTAGGGGTTCAAGACGGCTTTGAGGGAGAAAAAATTAGTGGATCAGCAACAGCAGCGCGGCGACCAGGATGAATAGGATGCCGAAGAGGATGTTCAGCAGCTTGGCACCCCGGTAGGTGGCGGTGAAGCGTTGGAAGGTACGGGCGGTGCCGGCAAAGAAGAAGAACATCACCAGGATGTCCACCACGATGACCGTGCCGATGAAGATGGCGTATTGAGCCAGGAGCGGCTGGTCGGCGCGGATGAACTGCGGGGTGAAAGCCAGGAAGAAAACTATGGCCTTGGGGTTGAGCAGGTTGACCAGGATGCCGCGGTTGAGCATGGCCCAAGGGGTCAGCTTGTGCCCGCTGCTGGATCCGTCGGAGGCGACCTCGGGTTTGGACAGCAGCATCCGGATGCCCAGGTACACCAGATAGGCAGCTCCGGCGTAGCGGATGATGGCGAAGAGCAACGGCGAGCTGGCCACGAGCAGCCCGACTCCGGCTGCGACGATGACCACATGGATCAGCAGGGCGATCTGCTGCCCGAGCACGCCCCAGATGGAAGCGCCCCAGCCCTGCCTCAAGGAATTGCTCATGGTATTGATCGCACCGGCACCGGGGGTGAAGCTGATGACGATGCAGGCGCTGAGAAGGGAAAGCCAGAGTGAAAGGGTCACTGCTTAATGCTAGGTTGCCGGGATGCTGCGGGCTGATTCGTTGCGCGCTGTTACGGCTTCTTCGCGAGCACTGTCCACCCCGGCAACCGCTTCGGCCATGAAACGGGCTATGACCTGCAGCTGCTGTTCGTCGTAGTGGCTGATCACTTCGCGCATTTTGATGCCCAGCGGCATGAACATTTCCCTGCCCTTGCCTCGTGCTTTGGCGGTCATGGCAATGCGGATGACACGGCGGTCCGCATCCGAGCGCTGGCGCTCGATCATGCCCAGTTTTTCAAGGCGGTCGAGCATGGCGGTGGTAGCTGGGGAGCTCAGCTGCAGTTCGCGGCTCAGGTCGCGGGGAGAAGGCAGCTGGCCGCGTTGCTCGTGCTTCATGATGATCGACAGCGCATTCATGTCCGTGCGATGGGTTCCGTACAGTGCTCCGGTGGACTCAACGTACCGATCTGAGGCCTGGCCGAATTCCTGCAGGAGCATGACCAAGCGGTGCTGTTCTCTGGCGCTCATAAGCGCAATCCTAGTCTGAAAAACTCAATAGCCTAGGAAGTATTTCGATAATGGAAATACATCTTGTAGTATTGCGTTCGGGATCGCTGGTCGATCCACCGGCAGCAAATACGAGTGAGGACGGATCAGTGGCGCATCTAGCGAAAACCGGCCAGGCACCGGGCAAGAAGCGAATGAACAAGAAGAACGTCGGCATCAGGGCGGGAATCTATGCCCTGGTGATCGTCCTGTGGCTGGGTGTCGCCGGAATTGGAGGCCCGACCTTCGGCAAGCTTTCAGAGGTCCAGACCAATGACCAGACCTCATTCCTCCCGGCTACCGCGGAGGCAACCGAGGCCCTGGAATGGCAGAACAAATTCCGCTCCACCGATGCAATTCCAGCGGTCGTGCTGCTCACCAGCGATGCCGGGGTCAGCCGGGAAAGCGCCGCGCTGGTGGGCGAAGCGCTCAACGGCTTCACGCATCTTGACGGCCAGATCACCGGCCCCTTCCTCTCCGAGGACGGCAAGGCCGCTGAATTCATTGTTCCGGTCTCCGGCGAGGTGAAGGCCAACGAGGGAGTCGACGAACTGCGTTCGCTCCTGGCCGCCGAGAAGCCCGAGGGCGCCAGCGCCTATGTCACCGGCCCGGCCGGCTTCAGCGCCGACCTGGTCGAAGCCTTCGGGGGCATTGACGGAGTGCTGCTGGGCGTGGCGCTGGCCGCCGTGCTGGTGATCCTGCTGCTGGTCTACCGCTCGCTCCTGCTTCCGTTCACGGTGCTGCTGACCTCGGTGGTGGCGCTCTGCGCGGCAATCGTCGCGGTGTACTTCATGGCATCCGAAGGATGGATCCGCCTGGACGGCCAGGCCCAGGGCATCTTGTCGATCCTGGTCATCGGCGCGGCGACGGACTACTCCCTGCTCTTCGTGGCACGGCACAAGGAAGCCCTCGTTGCAGGTGAGGACAAGTGGCGGGCTGTGGCATCCGCGTGGAAGGGTTCGGTGGAACCGATTGCCGCTTCGGGCGGCACCGTGACGGTGGGCCTGCTGTGCCTGCTGTTCTCGGATCTGAACTCGAACAAGGCGCTGGGCCCCATCGGCGCCTCGGGCATCATCTTCTCGATCATCGCCGCATTGACATTCCTGCCGGCGGTGCTTGGCCTGCTGGGCCGGGCCGCCTACTGGCCATTCCCGCCCAAGCCGGCGGCCGCGGATGCCCAGGGCCAGCAGAAAGAAGGCCTGTGGGGCCGCATTGCGCGTTTTGTCGCCAATCATCCGCGCCCGATCTGGATCATCACCGCGCTGGTGCTGGCCGTCGGAGCGCTGGGCATGACCCAGCTCAAGGCCCATGGCGTGCCGCAGAGCGAGCTGGTGGTGGGCGCTTCCGAAGCGCGAGATGGCCAGATCGCCCTGGGCGAGCACTTCCCTGGCGGATCGGGCTCCCCGGCCACGGTGATCATCGATGAAGCTGAAGCACAGACTGCCCTGGAAAAGGCCCTCGATGTCACCGGCGTGGATTCGGCCTACCTGCAGGCCGAAGACGGGGGACCGGCGATGGCCGCCCGAGGAGCCGAGCCGTACAGCGTCGAAGGCCGCAACCTGATATCGGTGACCCTGTCCGATGCGGCGGACTCGGATGCCGCCAAGCAGACCGTAGTCGAGCTGCGCGAGCAGATGCACGCGCTCGATGCCAACGCCCTGGTCGGCGGCACCACTGCGACCCAGCTCGATACCAACGAGACGGCGATTGCCGACCTGTTCAAGATCATTCCGATTACGCTCCTGGCCATCTTGCTGATCCTGATGCTGCTGCTGCGCTCCATTCTGGCGCCGGTGCTGCTGATCCTGACCACTGTGCTTTCCTACGGCACCGCCATGGGCGTCAGCGCGCTGGTCTTCAATAACGTCTTCGGGTACGTGGGCGCAGATCCGTCCGTGCCGCTGTTCGGCTTCGTCTTCCTCGTGGCGCTGGGCGTGGACTACAACATCTTCTTGATGACCCGTGTGCGCGAGGAATCCTTGAAACGCGGCACCCGCGAGGGCATGCGCGTGGGCTTGAAGGTCACCGGCGGCGTGATTACCTCCGCCGGCGCGGTGCTTGCCGCGACCTTTGCCGCATTAGGTGTTGTGCCGATCATGTTCCTGGGCCAGCTGGGCTTCATCGTGGCCTTCGGCGTGCTGCTCGATACCTTTGTGGTCCGCAGCCTGCTGGTTCCCGCGCTGGTTGAGGAAATTGGACCAAAGGTCTGGTGGCCCTCGAAATTGGCGAAGAAGAAGTTCGAATTGAACTAGCAAGAAGTTCGCAGAATCCGGGAGTGCAAGTGGTGAACATCTCCCGGCATAGCAGTGCAAATCGGGGCCGCTCACAGACGTGCCCCGCTTGAGCACTGTAGTATGGATCTTTGTGCGTCACCGGAAAATTCTGTGGCGTATGCGTCGACAGTTTAGATTTCCCCTCCAGTAGATCGCCCGGACAACCTCCGCCGGTTCACTTTTGGTAGCAGGCCATGGCCTTGCACGTTGCGGACTTCCTCCTGGCTCGGCGAAACCCAACGCCTGCATCAGGCGTGCGAATCAGAGAGAAAGTTTGAATATGTCCGTAACTTTTAGCGCCCTCGGTGTGCCCGAATACCTTGCCAAGGTCCTTGCCGACAGCGGAATCGAATCCGCCTTCCCGATCCAGGAAGCGACCCTGCCTTCGACTCTCGCCGGCGGCGACGTCCTGGGCCGCGGCCAGACCGGTTCCGGCAAGACCCTGGCTTTCTCGCTTCCACTGGTAGCGCGTTTGGCAGATCGCCCGCAGCGCCGCAAGGCTCGTTTCCCCCGTGCGCTGATCATGGCTCCAACCCGCGAACTGGCAACCCAGATCGCCAAGACCGTTGAGCCTTTGGCGAAGGCTGCCGGCCTGCGCACGACCGTGATCTACGGTGGCGTGGCCCAGAGCCGCCAGGAAAAGGCCATGAACGAGGGCGTTGACATCGTCATCGCCTGCCCAGGCCGCCTCGATGACTTGATCAAGCAGAAGATCGTCGACCTGTCCCAGCTGGAAATCTCCGTGCTGGACGAGGCCGACCACATGGCAGACATGGGCTTCTTGCCTGTAGTACGCCGCATCATGGACCGCATGCCAACCGGCATCCAGCACATGCTGTTCTCCGCCACCTTGGATAACGGCGTGGACAAGGTAGTCAAGCGCTACCTGAGCCACCCGACCATTCACTCGGTGGATGCGCCCGAGGCCGCTGTGAACACCATGGAGCACCACGTCTTCGTCATCGGCAACGATGATAAGAAGGACCTGATCCGCGTCCTGGCTCAGGGCACTGCCCGCCGCATCATGTTCATGCGCACCAAGCACCACGCCAAGAAGATGGCGCTGACCCTGTCCAAGGCTGGCGTTCCAGCAGTGGACCTGCACGGCAACCTGTCGCAGAATGCCCGTGACCGCAACCTTGCTGCTTTCGCTTCAGGCGAGGCGAAGGTGCTTGTCGCTACCGACGTTGCCGCTCGTGGCGTGCACGTTGATGGTGTGGAACTCGTGGTTCACATTGATCCACCTGCGGAGCACAAGGCTTACACCCACCGTTCGGGCCGTACCGCACGTGCCGGTTCGGATGGAACTGTAGTGACCATCTGCACCCCTGATCAGCAGGGCGACGTTGCTTCCTTGCTGAAGCAGGCCGGCCTGAAGGTACCTTTTGAAAAGGTCAGCCTGGACTCGCCAGTTGTTGCCAAAGTAGTCGGCGAAGTTGCTGAACATGTTCCTTATGTCGCACCAGTACAACAGAAGCGTAACCCAGCGAAGAAGAAGCCTGCTGGCGAATCTTCGAACGCACGCGGTGGGCGTGGCGGCGGACGAAATGCTCGTGGTGGGAAGCCTGCCGGTGAGGCACCTGGCCGCGGTGGAGACCTTCGCCGTTCAGATCGTTCCGGTGCATCGAACCAGTCGGAGCGTCCAGCACGCGAATCACGCGGTGCTAACGCTGAGCGTCCTTCACGTGGTCCCAACACCGAGCGTCCTTCACGTGGTGCCCGCGGTGCTAACGCGGACCGTCCAACAAACTCCTCGCGCTCAGCACGATCCGGTGGTCGCAATGCTGCAGGTGCCGCAGGTGGCCGCTCACGTGGACCACGCCGTGCATCAAGCCCTGCTACCGGCAGGCGCTAAGAACTAGTACCCAAAAGAAGCTCCAGACAGCCAAAAGCTGTCTGGGGCTTCTTTTTGGTGGTGGGGTTGCGAGCGGATCGGAAAATGAGAATCGGGACTTTTACACCAGAATGTGCAAGCGTTTCCCATGTAATAAGTTGGAAAATTACTGAAAATTTTGATGTTTTACCTGCATCCGAGTGTAAATGTTGGAAACGCTTGCACTTGATGGAATTCGCTCAGTAGTGTGGGCTGAATCACTGGCAAGCCACCTAGTGTGGCCTGCCGCTCGCACCTTCGAATTCAATGGAGCATTTCATGAACAGCCGAAACGCTGCTTCCTCCGTGCGCAGTCAGTCACTGCCACCAGGCCTTCATAAACGTAGTTGGCGTCGTTGGGTCGCCGCCTTGGCCGCGACCCCGATGCTGGCGCTCGCACCCATGGCGCCACTGGCTAGTATTCCTGCCGCGGCAGATGAAACTTCTGTGACTCTGGCCGGTTCTTTTCAGTCGTTGTTGGGATGTTCCGCTGACTGGATGGCTGACTGTGAAGCTACCAGTCTGCAATCCACGGACCAGGAAGGGCAATACAGCCTGGAAGTGGAGGTTCCGGCGGGGAACTATGAATACAAAGTAGCGTTGAACAAAAGCTTTGACACGTCTTATGGACTCGACGGGGGCGAAGAGAACATTCCCCTAGCACTGAGCGCGGATAGCCGATTGCGCTTCACCTTTGATACGGCTACGGGGCTGACGCAGGTTGTACCACTGGACCTTCGCGGAGAATATTCCGATACTGACGCCGATTTGGTCTCTGCGCCGGTCAGGCAAGCCGGCTCTGGTGAGCAGTTTTATTTCGTTATGACAGACCGCTTTGCCAATGGGTCAAGGGCTAACGACACCGGCGGTTTGGAAGGCGATCGGCTAACCACCGGGTTTGATCCGACGAACAAAGGATTCTATGAAGGCGGTGACATCGCAGGCCTACGCTCCAAGCTTGACTACATTCAAGGCCTTGGCACCAGCGCCATCTGGCTCACACCCAGTTTTAAGAACATGCCGGTTCAGGGTAGTGGTGATGATGCCAGCGCCGGATACCACGGCTATTGGGTCACCGATTTCACTCAGATCGACCCACATCTAGGCACCAATGAAGAACTCTCCGAACTGATCGATGACGCCCACAAACGTGGCATCAAGGTGTATTTCGACATTATCGTGAACCACACCGCAGATCTCATCGATAATAAGGAAAAGAAGTATTCCTACGTTGAGCAATCTTCCGTTCCTTATAAGGATGCTCAGGGCCAAGCCTTTGACCCGGCGGACTACGCAGGCAGTGATACCTTCCCAGAGCTAGATGCTTCCAGTTCCTTCCCCTATACCCCGGTTGTTTCTGATCAAGTCAAGAAGGTTCCCGACTGGCTCAATGATCCAACGCTCTATCACAACCGCGGGGACTCAACATGGGAAGGCGAGTCGGTCACCTACGGCGATTTTCAAGGTCTTGATGACCTCATGACCGAAAATCCTAAGGTCGTCAACGGTTTCGCAGAGGTCTACAAAAACTGGGTGGACTTGGGAATTGATGGCTTCCGCATAGACACCGCAAAACATGTGAATTTCGAATTCTGGGAACAATGGACCAAACAAGTTCAGGACTATGCACGAGCCCAGGGTAAAGACGACTTCTTCATGTTTGGCGAAGTTTATGATGCCGATGCAAAAAAGCTATCGCCCTACGTGCGTAAGACGGAAATGAATTCCGTCCTTGATTTCACGTTCCAATCTGCGGCTGCCGGTTTCGCGGGAGGAAATTCAGCCAAAACGCTAAGCACGCTGTTCTCGGCGGATGACTACTACACCACGGCAAACACCTCAGCTGATGCCTTACCAACCTTCCTCGGTAATCACGATATGGGACGCATTGGGTACTTCCTGAACAACAGCAATCAGAAACTCAAACGTGTTGAACTGGCCCATGAACTGATGTTCCTGACCCGTGGCCAGCCGGTGGTTTACTACGGTGACGAACAAGGATTTGCCGGCACCGGTGGAGACAAGGATTCTCGCCAATCACTGTTCGCTTCTCAAGTCTCGGACTATCAGAACCAAGAATTGATTACTGGAGAAAAGCTCGGAAACCAAGATCGTTATGACAGTGATTCTCCGCTGTATCAGCACATCGCGGCCCTCTCTAAACTTCGCGGATCAAACAAAGCGCTGAAGGGAGGGGCGCAAGTAGAGCTATACGCCCAAGATTCCAAGGGAGTTTATGCTTTCTCGCGTGTGGACCGTGACGAGAAAACCGAATATTTGGTGGCCCTGAACAATTCGGAAGAATCCGCTGATATTGAGTTGTCGACTCTGACCTCCGACGCAAGTTACTCAGCGCTCTATGGCGCGGAAGGCAAACTCAGCAGTGCTGCGGACGCTAAACTCAACGTGACGGTGCCAGCGCTATCTGCGGTGGTTTATAAAGCTGACAAAGACGTAGACAGTGCTGCCTTCACACCTGAGATTTCCGCTCCAAAATCTGGGGCAGGGCTCAGCGGCGTATCACCCGTATCCGTGGATCTAGGCGAACAGGCGTGGGCTGAGACAAGCATGTCGTGGCGTGAAGTAGGCACCGAGAAGTGGCACCTACTGGGCGTGGCAGAAGGCCACACCCCACGAGTCTTCCACGACGTTTCATCGCTACCACAAGGCACCTTGGTGGAATATCGTGCGGTGAGTACCAATGCCGCAGGTGAATACAGTGCCGCTTCCACTTATGCTTCCGTGGGCAACGATGTATCCGGGTTCGCGAAGGAAAAACCGGTTGAATCGGACATCTCCATGGTCACCGTGCCAGGAAGCCATAACATCGAAATGGGTTGTGTCACGGACTGGGATCCGGCCTGCGAGGCCGCCAAACTTACTGAACAGCCTGGCGGGGTCTACTCTGGTGAATTCGAAGTCCCGGCAGGGGACTATGAATACAAGGTAGCCATCAACGGATCATGGGATCTGAACTACGGCGTTGGTGGCGTTGCCGGTGGTGACAACCTCAAATATTCTCACGAAGGCGGGTCCGTCAAGTTCTTCTTCGATCCACGCAATAACATCGTACAAAGTGATCAACAAGGTCCCATGATCACCTTGCCGGGAAGTTTTCAAGATGAGTTGGGCTGTGCTTCCGACTGGGATCCAACCTGTTTGGCAACTTTGATGGCTGACCCAGATGCTGACGGTACCTACGAATTCACTACGGAGAAAATTCCGGCCGGCACCTACGAGTTTAAGGTGTCGCATAACTTCGGGTGGGAGGAAAATTATGGCGTTGACGGTGCTGCCGGAGGTGCTAACTACAGTCTCTCGGTGACCGAGGGGAAGCCGGTGAGCTTCAGCTATGACTCGAAGACTCACCTGCTGCAGATTGGTTCTGACACCCAAACAGTCGACGGCGTTGGTCAAATGAAAGCGCAGTGGATTTCTGCAGATACGATTGCTATTCCCCGTGATCTGGGTAGTGGCGAAAGCTATGCCCTCTACGCTGCCAAGGACGCCGGCTTGAAATTGGAGGGAAACGAGATCTCCGGTGCGAAGCCACTTGAGCTCAAAGAAGTTATTGGCGGGTTGAGTGCAGAGCAACGTAAGAAGTTCCCGCATCTTGCTGACTACCGTGCTTTGCGTATTGACCTTAAACGTGAGGACGTAGCCTCTGCATTGCGCTCACAAATGGCCTTGGCACGATTCGACGGTGAAGGAGATTCCAAGAAACTCACCGCCTTCACCGGAGTCCAGAGTGCTGGTGTTATCGATGATCTCTATGCCAAGGCGCTTGAAGATGTAGAACTCGGCGTGAGTTTCACCGGGAAACGCCCTACTTTCAGGCTCTGGGCACCCACGGCCCAAAACGCAACACTGCTGATTACTGACAAGAAGGAGAAGACCACACGATACGCTGCTAGCTATTCGGAGGACAGCGGTGTGTGGACGGTCAAGGGCAAGCCTCAGATGGCTGAGGCGAAGTACCGGTGGGAAGTCCAAGTCTTTGTCCCGGAAACCGGCAAGATTGAAACGAACATCGTGACGGATCCTTACTCGGTAGCACTCACGACTAATTCCACCCACTCGGTGGCTGTGAGCTTGGAGGATCCTCACCACCAGCCAAAACAGTGGCGTAAGGCCAAAGCCAAAAACGTCGAAAAGGACGTGGACCGCAGCATCTATGAACTGCAGATCCGTGACTTCTCGATTTCAGATGCTTCGGTGCCCGAGAACCTGCGGGGCCGCTACGGAGCGTTTGGAGCCAACGGAGCCGGAAGCAAGCAGCTCAAACAGCTCTCCGAGGCTGGCCTGACTACCGTTCACCTGCTGCCAAGTTTTGATATCGCCACCATTGAGGAGGAACAGTCTCAACGTGTTGAGACGGACTGTGATCTGAAGTCGCTGCCGGCAGCCTCGAGCAAACAACAAGAGTGCGTTACCGCTCATGGTGATGAGGACGGATTCAACTGGGGCTATGATCCCTTCCATTTCATGGCTCCGGAAGGTTCATACGCAACGAACCCTGAAGGCGCTAATCGGGTGGAAGAATTCCGCTCAATGGTCGGTTCTTTGCACAGCATGGGGCTAGAAGTAGTGCTTGATCAGGTGTTCAACCACACGGCAGCCTCAGGTCAAGCCGATCGCAGTGTGCTCGATAAGATCGTGCCCGGTTACTACCACCGGCTTGATGCTACTGGGAAAGTCGAAACTTCGACCTGCTGCCAGAACCTGGCCACGGAACATGCTGCGGCGCAGAAACTGATGGTTGATGCCCTGGTGGTGTGGGCCAAGGACTATAAGGTTGATGGATTCCGTTTTGACCTCATGGGCCACCACTCTCGAGAAACTATGGAAGCTGTACGTAGCGCACTGGATGAACTGAAACCGGGACGCGACGGAGTGGATGGCAAGTCCATTTACCTGTATGGCGAAGGATGGAACTTTGGTGAAGTGGCGGACAATGCTCGCTTCTACCAAGCGACTCAGGGGCAATTGAACGGTACCGGCATCGGGACCTTTAATGACCGACTGCGCGATGCCGTTCATGGTGGCAGTCCTGTTGATTCATCCTCAACATTCCGTCAGGGCTTTGGTACCGGCTTGGGCACGGATCCCAACGGTAATAAGGCCAATGGGAGCACCGAGGAAGCGTTGAAAGATCTCGGGCACGAAACCGACCTGGTGAAGCTCGGCTTGGCTGGCAACCTGGAAGGGTTCGAGTTCCTCACTTCGGATGGCAGCGTGCATCGTGGTGATGAGTTGGATTACCGCGGAGCGAAAGCGGGCTATGCCTCGCAGCCGGGGGAAGTGATCAACTATGTTGACGCGCACGATAACGAAACGCTCTACGACCTCACTGTGCTCAAGTTGCCACGAGATACTTCCATGGAAGATCGAGTGCGAATGAATACTCTCTCGCAAGCAACCGTGATGTATTCACAAGCTGTTCCGTTCTGGCATGCCGGAACCGAGTTATTGCGTTCAAAGTCTTTGGACCGAAATTCCTATAACTCGGGGGACTGGTTCAACCGCATCGACTTCTCCGGCGTGGAGAATACTTTTGGCTCCGGGCTTCCACCCAAGGCGGACAACGGTGAGAAGTGGGATCTGATGGCTCCACTATTAGAAGACCCTGCGCTCAAGCCCGATGCAAAGGCCATGACTGATGCTGAAGGCGCTGCTCTGGACTTGCTGCGGACTCGTAAAGAGGTAGGTCTCTTGCGTTTGGGCTCAGCTGATCTCATCGAGCAAAAGGTGAGCTTCCCGCTGGGTGGGGCCGAAGCCGAACCAGGAATTATCGTGATGCGTATCGACGATACCGTGGGCAAGGATGCTGATCGTAAGCATGATGGGGCCTTGGTGCTCTTCAATGCCTCGCCGAAGGAGAGCACGCAGACCCTTGAGGAATTAGTAGGTCACGATTATTCGCTCGCCAAGTCTCTTGCGAAAGGCAGTGATGACCGGGTGAAGTCGACTTCGTTCGACAGTGCCACCGGTGAGCTGACTATTCCGGCGCGCACTGCGGCGGTGTTGGTGGAACCTCAGGGCTCGGTTAGGTAGTAGATGGGAGCATTCCTGATGGATCATCTGTCGCGATTATCCGCAGGAACATTGTTGGCAGATGAACTGATCGAGCCAGTGCGGCAATCGAGGTTTTCATTGCCAAGGCGTCCACGCTGACAGCGAACAACCCGTTCTCGTTTTCGCGAGAGCGGGTTGTTCCATTGTGTCTGTAAATCAGTTTTGAGGGTCTTTGCGACGACCAAAAATGAAGTAGGAAAGGCTTCCCAGTACGTTGAGGCAACTGACCACGGCCCACAGTGGTTTTGGCCCTCTCACCAGCTGAACGGGGCGTCGACGTAGATCCCGCAATGCTGCAATCATCAAAGTCAGTTCGATAATTCCAGCGGCGACTACAGCAATTTGAGTTCGGCGATCCAGCTCCCGGAAAGACCGTTTTTTCGGTAGGTTAAGGCGCCGGGAGCGCAGGGTGGATTGTCCTTGAGTGCCTTGCGTGTCCTGTGTCTGAAAATTATTTTTCGGCATGGGAATCATTCTTGCACTTTGTTCGTTGAACAAGACAGAACGCAAAGTTGAGTGAGGTTGGCTCAAGTTAATTTGACAGTCGAAAGCGGCTGAGTAAACTTGAGTCCAGAACGCTCAATCAGGATAAAAATCCTCAGCGTTAGTACTTTCAACCAAGGCAAAGGAGAGCCATTATGTCGCGTGCCGTAGGTATCGACCTAGGAACCACCAACTCCGTAGTTTCCGTGCTCGAAGGTGGTGAGCCAACCGTTATCGCAAACGCGGAAGGCAACCGTACTACCCCGTCGATCGTTGCTTTCTCGAAGAGCGGCGAAGTCCTGGTTGGCGACATCGCCAAGCGCCAGGCAGTGAACAACATCGACCGCACCATCTCATCGGTCAAGCGCCACATGGGTACCGACTGGAGCATCGAGGTCGACGAGAAGAAGTACACCGCACAGGAAATCTCGGCTCGTACCCTGATGAAGCTGAAGAACGACGCTGAGTCGTACTTGGGCGAAAAGGTCACCGACGCTGTGATCACCGTTCCTGCATACTTCAACGACGCAGAGCGCCAGGCCACCAAGGAAGCCGGCGAGATTGCCGGCCTGAACGTCCTGCGCATCGTCAACGAGCCAACCGCTGCCGCACTGGCCTACGGCCTGGAAAAGGGCAACGAGGACGAGCTCATCCTGGTCTTCGACCTCGGTGGCGGCACCTTCGACGTGTCCCTGCTGGAAGTCGGCAAGGACGACGACGGCTTCTCCACCATCCAGGTCCGCGCAACTGCAGGCGACAACCGCCTGGGCGGCGACGACTGGGACCAGCGCGTTGTCGACTGGCTGCTGGCCCAGGCCAAGGCCAAGGGTGCAGACCTGTCCAAGGACAAGATCGCCCTGCAGCGCCTGAAGGAAGCTGCTGAGCAGGCCAAGAAGGAACTGTCCTCGGCTACCAGCACCAACATCTCGCTGCAGTACCTCTCGGTCACCCCAGAGGGCCCAGTGCACCTGGACGAGCACCTCTCGCGTGCCAAGTTCCAGGACCTGACCAAGGACCTGCTGGAGCGCACCCGCAAGCCATTCAATGACGTCATCGCAGAAGCAGGCGTCAAAGTTTCGGACATCGCCCACGTGATCCTGGTTGGCGGTTCCACCCGTATGCCAGCAGTTGCCGAACTGGTCAAGGACCTGGCCGGCAAGGAAGCCAACAAGGGCGTGAACCCTGACGAGGTTGTCGCCGTGGGCGCAGCCCTGCAAGCCGGCGTGCTGAAGGGCGAGCGCAAGGACGTTCTGCTCATCGACGTCACCCCACTGTCCCTGGGCATCGAGACCAAGGGCGGCGTGATGACCAAGCTGATCGAGCGCAACACCGCCATCCCGACCAAGCGTTCGGAAACCTTCACCACCGCTGAAGACAACCAGCCTTCGGTTTCCATCCAGGTCTTCCAGGGCGAGCGCGAGTTCACCCGTGACAACAAGGCTCTGGGTACCTTCGAGCTGACCGGTATCGCACCGGCTCCTCGCGGCATCCCACAGGTCGAGGTCACCTTCGACATCGACGCCAACGGTATCGTGCACGTATCCGCTAAGGACAAGGGCACCGGCACCGAGCAGTCGATGACCATCACTGGTGGCTCCTCGCTGTCCAAGGAAGACATCGAGCGCATGGTTCAGGAAGCTGAAGCACACGCCGAAGAGGACAAGGCACGCCGCGAAGCTGCTGAGACCCGCAACGCTGCCGAGCAGGCAGCCTACTCGGTGGACAAGCTGATCAAGGACAACGAAGACAAGCTGCCAGAAGAGGTCAAGACTGAGGTTCAGGCCGACGTTGACGCACTGAAGGCTGCTCTTGAGAAGCAGGACAACGACGACGAGGTCAAGGACGCGTTCGAGAAGCTGCAGGCTTCGCAGACCAAGCTGGGCGAGGCAATCTACGCCAACGCCCAGGCTGAGGGAGCTGCTACTGGCGAAGGCGAGCAGGCACCTAACGCTGATGAAGACATCGTCGACGCCGAGGTCATCGACGAAGACGAAGCCGACAAGAAGTAGGGAGTTTAGGAATATGTCCGAGGCAAAGGACCAGAACGAGAACTCCGGCCAGGAGCCGGAGAACCAGCCCGAGGCCGCTGACCAGCAGCCAACTGCTGACGCCCTGGGTCAGGCCGAGGCGATCCTGAACGAAGCTGCTGCTGGCGCTGAAGCCGATGCGGAGCAGCCGGAAGATGCCGGTGCGGTGGAAACCGAACTGCGCAACGACCTGCTGCGCCTGCAGGCTGAATACGTCAACTACCGCAAGCGTGTGGAACGTGACCGGGCAGTGGCGCGTGAAAACGCCGTCCAGTCCGTGCTCAACACTCTGCTTCCGGTGCTTGACGACATCGATGCGGCACGAGCCCACGGCGACCTCGCCGACGGCCCGTTCGCGTCGATCGCCAACAAGCTGGATGGCATTCTGGCTCAGCATGGCCTGGAACGCATCAACGAGGCCGGCGTGGAATTCGACCCGAACATCCACGAAGCCCTGCTTCGCCAGGCTGTTCCGGAGATTCCAGCCGACCACGTGGGACAGGTGCTGCGCACCGGTTACCGCAAGGGAACCAACATCCTGCGCGCAGCCCAGGTGCTGGTAGCCACCGGCGAATAGCCACGAATAGCACAATCGATACTGCCCACTGCCGAGTCCTCGTCAGTGGGCAGTGTCGAATTGGCACTGAAAGGATGGGGCCCTGATGGCAAGTCAGGACTGGATCGAAAAAGACTTCTACGCCATTCTGGGCGTCTCCAAGGACGCCAGCGAGGCGGACATCAAGAAGGCGTACCGCAAGCTTGCACGCAAGTACCACCCGGATACCAACCAGGGGGACGCGGCCGCTGAAAAGAAATTCAAGGACATCTCCGAAGCCAACTCGGTGCTTTCGGATAAGGAAGAACGCGAGCAGTACGACGCGATCCGCGCCATGGGCGGCGGAGCGCGGTTCTCTGCGGGTGGCGGACCGGGTGGCCCAGGCGGGCAGGCCGGCTTCGAGGACATCTTCTCCAACCTCTTCGGAGGTGGCGGAGGCGGCGCTCGCGGTCGTGGCGGACAGCCGGACTTCTCCGACCTGTTCGGAGGCGGCGGCGGTTTTGGCGGCGGCTTCGGCCAAAGCGCACCGCCGCGCAAGGGTGCTGACCGCACGGCCAGCACCACGATCTCCTTCTCCGGATCGATCAAGGGAACCACCATTGGCCTGCGCGAACAGAACGGCGAGGTCATCGACGTGCGCATCCCGGCGGGAATCAAGGACGGGCAGTCGGTGCGCGTGCGTGGCAAGGGCCAGCCAGGAGCTGCCGGCAACGGCGACCTGCTGGTCAAGGTCAAGGTCAGCGAGCACCCGTTCTTCAAGCGCGAAGAGAACAACATCCGCATCCACGTGCCGGTGACCTTCGATGAAGCGGTGCTTGGAGCAAAGATCCACGTACCGACCCTGGACGGGGAATCCGTTGCGGTGAAGGTGCCTGCCGGATCCAACTCCGGACGCACCTTGCGCTTGAAGGGCCGCGGAGTGAAGACCTCCAAGGCCACCGGCGATCTGCTGATCGTCCTGGATGTCGCGATTCCGCAGAACCTCTCGGATGCAGCAAGGAAGGCCGTGGAGGACTTCGCTGCAGCCACGGAGGGCGAGGACCCGCGAGCGGACTTGGCAGCCCACGCCAAGCTCTGAACCCAATAACCTGTTTTCCCTGTCCTGGCATCGAACTGGCAGGGCGGGGAAGATAGACTCAAAGGCAAAAGGGCCAGTATCGTCGGCCCTTGCAGAAAGGTGGTAGAAGCAACGTGAACGGGGAGTACCTGCGACCTGTCTTCGTCATTTCCGTCGCCGCCCAGCTTGCAGACATGCATCCGCAGACGCTGCGCCAATACGACCGCATCGGCTTGGTTTCGCCCAGCCGGCAAAGCGGAAAGCAGCGCCGCTACTCGCAACGCGACGTCTCGCTGCTGCGCCAGGTGCAGTCATTGAGCAAGGAAGGCGTCTCGCTGGAAGGCATCAAGCGCATCCTGGATCTGCAAGATCAAGTCGCGTATCTGCAAACCGAAGTCAATGGGCTTCGCCAAGAACTGTCCGCCGTTCGCCAGGGCCAATCGCGCATCTTCGCCGCGGGCACCGCTGGAGGCGACATCGTTTCGCTGTCCCGGGGCATGCGTCCGGAACGACGTGAACCGACCGTGTCGCTCTTCCCTGTACGCCGCGCCATCGGCCGCTAGATCCGTCCGTGCCTCGCCAGGCGCGCTTCCAACTGGGTGCGCACGGCAGGCCACTCGTGCGGGAGGATCGAGAAGACTACGGTGTCTCGAAGCGTGCCGGTCTTCGGATCATATTTGTGATTGCGCAGCACGCCATCCTGTTTGGCGCCAAGCCGTGCAATTGCTGCGCGTGACGCAGTGTTGTGCCAGTGCGTGCAGAAAGCCACTGAATAGCAATCCAACTCCTCGAAAGCGCGGCGCAGCAGCATGAACTTGGCCGCCGGATTGATCCCGGTGCCTTGGGCGGGCACGGCCAAGAATGTCGAGCCGATTTCCACGCGATGGTTGGCCACGTCGATATTCAGGTAGCTCGTAGCCCCCACCGCTTGGCCGGTGGACAGGTCGATGATGGCGAACGGAGCCATCGCTCCAGTTTCCTGCAACGCCAGACGGCGCTCGATATCCGCCTGCATGGATTCGGCCGATGGGGTGGTGGCAAACCATGCTTCATCCAGCTGGCCGTTGGCGGCGAGCTGGATCAGCTCCGGGGCATGGTCCAATGACAGTTGTTCCAGCCTCACCCCGGCATATTCCATGCTCGGGGCTTGGGAGTAGAACTGGTTCTGAGCAGAAAAGGAGGCCATGAAATCCATCCTAGGGATTCCATGGCCTCCTTGATGCATTTCGGCCGCTAGCCGATGCGCGTGTACGCCAAATCGAAGACCAGGCGTCCAGCCTTCAGCGCCTTGCCCTCGAAGCTGGTGAGGATTCGTCGCTCGAAACGCGGTGCCCAGCCGCCCTGGACGTCAATGAAGTCAGGCTCGGGGTCAAAGCCTTCCATGCCATCGCGGCGCACCTTGGTCAAGTTGCTCTCCTCGCCGGAGAGGTTTCCGGGATGCTGGTTCTCGAAATCAGGGTGGGCTTCGAGGACCTCGCGCATCTGCTCCGCATAGTTCGACCAGTCGGTGGCCAAGCGCAGGGTGCCCCCTGGCTTGAGCACGCGGGAGACCTTGTCCAGGAATGAGGCCTTGATCAGGCGGCGCTTGTGGTGCCTCGGCTTGTGCCACGGATCGGAGAAGAAGATCCAGATCTCGTCCGCGCTGTTCTCATCAAGCATGACGTCGAGCACCTCAGGGGCATTGGCCTGCACGGCGCGGACGTTGGTGATGCCGAAGGATTCGACCTTCAGCATCAACTGGGCCAGGCCTGGACGGTAGACCTCAACGGCGAGGTAGTTGCGCTCGGGATCGTCCTTGGCGGCGTTGGCGATGCATTCGCCCAGGCCGGTGCCGATCTCCACGATCAGCGGTGCCGTGCGGCCGAAGGCCTCGGCGGGATCGAGCTGGAAGTCGTCAGCAACCGAGGTGTCGGCAATCTTGCGGGGCGGCTCGATGACATACTGCTCGGCATTGCGCTCCCAGGCGCTGGCCCGGCGGCCCTGCAGGCGGTTGCCGCGACGCACGAAGGACACCGGCTCGGCACGGAAAAGGTCTGGGTTCCTGGGGGCAGAGCCATGGGGTGGACGCTGCTGCTCGCTCGATTCGCTCATGATGATTAATCCTAGCCGAGCAACCTGCATCGATGCGTGCCGAACGGTGGGGGATTGGACACCCCTAGGGGGAATTCGGGGTGATCCCCGATGGAGCATGAGAGGTAAAAGAAGGAGAATGTAGCCATGACTGATTTAGTGCGCGGTATTCTCAACATTATCTGGCTGCTGTTCGGCGGCCTGTGGCTGGCCCTGGGTTACGTGCTGGCAGGCATCATCTGCTGCGTGCTGATCGTGACCATTCCCTTCGGCATCGCCTCGTTCCGCATTGCCGGCTATGCGCTGTGGCCCTTCGGCCGCACCGTAGTCGACAACGGACCGGTCGGCGCGTTCTCCACCCTGGGCAACATCATCTGGATCATTTTTGCCGGCATCTGGATTGCCATCGGGCACGTGGTGACCGCGATCCCGATGTTCGTATCGATTATCGGCATCCCGCTGGGCATCGCCAACCTGAAGATGATCCCGGTGTCCCTGATGCCCTTGGGCAAGGTCATCGTGCCTTCGGACAATTACATCGGCAACGTTCGCCGCTAGGCAGCACCAAGACGGCAATGGCTGCCAACTCCAATGAGTTGGCAGCCATTGCTCTAAGCCTGAATCGGATCAGCTCTTCAGGTACTCATCGTGCTGGCGGTGCGCCTCGGCGACCTCGACGCGGATCTTGTCCACGTCCTTGGCCTTGTCGCGGTATTTCTTCTCCATGGTCTTCACATACGCTTCTTCTTCCACCAGGGCGCGGTAGATGCGTTCGCGTTCGTTTGGATCCGAGGTGTAGCTCAGGTCGTTGTAGCTGCTCGCATGGCGGCGCAGGTTGCCAATGGCGGTTTGTGCCTTGCCAGCCTTGCTGAACAGCGAAGCGAGAATGGTCAGCACGAGGACGCCGATGATCACGCTCAGCGACAGCCCGGTGCTGATTTCGATGACCATCACGTGCTCGCCGTCATTGATGAATGGCAGGTTGTTCTCGTGCAGCGCGTGCAGGATCAGCTTCACGCCGATGAACGCCAGGATCGCTGCCAAGCCATAGGACAGGTAGATCAAGCGGTCCAGCAATCCATCAAGCAGGAAGTAGAGCTGGCGCAGGCCCATGAGCGAGAACGCGGTAGCGGTGAACACGATGTAGACGTTCTGGGTGAGTCCGAAGATCGCTGGGATGGAATCCAGGGCGAAGAGGATGTCGGTTCCGCCGATGGCCACCATGACCAGCAGCATCGGGGTCAGGACCTTCTTGCCGTCAATCATGGTGAACAGCTTGTCGCCGTCGTACTTGTCGGTGGTGTGGAACAGCTTCTTGGCCAAGCGGATGATGAAGTTGTTGGCCTCGTCGGATTCGTCGTCCTTCTTCAGCAGGTTGCCTGCGGTGAGCAGCAGGATCAGGCCGAACAGGTAGAAGACCCAGGCGAACTGGTTGATCAGCGCCGCGCCGACAAAGATGAACGCGGTGCGGGCGATCAGCGAGAAGACGATGCCGAAGAGCAGTACTTTCTGCTGGTCTTCGCGGGGGACCCTGAAACTGGCGATGATGATCAGGAAGACGAACAGGTTGTCGACGGACAAGGCCTTTTCGGTGATGTAGCCGGCGAAGTATTCGGCGCCCATGTCGATGCCGCCGAAGATGAGCACCAGCACACCGAATATGAGGGCCAAGCCGACATAGATGCTGGACCAGATCGCTGCTTCACGCAGGGATGGAACGTGGGCCTTGCGGATGTGGAAGAAATAATCGAAGGCCAGTAGGGCGAGAATCACGACAATCGTGATGCCCCAAATCAAAGGGGAAGCTCCCATAGGGATTCCTGCTTTCGTAAGTTGCGCGCGGACGCGTCCGAGTAAGTCTCTTCACCGACACTGTGGTTGGCCGTAAAACCCGGCAGGACCATGAAGTCCTGCGTATTGACGGATTCAACGATTGTGAATACTCCCTTACGTCCTTTAATCCTAACCCGAAGCGGTGCTCCTGGAAGAATTCTGGTTTACGGATGTCATGTTGATCTGTAATGTACTTCGACTTTGCCCAGTTGGGTAGGCGTCATATGCAATTCGAAGGATGCGGTGGACGAAGTGCTCGAGTGAATTCTTCGGCCCAGGTCTCGGGTCGCCTTGGAAATCCTCGCAGGACTCGGAGCGCTGGCAACAGCATGCGCGGTACCTGCCGATGATGCGTGGCCGGCTAATTCCGTGCGGACAGGATTTGCTCACGCAGGATATCGGCGTGCCCGCAATGCTGCGCCAATTCGCGCAGCATGTGCAGCTGGATCCAGCGCAGCGGCAACGACCCGCGCCGATTGCCGGAGAAAACGTGATCCCCGGTCTTGCCCTTGACTACTTCACGTGACAGTTCGATGGCCTGGGCATAGTCACGCCGAATGGATTCGATGGTGTCGGACGCGGACAAGTCGAAGGACTTGCTGGGCGACGACGCAATGCCCAGTTCGGCCCGGCTCTTGCCGGTGGCTGCTTCGCCAAACCAGACACGTTCGACGAAGATCGCATGTTTCACCAGCCCGAGCAACGTGGTCTTGGATTCAACCAGCTTCAACCGCGCTTCGTCTTCGTCCAGCCCGTCGAGGCTGGAAAGCAGCATCTGCCGGTGCTGATCGATGAATACCTGGACCATCTCATCGTGGGGCAGGGAAAAAATATCTTGGGAATCCGGGTTGGCCATGCCTCATCCTAAGACTGCAAATCGCGCTCCACAAGGGGTTTTGCCGCCGAGGCAAAGGGAAGAAAAAATATCTCGAGAATCTTGCTCTAGCTGGAATACTAGGACTAGGAGTAGAGTTGAGTTAAGTACACTCAAGTTTATGGGTTCACTCCAATAGAGAAAGGATGCGCGTGGACACGAAACTCACCACTAAGAGCCAAGAAGCTCTCTCAGCTTCCGGGATGAACGCTTCAACCGCAGGCAATCCGCAGATTGAACCTGCGCACCTGCTGAAGGCATTGCTGGACCAGCGAGAGTCCGTCGCAGTGGCCTTGCTGAAGACTGCGGGGTTGGATGTCGACGCGCTTTCCGTCAAGGCGAGCGCTGTCATCAACGCGTTGCCCTCCAGCTCCGGTACTTCGGTTGCCCAAGCTCAGTACTCCCGGCAGTTGCTGCAGGTCGTGAGCAACGCCCAGGCGGCCGCCGCGGAAATGGGGGACACCTACGTCTCCACCGAGCACCTGCTCATCGCCCTGGCATCAGACCAGACCAAGGCGGGTGAAGCCCTGCGCGAATTCGGCGCCACCCGCGAACTGCTGGTGGGCACCTTGCCGACCATCCGCGGCGACCGCAAGGTCGATAACCCGGATCCTGAGGCAACCTTCCAGTCCCTGGAGAAGTTCGGCACCGACATGACCGCCCTGGCGCGCTCGGGCAAGCTGGATCCCGTCATCGGCCGCGACCGCGAGATCCGCCGCGTGGTGCAGGTGCTCTCCCGCCGCACCAAGAACAATCCAGTGCTGATCGGTGAACCCGGCGTGGGCAAGACCGCTGTGGTCGAGGGCCTGGCCCAGCGCATGATCGCTGGCGACGTCCCGGAGTCGCTGCGCGGCAAGACCTTGATCTCCTTGGATCTGGGTGCCATGGTCGCCGGTGCCAAGTACCGCGGCGAATTCGAAGAGCGGCTGAAGTCGGTGTTGGAAGAGATCAAGGCTTCGGATGGCCAGATTGTCACCTTCATTGACGAGATCCACACCGTGGTCGGTGCTGGCGCCTCCGAGGGTGCGATGGACGCCGGCAATATGCTCAAGCCGATGCTAGCCCGTGGCGAGCTGCGCCTGATCGGTGCCACCACGCTGGACGAGTACCGCGAGAACATCGAGAAGGACCCGGCCCTGGAACGCCGCTTCGCCCAGGTATACGTGGGCGAGCCGAGCGTGGACGACACCATCGCCATCCTGCGTGGGTTGAAGGAGCGCTACGAGGCGCACCACAAGGTCTCCATTGCCGACTCCGCACTGGTGGCTGCTTCCACGCTGTCCAACCGCTACATCTCCGGACGCCAGCTGCCGGACAAGGCCATCGACCTGGTCGATGAGGCCGCCAGCCGGTTGCGCATGGAGATCGATTCGGCGCCGGAGGAGATCGACGAGCTGCGCCGCGAGGTGGACCGATTGACCATGGAAGAACTGGCTCTGTCCGATGAGACGGATCCGGCTTCGGTGGAACGCCTGGATGCCCTGCGCAAGGACATGGCTGACAAGAAGGAAAAGCTGGATGCGCTGAATTCCCAGTGGGAAGCGGAGAAGGCTGGCCTGAATCGCGTCGGCGATCTGAAGGTCAAGCTCGATGAACTGCGCAGCCAGGCCGACAAGGCCCAGCGCGAGGGTGACCTGGAGAAGGCATCGCGCCTGCTCTACGGGGAGATTCCGACGCTGCAGCAGGAGCTGGATGCGGCGGCCGCCGCCGAAGCCGACAAGGCCGAGACGCACACCATGGTCGCCGAGGAAGTCACCGCGGATGACATTGCGGAAGTCATTTCGGCCTGGACTGGCATCCCGGCTGGTCGCATGCTGCAGGGCGAAAGCCAGAAGCTGCTGGAGATGGAAGAGATCATCGGGCAGCGCCTGATGGGCCAGAAGCAGGCGGTCGCCGCGGTATCCGACGCCGTGCGCCGTACCCGTGCCGGCATTGCCGACCCGAACCGGCCCACCGGTTCCTTCCTGTTCCTCGGTCCAACCGGTGTCGGCAAAACCGAGCTGGCCAAGTCGCTGGCCGACTTCCTCTTCGATGACCCGCGCGCGATGGTGCGCATCGACATGTCCGAATACTCGGAGAAGCACGCGGTGTCCCGCCTGGTCGGTGCCCCTCCGGGCTACGTGGGATACGAAGAGGGAGGGCAGCTCACCGAAGCTGTACGCCGCCGCCCGTACTCGGTGATCCTGCTGGACGAAGTGGAGAAGGCGCACCCCGAAGTCTTCGACATCCTGCTGCAGGTACTCGATGACGGCCGGCTGACCGATGGCCAAGGGCGAACGGTGGACTTCAGGAACACCATCCTGATCCTCACCTCCAATCTGGGTTCCCAGTTCCTGGTGGATCCAAGCTTGGAAGACGAGGCCAAGAAGTCAGCGGTGATGAACGTGGTCAACGCTTCGTTCAAGCCGGAATTCTTGAACCGCCTGGATGAGGTCATCCTCTTCGATCCATTGAGCATCGAGGAGCTGGGCAGCATCGTCAAGCTGCAGATCGACTTGCTCGCGCAACGCCTCGCCGATCGCCGCCTGAACCTGGAGGTCGACCAGGCCGCCAGCGAGTGGCTGGCCCTGACCGGTTATGATCCGGCCTACGGCGCCCGTCCGCTGCGCCGCTTGGTGCAGCGCGAGATCGGCGACCGGCTGGCCAAGGAGATCTTGGCTGGGGCGGTGCAGGATGGCGACACCGTGGCTGTCACCCTGGACGAGGTCGGCGACAAGCTCAAGGTGGCCAAGAAGTCCTAGCAACTGGCAACGGCGAGGGCGTGAACAGATGGAAATCCGTTCACGCCCTCGCCGTTGCTGTACTCAAGCTGCCTAGCTGTCGGTGGTCTCCCGGTCGTTGGACTTTTCGTCGGCCGGCTTTTCGTCCTCGGATTTCTTCTCTTCGGAGCTATCGGCATCTTCATCGTCGGCGCCCTCGGGCAGCAACGAGCTGCGGACGGTGCCCTCCGAAAGACTCAGGAAGCAGGAAACGGTGCGGTCGCCCTGGGCCCAGGTGCTCTCCGATGGGCGGGAGAAGTGATAGGTCCAGGTGGAATCCAACCCTGCACGCGGGTCCAGCGAGACCGACTTGCACAGGTCTTCGGACTGGGTGAGCAGCACGTTGGCACCGGGATACTCCTCGCCGTTGACCTGGAAGATGCCGATCACCTGAGCGTTGTGGGAGGAATCACAGGTCACGACGGTCTGCGGATCCAGTGGCGACGTGAATCCCCGCAGGCAATCGCCTTGCTCCAGCTGCGTAGGCGGCATCCCGGTGGCAATGATGCCGTCGAGGCCTGGATTCTCATTGCGTTCCACATTGTTCGCAGTTGGCGAAGCAGGTGGATCCACGAGCCTCAACACCACGAAAACCACTGCAGCGGCCAGCGCCAGAACGGCGACAATCATCAGGGCCCATTGGGCACTCTGCCGCTTCGGCTTCTCCGGTTCTGGCTGCAATGGCGGCAAAGCCGCCTGCGGCTCGGGCAGATTGTTTTCCACCACCTGTTGAGCTCCTTCGTGGTTGGGTCGGGCGATCGCTCGCCGGCTCAATACATAGTCGTTGGACTAATCCACAGTCTAGCTGTTTCGTTGGGTGTTGCATTCAGCGCTCGCCGGTGAATCGTGTTAACCTTTAATTACGAAAGAACTGATCACATATTCGGGGGCCTTCACCTTTCACAGGTGGACCACCTCCCGACTCTACTGAAAAGAGGGGGTCACGCCATGGGGCGCGGCCGTCAAAAGGCTAAAGCACAGCGTCAGGCGCGAGATATCAAGTACTACTCGCCATCCACTGACCTTTCGGCACTTGAACGCGAGTTGGGCGTTCGGTCCGATCATCATGCTCAGAATTCTGAGCGTAATGATTCATCGTATGACGACGAATACTCGGAATACGACGAGCTGACTAAGAAGTACTCGGGAGATGACGAAGACGAGTAGCCTCGTCTTCTGATGCCGGGAGTCCTTGGCTCAGAGTGCCACACCTTGAGCATTGAGTGGTACAGCTCTTCAGTACATTTTGCGACAAGCCGCAGCGACTAAGCTAAATTAGCTTTTAGTCGCTGCGGCCTTTGTCGTGCCCAGCAATACTAAGGTGGAACGTGAGCACTCCAGAAGAACTGTCGATCCAGATGGCGCATCATTCGGCGATCCGCTCCATGCAGCGCATTGTGGAGCAGCAAGCGGCGCCCTCGCCGGAAAACGAGGCCCGGGACGGAGTCCAGCGGATGCTGGATGCCGGGAATGTGCTCGTAGTGACTGGCGCCGGCGTATCCACGGATTCGGGAATCCCGGATTACCGCGGCCCCAATGGCTCATTGCAACGCCACCGGCCAATGACCTATCAGGAATTCCGCTTCCGTCCAGAAGCCAGGCAGCGCTACTGGGCTCGCGGCTACGTCGGCTGGCGGCATATGGACAAAGCCGAACCCAACCGCATTCACCGGCGCTTGGTGCAGTGGGAAGAACAGGGGAAAATCAGCGGCATCATCACCCAGAACGTGGACGGGCTGCACCAGCAGGCAGGATCCAAGCGCGTGATTCCGGTGCATGGCGATCTGTCGATTGTCCGCTGCCTGGACTGCGGGAACAGTGAGCATCGCATTGACTTCGATCTGCGCCTCCAGGCAGCCAATGAGGGATACCTGGAGGCCGTGAAGATCGATCCCGGCGCGGTGAACCCCGACGGCGATGTGGAGCTGCCCCAGTACCTGGTGGACCGGTTCAACATGGTGGCCTGCTTGCGCTGCGGATCGCTCGCGCTGAAACCTGACGTGGTGTACTTCGGCGAGAGCGTTCCAGCCGACCGCAAGGAGCGTATCGCGGCACTGGAAGCGGAATCCACGGCGTTGCTGGTGATGGGCTCCTCGCTTGCGGTCATGAGCGGCTACAAGATCCTGTTGAACTTCGTCAAGCGGGATCTGCCGGTGGCGCTGATAACCAATGGCCACGTCCGCGGCGAGCAGAAGGCCACCTGGCGCTGGCGGGTGCCGTTGGAAGACGCGCTGAAGCAATTGGACTAGCGGGAGAATATTTCGCTCCGCAACGCCATCATGGTTAAAACCCGATGCGCCGCACTGGAATCAGTGCGGCGCATCGGGTTTATAGGAGCTTTCGGCGGCCTACTTGGCGTAGTTGCCGGTCAGCAGCACTGCGCCGCCGTCCACGCCCTTGGCGCCCTGGACGAAGTCCAGTCCGGCATCGGCAGCCGACGGATCGATGTTCTCGACTCCGCCCATGACCCACGCGCCCATGCCCGCAGCGTTCAGCAGCTCGACTGCACGATCAGCGACGGCAGGATCAACGACAGCAACCATGCCCACGCCCAGGTTCAGGGTGCGCTCCAGATCAGGCTGCGGCACGTTGCCCAGCTGCGCGATGGTGGAGAAGACTGCTGGCAGCGTCCAGGTGGAGCGGTCCACGCGGGCCATCAGGCCCTGCGGCAGTACGCGGGCCAGATTGGCAGCCAGGCCGCCGCCGGTGACGTGGCTGAAGCCGTGCACGCCGAAGTTCTCGCCGTCGTTCAGCGCGCCGACCAGATCAAGGCAGGCGGTGGTGTAAATGCGGGTCGGAACCAGCAGTTCCTCGCCCAGGGTGCGGCCGAACTCGGCGACCTCGCGGTCCAGCTCCCACTTGGCGTGGGCGATGACGCGGCGCACCAGCGAGTAGCCGTTGGAGTGGATGCCGGAGGAGGCCATGCCGATGACCACGTCGCCGGCCTGCACGCGCTCCGGGCCGAGCAGCTGGTCGGCCTCGATGACACCGGTGGCGGCACCCGCCACGTCGTACTCGTCCTCGGCCAGCAGGCCCGGGTGCTCGGCGGTCTCGCCGCCGACCAGCGCGGTGCCGGCCAGCTTGCAGCCCTCGGCGATGCCGCGCACGATGTCCGCGATGCGCTCCGGGACCACCTTGCCGGTGGCGATGTAGTCGGTCATGAACAGCGGCTTGGCACCCACCACGACGATGTCATCAACCACCATGCCGACCAGGTCGTGGCCGATGGTGTCGTGGATGTCCAGCTTCTGGGCGATGGCCACCTTGGTGCCCACGCCGTCGGTGGAGGTCGCCAAGTACGGCTTCTTGTAGCCGGTGAGGAACGATACGTCGAAGAGCCCGGCGAAGCCGCCGACCCCGCCCACGACACCGGAGGTGTGGGTTGCCTTGATCGCGCCCTTCATCAACTCAACGGCACGGTCACCGGCCTCAACGTCAACGCCGGCACCGGCATAGGTGATGGAAGTTGGCTGCTGATCATTGCCGCTCATGGCAGTCGGTTCCTTTTCTGTTCGGGGCGCCGTTTTCCAGCGCCCTTTGCAACGGGATGGTTGGGGATCGTGAAGGAGATTAGCTGTTGATTTCGAACTCGGCATCAGGGCCCGGCTCGCAGCCGGCCTGGTTGCTGCGCTCCAGCAGGTTCTTGCCGCGGCGCTCCTCATTCGGCAGGGCGATCGGGTAGTCGCCGGTGAAGCAGGCGGTGCACAACCGTTCGCGCGGCTGGCGGGTTGCTTCGATCATGCCGTCTTCGGAAATGTAGGCCAACGAGTCGGCGCCGATGGAGGTGGCGATCTCGTCCACGGCCGCGCCGTTGGCGATCAGCTCGGCCCGCGAGGCGAAGTCGATGCCGTAGAAGCAAGGCCACTTCACCGGAGGCGAGGAGATCTTCACATGCACCTCGGCGGCACCGGCCTCGCGCAGCATGCGCACCACGGCACGCTGGGTGTTGCCGCGGACAATCGAATCGTCGACCACGACCACGCGCTTGCCGCGCAGCACTGTTTCCAGGGCGTTGAGCTTGAGCTTGATGCCCAGCTGGCGCAGGGTCTGCGACGGCTGGATGAACGTGCGGCCCACGTAGGCGTTCTTCACGAAGCCGTGGGTGAACGGGATGCCGGATTCTTCGGCGTAGCCGATGGCGGCCGGGGTTCCGGACTCCGGCACCGGGATCACGATGTCCGCTTCCGCGCTGTTCTCGCGGGCCAGCTGGCGGCCCATTTCCACGCGGGATTCGTAGATCGAGCGGCCGGCGATGGCGGCATCCGGGCGGGCCAGGTAGACATACTCGAAGACGCAGCCCTTGGGGGTGGACTCGGCAAAGCGGGTGGAGCGCACGCCGTTCTCATCGATGGCGATCATTTCGCCTGGCTCGATTTCGCGGATGAACGAGGCGCCGACGGTAGCCAGTGCAGGCTGCTCGGAGGCAACTACCCAGCCGCGATCCAAGCGGCCCAGGACCAGCGGGCGAACGCCGTGCGGGTCGCGGGCCGCGTACAGGGTGTCCTCATTCATGAAGACGAAGCAGAAAGCGCCTTCGATTTTCGGCAGCAGCTCCAGAGCGGTGTCCTCCAGGCTCTGGCCTTCGGAACCAGCCAGCAGGGCGGTGACCAGAGCGGTATCGGTGGTGTTGCCCTGGGCGAGCTCGCCGCGCACCTTGCCGCCTTCAGCCTGCTGCTTGGCAGAGACCATGTCGGCCAGGTCGGCGGAGTTGGTCAGGTTGCCGTTGTGGGCCAGCGCGACGGTGCCGGTCCGGGTCGGGCCCAGGGTCGGCTGCGCATTGGCCCAGTGGCTGGCACCGGTCGTCGAGTAGCGGCAGTGGCCAATGGCCAGCTGGCCCGTCATGGAGTTCAGCGTATTCTCGTCGAATACCTGGGAGACCAGGCCCATGTCCTTGTAGACGTTGATGCGCGCGCCATCGCTCGTGGCGATGCCGGCGGATTCCTGTCCGCGGTGCTGCAGGGCATACAGGCCGTAATAGGTGAGTTTTGCGACCTCTTCGCCAGGAGCCCAAACGCCGAAAACGCCGCATTCATCCTGCGGGCCCTTGTCGCTTGGAAGCAGGTCGTGATTTAAGAATCCATCGCCACGCGCCATGTTGGTTATTCTCTCATGTTCCGGTTGGTCGACACCGACCAAGAATGTGGTGGGTGGCGGCCAGGTGCGCGGCCGCCTGCTCTTCTAATTCAGGAGAAAAGCTGCCTAGCCTTGTTGTCCGCTGGAGTCAGTGTCCTCGGCCAGAGGAACTGCCAGATGCTTGGTGGTTTTGCGTGAGGTCACGCGGTCAACAATCACATATGCCAGTGCGCCGATGCCTACGCCCAAGCCTGCGCCGAAGATTGCAAAGAATCCGGAGGCCGAGGCACGGGTGTATTCCTGCGACGGTTCGCCCAGCAGGCCGATGATGAGGCCGACTAGCGCGCCGAAGACCGCGAAGGTCAAAATGAACGGCCAGAACTTGGGCGATGCGTGAATTTGCACTTCAACGCCCTGATCGGCAGGCGACGGTGTAGCGGGGTGTTGCTCCATGCCTTTAAGGGTACTCAATAAGTGGTAGGTGTGCTGACAAGTCTGCCCTAAGTCCCGAAGCGTGCAATTGCCCAGTTTGCAGGGCTTCGGCCCAACTTATGCGGCCAGTAGCCAAGGAAAGCCAGAGTTCAGCAGGCATTTCGACCACATTCGGGGGAGTTCCGCGGGTATGCCGAGGCCCGGCTATGCACTGAGTCACACCGAAGGGCGGAACACGCACCTCGACCGAATTGCCCTCGGCGCGGGAAGCCAGCTCCTCCAGCGAGAACCGCACTGCCATGGCGAGCACGGGCCGGGCTGTTTTTCCTTGTCCCTGCGCGGTTGAGGACCATTCTCGCAAGGCCGCGCGGCCAGCGGTTTCATCAACGCGCCGTTTGATTGCCATGGGTCGATTCCACTTTCTCTCAATGACAGAGAAACGTCATATTCCTCTGTTCGGGATCCCTGTCGCGTATCCGGGAAAACCGTATATCCAGCCATGCCAACTCTAGTCCAGCTCGCCGAACGCCAGCTGACAGCTTCGAAGGTGCTCAGGTGCAATACCGGAAGCGAAATCGCCCGGCGTGCGGGGATCCGGCAGCCGTTCGAGTGCAGGGCTGGGCGCTGGCCATGCGTGCGTCATAGACGCGGTTGGCCCATGGATTCTCCGGTAAACTCGACCGCGTGAAGGTACTGGTTATTGGCCCAGGCGGCCGTGAACATGCAATTGTCCGTGCACTGAGTGCAGACCCCTACGTCAACGAAGTTCATTGCGCCCCCGGCAACGCCGGTATCGCACAGGACGTCACCACCCACGCAATCGACGCGCAGGACCCTGCAGCAGTCGTCGCGCTGGCCCAGGAACTGGGCAGCGACCTGGTGGTTGTCGGACCCGAAGCGCCACTGGCCACGGGCGTCGCCGATGCCCTGATCGCCGCGCAGATCCCGGTCTTCGGCCCGACCCAAGCCGCCGCGCAGCTCGAAGCCTCCAAGGCTTTCGCCAAGAATGTCATGGCTGCCGCCGAGGTTCCCACCGCGATGGCCCATGTGGCCACCACCCGCGAGGAAGCCGCCAATGCGCTGGATGACTTCGGTGCGCCGTACGTGGTCAAGGACGACGGCCTGGCCGCCGGCAAGGGCGTGGTGGTCACCAGCGATCGCGAAGAAGCACTGGAGCATGCAGATGCCTGCTTCGCGGCCGGCGGCACTGTCGTCATCGAGGAATTCCTCGACGGCCCGGAAGTGTCCCTGTTTGTCATCTGCGATGGCAAGCATGCCGTCCCGCTGTCCCCGGCACAGGACTTCAAGCGCATCTTCGACAATGACGAAGGCCCGAATACCGGAGGCATGGGTGCCTACTCGCCGCTGGAATGGCTGCCGGAGAACTTCGTCGACGAGGTCATGGACCGTGTCGCCTACCCGACCCTGCGCGAAATGGAAAAGCGCGGCACGCCGTTCACCGGCGTGCTGTACTGCGGCCTGGCCATCACCAAGCGCGGCATCCGCGTGATCGAGTTCAACGCGCGCTTCGGCGACCCGGAAACCCAGGCTGTGCTTGCACGCCTGAAGACCCCGCTGGGCGGGGTGCTGCTGGCTGCCGCCACGGGACGGCTCGATGATGCCGAGCAGCTGACCTGGTCCGCGCAGACCGCGGTCGACGTGGTCATCGCCGCCGAGAACTACCCGGACACCCCGGTCAAGGGCGCGGTGATCTCCGGCCTGGACGCAGCCAACGCGATCGAGGGCGTGCACGTGATGCATGCAGGCACCTCCGCCGATGCGGACGGGAACATCATCGTTTCCGGCGGCCGCGTGCTGGCCGTGGTGGGCCTGGGCGATGGCCTCGCAGCGGCCCGCGCCGCCGCATACGCCGGGGTCGCCGAGATCAGCTGGGATGGCGCCCAGTCGCGCACCGACATTGCGTTGAAGGCCCAACGCGGCGAAATCGTCATCGCCAACGACAGCAAATAGAGGACTGAAGAACTCATGGCAGGATTCCAGACCGAAGTGCTCGACCTCGAAGGTTGGGACCATTTCTACTCGGGCAAGGTGCGCGACCTGTACGTGCCTGCAGGAGCCAGTTTCGAGCAGACCGACCGGGTCCTCGTGGTGGCTTCCGACCGCATCAGCGCCTACGACTTCGTGCTCTCCAGCGAGATCCCGGACAAGGGCAAGGTGCTCACCCAGCTCAGCCTCTGGTGGTTCGAGCAGTTGGGCGGCTTCGCCAACCATGTGATCTCCACCGATGTGCCGGCCACCGTGGCCGGCCGCGCGATGGTGTGCAAGAAGCTTGGGATGTACCCGATCGAGTGCATCGCCCGCGGCTACCTGACCGGTTCGGGCCTGGCCGAATACAAGGTCTCGCAGACCGTGTGCGAGCTGCCCCTGCCAGAGGGGCTGGTGGATGGTTCGCGCCTGGAGCCGGCGCTGTTCACCCCGTCGGCGAAGGCCGAAGTGGGGGAGCATGACGAGAACATCTCCTTCGCCCAGACCGTGGACCGCGTGGGCACCGAGGTCGCCGAAGCGCTGCGCGAGAAGACCGTGGCCCTGTACGAGCAGGCAGAGAAGATCGCCCGCGCACGCGGCATCATCCTGGCCGATACCAAGGTGGAATTCGGTGCCGATCCGGCCACTGGCGAGATCACCCTGGGCGATGAGGTGCTGACCCCGGATTCCTCGCGTTTCTGGGATGCCGAAACCTACCAACCGGGCCAGGCGCAGGCCAGCTTCGACAAGCAGTTCGTCCGCGATTGGCTGACCTCGGCCGAATCGGGCTGGGACAAGAACTCGGGCGAAGAGCCGCCGCAGCTGCCAGCGGAGATCATCGAGAAGACCCGTGCCCGCTACATCGAAGCCTACGAACGGCTGACCGGACAGGCCTTCAGCGCCTAGCCAGATGCCCAGCAACAGGACCCCGCACCGCCGATTACGGCAGTGCGGGGTCCTGGGCTTAAGCCGAGCCCGCTGGCGGCGGTTGGAAACGGGTGGCTAGACTCGAGGCATGGCGGGCAAAGCGGAAACAGTAGAAGAGTATCTCGGTGCGCTGGAACCGGATTTCCGGGCGGAACTCGAAAGGATTCGGGCCCTGGTGAAGGAGCTGGTTCCGGAAGCAGAAGAAACCATGAGCTATTCAATGCCCACGCTGAAGTACAAGCAGCGTGCCTTGGTTTACTTCACCGCCTCGAAAAAGCACCTGAGCTTCTACCCATCCCGCTGGGCCATTGAGGAGCTGGACGACCGGTTGGCTGGCTTCAGCAAGACCGTCCATGCAATCCGATTCACTCCGGCCGCGCCGTTGCCCGACGACCTGATCAGGGACCTCGTGCTCGTCCATGTCCGGGAGATTGACGCAGGAAGGCAGTAGCCGCCGCCAGGCTACACCAGCGAGTCCTTCCATGCCTTGTGCAGGGCCGCGAAGCGCCCGTCATCGGCAATCAGCTGGGCCGGGGTGCCGTCCTCGGCGATCTTGCCGTCGTGGACCACCAGCACCCGGTCAGCGATCTGCACGGTCGACAGGCGGTGCGCGATGATCAGCGCGGTGCGGTTGCCCAGCAGGGTCTGCAGTCCGCGCTGCACTGCCCGTTCCGAAGGGATATCCAAGGAGCTCGTGGCCTCATCCAGGATCAGCACCGCAGGATCGGCCAGGAAGGCGCGGGCGAAGGATATCAGCTGGCGCTGGCCGGCCGAGACGCGTCCGCCACGCTTGTTCACGTCGGTGTCATAGCCTTCGGGCAGGTCCATGATGAACTCGTGGGCTCCGACCGCGCGGGCCGCATCCTGGATCTGATCCAGCGAGGCACCCGGACGGCCCAGCGCGATATTCTCGGCGACCGAGCCGGAGAAGAGGAAGGCCTCCTGGGTGACCATGACGACGTGCTGGCGCAATTCCTTGTTGGACAGTTCGTTGATCGGCACCGAATCCAGTTCCAGGGTGCCCGAACGAAGGTCGTAGAAGCGGGCAATGAGCTTTGCCAGCGTGGACTTGCCGGCACCGGTCTGGCCCACCACTGCCACTGTTTGCCCGGCGGGGATCTGCAGGTCGAATTCCTCCATGATCACCGGGCCGTCGCCGTAGCCGAAAACTGCGTCCTTGAAGACCAGCTCGCCGGCCACCTTTCCGATGCTGCGCGGGGCAGCAGGCTCGCGCACGCTCGGTTCCTCCTCCAGCAATCCCGAAACCTTCTCCAGTGCGGCGGTGGCCGACTGCAGCGAGGAGTAGAACATCGCGATCTGCTCGACTGGCTGGAACAGGCGCTTGGATGCGAGCAGGATGGCCACCATCGCGCCGACCTGCATGGTGCCGTCGATGATGCGGAACCCGCCGTAGGCCAGCAGCGAGGCCACCGTCAGGTTGCCGATCAGCACCAGGCCGGGCTGCAGCACGCCGAAGAGGTTGAAGGAACGTACCGAGTTCACCCGGTACTGCTCGGCGAGATCCGAGTAGTTCTCGTCGTTGGCTGCCTCGCGGCGGAACGCCTTGACCGCGCGGATGCCGGTCATCGTCTCCACAAAAGTGGAGATGACCCTGGCCGACACCACGCGGGATTCGCGGTACAGGAGCTCGGAGCGGCGCTGGTACCAGAAGAACAGCAGCGTGACCGGGATGGCGGCCACGCAGACCACCAGCCCGCTGCGCCAGTCGAGGAAGAAAATCGAGGCCAGGGTGAAAACCACGAACACGCAGGAGGAGGCTAGTTCCGAAACGCCCTGGTCCAGCAGTTCGCGCAGCGTTTCCAGATCAGAGGTCTGCCGGGAAATGATCCGCCCGGACGTGTAGTTCTCGTGGAATTCGAGGCTCAAGCGCTGGGTATGGCGGAAGACCTGCTGGCGAAGATCCAAGAGCATCGCCTGGGAGATCCGTGCCGCGCTGGTGATGTACCAGGAGAGCAGCACGCCGCTGAGGATCGCACCGAGGATGTAGCAGGCACCGGTCAACCCCAATGCGCCCCAGTTGCCTTCGCGCACCTGCGGCAAGGTCCAGTCGATGGCGAAGGCGATCAGCACCGGAAGCAGCACGCGCGCCGCATTGGATACCAGCACCAGCACCACGGTGAGGATGAAAAGCTTCTTCTGCGGCATGGCCAGGGCGGCCAGCAGCCGGAAGGAGCGCTGGCGCACGACCTTGCGTTCGGCCGCAGAGAGCTTGATGGCGTCTTCATTGGCAACGCCCAGGGGCTTGCTCATCGGGAAACCTCCGAAGTGGCTGGCTGCTCTTCGTCGTCCAGGCTGGCGATGACGAAACGGTAATGCTCATTGGTGCTCAGCAGATGGGTGTGGCTGCCCACCGCATCGATGCGGCCATCGCGCAGCAATGCGACCCGGTCGGCGAGCATCACGGTTGAGGGCCGATGCGCCACGATCAGCGTGGTGGTCCCGGCCAGCACGTCGCGCAGCCGCTCGGTGACCAGTTCCTCGGTGCGCACATCCAGGGCCGACAGCGGGTCGTCGAGGACCAGGACGCTCGGGCGTGCCGCGATGGCACGGGCCAGGGCGATGCGCTGGCGTTGCCCTCCGGAGAGCGAAAGGCCCTCCTCGCCGATCAGGGTGTCCACCCCGTCGGGCAGGGCATAGGCGAACTGCGCCTGGGCGACGTCCAATGCTTCTGCAAGCAGCGCTTCGCGCTGCCGCTCATCGAGGTGTTCCGGTGCGCCGAGCAGCACATTGCCGCGAATGCTGGTGGAGAACAAGGTGGTGTCCTCGAAAGCCACGGCGATTTCCGCTCGCAGCTGCTCAAGGTCCCAGTCCTTGACGTCCTGGCCATGGACCAGCACCTTGCCGGCGGTGGCTTCGTGCAGGCGCGGCACCAGGTTCAGCAAGGTGGACTTGCCCGAACCGGTGATGCCCACCAGGGCCATGGTTTCCCCGGGGCGGATTTCCAGATTGATGTCGGCCAGGATCGGCCGGTGGGTGCCGGCGGTATCAGGGTAGGCGAAGCGCACATGCTCCAGCTTCACGCTGCCATCGCGTTCTGCCGGGATCTGCGGCTGTGCGGGGGAGGCGATGTCGTTGATTGAATCCATCACTTCGAAATGCCGGTCCAGGGCAGTTTTGGTGCTCAGCGTCATGCCCAGCAGCATGCCCATGCCTTCGACGGGGCCGGCGATGACCGCGGCGATCGCGAAATAGGCCACCAGCGAGCCGACGCTCAACGTGCCGTTGGCGACCTGGGCAAGGCCGATGACCAAGCCGATGCCCAGAATGGTTTCGGGGACGGCAACGACGGTGAGCAGGAAGCTGGCCAGCGTCTTGGCCTTGGTGATTTCGGTTTCCTGCAGGGACTTGGCCTGGGCGTTGAAGCCCTCGTAGACGTGCGGCCCGCGGCCAAAAGCCTTAATGACCCGGATGCCGTGCACGGATTCTTCCACGGCGGTGGCCAGATCGCCGGCCTGGTCCTGGCTGCGCCGGCTGGCGGCCCGGTAGTCGTTGCGGAAGCGGTAGGCCTTGATGGCAATCGGGATGGAACCCAGCAGGTAGAGCAATCCCAGGATCCACGAATGGGTGAACATCAGCACCAGGCCGGTGACGACGGTGACGGTTTCAACTACCAGCATCATCGCGCCGAAGGCGAGCCAGCGGCGCAAGAGGGACAGGTCCGACATGGACCGGGAGAGCAGCTGTCCCGAGCCCCAGCGTTCGTGAAATGCCACAGGCAGACGTTGCAGGTGCTTGTAGAAGCGGATGCGCATCTGCGCTTCAAGGCCTGCTGCGGGGTTCAGCACGAATTGGCGGCGCAGGAAGATCAGCAGCGCTTCGACGAAGCCCAGCGCGGCGATGATGCCGACGGAAATCCACACTTCCGAGGCCGCTCCATCACGCTGCAGCACGACGTTCACCAGCCAGGCGAGGACCTGTGGGATGGCCAGGGCGACAATGCCTGCTCCGAGCGCGCAGAGGAAACCGCAAAAGAGCCGAGGGAAGATCGGCTTGACGAAGGGAGCGAGACGCTTCAGTGTTGCAGTGAGCGGGACCGGATCATTGGATCCATTCGGTTGAGCCTGAGCCACGGTACCCCGCATTCATCCAGAAGTTTGACAGAGCTACAGACTACCGGCAGTAGTTGGGATAATTCAATCAATACGCCACTTTGGGAAAGAAGTGCTTCACAATGGATGCGAATAATCCCCGGCCGAGCACCAGCAAGGTGCTAGACCGGGGATGATCTGGAAGAATTTCCTGCTTTAGCCGCGGGCCGCCAGGGTGACCAGCACGGCCTCCGGCGGGCAGGCAAAGCGGATCGGGGCGAAGCGCGAGGTGCCGATGCCGGCGGAAACATTCAACGGAACGGTGTTGCCGTTGTAGTCCCAATCGGTCAAGCCACGGGCACGCCAAGTCGGCAGGTCGCAGTTGGAGACCAATGCGCCGTACCCGGGGATGCAAACCTGGCCGCCATGGGTGTGGCCGGCGAAAATGACATCGGCCTGCGCCTCGGTGAATTGGTCCAGGACCCGCTGGTAGGGCGCGTGGGTGAGCGCAATCCGCACGTGGGGAGCCTGGTTGCTGGAGGAGGACCCGCGCGGCCAGCCCGCAAAGTGGTCGAGATCGAGGTGCGGATCATCGACTCCCGAAAGGTCCAGGCGCAGGCCGTTGAGCACGGTGGAATGCGCGCGGTTGGACATATTGATCCAGCCGGCGCTGCCGAAGGCACGGTGCATCTCTTCGAACGGCAGCTTGTCGCGGGAGGCTGGACTGGGGGTTCCGGTTGAGGGAGCCAAGTACTTGAACGGGTTCTTCAGCTTCGGAGCGTAATAGCAGTTCGAGCCGGGAACGAACGCGCCGGGGAAAGCCATCAGCGGTTCCAGCGCCTTGATCAGGGCCGGTACGCCCTTTTGATGGCTGAGGTTGTCGCCGGTGTTGATGACGAAGTCGGGCTCCAGATCTGCCAGGCTGCGCAGCCACCGGGTTTTGGCTTCCTGCCCCGGAACCATGTGGATGTCCGACAGGTGCAGGACCTTGATGTCGCCGTATCCGCGCGGCAGGACCTTGAGCGTCTCATGGCGCAGCCCGAACTTCTGGGCCTCCAGCATGCCGTAGCCCACCAATGCGCCGCCGATGGCCAGGGCGCCGCCGATGGCCAGGGCGCCGCTGGCGGCAAGGGCCGCCGTGCCACTGGCATGGCGCAACGCCGAAACGAAATTATTCTGTTCAACCATGACTTCTATGCCATCGTCCTTTCAAGCCCTGCGGCCACTTCTGCTGAAGTTCTCCTATGCCAATCTAAACCGGAAGGCCGCGTTCAGCCAAAGCTGAACGCGGCCTTCGCAGCTCACTAGCTAGTCGTCGGACTTTTTGCCGTTTCCGTTGCCATTCCCATTGCCGTTGTCGTTTCCCCGGCCAATGTCCCGGGAGTCAGGCTTCGAGGTGGATTCTTCCTTTGGCTTGGAATCGTCCGTCGACTCTTCCTTGTCATTGTCCTTCTCATCCGAGTCGGACTTGGATTCCTCTTCTTCCTTCGGCTTCGGCGGAGGCGGCTGGCGGCGGGCCGAACCGAAGCTGTTGCGCTCGTATTCGTGCACAGCCTCTTCCATGAAGTCGACCCAGAGCGGGGCGGCGTAGGTCGAGGAGTCGACCATCCATGGCGCCTTTTCGTCGTTGATCATCGCACCGTGCATCTCGTTCTTTTCGGTTGCGGCCTTGCCTTCCAGGCGGCCTACCCAAGCAGCGGTGGAAATGCCGGTGGTGTAGCCGACGAACCAGGTCGAGGTGGCGTAGTCGTTGGTACCGGTCTTGCCGGCGATCGGACCGTCGACCCGCCCCTTGGACACGCGCTTGGTGGCGATCTTCTGCAGCGTGCCGTTCAGGTCGGCGATGTAGGTCGGGTCGACCTGCTGGGAGCAGGTCTCCTTCTTGACCTTGTATTCGTTGCCGTCCTTGTCGGATACACCGGTGATGGCGCGTGGTTCGCAGTACTCGCCCTTGTTCGCGAACGCCGCAAAGGCTGCAGCCTGGGACAGCGGGGTGATTTCTGCAGAGCCCAGGATGAACGACGGGTTTGCTGGGCTGATTGGAGCTGGTCCGCCCTTGGCACCATGATCGAGCAGTCCCAATTTCTTGGTGTAGTCGGCGATGGTGCACAGGTCGGTCTTGTACGCTTCCTGGACGGTCGCGGTGTTAATCGACCAGTACAGGCCGGTGTCCACAGTCATCGAGCGGTAGAAGCCGGGGGAAGCGTTCTTCGGGGTCCAGTCAGCGGTGTAGGTGGTGCCGCCGGGCAGGCAGGAGGCCTTCCACTTGTTGCCGGCAGTGAAGTGCTGCTTCTTGGCATTGATCTTCTCGTACATGCGGTTGCCTTCAGCAAGCCAACCCAGCGTGGTATACGGCTTCATGGTCGAACCGCCCTGGAAGCCGCCAGCACCGCCGAGCGCACGTGGTACTGCGAAGTTGTAGTAGGTGTTCTTGCCCGAGTTCTTGATTTCCGGACCGTAGGTGGTGTTCTGCGCCATGGTCAGGATCTTGCCGGTGCCCGGCTCGACCGAAACGATGGAGGAGTAGATGTCAGTGTTGGACTTGGCATCGGGGTCAATGGCCTTCGCAGCGTCCTTGGCGGCCTTCTTGTTCAGCTTGCTGTTCAGGGTGGTCTTGACGGTCAGGCCCCCGCGGTACAGCAGGTTTTCGCGATCTTCCTTGGTCTTGCCATAGGTGTCATCGGCAAGGATCAAGTTGGTGACGTAGTCGCAGAAGTAGGCATTTTCCTTGGCCGCGGTGCAGCCGGAAGGCGAGATGCTCGGATCCAGTTCAAGATCCGACTTGACTGCCTGGTCGTATTCCTTTTTGGTGATCGCGCCGGTGCGGTACATGTTGCCCAGCACCTTGTTGCGGCGATCGATGGAACGCTCAGGGTTGTTGATCGGGTTGTAGACGTTAGGCAGCTGGACCATGCCGGCAAGCATGGCAGACTGCTGCAAGTTCAAGTCCTTGGCGTCGACCGAATAGAAGCGCTGAGCGGCAGCCTGCACGCCATACTCGCGACCCGAGAAGAGGACCAGGTTCAGGTAGCCCTCCAGGATCTCGTCCTTGGACATTTCCTTTTCGATAGCCACCGCGTACTTCAGTTCTCGGATCTTGTCTGCATAATCCTTCTGGCCGGAGACGGTGGATTCTTCCGCACCAGTGAGCACCTGGTTGTTCACCAGCAGGTTGTTGACGTACTGCTGGGTCAAGGTGGAAGCGCCAGAGCGGCTCGAGGAGGTGAGGTTGCCGACAACTGCACGGGCGATGCCCTTGGGGTCGATGCCCTTGTGCTCGTAGAAACGCTCGTCTTCCACCGAGATGATCGCCTTGCGCATGTTCGGCGAGATGTCATCTAGCTTCACAGGCTGGCGATTTTGCTGGTAGAAGGTCGCAATCGTCTTGCCATCCGCGTCAAGGATCTTGGAAGGCTCTGGGATAGGGAGCTTCTCGAACGAGCTCGGGAGCGCGCTGACGATGTTGTTACCAGTGGTCAAACCGGTTTTAGCGATAGCTGCAATGGGCACGAGCATGCCTGCTGCGAGCACACCACACAGGGCACTGATTCCGAAGAATGCAACGACTTTTCCCAGAGTGGTAGCTGTATCAAAAAAGGGGGACTTCTTGGCTGCCATACCCACTAGTTTACAAGGACGCGCTAACGTATCGAGTATGACTAAATGGGAATACGCCACTTTGCCGCTTTTGATTCACGCTACGAAGCAGATTTTGGACCAGTGGGGTGATGACGGCTGGGAGCTGGTAACCGTCGTTCCTGGCCCCAATGGCTCATCTCCAGTGGCCTATATGAAGCGTCCGAAAGCCTAACGGGCAACAACATCTACTGAAGGAGAAATCCCATGCAAGAAGCTACTTCCTCGCGTGTCGAGGCTCGCCTGGCCGAGCTTGGCCATGCCTTGCCAGCCGTGGCAAAACCGGTTGCGGCGTATCTGCCTGCCGTTACTTCCGGCAACTACGTTTACACCTCCGGTCAGCTTCCGCTGATTAAGGGTGAACTCACAGCGGTTGGAAAGGTTGGCGCCGAAGTTTCAGCCGAGGAAGCAAAGGCCCAGGCACAGACCGCCGCGCTCAACGCGCTGGCAGCCATCAAGGCGGAAATTGGTGATCTAGATCGCATTAAGCGCATCGTGAAGGTTGTCGGTTTCGTGTCGTCGGCACCGGACTTCACCGGACAGCCAGGAGTCATCAACGGAGCCTCCGAATTCTTCGGTGAAGTTCTCGGCGATGCAGGACTGCATGCACGTTCGGCCGTCGGCGTAGCCGTACTGCCGCTGGATGCACCTGTCGAGGTTGAGGTCATCGCCGAATTTGAGTAATTCAGGCCAGTTTCCCGCTGCGCGGTCCCGACGGGCTTTCCCGTCGGGACCGCGCAGCGGCATGGTTCGACGGCTCTTCGACCTGCCGCCGCATCAGATTGCCACCGCCGAAAACTGGTTCTCTTTCGGTTCGCGCACCCCGCGTACCCCGCGGCGAGCGTCCTCTGTGTGCCTTGTGAGGGATTCCTCCCACGGTGTGGAAACCTACCTGACTTATCGCCCCGGGGGCTCTCCTCTGGGCAACGTAGCCTTCCCGGGCGGCAGCCATGAGACGAGCGACCGTGCCACCTACCAATGGTTCGGCCCGAGCCTGTCCCAGTGGTCCAAGCGCATGGACTTGCTGGATCAGCAGCTGGTCCAGGCCTATCTGGTTTGCGCCATTCGCGAGCTCTTCGAAGAGACCGGGATCCTGCTGGCCGGAACCGACGAGCAATCCGTCGTTGAAATGACCGATGCCGAAGACTGGATGACCGCCCGCGAAGCCATCGCCGGACAAGATCTTGCCTTTGACGAATTCCTGCGCCGCCGCGGACTCGGTTTGCGTACCGACCTTCTGCGTCCTGTATCTCACTGGCTCAATCCGAACTTTGCCCTGCGCCGCTTCGACACCTGGTACTTCACCGCCACCGTGCCGAACCGCCAGGAAGCCTCATTGCTTCGTGGAAAAGGAAAATGGGGACGTTGGTCTGCTGCCGGAGACATTTTGGCAAAGCGCGGCACCAGCGAGCTGGGGGACAGCATTGGCCAACCCAACACGGTGAACCTCACGCTCTCGGAGATCAGCTACCCGGCGGTGGAAATGATCCTGGAAGCCATGGCGGAAGCCAACGGAGTGATCGCCTACCTCTCGCGGGCGCGATCGCTGAACCTCAAGCATCCGGATCTGCTGGTGCGCGATGGAATCTACTATCTGGAAGTCCTGGGATCCATCAGCGCCGAGTCCTCCCGGCCGTGGCAGACCACTGCCGGGCACTGAGCACACTGCTTAAAACACAACAGGCCGAAAATCCTCTGAGGATTTTCGGCCTGAAATGCTTTGTCGTGCTTTAGCGCGAACGCTGGCGCAGGCGCTGGATGTCCAGGATCACGACGGCGCGTGCTTCCAGGCGCAGCCAGCCGCGCTGGACGAACTCGGCCAGAGCCTTGTTCACGGTTTCGCGGGAAGCACCAACCAGCTGAGCCAGCTCTTCCTGAGTCAGTTCGTGGGCAACCAGGATGCCGTCGGTAGCCGGGCGGCCGAAACGGTCAGCCAGGTCCAGCAGCGCCTTGGCAACGCGGCCAGGAACGTCAGAGAAGACCAGATCGGCCAGGGACTCATTGGTGCGACGCAGACGTGCTGCCAGAGCCTGCAGCAGCTGGATCGAGACCTCAGGGGAGTTCAGGATAGCCTTGCGCATGTTCTCGTGGCTCAGGCCAGCCAGGCGGGTCTCCGACACGGCGGTGGCGGTAGCGTTGCGTGGGTGTGGATCGAACAAGGCCATTTCGCCAAACAGTTCGCCCGGGCCAAGAACAGCAATCAGGTTCTCGCGACCATCCGAAGAGGTGCGGCCGAGCTTGATCTTGCCAGAAACGATGAAGTACAGACGGTCACCCTGATCGCCTTCACGGAACACCGATGCACCGCGGGACAGATCAACCTCGGTCAATTCTTCGGTTAGCGCGGCGAAAACTTCATCACCAAGCGACGCAAACAGTGGCGCGCGACGCAGTACCTCGATATCCATTAAATCTCCTGTCAACAGTAGTAGGCGCTTACTTCATTGTGCCGTATTCGGTAACAATGTGACAGTTTCCACACGTGGTTTAACCAAGAAAATGTTGAAAATCACGCACATTCGACTAAAACTCGCGAATCTGCTCGCAGAAATCCATCAGCTTCTAAGGGTACCTTGGGTCTATACGAACTTTATGAATGAACTGGGGTCTGGGTGCTGGGAATTTTCAGCTGGCTCGATGTAGTCATCTGCGCTGTATTGCTGATGTTCTTCATCGTTGGAGTTCGCCGAGGTTTCCTGCTGACAGTTGGCGACATGCTCGGCCTGCTCGTCGGTGGCGTCGCCGCATTCTTCGCGATCCCCCTGGTCTCCACCTTTGCCACGAACCCCTGGTGGCGTGTCGGTCTGATGATCGCCACCGCCGCGGTGCTGATCATCCTCGGCCAAGCGCTGGGACGGGTGATCGCGACCCGGATCAGGCACTGGATGAATGTCGATTTCCTGCGTGCCGCAGACCGCATCGCCGGTGGCGTGCTGTCGGTGTTCATCACCGCAACAATCATTGGTGGCTTGGCCTTTTCCACGGCAAGCATGGGTATCCCGAGGCTTTCGCTGGAGATCAGCAAGTCCAAGATGATCGACACGATTCGCGGCCTGACACCCGAGTTTGTCGATGCGGCCATATCCACCGCACGCTCCAAGGTGATCGCTGAAACCCTGCCCGCGTTCCTGGAGCCTTTCGCCCCTCCGGTGCAGGCGCCAGTGGACACCGAATGGGCCGCCAACGACCTGCAGCTGGCAGCCGCGCAATCGGCGGCCAAGATCTCCGGCACCGCCGTGCAATGCGGCGTTAACCTGACCGGTTCGGGCTTCGTTGTCGACCACGAATTGGTCATGACGAATGCACACGTGGTGGCAGGATTGAGTGCTGCAACCGTGGAGGTCGGCGGTGACGAAGTTCACCGCGGAAAGGTAGTTTATTTCGACCCGCAGGCCGACATCGCGCTGCTTTATGTCGAGGGACTGCAGGCAGAGCCCATCGACCTGGCGGCCGAGGACCTGATGCGTGGCGACCCGGCAACATTCGTCGGCCACCCGGCGGGCGGACCGCAGCAGATCCGCGGAGCGCTGATCGCCTCGCGCGCCTTCGTCTCCATCGCCAACATCTATGGCGAAGACCCGTCGCGGATTTCGGTCTACCAGCTCACCGCGGAAGTGGCGCAGGGCAATTCCGGCGGACCGCTGCTGGATGAATCCGGCGACGTGGTGGGTCTGATCTTCGCCAAATCCCGCAGCGATGACGAGGTGGGCTTCGCCCTGAGTCTCGAAGAGATCGAGCAAGCCTTGGAACTTGGCAGCCAGCGGCGCACCAGCATCAAGACCGGCGACTGCGTTTCCGGCTGATGCCTGCGGCTACTTGCCGAGCAAATGCGCGAGCTGCTGCACCGCAAGCTTGTAGCCATGCACGCCCGCACCGATGATGATCGAGCTGGCTACCGGCGAGATATAGGAATGGTGGCGGAAGGCCTCGCGCTTGTGCACATTGGAGATGTGCACCTCGATGGCCGGCAGCTGCACGCCGCTGATCGCATCGGCCAGCGCTACCGAAGTATGGGTGAAGGCGCCAGGATTCATGATGATGCCGGCCGCGGTCGTGCGGGCCTCGTGGATCGCGTCGATGAGCACGCCCTCGTGGTTGGACTGCACCGCACGCACCTCGAGCCCGTAGGCGGCGGCGGTGTCACGGGCCAGCTGCTCGACATCGGCCAGCGTGTCGTGGCCATAGATTTCCGGCTCCCGAGTGCCCAGCAGATTCAGATTGGGGCCGTTGAGCAGCAAGATGGTGTTCGATGCGTTCTCAGTCATGAACCCAAATCTATTACACTGCAGGCATAATCCAGCGTCGTTGCGCTGGCTCCGTAATACAAGAAGCCGCCGTTCTGCCGCACCAGCGGTGCGGCAGAACGGCGGCTTCTTTCGGCAGTGCGTGCAGGGGCTACTTGCCCATGGACTGCGCGATCTGGCTCATGACGGTCGAATCCGAGAGCGTGGTGGCATCGCCGACCTCGCGGCCTTCGGCCACGTCCTTGAGCAGGCGGCGCATGATCTTGCCCGAGCGGGTCTTGGGCAGCTCGGGAACCACCAGCACATGCTTCGGCTTGGCGATCGGACCGATGTCCTTGCCCACGTGGTTGCGCAGGGTCGCCACGACATCCTCGCCCTCTGCAGGCTCGGTCTGCAGGATCACGAACGCGACGACTGCCTCGCCGGTGGTCTCGTCCTTCGCGCCGACCACCGCGGCTTCGGCCACGTACGGGTGGGCGACCAGCGAAGACTCGATCTCGGTGGTGGACAGACGGTGGCCGGACACGTTCATCACATCATCCACGCGGCCCAGCAACCAGATGTCGCCGTCGTCATCCTTCTTCGCGCCGTCGCCGGCGAAGTACATGTTCTCGAAGCGGGACCAGTAGGTGTCCTTGTAGCGTTCCATGTCGCCCCAGATGCCGCGCAGCATGGCCGGCCATGGTTCACGGATGACCAGGAAGCCGCCTTCGCCGTCGGCCACGGATTCGCCGGCCTCGTCCACCACGTCAATGGCGATGCCCGGCACAGCCACCTGGGCAGAACCCGGCTTGGTGGCGGTGACGCCCGGCAGCGGCGCGATCATGTGCGCACCGGTTTCGGTCTGCCACCAGGTGTCCACGATCGGGGCCGGATGCTCCTTCTTCTCGCCGTTCTTGCCATTGTTGGAGCCGATGACATCGCGATACCACATCCAGGCTTCCGGGTTGATCGGTTCGCCCACCGAACCGAGCACGCGCAAGCTCGACAGGTCATAGCCGTCCGGGATCTCCCGGCCCCACTTCATGAAGGTGCGGATGGCGGTCGGCGCGGTGTACAGGATGGTGACGCCGTACTTCTCCACGATCTCCCACCAGCGGCCCTGGTGCGGGGTGTCCGGGGTGCCTTCGTAGATCACCTGGGTGGCGCCGTTGACCAGCGGCGCGTAGGTGACGTAGGAGTGGCCGGTGACCCAGCCGATGTCTGCGGTGCACCAGAAGACATCGGTTTCCGGGTGCAAATCGAAGGTGTCGCGGTGGGTGACCGCGGTCTGCGTGAGGAAGCCGCCGGTGGTGTGCACGATGCCCTTGGGCTTGCCGGTGGTGCCGGAGGTGTAGAGCACGAACAGCGGGTGCTCGGAGTCGTGGGCCACCGCGGTGTGCTCAGTGGCGGCGTTGCCGACCACGTCATCCCACCACTTGTCCAGCGCGCCGAATTCGGTAGGTTCGCCGTTGCGCTTGACCACCAGCACGTTTTCCACGGTGTGCCCCGGTGCTTCCAGGGCGGCATCCACTGCAGGCTTCAGCGGGCTCGGCTTGCCGCGGCGCCAGGTGCCATCGGCGGTGACCACGAGCTTGGCGTCGGCATCATCGATGCGGCTGCGCAGCGCGTCGGCGGAGAAGCCGCCGAAGACCACCGAGTGGATGGCGCCGATGCGGGCGCAGGCCAGCATGGTGATCACCGCTTCGGGGATCATCGGAAGGTAGACGGCCACGCGGTCGCCCTTGGCCACGCCCAGGGACTCGAAGGCGTTGGCGGCCTTCTTCACTTCCTCGGCCAGCTGCGCATAGGTGTAGCTGCGGGTATCGCCCGGCTCGCCTTCGAAGTAGATGGCCACGCGGTCGCCCCGGCCGTTCTCCACATGGCGGTCCAGTGCGTTATAGGCCGCGTTGAGCTTGCCGCCGACAAACCACTTGGCAACCGGCGCTTCAGACCAGTCGAGGGTTTCGGTGAAATCGGTGTCCCAGGCCAGTACCTGGCGGGCCTGGTCCGCCCAGTAGCCCAAGCGGTCTTCCTTGGCTGCGTCGTAACGGGCCTGGGTGGCGATGGCTTGATCACTGAAGTCCTTGCTTGGGGCAAAGGAGCGGGTCTCGGTCGACAGATTGTCCAGGGTTTTCGAATCACTCACTGTGTTCGCGTCCTTCCACGTAGTCACGAATGTTTCTCTGTGATCAAAGTTACAGCCTCTGAGGATGAAGATGTGCTTTGTGTCACTGCGATAGCGGAAATCGGGTAATCTGTGCGCCAAACGGTGGATTGAACGCGATGAACAGCATGCCGGGGCAGTGTCCCGGGGTGAAAACCCTGCGCGCTCATGACACGATCTAAAGCGTGGCGAAGAAACTTGAGAATGAAACCGAGCTGGGGCTGAAGCGCCGGGCTCGCAAGATCAACCGGGAACTGGCACAGGCCTATCCCTACGCGGTGCCCGAGCTGGACTTCGAGAATCCCTTCGAACTGCTGGTAGCCACCGTGCTCTCGGCGCAGACCACCGATGTGCGGGTCAATGCCATAACCCCAGCGCTCTTCGCCCGTTTCCCCGACGCCCTCGCAATGAGCCAAGCCGAGCGTGCCGAGCTTGAGCAGCTGATCCGCCCCACCGGCTTCTTCCGCGCCAAGGCCGATTCCCTGCTCGGGCTATCCGCTGCGCTGGTGGAACGCTTCGACGGCGACGTGCCAGCCAAGCTCGACGAGCTGGTGAAGCTTCCCGGAGTGGGACGCAAAACCGCCAACGTCGTGTTGGGCAATGCCTTTGGCGTTCCCGGAATCACCGTGGACACCCATTTCGGGCGGCTGGCCAACCGCCTGGGCTGGACCGCTGAAACCGACCCGGTGAAGGTCGAGCACGCGGTGGGGGAATTATTCGAGAAACGCGACTGGACGATGCTCAGCCACCGGGTGGTTTTCCATGGCCGGCGCGTCTGCCACGCCCGCAAGCCCGCCTGCGGAGCCTGCGTCATCGCCAAGCTGTGCCCGTCCTTCGGCATCGGCGAGGAAATACCGGCCAAGGCGAAAGCGTTGCTCAAGTATGAGCTTGCACCAGGACGGGAAGAGCTGCTGGCGAAAATGATCGCCGGAGCAACTCGCCGCGAGCTGAGGACTGAAGGATACGGATTGGACGCATGAGCGCACGCTTGGAATTGGAACAAGTCATCGCCCGCCATACGGCGCAGGTCGGGGCAACGCAGCGGCTGCCCAACGAATGGGTGATGAACGAGATGGAGCTCGGAGCCGCGCGCCGGGCCGCGGTGCTGATCCTGTTCGGCGCGGCCGGCGAGGCGGCGCTGGAACCGCAGTCCCAGACGGACGACCTGGACCTGTTGTTCGTGGAGCGGGCAGCGACCCTGCGCAAGCATGCCGGGCAGATCGCTTTCCCCGGCGGCGGCATCGACCAGGAAGATCCGAGCGTTGCCAGCGCCGCTCTGCGCGAGGCATGGGAAGAAACCGGCGTGGATACCGCCGGCATCGAAGTGCTGGGTACCTTGGGGGAAACCGAGCTGCCGGTGTCGAACTTCCTGGTCACCCCGGTGCTCGGGTGGTGGCATACCGAATCCGAGGTGTATCCGGCGGACCCGGAAGAAAGCGCTGGGGTATTCCGCGCCCCGGTGGCGCACCTGCTGGATCCGAGGAACCGCTTGACTGGCGTTGTGCATCGCGGCACGCGGAAATTCAAGTCCCCGGCCTTCGATTTCGAAGACCGGATCATCTGGGGCTTCACCGCGATCGTGCTGGACCGTCTGTTCAACGAGCTGGGGTGGACCCGTCCGTGGGATAATCGGCGCGAACTGCGCATGGCCTGAGGCCCGCTATTTCGCGTCCGCGTAATTCCCTGAAATCGCAACACTGACCGGGAAACGCGGCGAGGCCTGGCCGAACAGCGAGCGTCCGGCCAGCATCGCCGCGTGGCGGATCAGCTCCCGCAGCTGCCCAGCCAATTCGGTGGGGCATTCGAAGACAATTTCGTCATGGACGAAGAACACCTGGCGGCAGCTGCGGCTCCACCCAGCCTGATGGATCAGGTGCCGCGCGTGGCCCATCCACACCAAGGCCCACTCGGCCGCGGTAGCCTGCACGACAAAATTCCTGGTGAACCGGCCACGGGCCCGCGCCGCGGAGTCAGCGGCCCGCTGCGATGCCTCATCGCTGGTGGCCCGCTGCGCCTGCAGCCACTGCTCATCTGCGGGAGGGCAGCCGCGGCCAAGGAAACTGCGCACGCCTCCACCCTGTTCGCCAGCCTGCGCCGCCTGTTCGACAAAACGCATGGCAGTGGGAAAGCCGCGGGTCAGCGCCGCGCCGACGCTGCCCGAAGCACCGCCACCTCCGCCATAGATGACCGAGAGCATGCCCAGTTTGGCTTCATCGCGCGAGGCGACAAGCTTGGCATCCAGCAGCCACTGGTACAGGTCGTCTTGCTGGCCAGCCTTTTGCAGCTGCTGGTCATGGGAAATTGCCGCCAGGATGCGCGGTTCCAGCTGCCTGCCGTCGGCCACCACAAAGGTCGACCCCGCCGGGGCGCGAACAACCTGCCGGATGGAATGCGGCAATTGGAGCGCACCGCCGCCTGATGCCGCCCAGCGTCCTGAAATGACGGTTCCCAGCACGTAGTGCGGATGGAACCTGCCATTTTCCACCCATTGATCCAGCCAGGCATCGCCGTGGGTGCTGGCAAGGCGTGAGAGCTTCTTGTATTCGAGGACCTCGGTAATCAGCGGATGCTTGATCTGCTCAAGTTCCCATGCCCGCACCGAACCCACTGCGAAGCCGGCCTTGTGCAGGGCGCGCAGCAGTTCTTGCGGCGAATCGGGATTGAGCCCGGGACTGCCCAACGCCTCAGCCAGCTGCTGGGCCTTGGCAGCCAGCTTGGGAGGCCGTCCGTATTCGGAGACGCGCTCGCCCAATTGCTCGCGCAGCAGGGCGCGGTGCCCGGGTTCATCCCACGGCAAGCCGGCCGCTTCCATCTCGCAGGCAATCACGGCGCCCACCGATTCGGCATGGATCAATAATTCCAGTCGACGGCGGGCATCGGGTTCTTGCGGCAGTGCGTCGCGTTGGGCCAGGTACATGGCGATCAGCTCAGGCAGCGACTCGCCGGTGACAGGCGCGGAGAAGAGCGCATCCTGGTTGGCCCATTCCCTGCCCTGGGGTGGCGGTTCAAGGTTGAAATCATCGAGCGCCTTCGCGCTCAGCGGGGAGCGGTGCAGGATGCGCTGCGCCAAGGAGAGAATGTAGGCCTTAGCCAGGAAAACCCCGGCTGCCGCCAGCGGCTGCATCCACGGGGTGGTGCGGAGCATGGCCCAGCGGGGCGAATGCCGTGCTTCGGTTTCGGCGACAAAGCCAGCCAGCTCTTCGCGGGATACCGAGGAAACCGGTTGCAGCGAGTTGCCAGTGTGCTGGTCGCGAAGGTCAATGAGGGCATAGCCATCCGGGTCGGCGGCAAGGAAGGCGATGGCACTCATGGATCTATTGTGCCGTGCCAGTGGACGATATCCCCAGCCGGTTGGCTGGCTGCACGCAGATGAATGGATGGATGCCACGCTCGATGCATGAAATGGCTATCAGAATCCCCATCGGCTAAGCCGCTGAAGAATGCACAACGATTTGTGATGACAGAATCGGATTTCGAGCAGTTGCCGCAGAAGGGAACCAGCGCGCCAGCGGCTGGTGAACGCACTGCGGATGATGAACCGATCTGCACCATCGTGAGCAACGACACGCGGATTATCGAGCGATGCGCGGTGATCGCGGTCGGCGCGGCTGTGCGAATCAACCAATGCGCAGACCCGCAGTTGTTGCCCGGCGATGGTTCGGGGCCGGTGCTGTGGGGCAGCGACATGGCAGCCCTGGCCGAAAACCCGGGCCGGCCGGTAGATGTGCTGGTCGGCTTGGAGGATAGCGAGGCCCTCATCTGGTCTCTGGCCAGCAGGATTCCCAAGGCGCGGGTGGCGGTTCTGCCGTCGGCAAGCCAATGGCTGGGCGAATACCTCGGCCTTTGGGCCATGCGGGCAGGGCATGGGCACACGCTGGCGCTGAATTCCACGGCCGGAGGGTTGGGGACGACAACCCTCTCCCTGCTGCTGGCGCACGCTGGAACACTCAGCGGACTGCGCAGCGCCATGATTGATTTGGATCCGCATTCCCAAGGAGCGTGGCCGCTGGTGTGCGCGCAGCCGCCTATCGGAATCGGCTGGGAGGAATTACAGCAATCCGGCGGTGCGCTGGCGGCCCATCAACTGGCCGAAACTTTGCCGAAACTGCGCGATACAGCCATCCTGACCTGGTCCCGCGCCAACCGAACGCAGGAGCTGGAAGACCAGCTGGTGATTCGGTTGCTGGCTGCGGCCCGGCAAGGGTTCGACCTCGTGGTGGTGGATGCCGGCCGCGCACCGCATCCGCAACGGCTGGCGATGAACCAGTTCATCGACCGGAATATCGCCACCGCCAGTTCCATGACCTTGCCGGCTTCAGGGGAAGTGGTGCTGTGCGGGGAGCAGAAACTGCGCTGCACCCCTCAAGGCTTTCCGGAGATACTTGGTGCCGTCCCTGTCCTTTCGCGGATCAGCAAGGCCCTGGAGCGCGGCCAGCTCTTCGACAGTTTCAAATCCCGGGCACTGCGCCAGCACCTGTCCAACCTGTGCCTGATTCCGCAGGTGAAGGAGCAGCACCCATGAGCCCGGGACGGCACAGCCACAATGCCAGCCCAGCAATGGGCGGGCCCGTGCTCGATGCCAAGATTCTCGAATCAGTGCGTGAACGGGCACTGCTCACCGGCGGGCAGCTCGACGCGATTGCCTTGGCCGGAGCCGTCCACGACTCGGGCGTGGCCCTGGGATCGCAGGGCGCCGCCCAGTCATTGGAATCGCTGCAGCACGAAGTGGCAGGATTGTCTGTCCTTGAGCCTTTCGCCCAGCGGCCCGAAGTCACCGATGTCCTAGTGGACGGTCAGGGGAGGGTCTGGACCGATTCTCCGGCCGGACTGGAACCCACTGAATTCCGGTTTTCCTCCCCGGAACAGGTGCGGACGCTGGCCGTGCATCTGGCGACCCTCGCTGGACGACGGCTGGATTCAGCGAGCCCATTCATGGACATGAGCTTGAAGAACTACCGGGTCCACGCCGTGCTGCCGCCAATTGCCACGGACGGTCCGTTGATCTCGATTCGAGTCAAGCGCAGTGCCCAGCTTGAACTGGGCGCGGTTCTGGAAGGATCCAAGGGCTTTTGGCTGCCGCTGCTCCAAGCCATTGTCCAGCGCCAGATGAACTTCCTGATTACCTGCGGTACAGGCAGCGGAAAAACAACCCTGCTGCAAGCCATGCTGGCCGAGACCAACCCGCAGCACCGTTTGGTCATCGTCGAGGACTCGAAGGAGCTGCAGGTGCCGCACCCGCATGTCGTGTCCTTGCAAACCCGTTCGGCCAACGTCGAATCCGCCGGCCAAGTGGAACTGAAGGATCTGGTTGTCCAGGCCCTGCGCATGCGTCCCGACCGCTTGGTCGTTGGCGAATGCCGCGGGTCGGAGATACGCGATTTCCTGGCGGCGATGAACACCGGGCATCAAGGAGCCGCGGGCACCATGCACGCCAACAACCCGCAGTCGGTTCCGGCACGCTTGGCGGCGTTGGGTGCGCTCGCCGGATGGAGTGTGCAGGCAACCGCGTTGCAGGCCTCCAGCGCACTGGATCTCGTCATTCACATGAACAGGGGCAGCCATGGGCAACGTGGACCGGTGGCACTGGGCAGCTTGGAGACCGGTAGCGACGGCCAGATGCAGATGAGGCACCTGATCGATCTGGAGGGTGCCGAACCGCTTGCCGAATATGGCCGACGCTTCTTGGCGGACAGGTTCGGCCAAGCACTCGCACGCACCGTCGCCACGGCGCTGGGTAACGAAAGCAACAAGGAGCATTGAACCATGCTGATCCTCATCTTGGGCGCGTTGGCCTTATGGCTCTGGATTCCCGCGCACCCGGCCAGCAAAAGGGCCCCGGGCTCATCGCGCAGACGGTGGAACCGCGGGGCAGAGCGCCACCAGGCAGGAGAGCAGCTGCTGAGCACCGACGCACGCATCATCCGTGAATTATCGGCGCTGCTCCGAAGCGGACTGGGGTTCCATCCAGCTGTTGATGCGTTGCTTGAAGCTGAAGATGACACCGGGGACATCATCTGTGCGCTCAAGGATCTCCAAGCAACGCATCGGCTCAGCAACAGCGTACCCGGACCAGATGCAGCACAGGGGCAGGTGCCGGCGGTGCAACGGCTGCACTGGTGCCTGGAACTCTCCGAACGCAGCGGGGCCAGTCTTGCCGACGTCTTGGAACGACTTGCCGAAGACCTCGAAAGCGCACTGGTAGCCCAACGGGCATTTGACGCGGCCATGGCAGGACCGAAAGCAACCACCAAATTGCTGACCTGGCTGCCGCTGGTGGGGTTTGGATTCGGCCTGCTTCTGGGCATTGACGTGCTGGGCACGATAGCGCAATCATGGGCGGCGCAACTCAGCGTGCTCATTGGGGCAATGCTCTGGATCGCCAATCGGATTTGGTGCCAGCTGCTCATGCAGGCAATCTCTAGCCAGGCATTGTCATGATCCTCTTGATTCTGCTCTTTGGCGCCCTCGCCATCGCATTGGCACTAGGGCCGTCCACTGCGCGAACAAGCGGCGAAGGCAAAGCAGCCCAATGGCTTTGGAACAGACGGCAGGACAACGACAAGCCAATCGAGCTGGTCCTGGACCTCAGCGCCAGTCTGCTGGATTCGGGAATGCCCATCACCGAGATCTTGGATCTGCTCGGAAACAGCATTGAACAGTGCGCGGTCCTGCGCAGCGTCGCGCGCTGCCTGGAAATGTACATGGCGTGGGACAAAGCCTGGGAAGCCGTGCCTGCCTGGCTCGCGCCGCTGAGGAAGGCCCTGCACTTTGCGCACAGGACGGGCGCTCCGGCAGCCAACCTGCTGCGCAATACTGCGATTCTGCAACGCCGTGAGCATACGCAGAAAGTTGCACGCCTCGGCGCGCAATTCGGTACCCGCCTTGTGCTTCCCCTGGGGGCCTGCGCATTGCCGGCCTTCATCGCCTTGGGCGTCGTTCCACTGATCATCGCGCTGTTCCCAAGTTTCCAGTAAATCCCGGTCGAAGGTTATGCCCAGCTCGCAAGAAACCGATCTCTGCGCCGTCTGCGCTCGCCGAAGGTAGTAGCACAAGGTCCCCGGCATCGGCGCCGGGGACAGGTATCCAGAAAGGAAAACACAATGAACCGACGGTTCCGTGAAATCAGGGATCTGCTCCAGGAAGAGCAGGGATCCACCACAGCCGAATTCGCTATGGTCACCCTGGCTGCCGTAGCCTTTGCGGGCCTGCTGATCAGCATCCTGTCCAGCGGCGACGTACGCGGCATGCTGATGGGCCTGATCACTAAAGCATTGTCGCTGTAGGCCATGAGATTCAGTGATGAATCTGGCAGCAGCACCGCAGAATTTGCGGTGCTGCTGCCAGCAGTTGCGATCATGCTGTCCTTGGCTCTGTGCTTTGGTGTCGTTGGGATCCAACAGATTCAAGTTCAGCAGGCGGCCGGGGCCATGGCCAGGGAATTGGCCCGCGGCGAGGATGATGCCACCGCTCGCGCCAGCGGGGTTCGGCTAGCAGGAAACCAAGCCCGATTCTCGCTGTCAACATCCAGCGGCTACTCGCAAGTGCACGTTAGCAAAACCGTGCGGCTTCCAATTGTCGGCAGCCTGCAGGTCCACGGACAAGCCAGCGTGGCAGTCGAATGAGCAAGCTGCAACGCCTCCGAAACGAACAGGGCAGCGGGACGGTCATGGCGACGGCGCTCGTCGTTGTTGCGCTGCTTATCGCTGGAGCGGTCCTGGCATGGGTTGCAGCAACACGAGCTGCGATGCAGGCAGCCAGCGCTGCAGACATGTCGGCGCTGGCTGCCGCAGATACGGCCCGTGGGCTGCGTCCCGGCGAACCCTGCACCGTAGCTGCGCAGCTTGCGCAATTCAACGGTGCGCAGTTGGCATCATGCACGGTGGAACCCGGTGGCGAGTCGGTGCGTGTAGCAACCTATGTTCCTGTCGGATTCCGTGCCATGGGCGTGGAACTGTATCAGGCCGAAGCCCGGGCGCGGGCCGGAGCGCCACCGCTGGATGCTCCGATGCCCTGAGCAGGCACATGGGTTCAGCGGTGGTGGGCTGGTTCCACGTCATCGAGCACGGCGGTCAACAGCAAGATGGCGCCAGCCTTGTCCAACGGATTATTGCGGTTTCCGCACTTGGGGGATTGCACGCAGCTGGGGCACCCGTGCTGGCATTCGCAAGCCTGGATGGCATCTCGGGTGGCCCTGACCCAATCGGTGAAGCGCTCGAAACCGCGCTCGGCAAACCCTGCACCACCGGGCTGGGCGTCGTAGACGAAAATTGTCGGATGCCCGGTATCCATATGCAGCGCGGTGGATACTCCGCCAATATCCCAACGGTCGCTCGTGGCAACAAGGGGCAGCAAGCCGATCATGGCATGCTCAGCTGCATGCAAGGCTCCGGGGAATTGGTCAACCGCCAAGCCAGCTCGCAATAGCCGCTGCTCGGTCAGCGTGAACCAAACGGACTTGGTGTTCAGATCCCTGGCTTCAAGTTCCAGGGGCTCTTCTGAGAGCACCTCGTTGGAAGCCACCGACTTGCGCTGGAAGGAAACGACCTGGGTGGTCACCGTCACTTCGCCGAAATGAATCGTCAGGTCCCGATGGTTGCGCTCGCGTTCCTCGGATTCGATGGCGACCGTGGTGAGATCGCGTGCTGTGGTGTAGTAGTCGGGATTGACCCGGGTCACGATCACCACGTGGTTCTGCTCGTCAAGTTCTTCCACATGGTAGCTCGCACCCTGGTGGACATAGATGGCTCCTGGATGCGCCTGATAATGCGTTTGCGGGGAATCCATGGTGCCGAGCAAGGCGCCGGTTTCCGCATCGATGATGTCAACTGGTCCACCGCCATCGGCGCGGATGGAGAACATCGCCGACGCATGCTGCGGATGTGTCCAAAACCATCCGGCAGGGCGTCGGCGCAAGTATCCGCGTTGCACCAGCGAATCCAGAAGCTGCTCGGTCTGTGGACCGAAAAGTTCGAGCTCTTCAGGGCGCAGGGGAGATTCTTGCGCGGCCGCGCAGAGATGGCCGCTGAGCACATACTTGTTTTGCGGATCAAAGACCGTTGCTTCAACTCCCAAATCGAAGATGGCTTCGGGGTGATGCGCCAGGTAGGTATCCAACGGATCTTCGGCCGCGACAAAGATCGCGAGCGCATCCTGGCCGGAACGTCCGGCACGGCCGATTTGCTGGAAGAACGACGCGCGGGTACCCGTCCAGCCAGCCACCACAACGGCGTCCAGACCAGCAATGTCGATGCCCAATTCCAGCGCCGAGGTCGAGGTGACGCCCAGCAGCTCGCCGCTGCGCAATTGCTCCTCCACCGCTCGGCGCTCATTGGGCAGGTAGCCCGAGCGGTAGGCCGCAAGCCGGACGGATAGTTCTGGAGCAAATTTTTCCAGATGCTTGCGAGTGAGCGTTGCGATGGTTTCAGCGCCCCGGCGAGACTTGATGAAGACAATGGTTCGAACATGGTCGGCCATCAGGTCGGTGAGGATCGAGGCGCTTTCGGCAACGGCGGTGCGACGTACTGGCGCACCGTTTTCACCTCTGTGCTCGCTCATCGGAGGTTCCCACAAAGCCATCACCAGTTCGCCGCTGGCAGAGAAATCATTGGTTACCGCTTGCGCTGGTGCTCCGATGAGGCGACCGAAGGATTCTTCCGGGTCTGAGCTCGTAGCGGACGCACCGATGAACACCGGGTAATTGCCGTAATGGGCGCAAACGCGTCGCAATCGGCGCATCAGGTTGGCGACATGCGCGCCGAAGACTCCGCGGTAGGAATGCGCCTCATCAATGATGATGTAGCGAAGGCGCTTGAAGAACCGGGACCAAGCCGGATGGTTGGGCAGGATGCCGCGATGAAGCATATCGGGATTGGTGAAAACGAAGTTGGCATGCTGGCGTACCCAGGCACGCGTTGCCTGATCGGTATCCCCATCGTAGGGAGCGGCTCGGACACCGGGAACCTTCAAGGATTCCACTGCGGACAGCTGGTCGGCCGCCAGCGCTTTGGTGGGGCAGATATAGAGCACCGATGCTCCGGCATCGGCATCGTTGAACCCGCTGTCCTTGGCTCTAAGCAATTGTTCCAAGCTCGGCATCAGGTAGGCCATGGACTTGCCCGAAGCGGTTCCGGTGGAAACGATGGTGTGATGGCCAGAGTGGATGAGATTAGCCGCCTGGGCTTGGTGCAGCCATGGCTGCTGGATGCCCAGGCCCTGGAAGATCTCGATGAGCTCGGCGCTGAGCCACTGGGGCCATGGGCTGGTGATCTCGTCCTTGGCAGCCCTGGTGCGGCGGTGCACCACCGCGTCTGGATCATTGGTCCGGTCGAAGGGATCTAAGAGAGAACGCACTGACTTCACGAGGACGCCTTCCGGACCGGGAACTGCTGGAGTTAAAGACTATCGCCGTGCTTGACGCGGATACGTCAAGCACGGCGATGAGAGCGACTGTGAAGGAGCTAGGCCTTGAACATGACAACCTTGCCCAGCGAAGTCCAGCCCAGTGAAGCATAAAGCTGCTGGCCATCGACGGAAGCGATCAGCAGGCCTTCATCAACATCGTGTTCCTGGGCCAGCGAAGCCAGCGCACGCATGATCAAGGTGCCGAGGCCCTGGCGGCGGAAATCGGCGCCGGTGATGATGCGGTCGAAGATCGCATATCCGTCGACTGCCGAGACGTGGCCGGAGGCGGCAACTACTTCCTGGTTGTCTTCAGGATGCAGCGACACATAGGCATGCGTGCCATCGCGTTCGATCTGGAAAATGAAGCCGTCTGCAGGCAGCGGGACCTCGACGTCGTGCACGGCTAGTTCAGTGACCATCAGCGCTTCGTCGTCGGCGGTGACCTGCAGGCCAACTTCGGTCGCCATTGCGACCAGATTTTCGGCGGAGTCGTCGAATGCCGTCAGGCGGCGGTTTGGGTGCTTCGCCAGAGTTTCGGCGACTGCTGCAAGTTCCTCTTTGGAAGGGCCATAGATGACGTATTCCCAGTCTTCTGTGGTGTCGTGGCGCAGCGCAGCGTGGACTCGTCCTTCGTTACGAGTTTCATAACCACGAGCCCCAGCCCAGCCTGCTACCCAGGTGCCAATCAGTTCATCGCTTGCGTTTGATGCCATAATTTGACCCTACCTTGTCTTTCCTAGGAATTAGCTGACATTGAACTAATCGTTGCCTACTTGAAACTATCGCACTGTCCGAGAGCCCGATATTCCCGGGGAAGATCAATGTGACATTGCTCTTTTCCTCGGCGTTTCGCGGCCCGAAGCTACTAACATTGTAGGGTGGCCATTCATCGCATAGTTCTGTATTACGCTTTTACTCCGCTCCCAGATCCAGAGGCAATCCGCCTTTGGCAGCGCTCTCTGCTGGAGCGCTGGGGCCTGCGCGGACGCATCATCATCTCCAAAGACGGCATCAACGGCACCGTGGGTGGCGAGATCTCCGCAGTCAAGGCCTACGTCAAGGCCACCCGGGAACTTCCCGCATTCAAGAAGATGGATATCAAGTGGTCTGAAGGCTCGGCTGAGGACTTCCCGCGTATCTCCGTCAAGGTTCGCGACGAGATCGTCACCTTCGGCGCCCCTGGGGAACTCGAAGTCGACGAGAACGGCGTGGTAGGTGGCGGCACCCACCTGCGCCCCGAAGAACTGCACGAACTGGTGGACAGCAGGAAGAAGGCCGGCGAGAAGGTGCACTTCTTCGATGGCCGCAACGCCTTCGAAGCGCAGATCGGCAAATTCAAGGACGCGATCGTTCCTGACGTGGAGACCACCCGTGATTTCGTTGCAGAACTGGATTCGGGCAAGTACGACCACCTGAAGGACCAGCCGGTGGTCACCTACTGCACCGGCGGCATCCGCTGCGAGGTGCTCTCTGCTTTGATGGTCAAGCGCGGCTTCCAAGAGGTGTACCAGATGCAGGGCGGCATTGTCCGCTATGGCGAGAAGTACGGCGATGCAGGACTCTGGGAAGGTTCGCTGTACGTTTTTGACAAGCGCATGCACACAGAATTCACCGAAGACGCGGTGACTATCGGTGAATGCGTTGGCTGCCAGGGCCCGACGAACAAGTTCGAGAACTGCTCGAACCCAGCCTGCCGCAATCTGCGCCTGTTCTGCGACGACTGCGCGAAGGATGAAGAGCTGCGCCGCTGCCCAGAGTGCAGCACCGTGGACGCCTGATCACCGCATGGACCAACTGCGGCCCGGACTGTCGAAGTCCGGGCCGCAGTCCTATATTGCCGTCGCCGGCCACAAGCCGGTCGAGGCGTCCTTGACCTCGGTCTGTTCCACCTCGGTCCGGTAAATCTTCAGCCCGCGTGCTTGGTAATTCGGCAGCGCCGCCGGCCCGTCCAATGAACACGTATGCAACCACACCCGGCTGACCGCAGGCAGCTGCGTCCAGCGCGAGCCCAGGGCCCAAGCCTGCCGCAGTGCTTCGCTGAGCAGCACTCCGCCGAGGCCGCGACCGGTAGCTTCAGGAAAGAGCCCGAAGTAGAAGATCTCGACTTCGCTGCCGGCTTCCACGACTTCCGTGACGAGCTCTACGTATCCCTTGGGAGCACCCTGCTGGTAGAGCACCCACGTTTCAGAGCCGGGACGTCGGAGCACTTCGTCCCACTGCTCGCGTGTGGAACCCAGGCGGTCAGCCCAGTTCAGCTCGCTGCCGACGCTTTGGTAAAGGAACCGCGAAAATTCCGGGGTGATCTCGTCGGCCAGTTCAATCCGGGCGTCCTCGGGCAGGGATTTGGACGAAGAGATGATCTCCGCAGGATTGAGCTGTTGCAGATAGGTCACGGTTACTTGGGTCATGCCCACATCATAGGTCGGGCCAAGTTGACTAGCCTAGCTCCCGCCGGTTGCGTTACTCGGTAGACTTGGCGTTGTGAATGCTGCTGAATTTTCTTCCATTGATGACGCTCCGCAGAGCCATAATCAACTGCTCATCGATTCGCTGGCCAAAGACCTGACTGCTGTCGGGTACAACTATGAAAATGTCGAGGGGCTGCTGGGCGAGGAAGCCGCCGCAGCATTTGCTCGCGACCAGCTGCACCCTGCATTGCGCAATCTGGATCGGCGCGGGGAGGATGCCCCTCTGGCTTGCGTAGTCCGCCTCTTCCAATTGGGCCAGACCCAGGAAGAAGCTGCCATCAATGCCGCCTTCCCGACGCTCAAGACTGACGGCCTGCTCAAGCTGGGGCTCGTCGAGTCCTGGGCCAGCGGTTACCGTGCCAAGATCGCCTTGGCACTGCATTCATCGGATGCCGATGGCGAATTGTGGGTGGCCCACGACTTGGGCGCACACCAGCGCCCCGGCGTGCTGCGCACCGACCATGTGCTTGGCATTGGCCAGGCTTCGCTGACCCTGGCGCAGATCACGATCCGCGAAAAGGTCGAGCGCGCGCTGGACTTGGGCACCGGCTGCGGCATCCAGCTCTTCCACCTGCTCTCGCATGCGGAACACGTCACCGCCACGGACCTGTCGGCCCGAGCCCTGGGATTCACCCGGTTCAACCTGATGCTCAACCACCAGGCCTTGGCACTGGATCCAGAGAACCTCGATTCTCGAGTCACCTTGCTCCAGGGAAGCCTGTTCGAGCCGGTGGCAGGATCCACGTTCAATTTGATCGCCAGCAACCCGCCGTTCGTCATCACCCCGCGAAGCAGCACAGAGCGGGCCAAGGACCGTTTCACCTACCGTGATGGGGGAATGGCTGGCGACACCTTGGTGAGCACCCTGATCGAGCAGGCCCCTGAATTCTTGGAGCCGGGTGGTTCCATGCAAATGCTTTCAAACTGGGAGATTCCTCTTCTAGACGATGAATCGAACCAAGCATGGGATGCCCGGGTGCGCCAGTGGTTCGGCGACAAGCTGGACGTATGGGTGATTGAGCGCGAACAGACGACCCCAAGCGGCTACGCGGAAACCTGGTTGCGCGACTCTTCGCAGACCGAAGACAGCAGCTCGTATGTCTCCGCCTACAACGCGTACCTCGATGACTTCGAGTCCCGCGGCGTGGGGGCCATCGGCTTCGGCTTGGTGTACCTCCGCCGCCCGGTTGCAAGCCGCCCAGTCCTGCAACGCTACGAGCAGATCTCGCATCAGGTGGAACAGCCGCTGGCCCCGACATTGCAACGCGATATCGCGATGGCTGACCAGCTGGCAGCGGCCGGCGAAGGATACAAGGATTGGCTCCTGCTGGTGCCTGAGGATGTCACCGAGGAGCGCCACCAGCGTCCGGGGGCAGAGTACCCGGGCGTGATCCTGCTGCGCCAGGGTGCTGGCCTGCGCCGAACTGAATTGCTTGATACTGCGCAGGCAGGATTTGTTTCCGCCTGCGATGGTGAATTATCTGTATCGCAACTAGTCAATGCGCTGGAATCGCTGATAGGCGAGGGGAAGGAAGACTTCTCGGACGTGCTTTATGAAGCAGTGAAGCGGCTCTTGCGACATGGCCTGCTTCAGAAAATGTGAAACAAGCGCTAAAGTTTTTCCCTATGACACGGAACACAATTGAGGAACAAGGTGGAGCCGCCTCGCAAGATGCGGCAAAAATTCCACAAGTTGTCTCGATCACTGACCCCCAAGCGATTCGAGCGTTGGCGCATGACGCTCGACTGATCGTCTTGGATGAGCTCTTTGCTTCGCAGACCACCCGCACCGCTACGGAACTTGCATCGCTGTGCGCGTTGACCCCCAGCGCAATGAGCTATCACCTTCGAGCTCTGGAGAAGTACGGATACGTTATTCGTGCCGCCAGCGAGGGTGATGCACGCGAGCGCCGCTGGCGTGCGGCCGGTGAACGGCTTGAACTGAACACGCAGATCGACTCGGCCAACGCCAAGACCGCGTACTTGAATGTGCAGTTGAACGCATTCCGCACGCGGCTTAATGCCGAAGTCCAACGCCGCGAGGCAGAAGCGAAGGCCGGAATCGCTCCGGAGCCTGACCGCCCGCCGATGCTGACCAGCGGTTTGGTCTTCCTCTCAGAGGCCAAGCAGCGCGAGTTCAACCGCCGGATGCTGGATCTCGTGTACGAATACGAGGCACAGGCAACAGCTGAGGAACGCAGTATTGATTCGCGGCGTATGTTCTACTTAATCTCATTGCTTCCCGAATACCAGAGCATGGGGGAGGCGACATCATAAGCATGCCCGGCTCAGGGAGCGCAGATCCTTCGGTGTAAGATCATCGAGAAATGTGCTTATAGAGTAGGCATGAAGAACGAAGCTGCGATGGCGGATCGAGCAAGGCCCGGGAATGGGTGCCGAAGGTCCGTGTTGTCTAAAGGAGTGCTGTGCCCCCCAAGGCCAAGGAAAAGACTGGTAAGAAACTCGTAATCGTGGAGTCTCCTGCCAAGGTGAAGTCGATCGCCAAGTATTTGGGCGAAGGCTTTGACGTGGATGCCTCTGTGGGCCATATCCGCGACCTTCCGCAGCCCTCGGAACTGCCAACCGAGCTGAAGAAAACCTCCGTAGGCAAGTTCGCTGTCGATCTGGACAACGACTTCGAACCGTACTACATGGTCTACCCGGACAAGAAGAAGCGCGTTTCCGAACTGAAGGCGAAGCTCAAGGAAGCTGACGAACTTTACCTCGCAACCGATGCGGACCGCGAGGGCGAAGCCATCGCGTGGCACCTGCTGCAGGTCCTGAAGCCAAAGGTTCCGGTACGCCGCCTGGCCTTTACCGAAATCACCAAGGAAGGCATCGCCCGCGCCCTGGAGAACATGCGCGAACTGGATACCGACCTCGTCGACGCCCAGGAAACCCGCCGTGTCCTGGACCGCCTCTACGGTTACGAAATTTCACCGGTGCTTTGGCGCAAGGTGGCCCGCGGCCTGTCAGCAGGCCGTGTGCAGTCCGTGGCAACCCGTCTGGTCGTTGAGCGCGAACGCGAACGCATGGCCTTCATCCCCGCCGGATACTGGGACGTGAAGGGCAACTTCGCTACCAGTGACGGCGAAGCTTTTGCGGCAAAGCTGTCGGCAGTGGACGGCGCCCGTGTCGCCTCCGGCCGCGACTTCGATGACCGCGGCCAGTTGAAGGCCACCCGCAACAAGCTGGCTCACCTTGACCAGGAATCGGCCCAGTCGCTGGTGGCGAACCTGTCGAAGACCGACTTCGAGGTGACCTCTGTCGAGGACAAGCCGTACACCCGTCGTCCGGCAGCGCCGTTCACCACCTCCACGCTGCAGCAGGAAGCATCCCGCAAGCTGCGCTGGAGTTCAAAGATCACCATGCAGATCGCCCAGCGCCTGTATGAAAACGGCTACATCACCTATATGCGTACCGACTCGGTCTTCCTCTCGGGCGAGGCAGTGACTGCCGCGCGCAAGCAGGCCACCGAACTGTACGGAGCCGATTCCGTTCCAGCCAAACCACGCGTCTACAAGGCGAAGAATGATGCGGCCCAGGAAGCCCACGAAGCGATCCGACCGGCAGGTGACATGTTCCGCCGCCCGAAGGACGTTCGCTCCTCGCTGTCCAAGGACGAATACACGCTCTACGAGCTGATCTGGAAGCGCACCGTCGCCTCGCAGATGGCCGATGCCAAGGGCTTCACCGCCACCATCAAGCTGCAGGGCACCGCCAGCGATCAGCGGGTGGCAGAGTTCTCGGCATCCGGCACCGTCATCACCTTCCGCGGTTTCCTTTCCGCCTATGAGGAGGGCAAGGACGAGCAGGCTGTAGAAGCCGCGGCAGAGAATGCCGAAGCGCGCCTGCCGCAGCTGGCCGTGGGCCAGCAGCTGGCTGGCGACGAGCTGACCGCACTAGGCCACGAAACCACCCCGCCAGCCCGCTACACCGAAGCTTCCATCGTGGCTGAGCTTGAAAAGCGCGAGATCGGCCGCCCGTCGACCTACGCGCCAACTATCTCGACCATCATGGACCGCGGCTACGTCACCAAGCGCGGCGGCGCCCTGGTGCCGAGCTGGATCGCGTTCTCGGTGATCCGCCTGCTCGAAGAGCACTTCGCGAAGTACGTGGACTACGATTTCACCGCCCGGCTGGAAGACGATCTCGATGAGATCGCCAACGGCCAGCGTGCCCGCACCGACTGGCTGAACCTGTTCTACTTCGGCAAGGGCGCGGATGCCGAGACCGAGGGCCTGAAGCATGTGGTCGACAACCTGGGCGATATCGACGCCCGGGCGATCAACTCGATCAAGGTCACCGACGACATCACCTTGCGTGTGGGCAAGTTCGGCCCGTATCTGGAACGTGCCATCCCGGAAGGTGCCGAGGAAGGGACCGAGCCGCAGCGCGCCAACGTGCCTGAGGACCTGGCCCCGGATGAGCTGACTGCCGAAAAAGCCGAGGAGCTCTTCGCCAATTCGCAGGTCTCGGAAAAGGACCTGGGCAATGATCCGGAAACCGGTCGCAAGATCGTGGCCAAGGATGGCCGCTACGGCGCCTACGTCACCGAGATCATTCCGGAACCGACCGCGGAGGAATTGGCGGCGCTGCCGGTCGAGTACTACAAGAATGGCAAGCCCAAGCCGCCGAAGAAGCCAACCAAGGTCAAGCCGCGCACCGCGTCGCTGTTCAAGTCCATGACCGTGGAATCGGTGACCTTGGAAGAGGCACTGAAGCTGATGAGCCTGCCACGTGTGCTGGGGGCTGATGCCGAAGGCGAAGAGATCACGGTGCAGAACGGCCGCTTCGGCCCGTACCTGAAGAAGGGCAGCGATTCGCGCTCCATCGAGAGCGAAGAGCAGATCTTCACGATCACGCTGGACGAGGCGCTGGCGATCTACGCGCAGCCGAAGCAACGCGGCCGGCGTGCCGCGGTGCCGCCATTGGCCGAGTTCGGCGTCGACCCGACCAGCGAGAAGAACATCGTGGTCAAGGACGGCCGCTTCGGCCCGTACATCACCGACGGCGTCACGAACATCACCGTGCCGCGCGGCACCTCGCTGGAGGAGCTGACCCGCGAGCAGGCTATCGAACTGCTTGCGGACAAGCGTGCCCGCGGACCAGTGAAGCGCACGGCAAAGAAGGCGCCGGCCAAGAAGCCGGCAGCCAAGAAGGCCCCGGCGAAGAAGGCAACGGCCAAGAAGACCACCGCAAAAAAGACTGACTAGTCTTTCTTGCCAGGCCTAACGAGGAGCGCACCATGAGACTCGGTGTATTGGATATCGGTTCAAATACCGTTCACCTCTTGCTCGTCGACGCATATCCGGGCGCACGCCCGGTTCCCTATGCCTCGCACAAGCGACCCCTGTCCCTGGTGCGCTACCTCAATGAGTATGGCGCCATCACCGAGGAAGGCCAGCTCGAGCTGATCTCCTTCATCAAGGAAGCTGCGCAGTTTGCAGAAAACCACCAGGTCGAGGACTTCATGGCTTTCTGCACTTCCGCGATCCGCGAATCCTCCAACGGCGCTGCCGTGCTGGAACGCGTCGAAGCCGAGACGGGCGTGAGCCTGATGGAACTGACCGGCGAGGAAGAAGCCGGCATGACCTTCTACTCGGTACGCCGCTGGTTCGGCTGGTCATCTGAATCCATCTTGAACCTGGACATGGGCGGCGGCTCGCTGGAACTGGCCCTGGGCGTTGACGAGTTCCCCCAAACCGCATTCTCCGTGCCCCTGGGCGCCGGCAGGCTGACCCGCGAATGGCTTCCCAACGATCTGCCGTCGATGAAGGAAGTCAAGGAACTGCGTACATACGTACGCGATGTCCTCGCCGACCCGACCACTGAACTGCGCCAGTACGGCAAGCCCACCTTGGCCACCGCGACTTCCAAGACTTTCCGTTCCCTGGCGCGCATCACCGGCGCCGCGCCGAGCACGGAGGGTCCTTACGTCAAGCGTGTGCTCCATCGGGATGCACTGAAATTATGGACCAACCGCTTGACGGCGATGAGCTGGGCAGAACGTGCAGAATTGCCCGGCGTTTCAGAGATCCGCGCCCCGCAATTGCTCGCTGGCGCGATCGTAGCCCACGAGGCGATGAGTGCCCTGAAGCTGAAATCTGTGCGAATTTGCCCTTGGGCTATCCGTGAAGGCTTGATGCTGAGACGATTTGATCACGTGATGTTTGACTCTGCGACACCGCTCAGTAGTAGCGTGGGAGTTGGGGAAGTAGCGCTGGACAACGAGAAGTACAAGTTTCTCGCCAAACCCAGCAGCTAACCTTCTTGGCTAAACGGTGCCTGCAAAGTGGGCACGGTAACAGGAGGCAAGGCATGGAAGACCAGAAGAGCACAATGAAGGTGCCAGTCACCCTCTCCAGCGCGTCAGTTTATCCGCTGACCGTCCATGATGCCTTCGCTATGGCCAAAGACGTGGGATACGACGGGCTGGAAGTGCTGATTACCGGCAATGCGGCCAGCCAATCTGCCACCGCGCTCAAAGCCTTGATGGACAAGTACCAGCTGCCGATCCTGGCCATTCATGCTCCGACACTGCTGCTCACCCAGCAGGTGTGGGGCTCTGCCTGGGCAAAGATCGAACGCTCGGTCATCCTGGCTCAAGCCGTCGGCGCCAGCGTGGTTGTCGCCCACCCGCCATTCAGGTGGCAAGGTTCCTACGCCGAGGAATTCGCCGAAGGCGTGCAGCGGCTGACCGACACCACTGGGATGAAAATCGCCGTGGAGAACATGTATCCGTGGCGTGCCCGGGGCCGAGAAGCCAAGATGTATCTTCCGCACTGGAACCCCGTCCCGCAGCACTACCAGAATGTGACCTGGGATTTCTCCCATGCCGCCATCGCCAATATGGATTCACGCCAAGCAGTCGAGGATCTGGGCCAGCGACTGGCGCACGTGCACCTGTGCGATGGCCTGGACAACGGCAAGGACGAGCACCTGGTGCCAGGCCTGGGAACCCAGCCGGTGGCCGAAACTCTGCAATACCTGCGCGATGCCAACTGGGACGGAACCATAGCCGTCGAGGTGTCCACCCGCAAAGCGCGCAATGCGGGACAAAAGGAAGAATGGCTGGGAAAGACCCTAGAATTTGCCCGCCAGCACTTAACAGTCGGCAGTGACCCCAAGCCAATGACACAATAGCCATATGAGTGAAGCAACAAAGAATCTGTCCCTGTCCTTCCTCGGTGCTGGCTCCATGAACGGCGCCATCCTGCGTGGCATCATCGGATCAGGCCATGATCCGAAGCTCATCACCGCCACCGTCCGCAGCGGCAAGCGAGCTGCAGAACTGCGTGAGCTTGGCATCAACGTCCTGGTCAGCGAGGACGACCCAGAATCCAACCGCAAGGCCGCGGCCAGTGCCGACATCATTTTCCTGGGAGTGAAGCCGGTCGGCATCACCGACCTGTGCGAAGAGATTTCCGGATCCCTGGACGCGCAGAAGGTCGTTGTTTCCGTGGCCGCCGCAATCACCCTGAACAGCATGCAGGCACATCTGCCGCAGGGCCAGCCGGTGATTCGCTCCATGCCGAACACCCCGTTGATGGTCGGTGCAGGCGTTGTGGGCATCAGCCCGGCTGAAAGCGTCAGCGAAGAGCAAACCCAGCTGGTCACCGACCTGCTCTCCGGCTCCGGCGATGTGCACGTCATCGGCGAGGATCAGCAAAACGCGCTCTCCGCAATTTCCGGTTCCGGCCCTGCCTATGCCTTCTACCTCGCTGAAGCCATGGCCAACGCCGGTGTGGCCATGGGCTTGGACGAGAAGCTGTCCATCGCGCTGGCCCGTGCCACCGTGGCTGGCGCAGGCAAGATGCTCTCGGACCCTGATGCGGATCCGGCGGCCCTGCGCAAGGCAGTGACCAGTCCAAAAGGCACCACCGAGCAGGCCATCGCCACCTTCGATGAGCACGGCATTCCAAAGATCATTGCTGCCGGAACCCAAGCGGCAGCGGCTCGTGCGGCCCAATTGAGCGACGAGCTCGGCTAGACCCCAACACGTGAAACGGCGGTGGCCGGCAACCAACTGGATGCCGGCCACCGCCGTTTTCGAATCCTTTGGCCCTAGGGGCGGGCCGCGAACCGCTCCAGCAGATCCACGTGTCCCGAGACGATCAGGACATCTCGACGCGTCACCATGGTATCGGGGATTGCGTAAGTGAAATCCTCACCAGGGGACTTCACCCCGACAATGGTCACCCCGTACTTGGAGCGGACCTGGGACTGGGCCAAGGTGAAGCCCTGGGTCTCCTTGGGCGGGTACATTTTCACGATGGCGAAGCCGTCATCGAATTCGATGAAGTCGAGCATGCGACCGCCGACCAGGTGCGCGGCACGCACCCCGGCATCGGCTTCCGGATAGATGACATGGTTGGCGCCGATGCGCGTAAGAATCTTTCCATGGGACGGAGTGATGGCCTTGACCCACAGGTGCTCGATGCCCAGATCCACCAGGTTGACGGTGATCAGCACCGAGGATTCGATGGAAGTGCCGACGCCCACGACAGCAGAGGAGAATTCCTGGGCGCCGAGCTGGCGCAGCGCATCGATGTTGGTTGCGTCGGCCGCGACAACGTGGGTCAGGGTGCTGGCCCACTGCTGGACGAGCTCCGGGCTGCGCTCGATGGCCAGCACTTCGCGGCCCTGCTTGACCAGCGTCTCGGCAACAGAGGCACCGAAGCGGCCCAAGCCGATCACCAGCACCGGGGCATTGTGGTCCATGTTCTTGTCAGCCAATGAGAGGCCTTTCTTCTGGAAGTCTGAACAACGTGTTGCGGTGGCGCATGGTCAATGCGCTGGCGAGTGTAATGCTGCCGATGCGTCCGGCAAACATCAACGCGCTGAGCACATATTTGCCAGCCGGAGGCAGTTCTTGCGATACGCCGGTGCTCAGCCCCACGGTAGCAAAGGCCGAAATCGACTCGAACAGGGCACGCGAGAAGCCCACTGATTCATCAATGGTCACCAGTGCCCCGGTAGCGACCATCACCAGCGAAGCGCCCATGGCGACCACTGAGATGGCCACGCGCATGGTGCCCTGAGGAATCTGCCGGCCGAAGGCCTTCGCGTCCGTATCGCCGCGGACCTCTGCCAGAATGGCCAAGAACATCACGGCAATGGTGGTGACCTTGATGCCGCCAGCGGTGGAAGCTGAACCGCCACCGGCAAACATCAATGCGTCGGTCAGCAGGACGGTCACCTGGTGGATGTCGTTCTGGTCCACCAGATTGAATCCACCGGAACGGGTCATCGTCGAGGCGAAGAATCCATGAATGATCTTGTCGCTCAAGGACAGACCCCCAATGGTCTTGGGATTGGCCCATTCGAATACCAGCCACAGGAAGGATCCGGCAAAGAGCAGGATCGTGGTGGTGAGCATGGTCAGCTTAGTATGCAGGTTCCACTTCTTGATGTTGAACTTGTGCGCCAGGAGCACCATGATGACCGGGAACCCCAAGGAACCGGTGAAAACGCCGGCCATCAAGGGTCCCAGGATCCACAGGTCGGTTTCATAGGGAACCAAACCATCGGAGTGCGGGGTGAAGCCTGCATTGTTGAAAGCCGAGACTGCATAGAAAATTCCGTGCCAGATGGAGGACAGCACGCTTTCGCCCAGAATGTAGAAGCGCGGGATCAAGAACAGCGCGATCACCGCCTGCAGGCTGATCGCCGTGAGGATCACGATGCGCAGCAGCGAGCTGACCTCGCCCAGCGCAGAGGCTCCAGAACTGTTCATGGAGTTCTGGGCCATCAGCTTGGCTCGCACGCCCAGCTTGCGCGATACCGCCAGGGACATGATGGAGGCCAAGGTCAAAATGCCCAACCCGCCCATGAACGTCGCGACCAGCATGATCAGCTGGCCGGCAAATGACCAATGCACCGCGGTGGAGACGGTGGTGAGGCCGGTGACGCACACCGCCGACACCGCCGTGAACAATGCGTCATGCAGCGCGGTGGCTTCTCCGGTGGCCGAGGAAAACGGTGCGGCCAGCAGGGAAGTGAACAGCGTGATGGCCAAGAGGAAAGCGCCAAGAGTCAAGCGCGCGGGGGAGCGCACGGTGAAGTCGGCGACTGCGATGCGAACCGCCAGCCATTTCTTGCGTCGCCGTTCACGCATTTCAGCTGCCCGGGCACTGGGGCCCGGTGCACTGGCTGTGCTCATTTATTTCTCGCCGTTTCCTCGGGAACAGTACTTTGCCATGCGGAATTGAAGTCCTCCTAGTAATTTACGCGTTTCCACCGCTAAACGCTTGCGTTGCCCGCCTGAAGACCCGACAAGCCTCGCAATCTGCCATAAATTCATGAGTTGGATCACTATCGGGTAGCCTGAATTTGTGTTAGATCCGCAGCATGCCCCACGGTCCACCATGGTGATGTGGGATGAACAGTATCTGAAGTACAAATTCAGCGACTGGCATCCGATGCACCCTTCGCGGCTAGAGCTGACCTATCGGCTCAGCGACGAGCTGGATGTTTTCGATGCGCAGAACGTCTCGATCCAGGCGCCAGAAGTTGCCGAGGACGCGGTTATCGGCACGGTTCACGACCAGACCTATATCGACCAGGTACGACGGGTCAGCAACGATCCGGCACTGGTTGCCGAAGAATTCGGCTTGGGCACTGAAGACGACCCGGTATTCGCCGGGATGCATGAAGCAGCCGGGCGCATCGTGGGAGGTTCGGTGATGGCGGCCCAAGCCATCATGGATGAAGATGTTGTCCGTGCAGTGAATTTCGCCGGCGGCATGCACCATGCAGCGAAGAGCAAAGCCAGCGGTTTTTGCATCTACAACGACGCTGCCGCCGCGATCCAGCGCCTGCTGGAACAGGGCGCGAAGCGCGTAGTCTACATAGATGTCGACGCGCATCATGGGGATGGCACCGAATCGATCTTCTGGGATGACGAACGTGTGCTGACAATTTCGATCCACGAATCGGGATTGTCGCTTTTCCCGGGAACCGGATTCGCCAATGAAATCGGCGGCAAGGATGCCCAGGGCAGCGCAGTCAATGTCGCTCTTCCGGCCATGACCGGGGACTCCGGGTGGATGCGTGCTTTCCATGCGATCGTTCCCCAACTGGTGCGCGCCTTCAAGCCGGAAATCATTGTCTCCCAGCATGGATGCGATGCGCACCGTGATGACGACATGACCAATTTGAAGCTGTCGGTCGATGCCCAACGCCAGGCCGCCTTGGATATTTCCCAGCTGGCGGACGAACTGTGCGAAGGCCGTTGGCTGGCTACCGGAGGCGGGGGTTATAACGTCACTGCCGTCGTGCCGCGTACCTGGACCCATCTGACCGCGATTGTCGCCGGCAAGCCGGTGCCGTTGCGCACCTATGTCCCCGAGACTTTCCGCCGCTATGTCCTGGAAAAGTACGGGCGTGCCATGCCTTATCTCATGGGCGACGATGCCCAGTTGTGGTGGCGCAATTGGGAAGTTGGCTATGATCCGGCCGATCCGGTGGACCGGACCATCATTGCTACCCGCAAAGAAGTTTTCCCGCTCTTTGGCCTTGATCCCTGGTTTGACTAGCCTCGGGTCGTTGCGACCACTGGGCGCAGCAACAGGACTTCACAGCTTTTTCGAGAAGGAAATTGATTGCCATTCATTCATATGCCGTTAGGGTTATGAGTGTGGCAATTGATGAAGTATTTTCGGCGTTGGCTGAGCCGACCCGACGCAGGATCATAGAAGCGCTCAAGTCCGAGCCGAAAGCCGTGGGCACCTTGGTCACGGAACTGGAGATTTCCCAGCCGACCGTTTCCAAGCACCTGAAGGTATTGCGCGAAGCTGAGCTCGTGAGCATGGCCGCTGCCGGGCAGAGGCGCATCTACAGCATCGACACCGCTGCGCTCGAAGACCTCGTGCATTGGTGCACCGAATTGGTTCCTGCACCAGCGGTGGACCAGGAACCGGCAACGGCCGAAACCGGAACCGAGGGGCAGCTGGCTGTGGCATCGAATCCGACCGCCCAGCAGATCGGCCGCCGCGTGGGCCAAGGCTTGGAACAAGTTACGGGACGTGCGCAGGAATTCTTCGAGAAACTTCCTCGGTTCGGACGCCGACGCTAGGCGTTGTCCAGTCTTCGACGCTGCAACCGGGCAAAATGGTCAATCTTTTAAGTTACGCGCGCAATCCTGTTTTATAACAAGAAAATTTTGTTCAGAATGCCCAGCATGGCATTCTCGTGTGCGGGGCAGTGACGCCGGCTATGAGGCCCCTCGTGCGCCTGTGCCTGCCCCAAGTGATGAGGAGAAGAACTTGGACAAGCACTTAGCGACGATTCGCGACGAAGTCTTCCGCCGCAATCCCGGCGAAGCAGAATTCCATCAGGCCGTCACAGAAGTATTCGAGAGCCTTGAAGCCGTATCGGTCAAGCACCCTGAATACGCTGAAGCCGCAATCCTGCAGCGTTTGTGCGAACCTGAACGCCAGATCATCTTCCGCGTGCCATGGGTTGACGACGAAGGACGCGTGCAGATCAACCGCGGCTTCCGCGTTGAATTCAACTCGGCACTAGGCCCATACAAGGGCGGTCTGCGCTTCCACCCATCGGTCTACCTTGGCATCGTCAAGTTCCTGGGCTTCGAGCAGATCTTCAAGAACTCCCTGACCGGCATGCCAATCGGCGGCGGCAAGGGCGGCTCGGACTTCGACCCCCGCGGCAAGTCCGATGGCGAAGTCATGCGCTTCTGCCAGTCCTTCATGACCGAGCTCTACCGCCACATTGGCGAATACACCGACGTGCCAGCAGGCGACATCGGCGTGGGTGGCCGCGAAATCGGCTACCTCTTCGGCCAGTACAAGCGCATCACCAACCGCTACGAGTCCGGCGTGCTGACCGGCAAGGGCTTGAGCTGGGGCGGTTCCCTGGTTCGCCCGGAAGCCACCGGCTACGGCGCAGTGATCTTCACCGAAGAAATGCTCAAGACCCGCGGCCAGACCTTCGACGGCCAGCGTGTGGTCGTTTCCGGTTCGGGCAACGTGGCAATCCACGCCATCGAGAAGGCGCAGGCACTGGGAGCCAAGGTCGTCACCGCCTCCGACTCGGCCGGCTTCATCGTCGACGAAGGCGGCATCGACCTGGATCTGCTGCGCCAGATCAAGGAAGTCGAGCGCGGGCGCATCTCCGAGTACGCCGAACGCCGTGGCAGCAAGAAGGTCAAGTACGTCGCAGGCGGCAGCGTCTGGGACGTCGAAGGCACCGTGGCCCTGCCATGCGCAACCCAGAACGAGTTGGGTGCCGAGGCTGCGAAGAAGATGGTCGCCGCTGGCACCATTGCCGTCGCCGAAGGCGCCAACATGCCTACCACCGCTGAGGCAACGTCGATCTTCCAGGATGCCGGAGTGCTCTTCGGCCCAGGCAAGGCCGCCAACGCTGGCGGTGTCGCCACCTCGGCCCTGGAGATGCAGCAGAACGCCAGCCGCGATGCATGGACCTTCGAGCACACCGAGCGCCGCCTGACCGAGATCATGGTCGGCATCCACGACAGCTGTGCTGCCACTGCAGACGAGTACGGCATGCCAGGCAACTACGTCGCCGGTGCCAACATCGCTGGCTTCGTGAAGGTTGCTGACGCCATGCTAGCGCAAGGCGTCATCTAGTAATTCAGTTTGTTGCAATCCGCGTGGATTCATCGGACCCCGGTGAATCCACGCGGATTGTCTCATTCTGGCATCGAAATATGCGATTCAGATGGTCACCGGTGTGTTTCGTGATGCAAAAGTTACAAAAGTGCGATTAGACTAGTACAAAGCGAACGTGAACCTGAACCGCCGATGTTGATCCAAAGTCGTGTAAGTTCATCTTCGCTAAAATAACGCGACGAATTAGAGATCAGCGTCAGGAGAATATCCCGCATGACGGATAAACAGAATTTTGCCGGAGCCCGATTCATGACTGTGGCCGAAGTCGCCGACATGATGCGTGTTTCCAAAATGACCGTTTATCGGCTGATCCACGCCGGTGATCTGCCAGCTGTTCAGTTCGGTCGCTCCTATCGTGTTCCGGAAAACGCCGTGGAATCATATCTGAATGCCGCGGCCATTGATCCGCAGCACGGTACCGGTTCCTACGGTCGATAGTCCGCGCGATGGTCAGAGCATGGCCGAAAAGCGGGTAATCTGTTAAGGAACGTTTAACGTCCGGTCAACCTTGTCCTTGTGCTCGCGCGCAAGCAGGCGTTTGGGGTTGACGCATTTATTTAGTTTGTGAGGAACCACTATGGGCTCTGTTATCAAGAAGCGCCGCAAGCGTATGTCGAAGAAGAAGCACCGCAAATTGCTTCGCAAGACCCGCCACCAGCGTCGCAACAAGAAGTAAATCTGCTTCTGAGCGTTTGCCGCTTGGCAATCATCGCCACCGCTTCACAGTGATACTGCTGAACGGTGGCGATTGCTTTATCCAAAACCGCTCAACGCCCGCCTAAGAGCCGGAACGGCGCACGAATGAACGCCGGGCAGCCCAGAGCGCGCCAAGGACGCCAGCGGCCTTCAGGCCCAGTTTGGCGGCCCGCTGGCCGGTGCGGAAGTCATAGACCTGCCAGCCGCGGCGCTTGGCGTAGGCGCGCAGCCGTGCATCGGGATTGATGCACACCGGATGGCCCACGGCTTCAAGCAGGGGAACATCATTGTAGGAATCCGAGTACGCCCAGGACTTCGATAACGAGATTCCGCGAGCCTTCGCCAGGGAGCGCACGGCCTGGGCCTTTTCCGCAGCATGCAGGATCGGACTGGCCAGCGCTCCGGTGTAGAAACCGTCTTCGCTGGCCACTACGGTGCCCAGTGCGCCGGTAAGTTCCAGGCGATCTGAGATGACATTCGCCACTTCCAGGGGAGTGGCAGTGACCAGCCAGACCTCACGCCCCACCGTCCGATGCTGGCGGGCAATGGCTACCGTCCCGGTCCACAGCTTGGGTTCGATGTATTCGTCATAGATCTCGTTGCCGATCTTCTCGATCTCTGACACCGGAATCCCGCGAACCATCATCAATGCACGGTCGCGGATCTGGTGGATGTCCCCGAGGTGCTCGCCTCGGGCGGCGAAGCGCAGCTGCTTGAGCGCGAACCAGAGGATTTCGCGGAACTGGAAGAAACGGCGCTCATGCAGCTTGCGGGCCAGCAGATACAGCGAGGCGCCGCGCACAAGTGTGTTGTCGACATCGAAAAAAGCGGCGACCGTTTCCGGCGCCAGGGCGGAATTCGGGCTGGGGTGTGGATCGATGGAAGGCATTTGATCCAGTTTATTTCATCGCCAAGTTTAAGCGTGGTTACGGCTCGTGAGATTATAGGCAGGTGAGTACTTTGCATCAGATCCAGCTATTGGTTCGAGAAGGCTGCCACCTGTGCCACGCCGCACGCGCAACCGTGGCCGAGGTGACTGGACGGCTGAATATGGAGTTTTCCGAACTCGATATCGACCAGCACCCTGAACTGCTGGCAAAGCACCACGAAGAAGTGCCGGTGCTGCTCATCGACGGAGCAGTCCGCGACTTCTGGCACATCGACGCACAGCGTCTCGAACGGCTGCTGCGCAGCTAGCCGCGGCGGAATTCATGAATATGCGTTGTGCTCGTCCAGAGCACCGAAAAGTGCGGGAGAACGAAGATGTCAGAGCTTGAAGCCCGGGTCCTGCCTGAGGCCACGCTGGCTCGACTAACCCAATACCTGCGCGCGCTGAACGCCCTGGAAGCCCAAGGCCTGGAACGCACCAGTTCCGGTGTGCTGGCCAAGGAAGCCGGCGTTAACCCCTCCATCTTGCGCAAGGACCTTTCCTGGTTGGGATCCTACGGAACCCGCGGTGTGGGCTATGTGGTCCGCGAGCTGGCAGAACATATCAGCCGCACACTTGGCTTGAACCAGGACTGGCGTGTGGCCATTCTCGGCGCAGGCAACCTCGGCCGGGCGCTCAGCGGCTATGCAGGGTTCAAGACTCGCGGCTTCAACGTCAAGGCGATTCTGGATGTCGATCCTGCACTGGTGGGCAGCGCAGTTGGCGAACTGCATGTGGAAGCCATCGCGGACTTGGCTGCTGTCGTGGAACGCGAGGAAATCAACATTGCCGTCCTGGCCGTCCCCGGAGAAGCCGCGCAGGATCTGGTCTACGAACTGGCCGAGCTGTCGGTCCGCTCGGTGCTCTCCTTCGCGCCGAAGCCGCTGCGCGTACCAGCGGGAATGAATCTGCGGCGCGTCGACCTGTCCACCGAATTGCAGATCCTTGCCTACCTCGCCGTCCAAGGCTGAAACTCCGGCAAGCAGAAAGGCGTAGCCGCATCATCCTCCGATGGGATGACGCGGCTACGCCTTGACTGTTCTTGCGGGGCCTAGCGAAGCTGCAAGGCCAGGGGTTTAGCGGAAGCCCGCGAGGCGGGCCTGGCGGCGCTGCGCAATGTATTGCGAGGACGGGCGCAGCCAGGAGAAGACCACGCCGGCAACGCCCAGCAAGATGCCCACAACGTAGACGGCATTGATGATTCCGGCCTGGGTGTCGGCGAACATGCTGATCATTGGAACGGTCGTCACGAGGTTCAGCAGCGAAATTGCACCGAGGATCGTGGCGATAATGCGCATGGCGCCCACGCCGCGGCCAACGAAGAAGCCCACCAGGAAGTACAGGCCCAAGGTGATGACCATGCCGACAATCACGAAGCTCGACATCATGGAATTGACCTGGGACATGAACGCTTCAGGGCTGGCCATCATCTGCTCGACCAGCGGATCCTGCTCCATGCCAGGAGTGCTCTGCATCTGCTTCTCGAACTCTTCTTGGACCAAGGACCACTGCTGGCCAATCATGTTCGCCATCATGTTGGAGTTGGCCATCAGCCAGCTGGCCAGGGCGCTGAAAATGCCGGCGAGCAAGATCAAGCCAAAGGCGATGGCCAAGGTCCGCGGACGCTCGGTCGGCGGCTGCACGCCAGCGTAGCCGCCCTGCTGGCCATACTGGTCGTAGCCCGAAGCCTGCGGCTGCCCGTAGGGATTCGGATTCTGGCCGTACGGGTTCTGGCCATAGGGCGAGGGCTGCTGGCCGTAGGGGTTTTCACCGTAAGGGTTCTGCGATGACCTCTGGCCCGAAGGGTTCGGGTTATAGGGCTGGCCCGGCTGGTTAGGATCGTAGTCGCTCATCATGCATCCTTCTGGGTCGAACTATCTTATTTACCAAGCGTAGTGGCAGGTCATTGTGAGCAACCCCTCCGAAAGGATGGTTTTTCCATATGGGATTCCAATGCGTGTCCTGTGAATAGTTGACGGTGGCCACAATATGGCTAATTTGCACCGAATATTTGAGACACTGGAATCATGCCATTATCGACTGTCCATTTGTTGCGCCATGGGGAAGTTTTCAACCCTGACCGTATGCTCTACGGCAGGATCCCCGGCTTCGGGCTCTCGGAACTGGGATTCCAGATGGCCGATGGGGCAGGCGAATATTTTGCCAAGCGCCAGGCCGAAGGCGGCAACGTGGTCCGGTTGGTAGCCTCTCCGCTCTTGCGTGCCCAGCAGACTGCCGCGCCGACCTCCAAGGCCTTGGACCTGCAGATCCACACCGACGAACGGGTGATTGAAGCGGGCAACAAGCTCGAGGGCCTGTCCAAGGTCGCAGAGCACCTGCGCCAGCCGAAGTATTGGCCACTGCTGGTCAACCCGCTGAAGCCTTCATGGGGTGAAGCCTACGTCGAGCAGGTAGCCCGCATGCGCCTGGCCATGGACGAGCATCGCAAGGCAGCGGTCGCCGAACACGGCGAAGGCTCCGAGGTCATCATCGTCAGCCATCAGCTGCCGATCTGGGTGACGCGCCGAGCCGCCGAGAAGAAGCGTCTGTGGCATGATCCGCGCCAGCGCGAGTGCACCCTTGCATCCATCACCAGCTTTGATTTTGAGGGAGACGAATTGGTCTCCGTGCGTTACACCGAACCGTGCCCCGAGCTGCTTGCCGGCGCGGCGAATATCCCTGGAGCCTAAAGCAAATGACTGATCCCGTGCCTAATCCTCGCCCGTTGAGCCGCCGTACCATGCTGCGATCGCTGATGGTTGCCGCCGCCGTGGTGCCGCTGGCTGCCTGCAGCGGCAAGGAAGATGCGCTGACCGCGCAAGCGAACAGCGGCGACGGCAAGAACTACATTGCCGGCGACGGTGCAGTGGAAGAATACGAAGTCTCCAAGCGCAGCGAACCGGTGGCCATCAAGGCCACCACGTACCATGGCACGGACATCGACTTCACGCAGTGGCAGGGCAAGCCGGTCGTCATGAACTTCTGGTATGCCGCCTGTGCACCGTGCCGCATCGAAGCGCCGGATCTGAAGGAAATTGCCGAAGAGTTCGGCGAGAAGGTCGAATTCATCGGCATCAACGTACGCGACGAAGCCGAAGCCGCGAAGGCCTTTGAACGCACCTTCGACATTCCCTACGAGTCCGTGCAGGACACTGACGGGGCGATCCAGCTGGCGATGACCAAGTACGTGCCGCTGCAGGCTGTTCCATCCACGCTGGTGCTGGACCGCAAGGGACGTGTCCGTGCCCGCGTGATCGGTGCGGTGGAGCCGGGTACTCTCAAATCGTTGATCAGCACCGCTCTGACCGAAGAGTTGTGAGCTGAGCAGTGACCTCTAATCCCTTTGCCGACATCGTCCTGGACGGGTCGTTGCTCCTGGCCGCACCAGTGGCCCTGCTGGCCGGATTGGTCTCCTTCCTCTCGCCTTGCGTCCTTCCGCTGGTGCCGGGCTATCTCGGCTACGTCACCGGATTGACTGGCGCAGATTTGAAGGACCACCGCCGCGGCCGGGTCGTCTCCGGCGTGCTGCTCTTTGTCCTGGGATTCTCTGTGGTCTTCATTGCCGCCGGCGTGCTCTTCAGCCAGGCGTCCGCATGGCTGAGGTTCAACGGCTCCTGGGTCACCCAGGCGTTGGGGTTGGTCGTGGTCTTCATGGGCATCGTCTTCATGGGCGGATTCTCCTGGATGCAGCGGGACCGCAAGATCCATAAGAAACCGCCTGCCGGCTTGTGGGGCGCCCCGGTGCTGGGCTTGACCTTCGGGTTGGGATGGGCGCCGTGCATCGGACCGACGTTGAGCGCGGTATTGATCATGTCCACCGGAGTGGACGCGAACGTGGGCCGCGGAACCCTGCTGACCGTGTTCTATTGCCTCGGGTTGGGCCTGCCCTTCATCCTGATCGCAATGGGTCTGCAGCGCGGCATGCAGGCGCTGGCGTTCTTCCGCAAGCACCAAGTACTGATCATGCGTTTGGGCGGGGGACTGCTCATCGCCTTGGGCCTGGTCATGGTGACAGGGCTCTGGGGAACATGGGTAGCAGAACTGCAAAACTGGTTTGCCAATGAAGTGAGGTTGCCAATTTAATGGCGAAAAAACAACGGAAGTCCAAGGGAACCGGCGACGTGCCTGCCCTGGGATTCGTGGGCTCCATGCGCTGGATCTGGACCCAGCTGACATCGATGCCGACAGCACTGTTCCTGCTGCTGCTGCTCGCTGTCGCTGCGGTGCCGGGCTCGATTTTCCCGCAGCGCGATGCCAACCCCGAATCTGTCGCCCAGTATCTGGAGCAGCACACCACCGCTGGCCCCTGGCTGGACCGCTTCCAGATGTTCGACGTGTACTCCTCGGTGTGGTTCTCCGCGATCTACATCCTGCTGTTCATCTCGCTGATCGGCTGCATCCTCCCGCGTGTGAAGAAGCACGCCAAGGCCTTGCGCACCCCGCCACCGCGGACCCCGGCGCGCCTGGACCGCCTGCCCCAGTACAGCACGCATGAAATTCTTGAAGGCGAAGCCGATACGCCCGATGACCAGCAGGTCATCGATGATGCGTTCAGGATCCTGAAGAAGCGCGGCTACCGCGTCGAGCGCCGCGAGGATGCCACCGGTGCCTCGGTGGCCGCTGAGCGCGGGTACACCCGCGAAATCGGCAACCTGCTCTTCCACATCTCGCTGGTGGGCGTCCTTGCTTCCGCGGCGATCGGCGGCTCCCTGGGCTACACCGGGCAGCGTGTGGTGGTCGAGGGGGAAACCTTCGTGAACTCGCTGGTCGCCTATGATTCCTTCACCCCTGGCACGAACTTCAATGCCGATAACCTCCCTGGCTACGCAGTGACCCTGGACAAGTTCGATATTGTCTTCGACCGCGAATCCGAATCCCACTTCGGCCAGCCTCTGGACTTCACCGCCCACGTGCAGGTGCGCGAATCGGCCGATGCCGAGCCTGTGAAGCAGGAACTGAAGGTCAACCACCCGCTGCGCATCAAGGGCGCCGACGTCTACCTGGTCGGCAACGGCTACGCGCCGGTGATTACCGTCAAGGACGGCAACGGCAACGTCGCCTACTCCGGCCCGGCGGTCTCCATCCCGCAGGACTCGGTCTACACCTCGATGTTCGTGCTGAAGGTGCCGGATGCTGAACCTTCGCAGCTGGGCTTCCAGGGCTTCCTGCTTCCCACCGCGCTGGTGGACGAGAACGGCTTCGGCATTTCCGGCGACCCCAACGCCATTAACCCGCAGCTGCACCTGAACTCGTACTTCGGCGATCTCGGACTGGACGACGGCAACCCGCAGAACGTGTTCGTGCTGGACACCGACAAGATGGAGCCGCTGAACAGCCGTGATCTGGATGCCGGCGGCATCATCCTCGAAGCCGGACAGACCTACGAGCTGCCCGACGGCAAGGGCTCGATCACCTTCGACGACCTCAAGCGCTATGTCGCACTGGACGTGAACCACGACCCGGGCAAGCTGCCGATCGGCATCTCTTCGGCTCTGGCGTTGATCGGCTTGTCGATCTCGCTGTTCACCCCGCGTCGCCGCGTTTGGGTGAAGCTGAAGAATGAGGACGGCAAGCGTAGTATCGAATACGCATTGCTGGCACGTGGCGAAGATCCGCGTCTGGAACGCGAAGCCGCAGAACTACAAAAGATCTTTGACAAGGCTTGGCCATTGGCAAGCCAGGAGCAGAACCAAGGAGCCGTAAATGGATAACGCAGGGGCATTAGCGCCTATTAATGAAACGCTGGGTGAATACAGCCAGCTGTTCATGCTGCTGGCCGCCATGGTCTATGGGGTCGTCTTCATCATTTTCGCCTTGGACCTGGCAAAAACCAACAAGTCCATCAGCGAAATGGATTCCCAGGCGCTCAAGCGCGACGAGGAACTGCTGGTCAGCGCCGGCAGTGCCGCGGTAGGCACCAAGGCCCGTGCCAGCAGGGGTGCCGCCGCGCGTGCCGATAACGTCGGCGAGCACATCGTGACCGACAAGATGGAATACACCCAGCTGTCATCCAAGCGTCCGATGGCGCGCATTGCCGTGGTGCTGATGTGGCTGGCAGCGGTCCTGCACGGCGGCGCAGTGGTTTCCCGGGCAATGGCAGCGCACCGCGTGCCGTGGGGCAACATGTACGAGTTCCTGTCGACCGGTGCTTTCCTGGTGGCCCTGGTGTACCTGCTGGTGCTGATCTTCAAGGACCTGCGCTTCATGGGATCCTTCATTTCCGGCCTGGTGACCTTGATGCTGTGCGGTGCCACCATCGGCTTCCCCACACCGGTGGGCCACCTCGTTCCCGCTTTGCAGTCGCCATGGATCGTCATCCACGTTTCCATCGCGGTGCTGGCTTCGGCGCTGTTCGCCATCAGCTTCGCCATGAACGTGCTGCAGCTGATCCAGCATGCCCGCATGAACCGCCTGGCCGCTGGCCAGAAGGACAAGTTGCCCTTCATGCGCGTGGTGCCGGGCGCCGGCGCACTGGAGAACTTCGCCTACCGCATCAACACCATCGCCTTCGTGATGTGGACCTTCACCGTGATCGCCGGAGCGATCTGGGCTGAAGCCGCCTGGGGCCGTTACTGGGGTTGGGATCCAAAGGAAGTCTGGTCCTTCGTGATCTGGGTGGTCTATGCAGGCTACCTTCACGCACGCGCCACCGGCGGTTGGACGGGTCCACGCTCGGCCTGGTTGTCCATCATCGGCTTCCTGTGCGTGGTCTTCAACTTCACCATCGTGAACATCTTCTTCGACGGCCTGCACTCCTACGCCGGAGTCTAGACCCAAAAGAAATCGGCACTGCGAGCGGTTTCCCTTTCAGGGGAGGCCGCTCGCAGCGTTTTAACCGCGCAGTGCAGGGCGCCGTGTCCAGCTGAGGCGCAAGTAGCCTGCAAGTGGCCCATTGAGCCCGTCCGGAGCCCGGAGAAGCGGTCCGGGGCTAGTGTCCGGCCACACGGTTGCCCCGGGGCTCCAGGGCACAAATAAAGCCCAGCTGCGCTGGCTAGGCGTGCTGGGCTGGTTGCCGGGAACCCCGGCAGGTCGAGAGGGCTATTCGGAGTCAGGCGAAGCGCTGTCTGAGCCTTCTGGGTTGTTCTCGTGCTCCGCGCTGGGCTTTGGCTCCTTGGCCTCCGGCTTGGCTGGTTTCGCGTCGTCGGCCTTCTGCGCTTCCTCGCGTTTGGTGAGGTCTTGCTCACGCGCCTTCAGGTCGGCTTCACGCTGCTGCTGGCGGCGCCAGATCTCCAGCTGGCGCAGGAAATCCTCGTCATCGTCCGGAGCCATGGACTTCTGCGCCGGGGCATCATGAGATGCTGCAGGGCGCCCCAGGAGGAACCACAAACCGGCTCCGACGAGCGGTAGCAGGATGATGACCGCGAACCACGCAGGCTTAGGCAATGAACGTATGCGGCTGCGTTCTGCACGAGCGCATTCGATCAGGGTGTAGATCGTCAAAGCAACCGAAACCACTGCGGCGAAAATTAAAATGCGGACCATGCTTCCATTCTAGTGATAATCCTGTTCACAGGTTCATCGGTAGACTTAAGACTATGCAGTTCGTGAAATATACCGTTATCCGCCTAGGCGTATTCCTCGCCGTTTTCCTGGGCCTCTGGTGGGGTCTGAGGTGGCCAATCTTCGTTTCCGGAATTATTGGCCTCATCGTGGCCTTCGCGGTGGCCTACCTTTTCTTCAACAAACTTCGTCTACGGGCGAACGAAGATATCCGCAATGCCTTCAACAAGACCTCGGCCAACAAGACCAAGAAGCAGCTGGACGACGAAGCTGTCGAGGATGAATTCGACGAATCGCAGCGCAAGCAGACGCCTCACGCCGAGTAGTTCCCGCTACGCAGGTCAATCGAGAACTGCATGGCCCAGCCAACCACCCTGGCCGGCACGGCAATTAACGAGATGGGCTGGCCGGATCGCATGATCCGGCCAGCCCATCGTCTTATGCAGTCACTGCTGGAGCCTAGGCTAGAACCTCGATGGCGATCGCCAGGGCGAAGAGCACCGCGTAGACCATATTCACAATGCCGGTCTGCTTGAGCACCAACACCAGTTTGGGAAGCCGCTGCTCGCGAAGCATCAGCAGCGATGGCGCCGCCGCAGGAATGAAGGTGATCAGGATCAGCCACATCCACGGGAAGTCGCCGGTGGCCAGCAATGGCAGCAGGATGGCTGCCGCCAGCATCAGCACATAGCTCAGGCGGGCGTTGTGTTCGCCAAGGCGTACCGCCAAGGTAATCTTCCCCACCTCTTTGTCGGTAGGAATGTCGCGCACGTTATTGGCCATCAGCAGGGCGCAGCCGATCAGCCCGGTGCCGATGGCACCCCACAGTGAAGCCATGGTCAGCTGGTTGATCTGGGTGAAAGTGGTGCCCAGGGTGGCAACCAGGCCGAAGAAGATGAAGACGTAGATATCGCCCAGACCTCGGTAGCCATAGGGGTTCTTGCCGCCGGTGTAGCCCCAGGCGGCAAAGATCGCGGCAACGCCGACCAGCAGCAGCGGCCAGGCTGAGGAAAGGATAACCAGGATCAGGCCGAAGGCGGCGGCCAACCCGAAGCACCCGAAAGCGGCATTGCGCACGTTCTTCGGCTCCGTGAGCTTGGAACCGGTCAGGCGCAGCGGGCCGACGCGTTCGTCATCGGTGCCGCGGATGCCATCCGAGTAGTCGTTGGAGTAGTTCACTCCCACTTGGAGCAGCAGGCCCACGAGCAGAGCCAAGATGAAACGGATCCAGTGAATGGTTCCGGTTTCACCGAGCGCGGCCGCGGTGCCGATGACGACCGGGGCAATGACGATGGGCAAGGTGCGCAAGCGCGCTCCGGAAACCCATTGGGAAAGTGTGGCCACTTCCTGTCCTTTCAGGGCAAGTGAAAACTCGTACCCTCTAGTTTCCCGCGATTAGCCGTGCAAGGCGAATTGAGGCTAGTCGCGAATGCCCAGTTCCTCGATGAGCAGCCGCCGGTTGAACTTGCCGTTGGGCAACTGCGGCAAGCCGTGGGGGTAGTGGCGCACGTGCTTTGGCACAGCCTCCTTGCCCAGGGTCCGGCGCACCGCGTCAAAGGCATCGGCGGTGCTGGTCGGGCCCGAATAGGCCAGGCCCACGCTTTGGCCCCATTGCGCATCGGGCAACGGAACCACGATTGCCTGCGTAAAGAATTCCTCCAGCAGCCCTTCGATCTTCGATGCCGAAAGCTTAATGCCACCGGAATTAATCACGTCATCGACGCGTCCGATGATCTTCAAGCGCTGTCCGTCAACCGTGCCCAGATCATCGGTGACATACCAGCGCGCACCATCTCGTTCAACGAAGTGCTCGGCCGTGGCTTCGGGGGCGTTGGCGTATCCGTCGGCCAGCATCGGTCCGGAAACCCAGATGCGTCCCTCATGCTCGGCCAGCTGCACGCCGGGAAGCGCGGTGCCGTTGTAGACCAGGCCGCCGGAGGTTTCCGAGGAGCCGTAGGTCTGGAAAATCTTCAGCCCGTGATGCCGGGCGCGGGTCAGCAGATCCCGGCTGGCTCGTGCCCCGCCCAGGAGGATGGCATCGAAGCGCTTCAGCGCCTGCAGGGTTTCCGGAGCCGGGTTGTCCAGCAGCCGGGCCAGCTGGGTCGGCACCAGCGAAGTGATCCGGCGGGACTCGACCATTTGATTGGCCGCTTCGGTGAAAGCCGTGGCCGAGAAGCTCCCCCTGGTGTCCATGGCCACTGGCTTGGTGCCGGCGAACAAGGAACGGGTCAGCACGCTCAGGCCCGCCACGTAGTGCACCGGCAGGGCCAATAGCCACTGGCCTTCGAAGCCGAGGAACTCGGCCGTGGCCTGCGCGCTGGATGCCAACGCCGAAACGCTGAGCACCGTGCGCTTGGCCCGGCCGGTGGAACCGGAGGTCCGCACTACCGCCATGGGCTGCTCGAAACCCGGCAAGTCCGTTGGGGCCAGGTACTCGATGCGCCATCCGTTGGGGCTGCGCTCATCGAGCAGCACCTCAATGGCCGGGCCCTCGTCATTGGCCGCCTTGGCCAGGGCCGCGAGCAGTTCAGCGAGTTGTGCGTCCATATCCGGTCCTCGTTTCTCCGCGCTGGATTAGAAGTAGTAGGGGTAGTTGGACCAATCCGGGTCGCGCTTGCCCAGGAACGCGTCGCGCCCCTCCACTGCTTCGTCGGTCATGTAGGCCATGCGGGTGGCCTCGCCTGCGAAGACCTGCTGTCCGGCCAGGCCATCGTCGGCCAGGTTGAAAGCGAACTTCAGCATGCGGATGGCCTGCGGGGACTGGCGCGCGATATCGGCTGCATACTCCAACGCCACCTCTTCGAGGCGTTCGTGATCCACCGACTCGTTGACCGCACCCATGCGGACCATGTCATCGGCCGAGTACTCGCGGGCGAGGAAGAAGATTTCGCGGGCTGTCTTCTGCCCGACCTGGCGGGCGAGCAGCGCCGAACCGTACCCGGCATCGAAGGAGCCGACGGTGGCGTCGGTCTGCTTGAACTTGCCGTTCTGCTTCGAGGCGATGGTCAAATCCGAGACCACGTGCAGCGAGTGCCCGCCGCCGGCAGCCCAGCCATTGACAACGCACACCACAACCTTTGGCATGGTGCGCATCAGGCGCTGGACCTCCAGGATGTGCAGGCGTCCGGCACGTGCCGGGTCGATGGACTCGCGGGTCTCGCCCTCGGCATAGCGGTAGCCGTCGCGGCCGCGGATGCGCTGGTCGCCGCCGGAGCAGAAAGCGTGCCCGCCGTCCTTCTCCGATGGTCCGTTGCCGGTCAGCAGCACGGTGGCCACATCGCTGGTCATGCGGGCATGGTCCATGGCGCGGTACAGCTCGTCCACGGTGTGCGGGCGAAAGGCGTTGCGCACCTCGGGGCGGTCGAAGGCGATGCGCACGGTGGGAAGGTCGCGCACGATGCTGCCATCAGCGGTTCGCTCAACCTGGCGATGGTAGGTGATGTCGGTGAAGTCGAATCCCTCGACCACGCGCCAGCGCGTTGGATCGAAGACATCGGAGACCTTCTCGGGCAATGCGGAATTATTCAGGCTACTCACCCTATGAATGCTAGTCGGTTTCGTCCCGAACTCTAAGAAAGGGGGAGTAGACTCTTCACGGCCCGACTGGCGGTTGCGCACGGAATCCCCGCCTCGAAGCCTTGGACCACCCAGTGAGTCACCGGATTCATTTCGCGATTTTGCACGGATCCATTCAACGCTTCCGTAGGTCAGGAGTTCATCTATGCCATCTGCCCAGCATCAACCGGCAGCCCCGGAAATCAGCGCCGAGGGCTACAAGAAATCCCTGAGCCGCCGCCACGTCCAGATGATCGCGATCGGCGGAGCCATCGGCGTGGGGCTGTTCATGGGGTCCGGCGGGCGGCTGGCCTCGACCGGGCCGGCACTGGTGCTGTCCTATCTGGTGGCCGGTGCGCTGGCCTACCTGCTGATGCGGGCCCTGGGTGAATTGATCATGTACCGCCAGACCTCAGGCTCCTTCGTCTCCTACGCCGCTGAGCTCTTCGGCCCGAAGGGCGCCTTCGTCTCCGGATGGATGTACGTGCTGAACTGGATCATGACCGGCATCGCCGAATTGATCGCCATCGGGCTGTACTTCCAGTACTTCTTCCCGAATGTCCCGGTGACCGTGTCCGCATTCTGCGCGCTGCTGCTGCTGGTGGCCATCAACCTGTTCAGCGCCAAGGCGTTCGCGGAGTTCGAGTTCTGGGCGGCCTGCATCAAAGTTGCCGCGATCCTGCTGTTCCTGGCCGTGGGCACCTACATGGTGGTGACTAACGCCCAGGTCGGAGAGCACACCGCATCGGTGGCCAACCTGTTCATCGGCGATGAGAACGGCGAGGGCGGCATGTTCCCGCGCGGCTTCTTCGTCAGCATCCTGGTCCTGAATTCGGTGATCTTCGCCTACAACGCCATTGAACTGGTGGGCATTGCCGCCGGCGAGATGGAGCACCCGGAAAAGGAAGTTCCTTCGGCAATCCGCGCCGTGGTCGTCCGCATCCTGGTCTTCTATGTCGGCAGCGTGTCCCTGCTGGCCATGGTGCTGCCCTGGAACGAGTATGAATCCGGGGTCAGCCCGTTTGTCACGGTCTTCGAGAAGATGGGCCTGGGCTGGGTGGGCAGCGTCATGAACCTGGTGGTGATTACCGCCGCGCTGTCCTCCTGCAATTCGGGCTTGTACTCCATCGGCCGCATCCTGCGCACCATGAGCGGCAACGGGCATGCCCCGCAGTGGCTTTCCAGGATGAACAAGCACTTTGTGCCTTCAGCCGGCATCATCACCGTGGGCGTGGTCTATCTTGCCGGCGTCATCCTGAACATCTGGCTTGGCGATTCCTTCGCCTTCGACCTTGCCTTGAACACCGCATCCATTGGTGTGCTGTTCACCTGGGCCTCGATTTTCGGATGCCAGCTGATGCTGCGCAAGAAAAAGGGCGCTGTGTCCTCGCTGCTCATGCCGGGTTCGCCCATGACCGGCTGGATCGGATTGATTTCCCTGCTGGTGATCACCGTCTTGATTTCTTTCGATACGCTGACCGGGGAGAACGGCGAGGTATTCCCGGTAGGGCTGTACACGATCGCGACGATTCCGCTGTTCGCGGTGCTGCTGTGGGTCGGCTGGCGGTTCGCCCGCAGGCACGCCCGGTCGAGCATCGACTTCTAGCCGCCGGGCTTTCGGCACCAAGCACCAAGGGGGCGCATCTGCACTGCAGATGCGCCCCCTTGGTGCTGTGCTGGCTCAGGACGTCCGGGTTTCGTCCTGTTGCACTGTGGCCAAGATGCCGGTGTCCAGGGCATCGGGGATTTCTGTCCCGCGCAGCGAGGCTCCGGCGGTCTCCGGCATGAACTTGATGGCGATCGCGCCGATGACGCAAGCTGCCATCATGTAGATCGCAGGGAAGAGCAGGAAGCCGGTGGAATCGATTGCCGCTTCGTTGACCATCGCGGCGGTACCGCCGAAGATGGCGGTGGCGACGTTGTAGGTGATCGCGAAGCCCGCGAAGCGCACCTGCGAGGGGAACATCGCCGGGAAGGTCGCGGTAATGGTCGCCAGCTGCGGGATGTACAACAGTCCCAGCACAGCGAAGCCGACAATGGCCCAGGCGAAGGACTGGCCCATGAGCCAGAACATCGGCAGCGCCAGCACGAACAGGCCGATCACCGAGGCGTACCACATCGGACGGCGTCCCACCTTGTCGGAGAGCGAGCCGGCGAACGGGATGACCGCCATCATGGCGACTTCGCCGATCAGGATGGTGGCCAGCGATGCGCTGGAGCTCAGCCCCAGCTGGGTTTCCAGGTAGGTCGGCATGTAGCTGAGCAGCGTGTAGTTGACGACGTTCAACGCGATGACCAGTCCGGTCATGGTCAGCATCGGTCGCCAGTACTGCATGACCAGTTCCTTGAGCGAACCGCCTTGCTGGGCTTCGCCGGCCTCTTCCATCTCCTGGAAGACCGGGGTGTCTTCCAGCTTGCTACGCAGGTACAGGCCGATCAGGCCCATGGGCAAGGCGAGGAAGAACGGGATGCGCCAGCCATAGGCCATCATGGCTTCTTCGCCGAGCATCAGCTGAAGGGCCAGCATTACCGCGGTACCGAGGGCGAAGCCGCCCAGGGTGCCGAATTCCAGGAAGGAGCCGAAGAAGCCGCGCTTGCGGTCCGGCGCGTATTCGGCCATGAAGGTTGCCGCGCCGCCGTATTCGCCACCGGTGGAAAAGCCCTGGACCATGCGCAGCAGCACCAGCAGGATCGGGGCTGCGACGCCAATGGCTTCATAGGTGGGCAGGACACCGATGAGGAAGGTGGCCAGCGACATCATGATGATCGTCAGGGCCAGGATCTTCTTGCGGCCCAGCTTGTCGCCCAGCGGGCCCCAGACCAGGCCGCCAATCGGGCGGACCAGGAAGGAGAGGGCGAAGGTGGCCAGGGCCATGAAGGTGCCGCCCTCGGTGGGGAAGAAGTGGGCGGTGATGTAGGTGACGGCTACGGCGTAGACACCGTAGTCGAACCATTCGGTCATGTTGCCCATGGCCGAGGCGGCAGTGGCCTTGCGAACTTCTTGCCGGCCTTCCTGCGTGTTCATGTCCGGGCCGATGTCGTGGTCCAGGTCGGGTGTGAAACTATGAGAATTCGAGTTGTCGTTTGGCTGGCTATGTTCCGGTTGCATTGCTGCTCCGTTGTTTTCAGCTTTCCGTCGACCGATCGCCCAAGGGCCAGATAGAAATTCATCGCCTTGGCCGCGGTCCACGATCCGAGGGTTTCCCGGAGTCGGTTAAATACCAGAGGCTATTCGAATCATTCTGCAAAATCAAGCACTGACATGGATTTGGTTCCGAGGGTTCGCGGATAAAACGGTAGTTGGCCTGTGGGCTGGCCACGTGGAATAGCAGGCCTGAAAATGTTCAATTGTGAAAAAGCGGCGATCCGCGACTTTATTATTGAACGAATGGTCGGTAAGTTTAGGTGTTGAGGGTCACTAACCATTTCGGCATAAGGAGCACAAATGACCGAGGCATTTCTCGTAGGTGGAGCACGCACGCCGGTAGGCCGCTACGGAGGGACGCTCAGCGCTGTGCGCCCCGACGACCTGGCTGCGCTGACGATCCGCCGCGTCATCGACGACGCAGGCATCGACCCGGCAGACATCGATGAAGTCATTTACGGAAACGCCAACGGCGCCGGCGAGGAGAACCGCAACGTGGCCCGCATGGCTGCGCTGCTGGCAGGACTTCCCATCACCGTTCCTGGCATCACGGTCAACCGCCTCTGCGCCTCCGGCATGAGCGCCATCACCATGGCCAGCCATATGATCAAGGCCGGTGCCGCCGACATCGTCGTCGCCGGCGGCACCGAATCCATGTCGCGGGCTCCCTGGGTCATGGAAAAGCCGGCCAAGGCCTTCGCCAAGCCGGGGGCAACCTTCGACACCTCCATCGGCTGGCGCTTCACCAACCCGCAATTCCTTTCCGGGGAGTACGCCCGCGATGGCAAAGCCACGTTCTCCATGCCGGAAACCGCCGAGGAAGTCGCCCGGGTCTACAACATCTCGCGCGAGGACTGCGACCAGTTCGCCGTCGAATCCCACGCCAAGGCCATCGCCGCCATCGAAGCTGGGCGCTTCCGCGATGAAATCGTTCCGGTGACCGTCAAGGGCCGCAAGGGCGACACCATCGTGGATACGGATGAAGGGCCTCGGCCTGGCACCACCATGGATGTGCTGTCCGGACTGCGCCCAGTAGTCAAGGGCGGCAGCGTGGTCACCGCCGGCAACGCCTCGACGCTGAACGACGGAGCTTCGGCGATCCTCGTGGTTTCCGAACGCGCCATCAAGAAGTACGGCCTGACCCCGCGAGCACGTATCGTCGACGGGCAGGCCGCGGGCCTGGAACCGGAGATCATGGGCATGGGACCGGTTCCGGCGACGCGCAAGGTCCTCGAACGCGCCGGCGTGGGCATCGAGCAGATCGGGGCCATGGAAATCAACGAAGCCTTCGCCAGCCAGTCCCTGGCCAGCATGCGCGAGCTGGGCGTAGACGCCTCAATCGTCAACCGCGACGGCGGCGCCATTTCGCTGGGCCACCCGCTGGGTTCCAGCGGTTCGCGCATTGTCATCACCCTGCTGGGCCGCATGGAACGCGAACTGGCTTCCGAGCAGCGCAAGCTGGGCGTGGCCACCATGTGCGTCGGCGTCGGCCAGGGCACCGCCATCCTGCTGGAAGGCGTCTAGGCATGAGCGATTTGAACAGCGAATTCACCACCCTCAAGCTGTCGGAAACCGATGACCGGCTCTGGGTGCGCCTGCACCGGCCGGATGTGCGCAACGCCATCGACCAGGCCATGGTCGACGAGCTGCACGCCATCTGCGCCTACCTGGAGAAGAACCCCAAGATCCTGATCATCGCCGGCACCCCCGCAGAAGCGCCGAGCGAAGCCAACCCCAAGGGGCGCAAAGGCATCTTCGCTTCGGGCGCGGACATTGCCCAGCTGCGCGAACGCCGTCGCGATGATGCGCTCGCCGGGATCAACTCGGGCATCTTCGACAGGATCGCCAAGCTGCCGATGCCGGTGATTGCAGCCCTCGACGGCTTCGCGCTGGGCGGCGGTGCCGAGCTGGCCTATGCCGCGGACTTCCGCATCGGCACCCCCGAGCTGCGCATGGGCAACCCTGAAACGAACCTGGGCATCATGGCCGCGGCCGGCGCCACCTGGCGGCTGAAGGAGCTGGTCGGCGAACCGCTGGCCAAGGAAATCCTGCTGGCCGGCAAGGTGCTCACCGGCGAGCAGTGCCTGGCCGCCAACCTGGTCACCGAATTGCATCCCGCCACCGAGCTGGATGCGGCGGCCGACGCCTTGGCGGACCGCATCGGAGCCCAGGATCCTCTGGCGGTTCGGATCACCAAGTCGGTCTTCCATACTCCCCGCGAAGTCCACCCGGTCATCGACACCTTGGCCCAGGGCATGCTGTTCGAGTCCCAGGCAAAATTCGACCGCATGCAAGCATTCCTAGATCGAAAGAAGAAGTAAGCATGAGTGCACAGACCAGCTTCACCTCCGGCGCACTGCCGCAGCAGATGGGCGTGCTCGGCGGAGGGCGCATGGGCGCCGGCATCGCCCACGCGTTCCTGATCAGCGGCAGCTCGGTGACGGTTGTCGAACGCGACAGCGAGTCGGCGCAGGCCGCCTATGAGCGCGTGGCAGCATCAGTGGACAAGTCGATCGCCCGCGGCGGGGTGAGCGAAAGCCGCGAAGAGCTGCTGGCTCGTTTCTCCACCAGTACCGATTACGGGCAATTCGCCAGCGCGCAGCTGGTGATTGAAGCAGTCCCCGAAATCTGGGATCTGAAGGTCTCCTCGCTGCAAGCGGTGGAGCAGGCCTTGGGCAGCGATGCCGTGCTCGCATCCAACACCTCGTCGCTGTCGGTCAGCGGACTGGCCGAGGAATTGCAGCGTCCGCAGAACTTCCTGGGCCTGCACTTCTTCAACCCGGTCCCGGCTTCCACCCTGATCGAGGTCGTGATCGGCAAGCAGACCGACCAAGCGCTGGTGGGTGCATCGCGCGGTTGGGTTGAAGGCTTGGGCAAGACCGCGGTCGTGGTCAATGACGCTCCGGGCTTCGCATCATCCCGCTTGGGCGTGGCAATCGCGCTGGAAGCGATGCGCATGGTCGAGGAAGGCGTCGCCAGCGCCGAAGACATCGACAATGCGATGGTCCTCGGGTACAAGCACCCCACCGGCCCGCTGAAGACCACCGACATTGTCGGTCTGGACGTGCGGCTGGGCATTGCAGAGTACCTGCATGAGACGCTGGGGGAGCGCTTCGCTCCGCCGCAGATCCTGAAGGACTTGGTGGCCGAGGGCAAGCTGGGCCGCAAGACCGGGCAGGGCTTCTATACCTGGTAGGACATCGATGAAAAGGGCTGCGCATGCAGCCCTTTTCGCGTTCCGGCAGGTGTTTCAGGCGATCAAGCCGCTGTGGCGCGCACGCAGCACCGCATCGAAGCGATTCGTGGCGACCAGCTTCCGCGCCGCCGGCGCCAGATAGCTCGTGACGGTGCTTTCGGCTAAGCCCATATGCGCGCCAATCAAGGCATTGCACGGGACCAGCGCCAGATGGGAATCCACTTCGAGCTCACGCGGCGAAAGGACAGAGAGGCCGACGCCTTCATTTGCCTGGCCATGGGAGCCTCCAGCGCAAGCACGCTGATTCACGAGCTCGGCGGCTGGCCGGGCCGGATATCACCGCACTCCTGGCCTGGAACGGCTTTTGCCATCGGCGACAACACCACCTGGCGTCGTGCGGTGCTGCCTGTCTGAGCCCAGTGGGCGTACAAACCGGTGGTCGGCAAGCGCCGGCTCAGAACAGATGGCTCAGCAACGAAGAAAACAACTCATCCGGGTCATTGGGCAGTCCCTTGGAAGCGAACCACTCGCAAAGATTCACGCAATCGCGATGCAAGAAGTCCAAACCGTTCGGGTTGCCGGCGAGATCGACGCACTGCGGAACATCGATCACCACCAGGCGTTCGCCGGATACGAGAAGGTTGTATGCCGAAAGGTCGCCGTGGGCGACCCCGAGTCCGGCAAACCTCTCCAACGCGTCGACGAGCTGGTCCCACAGCGCTGGCAGGCGCGGATCAAAGCGCGAGAGCTGCTGCAACCTCGGAGCCGCCGCATGCTGGTCCTCGGGATCGGCGATGAACTCCATCAGGATTTCGGTGCCGTCGATTTGCACCGGATAAGGGACTGGAATTCCCGCCTCGTAGCAGCGCAACAGGTAGGTCCATTCGGCGTTGGCCCACTGCAGCGCTGCCACCTGCTTGCCGTAGGTGGAGTTGTTGCGGATGGCGCGGTTATCACGCGAACGCCGTGCGGAGCGCCCATCGCTGTAGGCCTGGGAACGGCTGAACTGCATTTGCTCACGTGAACGGTAGCGCTTTGCGGCCAGAAGGCTGCTGCGATCTTCGGTGGCACGTTCCAGCAGGAAGACATCGCCTTCCTTGCCGGTTTTCAGGATTCCCAGCTCCGTGTCAATAGCGGCGGCGTCTTCGATGAGCCAGTGCGGATACGGCTTCGGCCCGCGCAACCCCTTTTCGATAAATGGCCACGTCGAGTACCGTTGGCCGTCATCCGGTTCACCGGTATCGGATTCGTTCCAGACAGGCTTGTGCTTGCTGAATTTCAGTTGCTCATCGGCATCTGCGGAGCCGGCATCGATCAGTGGTGAATGTGCGGCCGCGAGGCCAGCGGGGTAATGCATTGGAAATAGTCCTTGGAAGTAGTGGGGAGTGACGGGTATAGGCGGAAAGCAATCATCGTTACCCCTCCTTCGCTAGACTGATTGACGTTTGTCAATGACTAAAACTCTACAACATGCCAGCGATGTGTTGCAATGGGCCTATGAACCAAAGCCTGAATTACCGCAAGCAAGCCGGAGATCTGGAATGGAACGGAGCCGTCAATGCGCGGCATGTCTGCGGGGCGTTCTACCGCATGGGCAGGCACGAGTGGCTGACCGACCAGGGGTGGCGGCAGCTGCAGGATGACGGCATTGACCGGATCATCGACCTGCGCAACCCGAGCGAGATCAGGCGCCGCGAACATGACCCGGTGGTTGCCGAGCCGAGCATGCGGGGTATCGAGCTGATCAATCTCCCGCTGGAATCCCCAGGTAACGAGCGTTTCGAAGCGGTCGCGGTCCCGTATATGAACCACACCGGGATGTACCGGCTGGTTTGCGAGGAATTCGGGGATCAGCTGGTGGCGGTCTTCGAGAATCTGGCGGCAACCCGCAGCGGAGCGGTGATCCACTGCTCCGCCGGGAGGGACCGCTCGGGCCTAGTGGCGACGCTGCTGCTGGATTTGGCCGGGCTCCGCGACGAAATCCTGGCGCAGGACGAAGCGGCGGTGCGCGGCATCAATGAATGGCATCGGGTCTCGCCGCGCAAGCACCCCCATGAGTCCCACCAGTCTGCCGGTGAGCTGGAGGCTATCATCAGCAGCCGCGCCGCCGAATTGGAGAAGTTCCTGGACTGGCTCGGCTCTGCGGAGGACTACCTGCGCGGCCAAGGCCTGAGCGAGGACAGCCTGTCCGCTGTCCAGGCGCTGGCTCGACTCAATATCCCATGACAGCGCCGCAGCCGCGCTGTAGGCTCGGGGAATGGATGGAATACCGCGGCATCATGCCTTGAACTATGTTGAACTGACCGTCACCGACCTGCAGGCGGCAACGGATTTCTACGCGGCCGCCTTCGGCTGGAAGTTCATCGACTACGGTGACCGGTACGCTGGCATCCTCATGCCGGAAGCGAGCACTGAAGAGTCCGGGGGACTGCTGCTGTCCGACAAGCCGCGGCCTGTTGGCGGGCCCTTCGTGCTGCTGTATTCCGACGACCTGGATTCCACGGCGCGCGCCATCGAGGCCGCTGGCGGATGGCTCGACCAGCCGGCCTATCCCTTCCCCGGCGGTCGCCGGCTGCATTTCACTGATCCCTCCGGCAACGAGCTGGGTGTCTGGGCCAGCCGATAGCGAGCTTCGGCCGGTTGTCGGCGCTGGCGCCTCACCTCGTTCTCTTGCGCAGTCATTCAGGTGTCGTCGATCACGCCAATGCTGATATGGTTAACACTATTACTGACCGACCGTTCAGAAAGGAATTGCGTCGATGACGACAGCCCAGATTGGTGCAGTACCAAGTTTCATTGCCGGCCAATGGCAGACCCCAGCAGCCGAGGGAGGTACCGAAGTCCTCGACGCCAACACAGGCGAGCTGCTCGCCACCGTCACCAAGGAACCCCTTGATGTCGCCGGCGCCGTCGCCTACGGCCGAGAGACCGGCCAGCGGGAACTTGCCAAGCTGTCCCTGCATGAGCGCGCGCTCAAGCTCAAGGAACTGGCGCTGTACCTGAACGAGCGGCGCAAGGACCTGTACGAGGTCTCCTTCAAGACCGGTGCTACCAAGATCGATTCGATGGTGGACATCGACGGCGGCATCGGCGTGCTGTTCACCTTCTCCTCCAAAGGCCGGCGCGAGCTGCCCAACTCCAACGTGATCCTGGATGGGCCAACCGAACCCCTGAGCAAGGACGGCTCGTTCATCGGCACCCACATCTACACCGCGATGGCCGGTGTTGTTGTCCAGGTCAACGCATTCAACTTCCCTGTGTGGGGCATGCTGGAGAAATTCGCTCCTGCCTTCATCGCCGGCGTGCCAACAATCGTCAAGCCGGCGACCCCCACCGGTTACCTCACCGAAGCGGCGGTGCGCATGATGCTGGATTCGGGCATCCTTCCTGAAGGATCCCTGCAGCTGCTCTCCGGATCTGCCCGCGACATCATGGACCACCTGGACTACCGGGACATGTTCGCATTCACCGGCTCGGCATCCACCGCCAGCAAGCTCAAGGCGCACCGCAACGTCATCGACGGGGGTGTCCGCTTCGCGGCAGAAACCGATTCCCTGAATGCGGCCATCCTCGGCCCGGACGCGGTGGAAGGAACCCCTGAATTCGACGCTTTCGTCAAGGTTGTCGTCAATGAGATGACGTCGAAGGCCGGACAGAAGTGCACCGCCATCCGCCGCAACATCGTGCCGGCCGCTCAGGTTGACGCGGTCATCGCCGCCATCGGCAAGCGCATCGATGAACGCGTAGTCATCGGCGACCCGCGTGTTGAGGGCGTCACCATGGGCGCTTTGGCTTCGCTGGAGCAGCTGGCCGACGTGCGCGGGGCCGTCGAGGACATGATCGCTGCCGGCGGCGAGCTGGCCTACGGCCGGCTGGATGCCCCGGCGGTACGAGTGGCTCCGGAAACCGATGCCGTAGCGGAATCCGGTGCCTTCATGTCGCCTGTGGTGCTGCGCTGGAACGACGCGCGCAACCCGATCGTGCACTCGCGCGAAGCGTTCGGCCCGGTCAGCTCAGTCATCGGCTATGGCAGCGTCGAGGAGGCAGTGGAGCTCGCCGCCATGGGCGCCGGATCGCTGGTCGCGACCGTGTGCACCAATGACGCCGAATCCATGCGTGCCCTGTCCCTAGGCATCGCCGCCCACCACGGGCGCGTGCACATCCTGAACCGCGAAACCGCCCGGTCCACCACCGGCCACGGATCCCCGGTTCCGCACCTGGTCCACGGCGGCCCGGGCCGCGCCGGCGGCGGCGAAGAACTCGGCGGCATCCGCTCGGTCAAGCACCACATGCAGCGCACCGCGGTCCAGGGCTCGCCCAACATGATCACTGCGCTCAGCGGAGTCTGGCATACCGGCGCCCAGCAGTCGCTGGCAGGCAGCCCGAAGTTCGGCGGCAAGCCGGAGAACGTCCACCCGTTCCGCAAATCGCTGGCCGAGCTGAAGATTGGTGACGGTTTCGCTTCGGACCTGCGCGAAGTCAGCTTGGAGAAGATCACCGAATTCGCCAACGAAACCGGTGACACCTTCTACGCGCACACCGACCAGGCCGCCGCGGAAGCCAATCCGTTCTTCCCCGGCATCGTGGCCCATGGCTACCTGCTGGTTTCCTGGGCCGCGGGGCTGTTCGTAGAGCCTGCTCCGGGACCGGTCCTGGCCAACTACGGATTGGAATCCCTGCGCTTCATCACCCCGGTGGCTGCCGGAGATTCAATCCGCGTGACCCTGACGGCCAAGAAAATCACGCCGCGAGTCACCGATGAATATGGCGAGGTCGCATGGGATGCGATCTTGCACAACCAGAATGATGAGATTGTCGCGACCTACGATGTCTTGACCTTGGTGGAGAAAGAAAACCTCACCTACGCCAACTTCGAAGGCTAAAACGCAACTTCAGCAAGGGTGGATGCCGTCAACCACGGCATCCACCCTTTTGCGTGCTCGGAGCCAGGACAGCTTTGCCGGATATCTATGAAAGCGTTTCCAATTTTGGCAAGATTTGACGCGGAGTGAAAAAATTTTAGGGCAATTTACGCGGACATTTTCGCGGGTTTAATGTATTTACAGAAATTTACTTATTGGAGAGAGATAAGAAAACGCTTACAGTTGTGTCGCAGGTCACGCGTTGATGGGGAACGTGTGGTTGAGCGATCCCGACGCTGTCGCGTCGAGCTATCGCAGCCCGATCATCACAACAAAGGAGTTTTTCTGTGGGACTTTTGCCATCACGCGCCAAATCAACACAACGCCGGCACGGAGCCAGGACGGTGAAGCCGGTGGCAGCACTCGGCGCCTCGCTCGCCCTGCTCGCCGCACCGTTGTTCGCAGCACCCGCCCAAGCCGCCACCCCATCCAACGACGGCAAGGATGTCATCCTCAACCTGTTCCAATGGAACTGGAATTCGGTAGCCCAGGAATGCGAGTCCAGCATCGGTCCAGCAGGATATGGCTACGTCCAGGTCTCGCCTCCAGCTGAGCACCTGCGCGGCACTGCATGGTGGACCTCGTACCAGCCGGTGAGCTACAAGGTGGACTCGAAACTGGGCAACCGCGAGGAATTCTCCGCCATGGTCAAAAGCTGCAACGACGCAGGCGTGAAAGTGATCGCAGACGCCGTGGTCAATCACATGACCGGAGCCGGGCAGACCGGTACTGGAACCGCAGGCTCGGCTTTCTCCGATGACAACTTCCCAGAGTATTCGGCCCAGGACTTCAACGATTGCCGCACCAACATCACCAACTATGCCGACCGCTGGCAAGTGCAGCACTGCCGCCTTGTGGGCTTGCAGGATCTGAAAACCTCCAGCAGCTACGTCCAGCAAAACATCGCCGACTATCTCGATGACCTCGTCTTGCTTGGGGTATCCGGATTCCGCATCGATGCCTCGAAGCACATCCCCGCAACGGACCTCGAAGGCATCAAATCCAAGATGAAGAACCCCGGCGTGTACTGGGTCCACGAGGTGATCGGGGCGTCGGGTGAACCGATCCAGGAGAGCGAATACCTCGGCAGTGGCGACTCGCACGAATTCGACTATGCGCGGCAGCTCAAGCATGATTTCGACGCGCAAATCGCCAACTTGCGCTTCATCGGCGACGGCAAGCTCACCAGCGACCGGGCCGGGGTTTTTGTCACCAACCACGACACCGAACGCAACGGCGAATCCATGAACTACAAGTGGGGCGCCAAGTACCTGCTGGCCAATGTTTTCATGCTCTCCTGGCCTTACGGATCGCCCACCGTGTATTCCGGATACACGTTCACCGACAAGGATGCAGGCGCTCCGGGCGCCAGTGACGCATCGGTACCCAATGCCGACTGCGACTCCTCCGCCTGGACCTGCGAACAGCGGCAAGATGAAATCACCGGAATGGTGGGCTTCAACAACGCCGTCGGCGACGCGGCTGTCAGCAATTGGTGGGACGATGGCGGCAACCAGATCGCATACGGCCGCGGCAATAAGGGATTCGTAGCCATCAACAACACCTCGGCGGCAACCACCCGCGAATACACCAGCTCGCTGGCCGCTGGCACCTATTGTGATGTGGTGTCCGGAGGCGATTGCTCGAAGACCATCACTGTGGGCGCCGACGGCAAGTTCACCGCGACACTGCCTGCCTACGGTGCCATGGCCCTGCACATCGGTGCCGTATCCGATGGCGGATCAGGAACGCCGGATCCGGTCGAAGACACCGCTGATGTCAGCGTCGAGGTCACCGCCCAAACCGTCTGGGGGCAGAACATCCGCATCGTCGGCAACCAGCCGGAACTAGGCAGCTGGGATCCGGCCAAGGCGCCACAGCTATCAGCTGCCAGCTACCCGAGCTGGAGCGGAACGGTGGACCTTCCGGCAGGAACGCAGTTCGAATACAAGTACGTCAAGTACGACCAGAGCGGCAATGCCACGTGGGAATCAGGGGCCAACCGCATCGCGACCGTGAATGCGGACGGTTCCCTGAACCTGAACGACAGCTGGCGCAATTAGCCACAAAAAAATGATCCCGCCCCAGTTCACACTGGGGCGGGATCATTCTAGGTTCAGCTACTTTTCGGTTTTGGCATTCAGCTTGTCCATGGTTGCCTGCTTGGCTTTTTGCAAGGCCAGCTCTTCCTCGTCCAGCTCGACCTGCACCGGCTCGGCAGCCTGGGCAGGAAGGCCGCGCCACAGGAAGTAGCCGTACGCGGCGGCCAGGGCGATGAAGACGAACAGGCCCATCATGCCCAGCATCGGGGAGATCAGGAAGTAGACAACCAGATCGGCAACGGCAGCCACGGCCAGCACCAGCCAGCCGGCGCGCACGCCGCGGGCAACCATGACAAATGACGCGAAGATGGCCGCATCGGCGAAGTAGAGGACCCAGATTTCCGGGGTTGCGCTCATGAAGCCGCCATTGAACAGGAACGGGCCGAAGCGCAGGGCAACCAGCAGGACCAAACCCACGAACAGGCCGAGCGCGGACCATGGCGTCACGGCAGTGCTCGTGACCACGCGGGTGAATTTGCCCTTGAGCTCGAAGCGGGAGAAACGCCACAGGCCGAAGATGGCGATCAGCAGCAGCGGAACGGCGTAGATCAGTCCCAGTAGATCGAACTGCATCGAGGTAATGACCGGGCCAACGAAGACGCCCAGAATCAGGGTCCACCAGCCCAGGTCATTGCGGTGCGCCAGCAGAGCCGCGGAGACGAAGACAAGCAGCATGCTCGCGGCAGAAAGCAGGATCTGGACAAAGGAACTACTGCTGTCGGCGGTAGCCATGAAAAGGGTTTCTAAGATGGAATCCACAGCGCTCTTCACTTGGTTGATCGAGAATGTCCGGTGCTGGAAGCACCCCTTCGATGCTAGCTGTGAATTCTGTGAGGATGGCAAGATTGCCAGGTTGGATGCGCCACATCCAGGTGCCTCCGCACCCGGTTAACGACATTGGCTCCCACCTGGAAGGCGGGAGCCAACGCGTAGCCTTGCCGTGCAACTAGGCGTTCACGGTATGCAAGCCATTGAAGAGCAGGGAAACGGCTTGCTCTTCAAGTTCGGTTCCGTTGATGGGCCCGTCGGCGCGGTACCAATCCACCACCGAGTTGATCAAGCCGAAAAGCAGCCTTGCAGTTGCCCGTGGTTCCAAATCGGCACGCAACTTGCCATCCGACTGCGCGGCGGTCACCAGCTCCGCCAGCTGGCGGTCCATGGCGCGGCGGCGCTGCAGTGCTTGGCGCTCCAGTTCAGTGTTGCCGCGCAGTCGCAGCAGCAAGGTCACGTAGGAACGCTTGTCCAGCAGGATCCGGAACGTCGCGCGCAGGAAGAATTCCAGGCGTTCATCTGCGGTGCCCTCATGGGAGCGGACCTCGGCGATCACTGCTTCCAGGGGAATCAGCGCTTCGTCCAAGGCCAGCCTCAACAGGTCCTCTTTGGACGGGACATGGTGGTAAATCGCGGATTTGCTGATACCCAGGCGGTCGGCGAGCTTGCCCATGGAGGTTGCGTCGTAGCCGTATTCGTTGAATGCCTCGACAGCAATGCGCAAAACGGCTTCTTGATCGTATCCGGGGCGGCCACGCTTGGCCGGACGGTTGGCAGTATCGGTAAGTCCCATGATTACTTCATTATCCCATGTCCCGGCCGGGACTAGTTGGAGCGCATGTCGTAGATGCGCTTGAGCTTGCCCATGGAGCGTTCCAGCGATTCCGGCTCGACAACGTCAATGGCGCAGGACGAGCCGACATGGATCTTGATGAGCTTGGCCAGTTCCTTGGCACCGTTGGTTGCATCTTCGATGGTCGCCTCGCTGCGGCGCTCCACCTTGACTGCCAGCTGGTCCATGCGATCCGGACGGGTCAGGATCAGCTGGAAGTGCGGCGAAAGGGTCGGCACCTTCAAGATCAGTTCCTCGATCTGGCTTGGGAACAAGTTCACGCCGCGCAGGATGATCATGTCATCGCTGCGCCCGGTGATGCGGCCCATGCGGCGGTGGCCCGGGCGGCTGGTGCCTGGCATCAGCCGGGTCAGGTCATGGGTGCGGTAGCGGATGATCGGCAGGGCCTGCTTGGTCAGCGAGGTGAAGACCAGTTCACCGTGCTCGCCATCTGGCAGCACCTTGGTCTCGTCGAAGGCATCAATGATTTCTGGGCGGAAGTGGTCTTCCCAGATGTGGCTGCCATCCTTGCGTTCTCCGGATTCGCCAGCCACGCCAGGGCCCATGACCTCGGAGAGGCCGTAGATATCGCAGGCGGTGATGTTGAACATCTCTTCCAGCTCGTGGCGCATCTCTTCGGTCCACGGCTCGGCGCCGAGCACGGCCACCTTCAGCGAGGTGGATCGCGGATCAAGGCCCTTGCGCTGCATGGCATCGCCAATGGTCAGCAGGTAGGTCGGAGTGCAGAGGATCGCGTCAGGCTCGAAGTCCTGGATCAGCGAGATCTGCTTGTCGGTCTGGCCTCCGGACATGGGGATGACGGTGGCGCCAAGGTACTCGGCTGCGGCATGCGCACCCAGGCCGCCGGTGAACAGCCCGTAGCCGTAGGCGTTGTGGACCTTCCAGCCTGGCTTGACCCCGGCCATGCGCAGGCAACGGGCGCCGAGCTTGGCCCAGTCTTCCAGGTCCTTCTTGGTGTACCCAACCACGGTGGGCTGTCCGGTGGTGCCCGAGGAAGCATGGATGCGGGCGACCTCATGCTGCGGAACGGCAAACATGCCGAATGGATAGTTCTTGCGCAGATCTTCCTTGTCGGTGAAGGGGAACTTGGCGAGGTCGCTCAGTTCCTTCAGATCATCGGGGTGCACGCCAGCGGCATCGTACTTCGCCTTGTAGTACGGCACGTTGTTGTAGGCATGGTGCAGAGTTTCCTTCAAGCGGGTCAGCTGGATCGCTTCGATCTGCTCACGGCTCATGGTTTCTTCTGGATCAAGCGGATTCGGAAGGCTGTCGCGGTCGGTGTTCTGGGACATGCTGGAACTTTCGTGTCGAGTGGGCTGGGTGCTTAGCGGTTCTTTGGTTTCGGGACGGTGCGCGAACGTCCGCGGAACTCTGCGACGGTTTCGATTGAGCCGTCGCCCGCTGGCTGGGTCACCTTGATGTCGTAGATCCCGCTGCGGCCTTGCTGCGAGACACGGTTGCCGGTGGCAGTCAGCACTCGTCCGGGAATGGCTGGCTTGAGGAAGTTGACGTCGGCACCGGACGCGACAGTGATGGTCTCATCCGAGCCTGCCTGCGGATTGCAGCTCAGTGCGAACGCAGTGTCGGCCAGAGCGAAGATCATCCCGCCGTGGCCAATGCCGAAACCGTTGAGCATTTCCTGCCGGAGCGTCATGGTGATGACAGCGTGGCCGTCGGAGACCTCAACGACTTCGATTCCCATCCACTGCGTGGCGTAGTCATTGTGAAGAATGGCGTGCGGGACCGAATTCTCTACCTGCGTTTCGCTCATCATCTTCCTTCGCCGAATTATTTACCGAACGATCATTAGGTAATAACATTATGTGAGCTAAGTCAAGTTAGGCGAGCGTTTTGGCGGTACTGTTTCAGCGAGGGCAAACAGGAGAACTAGCGGGTGAAAATTCGCTGGTGCACGTCGAGGATGAACGGCTCCTTGATCCGGTTGTAGTCCATGACCAGTCCATTTTCGCCATCGCTCGCAGCCAGCGCACGGGCAGCGTTCCGCTTGACCGAGGCATATGCCAGGCGGTCAGTTTCGTTGTGTTTCAGATGCTCGCGGAAAATCAGGTGCCGCAGGTACTCGGGGCTTCCCGCGCTGAAGACATGGATATTGGCTTCGGGAAGCAATGAACCGGCAACCGGCTTGAGCATGCGGTGGCCGTACCACCCGGGTTCGCGGTGCCAGAGAATGATGCCGGTGGAATCCAGCGCTGGGACGTAGGACGCTTCCTGGTTCGCATCGGGGACCAGCAAGATGATGTCGATGATCGGCTTGGCTGGAAGGCCTGGAACGGACGTGGAACCGGTGTGCTCAATGGCCAGCGCGGTGGAACCCAGTGCATCGGCGATCTGATCGCGCAGGCGGTGGAAGTCCTTGGCCCACTGTTCGGTCGGTTCGGCAATCGCGATCAGTCCGCGCATCAGTTCGCCGCCGACAGCCTCGTATCCCGGATCTTCTTCCGGCTGGCTGGTCAGCAGCGGGTAGCAGGGCAAGGTGCACAGGTACCGCTGGGCCTCCGGCCAGCGCGGGTCGGCAGCCGACGGCGAGACGAGGCAACCGAGCGCACGGTAGAAGCCCACCGCATCATCATCGGTGGTGGCCCAGATGTTCTTCTGATAGGTGTCGCGCAGTCCAGCCAGCAGGGCGGAGCCCAGACCCTGTCCTTGCAGTGCTGGATCGACGGCAAGATATTCGACGCAGATCGCGTAGCTATCGCTGTGCCGGTATGCAGCCAGTGCCGTGACGTCGCCTGAGGCAGTCGTGCTGGCAAGGACCTCTAGTCCTTCGCATTCATCGAGCAGCGTTTCAAGCGCCTGCTCGCTGGCAGGTTCGGCGGCCAGCACCAGCAAGCGGCGTACCGCAGGGTCGTTGCGGTAGTCGCTGATCTTGATGTGGTGCATGGCCGCCGTTCCTCCGGTTGTCAGATTTCTTCAGTACATCCCAGCGCATCCAAGGCGAAGGAATAGTCCCACGCACGGGACTTCCAGGACTCGTAGCGCCCCGACGCGCCGCCGTGCCCGCCATCCATCTCGGTCTTCAGCACAATCGGTTCCTGCCCGGTGCCGATTTCACGCAGCTTGGCCACCCATTTGGCTGGCTCTACGTACAGTACACGGGTGTCGTTCAGCGAGGTGACCGCAGCGATCTTCGGGTAGTCCTGTGCCGTGACATTTTCGTAAGGGCTGTAGGACTTCATGTAGTCGTAGACCTCCTTGCTCTCGATCGGGTTGCCCCATTCTTCCCATTCCAAGGCCGACAGCGGCAGCTCTGGATCAAGGATGGAGGTCAACGCATCGACGAAAGGCACCTGTGCGATGATCGCCGTGTACAGTTGCGGGGCCATATTCGCGATGGCTCCCATCAGCAGTCCGCCGGCCGAACCGCCCAGAGCGGCGATGCGCTGCGGATCGGCCCAGCCGGAATCGAGCAGGTACATGGTGGAATCAATGAAGTCGGTGAAGGTGTTCTTCTTGTGCAGCTTCTTGCCCTGCAGGTACCAGTTGCGGCCGAGCTCTCCGCCGCCGCGCACATGGGCGATGACAAAGACCACGCCGCGATCCAGCACGCTCAAGCGGGGGATGCCGAAACCAGGATCCATGGAAGCCTCGTAGGAGCCGTAGCCGTAGATCAGCACCGGCTGGGGAACCGAGGTATCCAGGTCGGCCCGGCGCATGATGGTCAAGGGAATCCTGGTGCCATCGGCCGCGGTGGCCCACTCGCGCGTGGACAGGTACTTGGCCGGGTCGAAGTTGTTCACCGGAGTCTGCTTGCGCAGCACCAGCGACTGGTCTTCCAGCCACAGGTCGTAGACGCGTGCGGGGGTGAAGTCAGCGGTATAGCCGATGCGGATCAACGGCGCCTCCAATTCGGCGAAGGTCGCCGAGGCGGTGAACAGCTCATCCTCGAAGTCCGGTTCAATGGCCGGCTGCTGGGCTTCGGTGCCCAAGCCGTCCAAGGCAAGCAGCTGGACGCGCTCGCAGGTGTCGCGGCGAACCGAGAGCACCACGTGCGAACCGGTAATTGCCGTGCCTTCGATCTTGACGGTGTCCTCATGGGCCACCACGGTGCGCCACTGGGCGGGGTCGGTGTTCTCTCCCAGCTGGTTCACGGAAGCCAGCGACACCATATTGTTCGGTGCTTCATGGTCGTGGGTGATTAACGCCTGGCCAGCGCCCGGCATCAGATCGATTCCGTGCAGCAGGCGCAAGCTGCGCGGCACCAGCAGGGCTACTGCCGCCGAAGGATCGAGCAGGTCCAGCATGCTGGTTTCGGCGTACTCGGAGTTGCCGCTGGAGATCATCAGCGTCTTGCGGTCCGGGCTCAGATCGAAGCCGAGCCACATGCCTGGATCAGTCTCTTCGAAAATGATCTTGTCGTCCGCTGGGAGGGTGCCCAGCCGGTGGGCGCGGATCTGGTGCGGCCGCCAAGTCTCGTCAACTACCGTATAGAAGATCGTTGAAGAATCCGGGGAGAAGGCCAGCCCGTAGAACACCCCTTCAATGGTGTCTTCCAGCAGCTTGCCGGTTTCCAGGTCCTTGATGAACAGGGTGAACCGTTCATCGCCGGCATTGTCGACGCAGTAGGCGAGCAGGTTGCCGTCCTCATTCAGGGCCATGCCGCCGAGCGAGAAGAACGGCTGCCCTTCGGCCAATGCGTTGCCGTCGAGCAGCACCTCTTCGGCAGGCAGCGCGGTTTCCGGGTCGATGACCGGGGGCGTCCAGTCGGCCACCAGGTCCCCGGTGTCCGAGGCTTTGACACGGCACTGGATCGTGTAGGGCTTGCCTTCGGCCGAACGGGTGAAGTACCACCAGCCGCGGCGGCGCACCGGAACCGACAGGTCGGTTTCAACGGTGCGGCCCTTGATCTCGCTGAACAAGGCATCGCGCAACGGCTGCTGGCCAGCGGTAATGGCGTCGGTGTACTCGTTCTCCGCGGTCAGGTGGGCGATGACCTCCGGGCTGGATTTCTCGCGCAGCCATTCGTAGTTGTCAATGAAGTCGTCGCCGTGGAAGCTGCGGGTGGTGGGCAGCTTCGCGGCACGAGGAGCATTTGCGGTCAATGATTCAGGAGTCATACCACTATTCAATCCCACCGCCGATGCTTGCGGGGGTAGCTATGCTCAGCGCGGACAGAACCGCGGTTTCAAACCGGTAACGATGCAAGTGCAGGCGAGTCGTGGGGTACCGGCTAGGCTTTATTCGTCCTAGGCTTGCAGGCAGAACGTATCATCTGCACCTTGGGCCATTCGCCCTTCAGCACGAGAAAGCGATTCATCAGTGGAAAAGAAAAGAACAGCTGCCCCCGCCGGGCGCCTGGCCAGGTGGATAGCCGCGGCTGCCATCGGTTTGATGGCATTGGTCGTGGGCGCACCGTCGGCCCTGGCCCAAGGCAGTGAAAGCGTCGAGGGCCAAACCTATGTCATCGGCACGGATACGACGTTCGCGCCGTTCGAGTTCCGCCAGAACGGCGAGCTGACCGGTATCGACATGGATTTGCTGCGCGCCATTGCCGAAGACCAGGGATTTGAAGTCGAAATCAGGTCCTTGGGCTTCAACGCCGCGTTGGCGGCCCTCTCCTCCAACCAGGTGGACGGCGTGATCGCCGGCATGTCGATTACCGACGAGCGCAAGGAGATCTACGACTTCTCCGAGCCCTACTTCGAGTCCGGCGTCCAGATGGCTGTCGCTGCGAACAATGACGAGATCACCAGCTATGAGGACTTGAAGGGCAAGACCGTTGTCGCCAAGACCGGCGCCGAGGGCGAGACCTACGCCAAGTCCATTGCCAAGGAATACGGCTTCCAGGTCAAGTCCCTGGATCAGTCGGCCACCATGTACGAATCGGTCAAGGCCGGCTCCGCCGTTGCCGTTTTCGATGACTACCCGGTGCTGGCCTACGGCATCGCCCAGGGCAATGGCCTGAAGACCGTCACCGACAAGGTTCCTGGCGGTTCCTACGGCTTCGCTGTGAACAAGGGCGAGAACACCGCGCTGCTGGCGGCCTTCAATGACGGGCTGGCCGAGCTGAAGGCCAGCGGAGAGTACCAGCAGATCCTGGACTCCTACCTTGCCGATCCGACCGCGGCGCAACCGAGCAACTTCTTCGATCTGCTGGTCAAGTCCATGCCGGCGCTGATGACCGGTTTGTGGCACACCCTGCTGGTGACAGCGATTTCCTTCGCCATCGCGATGGCGTTGGGCCTGATCTTCGGATTCATGAAGATCTCCGGGAACATCGTGCTGCGCGGCATCGCCACGACCTTCGTGAACATCTTCCGCGGCACCCCGCTGCTGCTCTGGGCATTCATGTTCTACTTCGGCCTTCCGCAGGTGACCGGCTGGGAGATCAGCGTCTGGACTGCTGGTGTGCTGACGCTGTCCCTGAACGCCGGCGCCTATGTCGCCGAAATTGTTCGCGGCGGTATCCAATCGGTGGATCCAGGCCAGCTCGAAGCGTCCCGTTCGCTGGGCCTGGGCTACGGGAAGTCGATGCAGAAGGTCGTGATCCCGCAGGCCTTCAAGATGATGACCCCGTCGCTGATCAACCAGCTGATCATCAGCCTGAAGGACTCCTCGCTGCTGCTGGCTATCGGCTTCACAGAGCTGCTCTACCAGGGCCAGCAGATCTACGCGGCGAACTTCCGTGTCACTGAAACCCTGCTGATCGTCGGCATCATCTACTTCATCGCCATCATGGCGCTGACCAAGTTGGCAAATTATGCCGATCGGAGGTTCAACAAGTGAGCACCTCAACCGTGCAAAGCGACAACGTGAAGATCCAGGTCAAGGACCTGCACAAGTCCTTCGGGTCCAACAATGTGCTCAAGGGCATCGACATGGACGTGCGCGAAGGCGAAGTGGTGTGCGTGATCGGACCGTCGGGGTCCGGCAAGTCCACCTTGCTGCGTTGCCTGAACAAGCTCGAGGACATCACCTCAGGCAAGGTCGTCGTGGACGGCTTCGATGTCACCGATCCGAAGGTGGATATCAACGAGGTGCGCCGCCATGTGGGCATGGTGTTCCAGCACTTCAACCTGTTCCCTCATATGAGCGTCGCAGAGAACATCATGCTGGCGCCGGTCGAGCTCAAGAAGATGGGCAAGGCCGAAGCGCGGGAGCGTGCCCTGGAGCTCTTGGAACGCGTTGGCCTGCGCGAGAAGGCCAACGCCCGTCCGGCCTCGCTTTCCGGCGGCCAGAAGCAGCGTGTGGCGATCGCCCGCGCGCTGGCTATGGCTCCGGGCATCATGCTCTTCGACGAGGCGACCAGCGCTCTCGATCCCGAGATGGTCGGCGAAGTGCTGCAGGTCATCAAGGAGCTCGCCGATACAGGAATGACCATGGTCCTGGTGACGCACGAGATGGGCTTCGCACGTGAAGTAGCCGACCGGGTGGTCTTCATGGCTGACGGAGTTGTCTGCGAGCAGGGCGAGCCTGAACAGTTGTTCGGCAATCCGCAGCAGGCGCGCACCCAGGACTTCTTGTCCAAGGTCCTCTAGGCAGCAGCCGCACAGCCGGCCGGAAACCGTGCTGTCCGCAACTAGTTGAATCTGGTTGCGGGCAGCACGGTTTTTTCGTGACAAAGCTTACGCGGCAAATCCCTTCATATTATTGAAGTTTCAACTAATTTTCCAATAGGGTTGGGGCAGTAAATGAATGGGACTTGTCCCGGCATCTCAATCCTTAGGAGTTCACTAATGTTCGCTCTGGAAAATAGCGCAGGCCTGCAGACCGCTGCCCGCACCCTGCTTCGCTTTGCTTTCGGTTTCCTCTTCCTGGCCCACGGCTGGCAGAAGTACTTCCAGTTCACCATTGAGGGGACTACCGCTGCCTTTGGGCAGATGGGTGTTCCTGCCGCCAACCTGCTTGCCCCGCTGGCTGCAACCTTGGAGATCGCTGGTGGTGCCGCGATTATCCTTGGCCTGCTGACTCGCGTGTGCGCAGGCCTGTTGGGGGTGCAGATGATCGTCGCGCTGTTCATGGTTCACGCTGCAGCTGGAGTCTTCGTGGAAAATGGCGGCTTCGAGCTCGTCTTGGCACTGGCTGCCGGCGCGCTGGCGCTGCTTCTGGTGGGCCCTGGCCGGATCTCGCTTGATGCGCTGATCTTCAAGGGCAAGAAGGCGGACAAGGTGCTCGTCAACGCCTAAGCCCCAGCTTTCGCAAACCCCGGGAAATCTTTCCCGGGGTTTTGTTGCGCCTGGAGGCGGGTTCATGTTGACGTGATCGAGCGCACTCTGACATACTGAACGAACGGTCAGTATGTAATTTGTTTTCGATGAGGTGAACCCATGGCCCCGACCACACCGCAGGAGCCGGGACTGAGTGCCGTCCCGAGCTACGAAGAAGAGCAGTCCCAAGCGCGTTTCGACGCCTTGATCGATCAGGACTCCCGCGTCGAGCCACGCGACTGGATGCCTGAGAAGTACCGCAAGACCCTCAGCCGCCAGATCTCGCAGCACGCGCACTCCGAAATCATCGGCATGCAGCCTGAAGCGAACTGGATTACCCGCGCTCCATCGCTGAAGCGCAAGTCCATTCTGATGGCCAAGGTGCAGGACGAAGCCGGTCACGGCCTCTACCTCTATTCGGCCGCCGAGACCTTGGGCACCACCCGCGACGAGTACAACGAGCAGCTGCTCTCCGGCAAGGCCAAGTACTCCTCGATCTTCAACTACCCCGCACGCACATGGGCGGACATGGGTGCTATCGGCTGGCTGGTCGATGGGGCGGCCATCGCCAACCAGGTTCCGCTGTGCCGTGCTTCCTACGGCCCCTACGGCCGTGCCATGGTCCGCGTGTGCAAGGAAGAATCCTTCCACCAGCGCCAGGGCTTCGAGATCCTGCTCTCGCTCTCGCGCGGCACCGAAGCGCAGAAGAAGATGGCCCAGGATGCCATCAACCGCTTCTACGAGCCAGCCCTGATGATGTTCGGCCCGCCAGATGAGCAGTCGCCGAACTCCCAGCAGTCCATGGCTTGGAAGATCAAGCGCTTCTCCAACGACGAACTGCGCCAGCGTTTCGTCGGCATGATCGCCGAACAGGTCAAGGTTCTCGGCCTGACCCTGCCGGACCCGGAGCTGCACTTCGATGAAGAAAAGAAGCAGTGGATCCACAAGGATCTGAACTGGGACGAATTCATGGCAGTGATCAAGGGCAACGGCCCAGTGAACGCGCAGCGCATGGAACGCCGACGCGAAGCGCACCGCGAGGGCGCCTGGGTCCGTGAAGCCGCCGCAGCATACGCAGCAAAACAAGCACAAAGTGAGGTTGCCTAGCATGAGCCAACAGAGCAATTGGCCCCTGTGGGAAGTATTTGTCCGTTCATCTCGTGGACTCTCGCACGTCCACGCCGGATCCCTGCATGCACCGGATGCCCAGATGGCCGTGCGCAACGCCCGTGATCTGTACACCCGTCGCAACGAAGGCGTGTCCCTGTGGGTTGTGAAGTCCACCGACATCATCAGCTCCGACCCTGATGAGAAGGACGCCTTCTTCGAATCCCCGCAGGGCAAGGACTACCGCCACGCGACCTATTACAAGGCCAGCGAGGGAGTGAAGCACCTGTGAAGCACGAAGAACTCGACGAAGCCCTCGACAGCTTCGGTGATGCGCTGGCTTCGGCCACCCGCGTCACCCCGGGCAACGCCTTGCGCCCGGAAGACATCGCTGTGGACGGCGTCAAGCCGAGCGAAGAAGTCGCGCAGTACGCACTGACCCTGGGCGATGACGCCCTGATCCTGGCGCAGCGCATGTCGCACTGGATTTCCCGCGCTCCCGAGCTGGAAGAAGACGTTGCCCTGGGCAACATTGCACTGGACGTCCTGGGCCACGCCCGCTCCTTCCTTACCTACGCCGGGCTGGCGTGGGACAAGACCGAGGACGATCTGGCCTACTGGCGCGAGGAAGAGGAATTCACCTCGCTGTGGATCGTCGAGCAGCCCAACGGCCACTTCGGCGTCACCATCATCCGCCAGCTGATCGTCTCGATCTTCCAGAACCTGCTGTACAAGCAGCTGACCGAATCCAAGGATGAAACCCTGGCCGCCATCTCGGCCAAGGCAGTCAAGGAAGTCGACTACCACCGCGACCACGCCATCCAGTGGACCATCCGCCTGGGCCAGGGCACCGAGGAATCGGCCGCCAAGATGCGCCACGCCCTGGAAATCCTGTGGCCGTACGTCGACGAGATGTTCCGCGATGAAGAAGTTCACCAGAACCTTGAGGGCATCGCCGTGCTGCCTTCCACCCTGCGCTCCGCGTGGGAAGAAGAAATCACCGCGGTACTGGACGCAGCCGGCTTGGAGATCCCTTCCACCGGTCAGGCCATGGCCTACGGCCGCCGTGGCGAGCACTCCGAACACCTGGGCTACCTGTTGGCGGAGATGCAAGTTCTCGCCCGCAAGCACCCCGGTGCCAGCTGGTAATTACGCAACTTTTGCCCGAATAAGGGGGAAGCAGTCTTGAGCAAAACGATCGCTGACGCCAAGGATCTGTTCGCTATCGCGTCCAAAGTGACCGACCCGGAAATCCCGGTGCTGTCCATTGCAGACCTGGGAATCCTTCGTGAAGTGAATATGGCCGAGGACGGAACCGTGCAGGTGGTCATCACCCCAACCTATTCAGGTTGCCCGGCGATGGATGCCATCAATGAAGACCTGTACGCCGTTTTCGGCGATGCCGGATATGAAAAGGTTGATGTCAAGCTGGTGCTGACCCCAGCGTGGTCAACCGATTGGATGACCGAGGAGGGGAAGAGCAAGCTCGAAGAGTACGGGATCGCTCCACCCACCGGCAAGGGCCACGCAGGCCGCGTCACCCTCGGCATGAGCGTGAAGTGCCCGCGGTGCCACTCGCTGAACACGCGTGAGCTGGCCCGGTTCGCCTCGACTTCCTGCAAGGCGCTCTACACCTGCAAAGACTGCTTGGAACCCTTCGACTACTTCAAGGTGCTCTCATGACCGAACAAACCACACCCACCCGACGCCGGGCGTCCTTCCATCGGCTCACTGTCTCGAACGTGCGCCGGCTGACCAAGGACTCAATCGAAGTCACTTTCGCCATTCCTGCGGAACTGAGCGAGGAATACGACTACGTTGCAGGCCAGTACGTGGCGTTGCGCAAGGAAATTCCCAACGCCGAGGGCGAACTCGTCGAGCTGCGCCGCTCCTACTCCATTTGCGCCGCTCCAACCGGGGATGAGATCAAGGTAGCGATCAAGCGCGACCTCGGAGGCCTGTTCTCCACCTGGGCCAACGAATCCCTGGCTGCGGGCGACCAGATCGACGTGATGAGCCCCGCTGGTGCTTTCATTTCCAAGCACAAGCTCACGGAGATCAACGATCCTTCGACCATCGACACCAAAGCCCAGGACCGCTTCGTGGCCGTGGCCGCCGGCTCCGGCATCACACCGGTGCTGGCCATCGCCCGCACGATCCTGGAAGCCAATGACCACACCCGCTTCGACCTGATCTACGCGAACAAGGCAGCCATGGACGTCATGTTCCTTGAGGAACTGGCTGACCTGAAGGACCGCTACCCATCGCGTCTGGCGCTGCATCACGTGCTCAGCCGCGAGCAGCGCATCTCGCCGCTGCTCTCCGGCCGCATCGACGCACAGAAGCTCACCACGTTGCTGACCAGCGTGGTCCAGGCGCCGAACGTGGACGAATGGTTCCTCTGCGGCCCCTTCGAGCTCGTCCAGCTGGTCCGCGACCAGCTAACAAGCCTGGACGTTCCCGCGGAAAAGGTCCGCTTCGAGCTGTTCACCACCGGTGAGCCGACCAAGCCGCAAGGGCATATCGGCCGCCCGGTCGAGGTGGACGAGAACGAGGAAAGCTATGAGATCAGCTTCAACCTCGATGGCCTTAAGGGCGAAGTCAAGTCACCGGTGCGCGCCAACGAAACCGTGCTGAACGCCGCACTGCGCGTCCGCCCGGACGTTCCGTTCGCCTGCGCCGGCGGCGTGTGCGGCACCTGCCGTGCCAAGGTCACCTGCGGCACGGTCACCATGGCCGAGAACTACGCGCTGGAACCCGAGGAAGTCGAGGCCGGCTACGTGCTGACCTGCCAGTCGCACCCGACCAGCGAGAAGCTGAGCGTCGACTTCGACGCCTAGAAAGGCCAGGACGAATCCATGATCGAACTGACGATTGCCGATTCAATCGCACGCGTGGTGCTCAACGCGCCGCAGAAGATGAATTCCCTGGACGAGGTGGCGCTGGCCGAATTATCCGAGGCCTATGACAAGGCCGCGGCCGCCGTGGACACCGGAGAGGTCCGCGCCCTGGTGCTTTCCGGCGAAGGCCGCGGTTTCTGCGCCGGACGCGACATCTCAGGAGTCAACCCGGCAGATGACGACGTCATCGGCTACCTCGACGGTAAGGTGCAGCCGCTGCTGGAGAAGATGTCCAGCTTCCCGGCTCCCACCTTCGCCCTCGTGCAGGGCGCTTGCCTGGGTGTCGGCCTCGGCCTGGCTGTGGCCACCGACGTGGTGTACGTTGCGGAGAACGCCAAGATCGGCTCGCCGTTCGCCAACTTGGGCGCGACCTTGGACTCCGGGGGACACTGGCTGTTCACCGAGCGGCTCGGGGCTCACCGCACCTTGGACATGATCTACACCGCCGAGCTGATTTCCGGTGCCGAAGCTGTGCGTTCGGGCCTGTTCTCCCGCGCCTTCCCGGCGGAGGAATTGGCCGAGCGCGGCGAGGAGATTGTCGCCAAGGTGGCCCAGGGGGCCACCCAGGCCTTCGTCGCGTCCAAGCAGCTGGTTGCGGACATCCGCGACCAGCGGGTAGGCCTGTGGAACTCGATGCGCACCGAAAACCGGGCGCAGGCAGCCTTGTGCGACACCGCTGATTACGCCGAAGGATTCAAGTCTTTCCAGGAGAAGCGCAAGCCGGTGTTCACTGGCAAGAAGTAGTCTCCCAGCAAACACGAGAAGAGCACCTGGTGGCATCCAGGTGCTCTTCTCGTGCGTTAAACGAGCCGGCTATCGGGTGTCGGTGTCTTCGAAAATCAGCAGGGTCTGCGTATCCAGAACCGTTGGCAATGACTGCAATTGCTCAAAGACCACACGGCGCAGGTCCAGATTGTCTTTGGCGCGCACCAGCAGGATCACGTCGAAATTGCCGCCGACCAAGCCCACATGGTGCACCTCGGGAATCGATGCCAGATGGTCACGCAACTCGCGCCAGGAATGCTGGCGGAGTTTCAATGTCACGTAGGCGCTGGCCTTGAGTCCCGCCTTGACCGGATCAATCACCGCCGTATACCGGGTAATCACCCCGGAATCCTGGAGCTTTGCGATACGCGAGTAGGCGTGGGCCCGCGATACGTGCACCTTTTGCGCCACGGTCGTGACCGACTGGCGTCCGTCGCTGGTCAGCTCCGCGAGGATCGCATGATCGACATCATCGAGTTTTAGCTCCGCTTCCGCGGCCATTGATTCTCCTTGTTGACGTGCCGGACGTCTCTATTCCAAACACAATCTATTGACACTTTTCGTCTACGAGTATACGGATACTATTCGCAACTTTCCACGATTCCCCGCCGGACTGGATACAGAATGCCACTCATACCCATAATTGATTGCAAATGATGTTTAGGTGAAGTGAGTCACAAGCTGTTGTGCTCATGGACCAGCCAGAACCACGAAAGGTGGGAGAACATGAGCACTGAAGCGCATGCGGATCGCATCTCTGAGGTCAGCAAGAAATTCGGGATTACCCCTGAAGACTACATGCTGCCAGCACGCCACATGATCAACCTGTTGAACCCGGACGGAACCCTGCGCCCAGAGGATCAGCAAGGCACTGAGCCGGGCCACGAGTACCCGCTGCCGAGCCCGGCCCGGCTGCTCGAAGCCTACGCTGCCCTGGTCACCGGCCGACGCGTCAACGACCAGAACTCCGCGCTGGTCCGCCAGGGCCGCATGGCGGTCTATCCCTCCAGCCATGGACAGGAAGCCTGCCAGATCGCGGCAGCATTGTGCCTGGGCGAGAACGACTGGCTCTTCCCGACCTACCGCGACACCGTAGCGGTGCTGACCAAAGGCGTTGCACCCATGGAAGTCATGACCAGTTTCCGCGGCGAATGGCACTGCGGTTATGACCCGAAGGCCTATAACTGCGCACCGATGTCCACTCCGCTCACCACCCAGCTGCTGCACGCAGTGGGTGTTGCACACGCTGCCAAGCTGCGCGGCGAAGACACCGTTGTCGTGGCGATGTGCGGCGATGGCGCCACGAGCGAGGGCGACTTCCACGAAGCGCTGAATTTCGCAGCGGTCTTCAACCTGCCGGTGATCTTCTTCGTGCAGAACAACAAGTACGCCATCTCGGTTCCGCTCTCGCAGCAGAGCGCAGCCCCATCCTTGGCTCACAAGGCTGTCGGCTACGGCATGGCCGGCGAGCGCGTGGATGGCAACGACCTGATGGCCTTGATGGCCATCATGACCCGCGCGGTGCGCATGGCCCGCGAGGGCAACGGCCCGCTGCTGATCGAGGCCCACACCTACCGCATGCAGGCGCACACCAATGCCGATGACGACAAGCGCTACCGCGAGGACTCCGAAGTCCAGGAATGGATCGCCAAGGATCCGGTGACCCGGATGAAGGCATACCTGGATGATGCAGGTCTGTTGACCGATGAGACCGTCGCCAAGATCACTGCGGATGCCGAAGCCGTTGCCAAGACCCTGCGCGATGGCATGAACCAGGAAGCTAACACCGATCCACGCGAGCTGTTCGAGCATGTGTACTCGGCCAAGAGCCCGCAGCTTGCGGAACAGCAAGCCATTCTTGTCGACGAACTAGACCGTGAGGAAGCCTAGGATGACTGCCACTACTTCGCGCGTGAACCCGAACGTCAGCGCTGCCACCGCACGAGCCGCGGCAAAGGCTGCCAACGAGAACCAGCCGGTGACCTTCGGCAAGGCGCTGAATACCGCCTTGGCCGATGCGCTGGTTGCCGATGACTCGGTAGTGATCTTCGGAGAGGATGTGGGAACCCTCGGCGGTGTCTTCCGCATCACCGATGGCCTGACCGCACGCTTCGGCTCCGAGCGCTGCTTCGACACTCCGCTGGCCGAATCCGGCATCGTCGGCATGGCCGTAGGCATGGCCATCAACGGCATGCGACCGGTCATCGAGATGCAGTTCGATGCGTTCGCCTACCCGGCCTTCGAGCAGATCGCTTCGCATGTTGCCAAGATGCGCAACCGCACCCAGGGCAAGCTGAACCTGCCAATGGTGATCCGCATTCCTTACGCCGGCGGCGTCGGCGGCGTGGAGCACCACTGCGATTCCTCGGAAGCCTACTACGCGCACACCCCGGGCCTGAAGGTCTTCACCCCCTCGTGTGTCGAGGACGCCTACCTGATGCTGCGCGAAGCCATCGATTCGGATGATCCGGTGGTCTTCTTCGAGCCGAAGAAGCTGTACTGGTCCAAGGAGCAGGTTGACCTTGCGCAACTGGCCGAACAGTACGAGTCAAAGAAGAGCGCCACGACCGAGGGGCAGGCACGCATCGCCCGCCCGGGCAGCGATGCCACGCTCATCACCTATGGTCCAAGCGTTTCCACCGCAATGGAAGCCGCCAAGCTGGCAGCCGAGGAAGGCATCAGCCTGGAAGTAGTGGACATCCGCAGCATTGTGCCATTCGATGACGAGACCGTCTGCGCATCGGTCCGCAAGACCGGTCGGGCCATCGTGGTCGCCGAAGCCCAGGGCTTCGCCTCGGTAGCCAGCGAAATCGTAGCCCGGGTGCAGGAACGCTGCTTCCACTCGTTGGCGGCTCCGGTGCTCCGCGTGACCGGATTCGATATTCCTTATCCGGCACCAACGCTGGAGAAGTTCCATCTGCCAAGCGCCGAACGAATTCTCGACGCAGTTGACCAGCTTCAGTGGGAGGCGTAAATGAGTATCAAGACTTTCCTCTTGCCAGACCTTGGCGAAGGGCTGACCGAAGCCGAGCTGGTGCGTTGGATGGTTGCCGCCGGTGACGTCGTTGCGGTCGACCAGCCCATTGCAGAGGTGGAAACCGCGAAGTCGCTGGTGGAAATCCCTTGCCCATTCGAAGGTGTCGTCTCCACCTTGCATGGGGATGCCGGCCAGATGATGCTGGTGGACGAGCCTTTCATTTCGGTGAACACCGGCGGTGAAGACGCTGCGGCCCCTGCCGGCGAAGAAGCCGAACGTGCCCAGTCCTACCGCGAGGAAGAGCGCGCCGGCACCCAGGTTCCTGCCGAGGATGATGCAGAATCCGATGAAGGCAGCGGAAATGTGCTCATTGGCTACGGCACCTCCTCTGCCCAGCGCAAGACCAGCCGCCGGCGCAAGCCGCGCTCAGGGGTCGCGTCGGCCGCGGTCCAGGCACCAGCTGAAGCGGTGCGCGTGATCAACCCGCTGGTACGCAAGCTGGCTCGTGACAACGCATTGGACATCACCACGGTTAAGGGCACCGGTCCAGAAGGGCTGATTCTGCGCACAGACGTGGAAGCCGCCTTGTCAGCCGATGCGGTGCAGCCTGAACCGGCAACACCTGCAGCGCCGATGCCAACTCCCGCAGCCTCAGCTTCGGCCTCGGTTGCGGTGCCGGTGGCCCAAACTGGGGAAGCTGATGCGAAGACCGGCCTGCCTGTAGCTTCCTCACAGGTGCTTTCGGGCGTGCGCAAGACCATCGCCAACGCGATGAGCACGTCGCGCCGGGAGATCCCCGAAGCGACCGTGTGGGTGGATGTCGACGTCACCAAGCTGCTGAAACTGCGTTCGAAGATCAAGGAGGCAGACGGCCAGGCCCCGAGCGTCATGGCGCTGGTCGCCCGCTTCGCTGTGGCCGGATTGCAGCGTTTCCCGGAACTGAACAGCCGAATCGACGTTGAGGCTGATGGTGGATTGCGCCATACCCTCTTCGAGGGCGTGAACCTTGGCTTCGCCGCCCAGACCGACCGCGGCCTGGTTGTGCCCAATGTGCGCGATGCCCACAAGCTGAATGCCAAGGAACTGTCGGCCGAGTTCGCTCGGCTGGCTTCGGTGGCGCGCGAGGGCAAAGCGGGCGTTGCCGACCTGTCCGGCAGCACCTTCACCATCAACAACTATGGCGTGTTCAATGTTGACGGCTCCGCGGCCATCATCAACTACCCGGAAGCTGCCATCCTGGGGCTTGGGCGCATCGTCGAGAAGCCATGGGTGGTCAATGGCAAGATCAAGGTCCGCTCCATCTGCGAGATGACACTGAGCTTCGACCACCGGGTTTGCGATGGCGGAACTGCGGCCGGCTTCATGCGCTATGTCGCTGACGCGATGACAGATCCAAAGGCCGCGCTGGCGTCGCTCTAGCGTCCACAGTGCCCAGTTCTCGCTCTTGCGAGTGACCATGGTGCCCGTCGAACCTCGCGAGGAACGGCGGGCATCATTCTTTTTGCTGGCATTCTGTCAATGCTAGACGATTTATTCCCATGTCAAATACTAGTTGATAGAGTTAGATTGATAATCATTTCTGTGCTGGAAATAAGTTGTGCCCGTCTGCTTGCTTGGAAAGTGGGCCAACCGGCACAAAGCAGCGAGAGCAGGGGATTGGGATGGCAATCGCAGGGACCGGAATCAGGAATCGGCCGCTGACCTGCCTGCTGCTTCTTCTCCCAGCAGCTCTTTCGGGTGCCACCTATGCGCTGCTTGCTGGCGACCTGCCGGAAATGACCGCCACGCACTGGAGCTCTACCTACCCGGACGGGTTCACCCGAACCGCCGTCTTTGTCCCGGTCTGCATCGGGCTGACCATCGTTGGTGCCATCACCGGGATGTTCTCCTTGAAGCTGCGCAACAAACCGGCTTTGCTCATGATGCTGCTCTTCGCCGGTGGCCTGCTCGCGTGGAGTGCAGCTGGCGTTTTCGTCAGCTCGGCGGTATCGACAGCGCTCGCCGAAACACCTGAAACGGCAGTGCTGGGCGGCATGATGGTTTTGCTTATTGCCTGCGCGTTGCTGGGCATAGCGCCGCTGTGGGCCAGCGGCACCTACCAGCAGTACACACGGCAATTCAACGAGGACCGCCAGCAACGAATCGATGCAGCCCAAGGCGTACAGCGGACTGACGCGGCGGAGGCATTCGCCGAGCCACAGCCAGATTCCAGGCAAGCGGAGTTCAAGCAAACTATGGCCGCACCATGGTGGATGTGGATGCTATGCCTCGTGCTGTTCGCAACACTGATCGTTGCTGTAGTGCTGCCCTTTCTGGCCGGTGGAAGCCACGACGGCAGCTTGGCGAGCGTCATCCTTCCCGTGGCCCTGTCAGCCGCAGTCTGCGTGCTGATGCTAGGCGTGATCTGGATCCGCGTATCCATCATCGGCGATCGTTTCCGGGTATCTTCCGCGCTCTTGGGGATCCCAATGCGAACTATCAAGATCACTGACATTGAATCTGTGACCAGCGAAAAGATCGATCCCATGATGTGGGGAGGCTGGGGCTGGCGGATCATTCCAGGCGGTTCGGCCATCGTGATGAAAGAACACGAAGGCCTCGTTTTCGACCTCAAGAACAAGAAGCGATTCGCCGTGACCATTCCGGACTCAAGGCAGGCTGCGAACGTTCTCAATGCCCGCATGGGCTAGGCGGAACAGCAGCCTGCTTGATTCCTGTGCCGGTGCCCTATTTCTTCAAGGTGCGCATGGGGCCGATAACCACCGAGCGCAGCACTAAGCCGGATACCAGCGACGCGGCCACGACATGGATAATCCCCAAGGCAGCGTAGGCCAATTGCAGGAACTCCGGAATTTTCTGTATGTGCGGGTGCGGCAGGACGAAGGACAATCCGATGACAGCAGCCCAGAGAACCAAGCTGCCCGCCCCGACATGCCTCGACCAGGATCCCTTGGGAACTTCGTGGCTCAGCGGCTGGATGCGCTGGAGCACTGCCGAAGCCAGAACCAGCCAGAATCCTGCCACCACGAAACCAGCGGCAATGTCGCTTGGGCGGTGCCAGCCGCAGATCAGGGTGGCCAGTCCCGTCACCGTGGCGAATAACCAGGCAATCGGTTGCACCACTGGACGCAGCTTCGGTGGCGACACCAAATACATCAGTCCCATGGCGGCAGCGGCGGCGGTGGTATGCCCCGAGGGGAAGGAATTTCCTGTAGTGCCGAAATTGAAATCCGGGCGGGTCAAGACCTCGTGCTTCAGAAGCTGCGTGGTGCCGGCTGCGGCTGCGGCCGCGAGGATCGCTACGATGGCCCTAAGGAAATGGCGGTCGCGAATCACCCGATACAGCAGGAATACTGCAGCAATCGCGCCACAAATTGCTGGCAAGAGATCCAGGAATTCGCGGACCGGATTGAGCAAGTCGGTCCGGGGCCACCATTGCGACCACGCGATGAATCCTGCCTGATCCGCCCATTGCCCACTGCGTTGCTGAACGAAAAATATGTACTCAAGACAGAAAAGCGCAACCAGCAGCAGCAAGGCCCACCACCACCTGATATGGTGCGGGCGCGTGGAGGCTGAATGGCGTGGCATATCTCTAGGGTGTCATATCCGGCAGGCGGAACGGCACCGTTCAGGCATGTAACCATGCCCACGCTCGCTAGGCTTGGACTATGAGCTTTGAACTACCGCCCCTTGAAGAATTGCTGGCGCATTCCCATGTTGTCCGCCTTCCGATGCGCGTGAAATTCCGCGGTGTCACCCAGCGCGAGGCCCTGCTGATCGAAGGGCCGGAAGGCTGGGGCGAATTCTCTGCCTTCACCGAGTACGGAGCTGCGGAAGCCGCACGATGGCTGGCCGCCGGAATCGAGGCCGCCTACCAGCCGTTCCCCGAACCGCTGCGCACCAGCATCCCGGTCAACGCCACCCTGCCAGCGGTTGCGGCGAAGGATGTAGGGGCGGTTCTTGAACGCTACGACGCGCCGCACACCATCAAGATCAAGGTGGCAGAACAGGGCCAAGGCCTCGACGAAGACCTGGCCCGCGTGGCTGAAACCCGGCGACTCTACCCGCAGGCAGCGCTGCGCGTGGACGCCAATATGGGGTGGGATATCACCCAGGCGGTTCCCGCACTGAAAGCACTGAGCGAGTACGACCTGCAATACGCAGAGCAACCGGTGCCTGGCATTACCGGGCTGGCGGAAGTCCGCGAGCAACTGCGCAACGCCGGAAACCCGTTGAAGATCGCCGCAGATGAAGCGGTACGCAAGCACACCGACCCCCTGGAAGTCTCGCGGTTGGGCGCGGCGGATCTGATGGTCATCAAGGCCCAGCCGCTGGGCGGCATCAGCGCTGTGCTGGACATTGCCAAGCACGCGGAACTGGATGTCGTCGTCTCCAGCGCACTGGATACCTCGGTAGGCCTGGCCCAAGCGGCGGCATTGGCCAGCGCACTGCCAGCATTGCCCTATGCCTGCGGCCTGTCTACCGGCACTTTATTCGCCGAAGACGTTTGTGCCGAGCCGTTGCTGGCTACCGCCGGATATTTGCCGGTGCGCCGCATTGAGCCGGATCACCAGAAACTGGAGAGCCTGCGTCCAGAAGAGACGCGCGTACGCTGGTGGCGGCAGCGGCTGGAATCCTGCTATGCGGAACTGGCTAGGGCATAGCACTACTCAGGAATCTGTTTCCCTGGCGTTCACCTTTGCGTTGCATTTAGAACACTTCCAAGTGAAAACCTCAGTTCGAGTCATTCCCCTGACGATGAGCCACATACTGAGGAAGTGAGCGGATCATGAATCCAACCCGTACCCTTTTGCCAATGCTGGGCCACACCCGCGGCGGCCGTTCTGCAGCTACTTGCCACTTCAAGTGCGCTGACGCCTGCACCAAGCCGGATTGCAACACTTCGTCCAATGGCTACTTCAAGGACATCGCCGACAAGTCGATGTCCCGCCGCAGCATGCTGGGCCTGGGCGCCGTCGGCGCCTCGGCACTGGTCATCGGCCCGCAGCTCTTCGGCGCTGCTGACGCGACCGCGGCGCCACTGGTGCCAATGAAGCCAGGCAAGGGCGGGCACCTTTCGTTCGACGCCATTGAGCCGGTGTCGCGTTCGGTAGATACCGTTTCAGTTCCTGACGGCTATGACTGGAACGCCATCATCCGCTGGGGCGATCCGCTCTTCAAGAACACCCCGGCATTCGACGCCTCCAAGCAGTCGGCCCGCAAGCAGGCAGAGCAGTTCGGCTACAACTGCGACTACCTGGACATCATCGTCGACAAGTACTCGGGCCGTACCGGCGTACTGGTGGCCAACCACGAATACACCAATGAAGACATGATGTTCGACGCTGCCTGGTTCGAAGCGAACAAGGACGAAGCCCGCAAGATCGCGATGAACGCCCATGGCTTCTCGGTCGTCGAGGTCAAGCGCAAGAAGAACGACAAGAAGTGGAGCTACGTGCAGGGTGGCGAGCGCAACCGCCGCATCACCGCCAGCACCGAATTCCTGGTCGACGGCCCAGCGGCAGGCAGCGACCTGCTCAAGACCGCTGCTGACCCAACCGGAACCAAGGTCCTTGGCACCCTGAACAACTGCGCCGGCGGCACCACCCCGTGGGGCACCGTGCTCTCCGGCGAAGAGAACTTCGACCAGTACTTCCGCGGCAAGGGCACCGCTCAGGAAGCCCGCTACGGCATCGGCACCGGCGCGACCGACCGCGGCTGGGAAGACATCGACCCGCGCTTCGGCCTGCACAACGACGGCTACGAGAACGAGGCCAACCGCTTCGGCTGGGTCGTCGAAATCGATCCGCAGGACCCAACCTCCACCCCGGTCAAGCACACCAACCTGGGCCGCTTCAAGCACGAAGGCGCCAACGTGCGCATTGCCAAGAACGGCAAGGTCGTTGCGTACTCCGGCGACGACTCGCGCTTCGAATACCTGTATAAGTTCGTCTCGAAGAACACCTATTCCAAGCACGATCGCAAGCACAACATGGGCTTGCTTTCCGAAGGCGACCTGTACGTTGCGAAGTTCGCAGGCAACTCGCCAGCAAGCGAAATCGACGGCAGCGGCGCTGTCCCGTCCGATGGCGCCTTCGACGGCATGGGCACCTGGCTGCCGCTGGTGAAGAACGGCGAATCCAAAGTCGATGGCATGAGCATCGACGAGGTGCTGGTCTACACCCGCCAGGCAGCCGACAAGGTCGGGGCCACCAAGCTGGACCGTCCGGAAGATGTCGAGCCGAGCCCGGTCTCCGGCAAGGTCTACGTGGCGCTGACCAACAACACCGACCGCGGCAAGGAAGGCAAGGAAGGCGCCACCGAAGTCAGCCCGCGCGTCCGCAACCGCGACGGCCACGTACTGGAAATCACCGAGGCCGGAAACGACGCCACCGCGGCGAAGTTCACCTGGAACATCCTGCTGGTGGCCGGTGACCCCAATGTGAACGGATCGACCTACTTCTCCGGCTACCCAGCCGACAAGGTCTCGCCAATCTCCTGCCCGGACAACCTGGCCTTCGACTCCAAGGGCAACCTGTGGATCTCCACCGACGGCGCCCCCGGCACCATCGGCTACTCCGATGCACTGCACAAGGTCACCCTGACCGGCAAGGACCGCGGCCGCGTCGAGCAGTTCCTGGCCGTGCCAACCGGCGCAGAGACCTGCGGCCCGCTGATCCATGACAAGGACAACTCGGTCTTCGTTTCCGTGCAGCACCCGGGCGAAGGCGGCAGCTTCGCCAGCCCTACCTCGCTGTTCCCGGATTTCGTGAAGAACGCGGCAGATGCAGGCAAGGGCCAGTTCTACGGTCCACGCCCATCGGTAGTCCAGGTCTTCAAGGAAGACTCGAAGCCGGGCAAGGGCAAGGGCCGCAACAAGTAGACGCAGCCAGCCCGAGCCCCCAGGGCGCCGGCAGGATCCATCAGCGGATCCTGCCGGCGCCCTGGCGCATTCCAAATCGGTTCTCCGGCAGCCCAAGGCATAGACTTGGATAATTGCCTTCAGCTATGGAATCTAAGGAGTCATGCCGCGTGGGAATGCAGCAACCTGACGAGCAATGCGCCATCACCACCGCTCGCCACGTACTCTCCGCAGTGATCCGCGCGGGAATCAGGGATCTGGTGATTTCTCCCGGTTCACGCAGCGCCCCATTGGCCTACGCCGCGGCCGAGGCCGCCGCTGCCGGGATCCTGGATATCCACGTGCGCATCGATGAACGCTCTGCCGCCTTCATGGCCCTGGGCCTGGCCCAAGGCACCGGGCGGCCGGCAGCAGTGGCCGCCACCAGCGGCTCTGCCGTCGGGCAGATGCTGCCGGCGGTGATGGAAGCCAACCATACCGCGACACCGCTGCTGGTTCTTTCTGCTGATCGCCCCGATGAATTGCACGGCACCGGGGCAAGCCAGAGCACCCGCCAGAAAAACCTCTTTGGCGAGCACGTGCGCCTGGCGGCCAATGTCCGTGCCGGTGCTGACCCGCAGCATGAACTCGCACAGGCCTTGGCTGCCTTGGCCGGCAACGAGCAGGATCCGGCCGGCCCGGTCCAATTGAACCTGCAGTTCCGGGATCCGCTGACTCCAGCACCCCAAGAGCGCATCGAGGAACAACGCTGGACTGCGATTGAACCCGGGCAATGGCCGGCACCGCGCCAGCCGGATATGTCGACCCTGCCCGTCCAGCAGCTCAAGCCACGCCGGAGCGTGGTCGTCGCCGGGCATGGGTCTGGCGAGGAGGCGCAGCAATTCGCCCAGGACCTGGGGTTGCCATTGTTCGCCGAGCCATCGTCCAACGCACGTTTCTCGGCCAATGCCATAGGCCACTACCGCCCGCTGATCACCGTGGGCCTTGAGCGCATTGAACGCGTGGTGCTCTTCGGCCGCCCGACCCTGAGCCGCCCGGTGGGCAAGCTGCTAGCCGACCCGGCGATCGAATCGGTGATCTGGCAGCCGGTGCCGGTGGCATGGTATGAGCAGGGCCGGCGACGCGAGACCCCGGTCAGCTCGTGGAACGAACTGCAGGAATTCGCCGGCTCTGGTGCACCGGGCTGGCTCGAAGCGTGGCAGCAGCTCGATACCCAAGCCTTGTCGGTGCGCCAGGATCTGGGCCGGGAGTCGGCGGCCAATGGGCCAGCTGTCGCCGAGGCCATCTGGGAGCACGCACCGGAAGTGCTCCTGCTCGGCTCTTCGAACATTATCCGCGACTTCGATTTGGCGGCCCGCCCGGCACCAGCACGAACCATGACCGTGCACGCCAATCGCGGCCTGGCCGGAATCGATGGAACCATCGCCACCGCCCTGGGCCTGGCCCAGGGCAGCAAGCGTCCGACACTGGCGGTGATGGGGGACATCACCTTCGCCCATGACGCCAGCTCGCTGTCCTGGACTCCGGGTGAAGAACAGCCCGTGGTGGACATCGTGGTCTACAACGACGGGGGAGGAGCAATCTTCTCCACCTTGGAGCACGGTGAAGTAGACGCTTCGGGCCGCTACGCCAATGCGGTGGAACGGCTCTTTGCCACCCCGCAGCGGCTGAGCCTGCCTGCGCTCGCCGAAGCCTATGGCTGGCAGTACGCCAAAGCAGAAAGCAAAGAAGAGCTTGGCGCCGTCCTGGCCGCACGGCGCACGGCGAACCTGCGGCTGATTGAAGTGCCGGCCTCGCGCAGCAACCTGCGCGCCGAGACGCTTGAGCTGAACCAGGCGATCGGGCAGCTGTCCTGGCCAACCCCCTGAAGGCCGCTGCGAGGCAAAAAGGAATCCCCTGCGCTGCCAGTACATTTCACTGGCAAAGCAGGGGATTGCTGATGCGCTGTGGTGCTTAGATGTCGACGTGCGTCGGATCGAGCACGCGGCGCAGGAAGTCCTGCGTACGCGGCTGCTGCGGATTGCCGATGACATCCGCTGCCTTGCCTTCTTCCACCACGACCCCGCCGTCCATGAAGAACACCCGGTCTGCAACTTCCTTGGCGAATGCCATCTCGTGGGTGACCACGAGCATGGTCATGCCCGCCTGGGCCAGGTTCTTCATGATGGACAGCACCTCGCCTACGGTTTCCGGGTCCAACGCACTGGTTGGCTCATCGAAAAGCATCAGGGTCGGTTCCATGGACAGCGCGCGTGCGATGGCTACGCGCTGCTGCTGGCCGCCGGAAAGCTGATCGGGGTAGCGGTCGCCGAAGTCGCCCAGCCCTACGCGTTCCAGGTGGCCCAAGGCGATTTTCTCCGCCTCGGCCTTCTTGCGCTTGAGCACCTTGATAGGCGAAACGGTGCAGTTTTCCAGCACCGTCAGGTGCGGGAACAGGTTGAACTGCTGGAAGACCATGCCTACTTGCTGGCGCATCTTGTCCAGGTTCACATCGGGATCGGTGGCGTTGAAGCCGCCGACCATGATGGTGCCGCCATTTGGCTGCTCCAGCAGGTTCACGCAGCGCAGCAGGGTGGACTTTCCCGAGCCGGAAGGACCGATCAGGCAGACCACCTCGCCCGGAGCAACATTCAGGTCAATGCCCTTGAGCACTTCGTTGCTGCCGTAGGCCTTGCGCAGTCCGGTGATTTCCACGCCCGAAGCATGGACTGAAAGCTTATTGGTGTCGCTCGACATTTCCAGGTCCTCTCTATCGCTTGGTCTTTGCGGCGCGGGATTCGAACTTGCGGGCCACCAAGCTCAGCGGGATGGTGATCACCAAGTAGAACAGGCCGGCGACAACCAGCGGGGTGATGCCGGCATCGATTTGCGAGATGCCGTCGCGGCCGAACTTGGTCATTTCGTACTGGGCCATCGAAGCACCGAGGATGAAGGCCAAGGAGGTGTCCTTGGTCAGCAGGATGATTTCGTTGGTCATCGGCGGCAAGACGATCTTGAAGGCCTGCGGGATCACGATGGTGACCATGGCGCGCCATGCTGGCATGCCCAGTGAACGAGCGGCTTCGGTCTGCCCCTTGGGCACTGCCTGCAAGCCTGCACGCAGGGTTTCTGCAATGTATGCTGCCGAGACCAAGCCCAGGGCGCACATGACGTTGACCGGCTGCGGCCACTGTGTTCCAAAGGCCTGCGGCAAGCCGAAGCCGAAGGCCAAGAGCACCAGGATTGCCGGGACGCCGCGGAAGAATTCAATGAATGCGGTGGCGAACCAGCGGTAGGGCGCAAATGACGCCATTTTCATCAGTGCCAGAAGCAGGCCAAGGACCAAGCCGAAGGCGAAGGAAATGATGGTGTAGAAGATGGTGTTCTTCAGGCCCACCAGGATCATGCCTGGGAACATTGGCCCCAGCTTGTCGAAGGAGAAGAAGGCGTAGACTGCCTTGTCCCAGTCGACTGCCAAGACCAATGCGATGATCGCGATGATGAAGATGGCGATCTGGATGGTCTTGCTCATGCGGGCGCGCTGACGGGTGGTCATTGCCATGCTTGATTACCTCTCATGCAGGAAGCGGAGGCAGGGCTGCCAACCTGTGGGCGCAGCCCGATGCCCCCGCTTGCCTTGAAATCAGATGATGCTCGAGAATTACTTCTCGCCGAACCACTTCACGGTCAGTTCTTCCATGGTTCCTGCATCGGTCAAGCGCTTGAGGGTGCCGTTGACCAATTCCAAGGTCTTTGGCTGGTCCTTTGGAACTGCAACGCCCAGCTGCTCGCCGGTCTTGAAGTCGGCAACAACGCTGAAGCCTTCTTTGTCCTTGATGGAGTAGCCGAGTACCGACTGGTTGCCCAGCAGCGCGTCGACCTGGCCAGCCAGCAGTGCCTGGGTCTGCAAGCCGGCATCCTCGAAGCCTACGATGTTGGTCAGGCCCTGTTCCTTGGCGTACTTCTCACCGGTGGTCGCCTGCTGGACGCCGACCTTCTTGTCCTTGGCGGATTCAAGATCCTTGATGCCTGAACCGTCTGCCGAAATCAGCACCAGGTCGTCATCCATGTACGGGGTGGAGAAATCCATCTTGGCCGAACGCTCTTCGGTGATCGAGATGGAGGAGATCGCTATATCGCACTGGGTGTTGAACAGGCCGGATTCGATGGAGTCGAAGCTGGCGTCGATGACGTTCAGATCCAGTTCTGCATCCTTGGCAATCTCAGCTGCGATGTCCATGTCGAATCCGACGTTCTTGCCATCCTTGACGAACTCGAATGGCTCGTAAGGAATATCTGAGCAAATGGTGAGCTTGCCTTCGTTCAGCGGGAATGAACCAGCTTCGGCTTCACCTTCAGAACCGGAGCCGGAACCGCAGGCGGTGAGCGCCAGCAGTGCAACGGAGGTGACAGCAACTGCGGAGGCGAACTTCTTCTTGAGACTACGCATAGGATCAGAACCTACTTTCGGGTAATGCGAGTGGATCATTGCGTAGCCATAATCATAACCACGCCAGCACTAGGCTGAGATGCACCTCACACATGACGCGCCGAGAGTAAGGATTGTTTATGCTCAACCGGGTGCTACCCGGCCATCGTCCCTCGCACGGACTGGGCCTACTCGGCTCCCAAGGCCTGGCGCATGGGACGCATCTTGGCCCACGACTCGGCTAATTCATCTTCCGGCACCGAGCCGGGGACAATGCCGCAGCCGGCGTACAGGCGCATCAGCTTTTCGTCTTCCAGGATTCCGCCGCGCAAGGCGATGCCGAATTCGCCATCTCCACGGCTGTCAACCCAGCCGACCGGACCTGCGTACGGGCCGCGGTCCATTCCTTCCAGTTCGCGCAAGAGCACGCCGGCCTTCTTGGTCGGGGTGCCGCATACGGCTGCGGTCGGATGGAAGATCTCGGCAACATCCAGTGCGGTAGGCAGGGTGCCGGCGGCATCTGCGCGCAACTGGGCACGGACGTCGCTGGCCAAATGCCACACATTGGGAAGCTGGAGAATGAATGGTTCCTCCGGGGCATTCATGCCGTGCGAAATGGGATTCAAGGACGCGGTGAGCGAATCGATGGCCAGCTGGTGCTCATTGCGCTGCTTCGGATCCTCAAAGAGGTTGCGGTGTGCGAAGTCGGGATCCTCGGCACCAGCGGCAGCGCGGTCCAGGGTTCCTGCCAAGACGCGGGCCTCGGCCAAGCCGCCGGTCACGCGCACCAGCATCTCCGGGGTGGCGCCTACCAAGCCGTCAACAGAATAGGTCCAGCAATTGCCATACTGCTCGGTTAGCGCATCGACGATGCGGGCCAAGTTGATCGGGGTGGAACTATGCGCCAACACGTCACGGGCCAGCACCAGTTTGGAGATTCCGCGTTCCTCGAAATGGCCCAGCGCATGGTCCACGGCTTCAAGGTAGGAACCGGCGGTCAGTTGTCCGCTGGTCAGCTCGATGCTGCCCGTTTCGGCTGCCGGCAAGGACGCATCTGCCATCGCTGATTCGGCGCGTGCCAGGGCCTGCTGGTAGGTCAGTCCGTTAAGTTCCTCGGCGCTGCCGGTAACGGTGATCCATGACTTCTCCTCATCGCGGCCGATAACCAGCTGGGGGATGACCAAGCGCGATTCGAAAACGCTGGTGAAGGAAAATGCGAAAGAGCCAAAAGACACCAGGCCGCTGCCCGGGCGGGAGATCGGGTCGATGATCCGAGCCTGCTCGATGACCTGTGCGAACCATGCGCGTGCACGCGCAAAGCGCTCTTCACCGTGCGTGTGCAGGCGGGCGGCAGTGCCGAAGCCGACCAAGCCGTGGCCGTTGCGGGTCCATACCAGGCTTCGGTGACGCAATGAGTCGGCCAGCAGTGTTTCGGGGGCATCGAGGTATTCGAAGGTGATGCTGGTGAGAACAGGAGCCGACGGCTGATGAGCGCTGGCGCTAAGAACGGGCGAATCTGCAGACATGATAAGGCTAAGCCTACCGCGCAATGCCGGGGAAAAAGGCTTGCGGGTGTCCGTGGTCACCCCTGTGAGATCGGCCGGGTCGGGTGAGAAGTGCAGGGGGAACCCGGTAAACTCTAAATCGACCTCTCAGGTCGCTGGTACCAGACCGGTAGGCCCGGCTCCGGCCATGCCAGCAATGTGCAGTTGAAAGCATCGGCTAGAGTGAAGAGATGTTTGCGTGCATCTTGCAGGCAAGATTGCCTTCGCACACCGCGATGGCCAACCCGATGAAAGATAAGTAAGCCGTAGAACAGTGACTGATTCGAAGAGCAACTGGACCGCAGCCGGACATGACGTGTCCGACTCGATTGAGCTGAATCCTGAAACCGCTGCATTAGCTGCGGCCATCAATCTTCCCTCGGGCTTCGCTTTGCTGGCCGAGGATCCGGACTTCGGTCCGGCTATTTCCATGGGCATGGCAAAGGTGGAGAAGCTGCTGCGCGATGCACTGGCCAACTCCGACCCCTTGATCGACGCATCCAGCCGCCACCTTGTCGAGGCCGGGGGCAAGCGCGTACGCCCGCTGCTGGTGCTGCTGACCTCCCTGCTCGGCGAAGGCGTCAACGATGAGGTCATCAAGGCGGCGGCTGTCGTGGAACTTACCCACCTGGCCACCCTGTACCACGATGACGTCATGGACTCCGCTCCGATGCGCCGCGGCGCACCGACCGCACACGAAGTGTGGGGAAACTCCGTTGCCATTCTCGCCGGCGACCTGATCTTCGCCCGTGCCTCGGTGTTCGGCTCCGAACTGGGTCCAGAAGCAGTCATGTGGCAATCACGCACCTTCGAACGCCTGTGCCTGGGACAGCTGCATGAATCCATCGGCCCCCGCGAGGGCGATGATGCCATCGAGCACCACATCCAGGTGATCAGCGACAAGACCGCATCGCTGCTTTCGACCTCCGGCGCTTTCGGCGCGCGTTTCGGCGGTGCGCCTGACTACATCGAGGTGCTGCGCGAGTACGGCGAGAAGGTTGGCATTGCCTTCCAGGTCGCCGATGACGTGATTGACCTGGCGTCCAAGGAAGCCGATTCGGGCAAGACTCCGGGCACTGATTTGCGCGAAGGCGTGCCGACCCTGCCGATTCTGCTGCTTCGCCAGGCGGCTGCGGACGGCGACACCCAAGCACAGCAGGCTGTCGAACTGGTCGATGCGGACCTGACCAGCGATGAAGCCCTGGCGGCTGCTGTAGAAGCAGTGACCGCCCATCCGGCAATCCACGAGGCCTGGAAGGCCGCGCGCAAGTGGGCCGATGATGCGATTGCCGTCCTGGCTCCGCTGCCAGAAGGCACCGTGAAGCAGGCGCTGATCTCCTTCGCCGATGCGGTGGTTACCCGCGAAGCCTAGACGGGATTGAACAAGCAAACCCCGGAAGACTGCGAAAGCCTTCCGGGGTTTCCTTGTGCTCGGGGCCTGCTTCTGCCCACATGCATGCTCCTGCTTATCTGATGATATCCTCGCGGGTCAGCGGCTGCGGATGTTTGGGGGAGAAGAGCGCCAGGCGCAGCTGTTCCGCTTTGCTCGCCCGCTCCTGGATTGAAACCCGGTGGCGCAGCTGCCGATAAAGCTCGTCATCGGCGTAGCGCGGGAAAACATGCTGGTGATAATGCCACACGTGCTGATTGCCCGCCGGCTCATTATGCTGCCGGGTACTCGTGCCTTCCGGATCCCAGGCTAGCTTCATCGCCAAGGCGACGCGCTTGGTCTCGCGCATGACCGCGGCACCAGTGGCCTCATCGAGGTCATAGAGCGCCTCCAGATGCGCGGTAGGAATGATCATCACATGACCGCCGTAGTTCCCGAACCCATCACAAGCCATGATCGCTGCCACAAGTTCGGTCTGATAGATCAGATCTGTGGGCGCGCACAAGTTGTCCTGACTGAAGGGCAGGTCGTTGACCAGCTCGCAGAAAGGGCACGCGTAATTGGCTGGTTCATGGGAACGGTGGAGCACTAGTCCTCCAATTCGGCGGCCAGCTCTTCGAAGACCCAGGCGAACATGTCCAGGGTGAATTCGCTGAAGGTGCCTTCCTCGCTGGTCCATTTGCCCTTGGCATTGTTGCGGCGGTAGACGATTGGATCGGGAACATCGAGCTGGGACGCCTTGAAGCCCCAGACGAACTTCTCTTCCTCGTCTTCCAGGAACAAGAGGTAGCCGTCTTCGATTTCCAGTTCTTCCGGATCGAAGAAGTAGTGGTAGGCCTCCATGAAATCTTCATTGTTGCCCAGCGCACGATAGAACTCTTCAAGGACGAAGGGAATTGGCACCTCGGACTGCGCCAGCCCTTCGCGCAATTCTTCGGCGCTCAGGCCATCGGCCTCGTTCCACTGGTCTTCCAAGTACTTGGGAACCAGGGAACAGAACTTCTCTAGAAACATGTCTGCCATGTCTTTATCCTATCGAGATTAGCCCAGCTCAAGGGCGCTCAACGCGATCCAGAGCTGGACTCGGTCGCTAGTCACATTCGGGTCGTAGCCGGAAAGGTCTGAAATCTGCTGGATCCGGTAGCGCACCGTGTTGCGGTGCAGGCCCATGGACTCTGCCACCGCGCCCACCGAGCCATCGCGGTTGAGATACTCGCTCAACGTCAGCAACAGGTCGGAATCGTGGGAGGCATCGAACTCCTGCAGCGGCCCCAGCACTTCGATGGCCAAATCCTGCAGGGGAACATCGTGGGCGGCGAGCAGGAGCGAGGTGAGTGACAGCTTGGTAGGCTCGTTGACCCGTTCGCCGTGGCGCAATGACTCCAGGGCCTCGAAGTAGCTCCAGCGGATGCCGGTGGTATTCGGGTAGCGTCCGCCGTAGCCCACGCGCGCCGGAATGCCGGCCGCGAGCAGATACTCATCGAGGTGCTTGACCGACAGCTGCACCTTGCTATGCGCAACGATGATTGCCAATCGGCCATCGATGATCGCCGAAACCTGCGAGGAGAGATCGGAAGGCAGCGGCAGGGTTTGCAAGCGCTCGATCTGGCTTGGAGCCTGGACTAGGATGACCGAGTGCTCGCGCTGGGTGTTCAAGCCCAGAGCGCCCAGGCGTCCAGCCGCATCGGCGCCGACCAGGGCGCCGCCGGCGAGGTCTTCGAGCACTTGGCCGTTGGCGTGGCGCTGCGAAGCGCGCAGCCGGGACTTGTTCGCCAGTTCCAGGCCGATCAGCGACTGCGCGTAGTCGACTACTTGCTGGTGGACGTAGGGCTCGGCAATATGCAAGGTGCACTTGTCGCGCAGCCCGGTGGCCACCGGGCGTTCATGCCAGGAACGCGCCGGATCATAGTCGCCGCTGATCACTTCTCCGTGCAGGGTCAGTGCCACTTGGGTGCCGAGCATGCGTTCGAGTTCCTCGAGCATGCTGTCAAGATCCGAGGAGAGCAGTGTCTGGGCCAGCTTCTGGTGGGACTTCAGCAGGCTTTCAACGCGCTTGAGATGATCGGAGTTCAGTGCTTCGGCAATCAGCCGGGTGATCGCAGCAAAAGGTATCTGATAGGGAACCTCGAAGACGGGAAGTCCTACTTCGCGGGCGGCGTCAACGGTCGCCTGCGGTACCGAATCGTGCTCCAGTCCTGTGCCAAAACCCAAAGCTACGGCATCATTGGCCGCAAGGACATGGACGAACTGCCGTTGCGCGGCTTTGGTCTTCTGGCGAACGCCCGTGGTCAAGACAATTTCTCGTCCGGTCAAGAACTGCGAAGGGTCGAGTAGTTCGGTCACCGCACCCCAGGTGATGACCATGCCATCGCGGTGACTGTGTTCAGTTAGCGGCCGAAGATCGAGCTCGTCATGTTCCAGAAGACCGCGTAAACTAATTGCCATATAGTCATTCTAGTGGGAGAGCGAAAAGTTCCCGATTTAGCAAAATGCTCAAAATGTGGACACGCAAGCTCTAGAAATGACCACAATGTGAAAGTTTTGCAGTAGCTTAGACACATGAGCACTCCATCTTCATCGCAGGGCGCTCCACTCGCAACAGAGAAGCGTGAGACTTTCAGCTCCCGAAAGTTGTTCATCCTCTCAGCGATTGGTTCGGCCGTTGGTCTGGGAAACATCTGGCGTTTCCCCTATGTCGCCTACGAAAACGGCGGCGGCGCATTCTTGATCCCGTACCTGGTCGCAATTCTCTGCGCCGGCATCCCGCTGCTGTTCCTCGACTACTCGATCGGCCACCGCTACCGCGGCTCCGCCCCGCTGGCGTACCGCCGGGCTAACCGCAAGGCTGAGGTCCTGGGTTGGTGGCAGGTACTGATCTGCTTCATCATCGCCATCTACTACGCGGCCATCATTGCCTGGGCCGCCATGTACTGCTGGTTCTCCATCACCAAGGCATGGGAAACGAACGCAGACGGCGCCTCCGGCTTCTTCATGAACGACTTCCTCAAGGTCTCGGACAACGTCAATGTCGGGTTCGACTTCGTGGGCAACATCTTCATCCCGATGTTCTTCGTCTGGCTGGTCACCATCGTGATCATGGTCGCCGGCGTGAACAAGGGCATTTCCCGAGCCAACGCGGTCTTCATGCCGCTGCTCATCGTGATGTTCCTGATCCTGGTCGTCCAGTCGGTCTTCCTGCCAGGCGCCATCGACGGCCTGAATGCATTCTTCACCCCGGACTTCGCGGCACTGTCCAACCCGGCGGTGTGGGCTGCAGCCTTCGGGCACATCTTCTTCTCGCTGTCCGTTGCCTTCGGCATCATGGTGACCTACTCGTCGTACATGAAGCGCAAGAGCGATCTGACCGGTTCGGGCTACGCTGTCGCCTTCGCCAACTCCAGCTTCGAACTGCTGGCAGGCATCGGCGTCTTCGCCGCTCTGGGCTTCATGGCCTACAACGCCGGCAGCTCCGTGGACGAGGTTGCCACCTCCGGCATCGGTTTGGCTTTCATTGCCTTCCCGACCATCGTGTCCGAAGCGCCGCTGGGCTCGCTGATCGGTGTGCTGTTCTTCGGCTCGCTGGTCTTCGCAGGCCTGACCTCGCTGATCTCCATTCTTGAGGTGATCGTGGCGGCATTCCAGGACAAGCTGGGCTGGAAGCGCGTCCCAGCGACCCTGGTCGTGGGCATTCCGGTTGCAGTGATTTCGCTGGTGCTGTTCCCGACCACCACTGGCCTGTACCTGCTGGACACCATGGATGCCTTCGTCAACCAGTTCGGCATCCTGGCCTGCGCCCTGGTCCTGGTAATCGTCTTCGGTGCCGGCCTGGGCATGCTGCCGAAGCTGGCCAAGCACCTGAACCGCCATAGTTCCATCAAGCTGGGAACCGGTTGGAAGGTCCTGGTTGGCGGCATCGGACCAGCCGCCCTGGGCTACATGCTGATCAACGAATTGCAAAGCAAGATGGCCGAGTCCTACAGCGGTTACCCTGTCTGGTTCAACGGCATCTTCGGCTGGGGCATGGCCGGTGCGCTGATCGTTGGCGCGATCGTGCTCTCGCTGATTCCATGGAGCAAGAACTCGAAGATCGATGACCCCGAGTTCGACCAGCATCGTGCGAATGTCGAGGCCGAGGAAGTTCCTGAAGCCGCTGGAAAGGAGTACTAGCCATGAGTGCCATCGCGATTGTCTTCATGATTATCTCCATGCTCACCATTTGGGGCGGCCTGGCCGTCTCACTGATCAACCTGAGTCGTCATCCTGAAAAGCAGGACGACGATGTGATTGAGCCAGCTGGCTCGGCAGGAAACTAGAACCTGCACGCAGCATCAGGTTGGAGGCCTCTGGGCTTCAAGCTACGGCTTGGAACGCAGAGGCCTCTTTCTTGTGCAAATGCACTGTGCGACACGGAGTGCGTTGTGCCATTCAGCGTAGTCCGCTGGTGGCCAGGAGAATACTCTCTAGTTATAGAGAAAACTGGGCAAGCGAGCTCACCAACAAGTTCTGGAAGGACAAGCACATGGACGTTACCTACCGCATTGATCAGAAGCGCAAGATCAACGGTCCGTTCCCCGGCCCGAAGTCGCAGGAGCTGACCGCCCGTCGAGCCAAGGCAGTTGCCGCAGGCGTGGCTTCCAGCCTGCCGGTATACGCCGCAGAGGTGGATGGCGGCATCATTGTCGATGTCGACGGCAACCAGCTGATCGACCTGGGATCCGGCATCGCGGTGACCACCGTTGGCGCTTCGAATCAAGCGGTAGCCAAGGCCGTCGCCGAGCAGGCAGCCCGCTTCACGCACACCTGCTTCATGGTCGCCCCTTACGAGAACTACATCGAGCTGGCCGAGAAGCTCGCTGCCATCACCCCGGGCAACTTCGAGAAGCGTGCGGTCTTCTTCAACTCCGGTGCCGAAGCGGTAGAGAACGCCATCAAGGTCGCCCGCATTGCCACCGGCCGCCAGGCAGTGGTCGCCTTCGACCACGCCTACCATGGCCGTACTAACCTCACTATGGGTCTGACCGCCAAGGCAGCTCCATACAAGCGCGGCTTCGGACCGCTGGCACCGGAGATCTACCGCATGCCAATGAGCTACCCGTTCCGCGAGGAAAACCCGAACATCTCCGGCAAGGAAGCTGCCGAGCGCGCCATCCTGGCCATGGAGAAGCAGATCGGTGGCGACCAGATCGCGGCGATCATCATCGAACCGATCCAGGGCGAGGGCGGCTTCATTGTTCCAGCCACAGGCTTCCTGCCGCGCATTGCCGAGTGGGCCAAGGAAAACGGCATCGTCTTCATTGCCGACGAAGTCCAGGCAGGCTTTGCCCGCTCCGGCGCATGGTTCGCGTCGGATATCGAGGGCATCGAGCCTGATATCGTCACCCTGGCCAAGGGCATTGCCGGTGGCATGCCGCTGTCGGGCATCATCGGCCGCGCCGAACTGCTGGACTCTGTGCACGGCGGCGGACTGGGCGGCACCTACGGCGGCAACCCGGTAGCAGTGGCCGCAGCCCTGGAATCCATCAAGTTCATGGAAGAGCAGGACCTGGCGGGCCGCGCCCGGCAGATCGAAGAGAAGTTCTTCACCCGCTTCGGAGCGCTGCAGAAGGACATCAAGGAACTGGGCGACATCCGTGGCCGTGGCGGCATGGTCGCGATGGAATTCGTCAAGGCCGGGGGCAAGGAGCCGGATGCCGCACTGACCAAGGCGATCGCCGACGAATGCCTGGCCCAGGGTGTGCTGATCCTGACCTGCGGCACCTACGGCAACGTGGTGCGCCTGCTGCCGCCGCTGGTCATTGGCGACGAGCTGCTCGAAGATGCGTTCAACGTCCTGGAAGACGCCATCCGCAAGGCTATCGCCTAAGCAGCTGCGATCTAGGCCGAGTACGGCGAAAGCCTCGAATCTCCCTTCGGAGATTCGAGGCTTTCGCTTACTCAGTTCTCATGCCAACCGGTGCTCAGCCCAGCTTCTTCGGTTCGGGCATGGAACCAGTGCGAGGAATTCGCATCATGTCCACGAGTACGAAGATGACTGCAACCCAGACCAGTGCGAAGCCAACCCAGCGTTCAAATGGCATGTGCTCGCCGAAAACCAGCAGCCCCAGGATGAACTGCAAGAGCGGGGCGAGGAATTGGAGTGAGCCCAGCGTGCTCAATGGCAAGCGGCGAGCCGCACCCCCGAAGAGCAATAGTGGAACAGCGGTGATGATGCCGCTTCCGGCCAGGAGCAGGAGACCCGGAACGTCAGCCGAGAACAGTGCCGACTGATCGGCAGCAGCCAGCCAGATCAGATAGCCGAAGGCCAACGGGGTCAGCCAGACGGTTTCAATGGTCAAGGATCCCAAGGCGGTGCCGCTTTGGCCCACCTTGTTCTTCACCAGACCATAGAAGCCAAAGGAGAATGCCAGCCCGAGGGAAATCCACGGAACCCGTCCCAGTCCGACGGTCAGGACAACCACGGCAACAGTGGCGACGCCGACGGCGATCCACTGCAGGCGACGCAATTTTTCCTTCAGGACCACGACGCCCAGGAGGATCGCCACGATTGGGTTGATGAAGTAGCCCAACGATGCTTCCAGCACATGCCCGGTCAAGACAGCCAGCGCGTAGAGCGTCCAGTTGGCCGCGATCAGCACACTGGCCAGTCCCAGCTGCCACATGGCCTTGGCGTCCCTGAACATGGCCAGGAACTGCTTGAACTGGCGGGTGAATGCCAGCAGAAGCAGGCAGAAAACCAGCGAGAAGATTACCCGGACGCCAACGAATTCGAGGGCCGAGATGGCAGGCAGCAGTAGGAAGTAAGCCGGGAGCATGCCCCAAATCAGGTATGCGGAGGTGCCTTGGATCAGCCCATAACTATGTTCCGAGCGGATCGGTTTGGCAGTACTTAAGGACATGCAGGGCGCACACTTTCAGAATCGCAATAGGTCGGAGGAACGGGCTAGCCGGAAATAAGCTGTGGCACCGCATCTTAAAACTACAACGTCCAGCCTCCCGGTATATTCCCCTGCCCTGCGGGTGCCTGCAACCGGGGGTGCCGATGTGATCTTCTCACCGGAACATATTTGGAATTCCAGTCGTTGACTAGACTAGAGAACACCAACTTGGTTTGCTTCATTGAGGGAGTGCATCGCCGTGCATGGACATAACAACGGACTCAAAACCGCCTTTTTGATGGGTGGAATGTTCGCCCTGTTGCTGGCCATCGGCTCGCTGATTTCCGCGGGTACCGGCCGTTCGATGTTCATATGGATCTTCGCCTTGATCGGCCTCGCAAGTACCGCCTACAGCTATTGGAATAGCGACAAACTGGCCCTGCGCTCAATGCATGCCTACCCGGTCATCGAAGCGGAACAACCGGAAATGTACCGCATCGTTCGCGAGCTTTCGATGAACGCGCAGCAGCCGATGCCGCGCCTGTATGTTTCCCCAACCACTTCGCCGAATGCCTTTGCTACCGGCCGCAACCCGCAGAACTCGGCGGTGTGCTGCACCGAAGGCATCTTGCAGCTGCTTAACGAACGCGAGTTGCGCGGCGTGCTGGGCCATGAACTGATGCACGTCTACAACAGGGATATCCTCACCTCATCGGTGGCCGCGGCCATTGCCGGCGTGATCACTTCGGTGGCGCAGTTCCTGATGTTCTTCGGAGGCGGCAACAGCAACGACAACCGCGGGGTGAACCCGATCGCTTTGATTGCCTTGTCGCTGCTGGCACCATTGGCTGCGTCCATCATCCAGATGGCTGTGAGCCGCACCCGCGAATACGACGCCGACGAAGATGGTGCCAAGCTGACCAATGATCCCCTGGCGCTGGCAAGCGCGCTTCGCAAATTGGAATCGGGGATCTCCCACGCTCCGCTGGCGTCGAATGACCAGAAGCTGGTCAACAGCTCGCACCTCATGATCGCCAACCCCTTCGGTTCGCGCCTGAAGCGCATGTTCTCCACCCACCCTCCGATGGAAGATCGCATCGCGCGGCTTGAAGCAATGGCCGGCGGCCGCGGGTACTAAGCCGAATGCGCTGGAGCAGGTGACCGCTCCTGCGGATCGACCTGTTGTAGCAGCGCTCCATGGGCGATCGGAGACTCGCGTCTGCGGGAAGTTGAAGCCCTGGGGGGGAAGCCTCAAAGGCGTTAACCCAGAACCGTGATCGCGGCATGCTTCTCATCAACAGACCACGAGGAGAAAGAAAAATGACCGACAGCGAAATCCGTTTTCCTTCGCTGGGTGATGCGATTGCTGGCCGGTTGACGACAGGTGTGGTGAAGGGAGCGGTTGCCCTCCTGCTCGCGTGGATCATTACGCTGTTCATCGATGTCGACATGGCGTTTGACAGGATCGCGGTCGCACTAGTTCTTGCGTTTGTCCTATCCGAGATTGCGGGCGCAGTCATTGAGCGGCCCATCGTGCTCCGCGATCGCAGGCCCAATCCCGGCGGGTTTGCCTACGTTTTCCTGCCGTTCACGGCGTCAATAGTGATCAGTTTTGTTGCTTCTTACGCTCTCCACCGTTCCATAAGTGCCAGTGCAGTGGTGACGGCTGCAGTGGCAATCTGCAATTTGGCAGAGCTGCTCTGGATGAAAAGTTGGATTCCTGGGCCGACTCCTGAGGAAGAGCAGGCCACGATCGATGAATTCACGGCGATGACGAAGGAGCATTTTGCCGACGATGTGGAGGAGATCAAGCGTGGTGCCAGGGAGAGGACCCGCGACAGGTACTACAAGAAGAAGGCCCGTGACGAGGCCAAGGCGCAAAAACGCAAAGGCGATGGCAAACGGACACGTTGAGCAGTCGGACGAGAGTTTTCGGTAATCCAGCAAAAAGCCGGGGGCAGTTACCCATCCACCACGGATGGGTGACAGCCCTCGGCTCTTGCGAAGTACGTCTAGCAGGCTGAGATGAGCCCTACCGGAAGTTCACGAACTGCAGGTCTGCTTCTTCGAAGTCGCGCAGCAGAGCCATGGTGGCCTGAAGATCATCGCGGGACTTGGACGAAACGCGCAGCTCATCGCCCTGGATCGTGGACTTGACGCCCTTAGGTGCCTCATCGCGGATCAACTTGTTGATCTTTTTGGCGACGTCCTGGGCGATGCCCTCCTTGATGCTCGCTTCGATGCGGTATTCCTTGCCCGAAGCGAAAGGGTCACCGGCATCCAACGACTTCAGCGAAATGCCGCGCTTGACCAGTTTGGACTGGAAAACATCCAGTACAGCGTTGACGCGCTCTTCCGAGTTGGCCTTCATCAGGATCTTCTCGCCGCTGAAGTCAATTTCAGCGCCAACGCCCTTGAAGTCGTACCGCTGGGCGATTTCCTTCTGAGCCTGGTTCATCGCGTTGGCGACTTCCTGGCTATCAACCTTGCTTACGACGTCGAATGTGGAATCACTAGCCATGTGAGTACTCCTAGTTGAAACGGGTCTGATTCGCTTCATAGCCTACCGGTTTTAACATTCAAATTCGGGGTGTGATCAGGCTTACAGCAAAAATGCCCCTCTCGATTTCACAACTCCGGAAAACTCCTGTAGAGTTATTTCTCGTTCCGACAAGAGCAAATGTTCTTGAAGCGAACATACTCGGCAGATTACCCGAGCGGCCAAAGGGGGCTGACTGTAAATCAGCTGGCAACGCCTTCACTGGTTCGAATCCAGTATCTGCCACAAAATAACTCCCGGATCCCAGGATCCGGGAGTTTTTTGCATATGGAGAACTTGCGCGGCCATCGGGTTGGTTTTATTCCCGTGCTCAACCAAGATCACCTTTCTACGTATTTCAAATAAGGATCGGCTACCGTATAACCATGGCAACGAAAAATGTGAGCGAAGACGAATTCGCGCAGCTGATTGATGAGAACGACATCGTCCTGGTGGACTTCTGGGCTGCCTGGTGCGGTCCATGCCGCAATTTTGCGCCGGTGTACGAGCAGACTTCCGAGAAGTTCCCCGATGTAGTGTTTGCCAAGGTGGATACCGAAGCGGAACAAGGCTTGGCCCGCGCTGCGAACGTCACCTCGATTCCGACCATCATGGCGTTCCGCGAGAATGTCCTCGTGTTCTCGCAGGCTGGTGCGCTGAACCAGACCCAGCTCGAAGACCTTGTTACCGCCGTCAAGGGCATTGACATGAGCGAAGTGCATAAGCAGATCGCAGAGGAAGCCGCGCAGGCAGACTCCTAGGAATTCCCATAGACTTCGGGCTCCCTTACCGCCGCCGGTGATCCAGCGGTGCGTATCGGGGCCCGAAGCTTTGTTTTCTCTGCCCTGAAAGCTGCAGTAAGCGGACCACGCGTTGCCGATGCGGGGCATAGGGCGCCAGTAGGTCAAGCATCTGCGCATCGCTGATTCTTGAACCGGCAAGCACCTGTCCAACGAAATCTGCCAGATGGAAATCTCCGACGGAAATGTGATCAGCAGATCCATGGGAACGCTGCAGCGTCTCGGCAATGGTCCATGGTCCGATGCCCGGCACCGACGCCATCGCCGCTTCCAGGGTTCCCGGTGCCATTGCCTTGGGCTTTGGCTGGTTTATCGGCTTATCCGCCCACCACTGCAAGCTGCTGGCAACCCGCACCACGCGCGTCATCGTGGTGGCCCGCTGCCCCTCAACACGCGCTGCTTGCCAGTCCCACCGCTTCATCGTTGCCAATTTCTGCGGACCGGGGAAAATCATCAGGCCCTCGGGCGCCGGGCCCGGGGCCCGGTGGCCCAGATGGCGGATCAGCCAGCGCCACGCGTAATTCGCTTCGATCCCGGTGACCCGCTGTTCCAGGATCGCCCCGGCCACGTGCTCGAAGATCCTGCCGGTGCTGGGCAGAATGAAATCCGGATGAACGAAGCGGGAGCGCGCGATGATCTCCGGGAACTTGCCTTCTTTGACTCCCGCGTCGAAATCGGTCCAGTCATCTTTCGCACCCAGCAAGTTCGGTGCCGATTCCATGGCCCACTGGGCGCCAGGACCCCAGGCCTGCAATGCGGCTGGCGAGCTCGGGGAGGGCTTATGGATATGCAAAGTTGCATCCCCGAGCGGCGTCGCAAAGGCCAGCCACGCCTCGGTCTGCGACAGGCGGATCGTCGGATCGCCCAGGCCGCGGCGCAAGATGCCCAAGGTCTTGGGCAGGGCCACCGGACGCTGCGGATCGTAGCTGGCGGTCAACGACTTCTCCATGAAACGCATCCTATAACTTCGTGCTCGGGATTCCTGGGCCAGCATCGCTATCACCAGAGAAAAGCGTGCGTCCACTGCGTGACGTTTCGCTACGCCTCGGAACGACATGTGTGACATCCGCCGGTAAAGTTCTTGACATGAAGTATGCGTCCACAGTTCTAGACCTGATCGGCAATACCCCTTTGGTGAAGCTCAACCGAGTCACCGACGGGATCAAAGCCACCGTACTGGTAAAGCTCGAGTACCTGAATCCGGGCGGTTCCATCAAGGACCGCATCGCATTGAAAATGGTCGAGCGTGCCGAGGAATCCGGCCAGCTCAAGCCCGGTGGAACCATCGTGGAACCGACCAGCGGCAACACCGGCGTCGGCCTGGCGATGGTAGGCCAGCTCAAGGGCTACAACACCATTTTCGTCACCCCCGATAAGGTGGGCGAGGAAAAGCGCGACGTGCTGCGCGCCTACGGTGCCAAGGTAGTAGTTACCCCAACCGCGGTGGCTCCGGATTCGCCCGAGTCCTACTACGGCGTATCCGACCGCCTGGTCACCGAAATCGATGGCGCATACAAGCCCGACCAGTTCTCCAACCCGGGAGCGCCTGACAGCCACTTCGAGACCACCGGCCCGGAAATCTGGAATGACACCGACGGCAAGCTGACCCATGCGGTCATCAGCGCAGGAACCGGCGGCACCATCACCGGCACCGGACGCTACCTCAAGCAGATCTCCGCTGACCGCGCTTCCGGCCCGGTGAAGATCATCGCCGCTGACCCGGATGGCTCGGTCTACTCCGGCGGCACCGGACGCCCCTACTTTGTCGAAGGCGTCGGCGAAGACATGTGGCCGGGAAACTACGACCCCTCCGTGCCGGATGCCGTGGAGCCGGTCACCGATGCCGAAGCATTTGAGATGACCCGCCGTCTGGCCAAGGAAGAGGGCCTGCTGCTGGGTGGTTCCTCGGGCATGGCTGTCGTCGCCGCGTTGCGCGCCGCCAAGGATCTGGGCGAAGACGACGTGGTTGTCGTGATCGCACCGGATGGCGGCCGCGGCTACCTGGCCAAGATCTTCAACGACCAGTGGATGCTGGACCAGGGTTTCACCACCGATGAATACTCCGCGCTGGACTTCATCGGCGAGGCGCTGGCCAAGCAAGGCACCGCGACAGTGCCATTGGACACTACCCTGGCCGAGGCGGCCAAGGCGCTGCGCGAGCAGGGCGATGACGCGCTGGTCGTAGCCACTGCACCACTGCCTGCGCGAATCGGCGAGATCCGCGGCGTAATCGGTGCCAGCGACATCACCGACGCGCTGCTGGCCGGTGCAGAACCAACCAGCACGCTGGCAGATCTGGGCGACCTGGCAATGCCATTCATTGGCACCGCAGACACCCCGGAGCATGCGCAAGACTTGCTCAAGAGCCACCCGGCCGTGCTGCTGACCAAGGGCGGCGAAGTGATTGCCGCGGCCACCGCAGCCGACCTTCTGGCCTACACCACCCGCTAGAGACTTCACCACAAAGGATTGATATCGATGACTGAAAACCATCAGGGCGCAAACACCCGCTTTGTCCACGCGGGCCAGGAATTCGAACCGGTTACCGGCGCGGTAGTTCCGCCGCTGCACTTCTCCTCCACCTACGCGCAGGACGGCATTGGCGGCCTGCGCAACGGCTACGAGTACGGCCGCGGCACCAACCCGACCCGCGACTCGCTGCAGGCGCAGCTGGCCGGCGCCGAATTCGGCAACTACGCTTTCTCCTTCAGCTCGGGCCTGGCCGCCGAGGATTCGCTGATCCGCGCCATCCTGCGCCCGGGCGACCACATTGTGCTGGGCAACGACGCCTACGGCGGAACCTTCCGCCTGATTGACCGCGTCCTGGGTGCATGGGGCATCGGCAACACCCCGGTGGACATGGGGGACGAGGCGGCCCTGGCCGCTGCCATCGAGAAGAACAAGGCGAAGCTGGTGTGGGTGGAAACCCCGTCCAACCCGATGATGAAGATCACCGACATCGCGAAGGTCGCAGAGATTGCGCATGCTGCCGGCGCACTGCTGGTCGTGGACAACACCTTCGCCAGCCCGTTCCTGCAGCAGCCGCTGACCCTGGGGGCCGACATCGTGGTCCACTCGACCACCAAGTACATCGGTGGCCACTCCGACGTGGTGGGCGGCGCGGTGATCGTCAAGGACGCCGAGCTGGCCGAGAAGATCGGCTTCATCCAGTTCGCCGTGGGCGCCGTTTCCGGTCCCATGGATGCGTTCTTGACCACCCGCGGCCTGAAAACCCTGGGCGTGCGCATGCGCACCCACTCGGAGAACGCCGCGCAGGTGGCCCAGTGGCTGCGTGAACGCAGCGAGGTCGAGCGCGTGCTCTACCCGGGCTTCGAAGACCACCCGGGCCACGAGATTGCCAAGAAGCAGATGTCCGGCTTCGGCGGCATGGTCTCCGTGCAGTTCAACGGCGGGGAATCGGCAGCCCGCAAGATTGCCGAGAGCACCAAGCTGTTCACCCTGGCTGAATCCCTGGGCGGCATCGAGTCGCTAATGAACTATCCGTCGGAGATGACCCACGCTTCGGTGAAGGGCACCGAACTGGCAGTTCCAGTGAACCTGCTGCGCCTGTCGGTCGGCATCGAAGACCCTGCAGATTTGATTGAAGACCTGGAGAAGGCCTTCACCAACCTGTAAATGCGCATAACGCAAAGGACCTGGGTTCTGCTGCCCGCCAAGGGCAGCAGAACCCAGGTCCTTCGTGCATTGAACCGGGTTCGGGTCCGGCTACCGGCGGCGCTTGGCCGGCTTGGGATCGACGATCTTGAAGTACCTGTTGCTCGCCGGCATCCACATCAGCACCACGCTGAACATGATGATGGCGGCCAGCAGCGAGTAGCGTCCGAACCGCAGCAGCAGCGGCAGTGCGGCAATCAGTCCCAGCCAGGACAGCTGGGCGCGCGCTGCCCGGTCGCCGGTGAACAGCCGGTATCCCAGCACGCCGCAGGCGATGCCCGCTGCGGCGAAAAAGACCATCAGCGCAATGCTGCCGAAATCCAGTGTGGAATCCCGGCTCTGCTCATAGGCCAGGAAGCCGCCGAAGCCGAGAAAAAGCACTCCGGCCAACAGCCAGAGCATCTGGGCGACGAACAACCCGCCGGGGGTGGGCTCATCGGGACGTCGTGGAAAAAGTGGTTTCTTCACGTGCTTAACCCTACGTGCTCTGGCGCGGTGCCCGATCTCACACGGCTTCGGCACTGACAACTCAGTGCCGTTCAAGCTAGCATTAAGTGTTCGCGAACATCAGGGTATCCCTCTCGCATCCAGCCCAATTTTTGAGGCTGGAGCCTTCTCGTGTTGTATTTTCCGCAAAGTGTGTGCGGGTCTTTATGTCATAGGGGAGCGCTTGATGAGCGTGACTTGTATCTGACTGTGCAGCCTATACGTCGTTTCTTTGGGGACGGCCAAGGCCTATCCCCAAACGAATGAGGTAATTCTTCGTGTCTTCTGACATGCCCGTAAACACCAACGACAACCAGACCCCGGAAGAGCCAACCGTGCTCTTCTCCGAGCTTGGCCTGGATGCCCGCGTGCTTGCATCGCTTGCCGACCTTGGCTACGAGAAGCCATCGCCAATCCAGGCAGCGACCATTCCACTGCTCCTCGAAGGCCGCGACGTTGTCGGCCTGGCCCAGACCGGTACCGGCAAGACTGCTGCTTTCGCACTGCCTGCCCTGTCCCGCATGGCCGAACTGGCTGACACCAATGGCCCAGCCAAGACCCCGCAGATCCTGGTCCTGGCTCCAACCCGCGAGCTGGCCCTCCAGGTCGCCGAGGCCTTCACCTCCTACGCCAAGTACCTGCCGAACTTCACCGTTCTGCCAGTGTACGGCGGCTCCCCATACGGCCCGCAGCTCAACGGCCTGCGCCGTGGCGCACAGGTCGTCGTGGGCACCCCAGGCCGTGTGATCGACCACATCAACAAGGGTTCCCTGGACCTGTCGAACCTGCAGTACGTGGTGCTGGACGAGGCCGACGAAATGCTGCGCATGGGCTTCGCCGAAGAGGTCGACAAGATCCTCGAAGCGACTCCGGAAGAGAAGCAGGTTGCCCTGTTCTCGGCCACCATGCCACGCACCATCCGCCGCATCGCTTCGGAATACCTGCGCAACCCGCAGGAAGTCGCCGTGAAGTCCAAGCAGTCCACCGGCACCAACATCACCCAGCGCTTCCTGCAGGTCATGGGCGCCCACAAGCTGGACGCCATGACCCGCATCCTCGAATCCGAGGAATTCGACGGCGTGATCACCTTCGTGCGCACCAAGATGGCTACCGAAGACCTGGCCGACAAGCTCAAGGCCCGCGGCTTCACCGCTGCCGCCATCAACGGCGACATCCCGCAGCAGCAGCGCGAGCGGACCGTAGAGAACCTGCGCTCGGGCAAGATCGACATCCTGGTGGCTACCGACGTGGCGGCCCGCGGCCTGGACGTCGAGCGCATTTCGCACGTGATCAACTTCGACATCCCGCATGACACCGAGTCCTACGTGCACCGCATCGGCCGCACCGGCCGTGCCGGCCGCAAGGGCGACGCGATCCTGTTCATGACCCCGCGCGAGAAGTACCTGCTGCGTGCCATCGAGAAGGCGACCCGCCAGCCGGTGACCCAGATGCAGCTGCCGTCGCTGGATTCGGTCAACGACCGCCGCATCCAGAAGTTCACCGACCGCATCGACAAGACCATCAGCGGCCAGGACCTGACTACTTTCCGCGAGATCGTGGAGAAGTTCGCTGCCGAGCACGAGGACCTGGACCACCTGGAAATCGCGGCTGCACTGGCTTTGATGGCCCAGGGCGGACGCCCGCTGCTGATGACCGAACCGGTCATGTCGCCTGCGAAGAAGGCCCGCATGGATCGCCCGGAGCGTGGCGAACGCGGTGAGCGCGGTCCACGTGCCCGCAAGACCGCTGCCGAGGGCAACGCCATGTACCGTCTGGCAGTTGGCCGCCGCAACCGCGTGCAGCCAGGCTCGATCGTTGGCGCGCTGGCCAACGAGGGCGGCTTCGATTCTTCGGAAATCGGCGGCATCGACATTCGTTCGGACCACACCCTGGTGGAGCTGCCAGCAGAGCTGAGCAAGGACCAGTGGCGTGCACTGTCCAAGACCCGTATTGGCGGCGAAGCCATCGATCTCCAGCTCGACAGTGGCCGCAGCCCGCGCCGTGACGACGATGGCGACCGCGGTGGTTTCCGTGGCAGCCGTGGCGGCTACGGTGGTGGACGTGGCGGCCGTGGTGGATTCGGTGGCGGACGCAATGGCGGACGTGGCGGATTCGGCGGCGGACGCGGTGGCAAGGACCGCTACAGCGATTCGAACCGCAGCGGTGGACGTCGCGACTACTAAGCCTGCAGCGCACAGCTGAATAGCACTGGATAACGCCCTTGGGGCAAGCCGAAAGCTTGCCCCAAGGGCGTTTTCGCATGCCCGGGCTAATTACTCGGCAGGGGTCCCGACGGGGATCTCGTCCCCGAGATAGACCGTGCCCCCGCTTTCCAGGAACTGCCTGCTTTTCTGCGCCATCCCGGCCAATGCCGCCTGCGCCTCGGCCGAGCCGTATTCGTCGCGGATATCCTGGGAAATGCGCATGGAGCAGAATTTCGGCCCGCACATGGAACAGAAGTGGGCAGTCTTCGCAGGCTCGGCCGGCAGCGTCTCGTCATGGAATTCCTGCGCGGTGACCGGATCGAGGGACAACGCGAACTGGTCATTCCAGCGGAATTCGAAGCGAGCCTTGCTCAGCGCATCATCCCGTGCCGTGGCACCCGGATGCCCCTTGGCCAGATCTGCCGCGTGCGCCGCGATCTTGTAGGTGATCACCCCGGTCTTCACGTCATCCCGGTTGGGCAGCCCCAGATGCTCCTTGGGGGTGACATAGCAGAGCATCGCGGTACCGTAGCGGGCAATCTCCGTGGCGCCGATGGCGCTGGTGATGTGGTCGTAGCCCGGCGCAATATCGGTAACCAGCGGGCCCAGGGTGTAGAACGGGGCCCCGTCGCACAATTCCTGCTGGCGCTCCACATTCTCGCGCACCAGATGGAAGGGGATATGCCCCGGGCCCTCGACCATCACCTGCACATCGTACTGCCAGGCGCGCTTGGTCAGCTCGGCCAGGGTATCCAGCTCGGCGAATTGCGCTGCGTCGTTCGCATCCGCGATGGAGCCCGGGCGCAGCCCGTCGCCCAGCGAGAAGGCCACGTCGTACTGAGCGAAGATCTCGCACAGCTCATCGAAGTGGGTGTAGAGGAAATTCTCCTGGTGGTGCGCCAGGCACCATCCGGCCATGATGGAGCCGCCGCGCGAGACCATGCCAGTGACCCGGTTGGCGGTCAGCGGGATGTAGCGCAGCAGCACACCGGCATGGATGGTCATGTAATCCACGCCCTGCTCGCACTGCTCGATGACGGTGTCGCGGAAAATCCCCCAGGTCAGCTTGTTGGCTTCGCCATTGACTTTCTCCAGCGCCTGGTAGATCGGCACGGTGCCGATGGGCACGGGGGAGTTGCGGATGATCCATTCGCGGGTGGTGTGAATGTCCTCTCCGGTGGACAGGTCCATCACCGTGTCGGCACCCCATTTGGCGGCCCACTGGAGCTTGGAGACCTCTTCAGCGATGGAGCTGGTCACCGCCGAGTTGCCGATATTCGCATTGATCTTGACCAGGAACGCCTTGCCGATGATCATCGGTTCGGATTCCGGATGGTTGATGTTTGCCGGGATGATGGCTCGTCCGGCGGCGAGCTCGCTGCGCACCAGCTCGACATCGCATTCCTCGCGCAGCGCCACATAGCGCATTTCCGGGGTGATGACCCCGGCGCGCGCATAGTGCATTTGCGTCACGCGGGCTCCTCCAACGGCCCGCAGCGGAGGGGCCGAACGTCCAGCCCATTCCGCGCTGGCCGTGCCGCGGCGGACCGCTGAGCGCCCGTCGTCGTGCAGATTGCGCTCGCGGCCGGCATAGGTTTCCACATCCCCGCGCTCCCGGACCCATCGCTCGCGGAAGGGTGGCAAGCCCTGGGTCGGTTCGCTTCCCGGTCCGCTGGTGCGATACACCGACAGCGGCTCGTTGGGCTTTCCATTGGGGGAGTCTGCCAGATGGATCTGCGTGACGGGAACAGAAATTCCCGCAGATTCGCGGTAGGCAAGGGTGTGGGCAGGGTGCTGTTCAAATTGTTCCACTTGGAAACTCACTTCCTTCGCCGGCATTACCCGGACAGGTTCAACGGTCGCGGACGGCGATAGCCCGATCTCAGCCCTTGCCAGGGCACCCGTGTGGTCGCGAACAACTTAGCACGCTTGGGAGGAGGAAACGCAAATCCAGTGGTCAGAACAGTGACATCAAGTCAGGATGCGGGCACTGGCCCCGGCGGCAGGAGATAGTTTCTGGAAGCGATCAGTCTCTTGCGGCGCGAATCCGGAATCTGGGAAAAAGGGCGTGGCAGATAACTGGCGAAGCAGCGCGGGCGCAGGCTGAAGCGATGGCCGCGCGATGGGGCACTGAGAGCGGTAGATAAACGAAAAGAGAAGCAATCTGGAACCAGATTGCTTCTCTCATTTCGAGCCCCCTGCCGGAATCGATCCGGCGACCTCGTTCTTACCAAGAACGCGCTCTACCACTGAGCTAAGGGGGCAACAGGTAAATACTTTACACAGGTTTTCGAGGTTTGCAAAATCTGCCGGGGATTTGTTGCTGACATCACAATGTTCCTAATCAAGGCGGAAATGGAGGTCGGTGAACCTAGGGGGATTCTGTGCCCGCAATAGCTTGCCTTCATGCCACTGAATTCCGGTTGCCGCACGTGGTGGAGAGTTCACCCACCGGATGTCGCGCACCCAGCCGGATGTCGCGCACCCTTCCGGACGACCCGTGGCCCTGGAGTTCGGGGGCAGGGGGAGTGTTCTCTTCTGGAGTATTTGTGTTGGAGGATTTGCCGGCTACCTCAAGGGAATTCGGCGCGGAACTCTATCCTGTAAGCCTGAGCGAAGCGGCGATTGACCGCGAGGGGCAACCCAGTGAGCATCGTCACCAGAACACTTTTTGTCCCAGCCTTCGTCCCTGATTGCCTTCAAGGTCTGGCTAAAACCGTTTTGACTAGCAGTTTTATGGAAATCCCCGTGCGCTTTCCAGATCGGTTTGCCGATTTTTCTTTGCCGGGAAATGCGTGTAGAGTATTTACTCGTTGCCCCCTTAGCTCAGTGGTAGAGCGCGTTCTTGGTAAGAACGAGGTCGCCGGATCGATTCCGGCAGGGGGCTCTGAGTGAGAAGCTTTCTTGGCTTCTACTGGATTGTTTCTCACTTGTGGCGGCGTAGCTCAGCTGGTTAGAGCGCACGACTCATAATCGTGAGGTCCCGGGATCGAGTCCCGGCGCCGCTACCAAATCAAAGATCCTCAGCTTCGGCTGAGGATCTTTTTTGGTTTCCGGGTTCGAAACGGTCTTCAGCGGACCTTGAGCGCTAAAGCCATTAAGGCTTAGTTGTCGGCACACTTTTCGGGGCCTCTGGTGCTGGCTTGCTGTGCCAGCGACAGCAGTCCTTGGAAGGCCTTCGTATCGAAAGTCGCCTCGTGGCCTGCTTGGTCATTGGCATCATGGCCGTGTACTTCGGTATGCAACCGTTGCATTTGCATATCGAGTTTCGTTGCAACAGCTGCCGCATCGGCGAGCTCCTGTACCAGATGCTCTGGAACCTCGCCCTCGTACTTGTAGAAAATCTTATGTTCCAGGCTTGCCCAGAAGTCCTGGGCGATGGTGCGGATCTGCAACTCCACTACAACGTCGACAGGGCCGTCGGACAAGAAGACCGGAATTTGCACAATCGCATGAACACTTTTATAGCCGCTAGGCTTCGGGTTCTTGATGTAATCCTTGATCTGGATGACCTTCAGGTCATTTTGAGCGGTCAAGGTGTTCAGGACCTTATAGATGTCCTTGACGAAACTGCAGGTGATGCGCACACCCGCAATATCGCTGAGGTTCTCGCGTATGGCAGTAAGAGACGGTGCGATATTCCGGCGGGCAACCTTGCGCATGATGCTCTCCGGAGTTTTCACCCGGGAACTGACATGTTCGATTGGATTGTATTTGTGCAAGTACAAGAACTCTTCGCGCAAGATCGAGACCTTGGTCAGTACTTCGTCCACCGCAAACTGGTATTCCATCATGAAGCGCTGGAAATCATGGTGGAAGGCCTTCGTCAATCGCTGCAACTCAGCCGGGGAAGGGGTAGTTCCAGCAGCTGAGATTGCCACTGCACGCGTCTCGTCATCAAATGGGACAGAAATCCTGGATCACCTCAACAGATTGTGGCCCGGCCCGCGGTACGTTTCCGGTGCAGGTTCAGCCTACGGGCATCTCCTAAGAATTAGGTCAGAACCAATCGGGAATTTGTTCAGCTAACTTTCGGACTTTGTGTATCGGCCAACCTGTCCGCCGGACCTGGCCATCTGCGGTGAACTATCGTTGGGAGGGGAAACTTCAGAAAGGTCCTGATGGAATTCGCTTCAGCTACCCGGCAGCTATGCCACGGCATCAGCTTCGCAGAACATGAACCCGCCCCGATGCTCCGGCTGCGCAGCGGCGAAACCTGGGGTACCGAGTACCTGGAAGCGGGGCGTTCACTGGCCCTGGAGATCGGAGAACTGAAGTTCTGCCTGGGCTACATCACGATGAAGGCCGACGGCTCGCGCAATACGCTGCCGTGCCCCAAGAACCAGGCCCTGCGCACCGGTACCCAATGCGAGAGCTGCCGCCGGCTGGACCAGTCGAAGTTCATGCACCATTTCCACAAGACCGGCGAAGCCCCCGAAGGCCTTCGCAAGTACCTGGAACAGCCGCACTTCTTGTATATAGCCAGCTTCGCCCACGGCGCGACTAAGGTCGGCACCACCTCGACCAGTAGCAAGTGGACCCGGCTGGCGCAGCAGGGCGCGGTCATTGCGCGTTATGTCGCCCGCGCCAACGACGGGGCGGCCATCCGGGTGCTCGAAGACCTGGTCACCGAGCATGTGGGCCTGAGCCAGCAGGTGAGGCAGAAGTCCAAGGTCAAGGGCTTGGCTAGCTGGGAACTGGACTACGCCCAGCTTGATCAGATCAACGCCGACGCAGCAGGCAGGGCCCGGGACTTCCTCGGCGCGCAGCGGGGCTTGGAGGCCTACGGCGTGCAATTGCGCGACGAGCTGTGGGAGCAGCCGGCTTTCGCCCGCCCAGTCATTGGCGCCTGGGATGCGCATGCGCTGCATGCCTGGACCACGGCCCTGCCCGGAAGCACCGTGAACCTGCGCATCCGCGGCGTGCTGGGACAGAGCATCCTCGTCGACAGCGGCGATGGCACCACCCTGCGCGTGCTGGATGCCGCCGAGCTGAAAACCCGCGAGGTCGCGGTGGTGGAGCAGCGCGGGGACTTCAAGGAAGAGCAATCCGCCTTGTTCTGAGACCAGAATGCTGTCGGGGGAGTCACGCGGAAATGCCCCGGCGGCAATGAGCGCTCCCGGCCCGGGCTGAACTAGACTTGAGCCATGACCAACACTCCTTGGGAATCCGCCTCGCCGCGCTACAAGAAGCTCGTCTTCGCCGCCATGGGCATCATGGGCGTGGGCATCATCCTGGCCATCATCGGCGCCAACATTCCGTCCCTGCCCACGGTCTACACCGCGATCGGCATCATGGTCATCGGCATGCTCTGCCACATCGCCAGCCTGGTTGTCCGGGCCAAGGACGCACGCCAGTGGCGCATCGAGAATGGCCTTGCCGCACCACGGACCAACAAGCGCCCCTCCGACGGGCAGAACTAGGCTCCCGCAAGAATTCCACAGTGTGACCGGGCAGCTGCGCCCGGATTTCTTATCCGGCGGCATCCACGCCCGGCCACGTCCAACAACGTTCAGGAGAACCCATGGGCATCAACCCTGACCTGGTAGGGCGCATCTACCCTGCCGGCGAGTCCTACCAGGTAGGCCGCGAGAAGATCCGCGAATTCGCCGCCGCCACCAAAGCCGCCAACCGGGCGCACTACGACGTGCAGGCAGCCCGCAAGCTGGGCTACAGCGACGTTGTCGCCCCGCCGACCTTCGCAATCATCATCGCACAGCGGGCCGATGCGCAGCTGATCTCCGACCCGGCCAGCGGCATCGACTTCTCCCGCGTGGTGCATGCCGACCAGCGATTCACCCACCACCGACCGATCGTGGCGGGTGATGAACTGCTCGCCGAGCTCTACGTGGACCAGGTCCGCGAGATGGGCGCCGGCGCGATGATCACCACCCGCGCCGAAATCACCACCGCGGCCGGCGAGAAGATCGCCACCACCGTTTCATCGCTACTGGTACGAGCTGAGGACTAAGCATGATTGAATTCGACAGCCTCGAAAAGGGACAGGTCATTGGATCGCACACGGTGCAGGTCAACCGCGCGGACCTGGTTCGCTATGCCGGAGCTTCGGGCGACTTCAACCCGATCCACTGGAATGAGCGCTTCGCCAAGGAGGTGGAACTGCCTTCGGTGATCGCCCATGGCATGTTCACCATGGGTTCGGTCATCGACCTGGTCTCGCAATGGGTAGGGAACCCGGGCGCCATCATCGACTACCAGACCCGCTTCACCAAGCCGGTCGTCGTCGAGGACCCGGAAGGCTCCAACCCATCGGAGCATGAAGGCACCACCATCTCGGTGGAAGGCAAGGTCGGCGCCTTGGACGCCGAAGCCCGCACCGCCCGCATCGACTTGGCAGTCTCGGCCGATGGAGCCAAGGTGCTGCTCAAGTGCCAGGCAGTGGTGCAGCTCTAGGCATGCAGCTTCCAGGTGATGCGCAGCGGCCGGCAACCCAGTGGCGCAATGCGCTGATGGCCGCCTACCTGGCCAGCGGCCTGCTGATCTCGGCCCTGGTCTCGCGCTTGCCGGCGGTGCGCGACGCCCTGGCGCTGGACCACGCCAGTGTCGGCCTGCTGCTGCTGTGCCTGAGCGCAGGGTCCTTCCTGTCCGTGTCGGTCTCGGGGCAGCTGGTCCTGCGGCTGGGCGCCACCAGCGTCATGCGCATCGCCGCGACCCTGGCCGGCGGCTCGCTGATCCTCGTCGGCGTCGGTGCCGGGATCTTCGGCAGCGTCGTCATCTGCGGCATCTTCCTCTTCGCCCAGGGACTGGGCACCGCCTCATGGAATGTCGCCTCCAACGTCCAAGGCGCGGCCATGGAACGGGCCCTGGGCAAGAGCATCATGCCTGCCCTGCACGGCTTCTTCTCCATTGGCACGGTAATCGGCGCCGGTGCCGGCGCGCTGGGCGCACGCCTGCAGATCCCGCTGCAGTACCACTACGGCTTCATGGGCCTTCTCATCATCGCCACGGTCCTGTTCAGCGCACGATTCTACGGCGAAGACTTCAGCCGGACCCCGCGCACCAGCAGCAACGGGTCCTCGCTGAAGAAGGCCTGGACCGAACCGCAGACCGTGCTCCTGGGCGTGCTGGTGCTGGGCATGGCCCTGGCCGAAGGCGCTGCCGGAGACTGGGTGGCCATGGCGCTGGTGGACGGATACCAGACGAAGGAAGGCGTGGGCGCCATCGGCTACGGCGTCTTCGTGGCCGCCATGACCCTGACCCGCCTGCTCTCCGGCGATTTGATCCTGCGGATGGGCAGGGTTTTCATGATCCGTGCCAGCGCCATCAGCGCGCTGGTTGGCGTGCTGCTCTTCGCCTTCGGCAACAATCTGCCCCTGGCCTTCGTGGCCTTGGCCATCTGGGGCATGGGCGTGGCCCTGACCTTCCCGTTGGCCATGAGCGCTGCCTCGGATGATCCGGTGCATGCCGCGACCCGCGTCTCGGTGGTGTCCACCATCGGGTACGGCGCGTTCCTCGGCGGCCCGCCCCTCCTGGGTCTGCTGGCCGAAGTCATCGGGCTGCTGCCGGCCCTGGGCTCCATCTCCATCCTGGTGGTTGTGGCCTTCTGCCTGTCCTCGAATGCCGCCGGAAGCCGTGCCGGCGGCGAGCCCAAGGCCTAACTGGCCGGGCAGGAAGCCCACCCCTACCTCCTCATACGGAAAGTAAACTGAAGCAATGCTGAAGAACCTGACCACGACCCGCGTCGGCGGGCCAGCCCGGCAAATGGTGACCGCAACCAGCGAAGCTGAACTGGCTCACGCAGTAGCCGCCGCGGATGCCGCAGGGCAGGACGTCCTGCTCATTGGCGGGGGGTCCAACCTGGTGATCTCCGATGAGGGCTTCCCGGGTGTTGCCGTGCAGATTGCCACCCGTGGATTGCACCTGGACGAGCAGCCGAATGGCAAGGTGCTGCTGCGTGCCGCAGCCGGCGAGAACTGGGACACGACCGTTGAATACAGCTTGGCTGAGGGCCTGAGCGGGCTGGAAGCGCTCTCGGGCATCCCAGGGTGCACCGGTGCCACCCCGGTGCAGAACGTTGGAGCCTACGGTGCAGACGTGTCCCAGACCTTGGCGTGGGTGCGCGCCTATGACCGCGAGAGCGACCAGGTGCTCAAGCTGGATAACGCCGAGCTTGAATTCGCCTACCGGGAGTCGCTCATCAAGCGCACCAGCACCAATGGGTCCCCGCGCTATGTGGTCCTCGAGGTGGCGTTCCTGCTGGCCCGCGAGAACGAATCGGCTCCGATCCGCTACGCAGAGCTGGCCCGCCGGCTCGGGGTTGAAGCGGGAGACCGCGCCAACGCGCTCCAAGTGCGCCAAACAGTGCTCGAATTGCGCCGTTCCAAGGGCATGGTCTTTGATATCAAGGACGCTGACTCGCATTCCACCGGTTCCTTCTTCACCAACCCCATCGTTGAATCCAGCGTCCTGGACAAGCTTCCGCCGAACGCCCCGAACTACCCGGTGGAACAAGCCGGCTTCGTGAAGCTGTCCGCTGCGTGGCTTATCGACCAGGCCGGTTTCTCCAAGGGCTACGGTTTGGAGGGGACCGGCGGATTCGCGCTCGCCGATGGCCGCGCCTCGCTGTCCACCAAGCACACGCTGGCCATCACCAACCGCGGGGAAGCCACTGCCCAGGACATTTTGGCCATCGCCCGCTCAGTACGTGCCGGCGTGCAGGAACGTTTTGGAATTGAACTGGTCAACGAGCCGTTGCTGATTGGCGAAGTGCTCTAGGTGAAATGCTTCCCGGCGGTTGCCGGGGCAAGGAAGGAATGCCTTGGCGGAAGTATCCCTGCGAAAGCTCTGTCCAGCAGATATCGACCTGCTGGAGGTGAACTTCCAATCCGTCCAGGGCGCCGGCGAAGCCCAATGGTTCGGCTTCTGGGATACCAGCAAGCTGCGCAACCGCGTGGCCCAAGACCAGATGATCGGCAGCGCTGACGGTGCGCTGGCAGTTTGCCTGGGAGAGCAGGTCATCGGCAAAGCCGATTGGTTCACCGTCACGTCGTGGGGCCGGGCCAACACCTCTGCCTGCTGGGAAATCGCCATCGGCATCTTTGCCGAGTTCCGCGGCCTGGGCCTTGGCACCCGAGCGCAGGAGTTGCTTGTCGATTACTTGTTCTCCCATTACCCGCGGCATCGGATTCAGGCCACGACAGCCGCTGAAAACCTGGCTGAGCAGAGGTGCCTGGAGAAGCTGGGGTTCACCCGCGAGGGTGTAATCCGGCAAGCGCAGTGGCGTGCCGGTGCGTGGCATGACCAGCTGATCTATTCGCTGCTCAGGAATGAGTTGGCCCGCTAGCGCTCACCTGCAGGAAAATGGCACACAGCCCGGAACAGAAATCCTGTTCCGGGCTGTGTGCCATGGTTTGCGCTTCAGGGATGGCTAGAGGCGGCCCTGGGCAATAGCGAGCATGCGGCGCAGCGGCTCCGCTGCGCCCCACAGCAGCTGGTCGCCGACGGTGAAGGCCGAGATGTATTCCGGGCCCATTTCCAGCTTGCGGATGCGGCCTACCGGGATGTCCAAGGTGCCTGAAGCCGCGACCGGAGTCAGCTGGTCCACGGTCGCTTCCTTCTCGTTCGGGATGACCTTGGCCCACTCGTTGTCGGCTGCCAGTAGCGACTCGATTTCGGAGACCGGCAGGTCTTCCTTCAGCTTCAGCGTCAGTGCCTGCGAGTGCGAACGCATGGCGCCAATGCGGACGCACAGTCCGTCCATGATGATCTGCTGGTCGCCGGAAGTCTGCAGGATCTTGTTGGTCTCAACGCCTGCCTTCCATTCCTCGCGGGACTGGCCGTTGCCCAGATCCGCGTCGATCCATGGGATCAGCGAGCCGCCCAGCGGTACGCCGAACTGGGAAGCGTCGAGGTTTCCGCGCTGGGTTTCCAGGACCTTGCGGTCGATTTCCAGGATGGCGCTTGCCGGGTCAGCCAGTTCGCTGCCCACCGATGCGTTGATGTCGCCGAACTGGGTGAGCAGTTCGCGCATGTGGCGGGCTCCGCCGCCGGAAGCGGCCTGGTAGGTCATCGCGGTGCCCCACTCGACCAGGTTGTTCTTGAACAACCCGCCCAAGCCCATGAGCATGCACGAGACGGTGCAGTTGCCGCCGATGTAGTCCTTGGTGCCAGCGGCCAGTGATTCGTCGATCACCGAGCGGTTGACCGGGTCCAGGACGATGACGGAATCATCGTTCATGCGCAGCGAGGATGCGGCGTCGATCCACAGGCCGTCCCAGCCGGACTTGCGCAGCTCGGTGTGGACCTTGGTTGTGTAGTCGCCACCCTGGGCGGTGACGATAATCGGCAACTTCGACAGCGTGTCAATGTCGAACGCGTCCTGCAGCGGGCCGGCGCCCTCAGCGAATGCCGGGGCGTTGCCGCCAGCATTGGAAGTCGAGAAAAATACCGGGTCGATCTGGGCAAAATCGCCTTCGTCTAGCATGCGCTGCATCAGCACGGATCCAACCATGCCTCGGTAACCTACAAAACCAACAGATGAAGTCATGTCTCCATGGTAGGTGCGATGATCGGGCAGAGCCCGGTTCGTTACAAGAGTTAAAGCAGAATCACACCCAAGCCCCAGCAGGGTTCAGGTGTGATTCGGTACAGCGAAAGTTTTACTTTTCCTCAAGCAGCAGCTTGCGGTTCTTGATCGCCCACATCGCCGAGAAGATGAAGATCTGCGTGGGAACCAGCAATAGGATCAGTCCGAAAATCTTGTGGCCGCCCAGAACCATGAAGAAGCCGAGTACGGCCACTACCAATGCCAGCAGCGGGAAGAGCATGTATCCGAGAATGAAGAGTGCCTCGGGGTGCTGCTTGAGCTCTCCGATGTATTTTTTCATGGTCGTTCTAGTCCTTTTGGCGAAGCCAGGTTTCAAAGCGGTAGCGGGTACCGGTGGAGGAAGTATGCCAACGGGCAGCTTCCGATTCTTGGGATGGATCGCAAGCACCCAGAGCGAAGTCGGCGGTGAGCGCGGGTGCAGAGGTGTCTCCTTCGGGGGAGACATCAAGCTTGGTGACCACTGCGAGGTCCAGCAGGTCCAGTGCCTGTGCGTAGACCTTGCCGCCGCCAATGATCCAGACTTCTTCGCCGCCTTCGCTGCGCTGTGCCAGGGCAACGGCTTCTTCCAGGCTCGAGACGGGTACTGCGCCATCCTCGCTCAGTTGCCCATGGGCATCGGCCTGAGTGGTCAGCACGATGTTGGTGCGGCCTGGCAGGGGGCGGAACTTCGCCGGGAATGAGTTCCATGTGGTGCGGCCCATGATTACCGGATGGCCTGCGGTGGTGCGCTTGAAATGGGCCAAGTCCTCGGGAACATGCCATGGCATAGCACCGCCAGCGCCAATGATGCCGTTCTCGGCTTGGGCCCAAATGGCGCCAATTAGCGGTTGCGCTTCGTGCGCGTGGCGCGGATTGGAGGTCATACGGCTACGGTTCCCTTGATGGTCGGGTGGTGCTGGTAGTCGTTGACGCTGAAATCTTCCAGCGTGTAGTCGAAGATCGACTCTGGCTTGGAATTGAAGCTGAGCGTCGGGTATGGGTAGGGATCGCGGGAGAGCTGTTCCTTTACCTGTTCCAAGTGGTTGGTGTAGATGTGCACGTCGCCGCCGGTCCAGATGAACTCGCCTGGTTCCAGGTCGAGCTGGTGCGCCAGCATGCGGGTGAGCAGGGCATAGGAGGCGATGTTGAAAGGCACGCCCAGGAACATGTCTGCACTGCGCTGGTAAAGCTGGCACGAGAGCTTGCCTTCGGCGACGTAGAACTGGAAGAACACGTGGCATGGCGGCAGCGCCATGTTGTGGATTTCTGCGACGTTCCACGCCGAGACGATATGGCGGCGGGAGTCAGGGTTGTTGCGCAACGAGTCGACCAGCTGGGAAATCTGGTCAATGTGGCCGCCGTCGGGAGTTGGCCAGCTGCGCCATTGGACGCCGTAGACCGGGCCGAGTTCGCCGGTCTCATCAGCCCATTCGTTCCAGATGCGAACGCCTTGGTCCTGCAGCCACTTCACGTTGGACTCGCCGCGCAGGAACCACAGGAGCTCGGCAGCCACAGACTTGAAGTGCACCCGTTTGGTGGTGATCAGCGGTAAAGAATCCTTCAGATCGAAGCGGATCTGGCGGCCGAATACCGACAGGGTTCCGGTTCCGGTGCGGTCTTCCTTGGAGGCACCGTTTTCCAGCACGTCTCGAAGCAGATCTTCATAGGGGGTCGCTATTGAACTCGTCATCATACCTGTCGTGCTGGTGGTCGGCGCTGGCTTATTCACACGTTCCAGTTTAGATCACTCAGGATGCTGCCGGAACAAGGCGCAAGGATGACCCTGCTCGCATTCGAGGCTAGCTGGCGGAAACCACCATGTCGTTGTATTCCGGGTAGCGGTGCAGGTAGTCCTGGACGTAGCTGCATTCGGGAATGATCTTCAGCCCTTCGTCGCGGAACTTGTCCAGAACCAGGGTCACCAGGGCACGAGCATATCCGCGGCGGCCGAATTCCTCATTGACGATGGTGTGCTGAATCGTGGCGATCCCGTCTTCTTCGTGGTAGCCGAGGAAGCCGACGAAAGTGGAACCGTGCCACAGAGAATAGCGGCCACGGCTCGCGTCGTGATCCAGACGCAGGCCATGGTGCACAATCTTCTCGACTGGCTGGTGCGGCTGCTTGGCAGTCATGGCATTACCTCATTCTCGGCTGTGACGTGTGTCCTATTTACAGTCTTATCCCTAATCGGAGCCAGATGCAACGGGTTGCGCCAAGCCATGAGAGAACACCTATGCACGGCATGCATTGGACGGGCAGCGGCCGCCGAGGCTAGTCGTGGTACGGCGTGTGGATCTCGAATGAGACGATGCGCGGCTTGCCGGCTTGGACCTGCTGTGCAACGATCAAGGATCCTGGTTCCAAATAGGGATCTTGATCCGGCAGCGCCTGGGCCAGTTCAGCGGTGGAGTTCTTTGCGAGGACCTCCAGTACGAAGGGCAGCACCGGCCGATGCGTGCAAATGACCTGGGAACGGTACTTGTCGAACAGCTTCTGCACGGCCTTGCGGGCTCGCTCAGGCTTGCGCGTGGCAGCATGTTCGGTCAGTGCCTTGATGCTCTTGAGGCTCAACGCGTGCAAGGCTGCGTAGGGCGTAATCGTCTGTACGCAACGCATCCACGGCGAAGAAGCCACGTGCATAGGCTTCCACGCTTCGAGCATCCGCGAAACAGCCTGCGCTTGGCGCCGTCCGGTCGCCGCCAGCGGGCGGTCGCCCTCGGCGCGCGTCCATTTGCCACGCGGCTTGGCCTTGGCATGGCGGACGATCAGCACCGGGTGCGTATCGAGCACGCCAGCGTCATGGGCCCGCACCAGGTCGTCCAGCGGCTGGTTGTCGGTGGCCGCGGACAGCATCCTGGCAGCTTTCTTGGGGCTGACCCAGCGCGTCTCGTCGCATTCTGCGCCGTCGGGTTCGATCACCGTCTGCGGATCGGTCTTGGCCGCCCAGTAGTAGACGACCTTGGTTTTCTGCCCGACTGTGTAGGCAGTGGCCGAAAGCGGGATGCCCAAGGTTATGCGCAACCCGATTTCCTCGCGGACCTCGCGCAACGCGCACTCTGCGATGGATTCGCCCTGGTCCAGCTTTCCCTTGGGCCAGGACCAGTCGTCGTACTTGGGACGGTGGATCAAGAGAACTTGCAGTTTGCCGTCCTTCAGCCTCCAGGGGATCGCCCCGGCAGCCACGATGTCGTATTCGCCAAGGCGGATTTCCTCGGCGTCTGCGGATCGGATGATGTCACGAGCCCTGGTGCGGGTATCGCGCAGCTCTGATTCGTTCACTAGCTGTTACGTCCACTGTTCCGTCGGCGGGCATGTTCTTCTACTAGCCAGAACTGGACATCGGAGAGCGGCTTGCCATCCTCGTCCTGGTAATGGCGGATCCATTCTCCATCGGAGTTCAAGTGCCAGGAAGCGGTCTTGTCATCCATGTAGCGGGCCAGCAGCGTGATCATGCGATCGATGTCTTCCGGGTTGCGCAGCGAAACCAGGGCTTCCACGCGCCGGTCCAGGTTGCGGTGCATCATGTCGGCGGAGCCGATGTACACCAGTGGATCTCCGCCATTTTCGAACATGAACACGCGGCTGTGCTCAAGGAAACGGCCAAGGATGGAACGCACTTCGATGTTCTCGCTCAGTCCGGGGACACCCGGGCGCAGGGCGCAGATGCCGCGAACAATGACTTCCACCTTGACGCCTGACTGGCTGGCCCGGTACAGCGCATCGATGATGGCTTCATCCACGATCGAGTTGACCTTGATGACGACCTTCGCCGGCTTGCCCGCGGTGGCGTTGACGATTTCCTTCTCGATGTGCGCCAGCAGTCCGGTGCGTACCGAACGCGGAGCAACCAGCAAACGGTTGTATGTCGAGCGCGGGGCGTAGCCCGAGAGCTGGTTGAAGAGCTTGGAGATATCCTCGCCAACCTCGTCGTCGCAGGTGAGCAAGCCGAAGTCCTCGTAGTAGCGCGCGGTGCGCGGGTGGTAGTTTCCGGTGCCGATATGGCAGTAGCGGCGCAGCTTGTCGCCTTCGCGGCGAACCACCAGGGAGAGCTTGGAGTGGGTTTTCAGGCCAACGATGCCGTAGACCACGTGCACTCCGGCCTGCTCCAGCTTGCGAGCCCAGGAGATGTTGGCCTGCTCGTCGAAGCGCGCCTTGATTTCCACCAGGGCCAGGACTTGCTTGCCGGCTTCTGCCGCGTCGATCAGCGCATCGACAATTGGCGAGTCGCCGCTGGTGCGGTACAGGGTCTGCTTGATGGCCATGACCTTCGGGTCAGCTGCGGCCTGTTCCAGGAAGGCCTGCACGCTGGTGGAGAAGGAATCATAGGGATGGTGAAGCAGGATGTCGCGGCGGCGTACGGCCGCGAACACATTGGCGGCCTTGGCAGTTTCCGATTCGTTCAGGTAGTTGGAAGTATGGCCGACATGCTTGGTGTAGTGCAGCTCGGAACGATCCAGCGATGCGATGACACCGAGGCCGCGCAGGTCCAATGGGGTGGGAAGCTTGAAGACCTCGTCCTCTTCCACACCTAGTTCGCGCGTGAGCAGTTCCATGATTTCGGGGTTGATGTCATCGGCGACCTCCAAGCGAACCGGTGGACCGAAGCGGCGGCGCAGCAATTCCTTCTCCAGCGCCTGCAGCAGGTTTTCTGCATCGTCTTCTTCAACTTCCAGGTCTTCGTTGCGGGTAACGCGGAAGAAGTGGTGCTCAACGATTTCCATGCCGGGGAACAGCAGCTCCAGGTGTACCGCGATGAGCGCTTCGAGCGGGATGAAGCGGGCGGTGCGCAGCGACGAGTGCGCAGCGCGGGTGCCGTCGATGCTGATCAGGCGGGCGATGGTGTCCGGCACCTTCAAGCGGGCGAAGAGTTCTTTGCCGGTCAATGGGTTGCGGACTACCACAGCCAAGTTCAGCGAGAGGCCGGAAATGTAGGGGAACGGGTGGGCGGGGTCAACGGCCAGCGGGGTGAGTATCGGGAACACCTGGGAAACGAACCATTTGGAAAGCAGTTCTCGTTCGGAGGCCGAAAGGTCTTCCCATGTGGTGATGCGGATCCCTTGCTCGGTCAAATCCGGGTAGACCGAGTCGGCGAAGACCTTGGCGTGGCGGGTCTGCAGTGCGTGGGCCGAGGAGAGCAGCAGCTCCAGCTGGTCTACCGGGTTCATGCCGTTTGCCGCTGGCACTGCCAGTCCTGCGTGGATGCGGCGCTTCAGCCCGGCAACGCGAACCATGAAGAACTCATCGAGGTTCGAGGCGAAGATGGACAGGAAGTTCACACGTTCCAGCAATGGCAGATCGGTGTCTTCGGCCAGTTCCAGTACACGGGCGTTGAAGTGCAGCCAGCTGAGCTCGCGGTCAAGGAAACGTTCATTTTTGAATCCGCCATCAGGATGCAAGTCCGGCAGCGAATCGGCAGGTTCTATGCGGTCCTCGTTGACTTTCGAAGAAGGGACATCGCGTAGTTGAGTACCAGTTTCCTTGGGGTAGCTATTCATCTGCTGAACTCACTTCTTTCCTGCAAGTGGACGCTAAAGACACCGCTAGTGGCAGTCCCGAAATAATCGGAACTGCCGATACCCCTAGTCTATCTTCTGCGGACCGTACATGATGTCGGCATCCCAAAGTGTGAAGCCCAGCGAGCGGTAGAGCTTCACCGCTACCTCATTATCGGCATCGACGTACAGGATCACCGCATCAACGCCCAATTCAAGCAGGTAGTTGACGCCGGTGGTGGTCAAGGAACGGCCCAAGCCCAGTCCCTGCGCCTCGGGAACCACCCCGACAACATAGACTTCGCCGGTGGGACGTGCCGCGTCAGCGGAGGCAGGATGGATCTTGGTCCAGTGGTAGGCGAGCAGATTCTCCTCCGCATCGAATGCGAGGAAGAAGCCGGTTGGATCGAACCAGTCCTCGGACATGCGTGCTTCGAGGTCGTCGAGGGTCAGCGAGCCCTGCTCGGGATGGTGGGCGAAGGACTTGGCGTTGGCTTCCAGCCACTGCGGCTCATCCTCGCCAACGCGGAACGTGCGAACCGTGATGCGGCGGTCAATCGGGGATTCTTCCAAATAATCGGTGCCTTCGCGGCGCATCCGGAACAGCTCGCGTACGCGGTTCAGTCCTACGCCGGCGGCCAGCTTCTTGGCCGCCTCGTGGTCGCCGTGCGCCCACGCCTGGATTTGCGAGAGGTCCAGCAGCTCGCCGAGCTTGCCCAACAGGGCGCGGCCAATACCGGCCCGACGATGCTCAGGGTGGACCACCAGTTCCAGGACCCAAGGGTGCTCCTCGGATTCCCGAACCGCGACAGCCACACCGGCCAACGTGGAATCCGCACCTTCACCGGCTTCAGCGAGCAGTGCAATTAGATTTCCGTTTGACTCATCGGCTGCCAAGGCCACCAGGGTCTGATCGCTCAACGGCGGATTGCCATCGGCTTCCTGCGCATCGAGTGCTAGTTGACGCACGTCGGACAGCACCCGTTCATCAAGCTCACCGGGGACGTGCTGAATGGAAACAGTGTTCTGTGGCAGTTCGCTCATGCATTTCACGATAGTCGCAAAATGTGGGAAGTGGGTAGGAGTTATCCGAAAGTTATGATTCGGTGTGGAAGCGGTAGCCGACGTTGCGCACCGTTCCAATGAGCTGCTCATGATCGGTGCCGAGTTTCGCGCGCAAACGGCGCACATGCACGTCAACGGTACGGGTGCCGCCGTAGTAGTCGTAGCCCCACACCTCATGCAGCAGCTGCTCGCGGGTGAAGACCCGACCGGGAAACTGCGCGAGGTACTTGAGCAGTTCAAACTCTTTGTATGTCAGGTCCAGCATGCGGTTATCGATACGGGCGGTGTAGCTCAACTCATCGATGCGCAGGCCCGAAGAGCTTTCGGGCTCGACCTGCGCCTGGGCAGGCGCCGATGCGCGTGAGAGCATCAGACGGATGCGTGCATCAAGTTCGGCAGGAATCGCGGAAGGCAGCAGGAAATCCGTCGCGTGCCAGTCCGAATTCAAAATGCCCAGTGCGCCCTCGCTGACAACCAGCAGCAAGGGGAGATTCAAGTTGGCGTGCAAGAGCTGTGCCAAAGAGCGAGCCGGAATCAGATCGGTGCGGGCATCGAGAATGAGCGCATCGCATTCCGGGAGTTGGCTCAGCGACTCTGTGGTTGCAGGGAAGAATGAAATCTCGTGCATCAACAGTTCAAGTGCCGGAAGAACTTCAGCGGCATTTTCGGCATGATTACTTAGGAGCAGTAGGTGAGCCAATCGGTCTGCCTCCTGCCAGATAGTTGCGAAAAAATCACTTTTACGTGTCACAGTATAAGGAATGAATCAGTTGAAGCACGCATGTGAACACGCAAGTGCGGACACATTACCGTCAGGAATCGGAATTTGAGAATCAAGGTTTTATTCAGTGGGCTCGTTGCAGCAGCACTGCTTGTCATTGCCGCAAGTCTGGATTCGATGAGCTGGCTGATGGGTGTGCTCACCGCGGTATTGCAGCTGATTTTCGCCTATACGTGGCCCCGCATGGTTCGCTCCGATGCGCCATGGCCGATCACCATCATCTTGGCGCTATGCTCGTTGGCTGCCACGGCCTTGGCCATGTTCCTGCCGGGCGGGTCGATGATGTCACATAGCGTCGAAGTCATCGCGGTTGGCGTGCTTCTGGTATTTATCAGCCAAGTATTGCGCGGTGCAGAAGCCGAAGGCCGGTTGGCCGGCGTGGTTTCCGGTGTCACTGGCATTGTCCTGGGCGTGCTCGGTTCTGCCTGGGCCGCCAGCGCTTACGCGCCATACGGCTTTGGGTTGACCGTGATCACCGTGGTCGCGCTGCTCGGGGCCGGCGCGGTGTCTGCAACCCGACTTCCGAACCGGATGACGATGATTCTTGCGCCGGTGGTCGCTGCCGCATTGGGCGCGGCGTCCAGTGCGTTGCCCATGGATCTGCTTTGGTACCAGGGTGCGATCCTCGGGATGCTGGCAGGACTGCTGGTTGGTTCGTTACGCGCCTTGGCTTTGGTCAGCCGCAGCGTGCGCAATCTGAGTGGAATCCTGGGCTTGGCCTGCGCCATCTTGCTGATGAGCGGTGCTGTCAGCTGGTATGCGATGGAAGTTCTGGCATTCATTTAACGGTGAGCGGTTCAAATATGATGCAAGCTGCGTCACGCGTGTCGAAGTTGTCCGGGCTCGCACGCTAAGATGAAGCCATGAATGAAAATTACCTTGCAATCGAAATTTTCTTCCAGGCACTTGTAGTGATCGCCGGTCTCGGAATGGCCGGGTTCGCGGGCCTGGTAGTGAAGCGCCTCTTCCAGGGCCAGAAGTAGAAACAGCGCACACAACAACGTGTGCGCTGTTTTCTTTTCATCACTAACTAAATTAGGAGCGAGTAGTCCATGGCCTTTGACATACCTACGGACCTCACCCCGGAACTTGTACCTTTCGCTTGGCTCATTGGCACCTGGGAAGGTGCCGGCCGTCTTGGCGAAGGCGAAGCCGAGGACGAGTACTTCTGGCAGCAAGTCATCTTCCGCGACCTTGGCGGCCCTTACCTTGAATACCGCAGCGAAGCCTGGTTGACAGAAGCCGATGGCACGAAGCTGCGCATCCTGGCGGTTGAATCCGGATTCTGGTCGCTGGACCGCGAACAGCAGGATACCGATGCGGGTCCTGGCATGGTGCCGGGGGATATCTTCCCGGTATTGCGTTCGGCTGACGATGTGCAGAAGCTGCACACCGAGGACGGCTTCAAGATCCAGGCGCATATCGTCCGGCCTGATGGCATCTCAGAGCTGTATTACGGCCTGATTGATGGGCCGCGTATTCAGCTTGCCACCGAGAGCCTGCTGCGCAGCAAGAATGCCCAGGCTTACGCATCGTCCACTCGCATCTACGGTCTGGTCAATGGCGAGCTGTTCTGGCGCTGGGATGTCTCCAAGGGCAATATGGACCTCCAGGCGCACGCCTCCGCGGCGCTCAAGCGTGTCACGGCCGAAGGGACGGCGAACTGATCATGGCCGCTGGATACCGTTCAGTTCTGCTCGATCGCGCTGGGGCTGTGGAAGCTGGCGGTGTTGATGCCGGTGTCGCAGCCCACTACGGCGCGCCGACCCGTGAAGCACGCAAGCTCGCCGAGGGCCAGGCAGTTGCCGATCTGAGCCACTTCGACGTTGTCGAGATTCGGGGCGAGGATCGGCAGAGCTGGCTCGATACGCTCAGCAGCCAGCGAATTTCCCATCTGAACCCAGGGGGCAGCACCCAGGCGCTGTTGCTTTCGGTCCAGGGTCGCATTGAGCACGAGATGAAGGTGCTCGCCGCCGAAGACCGATTGCTGCTGATTGTTGAACCGGGCGCCGGGGCAGCGTTGGAGCAGTTCTTGAACTCGATGCGCTTCATGCTGCGCGTTGAGGTCAATGACCTTTCCTCCAGCTATGGCGTGCTGGCAGCTACCCGCAAGATCGGCACCGCTGGATCGCTGGTCTGGGAGAACCCATGGCCAGGCATTACCGAGGGCGGGTGGGCCTATTCCCGCGAAGACCACCCAGGCAAGGAACGTCCATGGTTCTTGCACATCGTGGAGCTGGAGAATCTGGCCGAAGCCGTAGGTGACGAAGAACTAGCCGGCATGATGGCTGTCGAAGCCTTGCGCATTGCCGCGTGGGAACCGCGTTTCGGCGCTGAGATCGACGACAAGACCATTCCCCACGAGCTGGACTGGCTGCGTACCTCGGTGCATTTGAACAAGGGCTGCTACAAGGGCCAGGAAACGATTGCCCGCGTGCACAACATTGGCCACCCGCCGCGCCGACTGGTGTTCTTGGACCTTGACGGTTCCATGCACACGTTGCCTGCCGCCGGCGCCGAAGTGAAGCTGGGAGAACGCACGGTAGGCCGGATTACTTCCGCGACCTTGCATTATGAAGCCGGGCCCATCGCCTTGGCCGTGGTCAAGCGCAACGTCGATCCGGAAGCGGAATTGGCCGTGATTGATGGTGAAACGAGCTATCCGGCGACGCAGGAAGTCATTGTGGCTACCGATGCCGGCCAGGTCGCTGGGCGCTTTACCGGGTTCCTGAGGACTCCGCCCCAAGGCTAGAAGCGTACGACAAGGGCGTGGGGTGAAATGCTTTCCAAGGCATTTCACCCCACGCCCTTGTTGCGTCTCCAGGATCAGCCGAAGAGCACAGCGGCTTCTTCGTAGCGTTCCATGGGCACGCGCTTGAGGTTGTTCAAGGCGGCCCGCAGAGGCACGCGCAGCACCTTGGTGCCGTGCAATGCCACCATGGTTCCCCATGCCTCGGCGTGAATGGAATCCACAGCTGCCATTCCCAAACGGGTGGCAAGGACACGGTCGAAAGCCGTAGGCACGCCGCCACGCTGAATATGCCCCAGCACCGTTGCACGCGTTTCAATGCCGGTACGTTCCTCGATCACTGGCGCGAGCATCTCGCCAATGCCGCCAAGGCGAGCACGGCCGAAGGAGTCGAGGCCGCGTACCGAGAAGGCCTCTTCCATGCCTTCGGGCACGAAGCCTTCGGCGACAACCACCAATGGGGCGCGTCCGCGTTCATGGGCTTCGTTCACCCACTGGCAGATCTGCTCCATGGTGGTGGATACCTCCGGGATGAGTACGGCGTGCGCACCGGATGCCATGCCCGCGTGCAGGGCAATCCAGCCCACGTGCCGGCCCATCACTTCAGCGACCATACAGCGGTGGTGCGAGTCGCCGGTGGTGCGCAGGCGGTCAATGGCTTCGACGGCGATCTGGTTGGCGGTATCGAAACCGAAGGTGTAGTCCGTGGCGTCCAGGTCATTGTCAATGGTCTTGGGGACGCCAACGATAGGCAGGCCCGCCTCGCAGAGGCGCTGGGCGCCGGCGAGCGTGCCTTCGCCGCCGATGGCGATCAGCGAATCGATGCCATTGGACTTGAGGACTTTGGAAATGTTCTCGGCGCCACCGAGATCACCCTCGAACGCATTCGTGCGCGAGGTGCCTAAGATGGTGCCGCCCTGCTTGGCGATGCCGCGCACAGCGGTTCGGGGAAGATCAAAGTAGTCGCCTTCCTTGACGCCACGCCAGCCGTCGCGGAAACCGACGAACTCGTAATCGTAGCTTTTGATGCCGTTCAGTACCGCTCCGCGGATAACAGCGTTCAAACCTGGGCAGTCGCCGCCCGAGGTCATGATTCCAATGCGCATTGGCCCTCGCTTAGTAAAGGGAAAGCCTTGTGCAGCAGCTGGAGCAAGCAGGCTCCCGATATAGCTGCGACAATAAGGATTTCCATTCGGATGTCATTCAATATCCGCGCGCCATTGAGCATCTACTCTGCGTGCCATTGTACGTGCTTAAAGCCACTAGGGCGAGTCTCACGTCACGGATGTGCGTGAGACCCGCCCTAGCCGGATCATGGCGCCAAGCCTCGTTCGCCGAGTTGGCCGGTCGGGACCAGAACTTAGAATTTGCGCAGCCAGTTCTGCAAGATGATGGTGTTGTCCTGTGCCGGGATCAGGATCCACGCCAGAATATATGCGGCAATGCCCATGACCGGGAGCAGGAACGAAAGCAGCAGCGCAATGCGCACCAAGGTGACATCCCATCCGAACTTGTCGGCAATGCCTCCGGCGACGCCGCCGGCCAAGCGGCCTGGTCCGCGGCGAAGCGGCATGGAACGAAGCGAGTTGAAGAATGCGTCCATCAGATAACTCCTAATAGTTGGAAAAGCGTGGAAACTTAGAGGTTGGGGTCCGTGGGCAGAGGTGGTTCAGCTGCGGATTTCCGGGCCTTGCCGGCCGCGGCCAGACCGGAGAAGATCATGGCAACACCAGCCAACGCGACGATGGTGATGAAGAACAACGGCATGTCGAAACTCCATTGCAGAACCAGTCGGCTGAGCGATGCCAGGGCGACAACGATCATGATCAGCCCGAAGACCAAGGTTCCGGTAGGGAATTTTCTAGCTGGAGTGGAAGAAGAATTCATGAAGCTCAGTCCTTAGAAATCCTTGTTGCTGGGGTTCAGGATGGTGGGAGTATCGACGCTGGTGGAGAAGGAGGAAAAAGCGCCGTCGACTTCAACGGTCAGCGTTGGTGCATCGCCGGGCAAGGTCCGCAGATCCTGAGGCAGCTCCAAGTCCATGCCGGATAGGAACGCGCCTTCGGTTTGTACCTTCACCGGAACATTCTCCGGCAGGAGCAGGTCCAGCTTGGAAAATACGGAGTCGATCTCTACCGTAGTGGGCTTGGTAATCGTGCCCAAATGGGTCAGGTCTACCGTGGAGCTGCTGAATGCTGCACTGTACTGGCTGTCGTCTCCGGTTGCCGAGCGAACGAACCCGCGGGTTGAATCACCGAAGGACGTTACAGAGAAGATCACTGTCAACACCAGCAGAGGAATTGCCAAGCCCAAGAGGCCTCCACTGGTGCGCCCGGAAAGGGCGGCCAGGACTATGACGAGCCCAACCAGCAGCAGTCCGCAAGCCAAGGCCACCGTCCAGCCCGAACCAGGCAAAGCAACGATATCCAAGTAATCGGCCAGCATGACCACAGCGATCACCAGCACGGTGAGGCCGAAGACGGTCGTTCCGAGCCATCCCGGAATCGGGTGGCTGACCGTCTTGCGATTCACCTTGGGGTTGTAGGCCTTGGTGTATGCAGGATCTGGTGAGTAGCTATTCTCGTGCTGGCGTGTGGGGCCAGAATCATCTGAACTCATGGGGTGCTCCTTGGTTGGCGCATCTGGATTACCGGCCGCGAACCGGTTCGCCGCGCTTGCATTGAAACTCTGGGTGCCATCTCCACGCCATGGATGCTCCAGCGCCGTGGTCTTGCTGGCAGGCTTGGGCGAGGCGGCAGGACTGGTACCGGTTGGCGCCGTCTTTCGGGCCCCGTCCGGCCGCGCAAATCGGGTGTTTTTCCTGCTGAAGATGATGAATGCGATGGCCGCGACAATTGCCACGGGCCACAAGATCGGTGCCAGCGAATCCAGGAACCAGGGAGCCGGGAAGATGCCAAACGCAAAGATGATGACTGCGCCGGTCATGCCGCTGGTCCAGTTGCGATTCACTGCACTTTCCAGATGCATCTTTCCAGCGGCATCAGGCAGCAATGCCCAAGCCAGACCGTAGAGCACCATGCCCAAGCCGCCGAGGACACCGAGCACCACGAAGATGCCGCGGATCAGGACCACATCGACCTTGAAATAATCGGCCACGCCAGTTGCGACGCCGCCGAGCCACTGCGAGTCCTGGCGGGTGACCGGTGATTTGCGCAGCTGTTCGTATATGCCGCGACGACGTTGAGACCCTTCGTTATTCATAGTTCAATGTTCTCGCGTTGCCGGGGTCCAGCGCTATGAGGGGATACCCTGAACTTCCCCTAGGGGTGCCCCTAGATCCGGTGATCAACCGCGAAGAATCGCCAAGAACGTGCTTGACTTAGAACCATGGAAAGTCCTGAACGACGTTTGATGGTTCGCAGCGAAAACCGGCTCGTTGCTGGTGTCTGCGGCGGCCTCGCGGAGCATCTGAATCTGCCGCTGAAGTACGTCCGGCTGGGGTTTCTGGGACTGTCCGTTTTAGGCGGCGTCGGCATACTGCTCTATGCCTGGCTCTGGGTATTCGTCCCGAGCGCAGAAGAAGCGCACGCGGACGAGCTCCGCTCCTGGGGCACCAGGTCTCGCAGCCTTGCTGAAGAGATGAACCGAGTGCAGCAAGGCATTTTCCGGCCACGCGAAGGGTGGGAAAGGAACTCCACCTGGCGTGACACGCTAATCGGTGCGGGTTTGCTGGCGCTCGCCGTCCTGGCCTTCGGGCAATGGACCGGCTGGAATATTCGCTGGGATCTGATCTGGCCTTCCTTGTCCATTATTGCTGGCATTGTGCTGGCCTGGATCCAATTCGATGAGGGGATCACCAAGGGCAGGAAACGTCTGGCCCTGCCGTTGCTGCTGCGCTTGGGCTTTGGGCTGGTCCTGGTTATCGGCGGGCTGCTGGCCTTGCTGGGAAACATTGTCGGTGCCGCGGACCTGCTCGGCGGCCTATGGGCGGCTTTGGCGATTATTGTCGGCGCGACCGTTGTCTTGCTTCCTTGGGGCACCCGGCTATGGCGGGATTTCATCGCTGAACGAAGCTCGCGACAGGCTGCGGCCCAACGAGCCGAGTTCGCCGCTCACCTGCATGATTCGGTTTTGCAAACCTTGGCGGTGATTCAAAAACGCAGTGAAGACCCGGCTGCGGTGAGGACCCTGGCACGTGTCCAGGAACGTGAACTGCGCCAATGGCTGTATGGCAACCACGACCTTGATGACGAAGATGTCATCGTTGAGATCCAGCACGAGGCAAGCCACATTGAACAGTTGCTCTTGCGCGATGTTGAAGTCGTTTCGGTAGGCAATGCGCAGGGCTTTGCCGGACAGCAGGCACTGGTGGCCGCTAGCCGCGAGGCCATGATGAACGCGGCCAAGCATGCTGACGGCAAGATTTCAGTTTTCATCGAATGCTCGGCCGCGCAAGTAGAAGTGTATGTGCGCGACCGCGGCACCGGTTTTGACATCGAAGGAATACCGGCGGATCGTCACGGCATCAGGGAATCAATTATTGGCCGCATGGAACGCGCAGGCGGCACGGCGCAGATCCGCAGCGGCGCATCCGGAACTGAAGTGCAGCTGAGCATGCCATTGGACATGGAGGAAGAATAGGAATATGAGCGCAGAAAACGCCTCCGGGCTGTACCGAGTAGTGCTGGTGGATGACCATGCCATCTTCCGCTCCGGATTACGTGCCGATTTGGCCCAGGATATCGAGATTGTCGGCGAAGCCGGCACCGTGGAAGACGCCATTGAGGTGATCAGTGCGCAGCAGCCGGATGTGGTGCTATTGGACGTGCATCTGCCCGGCGGCCGTGGCGGCGGCGGGGCCGAAGTGCTCAAGGGCTGCACCGGGTTGCTGGGATCAACGCGCTTTCTGGCATTGAGCGTTTCCGACGCGGCGCAGGACGTCGTGACGGTTATTCGTTCCGGTGCCCGCGGGTACGTCACCAAGAGCATTTCCGGGGCGGAGATTTCTGATGCGGTGCGGCGCGTGGCCGGGGGAGACGCCGTGTTCTCGCCACGCTTGGCCGGGTTCGTCTTGGACGCCTTTGGCAGCAGCGCGCCGGTGGCGGAAATTGATGAAGAACTCGATCTGCTGTCCGACCGCGAATTGCAGGTCATGCGGCTGATCGCCCGCGGATACAGCTATAAGGAAGTCGCCAAGGAGCTGTTCATCTCGGTGAAGACCGTAGAATCCCATGTCTCAAATGTGCTGCGCAAACTCCAGCTATCAAACCGGCATGAGCTCACCCGTTGGGCTGTTGACCGCAAGATATTCTGAGCAGCACTGGGGAAAACAATGAAGCCGGGAAATCCATGATCGTGGTGGATTCCCCGGCTTCTTGCGTGGTGACTCTCGCTTACTTGGCTTCGCCCAGCAGCTTGGCCATCCGCGCGACGCCTTCTTCAAGGTCTGCATCACCGAGCGCATAGGACATGCGGATGTATCCGGACGGGCCGAACGCTTCACCTGGAACGACGGCAACTTCGGCGTGCTCCAGGATGAAGGCCGCCAGTTCTGCACTGGTGTTGTTCACAACTCCGCGGATCTCTCGACCCAGCAGTCCGCGCACGTCCGAATAGGCGTAGAACGCGCCCTCGGGGGTTGGGCAGTGCAGACCGTCAATTGCGTTCAGCGACTCGACGATGGCCAGCCGGCGGCGGTTAAAGGCGACCTTCATTTCGTTGACTGCATCCAGCGGCCCGGCCACGGCTGCCAAGGCGGCGCGCTGCGAGACGTTGGAAACATTCGAGGTCGCGTGGGACTGCAGGTTGGTGGCCGCCTTGATGACATCCAGTGGACCTGCCATCCAACCCACGCGCCAGCCGGTCATGGCGTAGGTCTTTGCGACGCCGTTGAGAATGACAACTCGATCTTCGAGCTCCGGGACCAAGGTCGCGATGGAGCTGAAAGAGGCATCGCCGTAGGTCAAGTGCTCGTAGATTTCATCGGTAACGACCCACAGGCCCTTGGATGCGGCCCACTGGCCGATCTCGCGGACCTGCTCTGGGGTGTACACCGCACCGGTCGGGTTCGATGGGGAAACGAACAGCAGCACCTTGGTACGTTCGGTCAGCACGGACTCAAGCTGTTCAACGGTCACCTTGTAGCCCTGCTCTGGACCGGCGAAGATCGATACAGCCTTGCCTCCGGCAAGCTGGATGGCTTCAGGATAGGTGGTCCAGAAGGGCGCTGGAACGATGACCTCGTCGCCTGGATCAAGCAGCGTGGCAAACGTGTTGTACACCGCCTGCTTGCCGCCGTTGGTGACCAGAACCTGGTTGGCGTTCAATGCGTAGCCCGAATCGCGCATGGTCTTCGTGGCGATTGCTTCGCGCAGCTCGGGAAGACCGGCAGCAGGGGAGTACCGGTGGTTCTTCGGATCCTTGGCGGCCTTGACTGCTGCTTCAACAATGTAGTCAGGGGTTGGGAAGTCAGGTTCACCGGCACCGAAACCGATGACTGGTCGACCTGCTGCTTTAAGAGCCTTCGCCTTGGCATCTACTGCGAGAGTCGCGGATTCGGAAATTGCGCCGATGCGGCGAGAAATGCGAGACATTGGGGATTCGTCCTGAAATCTATGGGGACAGCTGTTACACCTCAGTTTAGTTTGCGACCCTGCACTTCAGCATCACAATCTTGAAAATGACACAATAAGGTGCAGATCGGGGTCCGGGAATGCGTTCTGCGCCACACCGGAGGTTGTCAGTTCGACATTTCCGATTTCGTTGCGTAAAGTTATTTCTCGTTGCCGAGACATCGCAACGGACAAAGCAGGAAGTTTTATCCGCTAAGATGTTCTAGGTGGGAGCGGTAAAAAGCTCCGAAGGGTAGTGGCGCAATTGGTAGCGCAGCGGTCTCCAAAACCGCAGGTTGCAGGTTCGAGTCCTGTCTGCCCTGCGCAATAGCGATTTATCGCTTAGCGAATTATCTCATCACGGTGTGTTGCAGTCGAATAGACTATGGCACACCGTGATTGTTTCAACTGGCCAAATTTTTGAAACGAGGAAGAACATGACCGAATCTGCTCTCAGCTCCGGTAAGGGTGGACAGAAGTTGGGTTTCTTTGCCCGGATCTTCTTGTTTTTCCGTCAGGTAATCGCAGAACTTAAAAAGGTCGTCACCCCGACCCGCAGCGAACTGGTGAATTACTTCCTGGTTGTTGTCGGTTTCGTAGTCGTGGTGATGCTGATCGTGACGGCCCTGGACTTCGTCTTCGGGCAGGGGTCGATCCTCCTGTTCACCAACAAGGTAGAACAGTAATTTTTTGCCTCGGCGGTATGATTACCCCGAGGCAATTTAGTGTCATTCAGTCAAAGAAAGCAGGAGCTGCAGTGTCCGACAAGGAACTCGAACCGCAGATTAATGACGAGGTCGATAACGAGTTCGTTGAAGCCGCCGGCGATCAGGTAGAGCCAGCTGTTGAAGCTGGCATCGACCCAACCGAAGCACCAGCACAGGACGCTGAAGACGCTCAGGTTTCCGAAGGCTCAGCTGAAGAAGCTGAAGGCGACGACAACGAAGCCGAAGCTGAAGACAACGTAGCAAAGCTCAAGGAAGAATTCCGCGCTAAGCTCCGTCGCCTTCCGGGTGACTGGTTTGTGATCCACACCTATGCTGGCTATGAAAACCGCGTGAAGGTCAACCTCGAGACCCGTATCCAGACCCAGGACATGGATGAGTACATCTTTGACATCCAGGTTCCAATGGAAGAGGTCGTTGAGGTCAAGAACACCCAGCGCAAGATCGTTCGTCGCGTGCGCATTCCGGGCTACGTCCTGGTTCGCATGGAACTGACCGACGCTTCGTGGGGTGTTGTTCGCCACACTCCAGGTGTCACCGGATTCGTTGGCAACGCCCACGATCCAAACCCATTGAACCTTGATGAAGTGTTCTCCATGCTGGAGCACACCATCGTTGATCCGGTAGAGCAGCCGTCGGCTTCGAAGCCAGGCCGTGCTCCAATTACTGAGGTCACGGTTGATTTCGAAGTTGGCGAATCGGTCATCGTGAACGACGGACCGTTCGAGACGATGCCGGCAACCATCTCGGAAATCAAGCTGGATGCCGCTCAGCTGGTCGTGCTGGTTTCGATCTTCGAACGCGAAACCCCAGTGACCCTGAACTTCAACCAGGTCACCAAGATCCAGTAGTATTAAGTCTTCGTGCTCCATATCGGTCGCTTATCGATGTGAGAGCACGGTTGGCTGTCGCGCCACGACAGCCAGATCCCCGTACCACGCTCCTGTGCTGCGGGAAACGCAAGAGTAGAAGGACCCGACATGGCCCCAAAGAAAAAGGTCACCGGACTCATCAAGCTGCAGATCCAGGCAGGTGCTGCTAACCCAGCTCCTCCAATCGGTCCAGCCCTTGGTCAGCACGGCGTCAACATCATGGAATTCTGCAAGGCTTACAACGCAGCGACCGAGTCGCAGCGCGGTAACGTGATTCCAGTTGAAATCACCGTATACGAAGACCGTTCGTTCACTTTCATCACCAAGACTCCGCCTGCAGCTGAGCTGATCAAGAAGGCCGCTGGCATCGCCAAGGGCTCGGGTGTCCCGCACACCAACAAGGTCGCCAACCTGACCCAGGCACAGGTCGAGGAAATCGCCAGCTCCAAGATGGCTGACCTGAACGCCAACGATCTGGCTGCTGCAGCCAAGATCATCGCCGGCACCGCCCGCTCCATGGGTGTGACCGTAGAAGGCTAATTGCGCCTTCCGCTATTCACCTCGTGAACAGCAACAAAGAATTTAATCTAAGGCGTTTCGATCCGTTGATCGATTCGCCCGTGGCAGGACCGGGCGCGGTCCATATGACCACGACTGCATAAGGAGATAACGCAGATGGCAAAGCGCAGCAAAGCATACGTAGCCGCCGCGGCTAAGATCGACGCGGACAAGTTCTACGCTCCAGCCGAGGCAATCGCCCTGGCCAAGGAGATCGCAGGCGACAAGGCAAACTCGACCGTTGAGGTTGCTTTCCGCTTGGGTGTTGACCCACGCAAGGCTGACCAGATGGTTCGCGGTACCGTGAACCTTCCACACGGCACCGGCAAGACCGCCCGCGTGGTTGTTTTCGCTAACGGCGACAAGGCAGAAGCAGCTCGTGAAGCTGGCGCCGACTTTGTTGGCTCGGACGACCTGATCGAAAAGATCCAGGGTGGCTGGACCGACTTCGACGCAGCAGTTGCAACCCCTGACCTCATGGGCAAGGTTGGCCGCTTGGGTAAGGTTCTGGGTCCTCGTAACCTGATGCCAAACCCTAAGACCGGCACCGTGACCATGGACGTGGCCAAGGCTGTCACCGACATCAAGGGCGGCAAGATCGACTTCCGCGTCGACAAGCACTCGAACCTGCACTTCATCATTGGCAAGGTTTCGTTCGATGCAAAGCAGCTGACCGAGAACTACGCAGCAGCCCTGGACGAGGTTCTGCGCCTGAAGCCTTCGGCTTCGAAGGGCCGCTACATCTCTAAGGCAACCATCGCTACCACCTTCGGTCCAGGTATTCCTGTTGACGCGAACGTAACCCGCGTTGAGGCCTAAGCCTAGTAGCTAGCTAGTTTGAGGGAGCATGTCGAAATTCGGCATGCTCCCTCAACTTTAAAGCCAATAAATTCCTTCGCTGCCGGCACACGAAAGCATGTCTGCGTTTCATGCCGGGCGACCGCCGGTGATAAGCTTTGACTACCGAGTATTCGGTCGTCCGCGTATGGATCCCCCAAGGCCCTACGCGGGCGAGGCACGAAAGTTTCCCCAAGACTTTCATGTCGGCGGGGCTTGTTGCCAGCGTTCCCCAAGCGCGGGCAAACGAGTCCCGCCATTCTAATTTTTATCTTCCCAGTGACCAGGATCATGGGGATGCTTCCGGCATTGATTTGCTGTCGCGTCGACTGCTCCTATAAACTGGAACTACCGAAGACCGTCGGTTGAACATCTGGTTTCCATTTGTTCCTAAGGATCCGCAAGGATGACCAACGCAGGTTACATAGATTTTTTGACTTTGAATAAGTTGAAACGCCCTGTGCTCCTGCGCGGGGCTATTTTTATGGCCTCGCCGGTTTTGAAACGGTACCGAACAAATCCCCGGAAGGAGTGTTATGGCAACCCCAAGCAAGACTGCAGCGATTGAAGAAATCACTGCGGAATTCAACGATTCGTCGGCGGCTGTCTTGACCGAATACCGTGGGCTTACCGTTGCACAGCTCAAGGATCTGCGCCGCTCGCTTGGTCAGGAGACCAAGTACGCAGTCGTGAAGAACACCTTGACCGCAATCGCAGCGAAGAACGCTGGCATCGATGCTTTCGATGAGCAGCTTTCTGGTCCAACCGCAATCGCCTTCATCAAGGGCGACGCAGTTGCTGCCGCTAAGAGCCTCACGGAATTCGCCAAGACTAACGACAAGCTGGTCATCAAGACTGGTTGGTTCGAAGGCAAGGCACTGGATCAGAGCGGCATCGCTGCTCTGGCTGCGCTGGAATCCCGCGAAACTCAGCTCGCCCGCGTTGCAGCAGTGCTGCAGGCTCCAGCTTCCGCTGCTGCCCGCGCTGTCGAAGCTCTGCGTGCAAAGCTCGAAGAGAACGGTGGCGAAGCTGCCGAGGAAGCTCCGGCAGAAGCCTAAGCTTTCGAGTTCTCTCGCAACGTAAACCCAAATTCATCGGCCCTCAAGGCCAAAAACCGAAAGGACGCCCATCATGGCGAAGCTCAGCAACGAAGAGCTGCTTTCCGCATTCAAGGAAATGACCATCATCGAACTGTCCGAGTTCGTTAAGGAATTCGAAGAGACCTTCGACGTAACCGCTGCTGCTGTTGCAGTTGCTGGTCCAGCTGCCGGCGGCGAAGCTGCTGCTGAAGAGAAGACCGAATTCGACGTAATCCTCGAATCGGCTGGCGACAAGAAGATCGCAGTCATCAAGGAAGTTCGCGGCATCACCTCCCTGGGTCTGAAGGAAGCTAAGGAGCTCGTTGACGGCGCTCCAAAGGCTCTGCTGGAAGGCGTTGCCAAGGACGCAGCCGAGAAGGCTAAGGAAGCTCTGGAAGCTGCCGGCGCAACCGTCACCGTTAAGTAAGTTCAGCGGTCACTCGCAACTTATTGCCAAAGGTCCACAGACGAAAGTCTGTGGGCCTTTGGCCGTTAAGCTGGGAAATTGATACCAATAGTTTTATAACGTTTCTATTAACAGGGTTCATTCAAGTTCATTGTTTACAGTGAAAATGTGCCAAAAACCGTCGCTACCCAGACCCAGAAGCCAGCACCGCGCCTAGGGCTCCTAGACGCCCTGAGAATCACTGCTGCGCTGATTGTCGTGCTCTACCACTACACCGCATGGGGACACGATCATTGGGGAACGCAAGCTGCCGAGTTCTGGCCGGTGCTTTCCGAATTCACCCGCTATGGACAGCTGGGCGTCCAGCTGTTCTTCCTGATATCGGGCTTCGTGATCCTGATGTCCCTCCAGGGGAAGAACGTCATTGGCTTCATTGGATCGCGTGTCGGAAGGCTCTACCCGGCGTACTGGCTCGCGGTGATCGCCGCGGCAGTACTCTCGCTTCGCATCTGGCCCTCCGGTAACGAAGGCAGGTCAGCCAGCGATATTCTTCCCAATCTGACCATGATGCAGGCTGGATTCGGCATCACCGATATGGACGGCGTTTACTGGACACTATGGGTCGAGTTGCGTTTCTACGTGCTGCTCGCCGTGCTCTTGTCCTTGGGCTTCGTGAAGAACAAGCACATCCTTGTGCTTTCGGCTGTTTGGCCAGCATTGGGCCTGTACCTGCATTTCACCAGCTTGGACAAGCTTCAGGAATGGATCGCAGGACAGTATGCGGCATTGTTCGCGGCCGGTATGGTGCTCTTCTTGATCTATCAAAGCGGCCATAGCGTTCGGCGGTGGTTCATGGTCGCTGCCAATACGGCCATCGCAGCATTCTTTACCGGCATCAAGGGGCGCAATGACGCGGACTTGCTCTCAGGCCTGGATATCCCTGCCTGGCATTTCCAGCTGCTGACCGTATTGTGCGTGGCCCTGCTGGCAGCGTGTACCCTGACCCCGCTCAAGAACGTCCAGGGCAAGTGGCTCGCAGTGGCAGGTTCCCTGACCTACCCGTTGTACCTGGTGCACCAGTTGTGGGGATGGTGGCTGATCGACCAGCTGCACGGTGCCGTGAACAAGTACGTCCTGCTAGCCGGTGTGCTGGTGCTGATGCTGGTCATCGCCTACTTGGTGGCACGCTTCGTCGAGCAGCCATTGGGGCTGCCGCTGCGCAACGCAACGATCAGGGGATTGACTGCAGCGCAGGCCTGGACCAAGAAAATATTTGCCAAGCCTGGGCTGGTTATTCCGGAGTCGAAATATCAGCAATCGTGGCATCAAATCCGCTAACCAAATCCTTGGCGCGAACGAGTAGCCCATGAGCGCGGTCTCCGCTGCCCAATCCGATCTGTTCTGGAACAGGCTCTTCGAAGACGCTGGCATCGACGTAAACCGGCAGTACCGTGTGGGAGCCGAAAGGAGTGATCGTTCCGCTCTCATAGTGCGTGACATCCCAAGCGATATCGGAGGATGGCAGCGAGAGCTTGTTGACTCCCATGACGCCACGAAGCTTCGCCCAATCAAGTTTCCGTCCACCGGGAATGAGCGCGAAGACGAAGGTGCCATCCGCGCGTTTGATCACCAGTGTCTTGAGCAGTGCCGAGGTCGAGATGCCCATGGCGTCCGCTGCCTCTTCCAGAGAACGGACCTTGTCGCGAGGGACAATCTCAATCGGGATGTTCCTGCGCGAGGCGTCGAGGGTGACTCGGGTAAGTGCCTCATCTGATTGCAGCTTATTCACTTCGTCTCCTATCCGTGGATGTTTGCTCGATCATAGCTAGTGGCCATGGAAGAAGCCACCGGACACACGACGGCGTGGACGCTTATTACCTGCTCGGGAAAACAGCAGTCCAATGTCCTGGGATGACCCGGGAAAGTTTTCAGTAACGCTCGCCGGGAGGCTGGAATCGATGATTTTGATCGCTTTCGGAACTCATTGGACGTGGATGTGACAAAACGCATAGCTGTGCTGGATGACCGGAATATGAATCACGCCATCAATGAATCCCAAGCCTTTGCTTTTCTGGGGGATCCACGCAAACTCGGGCATCAGTTGGGAAAATGCGTAGGGTTATCGTGAAACGATGACGCCAGGTTTCGTGCCTGAACTGCGCCGAGGCACCGAATTGGGGGAGCAGGCGAAAATGGGGGCGAAAACTATAGCACGAATTTCTGCACCGAGTATCGACAACCGGATTTTCCTCCGGTAGAGTAGAAATTTGCGCCTTGCTGTTTGCGCGCGCGGCCTTCATATAGCGGTGGGTTCGTGCGGACGAAAAAGAGGAACTGTCCTATGGCAGGAACCTTAGCACGGTAAGCGTTCGGAAACCTGACGGTCTTTGGAAGGATCCATCTTGGTCGCCTCGAGCAACCCTAACAACCAAACCGCTAGTTCGGCTCGCGATGCTGCATACGCTGGCCGACTTTCTTTTGCAAAGATTCACGAACCCCTTGAAGTGCCTAACCTGCTGGCATTGCAGACGGAGAGCTTTGACCGCCTCGTCGGCAACCAGAACTGGGTAGAGCGCCTGGCCAAGGCAGAAGCCGCTGGCGACTTCAGCGTGCCCAACACCTCGGGCCTGGCAGAAATCTTCGAGGAAATCTCCCCGATCGAGGACTTCCAGGACACCATGTCCTTGAGCTTCTCGGATCCGGAGTTCGCTGATCCAAAGTACTCGATCGCTGAGTGCAAGGACCGCGACGCCACCTACGCGGCACCGCTGTATGTCAAGGCCGAATTCATGAACAATGAAACCGGCGAAATCAAGCAGCAGACCGTGTTCATGGGCGATTTCCCGCTGATGACCGAAAAGGGCACCTTCATCATCAACGGCACCGAGCGTGTCGTTGTTTCCCAGCTGGTTCGTTCCCCAGGCGCATACTTCGAGTCCGCGCCGGACAAGACCAGTGACAAGACGATCTTCTCGGCACGCATCATCCCATCGCGCGGTGCATGGTTCGAGCTGGAAATCGACAAGCGCGACCAGATCGGCGTACGCCTTGACCGCAAGCGCAAGCAGTCGGTCACCGTCTTGCTCAAGGCCCTGGGCTGGAGCGAAGAGCAGATCCTGTCCGAGTTCGGCCAGTACGATTCGATGCGCGCTACCTTGGAAAAGGACAGCATCAAGGATCAGAACGAAGCCCTGCTGGACATCTACCGCAAGCTGCGTCCAGGCGAGCCTCCTACGGTTGAGGCTGCCCAGGCACTGCTGAAGAACATGTACTTCGAGCCAAAGCGCTACGACCTGGCAAAGGTCGGCCGCTACAAGCTCAACCGCAAGCTGGGCGTGGAGACTCCGGTCAACGCCGAGAACGCTTCGGTGCTGTCGCTGGACGACCTGGTGGCCATGATCCGCTACCTCGTTGCACTGCACGCAGGCGAGAAGACTGTCCAGGGTACCCGCAAGGGCGAGATCGTCGATATTCCTGTGAACGTCGACGACATCGACCACTTCGGCAACCGCCGCATCCGCGCCGTGGGCGAACTGATCGAGAACCAGGTCCGCACCGGCCTGTCCCGCATGGAGCGTGTTGTGCGCGAGCGCATGACCACGCAGGACGTCGAGGCGATCACACCGCAGACCCTGATCAACATCCGCCCTGTCGTGGCTGCGATCAAGGAGTTCTTCGGTACTTCGCAGCTCTCGCAGTTCATGGACCAGAACAACCCGCTGGCCGGCCTGACCCACAAGCGCCGCCTGTCGGCTCTGGGCCCGGGCGGCCTGTCCCGCGACCGCGCAGGCATGGAAGTCCGAGACGTGCACCCTTCGCACTACGGACGCATGTGCCCGATTGAAACCCCCGAAGGCCCGAACATCGGCCTGATCGGTTCGTTGGCTACCTACGGCCGCATCAACGCCTTCGGCTTCATCGAGACCCCGTACCGCAAGGTTTCCAACGGCCTGGTGTCCAATGAGGTCGAATACCTGACCGCGGACGACGAGCTGCAGCACTACATCGCGCAGGCCAACGCGCCGCTGGATGAGAACGGCCGCTTCGTTGAAGAGACCGTACTGGTTCGCGAAAAGGGCGGTGGCGGCGAGCCTGTCATCGTCGACGCCGCTGAAGTGACCTTCATGGACGTTTCGCCTCGCCAGATGGTGTCGGTTGCAACTGCGCTGATTCCATTCCTCGAGCACGACGACGCCAACCGAGCACTGATGGGCGCCAACATGCAGCGCCAGGCTGTGCCGCTGCTGAAGTCCGAGCGCCCGCTGGTGGGTACCGGCATGGAGAAGTTCGCCGCAGTTGACGCCGGCGACTCCGTGGTCGCATCCAAGCCTGGCGTGGTCACCGAGGTTTCGGCTGACCTGGTTGTCGTCATGAACGATGACGGCACCGAGTCGATGTACCCGATCATGAAGTTCGCCCGCTCCAACCAGGGCAACGCCTACAACCAGCGCGTGCGCGTTTCGGAAGGCGACCGCCTGGAGTACCAGTCGATCATCGCCGACGGTCCGTCGACCGACTCGGGCGAGCTCTCGCTGGGCAAGAACCTGCTCGTGGCATTCATGTCCTGGGAAGGCTACAACTACGAGGATGCGATCATCCTCTCCCAGCGCATGATCTTCGACGACGTGCTCACCTCGATCCACATCGAAGAGCACGAGGTCGACGCCCGCGATACCAAGCTGGGTGCCGAGGAAATCACCCGCGACATCCCGAATGTCTCGGAAGACATCCTCTCCCAGCTCGATGACCGCGGCATCGTCTACATCGGTGCAGAGGTCGAGGCCGGCGACGTGCTGGTTGGCCGTGTCACCCCTAAGGGCGAGACCGAGCTGACCCCGGAAGAACGCCTGCTGCGTGCCATCTTCGGCGAGAAGTCCCGCGAAGTGCGCGACACCTCGCTGAAGGTTCCGCACGGCGAGTCCGGCACCGTGATCGGCGTGCGCATCTTCGACCGCGACAACGACGACGACCTGTCGCCTGGTGTCAACCAGCTGGTCCGCGTTTACGTTGCGCAGAAGCGCAAGATCTCCATTGGCGACAAGCTTGCAGGCCGCCACGGCAACAAGGGCGTCATCTCGCGCATCATGCCGCTGGAGGACATGCCATTCCTCGAAGACGGCACCCCGCTGGATGTCATCCTGAACCCGCTGGGTGTTCCAGGCCGCATGAACGTCGGCCAGGTAATGGAAATCCACCTGGGCTGGGCTGCCAAGCAGGGCTGGAAGATCGAGGGCGAGCCTGAATGGGTCAGCGCGCTGCCGAACCTGCCTCGCGAAACCGGTTCCACCACCGTGGCAACCCCGGTCTTCGATGGCGCTTCGGAAGAAGAGATCCGCGGCATCCTGGATTCGACCAACAAGACCCGTGACGGCGTGCGCCTGATTGGCAACTCCGGCAAGGCGAAGTTGTTCGACGGCCGCTCCGGCGACCCGCTGCCGGATCCGGTATCCGTGGGCTACATGTACATCTTGAAGCTGCACCACCTGGTGGACGACAAGATCCACGCCCGTTCCACCGGTCCATACTCCATGATCACCCAGCAGCCGCTGGGCGGTAAGGCCCAGTTCGGTGGCCAGCGCTTCGGTGAAATGGAAGTTTGGGCACTGGAAGCATACGGTGCCGCTTACACGCTGCAGGAAATCCTGACCATCAAGTCGGATGACATCCACGGCCGCGTGAAGGTCTACGAAGCTATCGTCAAGGGCGAGAACGTTCCAGAGCCTGGTGTTCCAGAATCGTTCAAGGTGCTCATCAAGGAAATGCAGTCGCTGTGCTTGAACGTCGAGGTACTCGGTACCGACGGCAACACTATCGAAATGCGTGAGTCGGACGAGGAATCGTTCCGCGCCGCTGAAGAGCTGGGCATCGACCTTTCACGGTCGGAGCCGAACTCCGTAGAGGAAGTGTAATCTGGCGCCCTGCCTGCAGGACCTGCAGGCAGCGGCGGCACATTTCCAACCTCATTCGTATCGACTTCAGACACCACAGAAGAGAGAAAAGGACCATATGTCCAGCGATTCCTCATTCGGCCTCATGCGAATCAACCTTGCCACCGCGGATGAAATCCGTGGCTGGAGCTACGGCGAGGTCAAGAAGCCGGAAACCATCAACTACCGCACCCTGAAGCCGGAGAAGGACGGTCTTTTCTGCGAAAAGATCTTCGGCCCTTCCCGCGACTGGGAATGCTACTGCGGCAAGTACAAGCGCGTGCGCTTCAAGGGCATCATCTGCGAGCGTTGCGGCGTCGAGGTGACCCGCGCGAACGTACGCCGTGAGCGCATGGGCCACATCGAGCTTGCAGCCCCAGTGACCCACATCTGGTACTTCAAGGGCGTTCCATCGCGCTTGGGCTACCTGCTTGATCTGGCTCCGAAGGACCTCGAAAAGGTCATCTACTTCGCTGCCTACATGATCACCAGCGTGAACGAGGAACGTCGTCACGCCGAGATGCCGAACCTGCAGGCCCAGCACGACCTGGAGCTGCGCAACCTTGCGAACAACGCGGAAGCCGACAAGAAGGCTGTTGCAGCCGACCTGGAAGCCGAGCTGGAGCGCATGGAAGCAGAAGGCGCCAAGAACGCCGAGCTGAACAAGGCACGCACCCTGGCCGAGAAGACTGTTCTGCAGATCGACAAGCGCGCCAAGGCCGAGGCCGAGCGCCTGCGTGCGGTTTGGGAGCGCTTCAAGAACCTGAAGGTCGCCGACCTGGAAGGCGACGAAGGCCTGTACCGCACCATGCGTGAGAAGTACGGACTGTTCTTCGAGGGCTCCATGGGTGCAGAAGCCATCCAGAAGCGCCTGGAGAACTTCGACCTGGCGGCCGAAGCTGAAGAGCTGAAGACCGTGATCGAGAACGGCAAGGGCCAGAAGAAGGCCCGCGCCCTCAAGCGACTCAAGGTCGTCAACGCGTTCCTGGCCAACGGCAACTCGCCCAAGGGCATGGTCCTCGACGCTGTTCCGGTGATCCCGCCAGAACTGCGCCCAATGGTCCAGCTCGACGGTGGCCGTTTCGCCACCTCGGACCTGAACGACCTGTACCGCCGCGTGATCAACCGCAACAACCGCCTCAAGCGCCTGCTTGATCTCGGCGCGCCTGAGATCATCGTGAACAACGAAAAGCGCATGATGCAGGAAGCTGTTGACTCGCTGTTCGACAACGGCCGCCGCGGCCGTCCGGTCACCGGTCCAGGCAACCGTCCGCTCAAGTCCCTGAGCGACATGCTCAAGGGCAAGCAGGGCCGCTTCCGCCAGAACCTGCTGGGCAAGCGCGTCGACTACTCGGGCCGTTCGGTCATCGTGGTCGGCCCGCAGCTGAAGCTGCACCAGTGCGGCCTGCCGAAGCAGATGGCGCTGGAGCTGTTCAAGCCGTTCGTGATGAAGCGCCTGGTTGACCTCAACCACGCACAGAACATCAAGTCGGCCAAGCGCATGGTTGAGCGCTACCGTCCGCAGGTGTGGGATGTCCTTGAAGAGATCATCACCGAGCACCCGGTACTGCTGAACCGTGCACCGACCCTGCACCGCTTGGGCATCCAGGCCTTCGAACCACAGCTGATCGAAGGCAAGGCCCTGCAGCTGCACCCATTGGTCTGCGGCGCGTTCAACGCCGACTTCGACGGCGACCAGATGGCAGTGCACCTGCCGCTGAGCCCAGAAGCCCAGGCTGAAGCACGCATCTTGATGCTGTCCTCGCACAACATCTTGAAGCCTTCCGATGGCCGCCCAGTGGCACAGCCTTCGCAGGATATGATCATCGGCTTGCACCACTTGACCACCAAGCGTCCAAACGAAAAGGGCGCCGGCCGAGTATTCGCCACCGTTTCCGAGGCCATCATGGCCAAGGATCTGGGCGAGCTGCACCTGAACGCACCGATCAAGGTCCGCGTGGAGAACTTCGTTCCTTCCGCAGACCAGCCAGCCCCTGAGGGTTGGGAGCCAGGTACCCCGGCACTGCTGGAGACCTCGCTCGGCCAGGTGCTGTTCAACGACACCCTGCCTGCGGACTACCCATGGGTTGCCACCGTGGCCGGCAAGGATGCGCTTTCGGAGATCGTGAACGATTTGGCAGAGCGCTACCCGAAGATCGTTGCAGCTGCCACCCTGGACAACCTGAAGGACGCCGGTTTCTACTGGTCGACCCGTTCGGGTGTCACCGTGGCGATCTCGGACATCACCTCGAACATGGACAAGACCGCAATTCTTGCTCCATACGAGGAGAAGGCCGCCAAGGTCCAGGCTTCCTACGACAAGGGCCTGATTGCCGATACCGAACGCCGCCAGGACCTGATCGACATCTGGACCAAGGCTACCGACGAGGTTGCCGAGGCGATGAAGAACGGCATGGAAGAGCTGAACACCATTAACCGAATGGTGACTTCCAAGGCTCGCGGTAACTACCTGCAGCTGCGTCAGATCGCGGGTATCCGTGGTCTGGTGTCCAACCCCAAGGGCGAGATCATCCCGCGCCCGATCAAGTCCTCGTACCGCGAAGGCTTGTCGGTTCTGGAGTACTTCATCGCTACCCACGGCGCCCGCAAGGGCCTGGCGGATACCGCGCTGAAGACCGCGAACTCGGGCTACCTGACCCGTCGCCTGGTCGACGTTTCGCAGGATGTCATCGTTCGCGAAGAGGACTGCGGCACCAAGCGCGGCCTGACCGTTGCCATCGCGGACAACTCCGCCGGCATCCGTGTCAAGCACGAGACCGTGGAGAACTCGGCGTACACCCGTACGCTGGCTGCCGACGTGAAGGACGCCGAAGGCAACGTGCTGGCTACCGCCGGCTCGGATGTCGGAGACGTGCTGATCGACGAGCTGTACGCTGCAGGCGTGGACGAGATCCGCGTCCGCTCCGTGCTGACCTGCGACTCGGCTGTTGGAACGTGCGCGCTGTGCTACGGCCGTTCGCTGGCCAGCGGCAAGACCGTGGACATCGGCGAGGCTGTGGGCATCATCGCCGCGCAGTCCATCGGCGAGCCTGGTACCCAGCTGACCATGCGTACCTTCCACACCGGTGGTGTGGCATCGGCTGACGACATCACCCAGGGTCTGCCTCGTATCCAGGAATTGTTCGAAGCCCGTACCCCTAAGGGTGTGGCTCCGATGTCCGAGGTCGCCGGTCGCGTGTCGATCGAAGACGACGAGAAGCAGCTGCGTGTTGTGGTCACCCCGGACAACGGCGACGAGAAGCAGGCCTACCCGGTTCTGCGTCGAGCCCGCCTACTGGTTGAAGAGGGCGAAAGCATTGCTGCCGGTACCCAGCTGACCAGCGGTACCCTGGATCCGAAGCAGGTTCTTCGAGTCCTCGGCCCGCGTGAGGCACAGAAGTTCCTGGTCCGCGAGGTCCAGGATGTGTACCAGTCGCAGGGTGTAGGCATCCACGATAAGCACGTGGAAGTCATCGTCCGCCAGATGCTGCGCCGCGTCACCGTCATCGAGTCCGGCGACACCGACCTGCTTCCAGCCGAGCTGGCCGATCGTTCGCGCTTCACCGCTGCGAACCGCAAGGCTGTCTCGGAAGGCAAGCGTCCTGCTGCCGGCCGTGACGAGATGATGGGCATTACCAAGGCCTCGCTGGCCACCGATTCGTGGCTGTCGGCTGCTTCCTTCCAGGAAACCACTCGCGTCCTCACCCAGGCCGCGATGGAAGGCAAGGAAGATCCGCTGCGCGGCCTGAAGGAGAACGTGATCATCGGTAAGCTGATCCCGGCCGGTACCGGTCTGGACCGCTACACCCAGGTCAACGTCGAGCCAACCGATGAAGCAAAGGCAACTTTGTTCACCGGCACCTCGGCCTTCTCCTCCGGCCTGTACGACGATGCACTGGAAGGCGGGCTGTCGCCTGAATTCCGTGCCATCTCGATGGACGACTACGACCACGGCTCGGACTTCCGCTAAGCCGGAAGCCGGGACGCCGTAAGGTAGCCTGAACCAATGCCTGCCCGCACACTGTGCGGGCAGGCATTGGGCGTTTAACCGAGACTGCAGCCGTCTACTGGGGGAGAAGTGGTGGGCTGCTGGCAGCGCAGATAATCAGGTGATGAATCTTCTGGATGATTTGACTACCGGTTTACCGTGACGATAAAACCGGCGGCCGGTAGCAGGTGGTCAACAAGCAGTGGCCAGCGCCGGGTTCAGGTAGTTTTCACCTGGCGGCCCAGTGGCGTTCAGCTACGGCAGATAGCGTGGTCACTGCCCAAACAGGCTCGATGGCGTAAGGGCGAGCGGGGCCTTCGCGGTGAGTTAGCTTACTGTACATGGTGGCTCGGTGGATTAATGCTAGACTGAGATCAATTGTTTTATGTGTGGCAAAATGGACTCCGTCCGGGTTGCGGGTAGGTTGCGCAACGAATGCCACACTTTCGCACGCCTAGGGACTTTTGATTCTGAGTGCGCGGTAAAGCAAGCAGCTAGCTACATTGCGAAGCGCTAAAACTTTTCTAGGCTTAGGCGTTTTCGTCGTGTTGCCGAAGAACTTAGACAATGGAAGGACACGAAAGTGCCTACTATTCAGCAGCTGGTCCGCAAGGGCCGCTCGCCTAAGGTCGTCAAGACCAAGGCCCCTGCCCTTAAGGGCAACCCAATGCGCCGTGGCGTGTGCACCCGTGTGTACACCACCACCCCGAAGAAGCCAAACTCGGCTCTGCGTAAGGTCGCACGTGTGCGCCTTGCCGGTGGCGTCGAAGTTACCGCTTACATTCCAGGTGTCGGACACAACCTGCAGGAACACTCCATCGTGCTCGTTCGCGGTGGTCGTGTGAAGGACCTTCCAGGTGTCCGCTACAAGATTGTTCGTGGTGCTCTGGATACCCAGGGTGTGAAGGATCGTAAGCAGGCTCGTTCCCGCTACGGTGCAAAGAAGGATGGTAAGTAATGCCTCGTAAGGGTCCGGCGCCAAAGCGCCCACTAGTTTCTGATCCAGTCTTCGATTCCCCATTGGTCACCCAGTTGATCAACAAGGTTCTCGTAGACGGCAAGAAGTCCACTGCAGAGCGCATTGTTTATGGTGCACTCGAAGGTGCCGCGGCAAAGTCCGGCACCGATGCTGTTTCGACCCTCAAGAAGGCCATGGACAACATCCGTCCAGCCCTCGAGGTTCGTTCCCGCCGTGTCGGTGGCGCTACCTACCAGGTTCCTGTTGAGGTCAAGCCAGGCCGTGCAACCGCACTGGCTCTGCGCTGGCTGGTTGGCTACTCGAAGGCTCGCCGCGAGAAGACCATGATCGAACGTTTGATGAACGAGATCCTGGACGCATCGAACGGTCTGGGTGCCGCTGTGAAGCGTCGCGAAGACACTCACAAGATGGCTGAGTCCAACAAGGCCTTCGCCCACTACCGCTGGTAAGAACCGCTCGGAAAAGCTGGGCATCAACCGATGCCCAGCGATTCCGGCCTCACCTTATAGGGAGACAACGTGGCACAGGACGTGCTTACTGACCTTAACAAGGTCCGCAATATCGGCATCATGGCTCACATTGACGCCGGTAAGACCACTACCACTGAGCGCATCCTTTTCTACACGGGTGTGAACCACAAGCTCGGTGAAACCCACGACGGTGCTTCGACCACCGACTGGATGGAGCAGGAAAAGGAACGCGGTATCACCATTACCTCCGCGGCCGTGACCTGCTTCTGGAACAAGAACCAGATCAACATCATCGATACCCCGGGCCACGTTGACTTCACCGTTGAGGTGGAGCGCTCGCTGCGCGTGCTCGATGGCGCCGTTGCCGTCTTCGATGGCAAGGAAGGCGTTGAGCCTCAGTCCGAGACCGTTTGGCGCCAGGCTGACAAGTACAACGTTCCACGTATCTGCTTCGTCAACAAGATGGACAAGCTGGGTGCTGACTTCTACTTCACCGTAGACACCATCATCAACCGCCTGGGTGCCAAGCCGCTGGTCATGCAGCTGCCAATCGGTTCCGAGTCGGACTTCATCGGTGTTGTCGACCTGCTGACCATGAAGGCTTTCGTTTGGGAAGGCGACGCCAAGGGCGACGTTTCGCTGGGCGCCGCTTACGAGACCCGCGAAATCCCTGCAGACCTGCAGGAAAAGGCTGAAGAGTACCGCGCCAAGCTGGTTGAAGATGTCGCTGAGGCATCCGAAGAGCTCATGGAGAAGTACCTCGAAGGCGAAGAGATCTCCCTCGAGGAACTGAAGGCTGGCATCCGCAAGCTGACCGTGAACTCGGAAGCTTACCCGGTATTCTGTGGTTCGGCGTTCAAGAACCGCGGCGTGCAGCCAATGCTCGACGCTGTTGTCGACTTCCTGCCAAGCCCGCTCGACGTGGGCGCAATGGTCGGTCACGATCCTAAGAACGAAGAAATCGAGCTCACTCGCGAGCCTTCCGAGGATGCACCATTCTCGGCACTGGCATTCAAGATTGCCGCTCACCCATTCTTCGGCCAGTTGAACTTCATCCGCGTTTACTCCGGCAAGGTAGAGTCCGGCGCGCAGCTGCTGAACTCCACCAAGCAGAAGAAGGAGCGCGTTGGCAAGCTCTTCCAGATGCACTCCAACAAGGAGCAGCCGGTAGATGAGATCCACGCAGGTCACATCTACGCTGTGATCGGCCTGAAGGACACCACCACCGGTGACACCCTGTGCGATCCGCAGAACCCAATCGTCCTCGAATCGATGACCTTCCCGGATCCAGTGATCTTCGTGGCCATCGAACCAAAGACCAAGGGTGACCAGGAAAAGCTGTCGACCGCTATCCAGAAGCTGTCCGCAGAAGACCCAACCTTCACCGTGTCCCTGAACGAAGACACCGGCCAGACCGAAATCGGCGGCATGGGCGAGCTTCACCTGGACATCCTCGTTGACCGCATGAAGCGCGAATTCCGCGTTGAGGCCAACGTTGGCAAGCCGCAGGTTGCATACCGCGAAACCATCAAGAAGGCTGTGGAGAAGGTCGACTTCACCCACAAGAAGCAGACCGGTGGTTCGGGCCAGTTCGCAAAGGTCCAGGTCTCGTTCGAGCCTCTGGAAGTTGTCGACGGCGTAACCTACGAGTTCAAGAACGCTGTTACCGGTGGTCGCGTTCCTCGCGAGTACATTCCTTCGGTCGACGCAGGTATCCAGGACGCAATGCAGTACGGTATCCTCGCAGGCTACCCACTGGTTGGCGTCAAGGCTACCCTCATCGATGGTGCTTACCACGATGTCGACTCCTCGGAAATGGCCTTCAAGATCGCTGGTTCCCAGGTATTCAAGGAAGGCGCACGCCGCGCTAACCCTGTTCTGCTTGAACCACTGATGAGCGTTGAAGTCCGTACCCCAGAAGAGTACATGGGCGACGTTATCGGTGACTTGAACTCCCGCCGTGGTTCCATCCAGGAGATGTCCGACGCTGCTGGCGTCAAGGTCATCCGCGCTGGTGTGCCGCTGTCCGAGATGTTCGGTTACATTGGTGACCTGCGTTCCAAGACCCAGGGTCGCGCAGTTTACTCGATGACCTTCGACAGCTACTCTGAGGTTCCGAAGGCAGTAGCCGACGAGATCATCCAGAAGTCCCGCGGCGAGTAATCGTCTCGGAATAAAACCTGGCCGTGACCCCCATTGCGGGGAAGTGGCCGATCGCGGGCCGGTTCCGTTGGGAAACGGAGCCGGCGCCGCAAACGGCCAACGAGGGATTTGCATCACAATGCAGGTCCCGCAGAGGACCGGAATTTCCTAAATTATCCAAGCCCCCAGTAGACTATTTCTAGTTCGTTTGCGAACCGCGCAGACGAAGAATGTCTTCTGTAAATGTTTCTAGGAGGAACTTGTGGCAAAGGCAAAGTTCGAGCGCAACAAGCCGCACGTCAACATTGGTACCATCGGTCACGTTGACCACGGTAAGACCACTCTGACCGCGGCTATCTCCAAGGTTCTGGCTGACAAGTACCCAGACCTGAACGAACAGCGCGACTTCGCTAACATCGACTCGGCACCGGAAGAGCGCCAGCGCGGTATTACCATCAACATCTCGCACATCGAGTACCAGACCGAGAAGCGCCACTACGCACACGTAGACGCTCCAGGTCACGCTGACTATGTCAAGAACATGATCACCGGTGCTGCACAGATGGACGGCGCAATCCTCGTTGTTGCCGCCACCGATGGCCCAATGGCTCAGACCCGCGAGCACGTTCTGCTGGCCCGCCAGGTTGGTGTTCCAACCCTGATGGTCGCACTGAACAAGTCGGACATGGTTGAGGACGAAGAGCTGCTCGAGCTCGTGGAGATGGAAGTTCGCGAACTTCTGTCCTCGCAGGGCTTCGATGGCGACGACGCTCCAGTGATCCGCGTTTCGGGCCTGAAGGCTCTGGAAGGCGATCCAAAGTGGGTTGCAGCAGTTGAGGAACTGATGGACGCTGCTGACAGCTTCATCCCGGATCCAGTTCGCGACCGCGACAAGCCATTCCTGATGCCAATTGAAGATGTCTTCACCATCACCGGCCGCGGTACCGTTGTTACCGGTCGCGCCGAGCGTGGCACCCTGGCAATCAACTCGGAAGTTGAGATTGTCGGCATCCGCCCAATCCAGAAGACCACCGTTACCGGTATCGAGATGTTCCACAAGCAGCTCGACGAAGCATGGGCAGGCGAGAACTGTGGTCTGCTGCTTCGCGGTCTGAAGCGCGACGATGTTGAGCGCGGCCAGGTTGTCGTAGCCCCAGGCTCGATCACCCCGCACACCAACTTCGAAGCTAACGTCTACATCCTGTCGAAGGACGAAGGCGGACGTCACAACCCGTTCTACTCGAACTACCGTCCGCAGTTCTACTTCCGCACCACCGACGTTACCGGCGTTATCACCCTCCCAGAGGGCACCGAAATGGTTATGCCAGGCGACAACACCGAAATGTCGGTTGAGCTGATCCAGCCAATCGCTATGGAAGAGGGCCTCGGCTTCGCAATTCGCGAAGGCGGCCGCACCGTTGGTTCGGGCAAGGTTACCTCCATCACCAAGTAGTCATTACTTGACGGTGTAGTTCCCTAGCGGACTGAGAAAATCCCCCAGCACTTATGTGCTGGGGGATTTTTTTGGTTAATTGAGAGCGTCAGCTAGTGAATATATCTAGAAGGTGGTCTAATTGGAGAGCGCACCAATTCATTAACTGGGGGAGTGGCTTCAATGATCGGCTGGGTCATCGTATCTATCATCTTGATCCTGCTGGCCTTCGGCCTTGGCCGACGCCGAGGAAAACGGGCTGCTTCGCACAGCCCGCAACAGCTGGATGCTCTGGGTGAAGCCTGGCAGAGAGGCTACGACGAGGCCGTCAGATACTTGGGGCAATCCGGTGGGAAGGCTCCCGCGGAGCCAGCCGTCGACGAAGCCCTGGGGGCCCCGGGGGGCCCGGTACCGCCGGATAATGCGCAACCCGCGCAGCCGCAACCAGCAGCCGTCAACGACGCCGCGCCGGTCGTATCAGGGGCCGAGGCGGTTCGTGGCAGCCAGCCGTACCTCCAGCGAGTTCCTGCTAATGCAGCTTCCGCCTACCGCGCTCCTGCCCCCGCGGCGGCGACCGGGTCTGCGGTGCCGGCAAAGCCGATGAAGGCCCTGACCAAGCGCGAGCGCGAATTGCGCAATATCAATATCACGCTCTACGTCGCGGCTCTGATGATCGTTGCTGCCGGCGCGCTATTCCTGAGCTTCGCGTTGCCACCGCTCTCCAAGCTCATTGCCCTCTTCCTGCTCTCGGCTGCGTTCTACGGCGGCGGTCTGATCACCTATTCTGTAAAGCCTTCCTTGCGGCCAGCGGGTGCCGCTTTCGCCGGCACCGGTTTGGCCTTGCTGCCGTTGTGCGCCATCGCCACGCATAGCACGCTGGAGCTCTCCGGGCCAGCGACCTGGCTGATATTCTCGGCCATCGGCACGGTAGCAGTGGGCTATGCGACGCTGGCGCTCAAGTCCCGTGTTTTGGCCTGGGTGGCCGTGCTGATTCTGGTCAGCACCGCCATGGCAGGCGCGGCCACCATGCAGCGCGGAGTCCTCTACTACATGCTGATCCTGCTGGTGCTCTCGATCGTGCTGATGCTTCTCGCCGCACGCAGCGAAAGGATCCGCGCGTCGATCTTCTTCCAAGCGCTGATCGGCACCGCGCAGCTGCTGCCTGCGTTCGTCTTCGTGCTGGCGGCGATCCTTGTCGAGATGCTCACCAGCCGGGATCTGTTCTGGATCTTCGCCTTGCTCACCGCCCAGTTGCTGATCAGTGTCAGGCTGCTCGCCAACCGGCGTTTGCTTCGCACGTATGCTGCCCGCGCCTCGTTCATGGCCATGCTCGTGTCCGGCTGCAACTATCTTGGCTTGACCGCAACGAGCACCTGGCTGGTGCTTGCCTGCGCATTGGGACTCCAGGCCGTGGCAGTCCTGCGCTGGGCTACCGGCTATCGGCAGAGATTGGGATTGGCACTCAAGCACTTGCAAATTGAACGCGCGGTGCTGTGGAGCGCCGGGATTGCGTCCGTCTTCTTCGCGTACTTTGCCGCAGAGGGCTTCGAAGCCTTCATGCTCAGCTGCATCGCGGTCCCCGTCTTCATGGCGTTGGCAGTCCCGGGCCTGCTGCGCGGAACCAAGCTGGAAATTGGTGCCATTGCGGTACTTCCGCTCGTGACGCTGGTGGATCTGCAGAATTACAGCTGGCGTCCGCTGCCGGCTTTCGTGCTGGCACTGGTCGGTCTTTCGCTGGCGCATCGCCGCACACGCAGCCTGCTTAAGGAAATCACCGGCCACGTGCGCTGGGTACTGGAGCTGATTGGCGCAGGAGTGCTCGGCGCGGCGCTCCAGGAGCTCACGACCGATGGTGACGGATCTGCGAATGGCACCGCCTCGTTGATTGCAGTGCTCCTGGTGATGTTCATCTTGTGGGTGGCGAATCTGGCGAGCCGATCCTTGCTGGAAGGAGGATTGGCGCAGGCGCACCGGCTGGGGCGTGTGGGTGCTTCGGCGCTGCTCGGCGTGGTACTGCTGCTCGGCCTGAGAATCCTGTCAACCAGGGGCGAAGACGGCTACGGTGCAAGTTCCATGGCGTTCCTCGGGCTCAGCTCGCTGGCTTGGTTCATCGTCGGCTTGGTGGTTGCAGCGGGCCTGGTCATTGCCTCGGGGTGGCGGCTTCGAGACCTTGCTGTCCAGCGACCCGAGCTGGGACAGTCGATCAGCCTGGGGGCAGCAGGACTGCTGCTGGGGCTCTATGCGCTCAGCTTCGGCAGGCATTTCTGGCCGCTGGCGATTTTCATCGGGGCGGCTTCCTTGGGTTACTTCATCTGGTGCCTGCGCCGTAGCATCAATCAGCGGTGGAAGGTCATCTACGCCGCGTTGGCCCAAGTGCTCTTCAGCTCCATGGTGTGGTGGCTTGCCTACAGCATGGAATTCGATATCCACGGCCGGTTCTGCCTGCTGCTGGTTTCGGTGGCCATCCCGCAATTGGTCCGGTTGCTGGCCAGCATCCGCAGAGGCAATGCGCTGCGTAGCGAATTGCGGTGGATGGCAGTTGGCCTGCTGGCGGGCATTCCAGCGGCAACGTTGGCTTACGGGCAGCTCGCCGGCGGCTTGGATCGGGGAGCGGTTCTCCTTGCCTGCTTGTTCTTCGGGCTGCACGGACTGGCTGCATTCAAGGCTGAGACCGGTCTGGCGATAGTGAAGCGGCAGCTCTATCTGCTGGCCCCGATTCTGTCGCTGATCCTGCTGATCAGCATTCCGGCGCTGGCGATGCCCGATGCGACCGGGTGGGTCCGCACCATCTGGTGGAGTTCGCAAGCTGCTTGCGCCATGCTGCTGGCGGTGGGCCTCGGCGCCCTCATCCTTGAATGGCGTTTGCGTGCCAAGAAGCAGTATTCGCTGGCCGTGGCGCTGGCAATCTTCCTTCCTGCGGTATGGGCCGCCGCATGGCAGGCAGGTTCTTGGTGGGCAGTTGCTGCGCACTTGTTAATGGCTTGCGCGCTCATCCTCATGGTGCACACGCGTTCGAGTGCCTGGTATGCCGCCGGATCGAGCATCATGCTGGCTGTGGCAATCCTGCGTGCGGTCTTCGAAGTGCGGCAAGCTGGTGGCGCCTTGATGATGGAACTGATGGATGCCGCATGGGCGCTGGCGGGCACGGGCATGGTGCTGTATCTGCTTGCCATCTTCCATGGGCGAATGAAGGAACCAACACCGGGATATCCTCGCTTCGGCTGCCTTCATGCGGATCCGCCCGGTGCTGCTTCGCGATTGTATTTTGCTGGCATGCTCTTCGCGTTGCTGCTGGCAGGTGGGATCGGCCACCTCGACGCTGGCGCAACATGGCAGGTGGTCGGCGGTGCGCTGCTCATCTTCGGTGTTGCGGTGCTGGTGCGGCTCTACGAGCTTCCCCAGGCGCTGGTGATTTTCGGAGTGGACGGCTTCATTCTCCTCGGGGCCCTGCTCTCGCTCAGCAGCTATGCGCAGATCGCCGGCGCACCGCGGGCCAGCAGCGTGGCAGCCTATGCCTGCATTGTTGCAGTAGTGCTGGTGGTGTGGCGCAATGTCAGAGCCGATGCGCGATTGCAGAAGATCTACCTGCTGGCTGCATCGGCCGCCGGCAGCCTGGCTTTGCTGACGGCGCTGGTCGAATCCAATGGTGCAGCCCAGGTGATCGGCCTGGTCTTCTTCGGCGCACTGGTGGCGTGGGGGCTGAAGCTGGGGGAGCGGCTATTCATCTGGTGGGGTGCGGCAGCCATCACCCTGGCAGTCTTGTGGTTCCTGCGTGACCTGGCGTTCCTCTGGCTGGTGGTCATCGGCCTGGGGCTGATTGCCGCCGCGGTCTTCAAGCTGGTGAAGGTTGACAAGCAGGAATCCGTGCCGGCGAAGCAGGGGAGCCTGGCAGATCCACCGATGCCTGCGGGGCCGGAGCGGACCGGACAGGATGGGCCAGAGCCGTCGTGAGGTCAAGATCACGGGCACGGATAGGCATAAAAGATTTGCGCGATCGTGGCCGACCTGTCAGACTAGATAAGTTGCTTCAGTGCAACCCGGTCCCCATTTATGGGGTAACCGGATCTGGTTTGAACGACCGGGATCGACTCTCACGCAGGATAATGCCTGGGGTTCGGGATCGATACAACTGCTTCAAATTATAAGGCCCCTCGATAAGGTGAAAACTTTGTGGGTGTTTTGTGACTGAAATTTTCACGACACGCCCGAGCGCGGGGGTCGGAGCCTCCTGCGGGTGAGGAACCCGGATCTGATCCGGATTCAGCCGCAGAGCAAGGCGTGCCGGTCCGGAAGGACCCGTATATAGGCACAGAAACTTTAGATAGTGCTAACAGAAAGAGGCATGACGCCATGGCGGGACAGAAAATCCGCATCCGGCTGAAGTCGTATGACCACGAGGTCATTGACGTTTCGGCCCGGAAGATCGTTGAGACGGTCACGCGCGCAGGCGCAACCGTAGTCGGCCCAGTGCCGCTGCCAACGGAGAAGAACGTGTACTGCGTTATCCGTTCGCCACACAAGTACAAGGACAGCCGTGAGCACTTCGAAATGCGCACGCACAAGCGTCTGATCGACATCGTTGATCCGACCCCGAAGGCTGTTGATTCGCTGATGCGTCTCGACCTGCCAGCGGATGTCAACATCGAAATCAAGCTTTAAGGGGAGGTGGCGAGAAAACTATGACCGCAACCCGTAATTTCAAGGGCCTGCTGGGCACGAAGCTCGGCATGACCCAGGTTTGGGATTCGAACAACAACCTGATCCCTGTCACCGTCGTGCAGGCTGACAGCAACGTTGTCACCAAGCTCATCACTGAAGAGCGCGATGGCTACACCGCAGTTCAGATCGGCTACGGCCAGATCGATCCTCGCAAGGTCACCAAGCCAATGGCTGGCCACTTCGAGGCTGCTGGCGTTACCCCACGTCGCCACCTGGTAGAACTGCGCACCGCAGACGCTGCCGAGTACACCGCAGGCCAGGAGCTCTCCGTAGAGGTCTTCGAAGCCGGCCAGAAGGTCGACGTCGTAGGCACCTCGAAGGGTAAGGGCTTCGCCGGCGTTATGAAGCGCCACAACTTCTCCGGTGTTGGCGCATCGCACGGTGCTCACAAGAACCACCGTAAGCCAGGTTCCATCGGCGGCGCATCGACCCCAGGTCGCGTATTCCGCGGACAGAAGATGGCCGGTCGCATGGGTGCTGAGCGTGTTACCACTCAGAACCTGACCATTCACGCTATCGACGTTGAGAAGAACCTCCTGCTGATCAAGGGTGCCGTTCCAGGCGCCCGCGGCCGCGTCGTTCTCGTACGCAACGCCGTGAAGGGAGCATAAGTAAATGACTAAGGCACTTAACGTCGAACTGCCTGCAGAGATCTTCGACGTACAGACCAACGTCCCGCTGCTGCACCAGGTTGTCGTCGCACAGCTTGCTGCTGCCCGCCAGGGTACCCACAAGACCAAGGACCGCTCCGAGGTTTCGGGTGCAGGTCGCAAGCCGTTCAAGCAGAAGGGTACCGGCCGCGCCCGCCAGGGTTCGATCCGTGCTCCGCACATGACCGGCGGTGGCATTGTCCACGGTCCAACCCCACGTGACTACTCGCAGCGTACCCCGAAGAAGATGAAGGCTGCTGCACTGCGCGGCGCCCTGTCTGATCGCGCACGCTTCGATCGCGTCCACGTGATTGAGAACCTGGTTGCTGGCGAAACGCCTTCGACCAAGGAAGCTCTGGCTACCTTGCGTTCGCTCACCGAGCGCAAGAACCTGCTTGTCGTCATCGATCGCGCCAACGATGTTGCTGCCCTCTCGGTTCGCAACCTCGTCAATGTGCACGTTCTGTACGTCGACCAGCTGAACACCTACGATGTTCTGGTTTCGGATGACGTAGTCTTCACCAAGGCTGCCTTCGATGCCCTGGTCCAGAAGGAGGAAGCCAAGTGAGCGCGTTCTCAAAGGCTCCACACGACGTGGTCATCGCACCTGTCGTATCGGAAAAGAGCTACGGTCTGATCGACGAAGGTCAGTACACCTTCGAGGTGGCACCAGGCTCCAACAAGTCGGAAATCAAGTACGCCGTTGAAGCCATCTTCAACGTCAAGGTTGACTCCGTTAACACCATCAACCGAGCTGGCAAGCGCAAGCGCACCCGCTTCGGGTGGGGTGCGCGCAAGAACACCAAGCGCGCCATCGTCACCTTGAAGGACGGCTCGATTGACATCTTCGGCGGTCCGCTTTCCTAAGCGGAGACCACTTTAACGAGGAATATAAATAATGGGAATTCGTAAGTACAAGCCGACTACCCCGGGCCTTCGCGGCTCGTCGGTAGCCGACTTCGCAGAAATCACCCGATCGACTCCGGAAAAGTCGTTGGTTCGTCCACTGACCAAGTCAGGCGGCCGTAACAACTCCGGTAAGATCACCACCCGTCACAAGGGTGGCGGACACAAGCGCGCCTACCGCGTGATCGACTTCCGTCGTCACGACAAGGACGGCGTTCCGGCAAAGGTCGCTCACATCGAGTACGACCCGAACCGTACCGCACGCATTGCGCTGCTCCACTACGTGGACGGCACCAAGCGCTACATCATCGCACCGAACAACCTGAAGCAGGGCGATGCCATTGAGGCCGGCGCAAACGCCGACATCAAGCCAGGCAACAACCTGCCACTGCGTAACATCCCGGTTGGTACCGTGATCCACGCTGTTGAGCTCCGCCCAGGCGGCGGCGCCAAGATGGCTCGTTCCGCTGGTGCATCGATCCAGCTGGTAGCCCGCGAGGGCCGCTACGCTCAGCTGCGTTTGCCTTCGGGCGAAATCCGCAACGTTGATGTGCGCTGCCGCGCAACCATCGGCGAAGTTGGCAACGCTGAGCAGATCAACATCAACTGGGGCAAGGCCGGCCGTATGCGCTGGAAGGGCGTACGCCCAACCGTTCGCGGTGTTGTCATGAACCCAGTTGACCACCCACATGGTGGCGGTGAAGGCAAGACCTCCGGTGGTCGTCACCCGGTCAACCCTAACGGTAAGCGTGAGGGACGCACCCGTCGTCCAAACAAGGAAAGCGACAAGCTCATTGTGCGTCGCCGCAAGACCGGCAAGAACAAGCGATAGGAGCCTGGAAACATGCCACGCAGCCTGAAGAAAGGCCCCTTCGTCGATCAGCACCTGTTCCTGAAGGTCGTTGCTGAAAACGAAAAGGGCACCAAGAACGTCATCAAGACGTGGTCCCGCCGTTCGATGATCATCCCGGACATGCTGGGACACACCATCGCCGTACACGACGGTCGCAAGCACATCCCAGTGTTCGTCACCGAATCGATGGTTGGACACAAGCTCGGAGAGTTTGCCCCAACCCGTACGTTCCGTGGCCACGTGAAGGACGACAAGAAGGGCAAGCGCCGCTAGGCCCCGCGAGGGTACTAGTATCGCTTAGCACTTCTTCGATAGACGAGAGAAGGATAGCAATGGAAGCCAAGGCAATTGCGCGTCACATCCGCGTAACGCCTATGAAGGCCCGGCGCGTCGTCAACCTTGTTCGTGGTCTGCAGACCAACGAGGCACTGGCCATCTTGAAGTTTGCCCCACAGGCAGCTTCGGAGCCGGTATACAAGGTTGTCGCATCGGCAGTGGCTAACGCCCGTGCCGCCGCGGACCGCGCAGGTGAAGCATTCAATGAGGACGAGCTGTTTATCAGCGAAGCGTTTGTTGACGAAGGTCCGACCATGAAGCGGTTCCAGCCGCGTGCACAGGGTCGCGCATTCCAGATCAAGAAGCGCACCAGCCACGTGACTGTGGTTGTTTCAACCACGCAGAAGGGTGGGGAGAACTAAATGGGACAGAAGATTAACCCGAACGGTTTCCGTCTCGGCATCACCACCGATCACGTTTCCCACTGGTTCGCTGATTCCAGCAAGCCAGGCCAGCGCTACGCTGACTACGTGAAGGAAGATGTCCAGATCCGCGCCCTGCTGTCTAACGGCATGGACCGCGCTGGCATCGCCCGCGTCGAGATCGAGCGTACCCGTGACCGCGTACGTGTGGATATCCACACTGCACGTCCAGGTATCGTCATTGGTCGTCGCGGCGCAGAAGCTGACCGCATTCGCGGCGAGCTGGAAAAGCTCACCAAGAAGCAGGTTCAGCTGAACATCCTCGAGGTCAAGAACCCTGACATGGAGGCCATGCTGGTCGCCCAGGGCATTGCCGAGCAGCTTGCTTCCCGCGTGGCTTTCCGCCGTGCGATGAAGAAGGCAATGCAGTCGGCAATGCGCGCTGGTGCCAAGGGCATCCGCGTTCAGTGCTCCGGTCGACTTGGCGGCGCAGAAATGTCCCGCAAGGAGTTCTACCGCGAAGGCCGTGTGCCGCTGCACACCCTGCGCGCGAACATCGACTTCGGCAAGTTCGAAGCCAAGACCACCTTCGGCCGCATCGGCGTGAAGGTCTGGATCTACAAGGGTGACGTTACCGCCAAGGAACTGGCTGCACAGCAGGCTGCTGCTCCAGCTCGTGGCGGCCGTGGCGGCAACGACCGTCCACGTGGCGGCGAACGCCGTCGTCGCAACGATCGCAAGGGCGCTGCAGCTCCGGCTGCGGAAGGAGGACAGGCTTAAATGCTTATCCCACGTCGTGTGAAGTTCCGCAAGCAGCACCACCCGAAGCGTTCGGGCGCTGCTAAGGGCGGCACCACCGTAGCATTCGGTGAGTTCGGTATCCAGGCGTTGACCCCGGCTTACGTGACTAACCGTCAGATCGAAGCCGCTCGTATCGCCATGACCCGTTACATCAAGCGTGGCGGTAAGGTCTGGATCAACATCTACCCAGACCGTCCGCTGACCAAGAAGCCTGCCGAAACCCGCATGGGTTCCGGTAAGGGTTCGCCGGAGTGGTGGGTCGCCAACGTCAAGCCAGGACGAGTCATGTTTGAACTCGGTGGCGTCAGTGAAGAGGTAGCTAAAGAGGCATTGCGTCTTGCAATCCACAAGCTGCCAATGAAGGCACGCATCGTGCGTCGTGAAGGTGGTGAATAGGGATGTCTATCGGTTCGAAGGACCTTAGCATTGAGTCCCTGGACGGCTTCGATACCGCTCGTTTGAACGAGGAATTGAAGAAGGCCAAGGCAGAACTGTTCAACCTGCGTTTCCAGTCGGCTACCGGCCAGCTGGAATCCCACGGGAACCTGAAGGCAATCAAGCGCGATATCGCCCGCATCTACACTGTGCTGCGCGAGCGCGAGCTGGGCATTCGTGAGGATGTCGTTGTTCCGGTTGAAGAAACCAAGAAGGATTCCAAGTAATGAGCGAGAAGGAGAACGGTGTGGATAACGCTACCGAGCGTAACGACCGCAAGACCCTCCGTGGTTACGTGGTATCCGACAAGATGCAGAAGACCATCGTCGTAGACGTTGAGGACCGTGTGAAGCACGCCCTCTACGGCAAGGTTATGCGTCGCAACAAGAACGTAAAGGCTCACGACGAGAACAACGAAGCCGGCATCGGCGACTTGGTTGTCATCGCTGAGACCCGCCCGCTGTCCGCTGACAAGCGCTGGCGTCTCGTTGAGATCGTAGAGAAGGCTAAGTAAGCTTCCCCGCGATTTCACGGATCTCGTGATTGACGAAACGCCCCGGACTTTTCGCAAGAAGAGTCCGGGGCGTTTCTGTATTCAATGCCGTGAATGGCATCTGGCACCGACCCACAGAACGGGACGTGCACTAATTGACCGCAGCTGACGGCTACCTGACCGCTAATAGTAACTGCGGTGTTGGCAGGCTAGATTCTGCCCTGCCGATAAGTTCGAGGGGAATAACCCAGCACCTTCCGGAAATCGGCAGCGAGATGGGCTTGATCTGAATATCCCAGCTCCGCGGCAATGCCAGCGATGGAGGCCCCAGGGTCATCGCGCAGCCTACGGGCTGCTTCTTGCAAGCGATAGCGCCGAATCACTGCCAGCGGTCCCAGACCCAAATACCGTTCCGACATCCGTTGCAGGCTGCGCGAACTGAGCGACAGGTGTTGGGCCAAGTGGGAAACCCTCACGATCCCGCGTTCCATGGCGACGGCGTCGAGCAATTCATTGGCACGCAGGCCTTCGCGCGACACGTGTGGAAGATGGGCGTTGAACCACGAGCTGAAGGCATCAGCACAGGCGGCCCCGTTGCTTTCGTGGGAGCCCCGCGTTTTGATCTCGGTGATCGCGGCCAGCAGCTCAGGCGCGTTGAACTGGATTTCCTGGTCCAGCAGCTGCACAGGCTCCACGCCCAGAGCCTGAGCAGCTGCGGGCCGGAGCAAGGCTGCAACGGCCCATCCGCTGCCGGACAAGTCGCGGTGCGATGCTCCGCTGGCCGGGCCGGAAAGCGTTACCCCCTCTGCCTGAACGACCAGATTCATTTGCGGAAAGGGTAGCAATTCCTGCCTTGAGGTGCGTCCCGGGGCAACATCCCATTCCACTAGCCAAAACCACGAGACCAACTGTCTGAGGCACGGATCGGGCGAGTAGCGCTCGATTGCCGGTAGGCGGGCGGGATACAAAACGCCGCGCGGATCTGCTGCAGCTTCCTCCATGGCCTACCACCCGTACAAGTTGTCGCATATTTACAAGATCCAGCGTGCCACACACTCCTAGGCTGAAGATATGGAAAATCTCGAAGAAGCCACGCACGGCGTGACAGGAAGGCATACCACTGCTGGCGTGCCGCATGGGGTCACCAGCTTGACGCCATTCTTGGCGGTACCCAACGCAAGGGCAGCCCTGGAATTCTATGCAGAAGTCTTTGGCGCCACCGTATTGGATTCGACCGAAATGGGCGGGGCAGTAGTCCACGCGGAGATAGATTTCGGCAATGGCCACTTGCAGATTGGCGAACCGTCACCTGCCTATGGATTGGTCGGGCCACCGGCCGCCCCGAACGCCTGCTATTCCTTGGGATACTACTGCGAAAATGCAGATGCGGTAGTGGCCAGGGCCAAGGCCGCAGGTGCCGCGATTCGAGAGCCACTGAGCAACTTCGTCTCGGGGGACCGCTTTGCATCAATCCTCGATCCCTTTGGCGTCCGCTGGTCCATCATGTCAAGGGTTCAGGATCTGTCGACGGAAGAGAGCGCACGGCGTGTAGCGCAGTGGGCATCGCAGCAATCGTAAATTGGACAAAGGCTTAGCTGGACGCGAACCGACCAGCAACGAACGGATGGGAAAGCGTCCTGACCGGAATCACAATTCGGATCGCGTAGGCTCGGGGCGTGATGATTCGACGACGAATGCCGTACTTTCGGTGGTCTGCCGGTGCGGTTCTGGTTCTCGCCCTGGCTATTGGAGCCCTGCCGTATCTGGGTTTCCTCGGCGGCGGATGGATTCCCAAGCTCCAGGCCTTCCAGCCTTACCTCCTGCTCCTTCCGGCAGCGGGCCTCGTTATGGGCCTGCTGCGCAAGAAGTGGATGATCAGCGGATGCCTGTTCGTGCTCCTGCTTTGCGGGACAGTGCCCAACGTGCAACTGAACGCTGTCGAGGGGCAGTCGGGAAACGACAACTCCGAGCTGGTCGTCTTATCGTTCAATGCGTTGAAAGCCGGAGCGGACCCTGAACAGCTCGCGGAAGTGATCAGCAGGACGGAACCGCAGATTCTCGTCCTGGTGGAAACCAGCGAACCATTGCACCGGCAGCTCGCAGGTCGCGGCGCCCTGGACGACCTCGGCTATCGGAGCCACGAGGCGCCCAGTGGGGGAGAACGGGATACCGTGATCTTTTCAAAGTATCCATTGCAGGAACGCGCCACCGATCTGGATGCAGAAGCCACGGGTTGGTATTCCTTGCCTGTCGTCGATGTGCAGGCACCTGGCGGCCTCGTGAGCGTGGCCGGCATCCATATCTATCCGCCAGTCGGCGATGCGCAAAGGTGGGAGCGGGGCTTGGCTTCAGTCATCGACTGGTCGGAACAGCAGAAGAACAATCCGGTGATCCTTGCCGGCGACTTCAACTCCGTTCGCTCGCATCCTGCATTCCGGGCCCTGGGGGAAGGATTCGTGCAGGCTGACGGCTTCTTGCCCAGCCCGACCTGGCCAGCTGGCCGGAGCTTCCCGCCGCTGATCGGCATTGACCATATATTGGCGAAGGAACTCACTGTTACGGGGTCTTCTTCCCATGCGGTCGGAGGTTCGGATCACCTGGCGGTAAGCGCAACGTTCGAGTTCTTGGATTGAACCGAAAAATAATCCCACTTATGGCAATCTGCCCGACTTTCGTCCGCGAGAGCGCTCGGAGGGAACTCGAAAGGCAGACGGAAGCCGCTGCAAGCGGCGTGCTGCCTCAACCGATGCCAGCACCAAAACCCCGGAATTCAGGGATTCTGGAGTGCCAACGGTGTGACGAACGACGCTCGCCTTTCTCATACCACACCATTTCGGATTCGCGCCACTCTAGGCTAGACTTAAGAATCTGTGCGCATGATGTTCGAGGACTATCCACCTTCGGCATAATGCAGTGCGGTCCAAATCCGTTTGGCCGCGCAAGCGCAGCCTCGATATTTTACGCCTCGGCCCTGCCGGCAATTGGGATCAGCATTCGGTGCGCCCGCGCCAGTGGGGGTAAGCGATACGTATCGTGGAGACCATATCCGTTCCGCAAGGCTCATTCATGAGAACCAGCGAGACGACAGGAGTAAGAAGTGATTCAGCAGGAGTCGCGACTGAAGGTTGCCGATAACACCGGTGCCAAGGAAATCCTTGCCATTCGTGTTCTTGGCGGCTCGAAGCGTCGCTACGCAAGCATTGGCGACACCATTGTCGCTACCGTCAAGGATGCAATTCCTGGCGGCAACGTGAAGAAGGGCGACGTCGTCAAGGCAGTCGTCGTTCGCACCAAGAAGGAAATCCGTCGTGCAGACGGTTCCTACATCAAGTTCGACGAGAACGCTGCAGTGATCCTCAAGGGTGACGCTGCCGATCCTCGTGGCACTCGTATTTTCGGCCCAGTGGGCCGCGAGCTTCGTGACAAGAAGTTCATGAAGATCGTTTCCCTGGCTCCGGAGGTGCTGTAACCATGGGCGCAAAGATCAAGAAGGGTGACTTGGTCCAGGTCATCGCTGGCAAGGATCGTGGCCTGCAGGGCAAGGTCCTGAAGGTCATCACCGAGACCAACCGCGTGCTGGTCGAAGGCGTCAACCGCGTCACCAAGCACACCAAGGCTGGTCAGACCGAATCCGGTTCGGCCACCGGCGGCATCGAGGTTGTCGAGGCACCAGTGCACGTTTCCAACGTTGCAGTGGTTGACCCAGAGACCAAGAAGCCAACCCGCGTCGGCTTCCGCGAGGAAACCGTTGAAAAGAACGGCGTGTCCAAGACTGTACGCGTCCGTTACGCCAAGGCTTCCGGAAAGGATCTGTAATGACTGAAGCAGCCACCAAGATCCAGCCACGTCTGAAGGCTAAGTACGCAGCTGACATCCGCCCTGCCCTGCAGGAGCAGTTCAACTACGCCAACCCAATGCAGGTACCATCCCTGACCAAGGTTGTCGTGAACATGGGTGTTGGCGAAGCGGCCAAGGACTCGAAGCTCATTGAAGGCGCCGTACGCGACCTGACCGCAATTACCGGTCAGAAGCCAGTGGTTACCAAGGCCCGCAAGTCGATCGCTCAGTTCAAGCTGCGCGAAGGCATGCCAATCGGTACCCACACCACCCTGCGTAACGATCGCATGTGGGAATTCGTCGACCGCCTGATCACCCTGGCACTGCCTCGTATCCGCGACTTCCGCGGCCTGAGCGACCGCCAGTTCGATGGCAATGGCAACTACACTTTCGGTCTGACCGAACAGTCGATGTTCCATGAAATCGATGTGGACAAGGTTGACCGCGTACGTGGTATGGACATCACCGTCGTTACCACCGCCAAGACTGATGACGAAGGCCGTGCCTTGCTCAAGGCTCTGGGCTTCCCATTCAAGACCAACAACTAATCTCACTACGTTACAGGTCCGCTAAGGAAACCGTAACGAGGAAGGGCTGAAGCCCACATGTCTATGACAGATCCAGTCGCAGATATGCTGACTCGTCTGCGCAACGCCAACTCGGCTTACCACGACACTGTGTCGATGCCGTCGAGCAAGCTGAAAGTGCGCATTGCAAACATCCTCAAGGAACAGGGCTACATCGCCTCGTTCGAGGAAGTAGCAGCAGAAGTCGGCAAGACTCTGACTATCACTTTGAAGTACGGCCCATCGCGTGAGCGTTCGATCGCTGGCGTACGCCGTATCTCCAAGCCAGGTCTTCGCGTTTACGCAAAGTCCACCAACCTGCCTCACGTGCTCGGTGGCCTTGGCATCGCTATCCTGTCCACCTCCTCCGGTCTGCTTACCGACCGTCAGGCTGCAAAGAAGGGCGTGGGTGGGGAAGTCCTCGCCTACGTCTGGTAACGGGAAAGGGGAAACATACAATGTCACGTATTGGACGTCTTCCGATTTCCGTACCTGCCAACGTTGAGTTGAATGTCGACGGCCAGCTGGTCGCCGTCAAGGGTCCCAAGGGTGAACTTTCGATCACCGTCAAGGCTCCAATCACCGTTGCCAAGGACGAGAACACTGTTACCGTCAGCCGCCCGAACGACTCCCGCGAGGCTCGTTCGCTGCACGGTCTGACCCGCACCCTGATCAACAACATGATCGTTGGTGTGACCGAGGGTTACGAGAAGAAGCTCGAAATCCACGGTACCGGTTACCGCGTACAGGCTAAGGGTGCCGACCTGGAGCTTGCTCTGGGCTACTCGCACCCAGTGAAGGTTGCTGCCGTTGACGGCATCACCTTCTCGGTCGAGGGCAACAACAAGATCACCGTTGCTGGTATCGACAAGCAGCACGTCGGTGAGGTTGCCGCTAACATCCGCAAGCTGCGCAAGACCGAGCCTTACAAGGGCAAGGGCATTCGCTACGCTGGCGAGATCATCCGCCGCAAGGTCGGAAAGGCTGGTAAGTAAACATGGCTATCGGAATCAAGGGCAAGAGCAAGTCCGCTCAGCGCGGTCGTCGTCACCAGCGTTTGCGCAAGCACATCGTTGGTACCTCCGTTCGTCCACGCCTGGTTGTCAACCGCTCGGCTCGTCACATCTTCGTACAGATCGTAGACGACTCGCAGGGCATCACCCTGGCCAGCGCATCGACCATGGAAGCAGATCTTCGCGCAAGCGATGCCGACAAGACCGCAAAGTCCAAGCGCATTGGCGAGCTCGTTGCAGAGCGCGCCAAGGCTGCTGGCATCGAAGCAGTTGTCTTCGACCGCGGTGGCAACAAGTACCACGGTCGCGTGGCTGCTGTTGCTGAAGGCGCACGTGAAGGTGGGCTGGCACTGTGAGCGAAGCAACTAACAAGAAGGAAACTCAGGTGTCTGAAGCTACTGAAGCAGTCGAGACTGCATCGGCTCCCGCTACCGAGAACGCAGGATCCCGTCGCGGCGAAGGCCGCGGTCGTGGTGAAGGCCGTGGACGTGGCGAAGGCCGCGGTCGTGGTCGCGACCAGAAGGATAACCGCAACGAAGACAAGGACAAGTTCCTTGAGCGCGTTGTAGCTATCAACCGCGTCTCCAAGGTCGTCAAGGGTGGTCGTCGCTTCAGCTTCACCGCACTTGTGGTCGTTGGCGACGGCAACGGTCTGGTTGGCGTTGGCTACGGTAAGGCCAAGGAAGTTCCTGCTGCTATCGCCAAGGGCGTTGAAGAGGCCAAGAAGTCCTTCTTCCGCGTTCCACGCGTTGGCACTACCATTCCACACCTGGTCAAGGGTGAGGCCGCCGCTGGCGTCGTCTTGCTCCGCCCAGCAGCTCCTGGTACCGGTGTTATCGCCGGCGGTCCAGTGCGCGCCGTGTTGGAGTGCGCAGGCATCCACGACATCCTGTCGAAGTCGATGGGTTCGCAGAACCAGATCAACATCGTTCAGGGCACCATTGCTGCACTGAAGGCTCTGGAAGAGCCCCAGGCTGTTGCTGCTCGCCGCGGTCTTCCGCTGGACGAGGTTGCACCAGCAGCAATGCTGCGTCACATCCAGTCCCAGAAGGCAGGTGCTTAATCAATGGCTAAGAACATTGTTCCAAGCGACGCCAAGCTGGCAATCACCCAGGTCAAGTCCATCATTGGTGGTAACCAGGGCCAGCGCGACGTTGTTCGCTCGCTGGGTCTGAAGCGCATCGGTCACACCGTTGTCCGCACCGCCGATCCTGTGACTGTTGGCATGGTCAACAAGGTCCCACACCTGCTGAAGGTCGAGGAGGCGAAGTAGAGATGGCTGAAGAAAAAGCACTTAAGGTTCACCACCTGCGCCCAGCTGAGGGTGCCAAGACCGCTAAGACCCGCGTGGGTCGCGGTGAGGGCTCGAAGGGCAAGACCGCAGGTCGCGGTACCAAGGGTACCAAGGCTCGTTACCAGGTGAAGGCAGGCTTCGCAGGTGGTCAGCTTCCGCTGCACATGCGTCTGCCAAAGCTGCGCGGCTTCAAGAACCCATTCCGCGTCGAGTTCCAGGTTGTAAACCTGGACAAGATCTCGGAGCTGTTCCCAGAAGGCGGCGAAGTCACCGTCGAGGCACTAGTTGCCAAGGGCGCCGTTCGCAAGAACCAGCCTGTCAAGGTCCTGGGCACCGGCGACATCACGGTCAAGGTTGACGTGAAGGTTGACGCCTTCTCGACTTCCGCAGCCGAGAAAATTGCTGCTGCTGGCGGCTCGGCAAACACCCTCTAATACAGGGTCAAGCCTTTGAATAGTCCCGGTTCGGGTTGAGCAATCAACGCGAACCGGGACTTTCTTTTACTCTCGGCGAAACATTCTAAGATTTCTAATAATTGCTTGGCTGATTAGTCAGTTTAGTCCCAATTCTGCAAACATTCCTGCGCTTTTCGTGTGGCGCATTTGGCAGGATTGCCTAACTGACCGCTAGAATCGTTAGGTCTGGGAAGAATCTCTTCCCCAGACTCAAGCACTTACTTCAGGAGGACGCTTGTTCAGCGCCATAGCCCGAGTTTTTCGGACGCCTGATCTGCGCAACAAGTTGCTGTTCACGCTTGGGATCATTGCGATCTATCGTGTGGGCGTATTCATTCCCGCACCGGGCATTGATTACAGCAACGTTCAGCAGTGTCTGGCAATGGGTGAAACCACCGGTGGACTTTATTCATTCGTGAACCTGTTCAGCGGCGGAGCCCTGTTGCAGGTATCGGTTTTCGCAATGGGAATCATGCCGTATATTACTGCGGCAATTATCGTCCAGTTGCTGCGTGTGGTGATACCGCACTTCGAGGCACTGCACAAGGAAGGCCAAGCCGGCCAGGCCAAGATGACGCAGTACACGCGTTACTTGACCATCGCCCTGGCACTGCTGCAGGGAACCACCTTGGTCACCCTGGCGCGCACCGGCAGCCTGTTCCCAAGCTGCACCCTTCCGCTGATCCCGGATGACTCGCTGATCGTCATCTTGCTGATGATCATCACCCTCACGGCAGGCACCGGCCTGATCATGTGGATGGGCGAGCTGATCACCGAACGCGGCATCGGCAACGGCATGTCCATCTTGATCTTCATCTCCATCGCTTCGGGCTTCCCATCCTCGATGGGCGCGATCTTCCAGGCACAGGGCATCATGACCTTCATCGGCGTACTGCTGGTGGGCCTGCTGATTGTGGCCCTGGTGGTCTTCGTTGAGCAGTCCCAGCGCCGTGTCCCGGTGCAGTACGCCAAGCGCACTGTGGGACGCCGTACCGTGGGCGGCACCTCCACCTATATTCCACTGAAGCTGAACATGGCGAACGTGATCCCAGTGATCTTCGCCAGCTCCATCCTGGCGCTGCCGCAGATGATCGTCCAGTTCAACCAGAACGACGACGGCACCCTGCCCGAGTGGGCGATGTGGCTGCAGGAGCACTCGGCGACGTCCTCGCCGTGGTACATGCTGGTGTACACCCTGCTGATCATCGGCTTCACCTACTTCTACGTAGCGATTACCTTCAACCCTGAAGAGGTCGCAGACAACATGAAGAAGTACGGCGGATTCATCCCGGGCATTCGCGCAGGTCGTCCGACCGCGCAGTACCTGCAGTACGTGATTTCCCGTATTACCTTCCCGGGCGCCCTGTATCTAGCGTTCGTTGCGTTGATTCCACTGATTGCCTTCGTGCTGTTCAACGCTGATCAAAGCTTCCCATTTGGCGGTACATCGATCCTGATTATGGTTGGTGTGGGTTTGGAAACCGTCAAGCAAATCAATGCTCAAATGCAGCAACGGAACTATGAAGGGCTTCTGCGATGAGTCGACTGCTAATTATTGGACCTCCCGGTGCCGGCAAAGGCACCCAGGCCGTAAAGATCTCCGAGCGCTTGGACATTGTTGCCATCTCGACCGGTGACATCTTCCGTGCCAACGTCAAGGGCGGCACCCCGCTGGGCCTCGAAGCCAGCAAGTACATTGACAACGGGGACTTCGTCCCTGATTCGGTCACCAACAACATGGTTGAAGACCGCCTGAACCAGGACGACGTAGCCAACGGCTTCCTGCTGGACGGCTACCCGCGCACCAGTGCGCAGGTCGATGCACTGGATGCGATGCTGGCCAACAAGGGCATCGCCCTGGACGCAGTGCTGCAGCTGACCGCCGATGATGACGAGCTGGTTGCCCGCCTGCTGAAGCGTGCCGAAATCGAAGGCCGCGCCGATGACACCGAAGAGGTCATCCGCCACCGCCTGAGCCTGTACAACGAAGAGACTCGCGTCGTTGTAGAGCGCTACGAGGAACGCGGCATCGTGCGCAAGGTCGACGGCCTGGGCGCTATCGACGAAGTCACCGAACGTGTTCTTGCGGCGTTGAACGTCAACGCCTAGACACAAGCGTTACAACGCGCAGGGACCGTGCAGCAACAATGGATGTTGCAGCCCGGTCCCTGCGCACTTTTTGCATTGATGGACCTTGCCGAAGCCGGCAACGGCACAGGGCGGGACATCACACTTTAAGGCAGGGGAATCACATTGGCATTAGGACAGCCGAAAATCGAGTACAAGTCCAACTCCGAGATCTTGAAAATGCGCAAGGCCGGGTTGGTTCTGGCTGAAGCACTGGACGAAGCTGTCGCGATGGCCCGCCCGGGCGTGCGGACCGAAGCTATCAACGAGGTTTTCGGCAAGGTGCTGGAACGCCACAGCGCAACCAGCAACTTCCTCGGCTACCACGGTTTCCCGGCCAACATCTGCGCGTCGGTCAACCATGAGGTAGTCCACGGCTTCCCGTCCGACTACGAGCTGAAGGACGGCGATGTGCTGAAGATCGATGGCGGCGCCGTCGTGGAGGGCTGGCACGCCGACTCGGCCCGCACCGTTCTGGTCGGGGAAAACATCGACCCGGCTGACCAGCGCCTGAGCGATATCACCGAGCAGGCCATGTGGGCCGGCATTGCTGCCGCTGCCAACGCACGCTTCGTCGGCCAGATCGGGCAGGCCATCGATGACTACGTCGCCAGCCAGCCAGGCGACGAGCTTGGCATCCTCGAAGACTACTGCGGCCACGGCATCGGCTCGCAGATGCACATGGCACCGGACGTGCTCAACTACAACTCCGGACACCGCGGCCCACGGATCAAGCCAGGTATGTGCTTGGCCATTGAACCAATGCTCGTACGCGGCGGCATCGAGACCTCCGTGCTGGAAGATGACTGGACGGTAGTCACTAACGACAAGTCCAACGCTTCGCAGTGGGAGCACACCGTAGCCTTCCACATGGGCGGCATCTGGGTATTGACCGCGCACGACGGGGGAGCGGCGGGCCTGGCCCCATTCGGCGTGACCCCATCGCCGATCCAGGGCTAACGCCACCCCGGAATCCAAGGGATCCAGTACGCCACCGCGTTGTGGCGTGCTGGATCTAACATTTTAAATATCGATGAACGATTGGCACTGCGAGAACTAATGCCGTATCGTTGTTTGTTGGTTCTTGATTTAATTGCGCCTAAAACCCTTAGGTTTTCGGTACAGGGATCAAGAGCCGGAACCAATTACTTGTTGGTGGGAATTGCCAACAAAAAAAGTTAGCGGGGAAAATGGGCAAGAAGGAAGGCGTCATCCAGGTAGAGGGCACCGTCTCGGAGGCACTGCCGAACGCGATGTTCCGCGTGGAGCTGCCAAATGGACACGTAGTGCTCGCCACTATCTCGGGTAAGATGCGTCAGCACTACATTCGAATCCTCCCAGAGGACCGAGTGCAGGTTGAAATGAGCCCATACGACCTCAACCGAGGTCGCATCGTCTACCGCTACAAGTAAATCTGCACAACCCAAGACTTTCCCAGCAGGCCAAAGCGCAGTCATGCGCAATAACCGCTAGATGATTGTTCTTGGGCGAAGCTATTTACTGCTCCACATTTAACTGCAACCGCAAAAGGACAAAGCCTTGAAGGTTAACCCTAGCGTGAAGCCGATCTGCGACAAGTGCAAGGTGATCCGTCGTAACGGCGTGGTCATGGTGATCTGCGAGAACCCACGCCACAAGCAGCGTCAGGGCTAATTCCGTTCTTACGGGATTCCCACGCGTAGTCAATTAGGCAGTATCAGCCAGGACGGAAGTTCTGGTGCACCCCCGGATTCGGAGGCCGGGGCCGTGAGCAATCACGGAAGATGCTGCTCCAGACCTCCGTTCGTTGAAAGGTAGCCACTTGGCTCGTTTAGCAGGCGTGGATATTCCACGCGAGAAGCGCGTAATCATCGCGCTGACTTACATCTACGGCGTGGGCAAGACCCGTGCAGAAGAGACCATCGCAGCGACCGGTATCAACCCGGACACTCGCGTCAAGGATCTCACCGATGACCAGCTCGTGCAGCTGCGCGACTTCGTCGAAGGCACCTACAAGGTAGAAGGTGACCTGCGCCGCGAGGTTCAGGCCGACATTCGCCGCAAGGTAGAGATCGGATCCTACGAAGGTATTCGTCACCGTAAGGGCCTGCCGGTCCGCGGTCAGCGCACCAAGACCAACGCACGTACCCGCAAGGGCCCGAAGCGTACCGTCGCCGGTAAGAAGAAGACTCGCTAAATCTTAGCGATCTAGTTCAAATACTTTTTTCGTAGGAGAAGAAATGCCCCCAAAGACTCGTGGAGCGGTACGTAAGCCGCGTCGCAAGGACAAAAAGAATATTGCGCAGGGACAGGCGCATATCAAGAGCACCTTCAACAACACCATCGTATCGATCACCGATCCGACTGGCGCTGTGATCTCGTGGGCTTCGGCCGGCGAGGTAGGCATGAAGGGTTCGCGCAAGTCGACCCCATACGCTGCCCAGATGGCTGCCGAGTCCGCTGCAAAGCGCGCTCAGGAGCACGGCATGCGCAAGGTTGACGTTTTCGTCAAGGGCCCAGGCTCGGGACGCGAAACCGCGATCCGTTCGCTGCAGGCTGCTGGCCTTGAGGTTGGATCCATCCAGGATGTTTCCCCAAGCGCTCACAACGGTTGCCGCCCATCGAAGCGTCGCCGCGTCTAATTGATTCGCTAGGCTTAGCCTAAGAAGTCACCGAAGCATTCACTCGTGGGTGCTTTGGTGACTATCTTGGACTTATTAGCCTGCAAAAGACGAACGGCCACCTCAGGCTACCGTCGTTTCCACCCCCGTGAGGCGTCATATAGCGGACGCTCGCTGAAAGGAAATGTAAGTGCTCATTACGCAGCGCCCAACCCTGACCGAAGAAGTAGTTGCCGAAAACCGCTCCCGGTTCGTTATCGAACCACTGGAGCCAGGCTTTGGCTACACCCTTGGTAACTCGCTCCGCCGTACCCTGCTCTCTTCGATTCCTGGTGCTTCCGTCACCAGCATTCGAATTGACGGTGTACTGCACGAGTTCACCACCGTAGCCGGTGTCAAGGAAGATGTCACCGAACTGGTCTTGAACATCAAGAACCTGTCGGTATCTTCCGAGCACGACGAGCCAGTCGTTGCCTACCTGCGCAAGCAGGGCCCGGGCATCGTTACTGCAGCGGACATCACCCCTCCAGCAGGTGTGGAGTTCCACAACCCTGATCTGCACATCGCCACCCTCAACGCCAATGGCAAGTTCGACATGGAACTGACCATTGAGCGCGGCCGTGGCTACGTGTCTGCCGCTCAGAACAAGAACATCGATGGCGAGATTGGCCGAATCCCAGTTGATTCGATCTACTCCCCAGTTCTGAAGGTGACCTTCCGCGTGGAAGCAACCCGTGTTGAGCAGCGCACCGACTTCGATCGCCTGATCGTTGACGTGGAGACCAAGGAATCGATCACCCCGCGCGATGCAGTTGCATCCGCAGGTACCACCCTGGTTGAGCTGTTCGGTTTGTTCCGCGAACTGAACACTCAGGCTGAAGGTATCGAAATCGGTCCATCGCCAACCGATGCAGCCATGGCTGCTGACATGGCGCTGCCGATCGAGGATCTGGAACTCACCGTTCGTTCGTACAACTGCTTGAAGCGTGAGGGCATCCACTCCGTGGGTGAACTCGTTACCCGCTCCGAGGCCGACTTGATGGACATCCGCAACTTCGGTGCAAAGTCCATTGACGAAGTCAAGGCCAAGCTGGTTGAACTGGGTCTGGCCCTGAAGGATTCCCCTCCAGGCTTCGATCTGGCCGCTCGTAGCGCCATCGACGATGGCGACGAATACGACGAGGGTCTGTAAGACACGCGTCTAGCGACACACTACTTCATCCGACTGGACGACAGATTCGTCCAGTACGGGTTATTCATCTAGGAGAACTACCATGCCTACCCCTACCAAGGGTCCGCGTCTCGGCGGCAGTGCAGCACATGAGCGATTGATTTTCGCTAACATGTCGGCACAGCTCTTCGAGAACAAGAAGATCACCACCACCCTGACCCGTGCCAAGCGTCTGCGTCCACACGCAGAGCGCCTGATCACCTTCGCAAAGCGCGGAGACCTGGCTTCGCGTCGCCGCGTCCAGGCCGTCATCGCTTCGCGTTCGCGCACCAACAAGTCGATCGTTCACGAACTGTTCGAGAACATCGCACCAGCAATGGCAAACCGCGAGGGTGGCTACACCCGCATCACCAAGATCGGCAACCGCAAGGGCGACAACGCTCCTATGGCTGTTATCGAGCTCGTGATGGAGCCAGTTTCGCCAAAGCAGGCTGTCGTCAAGGAAGCCACCCAGGCTGCCGAGAAGGCTGCTGAGACCGAAGAGGCCTAAGCTTCTTCGAGCTGAAGCTCCCTCGCCTGCAAGGGCAAAAAGAGTCCCGTTGGATCCGCAAGGAACCAACGGGAATCTTTTGTTTAAGCCTGTTCAGTGATGAATGCCGGAGCGCGTGCCCGTCAGATGGCGGGTCTCGAGCATCCGCAACGTGGAATTTCCTAGCTGAACGAATCCATGTCCGGGCATGCCGTATTCAGGTATTCAGTAGCCTCTGAGGCTTCGGCAGTCTCGAGCTCGGCGACTTTTTGCGAAATCTCCATCATATTGGTGCCGTCTGCTTCAGCCAACAAGTCTGCCATTTCCTTGTTCTGCCCGGCAGCTGCGTTCAAGGACGTGGCAAGCTTGCTGTCCTTGGTATTTTCCGCGGCTTCACCCAAAATGGCATTGAACTCATGCATGACCTCGACGTATGCCGAAGTTTCGCTCACCATGAGTTTTGCGCTGGAATCATCCGCCTTCTTTTGCAGATCGCGCTGGACTATCTGCTCATTGATAAAGGAGCAGGTGTCCTCGGTGGACATTTTTCCAGCACCGCAACCAGTGAGCATGAGTGAAGCGAGCGCGAGCGCAGCGGCAGGTGCCGCGAACTTTTTCAGCATGGAGATCCTTAGATGATGAACCGCTGGTCTAGCAGGGTAGCCATTGATGACTACTTGATTATTCTATAGTCAGGATTTACTGCAGGCGGTGTGTGACGTGCTTGGGTCTGCGGACGAATCGTATTTACGGTTCGACCGTGCCGGATTCCTCACCGGAAATTGGGCAGGTCCGATCCACATAGTCCGAATATTGATCTGTCAGATCGACCGCGGCCGCTTCAAGGTCTGCCCCGAACGTTGGATCATCGAAAGCGCGGCCCTCAATGAGGTCGACGAAGTCTTGGAACTTGCTGATTTCTGAGTCCAATGCAGTGCGCAGTTTCCCATTGCTGGTCTGCTCGGAAACTTCTTGGTAGATGCCGATGGTGGCTTCCATGACATCTACGACAGGTTGCGTGTCTTGCTCAATAGCGCCCATATATGCCAGCCCCCACTTGTCCCCGATCGATTGATCGATAGCCAATTCATGAAGCAGGTCGCATGACTGCTCGGTGTTCAGCTGGCCGGAACTGCAGCCACTCAAGCAAAACCCAAAGGCGGTTGATGCTCCAATGATGCTTGCGGTAGTCCTTCGCATGGGAAGTCCTTAGAACGGTGATGATGGCTTTGCCGCCTAAGCGGCAGGACGTTGGATGCACACAGGCTACCTCCGCGGGAGTCCCGCGTTTTTGCGCCTGTGGATAACCGGCCGGAAGGCGGCCATTGATTCGACGTTTGCGCAGGTCCTTACGCATAATTGAATGCATGAGTATCCAGCCAGAGAGCATCGATCCCATGGGCACCAACGCATTGGGGGCTACTGCCGCACCAGCGTGGATCCGGATGCGCATGGTCCTCGGATACGACGGCGCCGCCTACAGCGGTTGGGCGCGCCAGCCCAATGTCCTAGGCGTGCAGCAGCTGGTTGAGGAAGCATTGGAAATGCTGGTCCGCCGCCGTGTGCGAGTAGTTGTCGCCGGCCGCACCGACGCAGGCGTGCATGCGCGCCACCAGGTGGTGCATTTCGACCTGACAGATGACGAATACGCGGGCCTGCCGCGCAAGGCGCCCCTGGCTCCCGGCCCAGCGCTCGTACGCCGCATCAATGGCATTCTTGGCCGCCAAGAGGGTGCCGTGTGGGTCCATGAAGCCGAGCGTGCTCCAGAAGGCTTCGACGCCCGGTTCTCGGCGCTGGCCCGCCGCTATTCCTACCGGATCGCCGATGGCCAGCAGCGCTGGGATCCGCTGACCCGACACCTGACCGCATGGCACCGCGAAGAGCTCGATGTCGAGGCCATGAATCGCGAGGCGCAAAGCGTGCTGGGCCGCCATGACTTCTTGTCCTACTGCAAGCCTCGTCCGCACGCCACGACCATTCGCACCTTGCAGGAATTCTCCTTCACCCGCGGTGCCGACGGCCTGGTGCTGGCGCACCTGAAGGCCGATGCCTTCTGCCACAATATGGTCCGTGCGCTGATTGGCGCCGCAATGATGGTGGGGGACGGGCGTGAGCAGCCGGGCTTCTTGGCCCAGCGGCTGGAGCAGATGGTCCGTGACTCGAAGACCAAGCTTTCGCACCCGCGGGCGCTGGTTCTCGAAGAGGTCTATTATCCGGAAGCGGGAGAGCTGGCAGAGCGGGCACTTAGAACCCGCGCGCTGCGCACCGATGATGAAGCAGATACGGCCCGCTCGGAAGGCTGATTGGCGTTGAGCCCCGGAATCTTAAGGGTGTTGTTGCTCACGGCATACATCCTTTTTTGGCCGGAAACACTTTAATCCGCTAAACTTTTATGAGTTGTGTATGTCCACGTTCGACACTACACGCCCAAGCGTGACGGCTTAGTTGCATAGTCGCTGGTCTGCTGGGTGTGCGAACAGCATATGGACGGCCGGTTATCATCAGTCCTCACCTGACGTACTGGTCTAAACACAAGAACAACACGACAGTGCCTGTCACTGGGGGATCTCACCGCCTTCAGCCAAGCGACTGTTTGACCAGAAACGAATCAACGTAAGGCAATTACTGTGCGTACGTACACCCCAAAGCCGGCTGACCAGACTCGTCAGTGGTATGTCATTGACGCCACCGACGTAGTGCTCGGCCGTCTCGCCGTCCAGGCCGCAACCCTGCTGCGCGGCAAGCACAAGCCAACCTATGCTGCACACATGGACATGGGCGACCATGTCATCATCATCAATGCAGACAAGGTTGCACTGACCGGTAAGAAGCTGCTGAACAAGCGCGCTTACCGCCACTCCGGTTTCCCAGGTGGCCTGAAGAGCATCAACTACGCAGACCTGCTGGAAAAGAACCCAGTACTGGCTGTTGAGAAGGCTATCAAGGGCATGCTGCCTAAGAACAAGCTTTCGGATGCCCAGCTGTCGAAGCTGAAGGTATACCGCGGCGCAGAGCACCCACACGCTGCTCAGTCGCCGAAGGCACTGGAAATCACCCAGGTCGCTCAGTAGTCCTGGCCCCGAGAAGAAATACTTAATAGGAGATTATCGTGGCTCAGAACGCTGAAGAAACCACTGAATTCGAGGGTGAGACCCCTTCGACCTACACTACCGAGACCGCAGCTTCGACTGTTGTTGCTGACACCGAGCGCGCTCCACTGACCGTGCCAGGTGCGGCTGTTGGCCGTCGCAAGCAGGCTATCGCCCGCGTTCGCCTGGTACCAGGCTCCGGCAAGTGGACCGTAAACGGTCGCGAGCTGGACAACTTCTTCCCAAACAAGCTGCACCAGCAGGATGTTAACGAACCATTCAAGGTTCTGGGTCTGGAAGGCGCATACGACGTTATCGCACGCATCAACGGCGGCGGCATCTCCGGTCAGGCTGGCGCACTGCGCCTGGGCATCGCCCGCGCCCTGAACGAGATCGACCGCGACGCGAACCGCGCCACCCTGAAGAAGGCCGGTTACCTGACCCGCGACGCACGCGTCATCGAGCGTAAGAAGGCTGGTCTGAAGAAGGCACGCAAGGCTTCGCAGTTCTCGAAGCGCTAAACCTTACTTCAAGGTCTTTCCAAGGGCCCTGTCATCCTGCAAAGGATGCCAGGGCCCTTGGGCATTTAACGCCGAGGAACGCAAAATGCTATTAAACTTTTCTCATATCACTGTTATTCCGGGGCTTTGAGCCATTTAAATCAATGCAGAGGGCATATGATTGAATGCGATGGCAAGGTTATTTGGGACCGATGGGGTCCGAGGAAAAGCAAACGAACTGTTAACTCCCGAGCTCGCGCTGGAACTGGCGCAGGCGGCATCCGTGGTGCTGGGCTTGAGCCAACCAGAGGACGGCTACAAGCCAGTCGCAGTGGTTGCCAAGGATCCGCGCATCAGCGGTGACTTCCTGTCCGCCGCAATCGAGGCCGGCCTGGCTGCCTCCGGCGTCGACGTGATGGATGCCGGCACGCTGCCCACTCCCGCGGCGGCATTCCTGGTAGGGGACTTGAACGCTGACTTCGGCGTCATGATTTCCGCCTCGCACAACGCGGCTCCGGATAACGGTATTAAGTTCTTGGCCCGTGGCGGCAAGAAGCTGGACGATGCGTTGGAAGACGCCATCGAAGCCTGCTTGAAGATGCCAAAGCCACGCCCAACCGGCGGCGAAGTAGGACGTGTCTCGCGTTTCGCCGACGCTGAAGACCGCTACATCATGCACCTGCTGCAGGCACTGCCTAACCGGCTCGAGGGCTTGAAGGTAGTCCTGGACTGCGCCCACGGCGCTGCTTCGGGATGCTCCCCGGAGGTCTTCAAGGCTGCCGGCGCCGAAACCATCGTCATCGGCGCAGATCCGGATGGCATCAACATCAATGACGGCTACGGCTCCACCCATCTGGAGAAGCTGCAGGCCGCTGTGCTGGAGCACGGAGCGGACTTGGGCATCGCCCACGACGGCGACGCCGACCGCTGCCTGGCCGTTGACCATGAAGGCACGATCGTTGACGGCGACCAGATCATGGCCATCATGGCACTGGACATGAAGGACCGCGGCGAGCTGAAGGACAACACCCTCGTTGCCACCGTGATGAGCAACCTCGGCCTGACCCTGGCCATGGAAGCTGCAGGCATCACCGTCAAGCAGACCGGCGTGGGTGACCGCTACGTGCTCGAAGGCATGCGTGAAGGCGACTTCTCCCTGGGCGGCGAGCAGTCCGGCCACGTGATCTTCTCCAAGCACGCCACCACCGGCGACGGTGTCCTGACCGGCCTGATGATCGCGGCTCGTGTGAAGGCTACCGGCAAGACCTTGAAGGAACTTGCTGCTGTGCTGACAGTCCTGCCGCAGGTCCTGATCAATGTACGCGGCGTCGACAAGGCCGGAGTTCCGGACTGCGATCCGCTGCAGGACGCTGTTGCCGCCGCCGAGGCCCGCTTGGGGACCACCGGTCGAGTGCTCTTGCGCCCATCGGGGACCGAACCTGTAGTCCGCGTCATGGTCGAGGCGGCTACCCACGACCAGGCCCAGACAGAAGCTGAAACCCTGGCCGAGGCGGTCAAGGAGCACCTGTCCCTCTAGGCTCTGCAACTGCCCAGCAACCACTACGTAAATATCAAGAAAACTCACACCCCCGCAGCGCGTTCCATACCGGAACACGTTGCGGGGGTGTGGCATGCTAACTAGTAGGAACCGATCTGGGTTCGCGTTCTCGGAGAGAAGGACTTTCGTGACTCTACGCATCAGCGTGATCGGCACCGGCTACCTCGGTGCAACCCATGCCGCCTGCATGGCTGAACTGGGCTATGAAGTCATTGGACTGGACGTGGACACGGCCAAGCTCGAAGCCTTGGCCGCTGGTGTTCTGCCTTTCCACGAGCCAGGCCTGCCCGAGCTGGTGCGCAAGCACGTGGCCTCCGGGCGCCTGCGGTTCACCGACAGTTACGCAGAAGTCGCTGCCGGCGCGGATATCCACTTCATCACCGTGGGAACGCCGCAGCGTGCTGATTCGCAGTCCGCAGACATGTCCTACGTCGATGGTTCCGTGGACTCCCTGCTGGAGCATATCACCGGCGAAGCGCTGATTGTCGGCAAGTCCACCGTCCCGGTAGGCACCGCACGACGGCTGAGCGAGAAGATTGCCCAATCTGCCAAGCAGGGAAGCGACATAGCGCTGGCCTGGAATCCAGAATTCCTGCGTGAGGGTTTTGCTGTCCAGGACACCCTGCGCCCCGACCGGCTGGTCTATGGATTGCAGGATGGGCGAGGCCTGGAACTGCTGCGCAAAGTCTATGCTCCGATCCTCGCCTTGGACACGCCGGAGATCGCCACGGATCTGGAAACCGCGGAACTGGTCAAGGTCGCGGCCAACGCCTTCCTGGCTACCAAGATTTCCTTCATCAATGCTTTTGCCGAAGTCACGGAGACCGTGGGTGGCGACATCAAGGTTCTTGCCGACGCGATTGGCCACGATAAGCGCATTGGACGCCGCTTCCTGAACGCCGGGGTGGGGTTTGGCGGTGGATGCCTGCCGAAGGACATCCGCGCCCTACAAGCCCGCGTCAGCGAACTTGGCCTGAGCCAGACCATGGGCTTCTTGGCTGAAGTCGACCAGATCAACTTGCGCCGCCGCGACCGCGTGGTCTCGCTCGCGTCGCACATGCTTGGAAACGAGCTGGCAGGCAAACATGTGTGCGTACTCGGCGTGACATTCAAGCCGGACAGCGATGACGTGCGCGACTCGCCAGCGTTGGATATCGCCGTACGCCTGTACAACGAAGGCGCTGAAGTCTCGGTCTACGACCCAGAAGGCAACGCCAACGCCGCCCGGCGCTTCCCGCGCTTGAACTATGTGGACTCCTGCAAGGAAGCTGCGCAGAACGCCGATTTGACCTTGGTGCTGACCGAGTGGAACGCGTTCCGGGAAATGGCCCCTTCGGACCTTGCCGACGTGGTGGCAAGCAAGCAGCTGATCGACGGACGCAATGTCCTCGACCGCCCAGAATGGCGGAAGCAAGGCTGGACCATCACCGGCCCGGGAGAGTACTTCGAGCTGGGCAACATGGCTCCGGCGACCACCTCGATTCCGGCGCAGGCCTGAACGGTGTAGCCGGACATGGAAGGGGCGGTTCTCCGCATTAGGAGAACCGCCCCTTCTACGTGTTGCCTACGCAGGCTAGAAGCCGAACTGCTTCATGACCTTGGGAAGATTATCGATCAGGCGAGAAGCATTCACGGTGCCGTCCGCGGCGGTCACCCGGCCCAGATGGCCGTGGATGTACGCCGCGCACGCAGTCAACTCCATCATGCGGCGGTTGGGCACTGTTCGCAGGCCTTCAGTGCCCGTCAGCGAGCTGTCGGAGAGCATGTAGCCGAGGATGCCGGTCAAGACATCTCCGCTGCCCGCAGTGGCCAGTTCCGGTGCCGAGTGGCTCACCATCAGGCTGTCGCCATTAGGCGCAACAATGTAGCTGGTGGGGCCCTTGAGCAGGACTACAGCGTTGTAAGCCAGGGCGGCCCAACGGGTCCAGCGAATCGGGTCCTGGGAAAGCTCATCAGGAGTGATCTTCACACCCGCGCGGCCAAGCAACATGCGCAATTCCTTGGCGTGGGGCGTCAGCACGCGGGGCTGCTCGCTGGGCCCGGCAGGAACCACATCCAGGCCGGATGCGTCGATGACAGCTGGCTGGGGGCTGGCGAAGACATCAGCGATGGCACCAGTCGGGGGAGTGCGTCCGTCCAATCCCGGTCCAATAGCCCACGCCTTGATCTTGGCGCTCTTGCCGTGGATCTGGCGGCGCGAGAATGACAGCGCTTCCTTGATCTGCTCATCATCCAACGGCACGGACTCCGGCACGGAGACTGCCATAAGCGGCTGGATGGAATCGGGTACGTGCGTGCGAAGCAGCCCGACCCCGCAAGCCACGGCGGCCTTGGCAGTCAGCTGGGCAGCTCCGGGATACAGGTCGGAACCGGCGATGAGGCCAAGGACTCCACGCTGGTATTTGTGGCGTCCGGCATCCCGCCAGGAGCGGTGCTGGTCCAGCAGCTCGCGGGCAGCCTGCTCGTCCACTAGCTGGGTGCCGGGCTGGACGGAAGAAAAGTCGAATTCCAGATCAGCCACGGTGATCTCGCCGGTAACCAGCGGTCCATCCACGGACAGCAGGCCGGCCTTCATGGCGCCGAAGGTCACCGTGCGTTCAGCTCGGAGAACCGAGTCCTGCGCAACGCCGGTTTCAGGGTCCAACCCTGAGGGAACATCGCAAGCCAGCACCCGTACGCCAGCCGGAACCGACGGCACGTCGGAACCGGCTCGATATCCAAGACCATAGATGGCGTCGATAACGAGCGAGGCATTCGCTAGTTCGCCGTCGCCATCTGACAGATCCAGTATGGTGCCGCCGGCGGCTTGGTACGCTGCAGCAGCCTCTGCGTTAATCTGCTCGTGGCATTGCAGAGCCAGCGTGGAAATCTTCTGCTGCTGAAGCTCTGCCAGTGCATACAAGCCATCGCCACCGTTGTTGCCCGGGCCGATCAGTCCGACCACGAACGCCGGTTCGGTGCTGTGTCCTTCGGCCAGCATGGCGACAGCCGTTGAAGCCAAATGGGCGGCGGCTTGCTTCATTAAGCTGGTCTCGCCCCGCTTGGATTTCTCCTGGGCTTCAACCGCACGAATTTGCGCAACACTGTAGACAGGAATCATAAGACAAACAATACTCAAGGCTTCTGTGCGATGCCCTATTTAATGAGATACGTGTCGTTATTCCTTCGTCGTGGCGTTGGTGCTCAGCGTTCGGCAACCACCATTGCGATCGCCATGTCGCCATCGTGGGACATGGTCAGGTGCCAGGATTTGATGCCGCGCAGCTCGCTGGCTGCGGCCACTGAGCCGGTGTTGTGAATCTGGGGATCACCGGCTTCGTCCTTGCGGATGGTGCAGTCCTGCCAGTTCATCCCGGCAGGAGCGCCCAGTGCTTTGGCGATTGCTTCCTTGGCTGCGAAACGGGCTGCAAGAGAACGCAGGGGCAGGTCCCGTTCTTCTTCGGTGAAGAGCCGGTCGCGCAACCGTGGAGTCTTCTCGAGCTGACGACCGAAACGTGGCACATCAACGATGTCCACTCCAATACCTGCAATCATGCGTATCAGTTTATCCAGTGCCTGCAAGGCAAAAAAATTGCGGGCACTCCCGAAAGGGAATGCCCGCAATGATTCATGCTGGGTGGATTACTCCACGGTCACAGACTTGGCCAGGTTACGCGGCTGGTCAACATCGAAACCCTTCGCGGATGCCAGCTCGCAAGCGAAGATCTGCAGTGGCACGGTGGCCAGCAGCGGCATCAGCAGGGTTGGGGTTTCTGGTACGTAGAAGACCCACTCGGAGAAGTCCTTGACGGCGGAATCGCCGTCTTCGGCAATAACCAAGGTCTTGGCGCCACGGGCGCGGACTTCCTGGATATTGGAGACAACCTTGGAGTGCAGCGAGTCGCGGCCACGAGGGGAAGGCACTACCACGAACACCGGCTGGCCGTCGTCGATCAGCGCGATAGGACCGTGCTTCAGCTCGCCGGCGGCGAAGCCTTCGGCGTGGATGTAGGCGATTTCCTTGAGCTTCAAGGCGCCTTCCATTGCCACCGGGTAGCCGACGTGGCGGCCCAGGAACAGCACGGAGTTGGCTTCCGACATGTTGCGTGCCAGATCCTTGATCTCGTCCGCACGGTCCAGGATGTCCTGGATCTTGGAAGGGATCTTGCCCAGGTCGGCAAGGATGTCCTTGATCTGGCCCTGGAACAGGTTGCCGCGCAACTGCGCCAGGTACAGGCCCAGCAGGTAGGTCGCGGTGATCTGCGCCAGGAATGCCTTGGTGGAAGCCACAGCGATTTCTGGACCCGCGTGGGTGTACAGCACTGCATCCGACTCGCGTGGGATGGTCGATCCGTTGGTGTTGCAGATCGACATGGTCTTGGCGCCCTGCTCCTTGGCGTAACGCACGGCCATCAGGGTGTCCATGGTTTCGCCGGACTGGGAGATCGAAACGATCAGGGTCTTGTCGTCAACGATTGGCTCGCGGTAGCGGAACTCGTGGGAGAGCTCGACCTCGACCGGGATACGGCACCAGGACTCGATCGCGTACTTGGCAACGGAGCCGGCGTAGGCCGAAGTGCCGCAAGCAAGAACCACGATCTTGGAGATGGCAGCCAGCTCTTCCGGAGCGATTCGCAGTTCGTCCAGGGTCAGACGGCCATCGGCGTCCGAGCGGCCCAGCAGGGTATCGGCAACAGCTGCCGGCTGGTCGAAGATTTCCTTCTCCATGAAGGATGGGAAGCCGCCCTTTTCAGCGCTGGCTGCGTCCCAGTCAACGGTGAATTCCTTGCCTTCGGCAGGGTTGCCTTCGAAATCGGTGATGGAGTGGGTATCCGGGGTGATGGTAACGATCTGGTCCTGGCCCAGCTCGACGGCGCGACGGGTGAAGTCGATGAAGCCGGAGACGTCCGAACCCAGGAAGTTCTCGCCTTCGCCCAGGCCCAGAACGAGAGGGGAATTGCGGCGGGCCGCGACGACAACGCCTGGGTGGTCCTGGTGAACGGCCAAGAGGGTGAAAGCACCTTCCAGCTGCTGAACAGCAAGCTGCATGGCGCGGGTCAAATCGCCCTCCGCCTCGGTGCTGTAGAGCTTGCCCAGCAGAGCAGCGGCAACCTCGGTATCGGTATCCGAGAGGAATTCAACGCCCTCGGCTGCCAAACCGGCCTTGATGCCGGCGAAGTTTTCAATAATTCCGTTGTGGATCATGGCAAGCTTGCCACCATCGGCCAGGTGAGGGTGAGCGTTCTGATCGCTCGGTCCACCGTGGGTTGCCCAACGGGTATGCCCAATGCCGGTCATCGACTGAGGCAAAGGGGACTCGGCAATTTCATTTTCAAGGTTGACCAGCTTGCCGGCCTTCTTCCGAGAATGAATGGCGCCATCGGCAACTACCGCGACTCCAGCCGAGTCGTAGCCTCGGTATTCCAAACGACGCAAACCTTCAATTAGAACGTCGAGGGCGCCGTGCTCGGCGATCTGGCTCGAGGTTCCTGCATATCCAACAATTCCGCACATGGGAAAAATCCTACCGGTTCAATCCCCATCGATGGGAATAATCGTGGCACAGCACTCAAAATTACCTATGTCTTAGCTCACCAGGCCGCCGTATTTCACCAAAACTAATTGCCTTGTTGATTTTGTTAATTGGGATGTGGAGCATATTCTTGGCAGAATTTACCCTCGTGGAACCACACGGAACACTAGAATCATCCATCTCGCCGTTTGTTGAACTTGAACGAGAGACATGGGCGCGACTGTCCAACAAGATGGAACAGCCGCTGAACTACTCCGACATCGAACGTCTTCGCGGCCTCGGCGATCAGCTGGACCTCCAGGAGGTCCGCGACGTCTACCTGCCACTGAGCCGCCTGCTGTCGCTGTACGTGGAGGGAGCCGGTGCAACGCATCAGGCGACTACTACCTTCCTGGGTGAGCAGACCAATCGGACGCCTTTTGTCATTGGCGTCGCCGGATCCGTTGCCGTGGGAAAATCCACGACCGCTCGTGTATTGCAGGAAATGCTGCGCCGCTGGCCGCATACTCCTGATGTCCAGCTCATCACCACTGACGGTTTTCTGTACCCCAATGCGGAGCTTGAGCGCCGCGGCATCATGCACCGCAAGGGTTTCCCTGAATCCTATGACCGTCGTGCATTGCTGCGCTTCGTCTCGGCAGTGAAGTCTGGTGCCCCAGAAGTCAGTGCCCCGGTGTATTCGCACCTGACCTACGACATCATCCCGGGGGAGCGCAATGTAATCCGCTCGCCGCAGGTGCTCATTGTCGAGGGATTGAACGTGCTGCAGCCGGCGCGAACTCGTTCCGATGGAACCGTGGGACTCGCGCTGAGCGATTTCTTCGACTTCTCCGTATATGTCGATGCACGTACGGCGGATATCGAAGAGTGGTACATCAAAAGATTCATGCGCCTGCGCTCGGGAGCCTTCTCCGACCCGGCGAGCTACTTCCATCGCTATTCCCAGCTCACCGATGTGGAAGCGCGGGAAACCGCGCACGGCATTTGGAAGCGCATCAATGAACCGAATCTCAAGGAGAACGTCTTGCCCACGCGAGGTCGGGCGCAATTGGTACTGCGCAAATCAGCCGATCATTCGGTGCGGCGAATGCTGTTGCGGAAAATCTAGGCTTCTTCAGCTGATTTTTAAGCAAACGAATTCTGTGAATTTGCCGAACTATTGGAAATCGCTCCACAAAATCGTAGTGGTGCTGTGATTTTCCTGTGTATGCTCTAACCATGCTAAAAGGTTTCCGCGATTTTATTATGAAGGGCAACGTTGTCGATTTGGCCGTTGCCGTTGTTATCGGCGCTGCCTTCGGCGCCGTAGTTACCGCCTTGGTCGACAATGTGCTGATGCCGTTGATTGCCGCCCTGGTTGGTTCACCAAGCTTCGACGACTTCCTGTTGCTAACTATTAACGGGGTAGAGATCAAGTTCGGCGTCTTCCTGACCGCGCTGGTCAACTTCCTGCTGATTGCCGCAGCCGTTTACTTCGCGTTGGTTCTGCCAATGACCAAGCTGAACGAGCGCATCGCAGCGCGCCGTGCTGCAGGTGCAGAAGAGCCTGAGGAAGAAGTAGATCCACAGCTGGAGCTGCTTGCCCAGATCCGCGATGAGCTGAAGACTCTTCGCTAACCCCCGATAATACATCCGTCTTCAAGGAGCGGGTTCGAACAGCAAAGTTGTTCGTACCCGCTCCTTCCGGCTTTAACCAGCATCATGTGCCGAACTGCGCATGGGTGAACAAGGCAAGTGGTTCAGAAAAGTGCGAAGATGAATGGGTGAACTCTGAAGCGCTTGAAGAAAGCAACCTGACAAACAGCACCAGCAGTGCACAGGCGATCGGCTTTGAACGCCGCGCAGTCATTGACCTGTCGGCCATCCGCAACAACGTCAAGCAGATTTCTGATGTTGTGGCCCCAGCTGCAGTCATGGCCGTCGTCAAAGCTGACGCGTACGGGCACGGTGCCATCCCGGTAGCCAAGGCTGCCTTGGAAGGCGGAGCCCGGTGGATAGGTTGCGCCCATGTCACTGAAGCACTCGCCCTGCGCGACGCGGGAGTCGATGCGCCCATGATGGCTTGGCTGCATACCGAAGACACCCCGTTCGAGGCCGCCATTGACGCCGGTCTTGACCTCGGTGTTTCAGGCTGGGAACTTGAATACGTTGCCGCCGCGGCTCGTGCTGTGCAGACTCCGGCACGGATCCATATCAAGGTAGATACCGGGCTTGGCCGCAATGGCTCCACCATGGATGCCCTGCCGGATCTGCTGAACCGCGCCAGCGATTTCCAGGAAGAAGGGTTATTGCGTGTAGTTGGCATCTTCTCCCACCTGGCGGTGGCAGATGAACCTGAACGCCCGGAAACCGATGAGCAGCTGGAAGTCTTCGACAGGGCCATAGAACTGGTGGAAGCTGCTGGCTTCGATTTGGAAGTGCGTCATATCGCCAACACTCCTGGCATCCTTTCTCGACCGGATTCACATCACGAAATGGTGCGCCTGGGTCTGGGCCTGTATGGACTTAGCCCGTTTGACGGTGAATCGCCAGAGAGCTTCGGGCTGCGCCCAGCCATGACAGTGAAGACCCGGGTTGCGAATGTCAAGAAGGTTCACCCGGGGCAGGGTGTTTCCTATGGCCTGAATTACAAGACCGAAGGGGAAACCTACCTCGGCCTGATCCCCATGGGTTATGCCGATGGACTGCCAAGGATCGCAACCGGTGCCCCAGTGACTGTCAATGGGCGCACCTATCCAGTACGTGGTCGCATTGCCATGGACCAGTGCGTCATCGATTTGGGATCAGATATCAACCCAGAAGAATTCCTGGGAGCTGAAGCAATTATCTTCGGTGACGGCGGGCAGTCGGTCAACACCTGGGCTTACGCAGCGAACACCATCAACTACGAAGTGGTAACCCGCATCTCGCCACGTGTACCTCGCTACTACATTGAAGGCAGCTGGGGTGAGGCCGGTGAATAACCCGGTATCGGAGTTCTCCTGCCAGCTCGATGACCTCACCGTCACCGAAGCAATGGGCGAAGCCTTGGGTGCTCAGCTCAAAGCCGGCGACCTCGTCATCCTTACCGGTGCCCTTGGCGCTGGCAAGACCACGCTGACCCAGTCGCTGGGCGTGGGACTGAACGTCCGTGAAGGAATCATCTCCCCGACGTTCGTACTGGCTCGCCAGCACCCATCACTTGGGGATGGACCCGGTCTGATCCACGTAGATGCCTACCGTCTCAAGGACCATGATGACGTGGACACCCTGGATCTTGAATCCACGCTGGCAGATTCAGTTACCGTCGTGGAATGGGGCTTGGGGAAGGTCGAACACCTTACCGATTCACGCTTGGAAATCCAGCTGGATCGCGAAGCCCTGGCCGCACCAGTCGGCAATCCATGGGAAGAAGCTGAAGAGGAACTGGATGAGCCGCGGTTGTTCAGCCTGAAAGCTATCGGCCCGCGCTGGGACGAAGATGCCTTTGCCCAGCTGAAAGATTCATTGCTGTCTGCGGTTTCTGTACAGCGCACGGAAGAAAAACATGTCTAATTACTTAGCAATCGACACCTCTGCCAACGCATCGGTGGCACTAGTTGACGAAACCACCGGTTTACTTGTCGACAAGCGTGTTTCCTCCAAGGGAAACGACCAGACCGAAACCTTGTCGGCATACGTCAAGGAGCTATTGGACACCCACGGCCAGAAGGGCCAAGACCTTGCGGGAATCATCGTCGGCGTTGGCCCGGGTCCTTTCACCGGCCTGCGCGTTGGCTTGGTGGCCGCGCGTACCTTCGGATTCGTATGGCAAGTACCTGTGCACGGAGTGATGTCGTTGCATGCGCTCGCCGAACAGGTGCTGGAGTCCAGCGATGTTCCTGCTGAATTCGTTGTCGCCTCGGACGCACGACGCAAAGAAGTCTACTGGGCACGCTACGACAATTCCGGAACCATGGTTGGAGGGCCGCACGTTTCAGCAGCGTCAGCTCTTCCAGCGATGCCAGTTTTCGGTGTCGGGGCCGGCATCTACGCCGAGCAGCTTGAGGAAGCCGGTGCCAAGCCAATGCCTGAGTCCTTCGAATGGATTGCCGACGCCGGCTTCCTGGCCCGTCGGGCATTGAGCGACCTCGCTGGAGGCAAGGACCTCTCAGATACTTCGCCTCAGTATCTGCGCGAATCCGATGCCCAGATTCCTGCCTTCATGAAGCAGGCCAAGGCGTGAGCGAGCAGCACGAGGTTCTCCTGCGCCGCATGCAGCCGGATGATCTGAAAGCCGTCCATGATCTGGAGCAGCAGCTTTTTCCCGAGGATGCATGGCCGCTTGCCGGTTTCGAATCGGAGCTGGCGCAGCGCGATACCCGCACCTACTGGGTCTATGAGGACGCTGGTCGAGTTGTCGGCTATGCAGGGCTTTGCGTGGTTTTGCCGATAGCCGATGTCCAGACCATTGCCCTTCACCCTGATTACCAAGGCCGGGGCTTGGGACGCAAGCTGTTGTCATTGCTTGTCCAGACGGCGGGCGAGAAAAACGCGCTGGATGTGATGCTCGAAGTTCGCTTTGACAACCCCACCGCCATTGGCCTGTATGAATCCTTTGGATTCACCACCATCCATCGCCGCAAGAGGTACTACAAGGGCGGGGTCGATGCACTAATTATGAGACTCCCGCTGGATGCACAGCAGGGACAAGAGGAAGAACGCAACGCATGAGCTTCAACGAACCCGTAGTACTAGGCATTGAGTCCTCTTGCGACGAAACCGGCGTAGGCATCGTGCGCGGCAACAAGCTTCTGGCCAACGCTGTCTCCAGCTCCATGGATGAGCACGTGCGCTTTGGCGGTGTCATTCCCGAGATCGCGGCCCGTGCACACTTGGAAGCATTCGTGCCAACCTTGCAGTCCGCGTTGGACACAGCCGAGCTGACTCTTGACGATATTGATGCCATCGCCGTAACCAGTGGTCCGGGCCTGGCCGGTGCCCTAATGGTAGGCGTTTCAGCGGCCAAAGCCTTGGCCCTGGCAACAGGCAAACCGCTCTACGGCATCAATCACCTGGTTGCCCACGTTGGCGTAGGTGTTCTCGAAGGAACCGTATTGCCACCGACATTCGGCGCTTTGCTGGTCTCGGGCGGGCATACCGAAATCTTGAAAGTCACCTCGCTGACCAACGATGTGCAGCTGCTGGGCTCCACGATTGATGATGCGGCCGGCGAAGCCTATGACAAGACTGCTCGTCTGCTGGGCCTGGGGTATCCTGGCGGGCCAGCCATCGACAAAGCGGCCAAAGACGGAGATCGCAAGGCATTCCGCTTCCCGCGCGGCTTGTCCTTGCCGAAGTTCGTCGGCAGCGCCGCGAATCCTGGCAAGCACCGCAACAACTTCTCATTCTCGGGACTCAAGACTGCTGTAGCCCGCTGCGTAGAGCACTTCGAGGCCAATGGCGAAGAAGTCCCAGTCGCCGACATTGCTGCGTCCTTCCAGGAAGCAGTCGTGGATGTCATCACCTCGAAGGCCGTGCGTGCCATGCAAGAACAAGGCCTGAAGACCTTGCTTTTGGGCGGGGGAGTGGCAGCTAATACCCGCTTGCGCGAACTGCTGGCAGCGCGTTGCACCTCGGCGGGAATCGAACTCGTGGTTCCGCCGTTCAGCCTCTGCACGGATAATGGCGGCATGGTCGCGGCGCTCGGCGCACAGTTGGTCGCTGATGGTGTGGCTCCGTCGGGCCTGGATTTCGCTACTGACTCGTCGCAGCCGGTAACGCAGATCACCTTGCGGTAAGCGCAGATCTGCATTTCTTAGAACCGGATACTCGTACTGGTCCTCTAGTCCCTGGGAGGCTTAGGCAAATACCGGAACGCCATTATGCCTGTGCTTTTCGGTTCAGATGGCCTGCTGCACGCTGGTTATTCAGCGTCCAGCAGGCCTCACTGCTATGGAAGAGGAAGCGGCTCGTCGATCGGCTGGGCCTTGGTGCCCATATCGATGCCCAGATCCTTGGCAAAGATGGTGCGGGTTCCGGTATAGACCCCGTCCCTACTCTCGTCGAGTTCGAAGACGCGGGCGCCACGAAGCTCGTGGTTCTCGGTACCGCCTAATCCGTAGGTGCCGAATCCGGTACCTGGCGCGTAGCCCAGCTCGATGCCGTAGTAGTCGCCCTTGAAGGTGTTGATGTGGTCGTGGCCGCAGTACACGCCACGCACATCTCCGCGTTCCTGCAGGGCAGTGAACATGCCCGAGTTGAACGCTGCGGTGTAGATGCCCTCGTTCTTGACTCCCTCGATGGAGTGCTTCTTGACGGCCTTCTCATGGTCGGCATCATTCGAAGTGAACTGGGCTCCGTACCACATGTGGTGGTGCTCCCACAGCGGGATGTGGAAGAACATCAATGACTGGACCTTGCCGTAGCGTAATTCGGTGGCCTTGGACGCGTCGCGGTACCACGCGATCTGCTCCGGACGGATCCAGTCGTAGGACATGAGCCCTTCGAAATCCTGGCCTCCAATGGCATCTGGCGCGTAGCGATTCGAGTCGAGCAGCCAAATGCCGAAGGCGGGCTTGGCGTTCTTGGACGAAGCGATCAAAAGCTGGGAGTTCGACTCGCCCTGGATCTTGTCATTCTTCGCGTTGACATTGAACTCGTACCCGCGAATGAAATCGAGGATCTTGGCATCGGACATATTCGTGCCGTTGGGCATCGAATCCTCGTCATGGTTGCCAAAAGTCAAAGCCCAGGGGATGCCCCGCGATTCCATTGGCTGCACCACGTTGTTGATAGCTTGCTTGACCTCAGTGACGGTTTTCGGCGAACCGTTGATGACGTCGCCGTTGATGAGTGCGAAGCCCGGCTTCTCGGTATCGAGCACCTTGTTCATCAGTTCAAGCGTGCGTCGGTCGGTGCGTGGCCCATCCTGGGTGTCATTGAACTGGACGATCTTGAATTTGCCGTCGGCAGCGAACTTGAGCTTCGGGGCAGATGCCGTGGACTTCTTGGCTGGAGCAGCAGCTGCTGCGGTGCCGCTGGCGGCGAACAGACCGGTAATCGCGGCAGCGGTGCTGCCAATCAATACTCCACGACGGGGGACAGGAGACGAAGTGCTCAAAGAACTGCCTTTCACATGAAATTAGTAGCCAGCTGCAAAGTGGACCGGCTGATAACTCCTAGAGCGTATGGATGTCTAGTGACCGGTTGGTGAACATTGGTAGTCCGCAGGCATTGTTGTGCATAAATAAAATGGGCGAACTTGCGTCTTTCGCGCTTGTGCCGGTCAGAACGTGGAACGAGTCACATGATTCGCTAAGCTAAACATCAAACGTCTAATGTTTAAACGTGATCGACAACTCCTCTGAATCAGTTCTTCCGCCAGGGGCCAACCTTCCGCGCAAATCCCCATGGCTGGCTGGTGCACTCGCTGTAGCAGCCGTTATTCTCGTGGGCCTGAACCTGCGCATGGGCATTGCCTCGGCATCGCCGCTATTCCATGACCTGCAGGAGATGATGGGGTACGGGACATTCGTCGCTTCGTTGCTGCCCACCATCCCGGTTTTGTGCTTTGCCGTAGCTGGCGCGGCAACGAGCCTGGTGATCCGCTGGACCGGCCTGGAACTGGGCATAGCGCTGTCCTTGCTGCTGCTCACCGCAGGCCTCGCCCTGCGTGTTGTCGATTCAACCTGGGCTTTGCTGGCCGGCACCGTTGTGGGCATGTGCGGCTTGGCCATCTGCAATGTGGCGATGCCATCGTTCATCCGTGAACACCACAGGAATCGTGCTGCGTCGATGACTGCTGCCTACACGACAACCATGTCCATTGGCGCGACGCTGGCCTCGGCGGTCAGCGTTCCACTGGCGGTCCAGGCAGGTTCTCCGACAACCGCCTTGGCCTTGTGGGCTATTCCCGCATGCATGGCTTTGCTGGTCATGGTGCCGCTTTCCATTTCAGGGAAGGGGCCTGCCGTTGAAAAAGGCGCGCATGTTTCCCCATGGCCGTTGCTGGCTACGCGCAAGGGCTTGCTGTTCACCACCGTTTTCGCCCTCCAGTCGCTGCTGGTCTACACCGTGGTCAGCTGGCTGCCGCACATTCTCATTTCGCGCGGGTTGGAGCCAGTTGATGCCGGATTGATGCTGGGCATCGTGCAGGGCGTCAGCATTCCGGCAGTCATGATCATGCTCTGGATGGCGTCGAAGCCGACCTTGCTGCGCAGTGCCTTCCTGCTGACGACCAGTTGCTCTGTCCTTGGCTTTATCGCGTTGCTGCTGTTGCCAGTGGAGCTGTCCTTGATCAGCTCGATCCTCATCGGCCTGGGTTTCGGGGTGTTCCCGCTGGTGATGCTCATGATCAGCCGCAGCGGCGGCAGCGCAGCGGAAACCACTGCACTGTCCACCGTGGCCCAATCTGTCGGCTACCTGCTTGCGGCCATCGGCCCTTTCGCACTGGGACTCATGCAAGGTGCTTTGGGGTCGTGGACGGCTGGCCTGGTGATCATCCTTGGCTTCTCCGTGATGCAGCTGTTGTTCTGCTTCAAGCTCGGCGGCTTGCGTACCGAAACCGATGACCACCAGCTGATTGAAGTCGACAGCGATGCCGAAGTGGAGCGATCATGAGCAAGACCCCGTTGCGTCCGCCATTGTCCGAAGAGGTCGGAGCGAAGTTGCAAGCCGCCGTAGCCCAAGGCCGCTGGAAGGTCGGGGAACGGATACCAGCAGAGCCCGCGCTGATGGCTGAAATGGGTGTCTCCCGGGGAACCTTGCGCGAAGCTATCAAGGCGTTGGCCAGTACTGGCATCTTCGAGGTTCGCCGCGGTGATGGGACCTATGTGCGGGCGACCAGCGAGATCAGCGGCACCGCTCAACGCGTGTTCCGAGACCACTCAGACCAGGACGTGCTCCAAGTGCGCTTCGCCCTCGATACCCAGTCGGCCCGGCTCGCAGCGAAAGCTGGTGATGCGAAAGTCATCGAAAAGCTGCGAACGCTGCTGAGCCAGCGAAGCGAGGCGTGGGAATCCCGGGACTTTCCGGCCTGGGCGCAAGCCGATTGGAAGTTCCATTTGGAAGTGGCGCGGGCATCCGGAGTTCCGCTGATGAGCGAGATCTATGAGAGCTTCGGGGATGTCTTCCACGGAACCAAAATGGTCCAGCGGCTTTCCGACGGATTCGATGGCTGCCTGCACGAGGGCCACGAATCATTGGTGGACGCAATCCAGGCAGGCGACTCTGAAGCCGCCGCCAGAACCGTCATCAAGAACCTCGACTACTGCATGAGCTGGATGCCATAATTTTTACAATTTAAACCTGAAGTCACACAGTTTGATTTGAGGATAAATGCAAAGCAAATCAGTGTTCCCGGAAATTTACTGTGTCGTCCCTCAGCTCAACTACGATCCCATAGTGCGACTAATTCTTGTTTTGAACTGATCGACTCTTAGCGTGAAACGCTTCGACAATGAGGTATTTGTCTTTATCTGCAACACTGTAGATTTGGTAATGAACACTCTAATGATACGAAAAATTGGGAACCGTTTTGGCAAAGTACACTGTAAATCAATTGCCCGTGAGCACCTTGCTGTCACAGGTGCAGAGCGAACAAATCGCAATACCAGAGCTTCAACGACCATTTGTTTGGGACAGCGTCAAAGTTCGCGATCTCATGGACTCGCTCTACCGTGGGTATCCGGTTGGATATCTCATCACCTGGCAATCTGTTGGCGCGCATTTGAAGGGCGGGGGCATCGCAGCCCATCAACAAATCTTGATTGACGGGCAGCAACGCGTAACGGCAATTCAAGCGGCTATTGCGGGCATGACAGTCATGACCAAGAAGTACAGTCGGAAGCGTATAACAATTGCTTTCAATCCCATGACAGAAGAATTTGCCACTCTAACTCCAGTGATTCGAAGAGACCCGCAGTGGATTTCTGATATTAGTGAGATTTTTAAGAGTGCAGCCGCTTTTAAGTTTGTCGGCACCTATCTCCAGCACAATCCTGGTGTGGATCAAGATGTAGCCGCCGAGAATATTGCCCATCTTGCTGAGATTAGGAATGCTCAAATCGGAGTCATTGCATTGAGCGATGATCTCGACGTTGAAACCGTCTCTGAAATTTTCATTCGAATCAATTCAAAAGGCGTCCCATTGTCCAGCGCGGACTTTGCAATGAGCAAGATAGCCACGTATGGCGATCGAGGCCGCAACCTTCGAAAGTTGATTGATTATTTTTGTCACTTGTCTGTTGCTCCTCACGCATACGAAGATATAGCGGAAAATGATACAGAGTTTGCTCAATCAGGGTTTTTATCAAGGATCAGTTGGTTGAAAGAAGACGCGGAAGATCTATATGACCCAAGCTATAACGACATCGTTCGAGTGGCTGGTCTAGTTGGGTTCAATCGCGGAAAGGCTTCGTCCATCGTAAGCGAACTATCTGGTCGAGATCCGGAAACTCGTAAAATCGATGAATCCCGTATCCCGGTAGCCTACGACAAACTCGAGTCTGCATTGATCGAAATCACGTCGAAATATCAGTTTGAGAATTTTGTAATGCTCATCAAATCGGCAGGGTTCATATCGTCGAAGCTCATAAATTCTAAGAACGCATTGAACTTCGCATATGGTTTGTACCTTAAATTGCGTCAAGACAAGCAGATGAGCGAAGGCGAGCGAAAGAGGATAACGCGTCGATGGTTCGTGATGTCTGCGCTGACCGGTCGTCATTCTGGAAGCTTCGAATCAACCTGGGAACAGGACATGCGCAGAATCACCCAACACGGCGCTGCTGAATACCTAGAGCAGATCGAGAAGTCCGAACTTAGCGAAGGCTTCTGGGCCGTGAACCTGCCCCAGAATCTGGAGACAACAAGTACTAATAGTCCGTATTTCCAGACGTTTATTGCTTCTCAAGTTGCGAGCGGAGCCAGAGGTTTTCTTTCCAAGCACATTTCCGTGGCAACGATGCAGGAGCACTCAGGGGATATCCATCATATCGTTCCAAAAAACTACTTGATAACTTCCGGTCTTACGGACCGATCAGATTATAACCAAGTCGCAAACTATGCGTTGACCGAAACCGCAGTTAATATAGCGATTAATGATGCATCGCCTGCCCAATACTTGGCGCGAATACATCAACAAATTGAAACCAAGATTCTGGACCTAGGGGAAATCAAAGATAGGGCTGACCTATTGCAAAACTTCCAAGAAAATGCCTTGCCGGAAGGTCTTGAGCAAGTCGATGCGACTAACTACTTTGAGTTCCTAGCGAAACGCCGAGTACTAATGGCTGCCGCAATTAAGGACTATTATGAGGCGCTTTAGAGCTGAATTTATCTAATTAGCCATAATAAAGCTTGGGTATGTTGGAGTTTCATTTATATGGAACGCTAGGTAGTCCCGGTCCGCGAATTATGGAAGGTAGTTGTCTCTAGACAGCCTTCATTCGGCTCACGTTTTCCTGCACCACGGCCTTGAAGTCCCCGCCCGCAGCCGCAAAAGTATTGCGCTGCAGCTGGTATTCGGCACCGCGCTCGATCAAGCGGATGATGCCCTGCAATTCTTCGGAGCACCCCAGCTGCTCGGCGATCGGCGCCAGTCGCTTGACCTCTGAGCGCAGGTGGTCGGTCACCAGCATCTCATCGCCCTGCGCATTGAGGATGATGATGGCATCCAGTCCGTAGCGGGCGGCGCGCCACTTGTTCTCCACACGGAACCAGGCCGGCATGACCGGAATCTTGTAGCCGGCTTCGATGGACAGCGACATGTCGTGCACCAGGCACTGGGTCAGCGCGGTGATCGCGGCAATGTCCTCCAGCGAGCTGACGCCATCGCAGATGCGCATTTCCACGGTGCCCAAACGCGGCACCGGTCGCACATCCCAACGGATTTCCGAGACATCGTCAATGACCCCGGTGTGCAGCATGTCTGCCACGTGGGCTTCGTACTCGGACCATGAATCGAAGTGGAAAGGAATCCCTGCCGCCGGCAGCTGCTGGAACATCAGCGAACGCTGCGACGCGTAGCCGGTGTCTTCCCCGCCCCAGTAGGGGCTGGAAGCGCTGAGGGCTTGGAAATGCGGCTGGTAGTTGATCAGCCCGTCGGTGATGGGCAGAGCCTTCTCGCGGTCATCGAGTCCCACATGTACGTGCACGCCGTAGATCACCATCTGCCGTCCCCACCACTGGGTACGGTCAATCAGCTTGGCGTAGCGGTCTTTGTCCGTCACCGGCTGCAAGGTCGGTGCGGCAAACGGATGCGAACCTGCAGAGTACAAGTCCACCCCGTGATTGCCCGCCACCTCGTTGAGCATGCGCACATTGGTGCGCAGTTCCTCGGCCGCATCGGCCACGGTGGTGTGGACGCCGGTGACTACCTCGACGGTATTCATCAGCAGCTCCGGCTTCACCGTGGGATGCTCTTCATCATGGGTGAGGCCGGCCTCGTCCTTAAGCTGGTTGAGAATGTTCTCGGCAACCGAGCACAAGTCCGCACTTTCGCGATTGACCAAGGCAATTTCCCACTCGACACCGATGGTGGATTGGGAAGACTGGGCGAACTCGATTTTCTGCACGGCGCTCCTATTGATGACATCTCGGACGGACTGCTCCGGAGCCGAACCAAACGGATGGAGTACGCACCGATTGCCCGGTGATTCTCCATAATTATTGTATGTATTGCGCCGCTCCCGCCAGGGCAATGTTCCGGTGGGACCTGCGTCACCCTAGATTAGTGCGGGATGACCTCGAATGCTACGCGCTTGTCTCCCAGACGGGCCAGGATCAGCGTGGCCTTGTTCTTGGCGCTCTTGGGAGTGCCCGCTAGCAGAATGCGCCGCAGTTCTTCCGGAGTGACGTCGACTCCGCGCTTCTTGATATCCAGCGTGCCGATGCCGTTTGATTTCACCCAGCTGCGCAGCTTCTTGACGTTGTAGTCGTGGACTGCCAGGACTTTGTAGCCGCGCGCAAACGGCGTGGAAATCTGCTGCTCATGGGTGAAGTAGGCAATATGCTCATCGAGCAGATGACCGCCAGTCTGCTCCAGCAACGTCGAAATCAGGTGGGAGCGGATCACTGCGCCATCTGGTTCGTAGATGTGCGCTTGCAAGTCGCCTACCGGTGCTGGCTGGTCATTCTCTGCAGTTTCAGCACTGGACAATTCGTGGGCGCCGTCCTTGTCGATCACCAGCGCGGCGCGGGCAATGTCCTTGCGCTTCAGCTTGCCGAACCAGAGGCAGGCCTCGATGACCGAGCCATGGTCCGAGATCCAGACCGCCTCGGCATTCTCCGGGATCGCTTCATGAGGAAGGCCAGGGCCCAGCTTCACTCCGACATCCAGCCCCGAGTCCACCAGTTTCTCCACGAAAGACAGCGGAGGGGAGAACGCCTCGGGGTCGAAGAGCCGACGGGTGCTCCCTTTCACGTCGGTGCGCCGCGCAGGATCCAGCCAGACACCATCAATGCCGGTCAGGTCCGTATCCTCGGCACTGCCGTGGATTACTTTGGCGTTGTCAAAGGGCATCAGGTTCAAGGTTGTGGCGGCCGCAGTCGTTTCATCCAGCTCAACGGCGGTGACCTGCAGTCCTGCGCTGGCAAGCGCAATCGAATCGGTGCCGATGCCGCATCCGAGGTCTGCCACATGGGTGGATCCGGCATTCGTGTAGCGGCGTGCATGCAGCCCGGCAATGGTCAGGCGGGTCGCTTGCTCCAATCCGGCCGGGGTCAGGACCAGCGAATCGGCGAATGGGCCGAATTTCACCCGAGCCCTGAATCGCAGCTCGGCCTGGGCCATGACAGCGCGGACCACCTTGGGGTCGTGGCCCTCCTTGCGCAGCTTCTCGTTCAGCGTCCAGGCGGCATCCTTTGAAGCCACCATGGATGGATCGATGGTGGAAAGCAGCTTCCAGCCATCTTCCGAAAGCAGAGCGGCGAATTGTTCAATCAGCGTGGAGTCATTTGAAGCCTGGGCCATGAACCAAGACTATCGTCGATGAGCCTCGGGCATGTGCGGGCATCGTGGTGCGTCCAGGCCGCAAAGAACGTGATCTATGTGACAAAAGCGCGTCATATTCGGAATTCACAGAATCACCGAGAAGGCATTGCCGCGACTTGGTACGCGGGCCGGGAGCACCCTGGAAAGAAGCATCTTGAAGCCGGAGGATCTGAAATCCGAAACGCGCTAGAGAAAGGGATGCTTTTTCATGAGCATCAAATTAGTTAGAAAGCGTAATCCTTATTGCCATCTGGTGCATCCGACTAACAAGTAGAGCTCTCGCTGTTCTACAGTTCACCGTCGCCGTGCACCGGTTATCTGGACCGTGGAGAAGTATTGCCGGCAAGCGGGCAAACGCCTTCCGCAAAACGTGAAGTGATCCGCGTCGCATTCCGTCGCGCGACTGGTGTTGTATGGCACCTGTGATGAAACCTATGCAGCGAACGACAACGACGTCGACTATCGACCAAAAGACCGCGGCCGCTACGCCGGGGGATCCGGCGCCTCTGGCGCAGAACCAGCTCAAGCGCGGCATGAGCAGCCGGCACTTGCAGATGATCGCCATTGGCGGTTCCATCGGCACCGGGCTGTTCGTGGCCTCGGGCGGCACGATTGCCCAGGCGGGACCCGGCGGCGCATTGCTGGCCTATGCGGCCGTAGGACTCATGGTGTACCTGCTCATGCAGTCCCTGGGCGAGATGACCGCGAAGATCCCGGTGGCAGGATCCTTCCAGACCTTCGCCACCCGCTTCGTCTCTCCGTCCTTCGGATTCGCCATTGGCTGGAACTACTGGTTCAACTGGGCCATCACCGTCGCGGCGGAACTGGTCGCAGCCGGCATTGTGATGAGCTTCTGGCTGCCCGATGTTCCCGGTTGGGTCTGGGCCGGAGTCTTCCTGGTTGCGCTGACCGCCTTGAACGCGCTGTCTGCCAAGGCCTTCGGCGAGGGCGAGTTCTGGCTCGCCCTGATCAAGGTGGCCACCGTCATCGCCTTCCTGGCCGCCGGCGTGCTGATGATTTTCGGCGTCCTCGGATCGCACGCCGATCCCCTGGCGAACTGGCGCGAAGGCAGGGATGTTTTCCATGGCGGCTGGCTGTCCATCGTCTCGGTCTTCATGATTGCCGGTTTCTCCTTCCAGGGCACCGAGCTGGTGGGTGTAGCCGCCGGCGAGGCCAAGGATCCGCGCCGCGAAGTGCCCAAGGCCATCCGCCGGGTGTTCTGGCGCATCATGCTCTTCTACATTGGCGCCATCTTCATCATCGGCTGCCTGATTCCCTTCACCGACCCGAGCCTGCTGGCCAGCGGCGAAGCGGATGTGGCGTCCTCGCCGTTCACCCTGGTCTTCGAGCGGGCCGGCATCGCCTTTGCCGCGGCTGCCATGAATGCCGTCATCCTCACCGCCATCCTGTCAGCCGGCAATTCCGGGCTCTACGCGTCGACCCGCATGCTCTATGCCATGGCCCATGACGGCAAGGCACCGAAAATCTTCGGGCGCACCAACTCTCGCGGCGTGCCGATCATGGCGCTGCTGGCCACCGCCGCGGTCGGCCTGTTCGGATTCCTCACCGCGCTGGTTGGCCAGGGTGCGGCCTATACCTGGCTGCTGAACGTCTCGGGCCTGTGCGGGTTCATCGTCTGGGTGGGCATCGCCGTCTCCCATTACCGGTTCCGCCGCGGCTACCTCGCGCAGGGCTACAGCGCAAAGGACCTGCCCTATGTGGCCCCGCTCTTCCCACTGGGGCCGATAGTCGCGTTCCTGATGCTCATCGCAGTGATCATCGGGCAGAACTACCAAGCGGTGCTCGCAGGCCATGCCCTGGAAGTGCTCTCGGCCTATATCGGCTTGCCGCTGTTCCTCGGGCTGTGGCTGGTGCATCGCATGGTGACCAAGTCCAAGCTGGTCAAGCTCACCGAGATGGACCTGAATGCTCCGGAGGACATCGAGGAGTCCGCGGCTGTGCGCTCTGCGCGAACCGGTATGAAGAACTAGGGCAATGATTAGCACTCACCTTGACCGAGTGCTAAAGCTCGTCCTAAAGTCATGTGTGGGTGTCGCATTGGAAGTTGCATCTGCAGCTTGCAGCGTGGCACACCGCCTGACTGGATACCACCAACTGGCACCGCGACGACGGTTGGTCCAATGCCATAGGGCGCACCCCTACAACCATTGGTTCATACACGAAAAGGAGAGACCATGTCTGTCTCCATCAAGCCGCTCGAAGACCGCATTGTCATCAAGCAGGTCGAAGCCGTAACCACCACCGCTTCGGGCCTGGTCATCCCAGACTCCGCTAAGGAAAAGCCGCAGGAAGGCACCGTAGTTGCAGTAGGCCCAGGCCGCATCGACGACAACGGCAACCGCATTCCTCTGGACGTCGCAGAAGGCGACGTAGTCCTGTACTCGAAGTACGGCGGAACCGAGGTCAAGGTCGGCAACGAAGAGTACCTGGTGCTCTCGGCTCGCGACGTACTGGCAGTCGTCGTAAAGTAACGCCAACCTCTCTAAAGTTTCAGGAGAAAATGCATGGCTAAGCAGCTAGCATTCAACGAGGATGCACGACGCGCCCTCGAAGCGGGCATCGATAAGCTCGCAAACACGGTGAAGGTCACCCTCGGCCCACGCGGCCGCAACGTGGTGCTTGCCAAGACCTGGGGCGCCCCGACCATCACCAACGACGGTGTCACCATTGCGCGTGAGATCGATCTGGAAGATTCATACGAGAACCTTGGCGCGCAGCTGGCCAAGGAAGTAGCCACCAAGACCAATGACGTAGCAGGCGACGGCACCACCACCGCCACCGTGCTCGCCCAGGCCCTGGTCAAGGAAGGCCTGAAGAACGTCGCCGCTGGCGCCGCTCCGGGCGATGTCCGCAAGGGCATTGAACTGGCTGTCGAGATCGTCTCTGACGCACTGGCAGCAAACGCCGTGGCCGTCGAGGACAAGGTTGCCAACGTTGCCGCGATCTCCGCGCAGTCGGATGAAATCGGCGAACTGCTGGCCAAGGCCTTCAAGACCGTGGGCACCGATGGCGTAATCACCATCGAAGAGTCCTCGACTACCGCCACCGAGCTGGTCCTGACCGAAGGCATGCAGTTCGACAAGGGCTACCTCTCGCCGCAGTTCATCACCGACCAGGAGCGCCAGGAAGTTGTCCTGGAAGACGCACTGATCCTGATCAACCCGGGCAAGATCTCCACCGTGGCAGAATTCCTGCCGCTGCTGGAAAAGGTCCTGGAAGCGAAGAAGCCGCTGCTGATCATCGCCGAGGACGTCGAGGGCGAAGCCCTGTCCACCCTGGTGGTCAACAAGCTGCGTGGCCTGCTGAACGTGGTAGCCGTCAAGGCTCCAGGCTTCGGCGACCGCCGCAAGGCCATGATGCAGGATCTGGCCATCCTCACCGGTGCCCAGGTTGTCTCCTCGGAACTGGGCCTGTCCCTGGACCAGGTCGGCACCGAGGTGCTCGGCTCGGCACGCCGCGTGACCATCACCAAGGATTCCACCACCATCGTTGATGGCGCTGGCACCGACGAGGATGTGGCAGAGCGCGTAGCCCAGCTGAAGGCTGAGCTGAACCGCACCGATTCGGAGTGGGACCGCGAGAAGCTCTCCGAGCGACTGGCCAAGCTGTCCGGCGGCATCGGCGTAATCAAGGTGGGCGCTTCCACCGAGGTCGAGCTGAAGGAACGCAAGCACCGCATCGAGGACGCAGTGTCCTCGACCCGTGCGGCGCTGGAAGAAGGCATCGTTGCCGGTGGCGGTACCGCCCTGGTTGACGCGCTGGCTTCGCTGGATACCGATGCCCGCATCGCGGCCACCGAAGGCGACGTAGCAGCAGGAGTAGCGATTGTTCGCCGCGCCCTGGTACAGCCGCTGTTCTGGATCGCTACCAACGCAGGCTTCGACGGTTCGGTAGTTGCCTCCAAGGTCGCAGAGTCCGGCGCCAACGAAGGCTTCAACGCCAAGACCGGTGTCTACGAGAACCTGCTGCACGCAGGCGTCATCGACCCGGTCAAGGTCACCCGTTCGGCACTGCGCAACGCAGCGTCGATCGCGGCCTTGGTGCTGACCACCGAGACCCTGGTGGCAGAGAAGGCCGAAGAAGCAGACGAAGAAGCGCACAGCCACTAAGGCCAAGCGTGAAGCATGGGCATAGTGCCCGTGCGCGAAAGCCGCCGCCGGGACCAACCTCAAGCTGGTTCCGGTGGCGGCTTTCTCCATGCTGCCTTCAGATAGCGAGACAGGTTGGAAAGCATGGAACCGGAAAAGCACGCCGGGTCCAAGCTGTGGCCAGGTAGTACCCTTGGCCAAGCTTCGAGCGGAGCGCCATGCATCTGGCAGAGTACATGCATCTTCCTGTCCTGAGCCGTAGCAACTGCCTTTTCGGCATCCCAATTGCGCCGTGTCGGGCCCAAGGCAAATTGCGCCATTGCATGTTGGAATAGCACGAGATGCATGGTTTTGAGCATGAACCGCCGGAATTCCGGTGACATTTTTCCAAGGAGCCGCAACTAAACCATCACAAGTCAGCACTATGGGAGCTTTCTGCATTCGAGGCAGAACAGTTGTGGAAAGCGCTAGATGGGGAAGAACGCGTGGTGCGGATTGATAAGATGGTTGGTTGTCTGACGTGATTCGAGAAGAAAGCGCCGAGGACCATTTCTTGTTCCCGACGAAAGCGCAGCCAGTGACCCATACCTTGGATCAGCCTCGGAAAACCACGGAACGTGCCGGTTTCCGAGTTGATTTGCAGGGACTTCGCGCCCTCGCAGTCCTGCTGGTGATGTGCTATCACATCTGGTTCTCCCGGGTCTCCGGCGGTGTGGACATCTTCTTGATGCTCTCCGCTTTTTTCCTGACTTCCTCCACTGCCCGGCGCATTGCCCGCGGGCAGCGCCCGCCCCTGCTGGACGGCTGGCTGCATCGATTTTCCCGCCTGATCCCGCAAGCCGCGGTGGTCATCATAGGCGTGGTCATCGCTGCGTGGATCATCCTGCCAAGCACCCGTTGGCTGGAACTGATTGACCAGTCCAATGCCTCCCTGTTCTATTGGCAGAACTGGTACCTCTCGAACCACCAGGTGGACTACTACGCATTCAACACCGCTGCCGCCTCGCCGCTTCAGCATTTCTGGTCCTTGTCGGTCCAGGGCCAGATCTTCATCATCTGGCCGCTGGTGCTCGCCGGCAGCGCACTGGTCTGGAAGAAGTTCTTCTCCCGCCGCAGCTTCGCGCTGGTAGCCGGCAGCGCCTTCGGTGCCATCTTCGTAGGCTCGCTGGCATATTCCATCCACATCACCGCCACCAACCAGCAGGTCGCGTATTTCCACACTGGCGCGCGACTGTGGGAATTCGCGCTCGGCTCGCTGCTGGCTTTGGCCCTGCCATGGCTGTCCACCCTGCCGGAGAAGATCCGCCGCATTGGCGGCTGGGCAGGACTGGTCACCGTGATCGGCAGCGGTGCCGTGCTCGATGTGCAGGGACAGTTCCCGGGCTTCATGGCGCTGGTTCCCACCGTCGCCGCCGCGCTGGTGATTGCCGCCCCGGCTCCGCGCAGCTGGGCCAACCCATCCGGCCTGCTTTCACTGCCCCCGCTGGTCAAGCTGGGCGACCTGTCCTACGGCATGTACCTGTGGCACTGGCCCATGCTGGTCTTCTACCTTGAGGTCTCCGGCAATGAGAAGGCCTCCTTCCTGGCTGGTGCCATCCTCATCGCGGCATCCATCGGCGCCTCGTGGTGCACCACCAAGTTCATTGAGAAGCCGGCCATCGCCTGGCAGGCCAGCCCAAGCTTCTCGCGCTTGATACCGCAGGCCGGCTTCAAGCTGATCGCCCAGTTCGCGGTTGTTGCATTGGGAATTGGCGTAGCCAGCCTCCCTGTACTGGCATGGGAGAACAATGTCGAGCACCGCCGTGCCCTGGCTGCGGCGCAGACCGATACCGACAACCCCGGTGCCAACGCGACCGAGGACTGGGATCCATCGCCTGCTGCCTTGACCTTGCCGCTGGCCACCGAACTGGATGGCGAGTGGCAGACCCCGGGCATCGCCTGCGAAGGGCCCAACGCCCCCGAGGATAAGCGGATCCACTTCTGCGAGCAGGGCGGCGACTTTGACGGGGGAGCACCGGACCTGGTGCTGCTCGGCGATTCCCACATGCAGCACTGGTCTGCGGCGGCATCGGCAATGATCGAGGAAGCCGGCGGAAGCTGGATCCTGGTCTACGAGCCAGGATGCCGCTACGGTTCCGATGCGGATCGCGTGGATAAAACCTGCTCCGACTTCCAGGATGCCGCGCAGGACTATGTCGCGGATTTGGCGCCGCAAATGGTGCTGACCACCGCCAGCAAAACCGTTGCTGCCCCGGATGCCATGCTGCGCAGCCCGGGAGAGCAGGAAACCTTGGTGGACAACTACGCCGAGATGATCCAGCCGCTGCTGGATGCGGGAAGCCGCGTCATCGCGATGCGCGATACCCCGCGCTACACCTACTCCATTCCCGAATGCGTGGATTCCAACAAGGGCGAATTGGACAACTGCGATGGCTCGGCCGGCTACGCCTTGAATAGCGTGAACCCTGTAGAGCAGTTCCTGGATTCGAAGGATTACGGGAACCAGGTTGTTTCCCTCGACATGACGGGGTTGCTCTGCCCCGACGGGGTCTGCAAAGCTGTCATTGGAAATGTCCTGACGTATCTGGACGATTCGCACCTGTCCAAGACCTTCGTGCTCAGCGCCAAGCGCCAGTTCGCCACCTCCTTCAAAGAAGCAACAAACTGGGAATAAGTCACCATGGATACGGTGCGAAGCATGAGCTTGAACACAGTGCGCCACGAAGGAATAACTGGAACGCCAAAAGAGCTCTACCATTTAACCAACCTCCGCTGTCGCCCCGAAAGGTTTCCACGTGACTGAGTTCAACCCCTTTGCTTTTGAAGGACTCACCTACGACGACGTTCTGCTGTTGCCTGGCCCGACGGATGTGATTCCTTCGGAGGCGGACACCACCACTCGCTTCACCAAGCGCATCAACATCCAGGTGCCAATCAGCTCCGCCGCCATGGACACCGTGACCGAGGCTCCAATGGCCATTGCGCTGGCACGCCAGGGCGGCATCGGCGTGATCCACCGCAACCTGTCCATCGAGGACCAGGCTAAGCAGGTTGACCAGGTCAAGCGCAGCGAATCGGGCATGATCACCGACCCGGTCACCGTCCACCCGGGTGCCACCTTGGCCGACTGGGATGAGCTGTGCGCGCAGTACCGCGTCTCCGGCCTGCCGGTAGTCGACGAGAACCGCAAGCTGATGGGCATCATCACCAACCGCGACACCCGTTTTGTTCCACGCGAGCAGTACATGACCACCAAGGTCTACGAAGTCATGACCGGCATGCCGCTGATCACCGCCAAGGAAGGCGTATCGCGCGAGACCGTTATCGAGCTGCTGTCCAAGAACCGCATCGAGAAGCTGCCGCTGATCGATGACGAGGGCAAGCTGACCGGCCTGATCACCGTCAAGGACTTCGACAAGGCAGAGCAGTACCCGTTGGCCACCAAGGACGAGGACGGCCGCCTGCGCGTAGCCGCAGCCGTGGGCTTCTTCGGCGAAGGCTACGAGCGCGCCATGACCCTGATCGACGCCGGCGTTGACGCACTGGTTGTCGACACCGCCAATGGCCACTCGCAGGGCGTGCTCGACATGATCGCCCGTCTGAAGAAGGACCCAGCCGCTGCGCACGTAGATGTCATCGGCGGCCAGGCAGCAACCTACGACGGTGCCAAGGCGCTGATCGATGCTGGTGCCGACGCGATCAAGGTCGGCGTTGGCCCAGGCTCCATCTGCACCACCCGCATTGTTGCCGGCGTGGGCGTCCCGCAGGTAACCGCGATCTACGAAGCAGCCAAGGCCGCGATTCCAGCTGGCGTGCCAGTGATCGCCGACGGCGGTCTGCAGCACTCGGGCGACATCGGCAAGGCACTGGTTGCCGGCGCCGACTCGGTCATGCTCGGCTCCCTGCTGGCAGGTACCGCAGAATCCCCGGGCGATCTGGTCTTCATGGGCGGCAAGCAGTTCAAGGCCTACCGCGGTATGGGTTCGCTGGGCGCCATGGAAACCCGCGGCAAGAACACCTCATACTCCAAGGACCGCTACTTCCAGGCGGATGCCCCATCGAACGAGAAGCTGATTCCTGAAGGCATCGAAGGCCAGGTGCCATACCGCGGCCCGCTGTCCGCAGTCACCCACCAGCTGGTTGGCGGCCTGCGCCAGACCATGTTCTACGTTGGCGGCCGCACCGTTCCGGAGCTGAAGGCACGCGGCAAGTTCGTCCGCATCACTGCTGCAGGTCTGAAGGAATCCCACCCGCACGACATCATGATGACCGTTGAGGCTCCGAACTACCGTTCGCGCTAAACGCATCTGATAGGGAAACCCCACCAAGCAAAGAGTTCTGCTTGGTGGGGTTTTTCGTTGCAACTTTCGCCGGGGTTCTCACGTCAACAGCCCAGCGTGACAGTGGCAGCTAGGAGGTCGGTTGCCCAATGCCAGGAGCAATACGGTTCGCGGCGGGGCACGAGCCGAGGTGCCCACGGGCGCAACGCCGCAGGCAATGCGTTCAGAAACGAATCAGGCTAGGGATGATCGAGTTTCCTAGAGGTCTGGTGGCCGATGGGGTTCGTCTTCAGCTTTCGAATGGAGGCCAATCTTCACGAGTTGCCACGTATTTGAATTCTCCATCTTGTGTAACCACTGTGACAGAGCGAAGGTTCTTGTCCTGTTCTCCGACCCGAAGCATCGTGTTGCTGCCTACATAGGCCAAATCGGACCGGGCGTCGACTTCCCACTCATAGGGTTCAAGGGTAATCAGCAATTCACCGTATTCGGGCGCTTCAAAGGGAAGCATATGCCCATGTGGATCCGTTGGGTACCACTTCAGTAAATCCTCCGGTTCATCGATGTCCATGACAACGTCCTCCCAGCCCTCATTGATTTCGTCCATCCATTGCTGCATCTTTTCATCGGCCCAGTCCTGCAGCTCTTTGTCCGAATAGTCCTCGGGTGCTTTCGAAGCCGTCGGTTCTACAAGTGCTGGCAGTTCGGATGTTTCCTGTTGCCCAGGAGCAGGCTCGACTGCAGTTGTAGAGGCCCGGACCTGCTCAAATCCGGTAGAAGTGCAAGATGCCAAAGCCAGAGCTGCGATGGCAAGCAGAGGCAAACAGGTCAGCGATTTGCGCACGGTTATCTTTCTGAAGACGAGGGGAGTGATCCTAGACGTCAGGCAAAGGGAACACAGGGACAAAGACGCCTCATCGCGATCTAGTGGACTCATGCGTGGGACTGACTTGTCCAGAAGCACAGTGCACAAGGCATCCAGTACCAGCGACCCCACGTAGAATGAAAGCTCGGCAATACCTCTCGGTGCGCGGGAACCACCCGCAAGTGAGCGAACGTCAACGAAGGACATCAATTTGGGCCAGCCAGCCAATCTGAAGAAGCAAACTCGCCAGCGAATGGAGCGCACGGGGGAGAGCTACACGACCGCGCGCAAGAACATCCTGGCCGGCAAGCCTGAAAGCCCGCGGGCAGCCCGCGCAGCGGCCGCACGCGACTACGCCAAGGAAGCACGCGAGAAGGCCAAGGCGCAAGCCAAGAAGGACAAGGAAGCTCCGGCAGCTTCGCCGGCTGACGAGTTGCCTGAATACCCGGCACCAGAAGATGTCATCCAATACGATGCCGCGCTGTGGCACCGCGTGCTGGTTCAAGCTGGCGTCACCAACAAGCACACCGGCCAACCGCTGAGCCAGGCGTTGCTGGCTGGCCTTGCTGGCGGCATTGGCTTCATGGCCTTCACCCACGAAGGCGGCGAAGAAACCGCAGTAACCCTGATGACCCGGCACAACCCGGAGCCGTACACCCAGAACCTGCTGGCCCGCTGCGGTGCCACGGTCACCGAACGCACCACCGGCTCAGCTGAACGCGCCGCCGAATACATGGACGCCGCCCTGGACGCAGGCCGCGCCGTCGTGGTTCGCGTGGCAATCAGCGCGCTGCCATGGATCGACGGCACTACGGTGGATGAAGCCGAGACCCTGGACCTCGCCGTGGTTGGCGAGCACAAGAAAGACCTGCTGGTCGATGACGGATCCGGTGCCCTGAACCTGATCAGCCCCAAGGAGTTGGCCATCGCCCGTGCGATGCGCAAGAAGGAAAAGCACTGGCAGGCGTGGATCCCGTCCTCGCGCTCGCCGAAGACCGAAACCCTGGCCGCCAACGCTGTGGAGGCTATCGAGGAAACCACCGCTCGGTTGCTGGGCACCAGCGAGCTGTCCGGGGTCCCGGTGCACTTCGCCAAGAATTTCGGCATTACCGGAATGCGCACTTTGGCCACGCGACTGCGCGATTCCGAGTCCAAGACCGGCTGGTCCCAGATCTTCGCAAGCCAGCAAGCGCTGGCCAATGGCCTGGACCAGCTGGCCGGGTTCTTCTCCGATACGCGCTTCAGCGGTGAAGGCGCATTGCGCGGGCTATACTCCGACTTCCTTGCCGAAGCAGCCGAACTTCCGGGTCTCTCGGCGCTGGCAGCGCACGTGGATGCGTATCAGCAGTTGTCTGCGCAATGGGACGAATTCGCTGACCTGATCGATCCAGAGATCGAATTCTCACAGCGCGCAGAGCACTTCGCATTACTGGCAGACGCGATAGAGCGGATCGCCGAAGCCGAGGAGCAGGCCGCGACCGCCTTGGCCGCAACAGCAAAGCAGCTGGCCGCCAAGACGGCGAAGTAAATCTGGCTCAACATTCGCCCCGGCATCGGGTGATATTGCTCACCGAATGCCGGGGCATTGTTGTCCCGGTGCGCATCCAGCCGCCGGATGCCTCGAAGCTGTCGACGCCGCATCATCTATGGCCAGCGCACTGCCAAAAGCGGGATTATCCCGGAATCTTGGTAACCTAGTTAGGTGAGTAACGAGATTGAGATCGGCCGCGGCAAGCGGGCAACTAAGGCATATTCCCTGGACGACGTAGCGATCGTACCGAATCGCCGTACCCGTGATCCGAAGGACGTATCGGTGTCCTGGCAGATCGACGCCTTCCAGTTCGACACCCCTATCCTGGGCGCACCAATGGATTCGGTGACCTCCCCGGCGACCGCCATTGCACTGGGCAAGCTCGGCGGACTGGGCGTGCTGAACCTCGAGGGCCTGTGGACCCGCTACGAGAATCCGGAAGCAGTGCTGGCTGAAATCGCCGGCCTGGAGTCCGAAGCGGCGACCCGCAACGACCCCAAGATCACCGCCAAGCTGCAGGAACTGTATGCGGCTCCAATCCAGCCAGAGCTGATCACCTCGCGCATCTCCGAGATCCGCGACTCGGGTGTTGTCGTTGCCGGCTCGCTGACTCCGCAGCGCACCCAGGAGCACTACAAAACCGTGGTCGCCGCTGGCGTTGACATCTTTGTCATCCGCGGCACGACCGTCTCGGCCGAGCACGTCTCTAAGACCACCGAACCGCTGAACCTGAAGCAGTTCATCTATGAACTCGACGTCCCAGTGATCGTCGGCGGCGCAGCTGGCTACACCCCGGCCATGCACCTGATGCGCACCGGCGCAGCAGGCGTGCTGGTCGGCTTCGGTGGCGGCGCATCCTCGACCACCCGCCGCACCCTGGGCATCCATGCCCCGATGGCTACAGCAATTGCCGACGTGGCAGCTGCCCGCCGCGACTACATCGAAGAGTCCGGCGGACGCTACGTCCATGTCATCGCCGACGGCGGCATGGGCAACTCCGGCGACATCGTCAAGGCCATCGCCATGGGCGCCGACGCAGTGATGCTTGGTACCGCGCTGGCCCGCGCCGATGAAGCGCCAGGCGCTGGCTACCACTGGGGCATGGAAGCTGTTCACGAAGCCAGCCCACGCGGCGACCGCGCCAAGGTCGGTACCGTCGGCTCGCTGGAGAAGGTACTGCACGGCCCATCGCATGAGACCAACGGCACCTCGAATCTGGTTGGCGCGCTGCGCCGCTCGATGGCCACCACCGGCTACTCGACGCTGAAGGAATTCCAGCGCGTCGATGTCGTGCTTTCCCCTTACGAATCGGATCGCTTCTAGCAGATCTCGATCTGGCCCCGTTCTTCTGCTGAAGGGCGGGGCCAGTGCCATGTGCACGCTGGGTCTCAACTAATGGATAAGCAAGTTGGTTCCACCAGCGGAAAATAAGGCAACAGGGCTAATCTCACGCCCTTGCATTTCGAGTTCTACGCCAAATAGAAGTACCGTTAGAGTGTGCTTAAAACCGCTCTGAAGCCCAAATGGATCGCCGCCCTGCTTGCCGCGCTAGCGATCGCCACCGGATTCGTCCTGCTCTCCGGATGGCAGTTTGGCGCCTCCGAAACCGAGCCGCCGGTCAAGATCGACAAGACCGAGAAGCCGGTTGCGCTGATCGAGCATCAGGAAGTCGGCAAGGAACTGCTGGGCATCAAGGCAGACCAGATCATCACCATGGAGGGCGAATTCGTCCCCGGCACCGATCAGCTGATTTCGCCGCGGCTCAATGGGGAACAGCGCGGTGTCTGGGTGGTCACCGAGTTCAAGGTCGAGGGCGCGGACAAGGACGCCGGCATCGCCGTGGTACGCGGCTGGCAGCCTGAAGCAACCAAGCCCGCACCGGCACCGGAGGGCGAACTGGAAATCACCGGCCGCCTGCTGCCAAGCGAAGGCCCGGAATTCCGTGTGGACCTGCGCAGCCCGACGCTGCCTACGGTCGCCTCGGCGCAGCTGGCGAACATCTGGGATTCGATCCTCTATGAAGGATTCGTCTCGGCCCACGAAATCACCACGGCCAAGGGCGAAGCTGTCATGCAGCCTGGCCTTGAGCTCGTCCACGTCGGTCCGCAGCCCCAGGAAGGCCAGATCAACTGGCTGAACGTCTTCTACGGCCTGGAATGGGTACTTTTCGCAGGCTTCGCCATCTTCCTCTGGTACCGCATGGTGCGCGATGACTACCAGCGAGACCTTGATGAGATTGCTCAGCGCGCCGCCGAAGCGCATCGCAAGGGCGGCAATGCCACCCAGGCTGACAACAGCAACGAATAGCATTTCACGCACACCGCACTTCTTACCGAAATCGGAAGGAACCACCAACGATGTCCAGCACCACCCCGGCACCGAAGCCCCGGAAATTCGGCGGCACCCCTAAGCAGATCCGTGCAGCCGCGAACTTCTACAAGGTCTTCGCCTACGTCACCGGCGTGATGCTGCTGCTGCTCGTGCTGGAAATGATCTTCAAGTACTTCTGGTCCTTGGAACTGTTCGTGGGCGGCACCCTGGTGGATGGCACCGCCAACGCCATCGGCATGTACAACCGCGCCGAGGTAGCCGGGGGACTGAACCTCTCGCTGGGCATCCTGATTGCGCACGGCTGGCTCTACGTGGTGTACCTGTTTGCAGACTTCCGCCTGTGGTCGCTGATGCGCTGGCCGTTCATGCGCTTCATAACGATTGCGCTCGGCGGTGTGGTTCCATTCCTGTCCTTCTGGACCGAAGCCAAGGTGCACGCTGAAGTTGATCGCGAGCTGGCGGCCCATCCGAAGGCGGCCAAGCGCTACTGACACTGCAGCGCAGTGCATTGCAAGGGCGGATCGGTTCATCCCAGATGAACCGATCCGCCCTTGCTTTTGCCAAAAATGCACTTGGTGACGCTGATGACATCACCTTGGCTGTTTCGCGCGCAGTGAACCGCGTAGACTGTAACGGTGACTACTGCTCCCCTCAATCCAGAACATAAGCCGGTTCTGGTCGTCGACTACGGGGCCCAATACGCGCAGCTCATTGCTCGCCGCGTACGCGAGGCCCGTGTGTACTCGGAGATCGTTCCGCACACCCTGTCCACCGAAGCCATCCTGGCCAAGAACCCTGCTGCGATCATCCTTTCCGGTGGTCCTTCCAGCGTCTATGCCGATGGCGCCCCTTCCGTAGGGGCCGACCTGTTCGAGGCCGGCGTCCCGGTCCTGGGCATCTGCTACGGCTTCCAGGCCATGGCCAACGCCCTGGGCGGCACCGTCGCCGAAACCGGCCTGCGCGAGTACGGCCGCACCGCAACCACCTTCGAGGGCGAAGCCCGCTCCATCCTGGCAGGCGCCGCACAGGCGCCTACCGTCTGGATGAGCCACGGCGACGCCGTCTCCCAGGCGCCGGAAGGCTTCGAGGTCCTGGCCACCACCGCTGGTGCTCCAGTGGCGGCGTTCGCCAACGAAGCCAAACGCCTGTACGGCGTGCAGTGGCACCCGGAGGTGAAGCACTGCGAGTACGGCCAGGACGTCCTGGAGAACTTCCTGTACAACGGTGCCGGCCTGAAGGGCGACTGGACCGCGGACAACATCGCTGACGAGCAGATCGAGCGCATCCGCGCCCAAGTCGGCACCGGCAAGGCCATCTGCGGCCTGTCCGGCGGCGTGGACTCCGCTGTGGCAGCTGCCCTGGTGCAGCGCGCCATCGGCGACCAGCTCACCTGCGTGTTCGTGAACCACGGCCTGCTGCGCGAAGGCGAAGCCGAGCAGGTTGAGAAGGACTTCGTCGCTTCCACCGGCGCCAAGCTGTACATTGCCGACGAGCGCGAGCGCTTCTTGACCGCTCTGGACGGTGTCACCGACCCGGAGACCAAGCGCAAAATCATTGGCCGCGAATTCATTCGCGCGTTCGAAGCAGCCGAAGCTGCGATCATCGCCGAGGCCGCTTCCGAGGGCGAGCCGGTGAAGTTCCTGGTCCAGGGCACCCTGTACCCGGACATCGTCGAGTCCGGCGGCGGCGAAGGCACCTCCAACATCAAGAGCCACCACAACGTGGGCGGCCTGCCAGAGGATCTGCAGTTCGAACTCGTCGAGCCGCTGCGCACCCTGTTCAAGGACGAAGTGCGCGCCGTGGGCCGCGAGCTGGGCTTGCCTGAGGAAATCGTTGGCCGCCAGCCGTTCCCCGGCCCGGGCCTGGGCATCCGCATCATCGGTGCGGTCAACGAGGAGCGCCTGACCATCCTGCGCAAGGCCGACGCGATTGCCCGCGCCGAGCTGACCGCCGCAGGCTTGGACGACGAGGTCTGGCAGATGCCGGTAGTGCTGCTCGCCGACGTGCGCTCGGTTGGCGTTCAGGGCGATCACCGCACCTACGGCCACCCGATCGTGCTGCGTCCGGTATCCTCCGAGGATGCCATGACCGCCGACTGGTCGCACCTGCCATACGATCTGCTCTCGAAGATCTCCAACCGCATCACCAATGAGGTCGATGGGGTGAACCGCGTGGTGCTGGACGTCACCTCCAAGCCACCAGGAACCATCGAGTGGGAGTAATCCCGTAGCCTGGAATTCCCCTGCCTGCTGCCGCGCTTGCGGCAACAGGCAGGGGAATTTTTTGCGTTCTGGCGCGCGGAACCCTCTTGAGGGTCAAGGCAGCGTCGCGAAGCAGACATCGTAGCTGGAAGGTGGCCGCAAGCGCATCATGGCCAATGGGCGCAGATCGTGCAAGAGAGCGCGGGCCACACGCCACGGCTTCATGAAATCGCGCATCCAACATCCGCAGTTTGCTGAGCGAGGCCCATAAGCGAACACCGCGAGCATGAGCTTGCGCATCCCGCGGTTAAAACGTGTTTCGCGCACCGGTTCTGCACTGTCGGTGCACTACGTTAGAAAGAGGCGTATCTGCACCTGTGGTGCGCCCGAATGTGGTCGGTTCAGTGAAGGGAATGACTGTCGTGACTAGTGGACAGAATGCTGCCGCCGAGCGTGTAGCTGCCTGGGTTAAATCGCTGGGGCAGAGTGCCGGGGCGGATACGACCCTGCGGTTTGCTCCGTCGACCTCCAATAGCATCGACATAACCCATGCCAATCCATCGGGCTTGGCCCAGTTCCTTGCCGGGCGGAGAACCCGCCTGTCCACCCTGCTGCATGATGCGGACCAGTACGCCACCGCGCGCCGCACCGCCCGTGCGCTGTCGGCCAAGATCAGTGAACTGTGGGAAGAACGCGGCATCGATGTCGGCTACCTGGCCGCCGGTGTCGCCAACTGGCGTGCCGTCCATGATGGCAAGAGCGAGCCGGTTTCCGCTCCCATCATGCTCGGACGCATCACCCTGGCCAAGCATGTGGACGCCGACGACTACGACCTGCAGCTCGTTGGACGCGCTACCGTATCCCCGGCGTTCGTGCGACAGTTCGAGGCCGACCACAACGCCAAGGTCGACGTCGACGCCGTTGATGCCGCCGCCTATTCCATCGCCCGCTTTGATCCGGTCCGGGGCATGGATGCCCTGCGCCACCAGATGGCAGAGGTCCCCGGCGTAGTCGTGGGCCACCGCCTGCTGCTCTCCACCTTCTCCGAACTGATGGACCCGGCAGACCCGGCCAAGCTCAACGGCTCCCACCCGGTTATCGAGGCACTGATCCGCTATGACACCGTGGTAAAGCAGGCAGGGAACAGCCAAAGCAGCAAGACTTCGGAGGCGCTGGCCAACCTGGTGGCTTCAAAGCCGGGCGCCGCGAAGCCCGAGGATTCGAAGGCCGAAGCATCGAAGCCCGAGGACGCCACCGAGGATCCTGCTGCAAAGAAGCAGGATGAGCAGCCAGCCGCGCAGGCTGCCGAGGCCAAGGGCAATGAAGGCTCCGGTTCGAGGCTGAGCCGCGTGAAGAACATCCTCAAGGAAAGCGCTCGCTCGCGGAAGCAGGGCGCAGTCTCCGAGGAATCGTCGGCCCGCAAGGTCCACACCGGAACCACGACCATCGCCAAGTCTTCCGATGATCGCGATCCGGAAGACGAGCTGTTCCTGCTGGACGCCGATGAATCCCAGTCCAAGATGCTCGACTACATCGCCGCTGGCGAATCGGTGGCCATCAATGCCGCCGCCGGCACCGGTGCCACCCAGACCGCATTGAATGCCGCCGCGCTGCTGGCAGCCCAGGGCAAGCGCGTGCTGGTTGTTGCCGAGCAGCGCTCCGCTGCCGAGGAATTCGTGTCTCGCTTCAACGAGCAGCTGGATGCCGGCAGCATGCTGCTGGAACCGAATGAGGATCCCGAAGCGCTGCGCGCCATGCTCACCAAGGCGATCCTGCGCAATGAACGCGCCGCCGAGCCGCAGCTGGGCTCCATGTTCAAGCGCCTGCGCGAATCCCGCCATGCGTTGCACGAGCATGTGAAGTCGCTGCATTCGGTCCGCAGCCGCTGGGGCTGCTCGCCATATCAGGCGATGCAGGAGCTGGCACGCCTCTCCGCACTGGAACCAGCGCCATCCACCACCGTGCGCCTGAAACGTTCGGTGCTCGATTCCATGGGCCAACGCGGACACGTTGCCGCGCAGCTCAAGCGCGCCGCCCAGCTCGGCGCCTTCTCCAAGGTGCACACCACGAGCCCTTGGCACGGTGCTCCGCTGCGCAACACCGAAGCCACCGAGAAGGCCCTGAACCTGGCCAGTGGCCTGGGTCGCGACCTGCCAATCCTGCATGACCACATGTTGCAGATTGCCGAGCGTTCGCAGATCAGGCTGGAAGAAAGCTACGACAAGTGGGGAGACCAGCTGCAGCTGCTGGTCGCCGTCCGCGGCTCGCTGGACAAATTCGAAGCCGATATCTTCGAGGGCGATATCGACGATTTGATCGCCGCCACCGCAACCAGCGCATGGCGCCGTGAACACGGTGTCGAGATGGGTTCGATTGTCCGTTCCCGGCTGCGCAAGATCGCCAAGGAATACGTCCGTCCAGGCATGCACGTCGCCGACCTGCAGTCCGCACTGCAAGCCGTATCGGTCCAGCGCGATGCGTGGCGAGCCATCGCCACAAGCCAGCGCAACCCCCAGGTCCCGGGCGGACTGCTGGATGTCGAGGCCGGCTACCATGACGCCGGTGCCCGCATCGACAAGCTGGCCGAAATGCTGCCATCCTCCCTGGGGTCGCGCCTGCGCGAAATGCCGATCAAGGAACTGCTCTCGGTGATCGCCTCGCTTGTTGAACGCCGCGAGGACCTGGGAGAGCTGCCCGAACGCACGCTGATCTCCGAGCAGCTGGCCGAAGCCGGTCTCGGCGATTTGCTCGATGACTTCGCCGAACGCGAGATCGATGCCGACCAGGTAGACAGTGAATTGGAACTTGCCTGGTGGCAGTCCGTGCTGGACGCCATGATCTCAGGCGATGACTTCCTTGCCATGAACGACGGATCCAAGCTGGAGAAGATCGAAGCGGACTACCGGCTGGCTGACGGTGCGCATATCGCCGCCGGACCGCAGCGCATCCGCTGGGCGCTGGCCCGGAACTGGAAGGCCGCGCTGGCTGACCACCGTGCCGGCTCGCGGGCGCTGCGCGAGATGCTCAAGGGCGGAACCCCGAGCATTGCAGGGTTGCTGGATCTTGGCGCGCCGCTGGCCAATTCGCTGACTCCTGTCATCGTTTCGGCTCCGCTGCTGCTGGGCAGCGCTCTGCCGGAGGACACGAAGTTCGATGCCGTCATCCTGCTTGAAGCCAACTACCTGACCCTGCGGGAAGTCCTGGATGCGATCCGCCGCTCCGAGCAGGTCATTGCCATCGGCGATGAAATGCTCGGTGGCCCGAAGCGCTTCGAAGTCTCCGTGGACCCCACCGCCCGTGTTCGCGAGCAGGGCGTGGACCGTTCCGCGCTGGAAGCGCTGAACAAGGTGCTGGTCACCGGTTCGCTGTCCACCGTGTACCGCGGAATCGACGAAGGCCTGGTGGAACAGCTGTCCACCACCTACTACGACGCTGCGCTCTCGCGCCTGCCAATGGCGGTGAACCTCACCGGCAACTCGTCGCTGCTGCGCGGCGAATATGTCCCGGATGCCACCGGATCGCTGTCCAGCAGCGAAGACGGCGTGCAGACCACCGCCGCTGAAGTGGCGCGGGTAGTGGATCTGGTCTTCGAGCATTTCAAGAACCACGGCGGAGAATCGCTGGCGGTCATTGCCTCGAACCGCAGCCATGCCTCGGCCATCGCCGAAGCGATCCGTGTCCAGCTGCCAAACCACAAGTACGCGATGGAGCACCTGCGCTCCAAGCGCGAACCGTTCGTGGTGACCACCATGGACCGGCTGATCGGCCTGCGCCGGGATTCGGTGATCTTCGCCTGGGGCTACGGACGTACCCCGCACGGCAAGACGCTGCACGAATTCGGCGCCTTGTCCCGCGAGGGCGGCGAGCAGCTGTTCGTCGCCGCGATGACCCGATCGCGCACCCGCATGACCCTGGTTTCCAGTCTGTTGCCGGAAGACGTCGACCTGAACCGCGTCTACCGCGGAGCCCGCCAGTTCTTCGAGCTGTTCGGACGCGTGCAGGCCGGGGATTCCGGAGTCAGCTCGATGCGCAACCCGCGCTTCGACCCATTGGTCTCGGATCTTGCCCGCCGCTTGCGCGAAAGCGGTGCGATCGTTTCCGAGGACTACCGTGGCGTGCTGGATTTGTCGGCACATGCCTACGACTCGGCGCACACCGGCATCCGCCCGCTGGCCGTGGTCTACGACGGCACCGAGCACTATGCGGGCCTGACCGTGCGTGAGCGCAGCCGCCTGCGCCCGGAATTCTTCGAGAAGCACGGTTGGCGTTATGTTCCGCTGTGGACCATCGATGTCTTCACCGACCCGGGTGCTGTCGCCGATCGCCTGGCCCATGCCCTGGGCCTGAAAAAGACGACGGCTGCTGAACAGCCATCGGCCCGCAGCGGCATGGCCGCCGCACGACCAGTCTCGGCCCGTGAAGTCACCACCGAGCCGGAGGCGCCGAAGGAAAAATCGAAACTGCTGAAGTCCACCAAGACGCGCCAGGAACCCAAGGCAGAGAGCAAGCAGGAAGCAGCGGTTGCAGACAGCGCGGCCAAGGCTGGAACCGAGTCGCCTGCCAAGGACGATGCAGGCAAGCCGGTGACCCCAGCACCTGTGCCAGCCACCAGCAAGATCGATGAATCGGAACCGAAGAAGCCATGACTTCTGAGCAAGAACCAACGCGCGGCCGCCGCAAGCGGCCGCGCGTTGTGGCACCGCCGCAGCATTTGGCTGCACGTGTCGAACTGACCGGCAGCTACACACCGGTGCCCCATTCAGAATCCGTCAACCGTGCGCTGGCGGGCCCGCAGAGTGCCGGTGCGCCCGAGAACACGATGGCGGCAGCAGCCAAGAAGCGCACCACCGATCCGCTGGCTGATTTGCTCGCCAAGGACCAGGACCCGCGAAATTGGGGCGACTCCAAGGAAGATCTTGCTGAAATGATGAAGCGCGAGAAGCCGCCGCACTGGGGCTGAACGCCTAATTCACCAAGACGGCTGAAACCTTGCCGCGCGATACCGCCCCTGCCAGATCATCCGAGAGGCTGTTGGCCGCCGCAACCACGACAATCCCCTCGCCGGTCGGGTCAGCACTGCTGAGCATGCCGAATTCAGAACCAGTGGCATTATCCGGAACCCAGAGCACCGGCACCGCTTTGGCGATGGTTTGCGAGCTGATTTCCTTCTCAAAACCGTCGCCGGTGGTCAATACAATATCCACCAATTGCCCTGGATGCAGCAGCGTCACCGTGGCCGGGTCGCTCAGACGCAGCGGAACAGCGACGGTACCTTCCGGTGATCCGTGCAAAAGCTGCGGCCCCACCAGCGAATAGTCGCGCAGCACCGTTCCTGCACGCAGGGCCACGGCCGCGCGTTGCCCTGCTACGGCCTCAATGCCTTCAAAGACCTCGGCATCATGCGGGTCGAGCCGCACAGTTTGCACCTGCAGCTGGTTGGCGGATATCCGGGAACCGGCAGGAATGTCGCTGAGCGCCACTACGACCTCGCGTTGGGCCAATTGCCCGGAAGAAAATACATTGAGCATGCCTGCCAAGGCGAGCAACGCGCAGGCAATGGACAATGGCTTTCGATAGCGGCGCAACAGCTCATTGCGATTACGGACCGGCCTGATTTTCGGCTTGGGAATCACCGGAGGACGAGGCGCGGCTTGGGTCCTGGAGAAGTAGCTCATATCCCCATGCAACCTGCCAGCACTGGAAACCGTGGCCCGCCGCCCGCGAGCTGTGGGTAAATCAGATGATCTGATGCACCTGCTGTGGCGTGAACACCAAGTCCACCGGCTGGTCATGTTCGTCGATCCGGAAAGCACCGGGTGGAACATACTCATGCTCGTACACCACCGCAGCTACCCGTACCGGGGCGTCTTCGATCAACGGCAGGAAGCGATCGTAATAGCCACCGCCCTGGCCCAGGCGCAATCCGTCCTCGTCGATGGAAAGGGCTGGCATGATCAATGTATTGATCTCGTCGAAGAGTTCCGTGCCGATCCGTTCGCCCACAGGTTCCATCACCGGGGCCAAAGCGCTCGGCGCGAATTCCATGCCGGGGGTGTACTCGACCCATGACAGCGCATAATCCGGTTCGCACACCGGCAGATAGACGTCAATGCCCTCATTGACCAGTGCATCCAACAACGCCTCGGTTGGCGGTTCATCCGGACCGGAGCAGTAGGCCGCGACCTTCTGGACGACTCCGGTGCTTTGGCTCAGGTAGCCGATCACCGTGCGGGCCAGATCCTGGCCGAGCTGCTCGCGCTGGATCGGATCAAGCGCCCTGCGCCAACTGCGGACGGCGGCACGTGCGGCCTTCTTGTCGGATCCAGGATGCTGGTCAGCGGTGAGGTTCATGCCTACAGCTTACGCGTACGCAATGAATCGCTGCCCGCTGGTGCCGTTGCCGGCTGCGGGCATGACGAAGTAATACGATGTGCACATGTTCATCTCTCGTCGGGCAAAGCACCTGGTTCCGGATCTGGCCTCGGAACGGCTGCTGCTGCGCCAGCTGACCGCGCGGGATGAGGCCGAGTGGATCAATCTGCGCTATGCCAATGCCAAATGGCTCAAGCCATGGGATCCCACGAGTCCCTTGGGCCCGCCGGAATCCATGACCTTTCGGGAGATGCTCAGGGCAAGGGACGAATCGGCAATTGACGGAAGCGGATACTCCTGGGCACTGGCCCTTCCCCAGCTGCATAGGGGGCGCCCGCCACTGATCGGGCAGGTTTCCGTGTCTTCCGTGCAATACGGGGCCGCACGCACAGCGTCCATCGGTTATTGGATTGACCGCAACCATGCCGGGTTCGGCCTGATGCCGGAAGCCTGCGCCTTGGTCATCGACCACTGCTTCGAGCAACTGCAGCTGCACCGCCTGGAAATCAATATCCGCCCGGAGAATGCCGCCAGCCTTCGCGTTGTGGACAAGCTCGGTTTCCGCGATGAGGGCCTGCGCAAGGGCTATCTGCACATCGACGGGCAGTGGCGGGATCACCGCACCTTCGCGCTGACCCGCGAAGAGCTGAAAACTCCGATGCTCGAACGCATCTACGAATACTGACCCGGAATCCGTGCCATTTCGATCAATCAAGCTCTGATATGAGCGAACCGGATCGAAAACATGCGGACACGCCTAGGGATGTGCGTGAGCGCGCACCCAAGGTTGCATAGTGTTGATTTGACGGAACCATATTTGGTTCCACAAGGATTTGACCGAATCAATCGGTGATGGAGGACCCACATGGCTGGCACGTCACAGAGCGCTCCGCAGGAAAGTGCTGCGACCAAACTCAAGATTCGTGTGCGCTATGGCCGGTTGTCCGTCGCACTCGTTGGTGCCTTGGCAGTCATCGCGACCGTTGTCGGTCTCATCCTGGCTCCGTTCACGGCCCTGACCTTTGGTGCCGTCGGCTTGTTCGCGCTGGTTGCCGTCGCTTCCTTCGCCACCCTGCGCGGCCTGGCTGTGCGCGACCGCAACCGCAAGCTGCTTGAGCACCTCGAAGCCACCCGGCAGAAGGCGCTGCAGACCCCGGCCTTCGACGACGCCGCCAATCAGGTCGTCTCGCGCAAGCATGAAAAGGACGAGGTCTTTGACGCCCGACCAGGTTCTTCCCGCCGTGCTCCAGCAATTACCGCTGAAGAGCTGCGTGCCGAAGCGCTGCGCGTGGCGCACGGCCACGGCGGCGTGAAGCAGCCAGAGACATGGGAGCCAACGCGTGTCCCGAAGCCTACCTATGTGGAAGCCACTGAGCGGATTGCCAAAACTGCGGAAAAAGCAGCTGAGCAGGGTGCACATCGTACCCACAAGCCTGCGCTTCCAGTCCAGCAGCAGTTGCGCCCGAGCAAGCAGATCAGCCTGAAGGCATCGGAGGACGCCAAGCGCCTGGCTGCCGAGGTATCAGCTGAAGAGCGCGCAGCAGTTCCATCGGTTGCTGCCAAGCGTTCCGAGAGCGCTCCGGCAGACAAGGAAGCCGTTGCTCCGGTGGCTCCGGCGCCAGAAGCCGCGCCGGCAGTTTCCGCAGCTTCCAAGCCACGGCTGAACCTCGATGCGGTCATGCAGCGCCGTCGCGCATAACATCCAAGCTCAAAGACGTGTGGCCCGGACCTTTCCCAAGGTCCGGGCCACACGTCTATGAATTGCCGTCAGCTGATCATGTCGTCGAATGGCAGCGGTCCGCGATTGCCGCGGTGATGAGCGAAGACCAAGGTGGTTTCGGTATGACCCACCGACTCATCGGTCGCCAGGTTATCAAGCACCCAATCCCGCAGCGCATCGGTGGAGCCAACCGCGATATGCAGCAGGTAGTCGGTGCCGCCGGATACATGGAACATGGAGAGGACCTCAGGCAGCTGCGGAATGCGTGCCACGAACGCATCGATTTTCTCGCGATCGTGCGCCCGCAGCTTGACCGAGATCAATGCCTGCACGGTACGGCCGACAGCTGCCAATGACACCTCGGCGTGGTAGCCGGTGAGGATGCCGCGTTCGACCAGGGAACGGGTACGCAGCAGCGCAGTGGATGGTGCGATGCCGGCACGCTGTGCGAGGGTCGCGTTGGAGATACGCGCATTCGCGACCAATTCGTCGATGATGATTCGATCGATTTCGTCCAGATCGACGTTTGATGAAAGCTCTGATTGCTGGGCCATAATAATATTTCATCATATTCGCAAGGCATCAGCGGGATCTTTGAGGTAAAAATCGGCGTATGCCGTCCGCGTACGAACAAATAATCGGTGAACAAACGGATATATTGGGGATATGACACGTCGTTCTGAGCACACCGGTGAATCCTTCGATACCAGGCTGGCAGCCTATTGCTTGGTGGAACACGAAGGAAAGGTACTGCTTACGCTCTGGGATATGCGTCATCGCGATCCGCGCTTCACGCCACGCTGGTCCCTTCCAGGTGGCGGTATCGACTTGGGGGAGCCTATCGAGGAAGGCGCCCGCCGTGAGGTCTATGAAGAGACCGGCTACGCCGTAGACGCATTGGAGCTCCTGGATGTCACCACGGGAGTTATTCCCGGTTCGAAACGCTACTCGGGCGCAGGCCACGCCATGCAAACGGTGGCCGTCACCTATCGCGCCAGGCTGACCGGTGGCGAATTGCGCCATGAAGTCAACGGCTCGACCAGCCAGGCGGCCTGGTTCACGCGCGAGGAGATTGCCAAGCTGAACTGCATTGAACGCGTCGAGAGCATTTTGCGACTGACCGCACCCGGCAAGTAGCAACGGATCGCAGGTGACCTGCCCTAGAATCAATAGGGACATGAACTTGCGAAATTCCATCACCGTCGGCACGCTCAGCGCAGCACTGCTGCTCACCCTGTCTGCGTGCACTGAAGACGAAACGCCAACAACAGAGCCGAGCAAGGAGATCACCTTGCGGATTGCTGCCGGCACCCAGCCGGCTGACCAGGCCCTGGCCCATGTCTACGCCAACGCCCTGAAAGCCGAAGGCTATAAGGCATCGCTGAACGAGCCAGCGGCGAATCCCTACCAGCAGGTTGTTGATGGAAAAGCCGACCTGGCGTTGGACCAAGCGGCCAAAGCACTGTCCCTCGCTGCTGACCCGGCAGCTATCAGCGGCGAAGACCAGCTGCTCAGTGCCGAGGAATCCCAAAGCCTGCGCAGTGCCATCAATGACGCTGAGGGTAAAGTGACTGCTTTGGAGCTCAGCCCTGCTGATGCCGGCAAGATCCTGGTCATGAGCCAAGCCCAGGCAACACTGCACAAGGTCGATTCCGTAGAAACCCTGATTGCTGCCTGCGCTGATCTGACGATCATCAGCGATGAAGCCAGCTCCGAATCCTTGAAAACTGCATTGAAGGATGCGGGCTGCGAGAAGCCAAAAGTCGTAGAAGAACAGACCGCGAACTTGGCAGGCAAGCTGCGCACTTCGGTGGACAGCGCGGTGGTGCTGAGCGCCGGAAACGCAGTCATCTCGGATGAGGGCTTCTACACCATTCCCGGAAGCGCAAGCTTCTTCAACGCGGAGAATTACATGCTGCTGGCCGATAACGACGTGGATGACAAAGCTCGGGCGCAGTTGGACAGCATCACCAGTGAATTCTCGCAACAGTCGCTCGTTGACCTGAATCGGATGGTCAGCCAAGAAGACGGCCTGAGCCCGGAACAAGCGGCCGCCCGTTGGGAATGGATCATCGAAGAGTAGGCCCTAGCCATCGCTCCCAAGATTTCGGCCGCTGACCATAGCGGTCGAGTAATAAGGTGTGTGCATCGCACCTGACGTGAGAAAGTGTAATCATGGCAGAATTCAAGCAATCAACGAAACTGCACAATGTCCTCTACGATATCCGTGGCCCGCTGTTGGAGCATGCCACGCGCATGGAGTCCGAAGGACACCGCATCCTGAAGCTGAACATCGGCAATCCCGCGCCGTTCGGCTTCGAGGCGCCTGATGCGGTGCTCGTTGACATGATTCGCAACCTGCCTAATGCCCAGGGCTACTCGGATTCCCGGGGTATTCTCTCGGCACGCACCGCCGTCTCCCAGTACTACCAGACCCGTGGCATCCAGACCATCGGCGTTGACGACATCTACTTGGGCAACGGCGTCTCCGAGCTGATCACCCTCTCGCTGAACGCGCTGCTGAACAACGGCGACGAGATCCTGATTCCAGCCCCCGACTACCCGCTGTGGACCGCATCGGTTTCGCTGGCTGGTGGCACCCCGGTGCACTACCTGAATACCGAAGAAGAAGGGTGGCTTCCAGATCTTGAAGATATGGAAGCGAAGATCACCGATCGCACCAAGGGCATCGTGATCATCAACCCGAATAACCCCACCGGTGCGGTGTACCCGAAGGAAACCCTGGAGGGCATCCTCGAACTGGCGCGCAAGCATGGGCTGATCGTGTTCTCTGACGAGATCTACGAAAAGATCCTCTACGACGACGCAGTGCACATCAATACCGCTTCGTTGGCAGATGACGTGCTGATCCTGACCTTCTCCGGCCTGTCTAAGGCCTACCGCGTGTGCGGCTTCCGTGCAGGCTGGATGGCGATCTCCGGGCCCAAGCACCAGGCCGGCGATTACATCGAAGGCATCAATCTGCTGACCAACATGCGACTTTGCGCCAACGTGCCGGCGCAGCACGCAATCCAAACCGCCTTGGGCGGCTACCAGTCGATCAACGACTTGATCCTGCCTGGCGGACGCCTGCTCGAACAGCGCGACGCGGCCTACAACTTGCTGACCGCAATTCCAGGAGTGAGCGTGCAGAAGGCCAAGGGTGCGCTCTACATGTTCCCAAAGCTGGATCCAGAGGTATACCCGATCCACAATGACGAGACTTTTGCCCTTGAACTGCTTAAAGCGCAGAAGATCCTGATTTCCCAGGGCACCGCCTTCAATTGGGTCCGTCCGGATCACTTCCGCTTGGTCACTTTGCCGAACGTGCGCGACCTGACTGATGCAGTTGGACGCATCGGACAGTTCCTGGAGGACTGGCGTACTCGCGCCTAACTTGCCTCGAACCGAACAGGCCCAGAATCGCTGACGTGATTCTGGGCCTGTTGTAATTAAAGGGAGCGCCAGGAGAGCAAGGCCCCGGGAGGTCCGGGGTGCTGCGTGGAGGCAACTGCGGCAGGGGGAGCGTTGGCCATTCCCTCTTCTCACCATGCCACCAGCGACAGTAGGCTGACTACAACGAAGAGCAGTACTTCCACACATGCCTGAGGAGTCATTGATGAGCGCTTACCCTGCAAACCTGATCGAAGCTTTGCGTGCAGAACCCGGCCTGAAGCTTTCTCAGCGTGCGACCAAGGATGCTCAGTGGTGGCCGGCGGATGCCCCGCAGGACAAGAAAGCTGCAGAGAAACGCATGGACGAGCTGGCACCGCTGCTCTCGGAATTGCAGGAACGGTTGTTTGCCGCCTCGGTATCTGGCGGGACGGCGCCTGCAGTGCTGCTCATGCTGCAAGGAATGGATACTTCGGGCAAGGGCGGGATTGTCCGCCATGTCCTGGGCATGCTGGATCCGCAGGGCGTCGAGCATCATGCCTTCAAGGCGCCTACCGAAGAAGAAGCGGCGCATGATTTCCTGTGGCGCATCACCAAGCAATTGCCTGCCGGGGGATTGGTAGGAGTCTTTGACCGTTCCCACTATGAAGACGTGCTGGTCGCCAAGGTGAAGGGTTACGCAAGCCCGGATGTGATCGAATCACGTTACGGGAAAATCGTCGACTTCGAGAAGCAGCTGCTTGAGCAGGAAATCCTTCCGATCAAGGTGATGCTGCACATCAGCCGCGAGGAACAATACGAGCGGCTCGCGGAGCGCTTGGAGCGTGCCGACAAGCATTGGAAGTATTCGCCCGGCGATGTCGATGACCGGCTCCTGTGGGATGATTTCCAGGCAGCATACGAGGTGGCGATCAACCGCACCGATAACCAGAATGCACCATGGCATATCGTTCCCGCTGACCAGAAGTGGAAGGCCCGCTTGTGCGTCGCCGAGCTGCTGCTGGCGGCCTTGGAGCGCGTGGCTCCGGACTGGCCTGCTGCCACCTTCGATGTGAAGCGCGAACAGGCCCGGCTCGAAGCGGCGAAGTAATCCGCAGCAATGCGACGCTACTCGCCGGCTGCCTGCTCGTGGTTGGCACGGGCCTGCTCCAGGCGCTGCGATACGCCGTTGAGCCAGTTCTCGCAGTGGGCGGCCAAGGCTTCGCCGCGCTCCCACAACGCCAACGAGGCTTCCAACGCCACGCCGCCGGTTTCCAGCTGGTTGACCACTGTCAGCAGTTCTTCGCGAGCCTGCTCGTAGGAAAGCTTGGCAATGTCTTCAGGGATCTGTGCAGTCATGATTACTCCAGTTTGGTATGTGGGGCGGCTAGTTTGCGTGCTCGCCGGCGGGGACGGATTCAAGGGTTTTCGCGACCAGTTGTCCTGATGCCAACCGGATGAACAGCTTGCTGTCCGCTGGTGCCTGGGCGGCTTCGCGTACGATGCTCCCGTCTTCCAGCTGGGTGACCGAATAGCCTCGGTCCAGGGTTTGCTGCGGGGAGAGCGCACGCATCTGGTTCTTCAGGTGGTTGATCTCGTCGCTGGCGCGCATCACGCGATGGCGCAGCAGATCCGTGGAACGCTGTTTCCAGCGCTCCAGATCTTCGGCGCGGGAGGAGACCATCACCTGGGGGTTGGCCAGAACGGGGCGTTCGCGTACCGATGCCAGCATCTGGGCCTCGCGTTGCAGCAGGTTGTTGATGGAACGGTCCAGGCGGCTGCGGGCCATATCCAAGCCGGCGAACTCCTCATGCAAATCAGGGACAATCCGCTTGGCCGCATCAGTAGGGGTCGAGGCGCGAAGATCAGCCACATCATCCAGGATCGGGCGGTCCGCTTCGTGCCCGATGGCCGAGACGACCGGTGTGGCAGCGGAGAAGACAGCACGTACCAGATCCTCATTGGAGAAGGGCAACAGGTCTTCCAACGCGCCGCCGCCGCGGGCGATCACGATGACATCGATCTCCGGGTCCGCATCCAGCTGCTGCAACGCGGCGATGACCTGGTTGGCGGCATCCACGCCCTGCACTGCGGTATTGATGACCTTGAACTGCACCGATGGGCAGCGCAGAGTGGCATTGCGCAGCACGTCCTTCTCCGCATCCGAATCCCGTCCGGTTATCAGGCCAATGCGGTTGGGAAGCACAGGCAACGGGCGCTTGTGCTCAGGGGAGAAGAGGCCTTCTGCCCCCAAGGCTTGCCGCAGGCGTTCCAGGCGCACCAGCAGCTCGCCCAAACCAACCGGGCGCAGATCCGTGGCATTCAAGGAAAGCCGGCCGGTTTTGGCGTAGAAGCTCGGTTTGACCTGGGCTACCACGCGCGATCCAACCTGCGGGGTGGATTCCAGCCGGCGCATTGTCGAGGCCCAAATGGTCACCGAGAAGGAGAAGTCCGCATCGACATCGCGCAGCGTGATGTACGCGTGCCCATTGCGCACATTGGCTTCAAGCAGCTGGCCCTCGACCCAAACCACCGGCGAGTTCTCAATGTGGATTTTCAGCTTCTCCGAGAGCAGGCGCAACGGCCAAGGATTGTCCGCCGTAGTTTGACCAGCGGTGGCTGGCAAACTGGCGGGGGCTTGGTGATCCATAGGGGCCGCTCCTTGGAAAATCGAATCTCTGGTGCATCTGTGAGATTACCGCATGGCACCGACGGCTTGCCGGATTGCCGGTAGCCGGGCCGGGTGCCAACAGGTGTAGAGCAGGTTTCGCTATGGAAGATTTTCAACACTGCTGGGCCTTGCCGGGCCCGGGGAAATGGGGTTTTCAACGATTCGGACAAGCCGGACTCAGGGCATTGCGAGGGGCACCGTGCGGGTGGACACTATTGAGCATCGGGGAAGATTTCGAGAAGGATTCATGGCCATGCTTGGGGCATTGGGGAATAGGACTATTGGACGTTCGGGGTGGATTTGGGTGGCAGCATTCAGCTTGCTTACCGGTTCCATTCCGTTGTCCGCCGCGGCCTCGGTGCCCGCACCGGTAGTTGCGGCGGTTCCCGCCGCAACGGTGTCGCTTGCCGGCGCCCTATCCATCGATTGGCCGGTGCGGGTGCGCACGACGGCGAACCTGAATCTGCGCACCGGTGCTTCGACCGCGTACCGGATCCTGGCGCAGATACCCAAAGGGATCTCGGTCCCGGTCTCGGGGCGTGCCTCCAACGGCTGGTACAAGGTCAGCTACAACGGGTACACCGGCTACGTGAGCGACTACTACGTGGTCGCTTCAACGGTGCGCACGCTCGATGACTTGAACCTGCGCACCGGACCATCCACCAGCTACCGGATCCTGCTGAGCATCCCGAAAGGCAAATCGGTGCCTGCCTACGCCCGCGCTTCCAACGGGTGGTACAAGGTCAGTTATGCAGGGTACACCGGCTGGGTCAGCGGCAGCTACATGACCAGTTATCCGAAGCCGCCGTCGGCACCGCAGTCCACCGGGCCAAACCGGACATCCAGGGTAGTGCTCACCTTCGATGACTGCCCGCGAACGCTCAGCTCCTTCACCTCGGTGGTGGACTACGCAGCCAGCAGCAATATCGGCCTGGTGATAGCTCCCACCGGCGATTGCCTCGGGTCGTTCAAATCGCGCTATGGTGTGGATTTGGCCGCCCTGGCCCGGGCCAAAGGCCAATGGGTGATCAACCATTCGGTCAGCCACCCGGACCTGCGTCCGCTGTCCTGCCAGCAAGCCGGCGCGCAGCTGGGCGGTTCAGGGGTGCACACTAACTTTGGGCGCCCGCCCTACGGGGCCATCGACGGTTCGGTGCGCTGCGGCTACGACAGCCGCGGCATGGCTATCTGGACCTGGTCGCGGGACACCCGGGACTGGGACGTGAAATCAAAGTCGATCACGGTGTCCCGGGCTTCGGCAGCGCTACCCGGGGATACCGTGCTGATGCACATGCAGTGGTACGGCTTCTCGCCCGATGCGCTGCGCCAGATCAAGGCGAACCTCGGCGCCCGTTCCGTGGGCGTTTGCCGGGCCTACCGCGGGTCCGATGGCACCGGAGCCGTGGTGCGCACCCCGGTGCTGCTGCCCAGTTCCCTGCCGTGCTGAACCGGCAGGTACGCTGCGGAGGCAGATCTCACAGTCGCCGGAGGGTGGCACGCATCATATGAGCATGGGCTAACTTGCATGCACTTCGTAGAATGGAGGCATGGCTACTTCCACTTCCACAACGGTTTCGCTGTCAATGCCTCGGATCCCGCGGGTGCGCCGCACCCCGGCCGAAATTGCAGCCGCCTCTCCGACGGTCACCGAGCGCAAGGTCCTGCTGGCCGCTCCTCGCGGCTACTGTGCAGGCGTGGACCGGGCAGTGGTTGCCGTTGAAAAGGCGTTGGAGCACTACGGTCCGCCGGTGTACGTGCGCAAGCAGATCGTGCACAACCTGCACGTCGTTTCCGAGCTGGAATCCCGCGGCGCAATCTTCGTCGAGGAGAACGAGGAAGTGCCCGAAGGCGCACTGGTGGTCTTCTCCGCCCACGGCGTTTCCCCGGCAGTGGTGCAGTCCGCCGCGGACCGCAACCTGCAGACCATTGACGCCACCTGCCCGCTGGTCACCAAGGTGCACCGCGAGGCCGTGCGCTTTGCCAAGAACGACTACGAGATCCTGCTCATCGGCCACGAAGGCCATGAAGAGGTCGAAGGCACCTACGGCGAGGCTCCGGAAGTCACCACCATCGTGAACAACCCCGAGGAAGCCGACACCGTCCAGGTGAAGAACCCGGACAAGCTGATCTGGCTCTCGCAGACCACGCTGAGCGTGGACGAGACCATGGAGACCGTGCGCCGATTGCGCGAGCGCTTCCCGAACCTGCAGGATCCGCCCAGCGACGACATCTGCTACGCCACCACCAACCGCCAGGCAGCGATCAAGAACATCGCGCCGCAGTCGGATCTGGTGATCGTGGTCGGTTCGGCGAACTCCTCGAACTCGGTGCGCCTGGTCGAGGTGGCGCTGGACCACGGTGCCAAGGCCGCCTACCGGGTGGACTTCGCCAATGAGGTGGACGAGGCCTGGTTCGAGGGCGTCTCCACCGTCGGCGTGACCTCCGGCGCCTCGGTGCCCGAGGTGCTGGTCCGCGAGGTCGTGGCGCTGCTGGCAGAGTACGGCTTCACCGACGTTTCCGAGGTCACCACCGCGCAGGAAGACATCATCTTCTCGCTGCCCAAGGAAATCCGCGGCAAGCTCAAGGAAGCCGGGGACGAGGATCGCGCCCTGGGCGGCCACGCTCGCCCGCAGGCCTGATTTCACCCTAAGAATTCAAGCGCCAGTACACCATTGCGCGCTCATCACTAGTAAAAGGTAGAATTTTCTCCCGTGGCTCTTACTATCGGAATCGTCGGACTGCCCAACGTCGGCAAGTCCACCATGTTCAACGCGCTGACCCGTGCCCAGGTGCTGGCAGCCAACTACCCGTTCGCAACCATTGAACCCAATGTCGGTGTCGTGCCGTTGCCCGACGAGCGCCTGAAGGTGCTCGCCGGAATCTTCAACTCGGAGCGCATCCTGCCGGCTACCGTGTCCTTCGTGGACATCGCCGGCATCGTCAAGGGCGCCTCGGAGGGCGAAGGCCTGGGCAACAAGTTCCTCGCGAATATCCGCGAAGCCGACGCGATCTGCCAGGTGACCCGCGCGTTCGTGAACGATGACGTGATCCACGTGAATGGCAAGGTCGATCCGGAGTCGGACATCGAGACCATCGCCACCGAGCTGATCCTCGCCGACCTGCAGACCATCGAGAACCAGCTGCCGCGCCTGGAGAAGGAACTGCGCAGCAAGAAGATCGAGAAGTCCTTCATGGACAACCTGCTCGCAGCCCAGAAGGTGCTCGAGGACGGCAAGACCCTGTTTGCCGCCGGCAAGGCCGCCGGCATCGACATGGACGAGCTGGCACCGATGCAGCTGATGACCACCAAGCCGTTCATCTATGTCTTCAACACCGACGAGGCCGGCCTGGCCGACAAGGACATGCAGGCCAAGCTCTCCGAGCTGGTGGCCCCTGCCGAGGCGATCTTCCTGGACGCCCAGTTCGAGGCCGAGCTGGCCGAGCTGGAAGAAGACGAGGCCGCCGAGATGCTGGAAGACGCCGGCATCGAGGAATCCGGCCTGGACAAGCTGGCCCGCGTCGGCTTCGACACCCTGGGACTGCAGACCTACCTGACCGCAGGTCCGAAGGAATCGCGCGCCTGGACCGTCCGCAAGGGCGCCACCGCCCCCGAGGCTGCCGGCGTCATCCACACCGACTTCCAGCGCGGCTTCATCAAGGCCGAGGTCATCGGCTTCGACGACCTGGTCGCCGCAGGTTCGGTGGCCAACGCCAAGTCCGCCGGCAAGGCCCGCATCGAAGGCAAGGACTACATCATGAAGGACGGCGACGTGGTTGAGTTTAGGTTTAACGTGTAGTCGAGTTTCGCTTTAACGTCTGGTTCAAGTGCCCGGATCTCCCTGTGTGAGATTCGGGCACTTGATTTATATGCCACAAGCAAGCAGCTCGCCGTCGCCAGGGCTAGCGGAATGTTCGGCTGATCGCGCTGCCAGTTTGGAACAGGGTGATCCACACCAGAAACTTTTGGATTGGACGTAGCGGCCATGCGACAAGTCCTCGCCACCCTTGGCGTCGCGACCAGGACCTGCTGATCCGCAGCTGTGTGCCACCGGTCGTGTTCACCAAGGTGAATTCCGTCAGAACCGAATTACTTTGTGCGACGTCGGGATATCCGAAGCTCCATGCGATCCTCTCCGGTTGGTGAATTGAGATGAGTTCAACGCTGCGTCGACGAAACTGAGGTTTGATCTTCACAGGCTTCCCGTCCGGGTAATTTGTGGGCGCAACGCCTTCCCAAACCGTACCTGGCGTCGCTTCTTGACTGGTCTGATCGAGGATGCCGATGCTCGGTTCCCACTCGGGGATACGTGCGGGGTCTGCGAGGAACGCCCACACCTCGTCCAGCGGTGCGGATACGAAAGTCTCAGTCGTTCCCATTGTCCGCCCCTTCACTTTCGCTGTGGCGGGCATGGACTTCGTGGAGGGCGAGTCTGCCCGATCGAGGCGGTCGATGAGCGCATCGGATGTCGTGCCAAGGCGGCCGAGAATATCCGTGATCAGACCGCTGGGTTCTGCGACGAGTTCCCGGAGAACGGCGGCTGCGTCGCCTGGCTTGCCTTTGCTGCTGGCCTTCGCGATGAGGTCCCGAGCACGAGCAGTCCACTCGTACCCATCTGTCTCGTGGAACACGATGCGCCCGGCCTCGGGGAACGACGCCTCTATGCCGAGCGAGGTCAGTTGTGCGTCACGTTGTTCCTCGACGGCGAGGCGGGCGCTATCAATGTCGATACCGAGCTCGCGCAGAGCGCGGCCGGCGGACTGGTCGTTGATGACCAATGCGAGGAACAGGTGGTCGATGTCGGCTTCGCGGAGCCCGAGCCGGGATGCTTCCTCCATAGCGGCCAGGGAAAGCGATTGGGTGGTTTGTGCAGCGCGGACGAGTTTGTTCATTTGTTCCTCCTGGGCGTCGAGATCGCGGGATCAATTCTTTTGGAGTGCTTCTTGTGGGCGGCTTGTCGCGTCACTCCGAGCGCGTCGGCGATCTCCTGCCAACTCATGCCTGAACGCAACGCGGCCTCGACCTGCCGAAGTTCCAAGGTGTCCGCGAGTACGCGCAAGGACGTTACGGCCCGCAATCCTGCTTTCGGGTCGCTGGTATCGGCTGCTACTGCTGCGATCCGCGGAGACTCCATGCCGTCAACCTACGTTGCTAAGTAATGGGTTGTCAACCTGGGTTGCTTCCTTGCTCGGCGGGCTCGATAATCGCAGGGCCAGGAAAAGGTCGGCACTTCGAGGGATTCGCCGGGTTCTCGGAGGTTGGTACGTGCGGCGACGCAGTTGAATTTAGGTTCAATGTCTAATACAGGCTTCTGACCCACCTACCTGCGCATCAGTCCCTGACACCGGGCACTCCCGTAACATTGAGGGTATGAATGGGGCGTTTTCAAGGAGCCGAGCGAAGGTGCCACCGGCACGAGCTGGCCGACTCGACTCCACGGACCGCCGGTACGAGCCTTTCGTGCGCCTCGTCCCTGCGCCAGTGCGGCGGGTGGCCTCGTCGTGGAGGTGGGATGCGCCGGACGGGGGTGGTTCGTGGGACCTGCACATCGAGCACGTGGGTGCCCCGGCGGCTTCGGTCCGAATGCTGCTGGTCCATGGAGCGGGAGGGAACGCGGCGGCGATGTGGCCCTACGCTGCGCACCTGAGTCGACTGGGCGCTCGGGTTACGGTGGTCGATCTGCCCGGTTACGGGCGAACGATCCGGGTGCGGCGTGGACGCCGCAGCGTTAGTTATGGTGACTGGCAGCAGCTGCTCGTCGATCTCGTGGGTCGCGAGCATGACGAGCGGCCACTGGTCCTCGTCGGGGCGAGCATGGGTGGTGCCCTCGCGGTCGACACCGCTGCAGTGACCGGACTGGCCAAGCGGGTCATCGCGACCTGCCTGCTCGACCCGACTCGGCCGGGCATTGCTGCCGCCATCGTGCGAGCCCCGTGGATAGCGCGGCTGGGATTGCCACTGCTGCAGTTCGCCCGGGGGCCAGCGGCGAATCTACGGATCCCGGTCCGCGTGCTGACCCCTATGTCTGCAATTTCGAACGACCCTGGCCTCAGTCATGCAGTGCTCACCGACCCGTGCGGCGGTGGTGGCTCGATGCCGGTGGGCTGGTACCGCTCGTTCCTCGAGGCAGGTCCGGCTATTCCACCCGAGCAATACCAAGGACCACCGGTCGTGCTGTTGCATCCGGCCGAGGATCGTTGGACTATGCCGGAGCTCAGCCTCGACTACCTCGGTCGGCTTCACGGCAAGACCCGGGTCGTGATGCTTCCTGGCTGCGGCCACTTCCCCCTCGAGGAGCCCGGCTTCCAGGTCCTCCTGGACGAGGTTTCGGATGAGATTGAACAGGTGCTGGATGACCATCGGAGAGGCAGCTGAGTCGGCCGTGCGAGGTGAGGGACCGTAGCCCTGAGACCGGTCTGGCCCGGTGAGGCGTGCATGCGTTCCTAGCTGTGGCGACGTGCTTGAGTTCCGCTTCAACGTCTAGAATCGCGTGAACTCAGCACTCCTCCTTCCGCCCTGAACCGCGGAAAGAGGAGTGTTCGTCTTTAATGCCAATCTCTTCAATAGGATGGTGGTTCGCGACCCGGAGATTCTTCCGGGACCTGCCTGTTATCCATCAAGGAGCCCTGAACCATGAGTTTCAACGTCTATCTCTCCGGCGAGATCCACACCGGCTGGCGCGACGAGATTCGGCGAGGCGCTGAAGCGGCCGGACTGGACATCGTTTTCACCGCGCCGGTGACCGACCACCCGGCTGGCGATGCCGCGGGCGACCATTTGGGCGAGACCGACACCGGGTTCTGGCGGGACCACCAGTCCGCCAAGATCAACGCCATCCGGACCCGCACCCTGATCGAGAAGGCGGACTTAGTCGTGGTGCGTTTCGGCGACAAATACAAGCGGTGGAACGCCGCGTTCGATGCCGGGTACTGCTCGGCGCTGGGCAAGCCCTATGTGACCCTGCACGACGAGGACATCGTCCACCCGCCCAAGGAAGTGGACGCCGATGCGCAGGGCTGGTGCAAGACCACCGTCCAGGTCGTCGAGACCCAGCGCTACGTGCTCCAGGGCTAAGCAAGGCCGGCCAGCCGGCCGCGCCGGCGAAGCATTGCCAAGGGAATCAGATCACGCACCGGCGCATGGAATTTCCCCGCTGTCCGCTGGTTGCGTGCCGTACGCACAGGGTGCGGCGGCCGCCGCGTTGCTATTATCGCTGCATGGAAGCTTCCCAGCAGAATCCGCGCTCCTGGCAGGAAATGCGCCAGTGGCAGGTCGAGCTGCTCGAACGCACCACCGGGCATTCCCTGGAGGCGTGGAACGAGCTGGTCCGCCGAGAGGGACCGGCCGCCGAAAAGGATCTGCGTGCCTGGCTGGCCGAACGCTCGGTCACCGGCTACAGCCAGATGCTGCTGGTCTTCGAGCGCTTCGGCTACCCGGACTTCTTCACCCGCAGTGCCGACGAACTGGTCCAGGGCCGCCGAAAGCCAATACGCCGACCGGCCTCAGCTGCGGGAAATCTACGACGCGGTGCTGGCTCTGCTGCCCCAGCTGGGGGAAGTGGCCATCCAGACGCGCAAGACCTACGTCGCCCTGCTCACCGCCCGCCGTGCCTTCGCGGTCATCGCGCCGGTGACGCGCACCCGGGTGGACCTGGGGCTGCGCTGGGAGGCCGCGCCGGACTCTCCGCGGCTTTCGGCACCCGGCAGCAGGCTGGGCAGTGCGGTGACCGTCAAAGCCGGGTTGCACTCTGCCGGGGACGTTGACGACGAGCTGATCGGTTGGTTGCAACAGGTCTACGACGCGAACCTGTGAGGTGCGCAGCATGGCAACCACCGCGTAATTAACCGCAAGGTTGACGCCCACCGCGTCCACCCGGCTTCGAGGTACCTGACAGTTTTTCTTTGGCACGCCACGAGAACACTTCGACATGAACATCTTTGCAGCGGCGTTCGTGCTGAATTGCAGTCGGTGCCGGTGATGCGTGTTGGAAAGTGCTTCCGCAAGGACAGTCGGAGTCTTGCCAGGCCAACACCAACGGTTCAAACAGCGGCGACCTGGCTTGGGATTAAATCCAGACCGCTTCGTGAGGGTGGCAGTGGAGCTTCTGCGACGGAACCAGCCCATTTTTTGCTACGTTGACGTGATGACCATACTTTCGTTTGCTGAGCAATCCGCATGGATGCGCTCGATGCGGCCGCTGGCCACTCGCATCGAGTTCGTTTTCAACGATGGAGACGAAGGGCATCCGCTCCTGGAACTGCTGGCGCACCTCGATTCGAAGAGAACGGTAGGTGTCGGGCCAGGCTATGGCTATTACGAGCGGGGTCGCCCAACCGTAGTAAAGCGCAGCTACGCATACGACAGGGGCATCATTCGAGCAATCGAAAGCCTCGGTTGCTTCTTCCCAGAAGCAGGGAACAACGAGCAATGGACCGAGCTGGGCGATGTCGATGTCATCTTCCTTGACCATCGCGGCAAGATGCTCGGTGCGACTGTGACCCACGAAGGCATGATCATCACGCCCGAAGACGAGGAACACATGACTCGCTGACCCTGGGAACGGCTTGTGCCCCAGTCATGTGGCGTTCGTGGTCAACGCGTAGGATTGTGCACAGTGTCCTGTGGCTGGACATGGTGCTGCACAATCTGTACGAGGTGCCCGTCCGGATCCTCGACCCACGCGATGAGCAAGCGATCGAGCCATGGAGACGGAGCCTTAATAGGCTTCGCACCGAAGCCGATGAGACGGCCATAGCCTGCCGGGACATCATCGGTCCAAAGTATCACCGCGGCGCGCTGGCCGTCGGCGACCGGGCTGAGCCCATGGTCTTTGCGGGTGCTGCTTTCGGTGGCTAGGCCGAGCCTGTACCCGTCGAGGGCGAGGTCAACATGGATTGGCGTTCCCGCTTCGGGCGTGCGGAACACTTCCCGAAAGCCCAGCGCACCATAGAATGCTGTCGCGCGGTCGATATCACGCGTGAATAGAACAACTTGAGGAGTCCGAAAGTGGCCCCTGCCCCAAGTGTGGTCCAACCCGACGCTTCCCGCAACGGATACGGCCTGTCTTTCGTATGCAGTTTTCGTTTGCCGGACCAATCAGTTGACCTGGGGCCTGATAGCTCAACGATCATCTTCTTGATGATCGAGTCCAGACCGAGCCTCGGCCGGACGGGCAGAGGCCGAACCCTTCCCGGGAATTTCGGCTGATGCATTCAGCATTCGAACGTGGAAGCGCCCAGTGCCTCATCCCGCAGAATCTGAAATGATCCACGGTATAGAGAAAATGATTGGAGAACTAATGCGGAGGCTTTCCAAAACTGCCTGGAAACGAGTCGCGGTGTACCTCGGCGTCTCGGTCGCGGGTCTGGCCTTGTTCCTTGCGGCCTATTGCCTCATTTCAGGTAGGCCAGTGCTTGAAGCTCTTGACAGTTTTTGGATCGCCATCGCGATTTCATTGGCCGTTTCAGCCGTTACTGCAGTTCGCGACCAACGGGAGGAGCCCGGAACGACGCCTGGCGATCAGGATCTTTAGCTTTCGCGTTTGGCTCACTTGGACGGCTTCGTCGCGATGCCGTCGAGCCACAGCACATCTGATTCGTCATTGTGCGTGCCGCCGGACCCAACATGTTTGCTGGAGATGCCAGGTCCCTTCTGGATGACATGCACCAATGCCATGCCATGTCCTCTTCCCAGTTCGTAGTCATCCTTGAGCCAAGCCAGGATTTCCCCGGCTTTGACACCTTCCTGGTCTAGTCCTTTTTCGTGGGCGATACCGACTAGCTGGCGCGGAGTAAGTCCGGTCTTTTTCTCGATGGTGTCCAGATAGGCCTGGAATGACATGGCGAATCCTCTCGAAGGCCCGAGTATGTGCCACGAATACTACTACCGAAGCGAAGCGCCGAACAATAGAGTTATCAGGCTCGTGCCGGCCAAGCCTTGTCGAGAAGGTTAGTTGCGTCCGACGAATTCCAACGTGTAATTTTCGGAAGTTGGCAGGTGCCCTGGGTCATCTTCAAAAGGCATGTAATCCACCGAGTGAAGGTATCCGTCAACAACCCAAAGAGTCAGTTGCCCAAGGTATTCCCCACCTTTTCCAACGTCAACGGTGGAGAACGGGCCATCGCCATGCCGGATACTGCGGCAATCCCGCTTGCTAATGAACGAAATCAAGAAGCACTCGCAGTCCTCGAACTCGTAGCAGCCCCAGCGTGCAAACTCCAGTTGCTGCCGGGCTAGAGCCGATTCAGCATCTTTGCCGCTGCAGAGCAAAGCCAGCAGCTCTAGTTCAGCAGGCCTAAGTTCTTCGCCTGGTGTCCGGGGCGGCCTATGGTCCATGAGGAAAGTCTATATTGGCCTGTGACTAGTGCTCGAATCGCTGCTTGCCTACAGGCGCAGCATTGAATCAGCAACCTGGGAGAAGGCAGAAGCAGGTATGGCAGTCGAAGCGTTTTCAAGCACGAGCAAGGAAGCGTTCGGTATCTCCCTGGCCAGCGCTTCGCCATTGCCGACGGGGAAGAACGGATCCTTGGCTCCGTGTACGACCAGTGTGGGGATAGCTAACTCGGGAAGCCGTTCGCGCCAGCGTGGAGTGCAGTCCAACTTGGAAAAGACAATCCCGATCTGGTTTGCCATGTGGACTTCTGGCTCTGCGCTCGCCGTACGGTCCCAGATGCGGGAGGCCAGATCCAGGGCGGCTTCCGGATCGTTGGCAAGGATTTGGGAGCCCTCGGCGGAGTGCTGGGCAACGGACTCGCGGTCTGCCCAATCTGGCATGGGGCGGGAAAACAGCTTGCCCATGGTTGCTTGGTCATGGTCTGGCAGATCATTGTCCACCGGTCCTGGCGCTACCGGCCGTGTGCCAACCAATGTCAGGGCGCTAAACTTTTCAGGATAATCCAGCGCCGCCACCTGGGCGATCATCCCGCTGACCCCGATACCCGCCACATGTGCTGGACGGTCATCCAGCAGTTCAGCCAATGCCGCGGCATCGGCAGCTAAATCACGCAGGTTGTAGGCGGGTTTCATCGGGTTCCCAGCGGTTGATTCTCCGCAATCCCGAAGGTCGTAGCGCACCACATGGCGCCCACCAGCAGCCAATGCCTCGCATAGGGCCTCGGGCCAGGCAAGCATGGTGGTGCCGCCAATGAGGAGAATCAATGGATCGTTTTCGTTTCCGAAGGATTCGACACCGAGGTCTACCTTGTTTGCCTTGACCGTTCCCATGCGCGACCTGTCCTTTGCTATCCGACTCCTAGAATGGCTTGCAGGCTGCCCTGCGGTCAACAGAAAACTGCGTGCTAGAAAAGCGGCCAGGGCACGGCAGGCATCTGCCCGCGATGCGCAGGGAATCGCCCTTCACTGAGCAGATCCGTGCAACGGTCGGCGAGCGCGGCGATTTCTTCACCGGTCAACAACGCGGCCAGTTCTTGCCCAAGATCCGCGTCCAGCGCATCGCTGACCCTCTGGACACCGGCCAGTTCGTCGTCGGTCAGCGGCTGGCCAACCCATCCCCAAAGCACGGTGCGCAGTTTGTGCTCTTCATTGAAGCAGAGGCCGTGGTCGACACCGTAGCGGTGGCCATCTGGCATTGCTAGCACGTGATCGCCTTTGCGGTCGGCATTGTTGACCAGCACATCGAAGACCGCCATGCGTCGCAGTGCAGGAGTATCTTCGTGAAGCAGAGCCATCTGATGCCCCGATTCGTCCTCTCCGTGCAGGACGGTCTTCCAGCCGTCTTCAGGCACCTTGTCCGCGGCTACGATGTCTACTGGGTGCTGTTCCCGATCAATGTCTTGCCATAGCTGCACCATGCCTTCGCCGAATCGCCCGTTGCGCAGCCACGTCTGGGGGACGAGGTTCCATCCCAGGGCTTCAGATACTCGAAAGGCGGCAACCTCGCGGTAGGCCAGTGATCCATGGGGAAAGTCCCAAAGGGGTTTCTCTCCAGCTACGGGCTTGTAGACAACGCTTTTTTCACCGATGCTGCCCAAGAACGTCGCGTTGGAAGCGGTGGCGATGCGGCCGGTCAGTTCCAGCTGCGCAGTCAGCAGATCGGGCGCATTCACTGTCCGTTCTCGTCCCTGCAGGTATGCCCATCCGGATCAATCGGATAACCGCAGTTGGCGCACATCGGCCGTCCAGCGGCCACGATCTCGTGGGTGCGCATCGCGAAAGCGCGTGCGGTGCCTACGGGCATGCGCACGCGCATGACTGCGCCCGGTCCATCCGGATCGAAGTTCTCGTCATCTTCGTCATTCAGGGAGAAAGCTTCCAGAACTACCTGCGCTACGGTTGCGTCCCATCCGAGATTCATGGATCCGACGCGGAATGATTCGTTCACTTCTTCCAGCGGATCGTTGTCGACCAGTTCCACCGGGGTATGTTCGGGAACGTTGAAGGGGTTGCCCTTGACGGTGGAAAGCTGATCCAGGATCTCGTCAATCATCTCTGCAACCACAGCGGCTTGCTGCTTTTCCAAGGCGATGCTGGAAAGCTCCGAGCCGGCTCTTGCCTGCAGGTAGAAGGTTCGGGACCCGGGCACGCCGATGGTGCCGATGACTACGCGATCCGGCCAGTTGAATTCGTTGACTGTTGCCGTCATTTCAGTCTCCTTAATGTCCTGCTCCGCCGCCGACCGGGGCATCGGTTGTCTTGAGGCCGGGGGCTAGCCACGAGAGGTCTCCGGCGTCGGTGTTGATGGAGTACACGCGGGGCGCGCCGGACCCGTAGTGCACAATCGATGCGGACGCCGGACCTACGTTAATGCGTTGGAACAGATCCAAATGCATGCCCAGCGCGTCAGCCAGTACCGACTTGATGATATCGCCATGGCTGAATGCCGCCCAGACTGCTTCAGCACCATGCTCGGCTTCGATCGCCGCGTCATGGCGCCTGATGGCTGCTACAGCCCGGGATTGCATTCCGGCCATGGATTCCCCGCCCGGGAAGGTCACCGCTGACGGCGCGGACTGCACTGTTTTCCAAAGTTCCTCGGCAGCCAAGTCCTGCAGCTTGCGGCCCTGCCACAGGCCGTAGTCGCATTCCGAGAGTTCTGGCTCAATCAGCAATTGTGCGGCTTTGCTTTGCTGTTGCATGGCGAATTCCGCTGTCTGCACGCAGCGTTCCAGCGGGCTTGAGACGATGCCAGCCAGGGGGATTGCCGCTAGCCGCTCGCCAGTGCGCATCGCCTGTTCTTCCCCAGTATCGTCGAGGAACACGGAGGGCGTGCGTCCAGTCAGTACGCCGGTGGCATTGGCGGTGGTACGTCCATGCCGTACAAGTATTACTGTTGCCATGAACCCAGCCTAGTCATCGAGAAGAAGCCAGGCGACTATTGGACCGGCATCCTTTGTGCTATTTCAAAGGGCCGCCAGGATCGGCAGTTGCTCCGCGCCATGTTCATCACGGCCTGATACCTCCTGAAGATTTTGTGAGTTCAGTCCTCTTGCCTGTTGTTTCACTCGTGCAGGATCACGGCATCGGGGTACGATGAAGGTTGGCCAATTCGGGGCGGCAGGCTCCCGGAAGTCCCTTGAGAATGACCCGCAGTGAGCGGCGACGCCATGATCCACTCATGGATGTGGCCCCTAAATGGAGTGATAGTTCTTGCCTGGAGTCTTCCAGCATCCAGCGGCAGAAGTGCGGTCTGATTCCCAGGCGCGCACCATTGTCATCGACGGCGAGCATGCAGGCCGGCGCATCGAAAAGTTCCTGAGATCCCGGCTCAAAACGGTCCCGGCAGGAGAACTGTTCCGGCTCATGCGCAAAGGGCACTTGCGCGTGAACGGCAAGAAAGTCCAAGAAGGCTACCGGCTAGCCGAAAATGACAAGATTACCTTGCCGGCGCTACTTGCGGCACCGGGCCAGGCACCAGAACCCGACGTCCCGGAGTACTTGGTCAGGCGGCTGCGCAACACCGTGGTGCACGAGGACCAGGATGTGCTGGTCATCGACAAGCCTGCCGGCATCGCCGTGCACCAAGGTACAGATAATCCTGCGGGCGTGATCGAAGTTTTCCGCCAGTTGCGCCCGGAACTGCCGGATCTGGAATTGACTCACCGTCTGGATCGCGACACTTCAGGGCTGCTGGTGCTGGCGAAGACCCCAAGCATGCTGCGCTATCTGCATGAGTTGCTCCGGGACCGGGAAGACGAAATTGAACGCCACTACCTGGCGCTCGTGGCAGGGCACTGGAAGCAGGGCATCGAATCGATCCACGCGCCGCTGCTGCGCCGCGCCGACAAGGTCGTGGTTGACCCGCACGGGCAACGAGCCGAGACCCGCGTCGTGGTCAGGCAACGCGTAGGACAGCGCGCCACCATCTTGGATGTGCAACTGATGACTGGACGCAAGCACCAGATCCGTGTCCACCTGCAAAGCCAAGGGCATCCGATTGCCGGTGATGACCGGTATGGTTTTGCGAAGTTCAATCGCCGTGTTGAACAGCTAGGAGGCCGCGGGCTCTTCTTGCATGCGACTAAGCTGGTGATTCCCAAGCCCGATGGCCAGGAACTGGTGGTCGAGGCACCCATGCCGCTGCGCTGGAAACAGTTGCTGAAGGCAGGACTCTAGCCAAGCAGAGCCGGCAGGACGGTCAATGATGATTGAAGGAATCTGGAACCAGGTAGCCCCGGGGGTATTCCAGAGGCGTTATGATCCGTTGGATATTTCCGTTGGTGCGGTGCTCGGCGGACACGGCGTGACGATTATCGATACCCGCAATAACGAACGCGAGGCACGAGAAATCATCGACGAGGCCGCAGCGCAGTTTGGTCTTCCAATAGTTGCGGTGATCAACACGCACGCCCACTACGACCACACCTTCGGCAATCAGCTCTTTGCCCAGCAGGGAATCCCGATTTACGGCCATCACCGTATCCCTGCGCATTTCGAGCAATTCGAGAAGCCCCGGCTTGAGTTGGTTCGGCGCTCGCCGGAACTCGAACCCGACATGGATTGGGACGGTGTGCAGCTGACACCGCCGAACCACCTGCTGGAAGATCGCTGCACGCTGAGCCTTGGCGGGCGGGATATCGAGGTAATCCCGCTGGGCGAAGGGCACACCGACACCGACCTGGCGATCCATATTCCTGATGCCAAGACCTGGTTCCTGGGCGATATCATCGAGCAGTCGGGCCCGCCGATGTTCGGGTCGGGCGCCCATCCAATGGGCTGGCCGGGAGTGCTCGAATTCCTGCTAAAGCACATCCAGCCCGGTGACGTGGTAGTTCCTGGCCACGGGGAACCTGTGGGAAGGGAATTCGTGATCCAGCAACTGCACTGCTTCGAGCAGCTCGCAGCGACCTTGGGTGCGGCGCTTCAGAACGGCACAGCCATCAAGGACATCGTGTTCCCGGCTGAAGTGCGCGCGTTGTGGCCTGCTGATTTCCTGCTAGAGGCAGCCAAGGATGCCTACGCGCAGTTGCCGGGTGCCCAGTAGGATCCACGAAAGCGCGGGGCAGCAGTCCATTCTTCGAAAGGTCAGTATTCGTTCTTGATCACGAAGTAGGAGCCGCGGATGGTTCCTGCCAGCTTGGACTTCTGCCGCGCGAACTTGAACTTCTCTTGCAGCTCGTCTGGCACCTCCATGCCGTCACTGAGCTTGAAGCCGACGGCGCGCTTCTCACCGGGTTCCAAGCCGTAGAGGACATTAATGGACAGGCCTGACTCGTAGAAGACGTAGGCGCGCTTGGCCCCGTCGGCCCCAAAGATGGTCGCCTGCAGCGGCGTGGATGCGATGTGCAGGTCGCGTTCTTCGGCAAGAATCTTGTTCACCCACGCAATGGTGTCCTGAGCGTCGGCCGCTTGCTCGACGGCAAAGTCGTGGTTGAACTTGTTCTTCAGATAACGCGCTTCGTTGGCGCGCAAGCCTGCGAGTGCATCGGCAACGGGCGAGGACTCAAGGCCCTGGGTGGAGACGTCCTTGAAATCGACTAGGTATGGCATGGGCAGTCCTTCGGTCGTTGGCCAAGCGGTAACGCAAGATTCATCATTATCGTACTCCGCGGATCTAGCTGAAGGCGCTGAAGCCGGTCAGATCCCTGCCGAGAATCAATGCCTGGACCGACTCCGTTCCCTCGTAGGTGTGCAGCGCCTCGATGTCCCCGACATGGCGAATGACATGATTTTCCAGCAGGATTCCATTGCCGCCCAGCAGATCGCGCGCGGTGGATGCGATCCTGCGGGCAGCGCGGGTGTTATGGAACTTCAGCAATGATGCCTGAGTGTCCTTCAACTGGCCGGCGGCCTGGATGCCGGCGACGGCGGCACACTGCAACTGCATGTTGGTGATTTCGGCCAGCATCTGCGCCAAGCGTTCCTGGATCATCTGGTGTGCGGCGAGCGGTTTGCCGAACTGCGTGCGCTGCTTGGCATACTGCAGTGCAGCTTCAAAGAGGAACTGCGCATGGCCCAGAGCCGACCAGCCGACATTCACCCGGGTATCAACCAGCGCCCGCGAGACATCCTTGAACGATTCCGCCCCGGTGAGACGGGCGGACTCCGGGACGCGAACATCCGTCAGCCGGATCTCTGCCTGCTCGATGGCGCGCAGCACGCCCTTGCCGCGCACAGGGGCGGCCTCGTAGCCGGGGGTGCCCTGGTCGATAATGAACCCCTTGACCTGCGAATCGGCAACATCCCGCGCCCACACGATGGTGATGCCGCCGGCAGCTCCATTGCCGATCCATTTCTTGTGCCCATTGATGATCCAGTGCTTCCCGTCGCGCCGGGCGCTGGATTCCAGGCCGACAGCGTCCGAACCATGGTGCGGTTCGGTCAGCGCGAAGCCACCGAGCAACTTACCTGAAGCCACCGGTTCCAGGTATTGCTCCTGCTGTTCGGGGCTGCCAAAGAATTTTAGGCTGCGCAAGACCAGGCCGCCCTGCACTGCAGCGGCCGCTGCCATCGAGCCATCGGCACGAGACAGCTCCATGGCTACCAGTCCTGCGGCCAGCGGGGAGAAGTGTGCGTGGCCGGGGATCCTCAGCCCGTCGGTGAACAGATCGAGCTCGCCCATGCGCCGGACCAGGTCCAGCGGGTAATGCCCGTTCTCCCAGTGCTCGTTGATGACCGGCAGGATCTCTTCGCCGTATTGCCGGGTGCGAGCCCAATGCCTGCGATCCTCGTCGGTGGCAGTCGCGAAAGCGGACAGGTAGTCGACATCCACCGCGGTGGCGAGCTCGTAGGGTGCCCACGGGTCGCGGTTCATTGGGCGCCGCCCGAAGCCGTGTTGCGTTCAGCGCGCGACTTGCGCTTGAGCAATTTGCCCGATTGGTTGCAGCGCATGAGCGCACCAATGGTGTTCGGGTCATCGGGTTTCATCGCCGTATCGGCGGGCAATGCGCTCATGGGTGGTTTCCTTCGTGGCCGGTGCCGGAAGCTAGAGGCGTTCGATGATGGTGACGTTGGCCTGTCCACCGCCTTCGCACATGGTCTGCAGGCCAAAGCGGGTATCGCTGTGTTCCAGCTCGTGCAGCAGGGAGGTCATCAGCCGTGCGCCGGTGGCACCAATCGGATGGCCCAAAGCAATGGCGCCGCCGTTGACATTGACCTTGGACATGTCGGCACCGGTTTCCTGCTGCCACGCAAGGACCACCGCGGCGAAGGCTTCGTTGATCTCAATGCGGTCCATGTCCTCGATGCGCATGCCAGCGCGGGCCAGAGCATGCTGGGTGGCGCGGATCGGCGCTGAAAGCATCATGACCGGGTCATCGCCTCGGGCAGAGATGTGGTGGATGCGGGCGCGGGGCTTGAGCCCATAGCGCTTGACCGCGGACTCCGAGGCAATGAGCAGCATGGCGGCGCCATCAGACATCTGCGATGCGGTAGCCGCTGTATGCACTCCTCCGTCGATGATCGGGGCCAGTGATTGCATCTTGGCGCGGTCCACAGGGCGCGGGCCCTCGTCGGCGGCCAAGCCATCCAGGGCCAGGATCTCGCGGTCGAAGTATCCCTGCGCTTGGGCGTTCAACGCGCGCTCATGGGAACGCACGGCAAAGTCCTCCAACTGGGTGCGGTCCAGGCCCCAGCGCTCCGCCATCTTTTCTGCACCGCGGAACTGGGAAATTTCCTGCTCGCCGTAGCGTGCCGCCCATCGCTTGGAGCCGGTGTAGGGGTCAGGGAACCCGAAGTCCTTGGCGGCGGAATTGGAATGGGACAGCGGGATGCTGGACATGGATTGGACGCCGCCGGCAACGACGAGGTCGCTGGTGCCGCTCATGACCGCTTGCGCCGCATAGGAGACTGCTTGCTGCCCGGAGCCGCACTGGCGTTCCACCGTGGTCCCGGGAACGTGTTCCGATAGGCCGGCGGCCAGCCAGGCGTTGCGGGCAATGTCCATGGCCTGGGGTCCCAGCTGGTCGATGCAGCCGAGGACGATTTCATCGTATTGCTCGGAATCGATATTGTTCCGGTTCACCAGTTCTCCCAGCGGCGCCGCGGCGAGATCAAGTGGATGGATCTGCGCCAGCGATTTCCCCCGGCGTCCAACCGGTGTACGCAGCGCATCAATGATGTAGGCCTCGGCCATGGAGCTCCTCCATTAGGGGTTTCGAGCAGACCGGAAACGTCTGTTGAACCAACAATGCCCAATTCACCATCAGTTGTCTAGGTCACAATTGATGTGGTTGGCTTGGGGATATGCATGTTGTGCCGGAGCGACTACTGATTAGTAGGAGCGGCTGGGGCAAAGTTCCATGCGAAGAATTATTGCGCGATTGGTGCGGACCATAGGATGCCTGACGGGACAGTGCATGCCGGCAGCGAAGCAACCGACAATGAGCCGGCTTCACCTAGGCAAGGCAAGAATTGTTGCGCACCCCGGCACCTCGACCGGAAACTCTGAGAACGGAATAGGACCATGTGAGCATGACCGACTATGATCCACGACTCACGGAACTCTACGACACGGATAATCCCGATGGACCGGATCATGATTATTACCGTGCACTCGCGGCTGAAACCCAAGCCGATCGGATCCTGGATCTAGGCTGCGGCACTGGGCTCTTGACGGTAACGCTTGTTGGCGAGCGAAGAACTGTTGTAGGAGTTGACCCCTCACCGGTAATGCTTTCCTACGCCAGGCGTCGGCCCGAAGCTGGGAGAGTCACCTGGATCGACGGCGATTCTTCGGCTATCGACGGCGGGCTCTTCGACTTGATGGTGATGACTGGGAACGTCGCCCAGCACATCCCTGGCCAGCAGTGGGAACGAACCTTGAAACAACTGCGCGAAGCTGCGAGGCCCGGAGCGGTGCTGGCTTTTGAAAGCAGGAACCCGTCGACGCGTGCCTGGGAAAAGTGGGATGCAGAAGAAGCCGCCACTCGGCAGACGCCATTCGGCCCGCTGACCGAATGGTTCGATGCCGACGAAAGCAGCCCGGGAGTCGTCCGCCTATTGTCCTACGCCAAGTTCGAGCAGTCGCAGGAAGTTGTGGTCGAAAAATTGGAGTTGGCCTTCCGCAGCGCCGAGCAGATCAGTAGAGATCTTTCCGCCGCAGGGTTCGAGGTTCGCGCTATCTGGGGCGGCTGGACGCGAGAACCATTCAACGGCGAGCAGCCGCTGATGATCTTCGAAGCTGAAGCGGCCAAGGGAAAAACCGGGGAGACGGCTCATGGATAAGCGGTCTTCGCAGCTCCAGTTAACCAGGCTTTCCATCGAACAGGCAGCCTGCTTGCAGCGGTTGATGGAAAGCAACCCGGGGCATTCGCAAAGTGTTACCGGCGCAGTTCCCGCAGCTGATGCCTCAATCGAGGCATTGACCGCCCTGCCGCCGACGGCGCGGGCCGAGCAGAAAATCGATCTTGGCCTTTGGCTGGATGCAGAACTCGTCGGATTCGCTGATCTGATTGTCGGCTGGCCGAGAACGGACACGGTCCACATCGGATTGCTCATGATTGACGGCGCAAGGCAAGCAGAGGGGTTGGGGAAGCAGCTCCATGAAGAGGTACTCGCGCTGGTGCAGGATTATCCGTCGATCACCACCTGCCGGATAACGATTGTCGATACGAACGCCGCCGAAGCGGAACCGTTCTGGACGAGCCTTGGCTACAGGCCTACCGGGGAGGCCAGCAACCATGCGGCAGGGGACCAGAATTCATGCGCCCGTACATGGACGCGTCCGGTGACAAGCACGAGAAAGGAATAGCCGGATGAGCAGATCCCCAGATAACATCCTGTTGCGCTTCTCGGCCGAGCAGGAGCAGCAAGTGCGGGAAATCTTTGCCCAGCTGGAAAAGCGAGGGTTTCCAGCACAACACCAGACTCCGCATATCACCATCACCTTTTCGCCCAGCATGAGCGATGCTGTAGCGCAGCGGGCCGCAGAGCTGCTCCCAGATCTCATCCCCGCCTGCTTCCACCGGGTGGGCACGATTGTTTTCGGTACCAAGCGCAAGCAGACGGTTGCCTGGCTGCTGGAAACGACCGACGCCCTGGAAATGGCGGCCCGGGAAATCAGCGCCGTGAATCCCGACGGACGAGGACCCAGATGGACCCCGCATCTGACCATGGGCCTGCGCCTTCCACGCGAGATCGTTCCCGACTATATCCGTGCACTGGATGAGCTGGCATCAGCGCAGCTCAGGGAACTGACTGCTTGCAGGGCAGCACTGTGGAAGCCCCGGCTGCAGGAATTGACGCTCCTGGCCGGCGACATGGAGCACAACGGCCGTGACTAGCTGGCCGAGGACCTCTGCGTTTCGGCCGAAGCACGCATAATGCGCAGATAGCCGAAGCCGACAAATAGATGCAGCACCGTGCCGGCTGCCAAAATGGCTACGCCCGGTGCGGCCAGCACCGTAAATTCGGGGATTCTGCCAAAGGCCACGCAGGCCAGGCCCAGCATCATGATGGCAGTGCGGATCTTTCCCAGCCATGTGGAAGCCGGCGGGGATTCAAGGCGCAAGAAGAAATAGGTGCACAGCAGAACCAGGTCAGTGACGAAAACGGCCAGGCCAACCCAGACCGGGATCGCTCCGCTAATTACCAGCGCGATAGCGATAGCCACGATGCCCAAGCGATCGGCAATGGGATCCAGCAGGATGCCAAGCTGCGAGACCTGGTTGAACTTGCGGGCGATAAACCCGTCAACCCAGTCACTGAGGCCGAAGGCAAGAAGCAGCACCGCAGTCAGCACCGGTTCGGTATCGGCCACCAGAAAGCCAACGATGGGAAGAACCAGGAGAAAACGAATGATCGTGATGGCGTTCGGAATCGTCGCCCATTCATGTTTGCGTACCGCGCGCGTTTCCACTGTTTTCCCCTTTCCCTTAGTTGAACGATGACGCACGGAGCCGCAATATACAAGGCTGCGAGCCAGCTGGCCCGGGAAAAAATATCCGTCAAGTTGGCCGAGGTAATTTGTTAAATAACTGCGGGGGCCGTCCCGAAGGACGACCCCCGCAGCCAAAGCTAAAGAGCAGGGTGCGGCATTAACCCTGTTCGAGAAGCTGGAAGCTCACGCCGCCCTGCTCGTCTACTGCCGCATCGAGTACTTTGCTATCCAGTGCGTCGGCGATCGCCTCGTCCACATAGACAGGGCTGCCTTCGGTATCCACCACGCCATCGGTGCTTTCGGGCGCGGGGACAATCTGCAATCCGAAAGCTGCATCTTCAGGGTGGGTGCTGTCTGCCTGCATGATGCGCAGGCCAGCGGTTTCTTCCTCGGCTTGGTTGGTGACGATCGCGGTCACGATCGATGCTGCTTGGTCGGTCAGTGCGAGCACGATGGCTCTCCTTCCGGTTGAGGACATGCCAAGTTCAAGGGCATGTGCGTGCCACGATTCCAAAAATGGCAATGAAACTCAACACCGCTTAACAGCTGCGCAACATGCTTGGACTTGGACCCAGCCAAGCGATAGGTTTCACCCCAATGCATTGATAGGAATTGAACCGCGAAGGAGAAAACGAATGAGCAACAATCCGCCAGCCCACGGCGTGACTACCACGGAGCCTGAATTGCGCTTGACTGACTTCCGTGCTCAAGACCTGTCTGCGGTGCACAACTTCGCTGCTGACCCACTGGTGTGCCGGTACTCGACGTGGGGCCCTAACCAGCTGGCCGATACCCAAAAATTCCTTGCCGATGCACTAATCGAGCAACCGCACCGTCGCTTGCGAGCGATCATGCTTGGCGATGTGCTCATTGGTTCTGCGTCAGTGTTGGCAACCGACCGGAATGCCAAGGCCGGAGAGCTTGGCTACACGCTGAATCGGGAATACTGGGGCAACGGATACGCCACGGCTGCCGTGGGACACCTGCTCCGACTGGGGTTCGAAGATCTTGGTTTGGAACGAATCAGCGCAACGTGCGATGCCAGGAATGCAGCTTCCATCCGCGTCCTTGAGAAATCCGGTTTCAAGCTCGAAGAGCGCAGCACCGAAGACCCGGAAAACAACAAAGGACGGGTTGAAACCCTGGTCTTCGGATTGCACCGAACCTAACTGTGGTCAAGCGCCTTGCAGGTACATTGGCAGTACTGCGATGAGCATGTCTAGAGACGAGGAAACCTGAATGAGACTCCATCACGTTCAGATATCAATGCCACGTGGTGAAGAATCTGAAGCTCGACGATTCTACGGTGAAGCGCTGGGACTTGCCGAAGTTCCCAAGCCTGCCTCCCTCGCCAGAAGGGGAGGATGCTGGTTTCGTGCTTTCAAAGCGGATGCCGTGGTGGCGGAAATCCATCTTGGCGTAGACGATTCATTCGTACCGGCCAAGAAAGCGCATCCGGGATTAGTTTGCGACTCGATCCACGAGCTGGAAACTCTCGCTGAACGCATCGGCTCCATGGGCTATGAACTGTCTTGGGCTGAGCGTGAAACCTTTGAAGGATATCTGCGGTTCCACGCGCGTGACGGATTCGGGAATCGATTGGAAATCATGACTCCGGCAAGCTAGCACAATCACATTACGTTCGGGAGGCCTTGTGGAACCGATGACTTTCGCAGCAACCAGGGATCAAGCCGTGCCAGATGATGTCGCGCGATTGCTTGCCTCTGTTCCCGAGTGGTTTGGCCAACCTGAATCCAACGCGGAGTACATCCAAGCCGCGCGGAGCAAGGAAACCTGGACCGTGCGCAATGCCGCCGGCACGGTACTCGGTGTTCTCTTGGTCGACCGGCACTACGCCCACAGCATCGAGATCCATCTAATGGTGGTCGACCGCGAACTCCATGGAACTGGAATCGGGTCGGCCTTATGCTCAGCCATTGAAGCCGACGCGCTCGCCGGGGGAGTTCAGCTGCTGCAGGTCAAGACCTTGGGGCCTTCGCACCCGGATGCAGGCTATGCGAAGACTCGTCGCTTCTATGAAAGCCAGGGATTCCTGCCGCTGGAGGAAACTGACCTCTGGGGACCCGAAACGCCCTGCCTGATTATGGTGAAACCACTAGCCGGCAAGCAGCGAGGGAAGCGAAATGGCGCATGATTTCCGGCCGCATGGGGGAAAGCTGGGAGTTCATCTTGCGGTTGTTTCGCTAGGGGAACTGGAGCCGTAGACTGGGCGCAATCCGCCACGACGTTAGGAGATCTCCTTGTCTGATATTTCAGCTCTTGCCCAGAACCTCGCCCAGCAGCATGCTTCAGGGAAGTTGCTGGTCATGCCCACCGTGTGGGATACCTTCAGCGCCAAGGTGGCGGTCGAAGCCGGGTTCGAATCCCTGACCATCGGCAGCCATCCGGTCGCAGATTCCATAGGCAGCGCTGACGGCGAGCAGATGGACTTCGCAGACTACTTGGCTGTGGTGCAACGCATCACCAGCAGCGTCGACGTGCCGGTCAGCGCCGACGTCGAGTCCGGCTACGGACTGGATCCCGAAGAACTCTTCGAACGCGTCGCCGCAGCGGGTGCAGTTGGAGTGAATATCGAAGATGTCCTCCATCGGGAAGGAGGCCGTGTGCGCGAACGCCAGGAGCATGCGGACTACATCCACGGCGTCCGCCAAGCGGCGGATGCTGCTGGCATCGACTTCGTGATCAATGGACGCACCGATGCTGTGAAGCTGGCTGACAAGTTCGCCGACCCGCTGGGTGAGGCTATCGAGCGCATCAAGCTGATGGAGCAGGCCGGTGCGCGCAGCGTGTATCCGGTGGCGCTGGCCGATGCGGATCAGGTAAGGCAGGCCGTGCAATCGGTTGGAATCCCGGTGAATGTCACTGCCCACCCGGTCACGGCGCACGCCGCCGGAGACTTGGCGGCCTTGCGAGAGCTGGGAGTTCGCCGGGTGAGCTTCGGACCGCTGTGGCAAATGTGGCTGGCGGAGGTCTCCGGCAGGCAGCTCGGGGAGTGGCTCTGAGCTCTTGCCAGATCGTGTAATTGCACCTCGCTGAGGCAACAGTCGTACGCTGGAGGCATGGACGATCGGCAAACCCCGCATGAAACGGCACCCTCCAGACCTCAGGTTTTCCGTGAGATCCTGGAGAACCTGTCGCCAGGGTATTTCGCCCTGACGATGGGCACTGGCATTGTTTCCATTGGCCTTCACGAAGCCGGATGGGACCTTCTCTCCGGGATCCTGCTGGCGTTTGCCGTGCTGTCGTATGCAGTGCTGTGGGTGCTGTACATCTGGCGGGCAATTGCCTTCAGCGGAGCCATGAGGGCTGAACTTCGCCGACCGGAAATGGCCTTCGGGTACTTCACAGTCGTTGCCGGCACCGATATTCTCGCGGTGCGGTTGGGAGCCGAAGGGTTCAGCGCGATCTCCATGGTGCTCGTGGCCCTGGCCGCCATTCTCTGGTTCATCTTCGGCTACGTGCTGCCGTGGCAGGTCTTCCTGAGCCGGGACGGAAAGCCGATCCTCTCCCGGGTCAACGGCACCTGGTTCATCTGGGCGGTGGCCAGCCAGTCCTTGGCCATCGGCCTGAGCGTTATCCAGCCGCATGTTGCGAACGGGCAATCACTGATCGGCTTGCTTGCCGTGCTGACCTGGTCGGTAGGCGTCGCGCTCTATGCCGGCATCGCCGTGCTGGTGCTGCTGCGGATCGTGCACTTCGGGATGACTCCGAAAGAATTCGAACCACCGTATTGGGTGGCCATGGGAGCCATGGCCATAGCCGTTGTTGCGGGCAGCAAGATTGTCGGCATGGAATCCACGCCAATGGTTGATGCCACCCGTGCGCTGATTGCGGGGACAGTGGCGGCTTTCTGGAGCTACTGCCTCTGGCTGATTCCAATCCTGGTGGGAGCTGGCGTGTGGCGGCATGTGGTGCACCGCGTTCCGCTGGTGTACGTGCCCACGCTATGGTCAATCGTCTTCCCTGTCGGAATGTTCGCGGTCGCCTCGATCAACCTTGGACGGGTCGACTCGTTGCCGGTGGTGGAAAGCATCGGCCACGGGTCGCTGATCGCCGCGGTGCTGGTGTGGGCTGTGGTCTTCGTTGCGATGATCCGCCACTATGTGCTGCTCGCGTGGCGCAGCCGCACCCGCAGCTAATTACTGATTCCTTAGGCCTTGCCGATGCTCTGGGTGTCCTCAATGGTTGCAGCATGAACGCGGACAGATCGGCACGCGGTATGGTTCCGCCCAACCGGCCGGGTTCGCCATGCCGTGTGCGACCGTTTCGCGGCCGCTGCTGGGGCAGCGGGGATCGAACCGAGCAGCTGCCCCGACAGGCCGAAAATCATTCTCCGCATTCCCCGTACCCGTTAAGCATTATTCATGGTCGGCGAGTTGATGAAATGCTAACTTAGGCCACAGGCGGCTATATCAACCCAAAGCACCGAGGCGCGTCATAATGAATGATTTTCCTGCTCAATCTCCATCTGGCATGAAGCAACGTCGAAGAGCATTCGCGTGGCAACCCGAATCCGATACGCTCATTGCTCTGGCCACCTTGCTGGCGTTTTCCCTGTGCTACTCCGCGGGAACCTCGATCAACAGCCTTTTCCTCTGGCTTGGCATTCTGGTCTTCGGCACCGCCATCCCACTGTGGACGGTGCTGTGCCAGCGGCGTGAAACCTTGGCCGGGGTGGGGATCACGAGAAAATTCCTGCTGACGTCCCTGGCTGTCTCTCTGGTTCTGGGTGCCGGATCCGCCTACCAATTGTTTGCCTTGTCCAATGCCATGGGTGCCGATTTTGCAAGCCACCTGGTGGCGAACTTCCTGGTCCTGTGGGAACCATTCTTCGTCTTCGGCTGGCTGTATCTGCGGTGGGAACGCGCCTTCGGATGGTTGCCCGCTATTGTGCTGACCGGACTTGGCTTCATGATCCAGCACCTCGGATCGGTCCAGTTGGAAGCGGCAGCAGGCTTCGGTGTTTTCGCAATCATGTTCGCGATTGCTTTCTCCCTGGTGCGCAATCTGGCCGTGCTGTGGCCGCTGTTCTATCCTGTAGCCAGCGGGATCGGGACCTTGCAGGCGGGGTTCGTGATGGGATGGGGCGATGCCGGCATTTCGGCCATTGTCCTGGTGCTCCAGCTAGCGATTTTCTGGTGGATCAACAAGAAGGCCAAGAGTCTGCCTGCGGCTTAGATCATCGTGCCGGCAGCGTAGGCTGCCTGCCCGACATGCACGGACGCATCGTCCATGATCGATACCAAGCGCACCGCACGCGTTACTGCTGGATTCCAGCTGCGATCGATGATTTCGTCCAGTTCTTCTTCGCCCAGCGTGGCGGCGTAGCCGCTGAGCGCGGACAGGCACGCGGCCAAGTAGTCCACGAGCAGCTGCTGGTCGCTCACGGTAATCTGGCGGGCCTGTTCGGCACTATGCCCGTAGCCCATCGAATCACCGAGCTCGCCTAGGTTGAAGCGTGCACGGAACTGCGCCCAGAGTTCGGGTTGGCCGCTCAGCGCCGAGAGCTGGGTATCGGCTTCGCGTCCGGCATGCCACAGCAGCCAGGCAATCGAGTTGGGATGGTTTCCCGGATGGGCATTGAGCTGTTCGGCGCTCAGCTGCGGCAGGGCCTGCGCCGCGTCAATTGGGCGCTGGGCCAGATCGGCCAGAATCTCGGAGGCGTTCATGATTCCACCGGTTCCTCTTCCCCGCGATGCCAGTCGCGGTCTTCGGTATCGGCAACGAACCCGGCGGCGAGATAGGTGGCAACGGCTGCGCGGTTCTCGCTGGGCGTGCACACCAAGGCACTGGACGCACCCATTGACCGCAGCTCTGCGGCGGCGGCCAGGCTGATCGCCGTGCCGAACCCCTGGCCGCGAAAAGCCGGGTGCACCGCAATGGGTTCCAGCAGTCCTGGCCGCCCGGAACCAGCGGACCAGACCCCTGCGACGGCCAGCGGGTTCATCTCCCCGTCGTAGGCGGTGAGGCATTGGCCCTGATCATAGATGGGAGTGCTGGCCATGGTGTGCCAGCGCTGCAGCGCCCGGGCCAGATCCTCCTGCGTGAAATCGCTGCCGCGAAAGGCGTTGAGGTGCACTTCCATCCACTGGCCGGCCAGGGAAGCATCAATCCGCCGGAAGGCCAGTTCAGGCAGCTGCACCGGAGCATCCAGGGCACGGCGCAGGGGAGTCCAGGCTTCACCGGGCATCCAGCCATGGTCCTGCAGGATCTTGCCCAGTGCCGTTGCGCCGCGGGCTTCGATGCTGGCGCTTTCGGCCGGGAAGATCTGGTTTTCCGCAGAGCTGAGGTCGGCATGGATCTGCTCGGCCAGGGGCTGGATGTCGACAAAGTCGGGATGCAGCGCCATGCGAATCAGGTTCGGTCCATCGAGCAGGCCGATGGCATAGATGGATTCGCGGTCCGCCCAGGCCCGCAGGCCTTGTGCGGCGGCTTCCATGCCCCGCATGGCGTACCAGCCCACATCGCCTGGATGAAGTTGCACCGGCAGGCCGTCACGTTGCCAGCTGGCGAGCTCGTCAACGAGGTCGGCAACCTGCGCCGCGGCTGGAGTATGCATTCGAAGGCCCATTGGCCAATTCAAGCACTGGGCCTGCCCGGCGGACAAGGGTACGCAAAGGGCAGCGGGATGGCAGCTTCCCCAGGATGCTGCGCTCCCGCTGCCCATGCGTGCGAGTGCCTCCGGCCTACAGTTCGACGGTGGCTTCCCAGGCCGAGTGGATGGCGCCGTGGATGTGCCCTCGCGCAGCTTGTTCGGCAGTTCCGGGTCGGCCAGCAGCTGGCGGCCCATGGCGGCGAAGTCGACCTTGTTCTCGGCAATGGCCTTCTCCGAGATTTCCGGAAGCATGCGGCCCACGGCGATGACCGGGATGGAGACGTGCTTCTTGATTTCGGCGGCGTTTTCCAGGTAGGCGCCGACCTTGTTTGGCAGCGGGCCGTCGGTGAAGTTGTCGAACGGGTTGCGGCCCCAGCCGGTGACATGGATGGCATCCGCGCCGGCGGCTTCGAACAGCTTGGAAGCTTCGATGGACTCCTGCAGGCTCAACGCGCCTTCCTGGCCGTATTCCTCGCCGGCCACGCGCACCAAAATCGCCAGCTTGTCGCCGACGCGTTCCTTGACCGCGGAAATGACTTGGCAGGCCAGGCGGGCGCGGTTCTCCAGCGATCCGCCGTATTCGTCGGTGCGCAGGTTGTCGCGCTGGTTCAGGAACACACTCAGGATGTAGCCGTGGGCCACTTGGATCTCGATGGCGTCGGCCCCGCCCTTGGCCACGCGCTCGGCGGCGTCGGCCCAAGAGGTGATCAGCCAGTCGATGTCTTCCTTGGTCATCGTGTGGTAGGTGGTCTGCTTGCCCGCGGTGGCGGCGCCCATCTTGGCGAGCTCTTCCGGGGTGCAATCGGCCAGTGCGTCCATCGAGTAGCGGTAGTCCGGCTCATTCGGGGCGAGGACCGGGCGGTCATTGGCGGTGTCGACTCGGGCCACCTTGCCGTGGTGGGTCGACTGGATGCACAGTTTGGAGCCGGCAGCGTGGATGGCGTCGGCCAGTGCCTTGATGCCGGGGATGAACTTGTCGTCAGACAGTCCCGGTTCCTTCATCGACGCGGCGCCGTAGGGGACGGCGATGGCGCAGGCGCCGGTGATGATCAGGCCGGCGCCGCCAGCGGCGCGAGCGGCGTAGTGATCGATTTCGGACTGCTCAATCTCGCCGCCTTCGGACACATTCATGTCCATCGCCGGAAGCACGATGCGGTTCGGGGTGCTCATGGGCCCGATCCGGCCTTCTGACATTAGATGGGAAATTCCTTGTTGCTCATGACAACATGGTACCGGTGGAAAACACTCCGATTTGCGTGAGGGTACCAGATTGACTGCGATAAAAGCAGGTAAAATTAATGACTAGCGTAAATACAATCAGTCCACCTAAGTAATCTAATCTTTGGTTCGATCTACTATCGACAGAGAATTACTGAAAAGAATTCTATTTATATTGCCTAAGTCAACGATAATTAATTTCCATATGCGGAGATTAAATGTGCGCACCAATCCCATTGCAAAGTGATGGGCATCACTGTCGCGGTAGGCCTGAAGCATGTACTGGGAAAATATCGTCTTCGATGCCGAGAACCCGCGGCGGCATGGGGAATTCTGGGAGGCTGCACTCAAATGCCAGATGCTCACCGATAACCAAGGGGGCTACGAAACACGCTTGCAGTTGCCTGGGGAGCGTTACCTGGATCTGTGTTTCCCAATCGTCCGTGATCCGGATCGTGCCCGGCAGCGCGCGCACCTGATCCTCCGCAGCGGCGCCCCTCCTGCCGAAGACCTTGGTGCGGAGCTGCTGGATGCTCTGGAAACCCGGCTCGACGCCGCAGGAAACGAGTATCTGCTCCGAGCCGACGGCAAGCCGGCAAGTGGCTTGGTGCTCGAAGCCTTCCAACTTGCCTGCGCTGACCCGGCAGGTGATGCAGAATTCTGGAAGCAGCTGCTTGGCTGGGAAATCGTAGCGCGATCCCCGATGGTGCTGGCCGACCCAACCGGCGTGGGCCCGCGTCTGGTTCTCGTCCGCGAAGCGTCGCCCAAGACAGCGGCGAAGAATGCGATCCACCTTGATTTGCGTCTTGAGCAGGCGGAGAGCATGGATGACGCGCTTGCTGCGATCTGCGCATCGGGTGGAGCTGAGCTGGATGGGCCGTGGGAGGGATTGCCATGGCGGGTATTCCAGGACCGCTCAGGAAACGAATTCTGCGTCTTGGCGCCGTCGGCTTCCTCTGATGACTGATCCGGAGACGTCCGGGGTGGCCAGCCGGAAGCATCGATTCTACGCAAGGAAAAACGTGCAGCTGCATCTCGGTACAGAGCACTCCCACGCAATGGTCCCAGGACGGCCACGTCGTGGAATCGTGGTGCTGGCGCTGCTGCTGGCCACTTTGGCTCATTTGCTGGCCCAGCTGTTCTGGCCTTCCGGGTTGCTGGCCAATGCCACGCAGATCCTGCTGATGCCGCTTTTGGCAGGAGCGGTTATCTCCTTCACCACTTCGCCGCGCGGCAGGCTGATCCGGCTGGTGCTGGCAGCGCTGTTCTTCTCCTGGGTCGGTGATGCCCTGCCGCGGTTCATGGATGGAGACCCGGCATTCCTGGCCATGGTGGGCGCGTTCCTGGTCGCGCAGTTCTTCTACATTGGCGCTCTGGCAAGATACTGGAAATCTTCGATACTGCGCCGATGGTGGATGCTGTTTCCCTATCTTGCGGCATTCGCAGTGCTGCTGATCCTTTGCTCACCCGGTGCCGGAGCGCTGCTTGCCCCGGTGATCATCTACGGCTTGGCATTGATGGTGATGGCCATCCTCAGCACTGGGCTGGGACCCGTCGCGGGTTCCGGCGGCGCAATTTTCTTCCTTTCCGATTCCTTGATCGCACTGCGCTCATTTACGGACATTGGCATTCCCGCGATGGGATTCTGGATTATGCTCACCTATGTGGCCGGGCAGGCCATGATCAGCTATGCCGCGAGCCAGCGCGATGCACAGGAGAAAAGCACGACGACATGCAGGTAAACCACCTCAGCAGAATCCCGTTGTTCATGGTGCATGGCAACGGCGTAGACCACCGGATTCTCAAGCCGCTAGAAGCAACGCTGGAGAAAATGCGGATTTTCGACTTGCACTACATCGACTTGCCTGGCTTCGGCACCTGCCCGCCGCTTGAAAATTCCGGTGGCCTGCCAGAACTGGCAAGCTGGTTGGAAGCGCTGATCCGGCAAACCGCGGGCGAGGGAAGATTTGCGCTGCTGGGCAATTCCCTTGGCGCCTTGCTCTGCCAAGAGATGGCCGACAGGTTTCTTGGCCAAGCTCAAGGGCTTTTCCTCCTGGCGCCAGTAGTCTTTCCTGATGCCGCTCGGCGTACCGTGCCAGAGCAGCAGGTGTCAGTAGCAGACCCTCTGCTTCTGGCTGAGCTTGATCCACACCATGCGCAATTATTCTCTGACGTAGCAGTGGTTCAATCACCAGAAGCATGGCGGAAGTTCGCGCAGTGGGTGCTGCCCGGGTTGGACTGCGCGAACTTGCGAGCCATGGCTAAGCTGTCACGGCGGTACTTCCTGGACCCGCTGCCCGTCGAGCGTGGAAACCAGCTGGATATTCCGGTCACGATCGTGTGCGGGAAGCAGGACCATGTCACCGGATACCTGGATCCCGAGCGGCTCGTCCACCGGTATCCCCTGATGAAGCTCTGCGTGCTTGAACCAGCGGGCCATAACGTGCACCTTGAGCAGCCCGAACAGGTCTTGGCCGAATTGCGGGACTGGGCGCAACGTACCGGCGGCCTGCAGGAACGATCTTGATCCGGATGGAAAGGTCCTATCCGATGACGCGCAACGCTCGATTGGGACTTGAGGAAATGCCGGCATCCGGCTACATTTCGAAGCAGCAACTACGGTTTTGCCTGAGCAAGAAAGAACTTGGCATGGACGAAGCTCTCGTGCTGCGCGAGTTGGCGAGCATTGATGAAGTGCCTGACCTATTGGATATCTGGCGCAGTTCGGTGGAACGCCGGAGGGACTTCCTCTCAGCTGCTGACATTGATGCAGTGGCAATCGCCCTGGAAGCAATCTATAGCCAGTCGGTGACCGTCAGAATCGCCCAGCAAGGCCAGCGCATCATGGGCTTCGCAGCCTGGAGCGATACACGCATTGAGCTGCTCTGGGTGCGGCACAGCGATCGCCACAAGGGTGTGGGCCGTGTTCTGCTGGAAGCAATCGTCGCGCACACTCCCGGCATCAGCGTGCATCTGGATTGCCAGCGACAGCCTGCCATTTCATTCTTTGGCGACTGCGGATTCTTGGCAGTCGACGGAGGTCCAGAACTGGTGCCACAACGGATCACGTTGCGCCACACAGAATCTTTGCCCCGAATCGTGGCACCATAGTTCCATGAGTGAAAATAGCCGTGAAATACGGGAAGTCAGCATCAAACGCGTCGAATCACGCAAGTACCAGGCCACCAGCCTGGAATCCGGCGCCAGCCTGGAATTCGGCCAGGGCGAAGGGCTGCTGACGCCGGTGGAGCTTCTGCTGGCTGCCATTGCCGGGTGCTCAGCGATCGATGTTGATGTGGCGACTACCCGCAGAAGCGAGCCTGAGAACTTCGAAGTCAAGGCGAGCGGCTACAAGGTCTCCGAGGACTCGGCTAGCCGAATGGAAGACATCCGCCTTGGCTTTGATTTGAAGTTCCCCGATACCGAGGAGGGGCGCAAAGCGGCCGGCATGGTTGAACGCATCGTCAAGCTATCCCATGACAAGTACTGCACGGTTTCTCGCACCGTTGAGCTAGGTGCCTCAGTGCAGAGCGAAGTCCTCAACCAGGCCTGATGCATTTCGTGCGGATCCCAGATTGCTAATGGCCAATGGCTGACTCCGCAACAGCTTCCAAGGCAATTCACGGATTCGAGCGCGACACGAATTTCCCAACATTGCGTGAATCAGTTGTCGTTATGGCTTGATTGTTCGAAAAACGTTGAATCCAGTGTGAATGAATCATGCATCCGCAATTCGGGGTATGAAAGTCCATCGATTCAAGCTGGCAGTACGGGTCTTTGCCCTAGTCAGCGGAGAACCTTCATCGTAGGGTCAGATTGTCCCTACGTTGAAGGAGCAGCAATGCAGTCTGAGAACGTTTTAGGCAATATCGACTGGGCGTCGATGCTACAAAAGGTTGGCATCGCGCTAATCATCCTCATCATTACGTGGCTTCTCGCGCGCATCGTTCGGTGGGCTGCCGCCAAATTGGTGACCAGGGTGAAGTTCCTGCAGAAGCAGGGCAATGACGGAGAGCAAATAGGCCAATCTCTGGGCAAGGTTGCGGGACTTATCGTCTGGCTGTTCGGCCTCGTGGCAATCCTGCAAGTATTCGCGCTATCTGAAGTGCTATCGCCGGTGCAGGGCCTGCTCGGCGGCGTCATGGCCTTCATCCCCAACCTCATCGGTGCGGGCTTCATCTTCTTCATCGGCTACGTGATCGCCAATATCGTTCGCCAGCTGCTGAAGACCGGTTTGGGAACTGTCGACTTCAGCGGGCTGGTCCGCAAATTGACCCCAGGCGATGAACCGGTTGACGAAGTCCAGTCTCGCGAGTCCCAAGCGAAGATCGTTGACATCATTGCCAATATCGTCTTCGCCTTGATCCTGCTCGTCGTTGCCATTTCGGCACTGCAGGTCTTGGGCATCGCGGCAATTTCGGACCCTGCCCAGCAGATGCTGCAGCTTGTCTTCACCGCAATACCGCAGGTCATCATGGCCTTGGTGCTCTTGGCCGTCGGTATTCTGATTGCCAAGTTCGTCGGCCAGCTGCTTGAATCAACCCTTCACGGGGTGGGCACCGACTCCGTTGTTGCCCAATGGGGTGTTGTTCCCGAAGGCAAGAGCGCTTCGGGAATCATCGCTGGCATCGTCAAGATTGCCATCGTTCTGTTCTTCGGCGTGATGGCGGCCCAGATGCTGAACTTCCCGGCGATCACCAACATCCTCAATGAAATCCTGGCCTTGGGCGGCAAGATTCTCTTCGGCGCAGCAATTATCGCCGCAGGTTTCGTCATCGCCAACGTCATCGGCCGTTTCTTGGGCGACACCACCGCTTCAAAGATCATCCGCTACACGGCAATCGCGTTGTTCGTGGCAATGGGCTTGAAGTACATGGGTATCGCTGATTCGATCATCAATATGGCCTTCGGTGCAATCGTCATTGGCGCGGCTTTGGCCGCGGCGCTGGCCTTTGGACTTGGTGGTCGCGATGCTGCGGCTCGCACGCTGAAAAAGATCGAGGCCAATCAGGCCACCGACGGCCCGGATTCGACGCCGCCGGCATCAACTCCAGGCATCTAGCCAATATCACTAAACCTGAGGGACAGATAAAAAGTCGCGGAACCCGAAACCGGATTCCGCGACTTTTTGTTGCCCGCCAAGCTACGGCTGCGTGCTCCACGGCAACGGCACTACGTCGGGGACCTGATCAGTCCGCAACCGCGCGTAGGCGTACACGTCAACGCGTTCTCCAGCAACCAGGAACTTACCGCGCTCGACACCCTCTCGCAGGAACCCGTTGCATTCGGCAACACGCTTCGATCCAGGATTGTTCGCCCGAAGACCTAGTTCCAAACGGTACAAACCGAGCTCGCCAAACAGGTGGTTCACCAAAGTAGCCACTGCGCGAGTGGCCAGAGACCTCCCGCGGTAGTCCTGGTTCATCCAATACCAAACCCATGCGTTCTGATTGGCTGGATCGACAGTACCGCAGACCAAACCGACCAGCCGGTCTCGATAGGCGACGGCCAAAGCCTGCTGCCGTTCGCCGGCCTCCATCAGGGCACGCACGTACGATGCGGCCTTTTCCGGAGTGTCGGCATCTCCTTGGCGATCCATATCGGCATTGGAGGAAAAGGCTTCGAAAACAGCTTCGGCATCCGATTGGCGCAGCCTGCGAACCGAGAAATCGTCGTCGACTAATGCGGCCTTGTTCGGTTCTGCAAAAGAAAGCTGCCGCGCAGCGGGCGTGCCCTGATGGAAGAACAGCTGCCAGCGATCCTGCTCATGGATCCACAGCGAACTGCGCTCGCTGGCGGATCCCGATAGCAACCTCCAGCGCAGAAGCACCGCTTGATCGGCAACCTGGATTGCCACGGGGCTGCCGACTTCCCGAGATCCGGAATCCCGTTCCGGCTCCTGGGCCAGCTGGGCAATGATCGACTCGCGATCGTAGACACGGCCGCTGGCACCCACTTCGGAGAACTGCGGATGCAAGTACCGTTCCAATTGCCCTCGGCTATGGCGCTGGCTGGTTTCCAAGAGCTCCTGCTCCAACGAAATGATCGTGTTGGACAACGCAGATCCCTGGGGAAGCACGCGGGGGAAGTCATGAGATGCCATGTCAACTAGTACATCACAGAAGATGACGGAGCTGCGGTTGCTCCAGTTCGACTTTATGAGCTGGATCATGCCTATAATCGCAGTACTCCGCGGGAGCCTGAATCGACCAGGCTGAGAGGGCACCGAGCCGACCGCTACACCTGATGCGGGTCATGCCGCCGTAGGAAGGATGCGTGCTCTCGTGCATGTGAATATTGTTGGCGCCGGAATCATCGGCCTGTCAGTTGCGTTCGAACTGGAATCACGGGGACATACTGCCACCCTCATCGATCCAGCACCAGGCCAAGGTGCAAGCTACGCGGCAGCCGGAATGCTGGCCCCGGCAGCTGAAACGGTCTGGGGCCATGGCCCGCTTCACGAGCTGCTTGCCGCCTCGAATGCCGCCTATCCAAAGTTCATTGAGCGCATCGAATCCGTGACCGGGCAACGCCCGGACTACCTGCAGAACTCAACCCTCGTCGTCGCGGCCGAACCGGCTGACCGCGAAGCCCTGCATGAGCTGGCCGAACTGCAAGCTTCCCTCGGCCTGTCAGCGGAAAAGCTCTTGCCCAGCCAAGCCCGCAAACTCGAACCAGCCTTGGCCGCGAATATAGCAGGCGCAGTCCTATGCCAAGATGACCACCAAGTCGACCCACGGTCAGTCGTCAAAATCCTGCTTGATCACCTGCGTGGCCGCCTGATCGAGGAGCGGGCGCAGGCGCTGGTGGGCGACGGGAGCCGAACCAACGCGGTACGCACCGCATCGGGCAAGATCCTCGAAGCGGATCAAACCATCGTGGCCACCGGACTGGGCACCATTGACGGCCTGGACCGGGTGCCGGTGCGCCCCGTATACGGAGATATTCTCCGGATCCAGGGGCCAGCCGGTCCGCCATTGATCACCCGGACCATCCGCGGCATCGTGCACCGGGAGCCGGTGTATCTCGTGCCGAGAAAGGACGGCAGCCTCGTGCTCGGAGCCAGCGTCCGGGAAGACCGCCAGCCTGCAGTGAACATCGGAGCCATGCATTTGCTGCTGGACAATGCGCGAAAGCTCATACCCGGCATCAGCGACTGCACGCTGAACGAGGCAACTGCCCGGGCCCGTCCCGCCACTCCCGATGACCGTCCGCTGCTGGGGCGCATTGACCCGGGCCTGGTGCTTAGCACCGGATACTCCCGGCACGGAGTGCTGCTGGCTCCGCTGGGCGCAACACTCACCGCTGATCTCATTCACGGCCCTGAAACCCATCCGTTGCATCAGGCTGTGAATCCACACCGCTTCGCCACAGCAACCCAGACCACCCACCGAACGGAGCAGCACCCATGAAAAGCATTGGCATCAAGTTCAATTCCCGGGAACTGAACCTGGACGAAGGAATCACCCTTCGCGAATTCATCAGCATGCAGATCGGCAAGGATCTGGATAGCAACTCGGCGGCCGTGGACGGCAGCAAGCTTGGAATAGCCGCCGCGGTCAATGGCGCTGTCATCCCGCGCAGCGCCTGGAACAGCTACACGCTGGCCGAAGGGCACAGCATCGAACTCGTTACCGCAGCCCAGGGAGGCTAGGCGTGGACACGCAAAACATCACCGAACTGGACATCAACAGCGATCCATTCCAGGTTGCAGGACGCACCTTGTCTTCGCGCTTGATCCTCGGCACCGGGGGAGCGAGTTCGCTGACCACCCTGGAAAGCGCATTGCAGGCCTCTGGAACCGAACTGACTACCGTGGCCATCCGACACTTTTCGGCGGCAGGCGAGTCCAACGTGTATGACTTGCTGCAGCGCAACAACGTGATTGCGCTGCCGAATACCGCTGGATGCTTCACCGCCCGCGACGCGATCCTCACCGCGCACCTGGCCCGCGAAGCGCTGGAAACGAACTGGATCAAGCTCGAAGTGATTGCGGACGAGCACACGTTGCTGCCTGATCCGCTGGAGCTGCACGCTGCCACCGAACAGCTGGTCGCCGACGGATTCCAGGTCTTCGCCTACACCAACGATGATCCTGCCCTTGCCCAGCGCCTCCAGGACGCCGGTGTTGCGGCCATCATGCCAGCCGGCGCACCAATCGGATCCGGCCTGGGCATCTTGAACCCGCACAATATTTCCACCATCGTCTCCCGGGCCCAGGTGCCGGTCATCCTGGATGCCGGAGTCGGCACCGCCTCTGACGCCGCCCTGGCCATGGAGCTCGGCTGCGATGCCGTGCTGCTGGCCAGTGCGGTGACCCGGGCGCACAACGCGCCGCTGATGGCGATGGCCATGAAGGATGCGGTGCGTGCAGGACGAGCCGCACGGCTCGCGGGCCGGATCCCGCGCCGCGACACCGCCCTGGCATCCTCGCCCACCGAAGGCATGATGCAGACCCTGGTCGGTGACTTCTCGTGAACCAGTCAGCATTGGTAGCCCCGGGGCCGGAGCTGGCACCGGAAGAATTGGCGCGTTATTCCCGGCATCTGTCGCTTCCCGGCGTCGGCGAAGAAGGGCAACGCAGGATCGCCAATGCCAAGGTGCTGGTAATCGGAGCCGGGGGACTGGGCAGCCCCATTGCCAGCTACCTGGTCGCCGCGGGGATCGGCACCCTCGGGGTCGTGGACCACGACACGGTTGAACTGTCCAACCTGCAACGCCAAACCATGCACAGGCAACAGGACGTAGGCCGCTTGAAGGTGGAATCGGTCCGCCGGATGGCCCACGAGCAGAACCGGAATGTCCGGGTTATCGCCGTGGATGGCAAACTGGATGAGACCGACGCAGTGGCACTTTTCAGCGACTACGACCTGGTCATCGACGGCAGCGACAACTTCGCCACGCGCTACCTGTCCAACGACGCCGCAGAAATCACCGGCACCCCACTGGTCTGGGGGACGCTGTTCCAATTCTCCGGGCAGGTGTCCGTCTTCGACCCGCGCACCGGTCCGATGCTGCGCGATCTTTTCCCTGAAATCCCTGATGCGGACTCCGTGCCCAGCTGCGCCGAGGGCGGGGTCTTTGGCGCCCTGTGCGGCGTCATCGGCTCGGTGATGTGCACCGAGGCCCTGAAGCTCATCACTGGAATCGGCACCACGCTCAGCGGAAAACTTTGGCTCTACGATGCACGGGCAGCCAGTGTGCGAACACTCAATTTTGCCAGGGACCCGCAACGCGAACCGGTGAGCCGGCTGGGCGAGTACCAGCCAGCGTCCTGCGCTGTCGATGGGCATGTTCCGGAAATTTCCGTTGAGCAACTGGCGGACCTTGAAGCGGAGGAACCGGTGCTGCTGGTGGATGTGCGTGAAGCCTGGGAACGCGAGATCATTGCGATCCCGCACAGCCAGCCCCTCCCGCTCGCGCAACTGGAAGAACAAGGACTGGGAGGGCTCGCGCAGGGTGCCTCGGCGGTCGTGTTCGTCTGCAAAACGGGTGTCCGTTCACAGCGGGCGGCGCGGATTGCCAGGCCGGATCTGCAGCCAGCCGTCCAGGTGTACAGCCTCAGCGGCGGCACCGTGGAATGGGCCAGGCAGGTTCAGGGGCAGCAGGTGGCCTACTAGCGCCCGGCCTTGCAGTGCCTGCGCTTCTTGGAGCCGGCCCAGCTCTGGCATACTTGCGCCATGGCTATGGGAATTGCGCTGGAGATCCGTGAATTGGAAATCGGCGACGAACAGCAGGCAATCGATGCCCATCATTTGATGCTTGGCGATGATTTCGAGTTCTTGCCCACCTGGACTTCCGCTGAGGCTTGGGAGGACTATGCCTACCGGATGAAGGCAGGGCGCCGTGGCGAGCACATCCCCGAAGGATGGGTTCGCTCGGCGCTGTTTGCCGCCTTCGACGACGGGGAACTGGTGGGCCGTGTATCTGTGAGGTATGAGCTCAACGAGGGCCTGCTTCATTACGGCGGGCATATCGGCTATGGTGTAGTTCCCGAGTATCGTCGCCGTGGTGTGGCACAGCAACTGTGCAGATTCGGATTGCAGGAACTGCGCGAATCAGGAATTGAGCGCGCTCTGGTTACCTGTGCTTCCGATAACATCGGTTCAAGATCGACCATTGAAAAATGCGGCGGATTGCTGGACGCCAAGCTTCCGGAAATTGAAGCCAGCCATGGCGCCGGCACGCTGCGTTTTTGGATACCTACCCAGTCGATCCGCTGAATTTCTCGCGACCGGTACATGAAATTCCTGTATGTTCTGACACAGATCAACAGACTATTAGTCTCGAGAGCGTAAACTGGATTGTTGGGTCGACTTTGGCCCCGACTCCACAGACCCAAATTCTCGAGCGGAAGTGAGCCTTCACGCATGTCAGCAAACACCATTACTCGCGATGAACTTCGCAATGTAGCCATTGTGGCGCACGTTGACCACGGCAAGACCACCCTGGTCAACGCCATGCTCCAGCAGACCGGCGCATTCGACAGCCATGGTGAAACCGAAGACCGCGTGATGGACTCAGGTGAGCTGGAACGCGAGAAGGGCATCACCATTCTTGCCAAGAACACCACCGTGTTCTACAGCGGCCCAGCGGCCGAGGGCAAGAAGATGACCATGAACATCATCGACACCCCGGGCCACGCCGACTTCGGTGGCGAGGTTGAACGCGGCCTGTCCATGGTCGACGGCGTTGTCCTGCTCGTCGACGCATCCGAGGGTCCGCTGCCGCAGACCCGCTTCGTGCTGCGCAAGGCGCTTGGCGCCAACCTGCCAGTGATCATCGTGGTCAACAAGACCGACCGCGCCGATGCCCGCATCGACGGCGTCGTCTCCGACTCCATGGATCTGCTGCTCGGCCTGGCTTCCGACCTGGCTGACGAAGCTCCGGACCTGGATCTGGATGCCATCTTGAACGTTCCCGTGGTCTTCGCTTCGGGCAAGGCCGGCTACGCATCGATGAACCAGCCAGTTGACGGCACACTGCCTGACAACGAAGATCTTGAGCCGCTGTTCGAGACCATCATCAAGCACGTTCCTGCGCCGACCTATACCGAGGGTGAAGTCCTGCAGGCCCACGTCACCAACCTTGACGCTTCGCCATTCCTCGGCCGTCTTGCACTGCTGCGCATGATCAACGGCACCCTGCGCAAGGGCCAGCAGGTCAACTGGGCACGCCAGGACGGCACCATGAAGCAGGTCAAGATCACCGAACTGCTGGCCACCCAGGGCCTGACCCGCGTTCCAGCTGAAGAAGCCGGACCGGGCGAGATCGTTGCAGTCGCCGGTATCGAAGACATCATGATCGGCGAAACCCTCACCGACCTGGAGAACCCTAAGCCGCTGCCGCTGATCACCGTTGATCCACCTGCGATCTCCATGACCATCGGCATCAACACCTCGCCACTGGCTGGCAAGGTCAAGGGCGCCAAGGTCACCGCACGCCAGGTCAAGGATCGCCTGGACAAGGAACTGATCGGCAACGTTTCGCTGAACATCCTGCCAACCGAGCGTCCAGACGCTTGGGAAGTCCAGGGTCGTGGCGAACTGGCACTGGCCATCCTCGTTGAGCAGATGCGCCGCGAAGGCTTCGAGCTGACCGTTGGCAAGCCGCAGGTTGTCACCAAGATGATCGACGGCAAGGTCCACGAGCCAATGGAGCGCATGACCATTGACGTGCCGGAAGAGTACCTGGGCGCTATCACCCAGCTGATGGCATCGCGCAAGGGCCGCATGACCGACATGGCCAACCACGGTACCGGCTGGGTTCGCATGGAATTCATGGTTCCAGCACGTGGCCTGATCGGCTTCCGCACCCGATTCATGACCGAAACCCGTGGTGCCGGCATTGCCGCTTCGCTGGCCGAAGGCTACGAGCCGTGGGCAGGCGCCATCGAGTACCGCATCAACGGCTCGATCGTGGCCGACCGTGCCGGCGTGGTGACTCCATTCGCGATGATCAACCTGCAGGAACGCATGAGCTTCTTCGTGAAGCCAACCGAAGAGGTCTACGAGGGCATGATCGTGGGCGAGAACTCGCGCGCCGATGACATGGACGTGAATATCACCAAGGAAAAGAAGCTCACCAACATGCGTGCAGCTTCCTCGGATTCCTTCGAGAACCTGACCCCGCCACGCACCCTGACCCTGGAAGAGTCGCTTGAATTCGCTCGCGAAGACGAGTGCGTTGAGGTCACCCCGGAAGCAATCCGCATCCGCAAGGTGCTGCTGAACGCCAACGACCGTGCCAAGGCCAGCCGTGCACGCGCACGCTCCTAATAATCGCAATTCCCTCGGAGGCAACTTCTCCGCGCTGTGGCGCGGTGCGGTTGCCGCCGTGGCTGCAGGATTGTTCGGCACGGCAATCCACGCCTCCATCAGCTATATCGGCAACGATTTCCCGCTGGTTTGGGGCGTGCTTGTTGCCTGGCTCCTGCTCGGAGTACTGGTGTACTGGGCTGCGGTTTCCTCCGCGAAGCTGTGGGCCGGTGCGGTGGCGTTCATCGGATGCTATGTGACTGTTGGCCTGATTTCCTATGTGGGCGACGACCAGCTGATCTTGGGCATGCAGTACTACGAGTACCTGCCCGGACCGGCGTTGGCCTCTGCACTGTGGATGTACGGAATGGTCATTCCATCGGTGATTGCCTTGCTGTGCTCCTTGCGGGTGTTGCGCAAGCAGCAACGGCAGAATTGAAAAACAGTAGGAGTTCTTCCCCAACGGGAGGAACTCCTACTGTTTTTAATAAGGTTTTGGGGAAGCGGTGACCGGCCTACTGGCCGTCACGCGCATTGCCGGTGATATCCAGATGGTGGGCCAAGAACAGCGAGGTGGCCACGCCATCGGGATCCGGGTCGCGTACTGCGTAGTCCTCGATAACCGCCCGCAGCCGGCTCATCAGTTCCTTCTGGTTTTCTTCATTGAGTTTCAGACCCAACCGGATGACCTGTATTTCCTGCGGATCAAGTCCCTCGATTTCCTGCAAGAAGGTGTCCACGAGCATCGGAGCCGCGTCGGGAATGCGGGTGCCCCAGGACTGCTTGGTGCTTCGATAGGGCACTTCTTTGGCACCGCGGTTGCCTCGGCGCGGTTCTTCCGCGGCGAGGTAGCCGTTGCTGACCAGGGTGCGCACGTGATGCAAGGACGTGGCGGGATTCAAATCCAGAATGTCCGCAATTTCCTTGTTCGTGCGTGACTCATGGAGGCACAAGCGCAAGATGCGAAGCCTCAGCGGGGAGCTGAGGGCTCGTGCTCGCGATTGGACAAGTTTATCGGAGGGCATGAAAACAGCATACGCGAAAAGTGTTAAGTGATTGGAAGATTCAAATCGCATGTCTTCCCAAGCCGGATCAAGGCAGCTGCGACCCGGATAAGTGGCATCGTGAAAATCTTGCGGCTTGCTAGGACGCTATTCGCTGCGCGGGACGCGGGGCCTGCGGCGCGCCGGAGCCTGCGGTACCCGCTTGGCGTGGGTGATCGCCGCGCGGGGGATGCGTACCAGCTCGGTGCGGGTCTGGATGCTCACCGATTCCTCGGTCACTTCCCTCAGCTCTCCCAACGCGTCGGAAAAATGTCCGCCGGCCTGGCCCTCGGCCAATCGGTAGCGGACAACTAGCCGTTCACCGGGCGTCACATCACTAAAACTAAGCATTTGGAAGCGTCATCTTTTCGTAAGAAGAATTCATTTGCACCACGGGAAGCTGAAATGTGAATGGTCGATTACGTCACAGCGCGCCGATAGGCGGTTCGATGAATGGTTATACACGACTAGACTGTAGTTTGAGCTGGTAAAGGATTCAAAGAGCATCTACTGAAACCACTAGCTCTGTTGAAACCACCCAGTGCAAGGAAAGGTCTCGGCCCTCGTGACTTACATCATCGCTCAGCCGTGCGTCGACGTGAAAGACAAGGCGTGCGTCGAAGAGTGCCCGGTAGATTGTATCTATGAAGGTGAGCGCTCGCTCTACATTCATCCGGATGAATGTGTTGACTGCGGCGCCTGCGAACCTGTCTGCCCCGTCGAAGCCATCTACTACGAAGATGATGTGCCGGACGAGTGGGCCGACTATTACAAGGCAAACGTCGACTTTTTCGACGAACTTGGATCCCCGGGCGGCGCCGCTAAAATTGGTAACACCGGCACTGACCACCCACTGATCAGCGCCTTGCCACCTCAGAACCAAGGCTAGGTTTTCACTTTCATGCTTGAACTCCCCGATTACCCCTGGAACCAGCTTGCCCCGTATCGCGAGCAAGCGTCCGCACATCCGGGGGGAGTCGTGGACCTGTCGATCGGCACGCCCATCGACAGCACGCCGCAGGTCATCCAGCAGGCGCTGGCCGACGCTGCCAACTCGCACGGCTACCCGACCACGCACGGGACCATTGAGGTCCGCCAAGCCATCGTCGACTGGTTCGCCCGCCGACGCAACGTCACCGGATTGAGCACCGATGATGTCATGCCGACGGTTGGCTCCAAGGAAATGGTGGCGTGGCTGCCGTTGTTCCTGGGCCTGGGCGCTGGCGATATCGTGGTCCGTCCCGAAATCGCCTACCCGACCTATGACATCGGTGCCCAGCTGGTCGGCGCGACCCCTATCGCCACCGACGACCTCTCGGAATTGACTGCTGAGCAGCGCGAGCGCGTGAAGCTGATCTGGGTCAACTCGCCTGGCAACCCGACCGGAAAGGTCCGCGATACCGCCCAGCTGGCAGGCATCGTGGCTCAGGCCCGCGAAATGGGTGCCGTCGTCGCCTCCGACGAGTGCTACGCGGAACTGGGGTGGGATGAATACGAGGGGCAGGTGCCCAGCATCCTGGACCCGGCGGTCAACGGTGGAAACCTCGATGACCTGTTCGCGCTGTATTCGCTGTCGAAGCAGTCCAACCTCGCCGGATACCGCGCCGCCTTCGTTGCCGGTGCTCCCAATCTGATGCCGTCTCTGGTTAATAGCCGCAAGCATGCTGGCATGATCGTTCCCGGTCCAATCCAGCACGCCATGGTGGTGGCCCTGAATGACGACGAGCATGTCGCGGCGCAGCGCGAGCTGTACCGGGCACGCCGTGACATGCTGCGGCCGGCGCTGGAGAATTTCGGCCTGGCCATCGAGGATTCGGTGGCGGGCCTGTACCTGTGGTGCACCGCTGGGCGTCCGAGCTTTGAAACCATCGGGGCGCTGGCGGAACTGGGCATCGTGGCCGGTCCCGGGGCCTTCTACGGCACCGCCGGGGAACGCCACGTGCGCGTGGCGCTGACTGCATCCGACGAACGGATCGCGGCTGCCGTTGAACGGTTGAATTCTTCCGCCAATCGGTGAAGATGACGCCCTAATTAGCTTGAATGGGTCAAATCGCGGTATGTTCTACGGTGACGACTGACCTTTCGGAACTACACGCTTTCCGGTTAGGAGATGCAATGACAGATACTACGTCTGCACAGCTACACTTTGGAGAATCCAGCCTCGAGCTGCCGGTAATTCAGGCAGCAGAGGGCAACGACGGATTCGGCGTAGCCCCACTTTTGAAGACCACCGGGAACGTGACTTACGATCCCGGCTTCATGAATACTGCGGCCACCAAGTCCGCGATTACCTACATCGACGGCGACGCAGGCATCCTGCGCTACCGCGGGTACCCAATCGAGCAGCTGGCCGAGAAGTCCAGCTTCATCGAGGTCACCTACCTGCTGATCTACGGCGAACTGCCAACTGCCGACCAGCTGGCCGAGTTCGACAACTCGTTGCGCCGCCACACCCTGTTGCACGAAGAGCTCAAGGGCTTCTTCGGCGGCTTCCCTCGCGACGCGCACCCGATGCCGGTGCTGTCCTCGGCTGTTTCGGCCCTGTCAACCTGGTACCAGGATTCGCTGGATCCGAAGGATGACGCACAGGTTGAGCGTTCGACCCTGCGCCTGCTGGCAAAGCTTCCGGTCTTGGCCGCGTACGCGCACAAGAAGTCCATTGGCCAGGCGCTGCTGTACCCGGACAACTCGATGAACATGGTCGAGAACTTCCTGCGCCTGTGCTTCGGCACCGCTGCCGAGCCGTACATCGTGGATCCAGACGTGGTCAAGGCTCTTGACCTGCTGCTGATCCTGCACGCTGACCACGAGCAGAACTGCTCGACCTCCACCGTGCGCCTGGTTGGCTCCTCGGAAGCCAACATGTTCGCTTCGGTTTCGGCAGGCATCCACGCGCTGTCCGGCCCGGCCCACGGCGGCGCCAACGAAGCCGTCCTGAAGATGCTCCGTGAAATCCAGTCTTCGGGCATGACCCCTGAAGAGTTCATGACCAAGGTCAAGAACAAGGAGGACGGCGTACGCCTGATGGGCTTCGGCCACCGCGTGTACAAGAACTACGATCCACGCGCCAAGATCATCAAGAAGACCGCTCACGACCTGCTGGCAAAGCAGGGCAAGAACGAGCTGCTTGATATCGCGATGAAGCTGGAAGAAACTGCACTGAACGATGAATACTTCATCTCGCGCAAGCTCTACCCGAACGTGGACTTCTACACCGGCCTGATCTACACCGCCATGGGCTTCCCGGAGAAGATGTTCACCGTGCTGTTCGCCATCGGCCGCCTGCCAGGCTGGATCGCGCAGTGGCGCGAAATGATCAAGGACCCGGAGCTGAAGATCGGCCGTCCACGCCAGCTGTACATGGGTGAAACCGCTCGCAACTACCCGGGCTACCAGGCCTAGGCTAGCTGCCGGATTCCTGCGGCAGGACCTGTCTTCCCACGATAGTGGGGGACAGGTCCTTCCCTGTTTTAAGCGGTATTTCGGGAGTATCCTTTGAGGCAGAGGAAACGACAAGTGTGCCGAAGAATCAGGTGGTATGCATGTACTTACGTCGTGGAAATAATTGGTCGCTGGCCATAAATACCAATCAGAATATGCTGATGGCGTTGTACCTGCGCGAACTCTCAGGCGTCCACCCCGCGGAGGCCGGACCCAATAGCCGGCTTGCTTCCAATATCAAGAACCGCAACACGATTGACGACTCGCACGGACAGCTCAAGCAGGAATGGAGTTCCTGGTGGGATTCGCTGACCGCGGTGGTGCCAGCCAGTGAACCGGAGGCCAGCGATGCACTGATCAAGCGGCTGGAAGACGAGGGCTACCCGGCCCTGGCCCGGCTGGCGCGGGCACACTACGGCCAGGCCACGGTGTTCGCCCAGCAGCATGCCCAGGACTTTGCAGAAAACAGCGGCAAGTACGTGCCGCACCGCATGGATGAGCTGGAGCGGATCCTGATTGACCACGGCGTGGAACACGATATGCAAGCCACTCGGCAGGAGATCCACCTCATTGACGTGCCCTTGGACGAGCCCAGGGCTTGGCTGACTGGCCGGGCAACCATCGTGGCCAGCACGTCGCTGCTGCGCGACTCCAAGGCTTTCCACGGCTTCATCCAGCCGATGGTGACCATCATCTTTCCCGGCGGCTAGCCGAGCAGCAAGAAACTGGGCAATAAAAACTGGCAGACCACTTTCGTGATCTGCCAGTTCGAATGCAACAGGAGAATTAGTTGGCGTGAAGCGCGCTGTTCAGCTCAACGGTCTGGCCTGCGCGCGGCAGGGCCTCAACAGTGCCGGTGATCGAATTGCGGCGGAAGAGCAGGTTTGGCACGCCGGAAAGCTCCAGTGCCTTGACCTGCTTCTCGCCCAGCACCACACGCGTGCCGGCGGTGACGTACAGGCCAGCTTCGACCACCGAGTCATCGCCGATCGAGATGCCCACACCGGCGTTTGCCCCCAGCAGCACGCGTTCGCCGATGACAATGCGTTCCTTGCCGCCACCGGACAAGGTGCCCATGATCGATGCGCCGCCTCCAACGTCCGAGCCATCGCCAACAACGACCGATGCCGAAATGCGGCCTTCCACCATCGAGGTGCCCAAGGTGCCGGCATTGAAATTGACGAACCCTTCGTGCATGACGGTGGTGCCCGAAGCCAGGTGGGCGCCGAGGCGCACACGTCCAGCGTCGGCAATGCGCACGCCGGCCGGAACCACATAGTCGACCATGCGCGGGAACTTGTCCACGCCGTACACGGTGACCGCACCACGAGCGCGCAACTTCAACCGAGTCGTTTCGAAGCCCTCGACCTGGCAAGGACCGAAATTCGTCCATACGACGTTTGCCAGATGGCCGAAGATGCCGTCGAGGTTGATGCTGTTCGGCTGGACCAGGCGGTGCGATAGCAAGTGCAGGCGCAGCCACACATCGGCGGTGTCAGCCGGAGCTACATCAAGATTAATGGTCAGTGAAACTACCTTCTGGGTGGTGCCGCGGGCTGCATCATCCTGCGCGGCGGCAGAGAGTTCACCGGAGAGCTCTTCAGCTTGGGCGAGTTCGCCCAAGACTGGAGCCGGGTACCAAACATCAAGGATCGTTCCATCGGATGCGACCGTTGCAAGGCCATGCGCTGAGGCTAAACGGACAGATGATTCGCTGGATGTCACAGATTCTGAAGTCATACACCGATCGTATCTTTGCTGACCGGAGTAACGTTGATAAATGACAAAAAAGTGAAGCTAGAGACTCAGGATGTAGCCAGCCGTGAACGAATTGGACCTGCAACAAGACGTTGCCCTGCTCACCGAGCAAATCATGAACATTGAATCCGTTTCCGGCAATGAGCAAGAGCTGGCCGACAAGGTGCACCACGCGCTGCAGCAGCTGGCGCATCTTGAGGTCCATCGGGACCAGGACGCCATCGTGGCGCGCACCAGCTTTGGCCGCGAACGCCGCGTCGTGCTGGCCGGGCATCTGGACACCGTGCCGTTGCCACGCACCGAGGGCGCCAAGGGCACCGTCCCCGCACAGGTCATCGGCGGGGTGCTCTATGGCCGCGGTGCGACGGACATGAAAGGCGGGGTTGCCGTACAGCTTGCCCTGGCGGCAGAGCTGACCGAGGCCAAATACGATGTCACCTACGTCTTCTACGACCATGAGGAAGTTGAAGCGGCCAAGTCCGGATTGGGCCGGCTGGCCAAGAACAGCCCGGAACTGCTGGAAGCTGACTTCGCGATCCTGCTGGAACCGACCAACGGCACCGTCGAAGGCGGGTGCAACGGAACCAGCCGCTTCGTCATCCGCACCCGCGGCAAGGCGGCCCATTCGGGACGCGCATGGATGGGGCATAACGCGATCCATGACGCGGGGGAGATCCTGCAGCGGCTGGCTGCCTACCAGCCCCAGAGCATCACCGTCGAAGGCCTGGACTACCGCGAGGGAATGAACGCAGTCCGCATTGCCGGCGGCATCGCGGGCAACGTGATTCCGGATTACTGCGAGGTGGAAGTGAACTACCGATTCGCCCCGGACAAGACGCTGGCCGAGGCTGAGGCCGTTGTCCGCGAGCTTTTCGCTGGCTTCGATATCGAGCGCACCGATGGCGCCGATGGAGCCAAACCGGGATTGGACCAGCAGATTGCCGCGGACCTGATCAAGGTGCTGGGCCAGGAACCCAAGCCGAAGTACGGCTGGACCGACGTGTCGCGCTTCTCGGCCTTGGGAGTTTCGGCAGTGAACTTCGGCCCAGGAGATGCGCTGCTAGCACACAGCGATGATGAGCATGTACCGCAGCAGGCTATCCGTGATTGCCTGCAGAGCCTGCGCGCGTGGCTGCGCTAGCGATCCCCTGTCACTGAGCAATTGTCGTGGCAAGAAAAAATCTCCGTACCGTGTGGTTGATGCCCAAGCGGTACGGAGATTTTTCTGTTGCGGTGGCTAGGCCTTGGGATCTTCGCGATCCTGGCCCGCTTGCGTGCCCAGATCCGCGGGGGCTCCAACCACTGCCGCCGGGTTGGCGGCTGCAGTCTTGTCCTTCTTCACCCGGCTGCTCAAGCGGCGCGAGACGATCACTGCCAGCTTGCTCAGGGTGAAGTTGATGATGATGAAGATCGCCGCCGCCACGATCAGAGCCTGCAGCACATTGCCGTTCGGCGAGGAGTAGGTGCGGGCGAAGAACAGCAGCTCGTTGAAGCTGATGATGTAGCCCAGGGCCGAGTCCTTCAAGATCACCACGAACTGGCCGATCAGCGCTGGCAGCATGGCCACCAGTGCCTGCGGAATCTCGATGTAGCGCAAGGACTTGCCGCGGGTCAGGCCGATCGCGATACCGGCTTCGCGTTGGCCCTTGGGCAGATTGTGCACTCCGGAACGGACCAGCTCCGCAACGACCGAGCCGTTGTAGAAGATCAGTGCCGCGACCACGGCCCACATCGCGGTATCTCCTGGCAGCTGCAACGAGCGGGAGAAGAAGACGTTGAAGAACACGATCATCAGCAGCACTGGAACCGCACGGAAGAATTCGACAATCACGGTGGATACACCGTTGATCAGCTTGTTCTGCGCCAGGCGTCCAACACCGAAGATCAGGCCGAATATCACCGAACCGACAATGCCGAAGATGGCGGCCTTGACGGTGTTCCACAAGCCGGGCAGCAAGTAGTTCTTCCAGGTGCTCGACTCGATGAAGTCATCCCACTGGGAAGCCTGCATCTGGTCCTTGGCGGCGAGGCCCAAAATGATCCAAGCAACGATGCCCAGGGCAATCAGGGCACCGATGATGTTGACAGCCAGGATGCGGCGCCGGGCCTTGGGCCCGGGCGTATCGAAAAGAATCGAGGCGCTCATCGTGCCACCGCCAGTTTCTTCGAAGCCCACGTGGTCAGCAGGCCCACCGGAATAACGATGATCACGAAACCCACCGCGAAGGTCAAGAAGATCGGGATGACGATATCGGCACGGAACTCGATCATGGTCTTCATGACCGAGGAGGATTCGGTGGCTACCGAACCGACCGCCGCGACCGTGGAGTTCTTGATCAAGGCGATCAGGGTGTTGCCCAGCGGCACGATGGCTCCGCGGAAGGCCTGCGGCAAGATCACCATGCGTGCTGCGGGCAAGAAGCTCAAACCGATGGCACGGGCAGCTTCCGCCTGTCCCAGCGGAACCGTGTTCACGCCGGAACGGATGGCTTCGCACACGAACGCCGCGTGGTAGACCGCAAGGCCAAGGACGGCCAAGCGGAAGAAGTTGTTCTGGAAGTCTGAGCTGAGCACGAATCCGAGCTGGCCATAGAGCGCCAGCACGCAGAACAGGATGATGATGGTCAGCGGCGTATTGCGGATCAAGTTGACGTAGCTGGTGCCAATGGCCTGGAAGCTCCCTACGGGGGAGATGCGCAGCAGGGCCAGAATAGTGCCCAGAACGAGGGCGCCAATGGCAGCCCAGAACGTTAGTTGGATATTGACCCAGAAAGCTCCGGGAATGTCGTACTCAGTGAATATGGATAAATAGTTCTCCACTGCAAGCCTCTGTCTCGATGGCCGGAAGACCGGCCAAGTGGCTATGGGTCCGATACCTGCATCAGCCGGTTACCGGAGTAACGCAGATTGCAGATGGGGGCCAAACACGCTGCGTTTGACCCCCATCGCATCAGGTCCTGCTAGGCGCAGGAATCCGAAAGGGTTGGCGGGTTGGTCTCAGCGTTTGGCTTGTAGCCGGTGCCTTCGGTGTTCTTGTCCAGGGCCTTCTGCCATTCGCCGGACTCGATCATCTTGGTGATGGCCGCGTTGATGTCGGCGCACTTGTCGGTGCCATCAGGCAGGCCCACACCGTAGTTCTCTTCCGAGAACGGCGCGCCAACAACCTTGAACTTGCCCTTGTAGGCTGGCTGCGCAGCCAGGCCGGCGAGGATGATGTCATCGGTGGTCACCGCGTCAATGGTGCCGCCGCTCATCTGGGTGGTGCACTCTGCGTAGCCCGGAAGCTCCTGCAGGTTGGTGTTCTGGGCGTAGTTGTCCTTGACCTTCTGGGCCGAGGTGGAACCGGTGACCGAGCAGAGGTTCTTGCCGTCAAGATCCTCCGGGCCGGCAATATCCGAGTCGGCTGGAACCAGCAGGTCCTGGCCGGCGACGAAGTACGGACCGGCGAAGTCGACGACCTTGTTGCGCTCATCGGTGATCGAGTAGGTTGCGAAGATCATGTCGACCTGGTCGTTCTGCAGCATGGTCTCGCGGTTGGCGGACGGTGCCGAAATGAATTCGATCTGATCCTCGGTGTAACCCAATTCGTTGGCTACGTACTTGGCGACGTCCACATCGAAACCGGTGTAGTTATCGCCGTCCTTGAAGCCGAGGCCTGGCTGGTCGAATTTGATGCCGATGCGGATCTTGTCGCCGTCGGCTTCGCTGTCGCCGGAGCCGCCGCATGAAGTCAGGGCCAGGGCCGCGACGGCCGCCATTGCGGCTACTGTACCGAAACGAGTCTTGCGCATTGTTCCTCCTAGTGGATGCGTGATGATGAAATCAGTGGTTGGTAATCAGCTTGCCAAGGAAGTCCTTGGCACGGTCGGATTTGGGATTGGTGAAGAATTCTTCCGGTGCGGCCTGCTCGACGATCTGGCCGTCGGCCATGAAGATCACGCGATCCGCGGCTTTCCGCGCGAAGCCCATCTCATGGGTGACCACGAGCATGGTCATGCCTTCCTTCGCCAGTTCGACCATGGTGTCCAAGACCTCGTTGATCATTTCCGGGTCCAGGGCGCTGGTCGGTTCGTCGAAGAGCATGACCTTCGGCTTCATGGCTAGCGCGCGGGCGATCGCCACGCGCTGCTGCTGGCCGCCGGAAAGCTGTGCCGGCAGCTTGCCGGCCTGGTTGGCCACGCCGACCCGCTCCAGCAACTGCATTGCCAAGTTCTTCGCTTCGTCTTTCTTCATGCCCTTGACCTTGATCGGTCCGAGGGTCACGTTTTCCAAGATCGACTTGTGGGCGAAGAGGTTGAACGACTGGAAGACCATGCCGACATCTGCACGCAGATTGGCCAGCGCCTTGCCTTCTTCGGGAAGGGTCTTGCCGTCAATCTTGATGGTGCCTTCGTCGATGGTTTCAAGCCGGTTGATGGCGCGGCATAACGTCGACTTGCCCGAGCCGGAAGGGCCGAGGATTACAACAACCTCGCCCTTGGTGACTTCGAGATTGATGTCGTTGAGCACATGCAGCGCGCCGTAGTGCTTATTGACCCCAGTCAGCTGGACGATAGGGCCGTCAGAAGAAGCCTGAGCCTGATGATCGCTTTTCATGCTGTAGACATTACTTGATGTGACGTCGACTATGCGAGCCTTCGACCACGTCACACCGAGTTGTTATCAAACTGTTCTTCAATCAGCGGTAGGTCACATCCAAGGATGTGCAGAACTAACCGATAGAGTGAAGGCATGGTTCATCAGCGTAAGAGTGAAGAAAATGCCCGGCTCGGGCAAAAGCGCCACATCGAAGCGAGCTGGCCAGGGAAGCAGCCAGAAGACCAGCTTGACCACTATCTCCTGGACAGTCCGCAGGCAGATGTCACGCACACCGATGTGTGGCGCGTGCTGCGGATCCAATCGGAATTCGTCAGCGGTTTTGGAACCATGGCCGATACCGGACCCGCCATCGCAGTTTTCGGTTCGGCGCGCACCGACCGGAACAGCCCTTACTACGCGATGGCCGAGCGTGTCGGCAGCCGCCTGGCTGAGGAAGGCATCACCACGATCACCGGTGGCGGCCCTGGTGCAATGGAAGCCGCCAACAAGGGTGCCGCGGAGAAGGGCGGGATCTCGGTGGGCCTGGGAATTGAGCTTCCCTTCGAGACCGGACTGAATGCCTCGGTGAACAAGGGCCTGAACTTCCGCTACTTCTTCGTGCGCAAGACGATGTTCGTGAAGTACTCGCAGGGCTTCATTGTGCTGCCTGGCGGTTTCGGCACCCTTGATGAACTCTTCGAAGCTCTGACCCTTGTGCAGACCAAGAAGATCACCAGCTTCCCGATCGTGCTTGTGGGCAGCGAGTACTGGGGAGGCTTGGTCGACTGGATGGCCAGCACGCTCGTTGCCGAAGGCACCATATCGCCGGCTGATATGGATCTGTTCACGATCACCGATGACCCCGATGAAGCGGTGGATCTGGTGCTGCGCGCGCATCAGGAAAACCAGAAGGTCGGCAACTTGGCGAAGGGGCAGTAACCGATGCCAACGCTCCTGATTGCCATTGCGGTATTGCTGGTCGGCGCGGTCGCGCTGCTGCTCTCCAGCCAGCGGAAGAACGTGCCAGCCGGCCGCCACTTCGAATCCACCGGGGAGGCCATCACCGGATTGGTCGAGCACCAGGCATCGCTGCCACCGGTGCTGCTGCCCAAGAATCCGCGCGCCGAGGACGTGGACAAGGTGCGCTTCTCCCTGGGCTTGCGCGGCTACCGTTGCGACCAGGTCGATGATGTGCTCGATGTCCTGGCGGCCGAAATCACCAACCTTGAGAATACGATTCGTGATCTGGAGTCACGGCGTGTGATTAGCGACACGAACGAAAATTAGTAATAATAAGAGATAAGTGTCCCAACTCAGCCGGGATTCCTTGCTGAGGATGGACTAGGCATTCGGTTGCATGCGTGGCACGCGCCAACGCATGCGTTAGCCACAGACGAAGGGAACAGCTTAATGGCTGCTATGAAGCCACGCACCGGTGACGGGCCAATGGAAGTCGCTAAGGAAGGGCGCAGCCTCATCTTGCGCCTGCCAATCGACGGAGGCGGACGACTGGTGGTCGAGTTGAGCAACGACGAGGCAACCGAATTGCGCGAGTGCCTGCTCAAGGTCACCGAGTAGGGTTGCTCAAGTTACAGCTTGGCCGCACGAGGTGCTCGTGCGGCAAATGAGGACCGGCAGAAATGTCGGTCCTTCGTTTTGCCTGAAAATGGCTGCTAGCGCCGCGTGGCCGGCTTGGCAGGCAGGACAGTTGCCACGAACAATCCCTGCTCGGTGGGGAGAAGGTGCGTTTGCAGCCGCGGATCCTCTCGCATCATGCGCAGTGCATCTCGGGTCGTGACGGTGGAAGTCCATCGCACCGCGGGCTTGGCCAGGCGGTGCTCGTCGAAGGCATTGTTCACGATGATCACGCCGCCGGTTCCCACCAGCCGCTTGGCTTCTGCTACATATTCGAGCAGCAGTTCGGCGCCGGCATCGATGAGCACCAGGTCGTAGGCGTGGTCCGCCAAGCGCGAGAGGACGTTCTCCGCGCGCTCATTGATGATGCGGGCGCGGGCCGAAGGGATTGACGAGTCGCGCAGGCCCTGACGCATCGCATTGGCGTGTTCCAGATCCGGTTCGATCGCGGTCAGCGTCATGACGCTGCCCATGGCTTCCAGCATTGCCAAGGACGCGACACCCACGCCGGAACCGATTTCCACGACGTTGCGCGGCTGGCGCAGGGTGCACAGCAGCTGCAGCATTGAGCGGCCCGCCGGGTCAATGCACCGCACGCCCAGGTCTTCCGCGCGCTCGCGAACCGCGGCGACATGCTCCGGCTCGTTGACGTGGGTCTGGGCGTAGGTCCAGCTCGCAAAGAGTTCTGGATTCATCGAAGGCATCTGCGGTGGTCCTCAAAAGTTGAATTGGCGTGGCCAGTATCAATCGTACCTACGCCGTTACCCGAAATTGTTGAACTTGCAGGTTCTCGCGCAGAGGATTCTTAGCTTCAGCTCAGCTTCCCATTTCATACTTGGAGTGTGAACAATGCACGAAGTGAATCTGTTTCTGCCGCTGCGACTGGCGAAACCGCGACCCCGACCTGGGACCAGATGGTCCAGGAGCATGGGCAGCGGGTTTTCCGTTTGGCCTACCGGTTGACTGGCAACCGCCAGGATGCCGAGGACCTTTCCCAAGAGGCATTTGTTCGCGCGTTCAAGGCACTGGAGAACTACACCCCGGGAACCATGGGCGGGTGGCTGCACCGCATCACCACCAATCTGTTCCTGGACCAGGCGCGGCGCAAGAGCAAAATCCGCTTCGACCGTTTCGCCGAGGGAAGCGAAGACCGGATGCCCGGTACCGCGGTGACCCCGGAACGCTATTTCGAATTCAACAACCTGGATGTCGACGTGCAAGAGGCCTTGCGCGCCCTGTCCCCGGAGTTCCGTGCGGCGATTGTCCTGTGCGATATGGAAGGCTTCTCCTACGAGGAAGTCTCGCGCATATTGGACGTGAAGCTAGGCACGGTGCGCTCGCGGATCCACCGTGGCCGAGCCATGCTGCGAGACGCGCTGGCTCACCGCAATCCGGCAAATCGCCCAGCCAAGACCATGTCGTTGCCACGCATCCCGCGAGGCCTGCGCGCCGCAAGCTAACCCCGTTCACCGGGTGTTCACCGTTGGCATGGCGCGGTGACTTCGTCAGTGGCTCTGGAACAAGGTAATCTTCTTACGTGGATCTTTTTGGTATTAATGGTGGCGAGTTTGTCGTTCTCGCCGTGCTTGCGGTCGTCATTCTGGGCCCCGAAAAGCTTCCCGAGTACGCCAAGAAGCTAGCGAACCTGGTCAAGGAAGTGCGGCGCATGGCCAATGGGGCCAAGGAGCAGCTGCGCGAGGAAGTCGGCGACGAAGTTGCCGATATCGACTGGAAGAAGCTGGACCCGCGCCAGTATGATCCTCGCCGAATCATCAAGGAAGCGCTTATCGATGAATTCGATGACGCCGTGAATGTTGCCAAGGGCGCCCCCGCCAAGACGGTGGCACCGGCTCCGGTGCGAACCGCGGTCCCTTCCATCACCACGCAGCAGCAGCTGGGCGCCAATGAACCGGCTCCGTTCGACTCCGAAGCAACCTAAGCCTGCAACCCACCTTAGAAAGTCATTGGCAGCGATCGCCCGGCAAGTCCGCGCGGTCGCTGTTCCAGTTTTCCTGCAAGCTCCCGCATCGCCGCGGCGGCAGGAGCATCCGGGGTGCTGAGCACCACCGGCTGGCCTTGATCCGAGCCCACGCGTACGGATTCTTCCAATGGAATCTGGGCCAGCAGCTCCACCGGATATCCCAGTTGCTGGCTCAGCGAGTCGCTGAGCTTGGCGCCGCCGCCGGAACCGAAGACCTCCATGCGCGTGCCGTCGGGCAGCTGCAGGAAGCTCATGTTCTCCACCACGCCGATCACCTTCTGCTTGGTCTGCAAGGCGATGGTGCCGGCGCGTTCGGCAACCTCTGTCGCAGTGGACTGCGGGGTGGTGATCACCAGGAGCTCGCTATTGGGCAGCAGCTGGGAAACTGAGATCGCCATGTCCCCGGTGCCGGGCGGCAGGTCGAGGAACAGGTAGTCCAGGTCGCCGAAGTAGACATCCGAAAGGAACTGTTCCAAGGCGCGGTGCAGCATCGGTCCACGCCAGATCACCGGCTGGTTGGAATCCAGGAACATGCCAATGGAAATAACCTTCACCCCGTGCGCTACCGGAGGCAAGATCATCTCATCCACCCGGGTGGGGTTCTGCGAGATTCCCATCAACGAGGGAATGGAGAAGCCGTGCACATCGGCGTCGATCAGTCCGACCTTCAGCCCCTGGGCTGCCAGCTGGCAGGCAAGATTCGCGGTCAGCGACGACTTGCCGACTCCGCCCTTGCCGCTGGCCACCGCGATCACCCGGGTCAAGGACGCAGGGTCGGAGAACGGCGTGCGGCGGCTGGCCAGGGACTCGCGCAACGCTGCCCGCTGGTGCGGATCCATGACACCCAGCTGCACCTCGACGTGCTGCACGCCGGCGACGGCCAGCAGGGCCGCGGTGGCGTCCTGCTCGATGGTGGAGCGCATCGGGCAACCGGCGATGGTCAGCAAGATTTTCACCGTGGCCGTGCCATCGGCCAATTCAGCGGATTCCACCATGCCCAATTCGGTGATGGGCCGGCGAAGCTCCGGGTCGTTGACTTGTGCGAGGGCGGCGAGGAGTTCTGGGGTGTTGCTCAATGCTCAGTGGTTCTTCCGGTGCTGGCTCTGCTGGGGCTTGACGGTTTCGATCATCCCGGTTTGCGGCTGGGAGTTCTTGTTGCCGCCTTTTTTCTTGGCGCGCAGGTGCAGCTCTTCGCCGTCGGTGGTTTCCAGCAGCTCTTCAAGGACATTGCGCAATTCTGAACGGACGTAGTCGCGGGTGGCGACATCGCGCAGGGCCAGACGCAGGGAAGCCAGCTCGCGGGTCAGGTACTCGGTGTCGTACAGGTTGCGTTCTGCACGGGCGCGGTCCTCGGACAGCGAGACGCGGTCGCGGTCATCCTGGCGGTTCTGCGCCAGCAGCAGCAGCGGAGCCGCGTAGGAAGCCTGCAGGGAAAGCATCAGCGTCAGCGCGGTGAAGCCGATGGTGGCATCGTCGAAACGCCAATTGATGGGCGCGACCGAATTCCAGATCAGCCAGAAGGCGCAGAATACCGTCATGTACAGCAGGAACTGCGGGGTGCCCATGAAGCGGGCGAACTTCTCCGTGGCCGAACCGAAGAGGTCGGGGTTCGGGGAGAACCTCGGCCAGAAGCGTTGCCGTGCTGCAAGCGGGGTATCCAGGCCATTACTCTTGCGCTGCTCAGCCATAGCTGGAACTCCTTTGCTGCTGATGGGTAGTTGGGGCGTTGGCTAGTCCTGGGAACGCCAGTCATCCGGAAGGATGTGGTCCAGCACGTCATCCACGGTGATGGCGCCGACCAGCCGGCCCTCCTTGTTGGTCACGCCTACGCTGGTGAGGTTGTAGGTGGCCAAATGGCGAACCACTTCGGTGATATTGGCCAGATCCGACATCGGTTCCAGCTCGGTATCTAGGATATCGCCCAGCGGTTCCGGGGGAGCGGCACGCAGCAGCGCCTGGATGTGAACTTGGCCCAGATAGCGTCCGGTGGGGGTTTCCAGAGGCGGGCGCACCACATACACGGTGGAAGCCAGCGCGGGGCTCAACTCCTCCAGACGCACCGAGGCCAAAGCTTCCGCGACCGTGGATTCCGGGGTGAGGATGACCGGAACAGGGGTCATGATCGATCCGGCGGTGCCTTCGGGGTAGGCGAGCAGGCGGCGGACGTCCTTGGCCTCTTCCTCGTTCATCAGATCCAGCAGCTGGTGCTTGGTCTCTTCGCTGACTTCGGCCAGGAGGTCGGCCGCGTCATCCGGGTCCATTTCCTCAAGCACGTCCGCGGCGCGTTCGAGCCCCAGTGCGGAGAGGATTTCCACCTGCTCGCGGTCCGGGAGCTCCTGGAGCACGTCAGCCAAGCGCTCATCTTGCAGATGGGCGGCAATTTCCAGGCGTCGCTTCTCATTCATTTCGTGCAGGGCGTCGGCGAAGTCTGCGGGCTTCATCTCGTCGTGGGCTGCCACGAAGGTGTCAGCGGACTGCGGTTCGCTCTTCGAACCGTGGCTGACCTCGTCCCAGGAGACCAGCACCTTGTTGCGGCGGCGCGAACGCAGGCCCAGCAGATTGGCGGTCGGTTCGCCGCGCTGGACATAGTATTCGTTGATTTCCCAGTCGCCGCGACGGGTCTGCGCAAGGCCGATATCCTCGATGACGCCGCGGCCGGACCCGTCAGTGAAGGTGATGGTGCGGTCGAACATTTCGGCGGCCACCAGAATTTCCTGGCCGCGCTGCTGGAATCGGCGCATGTTCACCAGGCCGTTGCAGATCACCTGGTTGGCTTCCATGGACTGGATGCGGGTCATCGGAACGAAGACCCGCCGCTTGCCGGGGACCTCGACGACCAGGCCCACGCAGGCGGCGGGTTTCTTGGGGCCGCGGGAGACCACCACGACATCGCGTAAACGGCCTAGGCGGTCGCCCAAGGGGTCAAAGACATCAAGCCCGAGCAGCCGGGCGACGAAGATTTTAGACACTTGTGCGCTCACCTTCCTAGACTATCGCGTTCACGGCCTGTTCCCGGTGTGCCAAGCCACAGGCGACGCCCTGTTTCTTTCACCCACAGCGATAGTTGCTTCACAACTATGCAGGCTCACAGTAAACCCGTGCACAATATAGATATGACCTCGCCTCATGGAGTAAATTCGATTAGCACCAGCGGCCTGCCTCGTGGAGAACTGCTTGGACGTTACACCAGCTATCTCGATGCCCAGAAGCTCGTGGATTACCTGGCCGATAATGATTTCCCGGTTGCTGCGGTAAGCATCGTCGGCAACGACGTGCGCACCGTGGAGCGGGTCACCGCGAAGCTTTCCTACCCGCGCGTGGCGCTGGCCGGTGCGGCCCAGGGTGGCATGATGGGCCTGTTCGTCGGCCTGCTGCTGACGCTCTTCGGGGGCGGCGGAAACGGGCTGTACCAGATTCTCTCCGCTATCGGCCTGGGCATGGCTATCTGGATGATCGCTGGCGTGATCAGCTATTCGACCCGTCGTGGCAAGCGCGACTTCGCGTCTTCCAGCCAGTTCGTGGCCACCAGCTTCGACGTAGTGGTTGATTTCGAGCATGCGCAGGCTGCCCGCACCCTGGCCTCCAAGTTGCCTATGCGCCCGCAGCAGGCCCCGGCGCACCCAGCTTCCCAGGCCCCGCAGCAGCAGGCGCCTGCCGTCCCCGCCACGCCTCCAGCACAGCCTGCCGCGGCCGCACCGGCCAGTGGTGCGCAGCCCGCAACGGGCGCGGAGCGCAGCTCGCAGTTCCCCGACCTGCCAGATGGCCGCCCGCGCTATGGCGTGCGAGTGAACGAGGCCCAGCCAGCAGCCCCAGCGGCACAGCCGGCCAAGGAGGAAGCCCAAGCACCGGCATCCGAGGCCAAGGAAGCGCAGGACCTGTCGGAAGTCGAGCCGAAGGTTGATACCTCGCAGCAGCCGCAAGCCCAAGCCGAAGAACCTGACCAGGACTCGGCATCCCGCAAGGATTCGGAAGGCTAGGCGACAGCCGGGCACAAGCAAGGCCTGGGTGCAGTTACCACGGTAACCGCACCCAGGCCTTCGCCGTTTAACGCTGCCGGAGGATTCAGCCGCGCAGCTTAGCCATCCACGCTTCGACCTCGTCAGGCTTGCGCGGCAGGGCAACGCTCAGGTTCTCGGCGCCATCGGCGGTGACCAGAATGTCATCCTCGATGCGCACGCCCAAGCCGCGGTATTCTTCGGGGATCGCCAAATCCTCGTCCTTGAAATACAGGCCAGGTTCGATGGTGAAGACCATGCCTTCTTCCAGCTTGGCATCCAGGTACAGGTCGGCGCGTGCCTGCGCGCAATCGTGCACGTCCAGGCCCAGGTGGTGGCTGGTGCCATGCGGCATCCAGCGGCGGTGATGCTGGCCTTCTGGATCCATTGCTTCTTCCACGGAGACCGGCAACAGGCCCCACTCGGATAGGCGCTCGGCCAGGACGCGGGTAGCGATCTGGTGCAGGTCGCGGAACTTCAGCCCCGGCTTGGCCGCGGCGAACGCGGCATCGGCGGCATCCAGTACGGCCTGGTAGACCTTGCGCTGTACCTCGGTGTACTTGCCTGACACCGGCAGCGAACGGGTGATGTCCGCGGTGTACAGCGATTCGGCCTCGACACCGGCGTCCAGCAGCAGCACCTCGCCCGGCTTGACGGATCCGGTGTTGCGAATCCAGTGCAAGATGGTGGCGTTGTTGCCCGAGGCGGCGATGGTGTCATAGCCCAGCTCGTTGCCCTCAAGGCGGGCACGGGCGAAGAAGGCGCCTTCGACAACGCGTTCGCCGCGTTCGTGGGCGACGGCCTTGTCCAAGTTGCGCACCACATCTTCGAAACCGTTGATGGTTGCGGCAACCGACTTGCGCAGCTCCGCGATTTCGTATTCGTCCTTGATGAGGCGAAGCTCGGAAACGAACTCGGACAGCTCGGTATCCAGGGCGTCGCTGGCTTCCAAGTCCTGCCCGGTGTTGATGCGCGAGGTGTCCACCAGCGCCTCGATGTTCAGGTCGACTTCGCGCACCAGGCGGATGCGGATGCCGCCCAGGGCCTGCGGGCCGGAGTTCTTGGTGATCGCCATTTCCAGCTGTTCCAGCGAGTCGGTAGGCATCCCGGTGCGTGCCGACAGCGAGGAGAGGGTAGGGCGCGGGCCGACCCAGAATTCGCCGGACCGCGAGTTCAGGTAGAAGTCGGTGGTGTCGCGGCCGGCCATCGGCGCGAAGTACAGGGTGGAGACGTGGTTGGAGCCGTGCTCGCCTGCGCCGTCATCGGTTGGTTCCATGACCAGTACTGCGTCGGGCTCGTGGTCGACGCCCAGGCCGGTGAGGTGGGCGAAGGCCGAATGCGGGCGGAAGCGGTAGTCGGTGTCGTTGGAACGGACCTTGAGCGGGCCGGCCGGGATTACGATGCGTTCGCCTGTGAAGTTTTCCGAGAGCTTGGCACGACGGGCCGCCGCGTAGCTGGCAGCGGCATCCTGCTCTGGCAAGTCCGAGGTGTCCTGGGCCCACGAGGAGGCCATGAATTCCTGGAATGCCTTGGACGTTGGACGCTGGGAACGGTTGTTCACGCGGTCTTCCAACGGCTGATCAGTGCTTGGTGCAGTTGAATCTTGATTGGTCATGCTCCAAGTGTGTCACCATCAGCTGTATCCCAGCAAAGAATCAGCGCAGGGGATAACCTAGGCATATGCGAATTGACCTGCACACCCACTCCAATGTGTCCGACGGAACTGAAACTCCGTCCGAGCTGATGCGCGCAGCGTCGGCTGCCGGCCTGGATGTCGTGGCGTTGACAGATCATGACCAGACCAGCGGTTGGGGCGAAGCCGCGGCGCAGGCGCGGAAGCTGGGACTGGGGTTCGTTCCGGGCATGGAAATCACCTGCCAGGATGCCCACGGCATCAGCGTGCACCTGCTCAGCTACCTGCACGACCCCACCTACCAGCCACTGCTCGATGAGCTGGACCGCGCGCTGAACTCGCGGATCATCCGCGCCCGCCGCATTGTCGATCTGCTGGCCGAGGACTATCCGATCAGCTGGGATCTGGTGGGGGAGCATTGCCTTCCGGGCTCCACCGTTGGCCGCCCGCATATTGCCGATGCGCTGGTGACCGCGGGGGTGGTGGAGAACCGCAACGAGGCGTTCGCCAACATCCTGTCCTCGCGTTCGCGCTATTACGTGTCGCATCCAGCGGTGAATCCGGCCACTGCCGTGCAATTGGTACGGGAAGCTGGCGGCGTTCCGGTGTTCGCGCATCCCAAAGCCTCAGCCCGGGGACGGGTGGTTCCCGACTCGACCTTCTACGAGATGATCGATGCCGGTCTGGCCGGGGTTGAAGTGCACCACCGGGACAATACCGCAGAGGGGAAATCCTGGCTGCTCGAGCTGGCCGCCGAGCACGATCTGATCGTTACCGGCTCGTCGGACTACCACGGGACCGGAAAGCTGAACCGGCTCGGTGAGAATCTCACCGAGCCGGACATGCTGCAAAGAATAATCGCCGAGGGGACTGGGACTCAGGCCTCGATGTAAGTGGTGCCTTCAGGCAATCGGGCCTTCATCACCTCGATGGCTTCGACGTTCTGGTCAATCAGCACATACTGGCGTCCCAGCTTCGCCGCCACCGCACCGGTGGTACCGGAACCGGCGAAGAAGTCCAGCACCCAATCGCCGGGGCGCGAGGACGCGGCCACGATCCTGCGCAGCACGCCTTCGGGCTTCTGCGTCGGATAGCCGGTCTTTTCCTTGCCGGTAGGCGAGACGATGGTGTGCCACCAGACATCCGTGGGAAGCTTGCCCAGGGCGCGCTTCTCCGGGGTCACCAGTCCGGGAGCCATATACGGTTCGCGATCCACCTCGGCCGAATTGAAGTGGTACTTCTTCGGATCCTTCACATAGACCAGGATGGTGTCGTGCTTGGCCGGCCAGCGGCTCTTGGCACGAGCCCCATAGTCGTAAGCCCAGATCAGTTCGTTCAGGAAGCACTCCCGGCCGAAAATCCCGTCGAGCAGCACCTTCACATAATGCACCTCGCGGTAATCCAGGTGCACGTAGAGCGTGCCGTCCTCGGCCAGCAGGCGGTGGGCCTCGCGCAGCCGCGGCTCGATGAAGCTGAGGTAGTCGTCAAAGGCATCGTGATACGACCGGGCGATCCCCAGCTCGGTGTTGTACTCGCGCCCCTTGAATCCGGTGCGGTCGCCTTCGCCTTCGGCAGCGCGGACCATGGTGCGCTGGGCGCGGGTCTGCTTGCGTCCGGTGTTGAATGGCGGGTCCACGTAGATCAGGGTGAAGCTCTGATCGGGCAGGGCGCCGAGGATGGAGAGGTTGTCGCCGTGGTACACGGTATTGCCCGAGGCTGGAACGCCGGACGCGTGGGCGTCTGGTGTTCCAGCATCAGGCAAAGCTGGTTCTTCGGGTAGAGCGAGCACCGCTGGTGTGAGTTCCTTTCGGAAAAGTTGACTGGCCGATTGGACTGGGATCAGTCCTGGCCGCCTGCTTCGGTGCTGCGGGTGCGGCGGCGCGGACGGCGGCGGCGTGCCGGTGCTGCGCCCTCGGCCGCTGCCTGTTCCTCGCCGGCCACATGGGTTTCGCGGTGGCGCTCGTTTTCGCGTGCCGGACGATCCTGTTTGCCCTTGGAATGGCCGTGGCGTGCGCCGTCCTGCTCGGCACCGGAGCCCTGCCCGCCGCGCTGGCGCGTCTGCACGCCGTTCACGGTGCGGGTGCGGGTGCGCGAATTGCTGCGGCGGCGCGGGGTGCGCGCTGATTCCTCGCGGCGCGGCGAACCATCGCCCTCGGCGGCGGCAGTCTTCTTGGCACGCTGCAGCCGGCCTTTGGTGCCCTTGGGGATATCCAGGTCGGTGAAGAAGTGCGGCGACGAGGAGTAGGTTTCCACCGGCTCGGGAACGTTCAGGCCCAGCGCCTTGTTGATCAGCGACCAGCGCGGCACCGAGTCCCAGTCCACGAAGGTCACCGCGGTGCCGGTGTTGCCGGCACGTCCGGTGCGGCCCACACGGTGCAGGTAGGTGTTCTCGTCATCCGGGCACTGCAGGTTGACCACGTGGGTGACGTCATCCACGTCGATGCCGCGGGCCGCGACGTCGGTGGCGACCAGGATGTCGACCTTGCCCGAGCGGAAGGCCTTCAACGCCTGCTCGCGGGCGCCCTGGCCCAGATCGCCGTGCAGCGAACCGGCATTGAAGCCGCGGTCCACCAGCTCATCGGACAGCTTGGCAGCCGAGCGCTTGGTCTGGGTGAAGATGATGGTCTTGCCGCGGCCTTCGGCCTGCAGCAGGCGAGCGACCATCTCGTCCTTGTCCATGTTGTGCGCACGGTAGACCAGCTGGCGGATGTTGCGTTTGGTCAACGAATCGTCATCGCCCGGGTCCTGGGCGCGGATGTGCGTAGGTCGGGTCATGTAGCGGCGGGCCATGGTGATCACGGCGCCGGGCATGGTGGCCGAGAAGAGCATCGCCTGGCGTACCGGCGGCAGTGCGGCCAGGATGCGCTCGACATCCGGCAGGAAGCCGAGGTCCAGCATCTCGTCAGCCTCGTCCAGCACCACGGTGCGCACCTGCTTGAGGTTCAGCACGCGCTGGCGGTTCAGGTCGATCAGGCGGCCCGGGGTGCCCACAACCACGTCGGTGCCGGCCTTCAGCGCGGCAATCTGCTCCTCGTAGGGGCGCCCGCCGTAGATGGTGGTGATCGAGATGTTCGAGTGCTTCGAAGCCTGGGCCAGGTCGGCGCCGACCTGGATGGCCAGCTCGCGGGTCGGTGCGACGATCAAGGCCTGCGGGGCACCGGGGAATTCAAGATCCCCGTAGCCCTTGTCGCCCTCGCGGATCACGCGCTGCAGGGCAGGAATGCCGAAGCCCAGGGTCTTTCCGGTACCGGTCTTGGCCTGGCCGATGATGTCGTTGCCGCCCAGGGCAACTGGCAGGGTCAGCGCCTGGATCGGGAAGGGGTACTCGATCCCGGCTTCCGAGAGCGAAGCAACAATGTCTTCGCGAACGTTCAGATCGGCAAAACTCTGCTTGGCCGGTTCTGCGGGGGTTGGCTCGTTGTCTTGTGGTTCGGCAGCTGCGGCCGAAAGCGTCGTGTCAGTCACGATGTCCGTGTTCTCGTTTCATGCGGGCACGGCACCTGTTCCCTTCCGGCTTGCAAGAAGCCGGGAGCATGCAGGGTGCCGTACGAATCCAGCGGAGCCGATCGCTGCTTTCACGCTCGGTAGCTTGGTCAAGCACCTGCGGGATGGCGACCGCTGGGAAGTCGCCATAAAACTGTTTCATCTATCAGCCCATTGCGATCGGGCATCCTAATTGCTAATAGGCCAAGCATAGCCGGTTTTGACCGGAAACCCGGGCTTAGGAGTCCGAAGCCACGATTTCGAAGCTGATCTTGCGCACTTCGGGATCGGCCTGCACCAGCTTCACGCGCACCAGGGTGCCTGGCTGGGCGGATCCGGTAAAGGATCCGGTAATCGGTTCATCTGCCAGCTGGAGGACACCGGGACGAATCTTGCCGTCCTCTTTCTGCTCAGCGGACTTCAGCACGATGGCCTGGAATTCTTCCCCGACCCGTGTTTTGAGCACATAGGCTTCGAGCAGGTCAACGGCCGCATTGTTCACCCGGTTGGCGGCAGTGCTGCTACTGCGCATCAGCCCGGGCAGATCCTCCAACGCCGAGCTGAGCTGTGCCGGGAGCGGCTGGCCGGTGGACAGCAGGTTGCAAGTGAGCAGCACGAAGCGGTCCACGAGACGGCGCAGCGGCGCGGTGGTGTGCGCGTAGGGCGCTGCCAGTGCCGCCTGGATGAGTTCTTCCTCGGGCTGCCCATTGATGACCTGGTAGTCCGCGCCGCGGAACAGGGCGGCGGCGCGATGCATGATGACCAGCTGCTTCGGGTCGCTGACATCCAATGCATGCAGGTACTGCCCGTAGCTGAGCGATTCATCCCACGGAGTGCCGAGCAGCTGTGTTTGGGTACGGAATTCGCGCTGGTCTGCGTCGTCCGGGGCAGGCATGGTGCGCAAGATGCCCACGCCGGCTTTGAGCATGATGCGGGCCGCGGCAATGCCGGTGAGCAGGGAAATCTGCGCGTTGTGGCCTTCCAGCGGCAGGGGAGTGCGGCTGACCAGCTTGTAGCCCTCGCCTGTTTCTTCAATTTCCTGATCCGGCAAGTTCAAGGAGGCGCCGCCGCGCAGTTGCTCTTGGCGCAGGCGGGCCGCGCCGATTTCGGCGAGCAGCTCGAGCTGCTCATCGGGTTCTCCCGAATCCAGCCGGGCCTGGGCCGAGGCGTAGTCCAGCTGCGCCCTGGAACGGATGCGCGCGCGGTTCAGTTCGACCTTGCCGAGGGCGCCATCGGCGTCCAGGGAAATTTTCCAGTGGAATGCCGGTCGTTCCTTGCCCGGCAGCAGCGAGCCCTGGTCCTCGGAGATCAGCGGCGGGTGCAAGGTGATCTTGCGGTGCGGCAGATAGTAGGTCTGGCCGCGTTGGCGGGCCACCGCATCAAGCTGGCCGCCCAGGGCAACGAAGGCTGGCACGTCGGCGATGGCGTAGTGCACTGTGTAGCCGTCGCCGTGCCGTTCAAGGAACATCGCCTGGTCGAGATCGGTGGCGCCGGGTGGATCAATGGTGAAGAAGGGGATGCCGGTCGCGTCCTGGTCGGGGAGCTGCAATTGGGCTACCGCCTGCTCTGCGGCTTCCAAAGTCTGCTCGTCGAAAGGTGCCGGCACCTCGAACTCCGCTTCCAGGCCGAGCAGCAGCTGGGCCAGCGAGTTGGCGGGAACCGGGCGGGGGCTTCGGATTCTTCGTTCAGTCACACCCAAGGAATATCACGACTCGGTGACTCGAATCACTATTTGGGCAAAGAAATAGCCGGTTTCGCATTCGGGCGAAACCGGCCACCAGCTGCCAAGGCGGGGCCTTGGCGAGCTGCAAGCGCTACTGTGCGAAGCCGACGCGGCGCACTTCTTCCGGGCCAACCTCAACGTAGGCGATGCCAGCGGAAGGCACCAATACCTCGCGGCCCTTTGGATCCTTCAGTGCCAGAACGGTTCCGTCGGCGATAGCCTTCGCTACCAGCTCGTTGACTTCGGCGTTGCTCAGCTCGGAGTCAAGCACTACTTCGCGGGCTACATTCTGAATGCCAATGCGGATTTCCATGTTTGTCGCAGATCCTCTCGAACGAAATAGGTGTCCCGTGTGGGGCCTCTGGTCACTAATTTAGCTAGTTTTCCTTCGGGAACTGCGAAATTCCGCGCCAAGCTAAACGGGAGATCAGCTCGACTGCTGCCTCCTGGTCCACCGAGGACTCGCTGGTGGCCCAATAGCGAGCCGAAACCTGCGAGAGCCCGGCCAGTGCGCGGCCTGCCAGCAGGCCTTCGTCCTCGCTCATATCGGTATCCTCGACGACGACGCGGGCGATGGAGGAAGCCAGCGAGCTGTTAAACTGCTCGATGCGATGGGCGATCAGCGGATCGGAGAGGACATCGGATTCGAAGATCAGGCGGTAGGCCTGGGATTCGCCCTTGATGTAGCTGTAGTACGTGTTGATGGTGGCGAAGACACGTTCGCGGTTGTCATTCGTGGAGCGGATCGCTTCATCGAGCTGCCGGCTGAAGTCGGCCAGGTGGGAATCGAGCAAGGCGAGATACAGTTCGCGCTTGCCGGGGAAGTGCTGGTAGAGGACCGGCTTGGAGACCAAGGCGACTTCAGCAATTTCGTCCATCGACGCGCCATGATAGCCGTGGGCCACGAAAACCTGGTGCGCTGCCTGCAGCAACTGGCGCCGACGCGCTTCACGTGGCATCCGTTGGGGGCGGGTGCCTTTGATATTTTCGAGTTCCGTCATGTCGAATGGGGCCTTTCCAGCTGCAGAGTGATCAGCTCCCAAGTCATCGAAGGAATTGTCGGGAGAGTAATCTACTTGGAAGTAGTATTCCATGCTTCTGTGCGGAAAGTGGAAAAAACCGACGGGAAATCAGATTTTCTACGCTGATTTGACTTCAGGCGCGGCAGGGCAGTTGCCCTGGGCCTGCAGTGGTTCCGATTTCTCGGCAACGGGCTGGTCAAGTTCCAAGCCGTAGAGGGTTTCCAAGGCCGCGACATACTCGCTGGTGCGGCCTTCGCCTGCCAGCTCGCGGGCGCGCATGGTCGGCACGTGCAGCAGCTGGCGCACCATGCGGCGCATGGCGAGTTCCACTTCCTCGGCGGCGGCGCTGCAGCCGTGCTGTGCGCGGACCTTGGCGATTTCCGCATCCAATACGGTCTTGGTGTGCTGGCGCAGGGCGACAATCGCGAAGTCGGCTTCGCGTTCCCGCTGGGCTGCGGCGAACTCAGCGGTGGCCTTCTTGACGATCCGGCTCGCCGCGTGGACGGCCATCGCCTGTTCGGTCGGGGCAGCCATGCGCACCGATTCCAAGGTAATCAGCTCGACATCCGGCAGTTCCACCAGGGTCGGGTCGAAGTCGTGGGTGAGCGCCATGTCGATGGCGATCAGCGGGTGGTTCTTCACCCGCAGGGCTTCGAGCTCTTCGCGGGCCAGCTGGTGCCCGCCTCCGGAGCAGCCCACGATGATGTCGGCTTCGCGAAGGGCCTGCGGCAGCAATTCGTCGTTCAACGGGAATCCGCCGCGCTTGGCGGTGAAATCTGCGGCGCGTCCCGAATGCGAGTAGACCGAGATGCGCTGGACCCCGCGTTCCTTGAGCAACGCCATCGTGGCGCCAGCGTAGGAACCGGTGCCAAAGAGCACGACGTCCTGTTCGGACCAGTCGCTGGCTTCATCGCGTAGCTCTTCGGCCAGATCGAGGGCTACCGAAACCACGGACTTGCCCTGGGTGCCGAGGTTGGTGTTCGAACCGACATCCTTGGCTGCGCGGGTGGCGTTCTGGAACAGCCGGGTGAGGTTGCTGGTCGTGGTCTTCTCCTGCTGCGCCTGGGTCAGGGCGCGACGCACCTGCCCAGCGATTTCGCGTTCGCCGACCACGGCAGAGTCCAGGCCGGCGCCGACGGAGAAGAGGTGCTCGATGACCGGGTCGCCTTCCAGCGTGGTCAGGCGGCGGGACAGGAATTCGGGGGAGAGGCCTGCGTTGGCGGCCAGCTCGTTGACCAGATGTTCCGCTGCATCCTCCGCATGGTCCACGTCTGCGTAGACCTCGAAGCGGTTGCACGTAGCAAGCACGACGGCACCATTGATAACTGCCGATCCGTTAACGGAGGCAGCTGCCAGCCCATCGGCCGAAGCACTGATCTGTGCCACGGTCTCCAGATCGAGCTGCGAATGCGATGCGACAAGAGATAAGAAAACCACAGTGACCCCAGAATAGGCCGGAAAATACCGGCAGACAACGCAGGTGTGCCTAATATGGCATGGTTCCGTGGGGTTAGTTTGCTCACCTTCACCTGCGGGCGAACGCCGTAAATGGGCTTTTAATCCCAAGACTTGGCAGAATTGGGGCATGACCCTGTCGCAGAACCATCCGATGCTTGATGGACGTACCCAAGATTCCGCTTTGATCCAAGCCTTGACCGGCAAGAAGCCTTCGCATCACCCGGTGTGGTTCATGCGCCAGGCCGGCCGCTCGCTGCCTGAGTACCTGAAGCTGCGCGAAGGGGTGAGCATGCTCGACTCCTGCCTGGATCCAGCCATGGCCAGCGAGATCACCCTGCAGCCGGTGCGCCGCCACAAGGTGGACGCTGGCATCTTCTTCTCGGACATCGTCATCCCGCTGCGCCTGGCAGGCATCGGCGTGGACATCGTGCCAGGAGTCGGCCCGGTGCTGGACACCCCGATCCGCACCATGGAACAGGTCGCGGCGCTTCCCGAGCTGACCGACGAGTCGCTGGAACCGATCCGCGAAGCGGTGCGCCTGACCGTAGCAGAGCTGGGCAAGACCCCGCTGATCGGTTTCGCCGGTGCCCCGTTCACCGTGGCCGCCTACATGGTCGAGGGCAAGCCGAGCCGCGACCACCTGGGCCCGCGCACCATGATGCACACCGATGCGGAGGTCTGGGACGGGCTGATGACCTGGGCAGCTAACGCCTCGGGCCAGTTCCTGCGCGCGCAGGTCGAGGCCGGCGCCTCGGCCGCCCAGCTCTTCGACTCGTGGGCCGGGTCGCTGTCGCTGCCGGACTACCAGAAGCATGTCGCCCCGTACTCGGTGAAGTCCCTGGACTACGTCCGCGATCTGGGCGTGCCGCTGATCCACTTCGGCACCGGCACCGGCGAGCTGCTGACCGCGATGCGCGATGCCGGCGTGGATACAGTCGGCGTGGATTACCGCATCCCGCTTGCAACGGCGATCGAGCGTTTGGGCCAGGACGTTTCGGTACAGGGCAATATCGACCCGGCACTGCTGGCAGCCCCATGGGAAGTCCTCGAAGCGCACGTGCGCGAGGTGGTTGCGGCCGGCAAGAAGGCCCGCGGCCACGTGGTGAACCTGGGCCACGGTGTTCCCCCGACCACCGACCCAACCGTGCTGACCCGTGTGGTCGAGCTCATTCACTCGCTGTAATTCAACAGGTCTAAGCTAGGTTTAACGCCGTGTCCCACTGGCCCTCGACGCCACGGCCAGCGGGACAGGGCCTCGGCATATCGTGAAGGTGGAAGGTGCAAGGCACGTGAGCAAGGAACAACGCAATGTGCGCGCAGGGGAATCAGCGCAAGCCACCGGTGCATCCAAGCCGCGACGGGATATTGCCAACGATGCCGCGGCGCACGCCTTGCGCCTGCTGGAAAAGGTGCGCAGCGCCAGCGAAGCACGCCTAGCGAAAACCGGATCAGCGGACCAGGCTGAGAAGCCATCGGCACCGCATGCGGTAGTGGTCGGCGGCGGCATCGCCGGGCTGGTCGCTGCCCGTGAGCTTCGCCAGACCGGACACGAAGTAACCGTGCTGGAAGCAACCGGTACCTTCGGCGGCTGCGTGCGCACGACCGAAGTCGCCGGGCTGGCCATCGATGCCGGCGCGGAATCCTTCGCGCTGCGCGGAGGCATTGTTGCCTCCTACCTCGACGAGCTGGAGTTGGGCGGGCAGATTGCCAAGACCTCAGGTGCGCGGGCCTGGCTCGTCCAGGGCGAGGAGCAGGACATCCTGGCCCACCCGATGCCTGAAACCGCCTTGCTGGGCATCCCGGGCAATGTGCGCACCGACGAGGTGCGCTCGATCATCGGCCGGCCCGCCACCGTGCGCGCCGCGGCGGACCTGATCACTCCGATGAACAAGAAGTGGGCTACCGAGCCGCTGTCCATTGCCGAGGTGGTCCGTTCCCGCATGGGCCAGGCGGTGCTGGACCAGCTGGTGGCCCCGGTCGTCAACGGGGTCTATTCCACCGACCCCGCCAAGATTTCCATTGACGCCGCTGCCCCTGGCCTGCGCCAAGCGATGCTGGAGACCGGTTCGCTGGCTCGCGCCGTCACCAAGCTGCAGGAATCGGCGCCGGCAGGCTCCCGGGTCGCCGGCCTGAACGGCGGCATGTACACCATGGTCGAAGCCCTGGTTTCCCAGCTGGGGGAGGCAGGCGTGGCGCTGGTGCGCAATTCGCCGGTCACCGCGGTGCGCCACGACGGGCAGTCGCCAACCCCGTACACGGTGAGCACCCTGGGCCAGGAACTGCACGCGGACCGGCTCGTCCTGGCAACGCCCGCGGCGTCGGCACTTGCGCTGCTGAACCCGCTGCTGGCACCCGAAGACCAGCTGGCCAGCGAAGGCGGCGACAACGCCATCGCCTTGGCGATCCTGGTGGTCGACAAGCCCGAACTCGACGACGCCCCGCGCGGTTCCGGCGTGCTGGTCTCCAAGGGAGCCCCGCTGACTGCCAAGGCGCTGACCCACTCCACGGCCAAGTGGCCATGGCTGGCGGACGAGGCAGGGCCCGGCACCCACGTGCTGCGCCTGTCCTTCGGGCGCATCGGCGAACATGATGCACTGGTCGAATCCGGGGATGACTCGGCTCTCATCGAACAGGCAATCAAAGACGCTTCAAAGATTCTCGGTGTTCAATTGCATCTTGATGATGTCTTGGGAAGCACCGTTTCACGCTTCAGCGACATGGTTCCGCTGCAAGGCCAAGCCGCTGCCGCGCGCCGTGGCCAGCTGCAGCGCAGCCTGTCGGACTTCGAAGGGCTCGATGTGGTTGGCGCATGGATCGCCGGCACCGGATTGGCACGAGTGATCAGCCAAGCCCGCAGTGCCGTCGCGATCAGCGCCCGCTAACCGCGCCCGGGACAACCAACCTGGACTTTTGTCCGAAACCAGATCAAGGAGAATATCAAGTGAGCAACGCACCGGAGCATAATTCCCCAGTTATTCGCGAACGCGAAAACGCAGGAGAAAACCCGACGTTCTTCTACACTCTCTGGACCATTTTCAAGCGTTCCGACATCGTTGAGCGTTCCGAGGCGGCTGCCGCTGAATTCGATGCACTGGTCTCCGAGCTGGCCGCCGAAGGCGCCACCGTCCGCGGCATCTACGACGTATCGGCCATGCGCGAAGACGCCGACCTGATGGTCTGGGTGCACGGGCCATCGGCCCAGCTGCTCCAGGCTTCGATGCGCAAGATCCGCCGTTCGGCCCTGCTAGAAGGCACCGAGATCGTGTACTCCACCATGGCCGTGCACCGCGAAGCTGAATTCGCCAAGGACCACTCGCCCGCGTTCGCCCGCGGGGTGGCCGCCAAGGAATGGATGACCGTCTACCCGTTCGTCCGCTCCACCGAGTGGTACACCCTGGACCCGGCGGCCCGCGGCAAGATGCTGCGCGACCACGGCATCCTGGGCCGCGAATTCCCCAACGTGCTGGCCAACACCGTGGCCGCGTTCTCCTTCGGCGACTACGAATGGCAGATCTGCCTGGAAGCTGATGACATGATCGACCTGGTCGACATGATGCGCCACCTGCGCTACACCGAGGCCCGCCACCACGTGCGTGAGGAGACTCCGTTCTACACCGGCCGCCGCATTTCGGCAGCCGAAGCGCTCGAGGTGCTGAAGTGAGCCAGGCCTTCGATCCCCGCGAGGGATATGACAGCAACGGCCAGATGATTCCCAAGGCCTACGAGGCCATCCTGCTGGCATCCTTCGGCGGCCCGGAGGGGCAGGATGATGTCATCCCGTTCCTGCGCAAGGTCACCGCGGGCCGCGGCATCCCGGATGAGCGGCTGGAAGAAGTGGCGGTGCACTACCGCAAGAATGGCGGCGTCTCGCCCATCAACGCGCAGAACCGCGCGCTGAAGGCAGCGCTGGAAGCCGAATTGGCCGACCGCGGCATCGACCTGCCGATCTACTGGGGCAACCGCAACTGGCATCCGTTCATCGACGACACGCTCAAGCAGCTGGCAGCCGACGGCCACCGCAAGGTGCTGCTCATGGGCACCGGCGCATACTCCGGCTACTCGGCCTGCCGCCAGTACCGCGAGGATGCCGGCATGGGCCTGGTCAACACCGGCCTGGACGGCGTGGTGGAAGTGGACAAGCTGCGCCAGTTCTTCGACACCCCTGCCTTCATTGCTCCTTTTGTGGATTCCTTGCGCACCTCGCTGGCCAACGTGCGCGCCCAGCTGGCCGAAACAGGCAAGGAAGACGGGGCGATCAAGATCGTCTTCGTCACCCACTCCATTCCGATGTCCGATGCCGAGGCCGCTGGGCCCGAAGGCATCCGGGGCGAGGGATACGAGAATCTCTACACCCGCCAGCACCAGGCCGTAGCCAACGGCATCCTGTCCCAGGTGGAAGAAGCCCAGGGACTGGAGCACAGCCTTGTCTACCAGTCCCGCTCCGGGGCACCGCATGTGCCATGGCTGGAACCGGATATCAACGACGCGCTGGAAGAAGATGCCGCAGCCGGCATCGCCGGTGTCGTGGTGGTGCCCATCGGCTTCATCTCCGATCACATGGAAGTCATGTGGGATCTGGATACCGAAGCCAAGGACACCTGCGCGGAACTGGGCCTGGCCTTTGACCGCGTCGCCACCCCGGGCACCCACCCCGGGTTCATCTCCGGCCTGGTCGACTTGGTCGAAGAACGCCTCGCCGGTCCCGACGGCAAGGCCTTGCGCGCAGGACGCGCCTCGGTGGTCGAGGGCGGCCCATGGTTCGACGTCTGCCGTCCAGGCTGCTGCGAAAAGCGCGCGCTGGATGGAACCCTGCGCCCGACCATCGGCGCCGTCGACTCGGAAGTAGGTGTGCCGGCACCATGAGCGAAGCATTCCGCGTAGGAACCCGCGGCAGCGCGCTGGCAACCACCCAGACCGGGTGGGCCGCCCAGCAGCTGGCCGAGATCTCGGGCCTGGAGGTGCAGACCGTGCTGGTCAAGACCGAAGGCGATGTGGTGACCGGTTCGCTGGCCACCCTCGGCGGCACCGGGGTCTTCGCCGCCGCGTTGCGCCAGCACCTCCTGGATTCCGGGTGCGACCTGGCCGTGCACTCGCTCAAGGACCTGCCCACCGCGCAGCCCGAGGGCCTGGTGCTGGCCGCCATCCCGCCGCGCGAGGACGTGCGCGATGCGTTGTGCTCGCGCGACTCGCTGGGCTTGGACCAGCTGCCGCAGGGCGCGAAGGTCGGTACGGGTTCGCCGCGCCGCGCCGCCCAGCTGCTGGCCTACCGCAGCGATTTGCAGATTGTCGATATCCGCGGCAATGTCCCCACCCGCTTGGGACGAGTCAAGGGTGTCGGGGAGACCTTGGATGACGGCAGCGTGGGACGCAGCACCCAGGGCGACCTGGACGCGGTGATCCTGGCGGCAGCCGGCATGCGCCGGTTGGGCTTGGAGAAGCACATCACCGAGTACCTGGATCCTGCCATCATGCTGCCGGCCCCGGGGCAGGGCGCGTTGGCGCTGGAAACCCGTACCGCCGGCTCCGGCCACAAGTCACTGGATGCGGCGTTGACGCAGTTCGACGATGCCGCCACCCGCATGCAGGTCGAGGCCGAACGCGCGCTGCTGGCTGAACTGGAAGCCGGGTGCGCCGCCCCGATTGGCGCCTTGGCGCATATCGAGGGCGATGAGCTGGTCCTCGAAGCTGTGGCCTGCAACCCCGATGGCTCGCAGACCATGCGCCGCAGCGCCCGCACCGCGGCCAGCTCTGTTCAATCGGCGCAGCAGCTGGGCCGTTCGCTGGCGCAGTCGATGATCGCTGACGGCGCGGCCGTCGTCGCCGGACTGGCCTAGTCCCAGCTGATGGCCTACCAAGCACTGATCCTGCGCAACCCGGCACGCGCCGCGGCCACCGTGCAGGAATTCGAGCAGCTGGGTATCACCTCAAGGTGTGCCCAGCTGATCGATACCGTCTGGCCCGAGGACCGCAGCCAGCTGCACCGCATGGGCGAAGAACTGGTGGCCGGCCGCTTCAGCTGGCTGGTGTTCACCTCGGTGAATACGGTCCATGTTGTTGCACAGGTGCTGGATGGCCGGCAGCTTCCCGCAGATCTGCGGATTGCCTCGGTAGGCCAGAAGACCACCGGCGCAATTGCCCGGCTGCTGGGCCGGTCGGTGCACTTCCAGCCGGCCGAGCAGTCTGCGGCCGGGATGGTGGCCGAATGGCGCCTGGAAGCAGGGGCGCGGATCTGCTATCCGCATGGGGACCTGGCCAGTTCCACGCTGGCTGACGGGCTGGCCGAGCATCCGGTCGAGGTCAGCGAATGCATCGCCTATGAAACCGTTGATGCCGGCCGTGGCGGCCAGCCGGTCACCGAAGCAGTGGCCGCCCCGGGGATCAAGATCCTTCCGGCGGAGCAGATCGGTGCCACACTGGAAGAGCTGGACCTGGTGGTCTTTTCGGCCCCGAGCGTGGTTCGCCGCTTCATCCAGCTGGCAGGCAGCCGCTTGCCGTCCCGGACGCAGGCCATCGCCATCGGCAAGCCGACGGCCGCGGCCATGGAACGCGCCGGGCTGCCCGTGCATGCGATTTCCGCGCAGCCCACGCCGCAGGGCCTGGCCCGTGCGGCCCAAGATTTGCTCCGGCGCACCGGTCCTTCCGGTGCCGCGGAGCGTACCGCAGAATAAGAAGTTATTGAGAACTGGAGAAAGAGGAGCCATGGGTTTCCCCCAGCATCGCCCGCGCCGGTTGCGGCAGAATCCTGCGATCCGCCGTCTGGTGGCCGAAAACGAGCTTTCGGCCCGGCAGCTGATCCTACCCGCCTTCGTGCGCGAAGGGCTGAGCCAGCCCAACGAGATCACTTCCATGCCTGGGGTCTACCAGCACACCATGGATTCGCTGAAGGCGGCCGCCAGCAACGCGGCCGAACTCGGGCTGGGCGGCATCATGCTCTTCGGCATCCCCGAGGAACGCGATGAGAACGGCTCGGCCGGAATCGACCCGCAGGGCATCCTGAACCAGGGCATCGCCGCGGTGCGCGCCGAAGTGGGGGACGAACTGGTGGTCATGTCCGACGTGTGCCTGGATGAATTCACCTCGCACGGCCACTGCGGCGTGCTCGACGAGCACGGCATCGTGGACAATGACGCCACCCTTGAAATCTATGGCCAGATGGCCGTGGCGCAGGCCGAGGCCGGCGCCCACATGCTGGGTCCCTCGGGCATGATGGACGGCCAGATCGGCGTCATCCGCCAGGCCCTGGACACTGCCGGACGCCAGGACGTCTCGATTCTCGCCTACAGCGCCAAGTACGCCAGCGCCTTCTACGGCCCCTTCCGCGAAGCCGTGGACTCCCAGCTGGTGGGGGACCGCCGGACCTACCAGATGGATTCGGCCAACCGGAGCGAAGCAGTGCTGGAAGCAGAGCTCGATATTGCCGAGGGAGCCGACATGATCATGGTCAAGCCGGCCATGAGCTACCTGGACATCGTGCGCGACATTGCCGATATCTCCCCGGTTCCCGTTTCCGCCTACCAGATTTCCGGCGAGTACTCGATGATCGAGGCCGCCGCGGCCAACGGCTGGATCGACCGCAAGGCCTCCGTGCTCGAATCGCTGCTGTCGATCAGGCGCGCCGGTGCCCAGCAGATCCTCACCTACTACGCAGCCGAAGTTGCCGGCTGGCTCAAGGAAGGCAAGTAATAAATGTCGAACTCTGAAAAGCTCTTCGCCGAGGCCCGCGAGGTCATGCCCGGCGGCGTGAATTCCCCGGTGCGTGCCTTCGGCTCGGTCGGCGGCGTTCCACCGTTCATGGTCGGCGCCAAGGGCGCCTACCTGAGAGACGCCGACGGCAAGGAATATGTCGACCTGGTCTGCTCGTGGGGTCCGGCACTGCTGGGCCACGCCCACCCGGAAATCCAGGCAGCCGTGCACGCGGCCGTGGACCGCGGCCTGTCCTTCGGCGCATCCACCCCGGATGAGGCCAAGCTCGGCGCGCTGATCAAGTCCCGCATGGGCGGGGTGGACCGCGTACGCATGGTCTCCACCGGCACCGAAGCCACCATGACCGCGGTGCGCCTGGCCCGTGGCTACACCGGCCGCGACCTGGTCATCAAGTTCTCCGGCTGCTACCACGGCCACCTCGACGGCCTGCTGGCCGACGCCGGCTCAGGTGTTGCCACCCTGGCCCTGCCGGGTTCCGCCGGGGTCACCGCAGCCACGGCGGCAGAAACCCTGGTCCTGCCCTACAACGACCGATCGGCCATCGAGGCGGCCTTCGCGGAGCACGGTGCGAACATCGCCGCGGTGATCACCGAATCGGCTCCGTGCAACATGGGAGTTGTCGTTCCCGAAGACGGCTTCAACAAGTTCCTGAAGGAAACCACCGCCAAGCACGGCGCGCTGCTGATCCTCGACGAGGTGCTTACCGGCTTCCGCGCATCTTCCTCGGGCTACTGGGGTTTGACCGGAAAGGAAGAGGGCTGGAACGCAGACCTCTACACCTTCGGCAAGGTCATCGGTGGCGGCCTGCCTACCGCTGCCTTAGGCGGACGTGCCGAGGTCATGGACTACCTCGCTCCGCTGGGCCCGGTCTACCAGGCAGGCACCCTGTCGGGCAACCCGGTGGCCATGGCAGCCGGCATCGCCCAGCTGACCCACGCCACCGAGGACGTCTACGCGCACCTGACCAAGCAGTCCGAGGCGCTGCAGACCGCGATCACCGAGTCCTTCAACGCCGCAGGCCTGGATCACTCGATCCAGCGCGCAGGCACCTTGTTCTCGGTAGCCTTCGGCACCTCTGAAAAGGGCGTGCACAACTACGCCGATGCGCAGGGACAGGAAGCGTTCCGCTACGCACCGTTCTTCCACTCGATGCTGGACTCCGGTATCTACCTGCCGCCCAGCGTCTTCGAGGCATGGTTCGTCTCGGCAGCCCATGATGATGCAGCGATGGAGAAGATCTTCGCTGCCCTTCCAGCAGCGGCCCAAGCTGCTGCGGCCGCTACGGCTTGATCGCAGTCACTGGAACAAAAGGCTAGGCCTGGCAGGCACCGCACGGTGCTTGCCAGGCCTAGCTTTTTGATTACTGCTGTTCCATCCCGGACAACGGCGGGAAACGCGACTGCCCGAGCTCCTTGCAAGGAACTCGGGCAGTCGCGGATCACGCAGGGGCTACGCCCCGTGGCTGGAAAACCGGATTAGAAAGCGGCGATAACGCTGCCGTCGGTCCAGGTCTTCTCGATGTAGTCGCGGACCTCATCGGAGTGCAGCAGCTCTTCGAGCTTCGCAATTGCAGGAGTTTCTTCGCCGTCGCGCCAGGTCAGGAAGTTGGCGTTCGGATTGTTCTCGCCGGATTCCTGGGCAAGAATTTCGTCCTTGTTCAGCTTCGCCTGGACGATGTAGTTGCCGTTGATAACTGCCAGGCCGATGGAGTCATCGGACTTGTAATACTGGACGACCTGCTCTGCGTTGGCGTCAGTGATTTCCAAGTTCAGCGGGTTCTTGTCCTTGTTGCCATTCACGGTCAGCAGGGAGTCGTCATCGCTGAGGTTCTGCAGCAGGCCAGCTTCTTCCAGTACACGCATGCCGCGGATCTGGTTCACCGGGTCGTTGTTCAGCAGCACCTTGGTGCCCTCGGCGACATCCTTCGGGTCCTGGAACTTCTTCGAGAAGACGGTCATCGGTTCCACGTGCACGCCCGCGCCGTGCGCGAACTCGTAGCCCTTTTCCTTCATTTCGGTAGCCAGGTAGGCCTCGGTCTGGAAGTAGTTGGCATCCAGCGAGCCGTCGGCAAGTCCGGTGTTCGGCGTGACGTAGTCGTCGATTTCCATGACGTCCAGGTCGATGCCGGCATCCTTGGCCAAATTCTCATCGATGAAGTTCAGGATGTCTGCCTGCGGGACCGGGCTGGCGCCCACCTTGATCACCGTAGGGTTTGCTGGATCCAAGGTAGCTGCGGTGTCTGCAGTTGGTTCGCTGCTGCCGCAAGCGGCCAGGGCGAATGCAGTGGCAACACCGGTGATGGCGAGTGCGAGTTTCTTGCGCATAACTTGTCTTTCCTTAGGTAGAGCCGTGAGGCACAATGCGAGTGGTTGGCCGTGTCCTCAGCGATTCGACGGCTCCGCCGGATCAACCGGCGGAAGTTCTAATTAGCGGTGATCAACCTTGCGGGCAATGGCATCGCCGATTACTTGCACCAGCTGGACCATGATCACGATAATCACGATGGTCGCAAGCATGATGGGCATGTTGTAGCGGACGTAGCCGTAGTTGTAGGCCAGACGGCCCAAGCCGCCGCCGCCTACGAGGCCGGCCATGGCGGAGTAGCCGATCAGGGTCACCATGGTGGTGGTGACCGCCGAGATGATGCCGGGCATGGCTTCCGGAACCAGGACCTTGCGAATGGTTTGCAGCTTCGTTGAGCCCATGACCAGGGCAGCATCGACCTTGCCGCTATTGACATCGCGCAGGGCGGTTTCCACCAGGCGGGCAAAGAACGGGATGGTGCCGATAGTCAATGACACGGAGGCGGCGATCGGGCCCAGCGCGGTGCCGATGAGCATCGCGGCGAATGGGATCAGGGCAACCATCAGGATGGCGAACGGGATGGAACGGGTGATGTTCACGATCACCGTGGAGAGAATCGCGTTCAACCAGCGCACGGGCGCCAGTCCGCCCTTGCCGGTCACATGCAGCAAAATGCCCAGCAGCAGACCGATGACGACGGTGATCACACCAGAAATCACGACCATCTGCAGGGTTTCGACGGTCGCTTGGCCAACGGCCTTGAGCACGGTGGGGGTGAAGAAATCCATTGCTTACTTGGCTCCCTTCACGGTAACGGCGATGCCGCTGGACTTCAAGTAGTTCACGATTGCCTCCAGGTCCGCGTCGGGAGCCAGTTGCAGGCGCAAGTGCGCGTACTGCTGCTGGCCGAGCTGCTCAACGGATCCAGCCAAGACATTGACATCGGTGTTGAACATGCGCGAAATGGAAGAGATGACTGGTTGGGTCGCCTGGTCGCCGGTGTAGAGCAGATCGAGGATCGGGCCCTCACCGTCCACGCGTGGTGCATCGCCCGGAAGCGGGAGCAAAGTGGAAGCCAGGCTTCCTGCGGCGTTGGTAATGACCTGCTCGATGTTGCCGTGCTCCACGATCTTGCCGGCTTCAAGCAGCGAGACGGAATCGCAGGCCTGCTTCACGACATGCATTTCGTGGGTAATGATCAGCACGGTGATGTTCAACCGATCGCGCAGCTTCTTGACCAAATCGAGAATTTCGTCGGTGGTCTTCGGATCCAGTGCACTGGTCGGCTCATCGCAGAGCAGGACATCCGGATCGGTTGCCAGCGCCCGGGCGATGCCCACGCGCTGGCGCTGGCCACCGGATAGCTGGGATGGGTAGCCCTTGGCGAACTTGGACAGTCCCACGAGCTCCAGCAGTTCGGCGACCTTTGCGTCGATTTCCGCCTTGGGCGTGCCGACAAGCTCTAGCGGGTAGGCCACGTTCTGCTCGGTGGTGCGCGAATCGAAGAGGTTCGCGTGCTGGAACACCATGCCAATTCGACGCCGCGCGTTCCGCAACTCGTCGGGGCTGACGTTGGTCAGCTCCTTGCCGTTCACGGCGACGGTCCCGGAGGTGGGCTGGTCGAGCAAGGTCAAGCAGCGGACGAGAGTGGATTTACCCGCTCCGGAATGTCCGACAATGCCATGAATTTTCCCGGTAGGGACTTCAAGGCTGACACCATCAAGGGCAACAACATCTTTGCCGTCTTGCTGGTAGACCTTGCGCAGGTCACTAACTGTGATCACTAGGCGTGTTCCTTCAGATTCTCATAGGGTGTAGAGAGTACCCTCTATTGAATCACTATCGAACAAAATCGCCCGAATCAAGGGAAAACCGCGGTCAAGATTCTTAGTATGAGGACTTAGTAGGCAAGCCTTCGAATATAATTTGCTGAATTATGACAGAAAATGAACGATTGACTTCCGCATAGTGGTCCTCGCGCCCAGCGTGACCTATGTGAAATGGCGCACAGGAAGCAGGATCTCTCGAGGTTACGATTCCGTGATGGGCCACGCACCATCGACGACAGCTTCGGGCTTCGTCTTGCGCAGGTACTTCTGGAAACTTTCGGCCTGCTCTTTCGCCCAGCCAATCTGCCAGCCGTGCAGCACCATCGGATCCACTTGCAGCTGCGGGTAGCGTTCTCCCAATTGGCGGGCAACCTCCACGCAGGCGATGGCATCAGCCAGAGACGTGTGCGCGTTTTCAAGGACTACACCGTAGAACTCGCACGCCGCGGCCAGGGTGCGCTTGCCCTTGCGGAATTTGTCGACCTGCTTGTCAATGATGAACGGATCGATGACATTGCCCGGGAAGAACGGTTCAAGGTCGTAGCGAACGGCTTCGCTATAGAGGACCGAAAAATCATAGGAAGCGTTGAATGCAACAATCGGCGCTTGCTCAGAGGCGAACTTCAGCAAATTCAAGATCTCCTGCACCGACTGTTTCGCCGGAGAGCCTTCAGCACGAGCTTTCTCGGTAGAGATTCCGTGAACCGCCGCTGCAGCCTCCGGGATCTCGACCCCGGGGTTCACCAGCCACTCGCGGTTGTTCACCACCTTGCCCTCAGCGTCGAGCAGCACCACCGAAGCGGTCACGATGCGAGCCGTATTGGTATCAACGCCAGTAGTTTCCAGATCAAAGCCAATTGCCAGGCCCTTATGCCATTCAGTCATGGATACAACGCTACAGCCAACGCAGGATAGGACAGCCCCGCGCATTGCGTGTTGTGGAGGACTGCAAGCTAATTGGCAGAATAGGGCTATGACATCTGACGCAGCCGAAAAGCCTCTGGATTATTCCGAGGCGGTGCATCGACTCGCGGCGCTGGTCCCCGCCGGTGCGGTGATCAGCTACAAGGACGTAGCGGAACTACTCGGTAGCGGGGGAGCACGCCAGGCCGGAAAAGCGATGGCCAGTGCTCCGGCCGGGACGCCGTGGTGGCGGATCATCCGTTCAAACGGTTCCATGACCGAGGCACTTGCCGAAGCAGCAGAACAGCACTGGATTTCCGAGGGGCTGGCGGTGCCAGGTCGGCACGTGAACATGGCCAAAAACCGCTGGAACCCCAGCGAAACGGCCTGGGGAAAAATAGATGCACTGCGTGCCGCGTTGGGCAACCCCAAAATGTCCGAGATGGATGATCAACTATGAGTATGGAAGAAACCCGAACCCATTCCCGAGAGGACACCGCCAAGCTGCGTGGCCACCTGCATTCGGTGAAAAGCCCCGTGCTGGTCACCGGGGCGCCGGGTACGGGAAAAACCAGCCTGCTCATTGACACGGCGGTTGCGCATCTGGCCACCGGGCTTGACCCGCAGTCCCTGCTGATCGTTGGCCCAACTCGACTGACCGCAGCCTCGATCCGCGACGAGCTCAGCCGCCGAGCCGAGCGGACCTTCACCGAACCGGTGGTCCGCACCTGGTCGGCCTATGCCTTCGATTTGATCCGCCGTGCTCGCGTCGAAGGGCTCTTGCCCCAGCTTGAACGCGTTCCCCGACTGCTCTCCGGACCGGAACAGGACACCTTGATCGGGCACCTGCTGGAAGGCCATGCCGCGGGGCTTACCGAAGGGCCGCAGTGGCCAAGCGAGCTGGAACTGGCAGTGGAGACCCGCGGATTCCGCAAGGAAATCCGCGAGTTCTTCGACCGTGTCTCGGAGCTCGGTTTGGAACCTGCCGACATCGCAGACCTCGGCCAGAAAGCCAACCGCCCCGAATGGCACGCTGCGGCGCTGTTCTACCAGGAATACCGCGACCTGCTGGATTTGGGCAGTGCCGAGGCATTCGATCCGGCCGGACTGATTACCCGTGCAGCGGAAATCCTGGAAGACAACGAGGCCTTCCTGCACGCAGAACAGGATCGGCTGGCCCTGATCCTCGTGGACGACCTGCAAGAAGCCACCCTGTCGCAGCACCGCCTGCTGTCGCTGCTCGGCAAGGACCGCGCGCTGGTTGCTTTCGCAGCACCCGACAGCGTAGTCCAGGGATTCCGCGGTGCACGCACCGACGAATTGCACCGTTTCGCACAGAACTACGCGAGCACTGGCGAAGCAACGAGCCTTGAACTGACCCATGGTTATCGCATGTCTGGACCGATCACCGAGGCCTGGCAGCGCATCGTCAGCCGCGTACCGCTGGCAGCAGGCTTGAGCGGACGGGCCATCGAGCCGATGAACACCCCGGAGCATGCGCTCTGCCAGGGACTGGTCTTCGAGAATTCCACCTTGGAAGAACGGTTCATCGCCCAGCGGATCGTACAGCTTAACCTCTTCGAAAACCGCAGCCTCGCCGATATTGCGATCGTGGTGCGCAACGGCTCGCAGGTGCGATCCTTCAGCCGATTCCTTGAAGGCCAGGGCATCGCGGTGCAAGTGCCACCAGCTGAAATTCCGTTAAAGGACGAGGGGGCGGTTCGCCCGCTGCTCGACCTGCTGTCATTGGCGTTCAGTGATTCTGTTGCGGATGATCCGCTGCTGATGCAGAACCTGCTGCTCTCGCGCTACGGGATGAGCACCGCGTTGGAAATTCGGCGGATCCGCCAGCTATTGCGCCAGCAGGAAGCCACGGCAGGCGGACGCCGCTCCAGCCAGGAACTGCTTGAAACCTGCCTGCGTGAACCGGCCATGGCCGAGAATCTGGGAAAGCCGGGGTACGGGCTGCAGCGCCTGCTGAAAATGTACGCTGCCCTGCAAGCGGAACTGGCCAGCGGAACCGCTACACCGGAAACAGCGCTCTGGGCAATGTGGGAAGCTTCGGGCCGTGCCAAAGCCTGGCGCGACGAGGCTCTGGGGGCCGGAACCGCCGCCCGCCGGGCTGACCGTGACCTGGACGCTGTCCTGTCGCTATTCCAAGCCGCAGAGCGTTTCGTGGACCAGCTCCCCGGAGCCAGCGTCCAGCAGTTCATTGAGCACATCCTGCACCAGGAACTGCCCATGGACTCATTGGCCACCCGCGCCGCCGGAGGGCAAACCGTCACGGTGCTCACCACCGCGGCAGCCGCAGGAAAGCAATGGCCGGTGGTGTTCATTCCGGGACTGCAGGAGGGCTCCTGGCCCAACCTGCGGCTTCGCGGCGAGCTGCTCGGCTCCAACGCGCTCGCCGATGCCGCGGAACACGGCATTGATTTCCTGGCCACGCGAACGCCAACGCAACTGGTGCGCCAAATCCGCAACGACGAATTGCGCAGCTTCAGCAATGCCGTCTCCCGTGCCGCCGACCAGCTGATCTGCACTGCGGTGGACAACGAGGACAGCCAGCCATCCTCCTTCCTGGACCTGGTCGAGCCGCCGGGGCCAGACGGGCGGAAACCTACTGCGGTTCCGCGCATCCGCTCGCTACCGACCCTGGTGGCTGAGCTGCGTAGCACCGCCGAAAGTGCCAAGGCAGCAAGCCTCGGGGCTGTGCCGGCCCCGGATGACGCCGATGCCCAGGGCCTGTACCATGACGCCGTCCACGTGCTGGGGCGCCTGGCCCGCGCGCAAATTCCTGTGCGCGGAGCGCATCCCGACACCTGGTGGGGACTGCGCGAGCTGTCCACCCAAGGCCCGGTGATTCCGGAGGACCAGCCCCGGCGGGTATCGCCATCCAAGGTGGAAACCCTGGTCAAATCGCCGCTGAACTGGTTCGTGCAAAGCGCCGGTGGCACCGCCGCCCACGATTTCGCGGCATCCCTGGGCACCCTGATCCACTCCATTGCCGAAGAGCACCCGGAGGCCAGCGGACACGAATATGAGCAGATCCTCGAACAGCGCTGGCCGGAACTGGAAAAACCGGAAAACTGGGAGGGCCAACGGGACTTCGACCGCGCCAACGCCATGCTCAAGAAGTTCGCAGCCTACTGCATGACCATGCGCCAAGAAGGACGCGAATTGGTGGCCCGGGAAATGCCATTCCAGCTGGAAGTACCAGCCCCTGACGGCACGCAGATCCAGCTTCGCGGAATCATTGACCGCGTGGAAGCCGGCGCCGACGGGAACGTTCGGGTCGTGGACCTGAAAACAGGGTCCACCGCACCAACCAAGGACGCGACCTTGGAGCACCCGCAGCTGGGCGTCTACCAAACCGCAATCCAGCTGGGCGCATTGCAAGAGCACGAGGCAACTGCAGGGCTTTCCGATGAGCCGGCCGGCGCGTCCTTGGTCTACGTGGGTACCAGCACCAAGAGCGCCTCGGTGCGAGAGCAACCATCCATCGGCGAAGCGGACTGGGCCCGCACGCTCATCTTCGAAGCCGCCGCCCTGATGGGCAACAGCGAATTCATCACCCGGCACGTTTCGGGAGCCGCCGGGATCCTCGGCAACTGCACGCTGCCTGAAATCTGCCCGTTATGCGCCCAAGGACGACAGGTTACCGAACCATGAGCAATATCAGATTCACCCCGGAAGAGCTCTCAGCAGCGCTCGGCGAGCAATTCCCGCCCACCGCCCAGCAGTCCGAAATTGTCGCCGCGCCGCTGGAACCCATGCTGGTCATCGCCGGCGCCGGCTCGGGCAAGACCAAGACCATGGCGGACAAAGTCGTCTGGCTGGTCGCCAACCAGTTGGTCAGGCCGGAACAAATCCTCGGCGTGACCTTTACACGAAAGGCCGCCGGAGAGCTGTCGGTCCGCATCCGCGCCAAGATCGCCCAACTGGTGTCCACCGGGCTGCTCAGTGCCGAAGAAACCCGCGACTTCCTCGATCCTGCGGTATCCACCTACCACTCCTACGCCAACACGCTGGTCCAGGACCATGGGCTGCGGCTTGGCCTTGAGGAAGACAGCGCCTTGCTGGGCGCGGCCCAGTCGTGGCAGGTGGCGCACTCGGTGCTGGAACGGTACACCGGCAATTACGAGCATCTGAACAGCGCCACCAGCACGTTGATTGATGCCATCGTTTCCTTCAGTTCCGAAGCCTCCGAGCACCTGGTCACCGCACCACAGGCGCACCAGTGGATCGATCAGCTGGTGGCACGCCTGCGCAGCCTGCCGATGGACGCAGAAAAGCCGAAGAAGCCGACCCAGGCAGCCCTTAAGCTCATCGACAAGCTGGCCTCGCGTGCCACGATCGCCGAGCTTGCAGAGGAGTACGCGCAGGAAAAGAAGCGCCTCGGGGTGATGGACTATGGCGATTTGGTAGCCCACGCGGCGCGTATCGCCCAAGAGGTGCCGGCGGCTGCGCTCGCCGAACGGGAGAGCCACAAGGTGGTGCTGCTCGATGAATTCCAAGACACCTCGCACGCGCAGATGGTGCTCTTCTCGCAACTCTACGGCGAGGGCCATCCGGTTACCGCAGTAGGCGACCCCAACCAGTCAATCTACGGATTCCGCGGGGCCAGTGCCGGACAGCTGTTCCGATTCCCGGAAGTCTTCCCGATTGTCCGGGACACTGGCCGGGAAGTTGCCCATGTAAAGCACCTGACCATCGCATGGCGCAACACCGTCAACGTGCTTGCCGCAGCGAATAGCATCACCGCCGGCGGACCGCAGCATCAAGGTCCGGTCTCGGTCAAGCCTTTGGATTCCTCCGCGCATGCCAAGGCCGGCCGGGTGGTGCTCAACCGCTGTGCGACGGTTCGCGACGAAGCGGAAGCCATTGCGGACATGATTGTTGCCGAGAATCGGTCAACTTCCGAGCCGAAAACCAGTGCAGTGCTCTCGCGCAATCGCACCCAGCTGAGCATCATGGGCGAGGTGCTTGCCGAGCGCGGCATCAAGTACCAGCTCGTGGGACTTTCGGGATTGCTCAGCACCCCTGAGCTCACCGACCTGGTCGCATGCCTGCACGTGCTGGTGGACCCGCTGCGCTCGGATAAGCTCATGCGCCTGCTGGCAGGAGCCCGCTGGCGCCTGGGCGCCTCCGACCTGATGGCTTTCGCAGATTGGTCCCGCCAGCTGGAACGGCGGCGGGCCCGCGGCCTGCAGCCAGATCCGGCCGAAGACGAAGAAACGCCAACCCCGGACGAGGCAGCCGCTGAAGCTGCCCGCGCCGAACTCAACGATGCGGCTAGCCTTGTCGAAGCATTGGACTTCCTGCCCAAGGAAGGCTGGAAAAGCAATGACGGCCGGAGCATCAGCGCTGCCGGCTACGAACGGCTGGCTGCCTTGCGCGATGAATTGGCAAGCTTGCGGCTGCTGGCCAATGATGACCTGGAGACCCTGATTCGCGAGACCGAACGCGCCATGAACCTGGACATCGAGGTGGCCGCCCGCCCGTGGATTTCCCGAGACAAGGCACGCGCCAATCTCGACGCCTTCGCCGATGTGGTGCGCGAGTACTGCCGCAATGCGCCACGTGTCGAGCTGGCTGGATTCCTGATGTGGCTGGAACAGGCCGCCGAAAAGGAAAAAGGCCTCCCGCTGCCCAGCGAAGATGCGGATCCGGCCGCTGTACAGTTGCTGACGGTTCACGCTTCCAAGGGATTGGAATGGGACATCGTGGCGGTGATGACCCTGAACGACGGGGTGTTCCCGGGTGCCAAGTCGGATCGCTGGACCAGCGGCGACAAGGCGCTGCCCTGGGAACTTCGTGGCGATGCCCGCGACCTGCCCCAATGGGACACCGAGCAGCCGGCCTTGAAGGAGCTGCTGGAAGCCGAATCGATCTTCAAGGACCAGGTCGAGGACCATCATATTGCTGAAGAACGCCGCCTGGCCTATGTCGCGGTAACCCGCGCCAAGTCCTTGCTGATTTGCAGCAGCAGCGTCTGGACGAGCACCCGCACCAAGCCCACCGAGGCCTCGGAATTCTTCAACTGCCTGCTTCCGCTGGCCGAAGGCGAAGACCCCCAGGCTGAAATCGGCCTCTGGGTGAAGGATGAGGAAGCTCCGGAACAAAACCCGAGCACGTTGACACCCCTCGAAGCGCTGTGGCCCTACGACCCGTTGGAAGGCCCCGTGGTCACCGGGGGAGTGCAGAAGACTCCCTATCCGTACTCACGCCGCAAAATCATTGCGGATGTGGCGGAGGATCTTGAATCCATTCCCGCCGACTATGAGCCGTTGACCGGTATTGGCCAGCAGTGGGCTGAAGAAGCGGAGAAACTTCTAGGCCAGCGAGAGTTCTTGGCTGTTCGTGAGCGCAGCATCGAGGTACCAGAGCATGTGCGTGCTTCATTGTTTGTCGAGCTGGCCGAAGACCCGGTAGGCGTGCTGGAAAACCTCCGGCGCCCGGTGCCACGTCGCCCGGGCCTGGCAGCACGGCGAGGTACCGCGTTCCACGCCTGGATCGAGGAGTTCTACGAGAAGACCTCCATGCTGGATCTGGGAGACCTGCAGGAACCAGCCGATGGCTATCTTGACGAGGCACTGGACCTCGAAGCGATGAAGGAAGCGTTCCTGGCGAGCGAATGGTCCAAGCTGCAGCCCGCCTACGTCGAGGTGCCCTTGGAGACCCGTGTGGGTCCGGTCGCTGTGCGCGGCCGCATAGATGCCGTCTTCCAGATGGATGACGGGACCTGGCTGATGCTGGACTGGAAAACGGGCCGGGTACCGAGCGGCAAGGATTTGAGGAGCAAGCTGGTCCAGCTCGCAGTGTATCGCTTGGGCTGGTCACGCCTGCACGGAATCCCGCTGGAGGAGATCAAGGCCGCCTTCTACTATGTGTCGGCGGGCATCACGATCCACGCGGAGCATCTCTCCGATGAGCAAGAACTGGAACAGATGATCAGCAGTGCATTCGAACAGCTCAACGGCTAGCGGCCGGAGGATGCCGGGAAGTGCCTACTTCCCGGCATCCTTGGCAGGCTCGTTCTCGTCTCGAGCAGGCTTCTGCGCGTCGGCTGTCCCATCTGCAGACGGCTGTGCTTCCGCTGCCTCTTTCTCCTGATCGGCGTGCTTTTGTCCGGGCTCCTGCTTCGATGGGGTGCTGCTATCTGAACCAGCCTCGTCAGCATCCGCAGTTGGCTGATCCGCAGATTCTCCGGAATCCTGCTGGTCCTGTGGCGAGGCGCCCTGGGGCGTTGCGGACTTCGGCGGTTCGGCTGCCAGGGCAGTGACCTTGTCGGTGTTGATGCTTGGGGCGGTGATCGCCACCGGTTTTTCCGGAACCTTCTGGGACGAAGTTTCCGGCTGGGCAGCCAACGGACGCGGGGCCTCCACGACCGACAACGGCTGGCCGCCATACTCGGCAATGTTCTGGTCCAGTTCTCGAAGCATCTCCTCGGCCTCGGCGATGCGTTCGTAGTCCTTGGAATCCAAGGACTTCACTAGCCACTGCGCCAAAGCGAATTCTGCGGCCAGCGCGGCGCGGCGCATGATGTGCGGATCGGCGGCCTTCCCGCGAGCTTCGACGTAGGCGGAGAACACGCGCTCGCTGAAGCTCTGGTCTTCGATGGCTGAGAGCCAAGCGAAGTCATCTGCTGGGTCGCCGACATGCAAATCGGTCCACCCTTTGACCGCAGTGATGCTGGAATGCGAAATCTGCAACTGCTCTTCATCGAAGTCGCCGTGAACTACGGCAGCGTTGAAACGCCACAGTGCCACGTCCTCCATGGCGTGTTCCCAGCGGCGCAGCAAACGGCTTGGCACCTTGCCGGTCGCCGCTGCGGTATCCAGCTCGTTGAGCTTGCGCTGGCGGATCTCGTCGGCGGTATAGGTCGGCAAACCTGCAACTTCGACTGCTTCATCGGGAATCTGGTGGATGGCAGCCATGCAATTGCCCAAGGACTTGGCCAGGTTGCTGCCCACATCAACCAGTTCGTCGAGGCTAGGAACATGACCGGGCATGTCCTTGTAGACAAAGGTCCGCAGTGGGCCCTGGCGCACTGTACCGGCTACGGCTGGCAAGGAAAAAGGCAGTGAAGCGCGGACCTTGGCTGAAAAAGCGCGCAAGGCCGAAAGTTCGGCTTCCAAGCGCATGCTTGCTTCATCGTGGCGAGGTGAACGGACGCGCCAGCGATGCTTGAGTGCGTCGACGACCAATGCTGAATCAAAGTCTTCCGCATCGTCGGACAGCGCCGCGAAGCCAACCGGGGTCAATCCGGGGACGGCGGCGGTGGCAATTGCGGCGAGTTCCATGGCAGTGCGTTTCACAAGTTCCACCGTATGCGAGATTCTCTTTTCTATCGTTGAATGACGCACGGAATATGGCGGGATTCACCGGCAACGTTCAGAGTTGCGATGAATCTCATTCATCAACTGCAATCCACAATGAGAATGCATCAAGATTCTGGGGTGTAATGTGCATTAGGTTAGAGGTATGGCTCTGGCAGAAATTTATCGAACCCCGCTTACCGGACTTCACTTCGGGCAGTCGCTGATCGAGCGACCGCTGACCGAAAAGCAGGATCCGACGCTTGTGCCGAACCTGTTGAATCAACCCAGTACCAAGGTGCTGCTGATCAGTGGCGGTGGCGCGGCAACTTCCGGAACTGAACTCTTCTTCCTCGACGGAACGCAGTATCGTGCGAAAGACTCTGAACGCCAGGTGTATTTGGGGCGCGCGGCAGGCACCGAATACGTGTTGGCTATCGTTGATGCCGAAGATTATGCCACCAGTGGTATTGACCGCTGGGTGACCTTGCGTGAAAGTTTCACCGTGCTTCGCGAACTGCATGCAGAACTTTTCGTGGAAGCGCAAGCGATCGCCAACTGGATTCGTTCGGAGAAGTTTTGTCCGCGTTGCGGATCGCCAGTCGTGGCAGCCACCTTCGGCTGGGGCCAGCGCTGCGTAGAGAATGACCACGAGCTTTTTCCACGCACCGACCCGGCAATCATTGCCTCGGTGATAGACAGCCAAGATCGACTTCTGCTGGGATCCAATGCCGCCTTCAAGCACCGGATGTATTCGGTGCTGGCAGGATTTGTCGAGGCGGGGGAGTCCCTGGAGTCTGCCGTGCGCCGCGAGATTTATGAGGAATCTGGCGTGCGCGTTGGTGATGTCGCCTACCGTGGTTCCCAGCCTTGGCCAATGCCGCGTTCTCTGATGCTTGGCTTCGCGGCTGAAGCCCTGAGCGAAGAGCTGGTTCCCGACGGCGCAGAAATCATGGACCTTCGCTGGTTCACACGAGCTGAACTGCGTGAGGCCTTGGAATCAGGAACAATAGATATACCGCGTGGAGTCTCGATAGCCCACGCATTGATCCGTACGTGGTACGGCGAACCCCTTCCGGAGGCCCTGAGCAAGTGACCGAATACGACAATCCGCCAGCAACCGATTTGCTAGCGGGACTGGATGCTGAACAGCGGCAAGCAGCTGAAACCCTCAGCGGTCCACTGTGTATTCTGGCAGGCGCAGGAACCGGAAAGACCAGGGCCATTACCCACCGGATTGCCTACGGCGTGCATACCGGCATCTACAACCCGACCAGCGTTCTGGCTCTGACCTTCACCACTCGTGCTGCCGCGGAAATGCGCACCCGCTTGCGTCAGCTCGGCGCCCCCGGCGTGCAGACGCGAACGTTCCACGCGGCGGCGTTGCGCCAGCTGCAGTACTTCTGGCCGCAGGCCATTGGCGGAACCCTGCCGAACCTGGTTGAGCATAAGGCCCCGTTGATCGCAGAAGCAGCGCGTCGCCTGCGCATTTCCAGCGACCGTGCCATGGTCCGTGATCTTGCTGCCGAAATCGAGTGGGCCAAGGTGTCCATGCACACACCTGAGAGCTATGCCAAGATCGCAGCATCCCGCGAACTGCCCAACGGTCTTGAATCAGTCAGCATGGCTCGAATCTTCCAGACCTACGAAGAGCTTAAAGATGACCGCGGTGTGATCGACTTCGAGGATGTGCTGCTGCTGACCATTGCGATTCTGGAAGACAACGAAAAAGTCGCAGCCAGTGTACGCCAGCAGTACCGCCACTTTGTCGTGGACGAGTACCAGGACGTGTCGCCGCTGCAGCAGCGGCTCCTGGATCTCTGGCTCGGACAACGCAACGAGCTGTGCGTGGTGGGCGATGCCTCCCAGACCATTTACTCGTTTACCGGTGCGCGCCCTGACTACTTGCTGAACTTCAGTGCACGCTTCCCGGAGGCGAAAGTCGTGAAGCTGGTCCGCGATTACCGTTCCACACCTGAAGTGGTCAATTTGGCTAACAAGGTGCTGGCTAACCGGCGCATTGAATCCCAGGTCCCAGACCGCCATGTCACCTGGCCAGAACCGCTGGAACTCATCGCGCAACGCGACCACGGTCCAGCCCCCGAATTCTTTGAAGCGACTGACGACGAAAACGAAGCCGTTGAAGTCGCACAGCGGATCAAGCAGCTGCTCAAAAACGGCCAGGACATTTCCGAAATTGCCATCCTGTACCGCACCAACGGACAGTCCCAGGCCTTTGAGCAGGCTCTGACGGGACATTCCATTCCCTATGTGATGCGTGGCGCAGAACGATTCTTCTCCCGCCGCGAGGTGAAGGAAGGCATGCTCGCGCTGCGGGCCGGCTTGAGTGTTGCCGCGGATGCTCCGGTCGCGCAGATGGTACGCGATATCCTTTCCTCGCATGGCTACTCGGTGAACGCTCCGAGTGGCGGCACCGGTGCAGTGCGCCAGCGTTGGGAGTCGATGTCGGCACTGGTTCGCCTGGCCGATGAAGTCGTTGCTTTCAAGAAAGAACAGGACATCGATGCCACGCTGCACGATGTGGTCAAGGAGCTCGAAGACCGCGCGGCGATCCAGCACGCGCCGACGCTAGATGGCGTCACTTTGGCGTCCTTCCATGCGGCTAAGGGGTTGGAGTGGGACGCCGTATTTCTTGTCGGGTTGAACGAAGGCTTGGTCCCGATTTCCTATGCCAAGGATCAAGCGGGCTTCGACGAAGAACGGCGCTTGCTGTACGTGGGCATTACCCGTGCACGGAAGCGCCTGTACCTGTCCTGGTCGCTTGCCAGGACGCCGGGTGGACGTGCGCACCGTTACCCATCGCGATTCTTGGATGGGATTAAATCAGTACGCCAAGCCAGCAGCAGGCAGCAGACCAGCTATCGCAAGCGTGAACAGAAAATCACGCCTGCCGTCTGCATGACCTGCGGCTCGTTCTTGACCAGTGCGAAGGAGCGGAAGCTCAAGCGTTGCGCCTCATGCCCGGCTGCTTATGATGAGGCACTGTTCGAGGACTTGCGTGAATGGCGATCGGAAGTTGCCCAGTCCAATGCGGTCCCCGCTTTCGTCATCTTCACCGATGCAACCCTCATGTCTATCGCGGAGCACCAGCCGGATTCAATCCAGGGATTGTCGAAGATTCCAGGAGTGGGTCGCAGCAAGCTTGAACGATATGGCGAGGCGGTATTGGCGGTCGTTGGCGAGCGCCGCGCCTAGGGTTCTCCACAGCCGGTGTACCAGAGGCGAAGTGCTTCGGGCCCCGGGCTTAGCTTAATGAGATGACTCAGTGGGTGGATAGGACGATCCGCTTCACTGCCATAATCGAGGAATGGGGCGCTGTGCCATGCCAGCTTTTCCAAATACTGTCGACTTCGTAGCGCCGGACGAAATTCCCGTGCGGATTCTCCGTTCAGCCAAGCGCAAGAAAACTATTTCATCCCAATGGCGCGATAATCGGCTGATTATCCAGGTTCCTGCGGCGCTGGACGAAAGAACGGAACGTGCCTTCGTTGAAGAGATGATCGCGAAGTATCGCAAGGGACGCCAGGCACGCACAGCTGGTCTTACCGATGACGCGCTGGCTCGCCGTGCTGCGTCACTCGACCAGCAGTACTTTGCCGGCAAGGCCGCGCCGCAATCGGTGCGCTGGGTAGCCAACCAGAACAAGCGCTGGGGCTCGGCTTCATATCGGCAGCGCAGCATCCGCTTATCGATCACGTTGCAGCATATGCCCAGCTGGGTGCAGGACTATGTGCTCGTCCATGAATTAGCGCATCTCGTGGCTCCTAGTGCCGGCCACGGACCAGGATTCCAGGCGTTGCTGAACCGATTCGAACGCAGAGCGCATGCGGATATTTTCTTAGAGGCCTTTCACGCCGGATACAACGCCCACGCCAAGGAACTGGGCCGTGACGAAGATGAGCTGTCCGGTTTCGGCCATGACGAGGAACAGTAGTCCATCACAAAAAGGAGGGGTGTGCACGTGTGCACATCCCTCCTTCGATGTCTTAGCCTAGTCAGCTCTTTGGATTCTCTGGCTTGCCAGGATCGTCGTCCTCGGAATCGGATTCGACATTGTCGAAACCGCCGTCCAAGAGCTTGCCCAACGCCGCGTCGAAGTCATCGAACTCGGTTGCGGCAACTTCACGGCGATGCGTAAACCCCTTGGGATCGGTGAGATCTTCTGCAGTAGGCATCAGGTCAGGGTGGTCCCATACGGCGTCACGGCCGTCGATACCACGCTCATCGTACAGATGCTCCCAGAGTGCAGCCGCTTCACGAAGCTTGCGCGGGCGCAGTTCAAGGCCAACCAGAGATGCGAAAGCGGTCTCCGCCGGACCACCGGATGCACGGCGGCGACGCATCGTCTCGCGCAGGTGGCCGGCAAATGGCAAGTTCTGGGCAGCCAAGGAAACTACGTGGTCAACCCAGCCTTCGATCAATGCCAACGTCAGCTCGAGGTTCTCAAGAGCTTTCTCCTGGGCTGGGGTGCGCTGCGGGGTGAATATCCCTTCGCCCAGCATCGACTGCAGGGCTTCCGGGTTGGACGGATCAATGCCGCGTACGGCATCTTCGATTCGCGACATGTCGATGTGGATGCCGCGAGCGTAGGATTCGACGGCGCCAATCAACTTGGAGCTCAGCCATGGCACCCGGTTGAACAATCGCGTATGTGCGTTCTCGCGGAGAATCACATACAGCAGGACTTCCTGCTCGGGGATTTCAAGGCCGTCGCCAAACTTGCTGACATTGGTCGCGATAATTCCGGGAGTGGTTCCTGCCAGCGGCAAGCCGATATCGGTGCCGCCAAGAACATCGGTTGCCAAGCCGCCCAAAGCAGTACCCAGCTGCATGCCGAACATGCTGGCCCCGAGGTTGCGGAACATGCCATCGGCGTTGCCGAGCATGCCCTTCATCTCTTCGGGAATCTGGTCTTTCATCGCGGTGGTGATGGCCTTGGCCACGGACTCGGCAACAGGTTCGGTGACCTGCTTCCACGTGGCCAAAGTCTTGTCGTACCATCGTTTGCGAGTCCACACCTCTGTCGCGTGGCCGTTCGACTCGAACACCGTGGCGTTATCCAGCCACAATCCCGACAGGTTTGAAGCATCGCTGATGGCGCTGTTCCGCGCTTCGGAAACAGCAGGATCATCGCTGGCATATGCCTGCAACGCTGTGTCGGATGCAAGCTTCCAGTTCACCGGACCAGAAGAAGCGTTATTGCTCATCATCGCGGACATCATGGCCTGGGCCTGCTGCATCATTTTCTGCATCGCAGCCGGATCGCCTTGAGCGCCAAGGGCATCACGAAGCTGCGGCGGGAGGTCATTCGGGTCGAATCCGCCACCGAAGAGCTGACCAAACATCGCAGAAAATGGGTCCTGCGGATTGTTTTCGTCGTCATCGCCGTTTGGGCGGTTGTTCGGGGGGTTCTGTGCCATGCCTTTAAAACTACCGCGAGCGCCTGATAGTTCCCATGAATCTGGGCTCCAGTTCGCTTTCGGCACATCGAATACGCCTTGGTGCTGATGTTTTTAGACCCATGGCTTCAGTAGGCTAAGAGTGGGGATGTCTGCGAGGACGGATCCGCGTATTTTTTGACAGTTGGCGGGAGCAAGATCAGTGCACGTACGGGAACCACAAGACTCGACTCAGGAGCCAGGTAATTCCGGCCGTGCTCCTCAAGGTTCCAAAACCATGAAACGCACCAGTTCCGGCATCGTTGCACTGCTCCTGATCGGCGTAATGATGTTTCTCCCCACGCATTTCATGATCCGATCGCCGGGTCCCGTGTTCAACACGTTGGGCGAGGACAATGGACACGATGTGGTGTCCATCAAGGGGGCCGAATCATACCCTTCGGACAGTGTCTTGGACCTGTTGACCATTTATGTCCAGGGTGGCGGGCAGAACCGGATTACCATTCCTGTCGTGCTCGAAGCACTGATTAATCCGGCCAAGGATGTCGTCCCCGAAGAAACGATTATTTCCCGTGGAGTCTCCTCGGAAGAAAAGAATGAGCAAAACGATTTCCTGATGACTTCTTCGCAGGACTTGGCTGTAGCGGCGGCGTTGACCGAGCTCGGCAAAGACTTCACCGAATGGCTGACAGTCGCGGACTTCTCCGCCGACACGAATGAAAAGGTGCTGGAACCGAAGGACCGCTTGCTGGAGTTCGAAGGGGAGAAGATTACTTCGCTGGAGCAGCTGAAGGAGAGCCTGAACGACCACGGGGCAAAACCAGCAACCCTTACCGTCGGCCGACCGGATAAGCATGGTGTCTACAGCAATGTGGACGTCACCGTGCATACCAAGGAGGCCGAGAATGGCGAACGCCAGTTGGGTGTCTTCTTGGGTAGTGAATACGAGTTCCCCATCGACGTGAGTTTCGGGTTGGAAAACGTAGGCGGTCCGAGCGCCGGGATGATGTTTGCCTTGGCGATCATTGACCGTTTGACTGAAGGCTCGCTGGCGGGGGACCACCACATTGCCGGCACCGGCGAAATTTCTGCCGATGGTGCGGTCGGTCCGATCGGTGGCATAGCCCAGAAGATGGTGGCAGCCAAGAACAATGGGGCGACGGTGTTCTTGGCACCAGCCGATAACTGTGCTGAAGTCATTGGCCGAGTTCCCGCCGGACTCGATGTCATCAAGGTAGCGACCCTGTCGGAGGCCCGCCATGCCTTAGAGAAAATCGCCAAGGGGCAAGACCCGGCGACTTTCACGACATGCGAATAGATTTAGCAGTGCATCAAAGGAAGAATTGATGCAAGGAAACCAATCTCGTGCATAACGCCCGTTCATGAATTAGGTACACGAGTTCTCCCGTTGGAAACGGCGGGAAGAACCCAAAGTAAGGAATAGATAGTGTCATTCGGATCGGATAGTCCGTTCGGGGGTCCTCCGCGACCCCAAGAGCCACAACGACCTTCCAACCCTTCAGGCAAGAAAGCGTCGCCGCTGACCCTGACCATCTTCGCGGTGGTCATCCTCGTCGCGGTCTTCGTTTTCTTGTCGAATTTCTACGCTGATATCCTCTGGTTCAACCAGCTGGGTTTCTCCGAGGTCTACTGGACTGAGCGGATCGCCAAACTAGTGATCTTCCTGATCGCTTTGGTGTTGATGGCAGTTCCCATGTGGTTCTCGATGCGCAGTGCCTACAAGCACCGCCCGGTCTATGCGCCCAACTCGAACCGTCCCGATTCCATGTCGCGCTACCAGGCCCAGTTGGAACCAGTGCGCCGTTTCCTGATGGTGGGCATTCCACTGGTGATTGGCATTTTCGCCGCCGTTGCCGTGGCAGGACAGTGGCAGACGATCTTGCTGTTCTTCAACCAGGTCGGTTTCGGAAGCACTGACCCCCAGTTCAATATGGATCTGGGCTTCTTTGTCTTCTCCCTTCCCTTCATTGCGCTGGTCAACGGCTTCTTGATCTCGGTCGTGCTGCTCAGCGGCGTGGCCGGTCTGCTGACCCACTACCTCTACGGCGGAATTCGTGTCGAAGAACGCGGTGGCATTACTGTTGGCAAGGCTGCTCGCGTGCACACCGCAGTTGTTGTCGCAATCTTTCTGCTCTTCCAGGCCGTGAACTTCTGGATCGGCCAGTACGAGACCCTCACTGACCAGTCAGGCCGTGTCGCCGGTGCGCTGTACAAGGATGTCCATGCAGTCATCCCGGCGCAGATGATTCTGGCCATCGTGGCGATCCTGATCGCCATCACCTTCGTGATTGCGGCGATCAACGGGCGTTGGCGCTTGCCATTGATTGGCACCGCCATGCTGGTAGCAACGATGATTGTTGCCAGCGGCGTCTACCCGTTCCTGGTCCAGCAGTACAAGGTGGTCCCTTCGCAGAAGGCGCTGGAGAGCGAGTACATTGAGCGCAATATCGAGATGACTCGTTTGGCATTCGGCCTGGATGACGTGGAAGTGACCGACTACGACGCAAAGATCTCGACCGAGAAGAATGCGCTGGCGAAGGAAACTGCCACCACCGCGAACATCCGTCTGCTGGATCCGAACCTGGTTTCGGCTGCTTTCGCACAGCTGCAGCAGTTCCGTGGCTACTACACCTTCGCCGAGACCCTGAACGTTGACCGCTACGAGATCGACGGCAAGGTGGAAGATACCGTTATTGCCGCCCGTGAAGTGAACGTCGATCCAACCGACACCTGGGTGAACCAGCACATCAACTACACCCACGGCTACGGCCTGGTGGCCGCATACGGCAACCGTGTCGCTGCCGGTGGTCGTCCGGACTTCATGCTCGGTGGCATCCCGACCTCTGGTGATTTGATCACCGACAAGGAATACGAACCGCGGATCTACTTCGGTGAGAATTCTCCGTCCTATTCGATTGTGGGCGGACCGGATGAGGGATGGACCGACCAGGAACTTGACCGCCCGGGTACCGGTGGCGAGAACCAGGACACCCGCTATACCTTCAAGGGCGATGGCGGTCCGAACGTTGGCAACTTGTTCAACCGCTTGGTCTACGCACTGAAGTTCGCCTCCACTGACCTGTTGCTCTCACAGAACGTCAATAGCGAATCGCAGATCCTGTACGATCGCGACCCTCGCGATCGTGTCAGCAAGGTTGCACCGTACCTCACGTTGGATTCCCAAGCGTACCCTGCCATTGTCGATGGCCGGGTGCAGTGGATCATCGATGGCTACACGACCTCGAATGACTTCCCATATTCCCAGCAGCAGCAGCTGGATTCGGCAGTGACCGACTCGCTGACCAACGCGCAGGATCTGTCGCTGACCGGTCGCGTGAACTACTTGCGCAACTCGGTGAAGGCCACCGTCGACGCCTATGACGGATCGGTCAAACTCTACGCCTGGGACACCGAAGATCCAATCCTGCAGTCTTGGCAGAAGATCTTCCCTACGGCCCTGAACCCGCTGGATGATATGTCCGCTGAGCTGATGGAGCACGTGCGCTATCCGGAGGACATGTTCAAGGTGCAGCGTGAAGTGCTGACCACATACCACGTGGACAACCCGGATGCATTCTACGAGTCCAACGATGCGTGGGCCGTGCCGGACGATCCAACCTCGTCTGCTGCCGGCGTGAAGCAGCCGCCATACTTCATGTCCTTGAAGATGCCTACTCAGGACGAAGCGTCGTTCTCGCTGACCTCGACCTTCATCCCGGCTGCGGCAGCCAATGGCCAGCAGCGCAACGTGCTCTTCGGCTTCCTATCGGCGAATGCCGATGCCGGCTCCACGCCGGGGGAGAAGGCCGACGACTACGGCAAGCTGCGGCTGCTTGAGCTGCCACGAGACACTGCCGTTCCTGGCCCGGGTCAGGCGCAGCAGAACTTCGATACCAACACCCGTGTGACCACCGAACTGAACCTGCTGCGCCAGGGTGCCTCGGAAGTAAAGAACGGCAATCTGCTGTCCTTGCCAGTTGGCGGCGGTATCCTCTACGTCCAGCCTGTATACGTCCAGTCTTCGGGCCAGACTAGCTACCCTACCTTGCGCAAGGTTCTGGTTTCCTTCGGTGACAAGGTCGGCTTCGCCGATACGCTGGCTGAAGCACTGGATGAAGTCTTTGGTGGCGATTCCGGTGCGGTAACCGGTGAGACCGAAGGCGTGTCGCCGAGCGAAGACCCTGAGGGCGAGGCCGAACCGACCCAGACCGATACCGAGAAGCTGACTGAAGCTCTGGCGGATGCGAACGAAGCCATCAAGAATGGTCAGGAAGCATTGGCCAAGGGCGACTTCGGCGCTTACGGTGAATCGCAGAAGCAGCTGGAGGACGCCTTGAACCGTGCGATGGAGGCAGATGCTGCCATCAACGGCACCGAGGTTGAGGGGGACGTGAAACTGGACGAAGGCCAGAATAACGATGCCTCCCAGTCGCCAGCGCCAACCGATGGCGCTGAAGGCTAGGAATAGCAGTAACTGCCGATTTGCTTTCACACCGCGATGATGCAAGAATTGTCTAGTCATCGCGGGGTGGAGCAGTTCGGTAGCTCGCCGGGCTCATAACCCGGAGGTCAGAGGTTCAAATCCTCTCCCCGCCACGAATGGCAAAATGGAGATCCGAAAGGATCTCCATTTTGCGTTAACCTGAAACTCTCCAGCCACCGAACCCAGAAGACGCCCGGGAGGCAATTGGGGGCTGGGCTCTGGACGCGTCGCTAATCCGTACGCAGGGAGATCGTCTGGTGGCACAAGACAACGTCTCTCTGACGCCACCCCGCGGTCGATGAATGCCCTTTACACGGCTACGGGCAAGGACATCGGCAGATGCATTTGATTTCCCAGGTCCGAGCACGGCCGCTCGCAATCTTGCGGGCCGGGTGCAGTCAGTGCAAGAAATATGGGCAGCACCGCAGAATAATTCGGGTCAGGTGAGGCATTCGAGCGGAGTGGGATTAAGGACACGCTTTTCGATTCGCTATTGAGTTCAACAGTTGGTAATGTTGTATTTACCGACGCGGGGTGGAGCAGTTCGGTAGCTCGCCGGGCTCATAACCCGGAGGTCAGAGGTTCAAATCCTCTCCCCGCCACGAATGTGGAAACGGAGATCCGAAAGGGTCTCCGTTTTCTTTGTCTTGGCAGCTTGGCGCCGCCGCCGGATCACGGCCAGTCGTCGATCAGACCCGCGAAATCAGAAACTCGGATCTCTGCCCCGCCGCGAGTCGGTGCGATTGGCCACCTGGTTCCCGACAGCTAATTCTCTTGCTGGCCTACCAGGTGCATCTGAAAAGATCCTTCGTTACCCGCTCATGCTGTGTGGGACTGGTGCATTGTTCGATGCCTTAAGAGTGCTGGATCTTTGCGTGATCAAGCGCACTTCCTCAGGATTGGCCAAGTCATTCACCGATTGGTAAAGTTGTATTTACCGACGCGGGGTGGAGCAGTTCGGTAGCTCGCCGGGCTCATAACCCGGAGGTCAGAGGTTCAAATCCTCTCCCCGCCACGAAAGTGGAAACGGAGATTCGAAAGAGTCTCCGTTTCTTGTTTAATCATCAAAAGCAATTGGCTGGCAAGCTTGCGCACTACCAGCCAATTGACTATATCCCGTTATTCGAGTTCCTAGCTCTCCAAAGTACCAGCCTGCTTGGCCTTCAGAGCCGCCAGACGAGCTTCAACTTCGGTCTGCTCACCCAGATCTTCCAAGGACTCGAACTGGGCGTCCAGGCTTGACGCCTGCAATTCTGCAGCACCGCGGACTCGGGCTTCTTCGCGGCGAACCTTTTCCTCGAAGCGGCCGATCTCGCTGGATGGATCCATGATGTTCACGGATTTGATGGCTTCGTTGACCTGGTTCTGAGCGTGAGCCGACTTGGCGCGGGCGACCAGCTCGTCGCGCTTGCTGGCCAACTCTGTGCGCTTTTCCTTCATCATGTTCAAACCGCTCTTGAGCTTGTCCACGATTTGGCGCTGCGATGTAATCGTTGGCTCTGCAGTCTTCATCTCGGACTCGGCCTGCATCTGGCGCTGGATGGCGACCTTAGCCAAGTTGTCGAACTTCGCGGCATCATCTGCCTTGCCTGCGGAGCGGAATTCCTCCGCCTTGTTGGACGCTGCCAGTGCTTTGGCACCCCACTCGGAAGCTGCCTGCTCGTCCTCGCGGTAGTCGTCTTCCAGCATGCGCAGGTTGCCGATGGTCTGGGCAATCGCCTGCTCTGCTTCAGCGATATTGTCATTGTAGTCGCGCACCATCTGATCCATCATTTTCTGAGGATCTTCAGCTGCGTCGAGCATCGCATTGATGTTGGCCTTGGCCAGCTGGGAAATGCGTCCGAAGATTGACTGCTTGATCATGGTTGGACCTTTCTGTCCGTCAGGAAAAACATTAGGTACTTCAAAACAACTAGTGAATCTATTCCGGCAAACTAGAAATTGCCGCCTCCGCCGCCTCCGAAGTCACCTCCTCCGAAACCGCCTCCGTCGCCAAAGCCGCCGAAGCCGCCCCCGCCGAAGAATCCTCCGCCGTCGCCGCCATCCGAATGACCGCCGTGGCTTCCGCCACCGAGGATAGTGTTTATCAGGATGCCGCCGAGCATGGCACCGCCGATGCCATCAAACATCCCGCCACCGCGGCCGCGGCCGTGGTTGCCGTAATTTCCGTATCCGCGGGAGCCGCCAAAACCGTCAAATCCACTGACATCGTTTTCGGCCATCTGCGCAGCCTGATCAGCCAACTGAATTGCACGTTGCGCCGAACCCACGGCACGCAGCGGATCGCTGCCGGAAAGCGAACGGGCTTCATCGAAGGTGCGTTGCGCTTCAGCAAGACGGGTGCGCGCCGAGGAACGTACGCCACCGCGACGGGCACGGATGTAATCGTCCGTGCCGCTGATGCGTGATGCCGCCGTGTGCAAGAGAGAATCAAGCTGCGCACGGGCAGACTGTTCCTGCTGCGCCCGGTCACGCGAACTGGACAGGGCCTCTGAGAGCGGGCGCACGGCCTCGTCGAGCTGGGTGATCAACGCTAGCGGGTTGTATCGGTCGCTGTTCAAGGCTTGCTTGGTATTATTCAGTGCGCTTTCCACACCGGCCACGGCACTCGCCAACCCGGGATTCGAACCGTTTGCCATGAAAGCTTTCGCTTGGGCCAGGTCCCGTTCGGCTAGTGCCATTGACGACTTCAAGTCTTGCTGGGCTTGCTCCAACGCTTCGCCGGCTTTGTTGATGGCTTTGAGCAACACGTCGGCTTGGTCCTGCGCTTCTTCCGCGTTTTGGATCAAGATCGCGGCATTGGGACGGTCATTGGCCAGTTTCTGCGATGCCTGCTTCAAGGCAGATGACGCAAAGGTCAAACGTTCTGCGGCTTGTTCGGCATTGTCCTTGATCTGTGCAACTGCGCTGGCATCGTATCGGCCAGCGAGGCGTTCCAAATCGGCAACTCTAGCCGAAAGCCTCTGATTGAGCGGTTCTTGATTCGCTGAAACCTCAGTAATGCGATCCTCCGCATTCTGCTCCAGCTGGCGCAACTGCTTGAACTCGTTGGCATGAGCCTGCAGGGAACGATTAACCTTCTGGCAACGGTCAATGATTTCATTCAGCCAAGAACGCTGATCCTGTTCGGTATCCGGGATATCGTCATCCAACTGCTGCTGCAAACGGAAGGATTCCGACAGGTGGGTCTTGGCCTGTTCGATATCTTCCAGATAGACCTGGACCGCTTGCCTCCCGTACTGAGCCTCGGCGAAGCCCAATTCCTGCTGGGAAGAACGAATCGAGTCGTCTGCTGCTACCAGCAATTGATCTGCCTGTAAACGGAGCTTGTCCAGCGGGATCAACTGTTGTCGCGGCGCAGGAGAGCCATAATTTCCAGGGTGTTGACCCGGGCCCTGGCCGAGTGAGGCGGTCTTCTTCTTGCTGCGCCGTGAAAGGAACAGGTATCCAACCACAGCGACTGCGCCAATGACCAGAACGACTGTTAGGAAACCCCCGCCGGAGGAAGAGCCATCGGGGCTGCCACCGCCTTCAACACTGCGCATGCCATCGATAGCGCCATCAACGGCGCCAGCCCAGTCATTTTCGCCGAGTGCTGGACTGATCTGGCTGCTGTAGATTTCGGTGGCGGCCGCGGCAATTGGGCCTCCCTTCGCGCCAGCAAAATATGCCTGCCGGGTCTGGGTAGCTACCACCAAGATGGAGTCGGCACTGCCCAGCCCCTTCTTGTTGGCAACCTCGGTGGCCCATTGATCAGCTTGGGCTGGGTTCGAGAACTCATCGACGAATACCGCAAATAGATTCAACCCTGTATCGCTGCGGAGCTCTTTGATTTCGGACTCCAAGCGCGACTCGTCCGAACCAAGCACACCTGAAGAATCGACTACGAAATCGCCGGGTGGAATAGTAACCGGCGATTCAGCGATTGCCGGTGCCGATAAGCCGAAAGAGGCTGCAGCTGCCAATAGTGCTCCAGCAATGAGCCGTCTAGCTTTCATACGCATGTCTTGTTTCCCGCCTGAAATACAACAGCCAATCCAAAGATCAGGAGAGGGCCGATCTGGCAATCCCCAGAGATTGGGTTCACACTTATGATTGATTCTATTTGCCCTAATGAACCACGTCTACGCCATTCAGCTGGCAGAATAGTTAACTCACAGCAGGTGCTCAGACACCACAATTCGATGCCACAGACCTGAGTTGAATAATTGAACTCAAGAGAATTCGACAGTTCGAAAGAGGCAAGCCATGAGCCAGACACCGAATGAGCCACGTGGGAACGATGCGGGCAATTCATCAGAACCAAAGAACAACAACACCGACCCAGTGGCTTCGAGTGAACCAACAGTGAGCTACCCGCGGGTGAACCCGGGCCCAAGCGCCAGCGAGCAGCCAACCAGCGCTTACCCAACGGCGGCTGCCGACAGCACGCAGAATTCGGCCCATCAACATGGCCAGCATTCCGATGCCCAGCCAGTCCAGAACGGATCTCCCTACGGTTCGAGCTACGCCATGCCGCCCAACGAGCCAGCGCACTACCCAGTCCCACCGGAGAAGCCTTCCCAGAACAAGAAGTCCTTCTCCGGCAGCACCCTCATCGCGGGAATGGTCGCGGCGGCACTGGTCGGCGGCGTCACCGCCGCTGGCACCACCTATCTCATGAATGACAATGCAGGCTCTTCCTCGGTCACGAGCTCGCCGCGCGAAGGAGTGGTGATCAACAATCCGGACAAAGTCACCGAAGTCACCGCCGCCGCCGCCAAGGCCAGTCCTAGTGTGGTGACCATCGAAGTATCAGGCAACGGCTCCGGCGGATCCGGCTCGGGCATCGTTTTGGATGACAAGGGAAACATTCTGACCAACACCCACGTGGTCACCCTAGGCGGAGAAGTTGCCAATCCAAAGATTTCGGTTCAGATGAACGACGGTACCGTGCATAGCGCCACTGTCGTCGGAACCGATCCGCTATCGGATCTGGCTGTCATCAACATCCAGGCCGATGGTCTGGTTCCTGCCACCTTGGGCTCATCGGCCGAACTGAACGTCGGGGATACCGCGGTCGCCATTGGCGCCCCGCTGGGCCTGAGCGGCACCGTCACCGACGGCATCATTTCCACCCTCAACCGCACTATCTCCATCGCGTCTTCGGCCGTGCCCGAGGAAAGCGACCAGAGCGATGGCGGAGACGGCAATCGGTTCAACTTCCAATTCCCCGGGCAAGAACAGCAACAGCAGCAATCAAGCGGATCGATCTACGTGAATGTCATCCAGACCGACGCGGCGATTAACCACGGCAACTCCGGCGGCGCACTGGTTGATGCCAATGGTGAAATTATCGGCGTCAACGTCGCCATCGCCTCGGCTGGCAACAGCGAGGAAGGCGGTTCGATTGGCGTGGGCTTCGCTATCCCTATCGACTATGCAAAGCGTGTTGCCCAGGAACTGATCGACAACGGCGTCGCAACGCACGGTCTGCTCGGTGCCACGGTGACCCCACAGGGCGCCTCGGGATCCAACCAGCAGAACGCATCGGCCTTCTCGGTTGGTGCCCGCATTGTTGAAATCAGCCCCGACTCCGCAGCTGACAAGGCGGGCTTGAAATCCGGCGACGTGATCACCGGCGTCAATGGCCGCGCGGTCCAGGACTCGCAGACGGTGACAGCCGCCATTCGCGAGATTCCTGCCGGGGGAGAAGCGAAAATCACCTATCTTCGCAATGGCCAGGAGCATACCGCAACCGCAACGGTCGGGACGCTGTCAAATAACTAAACAAATCGTCATGATGACGCTGTGGATCAAGTGACGAAGGCTGGTGACCAACCAGCCTGCGTCACTTGATGTTCTCAGAGCGATAAACGCCCGGTGAACTGCATTGTGTCGATACGATAGAGGTTGAAGGAATAAGCCTGCGCCCGTGTTTTGCACCGGAGCGGGCATGGATGCTTGTAGGAAGGCGCGAATGAGCGAGGAAAGCACCACGCCACTGAAAATAGTGGTCCTGGTCAAACACGTCCCAGATGTTCAATTTGACCGTCACATCGATTCGGGGACGCTGCGCCTGGACCGTGCGGAATCAGTCCTCTCGGAGTTGGACGAATACGCTGTCGAAGCCGCCGTTTCCATCGTGGAAGCCAACGGTGGATTCGCGGCCGGGCATGAAGTCATTGCTGCGACCATGGGTGGTAAGGGGGCGGGCAACTCGGTCAAGAAGGCCTTGCAGATGGGCGCCAGTTCTGGCCTGCATCTCAGCGATGAAGCCCTGGCCGGCTCCGATACCGTCGCCACGTCCAAAGCACTTGCCGCTCTGGTTGATTATGTTGGCAACGTGGACCTGGTTGTTACCGGCATGTCCTCGACTGACGCAGAGACTTCGGTTGTCCCAGCTCAGCTCGCAGAGCGACTGGGCTTTGCACAGCTGACTCACGCGCTCGCCGTCGAGTTCGACGCAGCACAGCGCGAACTGGCGATCAAGCGCGATCATCTGGATCGTACCTTGACCCTGACAGCTAGCCTGCCTGCAGTGCTTTCGGTCACCGACCAGGCCAATGAGCCCCGCTACCCGAATTTCAAGGCCATCATGGCCGCCAAGAAGAAGACCGTTACCGAGCTGGATTTGGCGGCTATCGGCTTGGATGCTGCGGCTGTTGGGGCCATTGGTTCGAACACCGAGGTTATCGGAGCCGAAGCCCGTCCTGCACGTGAAGCTGGAACTGTCATCAACGACAGCGGCCAGGCAGGCATTGCCTTGGTTGATTTCTTGGCCGAACAGAAGCTGATCTAAGGAATATTGAACATGCCTTCAGCCCTTGTATTTTTCTCTGAATTTTCCGAAGCACCGTCCAAAGCCCAACGCGAACTGCTGACCCTGGCATCCGGCTTCGAGAACCCAGCTGTGGCCGTTGCAAGCGAAGTCAGCTCCGCAGCACAGGAAGTGCTAGCTTCTTACGGCGTGGTGAAGCTCTACACCGCCTCCAGCCAGGCGCAGGTTTTCGGACAGCACGAGCTTTCCGTGCTTGACGCAGCCCTACAGGCTACCGGCGCCGGATTGGTTTTGCTTGCCAACGACAACTTCAGCCGTGAACTCGGGGCCCGCCTGGCTGTCCGCCACAACGGTGCGATTATCACTGACGTCATTGGCATCACCGGTGACTTGGTGGCGACCAAGGACGAGCTGGCCGGAAGCTACAGCGTTCAGGCCAAGCCAACCAACGGGACTCTCTTCGCCACTTTGAAGCCAAACAGCATCGAGGACGCTCCTGCTGCTGCCAACATCCCGTTGGCGGTAGAAGAACTGGCGCTGGAGGATTCCAGCGATGCCAAGGTCCGTATTGCGGCCGCCGAGGCCAAAGCAGCCAGCGACCGCCCGGCACTGACCGAAGCGCGCGTCGTGGTTGCTGGCGGACGTGGTGTCAATGGAGACTTCGGGCCGGTTGAAGACCTGGCCGATGCTTTGGGAGCCGCCGTGGGCGCTTCCCGCGCAGCAACCGATGCCGGTTGGATCTCGCATGATGCGCAGATCGGCCAGACCGGCGTTACCGTCGCGCCACAGCTGTACATTTCTGCAGGCATCTCCGGAGCGATCCAGCAGAAGGCCGGCATGCAGACCAGCAAATTCATCATTGCCATCAACAAGGATGTCGACGCACCAGTATTCGAAATCGCCGACCTGGGCATCGTTGGCGACCTGGCCAAGGTCCTGCCGCAGGCAGCCGAAGAGATTCGACGTCGCAAGGCATGATCGATACAGCGCGATTCATTGGCGCAGGCTCCCAGCGGGTTCTGGCCTTCGGCGCCCACCCGGATGATCTGGATTTTGGGGCGGCCGGCACCATCGCGGCACTGACCGCTGCGGGTGCAGAAGTCCAGTATTGCATCATGACCGACGGAGACGCCGGAGGCTTTGATGATCGGGATCCCGAAGAAACAGCCAGGCTCCGCCACGAAGAGCAGAAGCAGGCCGCGGCCAAGGTGGGTGTGAAGACCGTCCATTTCCTCGGTGAACGCGACGGCTTCTTGGAAGCCAACCACGATGTCATGCGCAAGGTGGTACGGCTGATGCGCCGGGTGAGGCCTACTATCGTGATTGCCATGCACCCAGAGCGCAAGTGGGATCGGATCCAGGCCTCGCACCCCGACCATCTGGCTTGCGGTGAAGCGGTCACTCGCGCGATATATCCGGCGGTGGAGAATCCGTTCTCCTATCCAGAACTGCTCCATGCCGAAGGACTGGAACCGTACAAGGTGCCTTGGCTCTGGTTGTGCGGCGCTCCGCAGGAACGCGAGAATGCCTACGTGGACATCACCGAATTCTTCGGCAAGAAGGTGGATGCCTTGCGTTCGCACTTCACGCAGCATCCGGACGTTGCGGCCATGGAAAACTATGTTCTGCAGCAGTGCGAAGAAAACGCCGTGCGGGGACAACTAGGAAAAGGCAAGCTTGCCGAAGCCTTCCACGCAGTGGCGGTGAACGCCAGCGACACGATTGCCGGGTTCTAGCGATCCGGGTGATGTGCATATGAAAAGAGCTCGGGGCGAAGATCATTAAATGGTCTTCGACCCGAGCTCTTTGCTTAGCCGGTGGTGAGTTGCTAGCTCGCGTCCTGCGTTTCCTGGTCTTGGGCCAGCGGAAGGTCCACTGAAGCTTCGGCATCTTCAGATGGCATGTCCGGGATCTTGGCACCCTCAATGGTGATGTGAAGCGCAATCACATCATCGGCTGGGGTCAGTCCAGCCGAGGCGTCTTCACCGGTGCTGGAAACGATCACCGAGACACTGCCGGACTCATGCACGGCCCAAGCAACGTATTGTTCCGACCCGTCCAAGGCCGGCAGCTCGGAGAGCTCGACACCCACAGCATTTTCGGACTCGGAGGAGCTGAGCACCGCTTGCCCGCCGCTCTTCAACTCGACGGTCTGGGTGACCGCATCATCGGCTTTGGATGCCTTAGATGCTTTCGTGCCTCCATTGAGCAGGGTGAAAATCACCAACGCTAGGACAACGATGATGGCAAGTCCTGTAACTGCGAAGATCCAGCGCTTGGGCTTTTTCTTCGCTGCACGTGAACTGCTGGCCACTTGGCTCACCAGGTCTAGACCCAGGTTCTCGTCCTGGGGTTCGTCGCGGTGCTGGGAATGGCTACCGTTCATGGTCTTGGAATCTCCCGAAATGTAGTCGGCACAGTTCAATACCCGTGAAACTGCGGGTACAGACTCGAGCCTACTTTATAAAGATTAGGTAAAGCTGTACGCGTGGCGTTGGCGAGCTGGTACTTTATGCGCCAGCGAAGCCGTGCTGGCGCCACGCTTCGAAGGCCACTACGGATGCAGTGTTGGCCAGGTTCATCGAGCGGCGTCCTGGAAGCATTGGCAAGCGGACCAAATCGGTGACGCGAGGATGCTGCTTATCCTCTGCGCTTAATCCAACAGATTCACGGCCGAAGAGCAGGATGTCGCTGGCCTCGTAGCTGATGTCCGAGTAGACAGTGGTTCCTTCGGAGGTGAAGGCGTAGACCCGGCCTTCGCCCAACGCATCAAAGGCAGCATCAAGATTTTCATGCACCGTGACGTTGGCCAGATCGTGGTAGTCCAATCCAGCGCGACGCAGGTTGGCATCCTCGAAGTTGAAGCCCAGCGGCTTCACCAGATGCAGTTCTGCGCCGGTGATGGCTGCTAGTCGGATGGCATTGCCGGAATTACCCGGGATCTCTGGGGCATTGAAAACGATACGAAACACTCAACTAGTTTAAGCTCTCGCCATGAAGATTTAAGCCATTGACCTTAGTACATCGCCTCACGCAACTTCGCCAGGGCCAGACGGTCAACAACATTTGGCGATGGACCGGAGCCCAGGAAGAGTTTCAACTCGCGGATCAATCCCGCGGCGTTGAGCACATTCGGCGTCGATGCCAGGGTTGGATCGGCATTGCGGCGGTACTCGATGACCGGTTCGTGATGATTGCCGTTGGCAGAAAGCACCAGGGTGAACGCGACAACGTTCATCTGCATGAACTGGCGTTGCATTCCGGAGATGGAGAACTGCGGAGGCTGCGTCAGCTTATTGCCGTGGCGCAAAACGTTGCCGTCAAAGGAATAATAGCCATCGGGCAACGTCATCGTGTTGATCACTGCCATGCGGTAACCTGCAAACAGCACATGGTCGTAGTGGCCGGATGCCGGCGAACGCAATCCATTAACCAAACGGGCCGCCGGCAAGATATTCATTACATTCTTGGCCAGCAAGTTGATGGTCTGGGCTTCGCGAAGCAGCCTCGATCGGTTGGAGAACAGGCCGCGCTTGCGAGGCTCTCCGTGTACCCGCTGCTCACAGATCTTCTTGTCCGGCAGCGCCAAGGAGGATTCTGACAATGGCGGTACATACTCGGTGGGCAACTGGGCCTTGGGTTGCTGTGGGCTCTTGCGCAAGCGCTCGTCGAACGGACGGGCGCTGAATCCGGCGCGCGGAGCGTTGCCCGGAGCCGGGAAGCTCTGCTCATAGTCCAGCGGAGCTGCCAGATCGTTCAGCTGCTGGAAAGCACGCTGCACTTCTTTGAACTTGTCTTCGCTGCCACCGAGATCTGGATGCGTGGCGCGAGCGGCTCTCCGGTATGCGATCTTGATCTCTTCCAAGCTCGCAGTGGGCGCGACACCAAGAATTTCATAGGGACTTGGTGTGCTCATTGAACGGAATAATCCTCTCGGTGCAAATGACCAGATGGCCAGTGCTTCCCATTTTAGCGAACGCAACCCAGCAAATTCTTTGTAGAAGCGTCAAGTTGCTAGGTAATCTCTATGCTCATGAGCTCGTTTGCGCACGCCGAAAAGATTCGAATTATCTTCCACCCGGCCTCAGGACGAGGACGGGGGAGGCGCCGTGCCCAGCAACTTGCTCAACAGCTGGGGGTTCTGGGACTGGAGCACGAGCTGGTTGATACCTCGGTTACCAGTGTGGAACAGGTCGGCGGTCGGCTCAGAGCTTCGCGGATCATCATCGTTATTGGCGGTGATGGCCTGATTCATCACTGCATCCAGCATGTTGCGGGTACTGCGATTCCCGTTGGGATTGTTCCGGCTGGCAGCGGCAACGACTTCTGGCGCATGACGGGGGACGCGAAGGCAGAAGATTCCTTGGCCAAGATGATTGCATTTTGCAGGCAACCGGGAGCAACGACGCCCATCGACCTGTTGGAACTGCGGTTTGACCAGGCCGGGGGATCACCGCGTTATGCGCTGGGTGCGGTCTCCTGGGGCTTTGAAGCCACCGTCAATGCGAAAGCCAACGCGCTGCCACGGCAACTCGGATCCTTGCGGTACATCGCCGGACTGATCCTGTGCATCCCGCAGCTGCGCGGATGGCACAGCGAGATCAAGGCCAATGGACTGGAATTTAGCGGGAGTGTCCTGGCCGCCAGTTTGGCCAATATAAAGTCCCTGGGCGGAGGAATCAGGCTCTTCCCGCGTGCCGAAATAACCGACGGCACCGCAGAATTGGCGATCGTACGGGGACCACGGATTCTGCGTGTCCTTCCGTATCTGCCGAGAATCCTCACCGGCGCACCACACCCATGGAAAGTCAGCGCACACCTTGCACAAGCCCGCGTGGAAACTAGTCGGAGTAGCTATGCCGACGGGGAATGCGTCGGCGAGGGGCCATTCGACCTATCTGTTATTCCGGCTGGGATTCAGCTGATCTCCTGAACCGGTAGTCGCAGAAGAGCATGCTGCCCTCTTCGAAAAGGGAATGCAGCTCGAACTGGAGGAAAACCTGCTGCTCGTGAACCGCAATTCGCATGCCATCGCCTGCCACCAGCACCGGTGAGTGGCTGATGCAAGCCGAATCCACGGCGCCAGCGGCGGCGAACTGACCGAAAATATGGGGACCACCCTCGGCATGGATGAAGCCAAGACCTCGGGAATGCAGGTAGTCGACAATTTCCTGTGGCGCGCATCCGCCGTCCTTGTCAGAAACCTGCACGAGCGTGACATTGGGTCCGAAAGCCTCACGCTGTTCGTCAGATACGTTGACGCTGGTGAAAACCAAGACTGGAATCGGAGACTTGGCAAAGACCGGCGCAGTTGGCTCCAGATGCAATCCGTGGGAAACGAGCGCCAGCACAGGCTGTGGTGGCATCCCACGCTCGATTCGCCATGCCATATCCTCTTCGGATAGGAGCTGTCCTTCGTATCCCTCGGCACGCACCGTTCCCGCACCGACCAGGATTACGTCGGCAAGTCGGCGCAAGAGCGAAAAAATCCTTCGATCGCCCGGTGAACCCAAACCGCCGGAAAGCCCATCAACCTGGGCGCTGCCATCGATGCTGCTAACGAAGTTGAAACGCACGAAAGGGCGTTGCCCGCTGGAGTAGCGTTCAAGCAGGAACTGGTCATCGACCTGATCAGAATGATGGGGGAGCAGGGCACGCATCTGGGGAACTCCTTACTTACTGGCTTCGCGTTCTGGGTGCGCAGGAGGATTGACATCCCCCATGTTGTGAATCTGGTAGGCAGGTTCCCGCCAACCCTGAGCTGCTTCTAGCAGGCGTACAGTCTGCACCGATTCAGGAATGTTGTGCATCCGCAGAATCCGGGCGCCATTCATGGCGCAGATTGTTGCTGCCACCATAGATCCGACCATGCGCTCGGCCTTCGGCAGGTTCAGCGTCTCGCCAATGAAGTCCTTATTCGAAACTGCAGCCAATGCCGGATAGCCCAAATCAGCAAAGGCCTGGAAACCGGCGGTCAGGTCCAGCGTGTGGCGGGTGTTCTTGTTCAGATCATGGCCCGGATCGACAATGATCTTCGCTGGCGAGATACCAGCATCCAACGCGACCTGGACCTTCTCCACCAGGTACTGGCGGATTTCGTCTACCACATCGTCATAGTGCGGGCGCGGATAGACGGTGCGGGGCTTGGCCAGCGAATGGGTGATCACCACGTGCACATTGTTCTTGGCCACCACCTGGGCCAATTCCGGGTAGGAAAATCCTGTGGTGTCATTGATGACATCCGCACCGGCATCAATGGCGGCTTGCGCCACCTGGGGGTGGAAAGTGTCGGCCGAGATGATCACCGAACTGCGTTGGCGCACTTGGCGGATCACCGGGACAATTCGCGCCGCCTCCTCCTGCCACGGAAGCTCGGGGCCAGGGGAGAAGGGCACCCCGCCGATGTCCACCCAGTCTGCGCCCGCCTCAACCGCACGCATGGCAGCGGCTACTGCATCGTCCAAGCCAAAGGTCGACCCTGCATCGTAGAAAGAATCCGGGGTGCGGTTGATCACGGCCATCACCGCGATCCGCTTTGAGAAATCCAAGGAACGCTGTGAAAAATCATGGACGGGAACCAAGAAGTCAGGCTTGAACATGCAGGAAGGCTCCCTTAGCTGGTTTCGACAAGTCATCTGTTGTTCTTCTATTCATACCACCGACTATGGCAGAGAGACGGAATTCCTCTGCTGATCTCGCTAGGCTTAGAGCATGCAGTTTTCCCACCTCTCCGCAGATCACGGGCAATGGATCGCGTCCGCTTGCGCATCGGCCGACCCCAGCACGGTTGTTGCCCAAATCCCTCACGGCTTTGAACGCTACGTTCGCATCTTGCACCCAGCCCTGGATGAAGATGACCAACTAGTGCGCTGGGAGACGGTGGCGCAGAGCCGCAAGCACATCATCACCGCGGCCGATCTTTTCGAAACCGTGGCCGGACTGGACGCGCAAGGCAATCCTGAAACAGAGGATGCCTGGGTGGATTCCGATCTGCCCCTTGACCAGCTCCCGGAATCCCAATGGCGTGCCCTGGCCGCAGAACTTGTCGCGGCTTCCCCGCAGGACCAGAAGTTCGTGGTGGGCTTGTGGGCAGGCTATGCCTTTATCGAAGGCGGTGATCGAATCCAGATTGAGCGCGAACCGGATCCTGCTTTGAACGATGAAGAGAACCAAAGGGAGTACGAACTGGCGCTCGCCGAAGCGCAGAAGCCGGCCTTTGGCCCCGAGGTCATCCACGCGGACCTGCTGGAGCTGGGTGGCGGATACCGGAACTACCACCTGTTCGAAGCCGACGCCGAGTTCCTGGCGCGACCCGAATGGGCAATAACTGCCGACGGTGCCCAGCGCCAGCGCCCTGCCTTGGCCTTTGCAGCAGACCACTCGTGGATGCTGTCAACCGAACCCTTCGATGACTGCACTATTCTGGGCGGACCAGCGTCATTGATCGAATCGATCCTGAATAATCCGCTGCTGGAAGCCATTGAGGTCGGCCAATTCACACGGATTGGCCATTCTAACTAGGGCACCAAACCCCGTACCATTGAAGAGTTATGAATACTTCCGCCGTATACCTGGATCACGCGGCAACCACCGATCTGAATCCAGCAGCTCTCGCTGCGATCACCGAGCAATATTCCCGCACGGGAAACCCGTCGTCCTTGCACACGGCAGGACGTCGTGCCAACCGTACGGTGGATGATGCCCGCCAGGCAATTGCCGAGGCTTCCGGAGCGCACTCCAGCGAATTGATCTTCACATCAGGCGGAACCGAATCGGATAATTTGGCGCTGAAGGGCCTTTTCTGGAACCGCGTAGCGGCCAATGCGCAGGCGCGCGCCATCGTGCTCACCGGCATCGAGCACCACGCGATCCTGGATACGGCAATCTGGTTGCAGGACCACGAGAATGCCACCTTGCTGTGGCTGGCCGTTGACGGGGACGGCGTAGTTGATCTCGATGCGGCAGAGAAGCTTTTTGCAGAGCACCACCAGCGCATTGCCTTGGCGACCTTGATGTGGGCCAACAATGAGGTCGGCACCGTGCAGCCAGTTCGTGAATTCGCCGCCTTGGCTGGCCGCCACGGGATCCCTGTGCACTCGGATGCGGTCCAGGCCTTCGGAGCGGTGGAGGTCGACTTCGCCTCCTCGAATTTGGCCACCATGGCGATCAGCGCGCATAAGATCGGAGGCCCGGTAGGTATCGGCGGACTGCTGGTTCGCAGGGATGTCGTGCTCACCCCTGTGCAGCACGGCGGCGGACATGAACGCAAGCTGCGTTCGGGCACCCTGAACGCCGCCCACGCGGCCGGCTTCGCCGCTGCGGCTACTGCGGTGCGTGCCGAATTGCAGCAGGAAGCCGCGCGGCTGAGCGAACTGCGCGAATACGCTGTCGAGAAGATCAGCGGCTTAATTCCAGAAGCCGTGCTGAACGGTCCACGGGACCAGGCCAACGAAGGCAAGCGGTTGCCCGGCAATCTGCACTTCACTTTCCCCGAATGCGAAGGCGATTCCCTGCTCTTCGGCTTGGATATGGTGGGCATTGCCTCATCCACTGGTTCGGCCTGCACCGCTGGCGTTCCGCAGCCTTCGCATGTTTTGCTGGCTATGGGACGCGATGCGCGCACCGCGCGCAGTGTGCAACGCTTCACATTGGGGCATACATCCACGCGCGCCGACGTTGACGCATTACTAGAGGCTTTGCCGCAAGCATATGCCCAGGCAAAGAAGGCTGGCATGGCAGCCGATGAAAGCAGCATCCACACGGCAGGAACAGGTTTTACACGATGAAAGTACTAGCAGCGATGTCCGGAGGCGTGGACTCGGCGGTCGCCGCCGCCCGCGCAGTTGAAGCCGGCCACGATGTGGTCGGCGTGCACCTGGCCCTGTCCCGCATGCCAGGGACCCTGCGGACCGGTTCGCGCGGTTGCTGCACCTTGGAAGACTCCAACGACGCTTGGCGTGCCTGCGACAAGCTGGGCATCCCGTACTACGTTTGGGATTTCTCTGACCGCTTCGCCGAGGACGTGGTGGATGACTTCGTATCCGAATACGAGGCCGGCCGCACCCCGAACCCGTGCATGCGCTGCAATGAGAAGATCAAGTTCGCCGCCTTGCTCGAGAAGGCCCTGGCCCTGGGCTTTGATGCGGTCTGCACCGGTCACTACGCCAAGGTGCTGCGCGACGAGCAGGGCAACCCGGAGCTGCACCGCGCCGCGGACTGGGCCAAGGACCAGTCCTACGTCTTGGGCGTGCTGACCCACGAGCAGCTGGAGCACTGCATGTTCCCGCTGGCCGAGACCCCCTCCAAAGCGGAAGTCCGTGCCGAAGCCGCCGCGCGTGGCCTGACGGTCGCGAACAAGCCCGACAGCTACGACATCTGCTTCATCCCTGATGGGGATACCCGCGGATGGCTGGCTGAACGCATTGAGATGAAGCCAGGGGAGATTGTCGACCACGAGGGCAACCAGCTTGGCGAGCACGAAGGCGCGCAGGCCTTCACTGTTGGCCAGCGCAAGGGCCTTCGCCTGGGCCGTCCGGCTGCCGATGGAAAACCGCGTTTCGTGCTGGAAATCCGTCCGAAGGAGAACAAGGTGATCGTCGGTCCGGAGGCTCTGCTGGCCGTGGACCAGTTGCGCGGTATCCGCATTTCCTGGGCGGGCGTGCCAATCGCTGAAGTCTTCAGCGGAGACACCTTCGATTGCATGGTGCAGGTGCGTGCGCACGGCGATCCGGTGGCTGCTGTGGCTCACATGGAGCGCTCCGATGAGGGCCGCGACGAGCTGGTAGTCAATCTCCCTGAAGGCATGCGCGGAGTCGCGCCGGGCCAGACCATGGTCGTTTACCAGGGCAGCCGGGTGCTGGGCCAGGCAACCATCGATTCTGCCCGTTCCAGCGCCTGGGACTCCAGCAAGGTCAACTGATTATGCCGACGCAAAGAAGCCCTTGGTTCCATTCGAAAGAGAATGGAACCAAGGGCTTCTTTGCGTCATAGGCTCTTTAGCTTCGCCAAAGGGCAAAAGATGGGTTGTTGCCCCGCTCGCGGAATGTCCGAGCAGCCGGGCGAGCCAATTGAAACGGATCGAGACAGCTTCTAGTCCTCGTCGACAATGCCGAACATATGGGCCGAAATATCCTGGTACTCCACGCGGGTCTTGCCTTTTTCCAGCTTTGGCAGCTGCGCCGGGGAGTGCGTGTGGCAGTGCACGAAATCGAAGGCAGGCCACCACTTCTTGGGACGCTCGTATTCGCTGAAGCCGCAGACTTCGCAGACCAGGTGAATCCACACGGGCCGTTTGCCGGTGCGATTCGCACGCGACTGGGCCAGCCATGCAGGCGGGTTCGAATTCAGTTCACGAAACTCGGCTTCGCTCAACTTCGACGGGATGCCGTGCTTCTTGGCCATTTCTACTGGGATATCCAACGCGATTGCCGCGTCTCTACGAGTCATCATTGATATCTAGCTTATGCCACCGGGCGAACGCCCCGAAAACCATGCCAGCCCATCGCAACGGTGAGTTAGCGTGGCTATGGGCTGAAGCGCAAAAAGCGGGCGTTGAGACCGCGCTTTTGCAAATTTCCACCTCTTCCATTCGTATTTCGTGCCCTGCATCACATAGGCTATGTGAAGCATGTGCTAATCATCACAGTGCATGCATGTATCTAGACGAAGGATGACTCATGACTCGCAAGAAGAACGGACTGCGACTCGCAGCAGCCGTTGTGGGTATCTCTGCCCTGGCTCTGACCGGCTGCACCCAAGCTGCAGACAGTGGCAATGACGGCGGCGGCAATGGCGATGCCAGCGCCCCGATCACCCTGGGCACCACTGACAAAGTGACCTCTCTGGACCCTGCTGGATCCTACGACAACGGTTCGTTCATGGTCATGAACCAGATCTACCCCTTCCTGCTCAACTCCGAGCCGGGCAGCCCGGACCCATCGATGAGCCTTGCCGAGTCCGCAGAGTTCACCACCCCGACCGAATACACGGTCAAGCTGAAGTCGGGCTTGAAGTGGGCCAACGGCCACGACCTAGACTCCAAGGACGTCAAGTTCACCTTCGACCGCCAGCTGAAGATCGCGGACCCCAACGGTCCTTCCTCGCTGCTTGGCAACGTCGAGTCCATCGAAGCGCCAGATGCCACCACCGTGGTCTTCAAGCTGAAGGTCGCCAACGACCAGACCTTCCCGCAGGTGCTGACCTCTCCGGTCGGCCCGATCGTTGATGACGAAGTGTTCTCCGCGGACAAGGTCATGGACGACCAGGAGATCGTTGAGGCCAAGGCCTTCGGCGGCCAGTACGTCATTGATTCGTACAACAAGAACAACCTGATCTCGTTCAGCGCCAACGAGTCCTACCAGGGCGTGCTGGGCCCAGCTGCCAATGACAAGGCGGCGATCAAGTACTACGCCGACGCCAACAACCTGAAGCTCGAAGTCCAGGAAGGCAAGATCGACGTCGCATGGCGTTCGCTGACTCCAACCGACATCGAGGACCTGGGCAAGGATGAGAACCTCGTGGTTCACAAGGGCCCAGGCGGCGAGCTGCGCTACATCGTCTTCAACTTCGATTCCATGCCGTACGGCGCCAAGACCGATGACGCTGATGAAACGAAGTCGCTGGCCGTGCGCCAGGCCGCCGCGCACCTCGTGGACCGCGAAGCCATCGCGAAGAACGTCTACAAGGACACCTACACCCCGGCCTACTCCTACGTGCCGCAGGGCTTCACCGGTGCGATTGAGCCGCTGAAGGACCTGTACGGCACCGACGGAAAGCCGGATGCCGCCAAGGCCAAGAAGGTACTGGAGGATGCCGGCGTCGAGACTCCGGTCAAGCTCGCACTGCAGTACAACCCGGACCACTACGGCCCGAACTCCGGTGACGAATACGCACTGGTTGAGAAGCAACTGGAAGCCGATGGCCTGTTCGACGTCGACCTGAAGTCCACCGAATGGGTGACCTACCAGAAGCAGCGCGTCTCGGATTACCCTGCCTACCAGCTGGGCTGGTTCCCTGACTACTCGGACGCCGACAACTACCTGTCGCCGTTCTTCGCCAAGGACAACTTCCTGTCGAACAACTACGACAATCCCGAGGTCGACAAGCTGATCTCCGAGCAGCGCGGCATGACCGACGCTGCCGAGCGCACCAAGGCCATCGAAGAACTGCAGACAATGGTCGCCGAGGATCTGTCCACGCTGCCGCTGCTGCAAGGTGCCCAGGTGGCCATTGCAGGCAAGGACGTCAAGAACGTCGACAAGACCCTGGACGCTTCGTTCAAGTTCCGTCTCGGTGTGCTGAGCAAGTAATTCCGCTCCAGCCTCGCAGACAGCAAACCTGAGGGGATCCGCCACGCGCCAGCATTGGCGCACGCGGTGGATCCCCTTGGCATGCGCCGTCAACGGCAACTCTCCACGGCGCATCGCCATGCATCCTGAACCAAAAGGACAGACGATGACTATCACGTCGCCGCCGGGCCAAGAAGCAAGCCCGCTAGCAACACCCAAACCAGCAAAGCAGAAGGGCGGGGGATTCCTCCGCTACCTGATTACCCGATTCTTGCTGATCATTCCCACTGTCTTCATCCTCATCACAGTGGTGTTCTTCCTGATGCGCGTGACCGGCGACCCGATCACCGCGGCCCTGGGCGGACGGCTCACACCGGACCAGCTGGCCCAGCGCATCCACGAAGCCGGCTATGACCGGCCGATCCTGATCCAGTACTTCGAGTACCTGGGCCAGATCGTCACCGGAGACCTGGGCCGCACCATGAGCGATAACCGCGCGGTCACCGAAGTGCTGGCCACCTACGGCGCAGCCACCTTGGAACTGGCCATCAATGCGGTGATCGTCGCGCTGCTGGTCGGCATCCCGCTGGGCCTGGTCGCCGCAAAGTTCCGCGACCGCTACCCCGATGCCGTGCTGCGCATCCTGGCCATCCTCTCCTACGCCACCCCGGTCTTCTTCGCCGGCCTGCTGCTCAAGCTGGTTTTCGGCGTGTGGCTCGGCTGGCTGCCCATCAGCGGACGTGCCGACTGGCAGACCGAACTCGAGCTCACCGGATTGCAGAGCCCCAGCGGCATCTACTGGCTGGACGCGCTGCGCAGCGGCAACATGGAAGCATTCGCCAACGTCACCGAGCATGCGATCCTGCCGGCATTGGCGCTGGGCCTGCTCACCGGCGGCGTGTTCCTGCGCCTGGTGCGCACCAACGCGATTGGCACGCTGGGCCGTGAATACGTCGAAGCCGGCCGTTCGCGCGGTGTCAGCGAATACCGGCTGACCACCAAGCACGCCTACCGCCCGGCATTGATCCCGATCATCACCGTCATGGGCCTGCAGATCGCCATGCTGCTCGGCGGCGCGGTGCTCACCGAGACCACCTTCGAATGGTCGGGGCTTGGCTTCAAGCTTGCCGAATACCTCACCGCCCGCGACTTCGTGGCAGTGCAGGGCATCGTGGTGCTGCTGGCCATCATCGTCGCCGTTACCAACTTCATTGTCGACGTGCTGGCCGCCTTGATCGACCCGAGAGTCAGGTACTAATCATGAGCACAGCAACCCTGCCCGCCTCGAACAAATCCTGGCTTGACCGGCTCCCGGTCATTTCCCACCTGCGCATGTCCTCGGGCCTGCAGCGCGGCATGCTGATTGCCGGCCTGATACTGTCCGGGCTGTTCATCATCACCGCCTTGTTCGCACCGCTGATCGCGCCCTTCGACTTCGCGCAGTCCTCGGACGCCTCGGGCGACTTCCCGCGCCAAGCTGCCCCGGACAGCAAATTCATATGGGGCACCACCGCCACCGGCTACGACGTGTTCTCGCGCACCCTCTTCGGCGCGCAGACGGCCATCTGGGTAATCCTGGCCGCCGTGGTCATGTCCCTGTTCCTCGGCGTGCTGCTGGGGCTGGTCTCCGGCTACCTCGGCGGCTGGTTCGACCGCATCGCCGTGGTGCTGTCCGACGCGATCTACGCCTTCCCGTCCCTGCTGCTGGCCATCGTGATGTCCATCGTGATCTCGCAGGGCCAGTCCTCGCTCTTCGGCGGCGTCATGGCGGCCGCCATTTCCATCACCGTGGTGTTCATCCCGCAATACTTCCGCGTGGTCCGCGCCGAGGTGATGCGCCTGAAGGCGGAGCCGTTCGTGGAATCCGCCCAGGTGATCGGCGCCAGCCCATGGCGGGTGATGTTCGCCCACCTGCTGCGCAACGCCACCCGCACCCTGCCGCTGATCTTCACGCTCAACGCGACCGAGGCGCTGCTGACCCTGGCCGGCTTGGGCTTCCTGGGCTTCGGCATCGAGCCGACCAGCGCGTCGGAATGGGGCTACGACCTGAACCGCGCAATGTCCGATGCGACCAGCGGCATCTGGTGGACCGGCCTGTTCCCGGGCTTGGCCATCGTGCTCACCGTCATGGGCCTGACCCTGGTGGGCGAGTCCATGAATGACCTCAATGACCCGCGCCTGCGCCGCTTCAGCCGCAAGAAGGCCAAGCGCATCACCCAGTCCGGACAGGTAGGAGCAAGCAAATGACCAATAGTCCTGTCCTCAATCCAGAGGCCAACGCCGGCACCCCGGAGGTGCTGCGCGTCGAGGATCTGAACATCGATTTCGTCACCGACGCGGGCGCCGTGCCAGCGGTGCGCGGTGTCGACCTGCAGGTCAAGACCGGCGAGATCCTGGCTATCGTGGGCGAATCCGGTTCCGGGAAGTCCGTCACCGCACGCACCGCCTTGGGCATCCTTGCCGAGAACGGCGCCTCGCGTGGCGGCGTCTACCTCAAGGGCAAGAACATGCTGACCCTGCGCGGCCACGAGCTGCGCGAAGCCCGCGGCCGTGATGTGGCCATGGTCTTCCAGGAGCCGTCCACGGCGCTGAACCCGGTGTACACCGTGGGCTGGCAGATCATGGAGGGCATCCGCGCGCACAATAAGATCTCCAAGAAGGAAGCCAAGTCGCGCGCCATCGAGGCGATGCGCCAAGTCGGCATCCCGGATCCGGAGCAGCGCGTGGACTACTACCCGCACCAGTTCTCCGGCGGGCAGAAGCAGCGCGTCGTCATCGCCGCGGCGCTGGCCCTGAAGCCGGAGCTGATCGTGGCCGACGAGCCGACCACCGCATTGGATGTCACTGTTCAGGCCGAAATCCTGCAGCTGCTGCGCGATTTGCGTGACGAGCTGGGCACCGCGATTGTCATCATCACCCACAATATGGGCGTGGTGGCCGATATCGCGGACCGCGTGATCGTGATGAACCAGGGGCAGATCGTCGAGCAAGCACCGGTGATCCAGCTCTTCGAAGCCCCGCAGGAGGACTACACCAAGTCCCTGCTGGCCGCCGTGCCGCACCTGGGGCGCGAAAGCGCCTCGGAAGGGCTGGCCGAACGCCCGCACCAGGATGCTGAAGTGCTGGTGGAAGCGGCGGGCCTGAAAGTGCATTTCCCCGGTCGCCTCGGCGCTCCGGGCTTCACCGCGGTCAACGAGGTGGACCTGAAGATCCACGCCGGGGAGGTCTACGGCCTGGTCGGCGAGTCGGGATCGGGCAAGACCACCATCGGGCGCAGCATTGCCGGGCTCAACCGCATCACCGGCGGCTCGCTGAAGGTGCTGGGCTACGAAATGGCCCAGTTCAAGGAACGCACCTTCAAGCCGCTGCGCGAGCAGATCGGATTCGTGTTCCAGGATCCAGCGGCGAGCTTCAACCCGCATCTGACCGTGGGCGAATGCGTTGCCGAGCCGCTGGCAGTGCACCGCGACCTGAATCCGCCGCAGACCCGTGCCAAGGTGGCCGAGCTGCTGGAGTCGGTGCAGCTGCCGGCCGGATTCGCGAACCGGTACCCGCACGAGCTCTCCGGCGGCCAGCGCCAGCGCGCCTCGCTGGCCCGCGCACTGGCCCTGGAACCGAAGCTGCTGATCGCCGATGAGCCAACCAGCGCGTTGGACGTTTCGGTGCAGGCCAAGGTGCTGGAGCTGTTCCGCGAATTGCAGGCCGAACTGGGCTTCGCCGCCCTGTTCGTCTCGCATGACCTGGCAGTGGTCGACCAGCTGGCGACCTGGGTGGGCGTCCTGTTCCGCGGCAGCCTGCTGGAAGAAGGGCTGGGATCCAAGGTGCTGGCCAACCCGATGCACGAGTACACCCAGCGGCTCATTGCCTCGCTGCCGGTGCCGGACCCGCGCGAGCAAGCCCAGCGCCGCAAGCTGATCGAGCGGCTGAACGGATCCTGAGCCACCGGCAATCAAGGAACCGCGGGCATGCCCCGGACACGGATTGGCACCGTGTCCGGGCACGTCACCTTGTGCGCAATCCGGCATGTGAACCCGTAAACTGGTGCCATGAACGAGCCGAAGAACACTGAGACCACCCAGTCATTCGACCCGCACGCGAGCTCGTTGCAGGGCGAGGTGAAGAATGAAGTCCTCGAAGAGCTGTACGCAATCCGCGGCAGCATCGACAACTTCGATGCCCAGCTGGTCTTCCTCTTGGCCGAACGCTTCAAGGCTACCCAGCGCGTCGGAATCCTCAAGGCCAAGCACCAGCTGCCGCCCAGCGATCCGAATCGCGAGAAGGCGCAGATCGAGCGCCTGCGCGATCTCGCCCACGAAGCGCATCTTGACCCGGAATTCGCTGAGAAGTTCTTGAATTTCGTGATTTCTGAAGTCATCCGCCACCACCAGAACATTTCAGACTCGCACAACAATGCCTGAGCAAGAACTGCAGGTCGCTGAACGCCGCGATGTCCACGCCACTGCCTTCTGCCAGTTCCCGGGCACCGACCCGCTGGCCATCCATGAAGTGCTGCGCGGCGAGTTGGGCGAGCCCAACCTCGCGGTCTTCCCGCAGCTGCCCGACCGCGGTGTCGGTGCGGACGCGGTAGGCCGCAGCGCCGCGCTGCTGGCAGACCTCGGCTTCGATTTGCAGCCGCATGGCTGGAGGATCGGCGTCACCGACGGCATCGATGCCCGCCGGGCGCGCAGCATCCTGCGCAGCGACGAGAACCTGCTCGCCGATGTTCTGGGCGCCGAAGCCCGTCCTGCCCAGCGGCTCAAGCTCACCCTGCTCGGACCGTGGACCCTGGCCGCCAGCCTGTACCTGCCCAACGGGGAGCGCGTGATCAGCGATCACGGGGCCCGGCGCGATGTCATCGAGTCCTACGCCCACGGAGCCCGCGAGCAGCTGGACCGCCTGGCCCGCATCACCTCGCTGGCCGACTTCACCATCCAGCTTGATGAGCCGCTGCTGGGCGACGTGCTTGACGGCACCATCAGCACCGCCAGCGGCTACCGGACCCTGCGCTCGATTCCGCGCGCCGAAGTGCGCAGCTCCTATGAGCAGTTCCTCAAGGTGCTCGGCGGCGATTCCCAAGGCCAGCGGGTTGCCTCGCTGCTGAACCTGCCAACCCAGGACGAGCACTGGATTAAACGGGTCGATCTGCTGCACCAGGCCGGTGCCGGCGCGATGGTCATCGACCCTTCCGGCCTGACGCACCGCAAATGGGAACGGGTCGCCGGGCTGGTAGAAGGCGGAGACCGCGTCTTCTTGCAGGTGCTGGCCCCTTCCGAGCGGGCCCCGGGTGTTGTCGAGGCGGTGAACTCCATCCTGCGTCCATGGCGCCAGCTGGGATTGGGACTGGGTCAGCTCGGGGCGCTGACCCTGATGCCGCGCGGGGATTTCTCCCGCAGCAGCTCGGCCCAGGCCATCGAGAACCTGCAGCGGCTGGCCAGTTATGCCCAAGCGTTGGAGCAGACACGCGTCGATGCCTAGCCAACGCCCTGATTCCTGCCGGTCACAGCGGAAAAGGGCCGTTGATCATGTATCTTAGGAATAGTGGGGTAGCGGATCTACCCGGTTTGGCCAGTTGGCGGAAAACCTCAGACCTACGGTTTCAGGGGGACATGGGATGAAGGCCCGGATTTTAGTCGTTGACGATGACGAAGCGTTGTCGGAAATGATTGGCATTGTGCTGCAAAACGATGGCTTCGATGCCTCGTTCTGCTACGACGGTTCCGGCGCTCTCGAAGCGTTCCGCGAAGCCAATCCGGACTTGGTGCTCCTTGACCTGATGCTGCCAGGCATCGACGGCATCGAGGTCTGCAAGCAGATCCGTGCCGAATCCGACGTTCCCGTCGTAATGCTCACCGCCAAGTCGGACACTGCCGACGTGGTCCGCGGCCTGGAATCCGGTGCCGACGACTACGTGCCCAAGCCTTTCAAGCCAGCTGAACTGGTAGCCCGCGTGCGTGCACGCCTGCGTCCGAGCGAAACCCACGCCGCAGAGACTTTGCAAGTTGGCGAAGTATCCATCGATGTCGCCGGCCACCGCGTGACCCGCGGATCCGATGTTGTTTCGCTGACTCCGCTGGAATTCGATCTCCTGGTGACCATGGCCCGAAAGCCTTGGCAGGTCTTCAGCCGCGAGCAGCTGTTGGAAGCGGTCTGGGGCTACCGCCATGCGGCAGATACCCGCCTGGTTAACGTCCACGTGCAGCGCCTGCGCTCGAAGATTGAAATCGATCCGGAGAAGCCGCAGATCATCCAGACCGTTCGCGGTGTCGGATACAAGGCTGGTTCGGCAAGTTGAGTTCGCACACGTCGGCCGGTACAGAGTTGGTTCCGGTCGATGTGCATGTCCATTCGCAGTCCAAGCCCGCGCGGTGGAGCAATATCGAGCAGTGGATCAAGCGCCCGTGGCACACGGCCAAGCTGCGCTGGCAACGCCACCTGCTGTTCCGCACCGTCATATCGACGCTGCTTTTCACCGCTTTGGCCCTGGTTGCGGCAGGCGCCTTCCTCTCCAACCAGATCGCGTCCACGCTCTACGAGGAGCGCGTCAACCAGATATCCAAGGAATCCGAGCGCGGCTTGACCCAGGCGCGCTCGATTCTTGAATCGGCATCCACCACCGACCGCGCCTCCACCCAGGCCCTGGTGAATTCCACCCTGGCTTCGCTGGAAGGCGATGGCGCAACCGTGGTGCGCGATTTCGTGCTGATGCCCATTGCCGGCGACCAAAGCCTTTATGTCGGTCCGATGGCTTCCGGTTCGCTGACCACCCGTGTGATCCCCGGCGATCTCGCGGAGCGGGTTGCAGGGGAGCAAGGCATCTATTGGCGTTCCATTGAACTGGGGGCCGATAACGCAACCAAGCCCGGACTCATTGTCGGCACCAAAGTCCTGATTCCGCCTGGCCGCGAATACGGTTTGTACCTGGTCTATGACCTGTCCAGCGTGCAGGACACCCTCGAATTCATCAACCGCGCAATGGCTTTCACCGGCCTCATCCTGCTGGCTGTCGTAGGCTTCGTCGCGTGGTCGGTGGCCCGCACAGTGGTCCGCCCGGTGGCCGATGCCGCCTACGTTTCGGAGAGGATTGCCTCCGGTGATCTGGACCGGCGAATGAAGGTCGCAGGCAAGGACGAGGTGGCCCGATTGGGTACTGCCTTCAACCACATGGCGCACTCGCTGCAAGAGCAGATCACGGCGCTGAATAATCTCTCGGCCATGCAGCAGCGCTTCGTCTCCGACGTCTCGCATGAACTGCGCACCCCGCTGACCACCGTGCGCATGGCGGCCGAAGTGATCCACGATGCCCGCGAAGACTTCGATCCGCTGACCGCGCGCTCGGCTGAACTGATGTACAACCAAATCGAGCGTTTCCAGCACCTGCTCAACGACCTGCTGGAAGTATCCCGCTTCGATGCCGGTGTTGCGGTGCTTGACCGCGAATCCACCGACTTGAACGTCATTGCCCGCAAGGTCATTGACATCGCCACCCCGGTAGCCGATGAATACGGTTCGCTCATCCGCCTGAACGCGCCGAGCGGAGGCTGCGTCGCAGAGGTTGATCCGCGCCGGGTCGAACGCGTCATCCGCAACCTGGTGCTCAACGCGGTGGAGCATGGCGAAAGCAAGCCGATCGACATCACCATCGGATCCAACCAGAACGCGGTAGCGGTCACCGTGCGGGACTACGGCATCGGCATGACCGAGGAAGCATGCAACCATGTCTTCGACCGATTCTGGCGTGCCGACCCCGCCCGTGCACGGACGACCGGAGGCTCCGGCCTCGGCCTGTCCATCTCCATGGAAGACACCCGGTTGCACGACGGCCGGCTGGAAGCATGGGGCAAGCCGGGCATCGGATCGGTGTTCCGCCTGACCTTGCCGCGCAGCGAAGGCCTGGAAATCGTGTCGTCGCCGCTTCCATTGGAACCGCCAGTTCCGGAGAGCCTGGCTAGCGTCATACTGGGGGACAGCTTCCCGCTGACCGGCGAGGTGCCGAAGATCGGGTATACCCCGCTGGTTCTCGATCCGGATATGGATGAGGAACCGCTGCATGATGATGTCACCGATCCGACCCTGGGCAGCAGCGAACAGAAGAAGGAAGGAGAGAACTGATGAGGAAGAGAATCTTTTCCAGCCTCGCCATCATTCTCTCAGCGGCGCTCGCGCTCTCGGGCTGCGCTTCGATTCCCAGGACTTCCACTGTCCAGCAGATCGAGGCCGAGACCGATGCCAGCGGCGCCGAAAGCTACAGCTACGCGGCGGAGGGGCCTGCAGCAGGTGCTGACGCGCGGGCCATCGTCGAAGGTTTCGTCGAGGCAGGCCGCTCGGTATCCGAGGACTACGCGGTCGCCCGCGAATTCATGGACGCGCAGCTGAGCAACACCTGGCGTGGCGACACGCAGACGCTGATCTACGATGCCTTCAACGTGGTCAACGGCGCGGATGCGAACCAGTACACGGTTCAGCTCGAAATCACCGGCGAAGTCGATGAGCATGGCGTGCGCACCAACTACCCGGATCATTCCACCCGCGCCGTGGATATCGAGGTCGCCAAGGTGGACAATGAATGGCGCATCACCAAGGCTCCGGACGGCACGATGCTCGAAGCCTCGACGTTCACCAAGATCTTCGCGGCGCAGACCCTGTACTTCTACGACGCGAGCTTCGCCTACCTGGTACCCGACATCCGCTGGTTCACCTCGGGTTCGGGCACCACCACCTCGATGGTGGAGGCCTTGCTGGACGGCCCGGCGCCGTACCTGCAAAATGCCGTCATCTCCGCTTTTTCAACGGCCAGCGAGCTGGTGCGTTCCGCGGTGCCGGTGCGCGATGGCGAAGCCACCATCGACTTGAATTCCAATACCTTCGCGGAAGCCACCGACCGGAGCATCCTGCTGATGCGCCAGCAGCTGGAAACCACGCTGACCGGCCTTGCCTCGGTGGACTCGGTCAAGCTGCTTCGCGAGGAAAACGAAGTCAACCTGTCCACCGAGGACACGAATATCGAGCCGGCGAAGGTCAACCCCAGCACGCAGGATACATTGATCGGCATTTCGGACCAGTACCTGGTCTACGTCAAGGGGCTGTCGATCATCCCGGTGGGCGGGGTGCCGGATATTTCCGTCTACGACCCGCGCGACCCGGCCATGTCCCCGGTCGGCAATCGCTATGCCTTCCTCAATGGCCGCCGCACCCAGCTGTGGGGCATCGACGACAGCGGCCAGCTGCGGCTTTCGCTGGAAGGCCAGGAGCTGATCCAGCCGTCAATGGATCTGGCCGGCTGGACCTGGACCGCGGATAACGGGGCATCCACACCGATCAGGGCGGTCCCTGCCGACACCGAAATGAAGGGCGAGGCCCGTCCCATCGACGTGGCCTGGCTGGAAGGCGCCCAGATCGATTCACTGCGGATTTCCCGCGACGGCGCGCGGGCCCTGATCGTGGCCACCGAGGGCAACAGCACTTCGGTCTACGTCGCCGGAGTGATTCGCGATGCTGAAGGCGTTCCACGCGGACTCACGGATTCGCCAATGAAGATCTATCCAGAAGTACCGGTTAACACCGCATTATGGGATTCCGACAGCTCCATCATCGTTGCCGAGCTCGGTGATGACGAAGCCGTTGAAGCGGCCCAGATTACCTTTGAAGGCGGCAGCGAGCACCTGCAGCTGCTGCTGGGCATGGTCGGCATCGCTACCGGGGTCGGCAATCGGCGCGAGGTATATGCCGAGACCAATGAAAAGCTGTATACCCGGGTCGGAAACTCATGGCATGAGCTTGACGATTTCGCCCAGGATGTCGCCTATCCAGGTTAAGCCGGGGCCGGTTCCACAGTTCGCCGGCGGCTAGTCCGGCCCAGTCGGATCATCCGCCATTCTGGCCGCATGGAGATTCCCCAGGAGTATTTGCGCTTCCTTGATGAGCTGTGCTGCAGCCGATCCCTGCGCTGGCTGGGATTCGGCACCAGGGAACTTGCCAACTTCCTGCTGCCCGCCAGTTGCGCGGTCTGCGGCCGAGCAGATTTTCGGCTTTGCCCCGAATGCCGCAGCGAGATCCAACGCCAGCTGAGCCTGCCGCCATTGCCCGACAACCAGCATCTCTACGTCGAGCTTCCGGCGCTCGGGCTGCAGCTCCCAGTGACGTCTTGCGGCACCTACGGCAAGGCGCTGGCTCGCGGATTACTGGCCTACAAGAACAAGCAGCGCTACTTCCTGGGCGCCGTCTTCGCCCCGTATCTGGCTGCCGCGCTGAACGCGGGGTGCATCCCGCAACGTCAGAACCTTCCTACTCTGGTGGTGCCGGTGCCCAGTTCCCTCAAAGCCACGGCGCAGCGAGGATACTCGCCGGTGATGACCATGCTGGAGCACGGACAAGCTCGGGGGCTGCTCTCGGCAGCTCTCCAGTGCCGTTCGCTGCTTCACTACCGTCTGGGTTCCGCGCTGGGAGGTGCGCAGAAAACCAAGAGCGGCTCAGACCGGCGCGGCGGCCAAACCCACTTCGTTGCCGAGCGTGCCAGCACCATAGGCCAGCCGGTTATCCTGGTCGACGACGTGCTCACCACCGGTTCTACCTTGCGGCACGCGGCCATGGCCTGCCATGAGGCAGGATATGACGTCACCTGCGCCGTCGTTCTGGCATTGACGAAACCGCCCAATACCGGCCCTGAACAGTGATTACGCTAAACGCGATCGGAATTTGTGGGCCTGGATACTTGAATCTTGGCCACGGTGGCATAAGGTGAAGTATGGGTTGCATCACAGATGCAGCGAAAAGCCCATCTTCAGTCCGGAAGGATGGATCTTTCGGACTGTTGTGTCACCCGACTCTCTATTGGAGGACACCATGGAGCTGAACTACAGCGGACGAAACATCACCATTTCGGATCGTTTCCGTGAGTATGTTGATGAGAAAATCACCAAGGTCGACCAGCTGGCCACGAAAGTGCAGCGCATCGACGTCAAGGTCCTCAAAGAAGCACATGCTCGTGATCAGAGCACTGCACTGTCCGTTGAGTTGACCGTTGTTGGCCGTGGTCCAGCAATTCGAGCCGAGGCTCGTGGTGCAGACAAGTTCGCGGCTTTCGACATCGCGTTCGCCAAACTGCTTGAACGCCTGCGCAAGGCCCGTGACAAGCGCAAGGTCCACCGTGGCAACCACACTCCTGTAGCTGTCCACCAGGCAACCGGCAGCCTGCCAACTGCATCCAGCGGCAAGACGCTGGTTGAAGAAACCATTGAAGCCCAGAAGGCCGCGGAAGCTGCCGAAGCAGAGGCCAACGCCGAGTACTCGCCAGTGGTCATCCGCCGCAAGTCCTTCCCGGCTGAAGTGATGAGCGTGGATGACGCTGTGGATCGCATGGAATTGGTCGGCCACCCGTTCTACTTGTTCATCGACGAGGCCACCGGTGAGCACGCTGTGGTCTATGGCCGTACCCAGTACCAGTACGGTGTCATCACCCTGGACCCATCGCTGAACGCCAACGAAGAAGCCACCAAGGAAACTCGTGGCTATCGTGATAAAGCACTGGCTGCCGAAGGCTAGTCATCGCAACTGCAACTAGCATGGGCGGCCAACGCAACCTCAGCCTCTCACAGGCACGGAGAGTCGCGTTGGCCGCCCAAGGCCTGTCCAAAGGCAGGAAAGAACAAGCTGTCACCGCACGGAAAATCGCCACTGCCATTAGTGGCATTGCGCAATTGCAGATTGACTCGGTGAACGTGGTTCGCCGGGCCCACTACATGCCGATGTTCGCCCGGCTCGGCTCTTATGACACCGGCATCCTGGATCAGCTGTTGGCCAAGCCGCGCAGCCCGATCACCGAATATTGGGCCCATGAGGCTTCGGTGGTCAGTTCCGAGCTGATTCAAGACCTGCGCGTATGGCAGCGCCGTACCTGGGTAGACCGATCGGACGGGTTCTCCGCAGAACAGCTGGAGCTCTCGGATCGCGTCCTTGACTATTTGTCCGAGAATCCCGGCTCCAGCGCACGGCAAATCAGCCGCGCGCTGGATGTCGCCCCGGTCCAGGAAAAATCGCATTGGGGATGGAACTGGAATGACACCAAGTTCGTCACCGAATCGCTTTTCGCCCAGGCCAAGATCCTCTCGCTGGGACGCAACTCCCAGTTCGAACGCCGTTACGCACTGGCGGCGGATGTCGTTGGCGAGCAAGGAGAAGTTGATACGCCGCACCGGCAGGAAGCCCTCGCCCGTTTGGTCGCCCGCGCCATGGATGCCCTGGGGATTGCCACCGCTCACTGCGTCGCAGAATACTTCCGGCTACCCATGCGCGCTGCCAAGGAAGAGCTCGCGCGGCAAGCGCACGACGGGCACGTCGAAGAAGTGGCCGTTACCGGCATCTCCGAGCCCTGCTACCTGCAGGCCGGGACCAAGATCCCGCGCAAGGTCGATCACGACCTGCGTTTGCTCTCGCCTTTCGACTCGATGGTTTTCAACCGCCGCCGGCTGGAAATGTTCTTCGGGTTCGAGTACCGTATCGAAATCTATGTGCCGGAAAAGCTGCGCCGCTATGGCTACTACGTCTTCCCGATGCTCTACGGCGAAGAATTCGTGGGTCGAGTGGATCTGAAAGCCGACCGGGCCAAGTCGGTGCTGCATGCTAAGCAGGTGCACTACGAACCGGGCATCGATGCCGGCATCGAACCTGAATTGCGAGCCGAGCTGGATCGACTAGCGCGCTGGCTGGATCTTGGAGAAGTGAAAATCGGGCTGTGAAAGGCCTGTTGCCCGGATCGCCGTTCGCTATAAGAACAGTGCAAACGGGATTGAAATAGACAAATGCGCTGTTTTCCTCACGTAGACTGAAGACGCCAGAAATTACTGTGCTTGAGATATTGGGAGCTACCACGTGGCATCATTGCTAGAACGTATTTTGCGTACCGGCGACAAGAAGACCTTGAAGACTCTTCGTAAGTACGCCGACACGATCAATACGTTGGAAGTCGAAATTCGCGAACTTTCGGACGAAGAGCTCAAGGGTGAAACCGACAAGTTCCGCGAACGTTTGGCTAACGGCGAGACGTTGGATGACCTGCTCCCAGAAGCTTTTGCAGTGGTCCGCGAGGCCTCGGACCGTGTCCTTGGCATGCGCCACTTCGATGTCCAGCTCATGGGCGGCGCCGCCCTGCACATGGGAAACATTGCGGAAATGCGCACCGGCGAAGGCAAGACCCTGGTAGCGACCGCACCGGCCTACCTGAACGCCTTGACCGGCAAGGGCGTGCACGTGGTGACCACCAACGACTTCCTGGCCCAATACCAGTCGGATCTGATGGGCCGCGTCTTCCGCTTCCTCGGCTTGAGCTGCGGCTGCATCCTTTCGAACCAGAAGCCTGCCGAGCGCCGCAAGCAGTATGAAGCCGATATCACCTACGGCACGAACAATGAATTCGGCTTCGACTACCTGCGCGACAACATGGCGTGGAGCAAGGACGAGCTGGTCCAGCGCGGCCACCACTTCGTCATTGTCGACGAGGTCGACTCCATCCTCATCGACGAGGCCCGTACGCCGCTGATCATTTCCGGTCAGGCCTCGGGCGACGTGAACCGCTGGTACACCGAATTCTCCAAGATCGTTTCGCGCCTGAAGCGCGAAGACGATTACGAGGTCGACGAGAAGAAGCGCACCATCGGCGTGCTGGAGACGGGCATCGAAAAGGTCGAGGACTACCTCGGCATCGACAACCTCTATGAAGCCAACAACACCCCGCTGATCGGCTTCTTGAACAACGCCATCAAGGCCAAGGAACTGTTCAAGAAGGACAAGGACTACGTCGTGGTCAACGGCGAAGTCATGATCGTCGACGAGCACACCGGCCGCGCGCTGCAGGGCCGCCGCTACTCCGAGGGCATGCACCAGGCAATCGAGGCCAAGGAAAGCGTTGAGATCAAGGCCGAGAACCAGACCTTGGCCACCGTGACCTTGCAGAATTACTTCCGCATGTACGAGAAGATCTCCGGGATGACCGGCACGGCGCAGACCGAGGCCGCTGAATTCATGAGCACATACAAGCTCGGCGTGGTGGAAATTCCTACCAATAAGCCTGCTATCCGCATTGACCAGTCGGACTACATCTACAAGAATGAAGTCTCCAAGTTCAACGCTGTGGTCGAGGACATCGCCGAGCGCCATGCTACCGGGCAGCCGATCCTGGTGGGCACCACCAGCGTCGAGAAGAGCGAATACCTCTCGCGCCTGCTGTCCAAGAAGGGCATCCGCCACGAGGTGCTCAATGCCAAGCAGCACGCTCGCGAAGCTGCAGTCGTCGCGATGGCCGGCCGCAAGAACGCTGTCACCGTTTCCACCAACATGGCCGGCCGCGGTACCGACATCATGCTCGGCGGCAACGCGGAATTCCTTGCCGTGGCCGAGATGGAACGCCGCGGCCTGGATGCCGAGAACAACCCGGAGGAGTACAACAAGCTCTGGGACGAGGTCTTTGCCAAGGCCAAGGAAACAGTTGCCAAGGAGGCGAAGGAAGTTGCGGAGCTTGGCGGCCTGTATGTGCTGGGCACCGAGCGCCACGAATCACGCCGCATCGACAACCAGCTTCGCGGCCGTTCCGGTCGCCAGGGCGACCCGGGCGAATCGCGCTTCTACCTGTCGATGACCGATGACCTGATGCGCAGGTTCAACTCCGGCATGGCCGAACGCATCATGAACAACCCGTCCATGCCAGATGATGTGGCGCTGGAATCCAAGATGGTGTCCCGTGCCATCGAATCCGCCCAGGCCCAGGTGGAAGGCGTCAATGCCGAGCAGCGCAAGAACGTGCTGAAGTACGATGACGTGATGAACCGCCAGCGCGAAGCGATCTACGCTGACCGCCGTTCCATCCTGGAAGGCGGGGACCTCGAAGAAAAGGTCGGCAATTTCCTCGAGGATGTCGTCAAGGCCATGGTCCTGGAAGCAACCCAGGTTGGCGGCCCGGACGAGTGGGAGCTCAAGCAGCTGTGGACCAACCTCAAGCAGTTGTACCCGATTGGCATCACCATGGATGAAGTCATCGAAGAGGCTGGAGGCGTGGGGCACCTGTCCGCGCAGTTCCTGGAACGCGAGATCCTCTCGGATGCCCAGTACCAGTACGAAGAGCGCGAGAAGCTGGTAGGTTCCTCCACCATGCGTGACCTGGAACGCCGTGTCGTGCTCTCCACCATTGGCCGCAAGTGGCAGGAGCACCTGTACGAGATGGATTACCTCAAGGAAGGCATCGGCCTGCGTGCCATGGCCCAGCGCGACCCTCTGGTCGAGTACCAGCGCGAGGGCTACACCATGTTCCAGACCATGATGGAAAGCATCCGCGAAGAAAGCATCGGCACGCTCTTCAATTTGGAGATCCCCACCGGCGCCGAAGCGGCCGCCGCACCGGTGATCGACGAATCAGCGAAGCCGAAGAACCTGCAGTTCACCGGACCGGATGAAGATGGTGAAGCCAGCACCACCCGCGCCCAGGCTTCTTCGAGCAAGAAGAAGACCAAGAACAAGAAGGCGAAGCGCAGCTAGATCAGCTCCATATCCGTCACCTGCCACCGTCCGTGCCAAGGCTCAATTTTCAGGGCCACGGCACGGACGCGGTATTTAAATCCCAGGATAACTGTGCATTCCCAAGAGCCCGACAAGCAGCGATCCAGGTGCAAGGAGATGATCTGGCCGTGCGCTGTGCCCGGCAGCGGTTCGAGCGTGTAGCTCGCTGTTTCCAGCAGGGCACGTCGCCGGAGCTTGGCGATGCACGAAGGCTCCATCACGAATGCCAGCTGATTGACGGTACGATAACCGGCCACGATTTCGAACACTGCACGGGCTACGGCGTGGGAAATTTCTATGATCGCCCGGTGCTCGGTACGGTAAACGGCCGAGCGGTGGAAGATATTGTCCAAGGCTCGACGCAGGTGCGCCGGCGCTTGGCATGGGTCGGTTTCCGGAACGGTTTGCGCCGGGATCGGCTCGGTGTGATTGGCAGCGTAGACGTCTGGATTGTAGTAGCTGGTGTTGGCGCTACGCGGGCTGATGGCTATGGTGCTCATGATGACTCCTCAGTGGGTTCGGGTGATGGTTGTGATGGCGGCTAGCTCGCTGGCGGCAGTTCAAGCACCGTGCCGATGCGCAGCAGGTCAGGGTCGGCGCCGATGGTCTTTTTGTTGTGCTGGTAGATCTTGGGCCAATAAGCGGAAATCTCTTCCACGGTGGCCTGCGCTCCCAGATGCTCAGCGGCAATGCTCCACAGGTTCTGCCCTTCGGCGACCACCACTTCGTTGCGCTGCACCGCGCGTTGGCGAGGATGGTTCGTGCCTGGGGATACGAGCGGGCTCAGCGGAACGCTCATGGCTTCGGGGAACCACTGCGGGCTGGGTACCGAGGTCTGCTGGCGGACCGGATAGCTGGCCAGCTCGTGGTTGGCTCTGTCGCTCGCCGGGGACTGTGCCAGCGAAGCTGGCAGGGGCTCGCCCGCATAGGCAACGGCAACCGAGGAGAAAGCAATTGAGGTTCCAAGCATTGAGCCGAGGATCCTCTTGCTCAGTCTGGGTGCGAATCGCTGGAAGAACCGCGTCAATTTCAGTTTCTTGTGGGTGAACGCCCAGCGGATCAGCTGGGCCAAGGCCATCCGCAGCAGGTACAGCGCGAGCAGGGTGAGGAACGAAAAGCTTACAAGAAGCCTGATGTAGTCAGCTGTGGTGCGCTGGTCGCCCACGGATTGGACGTAGCCGGTGATCCACTGGATTCCCACGTAGATAATAACCATTGATGCTGCCGAGAAGAGCAGCAGCATGAATTTTCGTCGCTGGCGAGACACCTAAACCATCTCCTTGAATGAGATTTGATGTAATTTGATAATGTTTGATATTTATAGTTGCACTTAGAGATAGTTTTGTGAATAGGGTTACGCAAAAATGTTTAGTCTCGTACAGTTGGCGCATGCGGTGGGATTCGCTGTTCGATGACTTGGAGGCTCAGCTAGCTGAACAGAGCCGAGCGCAGTTGCGCGACGAAATTGCCGAAAACGTCAGGGCCGAACGGGCGACTGCAGAACTTTTGCCCACACTGATGCGGTTCCATGGACGTGAATTGTGCCTCAGGCTGGCCGGGGGAACGGAGCTTCGCGCAAAGCTCGGTCCATGCGCCGCAGACTATATCTGCCTTGAAACAGAGCAGGCGCAGTGGGTCGTCCGCAGTGCCGCAGTAGAATCCTTCTCGCTTCCGCAGGGGCGCGTCACTGCTGCGGGACAACGCGCACCTGGCAGCGCGGTGAAGTTTTCCACCGTTCTGCGTGGGATGCTTCGGGATCGAGCTCGATGCCACGTTTTTAGCCGCGCGGGAGGCTCATTGGCTGAAGGAACGCTGACGCAGGTAGCCAGGGATTTCCTGGTAATTCTGGTGCATCCTCGCGATGAATTCGCCAGAGCGAAGCAAGCCTCATCGCAATTGCTGATACCACTCGATGCCATCGGATGGGTCGAAGCGATCAACCTCTCGTAATCCACAAGTGCGCTAGAGGTCTTTCCAGCAGGCCCAACTTGTCGTAGGCTCACCATCCATAAGCACCCATGCTGGCGGAAGGTCAATGCCTTGATCACAGAACAGATCGCCCAGGACGCGCGGACAAACACTGCATCACGTGTGCGACGGCCCAGCTGGAAGGACCCGCGCTTAGCACTCGGTGCCGTGCTCGTGGTCGCGTCGGTTGCAGGAACCGTGTACTTGGTCGGTGAATTGCATCAGACCTCGACGGTGTATGTGGCCAGCACGAATATCACCCTTGGCGAGAAGCTGACAAGCGAGAACATGAAAACTCAAGAAGTCCAGCTTGGCGGAACGCTTGAAAACTATCTGCACACAAATGCGGAGCTCGGCGAGGAAGCCCGCGCGAATACCTTTATCAGCGCTGGGCAATTGATACCTGTCACCTCAATTACGCACAGCGACCTCGGATCGCGCAGGCCGGTCAATGTCGAACTCCCGGCAGACCTCTCTTCTTCGATCACGCCAGGCAGCTTCGTCGACGTCTGGATTGCCAAGCGTGAAAGCAACGGCAACACCTACGGAATCCCGGAAAAGCTTTCGTCCATGGTCGAAGTCGCTGCACGCGTTGAGAGCGGCGGGGGACTGGTGGGAACCCATGGCACCAACCTGGAACTGCTGGTCGAACCTAACCAACTCGAACCGCTGCTCCAGGCGCTGGCCAACGAGTCGAGAATCATCGTCGTCTACAACCCGGCAGGAACCGCGCAATGAGCATCTCGGTCGTGGTGCTCGGCGACCAGGAGAAAATCGTCCGGCAAATAGAAGGCTACCGTGGCGAACTGATGGTCACCCGGGCTTGCGCCGATATCGCTGAAGCCATCGCTGCCTGCGATACCGGAATGGCTGACGCGCTGATCATCGCGGACGCCCAGCTGGTGCCACCCATGGAACAACTCGATGCGCTCTTGCTGCAGCAGACAGCAGTGGTGCTGCTCTTTGACCGGCCTGAAAACTGGCAGCCTTTGCCAGACGTTCTGCATTTGCCGGCCGCTTCAGCCATGGCCGAGCTCGAAGGACGCATCAGAACCGCTGTTCAGTCCCTGAATCATGCCGGAGCCGACGCCGCGCTCGGCGGATTCGAGCCGGAGGACTATGGCAACGGGCAAAGCGGCCGAATCGTCAGCTTCTGGAGCGCCCCAGGGTCTCCCGGGCGCAGCACCGTAGCACTGAACTACGCAGTGGAAGTTGCAGCAGCAGGAAAAACCGTGGTGCTTCTTGACGCCGACACCTATGCCGCCAGCATCGCCATTCAATTGGGGCTCATGGACGAGTCGGCTTCAATCGCGCAGTTATGCCGCGCCATCGACGCCGGTACTTCGGATGTGGCCCGGCTCGACGCCGCATGTTCCCTGGTCCAGGTCGGGGAGGCGACCATGCGCGTGGCTACCGGAATTCCACGTGCCAGCCGGTGGCCCGAAGTCCGTGCCTCGGCGCTGCGTCGAGCTGCGATGCTGCTCAAGGTCCACTACGACTATGTCGTACTGGATTTGGCTCCGTATATTGAACTCGACGAACAGCTCAGTTTCGATACTCAAGCACCACAGCGCAACGCTGTCACGGTGGAGATGCTGCAGTGCTCCGATGAGCTGTTCATGATCGTGCGCGCCGACAGCCTGGGAATTCCGCGTGCGCTTCGGGCCATCGACGAACTTGACGAAGCGCTGCCCGGACTGAAGCCGAGAATAGTCTTCAATCGGGTGGGTTCCAGCAGCACCGGACGCAACCCGAAACGCAGGTTGATCGAAGCGTGGGACAGGTTCGGTCCGACCCACGACGTCGCCGGGTACTTGCCCGAGGACCATGCCGTGTGCAACGCGTCTGTGCTCGGTGGAAGTCCGTTGCTTGAAATCGCCCCAAAGTGTTTATTGCGTACGGAAATACGGGCTTTGGCGGGCATAAAATCCACGGATTCAGCCGAGAAACGGAATAGTCGTCGAATTCGCGCCGAAGCTTGAACCGCAGAGTTGAAAACCGAGTAATGTGGGTAAAACTAGATACCCGCAAAGGCGCGGGTTAATCGAACTTTGTTCTTGGAGGCGTTCTTTTGAACTCGTCGGAATCCAGCATGTCAGAATCATTCATGGATGAGACACTCACCTCGAAACTGGTGAGCGAGTACTACGGCCAAATTGCGACCGAAGACGTGGCGGCCTATCGGCCAGACGAACTCGAAGCTCGCGTGGCAGCACATCTGGAAATCGGGTATCAGCGTGATGCGGAAAATGCTAACGTCGCCATTACCCGCAACAACGGAATTTCAGTGGTCCACATCGTCACCGATGACATGCCGTTCCTTGTTGACTCCGTAACGGCCGCACTGGTGCAGCTGAAGTCACCGATTCAGCTAGTCGTGCATCCGACGTTCGTTGTATCACGAAAAACTGAGACCGGTGAAATTACCAAGATCAGCCACGCGGGCCTGCAGCACGTTGCCAGCGGCGACACCGCTGCGCTCTCGGATTTGAGTACGCTGATTTCGGCCGGTGCGGAAACCCGCATCGAGTCATGGATTTCAGTCGAGCTGGCTCGCGAACTCACCGATGCGCAGGCCAAGGAATTCGTTGAACGGCTTTACAGCGTTCTGGCTGATGTACGTGTCGCCGTGAAGGACTGGCCAGCCATGCTGGATCGTGCCAAGGAGATTGCGCAGAGCCTTCCGCAGACCCCCAAGGCCGAGGAAATTGCCGAGGTGCACCAGGCTGCGGAACTGCTGAACTGGCTGGCCGACGGAAAATTCACCTTCCTTGGCTACCGCGACTACTCGCTGGAAACCATCAACGGCGAAGACGTGCTGGTAGCCCGCCCGGGCAGCGGCCTGGGCCTGATGCGCGACCTGGCGGACCAAGGCCCGCAGCACCTGACCAAGCGCGGCCGGATCACCGCCCGTGACAAGCGCGCGCTGATCGTCACCAAAGCCAATTCCCGTTCCACTGTGCACCGTGGCGTGTACCTCGACTATGTCGGCGTCAAGAGCTTCGATGCCAACGGCGAGGTCAACGGCGAACGCCGCTTCATCGGACTTTTCTCCTCCAGCGTTTACACCTCCAGCGTGAAGACCGTTCCGCTGGTGCGCGAAAAGGTGGAAGCCGTCCTGAAGCGCACCGGCTTCGCTCCCGATTCGCACTCGGGCAAGGACATCACGACCATCCTTGAAAGCTACCCTCGTGACGAGATGTTCCAAATCTCCGTCGATGAGCTGACCAAGATTGCCCTCGGAATCCTGCGCCTGCAGGAACGCCGGCGCACCTCGGTCTTCCTGCGCAAGGACGATTACGGCCGCTTCGTCACGGCCATGGTCTTCCTGCCGCGCGACCGATTCTCCACGGCAGTGCGCCTGCGAGTGGAGCAGGAGCTGCAGCGCAGCTTCAACGCAGAATCCGTTGAATACGAAGCGCAGCTGGGTGCCGGCGCATTGGTTCGCCTGTTCTACCGCCTGCGCTTGCAGCGCCACGGCCTGGCACCGGTGGTCGACCGCAAGGCACTGGAAGATCGAATCGCCAAGGCGGTGCGATCCTGGTCCGATGCTATTGTCGACACCGCACGTGCGCGTCTGGAACTGGGCGATGCGAACACGCTGTCCAACGCCTGGGCCGAAGCTTTCCCGGCGTCCTACAAAGTGCAGTTCGAAATCGAAGATGCGCTGAAGGACATCGATCTGCTCGCCGAGCTGAGCGAGCAGGACGCCGATGGTCCGGTGGTCTCGTTCTACGATGACGAGAAGCAGGACGAGGATTCTGCTGTTTCCAAGCGCATGAAGATCTACGTGACCAAGCCGCTGCTGCTTTCGCGCATACTGCCAGTTCTGCAGCATCTTGGCCTCGACGTCGTCGATGAGCGGCCATATGAGCTGAATCCCGAAGGAATCGGCGAACGCTACATCTACGACATGGGCTTGAAGATCGATGAGGAGATCAACTTCGAGGCCGTGGAAGCCAAGTTGGCTGACGCCTATTGCGCAGTGGTGAGCAACCTCGCCGAATCGGACAGCCTCAACGCCTTGGTCCTGCACGAAGGGCTTACGTGGGAGGAAGTCGCGATGCTTCGTGCCTACGCCCACTACCTGCTGCAGCTCGGTGTTCCGAATTCCACCGGGTTCATTGCCAACACCCTGGTCGGCAACCCGTCGGTGACCCACGCCATCGTGGAACTGTTCCAAGCGACCTTCGACCCGAAGCTGAGCTCCGAGGAATCCGAAGCTGCTCGGGAGGAAGCGCACGCCAAGATCACCGAAGCACTGGAATCAGTGCCGACGCTGGATGCAGACACGCTGCTGCGCCGTTTCGTGAAGGTGATCGAAGCGACCAAGCGCACCAACTACTTCACCACTCACCAGGCGTTGGCATTCAAGCTCGCGCCGGAAGAGATCGACTTCGCGCCGTTCCCGCGTCCCAAGCACGAACTGTGGGTCTACTCGCCGCGTGTGGAAGGTACCCACTTCCGCTTCGGTGCGGTGGCCCGTGGCGGCCTGCGCTGGTCGGATCGCCGAGAAGACTTCCGCACTGAAGTGCTGGGCCTTGTCAAGGCGCAGATGGTCAAGAACTCCGTCATCGTGCCAACGGGCGCCAAGGGCGGTTTCTACGCCAAGCAGCTTCCTAATCCAGCCTTCGACCGAGGCGCTTGGATGGAAGAGGGCAAGGGCGCGTACAAGGTCTTCATCCGCACCCTGCTGGACCTGACCGACAATCTGGTGGCCGATGAAAACGGGGAGCACATCGAGGCGCCGGCCAACGTGGTCCGCCGCGATGGCGATGATTCCTACTTGGTGGTTGCTGCCGACAAGGGCACGGCGAGCTTCTCCGATATCGCGAACTCGATCTCGGCCGACAAGGGACATTGGCTGGGCGATGCCTTCGCATCGGGCGGCTCGGTGGGCTATGACCACAAGGGCATGGGCATCACCGCACGCGGTGCCTGGGAGTCGGTCAAGCGCCACTTCTTCGAGCTGGGCATCGACACGCAGAAGGACGAGTTCACCGCCGTTGGCGTGGGAGACATGTCCGGAGACGTGTTTGGCAACGGCTTGCGCCGTACCCCAACCGTGAAGCTGGTGGCCGCCTTTGACCACCGCGACATCTTCCTGGATCCGAACCCGGATCCCCAGGTCGCTTTCGACGAGCGCCAGCGCCTGTACGACCTGCCGCGCTCCAGCTGGGCAGACTACAACAAGGAACTGCTGTCGGCCGGCGGCGGCGTGTACTCGCGCAGCCTCAAGTCCGTGCCGGTCAGCCCCGAGGTCCGCGAGGTCTTGGGCCTGGACGCCGGCATCACCCAGCTGAGCCCCAACGAACTGCTCAAGGCCATCCTCTCTGCGCCAGTGGACCTGCTGTACAACGGCGGTATCGGCACCTACGTGAAGTCGGCGGCCGAAACCCACGGCCAGGTCGGAGACCGTGCCAACGACGCCATCCGCGTCAACGGCGCAGATCTGCGCGTGAAGGTAGTTGGCGAAGGCGGCAACCTGGGCATGACCCAGCTGGGCCGTATCGAGGCAGCACGCAAGGGCGTCCTGCTGAATACCGATGCCATCGACAACTCCGCTGGCGTCGACACCTCCGACCGCGAAGTGAACATCAAGATTTTCGTGGACCGCCAGATCAAGGCCGGAAACCTCTCCGAGGCCGAGCGCACCGAGTTCCTGCTGTCGATGACCGATAACATCGGTGACCTGGTGCTGAAGACCAACTTCGAGCAGAACGTGTTGCTGTTGAATGAAAAGCACGCGGCATTGACCTGGACTCCTGCCTATGAGCGCTTGATGCAGTGGTTGGAAGCCCATGCTGACTTGAACCGCGGCTTGGAGTTCCTGCCGAACGCGGAAGAGCTGGAAGAACGCCGTGCCGCTGGCGACGCGATGACCACTCCAGAGCTGTCGGTGCTTGCCGCCTACGCGAAGATCCAGCTGGCGAACGCGCTGGCCGAATCCGATCTGGCCGATGATCCGTACTTCAACCAGACGCTGCGCCGCTACTTCCCAACAAAGCTGGTGGAGCGTTTCGGGGATCAGCTCGATAGCCACCCATTGCGCCGCGAGATCATTGCGACGGTGATTGCCAACGATATCGTGAACATGGGCGGCATCACTTACGTCTTCAGGGCCATGGAAGAAACCAGTGCCAGCGAAGTCCAGATTGCCAAGGTCTTCTGCGCCCTGCGTGAGATCTATGGCTTCGACCGCCAGTTCGATGCAATCAATGCACAGCCGGCCGGAACCGATCTGGAACATTGGGGACGCCAGCACCACGACATGCGTCGACTGCTGGATCGCGCCACGCGCTGGTTCATCAACCGCGTCGACCAGCAGCTGCTGGTCACCGAAGCGGTCAATCGCTACGAAGCGACCGTGACCGAACTGCGCGAGGCACTGCCAACCCTGGTCCGCGGCAACGACCTGCAGCGTTTCCAGGAATGGCGGGAAGAAGCCATAGCCCAGGGCATCCCGGAGCGTCGTGCCAGCATGTGGGCGACCCAGTTCGAATCCTACGCGCTGCTGGATGTGGCAGAGTACGTCCACCGCACCGGAACCGCTCCGGTCAAGGTCGCAGAAACCTACTACGTGCTCTACGACCTGTTCGGCGTGGACAGCCTGCTGAACCGCATCACCAACCTTCCTCGTTCGGATCGTTGGCAGGCGTTGGCCCGTGCAGCAATGCGCGATGATCTGTACACCACGATCATCGACCTGACCGACAACATCCTGGATGCCCACGGCGATATTGCGGACCCGGCAGAGCGTGTTGCTGCGTGGGAAGAAGCAAACGCGGCTAACCTTGATCGTGCGAAGACTATGTTCGCGGAAGTGAACAGCCTGGAACGAGACGACATGGCCTCGCTTTCCGTGGCGCTTCGCCTCTTGCGTTCCATCGTCCGAAGGTAAACACCGCTAATGGCCCTCATCACCGAAGAACTACGTCAACGTGCCGCACTTGCACCGGGTGATGAGGATTGGCTCCATCTTCTGGTGGGGGACTGGCAGCTGGTCTCGGATCTCGCATTCGCAGACCTTGTGCTCTGGTTCCCCACCGGGGACGGCTCCTACACGGCCCTGGCACACGTGCGTCCTTCTACCTCGCATACCGCGTTTCATAGCGACTTCGTGGGCGAACGCATCCGCAAGGACCTGCGCATCATGGTTGACCACGCCTGGGAAACCAAAGAAGTGCAACGCTCTGCGGAACAGGCCGGCAAAGACATCATCATGGGCTTGACTACTGTGCAGGCGATTCCGCTGGTGCGCCAGAACCGCCCGGTTGCGGTGATCACCTCCCACTTCGACCCCAACCAGTCCCGCACGCCCAGCAACCTGGAATTGGTCTACCGGCAAAGCGCGGATGACCTGTTGCAGATGGGCACCCAAGGACTGTGGCCTGACTTCGCCAGCCCCACGGGATCGCGCCGAGGAGCGCCACGCGTCGGCGATGGCTTCATCCGTCTCGGTGTTGATGGCGCCGTCGAATTCGCCAGCCCCAACGCTGTTTCAGCTTTCCGCCGTCTAGGCGCAGCCGACGTACTGCAAGGCCAGCCGCTGGCTGACCTGACGATGGCGCTGGTCAGCGACCGACGCGTCGTCGATGAAACTCTTCCACTGGTTCTCCAAGGCAAGATGCCATGGCGTACCGAGGTGGAACACCGCGGAGTCACGCTTTCGCTGCGCGCCATCCCGCTTCGCAACGAATCAAAGCGCTGGGGTGCTCTAGTGCTCTGCCGCGATGTGTCTGAACTGCGCCGCCGCGAAAAGGAACTGGTTACAAAAGACGCGACAATCCGTGAAATCCACCATCGTGTGAAGAACAACTTGCAGACTGTCGCGGCGCTGTTGCGCATGCAATCTCGCCGGATGAGCTCGGAGGACGGCAAGCAGGGGCTTGAGCAGGCCATGCGCCGGGTCTCCACTATCGCTTCGGTCCATGACTTCCTGTCCAAGGGCCTGAACGAAACCGTGAAATTCGATGATCTGATGGATCGCCAGTTCCGATTGATCGTGGAAATTGCTTCTCCGGAACAAAGGGTCTCTACCCGCCGTGAAGGCGATTTTGGCATGCTTGACGCTGATTTGGCAACACCGTTATCGCTGGTGATCAACGAGTTGGTGACCAACGCGGTGGAACATGGACTGGCGCATCGTGATGGCGAGGTTGCCCTGGTCGCAGAACGATACAAGGGTGCCGATAGCAAAGATTGGCTGCGTGTTGTCATTGAGGATGACGGCCATGGCTTGCCGGAGGAACCGCGCCGCGAGGGTCTTGGGCTGCAGATTGTGCGAACCCTGGTGACTAGCGAGCTATCGGGTGAAATCCGTTGGCTGCAGGGCGAGAAAGGCGGCACCAAAGTGGTGATCGACATGCCGCTGGATCTTGACCGGCGTACAGCCTAAAGACCGGATCTAGCCGCAATACGAAGAGGCGAACCAAGCACTCTACGTGTTTGGTCCGCCTCTTCTGTGTCTTTTTAGCGGTAGTTCTTCATGTGAGCCTTGATGCTGGCTACATAATGCTTGGTGTCTTCGTACATGCCGTTGTTGCGAACGCCAGCCAACCCCTGGTAGTAGGATGCGATTGCATCGTCCAGGTTGTCGGTGTTGTCCAAGTTGTAGGCAATAACTGCGACGCCAGCAACGACGTTGTCGCGAGGGTTCAGGACATTCAGGTCCTGGCCAATGACCGATGCGATCCAGTCACCAGTGCTTGGCAGCACCTGCATGGCGCCAACGGCGTTTGCAGGGGATACCGCGCGCATGTTGAAACCAGACTCCTGGTATGCGTGTGCCAATGCCAGTGCAGGGTCAACGCCCATGCTCTGTGCAGTGGAACGGATCAGGGCCTGCATCTCGCCGCGACTCGGCACATCGATCGAGTCAAGGTAATCCTTGTTCGAGTTCGCGTTGCTCACAACGTGGTCTGGATAGGTGCGACCAGCAAAGGTATTGCCGATCTTCTGCTTCTTGACCTCGCCAGACGGCGCAACCGACGAGCCCGATACCTTCAGCTTGGCGCCGATCTTCAGAGGCGAGCTCGCGCTGAACTCCGGGTTCAGATCAAGCAGCGCAGCCAGCTTCATACCGTGGCTGGTCGCGATGCCACTGAGGGTATCGCCGGACTTGACCGTGTAGGTCGAGCTCTTTGCTTTAGGCGCAGCGTTGCTCTTCGGTGTGGAGCTTGACGATGAACCGCCGGATACCTTGATCTTGGCGCCTGGGAAGATCGGCTTGCTGGCTGAAATGTCATTGATCTTCAGCAGATCGGACAGACTCATGCCGTGCTTAGCGGCGATGCCGCTGAGGGTATCGCCGGACTTGACGGTGTAGCTCGAAGAAGCAGACGAGGAGGACTTCTTCTGGGACGACTTCGGAGACGAGCCGGAGGAGGACGAACCCTTGACCTTGATCTTGTCGCCGGGGAAGATCACCTTGCTTGCCGAGATGTCGTTCTTGCTCAGGAGCGACGACAAGCTCATGTTGTGCTTGATGGCGATGCTTCCGAGGGTGTCACCGCTCTTCACGGTGTAAGTCGAAGAACCAGAGGACGAAGACTTCTTCGCATGGGTTGCACCGCTGGAGCTCGAAGCCGAACCCTTGACCTTGATCTTGTCGCCGGGGAAGATCACCTTGCTTGCCGAGATGTCGTTCTTGTCTAGCAGGTCCGACAAGCTCATATTGTGCTTGCTAGCAATGGCGCTGAGCGTATCGCCATTTTTAACCGTGTAGGTGGACGCCGATGACGAAGAGCTTGAAGACTTGCGCTTGGAGCTGCTCTTTGAAGCGTGACCGGAGACCTTGAGCGTCTTGCCGGCAATGATCGAATCGTTCTTGAGGTTATTGAGCTTCTTCAGCTCGGATACCGTGGTGTCGTATTCCCGAGCGATACTCCACAGGGATGCGCCTGCTGGAATCTTGATCTCGGAAACATCTCGTTTCGCTGGCAAGCCCAACGTAGATACGCGCGAAGCGATCAGGTGGGCTTTTATCTGGTCCTCAGCAACCTTGATGGTCTCTGGAGTTACCGCCTTGGCAAAGCTTCCTGAGGTGTTAGGAATAATCGTCGGTGCTGCCTGCGCTGCTGGAGCCAAGGCGAGACTACCGATGACCGCAGCGGGAATGGCCGCGCCTGCTACAACGCCTAACGCATGCTTGGAAGCATGTTTGGATTCGTGGGCCATGAAGTCAATCCTCATTTATACGGTGAAAATAACGGGCTTTGCTCCGCAGGTAACAAAGGGAAATCGTTCCTCATGTTGTCTGTGATGCAATTGTTATCAAAGTGATACAAGAAAATTTACACTACTACTGTGACTGATGGGAACTACTGAGGTGGGTTTCATCCAAATTTCTGCGCGGATCAGGAATTTGTGGGAACCTTGAGAGGTGAAGGAAACCGTAGAACTCGTCGGCCAGTGGCTGACCCTGCCCGATGTGGCTGAAGAATTAGAAGTAGACATTCGCCGTGTGCACCGCCTGCTTGATGAGCGTGCCATTGTTTCGTTGAGAATTGGCGAACGCAATGTCCGTTCGATCCCTGCAGATTTTCTCCAAGACGGCATCGTGGTTGAAAGCCTGAAAGGCACCCTCTCGGTACTGTCGGATTCCGGCTTCTCGGATGAAGAAGCCATTGTATGGCTGTTCACCGAGGACGAGTCGCTGCCTGGCACGCCAATGAATGCTTTGCGTACGGGGCGAAAAACCGAGATCCGCCGCAGGGCGCAGGCACTGGGCTGGTAGGTCCGAAAGAAGTTGCCCCAGCATAAACAAAAGGTCTCAACCATCATCCTGACGGATGCATGGTTGAGACCTTTTGTTTAGTTTTAGTAACGTTTCGCTATTTACTTCTCTTTGTCACGGCGTCGCTAAGCTGTTGCATTCCCGCCAGGGCCAAGGGGGAGACCTGCAATGCTTCGAGCGCGAGATCTGATTGGGTAGTCAATTCGCTAATGCTCTGCTCCGTTGCCGCCAAAGCACCGCTATCACGCAGAATATTGCTGAGCCGTGCAACTTCCTCTTGAGAGAGATCCGCTGCGCCGAGACGCCCCTGAATGAAGTCCTGTTCGTCAGGAGTTGAAAGCAGCAGTGCATGGGCAATCAACTCAGTCCGCTTGCCTTCCAGCAGATCGCCGCCTGTCGGTTTGCCGGTGATTTCTGGATCGCCAAACACGCCCAGGACATCGTCACGCAGCTGAAACGCCTCGCCCAGTGGAAGCGCGAATTCAGAGTAGTGATTCAAAAGCACTTCACTGGCCCCTGCCAACGCGCCGCCAAGTAAGAACGGGTTTTCGGTGGAGTATTTCGCTGACTTGAAGCGCACGATGGTGCGAGCGCGCTTGACCGCTTCCTTCGGATCGTAGGCAGGACCTGCAGACTCTTCGAGAACATCGAGATATTGACCGGCCATCACTTGGGTGCGCATTTGATTGAAGATGGTTCGCGCCCGAGGGGTGAGGGACGTAATGCCCGAGAAAACTTCCTCGCTTAGTGACAGGCATAGGTCACCGGCAAGGATTGCGCTGGCCGTGCCGTAGCTCGAAGCGCTCCCTGACAGTCCAAGCTGCAGGTGCTGGGCCTCGAATCGCTTATGGACGCTCGGCTGGCCGCGTCGGGTATCCGAGTTGTCAATGATGTCATCGTGGATAAGCGCTGCACCCTGGAAGAGCTCCAAGGCGGCCCCGAGGCGAACAATGTCGCGATCTTCAGGTTGTCCGCCGGCGCCAAGGTAGCCCCAGAAGGCGAACAGCGCACGGAGACGCTTGCCGCCACGGGCCAGCGAGGTGATTGCATTGACGATTTCGATGGCGCTGCTGGTGATTTGACCAACTTCATCGCTTTTCGCAGCCAGAAACTCCTCCAGTAGTTGAGCAACATCAGAGGTGTAGCTGCGGCTCAAGCCCTGGGCTTCACTGCTGAGGGCCGGCACGGAATCAGGCATCGACATGCAAAATCATTTCTACGGGTAAGCAACTGGTGGTTAGCAACAACTCTACCGGTGATTCTCGTCTGGCAAAGAAGGCACTGCTGGATTCAGCTCGTGGGCTAAACTCGAATATACATTCGAGCACGCTGATGGTGCGGTCATAAGAAGGGGAGAGGGTTGGAATGACGGAGCGAGCGATCCTGCATGTCGATATGGATGCCTTTTTCGTTTCCGTGGAACTGCGCGACAGCCCTGACCTGGTGGGCAAGCCAATCATTGTGGGGCACCCTTCAGGACGCAGTGTCGTGCTCTCTGCCTCTTATGACTGCCGAGCCCGAGGGATCCATTCGGCGATGCCGATGAGCCAGGCCATCCCGCTGATGCCGGAAGCTACTGTGATCGAGCCAAGCCATCACAAGTACTCGGAAGCCTCAGCGCAGATCATGGCCTACTTCCACACGTTGACTCCCCTCGTTGAGCAAGTCAGTGTTGACGAAGCATTCCTGGACGTTACGGGAAGCATGCGCATGCTTGGCGGTCCGGTGCAAATTGCCCAGAAAATCCGCGAATACATACGCGCGGAAATGGGCCTGACAGCAAGCGTGGGCATCGCAAGGAACAAATTCGTTGCGAAACTGGCCTCGACCTACGCCAAGCCAGACGGATTGGCTGTAATTGCCCCCGAGAGAACCGAGGAATTCCTGCACGAATTGCCGGTGTCAAAAATGTGGGGCGTGGGAAAACGTACCGCCGACCAGCTCCATGCCTTGGGAATTGAGACCGTTGGGCAGCTTGCTACCGAGCCGGAAACGCGATTGATCAGCCGGCTGGGGGAGCATGGCCGGGCCCTGCGCCTGCTCTCTCGGGGGATAGACAACCGTCCGGTGGAAGTTAGCAGGGATGAAAAAAGCATCTCCTCTGAACACGCGTTCGCGGTTGACATCACCGAGCCGCAGGTGCTTGAGGGTGAGCTATTGCGGCTAAGCCATAAGGTCGGTCAGCGACTGCGGCAGCACGGCAAATCAGCCAACGGTGTTGGGATCAAGATCAAGTACAAGGACTTCTCTGGAATTACGCGTTCGAAGGCTCTTGCTGCCGCTACAGATTCATCTACGAAAATTAGCGAGTCCGCTCTGGCACTGTTGCGGAAATTGACCCCGTTGGCCCAACCAGTCCGGTTGATCGGAGTGAGAGCTGAAAGATTGCAAGATTACGAGTTGGGTCTGCAATTCAGCTTGGACCCGCGTGAAGAGAAAGCGCGAGAAGCAGAACGGATCGCTGACCAGATCGGACAGAAATTTCCGCAGTCCATTGTGACCCCGGCTCGTTTTCTGCGACCCAAGGAATAAACGCATTCTGTGTAGAACGTATGGATATCTGGACAGTGGTGAAGATCAACTAGCAGGGCGAGTGCAAAAGAGTCTATCCTTGAAGTAAGTTCAATCGAATCCGGGGAACTTTTCCCATTGGCGCGACGTTGAACTTGGAGACGGTGGACGACCGTCAGGTTTGCCTTTGGAAGGAGAAGACGATGCCGCTATCGGAGCACGAGCAGCGTTTGTTGGAGCAGTTGGAAAAGCAGCTGCATGAAGACCGTCGCTTCGCTTCCAGCATGAAGGGCCCATCGGGCACGGGGCGCCTGTCGACCCGCAATATTGTTTTGGGCATCTTGCTGGTAATCGCCGGCCTTGCGGGGCTCATTTTTGGAATATCCCAGCACATCATCATCGTTGGCGTCCTCGGTTTCGCCGTGATGTTCGCAGGTGTACTGCTCGCCTTGACAAAAACGGCTACCGGAAAAATCGGTCCTTCCAAGGGAGCGGGCGCAAAATCGGCCAGCAAGAATAATTCGCAGTTCCTTTCCGGCCTGGAGGAAAAATGGAACCAGCGGAAACGTGATCAATCCGATAGCTGATCAGCAATAGATATTGAGGTGTGACCCTAAGGGTTGCACCTCTTTTTCGTTTAAGCTGTGCTCCTTGCGCCGCGGCAGCCCCTGTGCGCCAGATGCCGCGATGCGAGAGATTTGGCTTAGTGCCGAGAATGGTTGCCCTGGATACTCGGCATGCCAGCGTCGGGGGAACGCACCAAATTCTAGTGATCTTGAATTCTCTGCAGATTCCAAGGTTCGGTTCCACCTGGTTGGCCGAGCCGGCCTCCACTTTCCACCACAGCGCCTGAAATTAGCTATATTCCGGGGATTCTGCGCGTCAAATTTCTGAATGATGCTCGACCGGGCCGACTGCTGATCCAATTCCCTCCACCTGAGCATAGGCTGAGCACCCGCTAGATTCAGCTGTTTTTTAAGTCCATACCCTCGCGAAACCACTGAAATTGCATTGACAGTGGAGGGTTGTGGAGTAAAGTGGAGGCAAGTAGAGAAGAATGGGGCTTCCGGCCACTTCACGCGAAAGGTGGTGTGCATGTTCTTAGGAACCTACACACCGCGTCTCGATGAAAAAGGCCGGTTGATTCTTCCAGCTAAATATCGGGATGAGCTGTCCTACGGGCTGGTTCTCACCCGTGGCCAAGAGCGTTGCATTTACGTTTTCAGCCAGCGGGAGTTTGAGAAGCAGCACGAGCAACTGGCGCAGGCTTCCTTGACTTCTCGGCGAGCACGCGACTACGCACGTGTGTTTCTCTCAGGGGCCTCGGATGAAGTTCCGGATAAGCAGGGACGCGTAACGATTCCGCAAGTGCTGCGCACTTACGGAGGCCTGGATCGGGAGGTCACAGTTATCGGTGCGGGTAACCGTATTGAAATCTGGGATTCAACTGCATGGCAGCAGTACTTGGACGAACAAGAAGACGTGTTCTCCGATACCGACGAAGACTAGGCCCTCGGGCGCTAGGCCGACAAGACACACCGTTTGTTGGGATGAGATCTCCAGCCACCATGGGGTAGACAATCGTCTGGCTTCACTTCCCCGGAGCCAGAAGATTGGATCGCCACTTGGTTGGAGGGGGATCTGATCTCAACAGCAGATCGAAAGCGAAAGGGGGCGCAGTGCCAAATCAGGATTCCCAACGACCAGCATCCGAACGCCACGTTCCAGTACTTCTGGACCGATGCGTTAATTTGCTAGCTCCAGGTATTGAGCGAGCCAATGCTGAAGGCCGTCGGGCAATTGTGGTTGACTGCACCCTCGGCATGGGCGGGCATTCCGAAGCCATTTTGCGACGGTTCGATAATTTGCACCTGATCGGTCTAGACCGTGACGAGCAGGCGCACGAACTTGCGGGTGCTCGACTCGCTCCGTTCCAAGACCGGATCGACCTCGTGCACGCCGTGTACGACGAAATTGCGGATGTCGTGGAAGACCTTGGATTCCCTGGCGTTGACGGCGTCTTGTTTGACCTCGGCGTATCTTCGCTGCAGCTCGACGAACGCGAACGCGGTTTCGCCTATTCCTATGATGCTCCGCTGGATATGCGCATGGACACTTCGGTCGGTCCAACTGCCGAGGACCTCGTCAACGACTTGGAACGCGACGAACTGCTTCGAATTATCCGGCAGTGGGGCGAAGAGAAGTTTGCCGGCCGCATCTCAACGGCAATCGTCGAGGCGCGTGCCAAGAACCGCATCACCAGCACCGCTGAACTCGTTGACGTGATCCGCAGCGTCGTGCCGGCAGCGGCCGCCCGAAACCATGGCCACCCTGCCAAGCGAACGTTCCAAGCCCTGCGTATTGCGGTGAATGAGGAACTTGACGTCCTGGAACGCGCCATCCCGGCTGCAATGGGGGCCTTGAACGTCGGCGGACGCGTTGTCGTCATGAGTTATCACTCTTTGGAAGACAAGATCACCAAACGGCACTTCGTCCAAGGATCAACCTCGTCGGCTCCTCCGGGGTTCCCGGTGGAACTGGATGAACACAAAGCTGAATACAAGGTGCTCACCAAGGGCACCGAGAAGCCAAGCGATCACGAAATAGCAGAAAATTCACGTGCAGCCTCAGCCCGCCTGCGTGCTGTGGAACGAGTGTTGAAGAGGAGCTAGCATGAGCCAACGAGCCCAGCGCCGCGTGCAGAAGACCGCAGCCGTGAACAGCCAGCCGGTTGTCGACGGTAACACTGCGCGTGTAATGCGACCCGAGCCCGTCCCAGCTAGCAACCTGCCTAAAGGGGATTCGCGCCAGCGCGTAACGCTTTCGCTGGTTCCCAAAATGAACGAGACCAACAAGCGCTCCATGTTCACCATGTCTGCGGTGCTGATCTTCTTGGCCTTCAGCGTGATCGTCACGCTGGTGCTGCTCAATACTTCGGTAGCTCAGCGGCAGTACGACATTGTGAACTTGCGATCGCAGGAACGAGCACTCTCCCAAGAGAATCAGGCGCTGCTGAAGGAAGCACAGTCTTTGGCAGCACCGCAGGCGCTGGCCGCAAAGGCAAAGGACCTCGGCTTGGTTTCGCCAGGCGCTCCAGGGTTGATCAGCCTCTCCGAGGGCAAGGTTACCCAGGACGCTGAGAAGGCCGTCAAGGCCAAGAACAGCAAGCAGGAATACGGAACTATTCCGCTGCCAGGCGACAGCATCCGCAAGGGCGAAAGCAAAACCGATGCCAACGCATCAAACACGCCGAAGACCACTGTGGGTAAAGCCTCAGCAGATTCACAGAAGGAATCAGGAGCGACTGAAGGTTCCAAGGAACCTGAGGTGAAGGCCGAGAAAACCGAACGTGAAATCGACAAGGACGGCCGCCCAGTGTTCCAGGACACTGAGCTAAATGGGGGCACGATCCCTGCACCAAGCATCAAATCCCCAACAGAGTAGCCAGCTCTTTCTAAGCTAGATACAGGTGGCTTTCGCTGCTGGAAAACCGCGCTGAGGGAAAGTTAGGTTCTTTTGTGAGCTCGACCGCAATCGACACTGCAAAAAAGCGAATGCGCTTAGTGCTGATCCTCTCCGTGGTTTTGCTGCTGGTGATCCTCGGGCGGCTTGTCTGGGTTCAGGGCATCAACTCGGCAACCATTGCCAACGCCGCGCAAGAGAATCGCGAACGCGTAGAAACCATTGCGCCCAATCGCGGATCCATTGAAGACCGTAATGGCACCACGCTCGCTGTCTCCGTGGACCGCTACGATCTGGTCATCGACCAGCGCAAGCAGGGCGAGACCATTCGCCGCGCCAAGCGGGACGGCACCAACGGCCAAGAACGCATTACATGGGACCAGGCCATTGATGAACTAGCCGAAACCCTGGACCAGGACCGCGAGGAACTGGCCAAGAAGGTGCGTCCGCAGGGGGATGCCGAGCCGAAAGGCTACGTCGTGCTGGCCAAGAGCGTGACCCCGGAAGTGCGCAACGAAGTCCTTGAAATTGGCATCCCGCGCCTTGCCTCTTTGCTGCGCAGCGAACGCCAATACCCGCAAGGCGTGATCGCCGGACCATTGCTGGGCTTCGTGCGCAACTCCGAAGACCAGACATCCGTGGTTGGTGCCGAAGGCCTGGAATTGAGCCAGGAAGAACACCTCGCCGGTAAGGCAGGCAGCCGCAAATACGAGATCAGCGCCGATGGCGTGCGCATTCCTGTCACCGAGGTCGAAGAAACCCCGGCCGTCGATGGGCAGGATGTCATCCTCACCATCGACTCGGACATCAACTACGTCGCCCAGCGCGCAGCGGAAAAGAAGCAGGCCGAATTCAATGCCGAATGGGTTTCCGTGGTGGTCATGGAAGTCGACACCGGCAAGATTCTGGCCATCGGCGACTCCGCGGAATTGGATCCGAACGATCCAAGCGCCACCAAGCCCGAATTCCGCCGGTCCACCTCCATCACCCGTGCCTTTGAACCGGGTTCCACCGGCAAGGCCCCGATCTTCGCTGCCGCTATCGACCAGGGCGGCGTGGATCCGCTAACCGAGATGCGCGTGCCGCACAAGAAGACGTTCACCAAGGAAACCATCAACGACTCCTTGGAACACCCGACGTACGACATGACCGTTTCGGGCATCTTTGCCCGCTCCTACAACACCGGTACCGTGATGGTCGGCAACACGATGAGCAAGCAGACCCGCTACGACTACATGCGTGCTTTCGGATTGGGTTCGCCCATCCGCGTAGGGCTCAACGGCGCCAGCGCTGGTCAGCTCGCCCATCCCGAGAACTGGGACCGGCGCCAGCAGTACACCACCATGTTCGGCCAGGGCTATTCGCAGACCGTGCTGCACACCGCCTCGATTTTCCAGACCTTGGCCAACGAAGGGGTTCGGCTTTCACCGAGCCTGATTGAGGGCTACCGGAACGAAGATGGTTCGATCACCAAGATTCCGGTGCCTGAAAAGAAGCGCGTGGTCAAGAAGAGCACAGCTGAGGAAATGCTCAAGCTCATGGAATCGGTCGTGGACCACGGCACCGGCTACAAAGAGCGCATTCCCGGGTACCGAGTGGGCGGCAAGACCGGTACCGGCCAGGCGGCAAGCGCCAAGGGCTATGACGGATATACTTATTCCTTTGCGGGTGTTGCCCCGTTAGAGGATCCGCAGTTCGTGGTCGTGGCAACAATGTACCGGCCAAAGGGCAACTGGAAAGACTTCTCGGTAGCGGACACGTTTACCGATGTCATGAGCCATACTCTCAATACATTCAATGTGCCGCCGAGCACGACTAAATCAGAGGCGTACGACGTCTTTGTAGGTGAGGATCAGAAGAAATCTTGGTAGTCCAGAACCCCGACACTCCGCGTGAGCTAGAACGGTACCTACGCCCGGACAGCACCGCCGGCATTGGCTTCGACCAGCTCTGCGGAACAGCAGGTGCCGTGCGAACTGGAGCATTGCTCAACGCCGCTCCGCAAATTCTCGGTGTCAGCCTCAACCCGCAGATCGTCCAGCAAGGAGACGTCTTCCTCGGCATCTCCGGCGCCAAGCGCCACGGAGCCGAATTCGTGGACACCGCAATCGGCAACGGCGCAGTGGCGATGATCACCGATACCGCCGGACTCGAATTCCTCGGCGATGATCTCGCAATCCCGGTGGCTGTCGTGGCCGACGTCCGCAAATCCGCCGCAGTGATCGCGCAGGCCGTCTACGGAACGGACCAGCGCAGTCCGAAGCTGTTCGCCGTGACCGGCACCAACGGCAAGACGACCACCACCTTCATGATCCGCGCAATCCTGGATGCCCTGGGCGAAGAAACCGGCTTGATCGGCACCATCGAGATGTCTGCCCGCGGGCAGATCATCCCCAGCGTGCTGACTACCCCGGAATCCACCCAGCTGCACGGGGTGCTTTCGCGCATGGCCCAGCAGGAAGTGGCTTCGGTGGCCATGGAGGTCTCCAGCCACTCGTTGAGCTACGGACGGGTCGATGCCCTGCGCTTCGCCGTGTCCGGATACACTAACTTGACGCAGGACCACTTGGACCTGCACGGCACGATGGACGAGTACTTCGAAACCAAGGCCGAACTGTTCACCGCCGAACGCTCCGATCGCGCCGTGGTCATGGTCGATGACGAATACGGCCAGCGTCTGGCCGATCGCGCCCTGGTGCCCACCGAAACACTGAGCCTTGATGGCGATCATGCCACGGCGCACTGGCGGGTCACCGAGCTGGAGCACTGCGGCCTGGGCCACAGCTTCACCCTGGTCCACCGCGACGGGCGCCAGCTGCGGACCCGTACGCTGCTGCCAGGCATGTTCAACGTCGCCAACGGCGCCCTAGCGGCCCTGATGGTGCTCGCTGGCGGCGCAGACCTCGACGCCTTGCAGCGTGCCCTCGATTCCAAGGACCCGCTGTCGGTCGCCGTTCCCGGACGCATGCAGGTCGTAGGCGAGTCACCGGTCGCCGTTGTCGACTTTGCCCACAATTCAGATGCCCTGGCCAAGGCCTTGGATTCCATCCGCCCGGGGGAGCAGGGCCGTCGCATCGTTGTCTTCGGCGCCACCGGAGAACGCGATAAGACCAAGCGCCCGGATATGGGAGCGGTAGCGGCCCGTCATGCCGATATCGTGATTGTCACCGACGACGATCCCCATGGCGAAGACCCGGCGCCGATCCGCGACCAGGTCGCCTCCGGCGCACAGCACGTGCTCGAATCCGAGCGTCCGCAGGTGCAGCTGTTCAACATCGCGCCACGCGCCAAAGCCGTAGAGTTCGCTGTGAGTTTGGCCGGTGCCAACGATGCGATTCTGGTGGCCGGGCGCGGACATGAAGTCAGCCAAGACGTCGCGGGAATTGACGTGGAACTGGATGATCGGGTGGAACTGGCGAACGCACTGAATCTTCATGGATTTGTGACCAAATCCTAGAACGTACAAGACCACTATCGCCACCGCTCAAGTGTAAAGTCCTTATTGCCATGATTGAACTGTCTCTGACCGACCTGCTGGACATCACCGGAGGAAAGGCGACTGCCACAGCCGCCTCCGACACGGTGATCACTTCCGTGACCACTGACTCGCGCGAAGTCGTCCCGGGTGCCTTATTTGTTGCCAAGCCCGGAGAATTCTCCGACGGGCACGCCTTTATCGACCGTGCACGCGCCGCCGGCGCCGTGCTGGCCCTAGCCGAACGCGTGACCTATGACGAAGACCGCAGGGAGCACCCGGCGGTCATCGTTGACGATGCGGTGGAAGCGATGGGCAAAATCGCCGCCCGCATCGTTGCGCATCTCAAGGAAAAGAACGACGCCAAGGTCGTGGGAATCACCGGCTCGGCCGGCAAGACCACCACCAAGGACCTGCTCGCAGGCATCTTGTCGCAGGTGGCGCCGACCGTGTCGCCCATTGGCTCCTACAACGGCGAAGTCGGCGTACCGCTGACGGTTTTCAACGCCACCGAAGAGACCAAGTATTTGGTAATCGAGATGGGTGCTACCGGCATCGGCCACCTGACCTACCTCACCGATATGGTGCATCCCCAGGTCGGCGTCGTATTGTGCGTCGGCACCGCGCACGCCGGCGAATTCGGCGGGGTGGAGAACATCGAGAAGGCCAAGGGCGAGCTGGTAGAGGCGCTGGACGCCGACGGCATCGCCATCCTGAATGCCGAAGACCCTCGCGTGGCCCGCATGGACTCGCGTTCCGGGGGAGCAGTGCGCTTCTTCGGCACCGGAAGCAGCAAGCCGGAGAACGCTGGAGTCTGGGCCACCGACGTTGCCGTGAACAAGCACGGGCAGCCAGAACTCACCCTTGAGTTCCCCGGCGGCTTCAGCAAGCGGATCACCTCGGGCCTCTTGGGCCGCCATCATGTCACCAACATCCTCGCCGCAGCCAACGCAGCACTGGCGCTGGATGTTGCCCCGGAGCTGATCTGCGCCGGCCTTGAAGGCCGAGCCGCTGGCAGCCGCTGGCGGATGGAACGCATCGAGCGCCCTGACGGCGTGAGCATCATCAACGACGCCTACAACGCGAACCCCGAATCAATGCGTGCCGCGCTGGTGACCCTGGCCGAATTGGGCCTAGGCGCCGACGGAGCACCAGGCCGGCGCACCTGGGCGGTGTTGGGCGAAATGCTGGAACTGGGAGATGACAGCATCCACCAGCACGACCTGCTGGGCCGCATGGCAGTTCGCATGAACATCAAGAAACTTGTAGTGGTAGGCCGCGGGGCCAAGCCCGCCTACAACTCCGCTGTGCTCGAAGGCAGCTGGGGCGACGAGGCCTTCTACGTGGAAGACGTGGATGAAGCCCGCGCACTGCTGCAGGAACAGCTGCAGCCGGGTGATATCGCGTTGTTCAAATCGTCCAATGGGGCAGGTCTGCGTTTCCTCGGCGACGAGATCGCGGCATTCGCGAAGGAAGGCGATAACGCATGATCGCATTGATCCTGGGGGCAGGCATTGCCCTCGTGCTGACCATGGTGGCCATGCCGCTGTACATCCGCCTGCTCACCAAGAAGCAGTACGGCCAGGTCGTCCGCGATGACGGGCCGAACTCGCACGCCATCAAGTCCGGCACCCCCACCATGGGCGGGGTGGTCTTCGTGCTGGCCGTGTTCGTGGCGTACTTCGCCACCCATGGCATCCTTTCGCTGATGGGGCGCACCTCGTCGGGAATCACCGCCAGCGGCCTGCTGGTGCTGATGCTCTTCGGCGGCATGGGCCTGGTCGGCTTCCTCGATGACTTCATCAAGATCTTCAAGAAGCGGTCATTGGGCCTGCGCGCCTGGCAGAAGATCGTCCTGCAGGCTTTCTTCGGCATCAGCTTCGCCGTGCTGGCCTTGCAGTTCCCGAACGAGCAGGGCCTGACCCCCGGCTCCACCGCGATTTCCTTCCTGCGCGACACCAACATCGACCTGGCATTTGCCGGGCCGCTGCTGGGCATGGTGCTGTTCGTGCTCTGGGCAAACTTCATTGTTACCGGCGCCACCAATGGCGTGAACCTCACCGACGGCCTGGACGGGCTGGCTACCGGTGCCTCGATCATGGTCTTCGGCGCGTACACCCTGATGGGCATCTGGCAGCAGAACCAGGCCTGCAGCAACATCGACTCGCTGGATGTCTGCTACTCGGTGCGCGACCCGCAGGACCTCGCGCTGCTGGGAGCCACGCTCTCCGGTGCGCTGATCGCCTTCCTCTGGTTCAATGCCAAGCCGGCAAAGATCTTCATGGGCGACACCGGCTCGCTGGCCATTGGCGGCGCCGTGGCGGCCTTCGCGATCCTCTCGCGCACCCAGCTGCTGCTGGTGGTCATCGCCGGCCTGTTCGTGATCATCTCCCTGTCGGTCATCATCCAGGTGGGCTACTTCAAGATCTCGGGCGGCAAGCGCGTGTTCAAGATGGCACCGCTGCAGCACCACTTCGAGCTCTCGGGCTGGTCCGAGGAAAACGTCGTTATCCGATTCTGGATCCTTGCCGGCCTGTTCGTCGCCGCGGGCCTGGGTCTCTTCTACTCTGAATGGGTTGTCGCACTGTGAGCGCAAACGCTGGCAAATCACTGGACTCGCTGAACAGCTGGGATGCTGATTGGAAAGGCCTGCGTGTTGTCGTCGCAGGATTGGGGCTCTCCGGATTCTCGGCAGCCGACACCCTCATCGAACTCGGCGCCATCGTCACCGTGATCGATGGCCGTGACGACCAGATGAACCAGCAGCGCGCCGAGACCCTGAAGATCGTCGGCGCCCACGAGGTGCTGCTCGGCACCGCCAACGTCCAGTCCCTGCCGCTGGTCGATGGCCAGCAGGCCCAGCTGGTGATGGTTTCCCCGGGCTGGAACCCCCGCAACCCGGTCATCGCGGAAGCAGAGTCCAAAGGCATCGAGATCTGGAGCGATATCGAGTTGGCATGGCGCGTGCAGAACCGTGCCGGCCACACAGCGCCGCAGTGGCTGGCCATCACCGGCACCAACGGCAAGACCACCACCGTGGGCATGACCGAAGCGATCCTGCGTGCCGAGGGGCTGAAAGCCGTCGCCGTCGGCAATGTCGGCACCCCGATCCTCGATGCGGTGCGCGAACCGGTGGACTACGACGTGTTCGCCGTCGAGCTCTCCAGCTTCCAGCTGCATTACACGCACAGCATCTCGCCGGTCGCCTCGGTGGTCCTGAATCTGGCCGAAGACCACGTGGACTGGCATGGCGGTTTCGAGAACTACAAGGCCGCCAAGGCGAAAATCTACGAACGCACCCAGGTGGCGGCGATCTTCAACGCGGCTGACGAAGTCACCATCACCATGGTGGAAAATGCTGACGTCATCGAAGGCTGCCGTGCCATCGGCTTCACGACAGATACCCCCGCGGTGTCGATGGTGGGCGTTGTCGAGGGCCTGCTGGTGGACCGCGCCTTCATCGAAGAGCGCAAGACCAGTGCGGTGGAACTCATCGCGCTGAAGGACATCGGCGAGATTGTTCCGCGCCATACCGCCGCCAACGCCGCCGCCGCCGCGGCGCTGACCCGCGCCTACGGCGTGAGCCCGGAAGCAGTAGCTGAGGGCTTGAAGAACTTCGACTCCGGAGACCACCGGATCCAGGCCGTGGCCCGCAAGGACGACATCCTGTGGATCAATGACTCCAAGGCCACTAACCCGCACGCGGCCGACGCTTCGCTGGCGGCCTTCACCCGTGTTGTGTGGATCGCCGGCGGAGTGTCCAAGGGCGTGGAATACGGGGAGCTGATCGCCAAGCATGCCCAGCGCCTGGCCAAGGTGCTGCTCATCGGCACCGACACCGCGGGCCTGCGCGAAGCGCTGGCCACTCACGCACCAAAGGTCGAAGTCATCGACATCACCGGCGAGGCACAGGGCAACGACGGATCAGCCCCTAGCGGTGCGCAGGTCATGACCCGTGCGGTGTCCAAGGCCGCCGAAGTTGCCGAGGCAGGGGACACGGTGCTCATGGCACCGGCCGCGGCCTCGATGGACCAATTCAGTTCCTACGCCCAGCGTGGCAACGCATTTATCGCTGCCGTCAGTGATCTGATGGATAAAGCTGGCGAAGAGAAGTAGTCGAGAGCTGACCGAACAAACCAAACCAAGGCAGGAGGCACCGATGGCGATGAAATCGAGCAAGAAGCCAGCGGGATCCAAAGCCAAGATTCCTTGGTACGCGCGATTCGGCAAAATGCTCAGCACCGTGGAGAACTCCAGCCGGCGCATGGCCTCCACCGACTACTGGCTGGTGCTCGTGGGTTCCATCGCGCTGGCAGTCTTCGGCGTGATCATGGTCCAGTCATCGGCATCGGTGGAAGCGATCGCCAAAGGCCGGGACGGCTTCACCGTGGCACTGGCCCAGGGCGGCTTCGCCGCGCTGGGCATTGTCTGCATGCTGATCATGCAGCGCATCAAGCCGGAAGTGCTGAAACGGCTGGCGTGGCCCTCCGTGATCGCGGCGTTCACCCTGCTGTTCCTCGTCGCATTCACGCCACTTGGCCACACGGTACTCGGCAACCGGAACTGGATCCGCATCGGCGGCTTCGGCTTGCAGCCCAGCGAGTTCGCCAAACTCGCCTTGGCAGTATTCGCTGCATTCATGCTGGAAAAGAAGCAGCACATGCTTCACGACATCAAGCACCTGATCGTCCCCGTCGTGGCTCCGGTTGGCGTCCTCATCGTTGGCCTCGTAGTGGTCGGCAAGGATGTGGGTACCGCCCTGGTCCTGTTGATGATCATTGCCGCGGCGATGTTCCTTGGCGGCATCAGGATGAAGTGGCTCGCGGCGTTCTCCGCGGTTGGCGTCGCGGGCTTGTCCATAGCGATCCTGGCTTCGTCCAACCGCCGGCAGCGCATCCTCGCCTGGCTGGATACCGATTGCGGTCCGAGCAATGACCTTTGCTACCAGGCCAGCATGGGCCTGCATGCCTTCGCCTCTGGCGGTTGGTTCGGCGTGGGTGCCGGCCAGTCCCGCATGAAGTGGTCCTATGTCCCCGAAGCGCAGAACGACTTCATCTTCTCCATCCTGGGCGAGGAATTCGGCTTGATCGGCGTGCTCTTCGTCCTGGTCATGTTCATCCTGCTGGCCTTGGCGATGTATCGCATCGCTGCGCGCGCCAACGACCTGTACACCAAGGTGCTCATGGGCTGCTTGATGTCATGGGTAATCGGCCAGACCTTCGTCAACCTGGGTACCGTCACCGGAGTGCTTCCGGTGATCGGTGTTCCGCTGCCCTTCATTTCCTCCGGCGGCTCGGCAATGCTCGCGATCATGCTTGCCATGGGGTTTGTCCTCTCTTCAGCCAGAGCGCAGAAACGTGAATTCGAAGCGAAGCTGGAAGAGAAGCCGGCCAAGAGCAAGAAAACCAAATAGCGGGCCGCAACCGGCCGTTATCAGAAGCAGAGACCATCGCCGGATATGCGGTGGACATTGATCCTGCCCCAGGCAGGTCGAAGGAGTACAGCAACAAATGAGCGAAGCACTTCGCCTAGTGGTCGCCGGCGGCGGAACAGCCGGGCATATCTCGCCCATGCTGGCCATCGCTGATGCCGTGAAGACCGAGCAGCCTGACGCACAGGTCACTGCCCTGGGATCTCCCGGAGGCCTGGAAACGAAGCTGGTGCCCGAAGCCGGCTACCCGTTGGAATTCGTTCCGAAGGCACCGATGCCGCGAAGCATCAACGCCGATCTGCTCAAGTTCCCATTCCGTTTCATCACGGCAGTCAATAACGCCAAGAAGGTTCTGCGCGCCACCAAGGCCGAAGCGGTTCTGGGCGTAGGAGGATACGTCTGCACTCCGGCCTACCTGGCCGCGAAGCAGCTGAAGCTGCCGATCTTCGTGCACGAGGCGAACTCCGTTGCGGGCATGGCCAACAAGCTGGGCGCAAAGAACGCTGCATTTGTCGGAACCACCTTCGCCAACACAGGACTGCCCGGCGAGGTGCAGGTAGGCATGCCGATGCGCTCCAACGTGGCGACCATGGTCAAGGCGGAATTGCGCGAAGCAGCCCGCGAGCACTTCGGTGTCACCGGCGAGAAGCCAGTGCTGCTGGTTACCGGTGGATCTTCCGGAGCGCAGAGCATCAACACAGCCATTGCGCAGTCCCTTGACGAGCTGGACGCAGCTGGCATCCACACCATCCACATCACCGGACGCGACAAGCAGGTTCGCGATGCCGCCGGCGAGCAGCTCGTCCATGAGGGATACACCCAGATCGAATACGTGGATCGCATGGACTACGCGTACGCAGTCGCGGATTTGATGATCTGCCGCTCCGGTGCAGGCACCGTCTGCGAATTGGCCGTCGCCGGTACCGCCTCGGTTTTGGTCCCGCTGCCTATCGGCAATGGCGAGCAGAAGCTCAACGCCCGTGAACTGGTAGCCGCCGGGGGAGCGGTCCTGGTTTCTGACGCTGAATTCACAAAGTCCTATATCACCGAAAATGTCATCAATCTGCTGGCCGATCAGCATAAACTTGAAAAGATGTCTCACGCCGCCGCCTCACTGGGGCAGCGCGACGCCGCGCAGATCATGGCGCGACGGATTATTGAAGAAGTTTCAACCCGCCGCCGTGCGGGTCAGGAAGGCTAGAACCATGGCACTGCGAGCCGACGAACTGAACTCCGATCTGGGCAAGGTGCACCTGATGGGTGTAGGCGGGGTTGGCGTATCAGCGGTTGCACGGCTGATGCTCGACTACGGACTGACCGTCTCCGGAACCGATGCCAAGGATCTGCCGGTGCTCGACGGGCTGCGCGAGCGAGGAGCACGCATCCATGTAGGCTACGATGCCGCGAACCTGGGCGACGCTGACACCGTGGTGATTTCCTCGATCATCAAAGCAGGCAATCCGGAATACGATGAAGCCGTGCGTCGCGGACTGCGCATCCTGCACCGCTCCGAAGGCCTGGAAGCAACGATGCGCGGCCACGAGAAGATCGTGGCCATCGCCGGCACCCACGGCAAGACCACCACCACTTCGCTGACCGCGCACATGCTCAAGACCATCGGCGCACGTCCAAGCTTCGCGGTAGGCGCGAACATTCCAAGCCTGGGCACCAACGCCGAACTCGGTGCCGGATCCTACTTTGTGGCGGAAGCCGACGAATCCGACGCCTCCTTCCTCAACTACCGGCCGGACGTCATCATCGTGACCAACGTAGAGGCCGATCACCTGGACCACTACGGCACTGCTGAAGCGGTGCACCAGGCCTTCGCCGACTTCGCCCGGCTGCTGCCAGCCGACGGCCTGCTGATCTGCTGCGCCGACGATGAAGGAGCCAATGCCTTGGCGCACAAGATGCGCGCAGAGCGCCCGGATATCCGGGTCCAGACCTATGGCTTCAGTGAACATGCCGACCGCAGGCTGTCCGACGCCCGCGCCACCGACGATGGCCGGTTCACCGCGACCATCGAATGGGGCAGCGGACAGAGCCGCATCATGGACCTGGCAGTGCCCGGCCAGCACAATTTGCTCAACGCCGCCGCCGCGCTGTCAGTCGGCATCGACGCAGGCGTGGATGTCGACGAAGCGCTGCAGGCGCTCTCCAGCTTTTCCGGTGCAGCCCGTCGGTTCGAATTCAAGGGAGAGGCTGCTGGTGTCCGGGTCTACGACGACTATGCGCACCACCCCACCGAAGTGCAGGCTGCTTTGACTGCAGGTCGCACCGTGGCAGGCAACGGCCGGCTGCACGTTGTTTTCCAGCCGCACCTGTTCAGCCGCACCCAGGAGTTCTACCGCCAATTTGCGCAGGCCTTGTCCTTGGCTGATTCGGTAGCCGTGCTGGATATCTATCCGGCACGTGAAGAGCCGATCGAAGGGGTAACCAGCGAATTGATTGCCTCGCGCATCGAAGTCCCGTCGCAGGTTCTGGTGCCGGCAGCCGCGGTTGCGCATGCGGTTGAGCAGGCCGAGCCGGGAGATGTCATCATGACCATTGGCGCTGGAGATGTTACCGCGCTGGGCCCAGACATCGTGAAGTCCCTGAGCTGACAACTTCCGTCCAGAGTCCCGGGCCGCAGCGATCGGCCCCATTCCGTCTACCAAGGTGATCCATGGGTGAAGCAGCAAAAGTCGTAGAACTTCCGGAGAACCCGGAGAAGAAGCGGCGCAAGATCCTGATTATTGTCGCGGCCTGCATTGTCGTGCTCAGCCTCGCTGCAGTTCTGATCTTGAGCTTCTCGCCGGTGATCGCTGCCAAGAAGATTGAAGTCACTGGCACCAAGCTGGTGGATTCCAAGAAGTTGGGGGAGTCCCTGGAACCGCTGAAGGGCACCCCGCTGCCGCGGATCTCCGAAGCCAAGGTCCAGGAGCTCATCGGAGACCAGCCCGCCATCAATGAGATCGTAGTCAAGGCGCAGATGCCCAATACCTTGGTGGTGGAGGTGATCGAAGCCGTCCCGGTGGCGATCTTGCTGGAAGGCAAGAAGGAATACCTGGTTTCCGAGACAGGCAAGAAGCTTCGCACCGTCGGCAAGAAGGACAAGGACAAGCTTCCCAAGATTAAGGCCAGTGACGTCACTGCCGATGCTGAGCAGTTCAAGCTGCTGACCGGTATCTTGAGCACGGTTGACAAGAAAGTGCTCGAAGAAGTGTCAACCGCATCGCTGTCCAAGGCCGGCTTTGCCGAATTGGCATTGCCGAAGAACCGCACGTTGATTTGGGGAGACGCGAAGAAGGCGGCCCTGAAAAATGAAGTTGCACTGATTTTCTTGAAAGAGCTCGAGAAAAAGCATGCGGCCAAGACGACAATCGACGTCACCAACCCGGAAAATCCCGTGGTGTATTAAGTCGCGGCGCTCTGGGCGCGGGAAGACCAATAAGCCAAGAAATTCTGGAAAGATAGTCTTGAATAAGCGACACGCCTAGGCGGTCGTTGCAGAAAGACCACTCGACTCATAGCGTTTCTAATAACGACAGCTTGACAGATTCTTAACCTTAAGGCTAAAGGTTAAGGTTTTTGGCTGGAGTCGTGAAATATGTAGCACATCTAACAAGGGAAGCGGGACGTGGCAGCTCCACAGAATTACCTCGCGGTCATTAAAGTCGTCGGAATCGGCGGTGGCGGTGTAAACGCAGTCAATCGAATGATCGAAGTCGGTCTCAAGGGCGTGGAATTCATCGCCATTAACACCGATGCCCAGGCTCTGCTTATGAGTGATGCCGACGTCAAACTGGACGTAGGACGCGAACTGACTCGTGGCCTGGGCGCTGGCGCCAACCCGGATGTGGGACGCCAGGCAGCAGAAGATCACGTAGAAGAAATCGAAGATGTCCTGCGCGGCGCCGACATGGTCTTCGTGACCGCCGGCGAAGGCGGCGGCACCGGTACCGGTGGCGCGCCGGTCGTGGCACGCATCGCCCGCTCGCTTGGTGCGCTGACCATCGGTGTGGTCACCCGTCCATTCACCTTCGAAGGCCGTCGTCGTGCGAACTCCGCCGAGTCGGGAATCGAAGCTCTGCGTGACGAAGTCGATACCCTCATTGTTATCCCTAACGATCGACTGCTCTCCATTTCGGACCGCAACGTATCGGTGCTGGACGCATTCCGCCAGGCAGACCAGGTTCTGCTCTCCGGTGTTCAGGGCATCACCGACTTGATCACCACCTCGGGTCTGATCAACCTCGACTTCGCCGACGTGAAGTCCGTCATGCAGGGCGCCGGCTCGGCATTGATGGGCATCGGTTCGGCGCGGGGCGAAGATCGCGCAGTGAAGGCCGCCGAATTGGCTATCGCTTCGCCATTGCTCGAAGCTTCCATCGATGGCGCCCATGGCGTTCTGCTCTCCATCCAGGGCGGCTCGGATCTGGGCCTGTTCGAAATCAACGAAGCTGCACGTCTGGTGCAGGAAGTTGCCCACCCGGAAGCCAACATCATCTTCGGTGCCGTCATCGACGACGCCCTGGGCGATGAAGCACGCGTCACCGTGATTGCTGCCGGCTTCGACGAGCCAGATGTCACCAGCAAGCCAATGGCCCCGGCCGCAGCAAAGCCAGCTGTGTCCTCGCGCCCGGCCGAACAGGTGCCAGCAAGCATTCCTGAAACCCCGGCACCGGCTCCAACCGAAGCTGCGAAGCCGGCCCAGGCTGCCCAGGAGAAGCCAGCTGCCGCAGAGCAGTCCAGCTCCTTCCAGGACCTTCCAGATGTTGTCGACTCGGACCTGAACGGCTCCAACGACGACCTGGATGTCCCGGACTTCCTGAAGTAAAAACAGCAAGAAGCTGAGCAGTGCTACATTTCGCGTCGAACCTCGATCCGAGTATCCAACTGGCATTCACTTCGCAGGCCGAGGGCAACCTTGCCCTGCACGTGAACGACGATCCCCGCCTCGTGGCGGAGAACCGGGCCAGGCTGGAAGACTTGATCGGGGTTCGACGCTTCTCGCTGAACTTCATGAACCAGGTGCACTCCGCCGATGTCCATGAAGTGCAACCGGTGCAACGCACGTCCTGGCTGGAACCAGCAGCGCCAACTTGCGACGGCTTGCTGGACGCCACGGGTGCCCAACCCCTGGCGGTAATGGTGGCCGATTGCCTTCCGGTTCTGTTCGTTGGCCGGAACTCGCAAAGCGGGCAGACCCTGAGTGCGGCGACCCACGCCGGGCGGCGCGGTCTGCTCGACGGGATTCTGGAAAATACCGTCGAGGCCCTGAGAGCCCATGGTGCCGATGTGATGGAAGCTGTGATTGGCCCTTCGATCTGCGGGCGATGCTATGAAGTTCCCGAAGATATGGCCCAGGAATCCGAGCAGTTGAGACCCGGGATTCGCACCGCGACGCGCTGGGGAACTCCGGGACTGGATCTTCCGGCATCAGCCGAAGATGAGCTGCGCGGACTCGGAGTCGATGTCCGGCAATCCGGAGTCTGCACTTTGGAAGATGAGAACTACTATTCCTACCGACGCTCAAGCCGTTCCGGACGCCTTGCCGGTCTCATCTGGACCGCTGCGTAGGCGTGCGCGACACACCGCCAATAATTGAACGAATGAACGATGCCAGCATTATTTTGTGCGGTAGCGTCGAAGTTAGCGGAAGCATGCAATGGGGTTGCATGCATGGGATAAACGAGGAGAAACATCGTGGCTGACGGACTGCGTAAGGCAATGGTCTATCTCGGCTTGGCGGATGCCGTCGAGCAGGACGAGACCCAGACACAAAACGCTGAGCCCAAAACCCAAGTTCGGGTGGTTGAGGACACTGCTCCGAAGCGACCTGCCGAAGCCCCACGCCCACAGCCTGCCGCGAGGCCAGCTGCGCCGCAAACTCAAGCTAGAGAACCAGAGACGGAATACCGTGCTCCGGTCACCCCTATTAAGCGTGCCCCTTCAGTACGGGATGAGGATTCCGAATTGCGTCAGATTACTACCGTCCACCCTCGTTCTTACAACGATGCCAAGATCATCGGTGAGAACTTCCGTGACGGCATCCCGGTGATTATGAATGTCACCGACATGGGTGAAACCGATGCCAAGCGCCTCGTAGACTTCTCGGCGGGTCTTGTTTTCGCCCTGCATGGCTCCATCGAGCGAGTTACGAACAAAGTCTTCCTGCTCTCGCCGGCAACCGTTGAGGTTCTCGGCGAAGACCGCAAGCAGTCCGAAGCGCAAGCAACCTTCTTTAACCAGAGCTAAGACACCAGGAGCAAACGCACAAAATGGTGTTCGGGATCATCTATCTCGCGTTAGCCATCCTCCAAATTCTGCTTTTGATGAGAATTGTGTTGGATGTAACGGAAAGCTTTGCTCGCCACTGGCGACCCAAAGGCATCGCATTGATTGTCGCAAGTGCAATCGTGTCAATTACCGATCCTCCGCTGCGTTGGTTGCGCCGGAAGATCAAACCCCTAGATCTTGGCGGAATCCGCCTTGACCTGTCGTTTCTTGTGTTGTTTATCGTCGTAATCATTCTTAAAGCGGTGGTAGGTAACCTTGGGCTCAGTACAGGGATCTGATTAGGGCATTTCCGTGCTTCACGGGGATTGTCCTGAACAGTCAAAAGCTGTAGATTCAGAGAATAAGAGACTCGCGCGAAAGCTCGATTTCGTAATAATTGTCCAAATCGTTATATCCTTTAGGAAATGGTGCTCCGACTTCACCGGTCGCGACACTGACAAAAACGGTAAGTGTTTCGCAAGGCAAGACAATGGTCGTGCGGAAATGATCCCAGTATTGAGGTGACCCAATGGCTCTTACGCCAGAAGACGTAGTCAATAAGCGGTTTCAGCCGACCAAGTTCCGTGAAGGCTACGACCAAGACGAGGTAGATGACTTCCTCGACGAAATCGTTGTGGAACTGCGTCGCCTAACCGGTGAGAACGAGGCTCTGCGCAGCCGCCTTGCCGAACTCGGCGAAGATGCGGGTTCAGTATCGAAGGAACAGGCTGTTCCTGCGCCGGTATCGGCCGCTCCAGCTACTCCTGCTGCCAAGCCAGCTGAAGAGAAGAAGGCAGAAGCCAAGCCTGCAGAGCCCGCAAAGGCAGAAACCCCGGCTGCCAAGCCAGCCGAGGAAAAGAAGTCCGAAGCAAAGCCAGCTGCCGCAGAGAAGGCACCTGCAGCTCCGGCCGCGGCAGCGGCACCAGCTGCAGCTCCGCGCACCGAATCCGCAGAATCTGCCGCCAACGTGCTGTCCATGGCTCAGCGCCTGCACGACGAATACGTCGCCGCCGGTGTCGAGCAGCGCGACAAGATCATCTCCGAAGCGAAGACCGAAGCCAACACCTTGGTCACCACCGCTGAAGAGAAGAGCCGCAAGACCCTCTCGGCACTTGAGCAGCAGAAGTCGGTACTGGAGCGCAAGCTCGAGCAGCTGCGTGGCTTCGAACGCGACTACCGTGCTCGCCTGAAGACCTACATCGAAGGACAGCTGCGCGACCTTGAGTCCCAGGGTTCGATCGATGCTGGCGCAGCAGGCAAGACCAACTAGTCGCTGACAGTTCATGGCTTGATCTAGCTATCAAGTAAGATCAACGGTGGTGTACGGATTTACTCCGGTCACCACCGTTGACGTTTAAGAGGAAATCATGGGTACCACTGTGGACGCAGTTCAATCCGGGAGCACGGGCGCTAAGGCCAGGAAATACGTAGGCCTTGGCCTTGTGATCGCTCTGATTGCGCTGGTATTGGACCAATCGGTCAAGATTATCGTTGAGCAGAACATGCGGCTTGGGCAGTCGATCGAAGTGATTCCCGGGTTCTTCAACATCCACTACATCCTGAATCCCGGTGCAGCGTTCTCCATTGGCGAAGACTTCACGATCGTCTTTGCGATCCTGCAATCCGCTGTGGCGATCTATGTCATCTACCTGCTCTTCCGCAAGGTGCTAGCCAGAAGCTGGGCCATCGCCCTGGGCTGTCTGCTCGGAGGCGTGCTGGGCAATGTCGTGGACCGGCTCTTCCGTGAACCGGGTTTCGGATTCGGGCATGTGGTGGACATGCTGTCCGTCAACCACTTCGCGATCTTCAATGTCGCAGACTCGTTCATTGTCTGCTCCATGATCGCCGTGGCGTACATGCTCATCCGTGGCCGCAACCTGGATGGCAGCATTGGCGATCCTCCCAAGAAGGACCAGGCGGATAAGGGCGAAGCAGAACCAAGCGCATGATCTCGAAGGAAACCGCCATACACGAACTGCTGGTCGAACCAGCCGATGCCGGCACGCGCCTTGATGCCTATATCTCCCGATCCCTGCAGATCCCGCGAACCTTGTCCGCTAGCCTCTGCAAGGACTCGCAGATCCAGGTCAACGGGCGCACCATTACCAAATCCTTGAAAATCAAGGCGGGCGACCGGCTGGTTGTCACCATCCCGCCGCAAGCAGACCCATTAGAAATTAAGGTTGAGAAAGTGGAAGAGCTGAAGATTGTCGCGGACGACGATGACTATGTGGTCATCGACAAGCCCGTGGGCGTCGCAGCCCATCCATCCCCAGGCTGGGTCGGCCCGACAGTGGTCGGCGCACTCATGGCCGAGGGGTACAACATCACCACTTCCGGTGCCGCCGAACGCCAAGGCATCGTGCACCGCCTGGACGTGGGTACCAGCGGCCTGATGGTGGTAGCGAAGACCGAACGCGCCTATACCGAATTGAAGCGCGCCTTCAAGGAACGCACCCCGAAGAAGATCTACCACGCGGTAGTGCAGGGCTTGCCCGACCCGATGGAGGGCACCATCGACGCGCCGATCGGACGCCATCCGGGCCACGACTGGAAGTTCGCCGTCCTGGAAGGCGGACGCGACTCGGTCACCCACTACAAGGTCATCGAAGCCTTTGGCCGGGCCTCTCTGGTCGAGGTGCATCTGGAAACCGGACGCACCCACCAGATCCGTGTCCACTTCTCGGCCTTCGGCCATCCCTGCGCCGGAGACCAGACGTACGGCGCGGATCCCAAGCTGGGGGCCGCCCTGGGCCTGACCCGCCAGTGGCTTCATGCCAAGCGGCTGGGCTTTTCCCATCCGGTGACCGGCCAGTGGATGGAATACGAAAGCGAATATCCTGCGGATCTGGCAGGGGCCGTCGAGCTGCTTCGCGACGGCGGATACTAGCCTCCAAGGTGCTGCTGGCCACTGGCCGTCAGCACCCTGTGTCGCGCTAGCCACAGCACCGCGCCGAGGTGAGCCCAAGACCAGGATTGATCGCTAGACTGGTTGGGTGAGTGCTACACGTGACGGATTTGTCCATCTTCATACCCACACCGAATACTCCATGCTGGATGGTGCGGCGCGGCTTGGCGAACTCTTCGCTGAAGCCAACCGGCAGGGCATGGAAGCCATGGCGATTACCGACCATGGATATCTGTTCGGTGCCTTCGATTTCTGGCGCCAGGCCACCGGCGCCGGCGTCAAGCCGATCATCGGTGTCGAAGCCTATGTCACCCCCGGTACCGCACGCGATGACAAGACCCGCGTGAAATGGCGTACCGACGAATCGCAAAAGGGCGATGACGTCTCCGGTGGCGGCCTCTACAACCACATGACCTTGCTCTCGTACAACAACAAGGGCATGGACAACCTCTTCAAGGGTTCTTCCCGCGCCTCGCTGGACTCCGTTTTCGGCAAATACCCCCGCTGGGACCGCGAGCTGCTCAACGACCACCACGAAGGCATAATCGCCACCACCGGCTGCCCATCGGGTGAAGTGCAGACCAAGCTCCGCCTGGGCCAGTACGACGCTGCCAAGGCCGCCGCAGCAGAACTGCAGGATCTGTTCGGCAAGGAAAACTACTACTGCGAGATCATGGACCACGGTCTGGAGATCGAACGCCGCATCACCAAGGACTTGCTGCGCCTGGCCAAGGAACTGGACATTCCGCTGGTGGCCACCAACGACCTGCACTACACCCACGAATCCGATGCCAAGGCCCACGAAGCGCTGCTGGCCATCAACTCCGGATCCACGCTCGACGAGCCCACCTACGACCAGGGTGGCAGCCGCTTCGCCTTCTCCGGCACCGGCTACTACCTGAAGTCGGCGCGCGAGATGCGCGAGCTGTTCAAGGAATTGCCGCAAGCCTGCGACAACACCCTGGAGATCGCAGACCGTGTTGAAGTCTCCTTCGACACCAACGCCAACTACATGCCGAAGTTCCCCTGCCCGCCGGGAGAGGACGAGACCAGCTGGCTGATCAAGGAGGTCGACAAGGGGCTGCACTACCGCTACCCGAACGGCATCCCGGACGAGTCGCGCAAGCAAGCGGACTACGAGCTGGACGTCATCATCAAGATGGGCTTCCCGGGATATTTCCTGGTGGTGGCCGACTTCATCAACTGGTCCAAGGACCACGGCATCCGCGTAGGCCCGGGACGCGGTTCCGGTGCAGGTTCCATGGTCGCCTACGCCATGCGCATCACCGACCTCGACCCGCTGAGGCACGGCCTGATCTTCGAGCGCTTCCTGAACCCGGAACGTGTTTCCATGCCCGACTTCGACGTCGACTTCGATGATCGCCGTCGTTCCGAGGTCATCAAGTACGTGACCGAAAAGTACGGCGATGAGCGCGTATCGATGATCGTGACCTACGGCTCGATCAAGACCAAGCAGGCGCTGAAGGACTCCTCGCGCGTGCTCGGCTACCCATTCAGCATGGGCGAATCCCTGACCAAGGCGCTGCCGCCGGCGGTGATGGCCAAGGACATCCCGCTCAACGACATCGACAATCCGGAATCCAAGCGCTACTCCGAAGCCGGCGATTTCCGCAACCTGGTGGCAAATGACCCGGAAGCGGCACGCGTCTTCGAGACCGCCAAGGGCCTGGAAGGGCTGAAGCGCCAGTGGGGCGTGCACGCCGCCGGCGTGATCATGAGCTCGGACCCGATCATCAACGTCATCCCGATCATGCGCCGTATCCAGGATGGCCAGGTCATCACCCAGTTCGACTACCCGACCTGCGAAGGCCTGGGGCTGATCAAGATGGACTTCCTGGGGTTGCGCAACCTCACCATTATTTCCGATGCGCTGGAGAACATCGAGTACAACACCGGCAAGAAAATCGATCTCGAAACCCTGACCATCGAGGACCCCGAGGCCTACAAGCTGCTGGCCCGTGGAGATACCCTGGGCGTGTTCCAGCTCGATGGCGGCCCGATGCGTTCGCTGCTGAAGATGATGCGCCCGGATAACTTCGAGGACATTTCCGCAGTGATCGCACTGTATCGCCCGGGCCCCATGGGCGCCAACTCGCACACCAACTATGCGCTGCGCAAGACCGGGTTGCAGGAAGTCACCCCAATCCACCCGGAGCTGGCCGAGCCGCTGGAAGAAATCCTCGGCGGCACCTACGGCCTGATCGTGTACCAGGAGCAGGTTATGGCTATTGCGCAGAAGCTGGCCGGCTACTCGCTGGGCCAGGCAGACATCCTGCGCCGCGCCATGGGCAAGAAGAAGAAAGCCGAGCTGGACAAGCAGTTCGCCGGCTTCAAGCAGGGCATGAACGACAACGGCTACTCCGATCAGGCCGTGCAGACCCTGTGGGACATCCTGCTGCCCTTCTCCGATTATGCCTTCAACAAAGCCCACTCGGCGGCCTACGGCGTCGTCTCCTACTGGACCGCCTACCTCAAGGCGCACTACCCGGCTGAATACATGGCTGCGTTGCTGACCTCGGTGGGCGACGACAAGGACAAGCTGGCGCTGTACCTGAACGAATGCCGCCACATCGGCATCACCGTGCTGCCGCCGGATGTCAACGAATCGGCATTGAACTTCACCCCAGTGGGCAAGGACATCCGCTTCGGCATGGGCGCGATCCGCAACGTCGGAACCAACGCGGTGGCCGGCATGGTCGAAGCCCGCACGGAGAAGGGCCACTACAACGACTTCAACGATTTCCTGGGCAAGGTCCCGGCCGTGGTCTGCAACAAGCGGACCATTGAATCGCTGATCAAGGCCGGCGCCTTCGACTCCATGAAGCATCCGCGCCGGGCGCTGGTGGCCATCCACGAAGAAGCCGTGGATTCGGTGATCCAGGTCAAGCGCAACGAGGCCGCCAACCAGTTCGACCTGTTCAGTGCCCTGGGTGCCGAGGAATCCTCCGAGTCCATGCATGTGGCGATCCCCGACATTCCCGACTGGGACAAGAAGGAAAAGCTGGCCTACGAGCGCGACATGCTCGGCCTGTACGTCTCCGACCACCCGCTGCAGGGCCTGGGCTCCGCCCTGGAGCAGTACGCCGATATGCCGGTCACGCACGTGCTCTCGGACGACGGTCCGCAGGACGGCCACATCATTTCGATCGCCGGCATGATTTCCGGCCTGCAGCGCCGCATCGCCAAGAAGAGCGGCAACCCGTATGCCCGCTGCGAGATCGAGGACCTCTCCGGCTCAATGGAAGTCATGTTCTTCGGCCAGGCCTACCAGCCGATCGCCGAGATCCTGGCCGATGACCTGATCGTAGTGGTCAAGGGACGCGTGCAGCGCCGCGATGACGGCTCGATCACCCTGAACGCGCAGGAAATGATGATCCCGGAAATTTCCGAGGACGCCAACGGGGGACCGGTAGTCATCGGCATTCCAACCCACAAGGCCACCGAAACCCTGGTGCAGAAACTCGGCGATGTGCTGCGCACGCACAGCGGCAACACCGAGGTGCGGGTCAAGCTCACCGGAAGCCGCGGCACCTCGCTGATGCGCCTGGGCATGAACTTCCGGGTCAACCCGAACCCCGCGCTGTTCGGCGATTTGAAGGTCCTGCTCGGCCCGCACTGCCTGGACGTGTAGGAACCCGAATGGCCGACCCGATGACCGGGGAAGGTAACTAATAAAACCTTCCCCGGCCATCAGCGTTAAACTAGGAAGGTGAGCACTATTCCAGAAACTGAATTCTCGGCACTCGCCACCCTCGATTGGCGCAACGAATCCCTGAGCTACGCGCAGCTGAAGGCCAAACTGCCCCGCCCGGCGGTGAACTCCCAGACCGCTGCCGACGCAGTACAGCAGATCATCGACGATGTGCGCGCCCATGGCATGGAGACGCTCAAGGACCTGTCCAAGCGCTTTGACCATGTCGAGCTGGAACACACTCGCGTGCCGCAGCACGAACTGGACCGTGCCCTGGAAGAACTGGAACCGAAGGTCCGCCGGGCATTGGAAGAATCCATTGACCGCGCCCGCGTCTTCGCCAAGGCCCAGCGCCCAGACGACGCCGAAGTGCGCTACGCCAACGGTGCAACCGTCACCCAGCGGTGGGTCCCGGTGCGCCGTGTCGGCTTGTACGTCCCAGGCGGCCTGGCCGTCTATCCTTCCTCGGTCATCATGAATGCGGTGCCTGCCCAGGCTGCCGGGGTCAGCTCGCTGGCCCTGGCCAGCCCGCCGCAGAAGGAATTTGGCGGCCTGCCGCACCCAACCATCCTGGCTGCGGCCAAGCTGCTGGGCATCGATGAGGTGCACGCCATGGGCGGCGCCCAGGCTGTTGCAGCGTTCGCCTACGGGGTGGAGGTGCCTAACGACGAACGCGGCGGCATCGAACCGGTGGACGTGATCTCCGGCCCGGGCAACGTGTTCGTGGCCACCGCCAAGCGACTGGTGAAGGGCGTGGTGGGAATCGATGCTGAAGCAGGTCCCACGGAAATTGCCATCCTTGCCGATCAGGGAGCCGACCCGGGCTTTGTCGCCGCAGACATGATCTCGCAGGCAGAACACGATGCCAACGCTGCGGCCGTGCTGATAACCGATTCGCCGGACCTGGCGGCCGGCGTGCGCAAAGAACTTGAAAAGCAGGTAGCCGCCACGAAGCACACGGCCCGCGTGACCGAAGCGCTGTCGGGTACCCAGTCTGCCATCATCCTGGTCAAGGACCTGGAGCAGGGCATCGAGGTGTGCAATGCGTACGCTGCCGAGCACCTGGAAATCATGGTGGCCGACGCGGAAGCCACCGCCGCCCGCATCACCGCGGCCGGTGCCATTTTCGTCGGAGCCTACTCTCCGGTGTCCTTGGGCGACTACTGCGCAGGTTCCAATCACGTGCTGCCAACCAGCGGCACGGCGCTGCACGCCTCGGGCCTGAATGTGAACACTTTCCTGAAGGCCATCCAGGTAATCAACTACGACAAGGCGGCACTGGGCGAAGTGGCCGCTCACGTGATAAATCTTGCCAATGCCGAGGACCTGCCGGCCCATGGCGACGCGGTCGCGGTGCGAAACGCGCAATAGACGCTAAACTGATAGGTGACATGAGTTGATTCTTGCCGCCGCAGGTGCGCGAGAATACTTGTTGGGCTACAGATGGAGGTGCCGTGAACTGCCCGTATTGCCGTAATGCCGATTCCCGAGTGGTCGATAGTCGAGTGGCCGACGACGGCGTCTCAATCCGTCGCCGCCGCCAATGCACTGCCTGCTCGCGCCGTTTCACCACTACCGAAACTGCGAGCCTGAACGTGCTCAAGCAGTCCGGTGCCGTAGAACCGTTCTCACGTAACAAGGTCATCAACGGCGTCCGCAAGGCCTGCCAGGGCCGTCCGGTCACCGATCACGACCTTGCAATCCTGGCCCAGGAAGTCGAAGAGGCGGTCCGGACCTCCGGTGCCGCCGAAATCCCGGCGCACCAGGTGGGCCTGGCAATTCTGGAGCCGCTATCGCGCCTTGACGAGGTCGCCTACCTGCGCTTTGCCAGTGTCTATCATAACTTCCAGTCGTTGACGGATTTCGAGACGGCCATTGCACGCTTGCGCGACCGCCGGGGCAAGGTTCCGCAGGGAACCCAGCGTCCGCTTTCGGCCGACTAGCCGCCTTCGTACAAAGCAAAACGCCAGTGCCCATAGCCTTTCGAGGCTGGGGACACTGGCGTTTGCGCTAGGCTGGGCAGTCGCTTATGGCAGCGTGAGGATTTCGGCGCCGTCGTCGGTGACGAGCAGGGTGTGCTCGAACTGCGCGGTGCGCTTCTTGTCCTTGGTCGTCACGGTCCAATCGTCCTCCCACATATCCCATTCGATGGTGCCCAAGGTGAGCATCGGTTCGATGGTGAAGACCATGCCCGGTTCAATCAGGGTGTTGTAGCCGGGGGCCGCATCATAGTGCGGAATGATCAATCCGGAGTGGAAGGCTTCTCCCACTCCGTGGCCGGTGAAGTCCCGGACCACGCCGTAGCCGAACCGCTTGGCGTAGGTTTCAATGCTTCGGCCAATGACGTTGATCTCGCGTCCTGGCATCACGGCTTTGATGGCGCGCTTCAGCGAATTCTCGGTGCGCTCAACCAGCAGGCGGGATTCTTCATCCACGTCACCGACCAGGAAGGTGGCGTTGTTGTCGCCGTGAACGCCGCCAATATAAGCGGTGATATCGATATTGATGATGTCCCCATCTTGCAACACGGTCGTGTCCGGGATGCCATGGCAGATGACTTCGTTCAATGACGAGCACAGTGACTTGGGGAATCCGCGGTATCCCAAGGTTGACGGGTACGCGTTGTGATCCATGAGGAATTCATGGCCCAGACGATCCAGCTGATCCGTGGTTATCCCTGGCTGGCAGGCCCTGCCCACTTCCTGCAGCGCCTGGGCGGCAATCTTGGAAGCTATCCGGATGCGCTCGATGACTTCTGGGCTTTTGACTTCGGAAGCCGTGTTGGCGGCAGGTTCCTTCTTGCCAACGTATTCGGGACGTTCGATGTGTTTCGGTACCGGAAGTTCCGGGGATACCGTGCCGGCGGTGAGATTTCCAAGTGGTGCAGTTGAAGCAATAGCCATGCTTTTATTCTAGCTACAGGTATCTTCAGCCTCACCAAGAGATAGCCGAAAGAACTGGTGGTGTTGCACCTATTTTCCACCGGTTGGGATACCGTGGAAGCAATAGCAGGTTTCGAGATTAGAGGAGTTTTCCATGAGCTCAGTTGGCACCCCGGGTGAAGGCCAGTACTGGTACAACGTCTCAACCAAGACCGTGGAGAAGGGCCCGCAGTCTGATTGGTCGCAATTGCTCGGGCCATATGACACGGTTGCTGAAGCCGAAGCCGCGATGGCGAAGGTCCAGGCCCGCAATGAAGCCTGGGACGAGGCGGAGGAAGACGACCAGTAGTCGCTGAAGGCACCGGGCCCAGCGGTGCTGTGAATGGCAGGATGGTGCGCTTCCGGGTTGGGCAACCTGGAAGCGCACCATTGTGCTATGCGGCGTGAGCCAGTCTCATTCCTTGAATTCGTACTCTGCGGACGGGAAAGCGCCGGCTACGACGTCCTGGTGGTATTCGCGCACCGCGGTGCCGATAACCTCACGCAGATCTGCGTACTTCTTGACGAAGCGTGGGGTGCGGCCCCCGCCAAGGCCAAGCATGTCCTGCCAGACCAGGACTTGTCCGGTGGTGGAGTTGCCGGCGCCGATGCCAATGGTCGGGACCTTCAGCGCGGCATCGATTTCGGCGGCGACCGGGCTTGGCACCATTTCCATCAGGATGCAGAAGGCGCCGGCATCTTGCAATGCGACAGCGTCGTGCTTCATCTGCGCGACGGCGTCGCCGCGGCCCTGCACGCGGTACCCGCCCAATGCATGCTCGGACTGCGGGGTGAACCCGATGTGCCCGATGACGGGCACACCGGCAAGGACCATGGCGCGAACGTGCTCGGCGTATTGCGCGGTGCCTTCCATCTTGACCGCGTGGGCATGGCCTTCCTTCATCAGGCGCACCGCGGTGGCCACGGCCTGTGCCGGAGACTGCTCGTAGCTGCCAAACGGCAAGTCGGCGACGACCAACGCGCGCTTGGCGCCATTGGCAACAGCTTTGGTGAAGACGATCATTTCGTCGAGGCTGATCGGCAGCGTGGACTCGTAGCCGAGGACGGTATTGGCGGCTGAGTCGCCAACCAGCAGGATCTCGATCCCCGCCGAATCGAAAATTTCGGCCATCATGACGTCATAAGCAGTTAACATCGCGAATTTTTCGCCATTGTCCTTGGCCTTCTGCAAATGATGAAGTCGGATACGGGACGGGCCTTTTTCAGGAATCCCTAGGTATGGTTGTGGCATGAAACGACTTTATCGCACTTGGACAGGGCGATGCAGATCGTGGGGACCGTCCTGACCCGATATAGTGTTGCCACAGGTCAATTTTCTTGCCGGTTGTAATCAGCGCCGGATATCAGAATCCCGAAGGTGGTGGAAAATGGATCGTCAGCAGGAATTCGTACTGCGCACCATTGAAGAACGCGACGTTCGATTTGTGCGAATGTGGTTTACCGACGTGGTTGGTTCACTCAAGTCCGTGGCCCTGGCTCCTGCTGAAGTTGAAGATGCTTTCGAAGAAGGTCTGGGCTTTGACGGTTCCTCCATTGACGGACTGTCCCGGATCTCGGAATCTGACATGCTGCTTCAGCCCGATCCTGCCACCTTCCAGATTCTTCCTTGGCGTGGCGAGGTTGAACCGACTTCCCGCATGTTCTGCGACATCCTGACTCCGGAAGGCCAGCCATCCAACGCCGATCCGCGCCAGGTGCTCAAGCGCCAGCTGGCCGAAGCCTCCAACATGGGCTTCACTTGCTACACCCATCCGGAGATCGAATTCTATTTGCTGCAGAACGATCAGCTGGATGCCAATGGCCGTCCGCAGCCGATCGACAACGGCGGCTACTTCGACCATGTGCCAGATGGCGTGGGACAGGACTTCCGCCGCGCGTCGGTGACCACGCTGGAAGCCCTGGGCATTTCGGTGGAGTTCTCCCACCATGAAAACGGCCCGGGCCAGAACGAAATCGATTTGCGCTACGCCGATGCGCTGCAGACCGCCGACAACATCATGACCTTCCGTACCGTCATCAAGGAAATGGCGATGCAGAAGGGAATCCACGCGACCTTCATGCCCAAGCCCTTTGCCGACCATCCGGGCAGCGGCATGCACACCCACTTCTCATTGTTCGAAGGCGATGCGAACGCATTCTTCGAAGCAGGCCGCGAATACCAGCTCTCCGACGTGGCGCGCTCCTTCATCGCAGGCATCCTGCACCACGCGCCGGAAATGACCGCCATCACCAACCAGTACGTGAACTCGTACAAGCGCTTGTGGGGCGGGGGAGAAGCGCCGAGCCACCGTTCGTGGGGACACAACAACCGTTCGGCACTGGTCCGCGTGCCGCTCTACAAGCCGGGCAAAGGCCAGTCGGCCCGCGTCGAATACCGCGGGATCGACTCGGCAGCGAACCCGTACCTCGCCTATGCAGTCTTGCTCGGCGCCGGCCTGAAGGGCATCCGCGAAGACTACGAGCTGGAGGAGCCGACCGAGGACGATGTCTGGAGCCTCTCCACGGCGGAACGCCGTGCTTCGGGCCACGTTCCGCTGCCCGGCAGCCTGCACGACGCATTGCGCGCTATGGAAGAGTCGGAACTCATGGCCGAGATCCTCGGCGAACAGGTGTTCAACTCGTTCCTGTCGAACAAGCGCACCGAATGGGAAGAGTACCGCCAGGTCATCACCCCATACGAACTGAACAAGTATTTGGGAATCCTCTAGAGACTTCGCCGCGTGAAGCTGCGCGGCGAAATGCGGGAGAACACGAGAAACCATGCCGGAAGTACCCTCGCGAGCATTGATCAACGCTGGCTTCAGCGACGTCGAACGGGCCAAGAATTTCCTTCAATCCAAGGAATTGTCCAAGATTGATCCCCACCTGATCGTGAGCAAGATGGCGCACGCGCCAGATCCGGATCAGGCGCTGCTGCTGGCGCTGAGGTTGGTTGACCGGCATCCGGAAGCCATCGACATCTTCACGCAGCCGGCCAGCTGCCAAGGGCTGGTAAGGCTCCTGGGCAGCTCGTCGGCGCTGGGCGAGTTCCTCATACGCTGCCCCGAGGCCTTGGATATCGTCCGCCAAGCTCCTCCAGGCGAATTCGAGTCCGTTCCCTCGGATCAACTGGTCGAGGACTTGCTGGCTTCCATCGAGGCCAATGAATCCGAGGGCGGGCACTGGGTTTCTTCCTATACCGGTGCTGAAGCACGCCAGCGTTTGCGCACCGCCTACCGAAAGGCCTTGCTATCGCTGGCACACCGGGACTTGGGATCCACCCAGCCGCAGCGCATCCTGCCCAAGGTTGCCGCCGAACTGGCCGACATGGCTGGGGCCGCGCTCGAAGGAGCCCTGGCCATTGCCCGGGCCGAAGCCGCCGAACAATATGATGCGGACGACGTCGACCGGGTGAAGATCACCATCATCGGCATGGGCAAATGCGGTGCACGTGAACTGAACTACATCTCTGACGTGGACGTTATCTATGTCCATGATTCAGCCCTGGGCATGGACGAAGATCTCGCCGCCGCGATCGCCACGGTCATCTGCGGCAACACGGCGCGTGCCCTGATGGTGCCAGGACCGGAGCCGATGCTGTGGGAAGTGGACGCGAATCTCCGCCCCGAGGGCAAGGACGGGGCGTTGACCCGTACGCTTTCTTCCCATGAAGCGTACTACCGGCGTTGGGCCCACTCATGGGAATTCCAAGCCTTGCTCAAGGCCCGCGCCATAGCCGGAGACAAGGAACTGGGACGCTCCTACGAGCGCATGGTCTCGCCCATGGTGTGGTCCAGTTCTGAACGCGAGGGTTTTGTCGAATCGGTCCAAGCGATGCGCCGCCGCGTCAGCGACAACATCGACAAGCAAGACGTCGCGTGGCAGATCAAGCTCGGCCCCGGCGGGCTGCGCGACGTCGAATTCACCGTCCAGCTGCTCCAGCTTGTCCATGGACGTGTGGAACCTGCCATTCAGGTGGCAACAACCACCCTGGCCATCCAAGCCATGAGCGACACCGGCTACATTGGCCGTGACGACGCCACGAATTTCGATGACTCCTACCGTTTCCTGCGTTTGCTGGAGCACCGAATCCAGCTCAGCCAATTGCGCCGAACCCATTTGATGCCCCGGGCCGAAAGTGCCCAGCGCGTACTGGCGCGATCAATTCGCGGTGCCGGAGACCTGCAGCCGAGCAGCCCGGAGAAGCTGATGCGCCGGTGGAATGAAACCAAGCGCATGGTGCGTTCGCTGCACGAGCGTATTTTCTACCGGCCGCTGCTGGTGAGCAGTTCCAACCTCTCGGCCGATGATGTCAGGCTCACCGCAGAATCCGCGCAGGCCCGACTTCGCGCCCTGGGTTATCTCGACCCCAAGGCAGCGATGCGGCATATCGAAGCCTTGACCGGCGGGGTCTCGCGCAGCGCCTCCCTGCAGCGGCAATTGCTCCCGGTGCTCTTGGACTGGTTTGCCCGCGGGGTGGACCCGGACGCAGGTTTGCTGGGCTTCCGCAGGCTCAGCGAGGCGCTGGGGAAGTCCCATTGGTTCCTCGGCATGCTGCGCGATACGAATGCCGCCGCCGAGCGATTGAGCCATCTGCTGTCGAACACGCGCTTCCTGACTGATCTGCTGGCCAATGAGCCTGCCGCAGCCGCCTGGCTGGGCTCTGACGCCTCATTGGCGCCGCAGACCTTCGAGAACCTGCTGCAGCAGAACACTTCCATCATCCATCGCACAAAACAGCCCGAGGCGGCCATCCGGATGATCCGCATGGTGCGCCGCCGCGAGTTCTTGCGTGTTGCGCTGGCCGACGGAGCGGGCCTGCTAACTGTTGATGAAGTCGGCAATGCCCTGTCGAACATTGACGCCGCCATGGTGGACGGGGTGCTGAAGGTCCTTTTGGCTGACGACCAGGCCAAGCACGGGGAGCATGCGGTAATTGCGGTCATTGCCATGGGCCGCCAAGGCGGTCGGGAAATCGGGTACGGCTCCGATGCGGACGTTCTGTTTGTCCAGCGTCCGGTCCCCGGCGCCAAAGACCAAGCCGCCCAGGAACAAGCGCTTCGGGTGGTCACCGACCTGGTGTCGTGGACTTCGAAGCCTTTGAAGCCGGCGATTCCAGCGGAAGTGAAATTGAAGGTCGACTCGGATCTTCGTCCCGAGGGCCGCCAAGGCATGCTGGTCCGGTCGATTGACGCCTACGCCAGCTACTACCAGCGTTGGGTGGAAATCTGGGAGCGCCAGGCATTGCAGCGTGCCCGCCCGTTTGCCGGAGACGACCAGTTGGCCGCAGACTTCATGGAACTGATCAAGCCGGTGCGCTATGGAAAGGGGCTCGAAGACACGGAGATTCGTGAAATCCGCAAGATCAAGGCCCGCGTCGAGTCTGAACGGCTCCCGCGCGGTGCCGACCCGAACCGCCACCTGAAGCTGGGACGCGGCTCGCTGTCGGATATCGAATGGCTGGTGCAGTTCTACCAGCTGCAATACGCGTGGAAACACGAATCCTTGCGCACCACATCCACGCTCAAGGCGTTGGAAGAATCGGCCAAACTGGAGCTCATCTCCGAGCAAGACAGCGAGCTGCTGGCGACTGCCTGGCGGCTGGCTACCCGGATCCGCAGTGCCGAGATCATCACCTCCGGACGTTCCAGCGATGTGCTGCCCAGCTCGGCGCGCGATATGGAAGCCGTGGCTCGCTGGTGCGGCTATGAGCCGAACACCGGCATGGAACTGGAAGAAGACTACCTGCGCGCCACCAGGCACTCGCGAGCCCTGTTCGAGCAGCTGTTCTACGGCTTCGAAGACTAACCCGGATGTCCCTGACACGGATCAGCGAGAAGCTGTGGAACCCTGAGCTCGGGCACTACCGGGTGTGGCAACGCCAAGCCTATCTGGGCTCGGGCGAAGCATTCTGGGGGCAGGCCGCGGTCGCGCTGCTGCGCTGGGAGGTGAAGACCCGCAGCGGATTTCGCATCAGCCCGCAGGACAAAGTCCGCAGCGGAGCCAAGCCGCAGATCATCGTCCCGGTGGGGCCGGTGTCCATCCACGAGCCCGTCGAGGTTGTGGAAGTCCTTGAACGCAGCGATGTTGTGGGATTCGCCTATCGAACGTTGCCCGGGCACGCGGTCTCCGGGGAGGAAGCGTTCATCCTGCGTCGGCTGGGGGCATCAGTGTTTTTGGAAATCCGTTCGCTCACGGACGCGTCGGATCGCCGGGCCTGGCGTTCGGTCTTCTGGCTGCTGCTGGGCGCACAGAAGCTTACTCGATGGCGCTACCTACGGGCGCTACGCCAACGATAACTCTGGACATCGCCGCGCGCAGGGTGCGGTCGCCACAGCATCAATTTTCCGAAGTCCTCGCACCGGAGTCTGATAAGGGGATATGCTAGGCACCCAGATCCAGATTTCGGTTCGGCGTTTGCGCAGTGCCTGATGGCGCCGATGGTGCGAGGGGAGCAGGCCATGGATCCACAGCTAATGCAGGCAGCGGTCGACCAGTCGTTGCTGGCGTTGGGCAGCAACGACAGCGGCCCATTTGGGGCCGTAGTGGTACTGGACGGCAAGGTCATTGCCGCCGGCTACAACACCGTGGTGCATGATTCCGATCCGACAGCCCACGCGGAAGTCAATGTGATCCGCAAAGCCGGGCAGGAGCTCGGGACTTTCGATTTGTCCCAGTGCGAGCTGTACACCAGTTGCGAGCCGTGCCCGATGTGCCTCGGCGCCATCTACTGGGCGCGATTCAAGCACGTCTACTATGCCAACGACCGGCAGGACGCGGCAAGCATCGGTTTCGACGACAACTTCATCTACACCGAGCTGGAACTGCCCATGAGCCAACGCCGCATCCCCTTCACCAAGGTTGACATGCCTTCAGCCCTTGCCGCTTTCGAGGCGTGGACCGCCAAGGGCGACAAGCAGGAATACTAGCCGCCGCCGTATCAGCGCTGGACTGGTGCCAGCCGATGCTCCACATCAGGCCACGGGACATGGATGCGTTCGGCAGGCTGCAATGCCTTAGCCCGCAACGCATTGGCCAGCACAATGCCGTGGGGCGAGACCTCCACGATGGACAGCAATTCAGTAGCGTCGCAGGATCCGGCATCCAGCACCCAGGAATTCATCAACTCGCTGATGCCGCGCTCGACGAGCAGCTGTTCGCCGTCAAGGTAGTCGCAATCATCGGCTACGGCGTGGCCCAAGACATTGCGCGGGGTCACCCGCTGGTAGTCGGGATCCGCTGGGTCGAGATAACCGACGGTTTCACCGTCTTCGCGCTGCACCCTGACCCAAGTTGTAATGTTCATGACGCCAGCCTACCCCGAGACGAAACAACGCCGGGTCCCGCCAACAGGCGGGACCCGGCGTTGAGCCGTTACCGTACGAGACGGTGATTAGCAGCCATAGTAGAGCTCGAATTCGTATGGGTTCGGGCGCAGGCTCAGTGGCTTGATTTCGTTTTCACGCTTGTACTCGATCCAAGTCTGGATCAGGTCCTCGGTGAAGACGCCGCCTTCGAGCAGGAACTCGTGGTCGGCTTCCAGAGCCTTCAGCGCTTCTTCGAGGCTTTCAGGTGCGCGCTGGATTTCCTTGGCCTCTTCGGCAGGAAGCTCGTAGAGGTCCTTGTCGATTGGCTCTGCTGGTTCGATGCGGTTCTTGATGCCGTCCAGGCCAGCCATCAGCTGCGCTGCGAAGGCCAGGTACGGGTTCGAGGAAGCATCCGGGGCGCGGAACTCGATGCGCTTGGCCTTCGGGTTCGAACCGGTGATCGGGATGCGGATGCCAGCGGAGCGGTTGCCCTGCGAGTACACCATGTTCACCGGGGCCTCGAAGCCCTTGACCAGACGACGGTAGGAGTTCACGGTTGGGTTGGTGAACGCGAGCACGGCGTCTGCGTGCTTCAGCAGGCCGCCGATGTACCAGCGAGCGGTGTCGGACAGGCCGGCGTACCCCTTTTCGTCGTAGAACAGCGGATCGCCGTTGGACCACAGCGACTGGTGGACGTGCATGCCCGAGCCGTTGTCGCCGAAGACAGGCTTCGGCATGAAGGTCGCGGACTTGCCCCAGGCGTCGGCCACGTTCTTCACGATGTACTTGAAGAGCATCAGTTCGTCCGCGGCGTGCACCATGGTGTTGAACTTGTAGTTGATTTCGGCCTGGCCGGCTGCGCCAACTTCGTGGTGGCTGCGCTCTACCTCAAGGCCTGCCTTATCCAGCTCAACGCAGATGGCGTCGCGCAGGTCGGCCTGCTTGTCGGTTGGTGCAACAGGGAAGTAGCCGCCCTTGAAAGCAGTCTTGTACCCCTGGTTGCCGCCTTCTTCCTTGCGACCGGTGTTCCAGGGTGCTTCGTCGGAATCGATCGAGTAGAACGCGCCCTGCGGCTTGGATTCGTAGCGAACGTCTTCGAAGATGAAGAATTCAGCTTCTGGGGCGAAGAATGCGGTGTCAGCGATGCCGGTGGATTCCAGGTATGCCTCAGCACGCTCGGCAACGCCACGTGGGTCGCGGTGGTAAGGCTCACCGGTGCGTGGGTTGATGATCGAGAAGTTAAAGGCCAGGGTCTTTTCCAGGCGGAACGGATCGATGAAACCGGTGGTGACATCTGGGATCAGCTGCATGTCGGACTCAGAGATGCCGGCGAAGCCGCGGATGGAAGAACCATCAAAGAGCTGGCCGTTGACGAAGAAGTCGGCATCCACGGACTTGGCCGGCACGTTGAAGTGTTGCTGTACACCTGGTAGGTCGGTGAAACGGATATCGACGAACTTGATGTCCTCTTCGGCAATATATGCCAAGACTTCTTCTGGACTGGTAAACATGTGCAGGTGACTCCCTGGTGAGATATGAGGTTTGGTAAACGGAACCCGTAGCCAGAATTATCTGCCTGGTCCTCTTGCTTACGTATCAAGCTTACCTATAATCCATTTCTGAATGGTGTCTCTATTGTTTCCAACCTGTTACAAGCGGAGAATCCGGGCGTGTCGTATCGATCTGATCTGCGCAGATTGCCAGCTGTAACAATCTGACTTGGATACTTGCTACCGCGTTATGGGGTTCTAACTGGCGCACAGAATCGCTGGATAGACTGTATAGGTGGAAAGAAAAGACTTCAGCTCGTGGCTTGAAGGGCCGCCGCAGCACAATACGCAAGAATGGCCCGGACAGGATATGGGACGCCCAGTCAAGGGTCCTGGCTCCGTTGCCAGGTTCCCGCGAAGGGTCGGCGCCCTGCTCCTGGACTGGGGACTGTCCATGCTGCTCAGCTGGTGGCTGTTCAATAGCCATGACCTGGCAACGCTGGGCCTGTTTTGTGCCGGGCAAATCATCGGTGTCGGGTTCACGGGGCACACGATCGGTCATCGCACCTTTGGCATGCAGGTGCAGGCGCTGGATGGAACCGCGATCAAGCCATTGCAAGGCTTGAGCCGTTCGTTGCTGCTTTGCTTGGCTATTCCGGCCTTCATTACCGACAAGGACCAGCGTGGCCTTCATGATCGGTTGCCGAAAACCATCTTGGTGAATATCTCCTAGCCTTCAAGTCCGGACAGCACTAAAGAAGCCGCAACAGGAAAATCCTGTTGCGGCTTCTTTAGTGCTGTCTTTAGCGTCCACGCATAGCGCGGCGGTTTGGACGTACGCGGTTTGGATCTACGCCCTTGGGGATGGGCAGACGGTTCGCAGTCAACGTGCTCAGACGCTTGTCGATTGCGCTGACTTCCAGCTTCGTAATCGACTTCGGAAGCTTCTTCATTGCCTTGCCAACTTCAGCCAATGGAGTCTGGCCTTCTTCGGAACCAGCGTTGATGATGTGCACAGGCACGTTCGGCAGAACACGGGCAATGCGCTTGCGCTCGGATGCGGCAAGTTCGCGAACGCGGTTCTTCGGGCCCTCGGTGACCAGGACGATGCCTGGACGGCCGATGCCGAGGAACACCAGATCCTGGTGGCGGTTGTAGGCAACCGGTTCCTGCTTCAGGATCCAGCCGCGACGCAGCACGCTCATAGCAGCGCCAGCGGCACCTGGGCGACCCTCAAGCTGCGAGAACGCAGCCTTCTCGGCACGGCGCGACATGATGAACATTGCAGCAAGAAGCGCCAACGGGATTGCGATGATCAACATCGTGATCCAGTTATTGATCAAGAAGCCGATAACTAAGCAGACAGCAATGACGGCCAAGGCGGCCAATGCCATCCACCACACGACCATAGGGTCGTTGCGGCGCGTCATCTGGAAGACCTGGCCAATTTGCTTCAGGCGGCCTGGTTCTTTGTTCTTCTTCTCAGCTTTTGGTTTACGCGAAAACAAGCCACGCTTAGGCGCGGCTGCGTCGTTGTCGGAGTTTTTGGCCATAGTGCCTTAATTCTACGCGATGAAGTTGATAGTTCTAAGCCGTGCTGGAACGAACATGGCATTTTCGGCTGAATTGTCCATGAACGGGCAGTGGAATGGCCCCGGAACCCGCGATGGTTTCCATCTGCAGGCCCGGGGCCATCGTCCAAACTGGTTCGCAAGAACCAGCTACTTGATCAGCGAAGCTGCTTCCTGGCGAGTGTTGCCCGAGGACTCGATATGCGACAGGGCCTCAGGGATTTCCCGGCCCTTCTTGCGCATGGCACCAGCCCAGAGACGGCCAGCGCGGTAGGAAGAGCGAACCAGTGGCCCGGCCATGACGCCCGAGAATCCGAGTTCTTCGGCTTCCTGCTGAAGTTCAAGGAACTCCTGCGGAGTGACCCAACGGTCAACTGGCAAATGCAGGTCCGTGGGGCGCAGGTACTGGGTCAAGGTGAGCAGATCGCAGCCGGCCTCATAGAGGTCGCGCATGGCCTCTGAAATTTCTTCACGAGTTTCGCCCATGCCCAGGATCAGGTTTGACTTGGTGATCAATCCGCGCTTGTGGCCATGGGTGATGACATCCATGGAACGTTCGTAGCGGAAGGCCGGGCGAATGCGCTTGAACAGGCGGGGCACGGTCTCGACATTGTGGGCGTAGACCTCCGGCTCCGAATCGCAGATGACATCCAGGTTCTCGGGCTTGCCGCTGAAGTCGGGAATCAGCAACTCGACGCCGGTGTTCGGGTTCATCTTGTGGATCTGCCGCACCGTCTCCGCGTACAGCCACGTGCCCTCGTCTTCGAGGTCATCGCGGGCAACACCGGTGACGGTGGCGTAGCGCAAATCCATCTTCTTCACGCTCATGGCCACCTTGAAAGGTTCCGAGCGGTCGATGGCCACCGGCTTGCCGGTGGCAATCTGGCAGAAGTCGCAACGGCGGGTGCATTCGGAACCGCCGATGAGGAACGAGGCCTCGCGGTCTTCCCAGCACTCGAAGATATTCGGGCAGCCTGCCTCTTCGCAGACGGTGTGCAGCCCCTCGGACTGCACCAGGTTCTTCAGCCCCACGTATTCCGGGCCGATGTTGAGTTTCGCCTTGATCCACTCGGGCTTGCGCTCCACGGGAACGGCGGAGTTGCGCTTTTCGACGCGCAGTAGTCGACGGCCTTCTGGCTCGATGCTCATTGACTGCTCTTTCTGAATGAAGTGAGTGGTTGTCTAGACGACTTGCGGGGTAAGCAGACGCTCTATTTCCGCTTGAACTCGGTCAACGACGTCTTCAGGGGTGACGGTACGGCCCAGTTCTTCGGAAATGGTGGTGACACCTGCATCGGAGATGCCGCAGGGGATGATCTGGTCGTATGCGGAAAGCGCGTTCGAGCAGTTCAAGGCGAATCCGTGCATGGTGACGCCGTGGTTGATACGGATGCCGATGGCTGCAATCTTGCGGTCCTGCGCGCCGTCTTTGCCTGGTACCCAAACTCCGGAACGGCCCTTGATCTGGGCCGTTGGAATGCCAAGCTCGCTCACGACGTTAATTAGGGCTTCTTCCAGGGTCTCCACGTAAAGCCGGATTGCGCTGATCTTGCGGAGCTTGACAATGGGGTAGCCAATGAGCTGTCCCGGGCCATGCCAGGTCAACTTGCCACCGCGGTCCACATCCACGACGGGGGTGCCGTCCAGCGGGAGGTCTTCGGGTTCGGTGCGCTTGCCTGCGGTATAAACCGCTTCGTGCTCCAGGAACAGGACTCTAGGGGTTTGCGTGTCCGCGGCTACCGCATCATGCAGTTGGATCTGATAATCCCAAGCTTCCATGTAGGGCACAAATTTTGAGCCTAGTCCGACTCGTTCGAATTCGATCGCCATGACGGCTAGCCTACGCTCTTGAACGATCGGTCGCTAATTCAGTGCCGTTCAGCTTGCCTGTGGATATCCAGCTTGCATTTCCTGTTTGTGGGATACAACGGAAACATGGATGAATCAACGAATGTTCTAGCGTGGCCGACAAGCCCTGGGCATGTGACTGTCAAGCCGCTAAGTGCCAAGTCACCATGCAAAGTTTGGCTGATCCGGAGGGAAAGCGACCAGATGTATCTGACGCTTAAACTTAGCCTGACTATGGAAAACATCACTTCTCTGCGCCAGGAAGAGGTCAGGCAGTCGCGGAAATATGTCGTCGATTTTTACGGAACCCTGCCGACTCAATTCGGTGAGGGGCTGGTCATGGAATATTGTCCCGGCGGGAGTTTGGCAGACCTCGTTTCCAGCCGCAGCGCCTTTGCGCTTGGTGAATGCGTGACTGCGTTGGCTCCCATTGCGCAAACTCTATCGGTCATGCATTCGCAGGGCCAACGCCATGGGGACTTGTCGCCAGCCAACATCCTGCTGACCGCCAAGGGCATGCCGAAGATCATCGACTTCCAGGAAGCTGCTTCGTCAAGTCAAGCGCTTACTGGTTCCGGCACACCCGGATTCGTCGCCCCTGAAATGCAGGCCGGGGCGATGGAAAGCCAAGCTGGAGAGCAGGACGTGTACTCGCTGGGCGCCTGCTTGTGGTTTCTCCTGTCGGGACGGGTTCCCGAAGAGGAACTGATGCGTCCACCAGCTAGCGTGATGTTCCCCGGCGTCCCCTCGATTATTCATGAGCTCTTGATTGATTCCATGAATCCGGTGCCGCAAGCGAGGCCAACCGCCGACCAGTTTGCTCGAACGCTGTTCGCGAGCTGTCCAGCTGAGCCCATCCATTGGGAAGGTCATGTAGCTGCTGAAGCTACTCATCTGATGGAAACCATCCATCCAACCCAGGAATCGGGTGCTGCGCACAGGCGCTCAAAGCGCGCAAGGGATAACGCAGCAAGGCAGCGGAACAGCGGGAATGATGAATCCTGGCACAGCCATCGGTTGCGCAGGACACCCGGGGCCGTGAAGCTGGCTGGTGCTGCAGTCTTGGGCATCATGGTCATATTCGGGAGCATGCTGGGCGTCAATCATTTCCGGGCCGCTGAGGCGAAGGAAGCGACTGCGCCGGCAATGGCGCCCCCAGCAGACCTAGACTGCAGAATCATGGATGGTGCGCAAGTGCCCGCCTGTGCATTGAATCGGGATACAGTGGTCTCTGCATTCTTGGCACTTTCACGAGAACGAGACAAAGCGATGGGTCAGCTGGCGGGGGAGAAACTCAAGGGGCTCTACACTCCGGGAGCCGAGCAATTGCAGCGAGATCTCGAAACGATAGATCAGCTTCTGGATTTGGGTTTGGGACTTGAAGGCTTGCGCACAAAACTGACGGATGTGGTGGTATCCGCCCGTGGACAGGGTGACACTGTCATTCTTGCCGCGACATCGACCCAAGAGGAATACCGATACGTGGATGCTGAAGGGGTCACGATGCACACCGTCCAGGCCGCAGAGCCGCAACGCATCGAAGTTGAAATGGTGCTGGAAGAAAGCGGCTGGAAGATCGGCAAGGTATTACGACGTTAAATGCTTAATGGCGGGAGACGACACCAAAGCTTGCTCAAAGCTGTTGGTTGCTTCTCCCACCATCAAGGCTGCTACGGACTAGCTCCAGAGAACCGCAATTGCGATGTTGATGAAGGCCATGCCGCCCACTGCGTGAGCAATACCGGTAGAAACTTCCTCGCCGTTCTTCATCTTCTTACGGCCAATGAAAGCTGCGACCAGGATGATGATTGCAATCAGCGACTTGATGCCAATCTTCATGTGGTTTGGCGAACCGTCGCCGGCCTCGAGAATGCCGACCATGGCCAGACCCGTTACCAGCTGCACGATGGCTCCGTACCACTGCCATACAGAGACAGTAGGGGTCTTGAAGTTGGCCAGCCAGCCACCGAAGATAGCTGCTGCGCCCAAGATATGCACGAAAATCAGGAGAGAAAGAAGAATAGTCATGACACTAGCCTAATCTATTTTCGACTGATCGTAGAAAACGCAGAATCGCCCCTGTCGAATCAACGACAGGGGCGATTATTTACCTAGGCTACGAGGGCCACGACTGGATCTTTACAGTCCCAGTTCGCCTTCGAAGGCGCCACCTTCAAGGCGAGCCTTGACGGTCTGCAGGAAGCGGCCTGCATCGGCACCGTCAACCAGGCGGTGATCGTAGGTCAGGCACAGGTACATCATGTGGCGGATGGCGATCGAATCGTTGCCTTCTGCATCGGTGACGACCATTGGACGCTTCACGATCGCACCGGTGCCCAGGATGGCTACCTGTGGCTGGTTGATGATCGGGGTGTCGAACAGTGCGCCAACCGAACCGATGTTGGTGATCGAGAAGGTGCCACCGGACAGCTCGTCTGGACCGATCTTGTTGCTGCGGGTGCGTGCAGCAACATCAGCGATGCGCGAAGCCATGCCTGCCAGGTTCAGATCGCCAGCGTTCGACACGACAGGAACCAGCAGGCCCTTGTCGGTGTCGACTGCGAATGCCAAGTGCTCGGCATTGTGGTAGGTGATCTTCTGGGTCTCTTCGTTGTACTCAGCGTTCAGCTTAGGGTGTGCCTTCAGGCCTTCGGCAACAGCCTTGGCGATGAATGGCAGGTAAGTGAGGTTCACGCCGTTGGTGGCCTTGAAGTTGGCCTTGGCCGCAGCTCGCAGCTTCACGATGCGGGTCATATCGATTTCGTGGACCTGGGTCAGCTGAGTCGATATGTCCAGGGACTCGCGCATGCGGCGAGCGATAACCTGGCGGATACGTGGAGCCTTTTCCTCGGTGCCGCGCAGCGAGGAAACCTCCACTGCAGGTGCAGCCGGCTTTGCGGCGGCAGGAGCAGCGGCGGCAGGAGCAGCTGGAGCAGCAGCTTCCTGGGCGGCAACAGCGTCCAGCACATCCTGTTTGCGGATGCGACCGCCAACACCGGTGCCCTTCACCGAAGCGATGTCGATGTTGTGCTGGTTAGCCAGGCGGCGTACCAGAGGGGTGACGTACCCGGACTCGTTGTTTGCCTCGGCAGCAGATGCAGCTGGAGCGGCAGGGGCAGCGGGTGCTTCTTCCTTGGCTGGAGCTGGGGCGGCCGGAGCCTCTTCCTTTGCAGGAGCAGCAGCTGGAGCCTCTTCCTTTGCAGGAGCAGCAGCTGGAGCCTCTTCCTTTGCAGGAGCAGCAGCTGGAGCCTCTTCCTTTGCAGGAGCAGCAGCTGGAGCCTCTTCCTTGGCTGGAGCAGCTGCTGGAGCGGAGCCAGCGGCACCGATTACGGCCAGAACAGCGCCAACTTCAGCGGTCTCATCTTCTGGAACGCGAATTTCCAGCAGGGTGCCAGCAACTGGGGACGGAACTTCGGTGTCTACCTTATCGGTGGAAACCTCAAGCAGCGGCTCGTCAACGGATACCTCATCGCCAACTTCCTTCAGCCAGCGGGTAACGGTACCTTCGGTCACCGACTCGCCCAGGGCTGGAAGGGTAACTTCGGTACCCGAGGCAGCGCCACCGGCAGGTGCGGCTGCAGGAGCTTCTTCGGCTGCCGGTTCAGCTGGTGCTTCCTCTGCGGCTGGTGCGGCAGGTGCTTCTTCAGCGGCTGGTGCTGCCGGTGCAGCGTCGCCGGAGCCGGAGCCATCGCCGATGCGAACCAGTGGGGCGCCAACTTCGGCGTCCTCGTCCTCGGCCACAAAGATTTCCTCGATGACACCAGCTACCGGCGAAGGAACTTCAGTGTCAACCTTGTCAGTGGAAACTTCCACCAACGGCTCGTCTACCTCTACGCGGTCGCCGACCTGCTTCAGCCAGCGGGTTACCGTACCTTCGGTAACGCTTTCACCCAGTGCGGGTAGGTTTACGGTTTCAGACATCGTCCCGTATCTCCTTGTTTTATAAAGCTTGAAAAGTGGTGGGAGGCGTTGCCTCCGAGCCTAGTGCATTCAGGCAGCGCGTTACATCAACGCGCTGCCTGAATGACCAAAACGTGATTAACCGTGCAGCGGTGCGCCGGCCAAAGCCATTGCGGCTTCGCCCAGGGACTCGTTCTGGGTTGGGTGAGCGTGGATCAGCTGCGATACGTCCTCTGGGTATGCTTCCCAGTTCACGATCAGCTGCGCTTCACCGATCTGCTCGCCAATGCGTCCGCCGATGCCGTGAACGCCAACGATTGGGCCGTTCTTGACGCGGACCATCTTGATCAGGCCACTGGTGCCCAGGATCGAAGACTTGCCGTTGCCAGCCAGGTTGTATTCAGTGGTTTCGATCTGGTCTGCACCGAACTTCTCCTTGGCCTTTGGCTCGGAGTAGCCCACCGAAGCGATCTCAGGCTCGCAGTAGGTCACCTTCGGGATGTTGATGTCCTCGATGATGGTTGGCTTCAGGCCGTGGATTTCCTCGGCAACGAAGCGACCGTGCTGGTAGCCGCGGTGTGCCAGCTGTACACCTGGGACGATGTCGCCAATGGCGTAGATGTTGCCAACGCCGGTGTGCAGGCGCTCGTCGGTGATCACGAAGCCGCGATCGATGGTGATGCCCTGCTCTTCGAAGCCGAGGCCTTCGGTGACTGGACCGCGACCCACTGCAACCAGAACGATGTCTGCTTCCAGTACGTTGCCGTCAGCCAGCGAGACCTTGACGCCGTTGGCGTCCTGCTCGACCTTTTCGAAGAAGACGCCGGTGTTGAACTTGATGCCGCGCTTCTTGAAAGCACGCTCCAAGGTCTTGATGATGGCTGGGTCTTCGTTTGGAACCAGCGAAGGAAGGCCCTCGACGATGGTGACATCGACACCGAAGGAGTTCCATACGGAAGCGAACTCGACGCCGATGACGCCGCCGCCGAGCACGATGGCGCTCTTTGGCAGGTCTTCCATGTTCAATGCTTCGGTGCTGGTCAGTACGCGGCCGCCGATTTCTAGACCGAAGGTCTTGGAGGTGGAGCCGGTAGCCAGGATGATGTACTTGCCCTTGTATACGGTGCCATCAACGTCGATGGAATCTTGGGAGACAAGACGGCCGTTACCGGTGATAACGTTGACCTTCTTCATCTTGAGCAAGCCCTGCAGGCCCTTGTGCTTGCCAGCAACAATGCCTTCCTTGTACTTGCGCACGCCAGCCAAGTCGATCGACTCGAGCGTGGTGTTGATGCCGTACTTGGCACCCTCGCGAGCGTTTTCAGCCAACTCTGCTGCGTGCAGGTAAGCCTTGGTTGGGATGCAGCCGGTGTGCAGGCAGGTGCCGCCCAGCTTTTCCTTTTCAATCAATCCAACGGTGTAGCCCAGCTGGATGGCACGCAATGCTGCCGAGTATCCAGCGGATCCGCCGCCGAGGATGAGGACATCAAATTCTTGCGTTGCTGCCGAATCGGCCACGTGAACGCTCCCTCGTATTCGCTTAGTGAGGCCGGCTTTGGCCGACCAGGGGATCGGGTGTGGACTTTCTGGAGCGTGACACATGCTGGCGCGCACCTTTGATCCACGGTGATGTTTCAAAACTTACCTTAGTACCGTCGAATGGCTAGAGTCACCTTCGGGGCACTAAAAGTCAGGTATGTCTCTAATTTTGAGCTCATCCCGGCATCGGCCAATTGATTCTGGCGATACCGGGATGAGTTTCATGGCACTGCAGCTGCTTTGCCGCTGCGTTTAACGGCTAGTTCGCTGCGGCAACCTGTTCTGCGTAGGCAACCAGAGTGCGTACCTGCGAGCCGGTGCCGTTCTTCGGGGTGTAGCCCCAGGCGCTTCCCTCGTTGAAGGCCGGACCAGCAAAGTCGATGTGGGCCCAAGGGATCTTCTTGCCGTCGACTTCGCCGACGAACTCTTCGAGGAAGACGGCTGCGGTCATCATTCCGCCCATGCGTTCACCGATGTTCGCCAAGTCGGCGACCTGCGACTCGATGGATGGACGCAGCTCTTCCGGAAGCGGCATGGCCCAAGCCAATTCGCCCACCTTGTCCGAAACGGCAACCAGGTCGCTGGTGACCTGCTTGTCGCCCATGACGCCTGCAGTGCGCAGGCCCAGAGCCAGCATCTGCGCGCCGGTCAGCGTAGCGATGTCGATCATGACATCCGGCTTTTCCAGGCTGGCTGCGGCCAAGCCGTCAGCCATGACCAGACGGCCTTCGGCGTCTGTGTTCAGCACCTCCACTGTCTTGCCGCCGAACATCGTCAGCACATCGCCCGGACGGGTCGAGGCGCCGCCTGGCATGTTCTCCGCCAGGCAGAGCCACGCGGTGACCTTCACGTTCAGCCCTAGTTCTGCGACGGCGGCGACCGTCTGGAAGACTGCGGCGGCACCGGACATGTCCGACTTCATGGCGTGCATGCCTGCAGCAGGCTTCAGCGAGGTGCCACCGGTATCAAAGGTGATGCCCTTGCCGATCAAGGCAATGTGCTTGGCTGCCTTCGATGGCGCGTACTCGACCTTGACCAAGCGCGGCTGGCGAGCCGAACCGCCGCCAACGCCGATCAGGCCTCCGAAGCCGTCCTTGGCCAGGCGCTTCTCATCGAAGATGGTGACCTTCAGCGGCAGCGACTTGGAGTAGTCCTTGACCGCCGCGGCGAAGGTCTCCGGGTACAGCACGTTGGCGGGGGCATTGATCAGGTCGCGGGTGCCGCGGACCGCGCGGCCCAGGATTGCTGAGCGCTTGAGCACGGCTGGAAGATCCTTGGAAGTGGCCACCGAGGTGACGATCTGGGCTTCGGCCAGTACTGGCTTCTCGCTCTTCTTCGAACGGTGGTTCTCGTAGCGGTAGCTGCCCAAGGCGATGCCTTCAGCCACGGCGGCAACGCGCTCAACGCTGTCGGCCGGCAAAGCGAAAATGGCGCTCTTGGCGTTGCTCAACTGGCGGGCAGCCGAGCCCGCTGCACGGCGCAGCTTCTCTTCGGTCAGATCGGCGAGCTCGTCAACGCCAAGGCCGATGAACTGCAGGACCTTGGCCTTCGTGCCGTCCACGCCAGGCAGCGCGGTGATTTCGTCGGCCTTCCCGGCAACGCCCAAAGCCGAGAGCGACTGCTCCAGCGAGGTAGTGGTGTCGGCGGCGAAGGGGGATGCCGCGATGGACACCTTGTCGCCGTTCTTGAGTACGCCCAGGATGAGGGCGTCAGCGCTCTTGCGCTTGATGTCAGTGCCAATGGCGCTCAGAGTGAGATCACTGGAGTTGATCACAAAATCATTCCTTCTATGCCTTTGTAGGGTCTAAGGTCGCGACAGCCCAAGTGGTATTCCGGAGCAGATCCTGCCGGTGGGCTGTGCGTCTCCTGCATCTAGGTTATCCGAGGTTCCGCGTCATCGTGCGTTACTTCACAGCGAGCGAAAGCCAAGTAGCGATAGGATGGAGCATTGATCTGTTGTAGAAGTTCAGTCCTGGCCGATGGTTGCCGCCCTGCTGTGCCGGATGCCGACCCTGAATGAGGAGAAAATGTCCAAGGATTCGTTGATGACGCTGGTCGCAGACGATTTGGATGACTCGCGCCTTCAAGGTCTTGGGATGTTCATCTCGCTGAAGAGCATCAGTGATGCCGGGCATAATCACGCGCAGGTCTCCAACGAGCTTTTCGGCCGTCTGGAATCCGAACTCTTCGCCACTTTCGATGCCGACGAGCTGATCGCCTACACCTCCCAGCGACCGCGGGTCTCGTTCCTTGGCGACCACTTCGCCGGATACCAGGCCCCGCGCATCGAGATCTACCTTATGACTGATGAGATGGACCGCAAGTTCTGGTTCCTCAACGGAGTTGAACCGGATCTGAAGTGGGAACGCGTGATCGCGGAACTGCAGTCATTCATCGAGGCCTTCAACGTATCGCTTGTTGTTGGGACCGCATCATTGCCGATGCCGGTGCCGCATACCCGGCCGGTCGGCGTAACCGCCCACGGCAACCGCAAGGATCTGATCGAGAACATCTCGACGTGGAGTCCCACGGTTGAATCTCCGGCAGGCTTGGCCTCGCTGCTCGAAATCCGCCTGAGTGAAGCCGGCCGGGATGTCGTGGGCTACTCGATGCATACCCCGCACTACCTTGCCGAATCCGAGTACCCGGCGGTCGCCGTTGCGACGCTGGAGTATGTGGGCGCGGCGCTGAAGCTGGCTCTGCCGACCGACAAGCTGCGCGAAGCGGCCCGATTGGTTGACCAGCAGCTCGCCGAGCAGCTTCAAGCCAATAGCGACGTCCGCCAGATGGTGGACGGATTCGAGGAACGTTTCGACGCGCATGCCAAGGAGCACGAGTCGCGTTCGCTGTTGCTGGACGAAGATGAGCAGATGGCGGATGCCGAGGAACTGGGCGCCAGTGCCGAGCATTTCCTGGCCGCCATCGAGAACACCGAAGATTGGTTGAAAAACGGTCATATCGAACCGTTGCCAGGTGATCACGACCAGTGAGCCAAGCCCAGCTGAATTCGCCGAAATCGTGGCTCGTCTTCGGCTTCGCAATTCTTGCCTACATTTCTGCAATTTCCCAACGCACCAGCTTCGGAGTCGCAGGCATCCAAGCCACCGAACGCTTCGATGCCAGCGCACAGATCCTGGCGACGTTCTCGGTCGTGCAGCTCGTTGTCTATGCCGGGGCGCAGGTCCCCGTAGGGCTGCTGCTGGATAAATTCGGGCCCCGCATCCTGATTACCTGCGGCGCCTTGCTGATGGCTGCCGGCCAAGCGTTCCTGGCGATTTCGGTCAACGTGCCCATGGGCTTGGCCGGGCGCGTTATGGTCGGCATGGGCGACGCGATGGTCTTCGTCTCCGTGCTCAAGCTCTTGCCCCTGTGGTTCTCCGGTTCGCGCATTCCGGTGCTCACCCAGCTCACCGGTACTTTTGGCCAGCTCGGGCAGCTGATCAGCCTCTTTCCATTCCATATGATCCTACTTGGCGTCGGCTGGTCCGCGGCATTCTCGATCATGTCAGGGTTCGCTTTCGCCACCTTCATCACGACGATCGCCTTCGTGCGCAATGGGAAGAACTGGAATGGGCATGGCGCGGGGGAGCAGGAGACCGGCTCGCGGATCTCGCAGGCATGGAAGCAGCCAGGGACCCGCTTGGGTTTCTGGACCCACTTCTCTACGGCCTTCATGATCAACACCTTCATGATGACGTGGGGCTACCCATTCCTTGTCGAGGGCCAAGGCATAGACGGTGCGTTAGCTTCGGGCCTGATGGCTGTATTCGTTGTCGTCGCCATCGTGCTGGGCCCCATCCTCGGCGCCTTGACCGCGCGCCATGCCAGCCAGCGTTCCAATATTGCGTTGTCCATCGTGGGCTCCATCTTGGCGCTATGGGCGGCCGTTCTGCTCTGGCCAGGACAGGCGCCGCTATGGATTCTGGTGCTGCTGATGGTCGCCATTGCCGCCGGCGGCCCGGCCTCAGTGATCGGTTTCGACTTCGCACGTACGTTCAACCCGCCGCGGGTTCTGGGAACTGCCACCGGCCTGGTGAATACCGGCGGATTCATCGGAGCATTCGTCACCATCTACGTCATCGGTTTCATCATGGACATGCTGCACAAGGCCAACGGGTCGGTCGGAGAACTCTACAACCTGCCGGCTTTCCGGGTGGCACTGTCCTTCCAATTCGTGATGGCATTGCTCGGGATGGCATTCATGGTCATCGAACGCCGCAAGGCGCGCCGATTCCTCGCCGAACAGTAACCGCCGGCCCCGAGGCCCGGACCAGAAGGTTCTCCACAGCTCGCACGCGTTGACGTCCTGTGCCAAGCGCCGCGATGCACCGTGGAGCCATGACAACTACACCAGAACGCCATCCCCTCTCGCTGTCCAGCTGCGAGGACATCCTGGCCTATGTGCCTCATGCCCTCGGCTTCTATCCGCAAAATTCCGCCGTGCTCATGCTGATCGACGAGGACCACCTGGAAGCGACCCTGCGTGTCGATTTGCCGGAAGAGGACACTTCGTCCGAGCGGGAGTCGTGGACCGCGCAGGTGCTTCGCCTCCTGGATCGTATGCCCCATATCCAAGGGGTGGTTCTGGTGGTCTACGCGCCGGAAGATTCGCTGGCCGAGGGCCGTATTCCGTACTCGCACATGGTTGCGCAGCTCGAACAGGGGCTGGCCGGCAAAAAAGTCCTGTTGCGCCACAGCTGGTGCCGGCAGGGCCGATTCGTCTGGAACTACGCGACCGACGACTACGCAGAGCCGACCCCGGTGCGCCCGCTGGAAACCAACGAGACGCATCTGTCGCTGGTCTTTGCTGGATCAGCACCGTTGGATGTTCCATGGGACGGCAGTGGAATCCCTGAGTGGCCGCAGGCCGCCGAGATCCTGAAGATTGTATCCAGCCAGCAGCACAACGTGATCAACTGCCTTGAAGCATGGCTGCAGACGATGGACCTCGCCGAGGCGGAAGCCCGAACTTGGATCCACGAAGAGCATGAGCACACCGCACTGCTGCTTGGTTCCCTGGAAGTGAAAATCGTCCGAGACCTGCTTCCGTATTTGGCTGGCCAAGGTCTGGACGCGGCATTGGATGTGCTGTTTGGCGTGATGCGCGGAGATCGGGAAGCCGCTGCCTCGCCCTTGACCAACTACTTGCTGGGCCGTGGTTGGCATGCGCCAGACTGGCAGCGGATTGACCGGCTGTGGTCGGTAGCCAGAGACCTGCTCGGTGTGGCCGAAGGCAACGCCCGGCAGGCCCTGCTGTGCATTCTTGCCTGGATCGAGTGGGCACGAGGCCGGGGGACTATGGCCTTGTGCCTGCTGGGCAGGGCTGTAGAAGAAAACCCGAACTACGAGTTGGCGCGGTTGCTGCAGAAACTGATGTCCCATGGAATCATGCCCGAGTGGGCGACCGATCAAATGCGGGCTTGGCGTGCCAATTTCAGCTGAGCAACGGAGGCCGGAGTGTCTCAAGTGGTGTCCTGATGCTAATTCATGGATAATGGGACAACAGACCCGGTTAGGTTCGAATTGCCTAGGTCTTGAAATCTGTGGATTTCGGGAACATTAGGCGGGCTTGATGCGTTGATACCAATGTGCCAGCCCTAGGTGTTTAGTCAGCGACTGAGCACTATCGGACTTGACAGGGTCATAGTGGTGTTACCGGCAGGTGCATCCGGAACGCATCGTTAGAAAGGTTATTCGTGTCATCTTCTGAGACGAACGCTAATCGCATAGCAACTGAGGCCGAGGTCGACGCGGCTGAGGCCGAATCAGCCACCCCTGCAGCGAAGAAGCGCGCTACCAAGGCCAAGCCTCGGACTAAAAAGGTCGCTGCCGAAACCGCAGCGCAAGACGAATCAACCGGAGCGTTGGCTGACGCCGATGACGATGCTGAGCCAGGCACCGATTCGAAGGATGCGAAGTCCGACGATGAATCAAAGGGCTTCACACTTTCAACCGGTGATGACGACGCTCCGCAGCAGCAGGTCATGGTGGCCGGCGCGACCGCTGACCCGGTCAAGGACTACCTGAAGCAGATTGGCAAGGTTGCCCTGCTGAACGCCGAGCAAGAAGTCGACTTGGCCCTGCGCATTGAAGCTGGCCTGTTCGCAGCTGACAAGCTGGAGAAGGACGATGGTTCGATGGATCAGCGTCTGCGCTGGGACTACGAGCAGATTATCCATGATGGCAAGATCGCCAAGAACCACTTGCTGGAAGCAAACCTTCGACTGGTAGTTTCCCTGGCCAAGCGCTACACCGGCCGCGGCATGCTCTTCCTGGACCTGATCCAGGAAGGCAACTTGGGCCTGATCCGTGCGGTGGAGAAGTTCGACTACACCAAGGGTTTCAAGTTCTCGACCTATGCCACTTGGTGGATTCGCCAGGCAATCACCCGTGCCATGGCTGACCAGGCGCGTACCATTCGTATTCCTGTGCACATGGTTGAAGTCATCAACAAGCTGGCCCGTGTCCAGCGCCAGATGCTTCAGGATCTCGGTCGCGAACCGACCCCAGAAGAGTTGGCCAAGGAATTGGACATGACCCCTGAAAAGGTCGTCGAGGTCCAGAAATACGGCCGCGAACCGATTTCCCTGCATACCCCGCTTGGCGAAGACGGCGACTCCGAATTCGGTGACCTGATCGAAGACTCGGAAGCTGTTGTGCCAGCCGATGCAGTGTCCTTCACCCTGTTGCAGGAACAGCTGCATTCGGTGCTCGACACGCTTTCGGAACGCGAAGCAGGCGTCGTGGCAATGCGTTTCGGCCTGACCGATGGCCAGCCTAAGACGCTGGACGAAATCGGCAAGGTCTACGGGGTGACCCGCGAACGCATTCGCCAGATCGAATCCAAGACGATGTCGAAGCTGCGCCACCCATCGCGTTCCCAGGTGCTGCGCGACTACCTGGACTAAGAATCTGAGGATGTGGCCAGCAGTTCATGCAAGGAACTGCTGGCCACATTTTTTATTGCCATTAATGCAAGAAGAAGGCGACCCAAAGCGGGTCGCCTTCTTTGATCAGCAGTTGGCCACGAGATTAGTCGTTGGCGTCTACCTTGGGCTTTTCGTAGAGCCGCGAGGACTCATCCTGCCATAGGGAAGTCTGCGGACGCAGTTTTTGCTCTACATCGCGGCTATGGTGAGCGCAGAAAAGCAGCTCACCGCCGGTCGAAGCCAGCACGGCTCGCACGTAGGCCTGTGCGCCGCAACGGTCGCACCGGTCGAGGGCGTTAAGTTCACGACTAGCGGTCGTAGTAGTCATTGCCAGCCTCCTAAAGTTGATGGTTACTCTATACAACCAGCTTGGATCCCGACTTTATCCCGAATTGGCTGTTCTTTCGCTCACCGCGTAGCGCATGTGGATAAGCTCATACCTGCCCGGCGTGCTCGCCAGCACCGGAAAATAGCGGGTATTCGAACACATTAACGATTAGAATATGAACCAAGACGTACTTTCTCATGCAAGTAGGAGACATCAGCTCAGTGGCTTCATCCGACAATTACAGTGCCCGGCACCTTTCCGTATTGGAAGGCCTGGAAGCAGTTCGTAAGCGACCAGGCATGTACATTGGCTCCACCGACTCCCGTGGCTTGATGCATTGCCTCTGGGAGATCATCGATAACTCTGTTGACGAGGCGTTAGGCGGGTTTGGGCAGGCCATTGATGTTATCTTGCACTCTGACGGCTCGGTCGAAGTCCAAGACGATGGCCGTGGCATCCCCGTGGATGTTGAACCCAAGACTGGGCTGAGCGGTCTGGAAGTCGTCTTCACCAAATTGCACGCCGGTGGCAAGTTCGGCGGTGGCTCCTACAGCGCATCCGGCGGCCTGCACGGCGTGGGCGCCTCAGTAGTAAATGCTCTGTCGGCCCGCTTGGACGTGGAAGTTGACCGCGGCGGCAAAACCTACGGCTTGCAGTTCCGTCGCGGCGAACCAGGAAAATTTACCGATAAGGGGCGCAAGAAAGCCGATGCGGCGTTCAAGGCCCATGAGACCGCAACGCCTCCGGGAATTATCGGCAAAGCCAAACGCGGCGTAACCGGAACGCGCATTCGCTACTGGGCCGACAGCCATATCTTCACCCCGGATGCGAAATTCTCCTATAAGGAATTGCAGGATCGCGCCCGCCAAACCTCCTTCCTGGTCCCGGGGCTGCGCATCACCCTGCGTGATGAACGCGGACTGCCGGACACTCCGGGCGCAGACGGACCTCATGAGGAAGTGTTCCAGCACGACGGCGGCATTAGCGAATTCGTCGACTACCTGAGCAGCGATTCACCGGTTACCGACATCTGGCGCTTCCACGGCAGCGGTTCCTTCCATGAAAAGGTTCCGGTCATCGACAGCAACGGCCGCAGCCATATTGAAGATGTGCAGCGTGTCTGCGAAGTGGACGTGGCGGTCCGCTGGGGGATCGGCTACGAAACCACCCTGCGCAGCTTCGTCAATATTATTGCGACACCCAAGGGCGGTACGCATACCGCAGGCTTCGAGCAGGCCCTGCTCAAGTCCTTCCGCAAGAATATCGAGGCCAACGCGCGCAAGCTCAAGTTCGGCCAGAAGGACAAGCTGGAAAAGGACGACGTTCTGGCCGGCCTGACTGCCGTGCTGACCGTCCGATTGGCCGAGCCCCAGTTCGAGGGCCAGACCAAGGAAATTTTGGGCACCCCACAAGTGCGCCAGATTGTTTCCAAGGTGCTGGAAAAGGCGCTCAATGATCGTCTGGGCTCCAGCAAGCGCAACGAAAAGGCTGAAGCCTCCACGCTGATGGAGAAGGTCGTCAACGAGATGAAGTCTCGTGTGTCGGCACGCATGCATAAGGAAACCCAGCGTCGCAAGACGGCTTTGGAATCCTCGTCGCTGCCAACCAAACTGCTTGATTGCCGGAGCAAGGAAGTCGGCAAATCCGAACTGTTCATCGTCGAGGGCGACAGCGCATTGGGCACCGCCCGACTTGCACGCTCCAGCGAGTACCAGGCGTTGTTGCCGATTCGTGGCAAGATCCTGAATGTGCAAAAGGCGTCGATCTCGGACATGCTCTCCAATGCAGAGTGCGCAGCGATGATCCAGGTGATAGGTGCTGGTTCGGGCCGCAGCTTCGACATCGAGCAAGCGCGATACGGCAAGATTATCCTGATGACCGATGCTGACGTTGACGGTGCGCACATTCGGACCCTGCTGCTGACGCTGTTCTATCGCTATATGCGCCCGATGATTGAGCACGGTCGCGTCTATGCGGCGGTCCCGCCGTTGCACCGCATCGAGGTAATTAATCCGGGCGCCAAGCAGAACGAAGTCATCTACACCTACTCAGAGACGGAAATGACCAAGCTGCTGGCCAGCTTGGAGAAGGAAGGCCGACGCTACAAGGAGCCGATCCAGCGCTATAAGGGCCTGGGTGAGATGGATGCAGACCAGCTGGCTGAAACCACCATGGATCCACGCCATCGCATGCTGCGCCGTGTTGGCATCGAGCATGCGCAGGCAGCCGAAGAAGTCTTCGACCTGCTGATGGGCTCGGATGTGGCACCGCGCAAGAAGTTCATCATCGACGGCGCCGACGATCTTGAACGGGAACGCATCGACGTTTAGAACCGCAGATGCAACGACGTCCTTGAGCTCCACTGGGGTTCAAGGACGTCGTTGCATGGGATCGAGCGGGTGCTACCAGTCCAGCAGCCGTGGCGCTATGAGCAGAACTGTCGGGCAGACCATCAGCATGATGGTGCTCAGCAGCACCAGTGCCCGTTGCGGGCGGCTCAGCGGATCTTGCGGGGAGAGCAAGCGCTTGAGCCTGCGGGATGATACTTCGCCATCGGGCATGCCAACCAGACCGGCGCTAGAGGCATGAGGCGTTGACGAGCGGTCATCCATGGTCGCTGCGGTGGCCACAGTGACGATGGCTTTGAGCAGCGTCTGCCGATTGGCCTTTTCCAGCGCTTTGTCGTCGGCCAGCATTTCGATCAGTTGGCGCACTGCATCGAGTCCAAGCCGTGAGGTCGGCAACCAGGGCAACGCTTCGTGCCAGGCAGTGAAGGCCAGGATTAGCAAATCATGGCGTTGATCCAAATGGGAGCGTTCATGGGCGATGACCGCCTGCTGCTCTTGAGCCGAAAGCTGGGTGAGCAATCCCCGTGACAGCACGGTCACCGACTGCGAGATGCCGGGCACGCAGTATGCCACGGGCATATCATGATCGATCACCAAGGTGTTCGCGCGCGTCTGCGAGGGGTTGCTCAACAGGCGAAGTAGCTGCCGGTGCTTGGCTCGTTGGCGGGAGGTGCGCCAAGCAGCGCGCATGAGGGTCAATACCAGGTGGAAACCGAAGAGCAGAGCTGTGCTCAAGGCGAAGAGGTGCACGATGCCGGGGTAGGGCACACTCGTGTCTCCTGTCAGTAGGAGCCATCCACCATGCAGCGCGGAGATCAGATCATCGCCCAGTGGGTCCAAGCCCCAGACAAGCATTGAGCCGATCATGGAAAGGCCACCGCCTAAAGCAATGGCTTGCCACAGGAGTACCGCTTGCACTGGTGAGCGCGCGGTCCAATTCGCCTTGGATAAAGCCAACGGCGTCGGCCACGCCAATGCGATAGCCAACGCCGCTAGGAAATATGAGGTGAGAAGCACTCAGTCCCCGAAGTTCATCTAAATTATGCGGACTTTACTGAGTCCAAGATAGCACGCAGGGAAGCTGCTTCGTCGGGGGAGATGCCTCCAATGAATCGTGCCAAAACTGCTTCACGGTCCTGAGCGGTGCCCAGTGCGTCGTTGAGCAGTCCAACGGTGTGATCCTCACGGGAGGATGAAGCTGCGTATCGGTGAGGGCGGGTAGTGCGCTCGCGCTCCACCAGACCCTTCTTCTCGAGACGTGCTAGTACGGTCAGCACCGTCGTTACTGCGAGTTCTTTCGCGTCGGTGCCAAGCACCGCCAAATCATCACGAAGGTCATTCGCGGTGAGTGGTTCTGCGGAATCCCACAGAAGATCCATGACGGAGCGTTCCAGATCGCCAAGGCTGGCCACTAGGTCGTACCTCACTTGCATTAGTTCTAACGCGGTTGCTTGCACTCAGCGAGAGCATGCAGACTGCTTGGGCTCTTAATTGTAGCCATCTTTCCACAATATTTCTACGGAGCGTAAAAGAGATGGGTGAGTACAGGCTTTAGCAGTTTCGCTGCGCGTTATGGGAATGTCCCGGGTGAAACTTGTTGACTTGGGTTTTTTAAGATCCGTAGACACAACCCTGTCAATAGGCTTACTATTTGCGCTCGCGCCCGCGGTGTTGAAATTTGCAGCCGGCAAAACCTGCTAATCCCGTCGATTTCTACAAGCTGTCGAAATCGTCTATTCTGGCCTTGGAGGTCTTTTCTACGAAACGTAGAAAAGCGGTTTATATTCCATCCCACGATAGTTGAGGAATCCATGGATGCTCTAGAGATTGCCCGCTGGCAATTCGGCATTACGACGGTCTACCACTTCTTGATGGTGCCCCTGACCATTGGACTGGGCTTGACCGTGGCCACATTGCAAACCATGTGGCATCGCACCGGCAACGAACACTGGCTGCGAATGACAAAATTCTGGGGAAAGCTTTTCCTCATCAACTTCATCATGGGCGTTGCCACGGGCATCGTCCAAGAGTTCCAATTCGGCATGGCCTGGAGCGAATACAGCCGCTATGTTGGCGACGTTTTCGGTGCGCCGTTGGCCATGGAAGCCCTGCTGGCTTTCTTCGTGGAATCCACCTTCCTGGGGCTCTGGATCTTCGGCTGGAAGAAGCTACCCAAGCGTGTCCACCTGGCAACGATCTGGTGCGCTTCCTTGGCGACGATCCTTTCGGCCTACTTCATCCTCGTTGCGAACTCGTGGATGCAGCACCCCGTCGGAACGAAATTAGTTGACGGCCGTGCCGTGATGACCGACGCATGGGCGGTGTTCACCAACAACACTGCGCTCGTGACCTTCCCGCACACCATCTTCGGCGCCTTCGCCGTTGCCGGCGGCTTCCTGCTGGGCATCTCCTGGTTCCACCTCTACCGCCGCCGCAAGGAAGGCATCGACACCGTGGATGCCAACGGATATGTAGTCGTGGGTGAAGACCCAAACCGCGGCAAGAACCGCGACAAGACCGACTACCAGGTCTGGATTAAGTCACTGCGCATTGGTGCTTCGGTAGCCATGGTCGCCTTTCTCGGTGTTGCTCTGAGCGGGCACGAGCAAGCAAAGCTGATGTTCGAACAGCAGCCGATGAAAATGGCAGCGGCAGAGGCAGCTTGCCATGATGGTACCGGCTTCTCCGTGCTGTCGTTGGGCGATATCACCGCCCAAGGCGCAACCAACTGCGACAACGTCGTAGCTGTCTTCGAAATTCCGGGCATTCTCTCGTACCTGGCCAACGGAGATTTCACCACCGAAATCAAGGGCGTGAATACCCTGATTCCGGAATACCAGGAAAAATACGGCAAGTACTATCCAAGCGATGAGTCCTTCGGCCAGTACGCGGGCCAGGAAATCAACTACCTGCCCGTGATGGAAGTGACTTACTGGGGCTTCCGCTTGATGATCACTCTGGGCGGACTCTCGGCACTGGCAGCCGGCGTCGCGCTGTGGATCACCCGCAAGGGCACCGTCCCGGAAAGCAAATGGCTTTCGAGACTGGCGGTATTGGGCATCGCCGCACCCTTCGGCGCCAACGCCACCGGCTGGATTTTCACCGAAATGGGCAGGCAGCCGTTCACCGTTGCGCCTAACCCGCAGATGGGCGGGGTGGACCAGGTGTTCATGTATACCGCGGCCTCGGTCTCTCCTACCGTCAGTGCAGGAGAAATGCTGTTCTCGCTGATCTCGCTCACTGCAATCTATGGCGTGCTGCTGGTTGTGGAACTGGTCCTGCTCACCCGCTACATCCGAGGCGGCGTGGCATCGGCAATGCCGGAGCTCGAAGCGGCAGATCATTCGTCATCCGGGGGCCCTAAGGGGCCTGACAACGATGATGACGACGTACTGGCATTCGCCTACTAGCGGAACGGACGAAGGAGAATTTCAATGGATTGGCTTCCAACACTTTGGTTCGTTGTGATAGCGCTGCTCTGGTGCGGCTATCTCTTCCTTGAAGGCTTCGACCTCGGGGTCGGCATGCTCATCGGGCTTGGACGTTCCACTGAGAAACGCAAGCGCCTCTTGCTGAATACCATTGGCCCGGTCTGGGACGGCAACGAAGTGTGGCTGCTGACCGCCGGTGGCGCGACCTTCGCCGCCTTCCCGCACTGGTACGCTTCGCTGTTCTCGGCACTCTACATTCCGTTGACCATTGTCCTGGTGGCATTGATCTTCCGTGCTGTGGCCATCGAATACCGGGGCAAGGCGATCACCGTCGCAACCCGGAAAGCATGGGATCTGGCCCTGGGCCTCGGATCGTTGGTCGCTGCCTTCGGCGTCGGAGCCATGCTGGCGTTGACCACCTTGGGGTTGCCCTTGAATGAGAACGGGGACCGGATCGGCGGAGCCTTCGCCTGGCTGAATTGGCATGCCATTCTCGGTGGCGTAGCGGTGGTGGCGTTCTGCTGGATCCATGCATTGGCTTTCCTGCGGTTGAAAACCGACGGTGCGGTCCGCCACGAAGCAGGCAAGCTCGTAGGCCGCTGGCTGCCGGTAGCAATCCTGCCCCTGGTCGCGTGGGCACTGCTGGTGCTGCTGGATAACGACTCCGGCATCGCATGGGCAGTGATGGGCCTGGCGGTCATCGCCCTGGCTGCATCGATGATCAGCGGACGCGCTGGACGCGAAGGAGTTTCCTTCATCGCACTGGGAGTAACCCTGTTGGCCGGAGTCGCCGCGATCTTCACCGCCGCTTACCCGGTGGTGCTGCCGTCGACCATTGACTCGGCCTTCGATCTCACCGTGGCCAACGCGTCAAGCACGGCCTACACCTTGAAGCTCATGAGCATCGTCGCTGCCTTTGGCGTGCCGATGGTCCTGGCCTACCAGGCGTGGAGCTACTGGGTATTCCGCAAGCGCTTGCGCGAAGAGCATATTCCCGACACCCATCGTGTCGTCTCGATCATCAAGTAACTGCGTTTTCGACGGAAAGAGTAGCAATGCCAACCCCGCGATTCCTGCCGCGTGAACTGATCACGCCACGACAATTCCTGGTCTTGGCACTGTTCTCAGCGCTCAAGGTCGCGGGGCTGGTCCTCGTCGCCTACGCCCTGGGCCAATGGATCGCCACCATGGCCGCGGGGGGCGCCAATGAACCGCAGTTGCTGGTCCTGGCATTAGCCGGGGCCGCGCTTCGAGCATTCAGCGCGTGGGGCTTGAATGCAGGAGCCCGGCGCATGGGCCTAGGCGCAAAGGAACGCTTGCGGTTGAACCTGGTCCGCAGGCAAGCCGAGCAGCCGGCCATCGTCCCCGCGGCACAGCAGCAGTCCATACCGGTCACCGCCACCCTGGCCAGCCATGGCCTTGAGAAGCTCGATGACTACTTCACCAAATTCATTCCCGCGTTCATTGGCGCCGTGGCCGTACCGCTGCTGCTTGGCATCTTCATCCTCCAGCTGGACTGGATCAGCGCGGTGGTGCTGGTCCTGACCATCCCGCTGGTCCCGGTGTTCATGGCACTGATCGGCCTGCACACCCAGGACACCCTCAATGAATCCCAGGCCACCCTCGACCGGCTTGCCCATCAGCTCTATGAACTGGCCCAAGGCCTGCCGGCGCTGCTGGGACTTGGCCGAGCCCGTTCCCACGGCAACGCCATCGCGGCCGTGAGCAACAAGTACCGGGTGGCCACCATGGCCAACCTGAAGACCGTCTTCATGTCCAGCTTCTGGCTGGAACTGATCTCGACCCTCTCGGTGGCGGTCCTCGCGGTGATGATCGGCGTGAGGCTGGTCGGCGGGAACATGGATCTCGCCTCCGGGCTGATCATCCTGATCCTGGCACCCGAGCTGTTCTCCGCACTGCGTGAAGTGGGCTCCGCCTACCATGCGGCTGATGACGGGCTGGCCGCCTACCAGAAGTACACGGCCCTCACCGCACCCACCCCGGCCCGTCAGCTGCGGGCTGGCACCGCAGCGAATCCGCAGAACGTCCTGGAAGTCTCGGATCTGCAGATCAGCTATGATGGCGAGCATCCAATCCACCGCGCCGTCGATATCCAGTTGCGCGCCGGCGAACGGCTCGTGCTGTCCACGGCCAGCGGCACGGGCAAGAGCACGCTGCTCAAGCTGATCGCCGAGGCACACAGCAGCGACAACACCTTCGACCCGGCCTTGGCTAGCGGGCGGATCTTCATTGCCGGCCAGTTGGCCATGATCAGCCAGCATCCGCAGTTCAACGCAATGACCGGCAGCGAACAACTTGACCAGGATGCCCCGGCGGCACCTGCCGAATTGCGCGAGGAGCTCAGCACCCGGCTGTCGCTGCGCTCCATGCTCGACCGTCCAATCGGAGAATACTCGCCCGGCGAGCTGCGCCGCCTGGAAGTGCTGCGAGCCCTGCTGCGGGTCCACAGCGACGATCAGTGCACGGTGCTGCTGGCCGACGAGCCAACCGCGCACCTTGATGAGGCCAACGCCCGGGCAGTGCGCGAACTGCTTGGGGAATTGCCTGCCCGCTGCGCCATCCTGCTCGCCAGCCATGACCCAGCCTTTGGCCAGAGCCAGAATCCGGGACGTGCCGTTGAGGCTGCTGAAGCCGTGGCGTATGGGCAAGCCATGTGCCACCAGCAGCCGGATGCCTCGCAGACCCAGCCGGGGGCAACAGCCCAAGCGCCTGGGAACACCCGCTTCAATCCGATGCGCGATTTGCTTATGGGCTACAAGGCTGCCCCGAAAGCGGTGCTCTGGGGGACCGCGAGCGTGCTGTGCGCCGTGGCGCTCGCGGCGCTGAGCGGATGGCTGATCGTTGAATCCAGCTACCAGCCGGCCATTCTCCACCTGACCGTAGCTTTCGTCATGGTCCGCACCCTCGGCATCGGGCGAGCAGTCTTCCGCTACCTGGAACAACTGGCAATCCACGACGCGGTCCTGGCCTACGCTGCTGATCTGCGCGAGAAGATGTGGAACGCCATGGTGGCCAACCCGGCACGATGGGGCCTGCTCAGCCGTTCCTCGGTCATCCTGCGATTCTTGCTGGCCGAGGTGGATGAACTGCGCGACCTCTTGGCCCGCGTGCTGTTCCCGCCGCTGCAGGCAATCGCACTGTGGGTGGCCGCTGCTGCGGCCTTGTACATCATCCAGCCGGAGTTCGGTTATCTTGCCCTTGGCGCGTTCGGGGTGCTGGTCTTCCCGGTTCGTTGGCTTGTCCAGCGCATTGAAGGCGAGCACTTCGTGCTCCAGCTGCGCCACCGGATGCAGATGAACCAGAGCGTGCTGGGCATCTTGCGGCACAAGTCCGCGCTGCGCAGCAACCAGGTACTGGAACGCATCCTAGGCCGCTTCCAGGAAGCAGAAACCCGCAATACGCAACGCGCTTGCCGGCACGCACTAGGCCAAGGCAGCGCCACCGCCCTGGCCACGTTGGCCAGCGTGCTGCTTGCCATCGCCATCACCGCGCTATCGCACAGCAGCGCATCCCATACAGCGCTCGCCGTGCTCTTGAGCCTCGCGCTGGGGGAGAGCGCTGGAAATGCCTTGCTCGCGGTGCAGCAGGGACGTGCGCTGAAGGAACTGTCATCGAAGCTGGCCGAACGCGGCATGCGCAGCAGCCCGGCACCAGCGGCGCAAGGCAATGCTCCAGCCATGCCGCGAAAGATCGCCGGCTACGAAGCGCAAGATCTCAGCCTCGGATACGACGATGGTCCATCGGTCGTGGAGAATCTGAGCGTGCGCATTCCCGCGGGACAGTGGACGGCCATTACCGGGCCTTCGGGCTCAGGGAAATCCACATTGCTCACCGCCTTGCTCGGCGCGTTGCCTGCACGCTCGGGAGCGCTGAAGGGAATCGATGCCCACGGCAACCTGCTGGATCTGCAGCAGGCAAACCTGTCGTCGGTGGCGTGGTGCCCGCAAGAAGCGCACCTCTTCGACTCGTCGATTCGCCGGAACCTGATGCTGGGAGTCGATGACGACCAGCAGCGCAGCGATGCCCAGCTGGAAGCGGTTTTGGCGCAGGTCGGGCTTGCGGACTGGCTGGCAACACAGCCCGAAGGCCTCGAATCGCGCATTGGTTCCGGCGGGCACCAGCTGTCCGGCGGGCAACGCTGCAAGCTCGCCGTAGCGCGCGCCTTGGCAGGCGGCCACCAGGTCATCCTGCTCGATGAGCCGACAGCACACCTCGGCGTCGATGAGGCCCGAGAGCTGCTCTCGACCTTGCATCAGGCTCTTGCCGGGCGAACCGTCGTCATGATCACCCATGACCAGCAGCTCGCCGAGCAGTGCACCCACCGCATTGAACTGGGCAGCCGGAAGCCGGCCGTCTGCGTATAGACCGGCGGCGCCGTGCCCGCAGTGGAATGCAAGGGGGATACGGCGCCGCGTTCAATCCTGGCGCTGACGGCTCAGCGCATTTCGGTTCAGAGGATTACGCCGCCGTCATCGAAAGGCAGCGCATCTTCTCCCGGCGTGATGGCGGGAGCTGGCTTGGCCTTGGCCGGTTCGGGAATCAACGCTTCCTGTGCTGCGGCTGGGATGGGTTCCTGGGCAGCGGGTGCCGCCGGAGCTTCGTCTCCTCCGCTGATGGCTCCGCCAATGATGTTCACTGATTGGGCCAACGGGGCTCCCGAACCATCGCGTTTGCCGTATTCGGTAGGCAATGCACGCACCACACCCGCCGTGGAACTGGCGCGTGCCGGGCCCTGGCCGGCATAAGCCAGCTGCAGGTGGTCCTCGCCCTTGACGAAACGGTGCGCCCGCACGCCCGCGGTGGCGCGGCCCTTGGCCGGGAACTCGGAGAACTCGGTGAGCTTCACCGACTGGCCCGACGTCCCAGGAAGGGTTTGCGAACCGGCAGCGATGGTGGCTACCACGGCGTCGCTGGCACCGGCAGGGACCACTCCGAAGAAAATCACTTGGTCGTCGGCAGCGAGCTTGATGCCCGCCATGCCTTGGCCGGTGCGGCCCTGGGCGCGCACGGCCGAAGCGCTGAAACGCAGCAACTGCGCGTTCTTGGTCATGAACACCAGCTCGTCGGCGTCTTCGGCCGGTGCCGCGGCAATCACCACGTCCTTGTCCTTGAGCGTAATCGCCTCGAACTCGTCACGGTTCAGCGGGTAGTCAGGGCTCACGCGCTTGACCACGCCGTTCTGCGTGCCAATGGCAAGGACCCGGTTCAGCGGAACCAGCGCCACCGCGCTTTCGCCCTTGCCCAGCTTGAGGAATTCGGAGATCGGCACGCCATGGGCCAGCTGCGGGAAGCCGTGGGACTCGGGGAGCACCGGAACATCGATCAGCGAGATGCGGATAATGCGGCCGGCAGATGTCAGGGCGCCGATTTCTCCGCGGGCGCTGGAGGCGACCTGCGAGGTGAGCACATCATGCTTGATGCGCGCCGCGGCGTAATCCACGGCCTGCCGATCGGGGGTCCGGGCGATCTGCCCGGTGGCAGAGAGCAGAACCCAGCATGGGGTATCGGATACTTCCATCGCCAGCTTGGCCTTCTTGCCGGTTCCGACTTCTTCGGGCAGCGCGGTGCCCTTCAGCGGTGCCAGCTGGGCAGACTTCAGCAGCTTGGTCCGGCGCGGGGTGCCGAAGGTTTCGGCCATTTCACCGAGTTCGTTGGAAACCACGGTGCGCAGCAGCTCGTCGGACTCCAGGATGGCGCGTAATTCCTCGATTTCGTTGCGCAGCTGCTCGGCCTCGGTTTCAAGCTCCAGCTTGGAGAACTTGGTCAGCTGGCGCAGCCTCAGTTCCAGGATGTGGCTGGCCTGCGGTTCGCTCAGGTCGAAGACCGTCATCAGGCGTTCGCGTGCTTCAGCGGTCTGCTCGGAAGAACGGATGATGGCAATGACATCGTCAATATCAACGATGGCAATGAGCAGGCCCTCAACCAGGTGCAGGCGGTCCTCGCGCTTGGCCAGGCGGTGCACGGTGCGGCGGCGTACTACATCTATCCGATGGTCCACATACACGGTCAGCAGCTCACGCAGCCCCATGGTGCGCGGCTGGCCATCGACCAGGGCAACGTTGTTGATGCCGAAGGAATCTTCCATCGGGGTGTACTTGTACAGGCTGGCAAGCACGGCGTTCGGGTTGAAACCGTTCTTCAGCTCGATGACCAGCTTCAGGCCGTGATGCCGGTCGGTCAGGTCCACGACATCGGAAATGCCGGAGATCTTCTTGCTGTTGACACCATCCTTGATTTTCTCGATGACCTTTTCAGGACCCACGCCATATGGCAGTTCGGTGACCACGAGGCCCGACTTGCGTGCTGAAATCTTCTCCATGATCACCGTGGCCCGGGTGCGGAACAATCCGCGACCGGTGCGGTAGGCATCCTTGATGCCGTCCAAGCCGATGATGCTGCCACCTGAAGGCAGATCCGGGCCCGGAATGAACTTCATGAGCTCTTCGACGGTGGCTTCAGGTTCCTTGAGCAGGTGCTGCGCAGCGGCGACCACTTCGCCCAGATTGTGCGGAGCCATGTTGGTGGCCATGCCCACGGCAATGCCGGTGGTGCCATTGACCAGCAGGTTCGGGAACGCAGAGGGCAGCACTTCTGGCTGCATGAACTGGTTGTCGTAGTTCGGCACGAAGTTGACGACGTCTTCATCCAGATTTGCGGTCATCGCGACGGCAGAAGCTGCCAGGCGGGCCTCCGTGTAGCGCGGGGCTGCTGGTCCGTCATCGAGCGAACCGAAGTTGCCATGGCCGTCGATCAGCGGAAGGCGCAGCGAGAAATCCTGGGCCAAACGGACCATGGCGTCGTAGATTGCGGTGTCGCCATGCGGATGCAGCTTGCCCATGACCTCGCCGACCACGCGGGCCGACTTGACGTGGCCCTTCTCGGGGCGCAAGCCCATCTGGGCCATCTGGAACAGGATGCGCCGCTGAACCGGCTTCAGGCCGTCTCGGGCGTCGGGAAGCGCACGGGAGTAGATGACAGAGTAGGCGTACTCCAAGAAGGATGATTCCATTTCATTGGTGACGTCTATATCGACGATATTTTCAACGAAATCCGCTGGAATCTCTTCAGACTTCTTAGGAGCCATTACTCTGTTCGTCCTTCATCTACTGTCTTAGGGCCGGAACTGCCGAATCTTCGTGTTGCATCTGGGCGCAACGCCGAACTGCCGACTATCCTAAGCCTATGGTGGATCGTAAACTTTCGGCGGCATATCCGGCGCATTGGGAAGCAGATGTTGTGCTTCGCGACGGGACAACAGCGCACCTACGGCCAATCACCCCGCAGGATTCCCAAGCGCTCCAGGACATGCACAAGCAGCAGTCCGAGACGTCAGTCTACCTACGCTATTTTACGTACAAGTCGTCGCTGACCCCCAAAGAGCTGGAGCGATTCACGAATGTGGACCATGTGAATCGCGTCGCCTTTACAGTGGTTCGTGGCGCAAGGATCATCGGTGTCGGCCGCTACGATCGCTTGGATGATCCGCGGGAAGCCGAAGTAGCTTTCAACGTCTCGGACGAGTACCAGGGAACTGGGATCGGCTCGATCCTGCTGGAGCACCTGGCCGCGGCGGCCCGTGAAAACGACATTGAGAAATTCTCAGCCGAGGTGCTTCCGGAGAACCGCAAGATGCTCACTGTCTTCTCGGATGCGGGCTACGCCGTCGCCCGCCATTTCGAAGATGGAGTGGTGATGCTCGAGTTTTCCATCAGCCCCACCGAGAAGTCCCGCGAAGTGACCGAGGCGAGAGAGCACCGCGCCGAAGCGAGCAGCGTGGCAGCGCTGCTGGCGCCCAAGTCGGTGGCAGTGATCGGTGCCAGCCGCACCTGGGGCAAGCTCGGGCACGACGTGCTGGAGCAAATTATCGAATCCGGGTACACCGGTGCGGTCTATGCGGTGAACGATGCGGCCCTGGAAGTCGGCGGCATGGTGGCCTACGGAAAGGTCACCGAAATTCCAGGACCGGTGGATGTCGCCGTACTGTGCATTCCGCGTGAGGGGGTCAAGGACGCCATTGCCGACTGCGCCGCCCACGGGGTGAAGTCCCTGGTCATCATGACCACAGGATACGAAACCCTTGAAGGGCTGGGCGCACAGCGCGAACTTGTGGCGCTGGCTCGTGCCAACGGCATGCGCGTAGTCGGGCCGGGATCGGCCGGGTTGATGAATACCGACCCGCAGGTGAAGCTGTATGCCACTGGGAGCCAGCATGTCCCGGCCGCAGGAAACGTAGGATTCTTCACCCAATCGGCGGCCATGGGCACGATCATCCAGGGCGTCGCCCTGCAGCAGGGGGTAGGCCCCAGCAGCGCCATTTCCGCCGGCCTGCGCGCTGATGTTTCCGGCAACGACGCCATGCAGTTCTTCGAGGACGACCCGCGGACCCATGTGGTGGCGCTGTACCTGGAATCCTTTGGCAACCCGCGCAAATTCGCGCGCATCGCTCGGCGCCTGGCCCGCAGCAAGCCGGTAATCGTGGCCAAGTCCGACGTGATGGGCCGTCGCCTTCCACCCGGCCATTCTGTGCGCGTAGGGCAGGCAGCACCGGGGGCAATGAACGCAATTCTTCGCCAGTCCGGCGTGATCCGCGTCCGCTCCGCCGAAGAGCTCCTGGATGTCACCTCCCTGCTTTCAGTCTTCCCTCCGCCCAAGGGCCCGAACGTCGCGATCCTGTCCAATTCCTTGACCATCGCCGAGGTGGTGTGCGATGTCGCTGAAGACCGGAACCTGAACACCGTGGTGGAAGGCGAAGAGCTGGACTACAGCATCGGCCAGTCAAAGGCCATACCCGTGCTGCGCGCCCGGATCCAGGAACTGGTGGATGACCCGGAAGTCCACGCAATCCTGTTGGCGCACCTGCCCTACTCGGAGCTGGATACCCGTGCGGTGCTCAAGGTCGCCAAGGAGTTCATAGGCCAGCCGAAACCGGTGGTGGCCCTGGTTCCGGGGCTGGCGGATACGAAGATTACCGGAGGCCTCAAGCAGGGAATTCCGGTGTATACGTCGCCCACCACGGTCATCGGCGCCTTGGCCAAGGCCTATGGATACCAGCAGTGGGTGGACGTTCCCTACGAGCCGATGAGAGACCCGGAAGGAATCGATGTCGAAGGCGCGGCAGAGTACCTTGACGAGTTGGTGAAGACCATTTCGGGGACCAACCTGCTGGAATTGAACGACGAGCAGGTGCAGAAGCTGCTGGACTTCTACGGGATCAAGTTCCTGTCCCACCGGGTGGTGCACAGCGCAGAGGAAGCTGTCGCAGCGGCCGACGAGCTCGGCTGGCCGGTCGCGTTGAAAGCCAACGACCCCGATCTGCGGCAACGCCTGGACCTGGGCGGCGTGCGCTTGAGCATCCCGGACAAGCAGAGCCTGGAAGCGAACTTCGCCCACATGAAGTCGCTGATGGCCGCATACGGCGTGGACTCCCTGGATGTGCAGAGCATGGCGCCAGCCGGGCAGGCTTGCGTTGTCAAGGCCATGGAGGACCCGTTGCTGGGTCCGGTTATTTCCTTCGGGCTTAGCGGCGATCCGGTCAACCTGCTCGATGACTGGGCCCACGGCGTGGCGCCGTTCTCCACCCATGACCTGGAACAGCTTATCCGCCGTCCGCGCAGCAGCGTGCGTCTATTCGGCTACCAGGGATTGCCGGCAGTGGATCTGGAGGCCTTGAAAGACTTCATCACCCGTGTCTCGCTCTTCAAGGACAACCATCCTGAAGTGACAGTTGCCAAATTCGCGCCGATCACTGTTGCCACAGATTCGCTGAGTGTGCTGGCAGTGAGCATCCAGATCAGCAACGCAGAGCAGCGCACGGATAGCGTCCGCCGTGCGCTGCGCAGCTGAGTGCAAACGCCGAAACGTGAATTGCCGGTGGCGACTGAGTAGAATTGGGGCATGAGTTCTCCAACGTATTCGACCACTCCTGGCGCTGAGCTTCAGCATGACTTGGTCCGTGCGGGTTTTTATCCGCAGATGGTCCAGGATGTCCTGGCTGAGGCCATGATGGGCCAACCGGTGCTTGACCACTATGTGCATCTGGAAACTCACTTCGACCATACCGAGGTCCACCGCCACATCACCGTCATGGTGATGAGCGAAAAGGTGCTTTTCATCTTGCACGTAGATGACCAGCAGCTTGATGACCATGGCAAAGATGTCATGGCGCAAGTATCAGTCGAGATGATTTCGTTGGCGCGCATCGCTTCGGTTGCCACGAGCTTCGTCTATCACCAGCCGCAGCATTACTCGTCCGCTGACCCAGTCAAGGAACTGACCTTCGGGCTGTCCTGGGACGGAACCAAGCGGATCGACCTGGCCCCTGCTTCCTGCGGAGATCCGCAGTGCGATGCCGACCACGGGCTGAATGGCACCTCGCAGCCTGAGGACTTGGTCATCCGCGTCAGTGCCGAAGCCGATGGCCAGCAGGCCGTGAACAAGGCCCGCGAGTTCGCTGTGCGCCTGCGCCTGGCCACGATCGCCTGAGCATGATCGAGGAACAAAAGCTCAGCAGCCTGCCTGAACCGCCGCAGAAAATCCCGGAAGCACCCAAATACGGCCAGGCTACGCTGTCGGAGATTCTTCCCTCAGCGGCAGCGGCAATGGGGGTTGACGGCTATCAGAATGCCTTGGGCTTCGCCCCAACCAAGCGAGTAGCCCTGATCATGGTTGATGGACTGGGCTGGAACCAGCTTAAAAGCCATCTCGGGCATGCGCCCTTCCTGCGCGGCCTGTTCGAGAAGGGGCAGAAGCTGGGCACTGGCTTCCCTTCGACCACCGCGACATCCCTGAGCAGCCTGGCCACGGGCCTGGCTCCTGGCGAGCATGGAATGGTCGGCTATGACGTCATCGACCCGGCCAAGCGTCGTGTGGTCAACCAGTTGGGCGGGTGGCCTGGGGACTTGGACCCCGAAACCTGGCAGACTCGCCCGACCGTTTTCCAGAAGATCGCCGAGAACGGCATCCACGTGGCGACCGTGTCGATCCCCATGTTTGCCAAGTCGGCCCTGACCCGTGCGTCCTTGCGCGGGCCCAAATTCGTGCCGGCCAACCAGCCGGCGGCGCGCGCACGTGCCACCCGCACGATCTTCGACTCGAACCGCAACGCGCTGGTCTACACGTACTTCAATGAATTGGACAAGGCAGGCCACAAATACGGCGTCGACTCCAGCCAGTGGCGGGACACCCTCGAAGAACTGGACTACGTCATCAAGACCCTGGTGTCCAAGCTGCCGGAAGAAACCACGGTGCTGATCACCGGCGACCATGGAATGGTGGATATTCCAGCGTCGCAGCGCATCGACTACAGCCAGCAGCCTGAGCTGGTCGAGGGCGTCGAGCTGACCAGCGGTGAACCTCGTGGCGTCCAACTGACCTTCGACCCGCAGGCCGATGACGCCTGCCGGCTACGGGTCCGCGAGGCCTGGCAGCGGGCCTATGGCACCAAAGCCTGGGTGATGACGCGCGAGGAAGCCATAGAACGCGGCTACTTCGGCGCCATCACCGAAGAACATGCGGCACGGCTGGGCGATCTGATGATCTTGGCGGCCGAAGCCATCGCATTCTATGACGGCCGACGCGTCGCACCGATGGCCTTCGACATGGTGGGGCAGCACGGGTCGCTCACTGCGGGGGAGCGGTTCGTGCCATTGCTGGTGCACCGCACCAAATAGCCGGCAACGCAAAGGGAGCGGGAACAGCATTGGTCCAATGCTGTTCCCGCTCCCTTGTGCTCTCCAGTGTCAGCTGCGCACTAGGAGTCGGTGTCCTTCTTGCGCTTGCCGAACATGATGTCATCCCAGCTGGGAACGGACGAACGCTTGGCCTTGCGCGGAGCCGACTCCTCGGCAGGCTGTTCAGCTGGCTTGTCCTCGGCACGGCCCGAATCGTCGTCTTCATTGGTGACAACCACCAGCTGCGAGGTGCGCGCGGAAATCCCTTGCGGAAGATGCGGCAGCGCGTCCTCGTCATCGGTATCGTACTTGCTCATGCTGCGTTCGATGATCTCGTTGTAACGAGCCTCGCCTTCCGGATCCTGGTCCTTAGTGCGCTGCCCGCGGCGAGCGTTGAGCAAGGTGACCAGTTCTTCGGTCTCATCGGGCTCCGGAGTGCTGGCTGCGGCGGCCGGTTCCGCCTCTGGCTGGTTCAGTGCAGAGACCGGGCGAAAGTATTCAGGAGCTACCTGCTCGCTCAGGGTCTGGGCCCAGCGGTTCAGGTTCTTCAACGTCTTGCGCGCGGGAGTGAAAGCCCACCGTGCAATGTTCTCGGCAGCGGCAGTCGAATCCGAATCCAGTGACTCGACATTCTCGGTCGGCAGCGGGGAATCGAACTCCACGGTGACGATCCACTGGCCTTCCGGATCTTTCCAGGCATTCCAGCGCGCCGACTCGGCATCGATGTGCAGCTGGTGCAGGCGGTGGACCACCATGGAACCGAGATCGGCCGGCTCTTCGCCGAACACCTCGCGGTATTCGGCGTCGGTCTGCGGTCCGGAAACCTCGACGCGGCGTGCCAGCTCGGCGATGTGCTCGCGTTCAGCCAGTACCGGGCCTTCGTACTTGACGATATCCTCGACGGGGACATCCCATTCAAGCGACAGGTCGTAGGCGGACGCGCCAGCGCGCACTCGTGCCTGGATTTCGCGCGGCGAATGGACCGAGGACTCCTCACGGTTCCTCGGAGCCCTCGAACGGGCGATTTCAGCCATTGCACTGCGCAGTGCATCGTCAACAGGCAGCTCGAAGCTCATCCCGTCGTCACTGCTGACCTGCAGGCTGGAACCATTTTCATGAATTCCCACCAGTCTCAGCTGACGCATTCCTACCCTCCACACGCTCTATTTCCTGTGTAAAACTTTGCCACCTTGAGGCCCGAATTCCTACCACCACGCAGGGTGTGGCGCAAGATTAGTCCTCAACTTCACGCCGTAATTCCTCGAACCTTGCGCCCATGGCATAGCGTGGCAGGAACGGGAATGGATTACCCGGAAGAACGTTATACTTCTATGCCGGTACAAGTTTCCACCTCGTGGAGCAGCCGGCTAGGACGAAGACCTGCAGGAAAGAGCAAAAACGATTATGGCAAGTGAATCTGCTGCACCCGTGGCAATGTCAGAAGCGGAACGAGCCAAGGAAATCGCTCAGCTCAAAGCAGGCAAGACCGCAGCCATGGCCAACCTGGTTGACGAAGCGGAAACCCCCTTGGCTGAAGAGTACGTTCTGCCCGGCGGCGAGGCGCCGCAGGAGGAAGCGAGCGTCGAAATCCTGCCGGAACAGGCCGATGAATTCACGTGCGCGTCATGCTTCATGGTGCGCCACCGCACGCAGCTGGTCCGTGAGGACAACGGGCAAAAATTCTGCAGCGAGTGCGAAGGATGAAAACCCGCGCAGCAGTTCCGAAAAGCGCATGGCGCCCAACCAGAAGGTTGGGCGCCATGCGCTTTTCGGGCTCCAAGGCAGTCAACGCTATTCGCCGGCAGCGTCTTCGGACTGTTCCAGCTTGGCTGCTTCTGCCTTGCCTTCGTCGGTGAATTCGTACATCACGCCCGAGAGGGCGGCCGCCAGCTCTTCGGGACGCCGGGTAGACGTCAGCCAGTACGGCGTGGTGTCACGCTCGTCGGTGACCTCCATCCGCACGACTCCGTCGATCCAGCCGCGCAGCAGCATGTAGGCCAGGCCGTGCAGTTTCTGCCCACGCTGCTTGAATGCCTCATCTCCGCGGTAGCCGACAACCTCCCCGATGTACTTGCGTTCAATGCTGGCCCGTCCAACGGTCACCAATTCATCGGTGACCTCGATGGTCGGCGTGCGCAGCAGGAACACCGCGATCAGCGAAAGCAACACGACGGCACCGGCAATCCATCCAAGGATGCTGCTGATCGGAGCTAGCGCAATACCTGCGGTGATGGAAATGATGATTGGCCAAATCCAGGTGCTGGCCGATGGCCAAAGCTTTTCGCTGTACTGGACGTTCGAACCCGCGGGGCTGGAATTACTCATGGTTCCAAGTCTAGGCAATAATTCTCCGATTCAAGACCTCGAAGCCGGTTGGCAGGCCATTGGACGGCGTGCGCGATAGAGTTAGGCACGAGAAACTATCGAGTGACCATTTCACAAGACTCCGGGGGAAGACCTACATCGATGAGTGAGCCATCATTTTCCATTGCCATCAAGATGCTTGACACCGATTTGCCGGTCCCCAGCTACGCGCATCCTTCGGACGCCGGTGCTGACTTGCATGCTCGCGAATCCCTTGTGCTGGAGCCAGGTGCCCGCGCGCTCGTTCCTACCGGCATCGCGCTAGCCATCCCGCATGGCTACGTTGGTCTGGTGCACCCACGCAGCGGCTTGGCAACCAAGCACGGCATTACCGTGGTAAATGCACCGGGTACTGTTGACGCTGGGTACCGGGGTGAGATCATGGTCACCTTGTTGAACACCGACAAGTCCGAGTCCTTCGAAATCAGCCGGGGCGACCGAATTGCCCAGCTGGTTATCCAGAAAGTCGAGCAGGCGGCCTTCATCGCAGTGGATTCGCTGGAGGACAGCGCCCGCGGCGCAGGCGGATTCGGTTCGACCGGCGGATTCAACTCCAAGTAAGTACCCTTGAGAGCAAGACAAGATTTTCTAAGGACACCATGATTTTCAAGCGCAAGAAGGCCAAAGAGCAGCCAGTCGCCGAACCAGCTGAGGATGCAGCCCAGAACGAGCAGGAGCCGAAGACCGGCCCGTTCGATTACGACGACATCGAGAATACGCAGGAGTACCTGGACTTCGGCTCAATCCTGATCAAGCCGGTAGCCGGCTTGAAGGTCCGCATGGACGTTGAAGAGTCCAACAAGCGTGTCATCGCGGTGTCGCTGGAGATCGCCGAGTCGCGGATCCAGTTGATGGCTTTCTCGTCTTCGAAGTCCGAGTCGCTGTGGCCAGGCATCAGCGACAAGATCAAGAGCGACATCAGCGCCCAGAACGGTGAAATCTTCACCCGTGATGGCGAGTACGGCCAGGAGCTGCTCGCCAAGGTGCCGCAGCAGCTGCCAGACGGCCGCGCCGGGCATGTTGCGCTGCGCTTTGTCGGCATCGATGGCCGCCGCTGGTTCCTGCGTGCAGTCATTGGCGGCGCGGCCATCGGCAACGAGGAGGCCGCCAACATTGTCGACGGGATTCTGCGTGACGTCGTGGTCAATCGCGGCGACAAGCCGCTGCCTCCGGCTGAACTTCTGCCATTGAGCGTCCCGTCCAATGCCCAGGCCCGTCCGGCAGCCCCCGAGCAGAACCCTGAGCTGAAGCGTCCAGAACGCGGACCAGAGATCACCCAGATCGGCTAGAGAATGTCGCTGAAGGACAAACCCGTCACTCCGCAGCTCGGCCCCTCGGGCCAGAAGCCCACCTACCAGCGGCTGGACAGCCTGGAACAGCTGCCATCCAAGGGGCGGGTCGAGCACACCGGGTACGTCCAATCGGTGAGCTACTCCGCGACGAATGTCGCCCCGCGGCTGACCGCTGTAGTGGTGGATCGGCTCGGTACCGTGTCGGCCCGTCGCGGAACTGTGCCGCATGTTCGCTTGGCGTTCATGGGACAGAAAACCGTTCCGGGCATCAAGCCGGGCGTGAAGGTGGAGTACTCGGGAATGGTTGCTCCTGTGGATCAGATCCCGACGATCTTCAATCCGCGCTACGTCATCGTGCCGGAAGCCCGTCGATGACCGGCGACGGCCACTCAAGGATTCGAGAACGCCAGCCAGCTGGCGTCTAATTGGAAGTAGGCATGGTGAACAACGACGCATCCCGTCCGGACGATGATTCCGCACCGGAAACTAAGCATCCGAGTTTCGCCGAGATGATCGGCTCGAACTCCAACATCACGCAAAACGCTGACGGCGGAATTGACTTGCTCTCCACCGTTGGCGGCGTGCGCGGCATCCTGGAAACCGTGCTTCCCGGTTTCGTGTTCATCATGGTCTTCGCGCTTACCAGCAATCTGGGCTGGGGGCTGATCGCCTCGATCAGCCTCGGCGTCGTGTTCATGATCATCCGCCTGGTCAAGCGCTCGACGCTGATCCAGGCAGGCTCTGGGCTGATCGGCATCCTGATCTGCGCCTTCGCCGCACGGACTTCGGGCAACGCCAAGGACTACTACATTCCGGGGTTCTACGTGTCTGCCGCCTATCTGGCGGGACTGCTGATTTCGGTGATGGCCCGCTGGCCGCTGATCGGCCTGCTCTTCGGATTCATCCGCAATGAAGGCACTGAATGGCGCAAGAAGCCCGAACGCCTGCGCCGCTACCAGGTGGCTACCTGGATCATCATTGCTGTTTTCGCGCTGCGCCTGGCGGTGCAGATCCCGATGTACATCGCAGATGATGTCGTGGCCCTGGGCTTGGCCCGTGCCCTGATGGGAGTGCCGCTGTATGCGGCGGGGCTGTGGTTCGCGTGGCTGGTCTCGAAGCCGGCGGCCGTAGCCGGCGACGAGACCAGCACGCCCAAGCCAGCGGCCTAGCGGGTGGCGTCGCGCAACGTGCGGCGCAGCAAGGGTTCTGCGTGCGGGGTGGTGATGAAGAAGATTTCATCGCCACCCTCAATTACATCATCGGCACTGGGCGGGAACGGCGTCTTGTCGCGGACCACTGCCATCATGGTGGTGTCTTCGGGCCACGAGATGCGCCCGATGCTGCGGCCGATCAAGGCCGAATCGTGCGGGACTGTGAACTCGACCATGTAGACCTCGCCGGTCTTCAACGTCAGCAGCCGCACCAGGTCCCCGACCTCCACGGCTTCCTCGACCAGCGCGGTCATCAGCCGCGGCGTGCTGACCGCAACATCGACGCCCCAGGCATCGTCGAACATCCATTCATTCTTCGGATTGTTCACGCGGCCCACAGTGCGGCGGATGCCAAACTCGCTCTTGGCCAGCAACGAGACCACAAGGTTGACCTTGTCGTCGCCGGTCGCCGAAACGACCACGTCGTACTCTTCAAGCTGCGCCTGCTGCAAGACAGCTAATTCGCAAGCGTCGCCAATCAGCCACTTCACCGCTTCAAGATCTGCGCGTTCGGCCATTTCCGGTTGCAGATCGATCAGCAGGACTTCGTGGTGGTTGATGATTAGTTCACGGGCAATGGAGGAACCGACCGAGCCGGCCCCGGCAATCATGACCTTCATGGGATGCCTCTCAGGTTATTCGTTGGTCTGCGCCGCTGGCGGGCTGGCAAGGATCTTTTCCACGTCTTTGGACTCGTCCAGCCGCATCATCACATGCACCAGGTCGCCGCCCTGCAGCCGGGTGCGGTTCTCCGGGATGGTGCCTTCGCCGAAGCGGGTCAAATAGGCCACGCGCACCCCGGCGGCGGCTTCCAGCTCCTTGACCAGGTGGCCATACCAGTCGCGGTGCAAGGCCACTTCGGACAGCACCAGGCGTCCCGAGGGCTCCCGGAAGTCCCCGCGCATCGAATAGTCCGGCAGGATCCGGCGAAGCACCTGATCGGTGCTCCAGCGGACCGCTGCCACGGTGGGGATGCCCAGTCGCTGATAGATCTCCGCTCGTCCTGGGTCATAGATGCGGGCCACGACGTGGGGCACATTATAGGTTTCGCGCGATACGCGAGTGGCGAGAATGTTGGAATTATCACCGCTGGAAACAGCTGCGAACGCGTAGGCCTCGCCAATTTTGGCAGCGTCCAGCGTGTCCTTGTCGAATCCCATGCCGGTCACCGTGGTGCCGGAGAAATCCTTGCTCAGCCGGCGGAAGGCATGCGGGTCCTGGTCAATGACTGCCACGGAATGCCCCGCCGAATCCAGCGTGTGGGCCAGCGCGACACCGACGCGTCCGCACCCCATGATCACGAAATGTGCCACCGAGAACTCCTTGGTTTTGCTGCTTGCCGCGTGCCGCTTGGCGCCCACGGGCTGTGTGCTACGAATGCAACAATAGCGCTGATCGCGCCCAGTTTATCGATGGTGAAGCACGCCCGCGCCGTGCACCCTGCGATAACGTTGTGTCGTGCCTGCATTATTTGACGGTTTGAAGCGGATCCTGGTGGGCCGGCCTTTCAGCACTGAACAGCTGAAAAAGAAGCCGTTGCCACCCAAGGTCGCGTTGCCGATTTTCTCCTCCAGCGCCCTGTCGTCCTTGGCGTACGCGCCGGACGAGATCCTGCTGACCCTGGCCATTGCGGGCATCGCCGCGACCGCGCTCTCGCCAATGGTTGGACTGGCGGTCCTCGCGGTGCTGGTGGTGCTGGTGCTGTCCTACCGCCAATCGGTAATGGAGTACCCTTCCGGTGGCGGCGACTATGAAATCGTGAAGAAGAACCTCGGTGCACGTCCGGGCACTGCGGTGGCCGCGGCGCTGCTGGTCGACTTCGTGCTCACCGTTGCTGTTTCCAGCTCGTCGGCGGCCCTGTATCTTGCCGCCATTTTCCCTGCAGTGGCCGAATACAAGGCGTGGGTGGCCGCCGCCCTGGTCGCCTTCCTCGTGGTCGGCAATTTGCGCGGCAAAGGGCAAGGCCGCTGGACGCTGGCCATCCCGGTCTACCTTTTCGTCATCGGCATGCTGCTGCTGGTGGCCATTGGCGGCGTGATGGCGCTGACCGGTTCCCTCGGGCTCGCCCCGAGTGCGGACTTCACGATTGTGCCGGAGGCCGAGTTCGCCAATGGCCTGCATGGCGTTGTCGGTGCGCTGCTGATCCTGCGTGCCTTCAGCACGGGGTCGGCCGCGTTGACCGGCATCGAGGTTCCGATCTCCAACGTGCAGACGCTGGCCAAGCCGCGGGCGAAGAACGCGGCGCGGATCCTGCTGGTGCTGGGCCTGCTCTCCGGCGTGCTGACGCTGGGCACGCTGATGCTTGCCCGGGCCACCGGCATCAAGGTCGTCGCCGATCCGCAGGCCTCGTTCCTGCTTCACGGCGAGCCGATCCCCGAAGGCTTCGTGCAGATCCCGGTGTTGGGCCAGCTGGCCCAGGCGGTGTTCGGCGACTTCACCTTCGGCCTGGTGATCGTCTCGGTGCTGACCATTGCCGTGCTGCTGCTGGCCGGCAACCAGGCCTTCAATTCCTTCCCGCTGCTGGCCAGCCATCTGGCGACCGACGGCTTCCTCCCGCGCCAGCTGCGCACCCGTGGCGATCGCCTGGGCTTCTCCAACGGCATCCTGTGCCTGGGCATTGCCGCGATCGCGCTGGTGCTGCTGTTCCAAGGCGATGTCACCTTGCTGGTCCAGCTGTACGTGGTGGGCGTATTCGTTTCCTTCACGCTGAGCCAGCTGGCCATGCTCAAGCACTGGAAACGTGTTCTGGTGCCCATTGCAGACCGCAAGATCCGTGCGGCCAAGCAGCGCAAGCGGCTGCTGAACCTGCTAGGCCTGGTGCTCTCGGCGCTGGTGCTCGTGGTCGTCTTGGCCACCCGCCTGGTCCATGGTGCGTGGCTGGCCGTGCTGGGCATTGCCGTCCTGATGGTGATCATGGATTCGCTGCAGCGGCACTACCAGAAGGTCGACGACGAGCTGGCGGTCGACGAGGACTCCGCCGTCACCGCATTGCCCTCGCGCGTGCATGCGCTCGTGCTGGTATCCACCGTGCGCAAGCCGGTGCTGCGTGCCCTGGCCTTCGCCCGCGCTTCGCGTCCCTCGAAGCTTGAAGCGATCATCGTGGACGTGGAACGCGGCAAGACCGAAAAGACCCTGCAGGATTGGGAACGGCTGCAGATCCCGGTGCCGATCACTGCGCTGGCCTCGCCGTATCGCGATATTCCCGGAGCGCTGATTGAGCATATCCGTTCCATCAAGCGTGAATCGCCGCGGGAACTGATCGTCGTGTACATTCCCGAATATGTCGTGGGCCATTGGTGGGAACAGCTGGTGCACAACCAAACCGCGCTGCGCGTGAAGAACCGCCTGCACCATGAACCGGGAGTAGTGATTGCCTCGGTCCCGTGGCGCCTGCTCAGCGCCTCGCATGCCCTTGGCGGAGGCCCGACCGAAGAATCCTCGGCGCACCGCTGAATTGACTGCTTCTGAAGAAGGACTGGAACGATGACTGATACTCCAATGCTCACCGTCCGCTTGGGCAAGATTGCCCATGGCGGGCACACCGTCGCCCGCCACGAGGGCCGGGTGATCTTCGTGCGCCATGGCATTCCCGGCGAACTGGTCAAGGTGCGCCTGACGGACAGCGCGCCGGAGGCCAAGTTCTGGCGTGCCGACGTGGCCGAAGTGCTCGAAGCCAGCGAGCACCGGGTGCCGCACTTCTGGGATGCAGCTGATGCCTTGAAGCACCGCGATCCGGTGGGCGGCGCAGAGTTCGGCCACATCATCCTGGAGCACCAGCGTGAGCTGAAGTCGCAGGTGGCTGCCGAGCAGATGACCCGGCTGGGCGGCCTGAACGCGGAAGACTACAACTTCCCTGCGGTGCAAGCGGTCAAGGGCTCGGTCGATGGCCTGGGCTGGCGCACTCGGATGTCGTATTCCGTAGACGCCCAGGGCAGACTGGCAATGAGCGCATTCCGCAGCAACCAGTTGACCGGCATTGCGCAGATGCCCTTGGCCCATCCGGCCATTGAAGCCACCGGGCTGTACTCCGTGGACTACACCGGCATTGAACGTGTCGAAGCCGCGGTATCCAGCCAGGATGACCGAACCGTGCTGATCTTGCTGGCCGAGGCCAAGCCCGGCGCCGCGGCAAAGGTTGCCAAGCAATTCGCCGAGGGCGTCAACGTCGCCTCGTTCAGCCAGCAGGGCGGCTCGGCGGCCGACGGCAAGGGGCGGCTGCAGGTTCTGGCCGGTTCGGCGTACCTGACCGAAAAGGTGCTGGGGGAGAAATTCCGGATTACCGGGGAAGGCTTCTGGCAGGTGCACCGCGAGGCGGCCAGCCTGCTGACCCGGCGCGTGATCGAGCTGACCGAGCCGGCCGCCGGCGAGCAAATCGCCGACCTCTATGCCGGTGCCGGCCTGTTCTCCGTTCCGCTGGCCAAGGCGGTTGGCCGCGAGGGCCGCGTCTTCTCGATTGAGGGTGCTCCGGGCACCCATGCGGATGCGAAGAAGAACCTGCGCTCCTACTCGCAGGCCACGGTGATCCGCGGCCGTGTTGAGCGAGTGTTACGGCAGGTCGCCCGGGACGCTTCGCTGGATGCGGTGGTGCTTGATCCGCCCCGTACCGGAATCGACAAGCAAGTCGCCGCGGAGCTGGCCGCCAGCGCTGTTTCGCGGATTTGTTACGTGTCCTGCGACCCTGCGGCTTTCGCCCGCGATACCGCGCGCTTGATGGCCCGAGGCTACGAATTAGAGCACATGGAGATTCACGATTTGTACCCGCACACCCACCATATGGAGTCCATCGGGCTGTTTGTGCGCCGTTAAGCACCTGAAAGTGTCCGTTTAGACACGAATTTGGACCAAAATTTATTCCGAGGAGTCTTTTTGCGGGCTTTGGCGATAGACTGTTTTTAGCTCTGCCGCGCTAGGAGCCTGACTATCTCAGTTAGGAACTCCTAACTGGAATTGAAGTGTGCGTGTGCAACAGAATGAGTGTCTGGCGAGAGGAGTCCCACGTGAGCAATGTGGACAGCTTCGGTGCCAAGGGCGTACTTGACGTCAATGGAACCGAATACGAAATTTACCGACTAAATACGGTTGAAGGCTCGGACAGCCTTCCTTACAGCCTTAAGGTTCTTCTTGAGAACCTGCTTCGCACCGAAGACGGCGCGAACGTAACCAACGAGCACATCAATGCACTGGGTCAGTGGGATGCTTCGGCTCAGCCGAACACCGAAATCCAGTTCACCCCCGCTCGTGTCATCATGCAGGACTTCACCGGTGTGCCTTGTGTCGTCGACCTTGCCACCATGCGCGAGGCCGTCAAGGACCTGGGCGGCGACCCGACCCGCGTGAACCCGCTGGCACCGGCCGAAATGGTCATCGACCACTCCGTGCAGATCGACACCTTCGGCTTCGAAGGCGCCGTCGAGCGCAACATGGAGATCGAATACCAGCGCAACGGCGAACGCTACCAGTTCCTGCGCTGGGGCCAGACCGCGTTTGACGACTTCAAGGTCGTTCCTCCGGGCACCGGCATCGTGCACCAGGTCAACATCGAGTACCTGGCCCGCACCGTCATGACCCGCGAGGTCAACGGCGTGCTGCGCGCCTACCCGGACACCTGCGTGGGCACCGACTCGCACACCACCATGGTCAACGGCCTTGGCGTGCTGGGCTGGGGCGTCGGCGGCATCGAGGCCGAAGCAGCAATGCTCGGCCAGCCTGTCTCCATGCTGATCCCACGCGTTGTCGGCTTCAAGCTGTCTGGCTCGATTCCAGCTGGCGCCACCGCAACCGACGTGGTGCTGACCATCACCGAAATGCTGCGCAAGCACGGTGTTGTCGGCAAGTTCGTCGAGTTCTACGGCGACGGCGTGGCCGAGGTGCCGCTGGCAAACCGCGCCACCATCGGCAACATGTCCCCGGAATTCGGCTCGACCGCCGCCATGTTCCCAATCGACGATGTCACCCTCGACTACCTGCGCCTGACCGGCCGCAGCGAGGAGAACGTTGCACTGGTCGAGGCCTACGCCAAGGAACAGGGCATGTGGCACGATCCAAGCCGCGAGATCCGCTTCTCGGAATACCTCGAGCTGGATCTGTCGACCGTGGTTCCATCGATCGCCGGCCCGAAGCGCCCGCAGGACCGCATCGAGCTGTCCTCCTCGAAGGAGCAGTTCCGCAAGGACCTGCACAACTACGTATCGAACGCCGACGACACCCAGGGTGCTGGCCGCCCATCGGTAGCCGTCGAGGTCACCAAGGAAGATGGCACCCAGTTCACCCTGGACCACGGCCTGGTTTCGATCGCTTCGATCACCTCGTGCACCAACACCTCGAACCCTTCGGTCATGCTGGCCGCAGCCGTCCTGGCTCGAAACGCCGCTGACAAGGGCCTGACCTCCAAGCCATGGGTCAAGACCTCGGTCGCCCCAGGCTCGAAGGTTGTCACCGAGTACTACGAGAAGTCCGGCCTGCTGCCATACCTGGAGAAGCTCGGCTTCTACGTGGTCGGCTACGGCTGCGCCACCTGCATCGGCAACTCCGGCCCGCTGGACACCGAGATTTCCGAGGCTATCCAGGCCAACGACCTCGCAGCAACCGCAGTGCTCTCGGGCAACCGCAACTTCGAAGGCCGCATCAACCCGGACGTGAAGATGAACTACCTGGCTTCCCCGCCACTGGTCATCGCCTACGCCCTGGCTGGCACCATGGACTTCGACTTCGAGACCGACGCACTGGGCCAGGACGCCGAGGGCAACGATGTCTTCCTGAAGGACATCTGGCCATCGCCAGTCGAGGTCCAGGAGATCATCGACTCGTCGATCGATAAGGAAATGTTCGCCAAGGGCTACGACGGAGTCTTCGAAGGCGACGCACGCTGGAAGGCACTGGACACCCCAGAGGGCTCGACCTTCGCATGGGACGAGAAGTCGACCTACGCACGCAAGGCACCGTACTTCGAGGGCATGACCGCTGAGCCTCAGCCGGTCCAGGACATCAGCGGCGCTCGCGTGCTGCTGAAGCTGGGCGACTCGGTCACCACCGACCACATCTCGCCTGCAGGTTCGTTCAAGTCGGAAACCCCGGCTGGCCGCTACCTGATCGAGAACGGCGTGGATCGCAAGGACTTCAACTCCTACGGCTCGCGCCGCGGCAACCACGAAGTCATGATCCGCGGCACCTTCGCCAACATCCGCATCAAGAACCAGCTGCTGGACGGCGTCGAGGGCGGCTTCACCCGCGACTTCACCCAGGAAGGTGCTCCGCAGGCCTACGTCTACGACGCTGCAGAGAACTACAAGGCCGCCGGCACCCCGCTGGTCGTTCTGGGCGGCAAGGAATACGGTTCGGGCTCCTCGCGTGACTGGGCTGCCAAGGGCACCGCACTGCTGGGCGTCAAGGCCGTCATCACCGAGTCCTTCGAGCGCATCCACCGCTCGAACCTGATCGGCATGGGCGTTCTGCCGCTGCAGTTCCCAGAGGGCGAGTCGGCTGATTCGCTGGGCCTGACCGGTACCGAGACCTTCGCAGTCTCCGGCGTGACCGAGCTGAACAACGGCACCACCCCGAAGACCCTGAAGGTTACCGCAACCGCTGAAGACGGCAAGGTCACCGAGTTCGACGCAGTTCTGCGCATCGACACCCCAGGTGAAGCCGACTACTACCGTAACGGTGGCATCCTGCAGTACGTGCTGCGCCAGATCGCCGCTGCCAACTAGCAGATCCACTTCGACTGCGGTCGAAGCGAATCTCTAAGTAGTTCCGCATCGCGGGAAAACCTGAGACCCAAGGCAATTGCCTTGGGTCTCAGGTCATTTAAGCACGCTTGTGCGCGCTCAGATGGCCATGGGTACGGGCAGTAGGCCGGGTGCGAGTGGCACCTTCCAGCACGCCAAAGCCCGACTGTTCGAGGATCTCGCCTAGGTGCACGGGCGGCCAATACCAGGCGGGGGCGACCTGATGGCCAAAGGCTTCCAGCTGGTCCCCGGCAAAGAAGCCGAGCAGCAGCTTCCCGCCAGGCTGGAGCACGCGGGCCAACTCGTCCAATATGGGTGGAAGATCTGCCGGGGCAGCATGGATCACCGAGTACCAAGCGAGCACCCCGGAAAACTGCTCGTCGTCGAATGGCAGGTGCGCCAGATCAGCATGCAGGAAATTGGGCTTCCGGAAGGTGCGCCGTGCGAAGTCCAAGAACTCCGGCACCAGATCGACGCCGGTGGCCGGCCGATCGCCATCGGCAATGAACTGCGTCCAATGCCCAGGCCCGCAGCCAGCGTCCAGGACCGGGCCCCGCAGCTGCGCGGCCCACGCCGCAATCAGTTCCCGGTCCTCAGCCTCCGCCTGCTCCGGTGAACCGAACAGATCGATATACGCCTCGGCCACCTGCGAGTAATGAGCGGCGGTTTGGCCCGAGCGTTGCGATGCTTCCATGCGACAAGCCTAGCGAGCCGCAGGGGCCTGGAGAACAAACCTTGCTAGGCTCAGGAAAAATACCAGTCATGGAGGGCAGCATGGTAGAACTCTCGGTGAAATGCCCGTTGCAGCCTCTGGCTGGGCCTCGCAACGCCCGGCAGGGAGCGTACCGATGACTAGGCTAAACCTTGATGCCTTGGTGCCAGCAGCCCCGGCACAGCAAATACGGCAGTGGCTCGGCGACGTAGAAGTGCTGGCGGACATGTCGTGGAACCTTGGCGACACCAAAGTGCTGCACCTGCAGGCGGGGATGAAGCACGTCGTGGCCAAGACCGGGGGGGGAAGAGAACCACCACATAGTGCGTGAGCTGCTGGCGCACCGCCGCTACACGGGGCCGCTGATAGAAGCCGGGAAAGCAGCCAAGCTGCTGCACGCCAGCGATTCCTTGCGCTTGATGATTCTGGACTTCCAGCCAGGCGAGCTCAGCGCGGGCAGCGAATATGAATTCGACCCGGAGTTCCATCGTCAGGCCGGCGCGGCGCTGAAGCTGCTGCATTCGCAAGCGCAATGCCTGGATCCCGGCTATGAAGCTCGGCTGACGCAGAAGTTTCTCGTGCTCCTGGAACGCGAACATCGGATCGAGCCAGCGGCTTGCCGGCAGATCGAGCAGATGCTCAGAAGCTATGAACCGCAACCAGCCGTCTTGGTGCCGACCCACGGGGATTGGCAACCGCGCAATTGGCTGGCCGATCAAGGCGGACTGCGAGTTATCGACTTCGGCCGCTTCGAATTCCGCCCAGCTGCCAGCGACCTGGCCCGGCTGGCTGTCCAGCAGTGGAGGGTGCGTCCAGATTCGGAAGCCGCTTTTCTCCAGGGATATGGCCACGATCCACGGGAAGGCGAAGCCTGGCGGATCATGCAATTGCGCGAGGGACTTGGAACGGCAGTCTGGGCTCACCAAGTTGGCGACAGGGACTTCGAAGCCCAGGGGCTCCAGATGCTGGCCGAAACGCTGGCGCAGGCATGAACCAGCTAAAGCGCATGCCTTGACCCGGCAGGGTAGCGAACGTCATTGCCGGGAAATTAGCACCAGCAGGAACGTTGGCGGATAATGAAAGAAGCCTTGGACGCGGTAAACTGGGTATTTCGCATGGGCTTTCCAGCCTATCGTCGGCGAATTTGTGAAGGGGATGAACGTGTCTTTACTGAAGACCATCAAGAAACCAAGCGACCTGCGGGCGCTTACCCTTGAACAGCTCGGCGACTTGGCAGAGGAAATCCGCAGTTTCCTCATCGACAATGTCGCACGGACCGGCGGGCATCTGGGCCCGAACCTCGGCGTGATCGAACTGACCCTGGGCATCCACCGCGTCTTCGATTCCCCCACCGATTCCATCGTCTTCGACACGGGGCACCAGTCGTACGTGCACAAGCTGGTGACCGGACGCCAGAACTTCGAGACCCTGCGCCAGCAAGGCGGGCTGTCCGGCTACCCCGACCGCGGTGAATCGGAACACGACGTTGTCGAGTCCTCCCATGCCTCCTCTTCGTTGTCATGGATTGACGGCATTTCCCGCGCGAACAAGCTGATGAATCACAATGACCGCTACGCCGTGGCGCTGGTCGGCGATGGCGCCCTGACCGGCGGCATGGCCTGGGAAGCGGTCAACAACATCGCTGCCGACAAGGACCGCAAAGCGGTCATCGTGGTCAACGACAACGGCCGCTCCTACGCCCCGACCATCGGCGGCCTGGCCAACCAGCTTTCCGGCCTGCGCCAGCAGCTGGACAAGTTCCGCACCCACCCCGCGTACGAGAACGCCATGGACAAGCTCAAGGTCAAGCTCAAGGGTTCGGGTCCCATCGGCGACTTCACCTACAAGTCGCTGCACGCCACCAAGAAGGGCATCAAGGACTGGTGGGCACCGCAGGGATTGTTCGAAGACCTTGGCCTGAAGTACATCGGCCCCATCGATGGCCACAACCAGCGTGCCGTAGAAGAGGCGCTGCAGCAGGCGAAGCAGTACGCCGGCCCGGTGCTGGTGCACGCCCTGACCGAGAAGGGCCATGGCTACGCCCCGGCACGCGCCGATGAAGCCGACCAGTTCCACGCTGTTGGCGTAATCGATCCGGTCACCGGACTGCCAGTGTCCAAGCCCAGTGCGCAAAGCTGGACGAGCGTCTTCGGCGAGGAAATCGCCGCCGTGGCCAATGAGCGCGAGGACATCGTGGCGATCACCGGCGCCATGCTGCAGCCGGTGGGCCTGAAGAAAATGTCCCAGGAGCACCCCGACCGCGTGATCGACGTTGGCATCGCCGAACAGCACGCCATGACCACCGCGGCAGGCCTTGCCTTCGGCGGCCTGCATCCTGTCGTCTGCGTCTACGCGACCTTCTTGAACCGCGCCTTCGACCAGCTGCTGATGGACGTGGCCCTGCACAAGGCCGGAGTCACCATCGTGCTGGACCGTGCAGGAGTCACCGGCCCGGACGGCGCCAGCCACCATGGCATGTGGGATATGGCGCTGACCCAGATCGTGCCGAACCTGCACCTGGCCGCACCACGCGATGCGGACCGCCTGCGCGAAGAACTGCGCGAAGCCCTGGATATCGACGATGCGCCGAGCGTCGTGCGGTTCTCCAAGGGCTCGGTGGGAGAGCCGGTGGAAGCCGTGGATCGCCTGCCTGATGGCGTGGACGTGCTGGCCCGGCTGGGGGACCGGTCGGCGCCGGATGTCCTGATCGTTTCTGTCGGTGCCATGAGCGAGCTGTCGCTGGATGTTGCCCAGCGCCTGAACAGCCAGGGTGTGTCGGTCACCGTCGTCGACCCGCGCTGGGTTCTGCCGATGCCGAAGTCGGTGATTTCCCTGGCTGCCCGCCACCGCATCGTGGTGTGCATTGAGGACGGCGTGCGTGCCGGAGGCGTCGGTTCGCGCCTGCGCACCGAGATGCGTGCCGCAGGGGTGGACACCGCGTTGAACGAAGTGGGCCTGCCTACGGAATTCCTGGCTCACGGCACCCGTGGAGAGGTGCTTGAACGCGTCGGATTGACCGCCAAGCAGGTAGCCCGCGATACGCTCGCACAGGTGCTCGGTACCAAGGTGCCTTTCGCCCGCCCGCTGCCTGGCCAGGACCTTCCCACCGGACAGATCCCGAAGCTGTGAGCACCTTGAGAGGTTGCCCGGCAGATCTGCCCCGCAGCCCTGAGAACATCGGCTTCGGCGCGCTCGTTGTCGCGCGCGCGTGGAAGTTCGACGGGAGTCCGCACTGGGTTGTCCCGGGCTTCTACCTTGGACAGGACGAATTCGGCCACTGGCTGCATCAGCCAGCCGGTTCCCTGGTCGCCCGTCCAGGAACCGCCCACCTGGCTGCCACCAACGCGTTGTGCCTGATCCCGCATCGTGGAGACTGGGTCGCCACGATGTATTCGGATGCCTCAGAGGATTTCGATGTCTACATTGACCTGTCCAGCAATGTCGGTTGGCTGCAGATGAAACGCGATGCCTGGGAGGTCAATTCCATTGACCTGGACCTGGATGTCATCCGTTCCCGGAGCAAAGGCACGTTCCTTGACGACGAGGACGAATTCGCAGAGCACGCGCTGTCGATGGGGTATCCGCAGAAGCTCCAGGATTCAGTTCGCGATACCAGCGAGAAGCTCTTGGAATCCGTGGCGGAGAATTCGCCTCCGTTCAACCATGCTCATCGGGAATCATGGTTAGCTAAAGTCGCGGACCTCCCGACAGCCTGAAGCTGTCCAAGAATTTCATACTTGAATGATTCACTGACCTGAAAAGGGAAAACCTATGGCGATTGTTCGCACCTACCGTTTGGATGAGAAGAACGTACTGCATTTCCGCGAAGCGTGGTTCCAGCAGTTCGAGAACGAAGAACTGGGCCAGTTCGTGATCAACCACGGCTCCGTTGGCCATATGTCGCAAACCAGCGATGTGCAGGACGTCGACAACGATCGCGCGGACGAGTTGTTCGCCGGCTTCATGGAAGCCTGCGCAGAAGCTGGCTACAAGGAAATCGAAGCGGAAGACCAGTCGTGGGTGATCGTCCAGTATGCGCTGAAGTCGGCCAACGGCACCGAGCGTGACCACTACCTTGAAAAGAAAGCCAAGGAAGCATTGACCGGCCACCTGGCCTGGCGCGGACTGGGTACCGTGGAGTCCAGCGATTTCGGCAACCGCAAGCTGAACATCAGGGTACTCTCTCCAGCACCAAAACTGGCAGTTGCGGCGATCAAGACGTGCATCCGCGAAGCGAAGCTGGACTTCACCAAGATGAGCATCGGCGTCGCACCCTACGCTGAAGTGAACAAGCTGAAGATGGCCCACCCAATGCCGTCAAAGCCCATGTCCATCGACTAGCCGCAGATGGGACTGGGCATTCCCGCGCCGCAACCGATGCGGGCAGTGGACTACCCGGCCATCCGCAGGCTGTCCCAAAGCTTGGGGCGCCATGCAGAACCTGAACTGTGGGGGAGCGGAGAGTGCCAGCTGGTCATCAAGAACCTGGATGGCCAACTGCTTGGCTGGTCCCGTGCCCATTGGTGGGAACCGGCTGATGCAACAGCTCCAGCTGGTTATTACCTGGCTGGGATCGAGGTTGCCCACGGATGCCGGCACCGGGGAGTGGGTCGGAGCCTGACGGAAGCACGGCTGGACTGGATTGCCCAGCGCGCTTCGAGCGCATGGTGCGTGGTCAATGCGCAGAACGCCGCGTCATTGGCGCTCCACCGCTCCCTGGGCTTCGAGGAAGTGGCCCGGGCTGCGCAGCTGGGTACCGTGGTTTTCAGCGGCGGCAGCGGCGTGCTGCTGTCCAAGGATTTGGTGTCTTCGCGCAGTGCAGCGAAGGCGCAGGTTTGAACGAGCAGGATACAAGGAGAAATGATTCCACAAGAAGACCGGGACGAAACCCCTGGCGCTCAGCGTAGGGCGCCGCGGATGGGCGCAACCCGCACACCGCTGCACCTGGTGTTCCAGGCCTGCGTTGGCGTCATTATCGGCATCGGCATCACCTCGCTGTTCTCCGGGGCCGGCCACGCGCAGCTGGCTCTGGCTGGCGTCATCGTGGTGATCGCAGCCTGGATCGTCGAGCAGGGTTTCCGCCTGCCAGCACCGAACACCACTTCCGGCGCCCGCATCCGGCTGGTGCTGCGCCTGGTCTCGCTGGTCGGCTTCACCATCGCGGTCAGCCCGCTGCTGCAGCTGATCGAGGCCTAGCCTTGGGGCGTCGGGCGCTCCAAGCTCCAGCGCACGTTGCGTCCGATGCTGTGGCCTGCTGCCCAGGTGCTGATCGGGTTCGCTGCCGGGATCGTGCTGGCCAAGACGATGACGCTGCCCGAGGAGCAAATCGCGTTGATCGCCACCGTGATCACGCTGGTTACCTGGTTGACGGATGAAGCGGTGAAGCTGAGGGCCAAGGACACCCGTGTGGGAACTGTGGTGCACGGAATCCTCAGGTTCCTCCCGCTGGTCGGGTTCATCATGGCCCTGCACTCCCTGGCCGCGCTCAACGGCCTGGCCCCTCTAAGCCCCTGTCGCCCGGCTGCAAACCGGGCAGTGCCCTGGCCTGCTGCACAAGAAAAAGCTCGGGCGGATCCTTCCAGTCAAGGAAGGACCCGCCCGAGCTTTTCAGCGATTGGGGCGTGAGCCCGCAAGCTTAGTCGGTGCCTGCGTCGAAGGCAGCAGACTCGATAGCGCGGTCGGTAGCCAGATCGTCGCTGTCGACCTGGGTAGCGTTCACGATCGCGTCGGCTCCGCCGGCTTCCAGCGAGCCGACCAGCTTGGCGGTGGTGCCGCCGACCAGTCCCATGTTGGCGTACTGTTCCAGGCGGCCTCGGGAGTCGGCGATGTCCAGGTTGCGCATGGTCAGCTGTCCGATGCGGTCAACCGGGCCGAAGGCTGCATCGCCTACGCGCTCCATGGACAGCTTGTCCGGGTGGTAGCTCAGGTTCTCGCCCTCGGTGTTGAGGATGGTGTAGTCGTCGCCGCGGCGCAAGCGGATGGTCACGGTACCGGTGATGGCCGAGCCGACCCAGCGCTGCAGCGATTCGCGCAGCATCAGGGCCTGCGGGTCCAGCCAGCGGCCTTCGTACATCAGGCGGCCCAGGCGGCGGCCTTCGTTGTGGTAGCTGGCCACGGTGTCTTCGTTGTGGATCGCGTTGACCAGGCGTTCGTAGGCGATGTACAGCAGCGCCATTGCAGGTGCTTCGTAGATGCCGCGGGACTTGGCCTCGATGATGCGGTTCTCGATCTGGTCGCTCATGCCCAAGCCATGGCGGCCACCGATGATGTTTGCTTCGTTGACCAGGGCCACCGGATCGGTGAATTCCTTGCCATTGATGGCCACCGGGCGGCCGGCGACGAAGGAAATCGAAACGTCTTCGGTCTTGATCTTGACGCTTTCGTCCCAGTACTTCACGCCCATGATCGGCTCAACGGATTCGATGGAGCTGTCGAGCAGTTCCAGGGTCTTCGCCTCATGCGTCGCGCCCCAGATATTGGCGTCGGTCGAGTAGGCCTTTTCAGCCGAGTCGCGGTATGGGAAACCGTGTTCCTGCAGCCATTCGGACATTTCCTGGCGGCCGCCGAGTTCTGCAACGAAGTTCGGATCCAGCCATGGCTTGTAGATGCGCAGCTTCGGGTTGGCCATCAAGCCGTAGCGGTAGAAGCGCTCGATGTCGTTGCCCTTGTAGGTCGAACCGTCGCCCCAGACGTCCACGCCATCTTCGCGCATGGCGCGAACCAGCAGGGTGCCGGTGACGGCGCGGCCCAGCGGGGTGGTGTTGAAGTAGGTCTTGCCGCCGGTGCGGATGTGGAAAGCGCCGCAGGCGAGTGCTGCGAAGCCTTCTTCAACCAAGGCAGGCTTGCAATCAACCAGGCGGGAGTTCTCTGCACCGTACTCCAGCGCACGGCCAGGTACTGCATCGATATCTGGCTCATCGTACTGGCCGAGGTCGCCAGTGTAGGTGTAAGGAATGGCGCCCTTGTCGCGCATCCAGGCTACTGCGACCGAGGTGTCGAGGCCACCGGAGAACGCGATACCGACGCGCTCGCCTACAGGGAGATTGGTAAGAACTTTAGACATGTCTCCATCCTAATGGATAAATATGCAATGCAGTGAATTGTGCTGTGAAATGTTGAGCACATGTACCTACCAGATAGCCTAGGGGTATAACGTCGCTCAGTGAAGCGGATGAGCAAACCAACAGATGAGGTGTCCATGGAATTCCGTCAGCTAGGCCGCAGCGGCCTGAGCGTTTCCGTCGTCGGGCTAGGATGCAACAACCTTGGCCGCGCAGGTACTGCAACGGAATCCCAGGAAGGAACCGACGCAGTGATCAAGGCGGCCCTCGATGCGGGCATCACGCTCTTCGACGTCGCGGACATCTATGGCAAGGAACCGGGGCTTTCCGAAATCCGCCTCGGCAAGGCGCTGGGTCCTGCACGCAAGGACATCGTGCTGGCCACCAAGTTCGGCATGGATATGCAGGGCGTGAACGGACCGGACTTCAACGCACGAGGCTCGCGCCGCTATATCGTCAGAGCGGTCGAAGCGTCGCTCAAGCGACTGGGAACTGACTACATCGACCTGTACCAGTTCCATACGCCGGATGCGAAGACCCCTATTGAGGAAACCTTGCGGGCCCTGGATGATCTGGTGTCTAGCGGCAAGGTTCGCTATATCGGCCATTCGAACCGCTCCGGCTGGCAAATTGCCCAGGCGGAGTACGTCGCCCGTGAGTTGGGGACCGAACGCTTCATTTCGGCGCAGAACCACTACAACCTGATTGACCGCCGCGCGGAACTCGAAGTGCTGCCGGCTGCTCGTGAATTCGACCTGGGTGTTTTGCCCTATTTCCCGCTCGCGAACGGGCTGCTGACCGGCAAGTACTCCAAGGGGCATGCCCCGGAGGGCACCCGCCTGACGCATGCGCGCCAGCACCTGGTGGAAACCAGCGATTTCGAGCAGCTGGACCGGTTCAATGCCTTCGCTGCCGAACGGGATCTGACGCCGGTCGAATTGGCGTTCTCGTGGCTGGCCGCGCAGTCGCCTGTGGCCTCGGTGATTGCGGGCGCTACTCGTCCCGAACAGATACGCGCCAACGCCGCTGCCGTTCGCTGGGTTCCGACGGAGACCGAGCAGGCCCAGATGGACGAGCTCTTCCCGGGTCCGGAAAAGGTTGCCTTGTTCTAGCGGCATCTGGGCCAAGCGCGAAGGGCTGAACCCTGTGGGGTTCAGCCCTTCGCGCTTGATTAGAGCTAGGAAACTACTCTGCGGCGGTGACGTAGGCGATGATGTCGTCGCCTTGAATTGCCGCAGCGTATCGTGGCAAGGCGGCGATAGCTGGACCATCGGTTACGGTTCCGTCAGCGGGTGCAAATCGTGAGCCGTGGCAGGCGCAGTAGAAATCTTCTTTGCTGGATTTAGGGGTTACCGCGCAACCCTGATGGGTGCAAACGTTCGAGTACGCCAATACGGTCTTCTCATCCTTTCGGAAAAGCAGAATGCCGACATCCTTTCCGGACGGATCCTTGGCCGGTGCCAAGGCGCGTGATCCAACGGGCAGATCCTTCGTCTTCATGAGCGCCTGTCCTTCGCCGGTTGGTTCCGGGATCGGCAATGCCTCGGGGGTGTCTGCTTCAGAATGTCCATCACCGCAGGCGGTCAGAAGAGCGGCGGAACCAAGTGCTGCCGAAGCGCACATGAATGTGCGGCGGGCTGGTCGGGCAATGTCAGTCATGATCCCATTCTGGCAGAGATCTCTGTGCTGGCGCTAAGTGCCGAACGCCCGTGCTTGGCGATCGCCGCGTTCGTGGAATGCAACCGGCAAAGGCGCCGTTCATTTGCCGTTCACCTATCCGGCTATCGAACCTTATGCATATTTATGCATCAGCGTCGAATTCACAGCGTGGGCCGTTGGGGGGCGGTCTCGTTGGATGCGGCTTGAGCCCTGTGTTATACCCATGGTTAGTAATCTAGGTGGGGTTTTTCCTGCGCGTGGAGCTTCGTCGCAATGCCGCCTTACAGTTGGACTGGAAGTGGCCAAATCTAGATATTTTCCTGCTGAGGTTTTCCTGTTTTTGTGCGCGACGTTACGCGCGAATGAACGCCGTCTGGTAATTGATGCAGGAGATGGATTGATTTGAATGGCTTGGTTCGCGCTTGGCGGGCTGGTCGGCTGGCTCACTGCCTGGCGGCTGATAGTTCGGATATCTTTGCATTCATGCTAATATTTGGATAGCTAGTTGAAGCTAACATTTTCGGAGAGTGCTTTAACTGTTCACCTGTCAGGCATATTGACGCCGACCGAGATACTCCGCGCGGTGATCGCGTGTTGAGTTCCAGGTAGCAGTCCTCCGATGGAAAACAGGCGGTATTCGCCAATGCGAATGCCATGCCTGTACTGACCCGAAGCGCCGTTACGCGCAAGGCTGGATAGCCGCAAGCGAGATGCAGGCGAGCCAGGGGTCTGGATTCACGTTGTGAAGCCAAAACACCAGGTTCTGGAGTGAATCCAGACGGTGGTGCTCCCCGTTACCAGGGATGAACGATACGAATGAGAAACGAACGAAACTTGAGTGTAGGGAAGTGATTCATGGGCCCAGGGGCTTGTGCGCGTCAGCTGAAATTTACCCCTTGCGATGACATCTCGCGGGAAGACGTGCAGGACAAGTCGCCGGTTGAGCAAATAGCTCCCGGCGCGGATCTCATCACTGTCTAAAAGAGGGAGGTGGCGCGTGGATAACGAAATCGTGCAATTCAGCGCCCTAACTGTTGTCTTGCTTTTGGTGCTCTTCTACGGAGGAACCTTTTTAATTTCCACCCGGATCGGGAAAAAGAAAGAAAATGCCGACGATTACATGACGGCGGGAAATAAAATCGGATTCGGCATTTCTGCTGCGAGTATGACCGCGACGTGGATTTGGGCTTCGTCGATGTATGCCTCGGCCACGTCCGGCTACACCTACGGAATCTCCGGCCCCATCCACTACGGTCTCTGGGGTGCGTTGATGATTCTGTTCATCTACCCATTCGGCAAGCGGATCCGCAAGGTCGCGCCACGCGCGCACACCCTCGCCGAGGTCATGCACGCACGCCACGGCCGCTCCAGCCAGCTGATGCTGGCCGGATCCAATATTGTCGGTTCGGTCATCTCCCTGATGTCCAACTTCATTGCCGGCGGCGTATTGATCTCGATGCTCTCGCCCTTCAATTTCATCCAGGGCGTGCTGGCCGTCGCCGGTGGCGTTCTGCTCTACACCCTGTGGTCCGGGTTCCGTGCTTCGGTGCTGACCGACTTTGTCCAGGTCGTTGCGATGCTCGGCGCCGTGGCGATTATCGTGCCAGTCATCTTCTTTGCCGCAGGCTTCCCGGCCGCGTTCGAAACCGGCGCAAGCAACCTGACCCCGCAGCAGTCCAACTTCTTCTCTTCCGAAGCATTCCTGGGCCAGGGCGCACCGTATATTGCCGCGGTACTGGCCTACGCAATCGGCAACCAGACCATTGCCCAGCGTCTGTTCGCAGTGCGCGAGGACCTGATCAAGCCGACGTTCATCACCGCAACCGTCGGATACGGCGCGATGGTCATCGGCGTGGGCATGCTCGGTGTGCTGGCCCTGTACCTCGGATTCGAGCCATCCGGTGGCGACATGAACAACCTCATTCCTGAGATGGCAGCCAGCTACCTGCCCGGTGTTCTGCTGGCGCTGTTCTTCATCATGATTATTGGTGCGCTGTCGTCCACAGCCGACTCTGACTTGGCGGCACTGTCTTCGATCATGATGGCTGACGTATACGGGCAGAACGTCGCCGGCAAGGACAAGGCTGATCCGAAGAAGATGCTGCTCATTGGACGTGCGACCATGGTCGTTGCCACGGCCCTGGCAGTCGCTTTCGCGAGCATGCAGCTGAATATCCTGGACCTGCTGGTCTTCGTTGGTGCCCTTTGGGGCGCACTGGTATTCCCGGTTTTGGCCAGCTTCTACTGGAAGAAGGTCACGAACAAGGCCTTCACCGTCTCGGTACTGGTTGCCCTGGCGATCTTCATCCCGGTTCGCTTCGAACTGATCCCAATCAACGGCATCACCGGATTCCTGATCGAGTTGCTCGCGGTGATTGGCATCGGCGTGGTCCTGGCATTGATGAGCTTCGGCTTCTTCGGCCTGCGCGTCGCCAAGATTGTCGGAGTCGTGGCAATCCTGGGCAGCGCTCCGTTCGCCTTCGGTTTCCTCCGCGATTACACCACCTTGAGCGCGTCGCTGGTGGCCTACTCGGTCAGTACCATCGTCTGCTACCTCATGTCCTTCAGATCCAAGATGGAATTCGACTTCGATGTGATCGCGATACGCACCGGCGACTTCGACGTAGTTGAGGCGCAAGCCGAAACCGCAGAAGCCGGACGCGACGCACAGAGCCTGGGAGGCAAATAATGACGGCGTTTTTCTTGAGCCTGTATGTGCTGGTATGGCCAGCGATCGTAGCAGGAGTGCTGTTCTTCATCAGCAGGGGTTTCATCCAGGAATGGCTGGAAGCCCGTCGCAACGGCGAGGACATCATCTAGCTGCTAGCAGGCGCAGCTCCTCAGAACGCGCGAACCCCGTACGGCGGATCCAGCTTTACGGGGTTCGCGCATCTTCAAGACAGCAAGGAGCCGAGACCAGCTTCCCGATGGGGAAGAGTCTCGGCTCCTTGCCTGGTTCCAGCGCCCAGGGAAAAGCGATGCAACCAAAAACGGCCGGTTGGGTACTAGCCGTTGAACTTCTTGCCGTTGACGCGTTCGGAGGCGCCAACCTGGTCAAGATACGGGGTAATGCCGCCCAGGTGCATCGGCCAGCCGGCACCGGTGATCATGCACAGGTCAACGTCGGCGGCTTCGGCAACGACGCCTTCATCCAGCAGCAGACCGATTTCTTCGGCCAGCGCGTCCTGGACACGGGCCAGGATCTGTTCTCCGGTCGAGGGCTGATCGCCGAAGGACATCAGCTTTTCAGCTTCAGGGTTGAGCACCTGGTTGCCTGCCTCGTCCTTGACCCAGAGGGTTGTGATCTTTGCATCGATCAGCTTCTGCAGATTCTCCGAGATGGTGAAGCGATCTCCGAAAGCGGCGTTCAGCGACTCGTTGACGTGCTGCGCGACCGGCAGGCCCACCATGGCCAACAGGGTCAGCGGGGTCATCGGCAGGCCCATTGGGGCCAGTGCCGAGTCAGCTGTCTTCGCGTCGGTGCCCTCATCGAAAGCTGCCTGGACTTCGCTCATCAGGCGAAGCAGTACGCGGTTGACCACGAACGCGGCGGAATCCTTGGTTTTCACCGCGGTCTTCTTCAGCTTCTTGCCCAGCACGAACGCGGTGGACAGCGCGGAATCGCTGGTCCATTCGGTAGCGGCGATTTCCAGCAGCGGCATCACTGCGACCGGGTTGAAGAAGTGGAAGCCGACCAGGCGTTCTGGGTGCTCAAGGTCGCGCCCCATCTCGGTGACCGAGAGCGAGGAGGTGTTGGTCGCCAGGATGCACTCGGGGGAGACCACTGCCTCTACCTCTGCGAAAACCTGCTTCTTCACGCTCAGTTCTTCGAAGACTGCCTCGATGACGAAATCGGCATCGGCGAATGCCTCCTTGGTGACCGAGCCGGTAACCAGGGCCTTGGTGCGGTTCACCGCATCCTGGCTCATCCGGCCCTTGGCGTGCAGCTTGTCGATCTCGCCGTGGATGTAGGCCAGTCCCTTGTCCACCCGCGATTGATCCAGATCGGTGATCACCACCGGCACGTTCAGCCGGCGGACGAACAGCAGGGCCAGCTGGCTGGCCATCAGGCCGGCGCCGACGACGCCCACCTTGGTGACCGGACGGGCGAGCTTGGGATCCGGTGCGCCGGCCGGACGCTTTCCGCGCTTCTGGACCAGGTCCAGGAAGGCGTACACGGTGTTCTGGAACTGCGGGGTGCGCATCAGCCCGGTCAATGCCTCGACCTCAAGGGCGGCCGACTCCTGCTGCGAGATGGCCAGGCCCCGGCGGAAGACCTCAAGCACCTTGTACGGCGCGGGGGCCGCACCGGAAAGCTTTGCGTCGACGAACTTCTCGGCGGCATCGGCCGCCTCAAGCCAGCGGCGGGCAACTTCGGGATCGCTGGGGTCAACGGCGTTGGGGCGCTTGACCTCGGTGGTTCCGGAGATGACGCCGTCAGCGAAGGCAATTGAATGCTCGATGAAGTCGGCCGATTCGAATAGGGCATCGGCAACGCCCATCTTCGCGGCGGCCGGACCGGAGAGCGTACGGTTGTTGTTCAGCGGGTTCTCGATCATGACCTTCAGCGCGTTCTCCGGGCCGACCAGGCGTGGCAGGCGGTAGACGCCGGCCCAACCCGGGATCAGGCCGAGGAAGCCTTCCGGCAAGCCCAGTGCGCCGGCGGTGGTGCTGACCGTGCGGTAGTTGCAGGCCAGTGCGATTTCCAGGCCGCCGCCGAGCGCCAGGCCGTTGATGAAGGCGAAGGTGGGGACGCCCAAATCGGCAAGCAGCTCATAGGTGTAATGGCCCAGCGAAGCCATGGCCGTGGCCTGGCTCGGTTCGCTCAGGCGGGTGACGGCCGACAGGTCGGCGCCGGCGATCAGGAAGAATGGCTTGCCGGTGATCGCCAGTGCGTGGATCTCGCCGTTCTTCGCGCGTTCTGCCTGGACTTCAAGCGCAGCGCGCAATTCCAGCAGGCCGTTGGGCCCGAGCGTAGTCGGCTTCTTGTGGTCCAGCCCGTTGTCCAGGGTCAGCAGCGCCATGGTCTTGCCGCTGGGCAGTGCCACATCCTTCACGTAGGAGTGGGTGACGGTCTCGTCGTGCATCAGCTGCGCGACAGCCTGGAAATCTTTGCTCAATGCAGTCATTGTCTCTTCCTTATGCCTTGCTGCCGAAGTCCGCGTGGTTTGGATTTTCCCAGATCACTGTGCCGCCCATGCCCAGGCCGATGCACATCGTGGTGATGCCGTAGCGCACCGAGTGGTCCTCGGAGAACTGGCGGGCCAGCTGGGACATCAGGCGCACGCCGGAGGAGGCCAGCGGGTGGCCCACCGCGATGGCCCCGCCGTAGCGGTTCACCCGCTCATCGTCTTGGTCGATTCCGTAGTAGTCGAGGAAGGAGAGCACCTGGACGGCGAAGGCCTCGTTGATTTCGAACAGGCCGATGTCGTTGATGCCCAGGCCGGCCTTGGCCAGGGCTTTTTCGGTGGACGGAACCGGTCCGTAGCCCATCACATCCGGTTCCACGCCGGAGAAGGCGAAGGAGACCATGCGCATCTTCGGTTCCAAGCCCAGTTCGCGCACTGCGGCGCCACTGGCCAGCAGGGCGGCGGTGGCGCCGTCGTTCAGGCCGGCTGCGTTGCCTGCGGTCACGCGTCCGTGGGCGCGGAATGGGGTGCGCAATTCGGCCAGCGATTCCATGGTGGTTCCCGGCCGCGGAGGCTCGTCAACCGTGTTCACGGCCCAGCCTTCGCCCGGGCGCTTGGCGGCCACTGGGATCAGGTCCGCCTGGATCTGCTGGTTCTCGTAGGCCTTGGCCAGCTTTGCCTGGGATGCGACGGCGTACCGGTCGGCGCGTTCCTTGGTGATCGCCGGGAAGCGGTCGTGCAGGTTCTCTGCGGTATTGCCCATGTTCAATGCCTGAGGGTCGACGATGCGCTCGGAGAGAAAACGCGGGTTCGGGTCGGCTCCGGCGCCCATGGGGTGGTTGCCCATGTGCTCCACGCCGCCGGCGACGACAACGTCGTAGGCGCCGAAGGCGATGCCGCCTGCGGTCGCGGTCACCGCTGTCATGGCCCCGGCACACATGCGGTCGATGGCGAAGCCGGGCACGGACTGGGGGATGCCGGAGAGCAGGCCGACGGTGCGGCCCAAGGTCAGGCCCTGGTCGCCGGTCTGCGTGGTTGCGGCGATGGAGATTTCGTCGATTTTCTCGGCGGGTACTTCAGGGTTGCGTTCCAGCAGGCCGCGTACCGCCTTGACGGCAAGGTCATCGGCGCGGGTACCGTGGTAGATTCCCTTGTCGCCGGCTTTGCCGAACGGGGTGCGTACCCCGTCGATGAAGACGACATCGCGGTCGTCGAGCGATGGGTGCGCGCTGTTGCGCACGGTCGAAGCGTTGGCAGTCACCGTCGGGCTCCTTGGGTTGGTTCATGCTGCCCGTGGAGTACAGGGCAGTGGCCAGCATCACTGTGACCTGAACCATACGTTACTCAGGAGTAACTTGAAGTGCAAGTTGCCGATCCCCGCGAATCGGTGAACCTTCGGCGAATTACTCTGCGGATCCGCTCAGGCCTGCTTCAATGCCGCGGCCAGCTTGTCCGAAAGCAGTTCACGCTGCCATTGGCGGGCACCGAGGTTTTCCAGCATGTCCGCCACACTGGCTTCGCTGATCCGCGCCGGTGCATTCCAGCACACCTCGCGCAGGTACTTGGGAGTCAGCAGATTCTCGCCGGGAATGTTCCACTGCTCTCTCACGTCATTGACCACTTGCTTGGCAGCTTCAAAGCGGTTCGCGGCATCAGGGTTCTTCTCGGCCCAGGAGCGGGGGTGCGGCAGACCGTTTTTGGGTGCCCGCAGATCGGGCAGGTCGCGGGTGCTGTTGCCGCGCTGGATGGCATCGACCCAGCGCGCGGCATCGCGCTTGGCATTGCGTGTGTGGAACCCCGGAATCTGCAAGAGCGCCGGAACGCTGGTGGCGCGCTGCTCCACAGCTGCCATGATGGCGCGATCCGGGATCAGCCGGCCTGGGGCCACGTCGCGGCTCTGGGCCAGGGATTCGCGCGAGATCCACAGTTCGCGGGCTACCGCGAGGTTGCGGCGGCTCTTGAGCTTATGGATGCCGGATAATTTCCGCCACGGCGTTTCTGCCGGGACAGGGTCGGGCAACGTGCGCTCATGCTCGAATTCCTGTCGGGCGAACTCCAGCTTGCCCTGCTCTTCGAGCACCTGGGCGATGGCCTGGCGCAGCTCTTCGAGGACTTCCACATCCAGCGCGGCGTAATTAAGCCACGATTCGGGTAGCGGGCGGGTGGACCAGTCGACGGCCGAATGCTCCTTGGCCAACTGCAGCCCGAGCAATTCGCCGACCATCGTGCCCAGGGAAACTCTGGGGAATCCTGCGAGGCGGCCAGCCATCTCGGTATCGAACAGCGAGGTCGGTGACATGCCCAATTCATGCAGGCAGGGCAAATCCTGGGTGGCGGCATGCAGGATCCAGGGCTGCTGGTTGACGAACTCGCGCAGCGGCGCCAAGTCATCCAAGGTCTCCGGATCGATCAGCCATGTTCCTGAGCCGTCTCGGCGGATCTGCAGCAGGAAGGCGCGCTGGCCATAGCGGAACCCGCTGGCTCTTTCGGTATCCACGGCCAAGTCGCCGGTGCCCGCTTCCAAGGCACGTACTGCACGGCGCAACGCTGGTGCGGTGTCGATGACTTCGGGGATCCCGTCGCGCGGTGCGGCCAGCGGTGTCAGAACCGGCGCGGCAGCCTCTGCGGCGGGAGTGGATGATGCGGGAGCGGAAGAGTCAGAATTCGGCATGATGCTTCCATTCTAGGACTAATCGGCGCCACCGCAGCGATGATCGCTAGCTCAGGCGGCGGTGGGGCAGTTGCTGCACACCTTCGGGCAAGGGCGGCAGTCCGGCAAAAGTGCAGACCATATCTGCCCACGCGCTCAGGTGCGCGCCGAGATGATCCGAGTCCGGCGACCATGAAGCGCGCAGCTCGATATCGATGTGGTCTTGTTCCCCGGCTAGATTGCCGAAGGACTCGGAAATCACGCGGGTCGCGGTGCCGCCTGCTGAATGGTAGGCGGCGTCGCGCTCGCGCAGAGCTTCTTCGAGCCACGACCACGCGACCGAAGCCAGCATGGAATCCTGGCCCATTTCATGATCCAGCCGGGCGCGAATATAGGTGACGATGCGGAACTGGCCATTCCATAGTTCTTGGCCCGCCGGGTCGAAAAGGAGAATGAAGCGACCGGTGGCAAGCTGCTCGGCTGGTTGCAGGAACGGGGTGCGGCCGATTTCCTGGCCCTGGGGTCCGTGTCCGGGGGCAACCACATCCATCACATCGCCGCTGAGCGCCAGCGCGAAAGGAGCCAGCCTGCCGGGGGCCGGGATTTCGGTGAATTTCAGTTCCTTGCGCACCTTGGCATGCGACAACTCGTCAAGGGCCTTGGCAAAGGCCTTCGGAATGGCGGAAGCAGGGCGATCATTGGTCACAATTTGAGTCTAAGCGTGCCGTACCCGCGCATGGGTACGGCACGCCGACCGGGACTGCATGCTATGCGGCGGCGTAGGCGCCCATCAGCTCGCGCAGCTTCGCGATGAACGCGGCAACATCTTCCTCGGTGGTGTCGAAAGAGCACATCCAGCGCACCTGGCCGGCCGCGCGGTCCCAGTCGTAGAAGCGGAAGTGCTCGCGCAGCTGATCGCTGACTTCGGTAGGCAGCTGGGCGAAGACGCCGTTGGCCTGGGTGGGGTAGACCAGCTGGACGCCATCAATTTCGTCGACTGCCTGCGAGAGCTTGGCGGCCATGGCATTGGAATGGCTCGCCAATTCGCGCCACAGATCGGTGCCGTAGAGCTCGATCAGCTGGGCGGAGATGAAACGCATTTTGGAACCCAGCTGCATGTTCATCTTGCGCAGGTACTTCAGATCCTTGGCCAGCTCGCTGCGCAGGGTCAGGATGCCCTCGCCGAGCAGGATGCCGTTCTTGGTGCCTCCGAGCGAGACGATATCCACGCCGGCATCCGTGGTCAGCGCGCGCAGCGGAACGCCCAGGGACGCCGCGGCGTTGGACAGGCGCGAGCCATCCAGATGCACCTTCATGCCCAGCTTGTGCGCATGGTCGGTGATGGCCTTGATCTCCTCGGGCGTGTACAGCGTGCCCAGCTCGGTGGCCTGGGTGATCGACACGGCCAGCGGCTGCGCGCGGTGCTCGTCGCCCCAGCCCCATGCTTCTTGGTCGATCAGCTCCGGGGTGAGCTTGCCGTCCGGGGTATCCACCTGCAGCAGCTTGAAGCCGCCGATGCGCTCGGGCGCACCGTTCTCGTCCACATTGATATGCGCCGACGATGCGCAAATGACCGCGCCCCAGCGCGGCAGCAACGACTGCAGCGCGATGACGTTGGCACCGGTGCCGTTGAACACCGGGAAGATCTGGGCTTCGGGGCCAAAAGTATTGCGGGCGACGTTGCCCAGTTCCTCGGTGTACTGGTCTTCGCCGTAGGAAATCTGGTGGCCGCCATTGGCGCGGGCAATGGCATCCATGATCCGCGGGTGCACGCCCGAGTAGTTATCCGAAGCGAATCCGCGAACCGAAGCGTCGTGGGTAAAAGTCATGCTGAGGTGGTCCTTAGTGGTTCAAGGGGTGAAGTGGTGTGCGATGCCAGGTCGCGCCTGGGTGCGTGTCCTGGCCAATCATCAGGCCTTGGGCAAGGCGATGCGGGCGCCATTGAACTCGCCGGCATCCTGCTCCAGCAGGTCCACGGCGGCCTGGGCGAGGAATTGCACCGGGGTATGCCCGGAACGGGCTTCCTCAGGTGACTTGTCGCTCAATGCCTTGACGACCCAACTCACTGCGGCGGCGTTTTCGGCCTGCTTGGCGAACAGGCGGGCGATCGCATTGACCCAATGCTCCGCGGCGGCCTTGATGGCTCCGTAGTTGGCATTGGACGGGGTCGGGTTCAGCACCGCTTCGGCGCTCACGATGGCCAAGCGTCCTGCGGGGGAAGAGACCAGATCATCGACGAACGCGCGGGAAGTGTTGCGCAGGGTGGTCAGCACGCTGTGGTGCAGGAACTCCCAGTCCTCGTCACTTTGCCCGGTGATGGATTTGCCGCCGCGCCAGCCGCCGACCAGATGGATCAGCGCATCGATGCTGCCGTGCTCTTCATGGACCTGCAGTGCCAGTTGCTTGACCGCGGCGAAGTCGCCCAGATCGCATTCATAGCGTGCATGGACGAACGGCAGGCGCTCATCGAGCCGGTCTTGGTTGCTTCCTACCGCAAGCACCCGCGCTCCGGCATCAACCAGCGCGGTGGCGCTGGCAATGCCGGAGGCGGAAGTAGCGCCGGCAAGGAACACTAATTTGGATGTCTCGTTCAAGGAGATGCTTTCTCTGCTCACATTTTCCAGCCTAGAGGAAAGGCTAGATTTTCGTTGCCCCGGTCATGCCCTTGGTCGATTCGATGACGGAGGCCATCTTCTTGTTCAGTGCTTCATAGAACATCGACAGCGGGAATTCGTCGTCCATGACCTGGTCCGTGATTTCGCGCAGCGGTGCGGTCAACGGCAGGGCCTCGGGGCCCTTGGCCCAGACCGAAGCGGGGTTCGGGGTAACGGTGGCAGAAACCAGTTCGTAGGCTGCAAGCCAGTGAGCCAGCTTCGGGCGGTCGATGGACTTCCAGTACAGTTCGTCGATCGCATCCCCCAAGGCTGCAACCACTTCGGGCACCTGATCCCAGTCAATGCTCAGCTTGGTGTCGGTCCAGTGCAGCACATGGTGCTGGTGCATCCAGGCGAACAGCAGCTGGCCGCCGAGGCCGTCGTAGTTGCGCACGCGCGAGCCGGTGATGGCGAAGCGGAAGATGCGGTCGAAGATCACCGCGTACTGCACGAGCTTGGCCATCTTGGCGCTTTTCTCATCCGAATCCGGATTCGCGGCGATCTTCATGCATTCGCGGAACGCGGTCAAATCGCAACGCAATTCTTCCAGCGAGTACAGGAAGAAGGGCATGCGCTGCTTGATCATGAACGGATCGAACGGCAGGTCGCCACGCATGTGGGTGCGGTCGTGGATCAGGTCCCACATGATGAAGGTTTCTTCGGTCAGGTGCTGGTCCTTGAGCAGCTCTGCTGCGTCCGCGGGCAACTCGAGGTTGGTGATGCGGCTGGCTTCCTGAAGGACCTTGCGGAAGCGCACTGCTTCACGATCCTGGAAGATTGCGCCCCAGGTGAATGACGGGGTCTCGCGGATCGCTACGGACTCCGGGAAGAGCACGGCGGAATTGGTGTTGTAGCCTTCGGTGAAGTCGATGAAGCGCAGCGGCACGAACAGCGCGTTGGTGTAGTCCTTGGCTTCCAGGTCGGCGATGAACTCGGGCCACATCACCTGCACCAGTACAGCTTCGAGGTGGCGGTTGGTGGAGCCGTTCTGCGTGTACATCGGGAAAAGCACCAGGTGCAGCAGGCCGTCGATGCGCTGGGTCTGCGGCTGGAACTGCATCAGCGAATCGAGGAAGTCGGGCACGCCGAAGCCGGCATCGGCCCACTGGCGCAGATCCGCGACCAGCTGCTCGAGGTATTCGGCATCGTGCTCGAAGTGCGGGCGCAGGGACTGCACCGACTCGATGATGGAATCAACGAGTTGGACGGCCTTCGGTGAGAAAGCGCTATCGGCCAAGGAACCGTCCTGAGCCTGCAGTCCCTGGAACTCGGTGGCGGCAGACTTCAGCTTCAGCCAAGCTTGCGAGTTTGCGATCTGCAGTACTTCTGCGTCGGTGGCCGGTACTGGCTTGGAGGAAATCTGAGTCATTTCATACACCTTCTTTTTCATGTTTTGGGGCAGCGTTCAAGTGCTTACCTTGAACGCTACGCCCAAACAACAGAAAAGGTGATGCTAAAACCTTAGTGAATAAGCAACTCTTGCTCTAAATGTGATCCACGCCTTGCCACCGTCAAGGGCATTAGCCCTGGGCCGGGCGCAGGGTCAGGCTCAAGGAGTTCATGCAGTAACGCAAATCAGTCGGCGTCTTGAATCCTTCGCCCTCGAAAACGTGGCCCATGTGCGAATCGCAATTGGCGCAGCGCACCTCAACTCGCTTCATGCCCAGGGACTCATCGCTGATGTAGCGCACCCGGTCCTCGGCCAAAGGCGCGAAGAAGGAGGGCCAGCCGCAGCCGGCATCGAATTTCGTGGTGCTCGCGAACAGTTCCGAACCGCAGGCCCGGCAGGAATACACGCCCTCGGTCGTGGTATCCCAGTACTCGCCGGTGAAGGGGCGCTCGGTCCCGGCTTGGCGCAGTACATGGAATTCCTCGGGAGAGAGGATCTGCTGCCACTGCACATCGCTGCGCGCGGCCACCTCATCTGGTGATGTTGCTGATTGGTTTACCGATTCATCGCTCATGCAATATAAAACGCTTGAGCAGGCTGGATGATTCCCGGGCCTGCTCATGGAAAGATGAAAACATGGCTCGGAACATCGTAGATACCTTGCAACCCCGCAGCGCAGTGCCTGCAACCCTGATTGGGGTGGGACTGGGACTGGGCGCCGGTTCCTTGGTCGCCGCCAGCGTCTCAGCGCTCGCCGGATACTTCGCCCGACGCGTAGTGACCCCGGAAGAACGCCGCACCGGCAACAGCATCATTCGTGAAGTCGTTACCGATGCCGAGGGCAAGCTCTGGCTGCATTTCACCAAGGATTCCGATACCACCGAACCCGGGCCCTGCAGTTTCCTGACAGAATTCGATTCCTGCGCCCTGCGGCTTTCCGCGCCGGAACCGGTCCCGGGCAAACCTCGGCTGGTGGCGCGCAAGATCGAGAAGGTCTACCACGGCACCCTCCAAGGGGTGCGCCGCGGCAACCTGTCCGGTGCCATCTACGAGCATCCCTCCGACCTGGGCTTCGATGCCGAAGATGTCGTGGTGCCGTTGGAAGGGGGAGACGGGCCGGCCTGGCTGGTGCGCGGCTCCGCCAACGAGGACATCTGGGTAATTGGCGTGCACGGCCGTGGGGCCCGGCGCAATGAGACCATCCGTGCGCTGCCTGCCTTGGGCGAACTCGGGGTCACCACGTTGCTGATGAGCTACCGCAATGACGGCTTGGCTCCCGGCGCGCCAGATGGACGCTATGGTCTGGGTGATACCGAATGGCATGACGTGGAAGCGGGCATCCAATTCGCACTGGATAACGGAGCGAAGCGGATCATCCTGATGGGCTGGTCCATGGGCGGCGCCATCAGCCTGCAAACCGCCGATCGAAGCGAGCTCGCCCGCCATATCGATTCACTCATTCTGGTTGGCCCGGTCATCAATTGGGTCGATGTGCTTTCGCATCAGGCTCGGGCCAACAAGATCCCGCAATCCGTGGGCCTGTTCGGCCAGTGGCTGCTGTCCAACAAGGCGGGACGCTGGGTGACCGGACAAGCGGCGCCAGTCAATTTGCGCCGGCTGAATTGGGTGGAGCGTGCGGATGAATTGAAGCTGCCAACGCTGATCATGCACAGCCGTGATGACGAATTCGTGCCCAACGGCCCGAGCCTGAAGCTGGCGGCGCTGCGACCGGACCTGGTCACGCTCAAGACATTTTCCAAAGCCGGGCACACCCGGGAACCGAATGTGGATCCGCAGGGTTTCGCGCAGGCGATTACCGGTTTCCTGGGCAAGCGCATGGCATTGCTCGAAACCATTTAGCCGCAGATAGCCAAGGGCCCTGTCCGCGAGATGCGGACGATCAACGGATCGCCGGCTCGCAGGCAGGGCCCTTGGCTTGGCTAGCAAAACATCAGCTGGTGGCGATCGGCGCCCAAATGGCACCGGTCGCCTTCGCTGCATCCTGCGGAGCGATCTCCAGGCTGAAACCGCGACGACCTCCGGAAATGAAGATCGTCTCGAACTGCTGGGCGCTGGAATCAATGACGGTATCGGTTTTCTGGCGCTGCCCGAACGGGGAAATCCCGCCCAGGACATAGCCGCTGCGCCGCTGCGCGGCAGCCTTGTCGGCCATCTGGGCTTTCTTCGTGCCCAACGCGATGCCGATCGCCTTCAGATCCAGCTTCGAATCCACGGGAATCACCGCCACGGCCAGGTCCTGGGTGGCGTTGGCTCCGGTGGAAACCATCAGGGTCTTGAAGACCCGGTCGCCGCTGGCTCCCAATTGCTCGGCCGCTTCGGCGCCGTAGCTCTCGGCCGAGTCGCTATGCGTGTAGCTGTGCGCCACATAGCTGATACTTGCGGCGTCCAGCGCGGCGGTCGCCGGGGTGGACGCGGCCTGCTTCTTCTTGCCCACGTGCCTGGGGATCCTTCTCTGTTGATATTTGGTGCTGCGCGGCGCTTGGGATTCGCCCCTAGGCAGCCAGCTGCTCTGAAATCTGGCGCTTGATGCGGCCGAGCATGGCCGTCATGCCGCGCATGCGCAACGGCGACAGCGCACGGGTCAGACCCAGCTGCTGGGGCATGTCATCCGGGACTGCGAGAATCTCTGCTGCTTTGGCGCCATCCAGGCCCGCAGCCAGCACCGAAGCGAAGCCGCGGGTGGTGGGAGCTTCCGGGGGAGCGGAGAAGAACAGGCCTACCGGGTTATCGGCTTCGGCCGAGACCTCCACGACGAGGAACAGCGGGGACTGGCACTCGACGACCTGCTCGAAAAGCTCGGGATGATCAGCAAGGCGTGCCGGCAGCTCGGGCAGCTCGCGCGAATACTCCAGCAGCAGCTCCAAGCGGTCCGCCTCGGGAACCTCGGAGAATTCCTCGACGATCTCGTTCAATGGCTCGGGCAGCTGGCTCATGCGCGGGCTCCACGCTGTGCAGGCACTTCGCCGGCAGCTTCGCCGCGGACGATTGGCACACCCACCGCGTTGCCCCACTCCGTCCAGGAGCCGTCGTAGTTGCGCACGGTTTCGAAGCCGAGCAGGTGCTTGAGCACGAACCAGGTGTGGCTGGAGCGTTCGCCGATGCGGCAGTAGGCCACAACGTCATCGCCCGGCTTCAGGCCGGCGCCATCAAGGTAGATGGCTTCCAGTTCCTCGCGCGAGCGGAAGGTGCCGTCCTCGGCCGCCGCCTTGGCCCAGGGCACCGATGCGGCGGTGGGGATATGCCCGCCGCGCAGGGCGCCCTCTTCCGGGTAATTCGGCATGTGGGTGCGTTCGCCGGTGTATTCCTCGGGCGAACGCACGTCGATCAGCGGGTTGCCCAGGTGGTTCAGGACCTCCGGGAGGAACGCACGGATTTCCGAGTCGACACGCTCGATCACCGGGTATTCGGTGGCGGTGACGGCGGGCTTCTCGGTGCTCAGCTCGCGGCCTTCAGCGATCCACTTGTCGCGGCCGCCATCCATCAGGCGCACGTCTTCGTGGCCGAACAGGGTGAAGACCCACAGCGCGTAGGCTGCCCACCAGTTCGACTTGTCGCCGTAGATGACCACGGTCGAATCGCGGGTGATGCCCTTGGCGGCCATCAACTTCGCGAATCCCTCGCCGTCGACGTAGTCGCGGGTGACCTCGTCGTTCAGCTCGGTGTGCCAGTCGATCTTCAGCGCACCTGGCACGTGGCCGGTGGAATACAGCAAGATGTCTTCATCCGATTCCAGTACTACGAGATTCTCGGCTCCGAGGTTGTCAGCCACCCATTGGGTGGAAACCAGGCGTTCAGGGTGAGCGTACGCTGCATACTTCTCGTTGGACTCGACGGGCAACGACATTCCTAATCACGATCCTTGCGGGTGTCAGTTTTTGCCACGCTGGACACAGCGGGCAACGGGCGTTGCTTCTAGCCTAGTCCCCATCTATGGCGAACACAGTGTGGGCTACGACATTTTCGGCAATGTATCGCCGCGTTCAAGGTAAACTGGCCGATGGGCAAGCCACGGCTTCCCGACCATTTCCTGAGCAATCAACTGAAGGACTCCCACAGCCAATGGCGACGATCACCCACCTGAGCGAGACCAAGCCGAATCTTTCAATCGAAGAACTGCTGGCCGGTTTCCACCCGTCCTACCGCTTTGGTGAAGTATCCTTCAATACCTATCGCCCGGATCCCAACCAGCCGTCGCAGGCCGAAGCGGTCACCAAGCTGAAGGCCTTCGCCGAGTCCGTGGGCAAGAACAACTCCGGTTCGTTCCTCTCCAAGCTGTTCGGGAAGAAGAAGGAAACCAAGAACGGCATCTACCTCGATGGCGGCTTCGGCGTGGGCAAGACCCACCTGCTCGCTTCGCTGTGGCATGCGGCTCCCGGCCGCAAGGCCTTCGGCACCTTCGTCGAGTACACCAACCTGGTCGGTGCGCTGTCCTTCCGCCAGACCGTTGAAGTGCTGAGCCAATACTCGCTGGTCTGCATCGATGAGTTCGAGCTGGACGATCCCGGGGACACCGTGCTGATGTCCCGCCTCATGCGCGAGCTGTCCGACGCCGGCGTGAAGCTCGCTGCCACCTCCAACACCCTGCCCGGCGCACTGGGCGAGGGCCGCTTCGCGGCAGTGGACTTCCAGCGCGAGATCAAGACCCTGTCCGAGCAGTTCGACGTGCACCGCGTCGAAGGCGAGGACTTCCGCCACCGAGGCCTGCCCGATGCCCCCGAGCCGCTGGAAGATGCGGAGATCGAAGCCTTCGCCCAGGACCGCTACCCGGACAAGACCCTGGCCGTTGACAACTTCGATGATCTGGTGGCCCACCTCTCGAAGGTGCACCCGTCGCGCTACCGCCAGCTGGTGGCCGAAACCGATGTGCTGGTTCTGCACAACGTGGACACCATCACCGACCAGGCCATCGCCCTGCGCTTCGTGGTTCTTGCCGACCGCCTGTACGACAAGGACGTGCCGATCGTGGCCTCGGGCAAGCCGTTCAGCGAGCTGTTCACCCCGGAAATGATGTCCGGCGGCTACCAGAAGAAGTACTTCCGTGCCGTTTCCCGCCTGACTGCCTTGGCCCGCGAGGGCCAGGTCGGGGAACCAGCCATCTAGGCTGGAAAAGCTGCTTTTGCCACTTCATCGTCGAGCGTTGCGCTCGACGATGAAGTGCGTTAAAAGCCCTGCGACCAAGGCCCAGAAAGCTCCGCCGATCCCGAAGAGCGTGAGATTTCCGGCGGCGACCAGCACCGTGGCCAGTGCACTCAGCCGCCACGCGCTATCGGCCATCGCCCCGAGCAGGGCATTGGCGAGCGTGGCCAGCAAAGCCAAGCCGGCCGCCGCCTGGAACAGTCCCTCGGGCGAGGCGCTGGCCACAGAGACGATCAGTGCGCTCAAGGCCCCGAAGACCAGGTAGAACACGCCTGAACTCGCCGCGGCCCGCCAACGCAGCCGGGGATCTGCCCCGGCTTGCTCCCCGGCAGCCAGAGCCGCGGTGATGGCCGCCAGGTTAATTGCATGTCCGCCGAAGAGCGCCCCGCCTGCCGAGCCCACGCCGGTCACCAGCATGGTGGATCGCCAAGGGGCCGTATACCCGAAGGAGCTGAGCACAGCCACTCCCGGGATGTTCTGCGACGCCATGGTCACCACGAACAGCGGAACGCTGATGCTGGCAATCGCCTGCCAGGAGAATTCGGGGCTGACCCACTGCAGCTGCGGCAACACCTCGATCGAATCCCACGCCTCGGTGCGGCCAATGTGCCAAAGGCCGAAACCCACTGCGGCCAGCATGCTCAGCGCGACGGCAAATTTTGGAAGAATCCGAAGCCCGATGAAGAACACCAGCAAAATTCCCAGCGCGGGAAACGGGATGCTGGCCACTGCAGTAAAGGGCTTCAGGCATAGCGGGATCAGGACTCCTGCAAGCATGCCTTGGGCAATCGGCACCGAAATCCGGGTGAGCAGCCGGTGCAAAGACGGCACCAACCCGGCCGACATGATGAGTATTCCGCCAACGATGAATGCCCCCACCGCCTGGTTGAACCCGAACTCCCCGGGCGCCAGCGCGGCGAGCATGGCCGCCCCGGGAGTGGACCAGGCAATGCTGATCGGCAGGCGATGGCGCCAGGACAGAGCAATGGTGCTCAATCCTACGGTGAGGGATAGGACGAGCAAGCCCGAGGCAGCTTGTTCGCGCGAGGCGCCGACCTGGAACAAACCGGCCAGAACGACTGCGAAGGATGCGACGAACCCCACCATCGTGGTAATCAATCCTGCAAGGACCGATTGGGAAAGGGCATTTCCAGTCGTGGGAGTTTGACGAGCCATACTCTTTTTCTACAGGGTGGCACCGGCCGGTCGAAAACCAGAGTGCGTTAATTCCACGATATGACACTAAAGCGAAGGTTAAAGCAAAGAAGGTACCGACCTCAGTCGGTACCTTCCATGGATGCTCGGGCAAGCCGAGGGGAGTACTGCGAGGGGATTAGCCCTCGTTGTTCTCGCCTTCGCCTCCACCAAGGCCGTTCAGGTAGTCGTTAGCGCCGTCCTGGACGCCGTCTACCTGCTCTGCGAACTTGCCTCCGGTCTTATCATCGATAAAATCGCCAGCCTGCTCGATACCCTGGGATACCTGCTCTGGGTTCTCTTTAGCGAATTCCTCTGCCTTGCCACGCAGATCATCAAATCCTGCCATGCTGCACCTCCATTCGTCTGTGGGAACCCCTTCAGCTCCACAACTACTAACCACCCTAGATGCTCTTGCCAATGCGTGGAAGCATAAAACGAAAATTTCCCCAGCTATCTAGATGTCTTGCTGGTGTCTGTCAGGCAGTGCACAGGTTGTCCGCTCACGCGGCATGCTGATGGTGGTGGCTGGAAAGGATGGTTAAAGCAAAGATGGGAATCACGAAAAGTGATTCCCATCTTTATCTTGAGCGGTCAACGAGGTTCGAACTCGCGACCTCAACCTTGGCAAGGTTGCGCTCTACCAGCTGAGCTATGACCGCATGTATTCAATTATTTGGAGCGGTCAACGAGGTTCGAACTCGCGACCTCAACCTTGGCAAGGTTGCGCTCTACCAGCTGAGCTATGACCGCATATATTCAATTATTTAGATCCATGGTCTGGTGAACCATGAGTCCGTGCGCGATACTGGGATCGAACCAGTGACCTCTTCCGTGTCAGGGAAGCGCGCTACCGCTGCGCCAATCGCGCCGAAGATCCACAAGGAATCTCGACAGAATCCAAATTCAGAATTTGAATTCACAGAGCGGTCAACGAGGTTCGAACTCGCGACCTCAACCTTGGCAAGGTTGCGCTCTACCAGCTGAGCTATGACCGCATATATTCAATTATTAGATCCATGGTCTGGTGAACCATGAGTCCGTGCGCGATACTGGGATCGAACCAGTGACCTCTTCCGTGTCAGGGAAGCGCGCTACCGCTGCGCCAATCGCGCTAAAAAGATCAAGCAATCTTCATTGCGAGGTGGGGACGGGATTCGAACCCGCGTATACGGCTTTGCAGGCCGCTGCCTCGCCTCTCGGCCACCCCACCATACTGACCGGAGTCAGAATGACTAGTTTTACCTAGTCGGTGAATCTTTTTGCGAGCGGACAACGAGGTTCGAACTCGCGACCTCAACCTTGGCAAGGTTGCGCTCTACCAGCTGAGCTATGTCCGCAAAATGTGTTGTTTACTGAACGTTTCCGTTCGCTCCAACGAGTAAAAACTCTATACGAGTTTTCGCATCCCCACAAATCGAAACGCTGAGATCTGGTTCACACGCCCGAAAATCCGCGGAACTACGCGGAAAATTCATTTTTCCGGTACGACTAGGAGCGAAGCAGGCCGAGCGCGTGCCATGATCGTGTGCATGACGTCACCAAAACTGGCTATTCAAACAGACCTGGGCCGCATGTACTGCCGACAAGTCGGAGGCGAAGCGATTGTCCCATCCATCACCACAGTCATCTCCATGGACAAGCTGGACCTGTCAGGTTGGGCCGGGTACATGGCGGCCAAGGCACTCTCGGACGATCATCGACTGGTGCACGCAGTGGGTGACCGTGGCCAGTTGCGTACCCTGATACGCGATGCCGCCGGTGCTGCCGAGGCCTATCGGGACTCCGCCGCGGCCCGCGGTGATCGAGTGCATAACTACGCTGAGCAGCGAGCACTGCGGGCGCTGGATCTGGAACATGATTTGGAAGCAGCCCAAGCCGCGCTCGAAGCGAACAACGAGTTGGGGTTCGCGCGCCACTTTGACCAATGGTGGGATGACTACAATGTCCAGCCCATTGCCGCAGAGGTGACGGTATGGAATCACAGTGTCGGCTACGCGGGCACCATTGACCTGGTCGCAAAGATCGGCGGCCGAACCTGCCTCGTGGACTACAAGACCAAAAACACCGATCGGGACGGCTTCGTCAAGCGCCCCGATGACAAAGTCATCATGCAGCTGGCGGCCGCTTGCAAGGCAGAAGAGCAAGTCGTGGATGCTGAGCGCGGCGCATGGAAAGAGTGGGGATACGGCACCGACACGATGCTGCTCGCTGTGGCCCTTGGCGAGACCGGTTCGCGGACCTTCATGGCACCGCCGCCGGCATTGCCCGACTACTGGTCGAAGTTCTATGCTTTGCGGCGGAACTGGGAAGCTGCATTCAAGATTGCCCAGTCGCGTGCTTCACTGGTCGAAATCACGCCGCCAGCTCAGTAAAGCCCTCCCTTCACCGCGTAGACTGGAACGGTTAGCTTTCGGCATTGCGAAAGCTAATACCAATATCCACGGCAGGGAAGGTACCAGCGGATTATGGCGATTTTGGGAATTCGGATCATCGGAGACCCCGTTCTACGCACCCCAGCGCAGGAGGTGACCGACTTTGGCCCGGAGCTCCAGAAGCTCGTCGAAGACATGGACCAGACGATGGAAAACGTCACAGGTGCAGGCCTCGCCGCGCCTCAAGTTGGCGTGTCCCTGCGCGTCTTCACCTACCAAATTGGCGAAGAACGCGGACATATCGTGAACCCGGTGCTGGAGCTCAGCGACGATTACCAGGACGACCAGGTAGAAGGCTGCCTGTCCATCCCGGGCATTGCAGCGCCAGTTCGACGCCGGCGCCACGTCAAGGCGACCGGCTTCGACAAGTTCGGCAATCCGGTGGAAATCGAAGGTTCCGACATGCTCGCCCGCTGCTTCCAGCACGAAACTGATCACCTGGACGGCATTCTGTTCCTGGACCGGCTGGAACCAGAAGAAAAGAAAGCGGCGTGGCGCACCTTGCGGGCCAACAACTACTCGCAGACCGCCAACGCCACGGTGAAAAAACGATCAGGGGCCCTCGGCTCCAGCTTTGGCGCAGGATTGGGGTTCTAGCTCATGCGTATTTTGTTCGCCGGCACGCCACAGGTCGCTGTCACCTCCCTGGACTACCTGCACGAAGCCGGCTTTGAAATTGCCGCAGTGCTCACCCGTCCCGATGCTCCGTTGGGTCGAAAACGCGTATTGACCCCCTCGCCGGTCGCTGCCCGAGCCGAAGAACTTGGCCTGCCGATCATCAAGGCCGCCAAGATCACCGAAGAAACTACGGCTGAACTTGGGGCGTTGGACCTTGAAGCCGCGGCCATCGTCGCCTACGGGGGACTAGTGCCAGAAGCGGCCTTGGCCGTCCCAACCCATGGTTGGATCAACCTGCACTTCTCGCTGTTGCCGCACTGGCGGGGCGCAGCTCCGGTTCAGCATTCCATTATCAACGGCGACGACATCACCGGCGCAGTCACCTTCCAGCTGGAAACCGGCCTTGATACCGGACCAGTCTTCGGGCAAGTCACCGAGAGCATCGGTGAGCTGGACACCGCAGGCATCATGCTCGAACGGCTCAGCCGTTCCGGGTCGACGCTGCTGGTGCAGACCCTGCAGGCATTGGCTTCAGGCCAGGCCGTTGCCGTTCCGCAGTCCGGATCGCACACCTACGCACCGAAGATTACCGACGTGGATGCGGAACTGGACTTCACCCGGACCGCCACCGAAATCCGCCGGCGCGCCCACGGAACCACTCCTGCCCCTGGTGCCTGGGTCAAGGTCGAGGACAAGCGTTTCAAGTTCGGCCCGCTGCGTGAGCACCGTGAGATCACCGACCTTGCACCTGGCGAAGTGCGCATCGAACCGGGAAAGCAGCCGAAGGTTTACATCGGCACCGCCACCTGGGCCTTGCAACCCACCGAAATCCAGCCTCCGGGCAAGAAAATGATGAACGCCAGCGACTGGGCACGAGGAGTGCTCACCCAGGGAACGGAAGTGAGCTTCGCATGAGCGGGCAGGAACCTCGCGGTGGACACCGCGATAACGTACGCCGCAACGAGCAGGGACGTACCCGCAACCGCGGCCAGTCCGGCCCGCGCAAGTATTCAGCAGCCGCACCCGGGCAGCGCAAGCGCGCGGCCGATCCGGCACGCCTGGTAGCTTTCAAGACCCTGCGCGAAGTATCCAGTGCGGATGCCTACGCCAACCTGGTGCTGCCGAAGATGATCCGCGAATACCAGCTCGACCGCCGCGACGCGGGCTTCGCCACCGAACTGGCCTACGGGGCCCTGCGTGGCCAGGGCTTCTACGACGCGATCCTGGCCACCTTGGTCGACCGCCCGCTGGCCGAGCTGGATCCGGCGATCCTCGATGCGCTGCGCCTGGGCGCCCACCAGCTGCTGGCTATGCGCGTGCCCAAGCACGCAGCGTTGGATGAAACCGTGTCGCTGGCCCGTGCGCAAATTGGCGCCGGCCCATCCGGCCTGATCAACGCGGTGCTGCGCCGCGTGTCCGCCCAGGAAGCCGCTGCATGGACGGAACAGCTGGGCAACGCCGCCGCATCGGATTCCGAGCGCCTGGCCATCGAGCACTCGCACCCGGACTGGATTGTCCGCGCCCTGCGTGGCGCACTGATCGCCCATGGCCGCGACGCGAGTGAACTTGAAGCCCTGCTGGAAGCGGACAACCTGGCCCCGGTGGTGAACCTCGTAGCCTTGCCCGGCCTGGGCGATCTGTCCGGAGCGCTGGAATCCGGCGCAGAGCGAGGCACCCTGCTCGCGGATTCTGCCACCTACAAGCACGGCGACGTCTCACGTGTACCTGGTGTCAAGGAAGGCACCGTGCGCGTCCAAGACGCCGGCAGCCAGGTCATGGCCCGCGCCCTGGCGGCTGTCGAATTGCCCGAAGCCGGCGAAGACCGCTACTGGCTGGATATGTGCGCAGGTCCAGGCGGCAAGGCTGCACTGCTCGCGGCGATCGCCGTGCAGCGCGACGCCCGCCTGACCGCCAATGAGCCGGCCCCGCACCGTGCCCGGCTGGTCGAGAACTCCTTGGATGCTGTGCCGCATGACTACTGGATGGTCACCGGCGACGACGGACGCATCTTTGGCGGCCAGGATTATGCGGGGGACTACGACCGCATCATGGTCGACGCGCCATGCTCTGGCCTGGGTGCACTGCGCCGCCGCCCGGAATCACGCTGGCGAAAGGCACCACGGGACATCCCTGAGCTGACCAAATTGCAAGGCGAGCTGCTCGACGCCGCCTTCAACGCGGTACGCGTCGGAGGAGTCATCGGCTTCGTCACCTGTTCGCCGCATCAGGCGGAAACCCGCCTGGTTGTGGAAGACTTCTTGAAGCGCCACGAAAATGCTGCCCTGCTGGATACCAGCGCCGCCGTTTCCGCGGTGATGCATCAGGACGCCCCGCCGGCAGGACATGCGCTGGCCGAGGGGAGCACCGTGCAATTGTGGCCCCATGTGCACGGCACCGATGCCATGTTCATGGCTATCCTGACCAAAAAAGCCTAGCCAAGCCCGAGTAATCCAAGGAGCATCCATGCCTAACGCGCGGATCAACCCGTCGATCCTGTCCGCAGATTTCGCGAACCTTGCCAGCGAGCTGGAACGCATCCACACCGCCGACGCGGTTCACGTGGATGTCATGGACAACCATTTCGTGCCCAACCTGACCCTCGGATTGCCGGTGGTTGATGCGCTGCACAAGGTCAGCAAGCTGCCCATCGACGTGCACCTGATGATCGAGAACGCGGATCGCTGGGCCCCGGAATACGCACAGCTCGGCGTGGACTCGGTAACTTTCCATGCCGAGGCGTCGGCAGCCCCGATCCGCTTGGCCCGCGAACTGAGGTCGGCCGGCGCCAAGGCTTCCATGGCCCTGCGCCCGGCAACGCCGATCGAACCCTACCTGGATATGCTCGGCGAGCTGGACATGGTTCTGCTGATGACCGTGGAACCAGGTTTCGGCGGACAGAAGTTCCTGGATCTGGTCCTTCCGAAGATCAAGCGCGCCCGCGCAGCCATTGACGGCAGCGGCAAGCCCATTGCCCTGCAGGTCGACGGCGGCATTTCGCGCGACACGATCTTACGTGCCGCCGAAGCCGGAGCGGATGTCTTCGTTGCCGGTTCCGCGGTGTACTCGGCAGAAGAGCCATCGGTGGAAATCGACGTATTACGCAATCTTGCGCTGGGTGGTCACTAGGACCACGCAAAGTGTGCCAGAATGTTTTCAGTAAACACGAATACGTGCTCCGGGGTCGGTGAAAGTCCGAACCGGCGGTCATAGTCCGCGACCCGCAACCAAAGCCACAAGCTGAGGAAACGGTTGAACTGGTGGAATTCCAGTACCGACAGTTAAAGTCTGGATGGGAGAAGCACGAATTTGATATGCCTTTTGGTACTGCCGGTAGCCCCCACAGGGGCTATCTTCTAAAGCAGAGCCACAGGCCCATCAAATGCACACCCCCGGAGCCGCCGCTTCGAGAAGGGTGGAATGATGGATTTCCTGCGGTGGCTCATTGAAGCTTTCAACTCACAAATTGCGATCGGCTCGTCGGCACTGCTGGTGCGCGAAGTCGTAGGCAATATCTTCGGCCTGGCCAGCGCCGTGGGCGGCATGCGCCGCAAAGTCTGGGCCTGGCCCATTGGCATAGTCGGCAACCTCCTGCTGCTGACGGTCTTCTTGGGCAGCATTTTCGATACCGGCTACACAGCCAATCTCTGGGGCCAAGCAGGCCGCCAAATCATGTTCATTGCCGTATCGGTCTTCGGCTGGTACCGCTGGAAGCAGGCCAAGGACGGCACCGGCAGCGCGGTGACCCCGCAATGGGCGTCCGGCAAGACCCGACTGGGCCTGATTGCCGTGCTGATCCTCGGCACCGTCGCACTGACCCCGATCTTCCGCATGCTCGGATCCTATGAGCCGGTCTGGGCGGATGCCTGGACCTTCGTAGGCTCGTTGCTCGCAACCTACGGCATGGCCAAGGGCTGGGTGGAATTCTGGCTGATCTGGGTTGCCGTCGACGCAGTGGGCGTGCCCCTGCTGTTCTCCGCCGGATACTACGCCAGCGCCTTCATGTACCTGTTCTACGGCGCATTCACTCTGGTCGGCTTCTTCGTCTGGGCCAATTCCAAGCGCGGTGCCAAACCCCAGATCGAAACCGAAATGCTCGATCCGACTATTTCGCGCAAACGCTGAAAGGAATAGCACCATGATCACGACCCAGCAGCTCGACGCGGCATTGCGCACTGCGCTGGAAACCGCCGGTCGGGGCCACCGCGGAGCGAACCCGCTGGTCGGCGCCTGCGTTTTGGATGCAGAGGGAAATATCATTGCCACCGGTTTCCATATCGGTGCCGGGCACCCGCACGCCGAGATCGACGCACTGCGCCGACTGGGCAAGATGCCTGCGGCCAAGGCCCGCGAGCTGACGATGGTAGTAACCCTCGAACCATGCAACCACACCGGCCGAACCGGTCCCTGCGCCCAGGCCATTGTGGAAGCCGGCATTGGCCACGTGTACTACGCTGTCCCCGACAACACCGCCGCCAGCGGAGGCGCCGACTACCTGCGCAGCCACGGAACCCAGGCCACCCAGCTGGCTGATTCCTCCGCCGCGAAGCAGCTGAACCACCGCTGGTTCATCGCCAAGGAAGAGGGCCGGCCGTTCATCACCGTCAAGATCGCGCAGTCGCTCGACGGCCGGATCAACGCACCGGACGGGACGAGCCAGTGGATCACGTCCACGGCGTCGCGCAGTCACGCGCACGCCCTGCGCTCGCGAGTCGATGGCATTCTCGTCGGCACCAGCACCGCGATCATCGACAACCCGCGGTTGACCGCCCGAACCCCCGATGGCCAGTTGCATGAGCACCAGCCCTTCCGGCTGGTCATGGGCGAGCGGGATCTGCCGGCTGATCTGGCGCTCGCCCAAGGTGATGACTGGGCGCAGGTCCGCAGCCACGACGTGCACGAGGTTATCGCCCGGGCCAATGAGCTGGGCCTGGCCCATTTGCTGGTTGAAGGCGGCGCCACAGTCGCCTCGGCCTTCATCGCAGCCGATCTGGCCGACGAGATCTATTGCTACCAGGCGCCGCTGCTGATCGGCGCAGGCAGCTCATCGGTCAACATGCCGAACACCACCACGCTTGCCGATGCGCGGCGCTTCCGGCTGGATTCGGCCAGCAACGAGTCTTTGACCAGGCTGGGCGACGACATTGCCCTGCACCTGGAACCGCTGCCCCGTGACTGATCGCCGGCAACCCCAAAATTTTCAAGGAGTAAACATGTTCACCGGAATTGTCACCGGCCAAGGCGTCATCGAAGGCATCGAGACCTTCACCGGCAAGGACCTGGCAGTACTGACCCTGCGCGCCCCGGGCCACACCGACAACCTGGGCCTGGGCGGCTCACTGGCCGTCAACGGGGTCTGCCTGACCGCCACCGAGCTGGAAGGCGAGAAGCTCAGCGTCGACGTCATGGGCGAAACCCTGCGCCGCACCACCATCGGCGCCCTGAAAACCGGCGACCAGGTCAACCTGGAACGCTGCACCCCAGCCGGCGGCCGGCTCGACGGACACGTGGTGCAGGGCCACGTGGACACCGTCGGCACGGTGCTGGCCCGCGAAGACCACGGCCAGTGGACCACCTTCCGCATCGGCATCGACGACGCGTACGCGCCGCTGACCGCCGAAAAGGGCTCCATTGCGCTGGACGGCATTTCGCTGACCATCACCGCGGTCTCCCCGGCAGCGGATGCCGGCAACCACTGGGTCGAGGTCGGCATCATCCCGATCACCCTGGCCGAAACCACCATGGGCACCCGCCAGGCGGGCGACAAGATCAATATCGAGGTCGACGTGCTCGCCAAGTATGTGGCACGCCTGAATGAATTCGGAGGCCAGCAGTAATGGCTACGTCAACGCTTGATTCCATCCCAACCGCGCTGGCGGCCCTTGCCGCGGGTCGTGCAGTTGTCGTTGTCGACGACGAAGACCGCGAGAACGAAGGCGACATCATCTTCGCCGCCCAGCACGCCACGGCCGAACTGATGGCCTTCACCATCCGCTACACCTCGGGGGTGATCTGCGTGCCGCTCGGCGCCCAACGTGCCGACGCGCTGCGCCTGGCTCCGATGGTCGGCATCAACCAGGACGCCAAGGGAACCGCCTTCACCGTCACCTGCGATGCCGCCGAAGGCATCACCACCGGCATTTCAGCCGCCGATCGTGCGCTGACCAGCCGCCTGCTGGCCGACCCGGACACCCAGCCGTCCCAGCTCTCCCGACCGGGCCACATCTTCCCGCTGCGCGCCGCAGCCGGGGGAGTGCTCGAACGCCGGGGCCACACCGAAGCAGCAGTGGACCTGTGCCAGGCCGCCGGGCTGGAACCGGTGGGCGTGATCGGCGAGATCACCAAGGACGACGGCGAAATGATGCGCCTGGATGACCTGCGGGTCTTCGCCGCCGAACACGACCTGCCACTGATCTCCATTGACGACCTGGCCCGCTGGCGCCGGGTCAATGACGAGATCGAGCTGACCGACCCGATCAAGCTGCCTACCGCCTTCGGGGACTTCACCGCCAGAGCAGCCACCGCAGAGAACCACGAGCACATCGTGCTCAGCCATGAAGGTCCCAATGGCGGCGCGCCGGGTAACCTGGTGCGCATCCATTCGGAATGCCTCACCGGGGACATCTTCGGCTCGTACCGTTGCGACTGCGGCGAACAGCTTCATGCATCGTTGGAAGCCATCGCCCGCGAAGGCGGCCACATCATCTACATCCGCGGGCATGAAGGCCGCGGCATCGGGCTGGCCAACAAGCTGCGCGCCTACGCGTTGCAGGAAGACGGCATGGACACCCTGGACGCCAACTTGCATCTGGGATTCCCGGCCGACGCCCGCGAATACTTCGCCGTCGCCGCAATTCTCAAGGCAATGGGCCTGGACGAGATCCGCTTGCTGAGCAACAATCCGGACAAGCAGCAACAACTGAACGACGCGGGAATCAAGGTGGCCGAGCTGGTCGGCCTGCAGATCGCGCCGCGCGAGCAGAACTCCGCCTACCTGCGGACCAAGCAGATTCGCTTCGGCCACCATCTGGACCTGCCCGATACCGACGATGACCAGCAATCCGACGCCTACCACGGCGCCTGAACACGACGAATCCAGAAGAACCAAGGAGCATCAAGATGAGCAAGCACGGCGCACCAACCGATGTCAGCGAACAGCTGAAGGCCCTGGCCAGTGACGAGAAGTTCTCCCAGCTGAAGGTGGCCATCGTGGCCGCCAGCTGGCACGAAGTGATCATGAACGGACTGATCGACGGCGCCCAGCGTGCCGCCAAGGACGCCGGCCTGGAATCCAGCACCACCCTGATTCGGGTACCGGGCACTTTCGAGTTGCCGGTCGCGGCTTCCACCCTCGCAGGGGACTACGACGCGGTCATCGCGCTGGGTGTGGTCATCCGCGGCGGAACCCCGCACTTCGACTATGTCTGCATGGCAGCGACCAATGGCTTAACCAATGTGAGTGTGGACACCAAAACCCCTATTGGTTTCGGCGTGCTCACCTGCGATAACGAAGAGCAGGCCCTGGACCGCGCTGGCTTGGAAAACTCCAGTGAGGACAAGGGCTATGAAGCCTACTCGGCTGCCGTCATGACAGTAGCCGCACTGCCTTAGCCGCGGGGCGGCCCTGTCACAAAGGGCCACCAGAATACGGCACCGGAAAAGAAAACAGCTAGGATAAGTTCCGTGAAAACTTTTGACGAGCTCTTCAGCGAACTATCGCTCAAGGCACAATCCCGCCCGGAAGGCTCACGTACCGTCACCGAACTCGACTCTGGTGTCCACGGCATCGGCAAGAAGATCGTCGAGGAAGCCGCCGAAGTTTGGATGGCTGCGGAGTACGAAACCGATGAGGCCGCGGCGGAGGAAATCTCCCAGTTGCTGTACCACCTGCAGGTTCTCATGATCGCCAAGGGCATGACCTTGGCCGACGTTTACAAGCATCTATAGCCGTCGCGCGACTGCGGCCTGATCCATTGCCGATCAGGCCGCAGTCAACGCACGGCGGCAGAAACAACGGCCAACGAATTAATCCTTGGCGCTTGTTTATGGCTAATCGCCGCAGCGCCATTCATGACGAAACGAGTCAAAAATGCTCCGCGTAGCCCTACCCAACAAGGGTGCCTTGTCCGAAATCGCTTCCACCATGTTCAAGGAAGCTGGCTACCTCCAGCGCCGCGATTCCCGCGAACTGGTCCTGGTCGACGAGGACAACCAAGTCGAATTCTTCTATCTGCGTCCCCGCGATATCGCTGTCTATGTCGGCCGCGGAATCCTGGACGTAGGCATCACCGGCCGCGACCTGTACCTCGATGCAGATGTCGACGACGCTGTCGAAGAGCAGCTCTCGCTGGGCATCGGTAAGTCGACCTTCCGCTTCGCTGCCCCGGTTGGCGCATTCAACGATGCCCAGCAGCTCAATGGCAAGCGCATTGCCACCAGCTACGACGTGCTGCTGCGCCACTACCTCGAGAAGTCCGGCATCGAAGCTTCAATCGTTCGCCTTGATGGCGCCATCGAGTCCTCGGTCCGCCTCGGCGTAGCCGATGCCATTGCCGACGTCGTTGAAACTGGCAACACCATCAAGGCCGCAGGCATGGAGATCTTCGGCGATCCGCTGCTGAACTCCGAAGCGGTCATGATTGGCCGTGTAGGGCACAAGCCATCTGGCCTGGATGTGCTGATCCGCCGCCTCAATGGCGTGCTCGTTGCTCGCCAGTACGTCATGCTCGACTACGACGTACGCCGCGAGTTGGCCGACAAGGCCTGCGCACTGACCCCAGGCCTGGAATCGCCAACCGTGTCGGACCTTGCCAACTCCGAGTGGGTCGCCGTGCGCGCCATGGTCAAGAAATCGCAGACGAACAACATCATGGACGAACTCTATGACGTTGGCGCACGTGCCATCTTGGTCAGCCAGATCCACGCCTGCCGCATCTAAGTAGACAAGGAAATTCCGCTGATGAGCGTTGCAATTCGTGTTATTCCTTGCCTCGACGTCGATGCCGGACGAGTCGTCAAGGGCGTCAACTTCGCGGGCCTTCGCGATGCTGGCGACCCAGTTGAGCTTGCCCGCCGCTACAATGACGCAGGTGCCGACGAGCTGACCTTCCTCGATGTCACCGCATCAAGTTCGGACCGTGAAACCACCTACGAAGTGGTCCGTCACACCGCAGAAGAAGTCTTCATCCCGCTGACCGTGGGCGGTGGCGTCCGCACTGCTGAAGACGTCGATCGGCTGCTACGCAACGGTGCCGACAAAGCCTCGATCAATACCGCGGCGGTGAACCGTCCCGAGGTCATCAACGAGATCACCCAGCGCTTCGGCTCCCAGGTGCTCGTGCTGTCCCTGGACGCGCGCCGCACCGATGATCCGTCGATCGCATCGGGCTACGAGGTCACTACCCATGGCGGTCGTACGGGCACCGGCATGTGCGCCGTAGCCTGGGCGAAGGAAGCTGCCGAACGAGGCGTGGGGGAGATCCTGCTGAACTCGATCGATGCTGATGGCACGAAGGATGGTTTCGATCTGGAAATGATCCGTGCGGTTCGCGCTGAGGTCTCGGTTCCGCTGATCGCTTCTGGCGGCGCGGGAAAGCCTGAGGACTTCCCTCCAGCGATCGAAGCGGGTGCCGACGCAGTATTGGCAGCCTCGATTTTCCACTTCGGACCGAAGGACATGATCGCCACGGTTAAGCAAGCGATCCGCGAAGCTGGTTACCCAGTTCGCTAGGATCCAAGCATGAGGCCCAGCACCACAAGGTGCTGGGCCTCATGCTGTACTTGGCTAATCGTTGGCAATGAGCTCCTTCTCAGTGCGCCAAACGTCGATTTCAATCGGTGTGCTTGCGACGGCTGCTTGACCGGGGATAGCTTGCCACGGACCGCCATCGAGGCTGAATTCTCCCCGGTAGAGAGTAATGGCTCCTACCTTGAACTTGCCAGTCTCACCATAAGAATGACTTGTGGGGGTCTCATCTCTCAATGTATGGTTCGGCGCTGGTTCACCAGGGAAATTTAGATTCCGAGTGGTACCGTCGCCATAGTTCCAATTCCATTGAATTGGTATCGCCTTTATACGTGCCAAACTCTGCCCTATCTCCAAGTCGAAATATTGAACTTGGCTTGTTGCCCAGATATGAGTATGACCATTTCGCAAGGAAAAGTTTGCAGGAGAACTACTGATATCCGAAGCAACAATTGGAAATGATCGGAATTGTTCGAGCGTTACCGTGACGGATTCCTTGTTAATTTCCTCTGTTCTTTGATCCTTCGGATCTTCTGGGCAAACTCGGAAAGAATCCACTATGTTGCCTTTGTTATCTCCTTCCACCACTAAAATTTGACGAATTATAGGGTAGGAACCGTCGTCGCAGACTCTTAGATCTGGGTTTGAACGGCATTCCATAAAGGAATCATTTGTAGGGCTGCATGAATCAAAATCACGGTAATCGTATTTAGGCCCCTGACGCTTTTCCTTGATCGGTTGTTTATCTCGATGGTATCCGCTGTCTTTGTCCTTCTTGGGGCAAAGTGACCATTTCACTCTTACATCCGTCTGACCGAGTGATTCTTTCTTTTGGCAAGGTATGAGATTCAACTGTTGCTCTGTTACCTGTACGGAATTAATTGAGGTAAAGAGTAAAAGTGAGGCTATGGTCAGTCGAAAATAAAACATGAAAATTATTCTTCTTCTACAAGCAAATCTTCAACTGACCAGGACGAGTCAAATGACAACTGAAAAGTCGACAGAGTTGTTTTTACTTCTGAGTACTCCGCGACTACAGAATCAGGCTCTAAATACGTTTTGAAGGGTTCTGCAGAGAATCTAGCGGTGACGATGGCCTTTCCCGGCGCAGAAATATAAGAGTCGATCACTGATGCTTTGTATTCGCCGCCAACTTGCCATTCGCCGACGGAGGCACTCTCGTCAGCCGAGTCGATAATCGCTTCGGCGCATAATTTGCAACCGCGGGAAGTCACGTTCTTAATCGGATCGGTTTTAGTTGTTTCGACCGTGTAATTGATGAGGTCGAAGTAATAATTGGTGAATGCTGCTGCGCCTTCTTCTGAGTTTATTTTGGCGGCGGACGGTAGCTTTGGAATCGGAACGTTTTCCGCTGGCCCCTTCGCTGTGGCGGGTCTGTATTTATCAGACTCGCTCGGAGGAGGGGTAGTTGTCGGTGGACTCGATGCTGAAGGTGATGTGGAATTTTTAGCCGTTGATTCGGATGCTCCTTCGGTGTTCCCTGTGCTGCAGCCTGACAGTGCGAGTGCAACTGCAGCAACCGACGCGATAACTGCAACTTTCCGAGATTCCATCCGAACTCTCCATGATCATCGGGAATGCGAGGTTGTGCGCAATCCTATGCCCGTGTTTCAAGAAAGTGGAGAGTTTTCGATGAATCTGTGGAAAACCTGCCACAGCCTATTTCAGATCCTCTGTGAACTTCCGCCACTATTGATACGGCTCATACGTGCAGAGAGCAACCTCCTGGCCATCGGCTGCCGGCATGGCGTCAGCGTAGAACTTAGCAGTGTAACTGGTTCGAATGAATCCAGGCTCAAGTGTCGCGCCGTGTTGCTGAACGTGGATTATCAAGCGAGACGTCAGAGACTTTCCACCCGGTGTCGGTATATTCAAGTCCTACGGTGATCTCACCCAGATTTTGTTCTTCGAAGAATATGACTTCCTGATCTGGTCGTAGCAGGGAGCGTGGGGACAAGGTGAGCTCTCCCATCAGGTAGGCCTGGTTTCCGTCGAACTGGACGATGTAGTCCGTGCGGAGATAGTGGTAGCCACCGATCTGGCTGTCTTCTGGCCCTTTTCTCAGTTCGTCTTGATCTTGGAACGTTTTCCAGCATTGCTCCAATTCGCATTTGCCAGTAACTATCGGCGCGAAATCGGCGGGGGAGCGATAAAGGATTTCGTAATCGAGAAATCGGAAGAAGCGCCGTGCAGCTTCGAGCGCCCCGTAATCCGATTTTTCATACAGAAGGCTTGCCGAATTTGGAGGATCCGGTTCGCTGGGTGGCGTCGCTTCTGCGGTGTAAGATCCCGTCGGCGATGAAGCCGAAGATTCGGCCTCGGCCGGTGCTACGGACATGATCAGCGCTGATGCCAGGGCAACCAGGACGAAAGCGGGGACTGCAGAGATAGCAGCACTAGAGTAACGGCGAACAATTTTCTGGGTCTTCATGTTCAAGCTCCGAAGCCGTTGGGTATCGATTGCTCGAAATCCTAGGCTGGTGCGAAGCGAACATGGACGGCCCACCCACGAATGTGGATAAACGGGAGGGAGTACTACAGCCCCGGCTTGAATCCCTTGACGATTTCCAATGCGGTTTCGCCGCCCTCGAACAAGACCAAGCTCTGATCGATGCGGCCGAACGAATACATCATCAGCTCGGTGACCGGTCCGGTAATGGACACAGCGTTCGGCGCCTTCTTGGCAACATGGCGCTGGCCATCGGGACGCGTGAGAATAATGCCGATGGGCGCGTGGCGGAACAGCAGCCGGGACATGCGGGTCAGCGACTGCCAAAGCAGTTCTGTGTACTCCTTGTCCAGCACCCGCGGAGCCCATTGGCCGCGGGCCCGGCGAACATCCTCAGTATGGATGAAGAACTCCGAGAGGTTCGCCGACTGGTTGACCTTGTCGATGGCGAACGGCGAGAAGGCGGGCGGACCCGAGCGGAAGCTGCGGACCAATTTCGCGTAGCCTTCCGGGGTCTGCGCCGCGACCACCATCTGGTTCAGTTTCGCTTCAAGCTTCTTGGAAAGCGGCTTGAAGAACGTGCCGGCGGAAAGCAGCGAGCTTTCGCGCAACACGAGGTGCGCGGCGAGATGGCGGGTTTGCCAACCGTCGCAAAGGGTGTCGGCGGTAGGTCCTGCCGCAAGCAGGGTCTCGGCCAACGCAAGTCTGGAAGCCTGAACTAAGTGCATCACTTCTGAAACTAGCACGCTCCAACTGACTAATTGTGCAAGGCGAGAGAGGTGTCGCCCAGTCGGCATGGCGCGTCGACGAGCGGTACGTCACAGGTCTCAGGATTCCGCGGAAAACCAGTATGCTAATGGGGATGCCTACTTCTAACGACGGCTCGATTCCGAGCCCTGAATCCCACAGCCTCGACCCGGAGATCGCCTCTCGCCTCAAGCGCGATGCCAATGGCCTGTTTGCCGCCATCGCGCAGCAGTACGATTCCGGTAAGGTCTTGATGCTCGGCTGGATGGACGATGAAGCGCTGCACCGCACGCTGACCACCGGCCGGGTCACCTTCTATTCGCGTTCCCGCCAGGAATACTGGCGCAAGGGCGACACCTCCGGCCACTACCAGTTCGTGAAGTCCGTGGCCCTGGACTGCGACGGCGACGCGCTGCTCGTCCAGATCGACCAGGTGGGCGCCGCTTGCCACACCGGCACCGAATCCTGCTTCACCGATCGCGAATTGCCGGCCGTGGTGGGTCACCGTCCCGAGTAGGACTGCCGACGCACCGGCACCAGCAGCAGGCGGGCGCCGCGAATTCCGCACCCAGCTGCGCGTTGCAGCACCGGCTCGAAGAACACGTAGAAGAAGAACATTGATGAAAACCCTTGGCAAGATTTCCCCGTCCCGCGAGTCCTTCCGCGCCATGGCCGCGAACCGCCGCGTCATCCCGGTCACCATCACCGTGCTGGCCGACTCGCTCACGCCGATCGGCCTGTATCGCACGCTGGCACAGGGGCGGCCCGGAACCTTCCTGATGGAGTCGGCGGCCCCGGGCGGCGTCTGGAGCCGCTACTCGTTCATCGGGGTGAACTCTCCAGCCACGCTGAGCACCCGCGGGGGAGAAGCCTACTGGCAGGGGCACGCTCCTGACGGCCTGCCCACCGGCGGGGCCGGCGTGGAGGTCCTGCGCGACACCGTGCGTGCGCTGAAAACCGAACCGGTTCCCGGCATGCCTCCGCTGACAGGCGGCATGGTCGGCTTCATCGGCTGGGAATGCGTGCGCCATTGGGAGAAGCTGCCCAACCCTCCGGCGGACGACCTGAACCTGCCCGAGCTGAGCATGAACCTGGTCGCCGACATGGCGGCCCATGATGCGGCCGAAGGCACGGTCACGCTGATCGCCAACGCCATCAACTTCGATGGCAGCGACGAGAACGTCGATGCGGCCTACGACGGCGCCGTCGCCCGCCTGCAGGCGATGCTCGACCAGCTCGCGGTGCCGGTGGATTCGGCCGCGGCGGTGCTCACCGGCACCGATGTGCCGCGCGAAACCCTGATGGACGCCGTCACCCATTCCTGGGATGAGAACGAATACCTGGCGGCGCTGGCCAAGTCCAAGACCGCGATCGTGGACGGAGAGGTCTTCCAGATCGTTGTTTCGCGCCGCTTCGAGCTGGAAACCCAGGCCGACGCGCTGGATGTCTACCGGGTGCTGCGCGCAACCAATCCGAGCCCGTACATGTACCTGTTCAACTTCGTCAACGAGGACGGCGAACGCTTCGAGATCGTCGGCTCCTCGCCAGAAGCGCTGGTCACGGTGAACGACTCGCACGTGGTCACGCACCCGATCGCTGGCTCCCGGCCGCGCGGGGCCAACTACGAGGACGACCAGCTGCATGAGAAGTCGCTGGTCAACGACGAGAAGGAACGCGCCGAGCACCTGATGCTCGTGGACCTCTCGCGCAACGACCTCTCGCGGGTGTGCAAGGCCGGCACCGTGGAAGTCACCCAGTTCATGGAGGTCGAGCGCTTCAGCCACATCATGCACCTGGTCTCCAACGTGGTCGGCAAGACCCGCGACGACGTGGACGCCTACGACGTGCTCGCCGCGACCTTCCCGGCCGGCACGCTCTCCGGGGCGCCGAAGCCCCGCGCCCTGCAGCTGCTCGACGAGTACGAGCCGTACCGCCGCGGCATCTATGGCGGCGTGGTCGGCTACCTGGACTTCGCCGGCGACATGGACATGGCCATCGCCATCCGCTCCGCCCTGCTCAAGGGGGATCGCGCCTACGTGCAGGCCGGCGGCGGCATCGTGAACGATTCGAAGTTCGCCGACGAGGCACTGGAAACCGTGAACAAGGCGGCCGCCCCGCTGCGCGCCGTCTGGGCCGCGCAGTCCATGCGTGCCGCCCACACCATCAACACCGAATCAGGTGAAGCGAAGTGAAGAAATTGACCAGCGCCCGCAGCCTTGCACTTTTCGGCCTGGCCGGCGCACTGATCGGCCTCTGGTCGGCCACCCGGACCTGGATCACCGTTGATGTGGCCTCCAGCTCCGTGCAGATCCCGCAGATTGTCGTTGACGGGGCGACCGCGGCCGCCTCGGTCACCGCGGTCTGCGTGGTGGTGCTGGCCGGTTCGCTGGCGCTGCTGATCGCCGGGAAGGTCGCCCGCTACATCATCGCGGCGATCTGCCTGCTCGCCGGCGCCACGGTGATCACCGCCGGCATTGGCGCGCTGCGCGACCCGCAGGCCGTGGCCTCCACCGCCGTGGCCGAAGCCACCGGCCTGGCCCAGAACGCCGGCGAGTACACGCTCACCGCGTGGCCGGCGGTAGCGGTGATTGCCGGCGTGCTGATCGTGCTGCAGGCGGTGCTGGTGCTGGTCTTTGCCGGACGCTGGCCCGCGAAGGCCAGCAAGTACGACCGGCAAGCGGCCAAGGCCAGCGTGGAGCCCAAGGACCAGTCCTCGCGCAATATCGCCAGCTGGGAGCAGCTCTCGCAGGGCGAAGACCCGACCGCTGGCGGGAAATAGCCCAGGGTCGAGCGTGATTCGCACCACCGGCGCGCAACGAAGGCCCCTGGAATAGGAGGTTCTCGCGCGCAGGTGGCAGAATGGAACCTGAAGACCAACGTCCTTCGGCAGCAACGCACTGCCGGGGCGCAGCATCACAACATGAGGAGACATCGAACATGTCGCAGAACACCGAGATCGATCCGGTTTACACCGAAGAGATTGGCCACGGCAACTCCATCGCAGCGTGGGCCTGCGTGCTGACCATGATTGTCGGTGCAATCGTGGCAGGCATCGCCTTCGCCTTCCTCGCCTGGTCCATCGTCTGGGTCGGTTGCGGCATCGTCGTAGTCGGCCTGTTGCTGGGCTGGATTCTGAAGGCAGCCGGTTTCGGCGTCGGTGGCGCTCGCAGTGGAGCATCGCACTAAATTGACTGTTCTTGATGACATCATCGCGGGCGTCCGGGAAGACCTGGGCGCCCGTCGCGCAATCACCAGCCTGGAAGCGATCAAGCAGGCAGCGGCGGCAGCCGCCCCTGCACGTGATGCGTTCGCCGCGCTGGGCGGCCACACCGATCAGGCCGCCCGCGACACCACGCTGCGTGTAATCTCCGAGGTAAAGCGCAAGTCCCCGTCCAAGGGCGCGTTGGCCGATATCCCGGAGCCCGCCGTCCTGGCCGCCGAGTACGAAGCCGGTGGCGCCTCGGTGATTTCCGTGCTGACCGAAGCGCGCCGCTTCGGCGGTTCGCTCCAGGATCTCGATGCGGTGCGCGCCGCCGTGCAGATCCCGGTGCTGCGCAAGGATTTCACGGTCGACGAGTACCAGATCTATGAAGCCCGCGCGCATGGTGCTGACCTCGTGTTGCTCATTGTTGCGGCGCTGAATGATGAATTGCTGGCATCTTTCCTAGAATTGACTCACCAGCTGGGAATGAACGCCCTGGTGGAAACCCACACCGAGGAAGAGATCGCCCGCGCCATCAAGGCCGGGGCGAAGATCATCGGCGTGAATGTGCGCAACCTGAAGACGCTGGACGTCGATCCGGCCACCTTCGGCAAGCTCGCACCGCTGCTGCCGTCCGAGGCGGTGATCGTCGCCGAATCCGGTGTGGAATCCACCGAGCAGGTTGCCCAGTACGGTGCGGCCGGCGCCGACGCGATCCTCGTGGGCGAGGCGCTGGTGAAGCACGCCGATCCGCGCGCTTCGGTCGCCGCGTTCATCCAGGCCGGCACCGACGCCAAGCCGCAGCGCTAGCCGCGCACGGCAGCGTCGGACCCAGAATTGCATTTCGTGCCCCGCAGGAGCTTCCGGCGGGGCACGAGACTTACCACGAATCAAGCTTCGTACGAGAAAAGAGGGAATCGATGAGCACTCCGGAGAACTCCGAGCACGGCCAGTCGATCGATGCACAGTCGCTGAGGCACGCAAGCGGCCCGTACTTCGGAGCGTATGGCGGACGATGGATGCCCGAGTCCCTCATGGCCGCCATGGATGAGCTGAACGAGACCTTCGAGGCGGCCAAGAACGACCCCGAGTTCATCGCGCAGGTCAAGGACCTGAACAAGAACTACTCCGGACGCCCCTCGCTGCTTACCGAAGCCAAGCGCTTCTCCGAGCAGTACTGCGGAGGGGTGCGGATCTTCCTCAAGCGCGAGGACCTGAACCACACCGGCAGCCACAAGATCAACAACGTGCTCGGCCAGGCGCTGCTGGCCAAGCGCATGGGCAAGACCCGCATCATCGCGGAGACCGGCGCCGGCCAGCACGGCGTCGCCTCGGCCACCGCCGCGGCCCTGATGGGCCTGGAGTGCGTGGTCTACATGGGCGCCGAGGACACCCGCCGCCAGGCGCTGAACGTGGCGCGCATGCGCCTGCTCGGCGCCACCGTGATCCCGGTGACCGTCGGCTCCCAGACGCTGAAGGACGCGATCAACGAGGCGCTGCGCGACTGGGTCGCCAACGTCGAGACCACCCACTACCTGCTGGGCACCGCCGCCGGCGGCGCGCCGTTCCCGGCGATGGTCCGCTACTTCCACGAGGTCATCGGCGACGAGGCGCGCGAGCAGATCCTGGCCCAGGCCGGGCGCCTGCCCGACGCCGTGACCGCATGCATCGGCGGCGGCTCCAATGCGATCGGCATCTTCCACGGGTTCCTCGACGACCCGTCGGTCGAGATCTACGGATTCGAGGCTGGCGGCGACGGCGTGGACACCGACCGCCACGCCGCGACCATCACCTTGGGCCGCCCGGGCGTGCTGCACGGCGCGAAGAGCTACCTGATGCAGGACGAGGACGGGCAGACCGTCGAGTCGCACTCGATCTCCGCCGGCCTGGATTACCCGGGTGTCGGCCCCGAGCACGCCTACCTGGCCGACATCGGCCGCGTCACCTACGAGCCGGTCACCGACACCGAGGCGATGGACGCGTTCAAGGCGCTGTGCCGCACCGAGGGCATCCTGCCGGCGATCGAGTCCGCGCACGCGCTGGCCGGCACCATCCGGTTGGCCGCCCGCAAGATCGCCGAGGGCGCTGTGCCGCAGGAGACGATCATCATCGCGAACCTCTCCGGTCGCGGGGACAAGGACGTGGGCACCGCCGCCGCCTGGTTCAACATGATCGACGAAAAGGACGCCGAGGCCGAAATCAGCGCGGCCAACGCGCAGAACTCCGGCTCGCAGAACTCCGAGGAGAAGTAGATGACCCGCGTCACCAGCGCCCAGAAGATCGCCGCAGCCCGCGCCGAGGGCCGTCCGGCCCTCATCGGCTACCTGCCTGCCGGCTACCCGGACGTCGCCACCAGCATCGAGGCCGCCGTGGCGCTGGCCGAGAACGGCGTGGATGTCATCGAGATCGGCATCCCGTACTCCGACCCGGTCATGGACGGCCAGGTCATCCAGGAAGCCACCGTGCAGGCGCTGGCGAACGGCTTCACGGTCCCGCAGATCTTCGAGATCGTGCGCGGGATCACCGAACGCACCGACGCGGCCGTGATGGTCATGACCTACTGGAACCCGGTGCTGCGCCTGGGCGTGGACGAATTCGCCCGGCGCTTCGCCGAGGCCGGCGGAGCCGGGCTGATCACCCCCGACCTGGTGCCCGATGAGGCCGCCGAGTGGATGGAAGCCAGCGAGAAGCACGGCCTGGAGCGCGTGTTCCTCATCGCGCCGTCCTCGACCGAAGCCCGCGTGCAGCGCACGGTCGACGCCTCTTCCGGGTTTGTCTACTGCGTGTCGCTGATGGGCGTCACCGGCGCCCGTTCCGAGGTGTCCTCCGCCGCGCAGGCAGTGGTCGACGCCGCCCACAACGCCGGCGCCGAGAACGCCTGCGTGGGCCTGGGCGTCTCGCGCCGAGAGCATGTGGAAGAAATCGGCGCCTACGCGGACGGCGTGATCGTCGGCACCGCGCTGGTCGCCGCTTTGCGCGACGGGGGAGTGCCGGCAGTCGGCGCCCTGGCCGCCGAGCTGAGCGGACGCGCCTGATGGCTTTCGCCACGCAGCTGGCCTTGGCCCTGCCGGCTTCGATCCCGTCTCCGCCGCCGGAGTTCTCGAAGATCTCGCTGGGCCCGCTGACCATCCACGCCTACGCGCTGTGCATCCTCGCGGGTATCCTGATCGCGCTGTGGCTGACCAACAAGCGGCTTTCCGCCCGCGGCGGGAACTCCGACATGCTCTGGGACATCGCGATCTGGACGATCCCCTTCGGCATCGTCGGCGGACGCCTCTACCATGTGCTGATCACCGACCCGATGTACTACTTCGGGCTCGGCGGGCAGAGTGCGCATCTGGCTGAGATCCCGCAGATCTGGCTCGGCGGGCTGGGCATCATGGGCGCGGTGTCGCTCGGCGCGCTCGGTGCCTGGATCGGCTGCCGGAGGGCCGGCATCCGGCTTTCTGCATTCGTCGACGCCGCCGTGCCCGGCCTGCTGCTGGCGCAGGCGGCCGGACGCTGGGGCAACTGGTTCAACCAGGAGCTCTTCGGTGCGCCGACCGACCTGCCGTGGGGCCTGGAGATCGACCCGGACAGCTACAACTTCCCGGCCGGGCTGCCCGCGGACACGCTTTTCCACCCGACCTTCCTGTACGAGTCGCTGTGGAACGTGCTCGGCGCCTTCGTGCTGATCGCGCTGGATCGGAAGTTCAAGCTGCGCCGTGGTGCGCTGTTCTGCTGCTACATGATCTGGTACGGGATCGGCCGCACCTTCACCGAATCGCTGCGCCTGGATGCGGCCGAGGTCATCGCCATCGGGCCGCTGGCCCTGCGCGTGCACCAGTGGCTGGCGATCGGCATGGTCATCGCCGGCATCCTCGCGCTGATCCTGGTCCTCGGCAAGCTGCGCGGCCAGCAGGCCGATCCGTTCTACCTGCCAGGAACGGCGCCCGCGCCGGCCCCAGCAGAAGGCGGCAAGCCAGCTGAAGGCACCGGTGCCCAGGACAGGTCCGAATCGGGAACCATGTCCGAATCGGAAACTGCGTCCGAAAAGGGAACCGGCGCTGATCCGCAGAACGAGAAGTAGCGGCAGCGAATCCATAGCCCCATTGCGGTGGCCGGCAAGCATTCATGCTTGCCGGCCACCGCTGGTTTAACCCGTCCCGCGGCCTCCGGGATCGGCTTCCATGACGAGCCAGGGACCCAATATGGCGAAGAAGCGCGAAAAATTTGGCGGGATGCCGACGCGTGTGCGCAACATGCTTGAAACATTGGGCGGCTTTCAAAATCGGCTGGCGAAAACGGTTTTCGGGCGTTTTCCACCAAAAAACCTGCTTTTTCCGCGGGAACTGGGACAAAAGTTTTTAACATTGCGGAAACAGAAGCACGCGCATGGGAGAAACAAAACCTGCGTAACGTGAGATCCACGCACCGAACTGGTTGATCGACCCCTGGAACGGCCTGCCGGTGCAGCACCACAACGAGGTGGGAAATGTTCGTCCCCGAAACCTCGATGCGCAAGCAGACCCCGCTTAGCACTGTCGAAAAGTTTCAGCTAGATGAAACATCGAGGCGGCCGGAAGCCCTTGCGAAGAATTAGCTCTTTACCGGGGGCTGCCGCGCGCCTATCCTGCATGAACCACAGAAAGGCACGCTCATGAGCATGACCGGAGTCCAGATGAACGCCTCGCCAGGTTTTGGCGAGGAAGTCCCCTCGCCCTACACCCGTTTCTCCGCGCTGCCCGGCGCGCAGGGGCTGTACGATCCGGCGGCCGAGAAGGACGCCTGCGGCCTGGCGATGATTGCGTCCCTGAAGAACGAAGCCAGCCACGGCATTGTCGCCCATGCGCTGACCGCCCTGCGCCGTCTGGAGCACCGAGGCGCTATCGGCGCCGACGAGGGCACCGGCGACGGCGCCGGCATCCTGCTGCACCTGCCCGATGCATTCCTGCGCAGCGTCACCGCATTCGATCTTCCCGCCGCCGGCTCCTACGCCGTGGGCATGGGCTTCCTCCCGGCCGACTCCGGCGAACGTGCCTTCGCCCAAGAAGAGCTGGAAACCATGGCCGCCGAGGAGAACCTCGCGGTGCTCGGCTGGCGCGAGGTACCGGTCAACGCCGACGTGCTCGGCGCCTCTGCCCGCAAGGTGATGCCCTGCATCACCCAATTCTTCATCGCCGCCCCTGCCGGCGCCCCGGCCGCCACCAGCCGCGAGCTGGACGCCGCCGCCTGGCGCATCCGCCGCCGCGCGCACAACAAGATGGGCGTGTACTTCGCCTCGTTCTCCTCGCAGTCCATCGTCTACAAGGGCATGGTCTCCACCGCGCAGCTTGAGCCCTTCTACCCGGACCTGTCCGATAGCCGCTTCGCCAGCCGCTGCGCGATCGTGCACTCGCGTTTCTCCACCAACACCTTCCCGTCCTGGCCGCTGGCCCAGCCGTTCCGCACCATCGCGCACAACGGCGAGATCAACACGGTCAAGGGCAACCGCAACTGGATGCGCGCCCGCCAGTCCACCCTCGCCTCGCCGCTGCTCGGCGAGGTGCCCGAGGAACTGTTCCCGATCTGCACCGCCGGCGCCTCCGACTCGGCCTCCTTCGACGAGGTCGCCGAAATGCTCATGCTCTCGGGGCGCAACGTCGCCGAGACGATCATGATGATGATCCCGCAGCCGTGGGAAAACGACGACCAGATGGACGCGGATTTGCGCGCCTTCTACCAGTACCAGTCCATGCTCATCGAGCCGTGGGACGGCCCGGCAGCTGTCTGCTTCACCGACGGCCAGATGGCCGGCGCCGTGCTTGACCGCAACGGCCTGCGCCCGGCCCGCTGGTGGGTCACCGACGACGGCCTGGTGGTGCTTGCCAGCGAGGTCGGCGTGATCGACACCGACGAAGAGCACATCGTGGCCAAGGGCCGTGTCGCCCCGGGCAAGATGTTCGCGGTGGATCTGGCCGGCCAGCGCATCGTCGAAGATGCCGAAATCAAGGCTGAAGTGGCCGCCTCCAAGCCATGGCGCGACTGGGTGGCGCAGAACCTGAAGACCCTGGACGACTTCCCGGATCTGGAGCATGTTCGCCACAATTCGGCTTCCGTGGCCCTGCGCCAGCTGACCTTCGGCTACACCACCGAGGAGCTGCGCGTGCTGCTGGCCCCGATGGCCGCCGCCGGCGCCGAGCCGCTGGCCGCCATGGGCACTGACACCCCGATCGCCGCCCTCTCGCAGCGCCCGCGGCTGCTGTTCGACTACTTCACCCAGTCCTTCGCCCAGGTCACCAACCCGCCGCTGGATGCGATCCGCGAAGAGCTGGTCACCTCTATGGGCACCGCGATCGGCCCGGACGGGAACCTGCTGTCCCTGGACCGCGTCGAGCAGACCCAGATCGCGCTGGACTACCCGGTGCTGACCAACGACCAGCTGGCCAAGATCGCGAACCTGCGCGACGAATCCGGCGCCAAGTACACGCTGAAGGTGCGCGGGCTGTACCGCCCGGCCGGCGGCGAATCCGAGCTGCGCGCCCGGCTGCAGGAAATCTGCGAGAAGGTCTCCGCGGCGGTGAACCGCGGGGTGCGCTACATCGTGCTCTCGGACCGCGACTCCTCGGCCGCCTGGGCGCCGATCCCGTCCCTGCTGCTGACTTCCGCGGTGCACCACCATCTGCTCAAGAGCTCGAACCGCACCCGCGTCTCGCTGATCATCGAGTCCGGCGACGCCCGCGAAGTGCACCACATCGCGCTGCTCATCGGCTACGGCGCCAGCGCGATCAACCCCTACCTCGCCCTGGAATCGGTCGAGCAGATGGCCGAGAACGGCGAGCTGCCCGGCGTCGACGGAAGCCAGGCCAGCGCCAACCTGATCAAGGCGCTGGGCAAGGGCGTGCTGAAGATCATGTCCAAGATGGGCATCTCCACGGTCTCCAGCTACTGCGGCGCGCAGACCTTCGAAGCCGTCGGCCTGTCCCAGCGCGTGGTCGACCAGTACTTCACCGGCACCGCCACGAAGCTCTCGGGCATCGAGCTGGACGTGGTGGCCGCCGAAGCCGCCGCCCGCCATGCGCGCGCCTACCCGGAGATCGACGGCGGCGCCCAGCCGCTGGAATTGGAGACCGGGGGAGAGTACCAGTGGCGCCGCGAAGGCCCGCCGCACCTGTTCAACCCGGAAACCGTCTTCCGCCTGCAGCATTCCACCCGCACCCGCCGCTACGACGTGTTCAAGGAGTACACGAAGGCGGTGGACGACCAGGCCGCGCAGCTGAAGACCCTGCGCGGGCTGCTGAAGTTCAAGACCGAGGGCATCACCCCGATCAGCATCGACGAGGTGGAACCGGTCTCCTCGATCGTCAAGCGGTTCTCCACCGGCGCGATGAGCTACGGCTCGATCTCCGCCGAGGCGCATGAGACCCTGGCCATCGCGATGAACCGGCTGGGCGCCAAGTCCAACACCGGCGAGGGCGGCGAGGACCCCGAGCGCCTGCTCGACCCCGAGCGGCGCAGCGCCATCAAGCAGATCGCTTCGGGGCGCTTCGGCGTGACCAGCCTGTACCTGACCAATGCGGATGACATCCAGATCAAGATGGCGCAGGGCGCCAAGCCCGGCGAGGGCGGCCAGCTGATGAGCGAGAAGCTCTACCCGTGGATCGCCAAGACCCGGCACTCCACCCCGGGCGTCGGGCTGATCTCCCCGCCGCCGCACCACGACATCTACTCGATCGAGGACCTGGCCCAGCTGATCCACGACGCGAAGTGCGCCAACCCGTCGGCCCGCGTGCACGTGAAGCTGGTCTCCGAGTCCGGCATCGGCACCGTCGCGGCCGGCGTGGCCAAGGCCAAGGCGGACGTGGTGCTGGTCTCCGGGCACGATGGCGGCACCGGCGCCTCGCCGATGAACTCGCTGAAGCATGCCGGCACCCCGTGGGAGATCGGCCTGGCCGAAGCGCAGCAGACGCTGATCCTCAACGGGCTGCGCGACCGCGTCACCGTGCAGGTCGACGGCCAGCTGAAGACCGGCCGCGACGTGCTGATCGGTGCGCTGCTCGGGGCCGAGGAGTTCGGTTTCGCCACCGCCCCGCTGGTGGTTTCCGGCTGCATCATGATGCGCGTTTGCCATCTGGACACCTGCCCGGTGGGGGTGGCCACGCAGAACCCCACGCTGCGCGAACGCTTCACCGGAAAGGCCGAATTCGTGGTGAACTTCTTCGAGTTCATCGCCCAGGAGGTGCGCGAACTGCTCGCCGCGCTGGGGGCCCGCACCCTGGACGAGGTGATCGGCAAGGTCGAGCTGCTGGACACCGATGCCGACCAGATCACCGCCCACGACAAGGTGGCAGGGCTGGCCCTGGATGCGATCACCCATGTCCCCGACGTCGAGCTGGCCGCGCGCCGCCGGCGCATCGGCCAGGACCACGGGCTGGACACGCACCTGGACCAGCAGCTGCTCGCCGCCGCCGCGCCGGCGCTGGCAGACCGCCTGCCGGTGAGCATCGACGCGAAGATCGTGAATACCGACCGCTCCACCGGCACGCTGCTGGGCCACCACGTGACCAAGACCTTCGGGGTGCAGACCCTGGAGCAGGACACCATCAAGGTGAACCTTTCCGGCCGCGCCGGCCAGTCCTTGGGCGCGTTCCTTCCCGAAGGGATCACGCTGAAGCTCTCCGGCGACGCGAACGATTACGTGGGCAAGGGCCTGTCCGGCGGCCGGATCGCGATCCACCCGCCGCACACCACCCTGTCCAAGCCCGAAGAGCAGGTCATCGCCGGCAACGTGGTCGGCTACGGCGCCACCAGCGGCCAGCTGTTCATCAACGGCATGGTCGGCGAACGCTTCGCGGTGCGCAACTCCGGGGCGAGCATCGTCACCGAGGGCATCGGCGAGCACGGCTGCGAGTACATGACCGGGGGACAGGTGCTGATCCTGGGCGCCACCGGCCGGAACTTCGGCGCCGGATTCTCCGGCGGCACCGCCTGGGTGCTGGACTTCGATCCGGCCAAGCTGAACCCGCTGGCCGCCGAGCATGGCGACCTGCTGGTCGCCCCGGTCAGCGACGCGGAAGCCGAACGCATCCGCGAGCTGCTCACCGAGCACATCGCGTTGACCGCGTCCCCGCTGGCCTCCCGCCTGCTGCTGGACTGGGAGAACACCCGCGGCCGGCTGACCAGCATCACCCCGCGCGACTTCGCCGCCGTGCAGCAGCTGCGCAGCGATGCGGTGGCCAGCGGGCAGAACCCGGACTCGCCGCAGGTATGGAACAAGATTTTGGAGGTGACCCGTGGCTGATCCACGCGGATTCCTGAAGGTGGCCGAACGCGTCACCCAGCCCAAGCGCCCGGTCCCGGTGCGCCTGATGGACTACAAGGAGGTGCTGGAGCGCCAAAAAGCCGGCACCCTGAAGGAGCAGGCCGGCCGTTGCATGGACTGCGGCGTGCCGTTCTGCCACAACGGCTGCCCGCTGGGCAACCTGATCCCGGAGTTCAACGACCTGACCTACAAGGGCCGGATGGACGACGCGGCAGCCCGGCTGCTTTCCACCAACAACTTCCCGGAGCTGACCGGCAAGCTGTGCCCGGCCCCCTGCGAGGCCTCCTGCGTGCTGGGGATCAACCAGCCCGCGGTGACCATCAAGCAGGTCGAGGCGGAGCTCGCCGGGCACCTGATGGATGCCGGCGGCTTCGAGCCGCAGCCGCCAGCCAGGCACACCGAGCACCGCGTGGCGATCGTCGGCTCGGGGCCGGCCGGCCTGGCCGCCGCCCAGCAGCTGACCCGCGCAGGGCACACCGTGGCGGTGTACGAGCGCGACGAGGCCATCGGCGGCCTGCTGCGCTTCGGCATCCCGGATTTCAAGCTGGAAAAGCAGGTCATCGACCGCCGCCTGGAGCAGATGGAAGCGGAAGGCACGATCTTCCGCACCGGCATCGAGATCGGCAAGGATATCAGTTGGAAGCAGCTGCGCCGCGACTACGACGCGGTCATCGTGGCCACCGGCGCGACCGTGCCGCGCGAGCTGCCAGTGCCGGGCAACCACCTCGACGGCGTGCACCACGCCATGGAGTTCCTCACCGATAACAACCGCGTGGTGGCGGGGCTGAAGTCCGAGCGCTCGATCGACGCCAAGGGCAAGCACGTGATCGTCCTCGGTGGCGGCGACACCGGTTCGGACTGCATCGGCACCGCGCTGCGCCAAGGCGCCGCCAGCGTCACCACGCTGGCCATCGGCAAGCAGCCGGGCACCGAACGCCGCGAGGACCAGCCGTGGCCGATGATGCCGGTGCTGTTCGAGGTGCAGACCTCCCATGAGGAAGGAGGCGAGCGGACCTACCTGGCCTCGACCGTCAACTTCATCTCCGGCGAGGGAACTGAGCAAAACAAGGTGATCGGTGTTACAGTTGCAGAGACAGAATTTGTTGCTGGCAAGCGACTCCCGAAGCCTGGAACCGAACGCGTAATCAAAGCGGATCTGGTCCTGCTTGCCCTCGGGTTCACCGGTCCGGAAGTTTCCGGGTTGGACGAACAGGTCAGTATCGAATTCGACAACCGGGGCAACGTCGCCCGAGATGGCTACTACATGACGAACACCGAGTCGGTATTCGTCGCCGGAGACGCCGGTCGGGGACAGTCGCTGATCGTGTGGGCTATCGCCGAAGGACGCGCTTGCGCGGCCGCGGTCGACAAGTTCCTCACGGGTTCGACTACTCTCCCTGCACCGGTTGCTCCAACTGATAGGGCCATCAGCATCATTTGAGTGACATAGGCTTGAATGCGGCGCACCCGGAAACCGGGTGGGCCGCATTTTGCCTATGTGAACATGAAAGGCATTTGGCTGACGGAATGAGACGCGCAAAGATTGTGGCAACCTGGGGCCCGGCCCTGGCAAGTTATGAAAACACTGTAGCGGTATTGAAGGCGGGCGTGGACGTCGCCCGCTTGAACATGAGCCATGGAGACCACTCCATGCACGCGCAATCCCTTGCGAATGTGCGCAATGCGGCCGCAGAGGTAGGCCGTGCTGTCGGCATCTTCGCCGACCTGCAGGGTCCGAAGATCCGCCTCGGCCGCTTCAAGGACAACGCCAAGTACATCCTCGAGGCCGGTGAGGAATTCACCATCACCACCGAGGACATCGAAGGCACCCGGAACCTGTGCTCGACCACCTTCAAGGGACTTCCTACCGACGTGCAGCCAGGGGACTTCCTGCTGATCAACGACGGCAAGGTCAAGCTCAAGGCCATTGCGGTCGACGAGAAGACCGTGCGCTCCGAGGTCGTCGTGGGCGGCGAAGTGTCCAACAACAAGGGCATCAACCTGCCTGGCGTGGCCGTGAACGTGCCTGCGCTGAGCGAAAAGGATGAGGACGACCTGCGCTGGGCCATCCGTGCCGGCATCGACATGGTCGCCCTGTCCTTCGTGCGCAACGCCGAAGACATCCAGCGTGTCCACGAGATCATGGATGAAGAAGGCCGCCGTGTGCCGGTCATCGCCAAGATCGAGAAGCCGCAGGCCGTGGCGGCACTGGAAGAAATCGTCAACGCCTTCGACGCGATCATGGTCGCCCGAGGCGACTTGGGCGTCGAGTTGCCATTGGAAGAAGTTCCACTGGTGCAGAAGCGTGCGGTCGAGCTGGCTCGCCGCTGGGCGAAGCCGGTCATCGTCGCCACCCAGGTGCTTGAATCGATGATCGAATCGCCAACCCCGACCCGTGCCGAGGCTTCGGACTGCGCCAACGCGGTGCTCGACGGTGCCGACGCGGTCATGCTCTCGGGAGAGACCTCCGTAGGCGAGTACGCGGTGGAAACGGTGGAGACCATGTCGCGGATCATCTCTTCGACCGAAGAGCACGGACTGGATCGCATTCCACGCCTGGGCTCCAAGCCGAAGACCCGCGGCGGTGCGATCACCCGCGCCGCAGTGGAAATCGCCGATCAGCTCGATGCGAAGTACATCGTGGCCTTCACCCAGTCCGGCGACTCGGCGCGGCGCCTGTCGCGGCTGCGCCCGAAGAAGCCGGTGCTGGCCTTCACCCCGCTGCAGCAGACCTACAACATCATGACCCTGATGTGGGGTGTGCAGGCACGCTTGGTGGCCTACGCCGATCACACCGACAAGATGACTGCCCAGGTGGACGAAGCTTTGCTCTCCGAGGGACTGGCTGACCTCAACGACCTGGTCTGCATCGCAGCCGGTTCCCCTCCAGGGCAGGCCGGCTCGACCAACTCGCTGCGCGTGCACAAGATCGGCGACCTGGCAGATGCCGGCCAGCTGGTCGATGGCAAGCCGATGCCTGCACGCGAGAAGGTTGGTCCGTGGGATCCGGAGAACGTCTCGGCTCCGAAGAACCTGTAGTCGCCGCTACCCTCTAGCCCAAGCGTATCGATCCGTCCTGTCCCAGAAGCTGGGGCAGGGCGGATTCTGCTTGGGCCGGCAAATGCGGGTTGTGAACTCGAGCACAGCCAATCGACAACCCATCGGCCGGGGGCGCGAAAAAGGCCGTTGGACCGGAAATATTTCCGGCCCAACGGCCTTGAAGCTGGTGCCCAAGGTGGGACTCGAACCCACACATCTTTCGATACCGCATTTTGAGTGCGGCGCGTCTACCGATTCCGCCACTTGGGCTGGCACTTTGACTACTTTACTAGAGGTTTTCCAGATTTCCTAATCAGGATCCTCGCGTCTTCGCCTGAACAAGAGTACATGCCAGTAGGCTTAGAAGTGAAACCGAGGCAACGTGGCTTCGCTGAACCTAAACCACCTAGATGCCGCCCGCGCAGCGGGCAGGAACTCTGACCATGGAGGAAGGCGCCAATGAGCGAACTACCTGAAATCACCCGCATCCCATCCGAGGTGCAAACCACTCCGCGTCGCGTGGTCGTTGCCGAGGACGAAACCCTGATCCGCCTGGACATCGTCGAAATCCTCCGCTCCGAGGGCTACGACGTCGTCGCCGAAGCCGACAACGGCCAGACGGCTCTGGAAAAGGCGCGCGAGCTGAAGCCCGACCTGGTGCTCATGGACGTGAAGATGCCGGTCATGGACGGCATTACCGCCGCCGAAGCCATCGTCAAGGAACGCATCGCCCCGGTGGTCCTGCTGACCGCCTTCAGCCAGAAGGAACTGGTGGAGCGCGCCCGCGAAGCCGGGGCCATGGCCTACGTGGTCAAGCCGTTCACCCCTGCAGACCTCACCCCGGCAATCGAAATCGCGATTTCCCGCAATGACGAACTGCGCGCGCTGGAAGAAGAAGTCAGCAACCTGGCCGAGCAGTTCGAAACCCGCAAGCTGGTGGACCGCGCCAAGTCGCTGCTCATCACCAAGATGGGCCTGACCGAGCCGGAAGCGTTCCGCTGGATCCAGAAAACCTCCATGGATCGCCGCTTGAGCATGCGCCAGGTCGCCGAGACGGTCGTCGACCAGGTCAAGTAGGCACCGCCAGCCACAAGAGTGTGCGCCAAACCACGTATGGTTTGGCGCACATTTTTTATGCCCTCGACCGACTGGAACGGCGTTCGACTGGGCGTTCACCGTTCCGTAACCTTTTGTTCACCCTTTTTTCCGCTGAATGGGGTTGCAATCCTGGATTGACGTACTGCGTGGTAGGCCTAAGATGGAAATTGCGCCGAGAACGAAGACCCGCACGCCATTACCCTCCGCAGGACCCTTCTTCATGGCCCGTTCACTTTTCCTTGCCGTTCGACCCCTCAGGCTGGTATTCAATGGATTTGACGCTTATCGTCGTCCTGGTCATTGCCTTGGCGTTGTTTTTCGACTTCACCAATGGTTTCCATGACACGGCCAATGCGATGGCCACTCCAATCGCAACCGGAGCAATTTCCCCTAAGAAGGCTGTTGCCCTCGCCGCAATTCTGAACCTCGTCGGCGCTTTCCTCTCCACCGAGGTAGCGAAGACCATTTCAGGTGGCATCATCAACGAAGACCCGACCACGGGCGTAGCGATCGGCCCGGCGATGATCTTCGCGGGCCTGATGGGTGCCGTGATCTGGAACCTGTTCACCTGGCTGCTGGGCCTGCCATCGAGCTCTTCCCACGCACTGTTCGGCGGCCTCGTTGGCGCCGCGATCGTCGGTGCGGGGTTCGCATCGGTGAACTACAGCGTGCTGCTATCCAAAGTGCTGCTCCCGGCCATCTGCGCGCCGCTGATCGCGGGCATCTCCGCGTACCTGTGCACCAAGCTGGCGTACGCCATCACCAAGCGTGAAAACGGCGCCTCGCCGAAGCGTGGCGGTTTCCGCTACGGCCAGATCTTCTCCTCCTCGCTCGTTGCACTCTCGCACGGCACCAACGATGCGCAGAAGACCATGGGCATCATCACCCTGACCCTGGTGGCTTCGGGCCTGCAGGATTCCGACTCCGGAGTGCAGTTCTGGGTGGTCGCCACTTGCGCCTTCGCCATCGCACTGGGCACCTACACCGGCGGCTGGCGCATCATCGCCACCATGGGATCGGGCCTGACCGACGTGAAGCCTGCGCAGGGCTTCGCCGCCGAGATGTCCACCGCTTCGGCTATCCTGACCTCCTCGCACCTGGGCTTCGCGCTGTCGACCACCCAGGTGGCTTCCGGCTCGGTGATCGGTTCGGGCATGGGCCGCAAGGGCGGCGAAGTCCGCTGGGGCACCGCCGGCCGAATCGCCCTGGGCTGGCTGTTCACCCTGCCGGCTGCCGGCATCGTCGGCGGCATCGCCGCCGCCATCACCCACCTGGGCAACATCGGCATCGTGATCGTCGCTGTCGCTGGTACCGGTGCGATGCTGGCCATCTGGTTCATCTCGCGCAAGCAGCCACATGACCACGAGTCGAACATCTCCGACATCGACAACTCCGGTGCAGCCGTGAACATCCTGTCCAAGAAGGAACGCCGTGCCAAGGCCAAGGCGGAAGCCAAGCAGGCCAAGGCCGCCGCCGCGCAGAAGGAAGCTGATAATTCATGATCGACTGGACAGCATTCCTGGTCGTTGCCGTCGTCACGTGGGTTGCCGCGTTGGCGATTGTGGCAGCCTACTCCTTCGGAGTCCGCCTGCTTGCCGTTGCCAAGGATGGCGGCCGCAGCCAGGGCGTGAGCAAGGCCGGCGCCTACGCCTGCTTCGTGGTGTGCGGACTGATCGTCGCCTTGGGCGTCGTGCTGATCGTGCCGCAGCTGAGCGAGGCCATCCTGGGCATCTCCTCAAGCCACTAGAGCCGCGCTCGGCATCCGGCGGATCCGACACGAATCCGGGCTCCCCGGCCAACTTGATATCGCCTTCGATGGAGGCACCCCTAGACTGGAGCCATGACTAGCTTCAAGTACTACGTGGGTGCCTCCATCGATGGTTTTATCGCCGATCGCAACGGCAGCGTGCAATGGTTCACGCCCTATGCCTCGCAGCCGGGAGTGAAAAAGCATTTCGACGAGTTCTTCGAGACCGTCGGCGCCGTAGTGATTGGCGGCAAGACCTATGAGAACATCGTCCGCGACGCCACAGAGGGATCCGTGCCGTGGGTGTTCGGCGACAAGCCGGTATGGGTCTTCACCCACCATGAACTGCCGACACTACCCGGAGCGGACCTGACCTTCATCCGCGGCGAGGTGGGCTTCTGGAGCCAGGACATCGCCCAAAGCGCAGGGGCTGGCGACGTGTGGGTGGTCGGCGGAGCCGACCTGGCCGGTGCCTTCGTCGAGGCCGATGCGCTCGATGAGCTGCTGCTGGTCACCGTTCCGGAAGTGCTCGGCGGCGGGGCGAATCTCTTCGGCCGCGCGATCAGCACGCAGCTCTCCTCCCTGGAGGTCACCGACCTGGGAGCGGACATCGTCCTCTCGCGCTACGCGATCGGCTAGGCGGCGCCGGAGCCCGGCCGAAAACGCGGCGGCACTCCAGGAACGCACGGCTTGCCCGGAGCGCCGCTTGCACGGATTGCTAGTCGACGGGCAGCAGCATGTTGGTGATGCGGGCGGTGGCTACCCGCTGGCCCTGCTCATCGCTGATCACGATCTCATGGCAGGTGCTGCTGCGGCCCAGATGCACCGGGGTGCATACCCCGGTGACAACCCCCGAACGGCCGGCCTTGTGGTGGGTGATGTTCAAATCAACGCCGACCGGGTTGGCGCGGCCGGCGCCATGCAACGCGGCAGCCATCGAACCTAGGGTTTCGGCCAGCGCTGCGGACGCCCCGCCATGCAGGATCCCATAGACCTGGGTATTGCCCGCCACCGGCATCGTGGCCGCCACGCGCTGGGTTTCGAACTCGGTGAAGACGATGTCCATTTTCTCCACCAGCTCGCCCACGCCATTTTGCCGCAGATGGGGCCACATGCTTTCGGGGATGCCATGGCGCGATAGCTGCGCGGCAAACGGATGTGCCGAAGATTGCGTGGTTTGAGAAGTGAAATTGTCGCTCATGGCAACTAGGCTTTCAGGTGTGAGCGAAACAACCAAACCGACTGCTTCGTCGGACAAGAGACTGCTGATCATCGACGGACACTCCATGGCATTCCGCGCGTTCTATGCGCTGCCTGCAGAGAACTTCGCAACAAGCACCGGCCAGCACACCAATGCAGTGCACGGGTTCGTGTCGATGCTGCTGACGATGATCCGCCAGCAAAAGCCCAGCCACGTTGCGGTGGCCTTCGACTTGGACACCCCGACGTTCCGCTCGCTGGAGTACACCGAGTACAAGGGCGGACGCAATAAGACCCCCGAAGAGTTCTACGGGCAGATCGACCTGATCAAAGAGGTCATGAAGGCGATGAACATCCCTTCGATCACCTTGGAAAGCTTCGAGGCCGACGACATCCTGGCCACGCTGGCCACCCAGGGCGAAGAAGCCGGGTTCAACGTGCTGGTGGTTTCCGGCGACCGCGACGCCTTCCAGCTGATCACCGACAAGACCCTGGTGCTGTACCCGAAAAAGGGCATCAGCGATATCCCGCCGATGGATGCCGCCGCGGTGGAAGCCAAGTACTTCGTGCGCCCTGAGCGCTACTCGGATTTGGCCGCGCTAGTGGGCGAAACCGCCGACAACCTGCCAGGCGTGCCGGGCGTGGGACCGAAGACCGCCGCGAAATGGATCAACCTCTACGGGGACCTCGCCGGGATCCTGGAGAACATCGAGAACATCAAGGGCAAGGTCGGCGACTCCCTGCGCGAGCATGTGGACAATGTGACCCGCAACCGCCGGTTGAACCAGCTCAAGCACGACCTGGAACTGCCGGTCACGCTCGATGAGATGGAACTCGAAGCCCCGAACCGCGAAGAGATCGAGAACCTGTTCGACGCGCTGGAATTCAACACCCTGCGCAAGCGGCTGTTCGACCTGTTCGCGGCCCAGGAAGAGGAAGCGGCGCCAGAGGTTGCCGAATTCTCCCGGGTGCTCGACGCCGATGCCGACGCGCTGCGCGGATTCATCGAGGCCGGGAAGGGCGCGGCCATCGCGATCCAGCCCGCCGTGGCTGGCGGCGAAGCCGTGGGCCTGGCCCTGTTCCGCGGCGCCGAAGCCCTCTGGCTGGAACTGGCACACCTCGATCAGGCCACCGAGGCCGTGCTGGCGCAGTTCCTCGCCGATGAGAACGCCCCGAAGCTCTTCCACGACGCCAAGGCCGCCATGCACCTGCTCATCGAGCGCGGGCTGGAGATCGCCGGCATCAGGGACGACACCCTGATCAGCGCCTACCTGATCCAGCCCGATCGCCGCAGCCACGACCTGGTCGACGTGGTGCAGTACCACCTGAAGTACACGGTGCCGGTACACCAGGCCAAGAAGGGTGAACTGGATCTGGGACTGGCCTCCGAGCTGGCCGAACCGGCCCTGGCCCAGGCGCAGGCCATCCACGACCTCTCCGCCTACCTGGCCTCCAAGCTGGCGGAGAAGCACGCAGACAAGCTGGCCGCCGAGATGGAGCTGCCGCTGATTCCGGTGCTCTTCGAGATGGAACGCGCCGGCGTCGCGGTGGACGTGGACAGGCTCAACGAGCTGCGCGCCCACTTCACCGAACAGGTGGACCAGGCGACCAATGACGCGTTTGCCGCGATCGGCCACGAGGTCAACCTCTCCAGCCCGAAGCAGCTGCAGGTGGTCCTGTTCGAGGAACTGGATTTGCCGCGCACCAAGAAAATCAAGACCGGTTTCACCACCGATGCCGAGTCGCTGCAGGATCTGCTGGTCAGGACCGGGCACCCGTTCCTGGTCGCGCTGATGGCCTACCGCGATGCGATCAAGCTGCGCCAGACCGTCGACGGCTTGCTCAAGGCCACCCACGACGATGGCCGGATCCACACCACCTATGCGCAGACCGTGGCCGCGACCGGGCGCCTGTCCAGCCTGAACCCGAACCTGCAGAACATTCCCGTGCGTTCGGAAGAAGGCCGGCGCATCCGCGACGTGTTCATGGTCGGCGGGGGCTACCAGAGCCTGCTGACCGTGGACTACTCGCAGATCGAAATGCGCATCATGGCCCACCTCTCCGAGGATGCAGGGCTGATCGAGGCCTACCAGAACGGCGAAGATCTGCACCGCTACGTCGGTTCGCGCGTGTTCAACGTCGAGCCGGAAGACGTCACCAGCGAGATGCGCTCCAAGGTGAAGGCGATGAGCTACGGCCTGGCCTACGGGCTGAGCAGCTTCGGGCTCTCAAAGCAGCTGAAGATCGGCGTGGACGAGGCCCGCAAGCTCATGAAGGACTACTTCGACCGCTTTGGCGCCGTGCGCACCTACCTGCGCTCGGTGGTCGACCAGGCCCGCAAGGACGGCTACACCGAAACCATCTTCGGCCGCCGGCGCTACCTGCCGGAGCTGAACAGCTCCGATCGCCGGCTGCGCGATATTGCCGAGCGTGCCGCGCTGAACGCCCCGATCCAGGGATCGGCCGCCGACCTGGTCAAGGTGGCCATGCTGCGCATCGCCGAAGGCCTGGAAGACGGCGGGTACAAGTCCCGGATGCTTTTGCAGGTGCATGACGAACTCATCCTGGAGATCGCCGAGGGCGAGCTGGAACCGGTGCAGGAGCTGGTGACCCGCGAAATGGGACAGGCAGCAGACCTGCTGGTGCCGCTGGATGTCCAGCCGGGCATCGGCCGGACCTGGCACGACGCCGCGCACTAGCGCGCTGCAACCAGCAGGGCAGGGGCACCGCGTCGTGCTCCTGCCCTTTGGCATGACCCAAAGGCTTGATGAAAGAGGCGGACGTGGAGCAGTACTCGCGGCGTTGGGCGCTGAAAACCGGCAGCCTGGGGCTCGGCGCGTTGGCCGCCGGGCTGATCTCCGGTTGCAGCGCAGTTGCCCCCGAACAGCGGTCCACGGCCCCGGCAGCCTCGGCAACCCCACCGCCTTCCGCCGCGGCTTCGTCCCAGCCAGCGTCCGCCTTTCCTGCGGCATACCCGAGCCGGAACCAGGTGATCGAAAAGTTCAAGGAGGTTCCGGCCGGGCAGTTCGGGCTGGATATCCCGGGCATCGAGCTGGGCTTGCCTAAGGGCAGCGAATTCGCGGCGTTGACCTTCGATGCCTGCGGGGGACCAAACGGCTCCGGCGCGGACGAAACCCTGCTGGATGCCTTGCGCGAGTTGCAGGTGCCGGCAACCCTGTTCGTGAACCAGCGCTGGGCTCGGGCCAATGCGCGGCTGCTGGCCGAACTGGCCAGCGACGAGCTGTTCGAGATCGCCAACCACGGTACCAGCCATGCCCCGCTGGCCACCGGGGGCCAGAGCGCCTACGGCATCATGGGTACTGGATCGATCGCCCAGGCCTACGACGAAGTGATGGGCAACCAGCTGTACCTGGCAGAGCGGTTCGGCATCACCGCGCAGTTCTTCCGCTCCGGCACCGCCCACATGGACGAAGCCGGCGCGGCGCTCTGCCGCGAACTGGGCGTGCTGCCGATGAACTTCACAGTCAACCTGGACGCCGGGGCGAGCTTCGACGCGACGACCGTCGCCGCGCAGGTTAGCCAGCTGCGCGCCGGGGATGTCGGCATCGGGCACTTCAACCAGCCAGCTTCGGGCACGGCGAAGGGCCTGGCACTTGGGCTGGTCCAGGCGCTGGATTCAGGCCTGCGATTCGCCAAGCTCTCCGATGCCTGGTGAGGCCTTCCCCTTGCAACAGGCCAGCAGGGGCATAGACTGTGACCAGCCGACTTCCACGCCAAGGAGCATGATGAGACCAGAGCCCCAGCCGCAGCTGGAAACCCGGACCTTCCAGGCCGATGCGCGAAGCGGGGAACTCGACGAAGCGATCAAGCTGTTCCATCGGGCCACCGGGATCGGGTTCTACGAGCAGCTGCCGGACGCGCCCAACTGGAAGAACTACCTGGACCTGACCTACGCGCAGAAAATGCGCTTCTGCCTCGTGTTCGACCCGCACGCTGAACCGCACTCGCGCCATGCAACCGAACCGGTGCACACCTACGGGGCATTTCCCGGGCTGCTCAATGCCGGAGGCAGCGAACCGGTACCGGCGCACAAGATCACTTCGGTCACCGTGGCCCCGAGCTATCGGCGGCGCGGCGTGCTGGGCAGGCAGATTACTGCCGATCTGGCCTATGCCCAGCAGGAAGGATTCCCGCTGTCCGCGTTGACCGCATCGGAAGCGACGATCTATGGGCGGTACGGTTTCGAACCGGCCACCTTCCAATGCCGTTTCACGCTCAAATGCGCCGGCGGGTTGAAGCTGCGAGTCCAGCTGCCGGGCAAGGTGGTGGACGCCGATCCTGCCCGCCTCGAAGCTGACTACTCCGCGCTGGCCGTCCGCGCGTTCGAGCGGACCTTCGGCTCCGTGGACAGCACCGAGTACGACAATGGCTACGCCCTGGGCCGCTGGGACAACTGGGAGACCTTGGACAAGCCGAAGAACCTGCGCTTTGCCGCCTACTACGACGATGCCGGCCAGCTCGGCGGGTTCGCCACCTACAAGTTCGGCGGCTGGGACGAACCAAAGGCGAAGCTCGTGGTGCACAAGCTGATCGCCACCAGCGATGCCGCCCGGATCAAGCTCTTCGAATACCTGGGCAACCATGATCTGGTGGAGGAAGTGCATGGCCAAGGTCCGGTGGCCGATCCGCTGCGCCAGGTGCTGGACAACGTGCGGGACTACCACGTGCGTTCCATCGACGATTCGCTATGGCTGCGCGTGCTAGATGTTGCCGCCGCTTTCCAGGTTCGCGGTTACCAGCATGATGCCCGGTTGCTGTTGCGCGTGAACGACCGGATGGATTTGATTTCCGGGACCTACCTCTTCGACGTGGCCGATGCCCGCGCCACGGTGACCCGAATCGACGAAGGACAGTCCGATCCCGACCTGCCGCTGGTCGCGCTCTCTGAAAGGGAGGTGGCTGGCCTCTATCTCGGGACAGTGCAACTTGATCAATTGCTGGATTCCGGCCGTGCAGAACTGGTCGGCGGGGCAGGCGCAGGGAACTGGCGGCGCGCGTTCAGCGTGGCGCGCGAGGGATTCACGCCACACGGTTTTTAGCGGGATGGGGGCGAAAACGGGATATTATGACGAAGTTCACAAAATGCTGGCGTGGATGTTAGCGGGTTACGCTTTGACCCGCGGTGTGGTAGGCGCGTAGACTTGAACAGCGTGCCATGGCTTTGCCGTGTCCGCAATCAAGTTTTACCCCCTTCGAAATTCCGGGACTTCCGGGGTTTCGACTGATCAAATCTATCCACATCGGAGTCCCTACTACATGACCATCACCTCGAACGAGAACAACAGCGCACCAGTCGTCGCAATCAACGACATTGGATCTGCTGAGGACTTCTTGGCCGCAGTCGACGCCACCATCAAGTACTTCAACGATGGTGACCTCGTCGAAGGCACCGTCGTCAAGGTTGACCACGACGAAGTTCTGCTCGATATCGGTTACAAGACCGAAGGTGTCATCCCTTCCCGCGAGCTTTCCATCAAGCACGACGTCGACCCAGGTGAAGTTGTCACCGTTGGCGACAGCGTCGAAGCCTTGGTCCTGACCAAGGAAGACAAGGAAGGCCGCCTGATCCTGTCCAAGAAGCGTGCACAGTACGAGCGCGCTTGGGGCGACATCGAAAAGATCAAGGAAGAGGACGGCGTCGTTACCGGTACCGTCATCGAGGTTGTCAAGGGTGGCCTCATCCTGGACATCGGCCTGCGTGGCTTCCTGCCAGCATCGCTCGTCGAGATGCGCCGTGTGCGCGACCTGGCTCCATACATCGGCCAGGAAATCGAAGCCAAGATCATCGAGCTGGACAAGAACCGCAACAACGTTGTGCTCTCCCGCCGTGCATGGCTCGAGCAGACCCAGTCCGAGGTCCGCTCGACCTTCCTCAACAAGCTGGAAAAGGGCCAGGTTCGTCCGGGCGTTGTTTCCTCCATCGTCAACTTCGGTGCCTTCGTGGACCTGGGCGGCGTAGACGGCCTGGTACACGTTTCCGAGCTGTCCTGGAAGCACATCGACCACCCATCCGAGGTTGTCGAGGTTGGCCAGGAAGTCACCGTCGAGGTTCTGGAAGTCGATCTGGACCGCGAGCGCGTTTCCCTGTCGCTGAAGGCTACCCAGGAAGATCCATGGCAGACCTTCGCCCGCACCCACGCACTGGGTCAGGTTGTACCGGGCAAGGTTACCAAGCTGGTTCCATTCGGTGCGTTCGTACGCGTCGAAGACGGCATCGAAGGCCTGGTTCACATCTCCGAGCTGGCAGTTCGCCACGTTGAACTGGCCGAGCAGGTTGTCTCCGTGGGCGACGAGCTGTTCGTCAAGGTCATCGACATCGACCTTGAGCGCCGCCGCATCTCGCTGTCGCTCAAGCAGGCTAACGAAGGTGTTGACCCAGAGGGCACCGAGTTCGACCCAGCACTCTACGGCATGGCTGCAGAGTACGACGAGGCCGGCAACTACAAGTACCCAGAGGGCTTCGACCCAGAGTCGAACGAATGGCTCGAGGGCTTCGACGCTCAGCGCGCTGCATGGGAAGCACAGTACGCTGCTGCCCAGGAGCGTTGGGAAGCACACAAGAAGCAGGTTGCTGCCGCAATCGCCGCCGATGCAGAAGCAGAGCCTGCTGCTGCCGGTGGTTCCGAGCCAGCTCCAGCTTCCTACTCCTCGGAGGCACCAGCCACCGACGCAGGCACCCTGGCTTCGGACGAAGCACTGGCTGCACTGCGCGAGAAGCTGACCGGCAACTAATTCCGGCTTCTGCCACGTGCAGAAATCGTGATTAGCTTTAGCTGATCTACGAAGGTCCAACCCTGCAAGGGTTGGACCTTCGTTCGTTAACCCGTGGATATGTCCGGTTTATCGCTGCGGCCAGTCTTCTTCGTAATTATTTATGCTGACGGTGGCCGGCCAGAAATAGCTCCCGAGGAGCACTGAAATTAATACCTGCTGACACTAGACTAAAAGTGTACCGATCAAGTAGATTCGCAAACGACAGGTATAAGCACATGGCAACGGCAAGGAATTCGCAGGCAGGCTACGCGGCAGGTACCGTTGCCGGGCGTCAGATCCCGATGCGCCAGGTCAGCCCCGAAGAATGGGCGTCCGTTCCACGCACCATTCCCAATTTCTGGGTGGCGGCAGCCACCTGGCTTCCACTGGTTGCTTTAGTGATCCTCGTCCGTCAAGATCTTCTGCATTCGCCGTACCTCGACCAGGGTTTCTGGCATATCGCGTCCTTTTCGATGATCGCTACCGTCCTCGCCATGATCTTCGGCGGCGGCCGGCAAGCACCGTGGATGGGATTGGGTGTAGCAGCTGGAGTTTATTTGCTGCTGGCCCCTGCCGGGGATCTGCAACGGATGCTGATGCTGTCGATGGCCTATTTCCTTCTGCTCTCCCTGACCGTAGGCATCCTCGATGCCCGGCTCAGACGCCAGCTGAAATCCTGGAAACGTGAAGCAACAGGCGGCATCGAACTGGCCGCGGGTCAGGAACGCGATTTCGGAATCACCAAGCAAATGCCGCCCACGGTCTGGAAACTGGCGTTGGGCGCCCTGGCTTATCCGATTCTCCGGCTGGGCTGGGAACTGATCAGCACAGAAGTGCATTCGTTGCATGACTTGGATGAAGGATACCGGCTTGACGTGTTGGCCGCGGTAATCCTGTTGGGCATCAGCTTGCTGATCAGCGTATTGCGCTGGATGCACCTGCAAGCAATGGGCCTTTTCGCACTTGAAGTGCCAGCGGATCACCGGATCGGCCCAACCTCTTTACGGGCCTGCGGAAACGCGATCCTCATCGACACGGATGAAACCGCGAATTGCCTGTGCCGGAACGACGACAAGAACGGATCCAAGACGGAATTCGAAGATCCGCGATTCATTTTCTGTTCCGAGGTTTGCCCCGAGCACGGGGTGCATGCGGTCAATCAGCTCTCCCACGAGGAGTTCCTGGGCATTGCGGCCCAGCCCTGGGTCTACGGGGAGAACCTGAATGGGAAACTGCTTGAAGGAACCGGCCAGCGTTTGGTCATCGCGGGATTAAGCGGATGGGGCTCGCGCCCGATTGCCGTGCGGGCATCCTGGCTCTATGGGGGAGGGAAACAGGCGAGCGCCTACTACTCTCCGGAATCCGCACGCGAACCGCTGAACCGCAGCAAACGACGCCTGGCGGTTAAGACGCCGAATGGCGACTCAGTTCTTGGCGATGACTTCGACAATAACAAGCGGACCGAGATCGACCGGATCGACCTGCATCCCATAGGTATCAACGCCCATGCAGTGCGCGTGCACGGTGGGCGCCCATTCTTGATCTAACCTGGTATGGATGCCGTAGGACCGCGAGCTAGGCGGCCGCTGCCATGTGGTAGTTGTTGCGTACCGGTTGCTGGGCAGGATCGATGAAGCTGGGCAGGATGACCTTGGGCACCCCGCCATCGGGAATGACCTTGATCAGTCCGGCATGCACGTCATGATGATGCGTGTCGCAGAGCATCGCGCTCCAATAGACCGCGGTGACACCGCCCTCGGACCAGAACCAGATGTGGTGGATGTTGCAGCGCTCGGGATCCATGGTGCACCCGGGCACAATGCAGCCGCGATCGCGCACGGCGATACCCAGCCGCATGTATCCCGGATGCTTGCGTTGGCTGCGGCCGATATCCAGCAGCTCGCCCTTGCCGCCGAGCACCATCGGGATGATGCGTGCCCTGGCGAGGGTCTGGCGCAGGTCGGTAGCGTTGAGCTTGAATCCATGCTGGGTGATGCCGTGGGTTCGTGCCCGGCCTTCCAGCTCATCCAAGGTCAGCATTACCACGATCTTCGGCGTGATGGCGGGGACCTTGACGGAGCCGTCAGCAAGATCTTCGGTGCCCTGTCCGGATTCTCTGTTCTGCACTGCGTGGAGCAGCTCCTGCAAGCGTTTCGAATTGATCTCCAGCAAATTCATCAGGCCGTTGAGACGGCGTGCCGCGGGAGAAAGTGGCTCAGGGCCAGGTTCTTCGCTGGCCGCGGCTTCTTCATCGGTGACGAAGTCCGGATGGGTTCCACTGCCTGGCTGGTAGAAAGTGCCGTCTCCAGTGTCTTGCCCTGGATCGTCTTGCAGCGGATCGGTGAAAGCTTGGCGCGCGGCCTGGCCCGGTGCAGAGCGTGGATTGTCGATCTGCGAGATGCCCGACTCGAAGAGCTCCGCACGGGTGGGGCGCAGGGCGAGATCGTAATGAACCAGCCCGTCGCGTTCACCTCGCCGGAACACCCCTTCCAGCGCTTCGGGCCGCTTCTTGCCGAGTCGTTCCTTCTGGGTCTTGAGGAAGTTGCCGACCAAGCGGCGGCGGGTGCCCGGATCAGGCTCATCCAAGTGCTCATCGACGACGGATTCAAGCAGCTCGCCGTCTTCGCTGAGCGCCGAGGCAGTGGCCGGTGCGGCGAATTCGTCCAGCGTGGGTTCCAGCGCGGCCAGGCGCCGGGCCGCGCTGAGCACTTCGGCTGGCGGCTGGTGCGGGTCATTGAAGCGCTCGGCCAGCAGCGGGAACTGTGCAGGGTACCTCTGGTGCTGGTAGTCGTATTGCGCGTAGACGTGGTGGGCGGCTTGGACGCGGCGTTTCGCTTCGAAATGCTCGGTACGCAGCCAGGAGGCCAACAGCGTCGCGGGCCCGGGGGAGCCGGGCCGTGCTCCGGTGCGCGTGGCGGGAATGCTGAAATCGCTCCGGTTCTCGCGGGCCGCGGCCAGCTCTTCCGGGGTGAGGGTGTGGGCGGCGGTGTCCTCGATGAGGTGGACCGCGTAGATCTGCAGGCGCTGTCCCTGGTGGGTTGTTGCCTCGGCGGCGGTGGCCAAGGCCAGCGCATAGCGCGGGTCGTGCAGGTAGTGCGGCACGGGGCCTGCGGACGGAACATCGGAGGGCTGGGTGGACGAAGTGTCCGGGAGCAGGGTCTGCTGCAGGCGGGGGAGGAACGCGGCCAAGGCCAGTGCGTCGTCGACGTTGAGGGCCGGCGTGTCCTCGATTGCTTGTGCCAGCCCGGCGAGGGCTTGGCTGATTGTTCCGTTCATGGACCCAGCATGCGGCTGGTCGCGCGCGGCGTGCCGGGGCGGGACGCGGGCTGTGGAAAAGCTAGTGCGCGCGGGTGGATGCGGTGACGGTGAAGGTCTTGTCGCGGGCCAGCTGCCTGGTGGGGCCGACCCGGCGAACCAGTTCGCTGCGGTAGCGCAGGTGCGAGTTGAACACGCACAGCAAGGTGCCGCCGGGGGCGAGCACGCGGGCGGCGTCGTCGATCAGCTTGAACGCGATGTCGGCAGTGACGGTGTTGCCGATGTGGAAGGGCGGGTTCAGCGTGATGAGTGTGGCGCTGGCATCGGGCAGGCGGCTCAGGGCATCATCCTGCACGGCGGTGATGCGGCCGGCCAGCTGGTTGCGCTGCGCGGCGGCCAGCGTGGAGGCGACGGCGGAAGCCGAATGGTCCGAGGCGTCCACGCGCAGCTGCGGATTGCGCAGGGCGGCGAAGATGCCGATCGAGCCGTTGCCGCAGGCCAAATCGACGAGCGTGCTGTGTTCGGACAGATCCGGCAGGTTTTCCAACAGCAGCCGGGTGCCCGGGTCCAGCCGAGCGTTGCCGAAGGTCCCGGCACCGGCATGCAGGGTGAAGCTGGTGCCGCGCACCTGGTGGGTGGCGGTGGCCGGGAAGCTACTGGCGGGCTGCTCGGCGCGCGGGCTGCTGGCGGTGAGCACCCGGGACTTCTGCCGGGCGTGCGAGACGTCCACGCGCTCGAAATGCGCCGCGAGCACCTCGTTCATGGAACGGCTCATGTGCTTGATCCGGCCGCCGGCGAACAGCCGTGCACCGGGGGCGGCCGCGGCGGCCACCGCGGCGGCCTGCTCGCCAAGCACGTCCAATCCGCGGGGCAGGGCCAGCAGGACGACGCTGGCCTGTGCAGCGACCTGCTGGAGCGGGAAGAAGTCGAGGCGCTCGGCCGCTTCGGGCATCAGCCGGGCCAGGTTGGCCTCGATGGCGCGGCGGGCGGTGAGCGAATCGGTGTGCACGCGCACGCTCGTGCTGCCAAGCGCCAGCGAGCCCAGTGCCAGCGCGCCATAGTGGTCGCCGATCACCGCGATGGATGCCGGCCAGGAGCCGGTTCCGGACGCGGCGGCGCAGGAGTCAAGGATGAGCCGGTCCGAGGCATCGGCGGCGAAGAGGTTCGGCGCTTCGACATCCGGCCAGCGGCGCAGCGCGGGAAGCAGGGTCTGCAGCGCGCTGGCGCCCTCGTCGGCGTCGTGGGAATCAGCGGCAGTGTTCAAATCAGGTCAACCCATTGCGTGTTGGCGGCGGCCAGTTCTCCGGCGCCGGAAGTGAGCGTGGCGATATGGGTGCGCAGCTGGTCGGCGGCTTCCGGGGTGTCCGGGACGCCGACCTGCACGATCGCGGCATCGGCCTGCCAGGCGGTCGGCTCGATTTGGTAGCCGGCGGCGCGCAGTTCGTTCTCGTAGCGGGCCGCGTCGGCGTGGGAGGCGGCGAAGGTGTGGATCCGCATGCGCTGGCGCAGGTGCAGCTGTGCCTGGTCCAGTGCGGAGGACACCGCCTCGGAGTAGGCGCGGACCAGCCCGCCGGCGCCGAGCTTGATCCCGCCGAAGTAGCGGACCACCACGGCCAGCACGTCCGAGAGCACGCTGCCGTCGGCGATTTCGCGCTTGGCCAGGGCATCGAGCATCGGAATGCCGGCGGTGCCCGAGGGCTCGCCGTCGTCGTTGGAGCGCTGCGCCATCCGATCGGGGCCCAGGATGAACGCGCTGCAGTGGTGGCGGGCATCGAAGTGGCTCTTGCGCAGTGCGGCAATATGCTCGCGGGCGGCCGCCTCGGTCTCGACCCGGTAGAGGTAGGTGATGAAGCGCGAACGCTTGATTTCCAGCTCGTGCACGCAATCGCTGGTCAAAGTCGTGTACCGGGTCGCGGCCGAGTCGTTGGTGTTCATCCCCCTTAGTTTATAGGGTGGAAGCATGAAGCATGTGGGACTGACCGGGGGAGTGGCCTCCGGAAAATCGGCGGTCGCGGCCAAACTGGCATCATTGGGCGCCGTCGTCATCGATGCCGACGCATTAGCCCGCCAGGTCGTGGAACCCGGCACGCCCGGGCTGGCTGCGATCAAGGACACCTTCGGCGAGGGGATTCTGCTGCCCGACGGGTCGTTGGACCGGCCCGCCTTAGGCGCGATCGTATTCTCCGATGCGGCGCAGCGGGCCAAGCTCAACGAGATCGTGCACCCGCTGGTGCGCGAGCAGGCAGAGGCCCTGCGCGAGGCCGCGGCACCCGGTGCGCTGGTGGTGGAGGACATCCCGCTGCTGGTCGAGTCCGGGCAGGCGGACCGCTTCGATGCCGTGATCGTCGTCCAGGCCCCGCATGATGAACGCATCCGCCGCATGGTCCAGGACCGCGGCTGGAGCCGCGACGACGCCGAAGCCCGGATGGCCGCTCAGGCCACGGACGAGCAGCGGGCGGCAGTAGCCGACTACCTGCTGGATAATTCCGGCAGCCTGGAAGAACTCGAGGCCCAGGTCGCCTCCCTCTACCGCCAATTGGCCCCAGCACAGGAGTAGCAATGTACAAGATCTGCAAGTGGACCACCCTGCTCGCCTTTGCCGCAGCACTGGTGCTGTGGCTGGGATTCGGCGGCCGCGAGGAATTCGTCGCCAGCGAATCCGGGCCGTATTCGCCGGTGGTCTACATTTCCGGCTGGCTGGGCCTGATCGGCCTGGCCGCCGCGACCGTCATGACCGTCGGCTTCTTCGGCAGCAGCATCCAGCGCACCGTCAAGCGCAATGCGATCCGTTACGGGATGCGCAAGTAGCACCCGGGCATTAAGCTGAAAGCTGGCTCGGGCGAGCGGCCATCGGCCGGTGCAAGTGGATATGCTGGAAGCATGAGTCTTGCACAGCCCATCAAGCGCGTGGTCGCCCCTTTCGAAGTCATCAGCGAGTACGAGCCTGCCGGCGACCAGCCGCAGGCCATCAAGGAGCTGACCGAGCGGATCAACGCCGGCGAGAAGGACATCGTGCTGCTCGGCGCGACCGGCACCGGCAAGTCCGCGACCACCGCCTGGCTGGTCGAGCAGGTGCAGCGCCCCACCCTGGTGCTGGTGCAGAACAAGACCCTGGCCGCCCAGTTGGCCAACGAATTCCGCGAGCTGCTGCCGAACAATGCGGTGGAGTACTTCGTCTCCTACTACGACTACTACCAGCCCGAGGCCTACGTCCCGCAAACCGATACCTTCATCGAGAAGGACTCCTCGATCAACGAGGAGGTCGAACGGCTGCGCCACTCGGCCACCAACTCGCTGCTCACCCGCCGCGACACGATCGTCGTCGCCACCGTCTCCTGCATCTATGGCCTGGGCACCCCCGAGGAATACGTGGCCGGAATGGTCACCGTTCGCCAGGGCGAGGAACTGGACCGCGACGCGATGCTGCGCCAATTCGTCGCCATGCAGTACACCCGCAACGACATGGACTTCCACCGCGGCACCTTCCGGGTGCGCGGCGACACCGTGGAGATCATCCCGATGTACGAGGAGCAGGCGGTGCGCATCGAGTTCTTCGGCGACGAGGTGGAGGCCATCTACACGCTGCACCCGGTCACCGGCGAGGTGATCCGCGAGGAAACCGAGATGTACATCTTCCCGGCCAGCCACTATGTGGCCGGCGCCGAGCGGATGGGCAAGGCCATCAAGTCCATCGAGGACGAGCTGGCGGTGCGGCTGAAGGAGCTGGAGTCGCAGAACAAGCTGGTCGAGGCCCAGCGGCTGCGCATGCGCACCACCTATGACCTGGAAATGATGGAGCAGATGGGATTCTGCAACGGCATCGAGAACTACTCGCGGCATATTGACGGCCGAGAGGCAGGTTCCGCACCGCACTGCCTGCTGGACTACTTCCCGGACGACTTCCTGCTGGTCATCGACGAGTCGCATGTGACCGTGCCGCAGATCGGCGCCATGTACGAGGGCGACATGTCGCGCAAACGCACCCTGGTGGAGCACGGCTTCCGCCTGCCATCGGCGATGGACAACCGCCCGCTGAAGTGGGACGAGTTCCTGGAGCGCATTGGGCAGACGGTGTACCTCTCGGCCACCCCGGGCAAGTACGAGCTGGGCAAGTCCGACGGCTTTGTCGAGCAGATCATCCGCCCGACCGGCCTGGTCGACCCGGAGATCATCGTCAAGCCGACCAAGGGGCAGATCGACGACCTGCTCGACGAGATCCGCACCCGGGTGGACCGCGACGAGCGCGTGCTGGTCACCACACTGACCAAGCGCATGGCCGAGGACCTGACCGATTACCTGACCGAGCACCAGGTCCGGGTGCAGTACCTGCACTCGGACGTGGACACCATCCGCCGCGTGGAGCTGCTGCGCGAGCTGCGCATGGGCTCCTTCGACGTGCTGGTCGGCATCAACCTGCTGCGCGAGGGCCTGGATTTGCCCGAGGTGTCGCTGGTGGCGATCCTGGATGCCGACAAGCAGGGCTTCCTGCGCTCGGCCACCTCGCTGATCCAGACCATCGGCCGTGCCGCGCGCAACGTGTCCGGCCAGGTCATCATGTATGCGGACAAGATCACCGATGCGATGGACCAGGCAATCGAGGAGACCAACCGCCGCCGGGCGATCCAGGAAGCGCACAACAAGGAGCACGGGATCGACCCGATGCCGCTGCGCAAGAAGATCGCCGACATCACCGACCAGCTGGCGCGCGAAGATGCCGATACCCAGGAGCTGCTGAACAACAACCGCTTGGCGAAGAATGCCAAGCGCAGCAAGGCCTCCCCGGCGGTGCGCAAGGATGGCCTGGCCGCGGCTCCGGCCGAGGACCTGCTGGGCCAGATCGAGGAAATGACCGAGCAGATGCACGCAGCGGCCGCCGAACTGCAGTTCGAGCTCGCTGCCCGCATTCGCGACGAAGTGTCCGAGCTGAAGAAGGAACTGCGCCAGATGCAGGCCGCCGGCCACGCGTAACCAGGGTGCTGTTCAGCGCAGTGTGGCGACATCCACTGACCCTGTGCGGTTCCTGTGCGCTACACTTGATCACTGGACGTAGGGGAGTATCCCAATGCTGTGAACGTCAACACGCGGACCAATGATGTTCCGCCGGGCGCAGCAGCCGACCAGCACTACGGGTGCCACGAGATTTCGGGCACCGTGCAGGCGGCGGAGAGACTTGCGGCGATTTTGACATACCCTCCAACGAAAGGTCGCTCGTCCGTGGGCACTTCTGGAATTAGCCTTCAATTCGAGATCATCGCACTGGTAGTCCTGTGCGTGATCTTGGCCGCTGACTTACTGTACGTAACGAAGCGTCCGCACATTCCTTCCATGAAGGAAGCTGGCATCTTCGTCAGCATCTACATCGGCTTGGCTATCGCCTTCGGCGGCTTGATCTGGTGGCAGGCCGGCCCGCAGCTCGGCCAGGAATTCTACGCCGGCTGGATCACCGAATACGCGTTGTCGGTGGACAACCTGTTCGTCTTCATCATCATCATGGCCCGCTTCTCGGTACCGCGAAAGTACCAGCAGGAAGTGCTGATGTTCGGCATCATCATCGCGCTGATCCTGCGCGCGATCTTCATCGTGCTCGGTGCCGCAATCATCGAGCAGTGGTCGTGGGTCTTCTACATCTTCGGCGCCTTCCTGCTGTGGACCGCATGGAACCAGCTCAAGGACGAGGACGAGGACGAGGAAAGCGGCCTGGTCAGCAAGCTGACCAGCAAGCTGCCGATCTCCAAGGACTTCGATGGCGCCAAGCTGCGCACCGTGGTCGACGGCAAGAAGCTGTTCACCCCGATGGTGCTGGTCTTCGTGACCATCGGCATGACCGACCTGCTGTTCGCCTTCGACTCGATTCCGGCGATCTTCGGCCTGACCAAGTCCGCGTTCATCGTCTTCACCGCGAACATCTTCGCGCTGATGGGCCTGCGCCAGCTGTACTTCCTGCTCGGCGGGCTGATGAACCGCCTGGTCTTCCTGAAGCACGCACTGAGCTTCATCCTGGCCTTCATCGGCGTGAAGCTGGTCTTCCACGCCCTGCACGAGAACCAGGTGCCGTTCATCAACGGCGGCGAACCGCTTCACTACGCGTGGCTGGACATCTCCGTTGGCCTCTCGCTGCTGGTGATCCTCGGCGCGATCGTCATCGCCACCGTGCTCTCGCTGTGGAGCCCGTGGGGCAAGCGCGCAGCCGCGAACGCCGAAGCCACCGCAGTGGCCGACGCCGCTGAGCTCGCGAAGCACGACTAACCCCGGGTAGCGCGAATAACAGCCCGCCGGGACCGGTTCATTTGAACTGGTCCTGGCGGGTTTTGCGTACCCGGATAGTGTGCCTATGCAGTTCTGCTAAGGTGATTCCCATGAGCGATCCATCAACAGAAGCCAGCGATATTGCCACCGGCGTGGCACTCGCCTCGGGCACCATGTCGCGGCTGCTTGGACGCGCGGCAGGGCAGGGCCGATCGGTCACCGCGTGGCGGGTGCTTTCCACCTTGGACCGCTTGGGTCCGCAGCGCGTGGGAGACCTTGCTGTTGAGCAACGTGTAGCGCAGCCGACCATGACCGGCCTGGTCATCCGCATGGAGAATGACGGGTTGGTGCAGCGCCAGCCGGACCCGAAGGACGGCCGAGCCAGCTTGGTCAGCCTGACTGGCGAGGGCAAGGAAGCGATCGAAGCCTACCGGCAGCGCGCGATCGCTTCGCTGGCAGGCGGCATCGATTCCTTCAGCGCCGAGGAGCGGCAGGTTATGGCGCAGGCGGTGCCGCTGCTGCAACGGCTCAATGGCCAGGTCGCCGCGCAGCTGGACACCCACGGACAGCAGGCTTAATCGGCAACGCGCTTGAATCCTCGGCGGGATTCAAGCGCGTTGCCTGTTTGCCATCTCAGCTGAGGGATCGGCTCCCTTGTCTAGTCGTCGTTGGACGCGGCCTGGGGTTCCTCGCCATTGGCCATGGCCAGCAGGCGGCGGAAGATCGCCGGGCCGTCATCGCCGATGCCGTCATGGTGGTAGTCCTCGGTCACCCACACCTGCAATCCTGCCACCTGCGAGGCCGTGCGCAGCGAAAGCTCGCGGTCCACATAGACATCGTCGTGGTAAACCGCCGCGGCCACCGGCACCTTGTTCTTGGCCAGCACGTCCAGGTCGTACAACGGGCCGAAGCCCTCGTGCTCGGCCAGGATGCGGGCCACATCCTCCAAGGGGCGCAAGGCCGGATCCTCGGAGAAATGCCAGCCGTAGACCATCTCGCCGGTCAGCAACGGGGTCGCCGCGTGGTGTGTGAAATCCGGGAACTCCGGCAAGACCTGTTCCGCGGCGAAATTGGTCGCCTCGCCTTGCGCGTAAATGGTTTCGTGCATCAGCGCATAGAGCGGGTTCGATGCGAACGAGGACTGCGCGTTCAGCGCTTCGAGGAAGGCGTCCGAGAGGCGTTCGCCGCCCGGGGTATCGCTGAAGGCCTCCTCGAAGATGTGGTGCAGCAGGTGCACCCGGGTGTTGCCGCCCAGGTACATGCCCAGCATCTGCACCAGCGGGACGGTGACGCGCTGGCCGTTGGGCAGGCGCTCATCGTCATTGGTGCGCACATGCTCGTAGATCCTGTGCAGCGTCTCATAGTCCTCGGGATACCAGGAGAAGTACTCGCGGTTGCGTTCGGCCATGCGCTGGTAGGTGGCACGGTAGACGGTCTTCGCATCGGCATCCAGCGAGGCCAGCCCACCGGTGACCAGGCAGCGGGTGAGCGACTGCGGGAAGAGCGAGAGGTAGGTCAGGGTGCAGAACCCGCCGTAGCTTTGGCCCAGGGTGCTCCATTGCGCGATGCCCAGGTGCTCGCGCAGCGCCTCGGCATCGCGCACGATCGAATCGGCCCGGAAATGCGTGAGGTAGCGTGCCTGGGCCGCCGAGTCCCCGCGCAACGGAAGGGTCTTGCGGTTGGCCGGGGTGGACAGCCCGGTGCCGCGCTGGTCCAGCAGCAGCACGCGGAAGTGCTTGGTGGCTTCGGCCAGCCACCCGGAGAGAGACCCCGGGCGTGGGGACTTGCCTCCTGGCCCGCCCTGCAGGAACAGCAGCCAGGGCTTTGATGAGTCGGTGCTGATCTCGCGGGCGAAGATCGAGATCTTCTCGCCCTGCGGGTCTGCATGGTCCAGCGGGACCTCGATGCGATGGTCGGTGACGTCCATGCCGCGGTAATGCCGCATTAGTTTGCTCCTCAAGTGCCAAGTGCGTGCAGTGCTTCGCCGTCCAGGCGGCGTGTGGTCCAGCCGTCCATGGAACCAGCGCCGATCGCGTCGTAGAACTTGATCGCCGGTTCATTCCAATCCAGCACCGACCATTCCAGGCGCTTGTAGCCGCGCTGGACGCAGATCTGCGCCAGGGTGCGCAGCAACGCGGTTCCGGTGCCCGAACCGCGTCGCGCTTCGCGCACGTAGAGGTCTTCCAGGTGGATGCCGTGCCGGCCTTCCCAGGTGGAGTAGGTCAGGAACCACAGGGCCATGCCCTTCAGCTCGCCGGATTCATCCTCGGCCACGTGGGCGAAAACCTGGGGATTGGGGCCGAAGAGATGCTCTTGCAGATCAGCTACGGTGTTGTGCACCGCATCTGGTTCCTTCTCGTAGTCGGCCAATTCCTGGATCATCTCCAAGATCTGCGGGCAGTCGCCCGGAACAGCTTCACGCACAATACTCATGTGTTCCAGCTTACCTCCGTCGCACCGCTAAAACGTCGGTGACCAGACCTAAGGTTGAATGCATGATGGGTGGACACCACGCGGTGAGCGGCGCAGCCGCATGGTTGGCAATAACGACTCCGGTCACCGTGGGATCGGTGAACCTGGGGCTGGGCACGTTCCAAATGGACCGCTGGGAAACCCTGGCCGGCGCGATCGTGTGCGCAGGTGCCGCCCTGCTGCCCGACGCCGATCATCATTCGGCCACGATCGCCCGTTCACTGCCGCCAATTTCCAGCATCTTCACCCGGATCATCGGTTCGGCTTCCGGCGGGCACCGCAATGGCACCCATTCGCTGATCGGCATCGCCTTCTTCATCTTCCTGGCCTGGCTGGCCAACGGCTGGGATGTGCAAACCGCGGCCCTGGGGACGGTTTATCCGGCGGCGGCGCTGTTCGCGATCCTGCTGATCTCCTTCGCGGTGAAGACCATGAAGTTCATGCCGCCGCTCTTGTGCTGGATTATCGCCCTGGCCGCCGGCACCTTCGTGGGGATGAACACTCCGGCGGAGAACCAGTGGTTCCTGCTGGCGGTGGCCATCGGCGTGATCGCGCACGTGGTGGGGGACATGCTGACCATCGGAGGCTGCAATCTGCTGTGGCCGATCAAGATCGGCTCCCCGCGCTGGTTCCGCCGGGTGCCGGTCATCGGCGGCTGCTGGAAGTCCAACGGCCGGTTGGCGCTGCCGATTCTGGGCGAAACCGGCTCCACCTCCGAATGGCTGCTGGCCACGGGACTGACCACCTATGTGGGCATCGCGCTAATCGTCGCCTAGCTGCCCGCAGGCACGCCAGAACATTTTTGGGAGATGGCCTAAGGCCATGGCATGATCCAAACCATGGTGATCCACTACACCCAGCGCATCAGCTGGCCAGATCTTCCTGCCGAACTGCGCGAACTGATTGAATCGCACCTGGGATCGCAAGTCATCACGGCGCATAGCCAATACGGCGGGTTCTCTGCGGGCAGCGCCGACCGGCTGCTCACCGCCGCAGGGCAGAAGGTGTTCGCCAAAGCTGTCAGCCACGGGCTGAATGGCCCGGGCGCCGCCCTGCATGCGCGAGAGGCGGAGATCGCAGCGATGCTCCCGGCTTCGATGCCGGTTCCGAAATTCCTGGGACGGATTCGCTGGGATGACTGGGAGGCGATGATTTTCGACCAAGCGCCAGGGGTTAACCCGCAGCTTCCCTGGGGTGCCGACGAGCTTATCCGGGTGCTGGACACGCTCGCGCAGCTGGCGGATCAGCAGCCAGCTGGAATCACCAGCTTGCTTCCTGCCCTCGAAGTAGATCTGCGCGAGGACGCCAGCGGTTTTGCTCGGATCATGGCTGATGAATGGATTCCTGCTGACCCTTGGTTGGCGCAAAACCTGGAAGCACTCCATGAACTGGCCATCGAAGGAATTGGGGCGCTGGCCGGAAACCAGCTGGTGCACACCGATCTGCGCTCGGACAACATCTTGCTGGGCGAAGATGGGGGCGTGCTTCTGGTCGACTGGCCGTGGGCTTCGCGTGGAGCCGCGTGGTATGACGCGTTGACGGTGCTGGTTGAGGCCAGGATTTTCGATCCGGCACTGGATGCGGACGCCATTGCATCATCCCACCGGATTTTCGCCTCGGCGAGCTCCGATGCTATGACTGGAGTGCTGGCTGGTTTGGCTGCCTACTATGTTGATGCCGCGCGCAGGCCAGAAGTTCCGGGGCTGCCCACCCTGCGCAGCTATCACGCCAAGCAGGCAACGGCCTGCGTAGCCTGGCTCAAAGCCCGATTGGGGTAATGCTAAGACCTGTTGCTAGCCGGACCCGGGCATCTCGGCGTTCTCCCCGCGGTAGATCAGGGCAAGGCCGAGGAATATCAGGCCGAGTTGGAGAACGGTCGCGACCCATGCTCCGGAAGCAAAGAGTTCCGACCATCCGCTGAGCAGCCCTATCATGACCAGCAGCAATATGCCTGCTCCAAGCAGGCGCAGCTTGAATCCATTCATGGCCACACCCTACGACAATGCCCGCAACATTGCTACCGGTTTCCGGCAGGATGTTGCGGGCATTGTGTGCGACTAGTCCAGACGTTGGGGCTGGGGCGTTTCCGTGCCGAATCCCATGGAAAGGATCGGCGGCAGGTCGGAATCCAGCCTGGAAAGTACCAGATCTTCCTGTTCAACGAGGTTATCCGGAAGGGCATCCAGCGGGAACCAACGCAGCTGCGCGGCTCGATCCGGCTCCATAAGTCTCGGTACACCATCCCACTGGCTGGTGCGGAAGAAGAAATCCACGTAGCTGCCAGCTTGCTGGTTACGATGCACCGTGCACAACGGCTGAAGCTGTGCCGGATCGATGTGGATTCCCAGCTCTTCGCCGGCTTCACGCACGGCGGCGGCCTGGGCAGCTTCGCCGGGCTCAACATGCCCGGCGGCCGCAGTGCTCCAGTGCCCGTCCATGTAGCCGGTTCCTTGGCGCAGCTGCAGCAAAACCTCATCGCGGTGTTGCAAGATGACGTAGCTGATCGCCCGCATCAGTTGTCCAGACGGCCCACGGAGGTCACGGTAACCACTGGTTCGCCTACCTCGTCCGAGTCATCCAGCGAGATGGTCGCGGAAATACCCCAGTCGTGGTGCTCGGAAGGATCAGCGAAGACCTGGCGTACTTCCCAGATGCGGTTAGGCAGTTCCTTGACGATGAACAGCTTGGAGCTGCGTCCAACCGGACCGTCATCGATGTCATCGTGCTCATCGAAGTAGCCATCCATCGCATCGGCCCAGGCATCCGCGTCGAATCCGTTGTGCTCATCGAGTTCGCCCAGCGCCTTGTCTTGCTCGTCAGCGAAGAGCTTCACGCGGCGGAACATCTCATTGCGGACCATCACCCGGAAGGCCCGGACATTGCTGGTCAGCTTTTCCGGTGCCGGAGGCGGTGCGGTTTCGGTTTCCTCGTGCAGCTCGCCCCGGGAGAGCTCTTCCCACTCGTCGAGCAGCGAGGAGTCGATCTGGCGGATCATCTCGCCGAGCCACTCGATGAGGTCTTCGAGATCCTCGCGCAGCGCATCCTGCGGTACGGTCTGGCGCAAGGCCTTGTACGCGTCGGTGAGGTAGCGCAGCAGCACGCCCTCGGAGCGGGCCAACTGGTAGTACTGGACGAAATCGGAGAAGCCCATGGCGCGTTCGTACATGTCGCGGACGACCGACTTGGGCGCCAGCTCGAAATCGGCCAGCCACGGCGCACCGGAGCGGTACTGCTCGAACGCGCTCTCCAGCTTCTCGGCCAGCGGCATCGGGTAGGTGACCTCATCCAGCGCGTTCATGCGGTCGTTGTAGTCCATTCCTTCGGCCTTCATCGCGGCAATGGCCTCGCCGCGGGCCTTCTTCTCCTGGCCGGAGAGCACCTGGCGCGGCTTTTCCAAGGTAGCCTCGATCACCGAAACCACATCCAGCGCATAGCTGGCCGAATCCGGGTCCAGCAGGTCCAAGGCGGCCAGCGCGAAGGGCGAGAGCGGCTGGTTCAGCGCGAAGTTCTGCTGCAGGTGCACGGTCAGCTCATACCAGTTGCCGTATTCGTCGGGCTGCTCCCGGCGCACCACCACCTCGGTGGCGATCAGCTCGCGCAGGATGCCGATGGCGCGCTTCTTGAGCTTGCGCTGCGCGGCCGGGGTCTCGTGGTTTTCGCTGAGCAGGCGCACAGCGGCCTCGAACGCGTTGTCTTCGCGTTCGAGCAGGTTCAGCAGCATCGAGTGCGAGACCTGGAAGGAGGACTTCAGCGTTTCGGGGGCGGCCTCGACGATCTTCTCGAAAGTCTTCTCGCCCCAGGTCACGAAGTTCTGCGGCGGCTTCTTCTTTGGGATCTGCTTGAGCTTGGACGAGCCCTCGCCATGCTTCTTCAGGGCCTTTTCCATGGCCTTGTGGTTCTCGATCGCATGCTCCGGGGCCTGCACCAGCACGGTGCCTGCAGTATCGAACCCGGCGCGTCCGGCGCGGCCGGCAATCTGGTGGAATTCGCGGGCATTGACGATGCGGGTGCGGGTGCCGTCGAATTTGGACAGGGCGGTGATCACCACGGTGCGGATCGGCACGTTGATGCCCACGCCCAGGGTGTCGGTGCCGCAGATGACCTTGAGCAGGCCTGCCTGGGCCAGTTGTTCGACCAGACGGCGGTACTTGGGCAGCATGCCGGCGTGGTGGATGCCAATGCCGTGGCGGACCAGGCGGTTCAGCGTCTTGCCGAATCCTGCGGCGAAGCGGAAGCCGCCGATCATTTCGGAGATCTTTTCCTTCTCCTCGCGCGTGGCCACATTCACGCTCATCAGCCCGGTCGCGCGGTCGATGGCATCGAGCTGGGAGAAGTGCACGATGTAGATCGGGACCTGCTTGGTCTTGATCAGTTCCTCCACGGCTTCCTGCACCGGGTCCATGGAGTAGTAGAAGTGCAATGGGATCGGACGCTCGGTGTGCGCGACCGTGACCGTGGTCTTGCCGGTGCGTTCTTCGAGTTCCTTCTCGAAACGGGTGACGTCGCCCAGGGTTGCGCTCATCAGCAGGAACTGCGCCTGCGGCAGCTCGATCAGCGGAACCTGCCAGGCCCAGCCACGCTGCGGATCGGCGTAGAAGTGGAATTCGTCCATGATCACGCAGCCCACGTCGGCCTTGGAGCCTTCGCGCAGGGCGATGTTCGCCAGGATCTCTGCGGTGCAGCAGATGATCGGGGCGTCGGCGTTCACCGAGGAGTCGCCGGTGACCATGCCGACGTTCTCCGCGCCGAAGATCTTGCACAAGTCGAAGAACTTCTCGGAGACCAGGGCCTTGATCGGCGCAGTGTAGAAGCTGATCTGGTCTCGGGCCATGGCATAGAAGTGCGCAGCGATGGCAACCATGGACTTCCCCGACCCGGTGGGGGTGGCCAGGATGACATTGTTGCCGCCGGCCAGCGCCATCGACGCTTCGTCCTGTGCGGGGTAGAGGCTGATGCCGCGCGTCGCCACCCACTGGCCGAAAGCCTCGTAGATTTCGTCGTCGGATACGTTCTTGGTGTCTGCTGGCAGATAATCGGTGAGCAACATGATGTTCCTAGCCTATCGGTTGAGAACTACGACTGGGGGCTGGATGTTGCCTGCGCCTCGGGTTTAGGCTCAGGAACATGAAATGGGATCCGACGAAATACACTGAATTCTCCGACTACCGCGGCCGCCCATACAAGGATTTGCTGGGACAGCTGGCAGGGGTCGAGGCGTCGAAGATCATCGATCTCGGCTGCGGCCCGGGAAATATGACCCGGCTGCTGGCCCGGCGCTGGCCGCAGGCGAAGGTCACCGGACTGGATTCCTCGCCAGAGATGATCGCGCGGGCTTCGCAGAGCGAGCACGAGGAGAATCTGGGCTTCGCACTGGCCGACGCCACGCAGTGGATCCCTGACGCCGATACGGACCTGCTGTTCTCCAACGCCATGCTGCAGTGGCTTCCTGGGCATCGCGAGTTGCTGGCAGGATGGCTGGTCAACCTGAGGCCCGGTGCGAACGTGGCTATCCAGGTCCCGGGCAATTTCGGTTCACCCTCGCATGCGGTAATGCGCGCAGTGGCCGACAGCCCGAAGTGGTCCGGAAAGCTGGCAGGGGTGCTGCGCCATGACGACGTGGTCGGCGAGCCGGATGAATACCAGCGGATCTTCCTGGACGCGGGGTTCCAGGCTAATGTCTGGGAGACCACGTACCACCAGCTGCTCGCAGGTGAGGACCCGATCCTGAACTGGGTTCGCGGGACGGCGTTGCTGCCCGTTCGGCACGCGCTGGGACAAGAAGACTATCTGGAGTTCGAGAACGACTACCGTGCCGAAGTCTCCACGCACTACCCGTCATTTGCTTCGCAGGACGGTACCGTCCTGACGAACTTCCCGTTCCGCAGAATTTTCATGATCGGGCACAAGCTCGGCTGATTTGCTCCAGGCTCGGCATCGTCAGAGCGCTTCGAGGGTTAGCTGGCTCAGCGATTGCTTCCCGCCAGGCACCTTTGCACGATGCCGGGCAGCACGCGGACGCAGACCAGGACAACCAGGATGCCCAACGCCACCCCGGAGAAGACATCGTGGACGAAGTGGGCGCCTACGCCCACGCGGGACAGGGCAATGAGCAAGACGGCCGGTATCGCGTACTTGGCCAGCTTCGGAAGGGCCAGCGTGCAGGCTGCGGCGACGCCGGCGGCGACGACCGAATGGTTGGAGGGCCAGGACCAGTCGCCTGCTTCCGGGCATACCACTGCGGTGAGAGCATCCAGGGCGCGGCAGGGGCGTTCCTCGGCGACCAGGATCTTGGCCAGCTCGCTCAGGCCATAGGCCGCTACCGCACCAATCGCGCCTGAATCCAGGCGCCAAAACGCAACTCGATTACGGAACTAGCACAGGACGGCGAGCGTGCAGGCCCCGGCCATCAGCATCAAGAGCAAGATCTCGGAAAAGAACACAGCCGCTGCGGAGAGCAGCGCCGACTGGGCAACAGTTCCTGAAATCCCCGGGTACAAGGTATCACGCAACGGATAGGAGGCCATCGCCAGCACGGCGAGAACCGCGACGATGATGGCTGTCCGCGAAGGGACGACGGAAATTGGTGCGGAGGACCGTGAATTCACAAGTGGTGATTATACGGATCTGATCCGGCTGCAAGCATCAGCTGGAAGGGGTCCCGCACCATTAAACGCTGCTGCCAGCGGCACGGATGCGCTGGCAATGCAGTCAAAGGGCTACCACCCGCGTTCGCGCCACTGTTCCAAATTCGGGCGTTCTGTCCCCAGTGTCGTCGAATCTCCGTGTCCCGGCAGAACCTTGGTTTCGTCCGGGAAGCGGTCGAAGATGCGTTCGGTGACGTCGGTGAGCAAAGAGAGGAACCGCTGCGGGTCCTTCCATGTGTTGCCCACGCCTCCGGGGAACAAGCTGTCGCCGCTGAGCACTACCGGCTGGCCGGAGGAATCAACCAGCGCATAGCCGAGCGAACCCGGTGTATGCCCTCGCAGGTGGATCGCCTCGATGATCACTTCGCCCAGCTTCATCTGGTCGCCGTGGTTCAGCGCATGGTCGATCTTGACCCCGCATTCTCCAGCGATGCCGGCGACATCGTCTGCACCGGCGTAGGTTGGCACCGGGTACTTCTCCACGGCTTCGGCCAACGCGCGCACGTGGTCCCAGTGCTGATGCGTCGTGGCGATGCCGATAAGGCGCGGATCGCTCGCGTCTTCACTGGCCGCCTGGATGAGCCGCTCGATGGCCGGCATGTCATCCGCCGCATCCACCAGCAGCTGTTCGCCGGTCTTCCGATTAGTTACCAGGTACACGTTGTTTGCCATGTCGGATACTGAGACCCAACGGACGGTCACATCGTTCAGCAATAGTTCGTTCATGCAACCAGACTACGGTGCAGATCCCGGCTGACGCGATAGGCTCGGATAAATGCCAAACACAGTCCAAAGGATGGAGTGCAGGATGACCGAACTGGAATTCATCAAGATCCAGCCGAACTCGGGCGTGGCGCCGTATCAGCAGGTCCGCGAGCAGATCCTCTCAGCAATTGCCAAGGGCAAACTAGCTCCGGGCACCAAATTGCCGTCGGTTCGTGCGCTCTCGGGCACCTTGAACCTCGCGGTGAATACCGTCGCCAAGGTCTACAAGGAACTTGAGCTGCAGGGTGCAGTGGTCACCCGCGGCCGCCATGGAACCGTGGTCCAAGCCGCGGAGAATCGTGCAGAGCAGGAAGTCAGCGATGCGGCCGCCGATCTGGCCCGCATCGCCCAACTGTGGTCGGTCGACGAAGCAACCGCGGTAAAGTACCTGCGCGCGGCGTTCAGCTCCCTGCCAAGGTAGACCCGACGCGGTCCTGGAGTCGGTCCCGAATCCCGGCGGGGGATGGAGGCTGGTGAATGCGAAATGGCACAGAGGTATGTTTGGCTGTTGGCAGCTCCAATATTTCCCGGGGTTGATTAGCTGCCAGCAAGGTAACGGGCGACTAGTAATAGTTGTGCCGAAGCTGCGTAAAATCCGAATGAAACAGGAAGGGCAGGCATGTCGGTTAGACATGAATCGGCTTCGGGGTTGATTTGGAACAACAAAGTGGAAAAAGTCCGGATGTCCCAGGATTCCTATGCACGGCTTCGTTTCGCCAACATCCGCCAACTACCCGAAACTGGATTGTTCGCGGACGAGGTCGGTGCCATAGCGCCGGATGTCCAAGCTGTTTCAATCGACTTGGATGATGGTGGCAACCTTGACTTGACGGGGATTGAGAACCTGCCGTTGCTCTCATCGCTAATCATTCATCAATGCGACGGCATACTGCCCTATGGCGGTTCGGGAAATGGGGTCATGGCCTTGACCCGATTGCTCATGCCGTACGCGCAAGGGGCCACCGAGCAACTCATTGCTTCCCCTCACCTGCAAGATATGGAGATCGAAGGCGGAACTCTCGATCTGCTCACGCACATGGCGGAAACAGTGCGCAATGTCCTATTGCAACGCGTGAAGCGTGCCGCAGATCCTAGGGCCTGGGACAGGCTGACCCAGCTGGACCAGATCGAAATCAATCAATCGGGGAGCATAGAGGTCGTTGCACCTGCTGGCGCTTGGCCCGAGGTCGTGAGTTTTACCATTATTGGGTCTCTCAAGGGGATAGTGCTGGCGTCAAAGGTCCGCCCCTTTCAATACCTGTATTTAGAAGGGGTTCGCCGGTTTGACCCGGGCTCGTCGTTCTGGGATCTGCAAGCTAAAAGGGTCACTGTTGGATACTCGACCAATCCGCCAAAATGGCTGGTCGAGGCGTGGCCCCACAGGCCGGATGATTGGGACGAGAGTTTCAGCATTGCCTCGCATCCGCTGCTTCCCGGATCAGAGGAGCCCTACTTCGACGAACTCTGATCTCCCGCTCTCGGTGACGTCGTGACAGCGAATACCCGCTATCGATCTCGAATTCACAGGCTGTCTGCACAACAGCTCAGTGTTCGTTAAGTCGAACCCTCTGTGGGAACGTTGCTAGTCCTCAGGTGACCCGGCCAGCTGGTCGTCGAAGCCAGACTGTAGCCAGCCCCTCCGCCATTTTTTCTTCGAAATCGAATCTGAAGCCACGCCGTTCATAGAATGCCTGGGCCGACGGGTTGCCTTTCACGAACTCGATCCTCAGATCTTGAGTGCGGCCGAAGGCATCAAGTGCTGTGTTCATTAGTTCGGTGCCGATGCCGTGGCCATGGGATTCCGGCAACACATAAATTTTCCATATGACAGGTTCGCCCTCAAACTGCCCGACCGTTAGAGTTCCAACGGCTTCGCCATTCTGCAGAGCAACGTACGTTGTATCATCGGTGATTGAAGCACTGACAGAGTCGTGTGACCACCAGGTATTGAGATTATCCATGACGAAATCCGGGCTCGTGAAACTAAGGTATGTTGCTGGCCATGTAAGAATCCCGATAGACCGGATAGCCTGAACATCATCAAGGGTGGCTTTGCGAATCGAAAGGTTATTCATGCCACAAACCTATCGGAGCTTCGGATGTTGATGGAGAATATCTTCAAGAATAAGCGCTTCTATTTGTCCTCTCGGCCCTGGGGCATGCCGAGATCGCGCACTCTGAACCGACCGTTCCGGGACCTCCTCCGGGAACGGATGCGATCGTTCCTGTATTGCTCAGACACTTGAACGCATTTCAAACGAGAGAGATATAGTGTTCGATCCATGAGAGATGACCCAAAGGTTCTGAATTACCTCGCCCTGCTGAGGGCTCGGGTTGAGGAGGTCATCATGACCTTACCGGAGGATATCAGTGGTCGAGCCTACGATCGTAAACACTCTATCCAATTAGATCTTCAGGGCCCTAGACTCGGCGTCTTCACTCTGGTGTTGGGAAGCGAGTCACCGGAACTCGTCTACGATGAGCGATATATCGGATACCAAACGATTCCTGAAGGGTTGGACGAGGTCATTGAATTCGCGGAAGAAACGATTGACGATGTAGCGTCTTTTGTCCTCAGCTCGGAACCGCTGGTGGTTCGTGAAAGCTCCATTTTTCGACGGTCTTATCTCTGCATGCCGAGTAATCACGGACGGCAGTGGAAGCTCAAGAGGTTCAGCTAGCGTATCGACGGCTGGTGTGAGTGTTCAAAGCTGACAACGCCTCTGTCTTTGCTCCTTAGTGCTGTGCCGCCCGTAAACGGAACCTTGAACGGGACAGAGTGTGATGTCAGGCGCTGAATGGAAGCTCAGGTCGCAAGTGGTGCCCGTCTTTGACGTGTGAGTAGTCTCGCGCTGTTGTTACTAAGCCTGAATCGTCGAATGAAAGCACAGTGCATCCCGAGACGGTCATTGGCTGGTCCTTGATGAACATCACGACCCAGTACTCGACGGAAGCTGAACTTCCGTTGACGATTGGTTCGCTGAACCATGTTTCTGCCGGTTGGGTTTCCTCCGCGAAGCATTCCTCTAGATAAGTGCGCAGACCGTCAGGCCCACGCAATGGTCTGAACATCGAGGCCCAGTGGTCGCCGTCATCAGCTTGCAACTGGACAATTGCATTCACGTCCTTGAGTGGCCAAGCGTTGGCCCATGTTGTCGCCCAGCGTTGCGCGGCTTCGGTAGTTTGCATGTTGATTTCCTGTTGACGTAGATGATTGGTGACTGCAGGTTGTTCGGGCTGTGCGAGTAACCCTGCATCCATAAGTATTACAACGCTACTATCGGTCGAGCAGATTCACGTTGTAGGTTCGTTCAGTGTTGCTTAGTGCTCACTTTTCTCAAAGTGTCCCGAAAGCGGGTCACAAATAGGATCGCGCCACGTGCTGACTCGCATCGCAGAAGTTTCATGGATTTACAGGAACACCGGCCGTTCCGTATGCCCTGTCCGTGTAGTGACCGGTGAGGGGGCGCGAAACGGAACGGTGTGGCGCTGCCTCATGATGTCGAATGCTTGCACAGAAAACAATTGCTGTCGGATGGCATGCACCGCGGACGATGCCATTGCGCGGAACATTTGGCCAGGTTCGCTATGTAGTTGCATTGCGGATCAGCGGTTGCGGTGCCCCTGGTTGGCGGCGTGAACCGAACGTCGAATTTTATCCGTTTTCCCGCTCGTGCAACACAGAGCATGCGCTCGCCGCTCATTGGCATCTACGAGATAGCTGCGAACTTGGGGAGGGGACGCACACGTGACAGGCACAAGCGGGAATCCAAGGGCCCGGTACCTCGAATGGGACGTCGTGGTCCGATCTGGATTCATGGGGACGCCGGCTCACCGGTCGACATTCCGGATGGATGGACGAGCACGCATTGCGCTCGCCGTGCGCAGGATCAGGGGTTTGGAGAATTAACTGTGAGTTGCATCCATTCGTACATGTATTCGAAGCAGTTTTCGATTAGTATTGCTTCGTGGCTATTACTGCAGAGAGCAAGAGAACAGATCTGACTCGCCTGGTCGTCAAGGGGGCCCGCGAGCACAACCTGAAGAACGTGGACATTGATCTGCCGCGTGACGCGATGATCGTCTTCACCGGCCTGTCCGGTTCGGGCAAGTCCTCCTTGGCCTTCGACACCATCTTCGCCGAAGGCCAGCGCCGCTACGTCGAATCGCTCTCCGCCTACGCCCGCATGTTCCTCGGCCAGGTGGACAAGCCGGATGTGGATTTCATCGAGGGCCTGTCGCCAGCGGTGTCCATCGACCAGAAGTCGACCAGCCGCAACCCGCGCTCCACCGTGGGCACGATTACCGAAGTGTACGACTACATGCGCCTGCTCTGGGCGCGTGTGGGCCGTCCGCATTGCCCGATCTGCCACGAACCGATCTCCAAGCAGACTCCGCAGCAGATCGTCGACCAGCTGATGGAGCTACCGGAGAAAACCCGTTTCCAGATCCTCGCACCGGTCGTGCGCTCGCGCAAGGGCGAATTCGTCGACCTGTTCGCCGAGCTTTCCTCCAAGGGCTTCGCCCGTGCCCGGGTGGACGGTGAAACCATCCAGCTGAACGATCCGCCAAAGCTGGCCAAGCAGGTCAAGCACACCATCGAGGTGGTGGTGGACCGCCTGGCCATCAAGGAAGACGCCCGCCAGCGCCTGACCGACTCCATCGAAACCGCCCTGGGCATTGCCGAAGGCCGCGTGCTGGCCGACTTCGTCGATCTGGACGCGGATGACCCGAAGCGCGTGCGCGCGTTCTCCGAGAACCTGGCCTGCCCTAATGAGCACCCGCTGGCCATCGACGAGATCGAACCGCGCACCTTCTCCTTCAACAACCCGTTCGGTGCCTGCTCGGCCTGCTCCGGCATCGGCACCAAGCTGGAAGTCGACGAGCACCTGATCGTCCCGGACACCGAGGTCACCCTGGCCGAGGGCGCGATCGCCCCATGGTCGCTGGGCAAGGCCACCACCGAATACTGGAACCGGCTGATCGAGGGCCTGGGCAATGAGCTCGGCTTCACCATGGACACCCGCTGGCAGGACCTGCCGGCGGCCGCCCGCGAAGCGATCCTCAACGGCAAGGACCACAAGGTGGTCGTGCAGTACAAGAACCGCTTCGGCCGCGAACGCAAGTACTCCACCGGCTTCGAGGGCGTCATCTCCTATGTGCACCGCAAGCACCAGGAGACCGAATCCGACCACGCCCGCGACCGCTACGAGCAGTACATGCGCCAGATCCCGTGCCCTACCTGCGGCGGCGCGCGCCTGAACCCGGCATCGCTCTCGGTCTTGGTGGGCGGACGTTCCATTGCCGAGGTCTCCGCCATGGACCTGCGCAGCGCCGCGGAATTCCTCTCGTCGATCGAGCTCAGTGCACGCGAGGCGCAGATCGCCGCGCAGGTGCTCAAGGAAATCGACGCGCGAATGAAGTTCCTGCTGGACGTCGGGCTGGAATACCTGACCCTGGAACGCGCCGCCGGTACCCTGTCAGGCGGCGAAGCGCAGCGCATCCGCCTGGCCACCCAGATCGGCTCCGGCCTGGTGGGCGTGCTCTACGTCCTGGACGAGCCGTCCATCGGCCTGCACCAGCGCGACAACCGCCGGCTCATCGATACCCTGCTGCACCTGCGTTCGCTGGGCAACACCCTGATCGTGGTGGAGCACGACGAGGACACCATCGCCGAAGCCGACTGGATCGTGGACATTGGCCCGGGCGCCGGCGAGCACGGTGGCGAAGTGGTGCATTCCGGTTCCCTGGAAGACCTGAAGCAGAACACCAAGTCGCTGACCGGCGACTACCTTTCGGGCCGCAAGCAGATCGACATCCCAGCCAAGCGCCGCAAGGTCGACAAGGACCGCAAGCTCAAGGTGGTCGGAGCCAGCGAGAACAACCTGCAGAACCTCTCGGTGGAGTTCCCGCTGGGTGTGCTGACCGCGGTGACCGGCGTGTCCGGCTCGGGCAAGTCCACCCTGGTCAACGACATCCTCTACAAGGTGCTGGCCAATAAGCTCAATGGCGCCAAGCAGGTGCCGGGCCGGCACACCCGCGTGCAGGGCCTGGAGCACCTGGACAAGGTGGTCCACGTGGACCAGTCGCCGATCGGTCGCACCCCGCGATCGAACCCTGCCACCTACACGGGCGTTTTCGACCACATCCGCAAGCTGTTCGCAGAGACCAATGAGGCGAAGCTGCGCGGATACCAGCCGGGCCGCTTCTCCTTCAACGTCAAGGGCGGGCGCTGCGAGGCCTGCTCGGGCGATGGCACGCTGAAGATCGAGATGAACTTCCTTCCCGACGTGTATGTGCCTTGCGAGGTCTGCCATGGTGCCCGCTACAACCGCGAGACCCTGCAGGTGCTGTACAAGGGCAAGAACATTGCCGACGTGCTGGACATGCCGATTGCCGAAGGCGCCGAATTCTTCAGCGCGTTCACCCCGATCGCCCGCCACCTGCGCACGCTCGTGGACGTGGGCCTGGGCTATGTGCGCCTGGGGCAGCCGGCCACCACGCTCTCGGGCGGCGAAGCCCAGCGCGTGAAGCTCGCTGCCGAGCTGCAGAAGCGGTCCAATGGCCGCTCGATCTACGTCCTGGATGAGCCGACCACCGGCCTTCACTTCGAAGATATCCGCAAGCTGCTCAAGGTGCTGCAGGGGCTGGTCGACAAGGGCAATACCGTGCTGACCATCGAGCACAACCTGGATGTGATCAAGTCGGCCGACTGGGTCATCGACCTCGGTCCGGAAGGTGGATCCGGCGGCGGCACGATTTTGGCCACCGGCACCCCGGAAAAGGTGGCAAAGGTCGACGAATCGCACACCGGAAAGTTCCTCGCCGAGATCCTGTAATGCCTCGCGGAGAATGTTCGACATATGCAATTTCAGTTATGGATTGCTAACCCACGTCCGCTTCATGGGAAGATGGCTAGGTGAATATGTCGGTAACAAGCGTGCTCTTCGACCTGGACGGGACCCTCGTGGACCCCGCCGGTGCCATCACTTCGGGTATCCGCCACGCGGTGACCTCCCACGGTTTGGCCGATCCGGGCGAAGCCCGGGTGGAAGCGCTGGTGGGCCCGCCCCTGCAAATCGGCCTGCGCACGCTAGACGGCGTCACCGATGAGAACATCGGTTCCATCATTGCCGCCTACCGCGCCCGGTATGCGGAAGCCGGCATGGCTGAATCCATGGTCTACCCGGGCATCGTGGCGCTGCTGGATGCATTGAGATCGGCCGGGATCTATGTTGCGGTGACCACTGCCAAGCCGATCAACATCGCGCGCCAGCTCATTGCACGCAAAGGCCTGGATGCGCATCTCGACGCGATTCACGGCAATGCGGATGAACACGGGAGCATGGGATCGAGCAAGACGCACATCGTAGCCGAGGCCCTGGAGCACGGCCAGCTGGACCCGGAGCGCAGCGTCGTGGTGGGGGACCGGCACTACGATTGGGATGCCGCCCGCGAGAATTCGGTGGCATCCATCGGTGTCGCCTGGGGCTTTGCCCAAGGCGACGAACTGCAGCAGGCGGACGCCATAGCCGTGACCGCCCGGGATCTGGCCGTGTTGCTGCTCGGCGCCGAACGGGCAAACACCATTAACTTCGACGAAGACTTCATGCAGGAAGGTGCAAAGTAGATGAGCATCTACACCATGACCCGTTCGTCGATTCGGGGCATCATCCACGGCGTCTGCCGTGCGGAAGTGACCGGGCTGGAGAACGTCCCGAAGGAAGGCGGCTTCATTGTCGCCTCCAACCACCTGTCTTTTTTCGACTCCCTGATCATCCAGGCGCTGACCCCGCGCGACGTGGCGTTCTTCGCGAAGGCTGAATACTTCACCACTCCTGGCCTGAAAGGCAAGATGATGAAGACCTTCTTCGAATCCGTGGGATCCATCCCGGTGCAGCGTGGCGAGCAGGCGGCCTCCGTGGCGGCGCTCGACTCGCTGGTGGAAATCATCGAGGGCGGCTCCGGCATCGGAATCTACCCGGAAGGCACCCGTTCGCGCGACGGCAAGCTGTACCGGGGACGCACCGGCGTGGGCTGGCTGGCGCTGACCACCGGTGTGCCAGTGGTCCCGGTCGGGCTGATCGGCACGGAGAAGCTGCAGCCTGCTGGCTCCAAGGGCTTCAAGCCCGCCAAATTCCAGATCCACTATGGCGAGCCGCTGTACTTCGACCAGTTGGGACGCAAGCACCCGTTGCCGCAGCGCCGCCAGGCCACAGACCGGATCGTGGATGCGATTGCCGAACTGTCCGGCCAGGAACGCGTCGATTCCTACAACCAGCTGCCGCCGGACGCGAAATAGGCCATGGCTGATCCGGCAAGCTACCGTCCGAAGACCTCGGACATCCCCACGAAACCTGGCGTGTACCGTTTCCGCGACGAACACGGCCGGGTCATCTACGTCGGCAAAGCCAAGGTCCTGCGCAACCGCTTGACCTCCTACTTCGCCAACCCAGATCGGCTCACGCCGAAAACCCGGGCGATGGTCTTCACTGCCGGGTCTGTGGAATGGACCGTGGTGGGGTCCGAGCTGGAAGCGCTGCAGCTGGAGTATTCCTGGATCAAGGAATACAACCCCCGGTTCAATATCGTTTTCCGCGACGACAAGACCTACCCGTACCTGGCAGTCACGCTCAATGAGAAGTACCCGCGCGCCCTGGTGATGCGCGGTGACAAGCGCAAGGGCGTGAAGTATTTCGGCCCGTTCTATCCGGCTAAGGCCATCCGCGAAACCCTCGATACGCTGCTGCGGGTCTTTCCCGTGCGCAGCTGCGCACCCGGCGTGTTCAAGCGTGCCGAAGCCTCGGGCCGTCCGTGCCTCTTGGGCTACATCGACAAGTGCTCAGCTCCCTGCGTCGGACGGATCAGCGAGGAAGACCATCGCCAACTGGCCGATGACCTCTGCACCTTCATGGGCGGCGAGGCGACCAAGTTCACCAAGGCGCTGACCGTGAAGATGCAGGAAGCCGTCGCGGAGCTCGAATACGAGAAGGCCGCCCGCTATCGCGATGACATCGCTGCCTTGAACCGGGTCTTCGAACGCAACGCAGTGGTCCTTGACGACCGGACCGAAGCCGACATCTTCGGCATCCATGGCGATGAGCTGGAGGCCGCCGTGCAGGTCTTCCATGTCCGCGACGGCCGCATCCGCTCGCAGCGCGGCTGGGTCGTTGAAAAGGTCGCAGATACCACCGACGCAGAATTCGTCGAGCAGCTGCTCACCCAGATTTACGCCGATCACGCAGACCGGATTCCCAAGGAAATCCTGGTTCCGGCGCTGCCCGAAGACATCGAGGATGTCACCACCTGGCTTACCGAGCTGCGCGGATCCAAGGTCTCCCTGCGCGTCGCCCAGCGGGGCGACAAGGCGGCTTTGGCAGCCACCGTTGTGGAGAACGCGGAACAAGCGCTGCGTCTGCACAAATCGAAGCGCGCAGGCGATATCACCACGCGATCGCTGGCCATGCAGGAACTGCAGGATGCCCTGGGAGCGGAGCAGGCGCTGCTGCGCATCGAATGCTATGACGCGTCGCATACCCAGGGAACCAACGTGGTCGCTTCCATGGTGGTCTTCGAAGACGGGTTGCCCAAGAAGAGCGAATACCGCAAGTTCTCCATCACCGGCGAGGCCGCACGCGACGATACCGCCAGCATGTACGACGTGATCTACCGCCGCTTCAGCCGCTACCTGAAGGAGAAGGTCGACCCGACGAGCTTCGCCACCGGGGAAGTGGATGAAGCCACCGGCGAGCAGGAAAAGAAGAAATTCTCCTACCCGCCTTCCCTGGTGATCGTCGATGGCGGCCCGCCGCAGGTGGCCGCCGCGCAAAAGGCCATGGACGATCTGGGAATCGATGATATTCCCGTCGTCGGCTTGGCCAAGCGCCTGGAGGAACTGTGGCTGCCGGATGATCCGTTCCCGGTGATCCTGCCGCGAGCTTCCGCCTCGCTGTATCTGGTCCAGCGGCTTCGTGACGAGGCACACCGTTTCGCGATCACCTTCCATCGGGCCAAGCGGGCCAAATCGATGATCGCTTCCGATCTGGATGCGATCCCGGGCCTGGGCAAGGCCAAGCAGGCCGCCCTGCGCAAGCACTTCGGATCGATGAAAAAGATCCGGGCCGCAAGCGTCGCCGAACTGATGGAAGTGCCCGGCGTCGGTGAAAAACTTGCTACTTCCATCAAAGAGTCCCTAGAAGACGCTTCATTAACCGGTGTGAATATGACTACCGGCGAAATTGTCGACTAGCCTTGTGATATGACCGCTGAGTATGAAGCTGTAAAACCCCCTGAGTCCGAACTCGTGATCGTGACAGGCATGTCAGGTGCCGGTCGCACCACCGTCGCGCATGCTCTGGAAGACCAGGGCTGGTACGTGGTGGAGAACCTTCCACCGGCCATGCTCGGACCCCTGACCGAGATGATGAGCCGCTCGCAGGGTTCTATCCCGAAGATGGCTGTCGTGATGGACGTGCGCTCCAAGGAAATGTTCCCGGAGATCCGCGACGCGTTGGCGAACCTGACGGCCAGCGGAGTGAAATTCCGGCTGGTCTACCTGGATGCAAGCGACGAGGTGCTGATTCGCCGCTTCGAGCAGGGACGCCGGCCGCACCCGCTGCAGGACGACGGCCGCATCGTCGACGGCATCAAGCGCGAACGCGGAATCACCGACCAATTGCGCGAAGCCGCCGAAATCATCCTGGACTCCACGACCATGTCGGTGCACGACCTGGCGCGTGCAGTCAATGAGCTGTTCAGCGAATCCGGGCCGATCATCCTGCGCATCAACGTCATGAGCTTCGGCTTCAAGTACGGCTTGCCGGCAGACGCCAACTACGTGGCAGACGTCCGCTTCATTCCCAACCCCCACTGGGTTCCTGAACTGCGCCCGCAGACGGGCAAGGACAAGGAAGTCTCGGACTATGTCCTCAGCCAAGAAGGCACCAGCGAGTTCATCACGAACTACCTGAAGGCGCTTGAACCAGTCTTCGAGGGCTACCGCCGCGAGAATAAGCATTACGCGACCATCGCCGTGGGCTGCACCGGCGGCAAGCACCGCTCGGTGGCAACCACCATCGAGCTGGGCCGGCGGCTGGCACAGTTCCCGAACGTACGGGTGAACATCAGCCACCGAGATCTGGGGCGTGAGTAGGAGCAATGGCCTTTGCCACAGGTCCGATCCCGATCCAGGGACTGACGCGAAGCGATGATTACCGCAACCCATCGGTGGTTGCCTTGGGCGGGGGACATGGCTTGTCCTCCTCGCTTTCTGCCCTGCGTCGCCTGACTACCGACCTCACCGCCATCGTTACGGTGGCCGATGACGGCGGCAGCTCCGGGCGCCTTCGGGGCTCGTTCGACGTGCTGCCCCCGGGCGACTTGCGCATGGCCTTGGCCGCGCTGTGCGATGACAACGACTGGGGTCGGACCTGGCGCGATGTCATGCAGTACCGCTTCGAATCGACCGAAAACATCGAAGAGCCCTTGAACGGCCATGCCGTTGGCAACCTGCTGATCCTTGCCCTCTGGGAGTTGCTCGACAACCCGGTAGCTGGGCTGCGCTGGGCCGGAGCGCTGCTCGGTGCCCGCGGCCAGGTCCTGCCGATGAGCACCGTTCCGCTGTCCATCCATGGCGAGGTACTCGAATCGGACCCGGTGAACGACACCTTGGTGCGCCGCCGCATCGATGGGCAGGCCAAGCTGGCCCGCGCCGGTTCTGGCGGTCTGGTCACCAATGTCTATCTGGAGCCATCCGATGCGCCGGCCTGCTCCGAAGCGCTGGAATCCATCGATCTGGCGGACTGGGTGATTCTTGGTCCCGGATCCTGGTACACCTCGGTGCTGCCGCATCTGCTGCTGCCAGATATGCGCCAGGCTCTGGCATCGACAACAGCCAAGAAGCTGCTGACCATGAATCTGGCCTTCGACACCGCCGAGACCGCCGGGATGGATGCCGCCGCGCACTTGGAGGTGCTGGTCCGCTACGCACCCGAGATCAAGTTCGATGCGATTATTGCCGACGAATCCAAGATTCGTAACAAAGAGCGATTTGAGCTGGCAGCGCAAAAACTCGGCGCGCGGGTCTTTTTTAGTACAGTAGGAGTATCTGACGGTCGTGCCGTGCACGACCCGTTGCGACTAGCGGCGGCCTATCATGAGGTGTTTACCGCGATCGGATCTTAGGAAGATCCAAGTAAGGGAGTTTGATTCATGGCATTGACGGCTTCCGTCAAAGACGAGCTGTCGCGGGTAGAGATTCGCAAGCCGTCGGTCCGCAAGGCCGAGGTTTCGACCATGCTGCGCTTCAGCGGCGGACTGCATATTGTCTCCGGGCGAATTGTCATCGAAGCAGAAGTGGATCTGGCAGCGACCGCCCGGCGGTTGAAGATCGCTATTGGCGAGCTTTACGGGCACGATGCCGAGATCGTAATGGTTTCCGGTTCTGGCATCCGCAAGGGGAGCCGCTACATCGTGCGCGTGTCCAAGGATGGAGAAGTACTGGCCCGCCAGACTGGCCTGCTTGATCAGCGCGGCCGGCCGGTACGCGGCCTGCCCTCGGTCATCGTCAACGGTTCCACCGCCGACGCTGAAGCGGTATGGCGAGGCGCATTCCTGTCCCATGGTTCGCTGACCGAACCAGGACGCAGTTCCGCATTGGAAATTACCTGCCCTGGACCGGAAGCAGCATTGGCCCTGGTCGGTGCGGCTCGCCGCCTGGGTCTAACGGTCAAGGCCCGCGAGGTGCGCGGCGTTGACCGCGTAGTGATCCGTGATGGCGATGCCATCGCCCAGCTGCTCACCCGCATGGGCGCCCACGATGCGCTGATGGTCTGGGAAGAACGCCGCATGCGCAAGGAAGTGCGCGCCACCGCCAACCGCCTGGCGAACTTCGACGACGCCAACCTGCGGCGCAGTGCCCAGGCGGCGGTCGCTGCCGGGGCGCGCGTCGAGCGTGCGCTGGGAATCTTGGGCGACGAGGTTCCAGAGCACCTGCGCTATGCGGGGCTGCTGCGCCTAGAGCACAAGCAAGCCTCCTTGGATGAGCTCGGCCGGATGGCCGAACCGCCAATGACCAAGGACGCCATCGCTGGCCGAATTCGCCGCCTCTTGGCTATGGCGGATAAAAAGGCGAGCGATCTGGGAATACCCGGTACGGAGTCCAGCGTTCCAGGAGAAGAACTGGAACACTAAAAATGTCCCCGCGGGAGCCCTCCCGTGGAGATTCAACCAATTGAGAAGATTGAGGAGAATCATGGCTGTTTATTCACTGCCAGAACTGCAGTACGACTACGCCGCACTGGAGCCGAACATCTCGGCTCGCATCATGGAACTGCACCACTCCAAGCACCACGCAACCTACGTTGCAGGCGCAAACTCGGCACTGGAGCAGTTGGCTGAAGCTCGCGAAAAGGGCGAATTCGGCAACATCCCGAAGCTGTCCAAGGACTTGGCTTTCCACCTGGGCGGCCACACCAACCACTCGATCTTCTGGAACAACCTGTCCCCAGAAGGCGGCGACAAGCCTGAGGGCGAGCTGGCAGCTGCCATTGATGACTTCTTCGGTTCGTTCGACGCATTCCGCGGCCACTTCACTGCTGCTGCCATGAGCCTCCAGGGCTCGGGCTGGGCAGTCCTGGCCTACGACGCACTGGGCGGGCAGCTGGTCATCGAGCAGCTGTACGATCAGCAGGGCAACATCCCAGTGGCAACCACCCCGCTGCTGATGCTGGACATGTGGGAGCACGCCTTCTACCTGGACTACGTCAACGTCAAGGCAGACTACGTCAAGGCCTTCTGGAACATCGTGAACTGGGCAGATGTCCAGGCGCGTTTCGAAGCCGCACGCAACGGTGCAGCATCGCTGATCGTTCCAGGCAAGTAATACTTACCTGGTAAGTTAGCTCACATTCTCCGCTGATATAGCGTAGTATGTTTCTAGTGTGTTGCGGATCCCAGCTCCGGCTGGGATCCGCAAGCACGGCACAACGGAGTGTCCTCTTAAAGAAGGCCACCTCCGCTAGTGCGCGGTCGTGGCATCATCATCCCATTTAGAGGAGATAGTCACGTGACAACTCGTGTTGGAATCAATGGTTTCGGTCGCATCGGACGCAACTTCCTGCGTGCAGTACTGGCCCATAAGGCAGATATTGAAATCGTCGCCGTCAATGACCTTGGTTCAATCGATTCGCTTGCTCACCTGGTGAAGTTCGATTCCGTGCTCGGCCCAGTGGGCGAGCCGGTATCCGTAGACGGCGATACTATCGTCGTGGGAGAACGCCGCATCAAGGTTCTGTCCGAGCGCGAGCCGGCCAACCTGCCCTGGGGCGAATTGAAGGTTGATGTCGTAATTGAGTCGACCGGATTCTTCACCAACGCAGAAGACGCCAAGAAGCACGTAGCTGCTGGCGCGAAGAAGGTCATCATCTCGGCTCCAGCCAAGAATGAAGACATCACCATTGTGATGGGCGTCAACCAGGACAAGTACGATCCTGCAAACCACGCCATCATCTCGAACGCATCCTGCACCACCAACTGCCTGGCTCCAGTGGCCAAGGTGCTGAACGACGAATTCGGCATTGTTGACGGCCTGATGACCACCATCCACGCCTACACCGCCGATCAGCGCCTGCAGGACGCGCCGCACAGCGATCCGCGCCGTGCCCGCGCCGCAGCGCTGAACGTCATCCCTACCTCCACCGGTGCCGCCAAGGCCATCGGCGTGGTGCTCCCAGAACTGAAGGGCAAGCTGCACGGTTACGCTATGCGCGTACCAGTTCCCACCGGCTCGGCCACCGACCTGACCGTGAACCTGGCCCGCACCGCAACTGTGGAAGAAATCAACGCGGCCTTCGAGAAGGCTGCCGCCGAAGGCGCATTGAGCGAATACCTTGAGTACTCAACCGATCCGCTGGTTTCCTCGGACATCGTGACCAATTCCCACTCGGCAATTTTCGACTCCGGCCTGACCACCGTAATGGGCAACAGTGTCAAGGTCGTCGCGTGGTACGACAACGAGTGGGGTTACTCATCTCGGCTCGTCGATCTCGTTGAATTCGTGGGATCCAGCCTCTAGTCGATAACCTAGAGACATGTCTTCTCACACCATTGACGAATTGATCGCTGACAACGGCGTCCGCGGACGGTACGTTCTGGTCCGCAGTGACCTGAACGTGCCGCTCGACGGTGCAACTGTGACCGATGATGGCCGCGTCCGCGCGTCGCTGCCAGTCATCAGCAAGCTGGCCGAGGCCGGTGCAAAGGTCATCGTGATGGCCCACCTGGGACGCCCCAAGGGCCAGGTCGATGCCAAGTACTCCATCGCTCCAGCAGCGAACCGCCTGAACGAACTGGCTGACTTCGACGTAATTGTCGCCGAAGACGTGGTGGGCGACTCTGCCCGCCAGGCTGCGGCAAACCTCGAAGAAGGCTCCGTTCTGGTTCTGGAGAACGTCCGCTTCGATGCCCGTGAAACGTCCAAGGACGATGCGCAGCGCGCAGAGTTCGCCAAGGAGCTGGCTGCGCTGACCGGCGAGAACGGCGCCTACGTGAACGACGCTTTCGGCGCCGTGCATCGCAAGCACGCTTCGGTCTACGACATTGCCAGCCTGCTGCCGAGCTACCAGGGCGACCTGGTGGCTACCGAGGTCAAGGTCCTCAAGACCCTGACCGAGGCGCCGAAGCGCCCCTACGTGGTGGTGCTTGGCGGGTCGAAGGTCTCGGACAAGCTCGCTGTCATCGACAACCTGCTGGGCAAGGCTGATCAGCTGCTGATCGGCGGCGGCATGGCGTTCACCTTCCTCAAGGCGCAGGGCCATGCCATTGGCGGCTCGCTGCTTGAAGAAGACCAGATCGCCACCTGCCAGGAGTACCTGAAGCGGGCCGAGAAGCTCGGCTGCGACATCATCGTGCCTAGCGATGTCGTTGTGGCAAGCAAGTTCGGTGCCGATGCTGAGCATGAGGTGCTGGCGGCAGACAAGATCGAGGAAGCCAGCTTCGGCTCCAACGGCCTTGGGCTGGACATCGGTCCGAAGTCCGCTGAACTGTTCGCAAGCTACATCACCAGCGCCAACACCGTGTTCTGGAACGGCCCAATGGGCGTCTTCGAGATTCCTGCTTTCGCTGAAGGTACCCGTACCGTCGCGCAGGCTCTGGCGGACTCGGAAGCGTTCAGCGTAGTAGGCGGTGGCGATTCGGCCGCGGCTGTCCGCGCGCTGGGTTTCTCGGAGGATGACTTCGGCCATATCTCCACCGGTGGCGGTGCTTCGCTGGAGTACCTCGAAGGCAAGACCCTGCCGGGTGTTGCCGCATTGGAAGGCTAAGAATGACCATTTCGCAGAACGGCGCTTTTGTGCGCCAGCCGCTGATTGCCGGCAACTGGAAGATGAACATGGACCACGTCCAGGGGATCACCCTGGTGCAGAAGCTGGCGTGGACCCTGAAGGACCACGAACACGATTACGATCGTGCCGAGGTCGCTGTGTTCCCTCCGTTCACCGACATCCGCGGCGTGCAGACACTGACCTTGGGCGACAAGCTGGACATCGTCTACGGTGCCCAGGATCTGTCGGCGCAGGATTCAGGCGCGTACACCGGTGAAATCTCGGGCCAGTTCCTCAAGAAGCTCGGTTGCACCTACGTTTTGGTAGGCCACTCCGAGCGTCGCGAGTACCACAACGAGACCAACCAGGTGATCGCCGCCAAGCTGGCAGCCGCGTACCGCCACGAGCTGACCCCGATGCTCTGCGTCGGCGAAGGCCTGGAAGTGCGCAAGGCCGGCGAGCACGTGGCTTTCACCTTGGAACAGTTGGCGCAGTCGCTGGAAGGCGTTACCGCTGAGCAGGCGGCAAACCTGGTCATCGCCTACGAGCCGGTGTGGGCCATCGGTACCGGTGAAGTTGCGGGACCGGCCGACGCGCAGGAAATGTGCGCCGCGATTCGCGGTGCGCTGGCCGAGCGCTTCGGAGCGGAGATTGCCGAGAAGACGCAACTGCTCTATGGCGGTAGTGTTAAGGCAGCAAATGCCGCATCGATCATGCGCGAACGCGATGTCGATGGCGTGTTGGTTGGCGGTGCCAGCCTGGATGCCGAGGAATTTGCTAATATTGTCAGGTTCGAGCATCATCTCGTCACCGACTGAATCTAACTAAGGAACCGTCGACTTGGATATTATCAAGATCATTCTGCAGGTATTGCTGGGCATCACTAGCGTCCTGCTCACCCTTTTGATCCTTTTGCACAAGGGACGTGGTGGCGGTATGTCCGACATGTTCGGCGGCGGCATGACCAGCTCCATGGGATCTTCAGGTGTTGCCGAGCGCAACCTGAACCGGATCACCATCGTTCTCGGTCTGATCTGGGGTGCCGTGATCATCGGCCTTGCCCTGGTGCTTCGATTCAGCGTCGAAGCCTAGGCAGCACCCTTCCGCAGCAGCCAAGAGGCGCCTTCCACATCACGTGGAGGGCGCCTCTTGCGCGTCATCAGGCCAGTTGCCCGAATTTCTCCGTATCGGCAATCGAGCCGAGCACGAGAATCTTGTCTCCGGTGCTAAGGACGGTGTTGCCGTCGGTGTTCTGCCATTCGCCGGCAGCATTGGTCGTGGCCGCGATGGTCACCCGGTACTTGTTGCGCACCGCCGCATCGCTGAGCTTCACCCCATGCAACGTGGATGGCGCGCTCATTTTGACCATGGCATAGCCTGGATCGACCTCCAGGTAGTCCATCATGGATCCGCGCACCAGGTGGGCAACACGCTTGCCCATGTCTTTCTCCGGGTAGACGATGTGATGGACCCCCAGCTGCTCCAGGATCAGTCCATGCCGATCATCTTGCGCCTTGGCCCAGATCTGCGGGATCCCCATGCTGACCAAGAGCGAGCAGCACAGGATGGATGACTGCAGGTGGCTGCCCACGGCCACCACCACACGGTCGAATTCGTGGATCGATAGCTGTTCCAGGACTTCGCGGCTTGATGCGTCGGCACGGACCACCTGGGTCAATTCGCCATTCAGCGACTGGACGTTGTTCTCGTGCACGTCGATGCCCAGAACTTGGGTGCCTGACTTCATCAGTTCCAGGGCAAGGGATTCTCCGAAGCGCCCGAGCCCGATCACCGCCACGGAGTGAGCTTTGGGCAGTCCCTTGGCATCATTGCGAAAATTCAGTAGCTTAGCCAATTGAAGGCCTTTCCTTGGGGAGTTCATAGAGCGCTTTTCGATCGCGCAGGGCAAGCGCGGAACCCAGCGAGAGGACACCGACGCGGCCGAGGTACATCAACGCGATGAGAATGCCTTTGGCGGGATCCGGCAAGTCCGGGGTAATGCCCGTGGACAGCCCGACGGTGCCGAAGGCCGAGGTGGCTTCGAAGAGACAGCGGTCCAGGGAATAGTTGGTGAGCAGCAGCAGGCCCATCGTGCCGGCGAACACCGCCGCGACGCCCAGCAGCGCCACCGTGATGGCTTGGCGGTGCACCGAGCGGGAGAGCCGCCTGCCCAGGACGTTGACTGCGGTCTCGCCGCGCAGCTCGGTCATGATGATGAACAGCAGGATCGCGGCCGTGGTGATCTTGATGCCGCCGGCGGTGCCGGCCGGTCCGCCGCCGATGAACATCAGCACATCCATGCCCAGCCAGGAGGCTGGATGCATCGCGCCGATGTCGATGGAGTTGAAGCCCGCGGTGCGCGTCTGCACAGATTGGAAGAATCCGGCCAGGATCCGCTGCGCAGGTTCGAGCTCGCCGAGCGTCTTCGGATTGGACCATTCCATAGCGGTGATGAAGATGGTGCCGCCAACGAGCAGCAATGCGGTCATCAGAAGAACCAGACGGGTGTTCATGCTCCATTTCAGCGTGTTCCGCCAGTGCTGCCTCAGCTGGACCAGGACCGGGAAGCCCAGGCCGCCAAGGATGATGGCGAGGCTGATAGGGATGCAGAGCCACGGGTCAGCGACGAAGTCCATCAGGTTATTCGAATACAGGGCGAAGCCCGCGTTATTAAAGGCCGAGACTGCATGGAATGCGCCATGCCAGATCGCACCGGCTGGATCGTCGCCGTAGGCCAGCCCGAAGCGGATGGCTAAGATGGCCGCCACGACGGATTCGATGGCCAGCGACAGCTTGATGATCATCAATGCGGCGGTGCGCACATCTTCGCCTGATACCGCGGAGCTTTCGCGTTGGGTGGATAGCCGGGTGAGGTAGCCAATGCGGCCGATGACCAGCATGCTCAGCAGCGAGGCAATCAGCATCAGGCCCAGGCCGCCGGCTTGGATCAGGATGAGGATGACGAGCTTGCCGAAGAGGGTGTAGTGGGTTGCGGTGTCCAAGACAGTCAGGCCGGTCACGCACACCGCTGACGTGGCAGTGAAGATCCCGTCGACCAAGGATGTGAAGACGCCTTGGGTATTGGCTGCCGGGGAGGACAGGAGCAATCCGCCAACGAGAATCGCACCGGCGAAGGCAAATGCTACTGCGCGTGCCGGTTTGGCCAGCACGCTGTGCTGCGCGGCCGGCCGGGGCGCGGGAAAATTCATGGAGATCGCAATCGTAGGAATAACGTCTCGCGAAACCGTGGGACGAGGAGTACGAGGGAAATACTACGCCCGGAAAAACGGGTGTCAATGGTGATTCCCGTCACCGATGGCGGTGCCGGCCAGGCCGCCGCGGGAGAGCTTGAACCGGCGGCCGCGCAGTATCTGCGCGGCTGCCGGCAAGCCGAGGGCATCGCTAGCTGCCGAGCAGTTCCACGACGCGCTGCGCGGTGCCCCAGGACAGGGTCACGCCGGCGCCTCCATGGCCGTAGGCGGCAATGACGGGCACCGCATGCCCCTCGATGCGCTCCAGGCGGATCGTCTCGCGGGCCGGACGCAACCCGACCTTGTGCTCCAGGATTTCGCAGCCGGCCAGCTCGGGGACCAGGCCGGTGGCGCGGTCGAGCATGTCGGCGGCGGTCTGCGGGTCGGCTTCGAGGTTGAAGTCGTGGTCCACGTCGGTGCCGCCAACGATGATGTCATCGCGGCGCGGAATGATGTAGCTGACGCCTTGCGGATGCTCGTCGTAGCAGAGCCAGTCGGACAGTCCTGCGGTGTTGGCCAGGCGGATCACCTGGCCGCGGATGGGGTAGACGCTCTGGTCGTCGCCGGTGAGCTCGCCGCCTCGCAGGCCGGCTGCCAGCACGACGGTGTCGGCATCGTCCTGCAGCTCGTCGAAGGATTCGACCGTGCGCCAGATGAACTGCACGCCCAAGGCCGCGGCCTGGTCCTGCAGCCAGGACAGGTAGGTGGGCATGGTGATCACCGGAACCGTGGCATGCATTCCGGCGGCCGCAATCGGCGGGATCGCTTCTGCCGGTGCTTCGGCGGCGTTGGTGACGATCTTCGCCCAGGAGCGGTCCTCGTCCGCCGAGCCCTCCAGGTTCAGTCCGTAGCGCAGATCGATGCCGGTTTCCGCGATGCCCGACAGCTGCTCGAAGCGTGCCAAGGAACGGGCGAGCAGCAGGTCGGCAGCTTCGGAGTTCTCCGAGTGGTAGGGGAACCAGATGGCGGCGGCCACCGCGGAGACCGTCTGCTGCGGCTGCTGGTCGGCGATCACGGTGACCTCGTGGCCGGCGGCGGCCAGCTCGTGGGCGGTGGACAGGCCGATGACCCCGGCACCGATCACGGTGACCTTGCGGGGCTGCGCTGCTTCGGGCAACGGTGCGGAAAGCATGGAATCCTCTCGGGCAGGTGGTGCTGGAAAAGCGAAGGCCGGTGCCGCGAGCCCGCCATCGGCAGGATCGCGGCACCGGCGATGAGGTGTTGGCTAGAGCAAGGTGGCCGCGGCGCGGTCGATGATCCAGCGGGTAGCTTCGGTGCCGTGCACGGCCGAAGCCGGGACGGCAACCTCGTTTACCTCGTGCTGCGCGGCGGCCAGTGCCGGGGCCTTCTCGGCGCCGGCCACGAGCAGCCACACCTCTTTGGCGGTGTTGATCGTGCCCATGGTGAGCGTAACGCGGTCCGCCGGCGGCTTGGGGGAGTCGTGGACTGCGATGACTCCTGGCTCATCCGACCGGGTGTGGTTGGGGAAGAGCGAGGCGACATGCGAGTCCGGGCCCATGCCGAGCATCAGCACATCGAAGGCCGGATTCAGCGCGCCTTCTTCGGCTTCCTCGGCCAGCTCCCGGGCGTAGGCTGCGGCGGCCTGCTCTGCTGTCCCGTACTGGTCGCTGGCGCCCATGGCGTGCACGGTGGCCCGGTCCAGCCCCAGGGTGTCCAGCGCCTCGAACAGGGCGGCCGCCTGGCGCACATTGCGGTCAGCCGAATCGGAGGCGACGAAGCGCTCGTCGCCCCACCAGAAGTGCACCTGCGACCAATTGACCGAGGTCTTGGCGGGGTTGGCCGCGACGGCTTCCAAAGCGGCGATGCCCAGCGAACCGCCGGTGACCACCACATGGGCGACACCGCGGGCCGCCAGCGCATCGGCGATCGTGGTGATCAGCCGGGCGGCGATGGCGTGGGCGGTAGCCTGTGCATCCTCGTGGATGAGAATCTGCCTAGCGATCACTGGATCTGATGCTCCTCAGGTTGGTCAGGGCCAGGCCCTTCGTGATGACCTCGCCGAAGACGTCGTCGGCGTCCAGGCGGCGCATCTCCTCGGCCAGGCATTCTGCCACCGAACGCCGCGGCAGCGAGATGCGCTGCGGCGCGCTGCCGGGCAGATACAGGTGGGCAACCGCGCCGGAGGGGCGCGAGAGCTCCACGTCGCCGTCTTCGCGGGCGAGCCGGACGCTGGAGAGCCCGCCGTTGGACTTGTCCGCGGCGATGGTCACCGGGACGTCCAGGCACAGGGTCAGCCAGGCCGCCAGCAGGGTGGTGGACGGCGAATTGTCCGAGCCCTTCACGGTGATGGCGGTCAGCCCGTCGGTGCCGATCAAGTCGATGATGCTCGCCAGCTGGGCACGCCACAGGGTCAGCCGGGTCCAAGCCAGGTCGGTGTCTCCGGCCCGATAGGTGGCAATGCGGCTGAATAGCGCGGCGGTCGGGTCCTCGGTCTCCGCCGAATCCGTGATGCGGCGGTGCGCCAGCCTGCCCAGCGCGGTGCCGGCCGGATCCTGCGGCACCCCATGCGGCCACCAGGCCACGATCGGTGCATCGGGCAGCAGCAGCGCGGAGATCAGCGCCTCGTCGGCCACGACATCCGGGCCGTAGGTGCGCATCACGATCACTTCGGAGGCGCCGGCGTCCCCGCCCACGCGGATCTGCACGTCCAGGCGGTTGGCCTCGGACTTGTTGCCGCGCACCACCACGATGATCCGGCAGGGGTGCTCGCGGCTGGCCAGGTTGGCCGCCTCGATCGCGTTCTCGGCGAAGCCCTCGCGGGTGATGACCACCAGGGTCAGCACGCGGGACAGCGCCACCACGCCGTGGGTGCGGCGCGAGGAGATCAGCTTCTTGGCCACCTTGGAGGTGGTGGTGTTGGGAAGATCGATCATCATGGTCGTCGCCACGTCCTTCCATCCTTGGCCATCAGCTCGTCGCTGCTTTCAGGTCCCCAGGAGCCCGGAGCGTAGGGATCCGGCTGGGTGGGCAGGGCGGCCCAGTACTCCTCGAAAGGATCCAGGATGCGCCAGGACTGCTCGACTTCCTCGTGGCGCGGGAACAACGGAGGTTCGCCGAGCAGCACGTCGAGGATCAGCCGTTCATAGGCTTCGGGGGAGGACTCGGTGAAGGCGTTGCCGTAGCCGAAGTCCATGGTCACGTCGCGGATCTCCATTTGGGTGCCGGGCACCTTGGAGGAGAAGCGGATGGTCGCGCCCTCATCGGGCTGCACGCGGATCACGAAGGCGTTCTGGCCGAACTCGTCGTCCTCATGGTCGGTGAACAGCAGGTTCGGGGCCTTCTTGAACACCACCGCGATCTCGGTGACGCGCCGGCCCAGGCGCTTGCCGGCACGCAGGTAGAACGGTACGCCGGACCAGCGGCGGGTGTTGATCTCCAGCTTGACCGCGGCATAGGTCTCGGTCTTGGACTTCGGGTTGAAGCCCTCCTCGTCGAGGAAGCCGACGACCTCTTCGGCGCCCTGCCAGCCGGAGGTGTACTGGCCGCGGGCGCTGGCCGCCCCCAGGTCCTCGGGCAGCTTCACCGCGGTGAGCACCTTTTCCTTCTCGCTGCGCAGGTGGTCGGCGTCGAAGGAGATGGGCTCCTCCATTGCAGTCAGCGCCAGCAGCTGGAGCAGGTGGTTCTGGATGACGTCGCGGGCGGCGCCCACACCGTCGTAGTAGCTGGCCCGGCCGCCGATGCCGATGTCCTCGGCCATGGTGATCTGCACGTGGTCCACGTACTTGTTGTTCCACAGCGGCTCGAACATCTGGTTGCCGAAGCGCAGCGCCAGCAGGTTCTGCACCGTTTCCTTGCCCAGGTAGTGGTCGATGCGGAACACCGCATCCGGCGGGAACACCGACTCGACGATGGAGTTCAGCTCGCGCGCGCTGGCCAGGTCGTGGCCGAAGGGCTTCTCGATGACCACGCGTTCCCAGCCGGGGTTCTTGTCCTGGGCCAGCTTGTGCTCCGAGAGCTTCTGGCAGACGACCTCGAACCAGCTTGGCGGGATCGAGAGGTAGAAGGCGTGGTTGCGGCCGGTGGAGCGCGATTCGGCCAGCTCGTCCAGGGTGGCGGCAAGCTGCTCGTAGGCGCCGTCATCGTCGAAGGCGCCGGAGATGAATCGCATGCCGGCCGCCAGCTGGGCGAAGACTGTTTCGTTGAAGGGGGTGCGGGCGCTGGCCAGGATCCATTCGCGGGCCTGGTCGGCGAAGTCCTGCGCCGTCCAGTCGCGGCGGCCGAAGCCGACGATCGCGAAGTTCGGGGGCAGCAGGCCGCGGTTGGCCAGGTCGTAGACCGCTGGCATGAGCTTCTTGCGGGCAAGGTCGCCGGTGATTCCGAAGAACACCAGCGCGCCCGGACCGGCAATGCGGTTAAGCCGCCGGTCGCGGGCGTCGCGTAGTGGATTGCTCATTCGTGCCTTACTTCGCTGCCTCTAGCAGGGCGGCGATTCCCGCCGCGCGGTCCGTGAGGTTCACGCGCAGCACCGGACGGTTGTGCTCGGCGTCGGCCAGCACCGCGCCGTCGCCGATCGCCTGGGCGGTGATCAGCCCGCCGAAGGTGTACGGACGGCCAGGAATCTCAAGGTCTTCCTGGTGATCCGCGGTGACCTGCAGGAACACGCCCTGTGCCGGGCCGCCCTTGTGGTACTGGCCGGTGGAGTGCAAGAAGCGCGGGCCCCAGCCGAAGGTGACCGGACGGCCGGTCTTCTCAGCCAGAGCATCGCGCAGCGCTTCGAGCTGCTGGTCGGCGGTGCGATCCAGGTAGGCCTGGATGGCGAGGTAGCCATCGTCCGGCAGCTGCGCGGTGAGCGCATCCAGGGCTGCTTCCAGGTTCGCGGCCTCGGTGCCGTAGAGCTCGACCGGGCCGTCCACGGCATCCGGTGCGCTCTGCGCCGGCGCTTCGAGCATGGAACGCGCGGCCACCTTCGCGGCCTCGACATCCGGCTGGTCGAACGGGCTGATGCCCAGCAGGTAGCCGGCCACGGCGGTGGCGTACTCGAAGATCATGAACGCGGTGCCCAGCGGCGCGCTGAAGTGCACGGCGGTGGAGTCCTCGTCGATTTCCTCCGGCAGCTGCTCGTAGATGAACAGCGGCAGCACATCCTGCGCAGGGTTCTGCAGCTCGGGCGCATCCACATGGGCGGCAACCGGCAGCACGCCCTTGCCGTCCTTGCCGGTGGATTCGGCGATCAGCTGCTCGGCCCAGTCGCCGAAGCCCGGCAGGGCATCGCCCACGCAGGCGATGAGCAGCTTGTCGCGGCCGGCGGTGGCCATGGCCGCCCCCAGGTGCAGCGCGAGGTTGTCCTCGTCGTCCATTGCCAGCACGTCGTTGATCAGTCCGGATTCTTCCACCAGCGCTTCGATGTCGGCGCCGGCCAGGCCCGAGGGAACCAGGCCGAAGGCGGTCAGCGCCGAGTAGCGGCCGCCCACATTCGGGTCGGCGTTGAAGACCGCGCGCACTCCATCCGGGTTGTCCATCGGCGAACCCGGGTCGGTCACCAGCACCAGGCGGGTGGCCGGGTCGATGCCGGCCGCCTCGAAGGCTGCGGTGAACGCACGGCGCTGCGAATCGGTCTCCACCGTGGAGCCGGACTTGGAGGCGACCACCACGACGGTGTGCTCCAGATCGGTTTCCACGATGCCCTTGACCATCGACGGATCGGTGGTGTCGCAGATGACCAGGTCCACCTCGTCGTGCGCGGTGATGACCTCAGGGGCCAGCGAGGATCCGCCCATGCCGCACAGCACGATGCGGGTCAGTCCCTCCTCCTGCAGCTCGTCGCGCAGATCCAGGATCTGCGGGATCAGCTTGCCGGCCGCCTCGAAGGGGTTGACCCAACCCAGGCGGATGGAGGATTCGGCCTCGGCCGCCGGACCCCAGATGGTGGGATCCTGCGCGGCAATGCGGCTGCCGATTTTCGCGTCGATCAGCTGCGGCAGCAGCGCATCGACGGAGGCCAGAGCCTGTCCGGAAGTTACCAGGCCAAGTTCCATCTATTTGGCTCCCTTCAGGGCCTCGGCCATGTCCTGGAGCAGCTCGTTCCAGGCGACGTCGAACTTCTGCACGCCCTCGACCTCAAGCAGGTTCACGACCTCGTTGTAGTCGATGCCCAGGGCGGCGAGCTTGTCCAGCACGCGGTTGGCGGCATCGTAGCCGCCGGCGATTGCGTTGCCGCGGATCTCGGCTTCGGCCGCGGTGGCGTCCAGGGTCTTCTCCGGCATGGTGTTCACCGTCTGCGGGGCGACCAGTTCGGTCACGTACAGGGTCGATGGGTAGGCGGGGTCCTTCACGCCGGTCGAAGCCCACAGCGGACGCTGGACGTTGGCGCCGGCGGCGCTAAGCACCTCGTAGCGGGCCGAAGCGAAGGACTCCTCGAAGACCTGGTAGGCCAGGCGGGCGTTGGCCACGCCGGCCTGCCCGCGCACGGCGGCCGCGGCTTCTGTGCCGATGGCATCCAGGCGCTTGTCGATCTCGGTGTCCACGCGGGAGACGAAGAAGGACGCGACCGAGTGGATCTTGGACAGGTCCAGGCCGGCGGCATGGGCCTTCTCCAGACCCAGCAGGTAGGCGTTGATGACCTCGCGGTAGCGTTCCAGCGAGAAGATCAGGGTCACGTTCACCGAAATGCCGGCGGCAATGGTTTCGGTGATGGCTTCCAGGCCTTCGATGGTGGCAGGGATCTTGATCAGCACGTTTTCACGGTTCACGCGCTCGTACAAGGCCTTCGCCTGGGCGATGGTCGGTGCGGTCTCGTGCGCCAGGCGGGGGTCCACCTCGATGGACACGCGGCCGTCGAAGCCGTTGGAGGACTCGTAGATGCCCTTGAACAGGTCGCAAGCCGCTGCCACGTCGTCGCTGGTGATTTCCGTGATCGCGTCCTCGACGGAGCGGTGCTTCTGCTCGGCGATCGCCTCGCCGTACACCTCTGCCTTGGACAGCGACGCGGCGAAGATTGCCGGGTTGGTGGTGACGCCGACGACGTTCTTCTCTTCGATCAGCTTGGCCAGGGAGCCGCTGGTCAGGCGCTCGCGCGAAAGGTCGTCCAGCCAGATGGAGACGCCGGCGTCGGACAGGGCCTGAGTATTCGGGTTGCTCATGATATGTACTTCAGTTCCTTAATTGGCAGCGTTGTTGATGGAGGTTTCGGCGGCAGCGATCACTGCCTCGGTGGTGATGCCGAATTCCGAGTACAGCTTCTTGTAGTCGGCGGACGCGCCGAAGTGGTCCAGCGAGATGATTTCGCCGTGGGCGCCAACCAGTTCGCGCCAGCCCTGGGCCACGCCGGCCTCCACCGAAACGCGGGCGGTGATCGCTGCCGGAAGGACCTCTTCGCGGTAGGCGGCATCCTGCTTGGCGAACCATTCCAGCGACGGCAGCGAGACGACGCGCGCCGCGATGTCCTTGGCCGCCAGCGCTTCGCGGGCCTCGACGGCGAGCTCGACCTCGGAGCCGGTGGCCAGCAGGATGACATCCGGCGTGGTCTCGGCGCCGTCGCGCACGGCCTCGGCCAGGATGTAGCCGCCCTTCAGCGTGCCTTCGGCGCCGCGGAAGCCGGTGGCCGAACGGTCGTAGATCGGCAGGTTCTGGCGCGAGAGCACGATGCCCGATGGGGTGGTGGACAGTTCCAGCATTCCGCGCCAGGCGTAGGCGACCTCGTTGGCATCCGCCGGGCGGACAACGTCGAAGTTCGGGATGATGCGCAGCGAGGCAAGCTGCTCCACCGGCTGGTGGGTCGGGCCGTCTTCGCCCAGGCCGATGGAGTCGTGGGTCCAGACGAAGATCGACGGGACGCCCATCAGCGCGGCCAGGCGGATGGCCGGACGCTGGTAGTCGGAGAAGATCAGGAAGGTGCCGGAGAACGCGCGGGTCGGGCTGGAGAGCACGATGCCGTTGACGATCGACGCGGCGGCGTGCTCGCGGATGCCGAAGTGCAGCACACGGCCGTACGGGCTGGCCGACCAGGAATCGGTGGAGCGGCGCTCGGGAGCGAAGGACTTCGCGGTCTCGATGGTGGTGTTGTTCGAACCGGCCAGGTCGGCGGAGCCGCCCCAGAGTTCTGGCAGCTCATCGGCGATCGCGTTGATGACCTTGCCCGACGCGGCGCGGGTGGCCATGGTGGAACCAGGCTCGAAGGTAGGAAGCTTCTCGGTCCAGCCTTCTGGCAGCTCGCCAGCCTGCAGGCGTTCCAGCAGGGCGGCCTCTTCCGGGTTTGCAGATTTCCAGGCGTTGAAGGTCTCGTTCCACGAGGCGTGCAGCTGCGCTCCGCGGGTTGCGACTTCGCGGGCGTGGGCCAGCACGTCATCCTCGATCTGGAAGTTCTTCTCCGGGTCGAAGCCCAGCACCTTCTTCAGGCCGGCAACTTCCTCGGCACCCAGCTTCGAGCCGTGGATGCCGCCGGTGTTCTGCTTGGTTGGCGATGGCCAGCCGATGATGGTGCGCAGCGAGATGATCGACGGGCGCGAGGTCTCGGCCTTGGCGGCGCGGATGGCGGCGTCCAGTGCGGCCATGTCCTCGACGTATTCGCCGGTGGCGGTCCAGTCAACGCGCTGGGTGTGCCAGCCGTAGGACTCGTAGCGGCCCAGCACGTCCTCGGTGAAGGCGATGTCGGTGTCGTTCTCGATGGAGATCTTGTTGTCATCGTAGATCACCACGAGGTTGCCCAGTTCCTGGTGGCCGGCCAGCGAGGAAGCTTCGGAGGTGACGCCTTCCTGCAGGTCGCCATCGGAAGCGATGACGTAGACAGTGTGGTCGAAGGGGCTGGTTCCGGCTTCGGAGGCTGGATCCAGCAGGCCGCGCATGCGGCGCTGGGCGTAGGCGAAGCCAACGGCGGAGGCCAGGCCCTGGCCCAGTGGGCCGGTGGTGATCTCGACGCCGGCGGTGTGGCCGTACTCAGGGTGGCCAGGGGTCTTCGCGCCCCAGGTGCGCAGCGCTTCGATGTCTTGCATTTCCAAGCCGTAGCCGGAGAGGAACAGCTGCAGGTACAGGGTCAGCGAGGTGTGGCCTGGGGAAAGCACGAAACGGTCGCGGCCGATCCAGTTCGGATCCTTCGGGTCGTGGCGCAGGTGCTTCTGGAAAATCAAGTAGGCGGCAGGAGCCAAGCTCATTGCGGTACCGGGGTGGCCATTGCCAACCCTTTCGACGGCGTCGGCTGCCAGGACACGGGTGGTGTCGATGGCCTTACGGTCCAACTCGGTCAGTGAGAATTCTTCAACTAAGGATTCAGTCGCCACAGCGGCGTTCCTTCCATTCAGGCTTGGACGGGAGATGCCTCCCGCTGACACGCAATACGCCGTCGCCTCCCCATGCCTCCGATATTGCTTAAGTTAGAGGAATGCAGGTCGCGACGGCGCAATCTGAGTCAACTCTATCGCGAAACGGCGCCTTCGGGCGCTGGATTTAGCAAGATGACACATAATTATTCGGTTTGCGCAGGGGTGCGACCCGATGTGACCTTTCATGCCTTGGCCTGAGCCAAGCGCTCAGTCATTCTGCGCAATGGTGCCCAGGTCGTTGCAGGTGTGTCCCGGATGGCTGTGTACCCGGAGTTGCTGACGCGTTGCCCTGGGGAGGTATACAAAAAATGAATCTTGTTTCCAGGTTGCTTACCGCTTGTGGAATTTGTCCTGGTGCTGCGGGTGCCAAGAATATCTGACGTCTATTAAAGGCCGAGGTCCTGTGGCCGCTGCCTCGGAGGCTGCCGCCTGTGCAAGTGGCCGGTGCGTGAACGGGCGGGGCTCTTGGCCCCCGCCTGCTGAACTGGAGGTAATCGCAGTTTTGAGTGAAGGACCGGCCCGGATAGCCGATTCGAACGCCGGAGATCGATCTGAGCACCCATCGGGTGCGGCGCTTGGTATGTAGCCGGTTTGGGCATTGCAACTATTTAAATTGAGCCAAATCACCCTTTTTGAATGTGATCCTCTCCGTGGGGAGTTTCAATCAATTTCTATCCAGCGTAGAATGAATGTGTCTGTCTTGTACCCGTGAAGAACTGAGTGCGTTTAATTGAAGACTCAAAGTGTCGCCGCAGCATCAGTGCCACGCGCATCGCGTCAGCCTGATGAAACTGCCGGCGACTTTCTGAAGCGCAAGGCCAATGCGTATGTGGCGTTGACGAAGCCTCGCGTTATCGAGTTGCTGCTAGTGAGCACCCTTCCGACCATGATCTTTGCCGAGCGGGGCTTTCCTTCCGTCTGGCTGATGATTTCCACCCTCGTTGGTGGAGCTATGGCCGCAGGCGCATCCGGAGCATTCAACTGCTATATCGATCGCGATATGGACAAGTTGATGAAGCGTACCAAGGGGCGCCCTTTGGTGACTGGTGACCTGACCCCGAAGGAAGCCTTGGTCTTCTCTTGGGCCCTGGCAATCGCATCCTTGGTGATTCTCTGGGTTGGCACGAATCCGCTGACGACCGCGTTGGGCCTGGCGGCCATTCTGCTCTACGTGGTGTTCTACACTTTGATCCTCAAGCGCCGGACGGCTCAGAATATTGTGTGGGGTGGCATCGCCGGCTGCATGCCAGTACTGATCGCTTGGGCTGCGGTGACCAACACAATTGAGTGGCCAGCGATCATCCTGTTCCTGGTGATCTTCCTCTGGACACCGCCGCATTACTGGCCGCTGTCCATGAAGTACGCGGATGACTACAACGCGGCTTCGGTGCCAATGCTTGGCGCGATCGCCAACGCCCGCCGCGTTTCGGTGCAGGTCGTGCTTTATGCCTGGGCCACCGTCGTTTGCTCGATGCTGTTGGTTCCACTGGGTGGCGCCGGCATCGTGTATACCGCAATCGCGGGCGGCGCAGGTTTGTGGTTCGTCTACGAGTCTCACGTGCTTTACCGCGAGGCGCAGAACGACCACAAGCCGGCTGAGATCAACCGCAAGGCCATGAAGGTCTTCCACATCTCCATCACCTACTTGTCGATCGTGTTCTTGGCATTGGCCATTGATCCGTTCGTGGGCAGCCCGCTGTTCGGCTGAGTTCAACTCCGCAACGAAGCTTCACAAGCGCCTTGCTTGGAACCCAAATTCGTTTGGATTCCAAGCAAGGCGCTTTTCTTTAGCTTATGCACGCCGGTCTCTAGAGCATTGGATGCATCTGGGCCATTCATTCAACCGGAGCAGAAACTGGGTCCTTTGATAATTCTGGCTTAGGCAACGCAACTCCCGGTTGTGCCTGTCCAGCACCAAAGAAGTCATTACCCGCCATTCACTGGCGGGCTGCCGATCTCTATGCGCTCGGTTCCAAAACGGACAGTGATGAATGCGGCACGGAACTTGCTGCAACCTTTGATCTCCTGGAGGGTAACTCCGTTGCGGGAGCTCGTATTCTCTGTTTGCGGCGATGATCAACAGCGGATTGCTGGATACCCGTCGCTCGATGAACTCACCGCCAGAGGCACGTGATTTCTCTGAAGTCCATCAAGCTATCAGGCGAGAAATGTGGCAACGTCATGGTAGCGGTATAGGTTATCGAAGACGGCGAGGCTTTGGCAGCAGAGCGCTGTGAAAAAGAAGGACGGGAGCGGCAAGTCGAGGATGGCGTGCCGTTGCCGGTTTGATGAAGCGAGAATGCAGTTGCAAGCTGATTCGAATTGCCAGGGGCACCAGCTTGCTTTCGATGGCGGAGATCTTGGGTGCGGGTCGTTTGCTGAGCGGAGCTGCCTACCTATAGGACTCACTGGATTGATGGGGTCGTAGACCTCGGAACAACAAGAAGATAGTTAAAGCGATTCGGGGGTTGCCGTGCACTTTGAGTGCAGGGCAACCCCCGAAACGTTTAAGCAGAATGCTATGAAGCGATGACCCTGTATCCCGGAAGGATAGCGGCCCGGTCCCAGACGTTTGCAGAAGCTGAGAGCAACAAGCTGGCGCCGAGCATGTGAGAGAGAACCAGGGCAACCGGCAGGCCATTGAAGTGCTGGATGTATCCGATCGCTGCCTGAATCGCGATAGCGGCCACGAGCCACCAAATGGCGTTGCGAAGCTGGCTGTTTCCGCCCTGCTTGTAGGCCAGGATGAGAACAACAACGGTGGCGGCGACCAGCAAGTACACCGGAGCCGTGTGCAGCCGGGTCACGAATAGTGGATCGAACAGGTGACGAGGAGCATCGGCATCACCAGCGTGCGGTCCGGTGCCTGTTACGACAGTTCCGAACGCGACAGCGAGCAGCGAGAAGATCCATGCGGCAAATGAAATCTGGCCGATGGACTTGGTGCTCCGCGGAATCTCCCGGCTTTTCAGTTCCTTGGCCGTACGGTTGACCTGGAACGTGGCCATGATGACCAGAGCCCCGGAAATCAGGAAATGCACCGACACAACCCAGGCATTCAGGCCAGTCCATACGGTGATGGCGCCGACAAGGGCCTGAAGTGCGATGCCGGCGAGCAAGCCGACGGCCAGTTTGTACAAGGTACGGTGCGTCGGGCGCATCTTCCAGATGGAGACCAGGAAGGCAACGGCGATAACCAGCAGGACGAAGGTCAGCAGCCGGTTGCCGAACTCGATGATGCCGTGGATACCCATTTCCGGAACAGGAGTCATCGAGCCGGGGACGCAGTTGGGCCAATGTGAGCAACCGAGTCCCGACTCGGTAAGCCTTACGGCCCCTCCGGTGACGATAATGCCAATCTGCGAGATCAAGGATGCGATCGCCAGACCATGCACGAGGCGGTTTACCTTCGTGGGCAACTTATCGGCCCAGCTCTGTTTGGCTTGGACTGAAGTCAAGGAAATCTCCCTCTTGGAATTGAGTGGTGGTTAGCTCCATTTGAACAGCTTGATGGCTGCAAAGGAGCCGGCTGCTGTCCAGAGGATCAAGAAGATCAGTCCAGCGATGCTGAACTGGCCATGGATGAGGGCATCGCGCATGGCATCGCCCAGCGCTGCCGAAGGCAGTGCATTCAGCGTCGGCTGTGCCCAATCTGGGGCCATGCTCAAGGGATACAGGACACCGCCGGCTCCGGCCAGCAGGATCCAGGCAAGGTTGGTGATGGCCAACGTCGCTTCAGGGCGAACGGTGCCAGCAATGAGCAGGCCCAGCGCGGTAAACGCCGCTGCACCCAAGAGCAGGAAGAGGATACCCGGGAGGATTCCCCAGGGGTTCGGATGCCAATCCAGGAACAGCAGCGCGACTGAGCAGATCAAGACGACCTGGATCAACAAGACGGACAGCACTGCAATGACTTTGCCGAAAATCAGTCCGGTTTTCCCCAATGGGGTCGTTGAGAACATGGTCAGCACGCTGTAGCGGCGGTCAAAACCTGTCCCGATTCCCTGTCCGGTGAAAGCCGTTGAAATGACGCACAGGGCGAGCACGCCGGGTACAGCTGCATCAATGCTTCGGTCGGCCACGTCATTGACGAGATCGGTGAGGGTAAGCACGAACAGCGCAATGAGCGGCATGACAACAGCGAGAATGAGTTGCTCGCCATTGCTGAGCATCTGGATGGATTCGTATCTGCCTTGGTTCAGGATTCTGCGCAGTGGCGAGGCAGCATTGGAGCGCGTGAGTGCTTGGCTCATGCTTTTTCCTCCTTGATCGCGATTTCGAGGAAAACGTCTTCGAGGCTTCGAGACTGGAGATTAAGCTCGATTGGCAAGATGCTTTCCTTCAGCCACCACTGCGTGAGCCAGTTCAAGTGTTCGGGGGAGTTGACCCCGTCGAGGCGGTACTGGCCGGAGGCGGTTTCTTCCAGACGCAATCCTGCCGGCGGTTCAGGCAGACGCAGGCCAGCTGGGGCCGAGAAAGAGACCGGGCGGGTGTCCGGGTCTTCGGCAGCGCGGGCAGTCAGCTCTGCAACGGTGCCCTGCGCCACGGTGCAGCCCTTGTCGATGATGTAGACATAGTCGCTGAGGCGTTGTGCGTCGTCCATGAGATGGGTCGTCAAGATGATGGCCTTGCCAGCATCGCGAAGTTCGGCAATGAGGTCGAAAACCACCTGGCGCGACTGCGGGTCCAATCCGGCGCTTGGCTCATCGAGGAAAAGCACTTCCGGATCTCCGGCCAACGCGACTGCCAATGCGACGCGCTGTTTTTGGCCGCCGGATAGACGCCGGATCGTGCGGGTGCCGAATGACTCGAGATCAAGGCGTGTGATTAACGCATCAATGTCAATGGGCTTCTGATAGAGGGAAGCGACATGCCGCAAGAGCGGAATCGGGCGCATTGACGGAGGCAAACCGCCATCCTGGAGCATGACTCCGACGCGGGAGCGCAATTCGGGGTTGTCGCCGAAGGGATTCTGGCCCAGGAGTTCGACTGTGCCGCCTTCGGGCTGAAGCAGCCCCTGGGCACAGGCCAGAGTCGTGGACTTGCCGGCTCCGTTAGCTCCTAAAAGCGTGGTGACCTGACCGGGAAAAGCTTTTAGGGACACCGACTCCAGGACTCGCAGCATGCGATTGTCCAAGGCGGGGACTGGACCTAAATCTTTGGCCAGCTCGTTGATGACGAGGCTGGGGGATACAGAAGACACTAGAACATTCTACGACATGTCGAACTGGCTGAGTTGAGTGGTTGGTCACCAAGCCTCGAGTTCCGCTTAAGGGGGCGAGACAATGGAAGTGCAAGAGGTTTGAGGCAGGCAACGCCGTAGTCGGGCTAGCTTGCCCTTAGTAAGTCCTTCCTTACTAGACCTAGAGTAAAAATTTACGCATGATTGTGTTGTGTATTCATCAAATTCAGAATCAGCTAGTGGCTCCGCTGCCGCGACGGTTGGCGCAGTTGGGGATACCGAGGAGCGCACGCGTGACCGCGTCCTATACGCAGTATTAGAGGACGGACCGGTCAGTGCCGCCGAGCTTGGAAACAAGCTGGGCTTCACGCCTGCTGCGGTCCGCCGCCACCTGGACGCGCTCTCGAAATCGGGACTCGTCGAGGTAAAACTGGTAGCCAACCAGAAGACCGGTGCTGGACGCCCGTCTCGCCGCTACGTGCTTTCGCACCGCGGTCAGACGAAGCTGGGCAACGACTACTTGGAGATCGCTTCCGATGCATTGAAGATGCTCGGGGATGCGGCTGGCGAGGACGCGATTCGCAAGTTTGCGCGTAATCGATTCGCATCCATGGAGGAGCGGTACGCCAAAGCACTGGTCGGCGTTGAAGGTTTGGAAGCACGAGCCGAAGTGTTGGGCAACCTGCTCAGTGCCGATGGATTCGTCGGATACACCCGAAAAGTGGATACCAAAGTGGCATCTGCTCTGATGCATAGCGTGCAGCTATGCCAGGGGCACTGCCCGATACAAGACTTGGCACGAGAGTTTCCGGTGTTTTGCGACATGGAAACTGAAATGTTCGCCCGCTTGCTGGGCGTCGACGTTCGACGACTGTCGACACTGGCCGGCGGAGGACACGTGTGCACGACCCACATCCCTGTGGGGCGTGAAAAGGCGCCAATGCGCGCCGAGAAGAGAACTCGAATTCAGTTCACGAAGCAGGAGAGGCCGCGATGACGGATCAGATTGCACAGGAGTCTGCCGACCCGGGTGTAATTTCCGAGATTCTGGAGAAGAACCCCGAACTCCACGGAATCGGCAATTACGAGTACGGCTGGTCAGATAAGAACGACGCGGGTGCAAATGCGCGCCGTGGAGTTGACAAGGACGTAGTGGCGAATATTTCTGCCCTGAAGTCCGAGCCAGAATGGATGCTGGAGCGTCGCCAGAAGGCGCTGAAGTACTTCGATCGCAAGCCAATGCCTACCTGGGGTCCAGACCTCTCGGGTATTGATTTCGACAACATCAAGTACTTCGTGCGTTCCACCGAGAAGCAGGCAACGTCGTGGGAAGATCTTCCAGAAGACATCAAGAACACCTACGACAAACTGGGCATCCCCGAGGCTGAAAAGCAGCGCCTGGTTTCCGGTGTTGCCGCCCAGTACGAGTCCGAGGTCGTCTACCACCAGCTGCGTGAGGACCTTGAAGCACAGGGCGTCATCTTCCTTGACACCGATACCGGTCTGAAGGAACACCCGGAGATCTTCCAGGAGTACTTCGGCTCGGTCATTCCAGCAGGCGACAACAAGTTCGCTTCGCTGAACACCGCCGTATGGTCCGGCGGCTCGTTCGTGTACGTCCCGAAGGGCGTCCACGTGGAAATCCCGCTGCAGGCTTACTTCCGTATCAACACGGAAAACATGGGCCAGTTCGAACGTACCCTGATCATCGCCGATGAGGGCTCGTACGTGCACTACATCGAGGGTTGCACCGCGCCGATCTACCAGTCGGACTCGCTGCACTCGGCTGTTGTGGAAATCATCGTGAAGAAGAACGCCCGCGTTCGCTACACGACGATCCAGAACTGGTCCAACAACGTGTACAACCTGGTGACCAAGCGTGCTATCTGTGAAGAAGGCGCCACCATGGAATGGGTCGATGGCAACATCGGCTCAAAGGTCACCATGAAGTACCCGGCTGTCTACCTGGTGGGCGAGCACGCCAAGGGCGAGACCCTGTCCATCGCCTTCGCCGGCGAAGGCCAGCACCAGGACACCGGATCCAAGATGGTCCACATTGCACCGAACACCTCCTCGGCAATTGTTGCCAAGTCGGTAGCCCGCAATGGCGGCCGTTCTGCCTACCGCGGCCTGGTACAGGTCCAGGAAGGCGCCAAGGGCACCAAGAACTCGGTGGTCTGCGACGCATTGCTGGTTGACCAGATCTCGCGTTCGGATACCTATCCATACATCGACGTCCGCGAGGACGACGTGACCATGGGCCACGAGGCAACGGTTTCCCGCGTGTCCGAGGAACAGCTGTTCTACCTGCAGTCCCGCGGCCTGGCCGAGGACGAGGCCATGGCAATGATCGTGCGCGGCTTCGTCGAGCCAATTGCACGCGAGCTGCCGATGGAGTACGCGCTGGAACTGAACCGCCTTATTGAACTTCAGATGGAAGGATCGGTCGGCTAAGAATGTCGGAGACCACCACCCATATCCCAGAAGAGAAGGCGCGCATCGGCGCACCATCGATTCCTGGTTTCACCGAAGAGGGCGAAGACCTTTCGCCGATCAACGACAACGGCGGCTCGCCGCTGGCTGGCGCCTCCACCAAGGCGCACAGCCATGGCGGCGGCGTTGGCGTTCCGGATTCGTCGCGTGCTGGTCGACTGACCAGCACCAACGTTGATGATTTCGCCAAGCTGACCGGCCGTGAAGAGGACTGGCGCTTCACCCCGCTCAAGCGCCTCAAGGGCCTGCATACCGATGAGCTCACCGGCGCAGCTCCGAAGATCGAGCTGACCGGCAACGACATCGCCAAGCTGTCGGTTGTTGCGGCTGACGATGCCCTGAACGGCGTTGCGCACACCCCGGATGACCGCGTGTCGGCAAACGCCTGGAAGTACGCTTCCGAGACCCACGTGGTTACCATCCCGAAGAATGCCGAGGGTGCCAAGGCAACTCTGCGCATCACCGGCGAGTCGCTGGCAGCGGCAGCCCAGCACGTGATCGTTGTCGCCGAGGAGAACTCCGAAGCTACCGTCGTGCTGGATCACGTAGGTTCGGCAGTGCTGGCCCAGAACGTCGAGTTCGACGTCCAGGCCAACGCACGCCTGACCGTGATCTCGCTGCAGGCTTGGGAAGATGACGCAGTCCACGCGTCCTCGCAGCAGGCACTGGTTGCAGCTGGCGCTTCCTTCAAGCACATCGCCGTGTCCTTCGGTGGCGACCTGGTTCGTGTGAACCCATCGGCCCGCTTCACTGGCGAACGCGCTGAGATCGAGCTCTACGGCCTGTACTTCGCTGATGCCGGCCAGCACCTGGAGCACCGCCTGTTCGTTGACCACGCTGTGGCCAACTGCAAGTCGAACGTGCTGTACAAGGGTGCATTGCAGGGCAAGGACGCGCACACCGTCTGGGTTGGCGATGTGCTGATCCAGAAGGCTGCTGTGGGCACCGACTCCTACGAAGCCAACCGCAACCTGGTTCTGACCGATGGCGCCCGCGCCGATTCGGTTCCAAACCTGGAAATCGAAACCGGCTTGATCGATGGTGCTGGCCACGCATCGACCACCGGCCGCTTCGACGACGAGCACCTCTTCTACTTGATGGCTCGCGGTATCGATGAAAAGACCGCTCGCCGCCTGGTAGTGCGCGGATTCCTGAACGAAATTGTTCAGCAGATTGGCGATGAGGCTCTGCAGGAGCGTCTGACCGAAACCATCGAAGAAGAATTGGCTGCAACTAGCAACTAGCTAGTGCCTGCTTCACCAGCTTTTTAGCCTTAGCGCTTTTTAGAAAGAAACGGAACGACGTATGTCTACTCTGGAAATCAAGGACCTGCACGTCTCGATTGACACCGAGCAGGGCGAGAAGGAAATTCTCAAGGGTGTAACCCTGACCATCAAGACCGGCGAAACCCACGCAATCATGGGCCCCAACGGCTCGGGCAAGTCGACCCTGGCATCGACCATCGCTGGCCACCCGCGCTACAACGTCACCTCCGGCTCCATCACCCTCGACGGTGAAGATGTCCTGGAGATGAGCGTTGACGAGCGTGCAAAGGCTGGACTGTTCCTGGCTATGCAGTACCCGGTAGAGGTGCCAGGCGTAACCATGACCAACTTCCTGCGTACCGCAAAAACCGCAATCGACGGCGAAGCTCCTAAGCTGCGTACCTGGACCAAGGACGTCAAGGAAGCGATGACCAAGCTGAAGATCGATGCCGACTTCGCGCAGCGCAACGTGAACGAAGGCTTCTCCGGTGGTGAGAAGAAGCGTGTCGAAATCCTGCAGCTGGAACTGTTCAAGCCTAAGTTCGCAGTGCTGGACGAGACCGACTCAGGCCTGGATGTCGACGCTCTGAAGGTTGTCTCCGAGGGCGTCAACCGCGCGCAGGCCGAGAACGAGATGGGCACCCTGCTGATCACCCACTACACCCGCATTCTGCGCTACATCAAGCCAGAGTTCGTGCACGTGTTCGTTGACGGCAAGGTAGCCGAAGAGGGCGGCCCAGAGCTGGCTGACCGTCTGGAAGAAGAAGGCTACGACCGTTACCTGAACGTCAAGGCCTAAGGGTACAGTCATGAGCGAATCGACCGAACAGAGCACGGGAGCCGCTACGACTCCTCTGGAAGACGTTGAGGAAGCGCTCAAGGACGTCATTGACCCGGAATTGGGTGTCAACATTGTCGACCTGGGCTTGCTATATGGCCTGAAGTACGCTGATGACGGTGTGCTTTTGCTGGACCTCACGTTGACCACTGCCGCCTGCCCGCTCACCGATATCATCGAAGAGCAGGTTGCCAAGGCGCTGGAGAGCGTTGTAGACGACCACCGTCTGAACTGGGTCTGGATGCCGCCTTGGGGTCCAGAACGAATCACCGATGACGGTCGCGATCAGATGCGAGCCCTGGGCTTCAACATCTAATCACGCCTGAAGAGAACAGAACCGCGTATCACCGAAAGGGTACGCGGTTTTGTTCGTTAATGCTGAGCCTCTGCTGTATTCGCCCTGAGCATCCTGCTGAAAGGGTCGAAAAATCAGAAAAACGTGCGTAAAGTTGCGTTTAATTAAATTAGGCATACCTCTAGGAGGATTGAGATGTCCAGCATGACTGGAACAGCACCAGATGCGAGTGCCCACGCAGCACGTCCGCTAGGAGAAATCGAAGAGGCGCTCAAGGACGTAATTGACCCCGAGCTGGGAGTCAATATCGTTGATTTGGGCCTGCTCTACGGGTTGCGTTTTAGCGACGACTCCGTTCTGGACATTGACCTGACATTGACAACTCCTGCGTGCCCGCTGACCGAGATTCTTGAAGCGCAGATCGATGAAGCACTGAAAGATCTCGTCGATAATCACATTATTACCTGGGTTTGGACGCCGCCGTGGGGTCCGGAGCGCATCACCGATGATGGTCGGGATCAAATGAGAGCGCTAGGGTTCAATATCTAACTTAACAGTCATTCAAATCCAGATGAAGGGTTGACTCGAATGCAAGGGCGCTTCCGGTACCACCGGCAGCAGCCATGAGGGCTATGGCTTGCTGGCCATCCACTTGGGCCTGCTGCGACTGCCAAAACAAGCGTGTAGTCAGAATTGCACCGCTGGCACCGTATGGATGGCCCAATGCCAAGGCCCCGCCATTGAGATTCACGTTTTGCTCTGGAATTCCCAATTCATCGAGGCATGCGAGCGCCTGAACGGCAAAGGCTTCATTGAATTCAATGAGGGGAGTGCCGGATGCGGTGGCAGACGGCAAGAGGCTGATCAGCTTTCGGTAAGCCGGCACTGCCGCCATTCCGAGAACCTGGGGATCGCAAGCACCGTGCGCTGAGGCCAGATATCGCAGTGCAAAGTTCGCGTTCAGTGCCCGGCGCATTTGTCCGCTGACCAAGATCACCGCGGCCGCCCCGTCATTGATCGGGCAGGAGTTTCCCGCCGTGACCGTGCCACCGGGTACGAAGGCGGGCTTGAGTGCTGCGAGCTTTCGGAGTGTCAGCCCGGACCTGGGGCAGGTGTCAGACGCGATTCGTCCGCTACTCGTGCCGACGGAAACGAGCTCATCCGCGAAGAGTCCGGCAGATTGAGCGCGCAGGGCACGTCGATGGCTGCGCAAAGCGAACTCGTCTTGACGTTCCTGGGTAATCGCCTTGGACTGGGCGATGGCTTCCGCGGCAACGCCCATGTCGGGATCTGGATCGGAAGCCGGGGTGAATCGCGCACGCGAGTATAGCCTTGGCGGATCGACAACGGATGATTGCTTTTCGACGCGCCACGGAGCCGTACTCACGGACTCCACTCCGCCTGCCACAACAACATGGGCTTCACCGCAGCGGATCATTCGGGCACCGGCTGCAATGGCGTCCAATCCACTAGCGCATTGGGCATCAATGCTCGTCGCGCCGACAGTGTTCGGCAGTACCGATGCCAACGCAGACACGCGGGCAATATTTCCTCCCGGACCAGCCGCGTTTCCGGCAAACACATGGTCGACTTGAGCAGGAGAAATTCCGGTTCGTTCCAATAGCGTATTGATCACCTGCGCAAGCAGATGATCAGCACCAACCCGGGAGAATTCTTTGCCTGCCCTGACGATCGGAGTACGTGCCGCGTCAATGATGTATGCCTTGTTCATCTGAGCCAGTCGCTCCGTTCGATGTCTAAGTCCTGGTCATTCAACGCCGCGGTATTCAATTTGCCGCTGAAGGTTTCCGGCCACGATCTCAGGTACGTAATCCGGTGAGGGATCTTGTATCGCGACAAATGTTGCCCGAGGCTGGAGAGAAGCGTGGACCGACTGCGTGGTGGCGAAACGGTGTACGCCACCATTTGGGGTTCAGGACCCGATTCATCTAGTCGTACGATGGCGTTGGGCAGTCCGACGGATTCCAGTGCTGTGCTGACTTCACCGGGGTGGATATTGTTGCCGTTGAGATTCATCATCTCGTCGTTGCGGCGAGCGAGCACGACGCGGGCTGAACCCGACGCCAGCATCGCACGATCTCCGATGCCGATCGACTTGCCGCATCGGGAAACGGACGCTTCCGAGCTGGCATCGTAGCCTTTGGCATTGAAAGGGCTATCGATATAGAGCAGGCCGAAACCGGTAGCAGAATCTTTGCCATGGATGTGTGCCCGTACTCCTGGAAACAACTGGCCTTCGAAATATGGTGATGCGGGCTGGTCGGGTTTGCGTTCGCGATAGGCGATGAGGCTGTGTTCGCTGCTTCCGAAGTATTCAACGCAACGTGCCATAGGGGCGATCTCATGAAGCAATTGCACTGTTTCCTGGTGCAGCGCCTCGCCGCCACTGACAACTACTAGCAGGTTGGACAGAAAAGTCGGCTCGGCCAGCTCAAGCACCCTCCTGAGAATTGTCGGGACACTGACGATGCGGGTGCAACTGGACTGAGAGAGCAACGACCTCACGCCGTTCAGATCCCATTTTCCGGTAGCCAAGAATGTGCCGCCAGAATGAACGGATTCGACCATCGCGTACAGTCCCAGGCCATGGGATATTGGACTCGGGCAGAGCGTGGCCTGATCGAGCGAAGCGCCCAGGATTCGGGAACCTGCACTCAAGGATTCTTCCCAGGAGCCAACCGTCCGGACTACCGGTTTGGGCCGCGATGAGCTTCCCGAAGTGCATATGACTAGCAAGTCGCGGGAACCGGATAAGTTTGCCGCGGACGCGACGTAGTCGTCGTCCGCCGGCGATTCTGGAAATGCCATGAGCCTTGATACCCCGGGCAATGTCGTCAAATTGGGAGATTCAATCATGTACTTGCAGTGAAGGCTCGCTGCCATCGTGCTTGCCAAATTCTCGGGCCAAGCGGGGTCAATGACAACCAACGTTTTGCCACTGGCCGCAATGGCGTAGAAGGCGATGGCCATTTCTATTGGGTCGCTGGTACGCGCACCAATGCGAGTGCTCTGCAATGAATCCAGCTGCCGGGCGATAGCGCTGCTTCTCCTCTTTAGCTGCCCGTAGGTCAGCTGTCTTCCAGGAGTCAGCACGGCAAGGCGATCCGGTTGTTGGTCGGCCCACCTCGCCAGCGACTGCCACAGTTCCACGGAACTAGCCCATCAACCCGCGGTAGCTGCGATGCACGGTCAATGCCACCAATGTCGTCACGACAGCCTTGAAGACGTCCCCTGGCAGGAAGCCGAGCGAGCCCAGCAGCGAAGTTCCCAGACCAAGCCCGGTAGTAGCCGCGGTCCACGGAACTCCGAACAAGTAGATGACAACGACGCCCCCGAGGAGCACCGAGATCAGTCCGGACACGAATCGGACACCCTTATTTTCATTGCGCAGGACCCAGAATTTGAAGAGTGCTCCGATAACGAGGGAGCCGAAAATCCAGCCAACGAGGTAACCTCCGGTCGGCCCGAAGAGGACGCCAAGCCCTCCGCGTCCACCAGATAACAGGGGCAATCCTGCCAATGACAGGACAACCACCACAAGTGAGGCCAATGCTCCGCGCCACGGCCCAAGCAACGCACCGGCCAGCATGACACCGAGAGTTTGCAGGGTAATCGGCACAGGGATGATTCCCAGCGTTATGGGCGGGAGGAGCCCCATAGCGGCGATCATTGCGGCAAAGACCGCTACATAGACAGTGTTGCGCGTCTGCGATGTTGAGTCGGTTTTCGTTGGCATAAGAATTCCTTGTCAGTGCGAGTGAGGTTGAAGGACAAATGGACTAGCGTCGGTATGGAGCTGAATCGTAGCCGCGGGCGTCGAGCGCCTCAGCTGTTTCGTCTGCGATTTTTAGTGACCTGATCACTAGCGGAACGCTCACGGCCAACGGGTTGTTGCCCAGGCCACGAGCATGCTGTGCCTCGCGAACTTCCAGATATACCTTTTTCAATTCCGGAATGAAGCGAATAGTCATGGATAAACCCAAGGCGATTTGCGCAGGATTCGCCCCGATGAAACGTAGGGGAGATGCAACCTGCTGGAACAGTTCCAGCATGGCGTCGAAGCTTGTGGTCAGGCTGACAGAATACGCAAACAAGCACATGGTCAGGAGCCGCAGAACCGAAACTACGGCATTGCCCCAATCTGTTTGCAATCCCAGGAGAACAAACACCACGCTGAGGATCATGGCCAACGACATCAATGGCATGCGCAGTTGCTTGAACCCAACCTTGGCCGACAACAGCAGGACAATGTTCAGTATGAATGACAGCAACAAGAGTTGCCACGAGTCAATCAAATAAAGGCTGATGCTCAGTACCAATAGGGCTCCGAATTTCCATCCGGGTTTTATGCGAGCTAGGTACGAAGAATTTTTGGAAGCGATCATGCGTGGCTCCATTGGCGGTAATTCGCGATCGCTTCATCAGGTCGACCATCGAATGCGATTCGGCCATCGGTGACAACGAGGACTCTGTCGAAATCCTCGAGGATTTCCAAATCGTGCGTCACCACTATCGCGCGTTGCTCCAATTTCGCGATCTCACGTTGGAAGGCAAGGCGGTTGCGCAGATCCAGCATCGTGGTGGGTTCATCGAACACAATGGTTCGAGGCTGCATGGCCAAGACGGAAGCGAGCGCAACCATTTGCTGCTCACCGCCCGAAAGCGTGTGGCTTTCACGGTCCGCAAGATGATCGATGTTCAGCTCTGCCAGAGTCTCGTGTACACGCTTCTGCCTTTCGGCTTTTGGAAGCTGCAGATTCTTCAGGCCGAATGCGATGTCCTCTGAAACCAGAGGCATGATGATTTGATTTGCCGGATTCTGAAAGACGAAACCCACATCGCGACGTATTTGCTTTGCATGCTTTTGCGTATCCCGGTCGCCAACATACACGGCTCCTTGCGTGGGCAGTACAAGTCCATTGATGAGCCGCGACAGCGTACTCTTTCCAGCGCCGTTTGCCCCGATAATTCCGATGCGTTGCTCGTTGAGCGTAAGGCTGACATCTTTGAGCACGTCGCGCTCTTCAAAGCTGACCGTGACGTTTTCGAATCGTATTGGCGGTAGTTCCACGAATGCTCCAGCGCGAGGATCATAGCTTGAACATCTGATTCGTTGAATGGGCAGTAGTTCATGCTTGCGTTATCGATGACCGGAGTGCCATCGATAACGAGCATACTTGATCACCGTTCAATTGTCTTGATCAGTGTTCAATATATTTCCTATGCGACGAAGAATTGCTCGTAGATCAGGCCTGCGGAAAGGAGGATCATGATGATTCCGGAACACAGTGTTACCACGCGGGCCGCCATCGGCCGTGAGTGGAGCAGTGCGCTCGCGGCCAATGCGACGAGGAAGTAGACGGGGATTGAAACCGAGAAATGCGTCAGTCCAAGCAGGCCTGTTTGCAAGGACAGCGGAAGCGGCTGGGACGAATCCAAGTACTGGGGTATGAGGGCCACATACAGCAATAGGGCCTTGGGATTGGTGCCACTGGTGAGCAGGCCTTTAATGAATTGGCTGCGAGGTGACCGTTGTTCAACTTTATCGAGCAGGGCCACAGACCCCTTGGACGGTTGAGGCAAGGATTGAGAAGAATTTCCGGTCAGCGCTTCAGGTTCTGGGAGTGAAGCCGCATCAGGATTAAAGAATCTCGCGGTCTTGCAGGAACGCAGCGTCGCGACTCCCAGCCACAGCAAATAGAGCGATCCGGCCGCGGTCAGCCACAAGAGAATGGATGGGGAACTCGCTACCAAGGCAGCAATTCCACACACCAAGAGGGCTGTATGAACCAAGTAACCTGCGAGTAATCCCCATACGGCTGGGCGAAAGCCCGCTTTACCAAGTGCCGAGGAAATGATGTATGCCCAGTCTGCGCCGGGCGTGCAGGCCAAGGTAACTGATACCAGGAGGAATCCGGCGAACTGTGCGAGGTCCAATGCTTCTCCAAAAATCCATACTTCAGTGATGTGGCAACCTTAGGCAAAAATTTGTGAAATGTGCTTGCTGAATTTCTGGGGATATCCGTCCGGAAAGCAAGAAAAATAGTACCTGAATGAGTTCTGCGCAAATTATTTGTGCAGTAATCTGAATTCATGGATGATTTAGATCGAGCGATTTTGGCCGAACTGCAGAACGACGGGCGCATGAGCGCGACTGCCGTAGCGGCGAAAGTCGGACTATCTGTGGCTCCCTGCCATCGACGGATCAGAGAACTTGAACGCAACGGGGTGATCAGCGGATACCAGGCGGTAATTGACCCCGAGCTCATAGGTCTGGGGTTCGAAGCTCTGGTTTTCGTCACCTTGAAGGACCGAGCGCAGCTGAAGCACTTTGAATCAGCCGTAGAGCGTGAGGAGCTAATAGTTGATGCTCAACGCCTTTTCGGCGAACCAGATTTCTTGCTACGTGTCTTCGCCACTGACCTGCCGCATTACCAGCGGGTATACGACGAGGTGCTTGTGGAGTTGCCTGGAGTGGAAAAGCTGACAAGCACCATCGTCATGCGGAATATCAAGGAGCGAGCCATGCTGCCGGTTTAGGAGTTCTTGTCCGCCGGCTTGCCAATGCGAGTTACCGCAGGCGTCAACAGCAGAGAAGTAATGAGCACAATCGCGCAGATCCATAGTGCCTGAGGCAGCTTCAGCGTATCGACGACGAAGCCGATAAAAGGCGGCCCACCTAGCATCGCGCCATAGCCAAAGGCGCTCACGATGCTCACAGCCTTGGGTCCAAGCCGTTCACCGCGGGAAGCGGCAATGCTCATTCCAAGGGGGAATCCCAGTGAACTGCCCAAGCCCCACATCATTGAGCCGAGGCCCACGAGGTACGGGTTTGTTCCGGTGATGAACAGGGCAACACCGAGCAGGCCGATAAGTCCCATGATCAGGAGAGTGTTCTTCGTACCGAGCCGGTCCACTAGTCGACCACCGACAAAGCGTCCCAGCGTCATTGCGGCGACGAATAGGGTGAACATGAGCGCACCGATTCCATGTTCGAAGCCGTGTCCGTCAACTGAAGTTACGGCGATCCAATCATTGGCCGCACCTTCTGTGAAGCTCAGTCCGGCAACCATTACACCCAGTAATAGCAATAGCCAGTTCTTCCTGGTGGCCTGCGCCGGACCTTGGCGGGCATCTTGGTTGCTAGGAACGAAGTTCTCGTTTTCCCAGCAGGTGACGCCCCTATGGGCAATGTAGGCGAGAATGGCAATGAGTACTGAAACTAGGGAAAAGTGCCAGACGCTAGGAATGTGCATCGAGATGGTTGCAGTTGCCAGACCGGCACCTAGTAGTGTTCCCAAGCTGAAGAAGCCGTGAAGGGAAGGCATGATGCTACGCCCCACTCGTCGCTCTACCTGCGCTCCGCTGACATTCATCATGATGTCCAGGCAGCCAAAGGTGATCCCGTATAAGAAGAGTGCAATGTAGGCAAGCGCGGCATTCGCCGTTATGGAGATAGCTATGCCGAGCATGACTAGGCATGCTGCGAGTCCAATGGGTAGGCAGCACAATAATCGTCGCGTCGGTACAAATTTGCTGATAGTTGGAATGAGAGAGATGCCGAGCAGCGTGCCGACGGTGCTGCAGATCAAGAACGCCCCAAGGCTTAGGCCAGAGAAGTCGAAAACGGTATCGATGATCGATAGGCGGCCCGCCCAAGTCGCAAAAGATAATCCTGCCAGAAGGAATATTAGGTTGATGCTGGTACGTTCCGTGATTCGCTGTCGCGCGAGGTGGGCGACCAGTTGGACCATCAGAGACTATCCCTTTCGATTTCTACAATTCCTAGAGTTTATCTCAAAATAGCGGGATAAGTTACTGTTCAGTCCGGATTCCGTTTGATTATGCGCCGTTGCACCGCTGGTGGTCATGAGATTCACAGAATCGAGGGCCAGCACAAGGCAAAGGAATTGGTTCTCGGGAAGCAATCTGCGCCAGTCAGGTGCATGGGGACGGAGCGTATAGCCATGGTGACTTTGCTCACCAGCAAGTAGGCTCTAGGTAAATAATCGTTCACTACATACCATCCGAGGTGGCAATAATCCGATGGGGTCAGAATTTGGCAGTGTACTGATAATCGGTGCGGGGCTGGCTGGATTGGTGGTTGCAGCCGAAGCACTTGATGCCGGTCTAAAAGTCCGGATCCTAGATCAGGAAAACTCGGCGAATCTTGGCGGCCAGGCCTACTGGTCTTTCGGTGGATTGTTTTTGGTTGACACCCCGGAACAACGTCGTTTAGGTGTCCGCGATTCATTTGATCTTGCGTGGTCGGATTGGCAACATAGCGCTCAATTCGACCGCCTGGGAAATGAGGATGTGTGGGCGCATCGGTGGGCGAAAGCTTATGTCGAGTTCGCGGCCACTGAAAAGCGATCTTGGATCAAGCGAAAAGGTATTGATCTGACACCAGTAGTGGGCTGGGCTGAGCGCGGCGACGGTCGTGCCGAGGGCCATGGGAATTCGGTACCGCGATTTCACATCGCGTGGGGAACCGGGACTGGCGTATCAGAACCATTCGCCGACAGGATCCGCGAAGGACTGCGCATGGGGCAAGTTCAATTGCTCAATCGCCATCGAGTCACCGAGCTGGTGACTACTGGCCGCTCGGTCACCGGTGTTCGTGGCGAGGTCCTGTCGCCAGATGACGCTCCGCGGGGACAGGGTTCCACCAGAACCGTCCTGGGCCAATTCGAATTTTCGGCTGAGGCAGTGGTCGTTGCGACTGGTGGAATTGGTGGGAACCACGACCTGGTGCGAAAATTCTGGCCGTCTAGGCTTGGCGATGCACCAGAACACATGATCACCGGGGTTCCGGAATACGTTGATGGAAGCGGTATCGAGCTAGCGCAGGCATCTGGTGCACGTTGGGCCAATCAGGATCGAATGTGGCATTACACCGAGGGAATTCAGAATTGGAACTCGATTTGGCCGTCACACGGAATACGAATCCTGCCTGGTCCCAGTTCCATGTGGTTCGACGCAGAGGGAAACCGGCTCAAAGCGCCATGTCTTCCGGGGCATGACACCCTGGGCACGCTGAAGTATCTTCGAACGGATCCAATTGCGCGAAAGTACGACTACTCATGGTTCGTGCTGAACCAGCGAATAGTTGAGAAAGAATTCGCTCTGTCCGGCTCGGAACAGAATCCGGACCTGACTAATCGGGACAAGGCCGGGGTTGTGAAAGACCGGATCTTCGGCAAAGGGGCGCCGGCGCCGGTTCGAGACTTCTTGGACAAAGGCGCTGACTTCGTTTCGGCTACTACCGTGGAAGAACTTGCTACGAAGATGAATTCCATAGCGCCAGAAGCATTTGTTGAGCCGGAGCGTCTCCGCCAGCATTTGCTTGTTCGGGATTCACAAATTGAGAACCCATTCAGCAAGGATCAGCAAATTCAGTCGATCCGCAATGCGCGCAAGTACATTGGCGACCGTCTCACCCGGGCGGTAGCTCCTCACAGGATTCTTGATCCTACTGCCGGGCCGTTAATTGCAGTGAAGTTGCATATTCTGACGCGAAAATCCCTAGGGGGATTGCAGACGGACCTTTCCGGAAGGGTTCTCAAGGAAGATGGAAGCATTTTTGACGGACTCTATGCAGCCGGTGAAGCCTCTGGGTTCGGTGGGGGTGGGATGCATGGATATAACGCGCTCGAGGGCACTTTTTTGGGAGGGTGTTTGTTCAGTGGACGTCAAGTAGGTCGAGCCCTGGTAGGAGCGCTGCAATAAGGAATGGAAACTGTGGTCAAACTATGGTCAAAAACCTGTTTCCGAGTAAACAAAAAGAAACCGCAGTTCACTTGTTTGACCAAGTGAACGGCGGTTTCTTGTCCGTGCCCCCGGCGCGACTCGAACGCGCGACCTAGAGATTAGAAGGCTCTTGCTCTATCCAGCTGAGCTACGGAGGCATAACCGAAAATAGTTTAGCTCATTGTTCCCCAAAAATACGACTTGAGGCCGTTAGGCTGGTGAGATGTACGCGCATCATCATCTGATCTGGGGTAGTTAAGTTGCCGAAATTGAGAATCGGTGGCATTTTGAGCATAGTTTGCTTCTGTGTACTCAGCATGGCGCTGGCCTGGGCGGTTGCACTTCCACTTTGGCGAGGAGATGGCATTAACGATGCCAGGTTGCCGGGCATCGCCACGGCCATGATGTTTACCCCGACAGTAGCTGCTCTAATGATCGCAATTGCAGAGCGACGGGTGAAGAGCTTCCCCGCGGATGTCGGGCTGTGGCCTATCAAGCGACCTGGAAAGTTCCTAATTGCTCTGGTGCTGTCTTACATGATTCCGCTAGCTCTCATTCTCCAGGCGCCGCTCGTCGGAACGTGGCTCGGCGTATTCCCCGGGGATCTGGAGAGCTTTACAGTTCTGCACTTCGTTTCCGGCGAGGCCGGACCAGCCAAGTACCTCCTAGGGCAAGCCGGGGTGATAGTTATCGCCAGTCTCTTCAACACGCTGTTCGCCTTAGGCGAGGAGGTCGGGTGGCGTGGTTGGCTTTGGGTTCGGTTGCAATCGTACGGACAGCTCCCTGCCATCTTGATATCCGGCGCTATCTGGGGCGCTTGGCATGCGCCGCTGGTTCTGTTGGGGTACAACTATCCGATGGCGAAGGGGCCATGGGGTGTCCTGGCCATGTGCGGCATGTGCATCGTATTTGGTGCGTTCCTTGGTTGGTTGCGAACTTACAGCGATTCCGTGTGGCCAACGGCCTTAGCACACGGCGCATTCAATGCGAGCGCCGGACTCGTCTCGCTATTCATGGTGCTGGGAGTACCACTGGATGCAACAAAGGGATCTATTTTAGGGTGGTCCGGCTGGATACTCCCAGGTCTGGTCATAGCAGTAATGATTTCGTTCGGGGCTTTCAAGCAGCAAAGAACAAAGAACTTATCCCCACTCCGCTGATTCCAATACCATCGTCACTTTTAGTGGGCCACCATCAGATTCAATGGCAGAAAAAGTTTCTGGCATTCGGGTCAAGAAGGAGACAGGTTCATGAGTGACCTTGTGACAATCCGAGGCATTGTTGGAACGGAGCCTCAACTCAGCATTACGCCGAAGGGCGTTTCAATCCTGAAATTCCGCGTAGCTACACATGAGCGTAAACGCGACCTTGAAACCGGGCAGTGGGCTGATGGGCCGACCAATTGGTATGCCGTCTCGGCCTTCCGCACGCTGGGGGAGAACTCCATGGAATCGTTGGCGCAAGGCGACCACGTTATGATTTTTGGAAAACTGCAGATCCGGGACTTTGAACGCGCCGATGGAACTCGCGGAATCAGCGCAGACATCGAAGCGTATTCAATTGGTCACGATCTTCGTTTCGGGACCAGTTCATTCAGCCGAGTGCGGGCAGACACTGGCGAAATCGATCGAGTTCAGCATCCATCACGCTCGGCGGACACCGAAGGAAGCTGGCAAAACGATGATGGGGAAGCGGCCTAAACAAGCACGCTTTGGTGGTGTTCGATGGTTTCGTGTGAATCCGGGCACCACCAACTCAAAATAGTGGTGTGTGGATTCGGAAATGACCACGGTAACCGACTAGCCTTAAAGGTATGGCGGAATTCATTTACACGATGACCAAGGCCCGCAAGGCCGTTGGTGACAAAGTCATCCTTGACAATGTCAGCATGTCGTTCTTCCCCGGTGCCAAAATTGGTGTCGTGGGCCCAAACGGCGCTGGTAAGTCAACGATCCTGAAGATCATGGCGGGACTCGATACCCCGTCGAACGGTGAAGCACGTCTTTCACCCGGCTACTCGGTAGGCATCCTCCTGCAGGAACCACCACTAAATGAAGAAAAGACCGTTCTGGGCAACGTCCAGGAAGGCGTCGGAGAAATCTACGAAAAGATCACCCGATTCAACGAGATCTCTGAAGAGATGGCTCAGGAAGGCGCCGATTTCGACGCGCTGCTGGAAGAGATGGGGAAGCTGCAGGAAGCGATCGACGCAGCCGACGCATGGGACATCGACAACCAGCTAGAGCAGGCAATGGACGCCCTGCGCTGCCCACCGGGCGACGAGAAAGTCACCCATCTCTCCGGTGGTGAACGTCGACGCGTAGCATTGTGCAAGCTTCTGCTGCAGAAGCCGGATCTGCTGCTGCTCGATGAGCCCACTAACCACTTGGATGCCGAGTCCGTCCTGTGGCTGGAACAGCACCTGGCATCGTACCCAGGTGCCGTATTGGCCGTAACCCACGACCGCTACTTCCTGGACCATGTCGCCGAATGGATCTGTGAAGTTGATCGTGGTCGCCTGCACCCATACGAGGGCAACTACTCCACTTACCTGGAGAAGAAGCGCGAACGCATGGAAGTACAGGGCAAGAAGGACCAGAAGCTTGCTAAGCGCCTGGCAGAAGAGCTTGAATGGGTTCGTTCGAATGCCAAGGGCCGTCAGACCAAGTCCAAGGCCCGTTTGGCACGATACGAAGAAATGGCAGCGGAGGCCGAGCGCACCCGCAAGCTGGACTTCGAGGAAATTCAGATCCCACCAGGCCCGCGTCTTGGCCAGGTAGTCATCGAGGCCGAGAACTTGAAGAAGGGCTTCGGCGATCGTGTGCTGATCGATGGCCTGTCGTTCTCTCTTCCTCGTAACGGCATCGTTGGTGTCATCGGTCCTAACGGTGTTGGCAAGTCGACTCTCTTCAAGACCATTGTTGGACTTGAAGAGCTTGACGGCGGAACGCTCAAGATCGGCGACACCGTCAAGATCTCCTACGTCGACCAGAACCGCGAGAATATTGACCCTGAGAAGTCGTTGTGGGAAGTAGTCTCGGATGGTCTTGACTACATCAACGTCGGACAGGTTGAGATGCCGTCGCGTGCCTACGTTTCGGCCTTCGGCTTTAAGGGTCCAGACCAGCAGAAGAAGGCAGGTGTGCTCTCCGGCGGTGAGCGCAACCGACTCAACCTGGCCTTGACCCTTAAGCAGGGCGGCAATCTGTTGCTGCTCGATGAGCCTACTAACGACTTGGATGTCGAAACTCTTTCGTCGTTGGAAAACGCATTGCTCGAGTTCCCGGGCTGCGCTGTCGTGGTCTCGCACGATCGTTGGTTCCTGGACCGAGTCGCGACCCACATCCTGGCCTACGAGGGCACTGAGGAAGATCCGGCGAACTGGTACTGGTTCGAGGGCAACTTTGACTCCTACGAGAGCAACAAGGTTGAACGACTGGGCGCCGATGCGGCCAAGCCGCACCGCGTCACCCATCGCCGCCTGACCCGTGATTAATAGCAGGGCATAAAATTAGCCGCCACGAATGTGGCGGCTAATTTTATGCCCTGTGTGGCCCGCATCTGTTAATTCGATGCGGAAGCAGCACGCAATTCGGAGAGCTTCAGATACTCTCGATCCTGGTAGACCAAGTGTTGCTGCAGCCGTTGACCGTGGAGGACTTCGTGGACTTCAGCCGCGATCAGTCGGGAACCTCCAATGCTGATCGAAGAATGAATGCTGGCCCGAAAGGCAACCGGTGCTTCAATAAAGTGCGGTTCACCGGTCGGGAGGATCCGGAAGTTTTGATCACGCGTGAATCGCGGGGCACCGGGCTGGGCAAAGTTGCCAGCCAACTCTTGCTGGTCTTCTCCAAGTAAGTGGATGACGAAGCTTTGTGCAGCAAGTACGGCGCCGGCGGCTCCTGATTCTTTGGCCAGCGAAAACGAAACGGCAACTGGATCGATTGACAGCGACGCCAGAGAAGAGATCGTTAAGCCGTAATATGCCTGGTCGATGGTTGCTGTTATTAGTGCTACTCCAGCCGGGTGGTGACGGAAGGCTGTGCGGAAGTCACTTGATAATTCGCTCACTGAGTACCTCCTTTGCCTGAAGTTAGAGTGCCAACCCCAGTAACTGATGCAAAAGCCCGAGCCTTTGCCAACAACTTTGAATACCTCTACCCTAAGACCTCAAGTAAACTTGAGGTCAAGAAAGGGGCAGGTGATGCTTCACACAGCGGAACATGGCGATTGTGCAAATGAATATCCCGGGCAAGAGCTGCTCAGTATCGGTCAAGTCAGTGACCGCACTGGCGTGGCCAGGTCCGCTCTGCACTACTACGAAGAAATTGGCCTGATCGCGGCTACACGAACGGCTGGAAATCAGCGACGCTTTCCCCGCCACCTGTTGCGGCGGATCTCTTTGATCACTGTGGGCAGCAAATTAGGTATTCCACTCAGCGACATCAAACGTGCCTTGGCGCCAGTGCCTATGGGGAAAATCCCTACAGAAAACGATTGGTTGCGGGCAACTGAAGAGTGGAAGAAAGTTCTCGAAGCGCGGCGACGTGCTATTGAGGAACTAGAAGATCGGCTTATGGGGTGCATCGGATGCGGCTGCCTATCGATGCAGGCCTGCAGCCTGCTGAATCCGGAAGACCAATTAGCGCATGAGGGCGCGGGAGCGCGGCGATTGGAAACTCCTGGAGCTGTTGCCAACGAATCGGAATAGCAGCAGGCCAGGCCTTGAAGCTGGCTCGAAATTTCCATGAATGCGGGGTTGACTTCGATGCGACCCGTTCCGAATTCTCGCAATGAACCCAGATCTAGCTAGAATGCCACCATGAGGATTGCTCAAATATTCCGTTTCCCTATTAAGGGGTTGCCGGGCGAAAAAATTGACTCGGCGGCCGTGAGAAAAGGAAGCGGTCTGGAAGGCGACCGTCGTGTTGCCTTTGGCAATGGCACCATCATGCATCGCGAAGACCAGTGGGAGAGCTGCCTTAGCTTCACGATCCTAAAGAACAACAAGAGCTTGCAAAAGTGGCGGGTCCATTCTCGGCCTCCGCTGATCACCATGACAGCCCCTGCTTCGACCGGCGCGGCGCCTCTCAGCTTTGACGTGAATAACCAAGCTGACATGGATGCCGCTCGTGCGTACCTGTCGAAATACTTGCCACCGCAGGGACCTATTCCGCGGAAATTAGTGTCGGCCCCGCAAGGAATGTTCGATTCCCGTCTGTCTGGCATTTCGATCATTAACCCGAATACGGTTGCGGAACTATCGAGAGTATCAGGTGTGCACATGGATCCGCGCCGGTACCGGGGGAACCTGTTGATTGAGGGGGTGCCGGCCTATGCCGAGTACGGGCTAATTGGAAAAGTGCTGCGCATAGGTGATGTCCGTATTGCTATCACCAAGTCGCTCGCTCGTTGCTCAGCGACATCTGTAAATCCGGTGTCGACCGAAGTGGATACGAATGGACCACGTTTGCTGGCGACTTACTTTGGCCATATCCACTGTGGCATTTACGGAACTGTCTTGGAACCAGGCGTCTTGGAGACTGGCGCTGAGATTCAAATAGAAGACGATCCATCCGGAGCTGAAGAACTCGTGCCATCCAAGGTTTCGCCACGGTTCATGACCGTATTGCGGAATCAGGAGTTGGGTGCCGGAGTGGTCGAACTTCTGCTTGAGGATCCCTTCGGATGGATTGACGGGCACTATGAAGCCGGGATGCACTTGAGGGTTCACCTGCCGGACCCTCTGTGGAGAAATTACACCATTACATCCGTGGCTGGCTCGAGGATTGGTATCGATGTACGTGTCCAGGGCGAAGCCTCAAGCAAAATCGCACAATTGGATGAGGGCGAGCAAGTTCTTGTTTCGGGGCCCTACGGGGTCTTGACCTCGACCAAGGTCCTGGGAGCCTGCACCGCGATTGTCAGCGGAGGCATTGGCATTACCCCTGCCTTGGGGTTGCTCGGCGATGCGGCCGCGGCCAATGACAGCCGCAAGTTGCGGATCATTCATGTTGAACGTGGAAGAGCCAGCGCTCTGTACTCCCGTTTGGAGCAGATGGCTTCTGAACTGAAATCGTCAATCTGCCTGAACCGAATCGACACAACTGAGGGCAGGCCCGGGCCTGCTGTGATGGCGCAGTATCTACAGGGTTGTGACAGCGTAGTGGTGTGCGGACCGGAAAAATTCACCAGTATGGTTTTTGAGGCATGCGAACGAGCGGGAATTCCGGCTTCGCAGATTCACCGTGAAGTCTTCGCCTCGCCCACTACTGATCTGGACAGGTTATTCGAGGACTATCCATCCGCGGAGGTCACTTGTCGTGACAGCCGAAGGTCATTTACTTGGAGTGCCAAAGACGGCGTATTGCTCGAAGCACTCGAAGATCAAGGCGTTGAACCTGCAAGCCTTTGCCGTTCGGGTTCGTGCGGCGAGTGCGCTGTGAAGCTTCTGAGGGGCATAGTCTCGTACCCGTTAGAGCCAAGCGCCCGCGTGGAACAAGACCAGATCCTCACCTGCATGGCTGTGCCAGCGGGCGACATTGAATTAGGAGCATGAACTGCACGGGCGCTGCGCTTCAGATAAGTAACTAGTGTCCGTCCGAGAACTCGGGCAGGCGAATCATGCCTTCTTGGGCGACGGTAGCGACCAGCTCGCCGGCTTTGTTGTAGAACTTTCCAGTTCCAAGCCCACGGGCTGAAGACGCCGATGGAGAATGAAGTACGTAGAGCAGCCATTCATCAACACGGAAATCTCGATGCCACCACATCGCGTGGTCGAGGCTGGCGATGCTCAACCCGCGATGAACCCACGGCACACCATGGGCTCTCAGGGCGGGTTCAAGCAACATGTAGTCGCTGGCATACGCCAAAGCTGCGCGGTGAAGCGACAAGTCATCTGGCATTGCCGACGTAGTGCGGAGCCAGACCGCGCTATCGGCGATCTTGCTCGAATTGCCGGGTAGATAAATCGGTTCGGAAACATGACGTACGTCGAAGGGCCGTTCGAATGCCCATTCCTTGGCTACCGGGTGGTCAAAGTGGCCCACGAGATCCGCTGTCGTCGGAAGCGACTCCGGCTCTGGGACATCGATGGGCATCGGATCATGATGCTCCAAGCCGATGGCAGGCTCTTGGAACGAGGTGATCATCGACAAGATCGGTTCGCCGTTTTGGTAAGCGTGCACTCTGCGAGCGGAGAATGAGCGGCCATCGCGCAAGCGCTGTACGCCGAAGGTAATGGTCTGGTTCGGGTCTCCCGGGCGCAAGAAGTATCCGTGCAGGGAATGGATGGCACGGGTCGGCTCGATGGTGCGCGTGGCAGCGATTATGGACTGGGCTAGAACCTGTCCTCCGAAAACGCGGGGTCGATTCTGAGCAGGGGTATGACCGATGAAGATATCCTCATCTGTGCGCGCCTGGTCTTCTCCATCCAGGTTCAATAGATCCAGCAGGATCTGGGTGGTGCCTAAGTCTTCGGTCACTGTGCGGGCTCCTCGTCATGCGCTAATGGAACTGAACCAGGGTCAATGTTACTTGAAAGTAACAATTTCTCATGGAAATTCGGTCTCATAGGAAAACTATACGTATCCTCGGTCGATATCACGCCATGAGCAAACTCGCCGCACATCGCTGTGGCTACGTGAGATTATGAATGTATGGCGAGTGATGCAGTGAACTTCGACGACAGCAATTCAGTAAGCGACTTAGCGAACTTTATTAGCCGCGCGAAAACGATTGAGGATGGCGCGGCCCAATTCGTCGCCCGAAAGACGGCTTTAGCAGTCTATGTACCGATTCTTGTCCCTGCTGATCTAGGGCAGGGTGGTTACACCATTCTCGGGATGCGCGTGCATCGCCTGGCCCAGCCTGCGGAAGTCAATGCCAGTTACTCTCTGGCTTCCATTCAAGATCGCCTTGCCCGCATGGGGGAGACGTCCGTTGAATTCTCCCTCCCGCCGGTTGAAGAGAATCCAAAATGGGCCGGGATCTCAGTTCCCGTTTCCGGTTGGGAAGACGCTGGGGCCGTAGCGAACGACACATTGTCGTCCTCAGCTCAAAGCGGCATCGACGCCGTGGCCCAGGCGTTGCCCGAAAACCCTGGATTGCCGGTGCTAGTGCAGGTGCGCCAGCGAATCTGGTCGACACAGGTGCCAGACGTGGGAATGGAAATTCCGATGGGCGCTGCATTTGCCATGCATGCGCTGGGATTCTTGATTCCTGGCGGACAGTGCCGAGTACTTCGCAACGGCAGCTGGACTCGACTGAGCAACGAACGAGGGCACGTCCTGGTGCGCAAGGCTTCACTGCTCGTCTAAGCCGAATTAGAGAAATGGGCTAGAATTCGCCGTTTGGCGGTTCTAGTCCATATTTTCTAGAGCAGGCTCTGGTGTCCGTCCGGAGTGTTCAGCAGCGAGTGGGCTGCGCGCTCAAAATAATCGCGCAAAGTATCTGCTTGCAGCATCGGCAGCTCGAGTTGGTCGATAGCCTTATTCATGTGGCCCAGCCACACGTCACGATAGTGGCTGTTCACTGGGTAGTTGGCATGGCGCATGCGCAGTCGCGGGTGACCACGATGCTCGGAGAAAGTCGTTGGACCGCCCCAGTATTGTTCCAGGAACAGCTGGAGTCGAACCTGTGCAGCATGAAGTTCCTTTTCCGGATACATCCGCCGGAAGTCTGCATCTTCGGCAACTGAACTATAAAAATTCTTCGTTAACTGCGCGAATACCTCACGGCCGCCGACTTCTGCATAAAAGGTTCCCGGGAAGTCGGCAACATCAATCGGTGCCTCTGCGGCATCCAAGAACTCTTGGCTGGAGCGGCCTAGAACCAACGGATTGCTGAAGGGATCCTTCTTGCGGTCGGAGGCCGTGGGCTGGTTTTCAGTCATTCGTAAATTTCCTCAGGAGGCGCTAGGGGCAACCGGCTCGTGGAGAACCGGGAAGTTGACAGACCGGGCGATGAAGCAAACCTTGTTTGCTTGGGCGTGGAGCGAATCGGCAAGCTCGCGCTGGGATTCATCGGCAAGATGGACTGTGGGCCGCAGCATGACCTGGGTGAACTCACCGCTGTTATCTCGGTTAAGGCGCAAAGTTCCATAGGCATCATCCGTGTAAGCGGTCACATTCACGCCATGGGTGACTGCTACATGGAGGTACGAGAGCATGTGGCATTGGCTCAGGGCAGCTAGCAAAAGCTGTTCTGGATTCCAGCGATCGCGATCCCCGTGGAAGGTTGGATCCGCGGTGCCTGGCAATTCTGGCAACCCCGATGCACGCAATACATGGTCGCGACCGTAGCTTCGGTAGCTTTCGGTTCCGGTTCCACGATTGCCGGTCCATTCGAGGCCCACCCGGTATTCATGTTGCGAGAGGTCCATGAATCCATTCTCCCACTTTTAACCACAAGGTGGTGGCTACTTCCGCATTGAGCGGAAGAAGCCACCACCTGAACGACCCTAGATTCCTGGAACCAACGCATCGGCCTTGCGTGCGGCTAGCGCGCGGACGACGTCGGCACGCGACTCCACCAGCAATCGGCGCATCGCGGCGTGCTTGGAGCCCAAGGACTCCAGGAATTCATCCGTCTGCTTCAAGGTTTCCTCCGAAACGTTGGAGCTAGGGTAGAAGCCCAGCAGGATCTGCTTGGCCATCTCGTGGGAGTAGGATTCCCAGGCATTGACGAGCAACCCGAAGTACTCCTCTGCGTAGCCGGCGATCAGCGTGTTGTCGTGCACGTTGTTGAAACCGGTAATAACTGCGCTTTGCTGATCGTTGGACAGGGTGGCTGCGGTTGCAGCCGCGAATGCCTCTGCTTTCGATTCAGCAGTGGGTCGGGAAGCCCGCGCTGTGTACCACGACGCCTTGCCCTTGGCGGTATCGTCGTTGGCCAGAACGGCGTCGAGATCGGCATCGCTCATGTAGCCGCCAGCACTCAGCGCAATGGCCAAGGACCAACGCAAATCGGTGTCCACTACGAGGCCTGCCAAACTTGCCGAGCCGTCGAACAGGCCTTTGACCTGGTCCAGCTGCGCGGTGGTGCGCGAGCGGTGGGCAAAGGCCTTTACGAACTGCAGCTGTGCGTCCGAACCGGATTCAGCCTCGGAGGCAAGTTGCCACAGACGGTCTGCAGCCTGAACCGAAAGCTCTTCGCTGTGTTCGGGCGCGACGTAGAGGTCCAGTGATGTGTTCAGCTGGCGCAGCAGCACCATGATCACGGTGGAATCTACTTCGTGGCCAATGTTGTTCAGCAGCAATTGGACGTAGGTGCTCGCAGGCGCTTCGGCATCGCGCACAGAATCCCAGGCCGCAGACCAGACCAAGGTCCGGGGCAGCGACTCTTCGAAGTCCTTCAGATGCTCGGTGGCAGTAGCCAAGGAAACTTCATCCAAGCGAATCTTGGCATACGTCAGGTCATCGTCGTTGAGCAGGACCAAATCTGGACGTTGCCGGCCTACAAGCGCTGGAACTTCGGTGAGTTCGCCATCGATATCAAGTTCCTCGCGGTGCACTCGCTGCAGCACGCCAGCCTCGTCCAGCGAGTAGAAGCCTACGGCTAGGCGATGCTGGCGCAGGGTCGGATACTCCGCCACTGCGGACTGGCGGATGGCGAAGGAAGAGATGGCGCCGTCTTCATCGATAGCCATCTCCGCCTTGAGCGTGTTCACTCCAGCAGTTTCCAGCCATTGAGCGCCCCAACCGCTCAGATCGCGGCCGCTGGCTGCTTCCAATTCCCTGAGCAGATCTGGCAGCTCGGTGTTTGACCAGGCGTGCTTGGAGAAGTACTCGCGCACGCCTGACATGAATTCTTCCTGGCCCACGAAAGCTACCAGCTGTCGCAGAACGCTAGCGCCCTTGGCGTAGGTGATGCCGTCGAAATTGACCTCGACGTCTTCCAGATCATTGATCGGGGCGACGATTGGGTGGGTGGATGGCAGCTGGTCCTGGCGGTAGGCCCAGTTCTTCTCCAAGGTGTTGAAGGTGGTCCAGGCACTGGTGAACTCGGTGTTCTGCGCTGCGGCCAGCGTGGACATGAACTCGGCGAATGATTCGTTCAGCCACAGATCGTTCCACCACTTCATGGTGACCAGGTCCCCGAACCACATGTGGGCCAGTTCGTGCAGGATGGTGATTGCGCGGCGTTCCACCATGGCGCCGGTGGGCCGGGACCGGAAGACGTATTCTTCGAGGAAGGTCACCGCTCCCGCGTTCTCCATGGCTCCGGCGTTGAACTCCGGCACGAAAAGCTGGTCGTACTTCTCAAACGGGTACGGAGTGCCGAAGTTCTTCTCATAGAACTCGAAGCCCTGTCGGGTGATGGTCACGATGTTCTCTACGTCCAGGTATTGCATCATTGATGCGCGGGCGAAGACGCCGAGCTCAATGGTGCGTCCGCTGGAGGAAACCAGGGAATCGCGGGCCACTTGGTAGGGGCCAGCAATCAGGGCGGTGATGTAGCAGGAGATGCGCTGGGTCGGCGCAAAGTCCCAGGTAGCGGAATCGCCGTTTTCGATTGGCTCGGGAGTAGGTGCGTTGGAGACTACGTTCCAGTATTTTGGTGCGGTTACCGAGAACTGGAAAGTGGCTTTCAAATCGGGTTGTTCGAAGATGGCGAACATGCGCCGGCAGTCCGCAACCTCGAACTGGGTATACAGGTATACTTCCTGGTCCACTGGGTCAACGAATCGATGCAGGCCCTCGCCGGTGTTCATGTACAGCGCGTCGGCGTCAATCACCAGCAGGTTTTCTGCAGCGAGGTTCGGCAATTGAATGCGGATGCCATCGGAATGCTCGGCAGGGTCCAGCTCTACTCCGTTGAGATTGATCGAGCGTACCGAATCGGTGACTGCATCAATGAAGGTCGACGCGCCGGCAGTGGCGGTGAAGCGAACAATAGTTTTTGAAGAAAAGACGCGCTCACCCTGAGTGAGATCCAGGCTTACCTCGTAGCTGTCAACGTTGAGCAGATTCGCGCGTTCGCTGGCCTCCGCGCGAGTGAGGTTCATTCCTGGCATGGGTTCTCCAATTCTTGGTGATGGTTATCCATCAGCGGAAGTTGTGAAACGAATATTGAATATCTGTCCATTGTGTCACCTGCGACGGGGCATTGCGCAAGTCATTGGGCCGAACAATTTACTCAATTTTCCAATAACTCCCATAAATTGCGTGCTTTGGGACGAGCGCAAGACTTATTGGGTTAATACTCCAGGGTGTGAGGCTGCGAAGTAGCGAGAGTGTGTGCTGCGGTCGCTATCCTAGATAGGACAGTAAAAGACCCCTCCCAAGTAAATGAGGCAATAGATTATGCGCGTGCATATCGCCACTGACCATGCAGGACTCGAGCTCAGCGATTACCTGGTGAAGCACCTGACGGCCAAGGGCTACGAAATGGTCAACCATGGGCCGAAGTCTTACGACCCAGAGGATGACTACCCGGCGTTCTGCATCAACGCTGCCTTAGCGGTCGTCGAAGATCAGCGTGCCGGCGTGGACGCGCTGGGCATCGTTTTGGGTGGATCGGGAAATGGCGAACAGATTGCGGCTAACAAGGTCGAGGGTATCCGTGCTGCACTGGCATGGAACTTGGACACCGCCAAGCTCGCCCGTGAACACAACAATGCAAATGTCATCGCTGTAGGCGGGCGCCAGCACTCGGTGGAAGAAGCAGCAGAACTTATCGAGGCCTTCCTTGCGGAGCCATTCAGCGAAGCTGAACGCCATGTACGCCGCATCAGCAAGATCGCAGCATACGAGACTACCGGCGAGGTCATCGAGTAGTCGTGCCGGAAGGACATTCCCTTCACCGCCTTGCCCGCCAATTCGACGATGTCTTTGGCGGGCAAACGGTTCTCGTCTCGTCCCCGCAAGGCCGTTTCAGTTCTGATGCGGAACGAATCGATGGCCACCAGCTAGAGCACGCCTTTGCCAAAGGCAAGCAACTGTTCTGCCGTTTTTCCAACGATTTGTATCTTCGCGTGCATTTAGGACTCTATGGTGCCTTCAGTTTCGGCGGCGATCAGCACTTTACTGGTGCCTCGTCGATCGGTGCGCCACGGAAGATTGGCGAAAGCGAAACAGGCACCACTTCCGACGCTGAATCGTACAACGGGCCGCCTGAGCCGGTTGGCGCAGTTCGGGTACGAATCGTTTCCGAGCATGGTTGGGCGGATTTGCGTGGGCCGACGGCGTGCGAGGTGTTGGATCATGACCGGGTTCAAGCGCACCTGAATAAGCTGGGGCCGGATCCATTGATTGGTTCTGCGGTTCGGTTTAGAGCTGCCAAGGGCCAAGCGGACATCGCGGACTCCGAAACATTGCTTGAAGCAGGGCACAAAGAATTTCGTGCCAATCTGTTGAAGACGAAGACTCCCATCGGCGTCGCGCTAATGAATCAGTCCGTCATCTCCGGCGTTGGGAACATTTACCGTGCCGAAGCATTATTCCGGAATCGTATTTCTCCGGCGCTGCCAGCGAATGAGCTAAGTGCTCAGAAAACCAAGAAACTTTGGTGGGACATCGTCTCCGTCATGGAAGACGGTGTTCGCGATGGCAAGATCATTACGACCTTGCCCGAGGACCGGGACCCTCAGGGCGTGATTTGGCCGGACAACGCGTATTACGTTTACCAACGGCAAGGCATGCAGTGCCGTAAATGCTCGGCCCGGATTTCCCTGGCTGAAGTCGCGGCTCGGAAGTTGTATTGGTGCCCACGCTGTCAGAAGAGGCCTCGTCAACGACACTCGACTTAGTCGGTAAGTGCCACGATGAGACGGATGGAATTCTTTTCGTTCCGACTTATCGGCGTGTTTTGCCGGCCAGTCCTTCGTACGGGTGCTAGGGGAGAGGACCCAAGTGAGACGTGGAATCCTCGATTTGCAAAGCAAGAGTTTTATGGTCTAGACTGAATCTTGTTCGAAGCGCAGGTGCTTCGAAATGGGGATGTAGCTTAATGGTAAAGCCTTAGTCTTCCAAACTAATGACGCGGGTTCGATTCCCGTCATCCCCTCCGTTTGAAAAGGTTCCGCTGTGCGGGACCTTTTCGCATACCCGGCAGAAAATCAGTTCTTCCAAACTTTTTATTCTGAGGTGCCGGTTGTTTTAAACGGACTGCCCTTATCCGATCGACGTCTCCAAATGATCGGCCCTGGATGTTGCTTCGCGGCTTTTCTGGCGAGGTTATCCATCGACTGCTTGAAATACGCTTTCGATTGCTTGAGCATTTTGCCGGTTTGCCAGATTGCGAACTGGGAATCACCAGCGTGCCTCGGTGCACGGCAGTTGCCCATGGTTACTGCCGGCTTTTTTGAAGGCGCAGCGTACGTGCACAAATCTCTGGAATATCGATTTGGCTATGCCTATGGCTCTGGCAGTGGGTTTCCTTGAGGGATCTCGGCGTCCGTTGGCCCGGGAACGAGGATTCCGGAGGTTGAGAATACACTTGTAATTCAACTCACGAATATGCGATTTCTGGAACGAATCCGGCAGGTGAAACGGGGAAAACCGCGGAATTACGCGGATGTCATTGTGCTACTTGCAAAATCCTCGATTTTGCTTTTGGTTCGAACCCGTGTAACTTAGTTTCTTGTGATCAGCACGGGAAACAAAAAATTCCCGAGCCGATTACAAAGCGGTTTGTCCAGATGAAACAAGCTTTCTTCTGAACTTCACCGGGGTGTAGCTCAGCTTGGCTAGAGCGCGCGCTTTGGGAGCGTGAGGTCGCAGGTTCGAATCCTGTCACCCCGACTTTATGACTGGAGGAATCTGGTCATGGAATTGAGATTTGAGAAATCAAGTCTCGTGAGTAATGGCGATTGAGAAATCTTCACTATTCAAGCAACACGGTTAGTTGGAAGCAGTCATCCTAGGATGCAGCTTCCTGGCTAATCGGGGTGTAGCTCAGCTTGGCTAGAGCGCGCGCTTTGGGAGCGTGAGGTCGCAGGTTCGAATCCTGTCACCCCGACTTTGCGAGTGGATATCTTCGGATGGAGCCCGTGAAAATTGAGAGCTAAATATAATTTAGATCTTGTGATCACTAAGAACCGTAAAAGGTAACTAGTAAGCATCACAAACGATTAGTGGATACAGGATGACTCGGGTTAGACTGTTCACTGCTAATCGGGGTGTAGCTCAGCTTGGCTAGAGCGCGCGCTTTGGGAGCGTGAGGTCGCAGGTTCGAATCCTGTCACCCCGACTCTGTCGAACAACCCCGCAACGCCACCATGTTGCGGGGTTTTTGCAGATTAGACCTAATATTAGACAACTCAGGAGTACAACGCTGTGAAGAGCGCCGTCGAAAACGTCAACCCGACCCGGGTTAAGCTGACCGTTGAAGTTCCTTACGAGGAACTGAAGCCCCGCGTCGATGAGGCGTACAAGACCATCGCTCAGCAGATCCAGATCCCCGGCTTCCGCAAGGGTAAAGTTCCTGCAAAGCTGATCGACCAGCGCGTCGGCCGTGGCCACGTCATCGAGACCGCTGTTAACGAAGGTCTGAACGAGTACTACCAGAAGGCAATGGTTGAGAACGAACTCACCCCATTGTCCCGCCCAGAGGTAGACATCACCGAACTGCCATCCCTCGAAAAGGAAGGCGAAGGCCAGCTGGTCTTCACCCTTGAGGTAGACGTACGTCCGAAGGTTGAACTTCCGGACTACAAGGGCATCGAGGTTTCTGTTGAAGCCAAGGAAGTTGCTGACGAGGACATCGAGAAGGCTCTCGACGACCTGCGCGGCCGTTTCGGCACCCTGAAGGAAGTTGAAGCTCCAGCAGCTGCAGACTCCTTCGTAACCATCGACCTGACTGCTTCCGTTGAAGGCGAAGAAGTCGACTCCGCACAGGGCCTGTCCTACCAGATCGGTTCCGGCAATATGCTTGAGGGCATGGACGAAGCCGTTACCGGCCTGTCCGCTGGCGAAGACGCAACCTTCGAAACCACCCTGGCTGGCGGCGAGCACGCTGGCAAGTCCGCAACCGTCAAGGTCGTAGTCAACGCTGTGAAGCAGCGTGAACTGCCAGAAGCTAACGACGACTTCGCTCAGCTGGCTTCGGAATTCGACACCATCGCCGAACTGCGCGAGAACCTGGCAAAGGACGCCGCAGAGGGCAAGGTCGTCGAGCAGGGCGTAGAGGCTCGTGAGCTGGTTCTGGACAAGCTGGTTGAGCTGGTTGAGGTCCCTGTTCCTGCTTCGGTTATCGACGAGCAGATCGAGCAGCACTTCAACGCTCCGAACTCCGAAGAGGGCCACGACACCGAGGAGCACCGTGCAGAGGTTCGCGAGAACACCGAGCGTGCCTTCAAGAACGAAATCATCCTGGACGCAGTTGCAGATGCTGAAGAAGTTGGCGTCGAGCAGTCCGAGCTGATCGACTACATCGTCCAGACCGCAGGCCAGTACGGCATGGAGCCAAACCAGTTCGCACAGATGCTGGACGGCGCAGGCCAGGTTCCGATGCTCATGGGCGAAGTTCGCCGCCGCAAGGCACTGGCAAAGGTTCTCGAGTTCGCTACGGTCACTGATTCCAACGGTGCCGCAGTTGACCTGACCTCCTTCGTCAAGCCAGCCGGTGAAGAAGAGGCAGCTGAGGTTGAAACCGAAGAAGCCAAGTAGTCTTCACTAAACTCTGATGGCCGTCGGCCGCTTGTTCAACGCAAGCCGCCGATGGCCATTTTTGTTCGCTTCAGGCGTGCATCATGCGCCGTGAGCGAAACAGGGGCATGAAACGGCCCAAGATCGCCTTGAAGTAAGTAATCTCAAAGTAACCAGTTGCAGCTATGGGATTAGAAACAGAGATTCCAGAAACTGATCTACACGTTTGGAAGAGGTAGAGAACATGTCAAATGATTCGCGCACTCCCACTATGGCAGCCGCAGAGCCGGCCGGCCGTGATGACTACATCTACAACCGCCTGCTCAAGGAGCGCATCATCTGGCTGGGCTCCGACGTCCGCGACGACAATGCGAATGCCATTTGCTCGCAGTTGCTGCTGGTCTCGGCAGAGGATCCTGAGAAGGACATCTACCTGTACATCAACTCGCCAGGCGGCTCGATCACCGCTGGCATGGCCATCTACGACACCATGAACTTCATCCCGAATGACGTGGTGACCGTAGCTACCGGCCTGGCAGCATCGATGGGCCAGTTCCTGCTGTCCTCGGGCACCCCAGGCAAGCGTTTCGCCACTCCGAACGCGCGCATTCTGATGCACCAGCCATCGGGCGGCATCGGCGGTACCGCCTCGGACATCAAGATCCAGGCTGAACTGATCATGCACATGAAGAAGGTCATGAGCGAGCTGACTGCAGAACAGACCGGTCAGACCGTGGAGCAGATCCTCATCGACAACCAGCGTGATAAGTGGTTCACCGCAGAAGAAGGCCTGAAGTATGGCTTCTTCGATCAGATCGCAACCCACGCAGGCTCGGTCACCGGTGTTGTAGGCGACGACGACAAGTAGTCGTACCGCACCGCTTGATACCCAAAGATTTGTCCAAGGAGAAAACCATGAACTTCAATCCGGAAGCCGTTAGCGGTCAGATGCCGTCGGCCCGCTACATCCTGCCACAGTTCGAAGAGCGCACCCCATACGGTTTCAAGCGCCAGGACCCTTACGCAAAGCTGTTCGAGGATCGCATCATTTTCCTCGGCGCCCAGGTCGATGACGCATCGGCTGATGATGTCATGGCCCAGCTGCTGGTCCTGGAATCCATGGACCCAGAGCGCGACGTCACCCTTTACATCAACTCGCCAGGTGGTTCCTTCACCGCGATGACTGCAATCTATGACACGATTCAGTTCATCCGCCCAGAGGTGCAGACCGTCTGCCTCGGCCAGGCTGCATCAGCAGCAGCAGTACTGCTCGCAGCTGGCACCCCGGGCAAGCGTTTAGCACTGCCTAACGCCCGCGTGCTGATCCACCAGCCAGCAATGGGTGGCGGCGAACGCGGTACCGCGACCGACCTGCAGATCCAGGCCGAGGAAGTCATGCGCATGCGCAGCTGGCTGGAAGAGACCATTGCGTCCCACTCCGGCCAGAAAGTTGAGAAGGTCCGCGATGATGTGGAGCGCGACCTGTTCATGACGGCGAGCGAAGCGAAGGCCTACGGCATCGTCGATGAGGTATTGACTCCTCGCAAGCTGAACCGCGCCCAGCTGGGAAGCTAGCGAATACGTGGAATAATCCAGGATGAATGGCGGTTTACCTAGTTGCCGGTCTGTCCAAAGGCAGATAGGGCGCAACACAGGTAAACCGCCATATTCATCTAATTTGGGGGACAACTAGCCTAGAATTGAGTAAGTCCACAGCTACTCAAGTAAACGGGAGAATGGTGCGATGGGACGCATGGGTGAAGGCTCGGATCTGTTGAAATGCTCTTTCTGCGGAAAGAGCCAGAAGCAGGTTAAGAAGCTAATAGCAGGCCATGGTGTCTACATTTGTACTGAATGCATCGAACTCTGCAATGAAATCATCGCCGAAGAGTTTGCTGAAGAGCAGGTGCATGAGGAGTTCTCCTTGGCCAAGCCACGCGAGATCTTTGATTCGCTGCAGGAATACGTCATCGGCCAAGAGAACGCCAAGCGGGCGCTCTCGGTTGCTGTCTACAACCATTACAAACGCATCCACGGCAACCAGGACCACGGTCCCGTTGCTGCGCTGACTAACGAAGACCCACTGGATGATGTGGAAGTCTCGAAGTCCAACATCATGCTTATCGGTCCTACTGGATGCGGCAAAACCTATCTGGCTCAGTCGTTGGCGAAGAAGCTGAATGTTCCATTCGCAGTCGCCGACGCAACGAGCCTTACCGAAGCTGGCTACGTGGGAGAAGACGTGGAGAACATTCTCCTCAAGCTCCTCCAGGCCGCCGATTATGACGTCAAGAAGGCTGAAACCGGTATCATCTACATTGACGAGATCGACAAGATTTCCCGTAAGAGCGAGAACCCCTCGATCACGCGAGATGTCTCGGGCGAAGGTGTCCAGCAGGCACTGCTGAAGATTCTTGAAGGTACAGTTGCAGCCGTGCCACCTCAGGGTGGCCGCAAGCATCCGCATCAGGATTTCATTCAGCTCGACACCACCAACATTCTTTTCATTGTTGCCGGCGCCTTTGCAGGCTTGGAAGAGATCATTTCTTCTCGCGCAGGACAGAAAGGCATTGGCTTTGGGGCCCCGCTGACCGCGCTGAAGTCCGAAACTGCTTCCTATTCGGATGTTCGGCCTGAGGACCTGCTCAAGTTCGGACTGATTCCAGAATTCATTGGACGCCTCCCGGTGATCACTACGGTGGAGCACCTGGACAAGGATGCGTTGGTTCGAGTGCTGACCGAGCCGAAGAATGCACTGCTCAAGCAGTACCAGAAGATGTTCCAGATGGACGGCGTAGCATTGAGTTTCGACCAATCCGCTCTCGACGCCATCGCGGAACTGGCTATTGCACGTGAGACGGGCGCACGTGGCCTGCGTTCAATTCTTGAAGAAACTCTTGGCGGAGTGATGTTCGATTTGCCAAGCCGCGACGATGTAGCTGAAGTGGTAATCACTCGCGCCACCGTAATCGACCGCGAAGAGCCCACGCTGCTCTCGCACGCGATGGTCGCCAAGCGCGACAAGAAGTCTGCATAGACCACGTCCATAAAATTTTTTTCGGAAGAAAGTTGGTAGTTCATGGCTGAACGTCAGCAAGTTGATTTCTGGTTCGACCCAATCTGCCCATTCGCATGGGCGACGAGCCGCTGGATCAAGGAAGTAGAAAAGGTCCGCAACATCGATGTGACCTGGAATGTCATGAGCCTTTCAATGCTTAACGAAGGACGGGATCTTCCCGCTGACTACCGTGCGATGATGGACAACTCATGGGGACCGGTACGTGTGATCACCCGTGCCGCCCAGGAGCACGGAGATGACGTTAAAGACAGCCTGTACACGGCAATGGGCGAGCTGTTCCATTACGAAAAGATCGAAGACCGTGGGGAAGTGATTTCCAAGGCTCTGGCGAAGGTCGGACTCCCAGCAGAACTCGCTGAGGCGGCGGATACTGACGCCAATGACGCGGCCTTGCGTGCCAGCCACGAGGTTGGAATTGGCAAGGTGGGCCAGGATGTAGGAACTCCAATCGTCGCCGTTGATGGTGTTGCCTTCTTCGGGCCGGTTATCACTCGCATTCCAACCGGAGAAGATGCAGGAAGGATGTTTGATGCCGCGGCGCAACTCGCATCGTTCCCATACTTCTTTGAAATGAAGCGTACCCGCACCGAAAGCCCAATTTTCGACTAAGCGAAAATTCATTTCCCGAAGGACGTTGTCTCATGGAGAGACAACGTCCTTTGTGCTTAGCAGGGAACTCAGCGGCAGCGTCAGCGTGGATCTACCGACCTTCCGCGCTTCGATTGATGCAGTTATCCATCCGATGTGCTCCTTGTGCGGCGGAGAATTGGCCACACTGCCCTGAGGGGTTGCGTCGATCATTTCACCGGATCTTTGTGGAGCGCGGAAACTGGCTCACACATTGCCGGCGAAAATGATTCCAGGCAGCCATTCTCATTGGCCGGCGCTCGCTAACGGATGCTTCAGGTAATCGGCGCGCGAGGTTCGACGGAATCCTTGGGTCGATTTCGCCGAAAAGAACGGACGGCCGATGACTTAGGCCATGCGCACATCGTCTTGGTGGTGAGCCCGAGATGCCCCTACAGGGAACTGCGAACGCAGAACGCGGTGTCGCAGGAAGGCCACTGGTGATCCAGGCGTTGGTTCCGTGTTGTGCTCAGACGCGTGAATAAGTCCATTTTCGACATCTAATTAACTCATATTTTTCCTTCTGCCCAGCCATCGTACTGCCGAAAAGTACCTGTTACCGAAGTTTCCGTTTCATATATTCGCGGTTGCTGGCCCGCCGTTGAAAGATGAATTCTGGAGATCCAATAGTGATTTGATTCACAAGTAATTTTGGGGTCGAGCCGAAACCGGCTGATCTGGCTGGGCCATCAGCGGGGGAGCGGGCAACGTGCGCGGACGAATTAAAGTATCTGTTCCAGGGTAATTTCGCTTCACAAATTGAGTGCCGCAGGCGAATCACGACACGGTCGACGGAGGGAAAGATTCCTGTAGAAAATGCTTGAAGTGTGTGTTTGACTATTTCCCACGAGTGCAACCGCACCCCCATCGATAGTGGCAAAGAAGCCACTGGACAAGGAGTTAAATCGTGCAGATTCGTTCTCTAATTACGGATTCATCCAAGGGCAGAGGGCGCCGCAAGCTGGCAGGCGCCGCAGTCCTTGCGAGCGCACTGATGCTTAGCGCGGCCCCAATGGCCTCGGCAACGCCGACGACAACGGGCGGAGAGATCGAGTCGATCACGATCTCTCAGCAGAAGGCTGAAGCTGCGGTGGACTACTGGACCGCAGACCGGATGAAGGCCGCAAAGAACGCAGATTCACTCGTTGCTGGAAAGTCGGGCTCGGCCGCCAAGGTCGAAATCGGCCAGCCTGCCAAGGTGGCTGGCCATGGAGCTGACGTTGCCGCGGGCAAGCAGACGCAGAAGAAGGGTGGCAAGACCCGCGCAACCCAGGAAACTCCGGTCTCGCACATCGGCAAGGTCTTCTTCACCCTTGGTGGATCAGACTATGTCTGCTCCGGCAATGCTGTGGTCTCCGCCAATGAGTCGACCGTCTCCACTGCAGGGCACTGCTTGAACGAAGGACCGGGCGCATTCGCCACCCGTTGGGTATTCGTCCCGGCCTATGAGAATGGCAACGCACCGTACGGCTCCTTCGCAGCGACCGAGCTGGTGGCGCCAACCGAATGGTCCAACGGCGGTGACATCTCCTATGACACCGGCTTCGCAGTCGTCAGCACGAGCGGTGGTTCGACCCTGACAGATGCCGTCGGCGCATCCGGCGTTGCATTCAACCAGGCACGCGGCGAGCAGTACACCGCGTACGGCTACCCAGCTGCCTCGCCATTCAACGGCGAGACCCTGCAGTCATGCACCGGCTACGCGAGCGACGATCCCTTTGGCCAGTCGCAGTCCCAGGGCATTCCATGCAACATGACCGGCGGCTCCTCGGGCGGACCATGGTTCCTGGGCAGCGGTTCGGACGGCTACCAGAACTCGGTGAACAGCTTCGGATACAGCTCCGTGCGCGACACCATGTTCGGGCCATACTGGGGTTCGGTGATCCAGCAGGCTTACCAGAACGCGCAGAACTAAACGCTCACTCGCCGGCGGCTGGACATTGATGGGGATCCAGCCGTTGGCATGGAGCAGAAGGGAAAGATGATGGCCAATGGAGATTCGCCAGCTGACCGGTCCAAGACTCCGGTCCAGAGGCATCGTCTTGAGAACAGCGCCGAAGACCAGCTGAAATACTTCACCGACCAACGTCGACGCGCAGCTCGTCCCATAGAAAAAACCCTTGAATCTCCACTGCAGAAGGATCGTCCAGATCCGGGGGAGAAAGAGGAATAGAAACGGAAAAACCGGTTGCCATCCCGTTGAGGGGATGGCAACCGGTCCTGTTTATTGGCGCTTATGCCTCTTCGGCCGGAGCCAATTCGACGTTGGCGACAGTCAGTTCGCCTTCGGCTTCAACCAAGGACAACTCGCGGGCATTGGCTGCGGACTTCAAGTCCTCGAAGCCTGCCTTGAGCTGGGCAACCTGGGCTGCAGGCGCGTGGATCTCGCCCGAGAGCACCTCGGTGCGCTGCTTGACCTTTGCATCGGACTTGGCCTTGCGGATTCCCGAAAGGGCTACGCCAACCAGCGGCAGTACTGCAGGGTCGGCGCCCTCGACTGCTGCCGACAGGTGCTCGGTGCTTGGCCACTGGGTCAGGTGCACCGACCCGTTGCGCCACCAGCCCCAGACCTCTTCGGTGGCGAACGGCAGGAACGGAGCGAACAAACGCAGCACCGAATCCAAGGTGGTGGCCAAGGCACCCAGAACCGAAGCCTGCTCGGCTTCTCCATGGCCACCGTATGCGCGGTCCTTGACCAGTTCCACGTAGTCGTCGGTGAACGACCAGAAGAACGACTCGGTGATATCCAGAGCTCGAGCATAGTCGTAGTTGTCGAAAGCGCGCTTGGCATCTTCGATAACGGTCGACAGGCGGGCGAGCAACGAGCGGTCAAGGCCGTTGGTGACTACCGAAGCATCATCGGTCAGCACATTGGCCTCGGTGGCACCCAAGTTCAGCACGAACTTCGAAGCGTTCAGGATCTTGATGGCCAAGCGTCGGCCGATCTTCATCTGGTTCACTTCATAGGCGGTGTCGGCACCGAGCTTGGCACTAGCGGCCCAGTAGCGGACGGCGTCCGCACCGAACTTGTCCAGAACTTCGTTCGGAACCACCACGTTGCCCTTTGACTTGGACATCTTCTTGCGGTCCGGGTCCAGGATCCAGCCCGAAATGGCGGCGTGCTTCCACGGAGCGTTGCCATGCAGGGAATCTGCACGCACCGCGGTGGAGAACAACCAGGTGCGGATGATGTCGTGGCCCTGGGGGCGCAGGTCGAACGGGTAGACCTTCGCGAAGAACTCGTCGTCGCGGCCCCAACGGCCCACGATCTGCGGGGTCAGCGAGCTGGTTGCCCAGGTGTCCAGCACGTCGGCATCGCCAATGAAGCCGTTGGCTGCCCCACGCTGGTCCTCGGTGTAGCCGGTAGGCGCGTCGGCCGCCGGATCAACCGGAAGCTGGTCGATGGTCGGCAGCAGCGGTGCATCGTAGTTCGGTTCGCCGTGCTCATCGACTTGGTACCACACCGGTACCGGTACGCCGAAGAACCGCTGGCGGGATACCAGCCAGTCCCCATTCAGGCCCGACACCCAATTCTCGTAGCGCGAACGCATGAACGACGGGTGGAAATCAATTTCCTGGCCGCGGGCGATCATCTGGTTGCGGCGCTCTTCGTCGCGGCCGCCGTTGCGGATGTACCACTGGCGCGAGGTCACGATCTCCAGCGGCTTGTCGCCCTTTTCGAAGAAGTTCACCGGACGGGAGATCTTCTTCGGCTCGCCATCGAGCAGGCCGGCTTCGGAAAGCATCTCAACGACGGTTTCCTTGGCGGAGAACACGGTCTTTGCCGAAATCTGGGCGTAGGCTTCCTTGCCGGCCTCGGTGGTGATCCACTCCGGAGTCTCGGCCAGGATGCGGCCGTCGCGTCCGATGATCGGACGGGTTGGCAGCTGCAGTTCGCGCCACCAGGTCACGTCGGTCAGGTCGCCGAAGGTGCAGACCATGGCAATGCCCGAACCCTTGTCGGCCTGGGCCAACGGGTGCGGGTGCACGGTGACTGGAACGCCGAAGATCGGCGAGGTCACGGTCTTGCCGAACAGGTGCTGGTAGCGTTCGTCATCCGGGTGCGCCACCAGGGCGGCGCATGCTGCCAGCAGTTCCGGGCGGGTCGTCTCGATGAAGACCTGCTCGCCGTTGTCCGCAGAGAATGCGTAGCGGTAGTAGGCGCCCGGCATTTCACGGTCTTCGAGTTCGGCCTGGGCCACGGCGGTACGGAAGGTCACGTCCCACAGGGTTGGGGCCTCGGCCATGTAGGCGTCGCCCTTGGCCAGATTCTCCAGGAATGCACGCTGCGAGGCCGCACGCGAGTTGTCGTCGATGGTGCGGTAGGTCATGCGCCAGTCAACCGAAAGGCCCAGGGTGGTGAACAGCTGCTCGAAGACCTTCTCGTCCTCGACCGCGAGCTCTTCGCAGATCTCGATGAAGTTCTTGCGGCTGATGACGTCCCAGTCGCGCTGGTTCTTCGCCGGCTTTTCTGGTGGACGGTAGCCCTCGATGTAAGGCTTGGTCGGGTCGCAACGGACACCGAAGTAGTTCTGCACGCGGCGCTCGGTCGGCAGCCCGTTATCATCCCAACCCAGTGGGTAGAAAACGTTCTTGCCGTTCATGCGCTGGTAGCGGGCCAGTACGTCGGTCTGCGTGTAGGAGAACATGTGTCCTACGTGCAGCGAACCCGAAGCAGTTGGCGGGGGAGTGTCGATGGAGTACACGGCTTCGCGAGTCGTATCCTCATTGAAGTGATAGGTGCCCTCGGTGCGCCACCGGGACGAAAGACGTTCCTCCAAGCCTTCCAATGCTGGCTTGTCAGGAACGGAAACCGTTGCGGGCGTGTCTGTGCCCAAGTTTTCTTCTGCCATGCCTCTATTCTTTCATGTTTTGCCCGGTGCCAAGACATTGTTGCCCATGGCTTGCACCACGCGGCGCCCGTGGCGAGTACCATCTTGTGCATGGAGCGACGAAGAGCACCTCGAATGCCGCCACCGGCCATTGCAGCAGCCGCGATGGCTGCACAACGGCTGCTGGTTCCCGAGGTGCGTTCATCAACCTGGTTAAAACTCATGGCCGGGCTCTTGGCCATTGGCGGTGCTGGCCTTGCCCTAGGCGCAGGACTCTCTTTCCATGCCGCCAAGACCACCGCGAACCCGCGGCGTCCGGAGAACAGCACCGCTTTGGTCACGACGGGACTCTTTGCCCGCACCCGCAATCCGATGTACCTGGGAATGGTTGCCGTATCCACTAGTTATGCCATGTGGCGGGGCTCGCTACTGGGGCTTGTTCCCAGCGTCGCGCTCGCCTGCTGGCTCGACCAGTTCCAGATACCCGCTGAAGAAGATGCCCTGGCGCAGAAATACGGACAGGCGTATTGGCAGTACCAGCGGGCGGTGCCGCGCTGGATTCCTTCCACTGAGCGCGGCAAAACCCATGCCAGATGAAACGTAAGAGAAATTCATGCCTTACCAACTGGTAATCATCTAGTTCTACAGTTGTTGCATGACTACTACTAATAGCACTTCATCCCGTTCGGCCGTCGTGACCGGAGCTTCCAGCGGAATCGGGCAGGCAACCGTACGCGCTCTGCGCGCTCAAGGGTGGACCGTCTTCGCGGTGGCCCGTCGTGCAGAACGCTTGGAAAGCCTCGCTGCCGAATGCGGCGCGATCGCCGTTCCAGCAGATGTCAGCGTGCAGGCTGATGTCGACTCGTTGGCGGAAACCGTGCTCGCCCAGGGCGGCGTCGACACGCTGGTCAACTGCGCTGGCGGTGCCCGGGGAACGGAGACCTGGGCGGATGCGATTGACGAGAACTGGGAATTCATGTGGCAGGCCAATGTCATGGGAACCATGCGCCTGACCCGTGCCCTGCTGCCGCAGCTGCGCGAGGTGCGCGGCACCGTCCTGAACGTCACGTCCACGGCGGCACTGGCCAGCTACGAAGGCGGCAGCGGCTACAACGCAGCGAAAGCTGCAGAACGGGCCATGACCCAGGCTCTGCGCCTGGAAGAAGTCGAGAACGGCTTGCGCGTTATCGAGATCCTGCCTGGCCTCGTGCAGACAGAAGAGTTCTCCCTGCGCCGGTTGGGCAGCCAGAGCGCTGCCGATAACGTCTATGCTGGCGTGGATCATCCGCTGTCCGCCGAAGACGTTGCCGAGGTGATCCGCTATGCGGTGAGCGCCCCGGCCCATGTGAATCTCGATGAGATTGTCATCCGCCCGCAGGCGCAAGCCGCAAACCACAAGCTAATCCGCAATGCCAAATAGGCGCCCAACTTCATCCATGAGGACCAAATCATGAGTCAAAAGACCCAGCAGACGATCCATATCGTGGCCACATCCCATGGCACGGACAACCCCCGCGGGCAGCAGCTGATCCACGACCTGCGTGGCGATCTTGAACGCATGAGCGCACAGCAATTTCCGGGGCAGCTTCTCTGGCACGAAGCCTATGTGGATGTCCAGGAACCCCGGCTCGAATCGGTCATCGCGGCACTGCCCGAAGGCGAGCCGGCAGTGGTCCTGCCATTGCTGGTCTCAGACGGGGTGCATACGACCGACGATATTGCGCAGGCTGTCGCTTCACGTCCGGGCACCTTAGCCGCACCGCCATTGGGCCCGCTGCCAGAACTGGCCCAAGTTCTGGCGCAGCGTGCCGCCGGGCACCTGGAGAAAGACACGCTGGTCATCGTGGCCGCCGCGGGCACACGATTGGAAGTCGGCCAAAACCAGGTCGAGAACCTGGCCGAGCAGGTCGCGGGCCTGCTGGAGCGCGAAGTGCTGGTGGGATATTGCGCGGGCGCGCAACCGCGGATCGTTGAGCTCGTGGGCGGCGCGGCCGGTCGTCCGGTGCTGGTGCTCAGCGCGTTGCTCGCCGACGGATACTTCCAGCAGAAGCTCTCTAGCACAGGCGCCGACGTGGTGACAAGCCCACTGCTGCCTGACGTCATGATCACTCAATGTTTCCTTGTGCGACTGCAAAAGGCCCTTCAAGAAGGGCTTTTCATGTCTCCAGATGACGAACTCCTAACCCGTTAGTCAACGCGTAGCCATGTGACATCAGCAGGTTGCTGACCCCCTGGGGGCAGTTCCTAGGCTGATGGGCATGACGCAGACAACCACACCAGTTCGCCCCAAAAGAGCGGCCAAGCCCAACGGCCAATGGAAGGTCGATGGCACTACGCCGCTGAACGCCAACGAGGAAATGAAGGCCGCCGACAACGGCCTGAACGTGCGCCAGCGGATCGAAGAGATCTACTCCGTGCAGGGCTTCGACTCCATCGACCCGGATGACCTGCACGGGCGTTTTCGCTGGTGGGGCCTGTACACCCAGCGTGCCCAGGGCATTCCCGGCGGCAAGACCGCCACGCTGAGCCCTGAAGAGCTCGAGGACCGCTACTTCATGCTTCGCGTGCGCATCGACGGCGGGGCGCTGACCACCGAGCAGCTGCGCGTCATCGGCCAGATCTCCAAGGACTTCGCCCGCGGCACGGCAGACCTCACCGACCGCCAGAACGTGCAGCTGCACTGGGTGGACGTCGTCGATGTTCCAGAAATCTGGCGCCGCCTCGAAAGCGTGGGGCTGCACACCACCGAAGCCTGCGGCGATGTCCCGCGCGTCATCCTCGGTTCCCCGGTAGCTGGGATCGCCAAGGACGAGATCATCGATCCCACCCCGGTGATTGCCGAGATTTCCCGCCGCTACATTGGCAATCCGGAGTTCTCCAATCTTCCGCGCAAGTACAAGACCGCGATCACCGGCCACCCCAGCCAGGACGTAGTCCACGAGATCAACGACTTCGCCCTGATCGCGGCCATCCACCCGGAACTCGGCCCCGGCTACGACCTGTGGGTCGGCGGGGGACTGTCGGCCAACCCGCGGCTCGGCGAGCGCCTTGGCGCCTTCGTCTCCCAGGAACAGGCCGCCGACGTATGGGAGGGCGTCACCTCGATCTTCCGCGATTACGGGTACCGCCGGCTGCGCAACCGCGCCCGCCTGAAGTTCCTGCTGGCCGACTGGGGCACCGAGAAGTTCCGCCAGGTGCTGCAGGACGAGTACCTGGGCTACGCGCTGCCTGATTGCGAACTGCCGGCCCAGCCCACCTCGGCAGGTGACCACAGCGGCGTGCACGAGCAGAAAGACGGCCGTTTCTACGTCGGCCTGACCGCCCCGGCAGGACGCGTCTCGGGCAGCACGCTCGTGGCCCTGGCCGACCTGGTCGAGGCGCACGGCTCCACCAGGCTGCGGACCACGCCGCACCAGAAGATCCTTGCGCTGGATATCGCCGAGGACCAGGTCAAGGAATTTGTCGGCGCAGCGCGCGCCCTCGGACTGGAAGCTTACCCCGGACTGCTCAAGCGGTCGGCTATTGCCTGCACCGGCATCGAATTCTGCAAGCTGGCCATCGTGGATACCAAGGACACCATGATCGACGCGGTAGCGAAGATCGAGGAACGCCTGGCCGATCACCAGGGCAAGCTGCCCCGGGCGTTGGCGCTGCACGTCAACGGCTGCCCGAACTCCTGCGCCCGCATCCAGACCGCAGACCTCGGGTTCAAGGGCCAGCTGATCACCAATGAGGCCGGCGAGCAGGTGCCAGGTTTCCAGGTTCACCTGGGCGGCACCCTGGCCGGCCGGGAAAACGGCGAAGCGACCATGGGCCGTACCGTGCGCGGCTTGAAGGTGGCTGCCGATGAATTGCCCGACTACGTTGAGCGGGTTGTGAAGAACTATTCGGCCTCCGCGGACGACGGTGAATCCTTCGCGGCCTGGGCCCACCGAGCTGAAGAGGACGAACTGAAATGAGCGAGCAGAACCCCGTGCGAACCCGCAGCGAAGCCGAACTGCGGCGGATCGCCAAGCTCGGCGCCGATGAGCTGGGCTGGGAGGCCACGGCAGAGCAGGTCGTCGCCTTCGCCGCCGAGCACCTGGGCGCCGATGAGGTGGCGGTGGCCTGCTCGATGGCCGACGCAGTGCTGCCGCACCTGGTCGCCGCGCAGCTGCCGAAGGTCGACGTGCTGTTCCTGGAGACCGGATACCACTTTGCCGAAACCCATGTCACGCGCGACGAGGTAGCCCGCACCCTGGACGTGAACGTCGTGGATGTGCTGCCTGAGCTGAGCGTTGCCGAACAGGATGAGAAGTTCGGCAAGGACCTGTTTTCCCGGGATCCGGCCGCCTGCTGCCAGCTGCGCAAGATGGACCCGCTGGCTCGTTCGCTGTCCGGATACAGCGCATGGTTCACCGGGGTGCGCCGCGACGAGGCGCCGACCCGCAGCAACACCCCGCTGGTCGTTTTCGATGAGAAGCACGGACTGGTCAAGTTCAATCCGGTCGCCCCCTGGAATTTCGAGCAGCTGATCGGCTACGCCACCGAGCACCAGGTGCCGGTGAACCTGCTGCTGTCCAACGGCTACCCATCCATCGGCTGCCAGCCGTGCACCCGCCCGGTGGCCGAGGGCGAAGACCCCCGGGCCGGCCGCTGGGCCGGCTTGAGCAAGACCGAATGCGGAATCCACGTCTAAAGGAGCGAATCATGACCATTACCGCTAACGCCCCCACCGGCACCCAGCGCAGCGTCCTGGACGCCCTGGAAGCCGAATCCATCCACATCATCCGCGAAGTGCTCGCAGAGTTCGACAAGCCCGGGCTGCTGTTCTCCGGCGGCAAGGACTCCGTCGTAGTGCTGCACCTGCTGGCCAAGGCCGTGTACCCCAGCCGCGTCCCCATCCCCGTGGTGCACATCGACACCGGCCACAACTTCGCCGAAGTCCTGAACTTCCGGGACGCAGTGGTGGAAAAGTACGGCCTGAACCTGGTGGTCGGCTCCGTGCAGGACTACATCGACCGCGGGGAGCTTGCCGAGCTGCCCGACGGCACCCGCAACCGGCTGCAGACCCGGGTGCTGCTGGACACCATTGAGGCCAACGGCTTCGACGCGGTGTTCGGCGGGGCCCGCCGCGATGAGGACAAGGCCCGCGCCAAGGAGCGCATCCTGTCGCTGCGCGACGAGTTCGGCGTCTGGGATCCGCGCAATCAGCGCCCGGAAATCTGGAACCTGTACAACGGGCGCCACGAGCCGGGATGGCACGTGCGCGCCTTCCCGATCTCCAACTGGACCGAACGGGACATCTGGGCCTACATCCAGCGCGAGAACATCGAGCTGCCGCCGATCTACTTCGCGCACTGCCGCCAGGTGTTCGAGCGCGACGGCATGTGGCGGGCGCTGACCCCCGTCAGCCAGCCCACCGCAGAGGAGCCGGTGGTGATCAAGCAGGTGCGCTACCGCACCGTGGGCGATGCCAGCTGCACCGGCGCGGTGCTCTCCGCCGCCGACACCGTGGCGAAGGTGCTGGACGAGCTGGCCGTCGCCACCATCACCGAACGCGGCGCCACCCGTGCCGATGACCGAATTTCCGCCGCGGGCATGGAAGACCGCAAAACCGAAGGGTACTTCTAAGATGACCACCACACTTTTGCGCATCGCCACCGCCGGCTCGGTGGATGACGGGAAATCCACCCTTGTCGGCCGCCTGCTCCACGACGCCAAGGCCATCCTCGCCGACTCGCTGGACGACCTGGCGCGCACCAGCGCCGAACGCGGCTTCGGCGGGGCGGCCGGAAGCCTGGACCTGGCGCTGGTCACCGACGGGCTGCGCGCCGAACGCGAGCAGGGCATCACCATCGATGTGGCCTACCGCTACTTCTCCACCGGCAAGCGTTCCTTCATCCTGGCCGATTGCCCCGGGCACGTGCAGTACACCCGCAACACTGTCACCGGCGCCTCCACCGCCGATGCGGCCATCGTGCTGGTCGACGCGCGGCACGGGGTGCTGGAGCAGACCCGCCGCCACCTGGGCGTGCTCGCGCTGCTGCGGGTGCCCCAGCTGGTCATTGCGGTGAACAAGATGGACCTGATCGACTGGGACGAGGAGGCCTTCAGCAAGATCGAGGCAGAAGTGCTGGCGCTCGCCGAGCAGCTGGGTGTGCAAGCCACCACCGTCATCCCGGTCTCCGCCCTGCAGGGGGACAATGTCGTCGAGCCTTCGGCCAGCGCCGACTGGTACGCCGGCCCGACCTTGCTCGGACTGCTCGAAGACCTGGAGCCGGCGTTGCCGAAGGGCACCGCCCGCCTGGATGTGCAGTACGTGCTGCGCCCGCAAGGGGCGCTGGCACCTGGGCTGGACCCGGAAGCGTTCCGCGACTACCGCGGCTACGCCGGAACCCTGGTGGATGGGCCCCTGAGCGTGGGAGACCAGGTGCAGGTGCTGTCCAACGGTCAACCGCTGGGTACCCGCATCAAGGCCATCAGCACGCCGGCCGGCAGCACCGCCCAGGCGCGGCCCGGCGACGCGATTGCCGTGGAACTGGAGGACGAGTTGGACATTGCGCGCGGCGACACGCTGGTCGCCGGAGAGCTGCCCGAAGCCCAACGGGAGTTCCAGGCAAATATCTGCGTGCTGGATCCAGTGCAGCTGGGCAAGGGCCAGCGGGTGCTGGTCAAGCACGGCACCAAGATCGCCGCCGCGAAGCTCGCCGACATCAACTACGTCATTGATATTGCCGACTACTCGCAGCTGCCAGCCGACAGCCTCGGGCTCAACGATCTGGGACGGATCACCTTGCGCAGCTCGGCCGCGGTAGCCATCGAGCAGTACAGCACCTCGCGCACCGGCGGCAGCTTCCTGCTGATCGACCCCGCCACCGGCCGCACGTTGGCGGCCGGGATCATCGAGGCCGAGCATGCAGCGGCCTGATCCTGGCACCCGGATCAGCCACGGGGCACGAATCCGCCTGGCAGCAGCCAGTCCGGCGACCGGGTTCCGCGGGAGGATCGCCGGTCTGGCCGGGGTTGCTGCACTTGCCGCGCTGGCGGTGCTCACCACCGTGGTGCCCGGACCAGGCCAGGCCCCGGCGCATGCGGCGGACCTCGGCCCGGCGGCAGAGCTCAAGCTGGGCTATTTCGCCAACCTGACCCACGCCCCGGCCCTGATTTCCACCAGCCAGGACTTGCTTGCAGACCAGCTTGAGGCTGATGGCACCAGCCTGGAAACCCAGTTGTTCAATGCCGGTCCGGCAGCGATCGAGGCCCTGAACTCCGGTGCCATCGATGCGGCCTACCTGGGCCCCAGCCCGGCGCTGAACAGCTACCTGGCCAGCGGGGGAACGTCCCTGAAAATCGTCGCCGGCGCCTCATCCGGCGGTGCAAGCCTGGTCGTGTCCCCGGATATTTCCGAGCCCGGCGAATTGGCTGGCACCGAGCTGGCCACCCCGCAATTCGGCGGAACCCAAGACGTGGCGCTGCGCCATTATCTGGCCGAGCACGGGCTGGATCAGCAAGCCACGGTGACGCCCAGCTCCAATGCCACCCTCACCCAGCTGTTCGGGCGGGGCGCCATTGACGGGGCGTGGGTTCCCGAGCCCTACGCCTCCTTGCTGGTGGAGAACTACGGGGGTCATCGATTAGTGGACGAATCCACGTTGTGGGAGAACGGGAAATTCCCTACGACCGTTCTGGTCGTCTCCCAGGACTACCTCACCGAGCATCCGCGAACCGTGGAAAAGCTCGTGGCCGCGAACTCCGAAGCCATTGGATGGCTGAACTCGGCAGATCAGCAGCACAAGGCCGCGGCAGTCCAGGAGGCCCTGGCCGCAGCGAACGGCAGCTCCTTCGATGAGACGGTCATTGCCGCTGCACTGGAAGAAGTTTCCTTCGACGAGGACCCGCTGGCCGATACCTACCAGACGCTGATCGACCATGCGGCGCAGGTTGGCATCGGGCAGACCGGTTCGGTTGACGGCTTGGTGGACACCCGTTTCCTTGCAACGCAGGAGCACTGATGGGCGTATTGATCAATGAAGTCTCGCTGAGCTATCCGGGCACCGGGCTGGTGATCGACCGGCTGAGTACTGAGATCGACGACGGCGAATTCATCGCGGTGCTGGGTGCCTCGGGATGCGGGAAGTCATCGTTGCTGAACATGATCGCCGGGCTGCTGGCCCCAAGCTCCGGCTGGTTGGAAGTCCCGCACGACGGGGCGGCATTCATGTTCCAGGATTCCAATCTGCTTCCGTGGCTGACCGCCGGGCAGAACGTGGATTTGGCGCTCAAGCTCGCCGGCTATCCGGCGGCCCAGCGGACCGCGCGCACCACCGAACTGCTGCAGCTGGTTCAGCTGGGGCACGCCATCGGGAAGAAGCCTCATGAGCTCTCCGGCGGCATGCGGCAGCGAGTCGCCTTGGCCAGGGCTCTGGCGCAGGACCGCCAAGTCTTGCTGATGGATGAGCCTTTTGCCGCGTTGGACGCGATCACCCGGGACATGCTCCATGAGCAGCTGCGCGCCCTGTGGGAGCAAACCGGCAAGACGATCATCTTCGTCACCCACAACGTCCGCGAGGCGATCCGGCTTGCCGGCAGGATCCTGGTGCTTTCCTCGCACCCCGGCAGGATCCTGGAAACCCGTCAGATCACCGATCACCTGCGCAACGATCCGGCGCAATCAGCCGCACTGGCCAACGAACTGACCGCGATACTGCGAAAGGAGCAGCGAAAGCATGAGCTCACTGACCCAAGCGCCGGCTAAGGCCGCAACGCCGGCACAGGCGAAGAAGCGCACCCGCAGCAAGCTTGATGCCGTCGTCGCTCCGATTCTTACCGTCCTGGTGCTGCTCAGCCTGTGGCAAATTGCCTCGTGGGCCAGCCCCTTGCGCGAAGACCTGTTCCCCGGACCGGTCGCCGTGGCCGGCAGGCTGCCTCAGCTGCTGGCCGACGGTTCACTGGTCCAGGCCGTAGGCACCTCGCTGTTCCGCGCCGTGAGCGGATTCGCGATCGCGGTGCTGATTGCGACTCCGCTGGCGCTCTTGCTGGCCCACCAGCCGCTCTTGCGCCAAGGGGTCGGACCACTGGTTTCCGCCATGCAGGTCCTGCCGTCCATTGCCTGGGTGCCAGCGGCGATCATCCTCTTCGGGCTCTCCGACGCGACGATTTATACCGTTCTGCTCCTGGGCGCGATCCCGTCGATCATCAACGGCCTGCTCTCGGGAATCGACATGATCCCGACACAGTACAAGGCGCTGTCCAAGGTGCTCGGCGCCTCCCGGCGCGAGCACATCCTGTACATCGAACTGCCCGCGGCTTTGCCCGGTTACGTGGCCGGCCTGCGCCAAGGCTGGGCTTTCGCCTGGCGCTCCTTGATGGCGGCCGAACTGATTGCTGTCGGCGGCTCGCTGGCCTTGGGCGTAGGCTCGCTGCTCCAGCGAGGCCGGGACCTCGCCGATCTGCCGCTGGTGATGTTGGTCATATTGACCATCTTGCTGGTTGGCGTACTTATCGAACTTCTATTCTTCGCCCCGATCGAACGCAAGCTGATGGCCGATCGAGGAATGACCCGGACTGGAGAGAACAATGGCTGATGGCCGCATCACACTGATTGGCGGTGGGCCGGGGGATCCCGAGCTGATCACCGTCGCCGGATACAAGGCCTTGATGGCCGCAGACGTCGTCCTGGCCGACAAGCTGGGCCCCACCGCGCTGCTGGCCGAGCTGCCTGAGGACGTGCTGGTTATCGATGTGGGCAAGTCGCCTGGATGCCACGTCAAAACCCAGGATGAAACCAATGAATTACTGGTCAAATACGCTTTGGAAGGCAAGCGGGTGGCCCGCCTGAAGGGCGGCGATCCGTTCGTGCTGGGCCGCGGCGGCGAGGAAATGCTCTACGCCGCGGAATATGGCATTCCTGTACGCGTGATTCCAGGCATTACCAGTGCCGTCTCGGTGCCCATGGCTGCCGGCATTCCCGTCACCCATCGGGGCATTGCTGCCGGGTTCACCGTGGTCAGCGGGCACGGGGAACTTGCTGATGTGCCGATCCGGTCCGATCACACCTTGGCGGTGCTGATGGGAGTATCGAATTTGCCGCAAATTGTTGAGACATTGCTTACCCGTGGTTTACCGTCAAGTACCCCAATTGCGATAGTTGAGCGAGGTTACTCACAGACGCAGCGCACAACTATCGGTACGCTAGAAGGGATTGTAAAGCGCGCCCGCAAGGCCGCAGTGGCGAATCCGGCCGTTATCGTTATAGGTGACGTCGTTCGGCTAGCCCCGGAAGCCTCCGACCAACTGGTAGACCTCCTGCCGCTAGCGAATGCCGAAGCCACCGCGCCGGCCTCATTCGTTGACTAAGAAAGAGAAGTTGTTTGATGAGTGAAATTACCGTCCCTGAGCACCTCACTTCCCGGGCGCTGCGTGTTGCCATCGTTGGTGCCGGTCCAGCTGGCATCTACGCCGCCGACCTGCTGAACAAGAGCCAGCCAGTCGCCTCCGGCGAACTTAAGCTGCACGTTGACCTCTTCGACGAGCTGCCGACTCCCTTCGGATTGATCCGCTACGGCGTTTCGCCTGACCACCCACGCATCAAGGGCATCATCAATGCCCTGCACAAGGTGCTCGACAACGACTGGATCGACTTCTACGGCAACGTCGGCCTGGGTCGGGACATCTCGCTGGAGGACCTGCGCACCCGCTACGATGCAGTGATCATCTCGACCGGCGCCCAGAAGGACGCCGACCTGAATATTCCGGGGATCGATCTTGACGGCTCCTTCGGCGGCGCCGACTTCGTTTCCTGGTACGACGCGCACCCGGATGCCGACAAGAACTGGGACCTCTCGGCCAAGGAAGTTGCCGTCATCGGCAACGGCAACGTCGCCTTGGACGTCGCCCGCATTCTCTCAAAGCACGCTGACCAGCTGCTGGAAACCGAAATCCCGGAGCACATCTACGAGCAGCTGAACGACTCGGCCGTCACCGACGTGCACGTCTTCGGCCGCCGCGGTCCGGCACAGGTCAAGTTCACCCCGCTGGAACTGCGCGAACTCTCGCACTCCAAGGACGTGGACATCGTGCTGTACCCGGAGGACTTCGAATTCGACAAGGCCTCGGACGAAGCCATGAAGACCAATAACCAGACCAAGACCATGGTCTCCACGCTGACCAACTGGCTGATCGAGCAGGAAGAACGCGAAGAAGCTCCAAGCGCCTCGCGTCGCCTGCACCTGCACTTCCTGCAGTCCCCGGTCGAGGTTCTGGGTGAGGATGGCAAGGTTTCCGGTCTGAAGGTCGAGCGCAACGAGCTTGACGGCAATGGTGGCGCACGCGGTACCGGTGAATTCATCGAGTACCCGCTGCAGGCCATCTACCGTGCAGTCGGCTACTTCGGCTCAGCGGTCAATGACATTGAATACGACGGTGCCAAGGGCGTGCTGCCAAACGCCGAAGGCCGTGTGCTGGATGCTTCGGGCAATCACGTTCCTGGCCTGTACGCCACCGGCTGGATCAAGCGCGGCCCTATCGGCCTGATTGGCCACACCAAGGGCGACGCCTTGGAGACGATCACCCACCTGCTTGAAGATCTCACCAAGCTGGCACAGCCGGATTCTTCCCAGAAGATCGCCGAGCTGCTGGAAAGCCGCGGCGTGAACTTCTCCAACTGGGAGGGCTGGAAGAACCTGGATGCCCACGAGAAGGAGCTGGGTGCTGCGGCCGGCACCGTTTCGACCCGTTTCGGCGAGATCACCCGCGACCGCATCAAGGTTGTTGAGCGCGAAGCGATGATGGAATTCTCTTCGGCAAAAAAATTGGTTGAGAGCCTGTAAGTTTCACCCCGGGCTCTAGCACGCAATGGGCAGGGTCCCTCGGCAAATCTGCTGAGGGACCCTGCCCATTGGTGTTTTCAGCCCGCAACTTCTTCGGCTTGCTACCGGCCGAATAAGTATCAGCTGCCATGAGCAACGCTGCTGCCAGGGCTACGGCGCGATGCTCAGGCCCGCCCAGCCAGCCAGTTCACCGGCCAGCCGGGAACGGCAAATCGACGACGGGCCGATTGCCTAGCCCTCGACTGCCCGCTTCCGTGGGGCCTTCTGTTGATCACCGGCGCCGACACTGCGGCGGAGCATGATGAACAGCAGGATCATGCCTGCAGTGATCGACATGTGTCCAAGGCCCGCGATGCCGGAGACCATCTTGGAGGACTCGATGCCCAGCACGGTCATGATGCCGTGGGTGAGCTGCATGCCCGCAGTGAGGAGCACACCCGCGTTGTAGGTTCCCATGAACCATGCGAAGAGCTTGCGATGCTGGCTCAGGACGAAGGCCTTCTCCAGCAGGAGCACCAGCAGCAGGATGATGAAGCCGAGGACGAGCAGATGGGTATGGACTACCGATAGCTGGGTCCACGCTCCCTCCGGGAAACCGTTCATCTTGGTGAATTCCCGGTAGAAGAGACCAGAGGCGACTCCGAGGATCATGTAGGTGAAGGAGAAATTGACGAGCTTACGCATTGATGTTGCTTTCTTTCTGAGTGGTTGGTTCTGCAGATGCTTCCGCAGGGGAGGAAACGTGGCCGAAGACCGGGCGCTTGGCCGAACCCAGGACCGCGAACAGCGCGGGCAGCAGCAAGGTCCGAACAACGAATGTGTCCAGCAGGACGCCGAGTCCGACGATCAGGCCGAGCTGGCCCAGGACGGTCAGAGGCAAGGTCGCCAGGGCGGCGAATACTCCGGCGAGCACGAGCCCGGCACTGGTGATGACTGATCCGGTGCGGCTTGCTGCCAGGGCAACTGCTTCATGCAGTTCCAGCGCCTGTGCATCCTGGCGCACGCGCTGGGTCAGGAAGATCGTGTAGTCCACGCCGAGCGCTACCAGGAAGACGAAGGCCAACAGCGGCACTCGGACATCCAGCGCGTCAGCCTCGAAGACGACTGAGGAAACCAGCGAACCCAATCCGACAGCAGCTGCAGCACTGAGCAGGTTCACCACTCCCAGAGCCAGGGCAGTGCGCCATGAACGGGTGAGCCAGCCGAGCATCACGAAGCAGATCATCATGATCAGCGGCGCAATCACGTAGAGGTCTCGCAGGTGCATTTGATGTGAATCCAGTTGTTCTGCGCTCTGTCCGCCAATCAGCACCTGGCCGTCGCCTCCACGGGCTGCGACATCACGCAGCTGCTGCACAAGATCCTGGGCCTTCGCCGAGTTGGGATCAACGTCGGGAATCACCGAGAACTCCTGCCACGCGGTAGTGCCAAGCTGGCTTGCCTCGCCGACGCGTTTCACGTTCTCAAGGCGAGCGAATTCATCTCGCAATGGGCAAGTCCCTGAACCCTGCGCCAAGACGGTGACCGGTTGGGTTTCCCCGGCGGGGAAATGCTCTGCCAGCAGGTCCATGGCGCTGGAGGATTCGGTTGCGGTTCGGAATTGCTGGGTTTGATCCAGGCCAATACGCGTACCGGTGAGTGCTCCGGCAAGCACCAGAAGCAATAGTGCCATCGCGGTGAGGTTCAGTCCCGGACGGTTCATCACGGAGCGAGCTGCACGGCCGAAGAAATTCTCCGTCTTGGCTTCCTGTCCTGGATGGGGAATCAATGGCCAGAAGGCGTTGCGGCCGCACATGGCCAGGAGCGGGGGTAAGAGGAACAGCGCGAAGATCGCCGCGATCAGCAAGCCAACGGCGCAAACGATACCCAATCCGCGCGTATCGTCCATGACTGCCAGGCCCAGGGTGAGCAGAGCCAGGACCACGGTCAGGTTTGAAGTGAGAATGGCCTCGAAGCTGGATGCCCAGGCTTTGGCCAGCGCCTGGCGGTGATCAGCATGCTTATGCAACTCATCGCGGTACCTGGAGATCAGCAGCAGGGCGTAGTTGGTGCCTGCGCCGAAGACCAGGACGCTGAGCACGCCGGAATCGAAGTGCAGGTCGAAGGCATTGCCCAGCAGGTTGGCCACCAGAGAGGCGCTGCGGTCGGCGATGGCAACGACCGCCAACGGGATCAGCCAGAGCACCGGCGATCGGTAGGTCAAGATCAGCAAGACAGCCACGATTGCCACCGTGACTGCCAAGAGGGTGAAGTCGGCACCGGCAAATGCATTGGTGACATCAACTGCAAAGGCGGTAGGCCCGGTGACCTGAAGCTGCAAATCTGCTGATGGATGATCCTGGATCCAGCTTCGAATCGACTTGAGCGTTTCCCGGTCGGCCGCATCGGACACGGTATTCCAGGAGAGCGGAACCATGGCTGCCTGCTGATCCTCGCTGGCCATGGTGCGGCCAGCGGTGACGTTCGCTGCGTGACCCAAGGCCTCTGCCTGGCGATCAATCATTGCGCGGTCGTTGTCGCTGAGCGTGTTGCCGTCGCCACGGCTGGCCACCAGCAGGGCCGTGGTTTCGGACTCGTTGGAGTTCGCATCGATGAGCTGGGCGACCTTGGTTGAATCCGAATCGCCAACCAGCGAGCTCGCAGACCGGGCCGGAGCCTGGACGCTGCTCAGCGCGCCAAAGAGGACGAGAATTGCTGCGACGATGCCGACGGCCCACAGGCGAGCGCCGCGCCGGCTGGTCAGCGAATCGCCGACCCGGGAAATAACTGGAACTTTCATAGTTCCAGTTAATGATTTTTTGCAGGTCAATCCATCGTGGAAAAGGGCGAATAAAAGTTCAACCGAAAGGTTGAGGCGGTTACCGGCGGGTCTTCCGAATGCCGGAAGAACTTAGAGCAAACCGTGCTCTGTCGCCTTGTTGATGGCATCTGTGCGGCTGGATGCTTGAAGCTTGTCGAAGATATGCACCAGATGGGTCTTCACCGTTGCCTCAGACACGAACAATGCCTTGGCGATCTGCTTGTTTCCGGCACCGGTAGCCAGTTGGACCAGCACGTCGTTCTCGCGTGCCGTCAGCTCGATCTTCGGCCGCCGCATGCCCTCGACAACCCGCTGGGCCATCTCCGGGGCCAGCACCATGTGGCCGGCTGCGGCTTGGCGAATGGAATCCACGATGGTTTGCGCACTGACGTCCTTGAGCAGATAGCCGGCGGCTCCGGCTTCGATGCAGGCCAAGATTTCCGAGTCCTTGTCGAACGTGGTCAGGATCAACACGTGGGGAGGCTTGGATAGCTTGCGGATGGCTACCGTGGTCTGCGCGCCGTTCATCCCGGCACCGAGGCGCAGATCGCACAGCACGACATCAACCGGGTTGTCCTTGACGAACGCTAGCGCTTCCTCGCCGCTGGAGGCCTCGCCGATCACTGCGATGTCTCCGAAGTTCTCAAAAAGCGCCCGCAACCCGGTGCGAACGATGGGATGGTCATCGACTAAGAGGATGCGGATCACGATTTGTCCTTTGCGACGTTGATCGGAAGATGCGCGCACAGTGCTGTGCCTTCGCCTGGGGAGCTTTCGATGTCCAGTCCGCCGCCGAGCTCCCGCAGCCGCTGGTTCATGGCTTTCAGGCCGAACCCGCCAGCCTCGGTGCTGGTTTGCGCGGGACCGGAATTCGGCGTGAACCCAACACCGTCATCCACGATATCCAGGCGGACTTCGTCGCCACTGCTGCTCAAGCTGATAGCAACGATTGAAGCGTGGGCATGGCGAAGGACGTTAGAGAGCGCCGACTGCGCGGTGCGCAGCAAGGCAATCTGCACGCTGGGCTCCAGGGCGGGCAAACCCGGCTCGATGTCCAGCCGGGTGCCGACGTTCGAATCAGCTTCGAAATTCTCCAGTATCCGGTTCAATGCGCCGGCCAGTGCCTGCGAATCCAGTTCAGCGGGTGCGAGCGCGGCGATAATGCGGCGCAAATCGGTCAGCGCCTGTCCGGAAAGCTCATCAATGCGAACCAGTGCTTTCTCGGCTGCGTCCGGTTCCTTGGAGGCCTCTGCCGCCTTGGCATGCAGGCCGATGGAGGACAGCTGCTGTGCGACAGTGTCATGGATTTCGCGGGCCAGGCGCGTGCGTTCCGTGGCGATGCCCGCCTCGTGCTGCGACCTCGCAAGTTCCTCTTGGAGGTCGGCCATTTCATGCTGGGCGCGGACCAGGGAATTCACGAGCGAAGTGCGCACTTGGGCATCGCGTTCCATCTGCAGGTAACCGCGGGAAATGCCCCAAGCGAACAAGCCGCCGACTAATGGACCGGCTATGGCCGCAATGCTCAGTCGCCCATGGTGCAGATACGGAGCAAGCAGCGTAAAGGCGTAGACGACCACCGACCACAAGATTGAGGGTAGGAACGGCAGCTGGTGGCCCAAGAGCAGCCACAGACTGAAGGCGAGCCACATGAATTCGGCCGAAACGAAAAGGCTTGCTACCCAGATCCCGAGCAGGAGCGCCAGCCACCATGCGCGCACCGCGAAGGCGCCAGCCTTGGAATGGGCAATGAAGCCTGCGCTGTACCAGCCAGCGAAAAGCACTGAGACGAGGATGGCAGGCAACGCGGCATCCTGAGTTGCTAGCTGTCGCAGCAGCGCAATGGCAAGGAGAATCGCCGTGACCAGATGCTGGCCCCAACGCAGCACGCTTGGTGAGGCGAAGGCGTGCTGTTGATTCCGGGTTTCCAACCGTTGCGGTTCGGCAGTGCTCATGGAAGCCAGCCTACTAAAGGCTGCCCGATGGTCATTGCTCGGCCAATATGACCAATTGAGCTGTCGCTCGGGTCATGGCCACGTACCGGCGTACTGCGCCGCGCCGGGTCTGGCCGAAGTTCTCAGGTTGGCAGACGAGCACCAGATCGAATTCCAGTCCCTTGGCGTGTTCAGGAGTCAGCACGCTGACTCGTTCGGAGGCGGGGAAACCCGGAAGCCCAATCACCGCAGCGGTGCCTTCATTATTTTCGGCCAGCCATTGGTCGAGAATCTTCTTGAGGTGTGAAGGATGGGCGTAGCGTACCGGTGCACCGTTTGCTCGCAGCGATTGCGGTACGTTGGCCTCAGGCATCTCCGGCAGGATCTGCGCTGCTGCGGCTTCCATGATCTGTGCGGTGCTGCGGTAGTTGACCCGCAACCGGGAGATGGAGATGTCGTGAATGCCAATGCTTGCTAGCCGCTGTTCCCATGACGTGCTGAAACCGTCAACGGCCTGGGCCCTGTCGCCGACAATCGTCAGGCTGCCCGACGGGCAACGGCGTTGGATCATTGCCCATTGGGCATCGGTCAGGTCCTGGGCTTCATCGACGACGACATGCGAGAAGGGCCCGTCGAAACTTTCCTTCGCCAACGGGGTCTCCAAGCTATGGCTGAGCAGACGCTCCTGGAGATCGTGGTGCATGAGCTGAGATGCCAGGTCTTCCTTGTCATCAGCCGAGGCCATCAGATCGTCTATGACGTTCGTCCATCGGTTTCGCTCTGCATGGATTCGAGACTGCTCGTCACGATGGCTGGTCTCGCTGTCCTGGTCTCCGATCAGATAGCGGGAATAATCGATCAACGGAATATCTGATGTCGTACATGCGACTGGACGTGGGGCGGACAGCAACTTCTCGATCTGGTCGTCAGTGAGTTCCGAGCCGCTGTACCGAAGCAATGCGGGCGTCGAATACAAAGCCTTCAGGAGATTCAGCGGATCCAGGATGGGCCAGTATTCATTGAGCAGCGCTCCGAGTGCAGAACTTCGTGCCGCATCGGCGCGAAGTTGCGGTTCAGCGGCATTGCTGCCTGCTAGCTGGGGGAGCAGCAGGTCAACCAGAGCTTCGCGCAATTGGATGCGCGCTTCGTTGTGCGGGGTCTCGGAGTCGATCATGCCCACCGCGTCGCGCCATAGTTGCGCAGTGGCCGTGGCTTGGAATTCACCGATATCGAGCACCACCTCGGTGGCGGGCGGCTCTTCAAAGACCTCGACTGCTTTCTTCAGCGCACTCAGCATGGCGGCACTGGATTTAATGCGCTGGACTTCGGGATCTTGTTCGGCAGGGAGATCTTGCCCTATCGAAACTATGTTCGAAAGAGTGGAAATGAGAACATCATCCTCTCCCAAATTCGGCAGGATATCAGAGACATAGGAGGAGTAGGCTTCATGCGGACTCACGACCAGCACCTTGCCTCCTTGGCTGCGCAGGCGCTGATCCGCGTAGAGCAAGTACGCGGCGCGGTGCAGGGCGACGACCGTCTTGCCGGTGCCTGGCCCGCCGTCAACCACCAGTGCGCCGCGCGAGCTGCTGCGGATGATCGCGTCCTGATCGGACTGGATCGTCGAGAGCACGTCCCGCATTTTCGGTGTGCGCTTGCTGCCAAGTGACGCGAGAAAAGATGAGTGGTCATCCAGGCGGGTATGGGATTGCAGCTGGGAGGAATCGAATACTTCGTCCCAGTAGTCGGAAATGCGCTGCCGGCGCCAGCGGTAGCGGCGACGCATCGACAGCCCGTAGCTCTCTTCATGCGTGGCAGCGAAGAATGGTTCGGCCGCCGGGGTGCGCCAGTCCACCATCAGCTGCTTGCCTTGGGCATCGCTCAAGCCGGCTCGTCCGATGTAGAGGCGCTCGCCGGTCTGGGCGAATTGCATGTACCCCAGGCAGGCGTATGGTCCCATGAGGTCCAGCTGGCGCAGGCGCTTAGCCAGTTCGTTGAGCTCGACATCGCGCTGCAGGGATTGCTGGAGGGTGCCGGCCCGGTCCTTGCCGCGTGCAGCGATGCGCTCAACCGCTTCGGAGCGGAGCTGCTTGATGCGCGCGGCGATCTAGTCCAGCCGTTGCTGGTCCTGCGCGATGTCTTTCGCGAGTTCGGGTGTGGCATGTTCGTGGATGGAATCGAAGTAGCTGGTGTTTGAAGTTGCAGCAGGCACGCAGGCTCCCTGGTCTGGATGGTTCTCGTGGGGAAGGTATCGATTATGGGCCATGGGTGGGGCCTTGCGGCAAGGCCCCCTCAACGCGCTAGCCTGAAAATGCAGGCAACGGAGATTCCCCTGCATCAGCCCCTTTCCTCGGTGCTTGGGCCACAAGGCTGTGAGCCTGAACTCATTGCCATCTTGGGTGATCTGGGAATTTTCACCACGCGCATCACGCGGTACGATATAAGGACTGCGACTTCGATCCGGCTATCACCGGTGAGTCTTCGGAAGAACCGCGAACCTCGGGTTTGCCAAGTAGAACCGAACGGGACCAGCCCGTCACAGCTGATGATAAGTGGTTCTCCGCGATTTAGGTGGGGGATAAGCGGGGTGGTACCGCGGCATTATCGCCGTCCTCGTAGGCAAGGATTTATCGACCCTACGCTTGAAGGACGGCCCATTCGATGAGCTTCTACCCGAAGGTCACTACAGACCCAACCGGTTCGACCCCGGCTTCACCGCGATTCCCAGAACTTGAGAAGCGCGTCCTCGAATACTGGAAGAACGACAACACGTTCCAGGCCTCCATCGACCAGCGCGAAGGCGAAGAGTTCGTCTTCTACGATGGCCCTCCCTTCGCCAACGGCCTGCCGCACTACGGCCACCTGCTCACCGGCTATGTCAAGGACCTCGTCGCTCGCTACCAGACCCAGCGCGGCAAGCGCGTCGAGCGCCGCTTCGGCTGGGACACCCACGGCCTGCCAGCCGAGCTGGAAGCCATGAAGCAGCTGGGCATGACCGACAAGAAGCAGATCGAAGCCATGGGCATCGACAAGTTCAACGACGCCTGCCGCACCTCGGTGATGAAGTACGCCGATGAGTGGAAAGAGTACGTGAACCGCCAGGCTCGCTGGGTCGACTTCGAAAACGACTACAAGACCCTGAACGTCGAGTTCATGGAATCGGTCATCTGGGCCTTCAAGCAGCTGTCCGACAAGGGGCTGACCTACCAGGGCTTCCGTGTGCTCCCGTATTGCTGGAAGGACGAGACGCCGCTGTCCAACCACGAGCTGCGCATGGACGACGACGTCTACAAGAACCGCCAGGACCAGACCGTTACCGTCGGCTTCACCATCCTTGCCGGCGAAACCGAGGCCTCCAAGGCCCTGGCCGGCGTGCAGGCCCTGGCCTGGACCACCACCCCGTGGACCCTGCCGACCAACGAGGCGCTGGCCGTGCACCCGGACATCGAGTACGTCGTTCTCCCAGCCGGCGAAGCTGGCGTGAAGGCCTCTGCCGCCGCCGGCCCATTCCTGCTGGCCCGCGACCTGCTCGGCTCCTATGCCAAGGACCTGGGCTACAAGGACGCCAAGGAAGCCGCCGCCGCGGTCACCGCCAGCTACACCGGCGCCGACCTGGCCGGCGTGCGCTACGCCCCGCTGTGGGACACCTACACCGACACCGAGAAGTACGGCACCGAAAACGCCTGGCAGATTCTCACCGCCGACTATGTCACCGTGGCCGACGGCACCGGCATCGTGCACCAGGCTCCGGCCTACGGCGAGGATGACCAGAAGGTCTGCGAAGAGCACGGCATCCCGGTGATCCTCTCGGTGGACGAGGGCGCCAAGTTCCTGCCGGTCTTCGCCGGCGGGCCGCTGGCCGACATCGTCGGCGTGCAGGTCTTCGATGCGAACAAGACCATCACCAATGTGCTCAAGGACGAGGCCAAGCTGGTCAAGCAGGCTTCCTACGAGCACTCCTACCCGCATTGCTGGCGCTGCCGCACCCCGCTGATCTACCGCGCGATCTCCTCGTGGTACGTCGAGGTTTCCAAGTTCAAGGACCGCATGGTCGAGCTGAACGAGCAGATCAACTGGATCCCGGGCAACGTGAAGCACGGCCAGTTCGGCAAGTGGCTGGAAAACGCCCGCGACTGGTCGATCTCGCGCAACCGCTACTGGGGTTCGCCGATCCCGGTCTGGGAATGCTCGGGCGCCGAGTGCACCCACCGCGAGGTCTTCGGGTCGCTGGCCGAGCTGAAGGACTTCTTCGGCCGCCTGCCGGTGAACCACGAAGGCCAGCCGGATCTGCATCGCCCGTTCATCGACGAGCTGACCCGCGCCCACGAAGGCTGTGCCGAAGGCGGCACGCTGACCCGCGTGGAAGACGTGCTCGACGTCTGGTTCGACTCCGGCTCGATGCCCTACGCCCAGGTGCACTACCCGTTCGACAACCAGGAATGGTTCGATTCCGGCCACCACCCGGCGGACTTCATCGTCGAGTACATCGGCCAGACCCGTGGCTGGTTCTACACCATGCACGTGCTGTCCACCGCGCTGTTCGACCGCCCGGCCTACACCAACGTGATCTCCCACGGCATCGTGCTCGGCTCGGACGGGCAGAAGATGTCCAAGTCTCTGCGCAACTACCCGGATGTCACCGAGGTCCTGGACCGCGACGGCTCGGATGCGATGCGCTGGTTCCTGATGGCTAGCCCGATCCTGCGCGGCGGCAATCTGGTGGTCACCGAGCAGGGCATCCGCGATGGCGTGCGCCAGGTGCTGCTGCCGCTGTGGAACGTCTGGCACTTCTTCAACCTGTACACCAACTCCGCCAACAACGGGGCCGGCTACGAGGCCAAGTTCACCACCGCTTCCACCGACCCGCTGGATGCGTACATGCTGGCCGCCACCGGACAGCTGGTGCGCGAGGTCACCGAGGCACTGGATTCCTACGAGGTTTCCGATGCCACCGAGGCGGTGCGCCACTACATGGACACGCTGACCAACTGGTACGTGCGCCGCTCGCGCCAGCGCTTCTTCGACGAGGACACCCAGGCCTTCGACACCCTCTACACCGCGCTGGAAACCCTGGTGAAGGTCACCGCTTCGCTGCTGCCGCTGGCCAGCGAAGAGATCTTCCGCGGGCTGACCGGGCAGCGCTCGGTGCACCTGGCCGACTGGCCGGATGCCGAGCAGTTCCCGACCGACGCCGCGTTGCTGGAAACCATGGAAACCACCCGCAAGATCTGCTCGGTGGGCTCCTCGCTGCGCAAGGCAAAGAACCTGCGCGTGCGCCTGCCACTGGCCGAGCTGAAGGTCGTGCTCACCGATGCCGCCCGCCTGGAGGGCACCTACGCATCGATCATCAAGGACGAGCTGAACCTGAAGGCAGTGACCCTGATCGACGCCGAGGGCGTGGACGCTGCCAGCTACGGCATCAGCCAGCAGCTGGTGGTCAACGCCCGTGCCGCCGGCCCGCGCCTGGGCAAGAACGTGCAGCAGGCGATCAAGGGCGCCAAGTCCGGTGACTGGTCCGTCGCCAACGGTGTTGTCACCGCCGGCGGCCTGGAACTGGCCGAGGGCGAATACACCCTGGACACCGTGGTGGATGCGGCCGGCGAGATCGCCGCGGCGGTCATCGATGGCGGCTTCCTGGTGCTGGATACCGAGGTCACCGAGGCGCTGGCCGCCGAGGGCACCGCCCGCGACATGATCCGCTCCATCCAGTCCGCCCGCAAGGACGCGGACCTGCAGGTTTCGGACCGCATCCGCACCGTGATCACCGCCAGCGCGGCCACCATCGCGGCGCTGGAAGCCAACCGCGAGCTGGTGGCCGGCGAAACCCTGAGCGCGCAGCTGGAGCTCGTCGCCGACGATTCGGCCCAGGGCGAGCAGGTTGCCGTGGCCAAGCTGGATTCCGGCAAAGTCGAGGCCAACTAGTGAGCGAACTGGACCGCGTCTACGCGCAATTGCTGTCCCGGGCCCCGGAGAACAAGATGGAGCCGCGCATGGCTCCGATGTTCCGGGCCATGGAGATCCTCGGCGAGCCCAACAAGGCCTGCCCGGTCATCCACATCACCGGCACCAACGGCAAGACCTCGACCGCACGCATGATCGAATCGCTGCTGATGGCGCACGATCTGCGCACCGGCCGCTACTCCTCGCCGCACCTGATTTCGGTCACCGAGCGCATCGCGATTGACGGTGCGCCGGTGGATGACGAGACCTTCGTGCGCGTATGGGATGAGATCAGCCCGTTCCTTGAGATCGTGGACGCCGAGCTCGTCGAGCGCGGGGAAAACAAGCTGACCTACTTCGAGGCTGTCACCATCCTCGCCTTCGCGGTCTTCGCCGAGGTCCCGGTGGATGTGGTGGTGCTCGAAGTGGGCCTGGGCGGCATCACCGATGCCACCAACGTGGCCGATGCCGATGTTTCGGTGATCACCCCGATCTCGCTGGACCACACCGACCTGCTCGGGGATACCCCGGGGGAGATCGCCGAGGAAAAGGTCGGCATCCTCAAGCCCGGAGGCTACCTGGTCTCCTCGGTGCAGCCGGTGGACGCGGCCGACGTGCTGCTGGCCCGTGCCCGGGAGCTCGACGTGCCGGCGGCCTTCGACACCCTGGACTTCAAGCTGCTGGATCGCCAGCATGGCGTGGGCGGGCAGCTGCTGTCCATCCAGGGCCAGGCTGCCCGCTACGACGAGATCTTCCTGCCGCTGTTCGGCGCCCACCAGGCGCAGAACGCCACCGTGGCCTTGGCCGCGGTGGAGGCATTCCTCGGCGGCGGACAGCGCGAGCTGAACGCCGACCTGGTCCGCGACGGCTTCGCCGCGGCGACGAGCCCGGGCCGGCTGGAACTGCTGCGTGCGGCCCCGAGCATCCTGGTGGATGCCGGGCACAACCCGGACGGCATCCGCGTCACCGCGGAAGCGATCAAGGAATCCTTCGGCTTCACGCGTCTGGTCCTGATGGTCGGCATCCTGCAGGAGAAGGACGCCGAGGCGATGCTCTACACCCTGCGCGAGGAATACGGGGACATGGTCGAGGACATCTGCATCACCCAGTCCTCCTCGCCGCGAGCAATTCCCGCCGGCGAGCTGTCCACCCTGGCCATCGATGCCGGCTGGCCGGAAGCTGACATCCACGTCACCGAAAACCTGGAAGACGCCATCGAGTGGTCCGTTGGCCGCGCGGAGGCAGGCAACGACCTGTCCGGCGGAGTGCTGGTCACCGGTTCGATTACACTGGTGGGCGAGATTTCACTATTGCTCAAGGGAGGCAAGCCCTAATGGCCAAACTCACCCGTGCCCAGCGCGAGTGGCGACCTGGGATGAAGAAGAAGCAGCGTTCCACGAAGATGATGTTCGCATCCACCGTGCTGGTCTGCGAGGCGCTGCTGGCGGTGTTCGTCACCCTCGCGGCCTTCGGGCTCAAGCGCGGCGAACCCGCAGTGGTGCTCAGCCTCGGCGCTGCCGTGGCGCTGCTGTGCATCTTCAACTGCGCCCTGCTGGGCAAGAAGATCGGCTACATCATCGGCTGGATCCTGCAGGTAGTGTTCTTCCTGAGCGGCTTCATCCTGGTGGACATGTTCTACCTGGCCGCGGCGTTCGCCCTGTGCTGGTGGTTTGCGCTGTCCAAGGGCGAGGAAATCGACGTGGAAAACAAGCGCCGTGCCGCCGCCCAGGAAGCCTGGGAAAAAGCCAACCCCGAGCAAGCCTAAGATTCCAAGAAGTACATCAACGATACGAAGAGGTAGTCACATGACTGAACGTACCCTGATCCTGGTCAAGCCAGATGGCGTCAAGCGCGGCCTGACCGGACAGATCCTTGCCCGCATTGAAGCCAAGGGCTACACCATTGCCAAGCTGCAGCAGCTGGAAGCTACTCGAGAGCTGCTCGCCGAGCACTATGCAGAGCACGAAGGCAAGCCGTTCTACGAGCCGCTGGTGGAGTTCATGCTCTCCGGTCCAGTGGTGGCGATCGTGGCTGAAGGCCAGAGCGTCATTGCAGGCTTCCGTTCGCTGGCCGGCACCACCGACCCGACCACCGCAGCCCCAGGCACCATTCGTGGCGACTTCGGCCGCGACTGGGGCCTGAAGGTCCAGCAGAACCTGGTCCACGGCTCGGACTCCGTTGAGTCCGCAGAGCGCGAGATCGGCATCTGGTTCGGCAAGTAAGCTGATACGCAAAAATCCCGGCAGCCATGGGCTGCCGGGATTTTTGATACCTGAAAGCGGAACCTAGAACCAGTCATCCAAACTGTCCTGGGCGAGCGCGGACGGTTGCTGTACCGAACTTCCGGACGCCTGCGCGGCCGAGTCCAGTGGCAGCTGCTCCGCGGCACCGATCCTGACCACCTGATGGCGGTCGGCGATTGGGCCGACGGTCAGCGAAAAATACTTATCTGCTCCGTCATTGCTGGATTCCAGCACGTGGATACCTCCCAGTCTTCAGTACGCGTTAGCGCATTGATTGCGGGCGAAGCATGGCGCGGGATTCTCCCTGTTGGGGAAAACGAAGACATGCTGCAAAACTTCTCAAGGTGCTTGCGCATCCCGCGTCGCTCCACTTCCATCACTTCAGTCACATTAAACACAGAAACAACACGCACGGCAACGCGGGATTAGCCATCCACGCTCTGCTCGCAGCGTGAAAACCCTGGAAATTCAGGGCTGGGAGGGCGCATGAACTCCTTGAGAATTATTTGGAAATAATTCGAACGACAGCATTAAGTGGCGTAAGAAAGGGGCGCCCCTGCAATGCAGGAGCGCTCCCACTGGCGACAATTACGCAGAATCCTGAGGGGATTCCATGTGCTGTTCCCTGTGCTTCTCCTTGGCTTCGAGCTTTTCGATAGCCGCGTCCTCTTCGCTGATTTCAACTTCGGACTTGATGTCTTCACTGGCTTCAGCCACCGCATCGGACTTGTCGCGCCCGGTCCACACCTTGATCACCGCCCACGCTGCCGCAACCAGTGGCACCGCCAGGACGGCGCCAACGATGCCAGCCAGGACGGTGCCAGCGGTCAGCGCCATCAAGACGACCAGCGCATGCAGGCTCAGGGCATTGGCCATGACGACCGGCTGGAGGAAGTTGCCCTCCAGCTGATTCACCAAGATCACCGCGGCAAGCACGATTAGCGCAATCACTGGACCGTTGGTCACCAAGGCGATCAGCGTGGCCAGGATTCCGGCAACCGTAGCACCGACCATCGGGACGAAGGATCCGAGGAAGACGATGACACCCAGCGGGATGGCCAAAGGCACCTGCACGATCAGCAATGTTGCGGTGATGCCCAAGGCATCTACCGCGGCCACGGTGGCAGTACCGCGGATGTAGCCGCCGAAGGTGCGCAGGGCCCGATCGCCGGAGAGAATCCACTTGTTGCGGTAGTGGCGTGGAGTCCACGACACGGCAAAGGCCCAGATCTTGTCTCCGTCCTTCAGGAAGAAGAACAGGATCACCAGAAGCAGGATCAAGCCAGTGACGAAGCTGCCGGCGGCGCTCAGCGTGTTCAATGCACCGGTGCCAAACTGGGAACTGGTCAAGAATCCGGTGATTGTTTCAACGACGCTATCGATCTGGCTCTGGTCGATGTTGAACGGCATCGTGCCGATGAAGCCCTGGACCATTTCATTGAGCTGGTTGAAACCCTCGACAGCTTGGTCAACGAGCTTTGGCCATTCCCTGATGACCGAGAAGACCAGGCCGGTGCCGATGCCTCCTAGGATCAAGAGCGAACCGAGGAATACGATCCATGCTGCCAGCATCGGTGAAACGATTTTGCGCAGTTTGACGACAAGTGGCCATAGCGCGCAGGAAATGATGACGGCCAGCAATGTCGGGATCACGATCATGGTCAAGCGGAGCATGCCGATGATGAGGAATGTTGCCAGAGCGCCAACGATCAATAGCTGCGCGCTGCGGATGCCCAGTCGGCCTAGCAAGTCGGTCCACAAGCTGGTGACAGTGAATTCTAGTTTGGCGTCCTTGGCCGGAACGCGGTGGTGCTCGGCAGGTGTCGGCTTGTCATCTTGAGACTGGTTCTTCGACAACGCGGCGAGCCTGACCTTACGGAAAAAAGCCATAGTCGCTCCTTGTAGCTGGTTCTGATAGCTCTAACAATAGGCTAACGACTTGACAAGGTTCCGGGGCAACACCGCAAGACTGATTATTTAGTGTTGGCTAGGCCAATAGAACCTGCTTCTGCACCATTAAGCCGAAGATTCCTGCAACTATTGGCTGATTTTACAAGCGCTCTGGAGGCAAGCTCATGCAAAGCAACGGGGCCGCGCGCTGCGCGGCCCCGTTGCTTTCAAATCTTGTTCGCTGCCTCTCCGGGCTATTTGGCGCTGAAGTATTCCTTGGCCAGCAGCCCCATGATGATCTTGTCGTGGAACGAGCCGTCGTGGAATCCGGCTTGGCGCACCCTGCCCTCTTCACGGAATCCTGCGCGGTTGAAGGTGCGTAGCGCGCGCTCGTTGTATGCCCAGACGTTCAGGCCGATGCGGTTCAACCCCATTTCGCGGAAGCCGTAATCGATGATCATCTTGATGGCCATTGTGCCGTAGCCCTGGCCAACATTGGATCCGCCGATCATGATCATCAGCTCGGCAGAACGCGCTGGAGCGTTGTATTCGTACAATGCTGTGTGACCAATCAGCGTATCGTCGGGAAGCGTGATCGACAGTCCAACGCCGTCGGTGGTGCCCCGGTTGATGCTCCGGGACTTGAAGAGTTCTGCGGCCTCGGTGACCGGGTGGGGAAGTACCAGGTTGCCTTGCAGGGCCATGAACTCCGGACTGTTCCACCATTGGGTGAGGAATGCAAGATCTTCCTCTTGCAGTTCACGCAGCCGTATGTGTTCGGAAATTAGCAGATTAATTCCGTAGTCTTGGGCATTTTCTGTGTTCCATATGTCACTTGCCATGCATCCAATCTACCGGGTCTAGCTGAGCGGTGCCCGGAAAATCGTTGTTGGCGAAGCCGTGCAGGCGCCGCCATGTGTCCAATAAGCGCTAGTCGCAGCGGGAATTGGGATTCCTTTGCGCATTGGCGCGCCGGGGGCAACGAGAAGTGGTACAAGGTCTGGACATGACCTATTTGGCCGGCGGGGTGGGGCGGAGTGCCGGGAACAGCACTGCGGGGCCGTCACCGAAGTGGCGGCCCCGCAGGTACGTGAGGAGATCTGGAGTTGTTCTAGCCGAAGAAGGCGTGCGGGAAACGCAGGACGACCGATGCGGCGAGGAGCACCCAGATGATAGCGGTGATGATCCAGCTCCACTCGCTGAAGAACTTCTTCACGCCGGGGCCTGCGGGAATCACGCCGGTGAGCACATTGCGTGCGGTAGTGAAGACGAACAATGGAATCGTCATGACCCAGACGACCATGCAGTATGGGCACAGTGCATTGATTTCGTAGAGGGCCTGGGACCAGAACCAGATCACCAACCCAATGGCCGCCGTCACGCCCAGCTGGAAGCTCAGCCAGAACCAGCGCTTCAGGTTGCTTGCGCCGGCAAGCAGGGCGAAGCCGATCGTGATTACCACTGCGAAACAGACAATCCCGAAAAAGGGGTTGGGGAAACCGAAAATGCCTGCTTGCTCGGATTTCATCACGGTGCCACAAGAGATCCAGGGATTAACATCGCAACTGGTGATGTAGTCGGGGTTCTTGTAGAGCTCCAAGCGTTCCAGAACCAGGATTCCGGCGGCGAGCCAAGAGACCAACCCGGTAACGATGATGAACAGACCGAAGCCGCGTTCCTTAGCCCACCAGGGCAACACGCCCGAGCCGCGGCTATTTTCTAGTGATGAAACCATGTTTTGACTATTCCATAAGTTCATAGGAAAGCGGGTAATTCCGCCGTGGGCTTTTTCATCCTAGGAAGCGTTTCTGTGCAACAGGTGAGAAGCAATGAACAAGGCGTGAACGAAATATGAGAGAATGTAAATGGTTGTTCGCGGATCCACAGTCTGCTTTCAACCCGACGACAGACTTTTGAAACGACAGATCGACAGGCGATGCATCGCTTCGGTTGAGTGCCCAATATGTGCGCCTCCCGAGGGAATACCGCGGATCGTAGGGCTGCAAAGGAAAGCAGCCGGTTTTCTTAGGCCACGTTGATCCGCAGGATTTGCGCATGGTTCAGAATTTTGGACCTGCGTTGAACCCGCGGAAAATAGCGAGCTTTTGTGTCCGGCCTACTGGAAGTCAGGTAGGCCAAGCGACACGTGATGATTGTAGTTTCAGCGACGGCGCCGTCTGTGGAGGATGCCGAAGCGGGACATAGTAGGAGTACGCGAATTTAAATGAGCGCAGCAAATCAACGAAAGGGTGGAGCGCAAGGTAATAAGCGGGGCAACCGTTCAACTCGAGCCCGCCGTACCAGTGTTTCAACCACGCCTGCGCGGCCACTGCGTCGCGCCATGACCTTGGCCGAACTCAATGCCGCTGCCGGTGTCGAGGAAAGCCCATACCGCTGGCGGGCCACCCGCCGCACCCAGGTTTCCACGCCTGATTCCACCAAGCGGGCCAGCCGCCAAGCAGAACGCCGTGCCCAGGCGGCACGCGATACCGCCAATGACGCGGCCGTCGAGCTTGCCGCAGCCAAGCATGAAGACGCACAGGCGCAGAACGCCGAAGCAGCTGAAGCCGCCGAGCAGGAAGCTGCCCCGGTGGAAGAGGCGAACGACGTTGACCAGACCGGCATGCTGCTGGCCGAACACGGCAGCAGCATGATCCTCAATCCGTTTGCCGTGCCGGAAACCGCCCAGGCTGTGCTGGCCGCAGCCGTCGCGAAGAAGCAGGAACCTGCCCGCCGTGCCGCTGCCTCGAATTCCGCTGAAGACGCCGATTCAGACGACGTGACCTCGCGTCGCCGTCGCCGCCGTCGCCGTGGCGACGTGGATCTGGAGCTCGAAGGCGGCTCGCAGGATGATCCGCCGAACACCGTCACCCGCGTACGTGCTCCGCGTGGAAGCATCGAGAGCCACAGCTCGGTCAACAACAAGGTCGCCTCGGTGCGCGGTTCCACCCGTCTGGAAGCCAAGCGCCAGCGCCGCCGCGAATCGCGCGAAACCGGACGCCGCCGCCAGGTGATTACCGAGGCCGAGTTCCTGGCCCGCCGCGAGTCCGTCGAGCGCAAGATGATCGTGCGCCAGCGCGAAGACCGCATCCAGATTGGCGTGCTCGAAGACGGCGTGCTCGCAGAGCACTTCGTCTCCAAGACCCAGCAGGATTCGCTGATCGGCAACGTGTACGTCGGCAAGGTGCAGAATGTGCTGCCCTCCATGGAAGCCGCTTTCGTGGATATCGGACGCGGCCGCAACGCCGTGCTGTACGCAGGCGAAGTCAACTGGGATGTGGCAGCGCTCGAAGGCGCGCCACGCCGCATCGAGAACGCATTGAAGGCCGGCGACTCGGTCCTTGTCCAGGTCACCAAGGACCCGGTAGGCCACAAGGGTGCCCGCCTGACCAGCCAGATCTCGCTGCCGGGCCGCTACCTGGTCTACGTGCCGGGCGGTTCGATGACCGGCATCTCGCGCAAGCTGCCCGATGTTGAGCGCCAGCGCCTGAAGAAGATCCTCAAGGACCACCTGCCGGAAAACGCTGGCGTCATCGTGCGCACCGCCGCCGAAGGCGCCTCCGAGGAGGAGCTGACCAACGATATCAACCGGCTGCGCGCGCAGTGGGAAGGCATCGAGGAACAGGCGAACTCCACCAAGACCCTGGCTCCGGAACTGCTGTACTCGGAACCGGACCTGACCATCAAGGTAGTCCGCGACGTCTTCAACGAGGACTTCACCAAGCTGATCGTCTCGGGCGAGCACGCCTGGGACACCATCGAGGCCTATGTCATGTACGTGGCCCCGGACCTGATGGGACGCCTGGAGAAGTGGGAAGCAGAAGAGGACATCTTCGCCAATTTCCGCGTGGACGAGCAGATCGCGAAGGCACTGGACCGCAAGGTCTTCCTGCCTTCGGGCGGCTCGCTGGTCATCGACCGCACCGAGGCGATGACTGTCATCGACGTCAACACCGGCAAGTTCACCGGTTCGGGCGGCAACCTCGAAGAGACCGTGACCAAGAACAACTTGGAAGCGGCCGAGGAAGTCGTGCGCCAGCTGCGCCTGCGCGACATCGGCGGCATTATCGTCATCGACTTCATCGACATGGTGCTTGAGTCGAACCGCGACTTGGTGCTGCGCCGCCTGGTCGAGTGCCTGGGCCGCGACCGGACCAAGCACCAGGTGGCCGAAGTGACCTCGCTGGGCCTGGTGCAGATGACCCGCAAGCGCATGGGCACCGGACTGCTCGAAGTCTTCGGCGAAGAGTGCGAGCACTGCGCTGGTGCTGGCGTCATCACCCACGACGAGCCGGTCGAATCGCGCAAGTCCTTCAACTCGCATGGCGAATCGCATGGCAAGAAGTTCAACGACAAGCCAAGCCGCAATTCCCGCCGCCGTCGCGGCGGCGAGAAGGACGAGCAGAAGCCGGTTGAGAAGCAGGACCAGGCAGCAGGGGAGAAAGACGAAGCCACGCGCAACGCCCTGGCCAGCATCGCCGCCGCCTCGCACCTTGACGGCCCTGCTGATAACGCAGTGAGCATCGAGGGCGAGCAGATTCCGGTGACGAAGTCCGTGGTCCCCGCACAGGCCACCGCGGCCCCTGCGCAGGCCGCCGAGGCTTCGGTGACCCTGGAGGCCCTGGAAGCCGCCTTGCCTGGCAAGGAAGAGTCCAGCGAAGAGCACGATGGCAGCCGCAAGCCGCGCCGCCGTTCGCGCTCCCGCGGACGCAACCGCAACCAGGCCGAGGAAAGCGCTTCGACCAACGAGGACGCACAGGCCAGCCAGGAACAGCAAGCTGCTCCTGAACCTGTTGCTGCCCCGAAGTCCGAAGAGCAGCCTCGCAAGCGTTCGCGCCGTGCATCGCGTCCGCAGGAGTCGGCGCAGCAGGACCAGCCGGTGCTTACCGGCCTGGCCATGCCAGCTGCCAGTGCTCCTGCCGCTGCAACTGCATCTGCTTCCGCTCCGGCTGCCGCCACGGCAACCCCGCAGATTTCCACGAAGCCAAAGCGCCGCAGTCGTCGGGCCACCTCGGTCCAGGGCGATGCGACGGCAGAGGTCCTCGTGGCAGAGGTATCCGCCGCTACCGGTTCGGTAGTCCAGATGGATGCCTCCGGTTCGAAGAAGGAAAAACCAGCTGAACCTGCCGGGAATCCGGTCATGCTCGGTGTGGGTGTTCCGGTACGCGAACTGAAATAGATGAACTTGATCACGCTTCCCACGCTGGGGCAGTTTGTATTTGCTCCAGCGGTGGGGACTAGCGTAATCTAGTTGATCGGTGCTAAACGCCAAGATCACGGACTTTTGGTCCGCTCGGCGTCAAGGCACAAGCGCATGAGATCCCCGGATCGCATCCACTATGTGGGTGTTCGGGTCGATATCTGCGCCGGTAAGACAATAAACGTCGAGTAGAAGTGAGTACCCACGTGGTGTACGCAATTGTCCGCGCAGGCGGCCACCAGGAGAAGGTTTCCGTAGGAGACCTCATCACCGTTGACCGTCTTCAGGCTGCCCCAGGCAGCTCCATCGAGCTTCCAGCTTTGCTGTTGGTAGATGGCGAGAAGGTAACTTCCGCAGCTGCCGATCTGGCTAATGTCAAGGTCACCGCTGAGGTTGTAGAAAACCTTCGCGGCGAGAAGATCGTTATCCAGAAGTACAAGAACAAGACCGGTTACAAGAAGCGCCAGGGCTTCCGTGCCGCTCTGACCAAGGTCAAGGTCACCTCGATCGCCTAATTCAGGCAATCGTAGAATCCATTTTTTGTAGCGAAAGAGGCTAAAAGGCATGGCACATAAGAAAGGTGCGAGTTCCACTCGCAACGGTCGCGATTCCAACGCACAGTACCTAGGCGTAAAGCGCTACGGTGGTCAGGAAGTCAAGGCAGGCGAAATCATCGTTCGCCAGCGTGGCACCCACTTCCACCCAGGCGCCGGCGTAGGCCGTGGCAAGGATGACACCCTGTTCGCATTGGCTGCTGGCGCAGTCGAGTTCGGCACCCGTCGTGGTCGCCGCGTGGTGAACATTGTGGCTGCTGCCTAATTCAGGTATCAGGCAAATTTTTTAGTACACAAGGGGTGGGCCGATTTCGGTCCGCCCCTTGCGTGCATAGTTAGACTTTTAAGCGAGTATCCCTCGCAACCCCGTACTAGGAGTAGATGGCCCCGTGGCTGCATTCGTTGATCGCGTAACCCTTCATGTCACCGCAGGTAATGGTGGCCACGGTTGTGTGTCCATCAAGCGTGAGAAGTTCAAGCCGCTTGGCGGTCCCGACGGCGGCAACGGAGGCAAGGGCGGAGACATCATCCTGCGCGTCGACCCCCAGGTCACCACGCTGCTGGACTTCCACCACCTGCCGCACCGCAAGGCCGGCAACGGAGAACCGGGCAAGGGCAGCCTGCACCCGGGCAAAAGCGGCGAGGATCTGGTCCTCGGCGTACCTGCCGGCACCGTCATCAAGACCAAGGACGGCGACATCCTCGGCGACCTGGTCAATCCGGGCGACGAATACATCGCAGCCATCGGCGGCATGGGCGGCCTGGGCAACGCAGCCATCGCCTCGGATAAGCGCAAGGCCCCGGGCTTCGCATTGCTGGGCATCCCTGGCACCAGCCAGGACATCGTCCTGGAACTGAAGTCCATGGCCGATATCGCCCTCGTGGGCTACCCCTCGGCCGGCAAGTCCTCGCTGATCGCCGCCCTGTCCGCGGCTCGCCCGAAGATCGCCGACTACCCCTTCACCACGCTGGTGCCCAACCTGGGAGTGGTCGAAGCTGGCGAAACCCGCTTCACCGTCGCCGACGTGCCTGGCCTGATCCCGGGCGCTTCCGAAGGCAAGGGGCTGGGCCACGAGTTCCTGCGCCACGTCGAGCGCTGCGCGGCGATTGTGCACGTGCTGGATTGCGCCTCGCTGGAATCGGACCGCGACCCGATCAGCGATCTGGAGATCATCGAGTCGGAGCTGGCCAATTACGAGGCCGATTCCACCTTCGCCGGCACCGATGGCACCATCGTGCCACTGATCGACCGCCCGAAACTGATCGCGCTGAACAAGGTCGACATGCCGGACGGCGCGGACATGGCCGAATTCGTTCGCCCGGAATTGGAGAAGCGCGGCTACCGCGTCTTCGAGATCTCCGCGCTCTCGCGTAATGGATTACGCGATCTGTCATTCGCTATGGCTGAATTGGTAGAGCAGGCCCGTGCCGAACAGGTGGTTGAAGCCCCTGTCGTCGAGGTGCCTGTGATCCGTCCGCGCGCAGCCAAGCGCGTCGAATTCACCATCCGCCGCGAGGAGCAGAACCTTGAGCCGATGTGGCGGGTGATTGGCGAGAAGCCGGAACGCTGGATCATGCAGACCGACTTCCGCAACGATGAAGCCGTAGGCTACCTGGCCGACCGCCTGGCCAAGCTGGGCGTCGAGACCCAGCTGTTCAAGTCCGGCGCCAAGCCGGGGGACGCGGTGATCATCGGCGCGGAGGACGACGCAGTGGTCTTCGACTGGGAGCCGACTATGGCTGCCGGTGCCGAACTGCTCGGCGGCAGCCGGCGCGGCGAGGATATCCGCCTCGAGGAGCGCGGCGATCGCAAGACCCGCGAGGAGAAGCGCGCCGAGCACGAGGAGCGCAAGGCCGCCAAGGCGGCCGCCCGCGCCGAGCTGGAAGCCGAGCGCAAGGCCGGCATCTGGACCGAATCCGTGGACGCCAAGTACGGACGCAAAACTGCTGAACCAAAGGCAAACCAGGAGGAAAATTAAAGTATGAGTGAAAGCGCCACTAAGACAATTTCAGCCATTACCTCGCCCCACCAGCTGCCGCAAGCCAAGCGGCTGGTCATCAAAGTGGGATCCAGCTCGTTGACCACGGTCAGCGGCGGGATATCGCACGAGCGGCTGAAGTTCCTGGTGGACACGCTCGCTGAAACCTTGCGCAACGGAACCGAGGTCATCCTCGTTTCCTCCGGCGCGATCGCCGCCGGCCTGGCCCCGCTCGGGTTGGCCAAGCGTCCCAAGGACCTGGCCACCCAGCAGGCCGCCGCCGCCGTCGGCCAGGGCCTGCTGCTGGCGCAGTACACCCAGCTGTTCGACGAGTACGACCAGCGAGTGGGCCAGGTGCTGCTGACCGCCGATGACCTGATGCGCCGCTCGTCCTACACCAACGCGCTGCGTTCCCTGGTCCGCCTGCTGAACCTGGGCGTGCTGCCCATCGTGAACGAAAATGACGCGGTAGCCACCCGCGAAATCCGCTTCGGCGACAACGACCGGCTCGCCTCGCTGGTAGCCCACCTGGTCAAGGCCGACGCACTGCTGCTCTTCTCCGACGTGGACTCCGTCTACGACGCGCACCCGGACGACGGCGGCAGCCGCATCACCACCATCGAGCACCCCGACGAGCTCGAAGCCGTGGACCTGGGCACCCCGGGTGCGGCCGGGGTGGGCACCGGCGGCATGATCACCAAGGTCGACGCCGCGACCCTCAGCTCCTCGGCAGGCATCCCGACGCTGGTGACCAGCACCGACAATGCGGCCAAGGCGCTGCGCGGAGAGGACGTGGGCACCTGGTTCGCCGCCCGCAACTCCCGGCGCTCGGCCCGCGACGTCTGGCTCGCCTACCTGGCCAACATCGAAGGGAAGCTGATCCTGGATGCCGGCGCGGTCAAGGCCATCGCCAGCGGCACCAACTCGCTGCTGGCCGCCGGCATCACCGCGGTGCGCGGGGAATTCGAAGCCGGCGACGCCGTCGAAATCTGCGATGCCAAGGGGACTCCTTTCGCCCGCGGGCTGGTGAATTTCGACTCCCACGAACTGCCCGACATGCTGGGTCACAGCACCACAGAGCTGGTGGAAGAACTCGGCGCAGGTTACGACAGGTCGGTAGTGCATGTCGATGATCTGGCTTTGATCGAACCCATTTTCTAGAATGAGGAGCATGAGTATGGACGCCGTAAACACCGAAGCAACGACCACCGACGTCACCACCTCGGTCCATCAGCTGGCCGATCGCGCACGCCGCGCCTCGCGGATCCTCAAGCGCGCCAACCGCGACTGGAAAGACCGCGCCCTGGCCGCCATGGCCGCGCGCATCGACGAGAACCGCTCGATGATCCTGCGCGCCAACGAGCAGGACTTGGCCTCGGGCCGCGCCAATGGCACCTCCGAAGCACTGCTTGACCGGCTGAAGCTCGATGGCCCGCGCATCGACGGCCTGATCGCCGCGCTGCATGAGCTCGCCGGGCTGCCCGACCCGGTAGGCCGCGTGGTGCGCGGCGAAACCCTGCCCAACGGCCTGCGCATGCGCCAGGTCAACGTGCCGCTGGGCGTCATCGGCACCATCTACGAAGCACGCCCCAACGTCACCGTGGACATTGCCGGACTGGCGCTGAAAAGCGGCAACGCCGTGCTGCTGCGTGGCGGTTCGGCCGCGCTGAACTCCAACCAGGCGCTGGTCGCGGTGATCCGCGACGCGCTGGAGTCCGTCTCCCTGCCGCGCGACATCGTGATCTCGGTCGACGAGTTCGGCCGTGCCGGCGCCGACGCCATGATGGGCGCGCGCGGAAAGATCGACGTGCTCATCCCGCGCGGCGGCCGCGAGCTGATCCAGCGCGTGGTCACCACCGCCAAGGTCCCGGTCATCGAAACCGGCGAGGGCAATGTGCATATCTTCCTCGACGCGAGCGCCGACGAGGAAATGGCGGTGGACATCCTGCTCAACGCGAAGACCCACCGTCCCAGCGTCTGCAACACCGTGGAAACCCTGCTGGTCCACAAGGATGCCGCCGCCGCCCCGGCAGTGCTGCAGGCCCTGTCCGCTGCCGGCGTGAGATTGCACACGGACGATCGTGCCGCCGCACTGGTTCCGCAGCTGCAGACCATCGCCGCGGGGGAGGAGGACTGGGGCAACGAGTACCTGGACCTGGACATCGCGGTGAAGGTCGTCGACGGCATGGATCAGGCCCTGGAGCACATCCGCGCCTACTCCACCGGCCACACCGAGGCAATTGTCACCTCTTCGCTGGCCGCCTCCGAGCAGTTCGTCGCGGAGATCGACTCGGCCGCCGTGATCGTCAACGCCTCCACCCGGTTCACCGACGGCGGGCAACTGGGCCTGGGCGCCGAAGTGGGCATCTCGACCCAGAAGATGCACGCCCGCGGCCCGATGGGCCTGGCCGAACTGACCACGACCAAGTGGATCGTCCAAGGCGACGGACATATCCGGAAATAGTTTCTGACCGCCCTTTTCGGTACGATGTAGAAGAAACGTACCGTTACTTTTCGAGCCGCTGCTCCATCCGCCCAGGCTGGTGGCACAGCGGGCTCGTGAAAACGACTGGAGAATTATCTTGAACGCGCTGATTTTGGCTTCCGAAGCCGCTTCCACCGGCATGGACCCTCACACTTTCGCTGTGATCATCGGTGGTGGCATCTTCGCAGCACTGATGATCCTGCTGTTGATCACCGTGTCCTACACCAACGTAGGCAACCGCCACGACGCCAAGCCTGAGCCAGAGGACACCCACCGCCAGTTCAAGACTCACGTACCGCATAGCCACTAGTCTTGGCAGAGCAAAAGCCTCAAGACCGCCCATTGCGCCTCGGCGTGATGGGCGGTACTTTTGACCCCATCCACAATGGCCACTTGGTCGCCGCCAGCGAGGTAGCTGCCGAATACGACCTGGATGAGGTTGTTTTCGTACCCACCGGCCAACCATGGCAGAAGGCCGATCGCCAAGTCACCAGCGCCGAGCACCGCTACCTGATGACGGTGATCGCCACCGCGTCGAACCCGCGCTTCACCGTAAGCCGCGTCGACATCGACCGCGAAGGCGCCACCTACACGCGGGACACCTTGCTCGATCTGCGTGCCCTGCGTCCGGACGCGGAGCTGTTCTTCATTACCGGTGCCGACGCGATGAGCCAGATCATGAGCTGGCGCGACATCGACCAGGTCTTCGATCTCGCCCACTTCGTTGGCGTGAGCCGTCCTGGTTACGTCATCGCGGATCTGGGCCGCGACAACGTCTCGCAATTGGAGATTCCCGCTCTGGCAATTTCCTCCACCGATTGCCGGGAACGTGTCGCCGCAGATAAGCCGGTTTGGTATCTGGTGCCGGACGGTGTGGTGCAGTACATTGCAAAATATGGGCTGTATACCGAGTCGTAACCTCACATAGGGTGGGGTAACACGGCATAATCTCTAGGTAAGGGTGACGGTATTTGTCTATGCGGTCGGGAGAAGTATCAGGATGAGCGATAACTCGCAGCCGGTTTCAAGCAGGCGAGCTCTGCGCGAAAAACGACGTGCTGAGATGGAAGCATTGCTGGCCAGCAGCAAGGCCGAACAGGAAGCCAAGGAACTCGCGTCAAAGGACGAGGACAAGGCCGAGGATTCGGCGAAGCCAGCGAAAAGCGACGCGGCCCCGCAAGCCAAGCCGGCACCCAAGGCAGAGCCTGCAAAATCGGCGCCGGCCAAGGAGCAGGCACCCAAGCCTGCCGCCAAGGAGTCCGGCGCCAAGCCGGAAGCGGCCAAGTCTGCCCCGCAGGCACCTGCCGCCAACGCCGTTCAGGCCAAGCCGCAAGCGGCGAAGCCTGCTCCGGCCAAGGCTCCCAGCGCCAAGCCCGCAGCCAAGCCGGCTGGTGCACCGCAGGCCGAAGAACCTCTGGGTGAGCGCGCATCGCTGCGCCGTGCCCGCGACCGTGAGGCATTGCGCGAGCGTCGCCGTCTTGAAGAAGAAGTCGGCGCGCTGACCACCAACATTCCAACCGTTGCCCCGGCCGAGGAGCCGAAGCCGCTGACCCGCCGCCAGCTGCGCCTGCAGGCGTTGGCTGATCAGGGCAAGGCCGAGCAGGAACCCGCCGCCGCGAAGAAGCCTGCGCCAAAGGACGACGCCCCGGAGACTACCGTCATGAGCGTCGAGCAGGCGTTGGCCGCACGCCGCGCCCACGCGCCCAAGGCTCCAGTTGATCCGAACCTGCTGGGGGAGGACGACTCCGAGATCGATCTCGAGGTTCTCGCCCACCAGCGTGAAATGGCCGCTCGCGCAGCCATCATTTCCCGCCGTGCCGCGGAGCGCGAACGACTGCGCGTGCAGAACGCCAACCAGGGCAAGGACGACCAGGCTTCCGACCCGTTCACCGGCGCTATGGGCAACATCCGCGAGGTCGAGGACCGTATCGCAAAGACCGGCGTGCAGGGCCCGAAGACGCAGAGCGTCTCACTGGACTTCACCGCAGGATCCAAGAAGGACGAAGCGGCACCAGCGGCCAAGAAGCCGATGGCCAAGCCGGCGGCGAAGGCTCCAGCGAAGCCTGCGGCCAAGGCCCCGGCTAAGCCGGCTCCCAAGCCAGCGCCCAAGGCCCCAGCCAAGCCCGTTGCAAAACCGGCAGCCAAGCCAGCGGCAGAGGCGCCGGCCAAGCCCAAGCCGAAGGCCGAGCAACCAGCTGCTGACGTCGACATGCCACGCATCGACGCGGTCAACGCGCAGGGTCTGCAGCCGCTTGACGTGCAGGCCCACGGTCTTCGCCGGGCCAACAACATGCTGATCGCGATGATCGTCGCCCTCAGTGTGGGCGGTGCCGCGTTGGTCGCTGGCCTGATCATGTTGCTTGGCAACTAGTTTTCGTAGGACAATTAGGTTCTCGATCTACACCTCTATAAGGAGACACTCCACTCAATGGGAGCACACGCAGAATCAATCGCCCTCGTGAAGGTCGCCGCGCATGCGGCTTCCGAAAAGCTGGCAGAAAACATGGTCGCGCTGGATGTTGCCGACCGCCTGGGCGTCACCGACGCTTTCTTGATTGTTTCTGGTGGGTCAGAACCTCAGGTGAACGCGATCGTCGACGAAATCGTTGCCGAGGTGCTCGACAAGTACAGCATGCGCCCGATCCGCCGCGAAGGCTTCGGCCTGGGTCGCTGGGTACTGCTGGACTACGGCGACGTCGTCGTCCACGTCCAGCACCAGGAAGACCGCATCTTCTACGCGCTTGAACGCCTTTGGGCCGACTGCCCAGTCATCGAGCTGCCTGCCGAAAACCCTGAAAACCAGAAGTAGCCCTCAATTTGCATCCTGATCAGGTAGTCATCTATGATTATGGAGTTGCCTGATCAGGGCAGCAATCCTTTTGGGGGTATGGCGCAGTTGGTAGCGCGTCTGCATGGCATGCAGAAGGTCAGGGGTTCGAATCCCCTTACCTCCACCAAATTAGTAGTATTCCAACAATCGACCGAGTAAACATCAGATAATGATGTTGCTCGGTCAATTGTCATTTCAGACCCGTTTTCGTCGCCAAGGTTCCCCCAAGTATGGCGGTGAGGGATTGCCCTTGCCTACGGGCGTTCCAGGCGACTTTGGGGGCTATGGGCAATAAATGGTGTCTGGCCCGGGTGTGTCACCCGGGCCAAACCCCGTTCTAGGACCAATTTCTAGCGAGTTCTTCCAGCCCAACCAGCCCTGGAATACAGTCCTTCCTCAGCCGTTGCGGTGGTCCCGTAGAGCTCCGGACCAACAGGGTCTTCCGCAGCTTTCTGCTTTACCTCTGCCTGTTCTTGTTCGTAGGCCTTGTTGGCCTTGATCAGCGCCGGCAAGGTCGGCCGTGAGCTCTTGTCCGCGTGCGTCCAGCAGAACCATTCGCACGCCCGTCTTCGGTGCTCAATCGGCATCCCGCGATGGTTGCGGATCATCTCCCGGATCCCGGAGTTGATCGCTCCTTCGATCATGTTCGTCGTCGCATTGATCCCTAATCCTTCCAAATCGTGGTCGAGGTAGGTGAACAGGTGGCCACGCCGCAGCGCCCGGTTCATGCTTTCATAGGCCTTGCGCAACTTGTCGTGCGTGTACCACCAGGTCCGGGTCTTGGGCAGCCCTTTAGGCCGTGGACCGGCCCAGTCGCGAGCGTAGGTGCGTTCAGCGAGCAGGTCCTGGTGCTCGGTGTGCCATGCAGCGAACGCGGCCATCCATGCCGTGGCTTCTTCTTGGGTGCGGATACGCGTCAGTTGCAGGCTCAACTGGCGCAACGCCTTGCCTGCGGCCAGGCGTGGGTTCAGGGTCAGGTGCGTGCGCACGTTGCGCTGGATATGTACCAGGCACCGCTGGACCTTCACCTCGGGCCAGAGGTTCTTCAAAGCTTTCATCAGTCCTGAGCCGCCGTCGGTGACGATGACTTTCGGTTCCGGAAGATGCTGCAGCAGCGCGGTCCATGCTGCTGCTTTCTCGTGGTTGCACTATTGCCAGGAGATGACTTTGCCGTTGGCGATGGCGATCAAAAGGCACCAGCCGCGGCGCAGGTAGATTCCGTCGACTTGGATCTCGTCGAAGACTTCTCCGGTGTGGTTCAGATAGGGGTGGGTGTTCCAGCACCATTGGGTTTGGTGGTGGAAGGTTCGTCCGGTGCCGCCGGCGTGTTCGGCTTGGGTGAGCTTGCCCATCAGCCAGGTGATGAAGCTTGCCAGCTGGTTCCGTGCGGTGAGGTCAGGGCGGTTGTGTGTGGTGGAGGCGTTGCAGTTGGTGCATCGCCAGCGTTGCTTGCCGTTGCGTTGCCCGTTCTTCTTTTGAGGGCTTTGGCAGATACTACATAGGTGGGTGTTTTTTCTATTAAGGGTCACGCCTATGGGAACAACATCCATAGTCGACTTGATTCTGCCCCGGGATTCCGGGGCAGGATCAGGTCGCGCGACACCACTTATTGCCTATAGGCCCTATGCGCTCTTGTTCAGGTGGCTTGAGTGAATGAATTCTGATTAGATCGAAGACCCGAAGGAGATCGACTTCGCAAGTTTTTGTACTGACTGCGATCGCTCTGTTTCTGCGTCGATGTCTTTACGAAATTGAGTTTCGGTCATGTCTTGGTGGTGCTGGAACTTCTCGCTTTGTTGGGCAAGCGCGCAGGCAATTGCAAAGGCTAACCCGTCACGGAGCTCTTCGAGAGAGGTATTTGATATCTCTAACCGTCGGTTAGCGATACTGAGTTTGATGTCAGCGTAGCCAGATGACGCAAGTTGTTCCTGAACCTCGGAACTTAGGATATTTCGAATCTCTTCTGGTTCAGGGCGGCGATTAAACACTGCTGCAACCATATATTTTTCGGGTGCATGCGCAGTAAAGAGGGTTCCAGGAAGCGAATCCACCAGTACGTCACCCACAGTTAGAGGCTCGTGATTTGTTGGGAAACGTTGTGATTGATGTTCCATAGGTCATCATCTCTCGTATTGGGAATAGGAAGCTCCAAGATCAGTTGCATTGACTGGGTACGGAGCTGAAGGTTGTGGGAGGACTAGTTCGGATTTGACTCGGGACCCAGATGAGGTTCTTGAGCGCTGTAGGCTACGCGATGCCAGCCACAGAAATTGCAAGTCCACATCACTTCTCGCATCGTCACTTCTACGTCTTGATGCATTCCTTCGTCATGGCCTCCGTCGTTGTCCCAGCGACGTAGTTGATTTTCATCGTCTTGGTAGCGACGGGTTTCCGTTTCCACCAGTGATTTCCTGAGGCATCGTGGGCATCGCTCGGGCTTTTGCATGACGTTGACACTGGTCCTTCCGAGCTAATTGCTGCGTGTTCACGAAGCAACCGGATGTATAAATTTCGGGTGGTCTCATACCATGCAGCTTCGACGAATCATCCTTTTCGCTAGGTCCAGACGCGGATCGTTGCGGATAAGACGGAGCAGTCTGAACATACCAGGCCACAAATTCGTGGCAGGTGGTTGAACGAGCTCGATGGATCTCTTCTTGGAAGACTGCTATAGACGTGGAATGAAGCGTGCATCGCACTATTTTTGAGAGCCCAGTAGAAAATTTGCTCTCTGGTTGGGGTGCAACCGGTTCAACACTGTTGCTTTAACCTGAACGTCGTCTGTCAGAAGGAGACGGCACAAGAGTCATACGCCGGTGAAGAACCCCGGAAACGGCATATATCGGTAAGGGAGTGCTTCAATACCAGTGTACGCCTGAATAGCTGACAAAGTCATGGTTTATTTAAGTTGGTTAGATGGTGATCAGATATTGCCCATGCTTGACCACGCCGATGTGAACTAGAAGAGTACACGATTTTGTAGCCTGTAGTCTACGGAGACTTCAAGCCCATGACTATTAGGAAAATTCCGACAGCTAGGCAAATGAATGCTGCTATAGATCCCAGCATGGTACTACTTCCAACTGCATAGAACAGTATCCACAAGCTGATTAACGACATGAGGATCCCAGCTATGCATAGACCAATGATTGCTGCACCCTTAGAATCCATTGTCGTTTCCAGACACTCTCGAACATTCGATACTTTGCCGCGGATTTCGGTGAGAGCGGTAGTTTAGAAGGTCCTATAGGAAGGAATAACGCGCTTGTGCTCTCGGACTAGTGATTTTGTAGACAGGTCGCCATAGGCCAGAGTTAGACCTCGAAAATGACATCCTCGATAAAACACCAGACGCCAAAAACTTCGCCAATGTCATCTTTGGCGAGGACATAGATCAGCCCGTGTGTTTTTACGACGGCTTCTGCTTCGACGTGCAGGGAACTAATAAGGACGGGCAGCTTAACAGAAACTGGCTTATGTGGGCTAAATGTGGTTGCCGCAGCGTTGAAGTCTGGGCTAAAACGCATGAGATCGTATTCCACTCCGTGGTGTGTGAACTTTCGGGCTGGGAATTTTGAGCTAGGAGGGGGTCTGCGAGTGTTATTCATGGTGCAACTGTAGTCCTATTGTTAGGCCTAGGACCGGCACCGGTCTGAAATGCTTTCGAACCTTGTCCCATTGAAACCTTGTTGATTCACCGACTGTAGATGTACCGGTGTCATTGTTCTTACTGGGTTGGACATGATGTTTAGTTACCGAAAATCATTCACTATTGAATTGAGTATAATTTTTCCTGCTTCTAATAGTCGCAGGCATTTAGATTTTCTGGTTGTTATCACGTGTCAGAAAATCAACGCTCTATCTGTCTTCGTGACTTCTTTGCGAAGCCACGAAGGCTAGTTCCAATAGGCTGAACTATGCTCAACTTGCCAGAGCGATGCTCAAAGATGCAATGAAGGAGGCGATGAAAGCGCAAAAGAAGTTACATGGAGCGAGTGGAGAATCCGTTTCGGAGGAGTAGATTCCGTACTGCACTAGCTGAGACGCCGATGCGTTGACCAACCTTGGCGAGTGACATATCGTTTTGATACAAGTGGATTGCAAGTCATTGGTTCTCGATAGAGATCCGACTATTTTGAATGCGTACAGCGTTCTTGCGTAACAATTCAATGACGCTGGTTTTTGAGATACCGAACTCGATTCCCAATGCGGCGGAGGATTTACCTTGTTTGTAGCCGGTGATGAGGGACTGAATTTGTTCAGCGTTTATCCTGCGATCCACTCGTTGTGGTTGATGCTTTGGCTTTCTGCTGACTCGCTGCTTCGCGCCAGATATCTGATGCTTATGCATGATTTCCACTAACCGCAGGAGACGATTTTGGTAGTGGCGGCCCCTGTTGGAGTACTCCTGAACAGCCTCCACAAATTAAAATCCTGCGAGTCGGCTCGGGCCGAATCGCAGGATTTTTACTTTTCCACAGTCTGGCCGGGCCCGCCTTTGTGCACTCTGGATTCGGTGCAAGCAGTATCCATGACCACCGACACCGCCAAAGCACTTCAACAGCTCGCTGAAGCCTCTGAGCTCATCTGCGCGGCCACCGCTGTGCTTGGTGCGGGCAATATTTCCGCCGGCCATGCTGCCTGCTACGCCAAATTAACCGAGGGTATCGCCCAGCAGACTTCCCGAGCCCAGGTTCACGCAGCGCACGCGCTGCGCCGCACCGGTGCCCACAAGCTCGACCAGTTTTCCTTCCAGGCTATCGAAGTAGCCACCAAACACCCGACGCTGCCGAACATCGACGATGCAGCCGGCCGCGCCATTACCGGCCGGGCCCACTTCAGGAACACGCGTGGAATGATGCGCGACTGGCTGGATATCCCGCTGGGCACCGCCAGTGAACGGCTCATCCTTGCTGACTGCTTGCTTGGCGGCATCGATGAGGCAGCACTGCCGACGCCCCCGTGGCTGCCCCAGCTTGCGACCGAGTTCAATGATCCTGCGTCAGACGCACGTCTGGTCTTTGCAGCCAGCAAGAAACTGCATTCGGCACGCAAGGACTTGGGCGAGGGGGAGGCCGCTCATTCGAAGAAGGAGCAGCTTGAACGAGAATCCTTGACTTTCATGCATGCGGAGCCCAAATCGGCCCGGAAGCATATCAGCGACATGGTGGCGCAGGTGAAGGCAGGCAAACGACCGATCAAGGCACTGCTGGAGAGCATCGGAATTCTCAAGAAGGGGCTTCGCCAGGGCCTGATCGAATACGTGGTGAATGCGCTGCCTTCCCAGGCTGCCTATATCGAGGCGTTCTTCGCCTCGTTGGACAACCCGGCGCCGGTGGCAGGCAACCGCGATGGCCTGAAGGATGCCGAAGCGCAATTCACCGGAGAATAAGCCAGCGATTGGGACGACGGGCAATCCCTGCCCGATTGGGCTCAAGATCATGCCGAAGGCACCGAATCCGATGACGACGATGCACAAGCGGACACCGAGGTACCCGAAGCCACGGACGCAGACGATGCAACAGATGCCGAAACCGCGAATGAGCATGAAACTACGGAACACCAGCAGGAACCAGGCACCGAATCGGCCCCTTGGAAAGATCTGAAACCTGAACGCCTGCGGCTTATCGGGTTCATGGCACTGCTGATGAGCGATCGAACGGCAAGCCCGCCGGACAAGCAACCGGGACTAGCCACTCCGCAGGTGAGCATCATCCTGAATTACGAGCGGATGCTGGCACAGGCATCTGATTTCGCGGTCACTTCTTCGGGAATCCAGCTATCTCCGGGCGAAGCCAGGGCAGCGTTGTGCCAAGCAGGGATCTATCCTGTGGTGCTGAACGGCAAGAGTCTGCCTCTCGACTTGGGCCGGACGCAACGGTTGTATTCCAAGGCTCAACGCCGGGCGACACGGGCAGCTTACCGGGGCTGTTCCTATCCTGGGTGCAGCATGCCTGCCGAACGGTGCGAAATCGATCATCTGGACGCATGGGAAAAGGGCGGGCGCACGGATATCAGGAATGCGGCCTTGAGTTGCGTGATCCATCACACGGCCCGTCATTGCGGACTGTTTCATGCGGTGATGATCCCGCAAAGCAGACCCATGGTGCTGCTGTCACCCGAATTGGATCCCGAGCAGAAATTGCGAATCAATACCTATTTCATGACACCGGCAGAGGCGATGGAAGCTGAAGCGTTGGCCGATGAGACTACGGAACTGTGGCGCGCCGGAAAGCTGGATGCAGAAATCGTCGCCCCCTAGGCTTCGGCCGCCAAGAATCGGCCGGCGAAAAGCCGGAGAACTGAGCAACGCCGAAATGCGTTCGGGACTTGCCATACTTGAATGAACGAAGATCATTCAGGAGCAAAATGTCACGAGTTCAACGCCGGGCAGCGAACGCCAGAGCAGCCTATGGAACCCATCAGTCATCACATGCCTCGATGGCAGTGCGTTATATTGACGACGGCACCGTGGAATCCGCACCGGAAGGCACCAGCGCAGCCGATGCGTTGGCCTTCGGCAAGTCCGGACCGCAGCGGATCGCGTTGTCACTCTATCCCACCCCGGATGAAGCTGACATCCAAGAACTCACCGAGGCGTGGGACCTGCACCCGGTGCTCGTTGAAGACCTCGTCCACGCCCGCCAGCGCCCGAAGCTCGAACGCTACGGCGAGGTGCTGCTGCTAGTTGTGCGTTCGGCACTGTACCTGGACGAAACCGAAGAGGTGGAGTTGTCCGAGTTCCACATCCTGGTCCGCAAAGGCGCTGTAGCTGTCCTCTGCCAGGACCACCGATGGATCGATGGCACCGACGGCGAAGGGTTTGTCGAGTCAATCAGGAATGGGCGCCTGCGCAAGGACCAGTTGCTGCTCAAGGACCCGGAACTGCTCCGTCTGGGCGCTGAGGCAGTCCTGTACCGGATCCTGGATGAGATCGTCGATGGATACGTCCCGGTGCTCCACGGGCTGGGCATCGACAAGGAACAGATCGAACGCCAAGTCTTCAGCGGGGACGCTGCGGTCACCGAACGCATCTACCGATTGAGCCAAGAAGTCATCGACATGCAGCACGCGACCGCGTCGTTGCTGGAAGTGGTGCAATCGCTCGATGACGGGTTCAAGAAGTACCCAGTGCCGGACGAACTGGAAACCTACCTCCAGGATGTCACCGACCACCTCACCCGCGCGCATTCCCAAGCCGTGGAATACAGGGATGCGCTCTCGCAGATCTTGAACGTGAACTCCACCCTTGTAGCACAGCGCCAAAACGAGGACATGAAGAAGATCTCGGGTTGGGCTGCCATCCTGTTCGCGCCGACGCTGATCGCAGCCATCTACGGGATGAACTTCGATAACATGCCAGAACTTCACTGGTCATTCGGCTACCCGGTGGCAGTCTGCCTCATGCTCGGCTTTGCCGCAGCCCTGTATGGTGTATTCAAATGGCGTAGATGGTTCTAGACGGAAGGCTTCAGGCGAGACTTGCCGGAGAAAATTGACTTCAAGAAATCGCTGGACGGATACCGGTCGAAAGCCGGGGAAATCCGTGTCCTGCAGGTGCCAGCAGCACAATACCTGATGATCGACGGAACCGGAGATCCCAACACCAGCGATGCGTACCAGCAAGCCTTGCAAACTCTGTATCCCGTCGCCTACAAGCTCAAATTCGCGAGCAAGGCTCAGGGCCGCGACTATGTCGTCCCGCCATTGGAAGGCCTCTGGTGGGCCGAGAACATGGCAGTGTTCACCGAGCGGCGGGATAAGTCGAAATGGAGCTGGACGATGATGCTCATGGCTCCTGCATGGATCACCGAGGAAGACTTCGCGTCAGCCGTGGAAGCGGCACAGGAGAAGAAGCAGCTGCCATGCCCCGAACGCATCCGCTTCGAGACGCTCCTTGAAGGCCAATGCGTGCAGACACTGCACATCGGCCCCTACGATGACGAAGCCGGAATTCTGGCCACGATGCACCACGAATTCATTCCGGCGCAGGGTTTGCGCATGACCGGCAAGCACCACGAAATCTACCTCGGCGACCCGCGCAAGGTGGCACCGGAAAAGCTTCGCACTATCCTGCGCCAGCCCGTTGAACCGCTTCAGCAGAAGGATGGCACATGGAACTGACACCGCAGAGCACCGTTGCCGACGTGCAGCAGGCCTTGGACGAACTTGAAGACCCCAAGCACCGGGCAGTCAATGAGAAGCATGGCGACGATTTTGGCGTGAACCTGGGCAAGCTCAGGGCACTGGCCAAGGCGTTGAAAAGCAACCAGGAACTTGCCAACGAGCTCTGGGCGACGGGGGACACCGCAACCCGGCTGGTCGCGCTGCTGATCGCCAAGCCACGCAGTTTTTCACTCGACCAGCTGCAGGCCTGGAGCAAGGACGCCACCACTCCCAAGGTCCAAGCCTGGTTCCTGAGCTACATCGTCAAGAAATCCAAGCTGCTCGAAGAACTCCGCGTGCTGCTCATGGACGAGTCCGACCCGGTGCAACAGGCTGCCGCGTGGGAATTGACCGCGCACCAGGTCGTGAAGGCTCCGGAACAGCTGAATCTGGAGCAACTGCTGGACACGATCGAATCCGAGATGCGTACCGCACCGGACCGCTTGCAATGGGCGATGAATACGACGCTGGCACAGATCGGCATCGAGCATGAGCGGCTGCGCCCGCGCGCGCTGGCGATCGGCGAGTCGCTGCAGGTGCTGGCGGACTATCCGACCTCTGCCGGGTGCATTTCCCCCTTCGCGCCAATTTGGATCACCGAAATGGCAAAGAGAAAAGCCTAGGCCCAGCAATTGCTGGACCTAGGCTTCACGGAGATTTTCAGGCGTCCACCGAATCCCCGCTCTCATCGCGCAACGCGATCTTGGAGATCACCCATATCGCGGCGGTCAGCCCGCCAGTGAGCAGCAGCTGGGTGCGTGCGGCTGGATCGGTCATCGCAATGGCGACAATCGCTGCCAAGAGGACGATCGTCGCGATCGACAAGCCGGGGAAACCCCACAGGCGCAACGGCAGGTGCGCACCGTCGCGGTCCGCACGACGACGCAGGATCAGCTGCGTGACGGCAATGAACGCCCAGATGACGATGATGGTCGAACCGACCACGTTCAGCAGGATCGGCATGACCGCATCCGGCCAGATCCAGTTCAGGCCGACGGCCAGGAACGAGAACGAAACCGAGCTGATGACGGACTTCGCCGGCACGCCCTTGCCGGTCACGTGGGTGACGGCGCGCGGGGCGAGCTTGCGCTTGCCCAGGGAGTACAGCATGCGCGAGGAACCATAGATGTTCGCGTTCATCGCCGAAAGCAGCGCGACCACGACCACGGCGTTCATCATGAAGCCCACGCCCGGAATGTGCATGACATCCAACGCGGCGGCAAATGGCCCTTCGGCGACGGCCGGGTCATTCCATGGCACCAGGGCGACAATCACCAGGATCGAACCGAGGTAGAAGAACAGGATGCGCAGCATCACCGACTTGACCACGCGCTTGATATTGCCAGCCGGGTCCTTGGACTCGGCGGCCGCGATCGAGACGACTTCGGTGCCGCCGAAGGAGAAGATGACGATCAGCACGGCCGCGGCAATCCCTGCCATGCCGCCGGGGGCGAAGCCTCCGTGGGCGGCCAGGTTGGCAAAGCCCACCGGTTCAGGGGTGGGAAGCACGCCCGCCAGTACCAGTGCGCCGAAGGCCAGGAAGGCGATGATCGCCGCCACCTTGATCACGGCGAACCAGTATTCGAAACGGCCGTAGTTGCGCACGCCGAGCAGATTCGCCCCGGTGAGGATCACCACGAAGCTGAGCACCCAAGCCCACTGCGGGAATGCGGGCACCCACCCGGCGGTAATGGCGGCGGCCCCGGTGGCTTCGGCGGCGATCACCACGACCAGCTGGACCCAGTACAGCCAGCCCAGCGTGGAGCCGGCGCTGCGGCCCATGGCCTGGCCGGCGAAGGTCGAGAACGCACCCGAGGAGGGGTTCGCGGCAACCATTTCGGCAAGCATCGCCATGATCACGATGATCACGGTGCCGGCGATCAGGTAGGAGACCAGCACCGCCGGTCCGGCAATGGAGATCGCCTGGCCGGACCCGACGAACAGGCCAGCGCCGATCGCGCCACCCAGGCCCATCATGGAGATCTGGCGCTGGGTTAGTCCGGCATGCAGCTGCTCGGGGGCTTTGACTGCGCTCACGCGGTGGCCTCCTGCACGGCTGGCAGGGCGGCGAGTACGCGGTCGACATCTTCCGCGGTGCCCGAAGAGATCCGCAACCCGTCACCGGGGAAGGCACGAACCACCACGCCGCCGGCTGCCAGCTTGGCTTCAAGCTCAACGGTCGCCTCGCCGGCGTCCACCCAGACGAAATTCGCCTGCGACTTCACGACCGGGTATCCGGCAGCGGCCAGGCCCTCGTGCATGCGTTCGCGCTGGGCGACGACTTCCTCGATGCGCACCGACAATTCGTCGATGGCGGCCAGCGAGGCCACCGCCGCGCGCTGGGCCAGGTCGGTGACACCGAATGGCACGGCGACCTTGCGCAGGTTCTCTGCGACTACCAGCGGGCTGATCGCGTATCCCACGCGCAATCCGGCCAGCCCGTAGGCCTTGGAGAAGGTGTGCAGCACTGCCACATGCGGGTATTTGCGGAACAGTTCGATGCCATCGGCTCGCACGGCCGAACGGTCGAAATGCACGTAGGCTTCGTCGACGACGACCAGCACATTGCGCGGCACGGCGTTGATGAAGGCGTCCAGGGCCTCGGCCTGCACCACGGTGCCGGTCGGGTTGTTCGGATTGCAGATGAAGATCAGCCGGGTCTTCTCGGTGATGGCGTCCAGCATGGCTGGAAGATCGTGTCGGCATTCGGCATCCAGCGGCACCTCGACGGGGGTGGCCCCGGCGATGCGCACCAGCGAGGGGTAGGCCTCGAAGGAGCGCCACGCGTACATGACCTCGTCGCCTTCGGCGGCCACTGCATGGATGATCTGGGCCGCGACCTCGACCGATCCGGCACCCAGGGTGATGTGCTCGGCCGGGATGCCGAACTGCGCGCTGAGCGCGCCGGTCAGTTCGGGTGCCGCAATGCTCGGGTAGCGGTGGATGGTGGCCAGGCCGTCCTGGATGCTGTCCAGCACCGATGGCAACGGCGCATGCGGCGACTCGTTGGATGAAAGTTTCGAGGCTCCAGCGGCTGCGGGCTTGCCTTGCTTGTAAGCGGGCACATCCTGCAAGGAGGGGCGCTGGTGAAGGGTCATGAGGTTCCTCTCTGACTGCCAGAGCTGCACGAGGCCGGCAATCGTTCGTATGGCAAAGCCCGTGGTGCGTGGTCAGCGGTGGCCCTGCTCATATCCTCGCGTGTCGCGATTCACAAGCATCGACTGTAGGTTGATTGAATCTGCCGGCGCAATCGCGACCCCTGTTCCTATGCAGGCTGCATAGCGTTCTCCGCCAAGTAACCCATTTTACTGGTCAATCTGCCCACCCTTTTCCACATCGGCCTCGCTCCTAGCGCACGCTGCGACCAGTGGCAGGGTTCTCCCCTGGAAATGCTCGTGCAGGGCGAAAGACGATGAGGTCCTTGCCACACCTGGCACCTTGTTGATCCGGTTGAAGATTTCCTGCAGGTCCTCGGGGGTCCGGGCCACCACGCGCAACTGCAAATCCGAGCTGCCGGTCACGGTGTACATGTCGACGATCTCCGGGATGGATTCCTCCAGCGCGGTCGCCACCGGGTCATGCCCATAGCGCTGGATGATCTCCACCTGGCAGAACGCGACCAGCGTGTAGCCGAACCCGGCAGGCTTGATCCGCGGGATGATGCCCTGGATGACGCCGGCCTCGTGGAGCCGGGCCAGCCGGCTGCTGATGGTGCCGCGGGCAACACCCAGGCGCCGGGCGCACTCCATCACCGGCAGCATCGGCGATTCGGTGAGCAGTTCGATCAAATCCGCGTCCAAGCGGTCAATGCGCACGGTCGTCCTTTCGACAAGTCGGTCCAATGCTCCAAGGCTAGCGGTGAATGCTGGGCGCACTCGATGAAAATAGCCCAATTGTTAGCCGCGACACAGGCTAGGCTGATGCCATACGGATCCTGAAGGAGTACAGATATGGGCAAGACGCCTCTTGAATCGGTAGCCGGTTTGCATGTCCTGATCACCGGGGCGGCGCAGGGGATGGGCTTGCTCTTCGCCAAGCAGGCCTGCCGCGAAGGCGCGGCGCGCGTGGTCATCTGGGATATCGACACGGCAAGGCTCGACGCGGCCGCCGAAGAATTGCGCCGGCTCGGCGGCACCGTCGAGGCGTACGTGGTGGACCTTGCCGACCCGGCCCAGATCCACCACTACGCAGCCGAAGCGGTTGAGAGCGGGGGAATCGACGTGCTGGTCAACAACGCCGGGGTGGTAACCGGCACGTCCTTCGCGAAACACCGCACCGCGCAGATCACCGCGACCATGCAGGTCAACGCACTGGCCCCGATGTACTTGACCCACGCCCTGCTTCCGCAGCTGGGGCGGCGAGGCAAGGGCCGGGTGTTGACCATGGCGTCGGCGGCCGCATTGGTGTCCAACCCGAACATGAGCGTCTACGCCGCTTCCAAGGCCGCGGCTCTGTCCTTCAGCGATTCGCTGCGCCTCGAACTGGAGGACAACGACCAGATCGCGGTGAGCACGATTTGCCCGACCTATATCAGCACCGGCATGTTCGCCGGCGCCAAGTCGATGCTGCTGACCCCGATCCTGGAACCGGAAGCGGTGGTGGACCGCGCGTGGCGGGCGATGCTTGCGGGCACCCCGCTGGTGCTGATGCCGTGGACCAGCAAGCTGGGCCAGCTGCTGCGCGGCGTGCTGCCCCGAGCGGCGTGGGATTTCGTGGCCGGCAAGGTCATCGGCGTGTACCACTCGATGGACGAGTTCACCGGGAGAACACCGCGGGACGCGCAGGTGAATCGGGGCTGAAAATTCACTGTTCCACCTGTTGCTAGCGGGCCTGAAAGGGTAGTTTGGGAGCATCGCCCAGCTAGGAGGTTCGTCATGCAAAATCTCGTTGTCAATCTATGGATGCAAGGCAATGGCGAGGAGGCGGGGGAGTTCTACGCCCGTGCCTTGCCCGAGGCAACTACCGAAGTTGAATCGCGCTACCCGAGCGAGGGACTGCTGGAATTCCAGCAGCCCCTTGCCGGCAAGCCGCTGACAGTGTCCCTGTGGGTGCGCGGAACGAAAATCACGCTGATCAACGCGGGCCAGGAATTCAAGCCCAATCCCTCCATCTCGATCATCCTGGTCTTCAGCACCGGCCAGCGCGAGTCGCTCGACGCCACCTGGTCCGCGCTGATGGAAGGCGGCACCGCGCTGATGCCGCTGGATGCCTACCCGTTCAGCACACGCTACGGCTGGGTGAACGACAAATACGGCGTTTCCTGGCAGCTGATGGAAACCAGCGAACCGGTCGAGCCCCGTGCGTCGGTGATTCCCTCGCTGATGTTCGGCGGTGCCGCCCAAAACCGGGCGGCCGAGGCCATTGAGTTCTACGGGCAGGTGCTCGGCGCGAAGCTGGACAGCGCCTACCCGTACGGGGAGCCGACAGAATCCGCCACCGCCGAGGCGCTGATGTACGCCCAATTCACCTTGGGCGAGGATTGCGTGGCGGCCATGGACTCGGGGGTGCCTCAGGATTTCACCTTCACCCCCGGCGTCTCGCTGGAATGGCACTGCGACGGGCAGGCCGAAATCGACCGCGTCTGGGATGCGATGTCGGCGGTGTCCGAAGCCGAGGCCTGCGGCTGGCTCACCGACAAATTCGGGGTGAGCTGGCAGATCGTCCCGTCGAACATGGGCGAGTTGATGGAGCGGCCCGGCGCTTTCGAGAATATGCTGAAGATGAAGAAACTGGTGATCAACGACTTCTAGCGGGGAACAATGGGCGGCGCTGCACGGCGGGCGGTAGTGGCAGGAGCCAGCGGGTTCATCGGCGTGCGGCTGATAGCGCAGCTGCGCGAGGGCGGATACGAAGTGGCGGTGATCGGCCGCGGCGAGAAGTCCGATGCCCAGTGGGGCGATGGCCCGGGGCTGGAGGCACTGGTCGACGGCGCGGATCTGCTGGTGAACCTGGCCGGGAAGAATGTCGGCTGCCGCTATCACGATGCGGCCCGAAACGAGATCCTCGCTTCGCGGGTGGACACGACCCGTGCGCTGCACGAAGCGGTTAGCCGGGCCGCGAATCCGCCGCAGCTGTGGCTGAATGCGTCAACCGCGACCATCTACCGGCACAGCATGGATGCGCCGAACACCGAGGCCGACGGCCGGATCGGCGAAGGCTTCTCGGTGGATGTGGCGCGCAACTGGGAACGCGAGTTCTTCCGCGGCCAGCTGCCCACGCGCCGGGTGGCCCTGCGCATGGCGATCGTGCTCGGCGATGGCCCAGCCACGCGCAAGCTGCTGGCCATTGCGCGGCTGTGGCTTGGCGGGGCGCAGCACGATGGCTGGTGGCCTGCGCATCGGCGGTACCGCGGCATCGGGGAAGACCCGAGCGGATCCGAACGCAGCGGCTGGCATCGCACGCGCGGGAACCAGCGCTTCAGCTGGATCCACGTGGATGATGCGCTCGGCGCGATCAGGCATATCATCGAGCACCCCGAAATCTCCGGGCCGGTCAATCTCAGCTCGCCGTACCCGGTAGCCAATCGGGAACTGATGGCCTCGCTGCGCCTCGCCGCAGGCAGGAAATTCGGGTTGCCCGCGTATCGTTGGATGCTGGAACCGGCCATGTTCGTGCTGCGCGTGGAACCCGAAATGCTGCTGAAGTCCCGTTGGGTGCTGCCCGGGGTGCTGCAGGACAGCGGCTACGATTTCCGCTGGCCGCACCTAGACGTGGCACTGGAAGACGTCGCCGGGAATCTGGCCGGAAAACAACTTTAAGGACGCGCATTGGCACCGAGGATCCGCCGCTTCACCCTGCCCGAGCTGGCCCGCGGCTACCGCGGAGACCTGGGAGACGAATACATTGAACTGCTGCACTTCCGGGATTTCGATGCACCGCTGGCGGCCGATGACGCGCGGCTGGAAGAATGCCGGTTCAGTTACGTGCAGATCGAGTCCGTGCGCAACGCCCGGCTGATCCAGTGCGAGCTCGAGCAGGCCGGGGCACCGGCGCTGCAGGCTGCCGGGGTGTTCCTCAACGACGTGCGGGTCAACCACAGCCGCTTCGGCTCCGCGGATTTCGCTGAGGCACAGCTTGATGGCGTGGTGTTCGAGAACTGCAAATTCGGCTGGCTGAACCTGCGCGGCGCCACGGTGCGGGACGTGCTCTTCCGCAATTGCCAGTTCGAGGAGATCGATCTGGGCGGACGGATCCAGCGCCTGGGCTTCGCCGATTCGCGGGCAGGGCAGATCAACTGCCATGGTGCGCAACTGCGCGAGGTGGATTTGCAGGGGCTGGATTTTGCTGATGTGGAAGGCGTCGATGGGTTGCGCGGCGCGCAGATCAGCTCGCTGCAGCTGGGCCTGCTGGGCGAGGCGATGGCCAGCCACCTGGGGATCAAGCTAGGTAGCTGATTTGCCCGTGCCTGGCCGCCAGCTGCGCGGCCGTTTCGGACAGCAGGTGCTGCATGGCCGCGGCCGCGCGGGTCAATGAGACATCGCGCCGGTGCGCCAGTCCGATGGTGCGGGCCAGCGGTTCGCGCAGGGCAATGGAGCGCACGCCTGGGGCGTCCAGCGCCACCGTCGCCGGAACCACGGCGACGCCGAGCCCGCGCTGCACGAAGCGCAGCACCGCGTCCATTTCCCCGCCCTCCACGACGATATTCGGCACCAGGCCGGCCAACTTGTAGGCGGCGGCGGTGCTGGCGCGCAGGTCGTAGCTGTGCGCGAAGGCCAGCTGCGGCACTGGCGCCAACGCGCGCAGGTCGAGTTCGCTGCCGGCCAGATGCGGGTGCTCCAGCGAGTCGATGACCACCAATTGTTCTTCCAGCAGCGGCAGGTTCTCCAGATGGCTGCCGTTCACCGCGTGCTCCGAGGTCACGATGAGCGCCAGATCCAGCGCGCCGCCGTCGAGCTGCTCCAGCAGCTTGTGTGATCCTGCTTCGAACATTTGCAGCTGCACCCCGGGGTAGCGGGTGCGGAAGATCGACAGCGCTTCGGCCACCAGCGATACGCACAGTGACGGAGGCGCGCCCAGGCGAACCCGGCCGCGGCGCAGCCCTGCCAGATCAGCCATTTCGGTGCGGATGGATTCCTCGTCGGCCAGCATCCGGCGTGCACGGGGCAGCAAGGCCTGTCCGGCGGCGGTGAGCGTGATGTTGCCGCGGGCGCGGTGGAACAGCTCGGAGCCCAGCTCCTGCTCCAGCGTGGCGATCTGCCGGCTCAGTGAGGGCTGGGTCAGATGCAGCTGCTCAGCGGCACGGGTGAAGTGCCCCACATCGGCGATGGCAGTGAAGCCGCGCAATTGCTCTAGGTTCATGATGCATAGCCTACTGCTATGGACATCATGCCAATAATTCATTGGACGTATTCTTGGGGTGGGTCGATGCTGGAAAACATGAGAAATGAACAGCAGATATCCACTTCCGTACTGGTTATCGGCACCGGCGGTTCCGGCTTGCGCGCGGCCATCGAGCTGGCCGAGGCGGGCACCGATGTGCTGGCCGTGGGCAAGCGCCCGCGCCACGATGCGCACACCGCGCTGGCCGCCGGGGGCATCAACGCGGCGCTGGGCACGATGGACGCCGAGGACAGCTGGCAGCAACATGCGGCGGACACCATCAAGGAGAGCTACTTCCTGGCCGATCCGCGCACCGTGCAGGTGGTCGCCGAGGGCGCGGCCCGCGGCATCGAGGACCTGGAACGCTACGGCATGAACTTCGCCCGCGAAACCGACGGCCGCATCTCGCAGCGCTTCTTCGGCGCCCACAAGTTCCGCCGCACCGCCTTCGCCGGGGACTACACCGGGCTGGAAATCCAGCGCACCCTCATCAAACGGGCTGAGCAGCTACAGGTCCCGATCCTCGACACCGTCTACATCACCGAACTGCTCACCGCCGAAGGCCGGATTTTCGGCGCCTACGGCTTCGACGTCAACGATGGCACCGGCTACCTCATCCACGCCGACGCGGTCATCCTGGCCGCCGGCGGGCACAACCGCATCTGGCGCCGCAGCAGCTCGCGCCGCGACGAGAACACCGGCGACTCGTTCCGCCTGGCCGTCCAGGCCGGCGCCCGATTGCGTGACCCGGAACTGGTGCAGTTCCACCCCTCGGGCATCATCGAACCGGAAAGCGACGCCGGAACCCTGGTCTCCGAGGCCGCGCGCGGCGAAGGTGGCATCCTCACCAATGCGCTGGGCGAACGTTTCATGGCCCGCTATGATGCGAAGCGCATGGAGCTGTCCACCCGCGACCGCGTCGCACTGGCCGCCTACACCGAAATCCGCGAGGGCCGCGGCACCGAAAACGGCGGAGTCTGGCTGGACGTGTCGCACCTGGACCGCGAGGTCATCATGAAGCGGCTGCCGCGGGTCTATCAGACCATGATGGAACTGCAGATGCTGGACATCACCGAACAGAAGATGGAGATTGCCCCGACCGCGCACTACTCCATGGGCGGGGTGTGGGTGGATCCGCTGACGCATGCCACCGAGGTTCCCGGGCTCTACGCCATCGGCGAGGCTTCCTCCGGGCTGCACGGGGCCAACCGGCTGGGCGGCAACTCGCTGATCGAACTGCTGGTCTTCGGGCGCATCGTGGGGCAGCACGCGGCGCAGTACTCCGCGTCGCTGGCGGCCCAGCCGCGCTCGGCCCAGGCCGTCACCGCGGCTCGCACCCGCATCGCCGAGCTGCTCGGATCCCGGGGCCAGGAAAACGTGCGCAGCCTGCAGCGCGCCATTCGGGACCTGATGACTGAGCATGCCGGGGTGGTGCGTGATGAAGCGGGATTGCTGGCAGGCCTGGCGAAGCTGGAGAGAATCGAGCAGCGCATGGAGAACGTGGGAATCCACCCGGACATCGCCGGCTACCAGGACCTGGCGCACGCCTTCGACCTGAAGTCCTCGGCGTTGGCCGCCCGCGCCACGCTGGAAGCAGCGCTCGAACGCCGCGAAACCCGCGGCTGCCACAACCGCAGCGACTACCCGGCCATGGACCCGGCCCTGCAGGTGAACCTGGTCTGGTCGCCGAGCACCGGGATCACCCGCGAAGCGATTCCCGAGGTCCCGGAGCAGATCGCGGAACTGATCACCGAAGTCTCCCAGGAGGGCAAGCTGGTCGAGTAACGATTTTACCCGAATTTGCCAGCCGGGCATCGGTACCTGAAACTGTCGTTAGCGGCAGGACACGGGTCCGGTTCCCGGATCCGCATCCGGGGGTGAGCCGCGCGAGTGGAGGAATCAATGGCCCACGTCGGGCTGGTCTTCGTAGGCCTGATCTTGTTCATCAACGGGCTGGTGTCCCTGGGCCGAATTCCGGCCCATTCGGCCGCAGTGCTCAACCTCATGGTGGGCGGCGTGCAAATCCTGCTGCCTACGCTGATCATGGTCCAGGCCGGCAGCGACACCCTGATGGTCAATGGCGCCTGGCCGAGCTACCTGTTCGGAATGACCTATCTTCTGGTGGGCCTGAATACGCTCTGCGGCTTCGATACCGGCGCCTTCGGCTGGTTCAGCGCCTTCGTGGCGGTGATCGCCGTGTACAAGGCGGTGATTTCCCTGAGCACGGATCCCATCTTCGCGGTGATTTGGCTGTCGTGGGCGCTGATGTGGCTGTGCCTGTTCCTGCAGCATGCGCTGGGGGTGCAACGGCTAGGTGGCATCGAGCTGCAGCGCTTCGCCGGCTGGCTGCTGGTCAGCGCCGGAATCCCGTCCAGCACGGTGCCGGCGCTGTTCGCCCAGAACGGGATCTGGACGACCGCCCCGGCTGCCGGCCTTGCGGCGTTGGCGGCTCTGGCGGTGTCACTGGGCTTCAGCGCCTGGCAGGGGCTTCGCTCGGCCAGATCGCTGGAGGCGCGCCAGAACCTCGCGGCCTAGCGGTCGCGCTGCACCCGGGCCTCGTCCCAGACCGGCGTGTCGGACTCGTAGACCACCCCGTCGGAGCCGAAGACCAGGAAGCGGTCGAAGCCACGGGCGAACCAGCGGTCGTGGGTGACTGCCAGGACGGTGCCCTCGAACGCGTCGATGGCGCGTTCCAGCGCCTCGCCCGAATGCAGGTCCAGGTTGTCGGTGGGCTCATCGAGCAGCAGCAGCGTCGCCCCGGAGAGCTGCAGCAGCAGGATCTGGAAACGTGCCTGCTGGCCGCCGGAGAGCGAGTCGAATTTCTGCTCCGACTGGCCGGCCAGGCCGTAGCCATCCAGCGCGCCGGCGGCCGCCTCGCGCGGCAGGCCCGAGCGGTGCTCGTCGCCGCGGTGCAGGATTTCCAGCAGCGTGCGGCCGAACAGGTCCGGGCGCGAATGGGTCTGCGCGAAGTAGCCGGGGCGGATGCGCGCCCCGAGCTTCACCGTGCCGGCGTGTTCCACCGGCTCGATGACCACGTCGGAGACCGGCAGGTGCTCGCGCTCCGGGTCGGTGCCGCCGGAGGCCAGCAGGCGCAGGAAGTGCGATTTGCCCGAGCCGTTGGATCCCAGGATGCCGACGCGGTCGCCGAACCAGATCTCGGTATTGAAGGGCTTCATGAGGTTGGTTAGCTCAAGCTTCTCGGCGACGATCGCGCGCTTGGCGGTGCGACCGCCCTTCAGCCGCATCTGCACGTTCTGCTCCAGCGGGATGGCCTGCGGTGGGCCGGCTTCCAGGAACTTCTCCAGCCGGGTGGTGGCCGCCTGGTAGCGGTTGGCCATGTCGGAGCGGAACGCGGCCTTGGTCTTGTACATGTTCACCAGCTCCTTGAGCTTGGCATGCTCCTCGTCCCAGCGCTTGCGCAGCTCCTCGAAGCGCTCGTTGCGCTCCTTGCGGGCGTCCACATAGGAACCGAACGCCCCGCCGTGCACCCAGGCGGTCGCCCCGCCATGGCCCGGCTCCAGGGTGACGATGCGGGTAGCGGCGTTGTTCAGCAGCTCGCGATCGTGGCTGATGAACAGCACGGTCTTGTTGGAGCGGGACATCGTCTCCTCCAGCCAGCGCTTGCCCGGCACGTCCAGGTAGTTGTCCGGCTCGTCCAGCAGCAGCAGCTCGTCGTTGCCCTCGAACAGCGCTTCGAGCACCAGGCGCTTTTGCTCGCCGCCGGACAGGGTGCGCGCCAGCCGGTCCCCGGCCTTGTCGAAGCCGACACCCAAGGCGGCCATGCAGACCTTGTCCCAGGTGGTTTCCAGCTCGTAGCCGCCGGCGTCGCCCCATTCGATGATCGCCTCGGCGTAGCGCATGTGGACTTTCTCGTCCTCGCTGGTGAGCATCTTCGCCTCGTACTCGGCGACCTTGGCGGCGGCCTGGGCCAGCGCCGGGGCGGCGGTGGACAGCAGCAGGTCCTTCACCGTCGACTCGTCGCGCACCTGCCCGACGAACTGGCGCATGATGCCCAGGGTGCCGGTGCGGTTGATGGAGCCTTCGTCGGCCTTCAGATCTCCTGCGATGATCTTGAACAGGGTGGTCTTGCCGGTGCCGTTGGGTCCGATCAGCGCGGTCTTTGAACCGGCGGTGACTTTGAACGCCACCCCGCCCAGCAACTGGGTGCCGTCGGAAAGGAAATACTGGATGTCTGTTACGTCGATATGGGCCACTTGGCAATCCTATCGGGCTTTGGCCGGTTCGTTCCCGCCGCGGCAACCCGCGCTAGGCTAGCGTAGTGCCATGCAGATCGAATTGGACATCTCCGGCGCGCTTCATGCCTGCTGCCATCCGGGCTTCGCAGTGGGCGAGAAGGTGCTCTGGGAGATCGCGCGGCTGCGCTACCCGGATGGCACCGTGGCCTGCGAGCTGAATGACCACGACACGTTCAGCGAATCCGGGATGCCGGTGAGTCCGGTGCACGGCATAGTGGCGGACATCCACTACATCGACCACCACTACGAGCCAGCCATCGGCGATCCCGGAGTGCTGCTGCCCTCCGGGGAGCCGGCCAGGATCACCCCGACCACCAGCGTCCCTGCGGGCACGGACTTCAATCACGATCTCATCCACGTCACCCTGGAACTTCTCGACCCAAACCAGCTGCCTCAGATCTGCGACTGGGATCCGCAACTGGGCTGCCCGTCGGATCCCTCAGCGCGCGAAGACGCTGCTCGCGCGCAGTTCGAGCTCAGCAGCGCAAGCGTTCACTTGCGTGAACTCGCTGAGGAACTGGCGAAGCGCTACGGCCACTTGGCCCAGGTGCGCTCCGATGGCCTAGGCCAGATCTCGATGCTGCCGCGGGCCGCCGGCGCCGCCGAAGTGCACTGGCGGCTGGATTTCAGCGATGTCCCCACGCAGCTGGTGCTCACCGTGGCCGGCGCGGAGTGGACCTGGCCAGCTGATGCGGCATCGATCGGGCGGCTGGCGCAGATCGTGGAAGCGGTCACCGCCGGGCGCCTTGAAGAACAGCGGCAGGCAACCGGCGCCAGCATGGTCCTTGCGATGAGCATCGAGCTGGCCGATGGCACCACACTGATCCAGCGCGACACGGTCCACGGATTCGGTGGGCAGGATGCTTTTGCGGTTATCGGTCCCTTGGGCGACCGGTTGGCCCGAACTGGCGAGTTCACTCCCTGGGCCTAGCGGCCGCCTGCCTGCTGGATCAGTTACGTCGAAAGCGACGTCCAGCGGACACCCTGGCGTCACCTGGTGTTCGCCTGCCGGCCTCAAAGGCTTGCGAATCTTGGGAGGTCATCTCAAGCAAACGCCAAGCAATTTTCGGGGGACTACCGACGTGAATCGAACCGCACAGAGGTCAGCGGGCATCCTTGCCGCGCTGGCATTGGGGGCCGGGGGCCTCGCACCGCTGGCACTGGCCGCAGGGGCCAACGCGGAGAGCGGAAGCTATTTCGAGCGCACCGCCACCTACCCGGTGCACCAGAACCATCCCGAGGGCGCCGCGGCGCAGACCGCCGCGGAAATCTCCACCGTCTCGGCCGATGGGCAGACGCTGATCTACACCGATGCGCTCTCGCGCCAGATCGGCTTCGTCGACATTTCCGACGCCGCGAAGCCGGTGGGCCTGGGTACCTTGCCGCTGCACCAGCTGGGCAGCGCCCAGGACGAGCCGACCAGCGTCGCCGCCTTCGGCGAGTACGTGATGGTGGTCGTCAACACCTCCACCAGCTACAGCGATCCCTCGGGCCGCGTGGACGTGGTGCGCATTGCCGACCATACGCTGGTGCACAGCATCGCGTTGCCGGGCCAGCCCGATTCCATTGCGCTGTCCGCCGACGGCGCCTATGCGGCGATCGCCATCGAGAACGAACGCGACGAGGATGCCGGCGACGGAGGGCTGCCGCAGGCCCCTGCCGGTTCGGTGGCGATCCTCGACACGATCGGCGAGTCCCCGGCGGACTGGTCTCTGCGCGAGGTGCCGCTGGCCGGCGGAACGCGCGAGAACCCCGAAGCGCTGGATGAGCTGGCGCAGGCAGGGCTGGACACCCCGCAGGATCCGGAACCCGAATACGTGAGCATCAACTCGCGCAACCAGGCGGCGGTCTCCCTCCAGGAAAACAACGGCATCGTGCTGATCGACCTGCCGAGCGGCACCATCACCAAGGCCTTCAGCGCCGGCACCGTGGACCTGGACGGAATCGATACCGACGAGGACGGAAAACTCGACCCCGCAGGCTCGCTGCTGGGGGTGCCACGCGAACCGGATGCCATTGGCTGGATCCAGGACCGCTACCTGGCCACCGCGAACGAGGGCGACTGGAAGGGCGGCAGCCGCGGCTTCACCGTCTTCGATTCGAGCACCGGCGAACCGGTGTGGGATGCGGGAAACAGCTTCGAGCATCTCGCGCTGTCCCAGGGGCTGTTCCCCGAAAGCCGGGCAGGGAAGAAGGGCACCGAGCCGGAGGGCCTGGCCATCGGCGAATACCAGGGCACCGACTACGCCTTCGTCGCCTCTGAACGCGGGAACTTCGTCGCGGTCTACGACATGACCGATCCGCGCGCGCCGAAGTACGTGCAGACACTGCCCACCACCAACGGGCCGGAAGGCATCCTGCCGATCCCGGGCCGCGAGCTGCTCGCCGTCTCCTCGGAAACCGACGAGGCCGAGAACGGGGTGCGTTCGGCGCTGAATCTGTTCAGCTTCGGTGCCGCCGCACCGCAATTCCCGCAGCTGTCCTCGGACCCGGCCGATCCGGTGCCGTTCGGCGCGCTCAGCGGGCTGTCGGCCAACCCGGCCGATGCCTCGCAGCTCTTCGCGGTCAGCGACAACGCGTACCAGCCGCGCATCTACACCCTGGAAGCCGGAACCCCGGCCACCGTCGAATCCTCGATGGAGGTCACCGAGGCCAGTGTCGAACTGGACCTGGAAGGCCTTGCCGCCCGCGCCGACGGCGGATTCTGGGCAGCCCATGAAGGGGAAAGCGGGGCGGAGAACCTGCTGGTGCGCATCGACGCGGAAGGCGTGGTGCAGGAGGAGATTGCGCTGCCTGAATTGGCGGAGCTGGGCAAGCACGGGCTGGAAGGCATCGCCGCCACCGGCTCAGGCGAAAAGGAAGAAGTGGTGTTCGCGGTGCAGCGCGAGCTGCCCGGAGAGGATTACGTCCGCCTGGGCAAGTACCTGCCGGCCACCGGCGAATTCAGCTGGTACGGCTACCAGCTGGAAGCGGCCGCGGACGGCGCCTGGAACGGCTTGTCGGAAATCACCGCCCTGCCCGATGGCTCCTACGCGGTGATCGAGCGCGATAACCAGGCGGGGCCTGACGCCGCGCACAAGAAGATCTACCAGGTCCGGCTTCCGGACGCTGCGGCCGGGGAGATGCCGCTGGTGGAGAAGACGCTGGCGGCCGATGTGCTGCCGGCGCTGCAGGAAACCAGCGGATGGACCCAGGAGAAGCTCGAGGGCCTGGCCGTTGCCGATGGCGAGGTCTACGTGGTGACAGACAACGATGCGGTGGAGGACGCCACCGGCGAGACCGTGTTCGCGCACCTGGGTGCGGCCGATGAGGTGTTCGACCTGGCCGGCCCGGAACCGAGCACGGAACCGAGCGACGAGCCAAGCCAGCAGCCGGGCGAGCAGCCAAGCGAGGAACAGAGCGAAGCTCCGGTTGCGGAACCAACGGCGAGCCCTTCGCAGTCCCCGCAGCGGGAATCCGGACAGCCCCAGGCGCCTACGGATGCGCCGCAGCAGTCGCGGCCAGCCGAGCCTGAAGCCGGAGAAAACCTCGCTGACACCGGCGCCAACAGCTTCTGGCTGATCCCGGTGGGCGCGGTGATGGCGCTGCTCGGCGCGGCGGCGGCGATCAAGAGCTCACGGGCCCGCGCCAAGTAGCCGGAGGGTCCCCGGGCACAGCGAAGGCGTGGCACCTGCACGGGTGCCACGCCTTCGCGGATTAAAGCTAGTTCTTCTTCTGCGAGATCACGACCGCTGCCACGGCGGCGATGACCAGCGAGATGAGCAGGAACTTGCCGCCCTTGCCGGACTTCTTCTCCGGAGCGGAGAGGCTCTTCTGGGCCGCATGCACGGCGTTCTCCACGGAGGCGCGAGCCCGCTTGGCGGCCTTGGAGTTCCCGCCGACATTCTCGATCAGGTTTGCGCCGGCCTTGCTGATGGCATCGGTGTTGACGCCGGCGACGGCCTCGTTCCAGCTGCCGCGGATTTCCTTGGGCAGCTCTTCCTTGGCGGTCTTGGCGAGTTTCGCCAGCGACTTCTCAACTTGCTTCAAGCTCTTGGCAGTTTTCGACATGTTGTTCCTCTCTGGTGGACCTGGAGTCGGGTAGACCTTGAGGTCTCGGTTCCAGCCTAGCCAGCCGGAGGTTGGCGCTCAAGGACGCGCCGTTGCGCTCACTGCGAACTGGGAACTTACTGGGAGGGCCGGCGCAGCGCGCGGATCCGGGTGCGCAGTGCGCTGAACAGGCACAGCAGCATCAGGATCGCGGCGACCGAGAGCACCGTCGCGAACCCTGGCGAGGTGGACTGCCCGGTATAGCGGTCGGCGATGATCCAGCCGATCACCCACAGCGCACCGGCGTTCAGGTAGATCCCCATCGGGTTCTTGAAGCTGACCGCGCTGAGGAACAGCGCCAGCAGCAGCACCGCGAGGGCGCAGGCGCCCTTGAACATCAGCGAGCCGGCGTCCGCGCCGGAGTGCGCGGTGACGGCGACGGTTTCGGCCAGCACGATCACCGAGAGCCACCCGGCGAACAAACCGAAGCTGGCGCGGGTGATCCACCGGTCCACCTGCCGCAGCGCCGCGGTCCTGCCGACCATTACCACAATGCGGATCAGCAGAGCCAGCAGGAGCAGGCCGAAGGCCAGCGAGACGCCGATGCGGTCGCGCTCCAGGAATGCCACCCACAGCGCATTGCACAGCACCGCGCCGAGCACCCAGGGCCGCAACCGGTGGTGCAGCCCGGTGCGTTCTTGCGGCAGGCACTGCCAGATCGCGTAGAACGCCACCGCGGCCATCAGTCCGAACCAGGGCAGCTGCCCGATGCGCGGAACGGAGGCGACGGTGGCATCCTGGCCCAGCCAGCCGCCGGCGAGATCTTCCAGCCCGGCGGCCGAAAGCACCGCCCATGCCGCCCAGCCCAAGCCGAGCAGGATGGCGGCCGCATAGCCCACGGTAACCAGCCTTGTCTTCACGATTCCGAACGTACCACGGCCCGGGGACCAAAACGGTTCGCCACGGCTAGAGTGGAAGCATGACTGAGCCTTGGGTACGACGTGCCATTTCCCTGCTCGACGCTGACGCGAACCGCAGCGCCGACACCCACCTGCATCGCTTCGAGCTCCCCGGCCACTGGGGGATCGAGCTCTACCTGAAGGACGAGTCGGTGCACCCCACCGGCTCGCTCAAGCACCGGCTGGCCCGCTCGCTGATCCTCTACGGGCTGGTCAACGGGAAGATCTCCGAAGGCACCACGCTGGTGGAAGCCTCCAGCGGGTCCACCGCGGTCTCCGAAGCCTACTTCGCGCGGATGCTGGGGCTGGAGTTCATTGCGGTGGTGCCCAGGTCCACCAGCGCGGAGAAGATCGAGCTCATCGAGTTCTACGGCGGCCGCTGCCACCTGGTGGATGCGGCCGGAGAGGTCGACGCGGCGGCCCGCGAGCTGGCCGCCGGCACCGGGGGTTACTACCTGGACCAGTTCACCTATGCCGAGCGGGCCACCGACTGGCGCGGGAACAACAACATCGCCGAGTCGGTGTACGCGCAGATGGCTGCCGAAGCGCATCCGATTCCCAGCTGGATCGTCGTCGGCGCCGGGACCGGCGGCACCAGCGCCACGTTCGGGCGCTATGCGCGCTACAAGCGGCATGAGACGCGGATCTGCGTGGGCGACCCGGAAGGCTCGTCATTCTATGAGGGCTGGCGCACCGGGGACCTGGGCTACGCCACGGGCCGCGGATCGCGCATCGAGGGGATCGGCCGGCCTAGCGTGGAGCCGAGCTTTGTCCCCGGGGTGATCGACCGCATGGTGCAGGTGCCCGACGCCGCCTCGCTGGCCGCCATGCACTTCCTGCGCGCCAAGACCCGCTATTTCGCCGGCGGTTCCACCGGAACCAACCTCTATGCGGCCTTTACGATCATCGCGCAGATGCTGCAGCGCGGCGAGCAGGGCTCGGTGGTGACGCTGATCTGCGACTCCGGCGAGCGCTACGCGAAGACCTACTACAACCCCGACTGGGTGGCCGGGCAGGGCCTGGACCTGGCGCCCTATCAAGCGCAGCTCGAGCGCTTCCTCGAAACGGGAGCCTGGGACTAGCTGCGCAGGCTGGGCATCAGCCCGGCATTGTGCTTGCGCTGGTGCACCGAGAAGTAGCCCAAGCCGGCGTCGCCTGCCGCGAACTGCCGCTGGGAGCGGGCGGGCAAGTAGATGATGTCGCCGATGGCCAGCTCGATGGATCCGCTGGCCGTGCGCAGCACCCCGGAACCTGCAAAGACGTGCAGCAGCACGTCGAGCTCCGGGCCCTGGTGCTGCCCGATCTCCTCGCCCGGGGCCAGGGAGATGACGTTGGCGTCCAGGTCGCGCTGCTCGGGTTCCAGCTTCCAGATCGCTCCGTTGGATTTTCCGGCGGCCAGTTCGGTGGTGTTGGCCATGCGGCGCGGTTCGGGCATTGTCTCTCCTTGAAGTGCTGTGCTGCTGCTTCCAGCCTAGCCAATCCCGCAGGGCGCCGGAGCGGCGGCAGGTGCGGATGCAGGCGATTTGTGCCTAGGATGACAGCCAAGGAGGGACGATGACTGAAAGTCCAGCGGCGCGGCACGCGAGCACCCAAGCGGATTTCGCAGCGAACCTGGCTTCCATCCGCGCGCGGATTGCCGCGGCGGAGGCCAAGGCCGGTCGGGCGGCGGGCAGCGTGCGGCTGCTGCCGGTGACCAAGACCGTCCCGGTCGAACGGCTGCGTCTGGCGATCGCGGCCGGGGTCCACTGGCTGGGGGAGAACAAGGTGCAGGAAGCGTGGGCGAAATCCCAGGCGCTGGCGGATCTGCCGCAGCTGAAGTACTCGGTGATCGGGCACCTGCAAACCAACAAGGCCAAGTACGTGGCCCGGTTCGCCGACGAGTTCCAGGCCCTGGATAATCTGCGCCAGGCACAGGCGTTGGAGCGCCGGCTGGAGATCGAGGACCGCACCCTTGAAGTGTTCATCCAGGTGAACACGTCGTCAGAAGAATCCAAGTTCGGGCTGGAACCTGGCCAGGCTCCGGAATTCCTCAGGCAGTTGCAGGGCTTCGAGCGGCTGCAGGTTAAGGGATTGATGACCTTGGCGGTGTTCTCGCCACAGCAGGAACTGGTCCGCGCCTGCTTCCGGAAGCTGGTTGCCGTGCGCGAAGAGCTTCGCCAATTGAATCTGGGCAGCGTGGAAGAGCTGTCCATGGGGATGAGCGGGGACTTCGAGCTGGCCATTGCCGAAGGAGCCACGGTGGTGCGCGTGGGCCAGGGCCTATTCGGTGCACGGGCCTTGCCTGATTCGCACTATTGGCCAGGGTTCGCGGGCTAGTTTCCGGCGGCGTGGGAGGCCGGTCTGCGCTTGTTCGTCCTGTCACAGGCCGGTGTGCTGGGAAGAACTTGAAGTTGCGGCGTATGCCCATGACAGCAGCCGGTCGGCGCAGTAGGCTGAAGAGCAGACCCACTGGAACATTGTGTGCAGGAGGAATGTTTTGCCTACCGTAGCCGACCACCTGATTGAACAGCTCGATACCCAGGGAGTGCGCCGCATCTACGGCATCCCGGGCGATTCCCTGAACGGCTTGACCGATTCCCTGCGGGAGAACGGGCGGATCGAATGGGTCCACCACCGCCATGAGGAAGCCGCCGCCTTCGCGGCAGCGGCGGAGGCGGAAATCACCGGCGAGCTGACCGTCTGCGTCGGCTCGTGCGGACCGGGCAACCTGCACTTGATCAACGGGCTGTACGACGCGAACCGCTCGCGCGTCCCGGTACTGGCGATCGCCGCGCACATCCCTACCGGGGAGATCGGCTCCAACTATTTCCAGGAGACCCACCCGGTCGAAGTCTTCCGCGAATGCTCCGTCTATGCCGAACAGGTTTCCGATCCGAAGCAGATGCCCCGGATGCTGCGCATTGCGATGCGCGAGGCTATCGAGAAGCGCGGTGTGGCGGTGCTGGTGATTTCCGGCGATGTGGCGCTGGCGGAGATGGAACGCACGCCCACGCAGAAAATCATCAAGACCAATCCGCGGGTGCTGCCCAATGAAGAGGAGCTGGAACGCGCCGCAGAGGTCCTCGAAAGCTCGCGCAAGGTCACCATTCTCGCCGGCGCAGGTGTGGCCGGCGCCCATGGAGAAGTGATCGAGCTGGCAGGAAAGCTCGCTGCGCCGATCGTGCATGCCATGCGCGGCAAGGAGCATATCGAATACGACAACCCGTACGATGTGGGCATGACCGGCCTGCTGGGCTTCGCTTCGGGTGCCAAGGCGATCGCCGAATGCGATGTGCTGCTGATGCTGGGCACCGATTTCCCCTACCAGCAGTTCTACCCGCAGGATGCGACCATTATCCAGGTGGATATCCGCGGCGAGCAGATCGGCAAGCGCACCCGGGTGGATATCCCGCTGGTCGGCACGGTGAAGGACACGGCCGCGGCACTGGCCGCCGTGCTTCCGGTGCAGACCCACCGCAAGCACCTGGAGGCCGCGGTGGAGCACTACCGCAAGACCCGTACGAAGCTCGACGAGCTGGCTACGCCCTCCAAGGCCGGCGCCGCAATCCACCCGCAGTATTTGGCCCGGCTGATCGACCAGCACGCAGATGAAGATGCGATCTTCACCGCCGACGTGGGTTCCCCGGTGATCTGGGCGGCCCGCTACCTGTCGATGACCGGCAAGCGCCGGGTGCTCGGCTCCTTCAACCACGGTTCCATGGCCAACGCGCTGTGCCACGCACTGGGTGCCCAGGCAATAGACCGGCAGCGCCAGGTGATCGCCTTCGCCGGAGATGGCGGATTGGCCATGATGCTCGGCGAACTGCTCACTGCCACGCAGAACAAGCTGCCGGTCAAGATCGTGGTGTTCAACAACTCCTCGCTGAATTTCGTGGAACTGGAAATGAAGGCCGCCGGGTTCGTCACCTACGCCACCGATCTGCACAATCCGGACTTCGGGGCCGTGGCCACCGCCTCCGGCCTCAAGGGCTACCGGGTGGATGATTCGGCGCGGCTCGAAGCCACGGTGGAAGAATTCCTGGCTCATGACGGTCCGGCGCTGCTGGATGTGGCGACCGACCGCCAGGAGATGTCGATGCCGCCGGAAATCAAGCTGGAGCAGGCCAAGGGCTTTGCCTTGTATGCCCTGAGGACCGTGCTCTCCGGACGCGGCGACGAGCTGCTGGATCTGGCGAAAACCAACTGGCGCCAACTGTTCTAGCGGATTTGTGCCTATGCTTGTTGCTGGTGCCCTTGGCACCAGCAACACGTTTGTGACATCAGAAAGTTGGCGCTTTGGCTTCGCAACCTGCCGCTCTGCATGCGGCCACCATCGAGGATTTCACCCGCAACCTGGCAACTGTCAACCAGAAGATCGCCGCGGCGGCAACGGCTGCGGGCCGGGACGCCGGCTCGGTCCGGCTGCTTCCGGTGACCAAGACCATCGATACCGACCGCTTGGCCTTGGCGATCGCCGCCGGTGTGGACACGCTGGGGGAGAACAAGGTCCAAGAGGCGCAGGGCAAGTACGAGCATTTCTGCGAGAAGTTCCCGCACCTGCGCTATGCGATCATTGGTCCGCTGCAGACGAACAAGGCGAAGTTCGTGACGAAGTTCGCTGATGAATTCCATGCGCTGGACTCGCTGAAACTCGCCGAGACCTTGCAACGCCGACTGGAGCTCGAAGATCGGACGCTGGAGGTCTTCATCCAGGTCAATACCTCCGGGGAGGAAAGCAAATCCGGTATCCAGGCTGATGAGGCAGCCGGGTTGCTTGCCGGTTTGGCGCCGCTGGACCGATTGAAGCCGGTGGGCCTGATGACCATGGCGGCGAATACCACCGATGAAGCATCCATCCGCGGCAGCTTCTCCTTGCTGCGCGAGACCCGTGACCAATTGCAGCAGGTTGCTCCTGACAGCTTCCAGCACCTGTCCATGGGCATGAGCGGCGACTACGAGCTGGCCATCGCCGAAGGAGCCACTGTTGTGCGCGTGGGCCAGGGAATCTTCGGTGCCCGCACCTACCCGGCCTAGAAGACTTCTGCATCGTTTCCGAGCTTCGCTTCCAGGGGCAGCTGATATTTCTTAGCTGCCCCTGTTTGGCGTTCTCCACAATCGGTCGTGCGGCTCCCAAACTGTCGGTTCAGAGGCTGACACTACATGTAGGGGTGCACGATGTGCACCCGGAACTGGATAGGGGAAGCGAAACACGCCGACGAACATCTCACAGAAGAATTTTTAACCCACAATGGAGTTCTGCCAACCTGTGGACAAAGGAGCCGGGTCCGCTAGAAATCGCGGTTTAAACGGGGGTTAATATCCACAGATCCTGTGGACGTCATCGTGGATGAATGACATACTTGTAATACATCATGTTGTGGCCGCTTGACCGGCCAAACACAAGATGTAGTATTGAACCCGTTGGTGCGGCTCGCACCAGAAGCACCTCGAAACAGTGGTTTCGAGGCATCCGAGAGGATGGCTAGGTACTTTCCGAGAATCCGGGAACCTAGCCGAAAATAGACTTTCCAAAGGGGATCAGGGACATGGCCATCACGGTTTACACGAAGCCTTCCTGCGTTCAGTGCAACGCTACTTACCGCGCGCTGGATAAGAAGGGTGTCGAGTACAACAAGGTAGACATCTCTCAGGATGCGGCAGCCTTGGAGCACGTTCGTGGCTTGGGCTACATGCAGGCACCTGTCGTAATCACCGATGACGATCACTGGTCGGGTTTCCGCCCAGACAAGATCGAGTTGCTGGCACCAGCCAACTAATTCAGAATTCCATCCGCTATCTTCTAGTGGAGGCGAAAAAATAATGGCACCTGCAGCACTTGCCGACAGGCAAAATGCTGAGGCCCAGGAACCGCTGGAATTCACCGATTCGAACCTGATTTACTTCTCATCGGTTTCGGAGAACACGAAGCGTTTCGTGGAGAAGCTCGAGATGGATGCCGCGAGGATTCCGGTCTACGCGACCGAACCGCAGCTCATCTCGACAGCCCCGTACGTGCTGCTCATACCCACTTATGGCGGAGAGCAAGGCAAGCGTTCAATCATGCCGCAGATCATGAAGTTCCTGCGGCATGATGTGAACCGGGCGAATCTTCGCGGCGTGATCGGTGCGGGGAATACAAACTTCGGCGAGTACTACTGCATTGCGGCCAAGCGCATTGCCGAGAAATGCAACGTACCCGTGCTTTATACATTCGAAATTATGGGAACCTCAGAAGACGTTCTCAACGTCAAAGAAGGGCTTGAAACCTTTTGGACACCAGCGTCGCAGAACCGGCAGCAACGATGAAGAGCTCAAAGGAGCTCCCAGCCCAGTTCCAGGGCTTGAGCTACAACGACTTGAACGCCATGCTGAACCTCTACGGTCCAGATGGAAAGATCCAGTTCGAGGTAGACCGCTATGCGGCTCGCCAGTATTTCTTGGATCACGTGAACAACAACACCGTGTTCTTCCATGATCTGGACGAGAAGCTTGAATACCTCGTCAAGCACGAGTACTACGAACGCGAAACCCTCGACCAGTACTCGATGAACTTCATCCGGGATCTGTTCAAGCACGCCTTCGGCAAGAAGTTCCGCTTCGAAACCTTCTTGGGCGCCTTCAAGTTCTACACTTCGTACACTTTGAAGACCTTCGACGGAAAGCGCTACCTGGAACGCTATGAAGACCGCGTCTGCATGGTGGCCCTGCACCTGGCACGCGGCGACGAGAAGCTGGCCCGGCATCTGGTCGACGAGATCATCGAAGGCCGCTTCCAGCCTGCTACCCCAACCTTCCTGAATGCCGGCAAGGCGCAGCGCGGCGAACTGGTCTCCTGCTTCCTGCTTCGCATCGAAGACAACATGGAGTCCATCGCCCGCGCGGTGAACTCGTCGCTGCAGCTTTCCAAGCGCGGCGGTGGTGTTGCCCTGTCGCTGACCAACCTGCGTGAGCATGGTGCCCCGATCAAGCAGATCGAGAACCAGTCTTCCGGTGTCATCCCGGTCATGAAGCTTCTTGAAGATTCCTTCTCCTACGCGAACCAGCTCGGTGCACGCCAGGGCGCCGGTGCCGTCTACTTGAACGCGCACCACCCGGATATCTACCGCTTCTTGGATACCAAGCGCGAAAACGCTGATGAGAAGATCCGCATCAAGACCCTGTCCCTGGGTGTTGTCATTCCGGATGTCACCTTCGAACTGGCGCGCAAGAACGAAGACATGTACCTGTTCAGCCCGTATGACGTCGAGCGCGTCTACGGCCAGCCGTTCAGCGAAATCTCCGTCACCGAGAAGTACTACGACATGGTCGACGATGCGCGCATCAAGAAGACCAAGATCAACGCCCGCGAGTTCTTCCAGACTCTGGCCGAGATCCAGTTCGAGTCCGGTTACCCGTACATCATGTTCGAGGACACCGTGAACAAGGCAAATCCAATTGCCGGCCGCATCACCATGTCCAACCTGTGCTCGGAAATCCTCCAGGTTTCTTCCGCTTCGGAATTTGCTGACGACCTGAGCTACAAGACCGTCGGCAAGGACATCTCCTGCAACCTCGGTTCGATGAATATCGCCAAGGCCATGGACGGCAAGGATCTGGCTACCTCGGTAGAGATCGCCATTCGTGCGCTGAGCGCCGTTTCGGACATGTCGGACATCGCTTCAGTTCCTTCGATTGCCGATGGCAACCGCAAGTCGCACGCCATTGGCCTGGGCCAGATGAACCTGCATGGCTTCCTTGCTCGCGAGCACATCTACTATGGCTCCGAAGAAGGCATCGACTTCACCAATATCTACTTCTACACGATCCTGTTTCACGCGCTGACTGCTTCGAACAAGATCGCGATGGAACGCGGCGAGACCTTCGACAACTTCGAGAACTCGAAGTACGCCTCCGGCGAGTTCTTCGACAAGTACACCGAGCAGGAATGGGCACCAGCTACCGAGCGCGTCCGCGAACTGTTCGAAGGCATGCACATTCCTACCCAGGAAGACTGGAAGGCGCTGAAGGCTTCGGTCATGGAGCACGGCATCTACAACCAGAACCTCCAGGCAGTTCCTCCAACCGGTTCGATCTCGTACATCAACAACTCGACCTCCTCGATCCACCCGGTCGCAGCGAAGATCGAAATCCGCAAGGAAGGTAAGATCGGCCGCGTTTACTACCCGGCTCCTTACATGAACAACGAGAACATCGACTTCTACGAAGACGCTTACGAAATCGGCTACGAGAAGATCATTGACACCTACGCCGCTGCAACCCAGCACGTCGACCAGGGCTTGTCGCTGACCTTGTTCTTCAAGGACACCGTCACTACTCGTGACATCAACAAGGCCCAGATCTACGCATGGCGCAAGGGTATCAAGAGCCTGTACTACATCCGCCTGCGCCAGCTCGCGCTGGAAGGCACCGAGGTTGAAGGTTGCGTCTCCTGCGCACTGTAAAACCTTGAGCCATTGACCGGTTAGCCGGTCCATGGCATCACGCAACAGCTGCCGCAGGGCTCCGCCCAGCGGCAGCTGTTGCACATCAAAACCACTTCAGATCGTGTCAACGATCCGACATGAACTCGGGACCTTGCTGCACCGGCACCGTTCGAAAGAACGGTAGAGTTGTAGGCAAAGTTCTTAACACGATTTAGCTTTTCGATGAGGGGCAATGACCGAGAAGATTCAGCTCACCAACAAGGTTGAAGCAATCAACTGGAACCGTATCCAGGACGATAAGGACGTGGAGGTCTGGAACCGACTCGTCAATAACTTCTGGCTTCCGGAGAAGGTGCCGCTGTCCAACGACATCCAGTCCTGGGCCACCCTGACCGAAGACGAAAAGCTGCTGACCATGCGTGTCTTCACCGGCCTGACCCTGCTGGACACCTTGCAGGGCACCGTAGGCGCCGTCTCGCTGATTCCGGATGCACTGACCCCGCACGAAGAAGCCGTGTACACCAACATTGCCTTCATGGAGTCGGTGCACGCCAAGAGCTACTCCTCGATCTTCTCGACCCTGGCCTCCACCAAGGAAATCGATGAAGCCTTCCGCTGGTCCACCGAGAACGTGAACCTGCAGAAGAAGGCCCAGATCATCGAGAGCTACTACCACGGCGAAGATCCGCTCAAGCGCAAGATCGCTTCGACCCTGCTCGAATCGTTCCTGTTCTACTCGGGCTTCTACCTGCCAATGCACTGGTCCTCGCATGCCAAGCTGACCAACACTGCTGACTTGATTCGCCTGATCATCCGTGACGAAGCGGTCCACGGCTACTACATCGGCTACAAGTTCCAGAAGGGTCTGGAAGACGCCAGCGAGGAACGCAAGCAGGAGCTGAAGGACTACACCTTCGAGCTGATGTACGAACTGTACGAAAATGAAGTCCAGTACACCCATGACCTCTACGATCCGGTTGGCCTTTCCGAGGACGTTAAGAAGTTCTTGCACTACAACGCCAACAAGGCTCTGATGAACCTGGGCTACGAGGCCATGTTCCCATCCACCGTGACCGACGTATCCCCAGCGATCTTGGCCGCGTTGAGCCCGAACGCTGATGAGAACCATGACTTCTTCTCCGGTTCCGGTTCCTCCTATGTCATCGGCAAGGCAGTAAATACCGAAGACGAGGACTGGGACTTCTAGTACCTAGCTTTTCCGACACTGGCCCCACCAATTTGGTGGGGCCTTTGTCATGAGCGGCGCTATACGCAACGCACAGCGGCAATTGGTAGATACTTGGAAAGTACGAGTTGCTATCAATGCGCGGGAGTCAATGTGCAGATCGAATCCACTTCGGATGAACAAAGTTCATTGGACGACCAGCAAATTCAGCGGATTCGACGCAAATCCATTTCTGTCCTCGCCGCAGGACAGATTCTTGGTGGCTTGGGCAGTGGCGCAACCCTGACCTTGGGGTCGCTGCTGATTGTGAATGTTTCCGGGCTCGATGAACTGGCCGGCATGGCGGCAACCATGAATACACTGGGTGCCGCCGTCATGGCACTGCCGCTGGCGATGCTCGCTCAGAAATTCGGCCGGCGTGTTTCGCTATCAACAGGTGCCTTGCTGGCGGCCAGCGGCGTCACCATCATCATTGCCTCAGCATTCCTGAGATATTGGCCGCTGCTGCTGCTCGGCATGCTGGTTCTAGGAACCGGCTCGGCAATGAATCTCCAATCCCGATTCGCTGCCACGGATTTGTCCAGCAAATCCACTCGCGGCCGTGATCTCTCCGTCGTCGTATGGTCGACAACCATCGGCGCAGTAATTGGTCCCAACTTGTTCGAGCCTGGCGAAGAACTCGCTCGGTTCATAAGTCTCCCATCGTTTACCGGAGGCTTTCTCATCGCCATGTGCGCGCAACTGATCGGCGTGCTGGTTTACTGGGTTGGCTTGCGTCCCGACCCTTTGCAGATTGCACAGCAACGAGCTGCTGTCCACACGCAAAAAGCTCAGCTTCGCCGCAGTGGCTGGAACATCCTGAAAAACATTCCCGCAGCTCGACGCGCGGTGCTCACCGTGGCTTTGACCCACCTCTACATGGTGTCCATGATGTCAATGACTCCAATCCACATGCAGCATCAAGGGGCAAATCTGACGCTCATCGGCATCACGATTTCAATTCATGTTGCCGGGATGTACGCATTGTCGCCGGTATTCGGCTGGCTCACGGACAAGGCAGGAGCGCGGACGATCATCTTCGCAGGGCAAGCATTGCTGATCACGGCAAGCATACTCGTGTGGATCGATTCAGAGAGCCACACCGTGACAACCTTTGCTTTGCTGAGCCTGGGACTCGGCTGGTCTGCGGCCACAGTTGCCGGGGCAACAATGATTTCCGGGGCGGTTGGTATTTCAGAACGTCCACAACTGCAGGGCACCTCGGATCTCTGCATGAATCTTGCCGGTGTGCTTGGAGGGCTTAGCGCTGGCCCGGTCCTGGGAGCCGTCGGGTTCCAAGGGCTGGCCGTGGTGCTGTTGATCTTCGCGATGCTCATGATTGCTGTGAATTTGAAGCCAAACAGCTCGGATGCTGTCTACGATTAGCGGATAGTGCCAAGCTGGAAGCCGGTTACTTCACACGGAAGGTACGGGCTCATGGCAGAAGATACACGGTGCGTCATTGTTGGGGGGAGGGCCGGCCGGAATGGTGGCCGGTTTGCTGCTTGCCCGCAGCGGTGTGCCAGTAACGGTTCTTGAGAAGCACGCAGATTTCCTCAGGGATTTTCGTGGCGACACCATCCACCCCTCAACGCTGCAGTTGCTTGATGAAATCGGGCTGATAAGCGAGTTCGAAAAGATCAATTTCAGCAAGGTTGCTCAAGCGAGCATCCCCGCCAGGGATGGCTCGCCAGCTACAGTTCTCGACCTGTCGCGGTTGGAGCATCCATTTCCGTTCATCGCCATGGCGCCGCAGTGGGATTTCCTCAACTTGTTGGCTCGTGCAGGTGAAGCCGAACCGAATTTCGAGCTGAGGATGAGTACCTCGGTAACTGACGTTGTCACCGAAGGAGGCCGCATAATTGGCGTCAAATATGAAGACTCGGCCGGCGGCGGTGAAATGCGTGCATTGCTCACTATTGCGGCAGACGGCAGGTGGTCCCGTGTCAGAGAAGCAGCCGCACTGCCGATGAGGGAATTCTCCGTACCGATTGATGTGTGGTGGTTCAAGATTCCAAGCAACGTGGATCGAAAGAACGAACTGACTCCAGCATTTGCCAAGGATCGATCTTTTGTCCTGATTCCGCGCGAGGGATATGTGCAGGCAGCCATGCTTTTGCCGAAGGGGCACGATGCCCGGCTACGCGCAGAAGGCGTCCAGTCATGGAGGAAGTCAATCATCCAGGCCGCTCCCGAGCTGGCAGACGGCGTACAAAGTTTGGCCCTTGATGATGCGAAGCTTCTGGACGTCAAGCTAAATCGCGCGAAACAGTGGTGGCGGAGAGGCCTGCTGTGCATTGGGGATTCTGCCCATGCCATGAGTCCAGTTGGGGGAATCGGCATCAACTTGGCTGTGCAGGATGCTGTAGCAGCGGCACGGATCTTGGCGCGGCCTCTTCGGGAAGGGACGATTTCTGATCATGATGTGGCAGCAGTACAACGCCGCCGAACCGTCCCGACAGTTGCTACACAGATGGTTCAACGAGTTATGCATCGCGGGCTAACCCGCGTCATGCAGGCCAGCGGCGAATTCCGGGTGCCGATGCCGGTAGCTTCCGCTTTTCGCTTGTTCCCGAAGCTCACGACATTGCCAGCTCGTCTGCTTGGTGTAGGGGTTCTTCGCGAACGACCTCCGGTCGAAGCCTGCCGGTAGAAAACGGTTAAAAGCAGCAAAGGTGCAGTTCCATCCTTGCGGGGAACTGCACCTTTGAAGAAAGTCTCTTAGCGAGCCTGGATGTTGGTAGCCTGTGGGCCCTTTGGACCAGCTTCCAGGGTGTACTCAACGGTCTGGCCCTCTTCGAGGCTACGGAAACCGAAGCTCTGGATTGCGCTGTAGTGTGCGAAGACGTCAGCCGATCCATCCGAAGGAGCGATGAAGCCGAAGCCCTTTTCAGCGTTGAACCATTTTACGGTGCCAGTGGCCATAGTGTTATTTCCTTATTTATTGATGGCCACGATGTGGCCTGGTTGCCGATCCGAAGTTTCGAATCGGAAAATTTAGGGGTTACCTCGCGCAGAGCTGCCGAGAACGATTCGCCTGCCGTCGATACGGAGCATCGAATACTGATTTTGCCGGTATCGGCCAAAACGGGGGTCGCTGCACGTGCTTAGACATCATCGGTTTCCAGGCTGCTAACGGGTAATGACCCCACGCTAACGGAGTAGAACAAGGAAGCCACAGAAAAGTGACGCACGGAGACGTCGAGATGTTTTATCTGCAGTGAAGAAGAGAAGATGAAGAATTCGTTTCGATAGGAGTTCATTCAATCTGAAGATCGATGAACCGATTTGCAAAGCACAGACGATTTGTTGGCTGTGCTACAAATCCTACTGCTAACAATTGCTGGGGGGGACTCACACCTGCAACCGTTGAGGTAACGAATAAAGCCTACCATTGATCGCCGGCCGGTGGGGCGTGACGTGTGATACGTGGGTAATCTGCCGAGGAAAATCACACCATCGAAGTTCACGACTTGTCGATTGACTAGTACGTTAGCAAGATGTAATTCTCTGCAGAATTGATGAGCATTATTCTCGCGCCCATCGGGTGGCCGCAGCACGGCCCCCTGGAAATTAGTGCGCTAGGGGGGCAGGGGCAGCAGCTACGGTTTCGCTGGCGCTGGGGCCTTAGCCAACCGACTGCCCAGCAGATCAGCATTGATGGCAGCTCCTGCGACCGTTCCAGATGCTGCCGCGGCCATGACCATCGCGCCCAGGTTACTGGCGTTTCCCGCGGCGTATACTCCGGGCAGAGCGGTAGCGCCCATTTCATTGACTTGGATGAAGGTGCCAAGCGGATTTTCGGCAAGCTGCCCGCCGAGCGACAGGTAAAGCGAGGCTTGCGCGTTCATCTGGCTTGCCACTACCAGTGCCTGCGCGTTGACCTTTCGGCCGTCTGCAAGGGTCACTGAATCCAGATTCCCCTGAGCATCGAAATCGATCGCTTGCACTGCTTGCTCGATGACCGGTATTTCCAAGGCGGCAAGTGTTGCGCGATTCTCGTCGTTCAATGCGGCCGGGGTGTGGTTGATGAAGGTGACGTTAGGGCTTAGCTGGCTGAACATCATCGCTTGATGGGTGCTCATAGGTCCGATACCGAGAACCAGGATTTCCTGGTCGCGGACTTCCCAGCCATGGCAGTAAGCGCAGTGGACCGCGGTATCGCCCCATGCGCGGGCCAAGCCTGGAATCGCAGGCAAGTCATCGACCAGACCCGTCGCCAGCACGATGCGGTCTCCGCTGAATGCTTGGCCGGACATCGTGACGCGGAACCCGGTTTCCATCGATCCGCTGAGGCCGTCGACTGCACCTTGGATAATTTGCACTCCGTAGTTCATGGCCTCATGCCGTCCGCGGGACAAGAAGTCAAGGGGATTGATGCCTTCGTTTCCCAGGATGTTATGCGCATGCTGCGCTGCAGCGTTTCGCGGCTTTCCTTCATCGATAACCAGCACAGTGCGCCGCGAACGGCCTAGCGCGATGGCGGCCGCGAGTCCCGCACTGCCGCCGCCGATGACGATTGCTTCGTAATGTTCCATGTCCCTCTCCTTGCTGCGTTCGGTGTACTGTCCACGGTATCGACGACTTGCGCGAAAGGGTGTACCGTTTTGCGCATGACGCAAGAAATCGATGTGGATCAGATTATCCGGCAACGTATCAGGACGCTTCGGCAGAATCTCGGATGGTCATTGGAATCATTGGCGAGCAAGGCATCCCTCAGCGTTTCCACGCTCAGCAGGATCGAAACAGGAAGCCGTCGTATTGCCCTTGACCAGCTGATACCCATAGCCAAGGCGCTGAACACCAGTTTGGACGAGCTCGCGTCAACCTCTGAGGCCGAGATCATTATCCGCCCGGAGCCGATTTCGATGCCGGGGGTCACCATGTGGAAGCTGTCCACCGATGACGCGGTGAACGGTGTGAATGTTTCGAAAATGCGCTTCGATCCTTCGCAGGCGCCCGCTCCCACCGAGCTGCGCATCCATCCGGGCAAGGAATGGTTCACAGTGCTCCTCGGCGAGATCCAGCTGAAGCTGGGGGATCGAACCTACCATGTGAAGGCAGGTCAATCCGCCCAGTTCGACACCATGACTCCTCATGCGATGTGGGCGGTCAATGGTGTTGCCGAGGTGCTCGGAATCATGGATCATGCCGGCCAGCGAGCCCATGAGCACGACACAGCCGGCTAGTTTAGTGAATTCAATTACTCTTGGATAGCCTGAGGGCAGAGTATTGAACACCGCGATGCCAGGAGGGCAACGATGACGCACCAGCTCAACGAAGAGCTAGAACAGACCCTAGCTGATGGCGATTTCTATTTTGAAGCTCTTGGCGATGGGCGCTATCGCTCGTCATGGCATTCCCAGGGTGCGTGGAATCCGCATGAGCAGCATATGGCTCCCGCCTCGGGAATCTTGGCTTATGCCTTGGAAAATTTCCAGCCACGCGCAGACATGCGCATCGCACGGATCAGCTACGAAATCCACGGTCTGATCCATGCCGGGGAATTCGAGATCTCAACGCGAATGGTCCGTCCCGGCCGGACGATCGAATTGATTGAGGCCGAGATGACTGCCAAGGGCCGCACCAGCATCGTTGCGCGCGCCTGGCGAGTCATCCAGAGCGACACCAGTGCGGTAGCAGGGATCGAAGACAAGGAAATCCCGGGTCCAGATGCCTGCTCGGTCCGGGACATCAGCGAGAAATGGCCTGGTGGCTACATCAAATCCATCGAGATGCGTGCCAATGATGAACTGCGCCCAGGTCGGGGCTTCGCATGGCTGCGTACTCCTTATGCGCTGGTCGACACGGGAGACGCTACTGCGTTATCCAGCCTGGTGGGAATGATCGACACGGCAAACGGCGTGGTGCCACGTGTGGATCCGGGTGAAGGGACCTGGATCTACCCGAACGTGGATCTCCAGATCCACATGTATCGCATGCCGGTAGGCGAGTGGCTGGGGCTGGATGTCCAGCAGAGCTTCGGCACCGACGGCATCGGACTGACCTCAACGGTTTTGCACGATGAAACTGGCCCTTTCGGCCGGGCCGAGCAGATCCTGACGGTCCGTTCGCGCTAGTTCGATGCGCCGGCTGAAAGCTTGGCGAGCAGCTTCTTGAGCTCTGGCTTGGACTTCAGCGTGAACTGCCGCTGGCGGTACTTTTCCCGGTCTGCGCTGTGGGCCTGGAAAAGTGCATAGCCGCGCTTGGCCAGGAATAAGATCGGCTTCCGGCGCTGTGCCACGTCGCGAACGAATCTCCGAAGAGCGGTGACCAAGGCCGGTTCGTCGACATAGTACGCCTGGACATTGATGCCCTTGGCACGCAGCGGCTCAAGGATTTCGTAGAGGAAGATGCCTTCGGCGACGATCGGTCCTCCGGCGCACGTGATTTCGCGATGCCCGTTGTAGCTCGAGGTTGCGATTGAGTAGTTGGGGACCATGGTGGTACCGCGCTGGAGCAAATCATCGATTGCCTGCAGCGCGGCTTCCTGATTCCAGGTAGCCGAATCGTCCCAGTCGATTTCGCCGTAGCCGGTGCGGGGGAACTCAACAGGATTCCCGTCTTCACTGATCTGGCGGTAGAACTCGTCCAGCGGCAGATGAGGCTGGCCGAATTTCGACGCGAGATAGGACTTGCCGGATCCGGACGGCCCGGCAATCAGGATGACAGGGGTTGAAGAATTTGGCACGCCTTTTATTATGGCCCAGAAATGCCGGCCTTCGGCAACCAGCTGCTGTGACATCTACTCCACCTGAATCGATTTGCTGAATTAGACTCAGTTCCATGAGTTTGTGGAATGCCCAGTCAGATGCGCCGTTATCCGTGGAAATCGAAGTTCCAAGCGGAGACCCGGCAACTGACCTAGAACGCGGAGTGCAGTTGCTGCGCGATGTCCAGTCGGGCGAGAGGGGTTCTTTGCTACGGCTCTATCGTCCGGACCCGACTCTGGCCTTTGGCCAGCGTGATGTGCGTCTGGACGGCTATGAGGAGGCGCGGGAGGTGGCGCAGCAGCTCGGCTTTGCGCCATTGGTGCGCAAAGCCGGTGGCCGAGCCGCGGCATATCACCGGGGCACATTAATCGTTGACCACATTGAGCCCGAAGCTGAGGCAGTGATGCGCCAGCAAAGCCGCTTCGAGGTATTTGCCCGCGTCTATGCCAACGCCTTCCAGCGCCTTGGCGTAAATGCGCAGGTCGGGCCAATCCCGGGGGAGTACTGCCCCGGCGATCATTCGGTACATGGTCTCCCTGACGGGAACTCGCCGCGCAACTATCCAGTGAAGCTGGTAGGAACGGCTCAGCGTGTGGTTTCCGGCGCATGGCTGTTCTCTTCAGTCTTTGTTGTCGAGGATTCTTCGTCCTTGCGCCAGGTCCTTGATGGGGTCTACCAGGCAATGGGTGTTCCGATGGATCCGACAACGGTAGGCGCAGCGAACGATTTGCTCGCCGGTGTCACCACTGAAGCATTTGTTTCCGCGTTGCTCGAGGAATACCGCGAGCACGCAACGCTGCACGGTGCATAGCGCAGCTTAAAAAAGCATCGGCACCTGCTAGGGGGTGCCGATGCCTGGTCTTGCGAGTGGAACTATGCGCCGACGCGCTCAACAACCTCGTCGATGCGCGGGTTGGTGGCTGCGGTTCCATCCGGGAAAATCAGAGTTGGAACGGTCTGGTTGCCGTTGTTGAACGACTCGACGATCTCCGCGGTGCCTTCAACTTCTTCGATATTCACCTCGGTGTAGGCGACACCCTTCTGGTCCATCAGGCGCTTGAGGTTGCGGCAGTAGCCGCACCAGCTGGTGGTGAACATGGTGACTCCGCCGGCAGCGGGAACGTACTGGTCAAGGTTCAATTCATTGCTCATAGTTGGTGTAACGGCACGCATGTTGACTTTGTTCCCGGCTGGCCGGAAAAAGTTCGCTGAATTCTCGGACGCTGCTCGCTAGACTGGGGAGCAGATTTTCCTTGAGGCCGGACTAGGGGGCAAGCGATGTGCGGACGATATGTGATGGCCAAAGCTATCGGCGATCTGGTGGCGGAGGCCGAGGCCGAAGCTGACGACAACCTGGAATTGCGCCAGTCATGGAACGTTGCGCCAACCACCGATGTGCCGATTGTGCTCGAGCGGCTGATCGGCGATGATCTGCACCGCCAGGTCCATGTCGCCCGGTGGGGGCTGGTGCCAGGCTGGGCGAAGGAGCTTTCGGTCGGGGTGCGTGCCTTCAACGCGCGCAGCGAGACGGCCAGCACCAAGCCGACCTTCCGCTCAGCAGTGAAGAAGCGCCGAGCCGTCGTCCCGGTGGAAGGCTACTACGAGTGGAAGAAGGAGGGCAGCAAGAAACGCCCCTTCTACGTGCACCGCGAGGATGGAAAGCTGATCTTCTTCGCCGGCCTCTATGAATGGTGGAAGGACGAGGACGGATCCTGGATTCTTTCCACCTCGATCATGACCATGGACTCGCCTTCGGCTGAAGAACCAGGGGTGCTTGGCGAACTTGCCGGCCTGCACGACCGCTTGCCCATTCCGCTGGGCAAGGAGATGATGGGCCGTTGGATGAACCCTGCCGAGGAAGATGGCGAAGGGCTGATCGAGCAGATTCGTGCAGAAGCGTTCGATGTGGCCTCAGAATGGACCATGCATGAGGTCGACACCGCTGTCGGCAATGTGCGCAACAACTCTCCGGAGCTGATCGAGGCGCACAGCAACTCGCTGTTCTAGCGCTGGTGCCGGGCGGCGTGCTGCACCATCCAGGCGCCGTTGGCCATGGCGAATACTGCCAGCCCCAGTCCCATCAGCCGCCGCGCGGCAACGCCCGCCGGGGACGTGGCCAGCGAGGACAGCTGTGCGTGCGTCAGCGGCTCGTAGGCGAACCAGCCCAAAGGCACCGGTTGCAGCGTATCCCAGATCTTCAACCCGGCCCCTGCCAGGAACAAGGCCAAGGCGAGCGCGGCCAGGATCCAGGGCACGGCTCTGAGGGGGCGCACCGCCAGGATGCGGCGCATCAGGAGGATCCCGGCAGCCAAGCAGAGGGTGACGACGCCGAAGAACACCAGCGCTCCTGCGGCAAGGAGCACTGGGCTCGGCGACTGCGAGATCGCTCCGGCGGCCGAGGAGAAGCTATCTGCGGCGGTGGCCACCGGTTGGCGGCCGTCGTGCCAGATCAAGACGAGGCCGCAGAGCAGGGCGGCAAGGCCGCCATAGCCTGCCGTTCTCTGGATCCGCAAATGCGTTTCAGGCATGGATTCATTATTCCATCGATGGTGCGGGAAACAAGGATGGCGGCGGCAGCCGGCCCGCAGGCCGGCTGCCGCCGCCATTTGGTGGAATCGCTGTCGCGGGTCAGTGCCCGCGCTTGATCCATTCATCCAGGTTCGGCGCTTCGGCACCGATGGAAGTGGCATCACCGTGACCGGTATTGACCACCGTTTCGGCTGGCAGCACCAGCAGCTTGGTGCGGATCGATTCAATGATCGTCTCGAAGCTGGAGTAGCTGCGCCCGGTAGCACCCGGTCCGCCGTTGAACAGGGTGTCGCCGCTGAACAGCACGCCGAGGTCTTCCGCATAGAAGCAGGTTGAACCTGGCGAGTGCCCCGGGGTGTGCAGCGCGGTCAGCGAGGTGCCGGCGATGGTGAATGAATCGCCTTCGCTGATTTCCGCGTCCACGTCGCGCTCCGGGTAGACAGCTTCCCAGAGCATGCGGTCTTCCGGGTTCAAGAACAACGGTGCATCAACGGCGTCGGCGAATTCGCCGGCGGCGCGGATGTGGTCGTCGTGCCCGTGGGTCAGCAGCACGGCCATGACTTCGCGCTCGCCCACGGCTTCGCGGATCTTGGCAACATCGTGTGCCGGGTCGATCACCATGACCTCGGAATCATCGCCGATGATCCAGACGTTGTTATCGACATCCCAGGTGCCGCCATCCAGCGAGAAAGTGCCGGAGGTGACGACGTTCTCGATGCGGGCAGCCATTAGAGCTCCACCACCGAACGCAGCACGGTGCCTTCATGCATCTTCTTGAACGCCTCTTCGATTTCATCGATCTTGATGCGTTCCGTGACGAAGGAGTCCAGATCCAGCCGGCCGAGCTTGTACTGCTCGACAAGCATCGGGAAGTCGTGGCTTGGCAGGCAGTCGCCGTACCACGAGCTCTTCAGCGAGCCGCCTCGGCCGAAGACGTCCAGCAGCGGCAGCTCGAGCTTCATCTCCGGGGTCGGGACGCCCACCAGCACCACGCGGCCTGCAAGATCGCGGGCGTAGAAGGCCTGCTTGTAGGTTTCCGGACGGCCTACAGCATCGATCACCACATCGGCGCCGAAGCCGCCGGTCAGTTCCTGGATGGCTTCCACGGCGTCGACCTTGGCGGAATCCACGGTGTGGGTGGCGCCGAAGGTCTTCGCGGTTTCCAGCTTGTCAGGGTTGACGTCCACCGCGATGATGGTGGTCGCGCCGGCCAGCTGCGCGCCGGCGATGGCGGCGGCGCCGACGCCACCGCAACCGATCACGGCAACCGACTCGCCGCGCTTGATTTCACCGGTGTTGATTGCCGCGCCGATGCCGGCCATGATGCCGCAGCCGAGCAGGCCGACGGCTGCCGGATCCGCTTCTTCATCCACGATGGTGCACTGGCCGGAGTGGACCAGGGTCTTCTCGGCGAAGGAGCCGATGCCCAGGGCAGCCGACAGCTCGGTGCCGTCCTCGAGGGTCATCTTCTGGGTGGCATTGAACGTGTTGAAGCAGTACTTCGGCTCGCCCTTGGCACAAGCGCGGCACTGGCCGCAGACTGCACGCCAGTTCAGGATCACGCGGTCGCCGACCTTCACGTTGGTGACGTTCTCGCCGATCTGGCTGACGACTGCGGTGGACTCGTGGCCCAGCAGGTAGGGGTACTCGTCGCCGATGCCGCCGAGCTTGTAGTGCAAGTCGGTGTGGCAGACACCGGTGGTGAGCACGTCGACGACTACTTCTCCGGGACCCGGGTCCGGAACGATGATGTCGACGACCTCTACCGGCGCATCCTTGGCGCGGGAAACAACGGCTTTGACCTTATGAGGCATGGGATTTAGCTCCTGGAACGATTGACTGTTGCTGTCTCGATGCTATCGGTGTCCTCGGCGCTTATGGAACATTCGTGACACAATGACGCAGGCTGTTTCGCCCAGAGCCAATTTGCGCAGGTGCACCACGAGTTTCCCGGAACGTATGTGACGGCGCAAGGGCTGCGCCTCGGGCTCAGGCTCCGCTGAGCAGGAGGACGGCACCGAGGGCGGAAACCAGTGCCCGCGCCGAATTGGCCTTGATCCACTGTGGTGCATAGAGCTCCCAAGCCAGCGACCTGCTGCTCCAGCCGCCGATTGAGCGGAACGTTGGCTCCGAGGGTGAGCGGGGCACCGTTCCCATCGGGCTACATCGCCAAACTGCGCCTGGCCTTGGCCCATGATGCGCTGCTTGCCTGCGATGTCGGATGTTCCTCGCCCTTTCGTTTATCGCGGCCTTTCGCAGGGCCTATTCAGCCAGCTCATCGACGCTGCGAGCCGCTGCGCTCGGCTAACCCAAACTGTCGGTCGCGCTGACTAGTGTAACTGTCATTCGAACACGTGTTCGAATAGAATGGTTCTACTAGGTAAGGAGTGCGCACGTGGGGATGTTCACCGAGTCGATCGAGGTGGCTCGCGCAGCGAATGGGATGCCGTTGCGCGTGACCTGGCAGGGGCAGGACTACCGCTTGGTGGCTGAACCGCAGCGCTGGTTCGAGCGCCGCAAATGGTGGGATGAGAACCTGCGGATTCCCCGCGGAGCCGGTGCGGGGATTGCCGACTACGAGATGTGGCGCCTGCAGCTGGTCGCCGTGCGTGGATCCCGCCAAGTGCACAGCGTCGATGTGAGTTTTGATGCGCAAACTGAACGGTGGCGCCTGGTGCGCGTGCATGACTCGCTGGCCCGCAGCGCCTGATGTGCCGGCAGGGGAACATATTTTCGAAGGACATCCATGAGCTTCACCCATCTGAACGTCAGTTCTTCATACAGCGCCCATTATGGCGTCTCGCACCCAAAGCAGCTGGCCCAGGCGGCCAAGGCGCAGGGGGCGCAGATGCTCGCGCTGACTGACCGGGATGGGCTGTATGGGACGGTCAAGCATGTGGCAGCCTGCATGGCAGAAGGGCTGCACCCGATTCTCGGGGTGAACCTTGCGGTGCTCGATAGCCACGGGGAAACCCAGGGGCGGATTGTCCTGCTGGCCCGCGGGCGCTGCAACGGTGCGGGATATGCAGCGCTGTGCCGGGCCATCACCCTCGCGCATGGCACTGCGCACGGCGTTCCGGGGCTGGAAGCCGGGCAGTTGGCGCATCTGGGCGCCGGCGGAAATCTGATGATCCTGCTCGGCGGGGAGTCGGACGTGTCTCGCGCAATCCTCAAGGGAAACTACGCTCACGCCCGGGCACTGCTTTCCAACTGGAAGAAGCGGCTGGGAAAGATGCTGCGCGTGGAGATCACCACGCACCTTTCCAGTCCCGGATCGCGCTACAGCCTCGGCGAAGCAGGCCGCATGCTGCGCTACGCCCACGAGCGGGGGGTCAAAGCAGTCCTCACCAACGCCGTCCGCTACGTGGACCCCGACGGGGCGGTCACCGCAGACATCCTGGACTCGGCGCGCGCCCTGCACAGCCTGAAGAACCTGGACTCCTGCCAACCCAACGGCCAAGGATGGCTGAAAACCCCGCAAGAGATGCGCCAGCTGGCCAAGGAAATCGGTTATGCCACCGAAAGAAGCTGGGCGCACCAGCTGCTGCGGGAAACCGAAGCGCTTGCCGAATGGGCTGCGGCCGACCCGGTGGCTGATCTCGGATGGAAGAAGCCGGTCATCCCCGAGGCCAAGGTCCTCGGCCTGGACCGCCCGGCCATGCAAGAGCTCACCAGCCGCGTCTACGGCGCGGTGCCAGGGCTCTTGCCGCACGCCAAACCCAGCCTCATTGAAAAACAGCTGGCTCTGGAACTCGGGGTGATCGACCGGCTGGACTTCGCCGGGTATTTCCTGACCGTCGCCGAAACCGTCAAGCTGATCACCGGCATGGGAATCCGCGTGGCCGCCCGCGGCTCCGGCGCCTCCTCGCTGGTGAACTACCTGCTGGGCATCAGCCAGGTGAACCCGCTAACCCATGACCTGGTGTTCGAACGCTTCCTCTCCGATACCCGCACCACCTTGCCGGACATCGATATCGATGTGGAGTCCGCACGCCGCCACGAGATCTACCGGGAGATCTTCGCCAACTTCGGCGAAGAGCGCGTGAGCCTGATGAGCATGCAGAACGCCTACCGTGCCCGCGGCGCGGTCCGCGATGCAGGAGCCGCCCTCGGGGTGGAGCAGGAGCAGGTCGACGAGATCGCCAAGCAGCTCTGGCGCTTCTCCGCGTCCTCTTTCCGCGAAGCGCTCACCGAGAAGCCGGAACTGGCGGCATTGGCCGAACGCATTACCGATGACACCCAGCTCGATATCCTCATCGACGCCACCGAACGCCTGGACCGGCTGCCGCGCCATATCTCCATGCACCCCTGCGGAGTGATCCTCTCCGACGCGAGCCTGCTGGACCGCACCCCGGTCCAGTCGTCGGGCATCGGGCTGCAGATGAGCCAGTTCGACAAGCACGACATGGACCTGATGGGGCTGATCAAGCTCGACGTGCTTGGGGTGCGCATGCAATCAGCCATCGCCTACACCCTGGAAGAGATCGCCCGCATGCACCCGGACAAGCAGTCGGTCGCGCGCGCCGGAGGGCATGTGGATGACAGCTATATCTCCGCTGCCGGAGCGATCGACCTGTCCCGGGTGCCGCTGGATGACGAACCCACATTCGAATTGATCCGCTCAACCCATACCCTGGGCTGCTTCCAGATCGAATCCCCGGGCCAGCGCGAGCTGATCGGCAAGCTCGCCCCGCGCGAATTCAACGACCTGATCATCGACATCTCGCTGTTCCGCCCTGGCCCCATGCAATCGAATATGGTCAAGCCCTACCTGGAGCACCGCCACGGCTTCGCCCCGGCCCAATACCTGCACTCGGACCTGATTCCAGCGCTCGCCGAAACCCATGGGGTCACCGTCTTCCATGAACAGGTGCTGCGCATCCTGGATGTGATGACCGGTTGCGGGCTGGGCATGGCCGATGTCTACCGCCGGCTGCTGGGGAATCCGGACAAGGAACCAGCCGTAGAACGCTATGTGCGCACCGAAGCAACCAAGCGCGGCTACAGCCAGGAGACGATCGACAAGGTCTGGGAAGTGCTCTCCGGTTTCGGGTCCTTCGGCTTCTGCAAAGCCCACGGGGCGGCCTTCGCCGTGCCCACCTACCACTCGGCCTGGCTCAAGGCCCACCACCCCGAAGCCTTCCTTGCCGGCATCTGGGAACATGACCCGGGCATGTACCCCAAGCGGCTGCTGGTCTCCGAAGCCCGGCGCATGGGCATCCCCATCCTGCCGCTGGACATCAACCGCTCCACCGGGCACTACCGGGTCGAACGGGTGTTCGAATCCGCTCCAGCGAAGCTCCCGGTGGTGCCACGCGCGCCCAGCTCGCTGCGCCCTGGACGCTACGGGGTCCGCCTGGCCTTCCGCGACATCCACCAGATGAGCGAACGCGAAGTCGAACGCCTGGTCGCTGGCCAACCCTATGAGCACCTTGCAGATGTCCGCGCCCGTGCGGGGCTCTCGCGCCGCACCTACCAGAACCTCGCGGCCCTCGGCGTCTTCGACTCCCTGCTCGCCGGGACCTCGCGTGCCGACACCATCGCCCACACGCAATCGATGGCACACAGCTCCCTTCCGCCCAAATACCGGCCTGGGCCCGGGCAGCTGGCGCTTGACCTCGGGAAAATCGAACACATCAAGGCCACGGGAACCGAGCTGAAACCTGCCGAAGTGGTGCGTACCGAGCTGGACCTGATGCACCTGGATGCCAGCGAGCACCTGATCTCTTCCTACCGGCAACGCCTGGCGCACCTGCCTATTGCCCAAGCGGCCGAGCTGCTGCAGTTGCGCAACGGAACCGAGGTCCTCGTCGCTGGAGTGCGCGTGGCCACCCAGACTCCTCCCATGCGTGGAGGCAAGCGAGTGGTCTTCATTTCCGTGGACGACGGGACAGGCTGCATCGATGCGACCTTCTTCGACGACACCCAGCAACGCACCGGGCCGTTGCTTTTCTCTACCCGCATGCTGCTCATCCATGGCGTCACCCGGCGCACCGGACCACGTGGCATCTCGCTGCAGGCGCTGAACGCCTGGGACCTGCATCAGCCCGAAACCTTGCCCGCTGCGGGGTACCTTGAAGAGCAGGGCCGCCCGCAAATCAGCTACCGGCCAAAGCTCGGCGAAGGTGCTCGCAGCATCGAGAGCGTCGGTGAGCTGGCCAAGCGGATGGAAGCCGAAGGGCTGGACCAGAGAGGGGCATGATGCGCTGGTTCGCTGACAGGGTTTTGCCCAGCATGTACATTGGCTCCAAAGGAACAAGTACTTGACGCGAGGGGCAAAGGAACGTGAATGCACAGGATGAACAATTCTTTCTCAAGTGCGTTCAGGCAAACCCCGTCAACCAGCAAATCCTCCACCTCGCCCCGCAGCTAGGTGTTTCGGACTGGTGGCTCACTGCAGGCGCACTATTCCAAACGGTATGGAACGTGCTTGAGGGCAAGGAGCCGCAAAACGGAATTCGCGACTACGACCTCTTCTACTTCGATGAGGACACGTCCTATGAGGCAGAAGACGCAGTCATACGCCGGGCCAAAAAACTCTTCAAAGGCATCGACGCAGAAATCGAAGTCCGCAATGAAGCACGCGTCCACATGTGGTACGAAGAGCACTTCGGGGTGCCAGCCATTCCCTTCACCAGCTCCACGGATGCCATCGATCATTTTGCGGCGAAGACCTGCTGCTTTGCGGTCACCCGTGATGCGCATGGGCAAATAGCCACCTACGCCCCGCATGGATTTGCAGATCTATTCGCCCGGAAGATCGTTCCGAACCCAGTGCTTGCCCCGCGGGAAGTCTACGAAGCCAAGATCAAAAGGTGGTTATCCCAGTGGCCCTCGCTGAGCGCTGACCCCTGGCCCGAGTCGAAAGCATCGACGAACATCACCGAAGGCTGAAAAACCTCACACCGAAGACACGTGCCCGTCCGCGTCGATCACGAAGGACGGATTGTGCACGAAATCCCAGCGGAACCCGTCCGGGTCGGCCACGCAGGCACTCTTGCCGCCCCAAGGCTGAACCGTCGGTTCGGTGACCGACGTTGCTCCAGCATCAAGCGCTCGCCGGTAGAACCGCTCGACTTCCTCATCGGTGTGCACGTTGTGCCCCAGCGACACAGGGGGAGCCTTCTCGCCGTGTCCGATGTCGCCATACTCGCTTGGCATCTGCGTAACGTCCCACAAGGCCAGCATCAAGGAATGCCCGGCACGGACAAAGGCAATCTCCGGGTGGGCTGGCTGCACCAGCTCGAAACCCAGTCCCTCGGTATAGAACCTGGTTGAAGCACCGACATCACGCACGCCGAGGGTGATCGCGCTGATGGTCGGCGGGGCCGACTTGTTCATGTAACCAGCCTAGGGTGCCCTGATCTCGATTGATAGGCCTGGGAGCAGTCGGACGACGATTCTCAAGCCGTAAGGCTCTGCACGCTGGCGATTTCCGAACCGCCAGGGCCGCAAGCCGACACTGACTACAGATGGATCCACTGTTCGTTGCGAGGCGACGACAGGTCGCGCTCACGCTGGGCGCGGAGTTCCAGGTCGACGCGGCTCGGCAGGTGATGGTTGCGCTGTACGCTGCTGGGAGTGCGGCGCAAGCCAAGCCGCCGGGACGAAACGGATGAGTTTGATGCTGGATAGTTTTTCATGCTCGGTTCTCCTTGAACCTGCGTCGGCTCGTCTTCTGCAGAAACCAAACCTGCAGATTCCTTCGCCTCCACTTCGATCTGAGAATTTGTGCTCGCCGGTTCGCTGGACCACTGATCCGGGTGCGGGATGCCGCGCACGTGCCGTGAGCACCAGGCGGCGATAGCTGCAACGATCACCAGTGAGCCGAAGAACAGCAATGTCGGTCCCATGCCCAGCCATTGCAGGCCGAGCCCGGTGAGGAACGGCGCCAGCGGCAGAGCCGACAGGGCCATGAACAAGATCAGGGAATTGGCTCGTCCTGCCATTTCCCGCGGGACTACTGCCATGAAGTAGCCTCCGACCGACGCGTTCAACGCAGGAACGCTCAGGTAGGCCACCAGCAGCATGGCACCCAGCCAGAGCAGATTTGTGTTGAAGCCCATTAGCAGCATCGCTCCGCCCAGAACGCTCAAGCAGCTGCAGGCCAGCACGCCCGTCCGGAATTTCTCGATCAAGCGTCCGGCGAACAGCGAACCGGCGAACATGCCCAGGCCCATGAATGTGGAAACCAGGCCGATTACCCGTGGGGTTTCGCCGCGTTGCTGCAACCCATAGATCAACGTCGTGTTCAGTCCGTTGGTTCCGATATTGATGACGGTGATCAGGATGAGCAGGCTGCGCAGCTGCGGCCTGGCGAAGCACCATCGCATGCCCGCCGCGATGCCGGGCGAGACCGGACGGCTGCCGGCCGGGGAGTGCTCCATGGGCTTTGACATGGCTTCGGCTGCGCGCAATGGTCCGCGCAGCGCGAACCCCGAAGCGGCGGCGAGCAGCTGCACGAAACTGACAGCCAACAGGGCAAACCCTGCTCCGAATCCGAGCAGGAGCCCGCCCAGCGGAGCCGCGCCCAGCATGAGCACCGAATCGCGTCCCTGATTTGCCGCCATGGCTCGTCCCAACTGCTTGGGATGGACCACGTCCTTGAGTGCGGCATTCGTGACGGCACCGAAATAGCCTGAACGCAGTTCCATGAGCACGTGGGCCAAGCAGAGCACTGCTACGCTCAGCGAGCCGCTCATGCTGGCCACTGCCAGTGCCAAGGTGAGTGTCGCGCCGCAAATCCCTCCGGTGAGCATCATGCGTGCCCTGTCGGAACGGTCAGCCACGGAGCCGCCAAGCAGCGTCAAGCTGGCCCGCGCGGCCAGTCCCAGGGCGGCCAGCGTGCCGGCCTGCACCGTCGAACCGGCCAGTCCCAGCAGGATCAGCGGCAGCACGAAGGAGTAGATGCCGCCAGCCAGCAAGGCCGTGGTGTCGGCGACCCACCAGATGCGGTAGCTGCGCTGGTAATGCAATGCCGGCAGCAGTTGTGCGCCGGCAGCGGTCGCCTGCGGCTGAATCAGGGGAGTCTGGTCCGTGGTCATGCATCAACCATAGACCCGCAAATAAACTTGCGCAATAGAATTTGCGCAACTTAATTTGGGCAATTGCTATGCTGATCCCATGACCCAAGCACAGTCGAATGTCACGTTCACCGCGCCAATGCTCAAGGCCATGGCCAACCCGTTGCGTAGGCAGATCTTCGATGCATTGGCGGCGATGGGCGCCGGGCGTGCCTCCGATATCGGCGAACTGCTGGGTCTGGCCCCGAACAAGGTCAGCTTCCACCTGCGCGAGCTGGCCAAGGCCGAGATGATCGAGGAGGCTCCCGAGCTGGCGCGCGACAAGCGCGACCGCGTCTGGCGTCCGGCGGCTACCGGCTACACCACGGGCCAGCCCGCGGACCGCACCGGGGATGGTTCTGCCACCGCCATGAACGCCTACCTCGGGCAGGTCATGCACGACGAGCAGCGGCGCTTGGAAGCCGCCTTGGCCCACGCCCAGCGCTGGTACGGAGCCAGCGATTCCAGGCCGGACCTGGCGCAGCTGAGCACCAGCAACCTGATGCTCACCGAAGATGAACGCCAGGAGCTGCAACGCCGTTTGGATGCGGTGATCCCCGCCTTCCGCAAGGACCAGCAGAGCGGGAAGATCGCAAGTTCGCAACCAGCCTCTCAGCGCAAGCTGTGGCACTACTCCGGGCTGCTGTCGGCCGACGAGCTGTTGAACGGGTCACACTCGGGCGAACAATCGGCACAAAACCCGAAGTGAACCGGTTGCGCGACGCAATGCTGAACTAAACTGGATTCTGGCTGGCTGTGGCCAAGGTATGCCACAAGCTATGAAGCCATCACAGATTGAAAGGTAGAACCCGATCTCATGAGCGAGCAGCTGACTCTCACCATTGACGGCGAGCAGGTACAGGTGGACGCGGGAACGACCGGTCTGCAGCATTTCGCCAATGACAAGGACGTGGTTGTCATGCACGTCGATGGCGTACTGCGCGACCTGGCCCGCGAACTGGAAGCCGGAACCACTGTCACCCGCGTAACCATCAACGATCCAGAAGGATTGGAGGTGCTGCGCCACTCGACCGCCCACGTGATGGCCCAGGCTGTGCAGCAGCTGCGCCCGGATTCCAAGCTGGGCATCGGCCCGTACATCACCGATGGTTTCTACTTCGACTTCGATGTCGAAGAACCGTTCACCCCGGAAGACCTCAAGCAGCTGGAAAAGATGATGCAGAAGATCATCAACCAGAACCAGCTCTTCGTCCGCCGCGAAGTATCCCCGGCGGAAGCCAAGGCCGAAATGGCTAACGAGCCCTACAAGTGCGAGCTGCTGGCCAAGGCCGACTCCGCAGACACCTCCGGCGAAGGCGTGACCGTCGAGGTCGCCGCCGGCGAGACCACCATCTACGACAACGTCGACCGCAAGTCCGGCGACACCGTCTGGAAGGACCTGTGTCGCGGCCCGCACCTGCCGAACACGAAGCTGATCAAGAACGCGTTCGCACTGACCCGCTCGGCCGCCGCGTACTGGCTGGGCAGCGAGAAGAACAAGCAGCTGCAGCGCATCTACGGCACCGCCTGGCCTACCAAGGAAGACCTGAAGGCCTACCAGGAGCGACTGGCCGAGGCCGAGCGCCGCGACCACCGCAAGCTCGGCGCCGAGCTGGACTTGTTCTCCTTCCCGGACGAGCTGGGCTCGGGCCTGCCGGTGTTCCACCCCAAGGGCGGCATCATCAAGCGCGAGATGGAAGACTATGTGCGCGACCGCCACGTCGAAGAGGGCTTCCAGTACGTGGGCACCCCGCACATCTCCAAGGACGGGCTGTTCCACACCTCGGGCCACCTGCCGTACTACGCGGACACCATGTTCCCGGCACTGCACATCGACGAGGAGCGCGACGAGGACGGCAGCATCACCAAGCAGGGCCAGGAATACCGCCTGAAGGCAATGAACTGCCCGATGCACAACCTGATCTTCCGCGGCCGCGGACGCAGCTACCGCGAACTGCCGCTGCGCCTGTTCGAATTCGGCCACGTCTACCGCTACGAGAAGTCCGGCGTGGTTCACGGCCTGACCCGTGTGCGCGGTTTCGCACAAGATGACTCGCACTCCTACGTCACCAAGGAGCAGGCCCCAGCCGAGGTCGAGCACCTGCTGAACTTCATGCTCTCGCTGCTCAAGGACTTCGGCATGGACGACTTCTACCTGGAGCTGTCCACCCGCGATCCGGAGTCGGACAAGTTCATCGGCACCGACGAGCAGTGGGCGGAAGCCACCGCGGTGCTTGAGCGTGTGGCCACCGAATCCGGCGTGGAACTGGTTGCCGACCCGGGTGGCGCAGCGTTCTACGGGCCGAAGATCTCGGTCCAGGCCAAGGACGCCATCGGCCGCACCTGGCAGATGGGCACCGTGCAGTACGACTTCAACCAGCCGGCACGCTTCGGCCTGGAGTACCAGGCTGCCGACGGAACCCGCCAGGAACCGGTGATGATCCACGCCGCGAAGTTCGGCTCCATCGAGCGTTTCCTTGGCGTGCTCACCGAGCACTACGCCGGCGCCTTCCCGGCATGGCTCTCGCCGGTGCAGGTGCGCGCGATCCCCGTGGCCGAGGCCTTCAACGGCTACCTCGAAGAGGTTGTCGCCAAGCTCAAGGCCCAGGGCGTCCGCGTGGAACTGGATGACTCGTCGGACCGCTTCCCGAAGAAGATCCGCAACGCGTCCAAGGACAAGATTCCATTCGTGCTCATCGCCGGCGGTGAAGATGCTGATGCGAACGCCGTGTCCTTCCGCTTCCGCGACGGCAGCCAGGACAATCAGGTGCCTGTCGATGACGCGGTAGCCCGCATCGTTGAAGCCATCAAGAACCGCGACAACAACAACTAGTTCGGCCAGGGAGTCCATTGAGCATGCAGGAACACGCAGACCAGTCCGTCACCGACGACTTCGAACTCGCCGGAGTGCCGGATTCGTTCCAGCGCCTGTGGACTCCCTACCGGATGGCCTATATCAAGGGCGGGCAGGAACAGGTCAAGGATGAGGCCAGCTGCCCATTCTGCGCAGGTCCCGGCCGTACCGACGAGGAGGCGCTGATCGTCCACCGCGGCAAAACCTGCTACGTGATCCTGAACCTGTTCCCGTACAACCCCGGCCACCTGCTGGTCTGCCCGTACCGCCACGTGCCGAACTACACCGACATCACGGTTGAGGAGACGGCGGAAATGGCGGCGCTGGCGCAGCAGTCCATGCGCGTGCTGCGCAAGGTGTCCAATCCTGCCGGCTTCAACCTGGGCATGAACCAGGGCGAAGCCGGGGGAGCCGGCATCGCCGCCCACCTGCACCAGCACATCGTGCCCCGGTGGAACGGCGACGGGAACTTCTTCCCGATCATCGCGCAGACCAAGGCGATCCCGCAGACCCTCTCCGAGGTTCGCAGCGCCATTGCCGAGGCATGGGACAGCGAAACGCTGAACTAGGCATTAGCCGGCTCACGGGCCCGGCAGGACATCAATATGTCCTGCTGGGCCACTGGTTTTTAACGCGATTTTAACGCGAGAATCGCGATGCTGGCCTGAATCAAAGCAGTGTCTCATAGATAGTTGCGGAAACTTGGCGCAACGCCTCGCGGTCGAGGCGCCGAGCGAGTCCCAATACCATCTAGGGCTCTTGGGCGCTGTCCGGCAGATGATCGCGCGCGGCTTCAGGTCATGGAAGCGGGGAACCCTGGGTTTGATGAGTTCGCGGAATGCCTCGCAGGCATCCAACAACGTGTCGACGACCCGGATCCGTCTTATACCCGCGCCTGGACCACGCGGCTCTTGGGCGATGCCTGATAACTGCGGGAAGCGGCTGCAACGATTCAAAGAGGCATGAGCCTAGTGCAATGCATGTCCGATGAAGCGGTGCGATAGGATGCCGGGGAATATGACGCGGGTGGAGGGCGGCAAAAGGGGCTGTGGCTGAGGTACTGGAAGCAAACCCTCAACTACGTGCCTAAGATAGGTTTGACTAGTACATTTGTGCCGAAAGACTATGTTACGCACTAACCTCTGATCGGTAGACAAGTCTCCCGGTGCTGGATTGTGACGCAACACGTGAGGTAATAAAGCAAAGCGATCCTACGATTACTGGCGTACCACCTCGCTTAAAACCCTGAAATTCTGGGGCAAAACGAGTCACCGCAGTGTCGAAAGGAACCATTCCTCCATGTCTACGAACAACCAGAACTCCGTCGTCGGTTCGGACCGCGTCAAGCGCGGCATGGCCGAAATGCTCAAGGGCGGTGTCATCATGGACGTAGTCACCCCGGAGCAGGCACGTATCGCAGAAGACGCCGGTGCCGTGGCAGTCATGGCGCTGGAGCGCGTTCCCGCCGACATCCGTGCCCAGGGTGGCGTCTCGCGCATGAGCGACCCGGACATGATCGACGGCATCATTGCCGAGGTCTCCATCCCGGTCATGGCCAAGGCCCGCATCGGCCACTTCGTCGAGGCGCAGATCCTGCAGTCCCTGGGCGTCGACTACATCGACGAGTCCGAGGTCCTCTCGCCAGCTGACTACGAGAACCACATCGACAAGCAGCCGTTCACGGTGCCGTTCGTCTGCGGTGCCACCAACCTCGGTGAGGCCCTGCGCCGCATCAACGAGGGCGCTGCAATGATCCGCTCCAAGGGCGAGGCCGGCACCGGCGACGTCTCCAACGCCACCGGCCACATGCGCAAGATCCGTGCAGAGATCGCCAAGCTGTCCGCCCTGCCAGAGGACGAGCTGTATGTTGCAGCCAAGGAATTGCAGGCTCCATACGAACTGGTCAAGGAAGTTGCCGCCAACGGCAAGCTTCCGGTCGTGCTGTTCACCGCTGGCGGCATCGCCACCCCGGCCGACGCCGCGATGATGATGCAGCTGGGTGCCGACGGCGTCTTCGTCGGCTCGGGTATCTTCAAGTCCGGCAATCCGGTGCAGCGTGCCGAGGCCATCGTGAAGGCCACCACCTTCTTCGATAACCCGGACGAGCTGGCCAAGATCTCCCGCGGCCTGGGCGAGGCAATGGTCGGCATCAACGTCGCCGACGTGCCGGTGCCACACCGCTTGGCTGAGCGCGGCTGGTAAGCCCTGACTCCATAAGTGCTAAACGCCCACGCTACCGAACTTCTCGGTGGCGTGGGCCTTTGCTACCGGTTGCTGGTCAGAGGCCCAACCATTTACCCGTGCAGGAGCGGCGTCTGGATAGAACTATTTCCAGGTTCTAGTCGAGTCCGGCAATTGCTGACTGCTGGAACGGACGCGGCGTATGCCAGCGCTCGAAGTTAGTTCGTATCGTTTCGATGAATGGTGTGCACCTGTTCCAAGTACACCCTATGGCCACTCACGTAGAACCAGATCCGAGCGGTACCCGTCGCACCAGCCTTATGCTGCCACCTCTCATGGATCGACCCACCGCGTTTGACCGTCCCGAGTTCACCTTTCAGCCGATAATTCGTCGGAGTGGTGGCTTAGGGTTTGCGTGTGAGGAAGTCCCAGGCGTCCGACATTGGATTTCGGATCGCCTCAACCAGGTCCCGCCATCCTTTCTGGGCATCGGTGGTAGCGAAGCGGATCCCGTATCCGACCTTCTTCGGAGGCCGGGGACCAGATTCCCCTTCTTGGCAGCAGCCACGATCAGGGGCGCTCCACGGTGATCTCAACGTCATCGAGCCACTCAAGATCGGCGCTGCCGAGTCCCGCGGCGGCTGCCGTAGCAGTCTCTTTCCATGAGGTCAGCTCCGAGATCGGCAATTGAAGCTGGTTGGTGGAGAATGAGGCCCGAGCAGCATCGACAAGCTCCTGCGCACAGGACTCGCGATCAGCAGGCGACAGGGCAAGCACCATGGCAAGTTCTGGTTCATGCGCTCGGCCAGTGTACCCCGGTCGTCGAGGGGCACGATGATCAATTGCGCAGCAAAGTGCAGTAGTCGGGCGCGTCCATCGGCCTCCCGCTGTGACATCAGCACCGGTGTCTCCCCGTCATGACGGGTTACCGTGACTGGATGTTCTTCCGCCTCGGCGAAGACCTCGGCCGAGTGCTTGCTCAGATCCGAGGAGCGCCTAGTCCGGGTTGGAGGCTCAGCTGCGATGGATATATTTCAATGCTATTCGGAATGTATTCGGAAGCCTAGAAGATGGGCGGTTGGCGACCGTAGGTCGAATTCCCGCGATCGGAGACGAGTTCTCGGGTCGAGCCAAGCAGAAAATGCCGATTGAGAATTCGATCAGACCTTGCTGCTGGTCGCACTGGTGTCTACCAACCACGTGTATTGGGCTAAAGCTCGGAGATGCCGATCAGGCGCTGCCGGCAGATATCAACCCGGAGTGCGGCACTCGGCGGCGCAGATCGTTTTGTGTACGTCAAGGCCCATGTGCGGGTCTTGAGTGGGGCCATCGCTGAGCAGGCACGCTACACCTTCGTTGACGATGGCTTGGCGTTCGAGCATTATCGTCCGTCACGGAACTTGCGTGGTGCAAGCGCGAATTGATCCCAGTGGAGTCGTACTTAATAGTGCTTGAGACATGGCAGACTGGAGAGCATGGGCGAGATCATTTTCGACGCAGCTGTCACCCTCAACGGCATTCTGGCAGATGAAAACCATAGCCTGCAATGGCTCTTCGATGTTCCGGGGGCCCAAGACCCCGACCCGGACCTGCTGCCCAAGAATGTCGGCGTGCATGTGGAAGGCGCGAATACCTACCTATGGCTGATCAAGAACGAGCAGTTCATCGAGAACCCGCAGAAGTGGCAGGAATATTATCGGGGGATCACCACGTATGTTTTCACCTCGCGGGACCTGCCACTTCCCGAGGGCGCTGACGTCCGCCTGGTCAATGGTGCGGTCAGAGAATTCTTGCCTGAAATCCGCGAGGCCGCGGGGGAGAAGAACATCTGGGTGCTCGGCGGAGGAGAGCTGCTGGGACAGTTCCTGGACATCGACGCACTCGATACCCTGGCATTGACTGTTGCGCCAGCAGCATTGTCTGCAGGAGCCGCATTGCTGCCACGCAGTATTGGCAGTGACCGGTTGGAACTGGATGAAGCACGGAAAGCCGGGCCATTTGCCCGCCTCGTCTACCGGGTCCTTCCAACTAAGTGAACAAGTTTTAAAAGACTCGACTGGCCACCGGAAAATTCGGTGGCCAGTCAAGTTCCCGCCGTTTTAGCTGTTCGCTACTGGTTCCACGAGCGCAACACCATGTGGCGTCCGCGACCAAGAAGCTTGAGCCCATTGGCGCTGAAGAAGTCGGCGCTGGACGGCGTGGCCGCCGCGAGCAGCTCCTGCGGCACCTCGTCGTCTGGAGGCGACAGCGGATTGATCATGGAACGCGACAGGCCGTGCAGCAAGGCGGTGCCAATGCCATGGCGGCGATGTTCCTTGCCTACAGCCAGGGCATGCACCATGAGCTGTCCGTTCAGGCCCTGCTGGGCAAAGCCCCGGCCGACGATCTCTCCCTCGTCGGTGCGAGCCAAGGCATGCTCAACACGACGCAAGGCCGGATGCCCGCTGGATAGCTGGGTACTGGTCTCGCGCCACAGATTCGTCACGTTCAGCTCGGCCGCATCAGCGCCGGAGGCCTCAGGCACATTATTGCCCAAACGGATCTTTCCGTTCCAGCGATCCATGGGAATGGCCAACGGGCCAGCATGCCATGAGACTTGTGCATTATCGGAGAATCCTGCTGCCTTCAGCTCATCCGAGTGGGCGCCTGAGTTGACCCATGCTTCCACGCGCCGGGCGCCTAGCCGGTGGCCTTCGGCCAGCGCCGGGCGCAGGCCCGCCTGCTCCGGCTGCTCGGGGAACAACAGGATCAGGCGCTTGCGTACCGGCTGCCAGGCCCATGAGCATCCGTGTGTGGTAAAGATCTTGCCGCCGGTGGCTACTGCCAGTGCCTGATGCCAGTGGCTTAGCGCTTCCTGTGCGGAGGCAATAGTGGTCATTATTCTGCGTTCACCAATCCTCGACGGCGCAGCAACGGTTCAACCACTGCGGTGCGGCCGCGGAATAACTCGTAGGACTCAAGGGGATCGCGCGTATTGCCGCGCGACAGCAGTTCCTCGCGGAACCGATTACCATTTTCGCGCATCAAGCCGCCATTTTCCTCGAACCACTGCACAGTGTCGGCATCGAGCACCTCACTCCAGATGTAGGAGTAGTAGCCAGCGGAGTATCCATTGGCGAAAATGTGCTGGAAATAACCGGTGCGGTAACGAGGCGGAATCAGCTCGGTATCGAAGCCGGCTTGCTGAAGCACGTCTTGTTCGAACTGCAGCGGATCGGCGATAACGGTCCCGGCGCTGATGGTATGCCAGGCCCAGTCGAGCACGCTGGCAGCCAGGTACTCGGTGGTTGCAAAACCCTGGCCCCATAGCGAAGCTGCGCGGATCTTCTCGATCAGCGCCTCGCTCAACGCTTCGCCGCTCTGGTGGTGGACTGCATAATCGGTGACGACATCCTCGTGGAGCATCCACATCTCGTTGACCTGGGAAGGGAACTCCACGAAGTCGCGCGGGACCGAGGTGCCGGCAAGAGAAGCGTATTTTCCACTGGAGAACATGCCGTGCAGCGCGTGGCCGAACTCATGGAAGAGCGTATTCGCCTCATCCATGGACAGCAGGATTGGATCACCAGGCGCAGGCGGGGTGATGTTCAAGGTGTTGGTGACGATCGGTCGTTCTTCCAGGAATGAAGCGGCATCGCGCAGGCTGGTCATCCACGCGCCGCCCTTCTTCGTGTCACGGGCCAGATAGTCTCCGGTGTAGAGCGCCAAAGGCTTGCCATCGGCGTCGAAGACTTCGAAGACCCGAACGTCCGGGTGGTAGGCAGGCAGGTCGAACCGTTCTTGGAAGGTGATGCCGAACAGCTTGGTAGCCGTCGCGAAGACCCCATCGATGAGCACCCGGCCCAACTCGAAGTAGTTGCGCAGCGCTTCGGAATCCACCGAGTACTGATCACGCAGGACCTGATTGGAGAAGTATTTCCAATCCCACGCGTTGATTTCAGCACCGGAAATCTCACCGAGCACCTCAGCTTCCCTCCGGGCGTTTGCGGTGGCAGCTTTCGTCAGTTCGGCCAGGCGCTCTTCCACCGCAGCGGTGGAAGGGGCGGTGGCTTGGGCGAGCACGGTTTCGGCATGATTGGCGAATCCGAGCAGCGCGGCGCGTTCGGCACGAAGCTGCGCCATTTCGGCGGCAATGTGAATTGTCGCGTTTTCCTCGGTGCCACGGCTCATTGATGCGTTGAACACCTTGCGGCGGGACTCGCTTGAGGACAGCGACTCCAGAACCGGCTGCTGGGTCGGAGAAACCAACGCCAGCAGGTAGCCCGACGCGTGGCCTGCTTGCTTCGCCGCCTCCGCTGCCGACTCGATGGCTGGACCGGACAGGCCGTCGAGTTCCGCTGCATCCTCGAAGTGCACCGCATGGGCGTTCTGATTCTTCAGCACGAGGTCAGCGAACTGCGTTGAAAGTTCGGCCAGCTTCGCGTTCAGTGCCTTCAGGCGATCCTTTTCGGCATCGCCCAAGCCTGCCCCGGCCAATTGGAAATTCTTCAAAGTTTGGTCCGCTAAGCGGGCGTCTTCACCCTGGAGGCTTGCACAATCCAAGGCTTGTAAACGCGAATACAAGGTTTGGTTCAGGTAGATCTCGTCTTCCTGCTCGGACCAGATCGATGAAATCTCTGATTGAATCGCCCGCAGATCTTCCGTCCCATGGGCAGAAATCACGGAGAAGTACGTCATCAACGCACGGCGCAGGGTCTGCCCGCTGGCTTCCAAAGCGAGGAATGTGTTCTCGAATGTGGGTTCCTGCGTATCGTCGATAATGCGCTGCAGCTCTTCGCGCTGCTCGGCTGCGCCGATCCGGGTCGCCTCCAGGTAGTGCTCAGCAGTGAGCTGGTCGAATGCTGGCCATTGGTAGGGCCTGGTGCTGGGAGTCAGAAGAGGGTTTTGCATAGGCCTAGGTTTTCATGGAAAAAGTGATTCAGCTTGCATTTACACCCTGCATACCCAGCTGAGCTAGGCTCGATGCATGCCCCAACGTGCTCTGCCTGCATTACTTCCACTTGGTTCAACGCTGATGGCCGCATTGCTGATTGGCGGTTGCTCTGCTGCTCCGAACGACATTCGAGAATCAGCAACCCCGCAGCCTTCGGTTCAATCGTCCACTTCAGCCTCGGCGCAACCGTTGTCGAGTCCACCCATTGATGAGAGTCCTGCTGAGGCTTTGGTGCCCCAAGAACTATCACTAATGGTTACCGGCGACGTATTGCTGCATCCTCAGCTGCTGGGCGAAGCGAAGCAAGCGGCTGGCGCTAAATCCGGTAATGGTGAGGACTTCGATTTCAGCCCACTGCTTGCGGGTCTTGCACCGTTCGTCCAGGACGCGGATGTGGCCCTTTGCAATCTGGAGACTCCGATTGGCGCCCCTCCGTACTCGAGGTATCCGCGGTTCACCGTTCCGGATCAAATTCTGAGCGATCTCGAGGCTATCGGCTACGACGGATGCACCACCGCCACCAATCACACGGTGGATTCCGGAACTGCCGGCGTCGAGCGGACACTGGATGCCTTGGAAGCGAACGGTCTTTTCGCGACCGGTTCCTATCGCAGCGAAAAAGAATCCGGGAAACCGTCGATCCTGGATGTCGATGGCGTGAAGCTCGGCGTGGTTACCAGCACCTATTCGCTCAACGGCCTGCCGGAAGAAGCTGACTGGCAAGTCGATACCGGAGTGGATGCCCAGCAACTGATCGCAAGGGGCAAGGCAACGCGCAAGGCGGGGGCTGACATCGTGGTGGCTGCCGTGCACGACGGAGCTGAATACACCAGCGAACCGACAGTGTCCCAGAGGAGGCTAGGTCGAGCTCTAGCTGAGTCCGGTGTCTTCGATTTCATCTACATGCACCACACCCACTCGGTATTGCCCATTGAAAAGCACGACGGAACCTGGATCGTCTACGGCTTGGGCAACTCCGTGGCCAAACATGCAACGCCAACTATTCTCAACCGCGAAGGCATAAGCGTGAAAGCAACATTCACCGAGGACGAGCCGGGCGAATGGGACGTCAGCGACCTGCGCTGGGTCCCGCACCAGCTTTCGACCTCGCCGGTGGCGTGGTGCCAAGTCTTCGATGCCGACGGATGCGTTCCGGACGCTGATGCTAAAGCCTCGTTGAAGCGCAGCAAAGCCACGGTGAATGCCTATGGCGCATTCGAAGATGGGCTTCACGAGTGGGCGTTGGACTGAACTATCGCAGTGGCCAGGGCTCCCAGGAGCCGCTTTCGGGCAGAATGGCACGCGCCCTGGCCAACCGAGCCGGCGATAAGTCATCGAGACTGCCGGATTGCTCACTGAACCCCATCTCATCAACTTCGAAACGATGAACGAGGCGGCCAGCGTCTAGATCCAGGTACTCGCCGAATGCTCCGGACACTGCTGCCCCCACCTGGGCTTCCAGTTCCTCAATCATGTCGGGAACGTGCTCATCGCAGGCGTCGCAGCCACAGTACGGGAACGCTGCTTGGTACAGCGCACCGAGCTCCAGATGCACCCCGGGAAATTTGGTGAGAACTATTCCCAATGGAGCGCAGCGCGAATCCACCGGGAGGATCCGAATAGAGCACATCACTGTGTCCGGTGGAATCCGCAGTTCGGTGGCCAGACCGGGATCTTCGAAGCAGCGCACCTGGAATTGCTCCTGCATCCAGCCCAGCAACGCCCGGGCTACATGCTGCACGGGGGCAAAACGTTCCGGATGTTCGGTCACCGAATAGCTTTCATGATCCGGCTCCCCATCCCAACGCTCGCCATAGGGGATTGGGGTACCGAGCTCGTCGAGGTACTCGGCGAATTTAATGTCTGGCCGCTTATAGCCCCTGAGCATGCTGGGTTCCTCCTGATGCGTCAAACCATGGAAGTAAGGGCTTAATGCCCGAATTCATCCGAATCGGTGAAGGGGCCGGCTCCGGTATCCATGGCATCGATGGCGGCTATTTCTGCCTGTGTGAGGTGGAAATCGAAAATATCCAAGTTCTCGCGCTGCCGCTGGGGATCGGCCGATTTCGGTGCGGCCGCACGCCCGGACTGGACATGCCAGCGGAGCGTCACCTGCGCGCTGCTCTTCCCATGCGCCTCGGAAATTTGTGCCAGAGTTGGATGTGAAAGGAAGTCGGACTTCTGCCGTCCCAATGGGGAATAGGCTTCGGTCCGCACGCCATGCTCCGTATTGAAAGTTTGCCATTCGGCGCTTTGACGCTCCGGGTCCACCTGGATCTGGTTCAGCGCCGGCACGTGGCCTGCTTCCAGGATCTTCTGCAACTGGTAGGGCTTGAAATTGGAGACGCCGGCAGCTCGGATCTTCCCTTCGTCTACGAGCTTTGCCAGCTCTGTGAACGCCTCGACGTAGGTGTTCTGCCGCGGGTTTGGCCAGTGGATCAAGAACAGGTCCACATAGTCGAGTCCAAGGCGGGACAGGGAGTTCTCCAAGGCCTGGCGCACGCCTAGGGCCGAATGCCACTTCTTGTTGAACTTCGTCGTCACGAAGAATTCATCGCGGTCAAGCCTGCTCTGCGCCAAGGCCTGGCCGACGGCGTCCTCGTTCTCATAGTTCTCCGCCGTGTCCACGCGGCGATAGCCGACGTCAAGGGCCGAGCGGACTGCGGCAACCGCCTCCTGGCCGCGCAGGGGCCACGTGCCCAAGCCAACGGAAGGCATGCTCACGCCACCGGCAAGTTCGAAGGAAGAAATATCAGCAATCATGTTCCCGAACCTACCAAGCTTCACGGGCTGCCGGGTGGTTGCATCGAAGAATCCACGACACACCGGGAAACAAAACCGGCGCACGGCATCCATGGGTTTAACGTTGTTTCGGCGCATTTCCGTGCTGCCATCCACCGAACACCATGAAGGTTACAACCATGCCGAAAATAGGCGTCCTCGCGCTGCAAGGGGATTTCCGCGAACATCTGGCCTCTTTTGAACGGCTTGGGCAACGTGCGCAAATGGTGCGTACAGTCGAGGATTTGGCGCAGGTCGACGCGCTGGTGCTACCCGGCGGCGAGTCTTCCGTAATTGACCGGCTCTCCCGCAACTACGGGTTGGCCGATCCCATCAAGGATCGCATCGCCGAAGGGATGCCGGTCTACGGCTCCTGCGCTGGAATGATCATGCTGGCCGATCGCATTGAGAATCCTGCAATCGCGCGGGATGGCGCGGTCCAGCAAAGCTTCGGCGGCATCGACATGACGGTGAAGCGCAATGCCTTCGGGCGCCAGGTCGACTCGTTCGAGCACCAGCTGGACTTCAACGGGCACACTCTCGAAGCGGTGTTCATCCGCGCCCCGGAAGCCGTGCAAATCGGCCCGGACGTCGAGGTGATCAGCACCGTTCAAGCCGGGCCGAATGACGGACAGGGTAGAATTGTTGCAGTACGCCAGGGAAAATTGTTGGCAACCAGCTTTCACCCGGAAGTCACCGGCAGCACAGCTATCCATCAATTTTTCATCAATCTCACGCGAGGAGACGCTTAAAGCATGTCAGGCCACTCCAAATGGGCAACTACCAAGCACAAGAAGGCTGCGATCGACGCCAAGCGCGCCAAGGCCTTCGCGAAATTCATCAAGGGCATTGAAGTTGCCGCCCGCGCCGGCGGAGCCGACATGGCCGGCAACCCTGCATTGGAACTTGCCGTCAGCAAGGCCAAGAAGAACTCCGTGCCGATCAACAACATCGACCGCGCAATCAAGCGTGGCGCCGGCCTGACCGGTGAGGTCGTCGACTACACCGAGATCATCTACGAAGCACGCGGCCCGCAGGGCTCGGCGCTGCTGATCGAGTGCCTGACCGACAACAAGAACCGCGCAGCCTCCGAGGTTCGCGTGGGCATCACCCGCAATGGCGGCACCGTCGCCGACCCGGGATCGGTGGCCTACCTGTTCAACCGCCAGGGCGTAGTCCGCCTGCCCAAGGGCGAGCTGACCGAAGATGACCTGCTGATGATCGTGCTGGATGCCGGTGCCGACGAGATCCTGGACGAGGACGAGAACTTCGCCATCGTGTGCGATCCTTCGGACCTGCGCGCGGTCGCAGCGGCGCTGGACGAGAACGAGATCGCCTACGAATCCGACGAAATGGAATTCCTGCCGTCGATGAAGGTGGACCTGGATGTTGACGGAGCCCGCAAGTTCCTGAAGCTCTACGACGCGCTGGAAGAACTGGACGATGTCCAGGGCATCTACACCAACGCCGACCTGTCCGATGAGGTTCGCGCCGCATTGGACGAAGAGCAGTAGGGCTTGGCCTTACGTGTTGTCGGCGTCGACCCCGGCCTGACCCGTTGCGGTCTTGCCGTGGTCGACGTCGCTGCTAACAGGCAGGTTTCGCTGGTGGACGTCACCGTCGCCGGCACCCCGCCGGGCACCCCGCTCGACGCCCGGCTCTTGACGATCGCCAACGCGATCGAGGCGTGGCTGGACCAGCACCAGCCCGACGTGCTCGCCCTGGAACGCGTGTTCGCTTCGGCGAACGTCTCCACGGTGATCGGCACCGCCCAGGTCACCGGCGTGGTGATCACCGCCGCGGCACGACGCGGCATCCCCGTCGCGCTGCATACGCCGACCGAGGTGAAGGCGGCGGTGACCGGTTCCGGCCAGGCGACCAAGGCGGCGATCGGCAAGATGATTGCCAAGATCTGCCGGCTTGATGAACCGCCGAAACCTGCCGACGCCGCTGACGCGGTGGCCCTGGCAATTACCCATGGCTGGCGCGGAGCGGCCACCGGCTCGAACGCCTCGGCCTCTGCGGTGCACGCCGGCGGGTCCTCGCAGCTGACAGGTGCGCAGCAGGCATGGATCGCCGCCGAAGCGTCAGCCAAGCGCCGAGCGGTGCGCCGCTAGCCGGCGGCCGGGAAATGACCTCGACCCACCGGGAAACACGGCGGATCGATATTCGTAGGTATCTTCGATAAACTGGGTTCGATCGAACATACATCCAAGGAGTGGCATGATCAGCTCATTGACCGGCACCGTGCAGGCGGTTGCACTGAACACCGCGGTAATCGACGTTAACGGCTTCGGAATGCTGGTCAACGCCACCCCCGGAACGCTGTCCGGCCTGCATCAAGGGCGCGAGGCGACGGTCTTCACCTCCATGGTGGTGCGCGAGGACTCCATGACCCTCTTCGGCTTCGCCACCGCTGAGGAGCGCGATGTCTTCGAGGTCCTGATCTCCGTATCGGGAATCGGGCCGCGCACCGGCTTGGCCATCCTTGCCGTGCATTCTCCTGAAGAAGTGCGCATCGCGGCGAATACGAAGGACACCGCCGCCTTCACCAAGGTGTCCGGCATCGGCCCCAAGGGCGCCAGCCGGATCGTGCTGGAACTGAACGGCAAGCTGGTCCCGACCGGCGCGCCGGTGGCTCCGGTGTCCGGCGGCGGTACCGCCAGCGTCTGGGAACCGCAGGTGATCGAAGCGCTGACCGGACTGGGCTGGAGCGAAAAGGATGCAACCAGTACCCTGAAGTCGCTGTCCAAGGCCGATCCGGATGTCGTTGCCACCGGTAACGTCGCAGAAATCCTGCGTGCCGCGCTGCGCAGCATGTCCAGCGGAACCCGCGTCTAAGCGGTCTGCGAGAGGATCGACTTTTCATGAATGACTCCACCGGGCTCACGAACGCCGGCAGCGAACCCGAAGAACGGGTTATCGAAGCTGCCCTGCGCCCGCGGAACCTCGACGACTTCGTCGGCCAATCCCGGGTGCGCCAGCAGCTTTCGCTGGTACTCGAAGCAGCCAAGATCCGCGAACGCACCGCGGACCACGTACTGCTCTCGGGTCCGCCCGGGCTGGGCAAGACCACTTTGTCGATGATTATCGCCGCCGAGATGAACGCGCCATTGCGCATCTCATCCGGCCCGGCAATCCAGCACGCGGGCGACCTGGCCGCGATTCTCTCTTCGCTGACCGAGGGCGAGGTGCTGTTCTTGGATGAAATCCACCGCATGTCGCGGCCTGCCGAAGAAATGCTCTACATGGCGATGGAAGACTTCCGGGTCGACATCGTCGTCGGCAAGGGGGCTGGCGCGACAGCCATTCCACTGGAACTTCCACCGTTCACGCTCGTTGGGGCCACCACGCGTGCGGGCTTGCTGCCTGGGCCGCTGCGCGACCGCTTCGGCTTCACCGGGCACCTGGAGTTCTACGCGGTCAAGGAACTCGAGCTGGTACTGCGCCGTTCGGCAATGATGCTGGATCTGAGCGTGACCTCAGCTGCATTCACCGAGATCGCCGGTCGATCCCGCGGAACCCCGCGTATCGCCAACCGCCTGCTGCGCCGCGTGCGCGACTGGGCCCTGGTGCACAAGCTCGAAGAGATCGATGCCAAGGCAGCGGCTGCCGCTCTGGACATGTACGAGGTCGATGCGCGCGGACTGGACCGCCTGGACCGCGGAGTGCTGGAAGCACTGTGCACGAAATTCGGCGGGGGACCGGTGGGGCTTTCAACCCTGGCCATTGCCGTGGGCGAAGAAACCGAAACCGTCGAAACCGTCGCCGAGCCATACCTGGTGCGCGAAGGATTGATGGGCCGGACTCCGCGAGGGCGTATCGCCATGCCCGGAGCCTGGGAGCATCTGGGATTAGCCATGCCCAAGGATGCCATCTTCGCCAGTGCGCAAAGCTATGAAAACGATGAGGATTAGGCAAGCATTACTTCACTGCCCGCGTAAATGGCCTGCCGGTTCACCGTGACCCATTAGACTAAAGACGCCCGACCTGTGCCCACTTCAGGGTAAGGTGGGGCGTCTTTGCTGTTTCGCGCCAGAAAATGGCGCAACGGCATCCCAGAATTCCAGATCAAATCGCAACTAATCGTTAGCAGGTAAATACGTGAATCCTCTCGTAATCGCACAGGCCGCTGGTGGCGGCTTCAACCCTTCGCTGATCCTGATGGTCGCCCTGTTTGCAGTGCTGATCTTCATGATGTTCCGTGGCCGCAAGAAGCAGGCCGCCCAGCAGGAGAAGCTGAAGACCAACACCGTGCCAGGCGCCAAGGTGATGACCAACTCGGGAATCTTCGGCACCGTCGTCGGTGTAGACGCAGAGGATCGCGTACAGGTTGAGGTTTCGCCAGGCGTGGTGCTCACCCTGCACCGCCAGGCCATCGCCACCTTCCTGGACAAGGATGCGGCAGCCCCGGCCGCTGCCGACGAACCAGCAGCACCCTCCAACGCAACCGAAACCCCGGAAGAGTCCCTGCGTCGCTTGAACGACGAGGGCAAGGACGAGCGCAACGCCTAAGTCCCGGGCAGCATAGCGGTGGCCTGAAGGCTAAGCCACCCGAACCAGAAAGCACATTAGATGTCATCAATCAGACCTGTTAAGCAGGCGCGCAAAGCGTTGCTGTGGTTGCTGGTCGTCTTCATCATCGCAACCGGCGTGTTGGTGGGTGGTGCGGTGAACGGCAAAACCGGATGGGGGCCGAAGCTGGCCCTCGACCTCGAAGGCGGCACCGAGATGATCCTGGCCCCTCGGGTCCAGGGCGACGAGGCGATCAACCAAGAGCAGCTGGACCAAGCGGTGGAGATCATCCGCCAGCGCGTGGACGGTTCCGGTGTCACCGAATCGGAAATCACCACCCAGTCCGGACGCAACGTCGTGGTCTCGATGCCCGGTACCCCGGACCAGACCACCCGCGATTTGATCCAGGCCTCGGCCAACATGGAATTCCGCCCGGTGCTGATCACCGGTGGCTTCGCGGCCACTCCGAAGGAAGACCGCACCCCCAAGGAAGACCTGCCAAAGCCTAGCGGCAAGCCGGAGAATCCATCGGATACCAACTGGATCACCCCAGAGCTGTTCCAGGAGTTCGAAGGCTACGACTGCGAGGTCGAGCTCAAGGATCGCGGTGGCGAAGCCGCCGACCCAGACAAGCCAATGATCTCCTGCGACCGCGAGATGGGCGTGAAGTACATCCTCGGCCCGCAGGAAATCTCCGGTGACATGATCAAGGACGCCTACGCCCAGTTGGCCCGCGGCGTCAATGGATCGGTGACCGGCGAATGGGTCGTCGTTATCGAGTTCAACGCCGAAGGCACCAAGCTCTTCGCGGATACCACCCAGCGTCTGATTGCCCTGCAGGGGTCGCAGAACCAGTTCGCGATCGTGCTTGATGGCGAAACCATTTCGGCGCCAACCACCAATGCAGTGATTTCCGATGGCCGTCCGCAGATTTCCGGCGGTTTCACCCAGGAAAGCTCGCAGGCGTTGGCCGAGCAGCTGAAGTACGGCGCGCTGCCAATCAGCTTCGACATCCAGTCCGAGCGCCAGGTTTCCGCAACCCTGGGCGCTGACCAGCTCACCGCTGGCCTCATCGCCGGCATCATCGGCCTGCTTCTGGTCTTCATCTACTCGCTGTTCCAGTACCGGGCCCTGGGCCTGGTGACCATCGCGTCGCTGCTGGTTTCCGGCGTGCTCACCTACCTGGCGCTGGTGCTGCTGGGCTGGGGCATGAACTACCGCCTGTCGCTGGCAGGCGTCGCCGGCCTGATCGTCGCCATCGGCCTCATCGCCGACTCGTTCATCGTGTACTTCGAGCGTGTGCGCGATGAGCTGCGCGAAGGCAGGCCGCTGGCAAGCGCCGTGGATATCGGCTGGAAGCGCGCCAAGCGCACCATTCTGGCATCCAAGGCAGTCAACGTGCTGGCCGCCATCGTGCTCTACATCGTTGCCGTGGGCAACGTGCGAGGCTTCGCCTTCACCCTGGGCCTGACCGCCATCATCGACCTCATCGTCGTGTACGGCCTGACCCACCCGACCTTGGTGCTGCTGGCACGCACCAAGTTCTTCGCCAACGGCCACCCGATGTCGGGCATGGATCCATCGTTGCTTGGCGTCAAGCCGCTGTACCAGGGCGCGGGCAAGGTTCGCCGCTTCGATGAGAATGTTGCGGCAAATCGCGGCAAGAAGAATGCGAAGGCATCGGCTGAGGCAGCGAAGCGCATGACCATTGCCGAACGCCGCCGCGCTCAGGCCGAGCAGTCCGCTGGCTCGAACGCGTCTGGCAGCACGCAGGCCAAGGCCCAGGAGGAGAACAATGAATAAGCTAGTCACTTGGGGCAACGAGCTCTACACCGGCAAGCGTTCCTACCCGTTCACCTCCAAGCACCGCTTATGGTTCCTGATCGCCGGCATCCTGGTGATCCTGTCCATCCTGATCCCGGTGGTCAAGGGCGGCTTCAATCTGGGTATCGACTTCCGCGGCGGTTCCGAATTCACCGTTTCGGATGTGCAGAACACGGATATCTCGATTGGCGAAGAGACGGTCAGCTCAGTGGCTTCGGGATCTGAGGCAACGGTGACCAATATTGCTCCGGGCACCATGCGCGTGCAGACCGAGCGTTTGAGCGATGACCAGACCCTGGCCATTGCCGATCAGCTCGCGAAGAACTACGGCGTCAGCAGCGACGAAGTGACCAGCAACTTCATCGGCCCGACCTGGGGCGAAGACGTTTCACGCCAGGCACTGTTTGGCCTGGTCGTCTTCGTGGTCCTGGTGGGCTTGCTGATGGCAGCATACTTCCGCACCTGGAAGATGTCGCTGGCAGCGATCGTCGGCCTGATGGCAGTGGTGATCGTGACTGCGGGCATCTACTCGCTGACCGGTTTCGAAATCACGCCGAGCGCGATCATCGGCTTCCTGACCATCCTGAGCTACTCGCTGTATGACACCGTGGTGGTTTTCGACAAGGTCCGCGAAAACACCAAGGACTACACCCAGCAGACCAAGCGCACCTTCGAGCAGCTGGTCAACCTCGCTGTGAACCAGACCTTGGTCCGCTCGATCAACACCTCGGTTGTGGCCGTGCTGCCTGTGGCCGCGATCCTGTTCATCGGCTCCTACCTGCTGGGAGCCGGTACGCTCAAGGACCTTTCCTTGGCGCTGTTCGTCGGCATCATCGTCTCGGCCCTGTCGACCCTGTTCGTCCAGGCACCGATGTTTCACTGGCTGCGCCACAAGGACGAGGACGTGGTTGCGCACGACAAGAAGATGGCAGCGCTCTAACGCGATCTGAAGTCTAGGATATGGTGCCCCCGGCAGATGGCCTGGGGCACCATTTCGCTTAAGCTGGAAGATGCGTAATTAGTTGTCACCGCGCGAACGTGCTATAACGTTTGAACTAAAGAAGGTGTTTTTCAAGTGCACGGCCACCGGTGATCTGGCGGCCCGAAACTACCGATGGATTTGACCTGGCTCCATTCAGGCTTCGGGACAATTCCAACGGCAACGGGAAGGAGCGGGGCATGGCGAATACGCCTAACCTGAACAATTCGAAACGACGCTCTATCTCTCGTTTGGTGCGCTTTGCAGGCCGGGGGAGCACTCCGAGCACATCGCCGACTCTCGAACCGCTGCTGCGCACGGTCAAGTCCAAGCATCCGAAGGCGGATCTGGATTTGCTGGTCCGTGCCTACGAGGTCGCAGAAAAATATCATGAGGGCCAAAAGCGCAAGAGCGGCGACCCCTACATCACGCACCCTGTCGCGGTCGCCACGATCTTGGCAGAAATGGGCATGACCGGTTCGATTCTCGCCGCTGCCTTGCTGCACGACACGGTCGAAGACACCGAGTACTCCCTCGAGTCGGTGAAGAAGGAATTCTCCGAAGAAATCGCCATGCTGGTGGACGGCGTGACCAAGCTGGACAAGGTCACCTACGGCGATGCGGCCCCCGCCGAAACCGTGCGCAAAATGGTCGTCGCAATGTCCCGCGACATCCGCGTGCTGCTGATCAAGCTGGCGGACCGCCTGCACAATGCACGCACCTGGCGCTACGTCTCGCCGGAATCCTCCTCCCGCAAGGCGAAGGAAACCCTGGAAATCTTCGCTCCGCTGGCACACCGCTTGGGCATGAACACGGTCAAATGGGAGCTGGAGGACCTGTCCTTCGCCGCTTTGCATCCCAAGGTCTACCAGGAGATCGTCCGCATGGTCGGCGACCGCACCCCTGAGCGCGAAAAGTACCTTTCATCAATCCGCCAGACCCTTTCGCACGATCTGGGAGATGTGGCCATCCACGCCTCGGTATCCGGCCGGCCCAAGCACTACTATTCGATCTACCAGAAGATGATCGTGCGCGGCAAGGACTTCGACGACATCCACGACCTGATGGGCGTGCGGATCCTGGTCGACACCGTCAAGGACTGCTACGGCGCGCTGGGCGTCGTGCACGCGGAGTGGAATCCGCTGCCCAACCGCTTCAAGGACTACATCGCCATCCCGAAGCTGAATCTCTACCAGTCGCTGCACACCACGGTGATGGGTCCCGAGGGCAAGCCCGTGGAAATCCAGATCCGCACCCATGACATGCATGTGCGCGCTGAATACGGCGTCGCCGCGCATTTCCAGTACAAGCATGGCCAGACCGACAACTCCATGCTCTCTCCGGAGCAGAACATGGATTGGCTGCGCTCCCTGATGGAATGGCAAGCCGACACCGCCGACTCCGAAGAATTCCTGGACGGGCTGCGCTACACCATCAGCTCCGCCGAGGTCTACGTGTTCACCCCGAAGGGCGACATCATGTCCCTGCCGGTGGGGGCAACACCGGTGGACTTCGCCTACTCGATCCACACCGACGTAGGGCACCGAACCATCGGTTCGCGCGTCAACGGCAAGCTCGTGCCTCTGCATACCGAACTCAAGCAGGGCGATGTGGTGGAGGTCTTCACCTCCAAGGCCGAGGGTGCCGGCCCATCCCAGGACTGGCAGAATTTCGTCAAGTCGCCGCGGGCCAAGGCGAAGATCCGCGGCTACTTCTCCAAGGAGCGCCGCGAAGAGGCCATCGAAAAGGGCAAGGAGCTGCTGACCAAGGAACTGCGACGCAACCAGCTGCCGTTGCAGAAGCTGATGACGCACGATTTGCTCACCGCGGTAGCCAACGAGTTGCACCACACTGACATTTCTGCCCTGTACCAGTCGGTGGGCGACGGCCATACCAGTGCGCAAAACGTCATCGAGCATCTAACGGCTCTGATCGGCCCGCCAGAAGCCGAACAGGTCGATGAGGAAGCGGTTATCCACCCGGTCGCTCCTAGCCCGTCTACGGGCAATGAGGCCGGCGTGATCGTCGAAGGCCTGGGTGACGTGCTGGTCAAGCTGGCGCGTTGCTGCACCCCCGTGCCGCCAGACGAGATCCAGGGCTTCGTCACCCGTGGCGCCGGCGTCTCGGTGCACCGCACGGATTGCCTGAACCTGACGCAGCTCGCTGAGCAGCCGGATCGGCTCGTCAACGTCACGTGGGCCACCAAGCACCACGGCGTATTCCTGGTCGAAATCCAGGTCGAGGCGCTGGATCGCAAATCGCTGCTGTCCGACGTGACCCGGATCCTTTCCGAAAGCCACCTGAACATCCTCTCGGCCAGTGTGCAGACCAGCAAGGACCGTGTTGCCATTTCCCGCTTCGCCTTCGAAATGGGCGACCCGAAGTTCCTGAGCCACGTGCTGAACCAGGTGCGGCGGATTGATGGCGTCTACGATGTCTACCGCACCACTGCGGGATCCCGCCGGTAACTTGCCTGGCCAGTCCGGCCGCGCGGCCTATGCTGCCTGTGCCGTGCCGGAGAAGGACTGCACCAGGCGCAGCGCCCTGGATCGTTCAGGTGACGGATCCTCGCTATCCAGCGCCTGCCGGATCAGATCCAAGTTCAGGTAGGGGTCTGCCAGGGATATGACGGTGCCCAGCACCCGGCTGGCAATGGGCAATGGATCATATTTGGCGCAATCGCAGGCGCTGCGCAATGCCGTGGTGACCTTGAAGCGGCTGCGGAACACCATCTGCGTATCTGGCACCTGCATCTGGGCGAACTCGGCCTTCAGGCCGTGCCCGGGATAAAAGGGTCGATGGTAGTTCTTGGTGTAGATGCACAAGGTGAAGACCGAGGGCAAGAGCCCGTGGATCCAGGCCGCGGTCTGCCGCGCCAGCACTGCATCGCGGCCCAGTTCCCGGCCGCAGGCGAAGCCCGCAATGCGGGCACGCACCGAGGCGTTGACCTGGATGCTGCTGGGCAGGAAGTAGTCACCAAGCACCTCGCGCAATAAGCCGTTGGAAGCCATGGCGTCCAACTCGTTGCGGGTGAACATCTCGCCGGCGATCCAGAGATCCCCGGGAATGCGCAACGCGGCGGCGCGGGATCCGGTAGCTGCGGAATTTCTCGTTTCCATAGAGCTACTGAACCAGTCCGCACCGCCGCGTTGGCGGGTTGCAAGCGATCTGTGGATTACTTACTGGAAGTCGGCTGCCGACTTCTCCAAGGTGCTCAGCCACATGCGGCGTGCATCCAGGGCTTCCTGGGCTGCCGCGATCTGCTTGGCATTGCCCTTGGCCTGCGCTGCTGCCAGATCATCTTCCAGGGCGGCGATGGTGTCCTGCAGCTGCGAGAGCATGGAGTTGGAACGGGCCTTGGTCTCCGGGTTGGAACGGCGCCACTGCTCGTCCTCGGCACCCTTGACCGCGTCCTCGACCTGGCGCAGTGCCGACTCGATGCGCTGCAGGTCGTTGCGCGGCACCTTGCCGGCTTCCTCCCAGCGGATGCGGATCGAATCCAGTTCCTTCTTGGCGGTAGCCAGATCCTTGATCGGAAGCAGCGCGCGGGCTTCTTCCAGCAGCGCTTCCTTCACCACGAGGTTCTGGGCGTACTCTTCATCGATCTTGGCGTTGGCCGCGGCGCGGGCCTGGAAGAAGACATCCTGGGCGGCGCGGAAGCGGCTCCACAGCTGGTCGTCATCCTTGCGCGAGGCGCGGCGCGACTTCTTCCACTCATCCATGAGCTTGCGGTACTCGGCGGCCGTGGCAGCCCAGTCGGTCGAACCCTGCAGCGCCTCGGCGCGGGCGATCAGTTCTTCCTTGACTTCCTTGGCGGCCGCGTTGGTCGAATCCAGCTGCGAGAAGTATGCGCGGCGGTGGCGGTCGAAGGTGGTGCGGGCCGTACGGAACCGCTTCCACAGCGCATCCTCAGTGGCGCGCGGCAGGCGGACCGAGGAACGCTGCGCGCCCTTCCAGGCATCGAACAGCTCGTTCATCGTGGCCGAAGCGGTCTTCCACTGGATCTGCTCCGGGCGCTTGGCGGCCAGGGCCTCGGCCTGATCGACAATGGCTTCGCGGGCTGCGAGCTGCTCGGCACGAGCCTCGTCGTTGGCCTTGCGCTGTTCGCTGGCCAATGCCTCGACGGCGACGCGGACATCTTCCAGGCGGGATTCCAGCGCCGGGATGTCGCCGACCATGTGGCGTTCTGCGACGGTGGCCGACAGCGCCTGCACAGCCTTGCTGAGCTCGCCGGCCGGGGCCTTGGCAACAACACGCTGCTCGAGCAGCATCAGCTGCGAGAGCGCGTCGTCGTATTTGCGCACGAAGTAGCCCAGGGCTTCTTCCTGCGTTGCGTCCGGGTACTGGCCCACGGGGGACTCGGCGCCGTCGATGATCACGAAGACGTGGCCGTCCTCGGTCACGCGGGCGAACTTGGCCGCTTCATCGAGGGGAGTGGTGTGTGCGACGCTTGGCGCTACAACCGGCTTTGCGGCAGGCTTCTGCGCCTGAGGCAAGGGGGTCTTCTGGCTGTCGTCGGATTGCTGACTGGTGGTCACCGCTGAAACTCTTTCACTTTACGAGCACTTGCTTTACCCAACTCTACCTGTGACCTCCGCTTCTTAGTAAGCCGACGTGCACAGGTTTCTCGGGTTTCGGGCTATAAGATGGGTAGGTAGCCCAATTTGCACTAAGGAGTTTCATGGCACGCAAGGCCTCACTATCAGGTTTCCCGGAATGGCTTCCAGCCGAACGGGCTGTCGAACAGCACGTGCTGGACACCTTGCGCCATGTCTTCGAACTGCATGGATTCGCCAATATCGAGACCCGTGCCGTGGAAACCCGCGCGCAGCTGCTGCGCAAGGGCGAAATCGACAAGGAAGTCTACGGACTGTCGCGCCTGGCCGCCGAGGATGACAAGAACGATCCGAACGCCCTGGCCCTGCACTTCGACCTTACCGTGCCTTTCGCCCGCTACGTGGTGGAGAACGCCGGACACCTGGCCTTCCCGTTCCGCCGCTACCAGATGCAGAAGGTGTGGCGCGGCGAACGCCCGCAGGATGGCCGTTTCCGCGAATTCACCCAGGCAGATATCGACGTCGTGGGCGATGGCGCCCTGCCCTTCAGCTACGACGTGGAACTGGCGCTGACCATCGCAGATGCGCTCTCCGCCCTGCCGATCGGAGATTTCCGCCTGCGCGTGAACAACCGCAAGCTGGCCGAAGGCTTCTACCGCGGTCTGGGCCTGGAGGATCCGGACGCCGTGTTGCGCGCCATTGACAAGCTGGAGAAGATCGGCGATGACGCAGTTGCCAAGATCCTCATCGAAGAAGTCGGCGCCACCGCCGAGCAGGCCGCCGCCGCCCTGGCCTTGGCCAAGATCCGCACCCTGGACACCTCCTTCATTGAGCAGGTCCGCGCCCTGGGTGTGACGCACGAGCTGCTGGACACCGGCCTGGATGAGCTCTCGCAGGTCATCGACGCCGCGTCCAAGCGCGCACCGGGCAAGGTCATGGCCGACCTGTCCATCGCCCGCGGCCTGGACTACTACACCGGCACCGTGTACGAGACCGTGCTGGTGGGCCATGAGTCGCTGGGTTCGATCTGCTCGGGAGGCCGCTACGAATCATTAGCTTCCAAGGGGAAGAAGAACTACCCGGGCGTGGGCCTGTCCATCGGCGTCACCCGCTTGGTCTCGCGCATCCTGGCCGAAGAGGTGGTAACCGCGAGCCGTTCGGTGCCGTCGGTGGTATATGTCACCTTGGCCAACGAGGACTCCTGGCACGAAGCTCAGGATGTCGCTGCGCAGTTGCGCGAGCGCGGCATTGCCTGCGAGGTCGCGGCCAGCGCGGAGAAGTTCGGCAAGCAGATCAAATACGCTGATCGCCGCGGGATTCCGTTCGTGTGGTTCACCCACGCCGACGGCACCCACGAGGCCAAGGACATCCGCTCCGGCGAGCAGGTGACCGCCGATCCGGCCACCTGGATGCCGGCCGAAGCAGATCTGAAGATCGCCATCAGCTAGTTTCAGGGCTTTGCCGCCCGCCCGCGCACCAGCAATGGTGCACTAAACTTCATGGGAAGAAACTTTCCACACAAACCGAAAGGATCGTAGTGCTACGCACTCATCAGCTGGGCGTCCTGAACGCCGAGCACATTGGACAGCAAGTCACCCTCACCGGCTGGGTCGCACGGCGCCGTGACCACGGCGGAGTCGCCTTCCTGGATTTGCGCGACGCGTCGGGCGTGGCCCAGGTCGTCGTGCGCGATGAAGAGGACTTCCATCCGCTGCGCAATGAGTTCGTCCTGCAGATCACCGGCAACGTCGAGCGCCGCCCGGAAGGCAACGAGAACCCGAACCTGCCAACCGGCGAGATCGAGGTCATCGCGGACACCGTGACCGTGCTGAACACCGCCGCTCCGCTGCCGTTCCAGGTTGATGAGCACGTCGAGGTCGGCGAAGAGGCACGCCTGCGCCACCGCTACCTGGATCTGCGCCGCCCGACACCGGCACGCAACATCCGCCTGCGCTCCGAGGCCAACCGCGTCGCACGCAACCTGCTGCACGATGAGGGCTTCATCGAAATCGAAACCCCGACGCTGACCCGTTCCACCCCGGAAGGCGCCCGCGACTTCGTCGTGCCTGCACGCCTGACTCCCGGCTCCTGGTACGCGCTGCCTCAGTCCCCGCAGCTGTTCAAGCAGCTGCTGCAGGTCGGCGGCTTCGAGAAGTACTACCAGATCGCCCGCTGCTACCGCGACGAGGACTTCCGCGCGGACCGCCAGCCGGAGTTCACCCAGCTGGACATCGAGGCATCGTTCGTCGAGGAAGACGACATCATCGCGCTCGGCGAGAAGCTGGTCAAGGAGCTGTGGAGCCTGATCGACGTCCAGGTGCCGACCCCGATCCGCCGCATGGCCTACTCCGAGGCGATGGCCAAGTACGGTTCGGACAAGCCGGACCTGCGCTTCGGCCTGGAACTGACGGAGATGACCGAGTACTTCGCGAACACCTCCTTCAAGGTGTTCCAGTCCGAGTACGTCGGTGCCGTAGTCATGCCTGGCGGCGCATCCCAGCCACGCCGCACCCTGGATGCCTGGCAGGAATTCGCCAAGCAGCGCGGTGCCAAGGGCCTGGCCTACGTGCTGATCAAGGAAGATGGCGAGCTGGCAGGCCCAGTGGCCAAGAACCTGTCCGACGAGGAGAAGGCCGGCCTGGCCGCGGCCACCGGCGCCTCTGCCGGCGACTGCATCTTCTTCTCCGCCGGCAAGAAGAACGAATCCCGCGCGCTGCTCGGCTCGGTTCGTGTCGAGATCGGCCACCGCACCGGCCTGATCAAGGATGGCGACTGGGCCTTCGTCTGGATCGTTGATGCGCCGATGTTCGAAGCCGCTTCCGACGCTGTCGCTTCCGGCGACGTGGCAGTGGGTACCGGTGCCTGGACCGCTGTGCACCACGCGTTCACCAGCCCGAAGCCTGAGTTCATGGATACCTTTGACACCGATCCTGGCTCGGCCCTGTCCTATGCCTACGACATTGTCTGCAACGGCAATGAAATCGGCGGCGGCTCGATACGTATCCACCAGCGCGACGTGCAGGAGCGTGTCTTCAAGGTCATGGGCGTGACCCAGGAGCAGGCCGACACCCAGTTCGGCTTCCTGCTCGAGGGCTTCAAGTACGGTGCCCCACCGCATGGCGGCATCGCCCTGGGCTGGGACCGCGTGCTGCAGCTGCTGACCAACTCCGAGTCCATCCGCGACGTCATCGCGTTCCCGAAGACCGGTGGCGGCTTCGATCCGCTGACCCAGGCTCCTGCGCCAATTACCCCGCAGCAGCGCAAGGAAGCCGGCATCGATTTCAAGCCGGAAAAGAAGAAGGCCGAAGAAGGCGACAAGGCTGAAGCAGAAGCCAAGTAGGCATTCGCTGTTCAAGGAAGCCGGGTGGAACGCATTTCATGTGTTCCACCCGGCTTCTTTTGCGTATTTGTTGGCCGAGCAATGGATTAATGGCGATTTTAATACTAGGTTGGTTTTCAACCTAGTTCTCGATCCCAGGAGTACCCGTGTCGTTAGTGCTTCCCGACGACGTTATTGAGCTCTACCCAGAAAGCGACCGTGAATGGGCGCGGGACTTCAACATTGCTCTGTGGTGGAAGGACCTGGATGATTCACAGTGCGCAGCGGAACTGGGGAAGGTCCTGGATGCCATCCGCGACAGCGGGCAGAGCGCGGAAGAACTCTTCGGTGATCCCGCCGAATTCGGCGAAGTCCGCGCTTATGCGCGCTTGACCCCTCAGCAACTGGCTGATTCGGAGCTGCCGGTCAGTAATAGCTGGGGGCTGATTGCTGGTTCCGGGTTGGTCGTCGGGTTGCTATGCGCAGGGTTCGGTATTTGGATCGGATTCAGAGATGGATGGGCCGCGACATCGTGGCATTATTGGCAGCTGGCGGCTTTGTCCGCCGGGGCCGGCTTGGCAGTATCTGGACACCTGTGGTGGTTGCATCGGGTCAGGGGCAAATTCGCCCTATCCTGGATACTCGGCCTTGCCGCAGCCACTGCTGCCACCGCTGTAGCCGTGCTGATCGCAGTACTCGGCGCGGAGGAAGCGATGCCGCTGCCCAACTGGCTGGTGCCGATCATCGGCGTTGCACTGGTTGTCAGCGTTTTTTGGTTGCCGTTCACAGAGGAATCTGGCGCGAAACGAGAAGCGGTTTGCGTGGATGTGGATCCTGAGTCCTGGTTTGCCGAGGTTTCGCGTTTACTACGCGGGCGCTATGGAATGCGGAGCAAAGAGGCGGACTTCGCCCTTGAATCTGCCCGCGAACACTGGTCAGCCCTGCACAGTGAGGACGGCAATGCCAGAATTTCCGAAGAGTTCGGCACGCCGATCGAATTCGCCATCGGGCTGTCGGTCAACACCGGCAAAGCGTTAAAGCGGCGCTGGTTGCTTCGTCGCCTGTTTCCGCTAGCCGTCGTGGGTCTGTACAGCATCAGCCTTGTTCCGGCAGTGATCGCTCCAGAACGCAGCGGTTGGGATATCTTCTTCGCGGTCTGCATGCTGATTTTTGCTGCAGGGACACTCTATGAGCTGCGTCCTGCGAACCGGGCAAGCTATGTCGAGGACAGGCTGGCCGAAAGGCGTGCCCAGTCCCGCGGGCTAGAAGAAGGAAAAGATGGGTAAAGATGCGCCATTTCCCGGTAGCTGGCAACGCGCGATACTGCCTATGTTGCTTCTTGCAGAGCTCTCCAGCAGCCCGGCTCATGGTTATGCGCTGTCCAAATCCCTGCAGGAACGGGGTTTCGGTCCGATCAAGGGTGCCACGCTCTATCCCGCATTGTCCAAGCTTGAGGCCGCGGGCTTCGTGGACACGCGGTGGGAAGAAGGCCAAGGTGGTCCTGGACGGAAGGTCTACGGGCTATCTGCCGCCGGTCGCGCCGAGCTGGACCGCCAGCGCGACAGTTTCGATAAGCTGGCAGCACTGGTTCAATCCACCGGAACCTAGGCCAGATCGGCCGAATCCACGATCACCGTGAAAGGCCCGGAATTCACCAGCGACACATTCATCATCGCCCCGAACTTCCCGGTCTCCACGTGGGCCCCCAGCTCCTGCAGGTAGGACACGAAGTACTCGTAGAGCGGTTCGCTCACCGGGCCCGGCGCGGCATTGGACCAGGACGGGCGCCGGCCCTTACGCACCGAGCCGTAGAGCGTGAACTGGCTGATCACCAGCAGTGGAGCGGCAGTGGACTCTGCACTGGATTCGTCCTTCAAGATCCGCAGCCGCCAGATCTTCTCCGCAACCTTGCGCGCCGTTGCTTCATCATCGTCATGGGTGACCCCCAGCAGGATCACCAGCCCGGGGGAAGCGAGACGGCCTACGATCTCCCCTTCGATTTCGACGTGGGCGGTGCTGGCGACCTGGACGACGGCGCGCATGGAGCAAGTCCTTTCAAGAGGCGGTGTGTGAGTGCGACGACGTGTTGGCTTGCGCCGCGCGACTACCAGAGTATCGGTAGGCTTAGGGGGTGAGCGATTTGTTCGATTCCTTGTCCGATGATCAGCACGATGGGAGCACCTCCCAAGTCAACCGGCCGCGTCCGCCGCTGGCGGTTCGCATGCGCCCTCGATCCCTGGACGAGCTGGTTGGCCAGCAGCACCTCTTGGGTCCCGGCTCTCCGCTGCGCCAGCTCGCCGAGCATCCGGAAACCGGCCTGGCAGGCCCGGCCAGCGTGATCCTCTACGGCCCTCCGGGGATCGGCAAAACCACCATCGCCCACGTGATCGCCCGCGCCACCGACCGCAAGTTCGTCGAGCTCTCCGCGATCACCGCAGGCGTCAAGGACGTGCGCCGGGTCATCGAACAGGCGAAGGACGACCGAGATCTGCGCGGGATCACCACCGTCTTGTTCCTCGATGAGATCCACCGCTTCAACAAGGCCCAGCAGGATGCCCTGCTGCCCGGCGTGGAGAACCGTGTTGTCGTCCTAGTAGCCGCGACGACCGAAAACCCTTCCTTCTCGGTGATTTCTCCGTTGCTCTCGCGCTCCTTGCTGCTGACCTTGCGCCCGCTGACCGACGGCGACCTGTCCACCTTGCTCGAGCGCGCTGTAGCCGACGAGCGCGGCTTCGATGGACAAGTGATCCTGGACGACGAGCAGCGCGAGGCGATTGTCCGCCTGGCCCAGGGCGATGCGCGCCGCTCGCTCACCGTGCTGGAGGCCGCCGGCGCGGTCGCCTGGAACGCCGCCGGGAAGGATGTCGCACCGCCGGTGCACATCACCGCAGGCCATGTGCAGCTGGCCATGGACCAGGCAGTACAGCGCTACGACAAGGATGGCGACCAGCATTACGACATCATCTCCGCGTTCATCAAGTCCATCCGCGGCTCGGATGTGGACGCTGCCCTGCACTATCTGGCCCGCATGCTCTCCGCAGGGGAGGACCCCCGCTTCATCGCCCGCCGGCTGATGATCTCGGCCTCGGAAGACATCGGCATGGCCGATCCCACCGCGCTCCCGCTCGCGGTCGCCGCCGCCCAGTCGGTTCAGCTCACCGGCATGCCCGAAGCGCGGATCATGCTTGGCCAGGCGACAGTGCATCTGGCCACCGCTCCGAAGTCCAACGCCTCCTACAACGCGATCAACGCCGCCCTGGCCGATGTGTCCGAAGGCAAGGGCTCGCTGGTACCCGACCACCTGCGCGACGCGCACTATCCAGGTGCCAAATCGCTGGGCCACGGGGTGGGCTACATCTACTCGCACGATGCGCCGCATTCCATCGCCACCCAGCAGTACCTGCCCGATGACCTGGTGGGCACCAACTACTACACGCCCACCAATAACGGTGCCGAAAAGACCCTTGGGTCCCGCCTGGCCCGCTTGCGCGAGATCATCCGAGGCAAGGATCCGCTGCGCTCCAAGGGCAAGCGCTAAGTGTGCGCTAGGACTCAGCGAAAGCAACGGCGGTTTCGTGTAAACTTGATCTTTGGCTGGCAAGCCTTGCCTGTGCATTCGAGTGATCGGCTGCACAGCGAGGTTGAAGTGAAGCAGGGACGCGACGCCCACACACTCTCCCTCCTGGAGGCCAGTAGATACCGTCGCTAATCGAAAGGGACACACCATGGCTAACGCCCGTGCCCGCCGTACCGTACGCCTCTCGCGTGCGCTCGGCCTTGCATTGACTCCAAAAGCTGAAAAGTACATGGAGCGCCGTCCATACGGTCCAGGCCAGCACGGCCGCGCCCGTAAGAAGCAGGACAGCGACTACGCAGTACGTCTGCGCGAAAAGCAGCGTCTGCGTGCCCAGTACGGCATCCGCGAAGCTCAGATGCTGAGCGCCTTCAAGGAAGCTAAGCGCCTCGGCGGCGAAACCGGCGGCAACCTGCTGGCTCTGCTCGAGTCCCGTCTGGATGCCCTGGTTCTGCGTGCAGGCTTCGCCCGCACCATCCAGCAGGCTCGCCAGATGGTTGTACACCGCCACATCCTGGTCAACGGCCAGCGTGTAGACCGTCCGTCCTTCAAGGTGCAGCCGGGTCAGCTGATCCACGTGCACGAGAAGAGCGAGAAGATGGTTCCATTCCAGATGGCTGCAGCCGGCGAGCACGCAAAGGTGCTGCCAGCTGTTCCTGCTTACCTGGACGTGAAGCTGGAAGCCCTCCAGGCGACCTTCGTGCGCACCCCAGAGCGCGCCGAAATCCCAGTGACCTGCGAAGAGAACCTCGTGGTCGAGTACTACGCACGCTAAATCCGTGCGCTAGTTCCAAGCCCGCAACCGGAAACGGTTGCGGGCTTGTCGCTTAACTACCTATCTCGGCTCTGACTTCGATAAGGTGGACTGGCACCAAAAACCCAAAGCAGAAGAGGAAGCACATGTCGGGTTCGGATATTGCAGGGCTCATCGCCGCCGGCGCGTTTGTCGTACTAGTTGTGCTGCTGGCAGTGCCGATCATCAAGTTGGGCAAGGTGTTCGACGAGCTGCGCAAATCGATCAAGGACCTGGCTGACGGAACCACTCCGTTGATCGGCGAAGTCGCGACCACCGTTGCGACCACCAATGACCAGCTCAAGAAGGTCGACGTCATCACCAGCAACGTTTCTGACACCACCGCCAACGTTTCCGCGCTGTCCTCGCTGATAGCAGCCACCGTTGGCAAGCCGCTGATCAAGGTTGCAGCATTCACCGAAGGCGTGAAGGCTGCCATGAACACCAAGCCAAGCGGCAAGGCACGCCGCAGCCGCTAAGCAGGCAACGCTGTTTGATCGAACACGTATCGGCGTGCTGAATAGGATACGGCCATCCGGTGGCCGCCAAGGAGACTAGAATGAAAAAGCTCTTGTGGGTTTCGATTGGAGTGGGCGTTGGCGTGCTCGCGTCCAAGAAATACGCTGAAGTTTCGTCCGGGGCGGCGCTGAACCGCCAGGTCGGCAAGTACGCCGACCGCGCCTCGGAATATTGGGAAGCCTTCCGCCAGGGAATGAGCTCCCGCGAAGAAGAATTGCGTTCCGCCTTGGGCGTGGACGCCGCTAAGTGAAGGGATCATCCGTAACACGATGAAAACGCAGGAAATTGCCCGTCGTTGGGTCGACTTTTTCGTCTCGAAGGGCCATGCCGCGGTGCCGAGCGCCTCGCTGGTCTCGGCCGACCCTTCGCTGTTGTTCACGGTGGCCGGCATGGTTCCGTTCATCCCTTACCTCACCGCGCGCGAAGAGCCTCCATATTCCCGTGCCACCTCGGTGCAGAAGTGCATCCGCACCGGTGACATCGAAGAGGTCGGCAAGACCGCCCGTCATGGCACCTTCTTCCAGATGTGCGGCAACTTCTCCTTCGGCGACTACTTCAAGAAGGAAGCCATCCACTTCGCCTGGGAGCTGCTGACCAGTTCCGTCGAGGACGGCGGCTACGGCCTGGACAAGGACCGCCTATGGGTCACCGTCTACGAAGACGGCGACGAGAAGGACCTCGAGGCCCGCCGCATCTGGGAAGAAGAGATCGGCATGCCTACCGAGCGCGTTGTCGGCACCGGCAAGGAAGACAATTACTGGAACACCGGCCAGCCCGGCCCCGGCGGACCATGCTCGGAGATCTACTACGACCGCGGCCCGGCCTACGGCGTCGAAGGCGGCCCCGCCGTCGACGAGACCCGCTACGTGGAAATCTGGAACCTGGTGTTCATGCAGTACCGCCTCTCGGCAGTACGCTCCAAGACCGACTTCGACGTTGCCGGCGAACTGCCCAAGCGCAACATCGATACCGGCCTGGGCCTGGAGCGCCTGGCGATGATCCTGCAGGGCGTCGAGAACATGTACGAGACCGACCAGGTCCGTCCGGTCCTCGACAAGGCAGCCGAACTGGCCGGCGTCACCTACACCTCCACCGAGGATCCTGCCGACCCGAACCACGCCACCGACGTGCGCCTGCGCATGATCGCCGACCACATCCGCTCCTCGCTGATGCTGATCTCCGACCAGGTCACCCCGGGCAACGAAGGCCGCGGCTACGTGCTGCGCCGGCTGATCCGTCGCGCCGTGCGCGCCATGCGCCTGATGGGCGTGGACACCGAGGTGCTCCCTGAGCTGCTTCCGGTCTCGCGCGACGCCATGAAGGGCGTCTACCCGGAAGTCGAGGCCGATTTCGAGCGCATCGCCCGCATCGCCTACGCCGAGGAACGCGCCTTCCGACGCACCATCGCTTCGGGCACCACCCGCCTGGACGAGGCGCTGAACCACGCCAAGGAGGAAGGCAAGAACCTCTCCGGCGACGACGCCTTCACCCTGCACGACACCTACGGCTTCCCGATCGACCTGACCCTGGAGATCGCCGCCGAGGCTGGCCTGTCCGTCGACGAGTCGCGCTTCCGCGAACTGATGAACGAACAGCGCACCCGCGCCCAGAAGGACGCCAAGGCCAAGAAGGCCGGCCACGCCGACCTGTCGGTGTACAACAAGCTGGCCGAGGCCGGCAACGTGCACTTCACCGGCTACGACACCCTCGAAGGCGAATCCTCCATCCGCGGCATCATCCGCGATGGCCAGGTCGTGCCGTTCGCCGAGCAGGGCCAGGAAATCGACCTGGTGCTCAACGAAACCCCGTTCTACGCCGAATCCGGCGGCCAGGCAGGTGACAGCGGCCTGATCACCGGCGACGGATTCGTGCTGGAAGTCACCGATGTGCAGGCCCCGGTCAAGGGCCTGAGCGTCCACAAGGTCATCGTGCGCGAAGGCGAACTGCCTGCCGAGGCACTGGTGCGCACCCAGGTCGACGCCGTGCGCCGCCGCTCCGGCGAGCAGGCGCACTCGGCTACCCACCTGGTGCATGCCGCCCTGCGCGAGCTGCTTGGCCCGACCGCCACCCAGGCCGGCTCCTTCAACAAGGCAGGCTACCTGCGCTTCGACTTCTCCTGGGCCGAGGCGCTGTCCGCTGCCGCGCGCAGCGAGGTCGAAGAGGTCGTCAACCTTGCCATCGCCGCCAACCACCAGGTCATCACCAACGAGATGGCGCTGTCCGAGGCGAAGAAGCTGGGCGCGATGAGCCTGTTCGGCGAGAAGTACGCCAACGACGTGCGCGTGGTGGAGATGAACGGCGCCTGGTCGCGCGAGCTGTGCGGCGGCACCCACGTGGATACCACCGCCCGCATCGGCCAGCTGACCCTGCTCTCCGAGGCTTCGGTGGGTTCGGGCAACCGCCGCGTCGAGGCGCTGGTGGGCATGGAAGCCTTCCGCCACGGCGCTGCCGAGCGCGCCCTGGTCTCCGAGCTTTCCGGCCTGTTCCGCGTGCCATCCAGCCAGGTCTCCGAGCGCGTCAACGATACCGTTGCCAAGCTCAAGGCCGCTGAGAAGCAGATTGCCGAACTCAAGAACCAGGCAATGCTGGCCCAGTCCGCGGCGCTGCTGCAGAAGGTAGTCACCATCGGCGGCACCCGCCTGCTGGCGCACAACGCCGGAGAAGTCGACTCCGCCGATGCGCTGCGCACCATGGCGCTGGACCTGCGCGGCAAGCTAGGCTCCGACGCCGCAGTCATCGTGCTGATCGGCGTGTCCAACGGCCGTCCGCTGGTGCTGGCGGTGACCAACGAGGAGGCCCGCGCCAACGGCTTCAAGGCCGGCGCCCTGGTCCGCACCGCAACCGGCGTGCTCGGCGGCGGTGGCGGCGGCAAGGACGACATGGCCCAGGGCGGCGGCCAGGACGCGTCGAAGATCGACGACGCGCTGGCTGCCATCCAGGCGGCACTGGCCAATGGCTAATGCCGCTCTCGGCGTCGACGTGGGCCTGGCCCGCGTCGGCGTCGCCGCATCCGATCCCTCGGGAATCCTCGCCACTCCGGTGATGACCCTGCGCCGGGATGCCAAGAAGAATTCGGATCTGCGGATGCTCTTGCGCATCATTGCCGATCGCGGCGTCACCGAGGTCTTCGTCGGGGAGCCGAAATCGCTGGCCGGCAACTCGACCGAATCCACCAAAATGGCACGTGACTACGCGATTGCCTTGGCGGAAGAAGCCGCAAGCGCTAATATCGAGCTTGAGGTTTTCCTGGTCGACGAACGCCTGAGCACCGTCAACGCGCATCGGTCGTTGCACGCCTCGGGCAAGAAGATGGCAGAGCACCGCAAGGTCGTCGACCAGGTCGCAGCCACCGAGATCCTGCAGCAAGTGCTGGAAATGCGGCGCAACAACGTCCGCGTGCAAGCCAGCCGGATTGTGCTGCGCTAGCCTACCACCGCTAGTGCTCCACAACGACCCGAGAGATGAGAGTTGATGCGAGAAGAAGCCCGCCACGAACGGCAACGCGAAACGCATCGCGCGCTATATGAACGCTTTGCCGCCGGAACTGGCGTGCCGATCGCACAACCCTCTGAACCGGAACTGGCCGGCGCCGAGCACTACCGCGAATCGCTAGCGGCCACCGCAGAACCCGGCGCTTCGGGCGGGGAAGACACCCACACCAGGTTCCTCCCCGCCCAAGCGGCCGCTGACCCCGAAATGCAGGAATCCGACGATCCTGCAGACGCCCAGGATGAGGACTACACCGGGGAAACGCACGCCGTACAGCCGGCAGTTGTCTTCGGCGACGAGCCGCAGGACGAGCAAGCCGCGGCCCACAAGGCCCAGCGGCGCAAGCGCACCAAGCGCAAGCGCAACCTGGTGATGCTGGCCACCGTCCTGATCTTCGCGCTGGTGGTCTCCGGCTCGGTCTTCTTCGTCAAGTCCGTGCTCAAGCAGTTCAACCCCGACGATTACCCGGGCCCGGGCGGGGCCACCGTGGAATTCACCGTGGAAGATGGCTGGGGCGTGAACATCATTTCGCGCAAGCTCGAAGAGCTCGACGTCGTCTCCGACGATGGCCTGTTCTCCGACGCCGTCGCCGACTCCGAAGCCGAAAACAAGCTCATCCACCCCGGCACCTACCTGCTCAAGAAGCAGATGCCAGCAGCCGACGCGGCCGAGATCCTCATCAACCAGCGTCCGGACAAGGTCTTCTACATCGCGCTGAAGGCCAATATGCGCATGGATGCCGCGATCAAGGAGATCGCCAAGGGCTCGGGCCTGAAGGAGAAGGACCTGCAGGCGCTGGCCACCAAGCCGCAGGAGTTCGGCCTGCCCGACTCGGTGACGAACCTCGAAGGCTGGCTGCACCCGGGGGAGTATCGCTTCCCGCTGGAAACCAGCGCCAAGGAAGTGCTGGCCGAGCTGGTCAAGGCCACCAAGGTTTCCCTCGAGCAGGCGGGCATTACCGACCTCGACGAGGGCTACCGCATCTTGAAGATCGCCTCGATCCTGCAGGCGGAGGCGCGCACCCCGGACTACGCCACGGTCGCCGGAGCGATCGAGAACCGGCTGGATCCGGGCAACCGCGAAACGCACGGGCTGCTGCAGGTCGACTCCGCGGTGATCTACGGGCTGGGCCGCTACTCGCTGCAGTTCAGCGCGCAGGAGAAGCAGGACGCGTCGAACAAATACAACACCTACGTGCACAAGGGCCTGACGCCAACTCCGATCGGCTCGCCAGCGAATCCTGCGATCGAGGCCGCCGCCAATCCGGAAGACAACGGCTACTACTACTGGGTGACCGTCAACATCGAAACCGGCGAGACCAAGTTCGCCTCGACCTACGAAGAGCACCAGCGGTACAAGGCCGAATTCGACGCCTGGTGCGACGAGCATCCAGACGTCTGCTAGCGCAAGCCCGCGAACGAAAGACGCGTTGCCGCCCCCAGGGCCGGGCAATTACCAGCAGGAAGTCCATGAAGAAAATGAAGCAGGCAGCCGTCCTCGGCCACCCCATCAGCCACTCCAAATCGCCGGTGCTGCACCGCGCCGCCTACCAGCTGCTCGGCGCGCCGATCAGCTACAGCGCGATCGACATGGAACCGGGCCAGGCTGCCGAGCATGCTGCCGCACTGCGCGCAGGCAACTGGGCCGGCTGCTCGGTGACCATGCCGCTGAAGGACGCATTCGTGCCATTGATGGATGACCTGTCCGCACGCGTGCAGCGCCTCGGCGCGCTGAACACCATCGTGGTCCGCGACGACGGCACCCTCTACGGGGAAAACACCGACGTCGACGGCCTGGTCCAGGCCCTCGCCGATTTCGGGCTCGCCCAGTGCGCGCAGGCGATGATCCTGGGCTCTGGCAACACCGCGCTGGCAGCCATCGAGGCCGCCGCTGAAGTGGGCGTGAGCCAGCTGGCACTTGTCGTGCGCAGCGCCGCGCGGGCCTCCCGGGCCGTCGATCTGGCCCACCAGCTCGGGATGGAAACGACCGTCCACGAGATTTCGGGAATCGACCAGGCAGTGGCGGCGACACTGAACGATATCCCGCTCGTGTTCTCCACGCTGCCGCCGCGTGCGGCCGACGACTGGGTGCCGGTGATCGGCGCAGGCAGCGGTATCCTGCTGGATGTGGCCTACGACCCCTGGCCCTCTGCCTTGGCGCAAGCATGGCAAGGCACCGTAATCTCCGGTATCCACATGCTCGTGCACCAAGCCGTGGAACAAGTGCGATTCTTCAGTGCCGGAGCCTGGCAGGAATCGCGCCGAGCGGACGTCACAAATGCGATGTATGACTCTTTGGGTCTGGCCCGACACCAGTAATCAGTTCGTGTCATGGCAAAATAGATGACATGTTGCGTTGGTTGACCGCGGGCGAATCGCATGGCCCGGCACTCGTTGGAATTCTTGAAGGCCTACCCGCCGGAGTATCGGTGGATAGCGAAGCAGTGCGGGAGGCACTGGCACGCCGCCGTCTCGGCTATGGCCGCGGCGCGCGCATGAAATTTGAAAAGGACCAGGTCACCTTCCTCGGTGGCGTCCGCCATGGCAAGACACAGGGCGGCCCGGTTGCCATCGAAATCGGCAACACCGAATGGCCCAAGTGGGAACGCGTGATGAACGCCGATCCGGTGGATCTGGATGAGCTGGCCTCGCTGGCGCGCAACGCGCCGCTGACCCGCCCGCGTCCGGGCCACGCCGACTTCACCGGCATGCAGAAGTACGGCTTCGAGGACGCCCGCCCGATCCTCGAGCGCGCCAGCGCCCGCGAAACAGCGGCCCGCGTCGCACTCGGCACGGTGGCCTCGCGTTTCCTCAATGATTTGGGCATCCAGCTCGTCTCGCACACCACGGCCGTTGGCGCCGTGGCCGCACCGGCCGATGCACCGCTGCCCACCGCAGCCGATGTCGCCGCCCTGGACGCCGACCCGCTGCGCTGCTTCCACCCCGAGACCAGCGTAGCCATGGTCGCCGAGGTCGACGACGCCCACAAGGCAGGGGAGACCCTGGGCGGCGTCGTCGAGGTCCTCGCCTACAACCTGCCTCCGGGCATCGGCTCCTACGTGCACTGGGACCGCCGCCTGGACGCGCGCCTGGCCGCCGCCCTGATGGGCATCCAGGCCATCAAGGGCGTCGAGGTCGGCGACGGATTCGCCACCGCCGCGCGCCGCGGTTCGGCCGCGCACGATGAGATCGTGCACGCCGAAGACGGCAGCATCAAGCGCAACTCGAACCGCGCCGGCGGCATCGAGGGCGGCATGAGCATCGGCGAGGTGCTGCGCGTGCGCGCCGCCATGAAGCCGATCGCCACCGTGCCCCGCGCCCTGCGCACCGTGGACACCGCCACCGGCGAGGACACCACCGCGCACCACCAGCGCTCGGATGTCTGCGCCGTGCCGGCTGCCGGCGTGGTCGCCGAGGCCATGGTCGCTCTGGTGCTGGCCCAGTCCCTGCTGGAGAAGTTCGGCGGCGATTCGGTGGCCGAGACCAAGCGCAATATCGAGTCCTACCTGGCCAGCATCCCGGGCAATCTGGGTTCGACCGGCGTCTAGGAAGCACGCTTCAATGATCTACCTCATTGGTCCGATGGCCAGTGGCAAGTCCACCGTGGGCAAGTCACTGGCCACGGCCCTTTCTACCAGCTTCGCGGATTCCGACGCGGCCATCGTCGCCCACCACGGAACCATCGCGCAGATCTTCGCCGAACATGGCGAAGCGCATTTCCGCGACCTGGAAGTCCAGGCGCTGTGCCGGCTGCGCACCGGTGTGGTCGCCACCGGCGGAGGCGCGGTGCTGCGCGAGGAGAACCAGCAGCTGCTCTCGCGCGGCACGGTAATCTACCTGGAACTCGGCGAACAGGCTGCCGCCGAGCGCATCAAGGGCGACGGGCACCGCCCGCTGCTGGCTGGTGACGAAGCCCTCAAGAGCTGGATCGCCGTCTACGAAAAGCGCCGCCCGATTTATGAAATGCTCGCTGACGTGCATGTTCTCGTGGATGGAAAGTCCGTTTCGCAAATTCTCGACGAGGTATTGCCGCAGCTGGAACGGCTGTGATTAGCCTCACGAGATGCAACTTCTGGCCGGGCTCACGCGTACGCTAGAAAAATCACCACCATCAGGAGGAAGCTAGACTGATGCCTATCGCACCGACCACCATGAAGGTCACCGGAAGCACCCCCGCGGAGTCGTACCCCGTCATGGTCGGCAACGGCCTCTTGGGCCAACTGCCCGACCTGCTTGGTCCCGCGGTCAAGAAGGTCCTGGTCATCCACCCGCGAGCACTGCGCGCCACCGGCGACGTGGTTCGCGACGAACTGGCGAAGTTCGGCCTGGAGGCATTGACCGCGGAAATTCCGGATGCCGAAGAAGGCAAGCACATCCAGGTTGCCTCCTTCTGCTGGGAAGTGCTGGGCAAGAACGACTTCACCCGCTCCGATGCAGTCATTTCCGTGGGCGGCGGGGCCGTCACCGACGTGGCAGGATTCGTTGCTGCCACTTGGCTGCGCGGCGTGAAGGTCATCCATATTCCTACCTCGCTGCTGGCCATGGTCGACGCTGCCGTGGGCGGCAAGACCGGAATCAACACCGCCGAGGGCAAGAACCTCGTCGGCGCCTTCCACCCGCCGGCCGCGGTGCTCGCCGACCTCGACGCGCTGGCCACCTTGCCGAAAAACGAGCTGGTGACCGGCATGGCTGAAATCGTCAAGTGCGGCTTCATCGCCGACGAGCGCATCCTGGAACTGATCGAAGAGGATCCGGCCGATGCCGTCGATCCCGCCAGCGACCGCCTGCGCGAGTTGGTCGAGCGCACCATCGCCGTGAAGATCGACGTGGTCTCGCGCGACTTGAAGGAATCCGGCGACCGCGAATTCCTGAACTACGGCCACACCCTGGCCCACGCCATCGAGCTGGCCGAGCGCTACCAGATGCGCCATGGCGCAGCCGTGTCCATCGGCCTGGCCTTCGCCGCCGAACTGGGCCGCTCGGTGGGCTACACCTCCGACGCCGTGGCCGACCGCCACGTCGCGATCCTGAAGTCCCTCGGGTTGCCGACCACCTACCGCAACGACCGCTGGGCGGCGCTGCTCGACGGCATGAAGCGCGACAAGAAAGCCCGCGGCAGCCAGCTGCGCTTCGTCGTGCTGGAAGAAATCGGCAAGCCGCGCATCTACGAAGTGCCCGATAACTCGCTGCTCTTCGCCGCCTACCAGGAAATCGGGGAGTAAGCACATGGTCGACTACACCGCATACGCCATTGACGTCGCATCGGTAAACCGCGAAGGTGTCGGCACAGCTGTTGAAGGCGTGCTGATCGATCCCGAGACGCTCAAGCCCTACATCGCCGATGAGGCGGCCGCCGAGCAGCAGCTGCTGGTGGGTTCGCCCACCGACCAGGTAATGGTGCTGCTCGCCCGGGGCGAGCTGGCCAAGGCCGGCGAGCTGATCGCGGAATCGCGTTTCGTTGATCCGACCAACGCCCATCTGCGCGTCCTGGACACCGAGCTGACCCGCATGCAGGGCGACTTCGATCGCGCGATCAACCGCCTGCGCAAGCTGGCCGAGGAATTCGCCGGCACCGCGTACGAGCCGCTGATGCACTACCATGCAGGCCTGTCCTTCTTCGCAAAGGGCGATTACAAGGCGGCGGCCACGCGATTCCGCAAGGCCCTGGAGCTGCGCATCGAGTTGGACGACGACGCATACCTGGTCAACGCGGCCAGCACCTGCATGCATATTGCCGAAGAGCGCGCCGCGCAGTAATGCGCGCCACCGCGTCCAACCCTTTGTGCCCCATGGCGCGTAGGGTAAACTTGAACATGGATTTTTGATAATGCCGGCTGCAGCTGGCGAAAATAGAGGATTGAGGAAACGTGGCGGATACAACTGACATCAAGAATGGACAGGTCATCAAGATCGATGGCCAGCTCTGGACCATCATCGACTTCCAGCACGTCAAGCCAGGCAAGGGCGGCGCATTCGTGCGCACCAAGATGCGCAACGTCATCTCCGGCAAGGTCCTGGACAAGACCTACAACGCAGGCACCAAGATCGAACTGGCCACCGTTGACCGCCGCGATTACCAGTACCTCTACCAGGATGGCGAAGACTACGTCTTCATGAACCTGGAAGACTACGACCAGCTCACCGTTCCCGGCGCCACCGTTGGCGATGCCGCCGGCTTCCTGCTGGAGAACCAGAACCTGACCATCGCCATGTACGACGGCAGCCCGCTGTACCTGGAACTGCCGGCATCGGTCGTTCTGGAAATCACCTACACCGAGCCGGGCCTGCAGGGCGACCGCTCCTCGGCTGGCACCAAGCCGGCAACCCTGGAAACCGGCAAGGAAATCCAGGTGCCGCTGTTCGTCGAGCAGAACACCAAGGTGAAGGTTGACACCCGCACCGGCGATTACCTGGGTCGTGTCAACTAGTGAGAGCCCGCGCCAAAGCCCGCCGCCGAGCCCTTGAGTTCCTGTTCGAAGCCGAGGCCCGCGATGCAGATCCGCTGGCCGTAGCCATCGCACGACGGGAAAACTCGGACATCGTACTCAACGAGTACTCGTTGGCGATCATCGAAGGCGTGACCGCCCATCTGGCCCGCATTGACGAAGTTCTCGAAAGCTACGTCAAGGACTGGACCATCGAGCGCATGCCAGCTGTTGACCGCAGCGCACTGCGCATCGGCGTGTGGGAGCTGCTGTACAACGATGACGTTCCCGACGCTGTCGCCGTGGCCGAAGCCGTGGTGAACGTGCGGGAACTGTCCACCGATGAATCGCCGGAGTTCGTCAATGGCGTTTTGGGCCGCATCCAGAGTGTCAAGGACACCCTGGTCGACTAATTCGATCCTCACGTTTCCGAGCCCGGGCCGGAACCCTTTTGCGGGGTTCCGGCCCGGGCTTTTTTGCGCAGCCATTGCCCGCGGGGCGTGCGACGGCGAGGCTAGGGTGCATGAACCAGAAGCCCAAACGCTGGAGCAAATCCGTGATCATGCCGGACATGTGGCTTGATCCCGACCAGGATCCGCGGGAAGCAGGGGACGACCCGGCAGGGGAGCGGGCCACCTGCGAACGCTACCTGCGCGACTACCGGCTCACCATCGAGCTCAAATGCCAGGGCCTGGACGCGGCCCAGCTGGCCTCGCGCCCGGTCCCGCCCTCCATGCTCAGCCTGCTGGGCCTGCTGCGCCACCTCGGCGAAGTCGAGCGGGACTGGCGCAACTGGATCACCGCGGCGAGCCTGCCGGCAGGATCTACGGGCCGGCGGGATCCGACTTCGAAACGGTGCGCCCGGATCCCTCCCAGGCATCCCAGGCGCTGCGCATCCTGCATGAAGAGCAAGATGCCACCGACCGCCTGCTGGCCGGCTTCGAAGACCTCGGCCAGTGCGCAGGACGCGAGCAGGTGATCATCCGCGACCTGATGGTCCACCGCATCGAGGAGTACGCCAGGCACAGCGGGCATGCAGACCTGCTGCGCGAATGCTTCGACGGGAGGGTGGGCCAATAGCGCAGCACACTTCCAACGGTCCTGGCCGCTTAGTGCGTGTGTCGATCGCAACACCTGCCGTGCCTGCGGCAGAGTCGGTTCACGGGATCTGCGTGATTCTGCCCCTCGGCGAGAACCGCCACATGCATCCTTGTGACCGATCCCATGCCCTATTCAGTGTCATGCATAGGTTTCCGCTAGGGAATCGCCTCGCGCTCGTGATAATTTGAGTTAGCAATATTCCTTTAAATCCCGTCCCGTGAGGCGGAGAAGGGAGAGATGCACAGCATGGATGAGAATTCAGTGCCAGATGCCGCGCGCACGGTATTAACCGGCGACGACATCGAACGTGTACTCACTCGCGTAGCCTACGAAATCATCGAGGCCAACAAGGGCACCGACGACCTGGTCCTCCTTGGCATTCCCAGCCGCGGATTCCCGCTGGCCCAGCGCCTGGCAGCCCGCATCGCAGCCACCGCCGATGGCAATCTCGAACCGGCATCGCTGGTCGGCCAGCTCGACATCACCATGTACCGCGACGATCTGCGCCACTCCACCACCCGCACCCCGGCGCCGACGCGCCTTCCAGCAGGCGGCATCGAGGGCAAGGTTGTCGTCCTGGTCGACGACGTGCTCTATTCCGGTCGCACCATCCGCGCCGCCCTGGACGCACTGGCCGACTGGGGACGCCCGCGCATCGTGCGCCTGGCCGTGCTGGTTGACCGCGGGCATCGCGAACTGCCGATCCGCGCTGATCATGTGGGCAAGAACCTGCCGACCGCGAAGAGCGAAAAGGTGCGCGTGCACTTGGCAGAAATCGATGGCACCAACGAAGTAGTGATCGAGGGCGCCGCATGAAGCACCTGCTCTCCACCGCGGATCTGACCCGCGACGAAGCCATCGCCATCCTGGATATCGCCGAAGAGATGCGTGAATCGGGAACCCGCCAGATCAAGAAGCTGCCGGCCCTGCGCGGACGCACCGTGGTGAATCTGTTCTTCGAGGACTCCACCCGCACCCGGATTTCCTTCGAGGCCGCCGCCAAGCGCCTGAGCGCCGACGTCATCAACTTCTCGGCCAAGGGATCGAGCGTATCCAAGGGCGAGTCGCTGAAGGACACCGCGCAGACCCTGCTGGCCATCGGAGCCGACGCGGTAGTCATCCGCCACCCGGATTCCGGTGCCCCCGCCCGGCTGGCGGCCACCGACTGGATCGGGCTGCCGATCGTCAACGCCGGCGACGGCACGCATGAGCACCCCACCCAGGCGCTGCTCGACGCCTTCACCCTGCGCCGCCAGGTGGCGCTGCGCGAGGGCACCAGCCCGGCAGGCCGCGGCCTGGACGGGCTGAAGGTCGCGATCGTCGGCGACATCCTGCACAGCCGTGTCGCCCGCTCCAACCTGTGGCTGCTGAACACCCTCGGTGCCGAAGTCACGATGGTCGCCCCTCCGACCCTGCTGCCGGTCGGCGCCGGATCCTGGCCGTGCACCATCAGCTACGACCTGGACGAGGTGATCGCCAAGGGCGTCGACGCGCTGATGATGCTGCGCGTGCAGGGTGAGCGGATGAATGCCGCCTACTTCCCGAACCCCCGCGAATACTCGCGCTACTGGGGACTGGACGATGCGCGCCTGGCGGAATTGGACGCTTCGGGCGCCGAAACCCTGATCATGCACCCGGGGCCGATGAACCGCGGCCTGGAGATCTCCTCGGCCGCCGCGGACTCGCCGCGCTCCACCGTGCTCGACCAGGTCACCAATGGCGTGGCCGTGCGCATGGCCAGCCTCTACATGCTCCTCTCCGGCGACCTGATCTGAAGGAAGAAACCATGAACTACTTGATCAAGCAGGCCTCCATCCTCGGCGGCGAACCTGCCGACGTGCTGATCGCCGACGGCAAGATCGCCCAGCTGGGCACCATCGCCGACGCCGGCGACGCGCAGGTGATCGATGCGACGGACCTGGTGCTGCTGCCGGGCCTGGTCGACACCCACACCCACCTGCGCGAACCGGGCCGCGAAGACGCCGAAACCGTGGAAACCGGTTCGCAGGCAGCCGCCCGCGGCGGCTACACCGCCGTGCACGCGATGGCCAACTCCACCCCGGTGGCCGACACCGCCGGCGTCGTCGAGCAGGTCTACGAATTGGGCCGCAAGGCCGGCTGGGTGGATGTCCGCCCGGTCGGTGCGGTCACCGTCGGCCTGGCCGGCAAGCAGCTGAGCGAAATCGGCGCGATGGCCGATTCCCGTGCCGCGGTGAAGATGTTCTCCGACGACGGCATCTGCGTCTTCGACCCGCTGCTGATGCGCCGCGCCCTGGAATACGTGAAGGCCTTCGACGGGGTCATCGCCCAGCACGCCCAGGAACCGCGGCTGACCGAAGGCGCCCAGATGAACGAGGGCGAAGTCTCCTCGATCCTGGGCATGCCCGGCTGGCCTGCGGTCGCCGAGGAATCGATCATCGCCCGCGATGTGCTGCTGGCCGAGCATGTCGGCGCGCGGCTGCACATCTGCCATGTGTCCACTGCCGGCTCGGTGGAGATCATCCGCTGGGCCAAGGCCCGCGGCATCCAGGTCACCGCGGAGGTCACCCCGCACCACCTGCTGCTCACCGACGAGAAAGTCCGCACTTACGACCCGGTGTTCAAGGTCAACCCGCCGCTGCGCCGCGAGGAAGACGTGATGGCGCTGCGCGCCGGCGTCGCCGACGGCACCATCGACGTGATCGGCACCGACCACGCCCCTCACCCGTCCGAAGCCAAGGACTGCGAGTGGGGCGCGGCGGCCATGGGCATGACCGGGCTGGAGACCGCGCTGTCGATCGTGCAGCACACGCTGGTCGACACCGGCTTGATGGGTTGGGCTGACGTCGCGCGCATCACCTCCGAGGTGCCCGCGCAGATCGGCCGCGTCGCCGACCAGGGCCGCCCGATCGCCGTGGGCGAGCCGGCCAACCTCACCCTGGTGGATCCGGCAGCCCGCTGGATCGTCGACCCGGCAGCCATGGCCACCAAGGGCCGCAACTCGCCATTCGCCGGCATGGAGCTGCCCGGATCGGTGCGCGCCACCTTCTTCCACGGACACGCCACCGTGCTCGATGGCCAGCTGGCAACCCCGAGGTCGATCAATGCCTGAGGGAGCACTTCAGCCGCTCATCTGGACGATCGTCGCGGTCGTCGCTGCCGTGACGCTGATCCTGCTGGGCTGGCGCAACCTCAAGGCCCGGCAATCGGCGATTCCCGAGCCGTATGAGGAGTTCGCCGACCAGGTGGAGCACAGCTTCGAGGGCATGTACGTGGTCACCACGAAATTCGACGACTGGCTGGACCGCATTGCCGTGCATGAGCTCGGCGTGCGCACCAACGCCACCTTGGAACTGGGCAGCGAAGGCGTGCACCTGATCCGTTCCGGAGCGCGCGACGTGCACATCCCGTGGGAGCACTACGAACAGGTCAAGCGCAGCAGCGGGATGATCGGCAAGGTCGTGGAGAAGAACGGCCTGATCGTCATCACCTGGAACAAGGACGGCTTCACCTTCGACACCGGATTCCGTCCCCGCTACCACGAGGACACCCCCAAGATTTATCAGTTGCTGGCGTCGCACGACGACGTAAGCCGAGCAGGAGACAAATAAGTGAATTCCCTGAGCAACCTACCAGCCGTGTTGGTACTCGAAGATGGCCGCATCTTCCGCGGACGCAGCTATGGCGCCGTGGGCACCACCCTGGGTGAAGCAGTCTTCACCACCGGCATGACCGGCTACCAGGAAACCCTGACTGACCCGTCCTACGCGCACCAGATCATCGTGCAGACCTTCCCGCACATCGGCAACACCGGAGTGAACTCCGAGGATCCGGAATCCACCCGCATGTGGGCCGCCGGCTATGTGGTGCGCGACGCCGCCCGCCGTCCAAGCAACTGGCGCAGCGAGCGCACCCTGGACGAGGACCTGGTCGAGTACGGCATCGTCGGCATCCAGGGCGTGGACACCCGCGCGCTGACCCGCCACCTGCGCGACGCCGGCGCCATGAAGTCCGGCATTTTCTCCGGCGATGACGCCGCGAAGTCCGACGCCGAACTGGTGGAAATGGTCAAGGCGCAGCCGTCGATGGCCGGGCGCAACATCTCCGCCGAGGTCTCGGTTGACACCGCCTACATCGTCGAGCCGGCCGACCACGGCTACACCGGCGAGCCCAAGCGCACCGTCGCCGCCATCGACCTGGGCATGAAGTCGATGACCCCGCACCGCCTGGCCGAGCGCGGCCTGCGCGTGCACGTGCTGCCGTACAACGCCACCCTTGAGGACATCAAGGCCACCGGCGCCGAAGGCGTCTTCTTCTCCAACGGCCCGGGCGACCCCGCCACCGCCACCGCGCAGGTGGAACTGGTGCGCTCGGTGCTCGATGCCGGCATGCCGTACTTCGGCATCTGCTTCGGCAACCAGATCCTGGGCCGCGCGCTGGGCTTCGACACCTACAAGCTGCGCTTCGGCCACCGCGGCATCAACCAGCCGGTGATGGACAAGGCCACCGGCCGCGTGGAAATCACCAGCCAGAACCACGGCTTCGCCGTCGACGCGCCGATCGAAGGCACCGTCACCGCGCCGGTCGAGCGCTTCGGCAAGGTCGAGGTCTCGCACTACTCGCTGAACGACCACGTGGTCGAGGGCCTGTCCTGCCTGGACATCCCGGCCTTCTCCGTGCAGTACCACCCAGAGGCCGCATCCGGCCCCCACGATGCCGCCTACCTCTTTGACCGCTTCATGACCGCGTTGGATTCCGCCGCAGAAAAGGACAGCAAGTAATGCCTAAGCGCACCGATCTGAAATCAGTTCTCGTCATCGGTTCGGGTCCGATCGTCATCGGCCAGGCCGCCGAGTTCGACTACTCCGGCACCCAGGCCCTGCGCGTGCTGAAGGAGGAGGGCCTGCGGGTCATCCTGGTCAACTCCAACCCGGCCACCATCATGACCGACCCGGAATTCGCCGACGCCACCTACGTCGAGCCGATCACCCCCGAGGTCGTCGAGAAGATCATTGCCAAGGAACGCCCGGATGCGATCCTGCCGACCCTGGGCGGGCAGACCGCGCTGAACACCGCGATCGCGCTGGACAAGTCCGGCGCCCTCCAGAAGTACGACGTCGAGCTGATCGGCGCGAACATCGAAGCCATCGAGCTGGGCGAGGACCGCGAGAAGTTCAAGGGCGTCGTCGAGCGCTGCGGCGCCGAATCGGCCCGCTCGGTCATCGTGCACACCCTGGACGAGGCCTTCGCCGCCGTCGAGGAGCTGAACTACCCGGTGGTCGTGCGCCCGTCGTTCACCATGGGCGGCCTGGGCTCGGGCATGGCCTACAACCCGGAGGACCTGCGCCGCATCGCCGGCGCCGGCCTGCAGTACTCGCCAACCACCGAGGTGCTCCTGGAGGAGTCGATCCTGGGCTGGAAGGAGTACGAGCTGGAGATGATGCGCGACAAGAACGACAACGTCGTGGTCGTGTGCTCCATCGAGAACTTCGATCCGGTCGGCGTGCACACCGGCGACTCGATCACCGTCGCCCCGGCGATGACCCTGACCGACCGCGAATACCAGAAGCTGCGCGACATCTCCATCGCGGTCATCCGCGAAGTCGGCGTGGACACCGGCGGCTGCAACATCCAGTTCGCCATCGACCCGGCCACCGGCCGCGTCGTGGTCATCGAGATGAACCCGCGCGTTTCGCGTTCCTCCGCGCTGGCCTCCAAGGCCACCGGCTTCGCGATCGCGAAGATCGCCACCAAGCTGGCCGTGGGCTACACCCTGGACGAGATCCCGAACGACATCACCCAGAAGACCCCGGCTTCCTTCGAGCCGGCCCTGGACTACGTGGTCGTGAAGGTCCCGCGCTTCGCCTTCGAGAAGTTCCCGGCCGCGGACAAGACCCTGACCACCACCATGAAGTCGGTCGGCGAAGCGATGGCCCTGGGCCGCAACTTCACCGAAGCGCTGCAGAAGGCGCTGCGCTCCCTGGAGCAGAAGGGCTCCGAGCTGTCCTTCGAGCCGATCCCGGAAGCCGAGCACGAAGCAGTGCTGGCCTCGATCGTGAAGGGCTCGACCGAACGCCTCTCGCTGGTCCAGCGCCTGCTGTTCTCCGGCGTGTCCATCGAGAAGCTGTTCGAGACCACCGCGATCGACCCGTGGTACCTGGACCAGCTGCAGCTGATCAACGAGGTCGCGCAGCTGGTGGCCGCGAACAAGCACCTGCCCGAGCACGTGCTGCGCGAAGCCAAGCGCCACGGCTTCTCCGATGCGCAGCTGGCCCAGCTCACCGGCAAGTCCGAGTCGGTGATCCGCGGCATCCGCCACGCGCTGGGCGTGCGCCCGGTCTACAAGACCGTTGACACCTGCGCCGCCGAGTTCGAGGCCTTCACCCCGTACATGTACTCCTCGTACGACGAGGAGACCGAGGTGGCGGCCCACGAGAAGAAGTCGGTCATCATCCTCGGCTCGGGTCCGAACCGCATCGGCCAGGGCATCGAGTTCGACTACTCCTGCGTGCACGCAGTGATGGCGCTGCGCGCCGAGGGCTACGAGACCGTGATGGTCAACTGCAACCCGGAGACCGTCTCCACCGACTACGACATCTCCGACCGCCTCTACTTCGAGCCGCTGACCCTGGAAGACGTGCTCGAGGTCATCCACGCCGAAGAGGAAACCGGCGGCGTGCTGGGCGTATTCGTCCAGCTCGGCGGCCAGACCCCGCTGAAGCTCGCCGCCGAGCTGAAGGCCGCCGGCGTGCCGATCCTGGGCACCTCGCCGGAAGCCATCGACCTGGCCGAGCACCGCGGCGCCTTCCAGCAGGTGCTGGACAACGCCGGGCTCGTCGCGCCGAAGAACGGCACCGCCGTGTCCTTCGCCGAGGCCAAGGCCATCGCCGACTCCATCGGCTACCCGGTGCTGGTCCGGCCGTCCTACGTGCTGGGCGGCCGCGGCATGGAGATCGTGTACGACGAGGCTAACCTCGAGCGCTACATCGCCAACGCCACCGAGATCACCGTGGACCACCCGGTCCTGGTCGACCGCTTCCTGGAAGACGCGATCGAGATTGACGTCGACGCCCTGTTCGACGGCACCGACCTGTACGTCGGCGGCATCATGGAGCACATCGAGGAAGCCGGCATCCACTCGGGCGACTCGGCCTGCACCCTGCCTCCGATCACCCTGGGCCCTGACGTGCGCGAGCGCGTGAAGCAGGCCACCCGGGCGATCGCCGAAGGCGTGGGCGTGCGCGGCCTGATCAACATCCAGTTCGCGCTGGCCAGCGACATCCTGTACGTGATCGAGGCGAACCCGCGTGCTTCGCGCACCGTGCCGTTCACCTCGAAGGCCACCGGCGTGCAGCTGTCCAAGGTCGCCGCGCTGATCGGCGTCGGCAAGACCCTGGCCGAGCTGCGCGGCAGCTACCTGCCGGCCACCGGCGACGGCGCGCACCTGCCGGAAGCCGCGGCCATCGCCGTGAAGGAAGCGGTCATGCCGTTCGCCCGCTTCCGCACCCCGGAAGGCAAGGTCGTCGACTCGCTGCTCGGCCCTGAAATGCGCTCCACCGGCGAGGTCATGGGCTTCGACAAGTACTTCGACACCGCCTTCGCCAAGTCGCAGGCCGCGGCGAACAACCCGCTGCCCACCGCCGGCAAGGTCTTCGTCTCGGTCACCAACCGCGACAAGCGCTCGATCGTGATGCCGGTCAAGCACCTGTCCGACAACGGCTTCGAGATCATCTCCACCGGCGGCACCGCCGAGGTGCTGCGCCGCAACGGCATCCCGACCCAGGTGGTGGGCAAGCTGCACGAAGGCGGGGAGTCCATCGTCGACCTGATCGTGGCCGGCCAGATCGGCCTGATCCTGAACACCCCGTCGGGTTCGGATGCGCGTGGCGACGGCTACGAGATCCGCGCCGCCGCGACCTCGGTCGGCACCCCGGTGATCACCACCGTTGCGGAATTCAACGCCTCCGTCCAGGCAATCGATGCCCTGCGCGAGTACGAGTGGGATGTCACCAGCTTGCAGGTGCACGACGCCAACCTGAACGCGGCACGCAATGCCTGAGCCGATTCCATTCGGCCAGCGGCTTCGTTCGGCCATGCAGGCTTCCGGCCCGCTGTGCGTGGGGATTGATCCGCACCCGGCGCTGCTGGAAGCCTGGGGGCTGGAGAATACCGCCGATGGCGTGCGATCTTTCTCACTGGCAGTCGTGGAAGCGATGGCCGGTGCGGCGGCAATCCTCAAGCCCCAGGTCGCCCTGTACGAGCGCTTCGGGTCCAAGGGATTTGCCGCGCTGGAGGACACCTTGAGCGCCGCGAAGGCCGCCGGGCTGCTCACGTTGGCCGATGCCAAGCGCGGGGATATCGGTTCGACCATGGCCGCGTACGCGACCGCATGGCTCGATGACGCTTCCCCGCTGGCCTCAGACGCGGTGACCTTAAGCCCATACCTGGGCTACGAGTCGCTGCGCCCGGCACTGGATTTGGCTGCTGCCACCGGCCGGGGAGTGTTCGTTCTCGGACTGACTTCCAACCCGGAGGGGCCGTCGGTGCAGCATGTCGGCGGAGAAAACTCTGTTGCTAAAACGATTATTGACCAAGTCACTGCGGAAAATTCAGGTGCAGAAGATTTAGGTCATGTCGGTTTGGTCGTCGGCGCCACCATCGGCGATGCGCCGGCCAAGCTCGGAATCGATCTAGCGACCTCCAAGGCTCCGCTGCTCACACCGGGACTTGGCGCGCAAGGCGCCACGGCAGCTGATATTGCCAAGTCATTCGCCTCCAGCTACGGCCAAGTGCTGGGCACGAGCAGCCGGGACATCCTCAAAGCGGGGCCGGACAAGACCGCGCTCCGCGACAAGGCCCTGAGGGTCCGGGACGAATTGCTGGCAGCTAGCTAGCAAAAAATTCGAATAAGTGGCATAGGCGCGTTGTGGCTATTAGAGTTTCTAGTAGCCACAACGCGTTTAGTCTTGCAAAAGCAGCGTTACCTCGCTATGTTTCTCAACATAAGCCTTAGTCCACTACAACTGAAGGATGGCTGAACGATGGTACTGCGAGAACTCTCTGACGAAGATCGTATCCGGGCCCGCGCCAAGGCACTCGCCGCACGCACTCGTCGTGCAGAAATCAAGGCGGAGTTCAGTGCCGGAAAAATTTCCATCACCGAGGTACTAGACTTGGTATACGAAGATGAAGCCGTGGGACGCATGCGTGTCATGGACCTTCTGGAATCGGTACCGGGCGTAGGTGAAGTACGCGCGGCAAACTTGCTGGAGCGACTTGGCATTTCCCCATCACGCCGTCTGCGCGGACTGGGACGCAAGCAGCGCACCGCAATCACCGAGCACTTCAAGCAAAGCCCGCCAAAAACGAAAGTGTAGTCAATGACCGCAGCGTCGGTAACTGTTCTAGCCGGCCCCACGGCAGTAGGCAAGGGCACCGTCTCTACCTACATCCGCGATAACTATCCAGATGTCTGGCTCTCGGTGTCGGCAACGACCCGCAACGCCCGGCCGGGGGAGCAGGATGGAGTCCACTACTTCTTCGTGGGCCCCGAGCGCTTCCAAACCCTGGTTGAGGAAGGCCAGATGCTGGAATGGGCTGTCGTCCATGGCCAGAACAGCTACGGCACGATTCGCTCCACGGTTGAAAATGCAGTGGCACAGGGCAAGAAGGTCCTGCTGGAAATCGATCTGCAGGGTGCGCGCCAGGTCAAGGAGTCGATGCCCGAGGCAAAATTCGTCTTTCTCGCCCCGCCATCGTGGGACGAATTGGTGCGCCGGCTTGTGGGACGCGGCACTGAATCGGCCGAGGAACAGCAGCGCCGCCTGGAAACCGCTAAACTAGAACTTGCAGCGGAATCAGAATTCGACGTGACCATCGTCAACGACGATGTCGCACGTGCCGCCGAAGAGCTTGTAGCCCTCATGGGGCTAAAGAACGACAAATAGGGAGTCCTGTGTCCAACCCAGAGGGAATCATCAACCCATCGATCGACTCGTTGCTTGAGACCAACGACTCGAAGTACGCCATTGTGCTGAACTCGGCCAAGCGCGCACGCCAGATCAACGCCTACTACGCGCAGCTCAACGAAGGCCTGTTCGAGTACGTCGGCCCGCTGGTGGAAACCAAGCTGAACGAGAAGCCCCTGACCATCGCCTTGCGCGAGCTGGATGACAGCCTTCTGAAGGTCACTCCGGCCGAGGCCATCGAGGACTAATCGAAAAGTCGGCGCCCCGCAGCGGGCGCCTTCTTTTTCGTTAAGCCCCTTTTCCACCCACCTCATCACCGCACCGAATCCTCGAGGAAGTACTTCGTGAAGCGAATTGTCCTAGGCGTCTCAGCTGGCATCGCCGCCTACAAGTCCGTGCTCCTGCTGCGCTTGCTGCGCGAAGCCGGCCACCATGTCGATGTGATCCCCACCCAGAACGTCGCGAACTTCGTGGGCAATGCCACCTGGGAGGCCCTGTCCGGAAATCCGGTGACCTCGAATGTGTTCGAAGCGGTCGATACCGTCAACCACGTGCGTCTCGGCCAGCAGGCCGATCTGGTATTGATTGTTCCGGCTACCGCCGATGTGCTGGCCAAGGCCGCCGCAGGGCTGGCCGACGACCTGCTCACCGGCACCTTGCTGGCCACCCGGGCTCCGGTTGTGGTGGCCCCGGCCATGCACACCGAAATGTGGCAGCACCCGGCCACCATCGCGAACGTGCAGACCCTGCGCGATCGCGGCGTGCGGGTGATCGAACCTGCCTCGGGGCGGCTTACCGGAAAGGATTCGGGACCGGGCCGGCTTCCGGAACCAGATGAGATCTTCGCGGCAGTCCAGGACCTGCTCTCCGAGCCGGTGCTCGCTGGTTCCAAGGTCCTGATCACCGCCGGGGGCACCCGCGAACCGCTGGACCCGGTGCGCTTCTTGGGCAACCGCTCCTCGGGCCGCCAGGGTGTCGCGCTGGCGCAGGCCGCCCGTGATGCCGGGGCCGAGGTCACGCTGATCGCCACCCATCTGGAAGTTCCCGCGCCGCATGGCGTGAAGCTGGTGCACGCTTCAAGCGCGCTGGAGCTGCGCGAGGCGGTCTTCGAGAACGCTCCGGGCCAGGACGTGCTGATCATGAACGCGGCGGTCGCCGATTTCCGTCCGGCACGCATCGAGAACTCGAAGATCAAGAAGCGCGACGAGCATTCGGCACCGGTCATCGAGCTGGTGCGCAACCCCGATATCCTCGCCGAACTGGTTTCCGCCCGCAGCCAGAACCCGGACCTGCCGGAGTTCATCGTCGGCTTTGCCGCCGAGACCGGCGACGAGCAGGGCAGCGTGCTCGAGTACGGGCAGGCCAAGCTGGAGCGCAAGGGCTGCGAAATGCTCGTGGTCAATGAGGTGGGCGCGACGCTGACCTTCGGGCAGGAAACCAACAGCATCCACGTCCTCGTCGCCGATCACGCCGAAGCGGTGCAAGCCTCGGGCAGCAAGCTGGAGGTGGCCCGCGTGGTCATCGAGCAGATTTCGAATGCCGCAAAAAGTCATGCAGCTGTAACAAAGTGAGCCGCGCCATATGGTGCTTGTTCACGAAATGTCCTAGTTCTGCTTACCGGTCCCAGAGACCAGATAGAGTTATACGGTGACTTCAACAACCCCTGAACTTCGCCTTTTCACCTCGGAATCCGTGACCGAGGGCCACCCCGACAAGATCTGCGACCAGATCTCGGACGCGATCCTCGACGCCATGCTGGCCCAGGATCCGGACTCGAAGGTCGCCGTCGAGACGCTGACCACCACCGGCCTGGTGCACGTGGCCGGCGAGGTGACCACCAACGGCTATGTGGAGATCCCTGAGATCGTCCGCAAGACCATTTTGGACATCGGCTACGACTCCTCGGCCAACGGCTTCGACGGGGCGCGCTGCGGCGTGTCCGTGTCCATCGGCCAGCAGTCCCAGGAAATCCACGACGGCGTCTTCAACTCGCTGGAGTCCCGCGAAGGCACCGCCAAGGACCCGCGCGACATGCAGGGCGCCGGCGACCAAGGCCTGATGTTCGGCTACGCCTCGGATGAAACCGATTCGCTGATGCCTACCTCGATCTTCCTGGCGCACCGCCTGTCCGAACGCCTGACCCAGGTCCGCAAGAACGGCCGCATGCCGCTGCTGCGCCCGGACGGCAAGACCCAGGTCACCATCGGCTACGACGGCGACAAGCCGGTCTCCGTGGACACCGTGGTCGTTTCCAGCCAGCACGCCGCCGAATACGAGCTGGCCACGCTGAAGGCCGACCTGCACGAAGAGGTCGTCACCCCGATCCTGGAGCGTTCGGGCCTGGATACCTCGAACACGAAGATCATCCTGAATCCTTCGGGCCCGTTCATCATCGGCGGCCCCGTCGGCGATGCCGGGTTGACCGGACGCAAGATCATCGTCGATACCTACGGCGGCTTCGCCCGCCACGGCGGCGGCGCGTTCTCCGGCAAGGATCCATCGAAGGTCGACCGCTCCGCAGCCTACGCCATGCGCTGGGTGGCCAAGAATGTGGTCGCCGCCGGCCTGGCCCGCCGCGCCGAGGTCCAGGTGGCCTACGCGATCGGCGTGGCCCGTCCGGTGGGCCTGTACGTGGAGACCTTCGGCACCGAGACCGTTGACCCGGCGAAGATCACCAAGGCCATCAACGAGGTGTTCGACCTGCGTCCGCTGGGCATCATCGAGGACCTGGACCTCAAGCGCCCGATCTACCGCAAGACCGCTGCCCACGGCCATTTCGGCCGCGAGGACAACGACTTCACCTGGGAGAAGCTGAACCGCGTCGACGCCCTGCGCAGCTGGTTCAACGCCTAGCCACCGTGCAGCAAGACGCCCTGATCTCAGCACCCGAGCCGGCCCGCATCAAGCGGGTTGCCCGGGTGCTGATTGATTCTTCGGTCCCGCACCTGGACCGCTTCTTCGACTACGAGATCCCGCCCTCGATGACGGAGGATGCGGTGGCCGGAGTCCGCGTGAAGGTGCACTTCGGCCCCCAGCTGCTCTCCGGGTTCATCGTTGCCGTGCTTGAGGACTACGCCCCGGAAATGAAGCTGAGGCCGCTGGCCAAGCTGGTCAGCACCCAGGTGGCGCTGTACCCGGCGATCGTGGACGCCGCGCAGGAGGTCGCCACCCGCTACGCCGGCACCCTGTGGGATGTGGTGCGCCTGGCCGTGCCCGCCCGCGCCGCCAAGGTCGAAAAAGAGGAACTGGCCACCGTCGCCCCAAAGCTGCCCGAGGCGCCGAACCAGCTGCTCCACTACGAGCATGGGGAGCAGGCACTGGCGGCCTGGGGCAGCGGCGAAACCCTGCGGGCAGTGGCCACCTGGGTGCCGAATTTCCACGGTGCCTGGCCCGGTTTCCTGATGGATGCCGCCCGTCCGGTGATCGAGCGCGGCCAGCGGGTGCTGCTGATCGTGCCCGATGCCCGCGACCTGCGCCTGCTGGGCAGCTACCTCGACGAGCACTTCGGGGCCGAATCCTATGCCCGGCTGCAGGCCGACGACGGGCCGACACCGCGCTACCGCAACTTCCTGCGCGCCATCGGCGGGCACGTGCAGATCGTCATCGGCACCCGCTCGGCGGCGCTGTGCCACGTGCCCGGGCTGGAACTGATGATCGTGTGGCAGGACGCGGACCACTCGCACCGCGAACAGCGCGCACCCTACCAGCACAGCCGCGAAGTGGCCTTGCTGCGCAGCGCGCAGGCAGGCATCTCCCTGCTGATCGCCGCGCCATCGCGCTCGGTCGAAGCCCAGCGCCTGGTGGACACCGGCTGGGCCATCGAGCTGAAGATGCCGCGCGAGCTGCTGCGTGCGCACACGGCCCGCGTCGTGGCCACCACCAATGATTTCGAGCTGGAGCGCGACCCGGTGCTGGCTAGGGCCCGCATCCCGTCGCTGGCTTGGCGCGAAGCCACCAAGGCGCTGGAAACCGGTCCGGTGCTGGTGCAGGTGGCGCGCACCGGGTTCATGCCTGCCCTGGCCTGCCAGGATTGCCGGACCGCTGCGCGCTGCCCCGCCTGCCAGGGCCCGCTGCACATTGCCGGCAAGGGCTCGCATGTGGCCTGCCGCTGGTGCGGCGAGCAGTACCACGACTACCGCTGCGCGCACTGCGCCTCGCCGCGGATCCGGGCCGCCAGCATCGGCGCCGACCGCACCGCCGAAGAACTCGGCCTGGCCTTTCCCAAGGTCAGCGTTATTTCTTCCACCGGAGCAAAGCCGGTGGACAGGATCGGCGACAAGCCGGCGCTGGTCGTCGCAACCCCTGGGGTCGAACCGTTTGCCGAATCCGGGTACGCCGCGGTGCTGCTGCTCGATGCCGACAGGATGATGGCCCACGATTCGCTGCGCAACGCCGAGGAAGTCATCGCCCGATGGTTCACCGCCGCCTCCATGGCGCGGGCTGACGGAGTCGTGGTGCTGACCGGCAATCCGAGCCCTGCCGGGGCCGCGCTGGTGCGCTACGACCCGGCGAGCTTTGCCGAACGCGAATTGGCCGAGCGCCGCGAGGTGGGGCTGCCTCCGGCGGTGCGCAGCGCGGTCATTTCGGGCTTGGGAGCCGAACGGCTGGTCGCCAACCTGGATCCCGAGACCCGTGCGCGCGTGCAAATCCATGGTCCGACGGTGATTGACGGGCCGCCGGCCCAGCACCGCTACGTGCTCTTCTTCTCCTACGCCGACGGAACCGCGGTGACCACGGCGCTGCGCCACCTGCGCGCAACCATGTCCGCGGCCAAGGACCCGGTCGTGGCGATCGCCATCGATCCGGACGACGCGCTCTAGGAACGTGCCGCGGCGCTAGTGTCGGCCAGCTGCCAGCTGCTGCAGGAAGCGGTCGATGGCCTTCGCGGTTTCCGGGGCCTTTTCATAGTGGATCAGGTGCCCGACGTTCTCGAGCATCACCAGCTGCGCGTCGGCGAAGCTTGCCCGCAGCGTTTCCTGCGTCTGCGGGGTGCCCAATTCGTCTTCCCTGCCGGCGACCAGTAGCGTGGGCAGTCCCAGGGCAGGGGAGTAGTCCCCGACGGTCGAGCTGATCGACGCGCGGTAGGACTGGGCCAGGGTCGCGCGCGAATGGAAGCCGCCGAAATAGGCGCGGTGCTGCTCGCGCACGTAGGCCCGGATGTCCGTGTCCTTGCTCTTGGTCATCACCAGGCTCATCGCATCGCTGAACAGCCTGGATCGCAGCAGCGCTTCGCCGATGCCCGCCGGAATCCTGGCGCATGCCTCGTAGTAGCCGCTGGCCAGCTTGGACAGCAGCGCCTGGTCGGATTCCAAGGCAAGCTCCGAGATCGGATTCAGCAAGAGCAACGAGGCGAAGCTGCGCACGGTAGCCAGCTTGGCGGCCACGATCGATCCGAAGGAATGCCCCAGCAGGTGCACCGAAGGACCCAGCTGCAGTTCTTCGGCCAGCTGGTTGAGCACCGCCGCATACCCGTCGACATCGTGGTCCAGATCCAGCATCGACGTCGAGGAGCCGAAACCCGGCAGGTCGGGGACGACCACCGTGTAGTGCGGCAGATGCGAGACGATGCGCGCCAGCCCGTGGTGGTCGCCGCGGAATCCGTGCAGCGCGTAGATCACGCCGCGCGAGGGCTTCTGGGCCGGGTGGGTGTAGACGCGGATTTCGGCGCCGTTGAAATGGTGGGTGGTCGCTAGCTGCTGTCGGGGGGCCATGGCTTTAACCCTACCCGTCCAGCAGCGCCAGGGCCGTGCCCTCGTCGATCACCAGATCGGTGATCAGCCCGCCTTTAAGCGCACCGCGCACCGCCTGCAGCTTGCCGCGCCCTGCAACCACGCAGAACCGTGTCGGCACCTTGCGCAGTGCATCGAGGGCTGGCCCGGTGGAACGGGCATTGAGCGAAATATTCGAGCTGGTGCCGTTCTTGTCGAAGAACACCGTGGCCACGTCGCCGACCACACCGATCTCGTTCAGTTCCTGGGCTTCGTCTTTGGTCAAGTAGCCGCCGCGGTACACCTGCGAGACGACAGCGGAACCGGCCGAGCCCAGCGAGAACACCGCGAGGTTCATCTCCTTCTGCACCTGCAGCACCCGTTGGATCGACGTCTCCTGCCACATGGCTTCGCGGGTGGATGCCCGGTCGAAGAAGGCCGGGACCGGGAACTGCTCGGTGCGTGCGGTGAAGGCCTGGCCGAAACGCGTGAGGATGTCGCTGGCGTAGCGCACTCCGCTGGTTACCGGGTTTGCCGCACCATTGAGCTGCACGATTTTCGTGTCATGGGTGGGGTGCGAGCCCAGGGCCATGGACACCGCCTGCATCGTCGACCCCCATGCGACGCCCACGGTCATCGAGGAGGAGACCATGCCGCCGAGCAGATAGGCGGCGTGCGCAGCGACGCGGGAAAGCAATTCGGAGTCGTCCATGTTGCCGTCGGTGGGCACGACGTTGAAGCTTATCCCGTAGTGCTCGGAGAGCTGGTTGCCCAGCAGCGCCGACATGTTGGCGCTGGGCGAGATGCTGATCGAGACCATGCCGGTGCGCTTAGCGTGGGAGAGCAAGCGGGAGACCGTCGAACGCGAGGTTCCCAGCTCTTTGGCGATCGCTTCCATCTTCATGTCCTGCAGGTAGTACAGCTGGGCGGCGCGCAGCGCGTCCTTGGCCTTGGGAGTGCTGTGCACGGATGTGCCATTCGTTGCCCGCTTGTAGGTGCCCCGGGGGGAGGATTTCATCATGATTTAGACCACTTCTGCACGTTTGTGCATTTTGTTTGACCGCTTTGCCGTTCTGTAACAAGACTAGCTTCAGACTCATCCATTTATTACACAAGGGGCACAAATCGTGATTCGGGAACAGCTAGCCAAACTGCGTGAACGTTCGCAGGCGCAGGTTCTGGTTGTTGGCGGCGGCATCAACGGCGTCGCCACTTTCCGCTACCTAGCCATGCAGGGGATCGATGTCGCCCTGGTCGAGCGCGGCGATTACTGCCAGGGCGCCTCCGGTGCCAGCTCCCACATGATCCACGGCGGAATCCGCTACCTGGAGAACGGCGAGTTCCGCCTGGTCCACGAATCCGTGCAGGAACGCAACTCGCTGCTCCAGATCGCGCCGCACTACGTCAAGCCGCTGCAGACCACCATCCCCATTTTCTCCACGTTCTCCGGCATGCTCAGCGCGCCAATGCGCTTCTTGACCCACAAGTCGGGCAAGCCCACAGAGCGCGGCGCCGCGCTGATCAAAGCCGGCTTGATCATGTACGACGTGTTCGCCGGCATCGGCGGACGCAACACCCCATGGCACAACTTCAAGGCAGGCAAGGCTGCCCGCAAGGACCTGCCCGCGCTGCGCGATGACGTGAAGTACACCGCCACCTACTTCGACGCTTCGGTGCACAACCCGGAGCGCCTGACCCTGGACGTGCTTCAGGAAGGCCTGAGCGCCAACAGCGCTGCCCGCGCCAGCAACTACGTCGAACTGACAGGCGTCGACGGCGGCACCGCGAAGCTGCGCGATGTGCTCACCGGCGAAAGCTTCGACTTCGAGGCCGAGGTCATCATCAACGCCACCGGCGCGTGGGTGGATATGACCAATAAAGATCTGGGCCGCGAAACCAAGTGGACCGGCGGCACCAAGGGCTCGCACATCGTGCTCGACCACCCAGAGCTGCTGGCCGCCACCGGCGGGCGTGAAATCTTCTTCGAGCACGAAGACGGCCGCATCGTATTGATCTACCCTATGCTCGGCCGGGTGCTGGTAGGCACCACCGATCTCGAGCACGACATGAACGAGCCAGCGGTTTGCACCGATGAGGAAGTCGACTACTTCTTCGAGCTGGTGCACCATGTCTTCCCGGGCATCCGCGTGAGCGAAGAACAGATCGTCTACAAGTTCTCCGGCGTCCGCCCGCTGCCGAATCACGATGACACCGCACCGGGCTTCGTCTCCCGCGACTACCAGGTCAAGGAAACCCGCCTGACCGACAAGACCACGATGCTCTCGCTGATCGGCGGCAAATGGACCACCTTCCGTGCCCTGAGCGAGAACCTGGGCGGCAAAGCGCTTGAATTCCTGGGTGAGCGCGAGACCGCGAGCACCGTGGGCGTAGCTATCGGCGGAGGCAAGAACTTCCCGAAGAATGAGGGCGAGCTGGCCGCCTGGTTTGCGGCCCGCGAGCACCTGGCCGGACGCGAACGCCTGCGTGTGCTCCTGGAGCGCTACGGCACCGGCGCAGATGCAGTGCTCGAAGCGCTCGGCAGCAACGAAACCATGCTCGAGCACACCAACGAGCTGTCCTGCCAGGAACTGGCCTACATGGCCAAGCATGAGCAGGTGGGCCGCCTGATCGACGTCTTCATCCGACGCACCAACCTGGCCTTCCGCGGCCTGGTCACGAAGAATTTGGTGATCGAGGCAGCTAATTGCCTCGCTAACCCGATGGAATGGGATAAGTCCCAGATCCAAGCCGAGATCGACCATTCGCTCTCGGTCCTTGCAGAAGCCCACGGTGTCACCCTGGTCTAAGCTGCATCTTGGCCGGCGGCAAGTCGCCGCCGGCAATCGAAACCACTAAGAGGTCAACGTTGTCCACTCACGTGTTTCTCGCCGAATTAGCCGGCACTTTCATACTCCTGCTCATGGGCGGCGGCGTCTGCGCCAACGTCGCCCTGAAAGGCACCCTCGGCAGCGCAGCGGGCTGGGTAGCCATCAGCTTCGGCTGGGGCTTTGCCGTCTACTGCGGCGTCTGGATCGCCGGAATTTCCGGAGCCCACCTGAACCCGGCAGTCACCCTCGGCCTGCTGGTCAACCCGGATGCCGCCGAATACGCCCCAGGGGTCGCCAAGACCTTCGCCAACACGATGCTGTATTTCCTGGCGCAGTTCATTGGCGCCTTCCTCGGTGCCGTGGGAACCTGGCTCGCCTACAAGAAGCATCTGGACGATCCGCAGAACGCGGGCCAGCAGCTGGGTGTCTTCTCCACCGGACCGGCCATCCGCTCCTACGGCTGGAACCTGGTCACGGAGATCTTCGGCACCTTTGTCCTGGTGTTCGTGATCGCCGGGTTGGGCCACACCCCGCATGAGCTCGGCCCGCTGGCCGTGGCCCTGCTGGTTGTCGCCATCGGCCTGTCCCTGGGCGGTGCCACCGGCTACGCCATCAACCCGTTCCGCGACCTGGGTCCACGCGTCGCCCACGCCATCCTGCCGATCAAGGGCAAGGGCTCTTCCGACTGGTCCTATTCGTGGGTTCCGTTGGTCGGTCCAGCTATCGGCGGTATCCTTGGCGGACTTGCCGCCGCGCCAATGTTCTAGAAAGAGAGCAGTGAATCATGAGTGAAAAATTCGTCATCGCCATTGACCAAGGCACCACCAGTTCCCGTGCAATCGTCTTCAACCATGCCGGCGAGGTGCACTCGGTAGGCCAGAAGGAGCACGAGCAGATCTTCCCGGCCGCCGGATGGGTCGAACATGATCCAGCCGAAATCTGGACCAATGTGCGCGAAGTGATCGGCCAGGCCTTGTCCAAGGCCAACCTGACCCGTCACGACATCGAGGTCGTTGGCATCACCAACCAGCGCGAAACCACGGTGGTGTGGGACAAGAACACCGGCGAAGCCGTTTACAACGCGATTGTCTGGCAGGACACCCGTACCCAGGACATCGTCGACGAGCTGGCGGGTGATGGCGGCCTGGAACGTTACAAGCAGACTGTCGGCTTGCCGCTGGCAACCTACTTCTCGGGCACCAAGATCAAGTGGATCCTGGACAATGTCGAAGGCGCGAGGGAACGCGCAGAAGCAGGAGACCTGCTGTTCGGCACCACCGACAGCTGGGTGCTGTGGAACCTGACCGGCGGCGTGGACGGCGGTGTGCACGTTACCGACGTGACCAACGCGTCGCGCACGCTGTTCATGGACCTGAAGACCCTCCAATGGGACGAGAAGATCCTGGCCGATTTCGGCGTGCCGCTGTCCATGATGCCGGAGATCCGTTCGTCTTCGGAGGTGTACGGCACGGTGCACACGAACCAGTTGCTGCGCGAGGTGCCGGTTGCCGGTATCCTGGGCGACCAGCAGGCGGCAACCTTCGGCCAGGCCGCATTCACCGCGGGCACCGCGAAGAATACCTATGGCACCGGCTGCTTCCTGATCTTCAACACCGGCACGGAGATCGTGAATTCGTCCAACGGCCTGCTGACCACGATGGCGTACAAGCTGGGCGAGAGCGCACCGGTGTATGCCCTGGAAGGTTCCATCGCCGTTGCCGGTTCCCTGATCCAGTGGCTGCGCGACAACATCGGCATGATCGCCACCGCCCCGGAGGTCGAACAGCTGGCGGCCCAGGTTGAGGATAACGGCGGCGTATATATCGTTCCGGCTTTCTCCGGCTTGTTCGCTCCCTATTGGCGTTCGGATGCCCGGGGCGCGATCGTCGGCCTGACCCGCTATGCGAACAAGAACCACATTGCCCGTGCGGCGCTCGAGTCCACCGCATTCCAGACGCGAGAAGTACTGGATGCGGTCAACGCCGACGCTGAGGTTCCGTTGACCGAACTGAAGGTCGACGGCGGCATGGTGGCCAACGAAGCCCTGATGCAGTTCCAGGCCGACATCCTCGGCGTGCCAGTGGTTCGCCCGCAGGTCACCGAGACCACCGCGCTGGGTGCGGCTTACGCCGCTGGCCTCGCCGTTGGCTTCTGGAAGGACCTTGGCGAGCTGGAGCAGAACTGGGCCGAGGACAAGCGTTGGGAGCCGACCATGGATGAGGCATCGCGCGAGCGCAGCCTGCGCCTGTGGAAGAAGGCTGTCACGCGCACCTTCGACTGGGTCGACGAGGATACCAAGGCCTGAGCCCGACTGCGGCTTGGCCGGAACCGTTCCGGACACCGGCAGCGCCCGAACCGCCCATTGGCGTGGTTCGGGCGCCGCCCGTTTAAGACGGCCCTGTCAACACCTTGGGCCGCTCAGGTTTCCCGCCCTGCATCAGGGGTTTCTTCCTTGCCCGGCGGCTCGGGGTCCGGTGCGGCAGGTGCGTGGCGTGTGGGGGATTCGCCTGCCTGCCGGGCACCCCAATAGGTATTGCGGCGCGGAATTCGTTCCGGATCGACATGCTCCGGCATGAGCACGTGCGGCAGCCCGTCGACATCGATCACCGTGATCTGCCCGGCGTGGCGCTTGTGGTGATCGCCCGTGCACAGTCCGGCCCCTGACCAGACGCTGGTTTCCCCGCCGTCAGACCAGGGTTTCAGGTAGTGGTCGGCTTCGACCTGGTCCGGGGGCGCGGTGCAGTCAGGCACGATGCAGCCTCGGTCCCGGGCCATGATGGCTTCGCGGATCGCACCCTTGTGATAGCGCATCTTGCGCCCCATATCCAGCACTTGGCTGTTGCCTCCGAGCACGATCGGGATGATGTTCGCCCTGGCCAGTTGCCGCCGCAGCTCGCCGGGCGGGATATCGACGCCGTTGGCGGTCATGCCATGCGCATCGGCCAGGTTTTGCAAGTCTGCGAGCCACAGGTAGACCACGAATTTCGGGGTGACGACCTTCCTTTTTCCGCCGGTGAAGGGGGCCCGCAGCAACGCCATGAATGCATTGAGCCGGCGGCGGTGCAGATCCGGCTGTTCGGTGGCCTCGTCGCTTCGCAGCTCGTCGTGTGCCGCATCGCCATCTGCATGCGCTTCGGTGTTTCCGGGCTCCGGAGCACACCCGTTGCCGGGTTCTGCTTCGTCTTCGGCCCACGGCGGCATGGGGTGTTCGCTGCGCAGCCAGAAAGGCGCCTGCGGTGCAGTTTCTGGTTCAGTTGATGGCTGCGGCTCGGCACCCGAGTCCTGGCTGGCCGTGGAATCGTGGCCGGCCTGGGGTTCCTGATCCTGGTCATCGGGGTTTCCGGTGCCGGAGCCCGATTCCGGCGTGCGCTGCTGTTCGGCTTCGCGGTCGGCGCGGCCTGACTTGGTCCGCGGATTTCCGGCCTGGGCGGCCATCGAATTCAGCAGCTGCGCGTCGCTGGCATCGGTGCGAAGCGAGAAGAAATGCACGCCGTCCTTCACAGGGCCGATGAAGAAGCCCAGTCGCGGCGGCAGCTTTTTGCCATGCAGTTCCTTGTAGGTCCTGATCTCGGCGCTGATCCGCTTCTGCGCTGCCCGTGGGCCCAGGTCGCCCAGCGCTTCGGCCGCGGATTCATCCAGGGTGCGGCCATCGGTGCCGTAGGCTTGCAATTTCAGGGGCACGCCGTCAAAGGTGGTGTCCTGCGGTTCGAGCCGGTCGAGGCGCCGTGCGGCCGAGGCGATGGCCCGGCGGTCGCCAGTGCCCTTGGCATAGAGCCCTGCCAGTTGGGGGAAGCGCGGCGCGCAGATGCCGCCATCGGGGGCGCGGCGCCCGATGAGCAGGTGCGCGTCGGCCAGGCGCTGCCGGGCTTCGAAGTAGCCCAGCCCCAGCCAGGCGGCCAGCAGCTCAGCGGTGTCCTTGTAGCAGCAGCGCCCCGGCACGATGCCCGGCTCCCCGGCAAACAGGTCATCGCTGATGGCTTCGGGATCATCGGCGGGCACCCGCAGCGCGGCATAGCCCTCCAGGGACAACGCGTGGGCGCCGGTGGCTTCGGCCTGCAGCGCGCCTGATAGCTGGTCGCCATGGACCTGCTGGGCGAAGCGTTCGGCCAGCTGCAGATGCGCCAGGACTAGGCGCGGGTCGCCCGAGCCGTGCACCAGCTTACCCAGGGTCGTGTACAGGGCCAGGCAGAGGTAGCCCAGGCGCAGCAGCATGGCGCCGGATAATGCAGGTCCGAGGTGCAGCGGGACCTGGCATGCGGTGCGCAGAGCGGCGATCAGGGCAGGGGCGTTCATGGCTCCATGATCGGGCGTTGGATCGGCCTGCGCGTCGGCGTTGCCGCCAATTGTGGATTAGCGCGGGCGGCCCGTTGGCGGTTGTGAACAATCTTGCGCTTCACCGATGCGCGCGTGGGCAGGACAGATGCGATAGAATCGCGATATGAATCCTAAGCGCAACCTAGTGTAAGCGCGGCCCGATGGCCGTGCCCCCGAGTGGAAATTTGGGGGCTTTTGTTGTGTCTGGAACCAAGAGCAAATTTTCCTATCGGAAATTTTTCCGCAAAGCGTGTGAGAAGAGCAGCGTGACATCATCGACGAACGAACCCAGGACCTACGACTTCAAGGACATCGAGTCCAAGTGGCTTCCGGTGTGGGACGAGCTACAGGTGTTCAAGCCCGCCGATGACGGCAGCCGCGAACGCCGCTACGTGCTGGACATGTTCCCGTACCCCTCGGGCGATTTGCACATGGGCCACGCCGAGGCCTTCGCCATGGGCGACGTCGTCGCACGCTACTGGCGCCTGCGCGGCTATGACGTGATGCACCCGATCGGCTGGGACTCGTTCGGCCTTCCGGCGGAGAACGCCGCGATCAAGCGCAATGCGCACCCTGCGGAGTGGACCTACAAGAACATCGACACCCAGGCCGCCAGCTTCAAGCGCTACGCGATTTCCGCGGACTGGTCGCGCCGCCTGCACACCTCCGATCCGGAGTACTACCGCTGGACCCAGTGGCTGTTCAACAAGTTCTACGAGAAGGGCCTGGCCTACCGCAAGGACCACCCGGTGAACTGGTGCCCGAAGGACCAGACCGTGCTGGCCAACGAGCAGGTCGTCAACGGCGCGTGCGAACGCTGCGGCACCGCAGTGACCAAGAAGTCGCTGAACCAGTGGTACTTCAAGATCACCGACTACGCCGACCGCCTGCTTGAGGACATGGACCAGCTCAAGGGCCACTGGCCCGAGCGCGTGCTGCTGATGCAGAAGAACTGGATCGGCCGCTCCGAAGGCGCCGAGGTCACCTTCGAGATCGAGGCGCACGAGGATCAGCCGGCGGTGAAGATCCCGGTGTTCACCACCCGCCCGGACACCCTGTACGGCGCGACCTTCATGGTCGTCGCCGCCGATGCCGACCTGGCCGGAGAGTTGGTCACCGCTGAGCACCGCGAAGCGCTGGAAGCCTACCAGGAGCAGGTCAAGGCGCTGAGCGAAATCGAGCGCCAGTCCACCGAGCGCGAGAAGACCGGCGTGTTCACCGGCCGCTACGGGATCAACCCGCTGTCGGGGGAGAAGCTGCCGATCTGGGCCGCCGACTACGTGCTGGCCGACTACGGCACCGGCGCGATCATGGCCGTGCCCGCGCACGACCAGCGCGACCTGGACTTCGCCCGCACCTTCGATTTGCCGGTGCGCGTGGTCGTCGACACCGGGGAAGAGGACCCGAACGCCACCGGCATCGCCACCGCCGGCGAGGGCCAGCTGGTGAACTCCGGGCAGCTGGACGGGCTGGGCAAGGCCGAAGCGATCGACCGCGCCATCGAAATCGTGGAAGCTGCCGGCACCGGCAAGCACACCGTGAACTTCCGCCTGCGCGACTGGCTGCTGAGCCGCCAGCGCTTCTGGGGCACCCCGATCCCGATCATCCACTGCGCGGACTGCGGCGAGGTGCCGGTTCCCGAGGACCAGCTGCCGGTGCGCCTGCCGGATAATCTGCGCGGCGAGCAGCTCGCCCCGAAGGGCACCAGCCCGCTGGCCGCCGCCGAGGAATGGGTCAACGTTCCCTGCCCGAAGTGCGGGGGAGCGGCCAAGCGCGACACCGACACCATGGACACCTTCGTGGATTCGTCCTGGTACTTCCTGCGCTTCGTCTCCCCGAACTATGCCGAAGGGCCGTTCGACCCGAAGGCGGTGCGCGACTGGATGCCGGTCGGCCAATATGTCGGCGGCGTCGAGCATGCGATCCTGCACCTGCTCTACTCGCGCTTCTTCACCAAGGTCATCCACGATTTGGGCCTGATCGACGCGACCGAGCCGTTCAGCGCGCTGCTGAACCAGGGCCAGGTGCTCAACGGCGGCAAGGCGATGAGCAAGTCGCTGGGCAACGGCGTGGATCTGGGCGAGCAGCTGGACAAGTTCGGCGTCGACGCGGTGCGCCTGACCATGGTGTTCGCCTCCCCTCCGGAGGACGACGTGGACTGGGCCGACGTCTCGCCATCGGGCTCGCAGAAGTTCCTGGCCCGCGCCTGGCGCATTGCCCAAAACGTGGCCAGCGAACCAGGCGTGGACTACGCGGCAGGGGACAAGGCGCTGCGCCAGGTCACCCACCGCACCGTGCACGAGGCCGCGCAGCTGCTGGACTCGGGCAAGTTCAACGTGGTGATCGCCAAGGCCATGGAGCTGGTCAACGCCACCCGCAAGACCATCGACTCCGGTGCCGGCGCGGCCGACCCGGCAGTGCGCGAGGCCGCTACGGTTCTCGCCCAGCTGCTGAGCATGTTCGCCCCGTACACCGCCGAGGACATGTGGGAAGCGCTGGGCTACGCCCCGAGCGTGGTCACCAGCGCGTGGCCGCAGGTCGATGAGTCCCTGCTGGTCGATGACACCATCACCGCGGTCGTGCAGATCAAGGGCAAGGTGCGCGCGCGCCTGGAAGTATCCGTGGACATTACCGAGGACGAGCTGCGCGAGCAGGCACTGGCCCACGAGTCGGTGATCCGGATGCTCGACGGCAAGGAGCCGCTGAAGGTCATCGTGCGTGCGCCGAAGCTGGTGAACGTGGTCCCCGCCCCGTAAGCTCAGCTCATGACTGAACGCCAGAAAAGCTCGCGCGCGGGCTGGCTGCCCAAGTGGCTGGCCCCGCGCGGGCTTTCTCGTACCCGCATCGGGGTGGTCTCCGATTCGGCGTCCTGCCTGCCCGAGGCCTTCGCGCGGCATGCGGATTTCATCCAGGTGCCGATCCCGATCATCGTGGACAACCATGTGCAGGGCGAAGACCTGCAGGCGCTGATGATGGGCCTGGCCATGGGCAAGGCGGTGAAGACCTCCCGCCCCGCACCAGGCGAGTTCGAACGCGCCTACCGGCAGCTGCTGGAGGCCGGGTGCGAATCGGTCATCTCGATCCACATGTCCGGGGCGCTGTCGGGCACCGTGGATGCCGCCCGCCTGGCCGCGCGCGGCTTCGACGCGCCGATCGCCGTGGTCGACACGCGTACCGTCTGCCTGCCCCAGGGCTTCGCCGTGGCCGATGTGCTGGCTGCGCGCGACGCCGGCGCCCCGCTGGAAATGCTCGAGCAGATCGCCGGCACCGCCACCGCCAATTCCGTGTACTTCGCGGTGCCCAGCCTGGAGCAGCTGCGCCGCGGCGGCCGGATCAGCGCACTGTCCTCGGTTCTCGGCAGCCTGCTGAACTTCAAGCCGATCCTCGGTATTGCCGATGGCGCGATCGCCGCCCTGGAAAAGCCCCGCTCCTTCGCGCGCGCCACCGCGCGGCTGGTCTCGCTGGCCTTGCGCGATGCCCGTGGCGCGAAGGGCGAGGTGCGCCTGGGGGTGATGCATTTCGGCGCCGAGGAACTGGCCGAGGAGATCGCCACCGAACTGGCCCCGTTCAGCGCTGCGCCGGTCGTGGTCGAGTCGCTGCCAGCGGTGCTGGCCGCGCATACCGGCATGGGCGTGATCGCCGTGTGCGTCGCGCCGCTGAATCCACAACCGGAATCGATCCTGGACAACCCGCCGGCGCCATAGCCCAGACTGTGGCCCATGGGCCGCCACGACTTCTTCAGCAAGTACGCGCCACGTCCCGGCCGCTTGAGGTTTGCGATCTCGCGCGTGGCCGTGCTGGTGCTGGTCGTCGTGGTGCTCGCCTGGATCGCGATCTCCATCCTGCTGGCGCCCCCGCCGGTAGCCCAGGAGCTTGAAACGGTTCCGCTGGTGTCCGATCCCTCCGCGACGGCTCCGGGGGACCAGCTGTCCCCGAGCCCGTCCGGTCCCGAGGTCACGGTCCATGTGGTGGGCGCGGTGAAGAAGCCCGGCGTCTACACGCTGCCCGCGGATTCGCGGATCACCGATGCGGTCGAGGCCGCCGGCGGGCTGGCCAAGGGCGCCCAGGCGCAGCTGGTGAACCTGGCAGCCAAGCTGGTCGACGGCCAGCAGGTCATCCTTCCCGGCACCGAGACCGGCAGGGACCTCCCAGCCGCCCCGAGCGCCACGGCCGGCGGGAAGATCTCGCTGAACACCGCCGATGCGCAGACCCTGCAGGAGCTTCCGGGGATCGGCCCGGCCCTGGCCGGCAGGATCATCGACTTCCGCACCGAGAACGGCCCCTTCACCTCCGTAGAGGAGCTGGATGCCGTCTCCGGCATCGGCCCGGCGCTGCTGGGGCAGCTGAGCGAGCTGGTGGTCCCGTGAACACCGATTTCCGGGGCCTGTGGCTGCTGGCCGGTGCCTGGACCGCCGCCTATTTCAGCCTCCCGGCCTGGCTGCTGTGGCTGCTGTCGGCGCTGCTCGCCTTTCTGCTGTTCCTGCTCCTGCGTCCCCGGCACGACCGCGCCTACGCCGCACCGTGGTTCACCGGTCCGATCATCCTGCTGCTGGGAATGGTCGCGGTCAGCAGCCTGTCGTTCACCGACCCCCAATGCCAGCTGCCCGGCGCTCCCGAGCAGCAGCGGCGCGCGGTCGTGCGTTTCGAGGACCTGGCCAGCGCGCAGGGCCAGGGAAGCACCGCGGGCCGGGCGGAAATCCAGCGCTACTGGGACGATGGCCAATGGGTGGCATGCCAGGTGCCGGTCTACCTGAGCGTGGATTTCGGACTGCCTGCCAACGCCGGGCAGTTCGAGGCCATCCTCGATCTGGACGCCGCGGATGCCGGATCCTTCGACTGGTGGGCGCAGGCCGCCAGCGAGCCGCAGGTCAGTTCTTGGGCGGAACCGACGGCCGCCGACCTGCTCAAGGAACGCTTCACCCTCAGCCTGAGCGACCTGCCCGGCAATGCGCAGGCGCTGCTGCCCGGCATGCTCTACGGCGACCGCTCCGGGCAGGATGAAGCACTGGGCGAGGCGATGAGATCCAGCGGGCTGAGTCATCTCACCGCCGTGAGCGGCTCGAATATCGCCCTGATCGGGGCCATCGTGCTGGTGCTGTTCCGGCTGTTCTCGGTTCCGCGCGTCCCCAGCGCGATCCTGATGATCGGCGTGGTCGGGCTTTTCGCCTGGTTCGCCGGGCCGGATCCCAGCGTGCTGCGCGCCAGCCTGATGGGCAGCATTGCGGCGGTTTCGGTACTGCTCGGCCGCGGCCAGGGCTCATTGGGGATCCTGTGCCTGAGCGGCACAGCCTTGCTGGCCATCGATCGAAGCCTGGGCGCCGAACCGGCCTTTGCCCTGTCGGTGCTGGCGACCTTGGGCATCATCATGCTCTCGCCGGCGCTGACCGAAATCATGCTCCACGTCATGCCGGCCTGGCTGGCGCAGCTGACCGCCATCTGCTGCGCCGCGCAATTCACCTGCCTGCCGGTGGTGATCGCGTTGAATTCGGATTTCAGCCTGTACTCGCTGCCCGCGAATCTACTGGTGGCGCCGTTGCTGCCGTTGATTACCGCGCTAGGCATGATCTGCCTGCTGCTGTGCACCCCATGGCCGGGATTCGAATCGGTGCTGATCTGGGTGCCCGGACTTCCAGCCGAAGCCATCGGCAAGGTTGCCCATGCCGTCTCCGGGCTGCCGGGTGCTGCCCGTCCATGGCCGGAAGGACTGCCGGGAATCCTGCTGGCGGTCATGCTGTCGCTTGCGCTGTGCTCGCTGCTGGTGCTGGGCCGCGAAACCGAGCGGCTGCGCGTGCGCCAGGTCTCGCTCGGCGTGCTGGGCGCGATCATGGTCTTCGCCGTGGCGCTCATTGTGCCTGCAACCCTGTTCTATCGGGAAGATGTTGCCACGGATTGGAGCATCGCCATGTGCGATGTGGGGCAGGGCGATGCGTTCGTCATCAACCTGGGGGATGCGGAAGGCTGGCTGATCGATACCGGGCCCCCGATAGCGGTTTGCTGCTGTGCCTGGAGCGGCTGGGCATCACCACGCTGGGCAAGGTCTTCATCACGCATACGCACAGCGACCATTTCGGGGCCATCCGGGAACTGGAGGAGTCGAAGGTGCGGATCGGGGACCGCCTGGTCTCGACCGGATTCGATCTGGAACTCTGGCCCGGGGCTCGGGTGCTGGAGCCTGGTACGCGGCAGACTGCGGAGGAGGTGAGCTTCGAAGTCGTGGGTCCTGAGGCGCGGTACGCGCAATACGCCGAACCCAACGACACGTCGCTGGTCATCCGTTTCAGCTTTTCCACCCCGAGTGGTGCCGTCGATTTCTTTGCGGCCGGGGATATGGAGACCGAAGCCATGGATCGCCTGCTGCGGCTGCATCCGCAAGGCCATGCCGCGATCTTGAAGGCTTCGCACCATGGCGCGCGCAACGGCGGCACACGGATCATTGAGCAGATCCATCCGCAGATCCTGCTGGTCTCGGCAGGGAAGGACAATTCCTATGGCCACCCGCACCCGGAAACATTGGAAATGGCGAAGCGGATCGGCGCGACAGTGCTGCGCACCGACCAATCCGGTACCGTACTGCTCACATTTACCGGCCAGGGCATCCGTGGTACCTCCCTGGGTACTCCGGTTCGGTAGGATCAATATATCGACCGATGCACTAAGGAGCTCGATGGCACGCGCCCAAGCAAATCCGGGAATCTCATGGCGGGAACTGCGCCCGCAACCGCTGATCCTGTTGACCGGTTCAGAAGATTACCTCGCTTCACGCGCCTTCGAGCTGCTGCGCTCCCAAGCCGGCCAGCGGGACGACATCCAGCACACGCGTCTTGACGCGGCCAAGTACGAGCCGGGAGAGCTGCTCATGGCCACCAGCTCCTCGCTGTTCTCCACCGCCAATCTGGTCGAGGTCCACGAACTGGCGCACATGAACGAGTACTTCCTCAAGGATGCGATGGCCTATCTGAAGGACCAGGCACCCGAGAATGTGCTGATCATGCATTATTCGGGCGGCACCCGCGGCAAGAAGCTGATAGACGCGATCAAGGCCGCCGGCGCGGTGGTCGTCAACTGCCAGCCGGTGAAGAAGGACTCCGAGAAGATCGACTTCGTCCAGTCCGAATTCAAGGCAGCCAAGCGCCGGATTACCAATGACGCGGTCAAGGCCCTCGTTGCCGCAGTCGGCAATTCGCTGGCAGAGCTCGGTTCGAGCTGCTCCCAGCTGATCGCCGACACCACGGGAACGATTGACCAGGATACCGTTGACAAGTACTACGGGGGCCGGGTCGAAGCGACCGCGTTCAAGGTGGCCGATGCGGCGATTTCGGGCAATGCCCAGCTGGCGCTGCGCACCTTGCGCCACGCGCTGGGTACCGGAACCGACCCGATTCCCATTGTTGCCACCTTGGCGATGAAGGTCCGCCAGATCGCCAAGGTCGCGGGCGTGAATGAACCTGCTGCTGCCCTGGCCTCCGAATTGGGGATGGCTCCGTGGCAGGTGCAGCAGGCGCAGCAGCAGGCTCGCGGCTGGAAGCGCGGCGATCTGGCCCTGTGCGTCGAGGAAATCGCGAATACCGACCGCATGGTCAAGGGCGGCAGCCGTTCACCCGGATATGCCCTGGAACACGCCATCATGTTTATTGCCGGCAAGGCACCTGGACGCTGAGCCCGTTCAGGTCCAGTGGGTGCGCGCACGATGCATTCGTGCGCGCCTCCACTGCGGCCGCTTCCGCGAAGCCTGCCACGCGTCCCTGATCCGGGAAAGCCGCGAAAAGCAGTTTTGGGCAAAACAAAACCCCCGCACTCGATGAGCGCGGGGGAGTTGATGAAGTCTAAGCTCGGCTTAGAGGGCGTTAACCTTCTTGGCGATGGCCGACTTGCGGTTAGCAGCGTTGTTCTTGTGCAGAACACCCTTGCTTACAGCCTTGTCGAGCTTCTTGCCAGCCAGGCGCAGCGCCTCGGTTGCCTTGTCCTTGTCGCCGGCGGCGATTGCCTCGTTGACGTTGCGGATCACGGTCTTGACCTCGGAACGGACAGCTACGTTACGCAGACGTGCCTTCTCGTTGGTCAGGTTACGCTTCTTCTGGGACTTGATGTTAGCCACTTTAATAAACTCTCTCGTTTATCGTTTTATACGGTCGGTAGAGGGTTCATCCTCCAGGCCATCGACTGAGCGGTGTGGGGCACCTATGGCGACCCGAAGGGGGCGTGTTGCCCAACCTGCGCAACACACAAGGATTAACTCTATCAGATACAGAGCCCGGCAACGAGTGCCTACGCGAGTTCGTTTAGGGCGTTCACCACATTCGAGAAGCGTTCGCGGTCCAGAATGGCGCCTTCGCGGCGAACAGCCCGTTCGTCTACTCTAATGATGCGATCAAGCTTGACCTCACTAGGGCGACGCTCGCGGTCCCAGTCCCCGGTACCAATATCCATGTAATTCCGATCGCGGTGACCCGGATTATTCCGGTCCTTGCTGGTTAGCATGAGCCCGAGCAGCCAACCGCTATCGCGTCCAACAATCAGCACCGGTCGATCTTTGCCTCTCGAATAGTCTTCTTCATAAGGAACCCAGGTCCAAACGATCTCGCCTGGATCAGCATTGCCATCCTTGGACGGGTTGTACTCGTAGTGAACCTTGCCACGGTAATCGCCCGGGTATCCGGCACCCCTTGGCGCATGCTGCACGGTGGAAGCTGCTGGAGATTCTCCACTAGCACTCCGAGTCCGACCGTTCGGGCGATTGCGAGCTGGGGAACTGCCGGTCGAATTCGCGCGGATCTTGTTGATTTCCTTGACCACGCGCATGACGATGCTAAATATCTTCTGCGAATTCAGTGCCATGCACGACAAACTACCAGTTCGAGGCTGTCGAAATATGTGATGACGCGGAAATCATGACAGAATGGAAGCTAATCCAACTATGTCTTTTAGTCAGCTAGTGAGGTCTGTTTAGGTGTCTCCATTGGCCCGCACCGCCCAGGTGCCTGCCGCGACCGATCCGTCGCTCATCCGTAATTTCTGCATTATTGCCCATATCGACCACGGCAAGTCGACCCTGGCCGACCGGATGCTGCAGCTGACCGGCGTTGTTGCTGCCCGCGACATGAAGGCCCAGTACCTCGACCGCATGGACATCGAGCGCGAACGCGGCATCACCATCAAGTCCCAGGCCGTGCGCATGCCCTGGGCCGCCGAGGACGGCACGACGTACGCGCTGAACATGATCGATACCCCGGGGCACGTCGACTTCACCTATGAAGTCTCGCGTTCGCTGGCCGCCTGCGAAGGCGCGATCCTGCTGGTCGACGCCGCCCAGGGCATCGAAGCCCAGACCCTGGCGAATCTGTATCTGGCGATTGAGGGCGATCTGACGATCATCCCGGTGCTGAACAAGATCGACCTGCCTAACGCGCAGCCGGAGAAGTACGCCGCCGAGATCGCCAACCTGATCGGTTGCGAGCCCGAAGACGTGCTGAAGGTTTCGGGCAAGACCGGCGAAGGCGTCGAGGCGCTGCTCGACGAAGTCATCAAGCAGCTGCCGCCGCCGGTCGGCGAAGCCGACGCACCGGCCCGTGCGATGATCTTCGACTCCGTCTATGACACCTACCGCGGCGTGGTCACCTACGTCCGAGTGGTCGACGGCAAGCTCACTCCTCGCGAGAAGATCCAGATGATGTCCACCGGCACCACCCACGAACTGCTGGAAATCGGCGTATCCTCGCCGAACCCCGAGCCCACCAAGGGCCTGGGCGTCGGCGAGGTAGGCTACCTGATCACCGGCGTGAAGGACGTGCGCCAGTCCAAGGTCGGCGATACCGTCACCAACTCGCTCAAGCCTGCCAGCGAATCCCTGGGCGGCTACGAAGAAGCCAAGCCGATGGTCTTCTCCGGCCTGTACCCGATGGACGGGACCGACTACCCGGCACTGCGTGATGCGCTGGACAAGCTGCAGCTCAACGATGCCGCACTGACCTACGAGCCGGAAACGTCCGTCGCACTGGGCTTCGGCTTCCGCGTGGGCTTCCTGGGCCTGCTGCACCTGGAAATCACCCGCCAGCGCCTGGAATCCGAATTCAACCTGGACCTGATCTCCACCGCGCCGAACGTGGTGTATGAGGTCATGGGCGAAGACAAGCAGATGATGACGGTGACCAACCCTTCGGAATTCCCCGATGGGAAGATCCTCGAGGTGCATGAGCCGATGGTCGCCGCCACCATCCTGGCGCCGAGCGAATTCATTGGTGCGGTCATGGAGCTGTGCCAGTCCCGCCGCGGCACCATGCGCGGGATGGACTACCTCTCCGAGGACCGCGTGGAAATGCGCTACCACCTGCCGCTGGCCGAGATCGTGTTCGACTTCTTCGACCAGCTCAAGTCCAAGACCCGCGGCTACGCTTCGCTGGACTGGAAGGCCGACGGCGAGCAGGTGGCAGACCTGGTCAAGGTCGACATCCTGCTCCAGGGCGACCAGGTGGACGCATTCTCCGCGATCACCCACCGCGACAAGGCCTACGCCTACGGCACCATGATGACCACGAAGCTGCGCGAGCTGATCCCGCGCCAGCAGTTCGAAGTGCCGATCCAGGCCGCGATCGGTTCGCGCATCATTGCCCGCGAGAACATCCGCGCCATCCGCAAGGACGTGCTCGCCAAGTGCTACGGCGGCGACATCAGCCGCAAGCGCAAGCTGCTGGAAAAGCAGAAGGAAGGCAAGAAGCGCATGAAGATGGTCGGCCGCGTGGAGGTCCCGCAAGAGGCCTTCATTGCAGCGCTGTCCACCGACGAGCCGAAAAAGAAGTAAATGCCATCAGTTCTGCCTGACGGCGATCCGGCTCCGGCCGATGGTCTGCTCCCTGCCTCATGCGCGCATGAGGCACAGGAGCGGACCATGTCCTTTTATGTGCATATCCCGTTTTGCACCGTCCGTTGCGGCTACTGCGATTTCAACACCTACACCGCCACGGAGCTGGGCTCCGGCTCCAGCCAAGCGACCTACGCTGCCACCGTCAGCAAGGAAATCAGCTTCGCCCGCGAGGTGATGGACCGTTCGGGCCAGCCGGATCGCGAAATCGAGACCGTCTTCTTCGGAGGAGGCACTCCCACATTGCTGCCCGCCGGCGACCTGGTTTCGGTGCTCGGCAGGATCCGCGACGAATTCGGCCTGAAGCCAGGTGCAGAAATCACCACCGAGGCCAACCCTGATTCGGTAACCCGCGAGAGCCTGCAGGAGCTGGCCGATGGCGGTTTCACCCGGGTGTCCTTCGGCATGCAGTCGGCGGTGCCGCATGTGCTCAAGGTGCTGGAGCGCACCCATGATCCGAAGCGGGTTCCGCAAGCGGTTGCCTGGGCGCGCGAGGCCGGCCTGGATGTCAGTGTCGATCTGATTTATGGCACCCCGGGGGAAAGCCTTGAGGATTGGCGCACCAGCATCGAAGCCGCGCTGAGCTACGAGCCTGATCATATTTCGGCCTACGCGCTGATCATCGAGGAGGGCACCAAGCTCGCGGCCCAGATCCGCCGCGGCCAGGTGCCGAACATCGACGATGACGATCATGCCGAAAAGTACCAGATGGCCGATGAGATGTTTGCCGCGGCCGGATTCTCCTGGTACGAGGTCAGCAATTGGGCCAAGACCCCGGCCAATGCGTGCCAGCACAACATCGCCTACTGGAAGGGCGGCGACTGGTGGGGTGCAGGCCCCGGCGCGCATTCGCACGTTGGCGGACTGCGCTGGTGGAATGTGAAGCATCCAGCCGCCTATCAGCAGCGGATCGACGCCGGAATTTCACCGGGACATGGCCGCGAGTACCCGGATGCCCAAGCCGTGCAGCTGGAACGCACCATGCTGCTCACCCGCTTGAGCTCTGGAATGCAGATCAGCGAGCTCGATGAGACCGGGCGCAAGAAGATTGCCGGATTGATCGCAGACGAGCTGATTGATGCCAAGGCAGCATTCTCCGGGACCTTGGTGTTAACGCAGCGAGGCCGGCTCCTGGCCGACCTCGTGGTGCGTGAACTGCTTGATTTCTGAGACTGGGTAGCTGGCGCTACTTCATCAGCCTCAGATTGAATCGATAGCGGTAGGGGCGTCCCTTGTTGGCCTGGATGGCGGCAAGGGCGCCGGAGACCGTCATGTAGACCCACAGGGCCACGGCCAGAACGGCAAAAAGCCAGCCGATCACCGGCAAGATCATCAGCACGTTGAACACGATGGCCAGAATGGTCAGCGGGAACGTGAAATTGAACGCTTCCTTGGATTCCTGTGCCGTGAATGGGCCGCGGTCACGGAATACGGCGAAGACGATTGCCGATGGAACACAACCCAAGATGGCGCCGAAGTGGGCCATCGTGGCCCACTGGCGGTCTTCTGAAGGAGTCAGCGGCAGCGCAGAGGCCTGGGAACCTTCGAAGCGGGAATTCTCCGATGGCTTCGTCTGGCGTGATGTCACTATTAATCCTTGTCTTGCTTAAGTGTGGTTCCTCTTATCATAGCGACCGCGGCTGAGCGGACGGGGAGATTCGCCGACTAATCTCCAACTATTAGTCAATCGTTAGGAAACCGTAATCTTCGGTCGTGAGAAAATCGATCAATTCTTCTATTCGGCCCAGCAGCTGCGGTTCAAGCTGCCCGTAATGCTGCACCGTGGACAGCAGCCGTTGCCATCCGATGCCGATATCCTCTGCCGTAGCGTGCGGCCAGCCAAAGGCCTTGAGCACTCCGGTTTTCCAGTCGACCCCCTTGGGGATGACCGGCCACGCCTTGATGCCCAGGGTCGCAGGCTTGATCGCCTGCCACACGTCAACGTAGGGGTGGCCGAGGATCAGCACGTTATCGGCGGCACCGGGAACCTGCATCGCCTCGGCGACAATACGCGATTCCTTGCTGCCAGCGACCAAGTGGTCGACCAGGATTCCCAGACGACGCTGCGGCGACGGGGCGAAGTCGCGGATGGCTCCGGCCAGATCGTCAACGCCATGCAGCGGTTCGACGACAATGCCTTCGACACGCAAGTCGTGTCCCCAGACTTTTTCCACCAGCTCGGCATCGTGCTTGCCTTCAACCCAGATGCGGCTGGCCCTGGCCTCCCGGGCCTTCAGCCCCGCTACGGCACGCGAACCCGAAGCGGAAACCAGGTTCTTCGGCGCCGCGGCCTTGGCGACGGGCTCGACAATTTCCACCGGTTCGCCTTCGAGGAGGAACCCGAAGCCGGCTTGGAAGGAACGGCTCTTGCCGTGGCGGTCTTCGAGCATGATCACGCGCATGCCGCCGGACTTTTCGGTACGGATGACTTCTCCCACCCAACCTGAGGTGGCATCTTCCAGGATCATGCCACGTTCCACGGGGACCTGGCGGAGTTTTCGAGGTGCCGGTGCACTGAGATCTCGTGGTCCCCAGGAGTAATTAGCCACGTACTGCCTTTCGCTGTGATCGAATACGCTCGAAATCCAATGCTAGCAACAGCTGAACGTATTAGACTTGGCACTTGAGAGGTTAGAGTGCCAAAGCCGGGCACAGGGAATCCAAGGAGGTGCTGTCATGTCGGAGCCACGACGCTTGGACGTTTTGCGTGCCATCGTGGAGGACTACGTCCAATCCCGTGAGCCGGTGGGTTCCAAAGCGCTCCTCGACCGCCACAACCTCGGCGTCAGCGCCGCGACGATCCGCAATGACATGGCTTTGCTGGAAGAGGAGGGGCTGATTGCCGCTCCGCATACTTCCTCCGGACGCATCCCCACCGAAAAGGGCTACCGCCGCTTCGTGGACGAGATCGGCGAACTGAAGCCGCTGTCGCGGGCCGAACGCGACGCCATCAACAAGATCCTGGATAATTCCACGGACCTCGACGAGATGCTCAAGAGCACCGTGCGCCTGCTGGCACGATTGACCAACCAGGTGGCGATGATCCAGGTGCCGCACTATGACACCGCGTCATTGAAGAACCTCGAACTGGTGGGCTTGGGCCCAACCCAGGTGCTGATGGTGATGATCGCCTCCAACGGCACGGTGGACCAGCGGATGATGCCGGTCAAGCGTTCCTACAGCGATGACGAGCTGGGCGAGCTGAAGTCGTGGCTGCTCAATAATTTCGGGGGAGTGCAGCTGGCGGAGCTGGCCGGCCGGCTCGGCCGCATGGAGCTCAGCCCGGCACAGCAGGCCGACCCGTTGGTGGAGCATGTGATCGGCGCGCTGGAAGAAATGGCCCAAGCAGCCAATGCCCAGCGCATCATCATGGCCGGCACCGCCAACCTCGCCCGCGTGGAGGGGGACTTCCCGCTGAGCATCACCCCGGTGCTCGAGGCGCTAGAAGAGCAGGTGGTGCTGCTCAAGCTCTTCTCCGAGCTGGAAGCCGATTCTCGCGGGGTGGCCGTGGCGATCGGCACCGAGCACCACTATGGCCAGCTCTCGGATGCAGCAGTGGTCGCGACGACCTATGGCGCTGATGTGCGCAACAAGCTCGGGGTCCTGGGCCCCACCCGGATGAACTATCCGACCTCCATGGCCTCGGTTCGTGCGGTGGCACGGTACCTGTCGAAGATTTTGGCTAGCTAGCCTCGCTGGGCGCCAGCCCGGCACGAATGAAGTTTAAGAGTCTTAGGAAAGGACACGGCGAATAACGTGAGCTCGCATTACGAGACCCTGGGTGTAGCCAAGGACGCGACCCCGCAGGAAATCAAGAGTGCCTACCGGAAGCTGGCACGTAAGCTGCACCCGGATGTGAACCCGAGCGATGAAGCTGCAGAGCAGTTCAAGCTGGTCACCCGCGCCTACGAAGTCCTTTCCGACCAGACCAAGCGCGCCAACTACGACGCCACCGGCGATGAGAACGGCAACGGCCACCCGGGCTTCGGCGGCGGCGGCCAGGGCTTTGGCGGCTTCGGCGACATCTTCGAGCAGTTCTTCGGGGGCGGCCAGGCCCAGGGCCCGGCATCGCGCACCCAGCCGGGCCGCGACGCGCTGATCACCATCACCATCGACCTGGAGGACGCGGTCAAGGGCACCGTGTACCCGCTGGAGATGGAAACCGCCGTCACCTGCAAGACTTGCAACGGCTCGTGCACCCGCGAGGGCACCAGCCCGGTCACCTGCGACATCTGCCATGGCGCAGGCCAGGTGCAGCGTCCGGTGCGTTCCTTCCTGGGCCAGATGATGACCGTGGAAACCTGCGCCGCCTGCCGCGGTTTCGGCACCACCATCCCGGACCCCTGCCTGGAGTGCAACGGCGAAGGCCGCGTGCGCGAGCATGTCTCCAAGTCGCTGAACGTTCCTGCAGGCGTCGATTCCGGCACCCGCATCCAGCTGCGCGGCCAGGGCGAGGCCGGCCCGGGCGGCGGCCCGAACGGCAACCTGTTCGTCGAGGTCGACGTGCGCCGCCACAAGGTGTTCGAACGCTCCGGCACCGACCTGCACGCCAAGATGAGCCTGCCGATGACCGCCGCGGCCCTGGGCTGCGAGCTGAAGCTGGAAACCTTCGACGGTGAGCAGGCCATCAATGTCGAGCCGGGCGCCCAGGATGGCGACACCGTGACCCTGCCGGGCCTCGGCGTGCCGCGCCTGCGCGGAGGCAAGCGCGGGGACATCATCGTGCACCTGCAGGTGGAGACCCCGACAAAGCTGGACTCTGCGCAGCGCGAGCTGCTCGAGCAGCTGGCCAAGCTGCGTGGCGAGGAAATGACGGCCGGCCGTGTCGAGCATTCCGGCGGCATGTTCTCCCGCCTGCGCGACAAGCTGAACCAGCGCTAGGCCATGAGCAACCACAGCTTCGTCATCGACGCCCAGCAGGGCCAGGATGCCTCGGTCGGGGACTTCCTTGAATTGGACGGCCCCGAGGCGCACCACGCGGTCACCGTCAAGCGGGCCGCCGCCGGCGAGCACCTGGACCTGCTCGATGGCAAGGGGCTGCGCCTGACCGTGGAGGTCGTCGCCACCGCCAAGGATCTGCTGCGCGTCAAGGTCCTGCGGCGCACCGAGGAAGCCGTCAGCGATCACCCGGTCACCCTGGTCCAGGCCCTGTCCAAGGGGGACCGCGACCTGCAGGCTGTTGAGGCCGCCGTCGAGCTCGGAGTCCTGGCGGTGCGCCCCTGGCAGGCCGACCGGTCGATCGTGCGCTGGAACGCGGCGAAGGTCGAGAAGGCCATGGCCAAGTGGCGTGCCCAGGTGCGTTCTGCGCAGAAGCAGTCGCGCCGCGCCTATGAGCCAGAGGTACTGGACCCGATGGGTTCCAAGGAGCTCGCCAAGGCCATTGCCGCTGATGCCGATCGCGGCGCTCTGGTGCTGGTCCTGCATGAGCAGGCTGTGGATTCGGTCGCGCGGCACGTGCAGTCGTGGCTCGCCGAGGCGCAGGCCGGCCAGGAGGTCATCATGATCGTCGGTCCGGAAGGCGGCATCTCGGACACGGAGCTGCAGTCCTTCGTGGATGCCGGTGCGCATGCAGCCCTGCTCGGCCAGCACGTGCTGCGCGCTTCGACCGCCGGTCCGGCGGCGCTGGTCTTGATCCGCCATCTGATCGGCGAGATCTAGCTTCATGCAATCTTGCGAGCATCGAAAGTGCTCCGTGCAAGCCTAGGGTGCGCCTGCGCGCTCGGCTTGTGCGGAGCACTTCTGCTTTTCGCGGGCACACAAGTTTCTTGCACCTCGACCTGGCATGGCCCAGGCGACCGCCATCCGGCTCGACGCGCAGGATCTTCGTTCGCCGCAGCGCATCCCATGGTTGTGAAGTCAGTTTCGCGGGCAGCCTGAAGCGGGAAAATTCGGCGCTATCGCGCCATTAGTTGCTGTTCGCGGGACAGGGATCGTTGCCTTTCGAGGTCTTTTGCAACCACGTCAGGCCGTTGCAGGAAACCGGGAACCGGCCGGCAACAGTGGCGGTACGCTACTCGACGCGGAAGTCGCTGATGACCTTGCCGGCCAGATGCTCTGATCCAGTTTCAAGTCCCCAGAAAGTCAGCCGGTAGGATCCTGCACGCAGATCGGTGGTCAGGGTGAAGGAACCGTCGTCCTTGATCTGTCCGGGATTGACCTGCTTCTGGGCGGTGATCACCGTGAGCTTGCCGTCGGCGTCCTTGCGCTGCAGGGAGTAGAAGGTGCCGATGTCGAACTGCGTGGTTCGGCCATTGATCTTGATCGAGCCGCTTTTCAAGGTTGCGCCGAATTGCGGATCAATAATCCAGATCGGTGCAATGAACTCGGCATCGCGTGCGTAGACATCCTTGAGCCGGAAGCCGTCGAAGACCGTTGCGTTGGCTTGTCCGTCCACCAGGATGCGGACCGTTGGGGCGGTGTCGCCGACAACCAGGCCAGAGTTGGCGGCGGCTGCCGTGGCGGTGAACACGAGCTGCTGGATGGCCCGTTCGGAAAGTCCCTGATCCAGGCGGGCGCTGAACACCTTGGCCGGAAGATCCAACGTGATGACATTCGCGTTGCTGATGGAAACGCCGATTTCATCGGTTGGCTTCAGGTGGGTATAGCGCTTCGGCTTCATCGGGTCTGCCGTGAGCAGCGTCCAGATCGCATCGCCAATGGGTTCCTGATGGCGGGTGTCCTGGATGTATTCGCGGTACAGGTACACGCCGGTGTCCGTGTTTTCCAGCCAGTAGACCGGCAGGCTGGCGGCCATGCCGACATCCTCGCCAGCGTCGGTGGCGCTCGGCAGGTTCAGCGATGCGGCCGCGGGGGTCGAAGGCATCTCATAGGAGCTCTCGCGATTCGTCAAACCGCAGCCTGCGGCGACGACGAGAGCGGCAGTGATTCCCAAAACGCCGAATCGACGTGGAATCTTCCGCAAGATCCTTGATTGCACTGCGAACCAATCCGTGGTGATTTATTGCTGTTTCGGTCCGCGGCAGTTGCGGAACCGCTCTCAAGCTTGCCATATTCGAGGCGGCTAACTGGCTAAAAATGGCCCAACTTACTAATCCGTAACCAAATCTATATGTTCGCCACATGCTCTTATTAGCCACATTCAAGAGTACTTTCAGGTATTCCTGCTTACGCTGAGACCTGAATTTTCTCCGGATTGGCCTGCGACTCGATAGAATGGCAAGCACAACAATTCTCGAACACTACGAAGCTCGCAAAGGGGCGCCGCGCACTGCATGCAGGTTGAACAGAATAAAGCGACAACGGAGAACGGATCCGCATCGCTCACCATCAGTTTTGATACGGCTGAGCTCATGATTGCCACGCTGGGCCCCAATGACGAGCTATTGCGGATCCTCTCCGGAGCCTACCCGCAGGTCAGCTTCCGCCCCAACGGCCAAGCCCTGGCCCTGGTCGGCGACCCGCAGCAAGTCCGCAAGGCCCAGCGCGTCACCGAGGAAGCGCGTGCGCTGGCTACCCGCGGCTCGCGCATGAGCGCCGAAACCATCGAGCAGATCATCAAGATGCTTAGCGCCGGCAACCCAGATGCGCCCACCGACGTCCTGGGGTTGAAGATCCTCTCGGGACGCGGACGCTCCATCCGGCCCAAGACCGTGAACCAGAAGAGCTATGTCGACGCCATCGAGGATTCGACCATCACCTTCGGCATCGGCCCGGCCGGCACCGGAAAGACCTTCCTGGCCATGGCCATGGCCGTCGCCGCCCTACAGGACAAGCAGGTCAACCGCATCATCCTGACCCGTCCTGCGGTTGAGGCGGGGGAGAAGCTGGGCTTCTTGCCCGGCTCGTTGACCGAGAAGATCGACCCGTACCTGCGTCCGCTCTACGACGCCCTGCACGACATGGTCAATCCGGAAACCATTCCGCAGCTGCTGGAAGCCGGAACCATTGAGGTTGCACCGCTGGCCTATATGCGCGGCCGTACGCTCAATGACGCCTTCGTGATCCTGGACGAAGCGCAGAACACCACCACCGAGCAGATGAAGATGTTCCTCACCCGCCTGGGGTTCGGCTCGAAGATGGTAGTGACCGGCGATGTCACCCAGGTGGATCTGCCGAACAATGCCACCTCCGGGTTGCGCATGGCCAGCGATGTCCTCGACGGCATCGACGACATCAGCATCTGCCGGCTCGACTCTTCGGATGTGGTGCGCCACCGCCTGATTGCCGACATCGTCACAGCATACGACCGTTGGGATGACACTCGACGCAAAGAACACAACCGGGGACGCCGCAGCAAATGAGCATCGAAGTAAATAACGAAACCGAGTACGACGTCGACCTCAAGGACGTCAACGCCTTGGCCGAATCGGTGATGCGGGCCATGTTCCTGCACCCGGAAACCGAAGTGTCCATCGTTTTCATCGACGAGGACGCCATGAGCGCCCTGCATGTCGAGTGGATGGATCTCGAAGGCCCTACCGACGTAATGAGCTTCCCGATGGATGAGCTGCGTCCCGGCACCGCCGGCGCGCCAGGGGAGAACGGCATCCTTGGCGACATCGTGATCTGCCCTTCGGTCGCCGAAGCGCAGGCCAAGGCCGGCGGGCACAGCACGCACGACGAGATCCTGCTGCTGACCACCCACGGCCTGCTGCACCTGATGGGCTTCGACCACATGGAACCAGCAGAAAAGGAAGAGATGTTCGCACTGCAGCGCAAGCTGCTGGAGTCCTACACTGGCCGCCCAGCACCGAAGGAAACGGTGGAATAGCCCGGTGGAAATCGTCTTGCTGGTCCTGGCCCTGGTTTTCATGGCCTTCTCGGCCGTGCTGACCGCGGTCGACTCGGCCTTCTATGCGTTATCCCGGCACGCGGCCGAACGCCTGCGCGCCGAATCGAACTCCAAGGCGCTTTCCGCGATCCTGGATGAGGCGGAAAGCCATGCCCAGGCGGTGAAGTTCTGGCGCATCTGGTTCGAGACCGCTTCGGCGGTCGCCGTGGCCCTGCTCGTTTCGCAGTGGATCGAGAATGTGTGGCTGATCGGCATGATCTCGACGATTGCCATGGCTGCCCTGGGCTTCGTCCTGGTCAGCGTGTCCCCGCGGCGCTATGGGCGCTCCAACGCGCAGACGGTCGTTCAGTCCACGGCCACCCTGGTTCGCTTCCTGCGCTTGGTCCTGGGTCCGGTCACCAACTGGCTGGCATCCATCGCCAAGGCGCTGAGCCCCGGCGGCGCGGACGGCGAAGGCTACCTGGGCAAGGAACGCCTGCGCGATCTGGTGGATCGCGCCTCCGAAGGCGAGGATCTGGACGAGGAATCGGCCGAACTGATCTCCTCGGTGATCGACCTGGAGGAGACCAGCGTCCGCTCGGTGATGGTGCCGCGCACCGACATGGTGGTGCTGGATGCTGATCATTCATTCCACAGCGCCATGGACCTGTTCATCGCCTCCGGCTTCTCCCGCATCCCGCTGATCGGCGAGGATACCGATGACATCCAGGGGATCATCTACCTCAAGGACCTGATCCGCGAGATCCACGGCCTGCAGCAGGCGCAGTCCCTGGCCGACCTGGCGCGCAAGGTCCGCTTCGTTCCCGAATCGAAGTCCGCGGCAGAGCTGATGCAGGAACTGCAGCAGGAGTCCATCCACCTGGCAGTCGTCATCGACGAATACGGCGGCACCGCAGGCCTGGTGACCCTCGAGGACCTGCTCGAGGAAATCGTGGGCGAGATCGACGACGAGTATGATCGTTCCCGGGCCGAACTGATCGAGAACCCCGACGGTTCGATCTTCGCCGTGGCCGCCGCATCCATTGACGATGTGGCCGACCACTTCGGCATGCACATCGAGGAAGAGGACGTCGATACCGTCGCCGGCCTGCTCTCCAAGGCCCTGGAATCGGTGCCGGTACTCGGTTCCACCGCTGATGTGCACGGCCTGCGCCTGACCGTGGTGGCCCTCGCCGGCCGCCGCAACCGTATCGGCAAAATCCATGTAGAGCGCCTGGAAACAGACGCATCCGACCATATTGAGAACGACGAGGATTCCTCAGATGAGTGAAAACCAGAACCTGCTCGCCTCCAGCGGATGGCCCGAGGGCTTCCGCTCCGGCTTCACCTCCTTCGTAGGCCGCCCGAACGCCGGCAAGTCCACGCTGACCAACGCGCTGGTGGGCCAGAAGGTGGCCATCACCTCCGCCAAGCCGCAGACGACCCGCCACACCATCCGCGGCATCGTGCACCGCGAGGACGCGCAGCTGATCCTGGTCGACACCCCCGGCCTGCACCGTCCGCGCACCCTGCTCGGCCAGCGCCTGAACGACCTGGTCGCCGAGACCCTCTCCGAGGTGGACGCGATCGGCTTCTGCATCCCGGCCAACGAGAAGATCGGCCCGGGCGACCGCTACATCGCCACGCAGCTGGCGCAGCTGCAGCGCAAGCCGATCATCGCGCTGGTCACCAAGGCCGACCTGGTGGACCGCGAGCAGCTCGCGCAGCAGCTGATCGCCGTCGCCGAAATGGGCACGCAGAACTTCGGCGAACAGGGGTTCGCCGCGATCGTGCCAGTCTCCGCGGTCAAGGAGTTCCAGGTCGAAGAGGTGGCCAATGTGCTGGTCGAGCACCTGCCGGCAGGCCCGCCGCTGTACCCGGATGGCGAGCTGACCGACGAGCCGGAAGCCAAGATGGTTTCCGAGCTGATCCGCGAAGCCGCGCTGGAAGGCGTGCGCGACGAATTGCCGCACTCGCTGGCAGTGGTCGTCGAGGAAATGGTGCCGCGCGAGGGCCGCAGCGAAAACAACCCGCTGATCGACATCCACGTTTCGCTGTTCGTCGAGCGCTCCAGCCAGAAGGCCATCATCATCGGCCGTGGCGGTTCGCGGCTGCGCGAGGTCGGAACCAATGCCCGCCGCGGCATCGAGAAGCTGCTGGGCACCAAGGTCTACCTTGACCTGCATGTGAAGGTCGCCAAGGATTGGCAGCGCGACCCGAAGCAGCTCGGGCGCCTGGGCTTCTAGGCCGCGCGCCGCCGCACCGGGCCAACGCCCAACTTCGTCCCCAGGACCGCGCCGGTCTTGGGGACGCGCTGGATAGGCAGCCTCCTACTTGGCCAGGCGGTTGACGATCTGGCGGGCCACCAGCCGATCCACGCCGGGCAGACGCGTGGAATTGATAATGATTCTCCGCATCCGCAGGGCCAGCTGGTTGCGCGGCAGGAAGCTGTTGGCCGCACGCCGCCCCGAAGCCTGGGCCGTGTCGATCTTCGGCCGCATCGCCTTCTCATACCGTGCGAGGGCGGGCGGCAACTGCCCCGGTTCGGTGGCACTGCCCACCGCATCGCCCAGGGCGGCCGCGGCGCACACGGCCATCGCCCCGCCCTGGCCGGCCAGCAGCGAGACCGAGGCCGCCGCATCCCCGATCAGCACCACCGGGCCGGCATGCCAGGAATCCATCACTACCTGCGCGACGGCATCGTCATAGGGGTCATCCGGGCATTGCATCAGCAGCCGGTCGACCTGCGCGCCGCAACCGGCGAAAATGCTGCGCAGCCGATCGCGGGCCGGCCCGAGGGGCGCCCCGTGTTCATGGCGATAGACCAGGAAAGATGCCACCTCGTCGCTGCGCAGCCCATAGATTCCCGCGGTGCGGTCAACCGTATCGGTGAGCACGAAGCGGTTCTTGAAGCGCCGGTTCAGCTCGGGATCCCGGATGATGAAGGCTGCCGCCCGCATTCCCAAGGGGCGCAGGAACGCCCCTTCCGGACCGAAGAACCTTGCCCGGACCGTTGAATGGATGCCGTCGGCCCCGACCAGCAGATCCGCAAGCTCCGGCTGGTTCTGCCCCTTGATGCGGATCTGGGCCCGCTGGCCATGGATGTCCAGCTGGTCGATATGAACCCCGTAGCGCAGCTGGACCCGCGACGGATCGGCATCCTGGAGCGCGGCTCGCGCGGCCGCTTCCATGTCCGGGCGCAGCAAGGTGAGCACCCTGCCGCCGGCGAGTTCGGAGAACTTCGAATAATCCAGCGACGCTGTCGGCTTGCCCCGAGGATCCACATATTGCGCGGCCTGCACGCGGTAGGCGGCCTCGGCGAGATAGGGCAGCAGTCCGATGCGCTCGGACGCTTCAATGCCCGGACCGAAGAAGTCCATCATGTAGCCGTCGGGACGCGGCGCATCCGATCGCTCAAGCACCAGCACCTCCCAGCCGGCCAAGCCCAATTGCCTGGCCGCGACCAGTCCGGCGATTCCAGCGCCAACGATAATCGCCCTCATCAACCAACCTCCTTTGGCGTGTGGTGTGGTGGAACCCATTCTTCGCCGGCGCCATCATCCTGTCCACCGCCACGCACCAACGGCCTGTCCAATATGTGACACGGAGGTGACACAAGTTTCACCTGCCTGCACAGCGTGGTGCTATGCTCATCTCGTGCATTTCGAGCTTCTACTACTACTCAGCCGCTGCGAGGATCCAAAGGACCGCTAGTGGTCTACAGGCCGACCCCTCGTCGCGGAGTAGCTCTTGTCTGGCCCCACAAAGTAAGCACTATTTTTGTCTAGGGGACCCAAAGAAATGCAGAACATGCAGAAATCTTCGAACATGCCAATCCACAAGTATGTTCCATTCCAGGACCAGATCGAGGTCAATCTGCCCGATCGCACCTGGCCTGACAAGTACATCACCAAGGCCCCGCGCTGGTGCGCGGTCGACCTGCGCGACGGCAACCAGGCGCTGATCGACCCGATGAGCCCCGAACGCAAGCACAAGATGTTCGACCTGCTGGTGCAGATGGGCTTCAAGGAGATCGAGGTCGGCTTCCCATCGGCCTCGCAGACCGACTTCGACTTCGTGCGCCAGCTCATCGAGCAGAACCGCATCCCGGAGGACGTCACCATCCAGGTGCTCACCCAGTCGCGCGAACACCTGATCGAGCGCACCTACCAGGCACTGGAAGGCGCCAAGCAGGCCATCGTGCACCTGTACAACTCCACCTCGATCCTGCAGCGCGAGGTCGTCTTCCGCCAGGACGAGGACGGCATCGTGGACATCGCCGTCAACGGCGCGCGGCTGTGCAAGAAGTACGAAGAGCAGCTGAGCGGCACCAAGATCACCTACGAATACTCGCCGGAGTCCTACACCGGCACCGAGCTGGAATTCGCCAAGCGCATCTCCGAGGCGGTCGCCGAAGTGCTGGAAGCCAGCCCGGAGAACAAGATGATCCTGAACCTGCCGGCCACCGTGGAAATGGCCACCCCGAACGTGTACGCCGACTCGATCGAGTGGATGCACCGCAATCTGGCCAACCGCGACTCGATCATCCTCTCGCTGCACCCGCACAATGACCGCGGCACCGGCGTGGCCGCCGCGGAGCTGGGCTACCTGGCCGGCGCGGACCGCATCGAAGGCTGCCTGTTCGGCAACGGCGAACGCACCGGCAACGTGGACCTGGTGACCCTGGGCATGAACATGTTCGGCCAGGGCGTGGACCCGCAGATCGACTTCTCCGACATGGACCACATCCGCCGCACCGTCGAGTACTGCAACCAGCTGCCAGTGCCCGAGCGCAGCCCATATGGCGGCGACCTGGTCTTCACCGCCTTCTCCGGCTCGCACCAGGATGCGATCAAGAAGGGCCTGGAAGCGATGGAAGCCAAGGCTTCGGCTGAAGGCAAGGACATCAATGACCTGGTCTGGGCTGTTCCGTACCTGCCGGTCGATCCGAAGGATATCGGCCGCTCCTACGAAGCAGTGATCCGGGTCAATTCGCAATCCGGCAAGGGCGGCGTGGCCTACTTGCTGAAGAACGACTACAACTTGGATCTGCCGCGCCGCGCGCAGATCGAGTTCTCCGGCGTCATCCAGCGCAAGACGGATACCGAGGGCGGCGAGATCTCCTCGCAGCATATCTGGGATGTCTTCCAGGACGAGTACCTGCCGGTCAGCGAGGATTCGGGAATGAACTCGTGGGGCTACTACCAGATCGCTTCGGCCACCGCGGCTTCGGCAGAGGATGGCAGCTTCCGCCTGGATACCAAGCTGATCATCGACGGCGTGGCCCATGAGCGCAGCGCCCAGGGCAACGGTCCGGTCTCCGCACTGGTCAAGCTGCTCAACGACGATGGCGTGGATCTGCGCGTGCTGGACTACTCCGAGCATGCCATGAGCGAAGGCGGCAACGCCCGCGCCGCGGCCTTCGTCGAATGCGCCGTGGGCGACCGCATCCTCTGGGGCATCGGCCTGGACACCAATACCAACATCGCGGCGCTGAAGGCCGTGGTCTCTGCGGTCAACCGCGCAATCCGCGACAGCAAGTAGGCAGCCTGCAGAACCTGCCGCCAGCAAAACGCCACGGCCAGCCCACTCAGCTGGCCGTGGCGTTTAGTCCTGCACGGCATTCTCGGCCTTTCTGCCCGGTTCAAGTCGAGGAGTGCCTCGAACCCTTTGGATTCGGGCCCGGTAGATGCCGGTTTGCTCGTGCAACTGCCATGTCCGCCGGCGAATCGGAACTTCTGGTATTCAAGCGATTCAGAACTTTGGCAGTTGAAGTGGGAGAATACTGTCTGTGTCCAGATCAGGTTTCGCTTCCAAGAGCTACCACACCCGTGGTCTGGTCTTGCGCACCCATAAGCTGGGTGAAGCCGACCGGATCATCACGCTGCTGACCCCCAACGGAATTGTCCGTGCCGTGGCCAAGGGCGTACGCCGGACCTCGTCGAGGATGGGCGCAACGCTGGAACCTTTCATGGAAGTCAATGCCCTGCTGGTGATGGGCCGGAACCTCGATATCGTCTCGCAGGCCCAGCTGCGCAACCCCTACGGCCAGCTGCTGGTCATGGATTACCCGAGCTATACGGTGGCCAACGCCATGTCGGAGATCGCCGAAAGGCTGCTCGAGACGGACAGCGATTCAACGCTCCAGCAATATCAGCTCTTCCACGGTGCGATCGCGCTGCTCTCCAAGCAGAGGGTCGATTCCGGGGCCGTGCTCGATTCCTATATTCTGCGGGCGCTGTCGGTCGCTGGTTGGGCACCGTCATTCACCAATTGCGTGCGCTGCGGCAAGCCTGGCCCGCATCAAGCACTGCACGTCCAGCTTGGCGGCGTGGTTTGCCCCGAATGCCGCCCTTCCGGGTCATTATCCCCGCACCCCATCACCATCGAATATCTGCAGGCCCTATTGGAGGGGGACTGGTCCACCGTGGCACAGGCAGGACCCCGTGCGCGCAAGCAGGCAGCAGATATCGTGGCCAATTACTTGCAATGGCACCTAGAGCGTGCAGTGAATTCCCTACGTCTTGTGGAGAGAAATTGAAGAAGCTTCCAAAGATCACCGGCCGCCGAGGCCCCGTTGCTCCCTTTGCGCACCCGGAGAATCCACAGGTGCCGGCCATTCCCCAGGAGCTCATCCCTGAGCACGTGGCGATTGTCATGGACGGCAATGGGCGGTGGGCCAACCAGCGCGGACTGCCGCGTACCGAGGGGCATCGTGCAGGCGAAGCCGCGCTGCTCGATGTGATGGCAGGCGCCGTGGAGTTGGGTGTCAAATATGTTTCGGTCTATGCGTTCTCTACGGAAAACTGGAAGCGCAGCCCAGAGGAAGTCCGCTTCCTGATGGGCTTTTCGCGTGATGTCCTGCGCCGCCAACGCGATACGTTGAATTCTTGGGGCGTGCGCATTCGCTGGTCGGGCCGGGAGCCCAAGCTCTGGAAGTCAGTGATCAACGAGCTCAAAGAAGCCGAAGAGCTGACCAAGGACAACTTGGGATGCCAGCTGACCATGTGCGTGAACTATGGCGGTCGGGCAGAACTTGGCGACGCAGTCAGCCAAATTGCCCAAGATGTCGCTGCCGGCAAGCTTCGCGCCAGTTCCGTTGGCGAAAAGACCATTGCCAAGTACCTGCATGCGCCAGAACTCCCAGATGTGGATCTCTTCCTGCGGACCAGTGGCGAGCAGCGCACCAGCAACTTCCTGCTGTGGCAGTCGGCCTACGCGGAGATGGTCTTCCTGGACCAGTTGTGGCCGGATGTCGACCGGCGGACGCTGTATGCCGCGGTGGAAGAATACGCAAAGCGCGATCGCCGCTACGGCGGAGCCGTCGACAAGCCCCAGGGGTAGGACGTTCAGCGCGCTGTGCCCACCATCCGCAGCCAAAGGCTCAAGTCGCGATACGCCGCGGCTCTGGCCGGTTCAGCGGAGGTGAACACATCGTGCATTGCTCCGGGAATTTCGGACAGGGTGACGAAACTTCCCAGCTTCATCGCCCGCAGGCGAGTCTGCTGAACGTCCAGTACCGAATCGCAATGCTGCATATCGGGGGAGTAGGTCGTGCCGATGTGGGTCCGGTCCGAGGTGAGCACGAAGATCGGCTGCTGGAGTTTCAGCCCTTTGGCTACTAGTGCATGGCCATCGAAGATCGTTTTCAGCCATCCCGCGGTATTCGGAAAAGCGACTCTTGGCCGCCACAGTCGATGAACATCCCACTGGCCGTGGCTGTCGGTACTCAGTGATTGCCAGTAATGGTCGAATTCTGGCCCGCTGAGCTTCCGGCGCGGATTCGTGCGGGTGATCGCTTCCATCAGGCCATGAATGGGAATGCGCAAGAAGGCTGTTCCCTGGAATTCGAGCCATGGAGCATTCAGCACCAGAGCCTTGATCTCTGGTTGCCGGCGGGCAATCCATAAGCTAAGAATCAGTCCGCCGGTCGAGTGCCCTTGGGCCACTACTGGCAGGCCCGGATGCTCCTTGCGCAGCAGTTCCAAAGTCGCTTCAAGCTCTTCGTCGAATTCCGCCAAGTCGTCAACGTATCCGGGCAAGGCATGTTCTGCTCTCAAGCTGCGACCATGCCTGCGCAGATCCAGTGCGTAGAAGTGGTATCCGTGGTGATGCCAGAAAACAGCCAGTTCACGGTTGTAGAAATAGTCGCTCCAGCCGTGCACGCTCAGCACGATTCCCTGCGCCTTGCGCCCGAGACGTTGCCGGAATCCTGCCGGGCGGTACCGAATCAGCGTTGCCACCGCCGGGCCTTCGGCATCGGTTCCGAAATCCAGGGTTTGGTGCTCGAAATCGGGCCCCAGCGGATCTTCAACCCATTGCCCCGGGCAGGTGGAAGACATGAAGTCGGGCCAGTTGCTGCTTTCTGGGACGACGAAGTGCTTCATATCTTGAATACTACCCACCTCAAGTTGTCTGTTTCGGCCTCTTCGCGGGAAAATGGGTCTATGCGCATATACCCACTGGTCTTCAAGCACGTCTTCACCAAGATGGATCCTGAACAGGCTCACCATTTTGCCTTCAACGCGATCAAGATTGCGCAACGTGCAGGGCTCACCAAGGCAGCACGCAAATTCTTCGCCCCGGCACCCAAACTGAATCGCACCGTCATGGGTATCGACTTCCCATCGCCATTTGGATTGGCTGCCGGTTTCGACAAGGGAGCCACCGGCATCTTGGCGTTGAGCGACATAGGTTTCGGCCATGTTGAAATCGGAACGGTTACCGGACAGGCCCAGCCCGGCAATCCGCAACCAAGGCTTTTCCGTCTGGTTGACGACCGCGCGGTTATCAACCGCATGGGCTTCAACAATGAAGGTGCCGAGCGCGTGGCTGCCCGCGTCGCCGGTGCCCGCCAGGAGCTCAAGTCTGATTACGCTGGAACCCGTCCGGTGATTGGCGTGAATATCGGCAAGACCAAGGTCGTGGAGTTGGAGGATGCGGTCGCGGATTACCTGTCGTCCACTCGCCAGCTGGCGATCCACGCGGATTACCTGGTGGTGAACGTTTCAAGCCCGAACACCCCAGGACTTCGCCTGCTGCAGAGCGTCGATTCTCTTCGCCCGCTGCTTTCGGAAGTTGGCCAGCTGGCTGACAAGGTTGCAGGCCGGCACATCCCGCTGCTGGTTAAGATCGCTCCCGACTTGAGCGATGAGGACGTTGCCGATGTCGCGCGCTTGGCCATCGAACTTGAACTCGATGGCATCATTGCCACCAACACGACTATCGGTCGTGAGAACTTGAATAGCGATGCCGCCAAAGTTGAAGAAATTGGTGCCGGCGGACTATCAGGGGCTCCGCTCAAGCAGCGATCGCTTGAGGTTCTTCGCCAGCTGCGTTCATTGGTTCCTGCCGAAATGGCGTTGATTTCCGTCGGCGGCGTGGAAAATGCCACGGATGTGAAGGAACGCCTGGACGCGGGCGCGGACTTGGTGCAGGGCTACACTGCATTCCTCTACGAGGGTCCGTTCTGGGCACGTTCCATCAACAAGGATCTGGAGCGCATGCTCTAGAGCGTTGGGCGGGCAAGCCCCTCATCACTCTGGTACGGCCTCGATTTTCACAATCGGGGCCGTACAGCTTTAAGCTCGTTCAGCTACTGCGAAGCTGGCCCGACAATGACCTCGTGTGCTATCTCGCGCACGTGGTGAATCCAGAGCCAGGGAGACAGGGGAGAAGCTGGCAATTTAGAGCGACAGGCTCCAGGAATCCTTGTATCCGCGTCGACAAGCACGAGACTCACCTCCAGATACAAGGCTGTATGGAAAATTTCCTGCTGGAACTGCCCGGTAGATGAAGATCTCCATTCTTCTTGTATTCACGTTCACAAAGTTATAACCCTGTACCACATGGAGGAATTCGATTAGAAAAGGGGCAAGCTCATGCGAGCTTGCCCCTCAGTGGTCTAGCTGGATCGACTAGTCGATAATTTCGCCGCGCTTCACCTGCGGCTTCGGCAGGCGCAATTTGCGGAACTGCATGCCGCGCATCGCAGCGTACATGCGTACGCCCTTCTCCATGTGGCCGAACTTGGCAGTCAAGCGCTTCTTCAAGATTATGGAAGTCACGATGGCCTCGACGATGATCAATGCGATCACGACCCACAGGGCCAGCTGCACGAACATCTGGACCTGCAGATTGCTCTGGAATACCAGCGAGATGACCAAGAAGGCCAGGATGATGAACATCATGAACTCGCCGAACATCCAGCGGGAGTCAATGAAATTCCGGGTGTAGCGCTTCTGCTCGCCCTTATCGCGCGGCATCAGGTAGCGTTCATCGCCAGTTTCGTTCGCCAAGCGTAAACGGTTCTGGGCTTCGATGCGTCGTTGACGTTCAGCCTCTTTCGCGGCCTTGCGATCAGTAGGAACCAACGGGCGTTGCCGGTTCGCCTGCTGCGCACTGCGCTTGGGCGTTGGACCGGTCTTGCGGCCGTCGGTGGATTCCGGGGCCTGCTGAGCAGGCTCCACATTTACGGGGGATTGAGGTTCATCCTTCTTACGTCCAAACACCCCTCCATCTTAGCCGGGATTCGACAACGGCGTGACATTCGATACCCGTGGAATTGCTAGGCTGAAGACATGACCGAAAATACTACCTTCGACGCCGCTGCTAACGGTGTCGATATTGCCGCGCTCAAGAGCCACATCGAAACGAACTTCGAGAAGATCCTCGAAGAGCTCACCTCCCTAGTCGCGATCCCAAGCATCGCATGGGAATCCTTCGACCCGCAGAACCTGGAAAAATCAGCTGCTGCCGCTGCCGAATTGGCGAAGTCGGCTGGCATGGAGACCGTGGAAATCCTGCGCGAACCAGCGCAGAATGGCGCTATGGGCGCACCTGCCGTTGTCGCGCAGCGCAAGGCGGCCCCCGGGAAGCCGACCGTGCTGCTCTACGCGCACCACGACGTCCAGCCCCCAGGCAACGAGGCAGACTGGAATACCCCGGTCTTCGAAGCCACGAGGGTAGGGGACCGGCTGTTCGGACGCGGCGCCGCCGACGACAAGGCGGGCATCATGGTGCACATCGCTGCGATGCGCGCCGTGCTGGATCTCGTCAGCGACTTCGGCGTTGGCGTAACCTACTTCTTCGAAGGCGAAGAAGAAGCTGGCTCCCCATCCTTCCGCAACTTCTTGGAAGCGCATCAGGAAAAGCTGGCGGCAGACGTTATCGTCGTTGCCGACTCGTCCAACTGGTCAGTTGGAACTCCGGCGCTGACCAGTTCATTGCGCGGCATGTGCGCGGCAGAGATCACCGTCCGCTCGCTGAACCATGCGGTCCATTCTGGCATGTTCGGCGGCCCAGTTCTCGATGGCCCCATCCTGGCTGCCAAGCTGATTTCCAGTTTCCACAATGACGATGGCTCCGTGGCCGTTGCGGGATTGGTCGCCAACGACGCTGCCGAAGTCGATTTCGATGAAGCCGAGTTCCGCAAGGATTCCGGCGTACTGGATTCCTTCCAGCTCGCTGGATCCGGGAAAATCACCGACCGCTTATGGAATAAACCAGCACTGAGCGTGATTGGAATGGATATCCCAAGCGTTGACCACTCATCGAATACCTTGCTGCCGGCAACTCGCTTCAAGGTATCGATGCGGCTGGCGCCAGGGCAGGACCCGGCCGACGCGCTCAAGGCCCTTGAATCACATGTCAAGAGCATTGACCTGCGTGGCGCCGAAGTTGAATTTGTGGCTACGGAAGCGGGCAACGCCTACAAGGCCGATTTGGATGCTTCAGCTAATGACACTGCGCGCTGGGCACTGGAACAAGCTTGGGGTGTTGTACCAGTGAATATGGGGCTGGGTGGATCAATTCCATTCATTGCAGATTTGCTGGAAGTCTTCCCGCAGGCCCAGATTCTCGTCACTGGCGTCGAGGATCCTGATTCGCGCGCGCATTCAGCCAACGAGTCGCTGCACCTGGGCGACTTCCAGCACGCCATTGAGGCTGAAGCACTGATGCTGGCAAGGATCAACGCCGAGGGACTATGAAGCGTGTCATACGGAGAGACGCAAGGGGAGAAATCTTCAGCGTAGCGACGTAGGATAGAAGCAAGAACAGAGGTGCCAGCTCCAGAACAAATCTGGGGCTTGGTACCGCATCGAGCAGTATGGGAGGAAAATCATGACTGCATCTGTTGACCAGACCAAGGGCGACCCAACCGAGGTTCCAACCCACGAGGTAGAAATTTCCGACGTGGCAGCGGCGAAGGTTCGCTCGCTTCTGGAGCAGGAAGGTCGGGATGATCTTCGTCTCCGCATCGCAGTGCAGCCAGGAGGCTGCTCGGGCCTGATCTACCAGCTTTATTTCGATGAGCGCATGCTCGAAGGCGACGCTGTGCGCGACTTCGACGGCGTTGAAGTCATCGTCGACAAGATGAGCGTGCCTTATCTTGCTGGCGCATCCATTGATTTCGAGGACACCATCTCGAAGCAGGGCTTCACCATCGACAACCCCGCCGCATCCGGCTCCTGCGCGTGTGGAGATTCCTTCCACTAGGCCGTAGGGAACTAACGCCGCTGTTCAAACGTTGAAGAAATTTCTCGTTAGTACAGCGGCGTTTTTCGGCATTCTGACCCCAAAGAGGGTAAGCTCTACATTAAGTAGTAAAACTATGTTTCCCTTCGTGAGCCACCTCACCGTGCAACTCGTTTAAACCACGAGGTGACTTATGAAGACCACATTCTGCACCAACAAAGAGGAAGGGCCGTCTGTGAGTTCGCAAGACCGAACCGGCAGTCGCGGGTCCGCTAAAGCCAAAGTACTGGCTTTAGTCGGCACTGGCGCATTGCTGTTGACGGGATGTACAGCGGAGGCAAAACGCGGTTGGCTCCCAAACGTGGAGCGCGATACCACCAACCACACCGGGGCAATCCAGGATTTCTGGGTTAACTCGTGGATCGCTGTTATTGTCATCGGCGTATTGACCTGGGGATTGATGCTCTGGTGCGTCATTGCCTACCGTCGCCGCAAGAACGATACGGGTTACCCGCGTCAGCTGAGCTACAACCTGCCATTGGAGATCTTCTACACGGCCATTCCTTTGGTCCTTGTTCTAGTCTTCTTTAGCTTCAACAACAACCTGGAAAAGCAGATCAACGCTCCTGTTGATTCTGAGGTTGTAGTGGACGTCCGAGCCAAGCAATGGGCCTGGGACTTCAACTACAGCTACCAGGGCACCGAGAAGTACTTTGCCGGCGAACAGGCTCACTTGAACACCGATGGCTCGGAAGGCGTTCGCGAAGAACTGCCAACCTTGTACCTGCCAGCAGGCAAGTCGGTAACCCTTGAGCTCAATAGCCGCGATGTCATCCACTCCTTCTGGGTCCCAGCCTTCTTGCAGAAGCTGGACATGATCCCAGGCAAGACCAACTACATCTACCTGACTCCGCAGGTTGAAGGCAGCTACGACGGCAAGTGCGCCGAGCTTTGCGGCGAGTACCACTCGGAGATGCTCTTCAACGTCGAGGTTGTCAGCGAGTCCGAGTTCAAGGCTCAGCTGGCGAAGATGGAAGATGGCCACATTGGTGAAGAATACGACCGTCAGCCAAATGCTGTAAACGGCGTAGTAGTAGAGCACGGGGAAGGAGAGTAATCATGACAACGTTTGAATATGCGACTGACGACGTAAAGTCGATTGCCCCAGCCGTAGTGCCGAAGTCTAAGGGTCGTCTGTTCGTCGACTACATCACTTCGACCGACCACAAGAAGATCGGGTACATGTACCTGATCAGCTCGTTCATCCTGTTCTGCGTCGGCGGCCTGATGGCGCTGCTGATTCGTGCAGAGCTGTTCGAACCAGGCATGCAGATCCTGCAGACCAAGGAACAGTACAACCAGCTGTTCACCATGCACGGCACCGTCATGCTCCTGATGTTCGCAACCCCGCTGTTCGCTGGTTTCGCCAACGTCATGATGCCTCTGCAGATCGGCTCGCCGGATGTGGCCTTCCCACGTCTGAACGCCTTGGCATTCTGGTTCTTCTCGCTGGGCTCGATTATCGCCCTGGCCGGCTACCTCACCCCTCAGGGTGCAGCTAGCTTCGGTTGGTTCGCGTACGCACCGCTGTCGAACACCACCTTCTCGCCAGGCATCGGCGGCGACCTCTGGGTCTTCGGCCTTGCACTGTCGGGCTTCGGTACCATCCTTGGCGCCGTCAACTTCATCACCACCATCATCTGCCTGCGCGCGCCTGGCATGACCATGTGGCGCATGTCGATCTTCTCGTGGAACACCCTGATCACCTCGTTGCTGGTCCTGATGGCCTTCCCGCCACTGGCAGCTGCGCTGTTCGCACTGGGTGCAGACCGCCGCTTCGGCGCTCACATCTTCGATCCGGACAATGGCGGTGCCGTACTCTGGCAGCACCTGTTCTGGTTCTTCGGCCACCCTGAGGTATACATCATTGCATTGCCGTTCTTCGGCATCGTCTCTGAGATCTTCCCAGTGTTTTCCCGCAAGCCGATCTTCGGCTACAAGGGCCTGGTCTTCGCGACCATCGCAATTGCCGCCCTGTCGGTTTCCGTGTGGGCACACCACATGTACGTCACCGGCTCGGTCATGCTGCCATTCTTCGGCTTCATGACCATGCTGATCGCGGTTCCAACCGGTGTGAAGTTCTTCAACTGGATCGGTACCCTGTGGCGCGGCTCGATCACCTTCGAAACCCCCATGCTCTGGAGCATGGGCTTCATGATCACCTTCCTGTTCGGCGGCCTGACCGGCATCATCCTGTCGGCTCCGTCCCTGGACTTCCACGTATCGGATACCTACTTCGTTGTGGCCCACTTCCACTACGTGGTCTTCGGTACCGTCGTGTTCGCGATGTTCGCTGGCTTCTACTTCTGGTGGCCAAAGTGGACCGGCAAGATGCTCAACGAGCGCCTTGGCAAGATCCACTTCTGGTTGCTGTTCATCGGCTTCCACGGCACTTTCCTGATCCAGCACTGGCTGGGCGTCATGGGCATGCCACGTCGCTACGCCGACTACATGCCTGAAGATGGCTTCACCACCATGAACCAGGTATCGACCGTCTTCGCATTCATCCTGGGTGCATCGATGATTCCATTCTTCTGGAACGTGTGGGTAACCCACCGAAACGCCAAGAAGGTTGAAGTTGACGATCCATGGGGCTTCGGCGCATCGCTGGAGTGGGCAACCTCTTGCCCTCCACCACGTCACAACTTCCACTCCATCCCTCGCATCCGTTCGGAGCGTCCAGCACTGGATCTGCACCACCCGGAACTGAGCGGACGGGTTACCCCCGAAACTCCGGTTGCGAAGATCTTCGGCTCGGCTGACCAGAAGGACGTATAACGATGAAAGTTGAATCCTGGATTTTCCTGGGTGGCGTCTTCTTCTTCACCCCGGTAGCAATTGTCTACGGTTACATGACCAACTGGGAAGAATGGGTCGGATTGCTGGCCTTGATCATGCTGGTTGGACTCTCGGCAATGGTAGGCGGCTACTTGCTGTTCACCGCTAAGCGCGTTGGCAACCGCCCGGAGGACCGTGTGGATGGCGAAATCCACGAGAACGCGGGCGATATCGGAATGTTCTCCCCATGGAGCTGGTGGCCATTGGTCCTGGCATCCGCGGCAGCTGTTGGCTTCCTTGGCCTGGCTGTCGGCTGGTGGGTCTTCTTCATCGGCGCCGGCTTGGCCGTCGTTGGTGTGACCGGCTGGGTTTACGAATACAGCCGTGGCGATCACGCTCACTAAGCAGTAACCCTGACGGGGTGGCAAGCACTTTTGCTTGCCACCCCGTTAGTCTTTTAATAACAGTTCTTCGAAGGCAATTGGCCCTCGGGATATCCAGTTCGAGGAGATGCAGCATGCGCCACGCACCGCAGCCACACGTTCAGGCGCACCTTGATCCGCAGAGCAAGCAAAGCAAGTACCGGCAGATCCGCGAGATTCTCAAGACCCATGCGCGCGAAGCCTGCAAACCCGGCTACAAGCTGCCACCCGAACGCGTGCTGGCTGAGCACTTCGGCGTGGCCCGCAAAACCATCCGGCAAGCCATCGACGCGCTGGTCGATGAACAGGTGCTCAAGCGGGTAGTCGGAATTGGGACCTTCGTCGTGCCCGAGAAACTGGATCTCCGTGTCCGCTTGCACTCCTACTCCGAGGACATGATGCGCCGCGGCATGGTTCCCGATGCCCACGTACTCGAATTCGCGGAGATCAAGGCCAACGCCAGCCTTGCGGCGCAGCTGATGGTGGAGGAGGGCACAGCAGTCGTCCAGTTCAAGCGCCTGCTGCTCGCCGATGGCATTCCCATGAGTCTGGACGAGAACTATATGCCCGCTGATCTCGTGCCGGGTTTCGTGGATGGCGAGCCGCCGTCCAAGCTATATCAAGCCTTGCACGAGCGCTACGGCATCTTGCTTGAATGGGGCGAGGATCAAGTGGAAAGCACTGCAGCCAGCAAGAGGCAAGCGGTGCTCTTGGGCGTAGACCCCGGCTTCCCGCTCCTGCAGATCACGCGCTACGCCTACATCGGCGATCGGTTGGCCGACTATTCTGTCTCGCTCTACCGGTCGGACCGCTACAAGCTGTTCGTTCCATTGCAGCGAGTCGGTACTCGCACGCCACGCTACACGGACACCTTCTGAGCCTAGGCTTGCGACTCGGGTGTCAAGGAAATTGGTTTCTGCCCAACAGCAGCCATGAATAATGCCCACTGATGGCCAACAGAACTGCACGTTGACGGTCAGCAGCACCACTGCACACTGGCCTATCCGCGCAAGCATGGCGGCGACCGTCATCCATCGCAACAACCCAACCTCCAAAACGCCATCTCCAGGTCCTCATCAACTATTCCAACGACGGTGCCGGCCCTTGATCTCTTGAAAGTGTGTCAGGGGAGAGACGCAGGAAGTTGGCTGCTGCAGGGAATAGGCCTAGATCGCTTCCTGGAGCTGGACTCTTGTCTGGGCAGCAACCACCTTGAGCAGCCACAGTCGTGAGCGGCTCCGATCCGGAATTGCGGCTGGCTGGTGGCCTCCCAGATTCATCTGCAGACGGCATTCCGCTTCCTCGCGGGTGAAGAGCAATGGAGCCTACGCGCACAGGTTGAATCAACCATCGCAGCAGGTTCTTGGCCTCACCCGGTAACCCCCAACGCCTATTGCGAACCTGGCGGGGGAGCAAGGCCTTGCTGGCCCCGGCATCGCATGCTGGCACAGCGCCAGAAGCCCTTCTAATCGACTGGGAGATCCGTGGATGGCCCGACCTCATGTTCGCGGCATTGGCTGGCGCTCTGGTGCACACAAGGCCGCAGGAAAGATGGGTTAACGAAGGGAGGGACACACCTTGCGGTGTGTCCCTCCCTTTGTGACTAACTCGAGTCGCTGTTACTTAGTGATCGAGTCCTGCTTGTCGCCTTCGACCTCATGGTGGCCGTGGGCTGCATGAGCAGCTTCCAGCTCCGATGGGGTTACCGGGGCGACGCGGTCTTCGAAGAAGAACTTCGACAGTGCCGCACGACGCTTCTCCGAACCGGAGACGTGTCCTGCTGCATCAGGCTGAGCCGGGATGTACTGGCGATCAACGTAGTTGGTCAGCAGGTAACGCTTGTAGACATCAATTTCCTCGTGCTTCTCCGAGAAGCCACCCTCAGGCGACATCTGGATGATGCCGGCTTCGCGGCCGTGCAGGACGATCTCGCGATCCTTGCGCTGCAGCGACAGGCAGATACGGCGAGTCAGCCAGAAGGCCAGGATTGGGCCCAGGAAGAACAGCGTACGCAGCCAGTAGGTGACATCGTTCAGCGACACATGGAAGTGGGTCGCGATCAAGTCGGAGGAGGCAGCAGCCCACATGACGCAGTAGAACACTACGCCTGCCGCGCCCATTGCCGTACGGAATGGAGCGTTGCGTGGACGGTCGAGCAGGTGGTGCTCGCGGTCATCCTTGGTGACCCAGCGTTCGATCCATGGCCAGGCGAACATCACTGCGAACAGTGCGCCGGCAGGAACCAATGCTGGCAGCAGGACGGACAGCACCAGGGTGTTGTCGCCCCATGGGAATGGAATGATCCATTCGAAGCTGAAGTTGCCAAGCACACCAGGCATCAGGCGCAGAGCGCCATCAACGAAGCCGATGTACCAGTCCGGCTGGGTACCAGCCGAAACAGGGGATGGGTCGTAAGGCCCGTAGTTCCATACCGGGTTGATCTGGAACAGGCCAGCAATCAATGCCACGATGCCGAAGACGATGAAGAAGAATCCACCGGCCTTCGCTGCGTAGACCGGGCCAACAGGGAAGCCAACAACGTTGTCGTTGGTGCGGCCTGGGCCTGGGTACTGGGTGTGCTTGTGGGTCACAACCATGAACAGGTGGATCACAATCAGCAGGATGATGATCGCAGGAACGATCATGATGTGCAGCGAGTACAGACGCGGGATCACCGTATCGCCTGGGAACTCTCCGCCGAAGAAGAACATCGACAGGTAGGTGCCCACGATTGGCAGAGCCTTCATGACGCCATCGATAATGCGCAGTCCGTTACCGGACAGCAGGTCATCCGGCAGGGAGTAGCCGGTGAAACCGGCAGCCAGACCCATGATCAGCAGCACGCCGCCAACAACCCAGTTCAGTTCACGTGGGCGACGGAATGCGCCGGTGAAGAATACGCGCAGCATGTGCACGGAGAGGGAAGCAACAAACAGCAGTGCCGACCAGTGGTGCACCTGGCGCATGAACAGGCCGCCGCGCACGTCGAAGGAGATCTCCATGGTCGAGGCCATAGCCGTCGACATGCCGATGCCCTTCATCGGTACATACGAACCGTTGTAGGTGACGTGCGCCATCGACGGATCGAAGAAGAAGGTCAGGAAGGTGCCGGAGAGCAGCAGCAGCACGAAGGTGTACATCGCCACTTCACCGAACATGAACGACCAGTGGTCAGGGAAGATCTTGCGACCGAATTCCTTGACAATGCCCGACGCGCCAACGCGGGAGTCCACGAAGTTCGCGATGCGACCGGTAGCGGTCGATGCTTGGTACTCGTTAGTAGCCATGATTAACCACGCTCCCAGTACGATGGGCCAACTGGCTCGTGGAAGTCACTCTGGGCGACCAGGTAGCCCTCGGAGTCCACGGTGATTGGCAGCTGCGGCAGTGCGTGGCCAGCCGGGCCGAAGATGACCTTGCATTCCTGCGTCAGGTCAAAGGTCGACTGGTGGCATGGGCACAGCAAGTGGTGGGTGTGCTGCTCGTACAGAGCAATCGGGCAACCAACGTGGGTGCAAATCTTGGAGTACGCGACGATGCCGTCGACGTTCCAGGTTTCACGCCCCTCGGAGATCTGCATTTCCGCTGGATCCATGCGCATCAGCAGAACGACGGCCTTGGCCTTTTCGTTCAGCGGGTGCTCGGCCTCGTTCAGGCCTTCTGGGATCACGTGGAAAGCAGAACCGATCTGCACGTCCGAAGCCTTGATCGGGGTACCGGATGGGTCGCGGGTCAGACGGACGCCCTTGTCCCACATGGTGTGGCGCAGGGAATCGATCATCTGGCTCGCGGTGTTGCCGGTGCGATCCAGGTCGCGGAACATGAAGATTGCCGGGATTGGAGCCAAGGCAATGGCGCCGATCAGGGTATTGCGGATCAGCGGACGACGCTTGATGCCCGATTCCTCGATAACGGTATCGATGATCTCGACGGCATCCTGGCGATCTTCTTCCGAGCGGATCTCGTGGCGCATTTCCATGAGCTCGTGATCCGGCATCAGGGTCTTGGCCCAGTGAACAATACCCACACCGATACCAAGCATCGCGAAGGCGGTGCCCAGTCCCAGTGCAGCGTTCTGCACACGCAGTTCAGCGAAGGTCATCTCGCCTAGGCGGCCCAGGACGAAGTAGGCCACGAAGAAGAAGAGCGTGCCGATGATGGAGATGGTAAATAGGAGCGCTACTTGACGCTCATGTCGCTTGGCTGCGCGCGGATCGCGGTCTGCGAGACGCGGACGATGCGGTGGTAGGCCCGGATCTGGGAAACGATCCTGAGCTACATCGTCAGCCTTAGCAACGGTGCCCGAGTTTTCGGGACTGCCGTGACTATGGTCGCCCATGTTTCTCTCTCATCCTTCTGTTAGGAATTTATGTACGTAGTGATGGTTACGGCCGTGGCCGTGGTTTGCCTTAGGAAGGACGCGAGGTCAACCAAATGGTGAAGGCAATGATGATACCCAGACCTGCGGTCCAGGTGAACAGGCCTTCAGCAACTGGACCCAGGGAGCCCAGGGCTGCACCGCCAGCGGAACCATTGGCTTCAATGGTCTTCAGGAAGGTGATGACATCACGCTTCTCTTCTGGGGTGATGTTCGAGTCGTTGAACACTGGCATGTTCTGTGGGCCGGTAGCCATCGCTTCGTAGATGTGCTTTTCGGATACACCGGTCAGGGTTGGTGCGAACTTGCCGCGGGTCAGCGCACCACCGGCAGCAGCCGCGTTGTGGCACATCGCGCAGTTCACACGGAAGACGGTGCCACCGTGGGCGGCGTCGCCCTGGGTGGTATCCAAGTATTCCTCATCAGGGATCGCTGGGCCTGCACCCAGGCTTGCAACGTATGCTGCCAGCTGGGAGATCTGCTCGTCGTCGAACTGCACCGGCTTGACCTGGGCCTGTGGTCCCTGCATCTGCATCGGCATGCGGCCGGTGCCGACCTGGAAGTCCACGGATGCCGCGCCAACGCCAATCAGCGATGGACCGGAATCGGAGCCTTCGGCATTCATGCCGTGGCAAGTAGCGCAGTTGGCGACGAAAAGCTTCTGACCTTCTTCTACATCGGCCTGCGATGCAGTAGTGGTCTCAGCTGCCTTCGCTTCGCTGATGTTACCGGCTGCAGTGTAGAGACTGCCGGTAATCAGCAATCCGAACAGAAGCAGGGCCACAGCGGCGAGCGGGTGGCGGCGCTTTTTCGAAAGAGCCTTCACTTGCTGGTTCCTCACTTAGTTTCTTTGGTGTGGTGTTGCCGTACTTCTTGTTGAGGCAACTAATGAATTTAAGCTGCTACTTCAAGAAGTAGATGATCGCGAACAGGGCGATCCAAACAACGTCAACGAAGTGCCAGTAGTAGGACACCACGATGGAGCCGGTTGCTTCGAAGTGACCAAACTTCTTAGCCAGCATCGCACGACCAATGATCAGCAAGAATGCGATCAGACCACCAGCGACGTGGATGCCGTGGAAGCCGGTCGTAATGTAGAAGGCCGAAGCGTAGGAGTTCGAGTTGATGGCCACGCCCTCGCTAACGAGGACAGCGTATTCGTAGGCCTGGACCGAAACGAAGATCGCACCAAGGATGAAGGTGAGAATGAACCATTCAATCATTCCCCATTCCTTGAAGTTGAACAGCCCGCCAGAGCGGCGAGGCTTGAATTCTTCGGCACGGAACACGCCTAGCTGGCAGGAGAACGAGCTGGACACCAGGATGATGGTGTTAGCCAGCGCGAACGGCACGTTGAGCTTGGCAGTTTCAGTCGCCCATAGTTCGGGCGCGGCAGCCCGGAGGCTGAAGTACATGGCGAAGAGGGCGGCGAAGAACATGAGCTCGCTGGAGAGCCACACCATCGTTCCCACCGACACCATGTTTGGGCGGTTCGGCGCATGTGGCGCCGTCGTATTTGGGGCATGAGTCGCAGTTGTCACACTGACATTATGTCTCTAAATGGCCCTCAGATACCAATGCAAAAGCGGGTTCACGGAGGTTTGTTGCGCCACATCACGGCAACATCCGCGGAAACATGCGGAAGTACGGAGAAAACTCTTTCTACAATTCGTAGAGCTTCATTCGGCGCGTCTCGCGAAACAATCATTTATGCAACGAAAGTATTGCGTATTTAACCTTGGAAACTAGGCGATTTTAGCGACTTGAGCCACATCATTTAGCGACATGAATTGGGTGGCGCGGCCAGTGTCTCGATAGGCTTTCTCATGTGTCAACGAGCCTTGTAAACGAAAAGTTCCCGACGTGGCCAGATCTATTGGCCACCCTGATCGACGGTGGCGATCTCAGCCGCGAACAGGCCGCTTGGGCCATGAATGAGATCATGTCCGGCGAGGCGAGCGACGTGCAGATCGCCGGCTTCCTGGTTGCACTGCGCTCCAAAGGCGAAACCGTGGCCGAATTGACCGGCCTAGTGGACTCCATGGTGGCCAACGCGCGCCCATTGACCATTGACGCACAAACCTTGGACATTGTCGGCACGGGCGGCGATCGCCAGAACACGGTCAATATCTCCACGATGTCCACGTTGGTCTGCGCTGGTGCCGGCGTGAGCATAGTTAAGCACGGCAACCGCGCGTCCTCTTCATCCTCAGGATCGGCCGACGTGCTCGAAGCACTAGGGGTCCGCCTGGAGGTACCAATCGAGCGCCTTGTAGAGGTGTACGACAAGGTTGGGATTGCGTTCTGCTTCGCCAATGTATTCCACCCCTCCATGCGCCACGTTGCCGGAGCACGACGTCAATTGCGGATACCTACCGCCTTCAACTTCATGGGCCCGTTGACCAATCCCGCCTTGCCAACCGCGTCCGCCATCGGATGCTCTGATCTGGTCATGGCACCAATCATGGCTGGCGTGCTTGCAAGCCGTGGCGTGCGCGGCCTGGTCTTCCGCGGAGACGACGGACTGGATGAACTAACGACCACGGCTGCCAACCGAGTCTGGGAAGTGCGCAATGGCCAAGTGACCGAGTTCACGTTCGACGCCCAAGATGTTGGACTCGCCCGGGCGACGCTCGATGATCTCCGCGGTGGGGATGCGCAACACAACGCAGGGGTTGTACTCGATGTCATCTCGGGAGCGACCGGCCCTGTTCGGGACGCAGTTCTCCTCAACGCGGCCGCAGGAATGGTTGCGTACAGCGATACTGCTGAGGGCAGTTTCGAAGATCGCATGCGGGCCGCCATTGAAAAGGCAGCACATTCGATCGATTCCGGTGCGGCGAAGTCCGCCCTGGACGCTTGGTCGTCAACGACCCAGGCGATCGTAGGGGAGTAGCTCCTGCAGGCAGCGACAAAGCCGGTCTTTGGTTCACGACTTTACAATCAGTGAACCAAAGACCGGCTTTGTTTTCGATACCGCTTAGTCGTCTAGACCGAGGGAAAAAGCTGCTTCGAGGTCATGCTCGGAGTAAGCGCGGAAAGCGATGTGGGTCTGGGTGCCGCGGATGCCTGGAATCTTGGAAAGCTTATTAGCGATGACTTCGGCGAGATCCTCGTGCTTGTTGACCCGTGCAATGGCAATCAAGTCCCAGTCGCCTGCGACGGAGTAGACTTCACTGATGCCCGAGATTGCCGAGATCTGCTGTGCGCACTCGGGGATACTGTCAGTTGCAGTCTGGATCATGACGAATGCGGTGACCATCACTATGCCTTTCGGTTCTAACTTGCCGCCTGGCAAGAGGCGGTTGATCTGGAATCAACTGTAGTCGAAAAGCCGAGAATGGCAGGCATGGCTGCATCACCAGACTTAGCAAAGTACAAGAATTTTAGTTTGTAGATATGAATACAAAGTTTTATGATTGTTCCATGATTGTCTTGACTATTGACCAGCGACGTTCCCGATCCACCGAAGACAAGGTGGAAGCACTAGTCAAGCAAGCTAATGCTACCGTCCCTGTGGTCCGCCCGTTCCAGCGAACCGCCGGCGATGAGGTTCAGGCTGTCTTGGATGATGCCAATGAAGCAATTCGCTTGGCAGTGATGATGGCGGCGTCAGGGGACTGGAGCGTTGGCCTTGGTTTCGGACAGGTCGAAACGCCGTTGCCGGAAGAGACCCGGGCTGGCCGAGGACCGGCCTTTGAATATGCCCGTGTTGCCGTGGAACGCGCGAAGAACACCAACGCACATATCGCTGTTCACGGGCCATCGCATGAAGCCACCCGTCTGGAAGCTGAGCTCCAGTTAACTGCCTGCATCGTTTCCAAGCGAAGGGCCACAGCTTGGGAAGCCGGCACATTGGCTGACGAGGGCATGACCCAGCAACAGATTGCCAAGAAACTTGGAATCACTCAGCAAGCCGTCTCTTCTCGGCTGTCGGCCGCACTATGGTTTGAAGCGAATCGGATGATGGATGAAGCTGCGAAATCGCTAACCCGTCAGCTCAAGATGTTAAAGGAGCAGTAAATGCTTTGGATCGCGTGGGGGAGTCTTTGCCTAGCGGCATTCGTCTCGTGCATATCCGCCTACTTCGGTCATGCCGTGGGCAAACGAGCTCGCGTTCGTGACTGGCTCGTAGTTGGTTCTGGCTTGTTCGCACTGCTTTCGGCACTGCTGGCTGCAGTCTCCCAAACATCGATGCAGACGCAAGGGATTCCACCGGTTTACGCTATCGTCCTGAGTTCCATCTTTGCCATTAGTTTCGGCGGCCCTTTTACGGAGCTGATTTTCCGGCTTGCTGCCAAGAATGACGTCGAGCTCCAAAAGGAAGAGTCCGACCCTTCACCGCTTCGTGGCGGACTTTGGATCGGACTTCTGGAACGGACGGCAATTGTCGGAAGCCTCTGGGCTGGTTGGCCAGAAGGCATTGCGGTCGTTCTGGCGGTTAAGGGTCTCGGGCGGTTCTCGGAACTGAAAGATCATCGCGCCGCTGAACAGTTCATCCTGGGGACTTTCGCCAGCGGCCTTGTTGCCGCAGGTTCCTACGGGCTTGGACTGCTATTTATCTGAGCGCTTGGCGACCAACGAAGTTAACAGCCTACGCCCCATCAAGAACAGGCCCAGGACCAGCGAAGCAACGATAATGAATGGGACAGCTGCGGTGGAACCAAAAGCGATGCGCAGCGCTAGCCCAGCTGCTACGGTCCCTACCCAGACCAGTACGCCTGCAGGGAAGAGCTTATTGATCGTGAACCATGGCCTGGACAGCAAGGTCATCACCACATAGGCGATCAAGAACGGCAGGGCTGTCATCAAGATGCCACTAAAGCTCAAGGCATGTTCATGTTCACGCCTGCCGAGCAGGGCGAAGAGAACAATCAGAACAACGTCGACAGCCATCCACAATGGCCACATACGAATAGATTCCTTCATGTACTCATCATAGGTTTACCCTGCGGACCATGAATAATCTGGTGCTGTTTCGAGCGATCTCGGTTCAGACACACGCGTGCCTGATGAAGGCTCGCCACGAATGCCCTGGCATTCCTTCCTGATGCAAGGTCTGCTCTAGCATTAGTCCCATGAAGACGTGGCCTGGCAATGCATGGATGCAAGCTCACCAGATCGCTCTCTACCTCACCGCGATCGCGGCCGGATGCGTCTTCGGCCTGGTTTTGCCTTCAGCCAGCAAGGCGCTTGAATTCACGGTCAATCCAATCTTGGGTCTGCTGCTCTACGCTACTTTCCTGAGCATGCCGCTAACACGTTTGCCCCAGGCCTTCCGGGACATCCGGTTCATGGGTGCACTGTGCACCATCAACTTTGTCGTAGTGCCGATCGTGGCGTTCGGCTTATCGCGTCTCGTGGCGGGGGAACAGCCTCTGCTCTTCGGGGTTCTACTGGTCCTGCTGGCACCCTGCATCGACTACGTCATCGTGTTTACCGGCTTAGCTGGGGGAGACAGCCAAAGGCTGCTGGCCGCCACACCCCTTTTGCTGATTTTACAGATGGTGCTTGTGCCGGCATACCTCTACTTGTTTGCTGGCCCTTCTGCAATCAGCATGATCGTTCCAGGGCCTTTCCTGATGGCGTTGCTGGGGCTCATTACGCTTCCCTTGCTCGCAGCAGCACTCACCCAAGCACTGTCAACGCGCTTTGCACGGATGGAGTGCATCGGCGATTGGGCCGACTACCTCATGGTTCCCTTGATGATGGGAACGCTGTTTTGCGTGGTCGGTTCGCAGATCTACACGGTGCAGTCCAGCTTTGCCCAATTGGCGCTGGGCATCCTTGTTTTTGTCCTTTTTATCGGCCTGATGAACATCCTTGGATACTCTGCAGGAAAACTCTTCCAGCTACCCATGGCCTCACTGCGGGCCGCGACATTCAGCGGCGTCACCCGAAATTCACTGGTAGTGCTTCCACTGGCTCTGGCCCTGCCGGCGGAGCTGGAATTAGCCTCTGCCGTAGTCGTGAGCCAGACCTTGGTAGAGCTGCTTGGCATGTTGGTGATGGTTCGCTTCACGCCGAAACAAAGCACCACATTGCAATCCAAACTGTAAGCAATACATCTCGAATATAATGATGCACCGTCGTTGGGGTCCTTGAAATGAGCGGATGGGGGATGCCCATCCTGCACGACCAGAGCGGCAATTGCGCCACCAGACACAATATTAATCGATCGTTGAATCAATCCGATGAGCACTGGCTTCGTCGCGTATCCCTCCAGGAAGAAAGCGCCGAGATGGCCGAGAGTAAAACCAGCAGACCACCGATCGCGGCCCTGAACGGCGAAGGCGAGGAGAGCATCAGCTTCGTCCCAGGTGGTGTTTCTGCACGGTCGTGCAAACCGTCCGCAAAGAATAGAGAAATCGGAACCACCTGTCGGCAAAAAGATTAGGGGAGAGGTGCAGGCGAATCGCCCAAACTCTCGTATATCTCCCGATATAGATCCCAAAATTGATCCATCGACCGCGGCGCTCCCAGCAAGACGGACTCCAGATAGGTTAGATGCGTTTCCCACCCAGCCAAGTAAGTTGTGACGTCAACGCTGATATTTAAGTGGGTGAGCACGAGTTCAGCTCCGATCGGGACGGACCGCAGAATCCAACTAACCTTCGATTCCGATTCTTCTGGAAACTTCCAGGACATCTCAAGGGCCGTCGCTGGATCAATCCGCTCAATCAGGCTTTCGCAGATATAGCCTTCCGCATGTTCGATTTTCACAGTCGAACCCACGGCAAGGTTGCCAGCGCGGTGGGTACCCAGCCAGAGTGGCAAGGTCTGGCATCCAGTCAGCACATTCCAGAGTCGGTCAGCCGATACGTTGAAACACCATCGAAGAACTACCGAACCCGACGAATCGTCCGCGAACTTTCGGATGAGTGGCATATGAGGACAATACGTCGATACTTTGACGTCGCCAAGGGGAATAGCGCACTGAAACCCGAATCGGGGAGGCCTAGATTTCCACTACTTTACATAATGTAGATTATCGGCTTATCAGAAATTCGGCTGGAAGTGGCTGCATTCGTCCCATTGGCCATGCATTTCCACAGTTGCTTATTGGTCTTCCTCTAGGCGCGCATCCTGCAGATCAAGCCGATGCTTCGCGAAGTCCAAGGTCTGCCGGATGAACTCCCGCGATCGCTCGTCGTGCATCGAGTAAATTACGTGACGTCCGGACTTCCTTGTTTGAAGCACACCCGCGGCCCGCAACCTGGACAGCAACTGGCTGGCGACCGTTGGGCTGACGCCAATCAACTGGGCCAGATCAGACAGAGATAGGTCCTCCATGGACAACGCCCAGAGCATCTGAAGTCTTGCCGGATCAGACAAGGTCTTGAGCACGGTTACCGACATGTCCAAGAGATCACTGGAGACGATCCCGTCTTCAGTCGTTGGGACAATGAATTCGCTGGTCATCTCACGCACTCCCTCTCCGCCATTCGCCCACCCTGGCCTGATCCAACCATTGCGGTCCAGCCCTATGGGTGTGTCCATTATGGCCACGGATCGCGATAAAGCGATAGATACGCAAAAAATTCACATGGCTTGCGCGGTTTCATGGTCAAAACCGTGAGCACTCCCCTGCTTAAATCATCCATTTAGTTATACACGGCATAACCGGTGACTAGTAGTTTTGACCAGAATTTCCTAGCACAAAGCTTTCGTGCCGTCTCCAGAGGTGGCGATTGCATCACAGAAGATTGGTCGTATCAGTGCCCGGTGGCAAAATTTAGATATGGCTAAACCGCTGCTAGGCATTCCCCACAGGGATAAGTACGCTCGTCGGATCCGTGAATCGCTCAAGCTGCAACATATCGAAGCTGATACGGTCCAGAGTGAACTGATCGACCTTCTTGAACGCACTCTGCGCGCGCAGTCGCCCGCCAAACACCCCGGTGTCTATATTTACGGCCCTCCAGGCCGCGGCAAGACACTCATCATGAACACCCTGGTCTCCGTCTTGCCAAACGCCACCACGGCGCGCTTCCATTTCCACGAGTTCTTCCAGCGTTTGAATTCGCCGGTCAACCGCGTCCCTGGACAGCCACTGGGGGCGATCTTCGCGCAAGGGCTTGAGCGCGAACTTGCTGGAATCGAAGTCCTGGTTTTCGATGAATTCCATTGCACCGAACCCGGAGATGCGATGTTCATGGCAAAACTCATCCGGCATTGCACGGAGCATGGAATCCAACTGTTCACCACGTCGAACTACGGTCCGGAGAACCTGTTGGATGATGACACGTTCCATCACCTGGTGCAGCCAACCATTGACCGGATTCAACGGGACTTCATCGTTTTTTCCCTGGATCATTCAGTTGATTATCGCCAGCTCGCATCCGATCCAGGGCTCGCTCCTGACGGGTATCGGAAAGGCTCACTGAATCTTTTCGAGACGCCAGACGACATGCCACTTCACGATACGATGGTCGAGATCGGCTACGACGAAATCGGTCCTGCGCACTTGAGGGCGGATGAAATCTGGATCAGCTTCGATCAAATCTGCCGAACCCGCCGCAATACTGCCGACTATCTGGAGCTGGCAAGCCGGTATTCGTGCTGGCATATAACTTCCATCCCAGCGAGCTCCACCTTGCCGATGGATGAGGAACGTCGACTAGCGAATCTCATCGATATCTTCTATGACAAGAACGTGGAAGTGCACCTGTACGCCGCGGACAATCTCGGCGATCTTGGCCATATGCTGCATGACACCGAAAGGGCTCGACTCACTTCGCGGCTGGCCCAACTGCAGCTCAACGAGTACGAACGGACTTGCGTTTCCCGATGAACACCCCATACACCGCCCAGGACATCGAGATTTTGGTTCGAGAAGTCCTGGACACGGCCAACGATGATCTCGTTTTGCCAATCGTCCAGCTAGGTCATCCAGTTCTCCGCCAGCAGGCCGAAGCCTACGACCACCAGCTGCCACAGGAATTGCTCGAAGAACTGCTCGATGCGATGCGCCAGACCATGTACGATGCTCCTGGCGTAGGCCTCGCAGCGCCTCAGGTGGGTATCCCCCTGCAGATCGCGGTACTCGAAGATCTCTATCCAGTTCCAGAGGAAATTGCTGCGCAACGAGAGCGTGAACCGCTGGATTACTTCGAGATCTTCAACCCTGCTTATGCTGCCGCCACGGATCGTGAAGCAGTGTTCTATGAAGGCTGCCTGTCCTTCGAGGGATTCCAAGGCGTAGTCACCCGCCCCGCCGATATCACCGCAAATTACCAAGACCGCGACGGCCAGAAAATCACGCGCAACTTCTCCGGCTGGCAGGCCCGCATTTTCCAGCACGAAACCGATCACCTGTCGGGCACCGTCTACATCGACAAGGCCGTAACCCGCTCCTTGATCAACGAGTCCGAACTGTGGCGCCATGAAAGCATGGACGTCGCAACTGCACAAAAGGTACTGAAATTCTAATGTCCTCCGGCGCTACCAGCGTTACCTGTCCGGTATGCGAGCAACCCCTAGGCTACACAGGAACCCCGGGCAAAACCCTGAGCTGCGATGCAGGGCACCGCTTCGATGCCGCAAAACAGGGCTACTTCAATTTCTTGACTGGCAAGGGAACCAATTTCCTCGAAGACACCTCGGCCATGGTTCAGGCCCGTGATGCGTTCCAAGCCAAGGGGCATTACGAGCCTCTGGCGCTCGCGCTGTCCCAGCTGATCAATAGTCATCACCACGGAAGTTCTCTCGACGTGCTGGATGCGGGCGCAGGTACTGGCTACTACCTAGCAAGAATCCTGGAACACTCCCCCGCTGACGAACGTGATGCGTTGGCCTTGGACATCTCGCGCTTTGCAATGCGTCGAGCCGCGAAAGTTCCCAGCACGCTCGCCGTGGTCTGGGATGTCTGGCGAAAATTGCCCACGGCTGATCGATCACGCGATGTGGTGCTCAACTGCTTCGCTCCGCATAACCCCGCCGAGTTCCAGCGCGTGCTCCGTCCCGGTGGGATATGCATTGTGGTGACCGGTGAACCAGAACATCTGAACGAAGTCATCGAGCCGCTGGGCATGCTCTCCGTCGCTCCAGGCAAGCAAGCAGCCCTGATTGAAAAATTTGATGCCGAAGGATTCCGCCATCTCGAATCCACGAAGCTGTCCTATCGAATGAATTTGAATACGGATGATCTCTTTCAACTTGCATTCATGGGTCCATCCGGTCACCACCTCTCCCCCGAATTGCTGCATCAGCAAGCTGTCGAACTGGGTGACCAGGCGGTAACCGCCTCCTTCGGAGTACACGCATTCGTCACGCAGGGCTAGAAAATACCCATAAATGACTACACTCTTTACCCGACATCTACGGCAGAATGTAGGAAAGACCAGTTACGGCTGGTCAGGGTCCTAACAGAATTTAGGTGAATGCCATGACAACCGCCGAATGGATCATCAGCAACGCTTGGGTGATCTGGCTGGCACTGTTCTTGCTGCTGGCGATCATCGAGATGCTATCTCTTGATCTCTACTTCATCATGCTCGGCGTCGGGGCCCTAGGTGGCGTAGCGGTCGCACTGCTCAGTGGACCCATATGGCTGCAGGTCCTCGTATTCTGCGTTATTTCATTGTTGATGATCTTCTTGGTTCGACCAATCGCGGTCAAGCATCTACGGAAATCACCCGAGGGATTCCGCACGAACATCGAGCGGCTCATTGGTGCGGATGCACTAATTCTTGAACCGACCTCGCGCATGTCGGGTTCGGCCAAGATCCATGGAGAGATTTGGACTGCCCGCGCTGATTCGAGCGTTCCGACCATGAATCCCGGTACGTATGCCGTGGTTTCCCGTATCGACGGGGCAACTGCGTACCTGACCGCGAAGTCCCCGGACCCCGCAAACGGCTAAATAGCCTGACGCCCCAAATTCATCACTACTGCACAAAGAAAGAGAGTACGACCATGAATTCAGATGGTTTTGGCTTGACTATTGTGCTTGTCGTTCTGGCAATCTTCGTGATTGTCGTCCTGTTGCGCAGCGTGCGTATCGTGCCACAGGCACGTGCTGGCATCGTTGAGCGGCTCGGCAAGTACAACCGAACCCTAAACCCCGGCCTGACGATCTTGATACCCTTTGTGGATCGCTTGCTGCCCCTGCTGGACCTCCGTGAACAGGTTGTTTCCTTCCCGCCACAGCCAGTCATCACCGAAGACAACCTGGTCGTTTCGATTGACACCGTGGTCTACTTCCAGATCACCGAGCCACGCGCGGCCACCTATGAAATCGCCAACTACATCCAAGCTGTCGAACAGCTGACCACCACGACGCTTCGTAACGTCGTAGGTGGCCTGAATCTGGAAGAGGCCTTGACCAGCCGCGACCAGATCAATGGCCAGCTGCGCGGCGTGCTCGACGAGGCCACCGGCAAATGGGGCATCCGTGTTTCCCGTGTCGAGCTGAAGGCCATTGATCCACCGCTGTCGATCCAGGACTCGATGGAGAAGCAGATGCGTGCCGAGCGTGACCGCCGTGCGGCCATCTTGACCGCTGAGGGCACCAAGCAGTCCGATATCCTCACCGCCGAGGGTGAGCGCCAGGCAGCGATTCTCAAAGCCGAAGGTGACGCACAGGCAGCCATCCTGCGCGCGGATGGCGAGTCCCAAGCTATCCAGAAGGTCTTCGACGCAATTCACGCAGGACGCCCGGACCACGAGTTGCTGGCCTACCAGTACCTGCAGACCCTCCCGAAGCTTGCCGAAGGCACTTCGAACACCCTGTGGGTCATTCCGAGTGAACTGACCGAAGCGCTCAAGGGCATCGGCGGAGCACTGGGCGGCAACGGTTCAAGCAGCAAACCTGCGGCTCCGGAATCGCCATCAGCTCCCGACAGCAACCTCTAGCGACAACCGGTTGAGAACCGAATAGCCGTCTGCGGCGAGGTGCATACGATGCACCTCGCCGCAGACGCGTATAATGGATGTTTTGGCACCAAGAATTATCTTCACCTCTAGTCGGAGGGAATGATTTCAGAATGCCAAACGTTGGTACGTGTAGCGAATTCTTCAAACATCGCGGAGGGAAAACATGAGCGATCGCAGCCTACGAGGCATGCGCCTGGGTGCACAGAGCATGGAATCTGAGGCAGGTGTGGAGCCGGCTGCCCGTCAGCGCGTGGAATACCGTACCGAAGAGGGCGAGACCGTCTTCGTCGTCTTCGCTGCAGAAGCTGAAATTCCAGCGACCTGGCACACCAAGACCGGTAAGGAAGCCAAGCTCGTCCATGGCGAAGCCAAGGCCGAAGAACCAGGCAATGAGAAGCCTGTCCGTACCCACTGGGACATGCTTCTGGAGCGCCGTTCCGAGGAAGAACTGGAAAAGACTCTGGCTGACCGCCTCCAGCAGCTGCGTGCTGCGCGTGGAGAAGCCGTCTAATCTCCCCCACTGCCGGTTGGATGCCGTTTTGGCAAGTCCGCAAGGGTTTTAGTCGAGGGCCCGGTTTGACAGCATTATTGCTGTCAAACCGGGCCCTCGAACTTGTACCCGAATGGCTTGAGCCCAAACGCCGATGGTGATGCGTAATTTGCGGACGCTGTAAGGCGGATGCTTGCAGCTTTCCGATACTTCTGGGTTAAAGGGAACTGGCGTGCAACGATTCTTCGTTGCACGCCAGTTCCCTATGCCAAGTATTTACTTCTTGGAAGTCAGCTTCTTCCACCGGGCGCCCAAGCCCCAGCGGGTGACATTCCACATTGCTTCGAATACGATGTTGCCACTCATCTTCGAGGCGCCCAGTTCGCGCTCTACGAAGGTGACCGGAACTTCAACGATCTTCTTGCGCAGCATGGCCACGCGGAAGGTCATATCCACCTGGAAGCCGTAGCCCCGCGACTCAACTGCATCGAAGTCGATGGCTTCCAAGGTTTCGCGCTTGAAGGCACGGTAGCCTGCGGTGATGTCACGCAGCGGCAAGCCCAGCATGGTACGCGAGTAGAAGCTGCCGCCGCGGGAAATGATCTTGCGCAGCAACGGCCAGTTAACTACTTCGCCGCCTTTGACCCAGCGCGAACCGATCACGAGATCCGCACCTGCAGCGCTTGCCTCCAGAAGGCGTGGAAGCTGCTCTGGCATATGCGAGCCGTCAGCGTCCATCTCAACCAGCACGTCGTAGTCGCGTGCCAGGGCCCATTCGAAACCTGCGATGTATGCGGCGCCTAGGCCATCCTTGCCGGTACGGTGCAACACATGGATACTCGAGTCCTCAGCAGCCATCTTGTCTGCCAGTTCTCCGGTGCCGTCGGGCGAGTTATCATCGACGATCAATACATCCGAGTCAGGAACTGCGCTACGCAAGCGTCCTACGGTCAGCGGAAGCGACTCCAGTTCGTTGTAAGTCGGAATGATTGTAATGACGCGCACGCGGCGGCACCTTTCTTGGTATTCGACACAAAGCTTGTTGCCTGCTCGGCTTCGGCCCATGGCTTCAGCAGGAATCTAGGCCAACAAGAGTTAATCCAAACTCAAATTATAGTCATCAATTGCAAGCCAGCGATCTTCGGACACCGTGTTAACGAACGATCCTCAGTGACTTCGGCCCTATTCTCTACGTCGAAAAGCACAGAGAATGTTATCTAAGGTCACTGAGGATCGTTGTATAAATTGCGTCGTTTCCAACGCAATGAATGTGCATCTCGAAGAGGCGCTTAGTCCAGCCTAGTGCGTACCCCACCTAGCCTGTCAACCATCAAATGACTTCACTCTTTATCTAGACAGCACTAGTCAGAATAAAATTCGTGAAATTATTCCACTTATTGAGCAACTGTTTCGCTTTAGGCTAATTCCGCTGGTTCGAGCGCATTGAAAAGCGTGACTCCAGCGCGTACTGTACGCAGGCACTGTGGAATCTCCTCATCAACCACCGGGAGCATCGGAGTCCCAGCACGGGCGTCAGTGCTCCAAGAACTAATTCGGACATCCGGGGTTTGCACAGCAAGTTCAGAGGCAGTCCACACCGCAAAGGTCGCCGGTGCACCGATCACGAGCTGCCCGGCAAATGGGTTCATCTCGCCCATGGCTCGATAGGTGGATCGAGTCTGCGCCAGGAAGGCCGCACGTGCAGAGATTCGCGCGTCGGCATTCGCCATGTTCATGCCGGCGCGCACAACCTGCCAGCCGTCGACCTCGGTGACCGGGGCATCAGAACCAAGCACCAGTGGGACACCGGCGGAGAGCATGGCCGAGAGGTTGTTCATTGAGCTTGCGCGCTCCCCCAGGCGCTGCGCATACATGCCGTTCGAACCGCCCCACGCCTGGTCGAAGACCGGCTGCATGGAAACCATGATGGCGTACTTCAGCAAACGGGCCCGCGAAGCGTCATCAACCATCTCGACGTGTTCCAGACGGTGGCGGCACATCTGCAGCTTGGCTACGCCAATCTGCTCGGCGGCCAGATCGAAACCTGCCAAGACCTCGTCCAGGGCGCCATCGCCGATGACATGGAATGCTGCCTGGATTCCCCGGGAACTGCACGCAACCAGATGGGCCGCGATCTCCTCGCGCTTCAGGTACAGGCAGCCACGTTCACCTGCCAGATCGCTATACTCCTCACGCAGGTATGCCGTGTGGCTGCCCAGCGAACCATCCACGCGAAGGTCGCCTCCCAAGCCCAGCAGCTTGCCTTGCGGGAACGACGCGACTATTTCCTGGGCGATGTCCGGATCGCTGACCAGTTCACCCCAGTAGGCATGCACCTGCGGCAGCTCAGGGTTGTCGATGGACAGCAGCTGTTCCAGTGCCTCGCGGCCTTCGATATGCGGGGCCGCCATCTCCACAACGCTGGCGAATCCACGCGAGGCATAGTGCTCCAGTGCCAGGCGCTGGTATTCCTGTTCGGCCTTCTGCGCGCCGGCCAGTGCTTCACGCACCGCGTCGTGATCCGCACCGGCAACGATGCCGGAGACAAGGTGCCCCAGATCCAGCAAATCCAGCAGTTCCCGATTCACCAATGCGCTATGCACATCCCGGCGGGCCAGATAGTAGCCACGGCCTCCAGCGGCACTGGTCAGGTCGGTTTCCGCAGGCAGTTCCTGGTTGGCCCACGCGGAGTTGTCCCAGCCCTGGGCCAGTACCAGCTTGGTAGACTTCTGCGCCTGCTCGGCGACGAGGGACAGCAGCGACGAACCCGAGGTAGCTGCCCCCAGGTCGGCGCCCGACAGGGTCCGGCCCAGTGCGGCAAGGTGGGTATGGGATTCGACGAAGGCGGGGGTGACCAGGCCGCCCTTCAGGTCGATCACTTCGTCGACGGCCGCCGCGTGGCGTTCAGCCGCGTCCTCGCCGCCCAACCAAGAAATGGTGTCGCCGTCCACCACCATGGCGGTCGCGAATGGATCGGCCGCCGAATAGATGGACCCGTTTCGGTAGAGTGATTTTGCCATCAGCGTCTCCCTTTTCTCCTGCACTGGCTAATAAGTATTCGACTGGACGACCTGGCTAGTCCAGCACATTCGAGTAGGCCACGACGCCGCGCTTGATCTGGTCCACTGCCTTGTAGGCGTTGCGCACCAGCAAGGGCGGAAGGTCGGAATTCTTGGCGAACTGGTCCAGCGTATCGATGACCTGCTTGGCCCAGCGCACGAAGTCGCCCGGTGCCAGATCGGTACCGCGCAACGCGCTGTTCAGGCTTGATCCCCGGGCCCACTTGTATATCGGCCAGATCAAGCCGGATTCCGGCGGAGCGGTCGGGTCGAGGTTCAACGCCTCTTCAGCATCCGAGAGTTCGCCCCAGATCTTGATGGTGGTGTTCCAGATGTCATCGATCTTGCCCGTGGGCATTTTCGGATCGGCACGATCCATGTCCCGGCGCGCCTGGTAGACCAGGCTGGCCACCACTGCGCAAAGTTCTTCGGACTTGAGCTGGGTCAACTTTCCGGTCTCCAGGATCTGGCTGGTGAGCAGGTCGCGGTCGCCATAAATCCGGCGCAACCGGCGGCCCGAGTCGGTCAGCACGAAATCTTCGCCGCCGTCGGATGGAACAAGGTATTCGAACTGCTCCAGCACCTTGCAGACCTTGTCGAACTGCGTGGCAATGGTATTGGTCCGTCCGCGGATGGCGCGACGGGCCTTGTCCGTATCCTTCTTCAGCTTCCAGTACCTGTCGGCCCAGCGCATGTGCTGGTCCTTCTCCGAGCAGGCGTGGCAAGGATGGTCCTTGAGCTCAAGGCGCAGCGCATTGATTTCACGTTCGAAAGAATCCGATCCTTCGAAATCGAAGCTCTGGGCATCCTGACGCGGAGGACGCGACTCGTAGATCGCGTTGCGCAGGGACGAGGCGAGGTCCCGGCGCTCCTTCGGCGTACGCCCGCTGAAGCCCTTGGGAATCTTGATCCTCGAGATGATCTGGACTGGCCCGTTGAGGTCTTCTACCGAGAGCCGGCGAAGCTGCGCTTCTTCGGTCAGGACCGTATGGCGGGGGTTGTACATTGCCTTATCAAGCTCGACGACCACGGCACGGCCAAAGCGGCGTCCGCCGGGCAAGTCAACCACATCTCCGCGGATCACTGCCTGCAAGGACTGCTCTGCTGCCGAACGGCGCTGATGGCGGCGGTCCTTGGCAGCATTCTTCTCTACTTGCGCCAGATTCCGCTGCAGTTTCAGGTACTCCGTGAAATCACCGAGATGGCATTCCATCGACTTCGCGTAGCCAGCCAGGGATTCCTCCTTGGAACGAACCTGGCGGGCCATCCCCACCACGGAACGGTCCGCCTGGTACTGGGCAAAGGACGACTCGAGGATCTGCCGGGTCTGCTCACGGCCAAACTGCGCCAGCAAATTGGTCGACATGTTGTAGGTCGGGCGGAACGAGGAATTCAGCGGATAGGTGCGCTTCGATGCGAGGCCTGCCAAGGACTCCGGCTCCAGATCAGGGTTCCAGAGGACTATTGAATGGCCCTCAACGTCAATGCCACGTCGCCCCGCACGCCCGGTGAGCTGGGTGTACTCCCCCGAGGAGATCTGCACATGGGATTCGCCGTTGAATTTCACCAGCTTCTCCAGCACAACCGAACGAGCCGGCATGTTCACGCCCAGCGCGAGGGTTTCTGTCGCGAACACCACCTTGATCAGGTTCCGCGCAAAGAGGTCCTCGACGATTTCCTTGAAGATCGGCAGCAGGCCTGCGTGGTGCGAGGCAAATCCGCGAACCAGTCCATCGCGCCAAGACCAGAATTCGAGAACGTCCAGGTCTTCGCTGGGGATCCGATAGGCAACTTCATCCAGAGCCTGGGCAATCTCGGCCGCTTCTTCATTGGTCGTCAGGCGCAGGTCCGCCATGGCGCACTGCTGGACCGCCATATCGCAGCCCTTGCGCGAAAAAATGAAGAAAATCGCTGGCAGCAAAGCGGCACGGTCGAGCTTGCCGATCACCGCAGGGCGGCTGATGCGATGCCCCATCCCGGATCCACGCTGGGGTCCGCGGCCGCCACGGCCTCGGCCGCCGTTTCCGCGGCCGCGCTGCACGCGTCCTCCAGGACTGTGCGAGCGGACGAGCTTGCGCAGTTCGGGGTTGACCGAGGCTTTTGAATCGTCTTCGGCGACCTTGTCGAAGGCCACATCCTCGGCAAACAAGTCCACCACATTGGGGCCGACCATGACATGCTGGAACAGCGGCACCGGACGATGCTCGGAAACGATGATGTCGGTCTGGCCACGGACGGTATCTAGCCAGCCGCCGAATTCTTCGGCGTTGGATACGGTAGCCGAGAGCGAAATGATCTGCACGTTGGACGGCAGATGGATGATGACTTCTTCCCAGACGGCGCCGCGGAATTTATCCGCAAGGTAGTGGACCTCGTCCATGATCACGTAACCCAAGCCGTCGAGGGTCTGGGAATCCGCATAGAGCATGTTGCGCAGCACTTCGGTAGTCATCACGACGATCTGCGCCTCGGAGTTGATCGACGTGTCGCCGGTCAGCAATCCGACCTTCTGGGCACCGTAGCGGTTGACCAGTTCCGAATACTTCTGGTTGCTCAACGCCTTGATCGGCGTGGTATAGAAAGCCTTGCGGTTCTCACCCAGCGCCTGGTAGATGGCGTATTCGCCAACTACGGTCTTGCCGGCGCCGGTGGGTGCGGCGACCAGGACGCTGTGCCCTTCTGCGACCTTCTGGCAGGCTTCGGCCTGGAACGGATCCAGGTCGAAGGAGATGCTGGCTCGGAATTCCGGAACTGCAGTGCCGTTTTCGACCTGCCGTGCCTTGGAAATCGCGTAGCGTTCCGCGGGAGAAGTCACTTGTGGTCGTTCACTTTCTCGCCCTGGATCAGAGCTGGGATTTCGGTTCGTCAATCGGGCTTGGGGTATCAATGCCAGAAGTTTCGCCACTGGCCAAGCGCTCATTCTCGGCTTCCTGCGCCGCCAGCTTCTTCGCGCGCTTCTTGTCATTGAAGTGGCAGATCAAGGTAGCCACCGCGAAGGTGATGAACAATGGCCCAGCCAACGCGAACATCGTGATCGCATCGCCACCCGGTGCAGCCATGGCGGCCACCAGCGCAATAAGGAAGACGGTGATGCGCCAGTGCTTCAAGATGAGCTTGGCTGGCAGGATGCCCACCATGTTCAGGCCGACCATCAGCACGGGCACCAGCATGGCAAGGCCGAATGCCAGCAGCAGGCGGAAGATGAAGGGCAGGTACTCTGAAATGTTCAGCAGGTTATCGGAGTTCTCCGGCGACAGGCTGATGAAGAATTCCAGTGCGAAAGGCAGAACGAAGTACGCCATCGCGACGCCGCCAAGGAACAGCGGCACCGCAGCGGCGACGAAACTGTAGCTCAACCGGCGCTCGTTCTTCTTCAGCCCCGGGACGATAAATGCCCACAACTGGTAGAGCCATACCGGGGAGGAAACGATGAGGCCAACGAAGAGCGCTACCTTGATCATGATGTCGAAGGGCGACATCACTGCGGTGAATACTACCGAGCCGCCTGCATCTTTCACAGGTGCAATCAGCAAGGCAAGCAGCCAGTCGTAGACGAAGAAGCCGGCAACCGTACCCAAGGTCAGCGCAATGAGCGACTTGAATAACCGGTTGCGCGCTTCAATCAGATGCTCTTTAAGAGCCATCCGACCTTCGTCGTTCTTGACCCGCTTCTTCTTGCCGCGCGGGTTCTTGTCTTTATTTGTTGCCACTGAAGAGGTCTACGAGTTGTTCTTTTCGTTGGGGTTCGGTTCATTGACGGTGCCATCAACGGTTTCCGATTTAGGATCGTCGTCCTTCATCTGGCGAACCTCGGACTTGAAAATGCGCAACGACTGACCCATCGAGCGAGCCAAGCCTGGAAGCTTTGGAGCGCCGAACAGCAGAAGCGCCAGCACGATAATGATGACCAGATGCCATCCCTGTAAGCCACCCATGTGGATTCCCTTCTCTTTCTTTAAGTCTACGTCAGAACAGGCGCAGATCACGCATGTTCTGAGCTTGGCCGCGCTGTGCGCGACGTGCGACACGTCGTACTCGACGCGCCTCGATTCTTTCGGCTCTCCCCTGATCGCGAAGCGCTTTGATCATCTCCGGATCCCCATGCGTCGCATCGGTTCCGTGCGGGTAGCGACGCGGGTTCGCAGCGTATTCGACGACGCTGCCTTCTTGGCTTAAACCGGCACTGATGTGATCAGCCGCGTCGCCAAGGCCCTCAACGACCGCCATGCCTCGTTTGAATAAACGGAAGCCGGCAATCACTGCTGCAAGTACTGTTGCCAAAACGAGTACAGTCCACAAAAGGACCCAGAACCACCAAGGAAGCATCTACTTATCCTCATACATTGCGATAGCCTCGTCCAACCAACCCACTACATGTTCGCGCGTAGCGTCAGGAGAGACCACAGTCAGTTTACCGCTATGGCGAGCCACCAGCGGCGCAGCTACTTGGTGATCCGAGAACTGGACCTTGGCCAAATATCCCGCACCGATCCTTCCCGTAGACCAGGATGACGGATGGAATGCTTCGATAACCGGCAAGATTTCCGCGTCAACATGGACAATGACCTGTAGATCCTCGTCGCTGGACTCGTAGCGGATCTGGACATCCTGCTCGTCTTCATGCCGGGATTCCAGCTCGAAGTGTTCACCGATAGTTTCCACGCTTAACATCCGGTCCACCCTGAAAGTTAATACGCTGTGTCGTTTTCGGCACCATGCGCGCAGATACTGCACTGCACCATCTTCAATGAGCCGGATCGGTTCCACATCGCGAAGCTGGTGCGTGCGCGAACTGGCCGAGTAGTAGTCGATGCGCACGACGTCCTGGGACCGTATTGCCTGGACCAGCTGCTGCGGAATGTCGTTCTCCCGAGCCTTGGAGAGCGCGAAGCCCAGCGCCCCGCTCCAGCCGTCAAAGCGGGCCACGGCGGAGTTGACCTTGGCCAGCGCGGCATTGAGCACCTGCTGGTGCTCGAACCCGGGAATGCTCGCCAGGGCATTGAGCCCGCCGAGCACGGCCACTGCCTCCAGCGGTGCCAGCTTCTGCGGCTCGGCGAGCAGTGCCGCATTGGAGATCGTCACGGTATCGGACTCGACATCTCCGTCGTTGACGTTGATCAGCTCATCGTGCTGGCCGTTTGGCACGCCGCACATCATGATCATGGCCAATTCTTCGCGCACCTTGGCAACGCTCATGGCGTAGCGTTCGGCCAGCTCCCCGATTTCCACGACACCGTGGGCGTGCACATATTGGATCATGTCGATATTCCGCATGACCTGGGTCGTGGTGGTGCCACGGCCGGTGGCGCGATGCGGACGGAATTTCACGTCTGCAAAGTCGCCCTCGGTGCCCTGGCTGCTCTGGGCGGTGCGTGCGTCGCGCAGAATCTGCTGCACCTGCGTTACGAGTTCCGCTGGCCCCAGGACTTTGGCTGCCGGACCGTAGGCGGCCAGCTGCCGGGCAAATGAATGCGGATCCGCATAGCCGATCTGCAGCTCATCCTGGTCGCTGCGCCCATTCACTGCTTGGGCACGCAGCGGAATGGCGTCATCGCCCCGGAGCAGCACCGTTGCCATCAGCCCCGGATGCTGCAGGTCGAAGTCCTGCAGCACCCGGGTCATGTCGAAATCTTCCGGGCGGGCACGATACTGCCCGTTGGACCCAGCACCGCCATGCCGGAAGTTGGCGAACTTGCCCTGCACCCGCGAAAGGCGGAAGACGCGGGTGTCGTCCCGCGTATGGTCGTAGCCGGTGAAGTACCAGTTGCCGTAGCGCTGGCCGATCCCCCACACATCGACGATGCGGTCGCTGCGCGTTCCGTTGGAGGACGTGTAAGCGAACTTCAACGTGTTGCGGTTGAAGACGGCCAGGGCGCATTCCCGGAAGTTCGGTTCATCCATGGACAGGCGCGGAACCAGTGAGCCGGCCAACGGGGCGACCGGAGCGGCATCGCCTTCAAGCCCGGTGACCCGGGCGGCTGCGTTGAGCCCGAGCGTCTGCAGCTTGGTGTCTTTCCAGAGGCTCGCGGCCAAGGCGACGAGGCCGGCTTCCGCGGGGCTGAATTCCACCGGCGGCAGGAACCATTCGGTCGTATCGATGCTGTAGTACGTGACATCGTCGATCACTTCCTTGTCCAGCTGCAGCCCGAAGTCATTTCGGATGTCGTCCTTGAGGCGATCCAGTGCCTTCTCGCGGGTTTCCTTGCTGCCTTCCGGCACCAGGTATGATCCAATGCGCTCGGCGTTGAACTTCCGTGATTTGGTAGCCAGCGCATAGATGAGGCTGGTCAGGCGTTCTGCCTTGCTGGGTCCAGGAGTTTGCTTTGTGCTCACGTGCCTACAGTAACCAATTTTCACTTGCAACGATGACTTTTAAGACAGCAACGGCCCCGATTCGTGAATCGGGGCCGTTGCCAGCACATGGAATTACTTCGTGCCCATCAAATCGACAACGAAGATCAGCGCTTCATTAGGACCGATGGCACCCGGGGCGCCACGCTCGCCGTAGGCCAGGTGCGATGGGATGTCCAGGCGGCGGCGGCCGCCGACCTTCATGCCCAGCAGGCCCTGGTCCCAGCCCTGGATGACCATTCCGACGCCCACTGGGAAGTCGAGGGTCTGCCCGCGGCCCCAGGAGGAGTCGAATTCCTCGCCGGTGGACCAGGCGACGCCTACGTAGTGCGCCTGGACGGTGGTGCCTGGGGTGACCTCAGCGCCGGTTCCCTCGATCAGGTCGGTGATGACCAGTTCTTCAGGAGCGTCGGTGCCCGGGAAATCGATCTCCGGCTTGGTGCGGTCGTAGTTGCGTTCTCCGAACGACATGCTCACGGCCTTTCTGTTACTTGCTTTCGCTTACCTTGTCTAATTCTACGTAGAAGACCAGTGGGCCTGCAGGCCGGCCCTGGGCTTCAGCGTTTTCGCCGTAGGCCAAGTCGGTCGGGATGGTCAGCAAGACCTTGCTGCCTTCCTTCAGGCCCTGGAAGCCCTGCAGCCAGCCCTCGATCACGCCTCCGGCCATATCGGCCTCGAAGCCTTCTTCGCTGCCGAAGTTGCCGTCGAACTTCTTGCCGTCTTCCCAGCGCACGCCGTGGTAGTGGGCGGTGACCTTCGAGGTTCCGCCAACGGCTGGCCCGTCTCCTTCTTCAAGGACGTCCACGACCAGCCCTTCAGGAGCCTCGGTGTCCTTCGGGATGGTGATCTGCGGATCGCCCTTGCCGGTCTTCACGGTGGGGAGCTTGCCCGCGTCCTTGAGCTTCTTGACCTCGTCCTGGCCCAGGGTCTGGCTAGGGCTCTTGGAATCGGCGATCTTGATCACGATCAGCCGTTCGGCACGCGAGCCTTCGGCCGGTTCGGCCACGGAACCATCTGCCTGCTGCACGCCTTCAATCGCCGCATAGGCGATCCAGTCGCCAATCTGGGACTTCAACAGGGTGTCGTACAGCTCGGGCATCTGCTCCTTGAGCGTCTCGTCAACCTTCATCGGCGACGGATCGGCGGTGAAGTTCTCATTGGTCAGCAGGCCGTCAATGGTCTTGTAGAGGCCCGACTGGATCTGGATGGTGTCGCCTTCCTTGACGTCCGCTCCCTCGCCCTCCACCACGGTGACAGCTTCAGCCTTCTCGGTCAGCAACGGGGCATCGAACTTGACCTCCGGTGCGGTCTTGTCATCTGCTGCTGGCTTGACGTCGATGTCGCTCAGGGCTGACGAACCCGAACCGCAGGACGCCAGGGCAAGGATGGACGCGGTGGCGCATACTGCCAAAACTTTTCGCACGAATCTTCTTTCCGGTTGGATTAGCTGGTCTTGCATTGCGGGCTTGCCTGAAGGGCATGGCTCGAAATGGCCTGCGTCCAGCATAGATGTTTTTGCTGTGTAAATACTTGTTTCCAGCTTGCTATTGCTGCTGGCCCATCAGCTCGATGAGCTCGTCGATCTGCGGATTGCTGGTAGCGAACGGGTCCTTGCACAGCACGATGCCGCCCGGACCGTCCTCGTACTTCATGTGCACCCAGTCCGCGCTGTAGCGCCGTCCGTTGGCCCGTGCGGCACGAATGAATTTGCTGCGCAGCGCCGCGCGTGTCGTGGCCGGCGGGTTGTTCACCGCCTGCAGGATTTCGGCATCGGTGACCACCGAGCTGGCCAGGCCGCGGCGCTTGAGCAGGTGGAACAGCCCGCGCTGCGGATCGATGTCGTGATAGGTCAGGTTCAGCTGCGCGAGCCGTGGCGCCGAGAGCTCGAGGGAATTCTTCCGCGCATATCCCATCAGCAGCTTGTGCTTGATGGCCCAGTCGATGTCCTTGTCGATCAGCGAGAAGTCCTGGCTCTCTACGGCGTTCAGGGTGCGTTCCCATAATTCCAGGACGGTGTCGACCTGGTCGTGGTGCGCGCCGTGGCGGGCGATGAATTCCTTGACCGATTCGAAGAGGATCCATTGGATCTGCAGTGCGGTGGGCTCGTCGCCTCCCATCAGCCGCACCACGGTCTGGCCGGTGAAGTCATGGGAGATCTGGCGTATCGAGCGGATCGGGTTTTCCAGCCGCAAATCGTGGTAGATCTCCCCCGATTCGATCAGCCGCAGCACCAGGTCGGTGGCGCCGATCTTGAGCAGCTGGGTGGTTTCGCTCATTGTCGAATCGCCCACGATGACATGCAGCCGGCGGTGGTACTCGGCATCCGCATGCGGCTCGTCGCGGGTGTTGATGATCGGCCTCGAGCGCGTCGTGGCCGAGGAGACCCCTTCCCACATGTGGTCGGCGCGCTGGGAGAAGACGTACTTGGTTTCCCCCTCATCGGTGATCAGATGCCCTGCACCGCACAAGAGTTGGCGGGTGACGAGGAAGGGGATGAGCATGTCGGCCAGGCGCTTGAACTCGATCTTGCGCGGGATGAGGTAATTCTCGTGGCACCCGTAGGAGTTGCCGGCGGAGTCCACATTGTTCTTGAACATGTAGATCCGGCCTTCGTGGCCTTCTTCGGCCAGCTGGTCTTCGGCCTGGTCGACGAGGTCGAGCATGAAGACTTCGCCTGCGCGGTCATGGGCGATCAACTGCTTGAGCTGGTCGCATTCGGCGGTGGCGTACTCGGGGTGCGAGCCGACATCCAGGTAGAGGCGCGAGCCGTTCTCCAGGAAGACATTCGAGCTGCGCCCCCAGCTGACCACCGGCTTGAACAGGTGCCGTGCGGCATCTTCCGGGGTGAGCCGCCGCCCATCGGACGGGACATAATTCAGTCCGAACTCGGTTTCCAGACCAAAAATTCTGCGATCCACGCGAAGCTACTTCCCCTCAACTGCGGTTCTGCGCCGGGTGGCAGAACACGACGTCCAAAGCCGAAAGCCCGCGGGGGCTTACTGGCCGCCCTTTTGCACGAATCCGCGCACGAACTCCTCGGCGTTGGATTCCAGCACCGAGTCGATCTCGTCCAGCAGGTCGTCCACGCCGGCGGACTGGCCGGTGGTGTTCACCTGGACCTGCTCGGCTTCGGCCTGCTGGTCATGGGTGTTGCGGCGGGACGAGAAGCTTTCCTGGGTCATCGTTTTCTCCTGACATAGTCGCGAATCCCGGAATTACGCACCGGGACTCATACCTATTCTGCGCCGATTAGCGGTGCCGCGCCAATTCGTCGATAAATTCCGCAATCTCCAACTCGGCCTCGAACAGCTCGCCCACCTGCGCCCGGGTTCCGGCCAGCGGCTCGGGCATGTGGAAGCGGCTGATCTTGCGCGCCCCGGGCACGGCGAAGGACAGCGCATCCCAGTTCGCCGCGACCACATACGGCGCATAGCGCTGCAGGGTCATGCCGCGCAGGTAGGCGCGGGTATTCTCGGGCGGCGCGCTGACCGCCTGGTTGATCTCCTGCTGGCTGAACAGCGTCTGGATGGCTCCGCGTTCGGCCAGCCGGTAGTACAGCCCCTTGTTTGTGCGCAGATCCGCCCATTGCAGATCGAGCATCGCCACGCGCGGATCCGACAGCTCCACTCCGTGGCGCTGGGCGAACCCGTTGACCAGCTGGTATTTGGCGATCCAGTCGATCTGATCGGCAGCGTCCATCGGGTCGCGCTCGAGCAGATCCAGCATCTGCGCCCAACGGGTGAGGATCTCGGTGGTATCCGGATCCGCAATCCCCCGTGCCACGCAGTAGCTTTCCGCCGCGTGCAGGTAATGGCGCTGGATCTCGATGGCGGTCAGCTGCACCCCGCCGCGCAATCCCACCTTGGCCTTCAGCGTCGGATCGTGGCTGATCTGCTGCAAGGCCAGGACCGGCTCGGCCAGTTCCAGCTGCGGGGCCATGCCCGCTTCGATCAGCGAGAGCACCAGGTTGGTGGTGCCCACGCGCAGCAGGGTGGAGATCTGTCCGAGGTTCGCATCCCCGATGATCACGTGCAGCCGCCGGTACTTGTCCCAGTTCGCGTGCGGTTCATCGCGGGTGTTGATGATCGGGCGGTTGATCGTGGTTTCCAGCCCCACTTCGGCTTCGAAGAAGTCGGCGCGCTGGGAGATCTGGAAGGCGGCCCGTTCGTTGAGCATGCCCTGGCCTACCCGCCCGGCACCGCAGAAGATCTGGCGGCTGGCGAAGAACGGGGTGAGCCCGCTGGCAATGGCGGAGAACTCGATGCCGCGCGGCATCAGGTAGTTCTCATGAGAACCGTAGGAGACCGACTTGTTGTCGGTGTTGTTCTTGTAGAGCAGCAGTTCCCCGCTGCCCAGGCGCGCCGCGGCCTGGGCGGCGCGGCGCATCACCTCATCGCCGGCCTGGTCCCAGAGCACCGCGTCGCGCGGCGTCATCGTTTCCGGGCTGGAGTATTCCGGGTGGGCGTGGTCCACGTACAGGCGTGCGCCGTTGCCCAACACCATATTCATCACTACATCTGTGGAGTCCTTCTCCTGGTAGAGCGTGGATCCCACATGCGCGTCATTGCCGTCGAGCGCAATGGACTCGGCGGTCCAGATGCCCTCGTCCTCCAGCCCCGGTTCCACGTCGGTCAGCTGGCTCGGGTGCGCCTGCGCGCGGTCCATGGCGAAGCCGCGCGCATCCTGCAGCGGGGATTCGTCGGAATAGTCCCAGCGCGCGGCCTTGGCCGCCGAGTCCTGCTCGGCCACCAGTTGCGCGTAGGCGTCGACGATCTGCGCCGAGAGCACCGTCGCGTTGGCCTTGGGCATGTTCGGGCGGATGATCCCGTATTCGGTTTCCAGGCCGACCAGCCGACGAGCGCTCATTTGCCGGCCTGCTGGTTGACCAGGGAGCGGATGTTGCTGATCCGCTCGCCCTTGCGCCCGGAAATCCGCGCCCAGTCATCGGGGTTGGTGGTGTTGGGCATGTCTTCGTGCTCGGCGAATTCCTCGCGGACCGCGCGCAGCAGGTACTCGGTTCTCAGGCCGCGTTCGTTGTCCGTGATCAGCGCCTTGATGGCGTGCTTCTTGGCGCGGTCCACGATGTTGTGGATGACCGCGCCGGAGGCGAAGTCCTTGAAATACAGCACCTCGGTATCGCCGGTGACATAAGTGACTTCGAGGAATTCGTTGATCCGTTCGGTGGAGTACATGGCCTTCACCGCCTCGCGGATCATCCGGGCGATGGTGGCGGAGGCATCGCCAGCATCGGCCGCGAGCTCATCGGCGTGCAGCGGCAGCTGCGTGGTCAGGTACTTGCTGAAGATTTCCGCGGCGCCCTCGGCGTCGGGACGGCGGATCTTGATCTTGACGTCCAGGCGTCCGGGCCGCAGGATCGCCGGGTCGATCATGTCCTCGCGGTTCGAGGCACCGATGACGATCACGTTGTCCAGCCGCTCCACGCCATCGATTTCGGCCAGCAGCTGCGGCACGATGGTGGTTTCGACATCCGAGGAGACGCCGGTGCCGCGGGTGCGGAACAGCGCTTCCATCTCGTCGAAGAACACCACGACCGGATCGCCGTGCAGCGCCTTTTCGCGGGCGCGGGCGAAGATCAGCCGGATGTGGCGTTCGGTTTCGCCCACGTACTTGTCCAGCAGCTCCGGGCCCTTGATATTCAGGAAATAGCTGCGGTTGCTGGTGCCTTCCTTGCGCTCGGCGACCCGCTGGGCCAGCGAGTGGGCCACGGCCTTGGCGATCAGCGTCTTGCCGCAGCCCGGAGGGCCGTAGAGCAGGATCCCCTTGGGCGCGCTCAGCCCGTGCTCGCGGTACAGTTCCGGATGGGTGAAGGGCAGTTCCACCGAATCCTTGATGGCTTCGATCTGCGAGTTCAGCCCGCCGATATCCGAGTAGGCGATGTCCGGCACTTCTTCGAGCACCAGGGATTGCATGTCGGTGAGCTGGACGCGGGAGACCGCCATGCCCGAGCGGGAATCAATGGACAGCTGGTCGCCGACGCGCAGGTGCATCTCGCGCAGCGGTCCGGCCAGCTCGATCACGCGCTGGTCATCGGCCCGGGCCATGACCACTGCGTGGTGGTTTTCCAGCAGTTCCTTGACCGTGACCAGTTCCCCGGTTTCCTCGAAGCCCAGGGCGGCAACGATCACCAGTGCTTCGTTGAGCAGCACCTGCTGGCCGATGACCAGCTTCTCGAAGTCCAGCAGCGGGCTGACCGCCACGCGCATCTTGCGCCCGGAGTAGATCACGTCGGCCGCCTGCGCGCCGGTGGATTCGATGCCCAGGCCCGGTTCGGGATGCTTGCGCGGGTGCTTGGCCACGATGGTGCCGTGGCTGAAGGGGGTGTCGCCGTCTTTTTCCAGCGCGGCCTTCAGGTTGATGATCTGCTCGCGCGTGGTTTCCAGCAGGGCGACCAGCCGCTTGTTGTTCCCGCTGATTCCTGCCAGCTGCTTGTCGAGGTTGCGGTTCTTGTCGCGCAGCACGTTGACCTGGCGTTCGGTCATCTGCAGCCGCTCGGCCAATTGTTCTGCTTCGCGATTATCGTTCACGTTCCAACCTCCAACATCCAACGCCATCCGGGCCCGTTCTGGGAGCCTGATGAAGTTTTTCCAGTGCATGGCGCACCGGCTTGCTTCCATCCTAGGAACTGAAGGCCCCGAGTGCAGAATACCCGGGGCCTGAAGCCGCATAATGAGACGTTGCGTCTCAGCATGCGGATGCTGCTCAGGCGCCGCCGGCGCCTTCGGCGTTTTCCTCAGCTGCGCGCACGCGCACCGACTGGTTGGCGTCGCGCGCGGCACGACGCAGCTTCTTGTCCGACAGGCCGCGCTCGCCCAGGGCTTCTGCCGTCCATTCGTCCTCAGCGTGATCGCGGGTCCAGGCGCTGAGGTCCTCGTCCGAGTAGGAGTGCTCCTTGATCCGCTTGGCCTTCGGGATGCCGTCAGCCGAGTCGGCCAGCCGGCGGCAGGTGATCAGGAAGGCGGTATGCGCGACCATGCGGTGGTCCGGGCGCACCGCGAGGCCGTCGACGTGCCAGCCGCGCACCAGGGTTTCGAAGCATTCGGGCTCGGTGAACTGGCCGGAGGCGCGAATCGCCTCGACCACCCGGGACATCTGGGTCACTGAGGAGACGTAGTTGGTCCACACCCCGCCCGGCGCCAGCACGGTGGCTACCGCGTCAAGGCATTCCCAGGGGCTGAGCATGTCCAGCACCACGCGGTCGATGCTGCCTGGCTCTTCGAGCTCTACAACCTTGTCCTGGAAGTCGCCGATGGAGATCTGCCAGGACGGGTGGTCTCCGCCGAAGACGGTAGAGACGTTGCCGCGGGCGATGTCGGCGAATTCCTCGCGGCGCTCGAAGGAGTGCAGGAAGCCCTCGTCGCCCACCGCGCGCAGCAGCGAGATGGACAGCGCGCCGGAGCCGACGCCTGCCTCGACCACGCGGGCACCGGGGAAGATGTCGCCGAACTGCACGATCTGCGCCGCGTCCTTCGGGTAGACCACGGTAGCTCCGCGCGGCATGGAGAGCACGAAGTCCTTGGCCAGCGGGCGCAGGGCCTGGTAGCGGAAGCCGTCGGCATTCTCGATGACCGAGCCCTCGGGCAACCCGATGATGTCCTCGTGCGGCAGCACGCCCTTGTGCGTGTGGAATTCCCCGCCGCGCTGCAGGGTGATGGTGTTGATCCGGCGCTTCTCGTCGGTCAGCTGCACGCGGTCCCCGACCCGGAAGGGGCCGCGGCGGGCTGCCGCTCCGTGGGGGGCCTGGCTGATGGCTTCGCTCACTGATGTGATCCTTTTCTTGGTGCTTTCAGTCTGTCTAGAAGTCTACTTGCGGCGTCCGGTGACGGCGTTGACGATCTGCCGCTGGTGCAGCAGGCCCACCACGTTCCCGGTGGAGCTGATCACCGCGTATTCGGCGCTCTCCACGCTGGCCAGATAGTCGACCAGCGCGCGCCCGTCCGAATCCTCGGCGACGATCGCGCCTTGGCCCAGGGCGCGGGAGACCGCCAGCGCCGGAACCTGCGCCGCCTGGCTTCGATCCACCCGGGACAGTGCCTGCGCGTCGATGACCCCGACGGGCATCCCCTTCGGGTCCACCAGGATGATCTCTCCCCCGCGTGCCGCCTGGCGCGCCAGCACGTCGGCAACGCTGGCGTGCGAGACCATGGCCGAGGCCGGGCGCATCAGGTCGGTGGCGATTACCGTGGGCAGGTTCAGCATCATCTTGGAGTGCGCGATCAGCTGCGTGGTGGCCTGCCACATGAACATCGCCACCATGATGCCGACCACCACGGTGATGATCTGCGGCTGCTCGCCGCGAATGAGTGGATAGATGACGAAATAGCCGATGAGGCCCACGGCGATCGCCCGGCCCACCCAGGACGAGGCGATGGTGCCCTTGAACTGGGACCCGGTGGCCTTCCAGACGATGGACTCGACCAGCCGCCCGCCATCGAGCGGAAGCCCCGGCAGGGCGTTGAACGCGCCGAGCAGCAGGTTGGCATAGACGAAGAAGTCAAGCAGCAGGTTCGGGTACACGCCCAGGGTGGCGTTCTGGATCACCAGCCAGCCCAATCCGGCCAGCACGAAGTTGGACAGCGGCCCGGAAAGCGCCACCCAGAGCGACGCGCCGGGCTTGGCCTTGAAGGAGCCGAACTGGGTGTGCCCGCCCATCAGGGTCAGCACAATGTGCGCATCGGGCCATTTGAAGGCGCGCGCGGTCATCGCGTGGGCCACCTCGTGGACCAGCACCGCCACGGCGATGGCCACGGCGCAGGCCAGGCCCATCAGGTAGGCGCTCAGCGGCGGGATAATGCCGCCGCGCGCCAGCTGGATGCCCACGCTGAAGGTGATCACCGCGGTGATGATGAACCACGAGCTGGAGAGGTAGACCGGGACGCCGCCGATGCGGCCCAGCTTGATTCCGGGGGACTTTTCCTGGGTATCGCTCACGCGCTGACCTGCACCAGCCAGCGGGACATTGCGGCCACATCCACGGAGGCCAAGGAGTCGATCCGGCGCCACTTGCCCTCGCCGGGGTCGGTGGCGTTGGGAACCAGCACCGCATGCAGCCCGGCCGCGGACGCCGAGGCGATGCCCGGCACCGAATCCTCGAAGCCGATGCACTGGGAGGCGGACAGCTGCTGGCCGGTGGCTTCGCCCAGCAGCCGCAGTCCGCGCAGGTAGGGCTCGGGGTGCGGCTTGCCCTGGGCCACCTCTTCGCCGGTCACGCTGGCCTGGAAGGTGCCTTCGGGGATGGCGAGCATCAGCTCGTCGACGATGCTGCGCTCGGACATGGTCACCAAGGCCTGCGGGATCCCTGCCTGCTTGCAGACGGCCAGCAGCTCGCGCGCTCCAGGGCGCCAGGGGATTTCGCGGCGGATGCCGGCAACCACCCGGGCCGAGAGCCAGTCGATGATCTCGCGGATTTCCAGCTGCACCCCGGCCAGCTGCAGGGCGCGGGCGCCATCGGGCAACGCGTTGCCGACCAGGGCCAGGCCCTGCTCATGGCTCCAGGTTCCGCCATGGGAGACCACCAGCTCGGCTTCGGCAGCCAGCCAATAGGGCTCGGTGTCGATCAGCGTGCCGTCCATATCCCACAACACGGCTTGCGGGGTTGCGGGCTTGGTTCCGGCGGCAAAGTCAAAACTGGTGCTTGGCATGAGTCCATTCTAGATGGAAGAGTGGGGCTAAGCCGCCTCGGCGAGCCACGCCGGGTACATCGAGTGCTGCCAAGGAGTCGTCAATGAACGAGGAATACCACGCCCCGACGCTGGACAGCTATATCGCCAAGACCCAGCATGAGATTCGCCCCACCATTGTCCTGGCCGCCTTCGAGGGGTGGAACGACGCCGGCTCGGCGGCGACGGATGCCGTGCGCCTGCTGCTCGAATCCCACGAGTACGAGCATCTGGCCACGGTGGGCGAGGACGACTTCTACGACTACCAGTTCACCAGGCCCAAGACCCGGCGCACCGAGAGTGGACGCGTGGTGGAATGGCCGCGCACCGAGCTGTTCAAGATCGCGCTGCCGCAGGCGGCCGCCGACCTGCTGGTGGTCCTCGGTGTCGAGCCGACGTTCAAGTGGCAGGCGTTCTGCTCCCGGATTATCAAGGTGGCGCAGGAGCACAATGCCCATGCGGTGCTGAGCGTGGGCGCGTTGCTGGCCGACGTGCCGCATACCCGCCCGGTGCCGACCTCGCTGGCCAGCGACGATGCGCGCTTGCAGGAGCATCTGAAGATCAGCGCCTCCAGCTATGAGGGGCCCACCGGAATCCCCTCGGTGCTCGGTGTGGAGTTCGAACGCTACGGAATCCCGAGCCTCTCGCTCTGGGCGCAGCTTTCCCACTATGTCGCCCAGTCCCCCAGCCCGCGGGTCCAGCTGGCCATCATCGAGCTGCTGGAGGAGATCCTCCCGGTCTCCGTGCGCGACCAGAAGCTGCGCGAGGATGCGCTGGCCTGGAAGCATGGGGTGGACGAGCTGGCCGCGGCGGATCCGGATGTCGCCAAGTATGTCGAGCAGCTGGAGCAGGCCACCGACACCAGCGAACTGCCCGAGGCCAGCGGCGAATCCATCGCCCGGGAGTTCGAGCGCTACCTGCGCCGCCGCGGAAAGTACCGCACGGACGGCCCGGGGTCCGACTACGATATTTGAGGCGGACCCCGGGTTGCGTGCGAAGCAGCGTGCTAGAGCTTGAGCCCGAGCAGCGCGTCGATGCCGTCGCGCAAGGCGTTGGCGCCCTCGCCATTCGAGCTGGCAGGCTGTGCGGCCCACCGGTCGATGGCATCCAGCGCGGAGGGCGCATCAAGGTCATTGGCCAGGTGCTTGCGGATCTGGGCCATCACGCTGGCCGCATCCTCGAGGCTGGCGCTGGCCAGCGCCTCACGCCAGGCCGCCACGCGCTGCTGCGCGATGGCCAGCAGTTCATCGGTCCAGAACCAGTCGCTGCGGTAGTGCTGGGAGAGCAGCACGGCGCGGATCGCCACCGGCTCGACGCCGGCGGCGCGCAGCTTGGAGACCAGCACCAGGTTGCCCAGGGACTTGCTCATCTTCTCGCCGTCCAGGCCCACCATGCCGGTGTGCACGTAGGCCTGCGCGAGTTCGGCATGGTCGCCTGCGGCCGCGTGGGCCGCGGAGAATTCGTGGTGCGGGAAGATCAGGTCCGAGCCGCCGCCCTGGACGGTGAACGGAGCCGGCAGGGTCTTGCGGGCAATCACCGAGCATTCGATATGCCAGCCGGGGCGGCCTTCGCCCAGCGTGCCGCCATCCCACCGGGGCTCGCCCTCGCGGGCGGCACGCCACAACAGCGGATCCAGCGCGTCGCGCTTGCCTGCGCGGTCCGGGTCGCCGCCGCGTTCGGCGAAGAAGCCGAGCATGGTCTCGCGGTCGTAGTTGGAGACCGATCCCAGCGTCCAGGCATCGTTCTGCGCGGCCATGGTGTCGAAGTACACGTCGCCTTCGACCCCATCGGCACCGGCCGGCACGCGGTAGGCCAGGTCCGCGTCGAGCAGCTGCTCGACCACGGGGACCAGCCAGCCGATGGATTCCACGGCGCCGATGTAGTTCTGCGGCGGGATGACATTCAGCGCTTCCATGTCGTCGCGGAAGAGCTGGATCTGCGACTCGGCCAGTTCCCGCCAGTCGACGCCCGTGGCCGTTGCACGCTCCAGCAGCGGATCGTCCACGTCGGTGATGTTCTGGGTGTAGGCCACGGTTCGCCCGGCGTCGAGCCAGGTGCGCTGCACCAGGTCGAAGGTGACATATGTGGCGGCGTGGCCCATATGGGTGGCGTCATACGGGGTGATTCCGCAAACGTACATGCTTGCCGGCGCAAGAGCCTCATCCGCTGGCGCAGTGGCCTGCTGGGTACCGGTGGCGGTGTTGAAAAGTTCCAGTGTCGGTGCTGAACCAGCCACCTGAGGTACCTCAGGGTTTTTCCACGCGTGCACTTATGAACATCCTTTCGCAGATGCGACGTATTTCTTCCTTTAAGTCCAAGTGAAGCAGGACAAGGTTTATTCCCGTTAACTGCAAGATGTCCGTGAAGCAGTCCACGGACATCTTTCATGGGATGAATCAGGCGGCCATCCAGCCCAATCCGAGAGCGACGAACAGCGCCAGGCCCAGCAGGATGCGGTACCAGACGAAGAAGCGGTAGGAGTGGGTGGAAACGAACTTCAGGAACCAGCCCACGATCAGGAAGCCGACGATGAAGGCGACGACGGTGGCGACACCAGTCTGCGCCAGGGTGTAGACCCCCGGCTCATCGAAGGACTTGGCCAGCTTGTAGAGTCCCGAGGCGAACACCGCAGGGATGGCCAGCAGGAACGAGTAGCGGGCCGCCGCCTCGCGGGTGTAGCCCATGAGCAGGCCCGCCGTGATGGTGCCGCCGGAGCGCGAGACGCCCGGAATCAGGGCCATGGCCTGCGCGAAGCCGTAGAAGATGCCGTGCTTAACGGTCAGCTTCTCCAAGGTGCGCTGCTGCTTGCCGTAGTGGTCGGCGATGGCCAGGATCAGGCCGAAGACCACCAGGGTTGTCGCCACGATCCACAGCGAACGGAAGTTCGTATCGATGTAGTCTTCCAGCAGCAGGCCCAGGATCGCGATGGGCAGGGAGCCGACGATGATCAGCCAGCCCATCTTGGCATCCGGATCCGAATGCGGGATCTTGCCGGCCAAGGCCTTGCACCACGCACCGATGATGCGCACGATGTCACGCCAGAAGAAGACGATCACCGCGGTTTCGGTACCCAGCTGGGTAATGGCGGTAAAAGCCGCCCCGGGGTCCTGGGCGTTAGGCAAAAGTTCGCCAACGATGCGCAAGTGGGCGGAGGACGAGATCGGGAGGAACTCGGTCAGGCCCTGGATCAATCCTAGGAAAGCTGCTTCAAACCAATTCACCCCTCGACATTACTTCACGGATTGCGAGTATCCGGACTCAGAAACACGTAATGCGAAAAATTCACCCCGTGGTCGTACTCACGCATCATCCGAGGGTATGGTGAAGGGCAAAAGCTCGGAATACTGTTCATAGAGGGCGTCCTCATAGTCTTCGAAGGCATCGGCCAACGCGCCAAAGGCGGCGTCGACGGAAGCCTCGGCGGCACCGCGGCTCTGCGACACAATTGCCAGATGCTGCTCCAGGCGGGCAATAAATGCTTGCAGTGCAAAACTCGGATCAGTACTCATAGCATGAGGCTACAACGCATGGCGTTCTTTAGATAGGGGGCAGGATGCTCGAAGAAAGAATTAAGCCGCCGCTGCATCATCCCGATGACCAGCGCTTCGAATACCTGGTCATCACCTCCTTCCCCGGCGAGCCGAAGAATGTAGCCCGGGCAGCCCTTCGCGAGCATGCGGATAACGGCAAATGGGAGCTGATGCGCACCTGCCGCTACGAGGGCGGCGCCTACAAGTATTGGCTGCGCCGGCGCGTGATGCGCATTCGCAGCACGCTGGCCCCCTGAACCGCCACTAGGCAGGCTGCGCCAGGCCTCGGCCTAGCTGTCGAGCGGGCCGACCAGCCAGGAGGCCACCGTGTTGGCAGCCGACGCCGCATTGGACGGGTGGTACCAGCTGGCCTGCACGTCGCGGTAGAGCCGTTCGAATTCCGAGCCGCGGAAATACCCGCCGCCGCCCAGCAGCTGGCCGGCAACCTGGACGTTTTCCCGTGCGGTGTCCCCTGCAATGGTCCGCAGCGTCACCAGCTTCGGGAACCAGGCGCCCTGGTGGTCCGCCTTGGCTTCCAGGTCGCCAGCCACCGAGCGCTGGAGGGCATCCAGGGACAGCAGGCGCATGGCCGCCTCCGCCAGCAGGCCGCGGGCGCGGGCATCCTGCGAGTACCTGGTCCCGTCCTGGTGCACTCGATCAGTCAGCGCCTCTTGCGCCAGGGTCACCGCACGATCGGCGATGCCCACGTAGACGCTCGCGGTCAGGGTGAGGAAGGACGCGAAGATGCCGAAGATCAGCGGGTCCGTGTTCGGGCCGACCGGCAGCCGGCTATGCACCCAATCGCTGGGAGCCACCGCATCCTCCAGCTTCGTGGTGTGCGACTGGCTGGCCCGCATGCCCAGGGTGTTCCAGTCGTCCATCGACTGCACGCCTTCGCCGCGGGCGACGAAGCCGTGGACGAGCTCCCCGGAGTCCTGGTCCTTGCCGAACACCCCCAGACGGGTGAACGCCGGGGAAAGCGAGGTGAAGATCTTCACGCCGGTGAATGCCACCGAACCATCGGCAGCGGTGGCCGCACTGGTCTTGGAGTCGAAGAGCACCGCATCGTTGCCCGGTTCCGAAATCCCGAAGGCCATCACTTCGCCCTCGGCAATCCAATCGGCAACCATGTCCAGGCGCCGGTCCCCGCGGGCCTGCAGCAGATAGGCGACTCCTGCCCAGACCTGGTGCATGTTGATCGCCAGCGCCGTACCCGGCGCGGCAGTGGCAAGGCGGCGCTGCGCCAGCGCCAGGGTGTCGAAACTCCACCCCAGTCCCCCGCGATCCGCCGGCACCAGCGCCTTGAGGTAGCCGAGTTCCACCAGCTCGTTGAAGTCCTCGATGGCGAACGCGTTCGCCTCGTCATAGCCAGCGGCCCGGCCGCGGAAGCGTTCAAGCAGCTCGTTGGTCAGTACTGATTCGATGGACAAGGATTCTTCTCCTGGTTTCTCTTGTGCTCGCTGGGAGGAGGATGTTTCTAGTAGTCCTGCAAGAGCTTCTGCAGGACCCGGACGCCGAATTTGACGGAGTCCACCGGCACCCGTTCATCGACGCCGTGGAACATTCCGGTGAAGTCCAGTTCGGCGGGAAGCTGCAGCGGCGCGAATCCGTAGCCGGTGATCCCCAGCTTGGCCAGCCATTTGTTATCGGTGCCGCCGGAGAGCATATAGGGCAGGACCACCGCATCCGGGTCCTCGGACAGCAGCGATTCGATCATCGAATCCACCAGCGCCCCGGCGAACGGCACCTCAAGGGAATCCTGCTCATGCACCATGGACAGCTCGACATGTTCCCCGGCCAATTCGCGCAGGGTCTGCACGGTGGCTTCGTGCTGCTCGGGCAAGGTGCGGCAGTCGATCAGGGCTTCAGCCTGGCCGGGAATGACGTTGTGCTTGTAGCCGGCGTCCAAGGCGGAAGGGTTCGCGGTATTCTGCAAGGTCGCGCCGACGAACCTCGAGACGTTGCCCATGGCCGAGAGCAGCGGGGCGGGATCTGCTTCATTGAAGTCCAGCCCGGACAGCTCGGCTACCTGTTCCAGCAGGGCGCGCGTGGTCTTGGTATAGGACAGCGGCCATTGATGCTCGCCGATGCGGTGCACGGCTCCTGCCAGATGGGTGACCGCATTGTCGCCGTTCAGCTGCGAACCGTGCCCGGCCATGCCCTGGGCGGTCAGCTTCAGCCAGGCGATGCCCTTTTCCGCGGTCTGCAGCATGTAGGCACGGCGGCCGTTGATCTCGACCGAGAACCCGCCGACTTCGCTGATCGCCTCGGTAGCGCCGGCAAAGAGCTCGGGATGGTTCTGCACCATCCAGCCTGCGCCATAGTCCCCGCCGGCTTCCTCATCGGCAAAGAAGGCGATGACCAGGTCGCGCCGTGGGATGATCTTTTCGCGCTGCAGATGGCGGATGGCGGCGATGATCATCGCATCCATGTTCTTCATGTCTACCGCGCCGCGTCCCCAGATCATCGAGTCGATGATCTCCGCACCGAAGGGATCCACGCTCCAGTCTTCGGCGATGGCCGGCACGACATCCAAATGGCCGTGCACCACCAGGGCCGGTAGCGCCGGGTCGGCACCCGGAATACGGGTGAGCACATTGGCCCGCCCGGGAGCAGATTCGTAGATCTTGGCGTCCAGGCCAACTTCCTGGAGTAAACCGGCAACATATTCGGCGGCCTCCAGCTCACCTGCACCCTTGTTGCCGCCGTAGTTCGTCGTGTCGATCTGGATCAGTTTCCGGCAAATCTCGACGGCTTCATTTTCCATGCGTGCAATGGCGTCGGCAGTGGGCATCGCAATTGATCCTCTCGTAGCAGTGCTCTGCCATACACACTAGTCGGCCAAGCCCCCGGCCGTCTCGTACCGGCGTGCGCGAGCTTATCCGTGCAGTTCCCGGTAGGCGGTGCGCGCACCCGGGTGCAACGGCAGGCCACCGGTGCTGATCAAGGTTTCAGTGGTCAGGAATTGTATGCCGGCGCTGGAGTCCGGGACCAGCTGGTCAGCGTGGTCGACCAGGAGCTTGACGATGGCTCCGGCCAGGTCATCAGCCATATCCGCGCGCGCCATCAACAAGTTGCCCACCCCGATTGTCTGGACGGACTTGACGCCGTGGTAAGTTCCCTCCGGGATGACAACCGCGTCGTACAGGTCCGGGTACCGCTCACGCAGCTGCGGCAGGACCCCCGACACGTCGAGCAGTTCCAGATCCATGCTGGACGCGAGTTCGCTCAGCGGCATCACCGGCAGGCCGCCGAAAAGGAAGAGCGCGTCAATGCTTCCGCGGCTCAGCGCGTCCAGCCCTGCCGCGTACCCGTACTGCAGTTCCGTGGGCGCATTCGCGCTGTTCTTGAGCTTCGCCGCTTCAAGGATCCGCTGGCCGGTAACCCACGTACCGGATTCCGGGGCGCCGGTTCCGATGGTGCGTCCTGCCAGATCGTGCAGCGATTCAATGCCGGTTCCAGGACGGAGGATGCAATGGAAGTAGTTCTGGTAGACGCGGCCCAGGGCCAGCGGCTGGGTCTGCGAGCCATGATCCTTCCGATACTGGTCCGCCGTATCGGCCAGCGCCAGGGCCAGCTCGGCCTCGTTGCCTGCGAGCATCGCGAGGTTCTGGGCGCTAGCTTGGGTATTCAAGGCGTGCGACTGCTCGGCGACGCCGTTGGCCACCAGCGCCTTGGAGAGCAAGGAGGCAAATTGGAAGTACATTCCCCCATCTTCACCTGACGCGATATCCAATCGGCCTGCACTGGCCCGCGAAGTGCAAGAACACAAGGCCGGGATCGTGGCAGCCACCGGAAGCGCAAGCAGGTATTTGAGCAGTTTCCGCCGCGATGGCAATGGCTCAGGATTCATCGTGGACCTCTGATTCCTTGGTGTGCCGGGGGAGGCTTATTGTGGCTTTCAGCCCTTGGCCCGGAGAAGATTCCAGCGTGAGTCCACCGGCATTGACGCGTGCCAGGCGATCGACGATCGCCAGTCCCAACCCTGTCCCCAGGCGGTGCCGCACCTGTTCTGCACGCCAGAACCGATCTGCGGCGTTCTCCAGTTCAGCTGCGCTCATGCCGGGACCATGGTCTTGGATTTGAATCTCTATTGTTCGCTGGTGGAGCTCGAGGCCCATCACGATGCTGCTGCCGGGTGCGTATTTGAAGGCGTTCTCAACCAGTTCTGCGAGCATCTGCTGCAAATCGAAGCCGTTGCACCACGCGATGGCTTCCGGTTCCGAGGTGGCACTGGCATCGAGCACCAGCTGGTTGCCTAGCAGCCGGGCAGCTTCGGATTGCCGTTCGACTTCTTCGGCAAGCATCTGCCCGACGTCGATTTGCTGGCCGCGCACAGCTGCGTCGGGCAGCGCGTCCCCGGCCCTTTGCTCGGTCAGCCGATGCTCGGCGCTGGCCAAGCGCATGACGCCATCCAGCAGGGTCTCGACCCGATCCAGTTCGCTTTCCACGGCGTGCACTCCGGCGGGATCCGCCTGCTCGCCCAGGCGCATCTTCAGCAGATCCACGCGAAGCCTCAAGGCTGCTACCGGGTTGCGCAGCTGATGGGATGTCTCGGCGATGAGCTGTTGCTGCTGATCCAGGCTCTCGGCCATGGTTTGGGCCATGCGGCTCAGTGACCGGGACAGCTGGCGCAGCTCGGGAGGGCCTTGCTCTTCCAGATGCACCGGTGCCTGGTGCTGCGCAATGTCGTTGACCGCGTCGTTGAGCCGGTGCACCGGGCGAAGCACCCAAGAGGTGAGGCGGTCGGCCAGGAGCAGCAGTCCGGCACCAAGGGAGATGACCATGAGCCAGAGCACGCTGGACTTTTCCAGCACCTTTGTGCGTGCAGTTTCCAGGTTCACTTGCATCGTGACCGAGCCGAGCACCTGGGCGGAATTGCCGAAAGGCTGCGAAAGCAATGCAGTGGCATCGGAGAAGGGATCGATGGGCGGAAGCTGGAGGAGCCCGAGGTTCAGTTCGGCATTGCGCACGGCCTGCGCAATCTCGGGGTCCTGCGGGTCGATGCTCCCCGAGACCAATTGCCGCTGGCCGACATTGATCAGCAGTCCCTCGCCATACAGATCGCTATAGGTATCCATCTCCAGCTGGAGCAGCGACATGTCGCTGTTCAGGTCGGCATGGGTGGCAAGCTGGACAAAGCGGTTCAATGCCGAAATCCGGTTCAGCTGCAGGTCCGCGGTGGCATCGCGGCTCACGCTCTGCAACAGCATCGCGCTGGCGATGGCGACGATCGCCAGCAGCAGAGTGCCAAGGATTCCCAGTACGCGCAGCCTCACGGGTTTGGCGTTTCCAGCCGGTAGCCGACCCCGCGAACGTTCACGATCATCCCCGGAGCCGCGAGCTTGGAACGCAAGCCGGTGAGGTGGACATCCAAGGAACGCGACACCGCAATGAATGCGTCGCCCCAGAGACGGTCAAGGATCTGCTCCCGGGTGACTACCGATCCGGCGTGCTGGGCCAGCAACGCCAGCAAGTCGAATTCCTTGGCGGTCAAATGCAGCGCCCGCCCGTCGAGTACCGCTTCGTGCTTGCCGGTATCCACGCGCAGCCCGCCGGCGATGAGCACGCCGTCGTTGTCGTCGGCAAGCACCTTTGCCCGGCGCGCCACCGCGTCAATACGGGCAAGGAGAACTGCCAGGCCGATGGGCTTGACCAGGAAATCGTCTGCGCCCTGGCGCAGCCCCCGGACCACGCTGCGCTCGTCATTGCGAGCCGAGAGGATGACGACGGGAATGTCGCTGATTTGGCGGAGCTTGCGCAGGACCTCAAGTCCGTCCATGTCCGGCAGGCCCAGGTCCAGCAGGATCATTTGTGCGTTTCGATGCTTCAACAGCGCGTCGGCACCGCGGCTGACATGCTCTGCCAGGTGGCCGGCCGCGCTCACCGCATCAATCAGGGCGCGGGCGACGGCCTCGTCGTCTTCGACGATCAACAGCTGCACGGCATCATCCTCGGTGATCAGATCCGGGCGCGAAGCCCGCAGGTAACTGGTCAATTCTAGCAATTCGGGTACGCAGTGTTTCTCACGTCACCCTCAAACTTAAGAAAGTGTTAGTAGTTGACTGTGAGTTTGCCAGTAACAAAGATCACTACCAAGATTGAATACGATCTCACACCCTCCGTGGTCCGCATCACCGTAGATGCGCTGCCGCGGCGGCATCGCATTGCGGCAAAGGAAAATCAAATGAGTGAAAACATCGAGGCGCAACGCGCCGATCTGGACGGTGGCGGCCCACCGCGCTGGAAGGTCATTGGCCCGGGCCTGGTCGTTGCGGCGACCGGCGTTGGCGCAGCCGACATGGTAGCCACCCTGGTAGCAGGCAGCCAGTATGGCTATGCCCTGCTGTGGGCAGTGATTGTCGGCGTGATCCTGAAAATTGTTCTGGTTGAAGGCGCCGGCCGCTACACCCTGGCCACCGGAAAGACCATTTTCGAAGGCTGGAGCACCCTGGGCAAGTGGACCACCTGGTACTTCGGTCCCTACATCATCATCTGGGGCTTCGTCTACGGCGCTACCGCGATGAGCTCTGCCGCGTTGCCGCTGGCAGCCTTGATGCCGGCAGTGGACCTGAAGATCTGGGCAGTGCTCATGGGCCTGCTGGGCTTCGTGATGGTCTGGTTCGGCAAGTACAACTTCTTCGAGAAGATCACCGCCGTGCTGGTAGGCATCATGTTCGTGACCGTGGTGGGCTTGGCTTTCATCGCTGTGCCGAACATTCCGGAGATGCTCAAGGGCCTGATCCCGATGATTCCGCAGGGCGGCGTGGTCTACACCCTGGCTTTGGCCGGCGGCGTCGGCGGCACCATCACCTTGGCCGCCTACGGCTACTGGCTGCGCGAAAAGGGCTGGTACACCCCTAAGTGGATGCGCGTGATGCGCATCGACAACACCATGGCCTACGTCATGACCGGCATTTTCGTGCTCGCGATGCTGATCGTCGGCGCAGAAGTTGTTCGCGCCGCTGGCGTCACCATTTCCGGTGGCGACAAGGGACTGCTGGAACTGGGCGATGTGCTGAAGGCCGAGTACGGCGATGTTGTTGGCAACGGCTTCCTGGTGGGCTTCTGGGCCGCGTCCTTCTCGTCGATAATCGGCGTGTGGAACGGCGTTTCGCTGATGTTCGCTGACTTCTGGGGCCACATGCGCAAGAAGCCTGCAAACCACCCGGACACCATGACCGGCGGCAAGTACTTCAAGTTCTACGTCCTGTGGCTGACCTTCCCGCCAATGGTGCTGTTCCTGCTGGACAAGCCGATCGCCCTGATCCTGGCCTACGGCGTCCTCGGCGCACTGTTCATGCCGTTCCTGGCAGTCACCCTCTTGGGCCTGCTCAACGGCAAGCGCATCCCGAAGGAATGGGCGAACCGCTGGCACACCAATACGGCGCTGGCGATTACCGCGGTGCTGTTCATCATCTTGGGCGTGCAGCAGCTGTTCAAGTCCCTGGCTCCGCTTTGGAGCTGACAAGCTTCCGCTAAGTTGAAGGCCGTGGTGGCATGCAATGAATTGCATGCCACCACGGCCTTCGCGTCTAGGCTGGAGCTATGAGCATCAAGCGGATTGGAATCCTGGGCGCAGGACGAGCTGGCACGGCATTGGCCCGGGCAGCGGCAGCTGCCGGCATTGAGGTACGCATCGCGGGCTCGCGGCCCCCGCGGATGATGAAATACCACTTGGCGCAGTATGCATCCCGGGCCACCGGCGTACTGGCCGAGGAGATCGCCGAGGATGTCGACTTGGTGGTGCTCATGGTGCCGCAGGAAGAACTCGGCGACATCGATGTCTCCTCCTTGGCTGGCATCCTGCTGGTGGATGCGACCAACCGCTGGGAAGATGAGCCGCTTCCCGATTGGCTGGAAGCCTCTCTGGATGCCGGTCTGTCCAGTTCCGAGGGCATCGCGGCCCGCTTCAAGAGCTCGCGCGTAGTCAAGGCACTGAATCACATCAGCCATTGGGATATGGATGCGGATCGGGCAACTAAGCAATCTGCGCAGCGTGCCCTGGGCGTCGCCGCGGATAACGCGCAGGATGCCCAGATGGTTTCGGAACTCACCAAGGCATTGGGTTTCTCCCCGGTGCAGCTGCCCAGCTTGGCCGCCGGCCGGGTGCTGGAACCGCAGGGACCGGTCTTCAACCAGGTGCTGGATGCCGAGAGCCTGCGCCGGCTCAGCGGAACCCAAGGGTAGCCGGGCTCAAGGCACGACGGTTCCATCCAGTGGGACTGCTTCGCAGTGAATCGGCAGTGGACAGCGAATCTTCTGGATACTTTTTAGCCTATTTCGAGAGGATGCCCACACATGTCCGAAAGCAGCTCGTTCAACATTTCAGCCAGCAGCATCAGCAACTGGGATTACGAGGCCGATGTGGTGGTTGCCGGCTACGGCATCGCCGGGGTGAGCGCCGCCATCGAGGCTGCACGCGCCGGAGCCGATGTGCTAGTGCTCGAACGTTCCGGAGGCTGGGGCGGCGCCGCCTCCATGGCCGGCGGCTTCGTCTATCTCGGCGGCGGCACTCCGCTGCAGCGGGCCCTGGGCTTCGAAGACACCGTCGAGAACATCAAGTCCTTCATGAAAGCCGCCCTCGGCCCGGGGACCGACGATGCGAAGATCGATGCCGACTGCGAAGGCAGCGTGGATCATTACAACTGGCTGGTGGACGCGGGTGTCGTCTTCAAGGAATCGTTCTGGGGCCAGCCAGGCTGGGAACCTCCCCATGATGACGGGCTGATGTACTCCGGCGGCGAGAACGCAGCCCCGTTCAGCACCTCGATTTCCCCGGCTCCGCGCGGGCACGTTCCGCAGATGTCCGGCAAGAATACCGGCGAGCAGGGCGGCGGCTACATGCTCATGAAACCGCTGGTCGAGACCGCGCAAGCCCTGGGCGTGCGCGCCGAATACGACCGGCGGGTGCAATCGTTGGTCGTCGAGTCCGATGGACGCGTGGTGGGCATCGACGCCACGCGCTATGGCAAGGATCTCTACGTAAAGGCACGTCGTGGCGTGGTCCTGGCCATGGGCAGCTTCGCTTTCAACGAAGAAATGGTCCGTGCCAATGCGCCGCGCATCCTAAGCCGCCCGGCGGCATCCATTGAGGCGCACGACGGGCGCGCCATCCAAATGGGCCAGTCGATTGGCGCAGCGACCGCCCTCATGGACGTCACCGAGGTCGCATTCTTCTGCGATCCGCAGTTGCTGGTGCGCGGCATCCTGGTCAACGGCCGCGGCCAGCGCTACATTAATGAAGACACCTACCCGGGCCGGCTCGACCAGGCGACGTTGTTCCACCAGGAGAACCAGGCATTTCTGGTTATCGACGAGGCTGCATTCGAAGAAGGCGCGGCCAGCGAAACCTCCAGTCCGGAACTGCTGATGCAGCCTACCTGGGTTGCCGACAACGCCGCCGAGCTGGAAGCCGAGATGGGACTGTCTGCAGGCAGCCTCCAGGCCACCATCGAGCAGTACAACCGCTTCGCGGCCGAGGGCACCGATCCCCTGCTGGGCAAGAACCCCAAGTGGGTCAAGCCACTGCGCGGTGCGCTGGCGGCGATCGACCTGCGTGGCCGCACCGGAGGATTCACCCTGGGCGGGCTGAAGACCGATGCCGACTCACGGGTACTGCATGTTTCGGGCGCACCGATCCCGGGCTTGTTCGCGGCGGGACGCTGCACTTCGGGGGTCTGCGCCGGCGGCTACGCCAGCGGTACCAGCCTGGGCGATGGAAGCTTCTTTGGCCGCCGCGCCGGAATCAGCGCGGCACAGGAAGCAAAGTCCCCGGATGGCATCGCGATGGCGCAGGGAGCCGCGGCTCATTGATTCCGTCCCCAGCGGGCCAAGATTTCTGGCAGATGTGAAAAATCCCCGGTTGACCGAAGTCAACCGGGGATTTACCTGTGCGCGAAAGGGGACTTGAACCCCTACCCTCTATTCGAGGACCAGCACCTCAAGCTGGCGCGTCTACCTATTCCGCCACCCGCGCAGGCTGTTCGTTGTTCGCGTTGTTATCGCTGGCAACGAAGTAAAACTCTACCACCGCTTTCGCGTGAATTCCAATCGGCCACCAACTGCCCCGAAGTCGTCGAAACGCCCGTAAATTCGCGGAATATTCGGCCTTGAGTAGGAGGTTTCAGCATTTTCACTGCAATTTCGTGTCAAGGGTCACAAGATTTTCGGCAGAATTGCAAGTTTTCGGCGACCGTGATGCCAGTTGCCAGCGATTCGAGCAATCAACTGTACTCGCGCAGGCGTGCGAATGACGCGGGTGCCCACTGTCCTTCGTTGATCAATTAGGCGAAGCGACGGCTCACTGTCCTCGTGACTTCGATCAGCGCCTGATCTCCCTACGACATCCCGGAACGAAAACTGATTGAAAATGAACATCGCTCGCCACGTGGAATCGAATTGGCAGCATGCCAGCTCTCAGATACTCCATAGCGATTCGTCGCGCTTTGAGAAGTAAGCTCAGATCATCGTTAATGCTTGTCAAACAATGAAGAAAGCACAGCGGGCCATGAACCATCCGGAATCAGCACCAGGACAAGGCAAGCGCCGCAGATTGCTAGACCGAACTTTTTACGTGGGCCTGATCCTCAAGGGCATCACGGGCGTTTCGGAACTCGTGGCCGGCACCATATTTCTCTTTGCCGGGCCATCTCAGATCATGGTGTTCGTAAGTGCAGTGACTCACCACGAACTTTCCGAAGATCCGCAGGATTTCATCGCCCGCTTTCTGGTCAGTTTGGCTGAACGCCTAGAAGTTTCTGCAACACTCTTTGCAGCGGCTTACCTGCTATTCCATGGGATAGTAAAGGTGGTGCTGGTGTGGGCAGTGCTGAGAAACCAATTGTGGGCTTATCCGTGGCTCATTGGATTCCTGATTGCATTCATCGTGTACCAGATCTACGAGCTGTTTATCAGCTTCAGCTGGGGACTCATCGGGCTCACAGTTTTCGACGCATTCATCGTTGTACTGACATGGCGCGAGTATCAACTTCATCGACGGACAGCTTGAACTCTCCAGCCGAGCTCCCCGCATTTTCAATGATGGCCGGCCAAGGAGATCCAGAAGAGCGGAAGCAACTTTCGATGAAGCCCTCGTTGGCCCGCTTTCCCGTAAAGTGCGTACATGACTGATTTTTCCCTCGGCAGCAATCCCATCCATCACGGGCTGATGCCGACCGACGATGGCCACCAGCTGTACTGGGAAGAGTTCGGACGCCGCGACGGAATCCCGGCACTGCATCTACACGGCGGCCCGGGAGGAACGCTCGGCGCCAGCGGCTATCGAAACCGCTGGGACCTGTCCCGTACGCGCCTCATCGGTTTCGAGCAGCGCGGTTGCGGCCGTTCCCTCCCCTCGGCTGCAGATGCAAACGTGGAGATGGAATCATTCACTACCCCGCGGCTCATTGCCGACATCGAAACGTTGCGCATCGGGCTGGGAATCGAGAAATGGATCCTCAATGGCGTGTCCTGGGGCTCGACCTTGGCGCTCGCCTACGCGCAGGCGCATCCCGAACGTGTTATCGGCATCGTGCTGTTCGCGGTGACGACAACCAGCCGTGAAGAAGTCCAATGGATCACCGAAACCGTCGGAGCGCTCTTTCCCGAGGCATGGGACCGGCTCGCGGGATTCGCCAGCAGGCATGTTCCTGCCTATGCGTCCGGAGAGTTGCGGCTGGTCGAGGCCTACGCGCAACTGCTCAGCTCCAGCGATCTTGAACTTCGCGACGCGGCCTCCCGCGAATGGGCCCTGTGGGAGGATACCCACATTTCCCTCGGCACCGAGCAAGTGGTTCGGGATCCGCGCTGGGAAGAGCGCAGTTTTCGGCATTCGATGACCCGGACGACGACGCATTTCTGGGCCCACGACGGCTTCTGCCAGCCACCGATCCTCGAGAACATGGCCAAGATCCAGCATCTTCCGGCCGTCCTGATCCACGGACGCGCCGATGTTTCCGGCCCTGCAAGAACCGCATGGAAGCTGCACCAGCTCTGGCCGGCTTCCTCGCTGGTCATCTGCGAAAAAGACGGCCACGGAGGAGCGGACATGGTGGATCACTGGACATCCGCAAACGCGAAGATGCTCGACTTGGCTTCTTGGTAGCATCAGAGGCGGAGTTTCGAACGAAAAATTCCGTCACCAGCACAGCACCTTGGGAGCACCGATCATGCGCATAGCCATGCTTTCCCTGCATACCTCGCCAATGCAGCAACCCGGCTCCGGCGATGCAGGCGGCATGAACGTGTACATCCAGAACCTTTCCTATGCGTTGGGCGCGCTGGGCCACGAAGTGCATATGCTCACGCGCACCGCCGGGGATTCAGAGTCGCTGCAGGTCAGTGAGGGCGTATGGATGCACCAGGTGCAGGTAGCCGCGAACCGGACCCTGGCCAAGGAGCAGCTGCCCGAAATCATCGACGAAGCCGCGGAAGAAATAGCCACCCACCTGCACGGCGTGAAGATCGATGTAATCCATGGCCACTATTGGCTCTCGGGAATGGTGGGGCTGCAGCTGGCCGCACGGTGGGACGCTCCCCTGCTGGTGTCGATGCACACCTCGGCCGCGGCCAAGGAGCACGAATCGGGCATCCCCGAGCCCGGGTACCGCAAGGAAGCCGAGCAGCAGCTGCTTGCCGAATGCGCGCGCATCATCGCCAACACCCCGGTGGAAGCGAAGCAGCTCGGGCGCTTCTACGCCGTGGAATCGAAAAAGCTCGACATCGTGCTGCCCGGCGTCAACCACCGAATCTTCCATCAGGACCAGGACAAGGTGCGCCGCCCGCTGGGCGAGGATGACCTGCATCTGGTCTATGCCGGACGGATGCAACCGCTGAAGGGAGCGCATCTGCTGCTCGAAGCCATGGGCATCGCGCGCCGCGAGGACCCCAGCCTGCGCATCACCGCATCACTCTTCGGCGCCCTGTCCGGGCAAACCAACTACGACCTGCCTTCGCTCGTGCAACGCCACGGCCTTCAGGACGTCGTCCGCTTCTTCGATCCGCTCTCCCCCGAGAAATTGGCACTCGTCTTCGCCAACGCCGACGTCGTTGCAGTCCCTTCGCTCTCCGAGACCTTCGGACTGGTAGCTGCCGAAGCGCAGGCCTGCGGTACTCCGGTTCTGGCCAATGCCGTGGGCGGTTTGGCGTACGCCGTGAACGACGGCGAATCAGGGTGGCTCATGGACGAGCCCGATGCCCAGCTGTGGGCCGAAAAATTGCTTGAGCTTGCCCGGGATCCTGAACAGATTACCGCCGCCGGCCATGGCGCACTGGAGCATTCGGGACTATTCACCTGGGAGCGCGCCGCTGTCGCTACATTGGCCAGCTATCGCATGGCCCAGTCCGAGCGCCACCGAGCCTAGTCAAGGTCGGTGGCACCACAGTGCCCTGGCCGTCAACGCGACTGCGTCGATGACCAGGGCACTGGTGACTTCACCTAGCCGCGCACCAGCTCCATTTCGAAGTGGGGCTTGGATTTGCGCGCATTCCACGCCTGGATGGTGTAACCGTCGGAGTTCGGCTGGAAGGCCAGGTCTACCGAAGCCGGAAGCACCACCGGAGTCCTGAACTCGATGCTCCAGCGGTAGCTTCCGCCAGCAGGCTCGATCCCCGCCAGCGCACGGGCCGCCAGGTAGATGCCGTGGGCGATGGCCGCCGGCATACCCAATGCCTTGGCGCTGAGCGCAGCCAGGTGGATCGGGTTGTAGTCCCCGGCGACCGCGGCCCAGCGGCGTCCGGTTCCAGCATCCAGTTTCCAGCTTGCGGTGCGCTGCGGTGCGGCAAAGTCAGGGCGCGCGCTTTTCTCCGGCGTGGTCCCATCGAGCCGCACGCCTTTGGCCAAGAACGTGCTGCGCAGCAGCATCCGGTCCTGCCCATCCACCACAATGCGCATCACCAGGTCGGCGGTCACCCCGTGCGGATGGGCCGCGAGGTTCTCGCTGTGCACCTCGATGTCGAATGCCTCGTCCTCCCCCAGCGGCTGCTGGACCTCCACCTGATTGACCAGGTGGATCATTCCCAGAAGCGGCAACGGGAAATCGTCGCGCACCATCAAGGACATCGCCAGCGGGAACGCCAAGGAGTGCACGTAGAGACTCGGCAGCACGCCGTTCATCGGTGCGTCCACGGCCTTGCGGAACTCGGCAAGCTTCGCCGGATCGGCCTTCGCGCCCTGGAACACCAGCACGGTTTCGGGCAGCACCGGGTTCTTCGGCTTGCGCTTCAGGGTCTTGACGGACTGGGCATAGACCGAGGCCATCGACGGAATTCCGGTAACGATCTGCGCACCCATCTCAGGCACCTACCAGCGATTGGCCGCAGACGCGCAGCACCTGGCCGTTCAGCCCGGCCGCGGCATCCGAGCCGAGGAAGCTGATGGCTTCGGCAACATCCACCGGCAGGCCGCCCTGCATCAGCGAGGGCAGGACCATGCGGGCCACGGTGCGGGTGCCCAGCGGGATCTTTGCGGTCATCTCGGTCTCGATGAATCCCGGGGCCACCGCTGCAATGGAGCCGCCGTTCTCGGCGAACAGCTTGGCGCTGGCGTGCACCATGCCGATCACCCCGCCCTTGGAAGCCGCATAATTGGTCTGCCCGCGGTTGCCGGCGATCCCGGAGGTGGACGCCAGCGACACGATGCGCAGGCCCGGCAGCTTGGCCGCCAGGAAGGCCTCGTTCATGCGCAGCTGCGAGGCGATGTTCACGGCAATCACCGAATCCCAGCGGCCGGCATCCATGTTGGCCAGCAGCTTGTCGCGGGTGATTCCGGCATTGTGGATCACCAGATCCAGCGAGCCATGCCGGCCGATCGCGTGATCCATGATCTGCTGCGCTGCATCTTCCGCGGTGACATCCAGCTGCAAGGTGGTGGCGCCGATGGAATTGGCCACCTTGGCCAGCGCTTCGCCGGCGGCCGGCATGTCTACCACGACCACCTGCGCCCCATCGCGGGACAGCGTTTTGGCGATGGCCGCGCCGATGCCGCGGGCGGCCCCGGTCACCACTGCCACCTTGCCGGCCAGCGGCTTGGCGAAGTCAGCCGGAAGCACGCCATCGTTGGTGCGCACGGTCAGGAATTGGCCGTCCACATAGGCGCTGCGCCCGGAGAAGAAGAAGCGCAAGGCGGCCAGCGCACTCGGGCTGGCCACGGTAGTGCCAGCGTCGAGCACGATGCCATTGGCGGTCGCGCCGCCGCGCATTTCGCGGCCCATCGAGCGCACCACGCCATCGATGCCCTGGCGCACGGCTGACAGCTGGGGCGCATCATCATCCCCGGCGGGCCGGGAGAATGCGACCACGCGGCCGCCGGGAAGCAGCTTGCGCAGCGCCTGGCCGGCTGCGAGCATCAGCGGCGAGAGGTCGGTGGGGCGTTCAAGCTCGTCAAGCAGCAGGACCAGAGCGCCGAGCTTGGCTTCCCCTGCGTCGTGGCGGCGCACATCCAGGCCCCAGGACACCAAGGTGTCGCTCAATTCCTGCGCCTTGGCCGAGGTGCCGAGGATCAATACCGGGCCGGGCAGCAGCGCGGCTTCCGGGCTGTAGCGGCGCAGCCGCGGCGGACGCGGCAGGCCCAGCATGGTGGCCAGCTTCTTGGTCAGGCCGGTGTTGACCAGTTCCATGTACTTGTCTGCCATTAGTTGCGAGCCTCCAGAATAGCGACGACGCCCTGGCCGCCTGCTGCGCAGACCGAAATCAGTGCGCGGCCCGAACCCTTTTCGTGCAGCATCTTCGCAGTGCTGGCGATAATGCGGCCGCCGGTGGCGGCAAATGGGTGTCCCGCTGCGAGCGAGGAGCCATTCACGTTAAGCTTCGACCGGTCGATGGCGCCCAGCGGCGCATCCAGGCCAAGCTTCTCGCGGCAGAATTCCTCGTCTTCCCACGCCTTGAGCGTGGACAGCACGGTGCCGGCGAAGGCTTCGTGGATCTCGTAGAAATCAAAGTCCTGCAAGGTGAGGTTGTTGCGCTTGAGCATGCGGGCGGTGGCGTAGGCCGGGGCCATCAGCAGGCCTTCACCGCCGTGCACGAAGTCCACCGCGGCGGCTTCGAAGTCGACGAAGTTCGCCAGCATCGGCAGGTCGTTGGCTTGGGCGTACTCTTCGCTGCCCAGCAGCACCGTCGAGGCGCCGTCGGTCAGCGGGGTGGAGTTGCCAGCGGTCATGGTCGCTTCCTCGCCCAGGTTCTTGCCGAAGGCCGGCTTGAGCTTGGCGAGCTTTTCCATGCTGGAGTCGGCGCGCAGGTTGTTGTCCTTGGCCAGGCCGTTGAATGGGGTAATCAGGTCGTTGAAGAAGCCCCGGTCGTAGGCGGCAGCCAGGTTCTTGTGGCTGGCCAAGGCCAGTTCATCCTGTGCTTCGCGGGTGATGCCCCACTTCTTGGTGGTGATCGCCTGGTGGTCGCCCATGGACAGTCCGGTACGTGGTTCGCCGGTACCTGGAGCCGCTGGGGCCAGGTGGCCTGGGCGCAGCTTGGACAACGCGGCCAACTTGGCTTTGGTGGAGCGGGCCCGGGAAAGTTCCATCAGGATCGCGCGCAGCGAATCGGATACGGCGATGGGCGCGTCGGAGGTGGTGTCCACGCCGCCGCCGATGGCCGAGTCGAGCTGGCCGAGCTTGATCTTGTTGGCCAGCGAGCCGATGGCTTCCATGCCGGTGGCGCACGCCATCTGCACATCGTAGGCCGGGGTGGCGTGATCCAGCGAGGAGCCGAGCACCGCTTCGCGGATCAGGTTGAAGTTCTTGGAGTGCTTGAGCACCGCACCGCCGGAGACTGCACCGATGCGCTGTCCCTGCAGTCCGTAGCGGGCAACCAGGCCCTCGAGTGCGGCGGTGAACATGTCCTGGTTGGACGCATTCACATAGGCGGTGTTGGAACGGGCGAAGGGAATGCGGTTGCCACCGATGATCACGGCATTGCGCACAGAAGGCTGGCTCATGTTCGTTGAACTCCTGTAAATATTCTGGTGTGACAAGTATTACTGTAACCAAGAGTACATGATACTCTGAGTTACGTGAACAAGATCACCGAAGAATTCGACCGCGAGACCGACGGCCGGGCAGCCCGCTGGGAAGCGCATCGCACCGCGCGCCACGAGGAGCTGCTCAAGCTGGCACGCAAGGCAGTGCACGAGCTCGGCCCGCAGGTCTCGATGGAAGACATCGCCGGGCACGCACGCACCTCCAAGCCCGTCTACTACCGGTACTTCGGAGACAAGGAAGGACTGCGCCAGGCGCTGAGCGCCATGGTGATCAACGACTTCCGCGAACGCGTCATCGCTGCGGGGCTGGCCAAGGAAGACGAAATCAGCGCGCTGCACGCGATGGTCTCCTCCTATCTGGGACTGGCCGACAACAGCCCCAACCTGTACTTCTTCGTGACCTCCGCCCCGCGCTCGGCCGATGACGAGTCGGCCGGGGCTCTGAACACCTTCTTCGAGGAGGCCTCCAGCTTGATGAGCGAACGCCTGCTCAAGCTCTACGACCAGCGCGCCACCGCCGCCACCCTCGATTTGTGGCCGCGTGCGGCCCTGGGCATGGTCCGCGCCGCCGGCGAGCAATGGCTGAGCCAGCCGCCCGGCGCCAACAAGCCGTCGCTGCAGTCGCTGGCCACCGAACTGACCAACTGGCTGGCCTACGGCATCGCCTCCACCCGGACACCGACAACCCGCTGAAGCACCTTGAGTGCATCCCAAACCCGACACCACCGAAATGAAAGGCACGCCATGAGCGAGAACCGCATCAACGTCACCGCCCTCTCCGAGCAGCTGCTCGGCCCCTACGCCGAAATCCGCAAGGCCTCGCGCGCCCGCGCCGCCAATCCGCAGCTGCAGCGCGACCCGCTGCTGGGCATGGACGAGCACCGCGAACGGGTGCTCGGCCAGCTGGGCATCCTCGTCGAGCAGGAGGCCGTGCAGCGTGCCTTCCCCAAGGAATTCGGCGGCTTCGATGACCACGGCGGCTCGCTGGCCGCCTTCGAGGAACTGGTGGCAGCCGACCCATCGCTGCAGATCAAGGCAGGGGTGCAGTGGGGCCTGTTCGCTGGAGCGATCCTGCACCTGGGCAGCGAAGAGCACCACGCCAAGTGGCTGCCGGATGCCATGAGCCTGAAGACCCCGGGCGCCTTCGCCATGACCGAGATCGGCCACGGCTCGGACGTCGCCTCCGTCGCCACCACTGCCACCTACGACGAAGCCACGGAGGAATTCGTCATCCACACCCCGTTCAAGGCCGCCTGGAAGGACTATCTGGGCAACGCCGCGCTGCACGGCAAGGCAGCCACCGTCTTCGCCCAGCTGGTCACCAAGGGCGTGAACCATGGCGTGCACTGCTTCTACGTGCCGATCCGCGACGAGGACGGCAACTTCCTGGAAGGCGTCGGCGGCGAGGACGACGGGCTCAAGGGCGGGCTGAACGGCATCGACAACGGCCGGCTGCACTTCACCAACGTGCGTGTTCCGCGCACCAACCTGCTCAACCGCTACGGCAACGTGGACGCCGACGGCACCTACTCCTCGCCGATCCCCTCGCCGGGCCGCCGCTTCTTCACCATGCTCGGCACCCTGGTCCAGGGCCGCGTCTCGCTGGATGGCGCCGCCACCAACGCCTCGAAGATCGCCCTGCAGATCGCCGTGACCTACGGCAACCAGCGCCGCCAGTTCAACTCCACCTCGGACACCGAGGAAACCACCCTGCTGGACTACCAGCGCCACCAGCGCCGGCTGATCGCCCGGCTGGCCCGCACCTATGCCTCCTCCTTCGCCCACGACGGCCTGCTGGACAAGTTCGATGCGGTGTTCTCCGGCCGCGCCGACAGCGACGACGACCGCCAGGACCTGGAAACCCTCGCCGCCGCGCTGAAGCCGCTGAGCACTTGGGACGCACTGGACACCATCCAGGAATGCCGCGAAGCCTGTGGCGGCGCCGGCTTCATCGCCAAGAACCGCTTCACCCAGCTCTACGCGGACCTGGATGTCTACGTGACCTTCGAGGGCGACAACAATGTGCTGCTGCAGCTGGTGGGCAAGCGCCTGCTCACCGACTATGCGGCCGAGTTCCGCAAGCTCGACACCGGCGCGATGGCGCTGTACGCGGCCAAGCAGGCAGGCACCACCGCACTGCACCGCTCCGGGCTGCGCAGCGTGGGCCAGGCCTTCGCGGACATCTCCGATGAGCGCAAGAGCGCCAACTTCTTCAAGGACCCGGAGAACCAGCGAGCCTTGCTTGCCGACCGCATCAATGCCAAGGTCGCCTCGGTGGCCAACGCCCTGCGCGCCGCCGGGAAGGACAAGGCCAAGGGCGCCGCCGCGTTCAACGAGAACCAGGACCTGCTGATCTCCGCGGCCCGCGATCACGGCCAGCTGCTGCGCTGGGAGGCATTCACCGCGGCCATCGAGAAGACCGGCGATCCGGCCACCACCGAGGTGCTGACCTGGCTGCGCGATGTCTTCGCGCTGTCGTTGATCGAGGACGACCTGGGCTGGTACCTGGCCAACGGCCTGCTCTCGATGCAGCGTGCCCGCACCCTGTCCGGCTACATCAACCGCCTGCTCGCCCGCCTGCGCCCGCATGCCCAGGACCTGGTGGACGCCTTCGGCTACACCCAGGACCACCTGCGTGCGGACATCTCCTCGGGCGGCGAAGCAGAACGCCAGGACGAGGCCATGGAGTATTTCCGCAAGCTGCGCGCCAGCGACAATGCGCCGATCAGCGAGAAGTCCTTGCAGAAGGCCAAGCGCTAGTACCTGCCTGAGGCCAGGTCACCGGTGCCCGGCCCCGGGGAAATTCCGCGGGGCCGAGCTCCGGCCGTTTAACAGTAGTCGCGGCTGCTGGGATTAATTGTCCAGCCGCTGGGCCAGCGCCACGGTCAGCCCTTCGGGACCGCGCACGTAGGCCATCTTCCACATGCCCTCGTATTCGCCGACCCCGCCGATCAGCCCATAGCCCTGGGTTTCAAGGCCGGTGAGCATCTCCTGGAGATCGTCGACCTCGAACGCGATCGAGCGCAGCCCGAGTTCATTGGCCATGGCGTGCGGGTTGCCCGGTTCGTGCGCGGGCTTCTCGAAGCTGGACAGCTCGATGCCGACGGAGGAATCCTCGGATTTGAGCATCACGATGTTCGTGCGCGAGTCCTTGACCCCGCACACGGTTTCCAGGAACTCGCCTTCCATCCCGTCGACTCTCCCCTCGACATGCAGGCCCAGGCCAATGAAGAAGGCGGTCACCAGATCGAGGTCTGCAACGGTGATGCCGATATGGTCAAAACGGATTATTCGTGGCATGGTGGTGGGCACGCTTTCCTTGATCGACATCCAGTTAGCCACAGGGTACGCCCCACAGGCGCCCGGAACCAGTCCCCGAAGAAGACTTGATGGAACTAGAAATCTTGCCTGCAGATGCCTCTCGCTGGGATGGCCTGGCACTCATCTTCGGTGTGCGGGGCGATCCCTCGTGGTGCAAATGCCAGTACTTCATCGATGAGCAATGGAACCGCGGCGCGGCCAGCAATGATACTGCCCTGCGCGAACAGGTCAGCGGCCCCGGCATTCCCGCCGGCCTGCTCGCCTATGCCGATGGCCAGCCGGCAGGCTGGGTGCAGGTCGGGCCCAGCGGGCGGTACCCGCGCTTCCGCCCCCGCGGGCACCAGGCCGGCGAATCCATCTGGGTGCTGACTTGTTTCGTTATCCGCCCCGAATTCCGCCGCCAAGGCATTTCGGCCCAGCTGCTGGCCGGCGCAATCGAGCATGCCCGCGCGAACGGCGCCAGCGTGCTGCGCGCCCGCCCCACCGATACCAGCATCAATGCCAAGGACAGTGCCGGACTGTTTACCGGTGTCCTGGCAACTTTCGAAGCTGCCGGCTTCACTGTCGTCAACCGCAACAGGAGCCTGGCCCTGGTGGAATTGGACCTGGCGGAACTGGATCTGGCTCCGACTCGCTAGAGACTTGCCAGCCCCAACCGGTCGAGCATCAGCGCTAGCTGGGCGCGCTGATCCGGTTTCAGCCCCTGGACCGGCAACGGCAGGCAATCGGGCGCAGCCAATCCCTGACGCTCGGCGATGGCGGCGCTGACGCGCAGGCTGCCGCACTGCCCGATCAGCTCCCACAGAGGTTGCAGGTCTTCACTGAGAGCCAGCGCCTTCGCGGGCTCACCCGCCTGCACCGCACGCGTGATCCCAAGCATCGGTACCGGGATCGTCCCGCCCACCGCGGTAAACCATGTATCGCACCCAGCGATCAGCCCGGCTGCCCCGAACGCATCGCCGGAGACGCCAATGCCGACTTGCTCGGGAAGCACCGCCCTGATCGCGGCGACATGCGCCCGCGCTTTTTCCGGATCTGCCGGAACCCCGGGAATCTTGATGGAAATGATCCCGGGCAACTGCGCGATCCGCCCGTAGAGCTGGTTGCTGAAGGTGAAATGGGTGGTTGACGGATTATCGTAGACGACCACTGGCAGCTCGCTGCGCCCGGTGGCTGCCCGGAACAGCTCGAAGACCTCGTCATCATCCAGCCGCTGGTAGCCCACCGGGGCGAGCAGCACTCCGGCCGCGCCGGCGGCCCGGGCATCATCAATATGCGCCAGCACGTGCTCTGTGCGCATGGCGCCGACGCCGGCCAGCACCGGTATCCCGGCAGCGTGCTGCACTGCCAATCGGATGACGCGCTCGCGCTCTGCACGATCCAGGTACATGTACGAACCGGTCGAGCCCAGTACGGTGATCGAATCCACCCCGGCGGCAACCAGGCGCTGCACCAGTCCGGCGAAGGCGGTCTGATCGAGCTGGCCGTCTTTCAACGGGGTGAGCGGAAAGGCGCTGAGCCCGGTCAATGCAGTCACGGGCACCGTTCCGGTGCTATCTGGCGATGTCATCATGGAAGTCCTGTTCACTATGCTGGTTCCTTGATCTTACGTCCAGCACTGCGCAGGCGATGACCACGCACCCGCCGAGTATGGTGGGCATGCCGACGTGCGTGCAGCAGCATCCCGGCCCATGGCTAGGTCCTCCGCTCCGGGAGCGCAGACTGGTCGCGCATCCATATGCGTCTGGGTCCCTGATCTCAAAAACTGCTGGCGAATGCTGCCTCCAGTAGGTTGTGCTCGACTTGCCTCGAATTGAACCTGCCGGTTGCGCCCGGCACGTTCAGCAAAGTGATCGATAGCGTGCAGGATCTCATCGCTGCGCCAGAATGAGCCGAGCTTGTGTTCCTTCTTGGACTGCAAGATGCCGCAGTTCGTGAGCGCTTGAAGAGGCGGGTAGATGCTTGGCGGTTTCACGCCCGGACTCTGGCCGCGGAGGCTGCTGCAATCACTGGTTTTTGCATCAGCAGATCCAGGGTCCTCCAGGCGTTGCTGCTCACTCGCGAAGAGAAGCGGGTATTCCATGATTCGCGAATGGCGCTGATCTCTTGGACCATTTCCCGGGTATTGGCCACAGCCAGACGCGAAAACCGCCACCATCACCACGCCTTAAAAGAAGACTGGGGTGAATGGCGGATCAGCTCATTCACCCCAGTCCCCCGGAAATCTTCGCGGATTAAAGCCCGTCGACCTCGACCAGGCCGCGTCGGGTAGGCACCGGAGCCACATGCGTGCCGTTGGCCGCCACCCGCTGCACCGAGCGCAGCCGCGTGGCAGGTCCCTGCGCGGTCTGCAGGATCCACGGGCCGACCATCAGGTAGCCGCGGTCCTTCTCGGCTTCGGTCACCACCCCGGTCACCACGAAATCGCCGTATGGTTCCTGGCTGAAGGAAGCCACCACCAGATCGCCATGCGACAGCTCGGAAACCTCGATGTCTTCCGGAGCGAAATCGCCTTCGAAGACGGCAGGGAAGGCGCGCACGTCCTTGTCAGGCTGGCGCTGCATGATCTCGCCGCCCTCGGCGTCCTTGGCTTTCTTCTTCGCCGCGGCAGCGTTCAACCCGCCGACCATCACGTCATCGAGCACGGTCGCGTGCGCGGCCCCGGTAATCAAGAAGTTGCCGAAACGTTCGGTCTTGTAGAGCACCGATAGGACATCGCCGCCCTGGACCTCGCCGAAGGCCGCTTTCATGCCAGCTACGTCGCGCTTGGAAGGGCCTTTGATAAAGACGTCCACTGATTCTCCGTTCATGCTGTTCAACACAATTCTCGCTCCCAAGCCTAGGCGAGAAGGGCGCGCGCCCGGAAACGGACGCGCGCCCTGCTGGCGGCGGGGTTGGCGACGGGAACCAGGATCCGGCCTGCCACCGTGCTACTTCACCCGCACCACCAGCTGCTTGCTATCGGTGGAACCGGCGGCATTCGCCACGGCCGCCCGGTATCGGTAGGTTCCCGGTGCACGGTCCTCCAGAACCGTCGTGGCCTGCTGCGCGTTCGGGGTGTCGGCGTCCAGCTGCTGCTCATCGACCAGCTTGCCGTTCTCGAATAACTGGTAGCTGGTGGCGTTGGTGCCCCACCGCAGCTCGCTGCTCACCGTGATCGTGCCGGCCTGAGCATCAACCTGGGCGCTGAGCTTCGGCGCGCCCGGCGCGGCATCGGTGACCTTCACGGCCAGCACCGCGGTTTTGCGCTGGCCGGCAGCGTTGCGCAGCACGCCCTGGTACTTGTAGGTGCCGTTCGCCTTGCCGGTGATGCCGACACTGGCCTGCTGGGCTTCCTGGCCGCTCGCAGCCAGTGGTTGGCGGGCGATCTGCTCGCCGTTCTCATACAGGATGAACTCGGTGGCGTTGGAACCGTGGCGCAAATCCATGGTGATCGTGTAGTCGCCGTCCTGCAGCCCGCTGTCCTGTCCGTTGTCGTGCGAGAGCACGGCCTTGCCCGGCTTGCCGGAGGCTTCCTCCTGTTCTTGCACCGGCAGGTCCAAGGCCGGCAGCACCAGTTCGGCCGTGGCCTGCTTGGCCCCGTTGTTCCCGGCCAGCGTTTCGGCGGCTTCAGCCAGCTTGGCCTGCTCGATATCCGAGGCTTGCAGCTGGCGGGTGACGGTGGCCGTGGCGCTCTGACCCGCGGCAAGCTCCGGGATCTCGATCCCGCCGCCGATGATGCCGGTCAGCCGCACGTTGCCGGTGTTCTGAACGGTGGCCTCATAGCTGACGGTGTCTCCGGCAGATGCGTAGCCGTCATCGTCCAGGTCGGCCAGCACCGGCTGCCCGGCGTGGGCTTCCAGGCCCGGGGCGCGGACCAGCAGGTCGACCTCGTCGCCGATGATCCGGTATTCGTTGGCGACCGTCGCGTAGTCCCCGAGCTTGCCGGATGTCCAGGTGGTCTGCGGGGTGAAGTATCCGTTGGACAGGTCCTCGGCGGTCACCGCATGGCGCGGGGTGGTGCACTGGTAGGAGGCGCCGGCAGCCAAGTTGGAGTAGCGGCAGTTGCCGGCCTCGCTGGGCTCGCCGACCGGCTTCGCGGCGAAAGGAGCGAAGTTGCCCTCGGTGGGCACCACCCATTGGTTGATGTTGCCGGTGCTCTTCACGGTGAAGCTGTACGGCACCTTCTCGCCGTCGGCATAAGGGTCGGTAGCCACGTCGCGGCCGGAGTCGGCGCGCTGACCGGTCACCTCGATGCCGGTGACCTCCTGGCCGTTGATCTGCGCGTTGACCAGCCCCTGGGACTGGGTGCCATCGGCCTCGGTGAACACCAGCTGCAGCTGCTGGGTGCCATTGGCCAGCGCCGAGATGTCCACCGGCAGGGCCACGGTGCGCGACTGCCCGGCCTCCAGCGGCTCGATGGCCAGCGGTTCGGCGGTGGCCTGGCTGCTTTCGGCCAGCGCCAAGGTGCCGCTGATGGCGCGGTCCTCCTGGTTGGCGATCGTGACTTCCAGCTCGGCCTGCTCCCCGGCTGCGGCGGTGAGTTCCGGCGCGGCCAGCGGCGCGCACACGTAATTCAGCCATTGCTCGTCGAAGCTGGCGAATTGCATGGAGTCGGTGTAGCCCCCCTCATAGAAGACGCCGAACTGTCCATCGTCCAGGGCGCTGGCCACCGAATACGCGGAGAAGCCGCGCCGGATGGTGCGCAGCCCCGGCCAGGTTTGCCCGTCGTCGCAGGAAACCCGGGCGGAGACGTTCTGCCGGCCGGTCTTGGAATTGGCCCCGGTATACAGCAGTTTCTTCGCCTCGGCGCTGCCGGCCTCGGCGCCCGGATACAGCTGGGTGATATGGGCGTTGTTCGTCGGGTCGGGCAGCTGATGGTCCGCGGAAACCTGGGAGTAGCTGTGGCCGCCGTCCTCCGATACGGCCACCTTGCGGTCGCCGCCGCCTGCCGAATCGCGGGAGTTGAGCATGACCCGGCCGTCGGAGAGCTCCACGACCTTGTTCTCGTCCATGCGGCTGCCGGTGAATTTGCCGCGCTGCCAGGTGGCACCGTGGTCGTCGGAGTACACCGAATAGGCCTGGATGCTGCGGGACCCGTCGGGTTGCATGACATCCCCGGCATACTGCTGGATCAACCGGCCGGCGTACTCGCCGCGGGACAGCTGGATGCCCGCGCCGGAGGTGGCGAAGGTGCTGCGCACCGCGCCGGGCACGGCACTGTCACCGGGCTTGACCACATCGGTGATCAGCCGCGGCTCGCTCCAGGTCAGCCCGCCGTCGGAGGATTCGACCACCGCGGCGCTGATCACCTGGCGGTTCTCGTCGTCATTGCCCCAGGTGCTGCCATGGAAGCCCTGGTCCTTGGAGTAGACGAAGAAGGCGAAGACCTTGCCAGTCTGCTCGTCGTGGACGTAGCTGGGATCGGAATAGCCGTACTTGCCTTCCTCGGCGCTGCCGGCGAACCCGGCGGCGATCGTGGTCATCGGCCCCCACGTCTTGCCGTTGTCGGTGCTGCGGCGCTGCACGATGGAGTTGGGGTTCGGCGCGTCGGCGGCGCTGCCCGGCCGGGCATCCCAGGAGGCGAGCACCACCCCGTCGCCCAGGTGCAGCAGCGCCGGGATGCGGTAGAAGAAATCGGCCTCGGTGCGGTCCGCACCGAGGTTGGTCTCGGTGAACTGCCCCGGCGCGGCGCCCGGGTCGGCTTCGGTGGCCGAACCGGCAGCCTGCGCTGGCGAGGCGGCAGACAACGGCACCAGCAGCGCGGCTGCCACGGCCAGGGCCAGCGGCCGGCGCCGGCGTGATCGGTGGATAACAGGTTTCAAGGGCGGAGTCCTCTCACTGGGGATGGGATGATCGCGGTGATCCGCTAGAGGGATGACGTAGGACGTCACCCCCAGTGTATGTGGCGTGCATTACCTTGGCTAGTGGTTTCCGATTTAATCTGAATAATTATCTCCATGTCAAAAGTACTTTGGTGGAATAAATAGAAAACCCCAGGGACGGAACGCTGTGCGTCCCGCCCCTGGGGTACCCCCGGCTTCCGGCGTCAGGAACCGCCGCCCAACGCGTCGCTGAACCAGGAGGTGATGGTGGCCGGATGGGTGATCGCGGTCCCGACCACCACGGCAAAAGCGCCGGCCTCGAGGGCTAAGCGGGCCTGGGCCGGAGTATGGATGCGGCCCTCGGCCACCAGCGGGCACTCCAGCCCGGCCGCGGCGATCTGCTCTAGCAACTCCAGATCCGGACCGTCAGTCTTGGGACGCTCACCGGTGTAGCCGGCCAACGTGGTGCCCACCAGGTCGGCCCCGGCCTCCGCGGCAGCCAGCGCATCGTCCAGGCTGCCGCAATCGGCCATCACCAGCGCGCCGCTGAGTTCATGCACGGCTTTGATGGTCTGGGCCAGGCTCTTGCCGTCCGGTCGCTCGCGGCGGGTGCCATCCAGGGCCACGATGTGCGCCCCGGACTGGGCCACGGCCAGCGCATGGTGCACGGTCGGGGTGATGAACACGCCCTCGTGCCCGTCCTTGAACAGGCCGATGACCGGAACCTCGACGGCCGAGCGGGTGAACTGGATATCGGCCAGGCCCTGCACGCGGATGGCCGCGGCCCCGCCGATCACCGCGGAGGCAGCCATCTGGGCCATGGTCTGCGGGTGGCGCATCGGCTCGCCCGGATAGGCCTGGGCGGAGACCACCAGCTTCCCGCGCAGTGCCTCGAGTCGCTCCTTGGACAGCAGCATCAGGCGTCCTTCCCTTCCTCGTTCCAGAACAGGCTGGCCGCCCCGTAGAAGGCGGCTTCGGTGCCCAGCTGCGCCGGCACCAGGCTAGTGCTGCGCAGCGCGTCGATGGCGCTGTCCGCGAAGCCCTCGCGCAGCGCATTCCACCAGATCTCGCCGGCCCCGGCCATCCCGCCGGTAATGATGACCAGCTCCGGATCCAGCGCATTGGCCAGCGACCCGGCGGCCAGGCCCGCGGCCCGTGCCCCGGTGCGCAGGGCCTCGACGGCCCGCTCGTCCCCGTCCGCGGCACGCGCCGCGACCTGCCGGGTGTCGGCGACCTGCCGGTCTCCGCCCAGGCGAAGGTAGTGCCGGTGGATGCCCGGGCCGGAGGCGATGGCCTCCACATGCCCGGTGCGCCCGCAGGAGCAGGCCAGGCCCGCGGCCAGCGGCGAATCGATATGCCCCATGTGCCCGGCGACCCGGTGGGCGCCGTACTGCGCCCGCCCGCCGATCACATGGGATCCTCCGACACCGGTGCCCACCGCCAGCAGCAGCACGCTCCTAGCCTGCTTGCCGGCGCCGTAGCGGGCCTCGCCCAGGCCGTGGGCGTGCACGTCGTTGACGGCCCGGGCGGCCAGGCCCGTGCGTTCGCGCAATCCGGCGGCCAGGTCGGTGCCGCCCCAGCCGGCGATGGTGTCGGTGGCCGAGAGCACCCGGGCGGTGGCCGGGTCGATGACCCCTGCTACCCCGAGGCCCAGGCCGGCCACCGGCACCGCCGACTGGGCGCGCAGCTCGTCCACGAGCCGGGCCATGGCATCGAGCACCGCCGCCGCCCCGTCAGCGGCCGGGGTGGGCAGCTGCCCGGTGGCCAGCATCCTGCCCTCGGGCTTTAGCACCGCGCCGGCAATCTTGGTCCCGCCCACGTCCAGTGCGATGACCGCGCCGCGTTCGGCGTCCAGCATCGCGCGCGCCTAGCTGGCTACCGCGGCGAGCAGGCCGGTCTCGGCCAGAATCGCGCGGATGGCCGCGGCCTCGGCGGCATTCAGCGATTCCATTGGGGTACTCATGGTGTTGTTGCCGATGATGCCCAGCTCGACCAGGGCGGTCTTGAAGGCGCCCAGGCCGGCGGCGCCGCCGGAGACGCGGGAGGGATCAGGCGTGTAGACGATGTCGAAGACGCGGGCCAGGCGGTCTTGCTCCTTGGCGGCCTGCGCCCAGTCGCCGGTCACGGCGGCGTCGAACAGGCGGCGGTAGCCTGCCGGATCCACGTTGCCCAGGCCCGGCACCACGCCGTGCGCGCCGCCGAGCAGCGCGCCGTCCACCACGACCTCGTGCCCGGTGAAGACCGAGAAGCCCTCGATGCCGCCGGTGGCCAGCAGCAGCTGGCGGAAGGACACGTCGTCGCCGGAGGAGTCCTTCACGCCCACGATGACCCCGTCCTTGGCCAGGCGGATCGCCACATCCAGGGGCAGCTTCACGTGGGTGCGCACCGGTACGTCATAGGCGAAGATGTCCACATCCAGGGCGGCGTGGATGGCGCGGAAGTGCGCCTCGATCTCCGCGGCATTGGACAGCGCATAGTAAGGGGTGGTGACCACCAGCGCCTGGGCCCCGAGCTCGATCATGCGCCGGCCCTCCTCGATGACGCGGGCGGTGGTCTGCTCGTTGGCGCCCACGATCAGCGGCACGCGCCCGTCGTTGGCCGCAGCGATGGTGGAGACCACCAGCTCGCGCTCGGCATTGGACAGGTAGGGCACCTCGCCGGAGGAACCGAGCACGAACAGGCCGGTCACTCCCCCGGCCAGCAGGTGCTGCACCACTGCCTCCAGGCCGGCGGTGTCGATCACGCCGTCTGCGGTGCGCGGGGTGATGACCGGCGGGATCACGCCGGTGTATTTGGGGTTGTTCGCAAAAGCCACGGGACTTGGTTCTTTCTACTGGTGGTCCGGCATCGGCCGGACCGGGAATTTCTTGGATGCCTAGTGCTGCAGCAGCGCCGGTGCGGCGCCGAGCAGGGTGCGGGTGTAGTCGTTGGACGGGGTGTCGAAGACCTGGGCGGCATCGCCCTGTTCCACGATCTGCCCGGCGTTCATCACGCAAATCCGGTCCGAGACATAGCGCACGGTCTGGATGTCGTGGGAGATGAACACCATCCCCAGGTTCAGCTGCGCCTTCAGGTCGGTGAGCAGGTTCAGCACCTGGGCGCGCACCGAGACATCCAGCGCGCTGGTCGGCTCGTCGGCGACAATCACCTCCGGCTCCAGGGCCAGGGCGCGGGCGATCGCCACGCGCTGGCGCTGGCCGCCGGAGACCTGGCTGGGCAGGGCCGAAGCCGCCGAGGCCGGCAGGCCCACCACGGACAGCAGCTCCAGCGCGGTGGCCCGGCGGGAGCCGGCGGTGCCGATCCCGTGCACGCGCAGCGGGTCGGTGAGCGTGTCCATGATGCTCATGCGCGGATTCAGCGCGGTGGACGGGTCCTGGAAGACCACGCCGACCGCACGCCCGAACTGCTTGCGGGCGGCGGCGTTGCGCCGTCCTGCCGGGGCGCCCTGGAACAGCACGGTGCCACGGGTGGGCTCCTGCAGGCCAACGAGCACCGAGGCCAGGGTGGACTTGCCGCAGCCGGACTCGCCCACGATGCCCACGGTCTCGCCGCGGCGCACGGTGAAGTCCACGCCGTTCACGGCCTTGACCAGCCGCGGGGAGAACAGCTTGGAGCCGCGGATCTTGTGGTGGACGTGGACGTCCTTGAGTTCGATGACCGGGGTTGAGGGGTGCTGGCTCATCGCGCTGCTCCTGACTGTTCTGGCGTGCTGGCCGCCGGTTGCGGCAGGTGGCTGGCCCAGCGGTGCTCGCTGCCCGGCGCCACCGGCACGAAGGCCAGGTGCGCTTGCGGGTCCGCGCCAACTCGCTGGGAGCGTTCGGCGAAGCGGTCCCCGTCGGCGAAATCGTACGGGCTGGGCACGGTGCCCGGGATCTGGTGCAGGCGGTCGGCCTGCGATTCGATGGAGAGCACCGCACCGAGCAGGCCGCGGGTGTACTCGTGGTGCGGAGCGATCAGCACGTCGCTGATCGGCCCTGACTCCACCACCTGGCCTGCGTACATCACCGTGACGCGGTGCGCCAGCGAGGCCACCAGGGCCAGGTCGTGGGAGACGAAGACCATCGCGAAGCCCAGCTGCTCGCGCAGTTCGTTGAGCAGGTCGACGACCTGCTTCTGCACGGTGACATCCAGCGCGGTGGTCGGCTCGTCGCAGACCACCAGCTTGGGACTGCGCGAGAGTGCCATGGCGATCAGCACGCGCTGGCGCTGCCCGCCGGAGAGCTCATGCGGGTAGGACTTCATGGTCCGCGCCGCATCCAGCTTCACCAGGGTCAGCAGTTCCGCCGGGCTCTTGCGCCCGCCGCGGCGGGTGAGCTGGCGCAGCTGGTCGCCGATCAGCATCGAAGGATTCAAGGATGAGAGGGCGTCCTGGTAGACCATCGCGATCTGCTCGCCGCGCAGGCCTTGGTAGACCTTGTCGTCCCCGGCCAGGGTGCCGCCGTCCGCGGTGGCCGGCAGCAGCTCGCGCCCTTCGAAGCGGATAGAGCCGGAGATCTTGGCGCTCTTGCCGAGCAGGCCCATGATGGCCAGCGAGGTGATGGACTTGCCGCAGCCGGATTCGCCGACCAGCGCCATGGTCTCGCCCTCGCGCACCGCGAAGGACACGTTCTGCACGATCGGGGTGTCGCCGTAGCGCTGAGGGAAGCGGATCGAGAGGTTCTCGACCTGCAGGATAGTGCGCGGAACCCTTGAGGACGTGTCGAGCACCAGGCGGTCGGTGCGCGCAGCCTCGGTGCGGGCCAGCGCCGCGAGCTCGGCGTCCAGCCGCTCGGTCTCGGCGGTGTCGGCTGCCTGCTTGGCGACCTGCGCCTTTTCCTCGCCGGCGGCCTTCTTCTTGGCCGAGCCCTTGACGTTGACCAGCGCGTCGGTCATGCCTTCGGCCAGGATGTTCAGCGCCAGCACGGTCAGCAGAATGGTCACGCCGGCGAAGGTGGTGGCCCACCAGGCGCCGTTGAGCACCAGGGTGCGGCCGTAGGAGATCACGTTGCCCCAGCTCGGTGCCGGGTCCTGGATGCCGGCGCCGAGGAAGGACAGCGAGGCTTCGAGGATGATCGCGTCGGCGACCATCACGGTGGCGAAGACCAGCACCGGGGCGGCGCAGTTGCGCACCACGTGGGTGAGCAGGATGGTGAAGCGCCCGGCGCCGATGACCCGTTCGGCCCGCACGTAGTCCTCGCCCCACTGGGCGAGCACGTTGGCGCGCACCACGCGGGCGATCTGCGGGGTGTAGATCACCGCGATGGAGATGATGATCACCGGCAGGGTGTTGCCCAGAGAGGCCAGCAGCGCGGCAGCCAGCGCGATGCCGGGGAAGGCCATGAGCATGTCCATGATGCGCATGATGGTCTCGTTGGCCCATTTGGAACCCGTGGCCGCCAGCGAGCCGAGCAGGCCGCCGGCCACCAGGGCCAAAGCCACGGAGCCCAGGCCCACCAGCAGCGAGGACTGCGCGCCGTAGAGCAAGCGGGAGAGGATGTCGCGGCCCAGGCGGTCGGTGCCGAAAAGGTGCTCGGCACCCGGCGGCTGGGCCGGGAGGCCGGTGGCCAGCGGGTTGTGCGGGGCGATCAGCGGGGCGATCAGCGCCACGATGCCGACCAACAGCAGGAAGGCCAGGGCGATTTTGGACCCGATGGGCAGGGAGGTGAAGCGTGCGCCGGAGTCGGACAGACGCTGCACGAGCTTGTTGCGCGGTGCCATGATGGTCATTGCTACACCGTCCTAATTCGTGGGTTGATCAGCAGGTAGAGCAGGTCGACGGCGATGTTGACCAGCACGAAGGTGATGGCGATCGCCAGCACCACGCCCTGGACCAGGTTGGTGTCCTGGTTGGTGATGCCGTTCATGATCAGCTGGCCCATGCCTGGAAGCGAGAAGATCATCTCGATGACCACGGCGCCGCCGAGCAGATAGCCGATGCGCAGGCCCAGCACGGTCACCGGGGTGACCAGCGCGTTGCGCAGCACGTTGCGGCTGACCACCTCGCCGCGCGGCACACCGTTGCCGATGGCGGTGCGAACGTAATCGCGGTCCAGTTCCTCGACCATGGAAGTGCGCACCACGCGGATCAGCGAGGCGGAGACCGGAATGGCCAACGCCAGGGCGGGCAGCGCCATATGCTGCAGCCAGGCGCCGGGACCGGATCCGGCCGGAGCGGCGCCGCCGGAGGGGAACAGCGGATTGCTGCCCAGGGCGAGCCACTGGATCAGCAGGATGCCGAGCCAGAAGGAAGGGGTGGCGATGGCGGCGATGGAGAAGATGCGCACCAGCTGATCGGGCCACTGGTCGCGGTACAGGGCGCCGAGGATGCCGAAGGCCAGGGAGATGACCACGGCGATCACCACACCGAGGAAGGTCAGCTGCAAGGTCAGCGGGAAGGCCTTGGCGATCATCCCGGTGACGGACTGGGCCGGCGGGGTGGTGGTGCCGAAGTCCAGCTGGATCAGGCGGCCGAGGAAGGAAAAGTATTGGATGAACAGGGGGTCGTTCAGCCCGCGTTCTTCGCGGTAGGCTTCTTTGGCGGCCAGGCTGGCGCCTTCGCCCAGGGCGCTGGTGGCCTCGTCGCCGGGGGCGAGCTTGAGGATGATGAAGACCAGAAGCGAAATGCCCAGGATCATCACCGGCAGCGCGGCGAGCCGGCGCAGCAGCAAGTTCAGGAAATTTCCCACGAGATGACTCCGTTGGGGTTTGGGAAGGATGGTTCTGCGGGCGGGCACGGGGCCTGAGCGCGGGTGCGGTCCGCGCCCAGGCACCGTGCCCTGGTCCCCAGGGACGGGGCGGGCGGGCCTAGGCCTTCGGGGCTACGCCGATGAAGGACACGCCGGTAGTGGGCAGCGGCTGGAAACCATCGAGCTTGGCCGAGTCCCAGGAGGTGGGCAGCTGGCGGTGCAGGATCGGGTAGAGCGGGGCCTGCTCGGCGACCAGGTTGATGGCTTTGGCCCAGGCGGCCTTGGCTCCGGATTCGTCCTTGGCCTTGACCGCGGCATCCAGTTCCTTCTGCAGCGCCGTGTACTCTGCGGTCTCGTTCCAGCGGAAGCGGGACTTGGGCCAGACGTCGCCGCGGTAGAACCAGGAGAGCAGCAGGTCCAGGTCGTTGCCGAAGACCGAAGGGTCGCCCGGAGCGGCCACCACGGTGAACTTGCCGGAGTCGACATTATCCGCATACAGCGCGCCGGACTGCAGGTTCTGCATAGTCACGTTCACGCCCGGCAGCTTGTTCCACGATTCGAGCATCAGCGGGGCGACATCCTTCACCCAGGCGGTGTCGGTGGTCAGCAGCTCGAAGTTCAGCGAGCTGACGCCAGCTTCCTTCAGCAGGGCCTCGGCCTTGGCCGGGTCGTAGGAGTAGACGGTGTCGGCCTTCATGTACTGCGGGTGGGTTTCCTGCACGTACGACGTGGCGGCCTTGGCATTGCCCAGCAGCGCGGTCTTGATGATCGACTCGGTGTCCAGGCCATAGTGCAACGCCTGGCGCACCTTGACATCGTTGAAGGGCTTTTCCTTGCAATTGAACATCAGGAACAGCAGGCCGAAGGACTGCACGGATTCAACGTCGACCTTCGACTTCAGGCGGTCCATGTCCAGGTAGGGCACGTCCTCAATGGCCGCCACGCGGCCGGACTCCATGGCGGTCACGCGCGCCGCGGCATCCGAGAGCAGGAACCAGGTCATGCCGCTGGCAGCGGCCGGGTACTGGCCGTTGTAGTCGGCGAACTTCTCGAAGACGATCTTGTCGTCCTTGGTGGCCGAGACGAACTTGTACGGGCCCGAGCCCACCGGGGCGGCATCGAAGGCTGCCTGATCCTTGGAGGCCACGGCCTTCGGGACGATCTTGACCACCGAGATGCGGGTGGGGAACAGCGGGAAGGCGTAGTTCAGGGTGAAGGACACGGTCTTCTCGTCCTTGGCCTTGGCGGCCTTGATGAACGGGATGAACTGGGCGAACAGCGAGGCGTTCTGCTTGTCCAGAACGCGCTCGAAGGAGTACACGACGTCCTGCACGGTCACCGGGTCGCCGTTGTGGAATTTCGCGCCCTCGCGGAGGGTGACTTCCCAGGTGGTGTCATCGACCTGGACCGGGTCGGCGGCGGCCAGTGCCAGGTAGGGTTCACGGGTGGCCGGGTGCAAGTCGACCAGGCCTTCGAAAAGGTGCATGTTGGCGGCGTACGGGGTCGCGCCCGAGGATGTCATCGGGTCGAAGCCGGTGGACAGGGAGTAGGAGATGCCCGCCTCGATGGTGCCAGTTCCGGCGGAGGCTCCCCCGGCGGTGCTGCCCGAAGTAGACGAGCAGGCGGCGAGGCTGGCGGAAAAGGCCGCTGCCGCACCTACCATGCCGCTGTACCGGAGGAAATCTCGACGTGCGAAGGGCTTGCTGGCCAATTCATTCAGTGCCATCGGTGCCACCTTTCGTGATCAATTTTGTAACATGGGACGTAGGATGTCCTATCTATGGACTAGACTGTAGTAGCAATCACATCCATTGGTCAACTGCGTCACACCAGCAGCTGGCCCGAACCCCCGAAAGAGGCCAGTTGAGCACACCACCAGTTCGCCGCAGCGACGCCCGTGCGCGCCTGCGCGCCCTGACCAATGACATCACCGCGCTGATCCTGGAACGCGGACTGCTGCCCGGCGACCCGCTGCCCACCGAGCAGGAGCTCATGGCCGAGCTCGGCGTGGGGCGCAACTCCCTGCGCGAAGCCATCAAGGTGCTCCAGGCCCTGGGCATCATCGACACCCGGCACGGCTTCGGCATGTTCGTCGCCGAGGACAATCTGAACGCGCTGGAGGATTCGCTGGCCTTCCGCGGCCAGATGTCGCTGCGCCACCATGGGCACGAGGCCAATGAGCTGGTCGACGTGCGCCAGGCGCTGGAAGCCGGGCTGATCGGCCAGGCCATCGCCGCGGTGGCCGAGGAGCACCTGGAAGCACTGGAGCAGTGCGTGGTCCAGATGGAGGAGCGCGCGGCCCGCGGCGAGCAATTCGTCGAGCAGGACAAGGCCTTCCACCGGATCCTCTTCGAGCCGCTGGGCAACCGGTTGCTGAGCAACCTGCTGGGGGTCTTCTGGGACGTGTACCGCTCGATCTACGACGCGGTCGACACCGACCCGCGCGCAACCCAGCCTGCGAAGACCGCCCAGGACCACCGGGACATCCTCGACGCAGTCAAGGCGAAGGACATCGCCACCGCCCGCTCGCTGATCTCCTCGCACTTCGACGGGATCCGCTCGCTGCTCGACGCGCGCCAATCACTGCAGAAATGATCGCCGGATAGGTCTCAAACGGTTCTTTCACAGCTAAGCTGGGATGGTGGACACACTTCAACGCTATGCACCCAATGAAAACCTCAGGCGCGACGAAGCGGCCTGGCGCGCACGGAATATCGAATGGCACTTCGCCGAAGTCCAGCTCGACCTGGCCAATGCCGCCGACCGCAACGCCACCAGCTTCACCTCGATCACCACGCTGAACTTCAGCTCCAGGGAACCGGCGACCTTCATCGACTTCATCCACGAATCGGTGGCCGAGGTGCTGGTCAACGGCACCGCGATCGATGTGGATTCCGCCGTGCTCGATGCGCGCATCTACCTCGATAACCTGCGCACCGATGCGCCGAACACCGTGAAGATCACCGGCCAGGCCATCTACTCGCGCTCCGGCGAGGGCCTGCACCGCTTCGTGGACCCGCAGGACGGCGAAACCTACCTCTACACCCAGTTCGAGCCTTCCGAGGCGCGCCGCGTCTTCGCCTGCTTCGAGCAGCCGGATCTGAAGACCAGCTACCGCTTCACGCTCACCGGTCCGGCCGACTGGCACCTGGCCAGCAACCAGCCGATCGTCGATGAGGTCGTGAACGAGGACGGCACCAAGACCGTCGCCTGCTCCCCCACACCTAAGATCTCCTCCTACATCACCGCGGTGCTGGCCGGCCCGTACCATGTGGTGCGCGGCGAGCACGTGCAGCAGCTGGCCGACGGCGAAGAGCTGTCCATTCAGATGGCCGCCACCTGCCGCGCGTCACTGGCCGAGCACTTCGACGGCGAGGAAATCATCAAGCTGACCAGCCAGGGCCTTGACTACTACCACGAGCTGTTCGACTACCCCTACCCATGGGGCAAGTACGACTCGGCGTTCGTCCCCGAGTACAACCTCGGCGCCATGGAGAACCCGGGCCTGGTCACCTTCACCGAACGCTACGTGTTCACCTCGCACGCCACCGAAGGCCAGTACGAGCAGCGCGGCAACACCCTGATGCACGAGATGGCGCACATGTGGTTCGGCGACCTGGTCACCATGAAGTGGTGGGACGACCTGTGGCTCAAGGAATCCTTCGCCGACTACATCGGCACCCTGGCCAACGACGAGGCCACCGACTTCACCACAGCCTGGACCACCTTCGCCGCGCGCCGCAAGGCCTGGGCCTACGTCGCTGACCAGATGCCCACCACTCACCCGATCGTCGCCGACATCCCCGATTTGCTGGCAGCGGACCAGAACTTCGACGGCATCACCTACGCCAAGGGCGCGTCCGTGCTCAAGCAGCTGGCTGCCTTCGTTGGCGCCGATGCCTTCCGCGACGCCGCCCGCGCCTACTTCCGCAAGCACGCTTACGGCAACACCTCGCTGGATGACTTCCTCGAAGCGCTGGAAGCCGCCAGCGGCCGCGATATGGGCCAGTGGGCCGACGCCTGGCTGAAGACCAGCGGCGTGCCGAAGCTGCACGTCCAGTACGACACCGACGAGTCGGGCACCATCACCTCAGCCTCGCTGATCCAGTCGGGCACCGACCCGGTTACCGCAGCGCCGATCGCCCGCCCGCATGTGCTCTCCGTGGGCGCCTACGAGCTGGACTCGGGCAAGCTGCAGCGCACCGATTCGGTGCAGGTGGAGCTGGCCGGCGAACAGGTGGCCCTGGACTTCCTTGTCGGCCGCACGGTCCCGGACCTGCTGCTGCCCAACGACGGCGACGAGACCTACGCGCTGATCGAATTCGATCCGGTCTCGCGCGCCACCTTGCTTGGCCACCTTTCGGGGCTGACCGACTCGCTGCCGCGCGCCACCTGCTGGGCATCGCTGTGGGATGCGGTGCGCTCGGCCACGCTCGACGCGCAGAGCTATGTGCAGGCCATCCTGGATCACGCGCACACCGTCACCGATGCCGGCGTCTTCGGGGTGCTCACCGACCAGTTGGCCACCTCGATCGCCAAGTACGTGGCTCCCGAGCTGCGCGCCGGGCTGCGCCAGCAGGCAGCCGCAACGCTCACCGGATGGCTGACCGAATTCGAGGCCGGCAGCGACCAGCAGACCACCACCGCGCGCACCCTGGTCCGCCTGGCCCGCTCCGGCGTGGCCCCCGAGGTGCTCGATGCGTTCCTCGGCGAGCAGCCCAACGCCTACCAGGTCACCGTCGACGAGCAGCTGCTCTGGGGTTCCTACATCGCGCTGGCCGCCGCCGGCCGGCTCGATGAAGCCGCCGAAGCACGCATGCACGAGGCCGCCAAGGCCAACCCCACCAGCGTGGCGCAGAACTCAGTACGCACCGCACTGGCCGCCCGCCCGGACCCGCAGGCCAAGGAGACCGCCTTCGATACCGTGCTGATGGCCCGCGATGAGCAGGGCGAACTGTCCAACGACGCCCTTTCGGCTACCGCGCTGGGCTTCACCCTGGGTTCGGCCGCACTGCTGGCCCCATTCGAGGAGCGCTACTGGGCGGCGATCCTGCCGGTCTTCGAGACCATGGGCATGGAATTCGCCACCCGCGTGATCGAGGGACTGTATCCAGGCCACCAGGATCTCCAGGGCTCCATCGAGCAGAACAAGGCGCTGGCCACAGCCACCACCTGGCTCGAACGCCACGAGGGCGCCCCGGCCGCACTCAAGCGCATCCTGCTGGAGGAACGCGCCGAGCTGCAGCGCTCGCTGCAGGCCCAGGCCCACAGCCGCGCCAGCCGCTAGCCGATAGCCGCTGGCGCTCCAAGCCGGCCCGCTGCTTCATCAAGCAGAGGGCCGGCTTTTTGCCGCCTGAAACGAAGCAAGGGCCCGTTCTCGATGCGGAATCGAGAACGGGCCCTTGGATCCTGCCGTCTTATGGAACGCGTGCGGTCCACTGCTCGGTGGCGAATTTGGCAGCCGCCAGCTCCTGCGCCGCCTGGCGGGATTCGGCATCCAGCTGTGCCGGCTTGGCACCGGTGCGCTTGGCGAAGGTGCCCATCATGACCTTGATGATCTCCATGCGTTCCAGCTGGGTCTGTGACTTCAGCGGATCAACGCGCTTGACCGCCGAGGCGATGCCCTTGTCGGAAATCTTCTCGCGGCCGATCCGCAGCACCTCGGTCATCTTCTGCGCATCGATGTCGTAGCTCATCGTGACGTGGTGCAGCATCGCGCCATTGGCCAGGCGCTTCTGCGCGGCCCCGCCGATCTTTCCGGCCGGGGTGGCGATGTCGTTCAGCGGCTTGTAGTGCGCCTTCAGTCCGATGCTTTCCAGCGCTTCCATGACCCACTCATCCAGGAACGGGTAGGAATCGGCAAAGCTCATGCCGTCCACCAGTGATTCGGGGGCGTACAGCGAGTACGTGATGCAGTTGCCGGCTTCCATGAACATCGCCCCGCCTCCTGAAATGCGGCGCACCACCTTGATGCCGTGCTTTTCGGCCTGCTCGATGTCGACCTCGTTCTTCAGCGACTGGAAGGAACCAATGACCACGGCGCCTTCGCTCCAATCCCAGAAGCGGATCGTCGGCTTGCGCGTGCCCTTGGCGATTTGCCGGGTCAGCACCTCATCCAGCGCCACCTGCTCGGTGATGGGGATGATCTCCGGGCCCAGGATTTCCCACTCGTGATCTTCCCACTTGGTGGCATGGCCCAGCGCGCGACGTACTACGCGCGCAACGGCGTCCTCGTCGAATCCGAACATCACTGCGCCTTCACGCAGGTTCTCGATCACCGCCGTGCGAATGGTACTGTGGCTGGCATCGGTTGGCAGGCCGCGGATCGCATCATTCAGGTCGTCGAGCGCGTCGTCCGGCTCCAGGAAGAAGTCGCCATTCAAGGACACTTCGGTGATCACGCCGTCGGCGGTATCCAGATCTACAACGACTAATTTGCCACCGACTACCTTGTATTCACCATGATGCATCATGGTTTCATTCTATCCCCGGCCACCCGCGAGTCGAATCCGGGCAGCGGTGGACTCGACGGTTTCCGGTCGACGAACACCCCAACGATAACAATCGAATCAATTTTCGAAAAGGCGTCCACAATCCGCGGATTTCCGGGCCAAAATGTCCGACCCCAGCCAGAGAATTAACTATGGCTATACCCGACTTCATCCAAGACGACGATGACGAGCATCGTCTGCCGCTGCTCCCGGCCGGCACCCGCACAGAATCCCACAAGGATTCTTTCTTCAGCGATCGCATCGAACATCAATTGTTCTGTGGTCCTGTGAAACGCATGGCCGATGAGCTTTACGACGCGGGGCCGCTCAATGGCCCTCGCGACGCCCTCGAACGGCTGACAATGATCCAGCGCCTGCAGAGCAGCCTTGATGCGCTGACCTCAGTGCTGCTGGCCGACTCAGCCGAACAAGTCAGTGAATCATTGGCCGATACCATTGCCACGCAGGACTCGAACACCGAGGAGGAGGAACGCGAAGCGCGACGAAGCGCAGAATACTACGGCATCGACCGTGGCAGCGATCAGGTGATCAACTCCAACCTCATCGCGGAAGCGTCCGTCGCCCTGCGCGAGAGCCCGCGCAAGGTAGCCAAACGCATGTTCCATGCCAAGGGACTCCGCTACGTTTGCAAGGACACTCTCATGGCCCTGGCCGCAGGCGAGATCACCGTTAAGGCTGCTCACGACATTGTGAAGTACGCACAAGACTTGCTCCCAGAGCAGATCAGCCAGATGCAACACCTCTTATTGCCCATGGCCAAGACAGCGTCGGATGACGCTATATACCAACGCGCGCGCCGATTCCATGACCGGATGCGCCCCGAGTCTGCCGAGCAAAGGCGCAAGAAGTCCGAGGAGCATCGCAGGCTTACGTTGCAGGATGACGAGAACGGAATGTCCACGCTCAAGTACTGCAACAGCGCCGCTGTGGTTCATTCAATCAAGAACTCCGTGAAATGGGTGGCTGACCAGCACAACGATCCGGAGGATCCCCGTACCCGGGAGCAAATAGAAGCCGATGCCTTTGCCGACATCATCCTCAATGGCTGGCCAGGCCATGAAGGCACACCCCTGAAACCTCGCGTATCCATTACTATTCCCGCGGTCGAGATGCTGGCAGATCCTTCCAGGACCGTGGCCGATCTGGAAGGCTACGGTCCCATTCCGCTGGGCGCCGCGCTGCAGTTGGCCAAGGATGCGCCTTCGTTCCAGCGAGTATTGACCGACCCGTGGACTGGCGCCGCAATAGATGTCGAGCGCAGGAGCTACCGCCCGTCCCAGGGCCTCAAGGATCTGCTGAGGAATCGAGATGAGCATTGCTGCTTCCCTGCCTGCCGCCGTCCAGCAGATCGCTCCGAGATTGACCATATTGACGACTGGGCCCATGGAGGGCACACGACCAGGGAGAATACCCAACTCCTGTGCAAGCAGCATCAAATGTTCAAACACGCATTGGGCTGGAAAGTTGTTGCTCGGCCCGATGGGTCAAAAATGTGGGTGACACCGCATGGCCTGAATTCCATTGTGGTTCCGGGCAGCGTAAAGCGCGTAGATCAGTTCGATCATGTGAGCGATCATTGCCCGGAGCGTCCCAGGGTCATCCCCTTGCCTCATGTCCGATTGACGCCCGAAGTGCGCAGGGTACTCGGGCTCAAGCCGCACATCGACATTCCGGAAAAGAGTCCAGTCACCGAACCCCCGCACATGGGCGGACAACGGGAAACAGGCTGAGTGCCCTAGCCCGGATGATCGATCTTGGGTGACAAACTTTTTCAGTCACCAGCAGCACCACACCACCCATGAACACCCTTCAGGCAACCGCAATGGAGCCGGTTGCCCAGCTCGATGCGGCCAAAATCGATTCTTCGAGAGGCCAGCGCACACTTTTGCTGTCGCAGCCAGTAGACCTCTACGGCCTTCGCCTCATGAAGCGCCCTGCCTTCGCCACTGACAGAATTTTTCAGTCAGTAACGTCTTCATCTGGCGATCAAGACACCTGGCGCGTCGCACGTTGCGTTCAACGGAGTCCCGCCGATTTTTCAGTGAGAACTTTTTTCAGTCATTGCAGGTCCGGCATCCGGTGATGGCCAGTCCGTTAAAGCAGCGGCGGCGTGTTTCCAGAAACTGGAAACACGCCGCGAAAGCTTGCTAGGGGCGAAGTATTACTTCTTGCCGCCGAAGCCCTTGAAGCGGGCGTTGAAGCGCTCGACACGACCAGCGGTGTCCATGATGCGCTGCTTGCCGGTGTAGAACGGGTGCGAAGCTGCCGAGATTTCGACGTCGATTACTGGGTAGGTGTTGCCATCTTCCCATTCGATGGTCTTGTCCGACTTAGCGGTCGAACGGGTCAGGAACTTTTCGCCGGATGCCAGGTCGTTGAAGACAACTGGGCCGTACTGCGGATGGATATCAGCCTTCATAGCTATACACCTTTTTGTTTATGGCCACTGGATTTTGCCAGCAGCTACTTACTCGGAAATTGTGTCCCGCATTCAGGGCTCCACGTAGAAACCTCAAAGCACAGACAGTCCATCCTATCGCAAAATCGATGACTGCAGAAACGTTCTCAGCGTGGCGCGGAGCACAAATGCCAGAACGCAATTGCGCTTGCGGCACCAACATTCAGTGAATCCACATCACGGTGCATCGGGATGATGACGGTCCGGTCAACGGCGGCGAGAGCTTCATCGGTGACTCCCCTGCCTTCATTGCCCAATATCATCGCGACCTTCTGCCCAGCCTTGATCTCCACTTCGTTCAACGGGATCGCGTCATCGGTCAGTTCCATGGCGAGCATCTCATAGCCATGGTTCTTCAGCGTCTGGAGATCTTCTGGCCAGGACTGCATTCGTACCCAAGGAAGGTCGAAGACCGTACCCATCGAGACACGCGCGCTGCGCCGGTACCAAGGGTCAACGCATTTAGGGGTGAGCAGCACTGCGTCTACCCCGAGGCCTGAGGCCGAGCGGATAATTGCGCCGAGATTCGTATGGTCTGCGATGTCTTCCAAGATGGCAATCCGGGAACTGGCCTCAAGCACTTCGTCCAGATCCCGCGGTTCGGGACGATTCATCGCGGCCATGGCGCCGCGGTGCAGATGGAAGCCGACCAAGTCCTGAAGCTGCCGGTCGTCCCCGATGAATATCGGCGCGTCCGGGAAGCGGTTGAATTCCTCGGCCAGCTGATCCAGATGCTTTTCAGCGAGCAGGAAGCTGCGTGGCACATGGCCTGCATTGATCGCACGCTGGACAACTTTGGTGCTCTCGGCGATGTAGAGGCCATTTTCCACATCGGTGCGCATGCGCAGATGCGCCTCCGAGAGCCTGAGGTACTCATCGAGACGGGGATCCTCCAGATCCGCCACCTGCAAGATGCGTGCAGGATTAAGAATTTCTGCCACGAAGCTACACCAGCTTGTAGAGCATGTTGCCCAAGGCAATCAGCCCCAGAATGACGATGACGGCGCGCAGCCATCCCGGCGAGAGCTTGCGTCCCACCTTGGCACCGATGAAACCGCCGATCAGCGAGCCGACAGCAATCAGCAGCACGATGAGCCAGTGGATGCGCTCGGGCGCGATGATCAGGTACATGATCGCGGCGACAAGGTTCACGATCAAGGAAAGTATCACCTTGATGGCATTGGACTGCTGCAGGGAGGCCTGCAGGAAGATGCCGAAGACAGCCATCAGCAAGATGCCCTGCGCCGCGGTGAAGTAGCCTCCGTAGACACCGATCAGGAACACGAGGATATACAGCACCAGTGGAATCCGCGCACGGTCGGCATCGTCCGGATCGGTGCCGCCGGACGCAGCCTGGCGAGTCTTGGCCCACTTGGAAAGGCGCGGCTGGAAGATCACCAATACCAGCGCGCAAACCAGCAGCACCGGCGCTACGATGCCGAAGACCGACTCCGGCAAATTCAATAGCAGCAGTGAACCGATCAACCCGCCGGCCAAGGAGACTGGCACGAGCTTGAGCAGCGTCTTCTTGACGCTGGCGGCTTCCCGCCGGTAGCCCCAGGCGCCGGAGAAGCCTCCAGCAACCAGACCCATGGCGTTGGAGACCACGGCATTCACCGGTGCCGTGCCCAACGCCACGAGAATGGGGAAAGTGACCAAGGTGCCCGACCCGACGACGGTGTTGATAGTTCCGGCCCAGAGTCCTCCAAGGAAGATCAGGGCTTCACGCCAAAATTCGATCACGTGGAGCTTTCCCCTTTAGTTATTGTTGTTAGCTGCGTGCGAAAGCCGAAAAGCGTCCACCTTCACGGCGCAGGCTCAGCGGCACGCCGTAGGTTGCTTCCAGGTTTTCTTCGTTGAGCGTGGAGTCGATCTCGCCGGCGGCGACGACTTCGCCGTCACGCATCATCAAGATGTGGGTGAATCCCGCTGGCACCTCTTCAAGGTGGTGGGTCACCAGAACCAGTGCTGGAGCATCATCGTCGGCTGCCAGTTCAGCCAGCTTGCCAACCAGGTCTTCGCGACCGGCAAGGTCCAGGCCAGCTGCCGGCTCATCGAGAATCAGCAGCTCGGGATCGGTCATCAAGGCACGGGCGATCAGCACGCGCTTGCGTTCGCCTTCGGAAAGCTTGCCGAAAGGCTGGTTCATGAAGGTCGACATGCCCCAGTTGTGCAGCAGGTGGAAAGCACGGCGCTCATCGAGCTTCTCGTACTTCTCGCGCCAGCGGCCGGTCATGCCGTAGGCGGCAGTGAGCACCACATTCAGCGCGGTCTCGTTGGCTGGAATGGAGTTGGCAACCAGGGCCGAGCTCAGGCCGATCAGCGGACGCAGATCGAAGACCGAAACCTTGCCCAAGCGTTCACCAAGAATATCCGCGGTACCGCGGGTGGGATGCAACCGAGTAGCTGCGATGTTCATCAAGGTCGACTTGCCGGCGCCATTGGGGCCGATCACAATCCACCGCTGTCCTTCTTTGACTTCCCAGGACACGTCCTTGAGCAGTTCTTTTCGCCCGCGTACAACGCTGACATCTTTGAAAGTTAGCACTTCGCTCATGGTATTCAAGATTAGACTTTCCACCCCTGTTTCACTAATCGGAAATGCCGTGCAAGTCCCAAAAATCGCCGGATTGACCTGCATCGCCTCCTGTTGCAATGCCAGTTCGCGCCCATCGGACCGGTGCCTGCACCCGGGGCCAGCACGTCATGTTTGGTCGTAATCACCGGGGCAATGAAAAATGGTTGCATGGCTTCATCATTGGTTTTCGCATCCCGCCCATCCCTTTCCCGCACCGACTTCGCCGCTGTCCTGCAGCGGGCAACGGGAGCCGGACTGATCCCGGATGCCGACGAAAGCCGGATAAAAACCAAGGAAGCGCGATTGGTTGCCAAATTCCGCATCGAGCAGGCCGATCACGCTCAGCTGCAGCAGGCTGCCAAGCAATTCGTCGATGCCCTGGTCGCCGACGGGGCACTGGATTACGCGGACTTGTGCGTAGCTGTGGTGCCTGCCGAGCTTACCGAGGCACCACAGCTCCTGCTGCTGATGGATGTCGATTCCACCTTGATCAAGCAGGAAGTCATCGAATTGCTCGCCGCCCACGCTGGACGGGAAGAAGAAGTGGCTGCGGTGACCGAGGCCGCGATGCGCGGCGAATTGGACTTCGCCCAATCGTTGATCCAGCGCGTAGCTACATTGAAGGATCTGCCAGTTGATGTCCTCGCCGAGGTAGGCCAGCGCATTATCTTCTCCGACGGCGCCGAATCCCTAGTCAAGCGGTTCCATGCGGCCGGGCACAAGGTCGGCGTAGTTTCCGGCGGGTTCCAGCAGATTCTGGATCCGCTGGCCGCCCACCTCGGACTGGACCATGCGCTGGCCAACACCTTGGGGATCACCGGAGGAATTCTTGACGGTACCGTTCACGGCCAGATTGTCGACCGTGAAATGAAGGAAACAATGCTGCGCGCTTGGGCGCAGGAGCACCAGATCCCGATGGCTGCAACGATCGCCGCCGGAGATGGCGCCAACGACCTCGCCATGGTTGCCGCCGCAGGGTTGGGGGTTGCTTTCAACGCGAAGCCCGCCCTGCGCGACGAAGCGGACGTGCGTCTGGACTTCTCGCGCTTGGATGCCATCGCCGACCTGGTTCTCGATGATTTGGCTTAGTGGAATCCAACAACTGCATAACGATTATGCGCTCACGGGCTATTGATATCTGGATCGGTTGTTCCAGCAGTTAGTATTTCTATTGATGCGTGCAACGGCTTGAGGCATTAGCCTTGGCCGCGCGCCGAGCCCCCATCGCTTTCGAAAGAGCTACTAGACCAGTGCAGACCCCCTCCCCGGACAGTTCCTCATCTACGCCTACTCACTCTCAGCAAGACAAGAAAATGCAGAAGGGCAAGGCCAAGCCTTGGATCATTGCCGGTTCTTGCGTGGCAGCCGTAGCCGCAGCATATTTCGGCGGAGCAGCCTTTGTCAGCTCCCAGGTCCCGGCCAACGCCTCCATTGCGGGTGTGAATATCGGTTCCATGAATAAGGACCAGGCTCGCGCCGAGCTGGAACGCGAGGTTCTCCCCCTGGCTGAGAAGCCAGTGGATGTCACTGTCAACGGTGAAAAGTACACACTGGATCCTGCCAAGGCCGGTCTGGAACTGAACGTTGAAGACACCGTCAATGAACTGACGTCCTACGAAATCAACCCGGTCAAGCTCTACGAACGCCTCACCGGCGAGTTCCACGTCACCCCTGCAGTAGACGTTGACGAGGATAAGCTGGCCGCGCAGCTCGATGCACTGGCCCAGAAGGCCAACGCCGAGGTTGCCGAAGGAACCATCGAATTCGGCGATGGCACCTCCAAGCTGACCAAGCCCGTTGACGGCGTCGCGCTGAAGACCGAGGAAGCCGCCGACTTGATCAGCGACGACTGGGAAATTGCCGGCCCTGCGATCGCCCTGCCAGCCGATGTCATCAAGCCGCAGATTTCTGCCGACACCCTGCAGGCCTTCTACGACAAGGACGTCAAGACGCTGCTGAAGGACGAAGTCACCCTGGCCTCGGGCAAGAAGAAAGCAACCATCTCGGTCGCATCCATTGCCGCGGCAGCCAGCTACGCGCCCAAGGACGGTGCTCCGGCGATCGCCTTGGACGACAAGAAGCTCTACAAGGCGGCAACGAAGAACTCCGATCTTTCCAGCACCGCCAAGGATGCGCAGATCGTCTTGAAGGACGGCAAGCCTTCGATCATCAAGTCTTCCAAGGGCATCTCGCTGGAGACCAAGGGCCTGGGTGCCAAGGTCTTGGCCGCGACGGCCGCCAAGAATCGTACTGCCGAAGTCGAGATGACCGAGAAGGAAGCGGACTTCACCACCGCAGATGCGAAGAGGCTTGGCATCAAGGAACCGATCGTCACCTTCTCCACCCCGTACCCTGCCTCAGACACCGTGCGCACCAAGAACCTGCGTGCCGGTTCGGCTCGCGTCAACGGGGACATCATCAAGCCGGGCGAACGCTTCTCGCTGCTCGAAGCCCTGGGCCCGATCACCGTGGCCAACGGCTACTACAGCTCCGGGGTTGTGGAAAGCGGCTTCAGTACCGAAGCCGTTGGCGGCGGGCTCTCGCAGATCTCCACCCAGATGTACAACGTCGGCTTCCTGGCCGGCTACGACGACATCACCCACAAGCCGCATTCGCGCTGGTTCGAACGCTACCCTGCAGGACGCGAAGCTACCCTGTGGGAAGGCCAGATCGACATGATCTGGGAGAACAACACCCCCTACGGCGTGATGATCCAGGCATGGGTTTCGGGCGACAAGGTCAATACCCGCCTGTGGTCCACCAAGTACTGGGATGTCTCGCAGAAGAGCTCGGGGAAGTACAACCTGACCAACCCGGAAACCAAGTACAACCCGGCCGAGAAGTGCGTCTCGGAATCCGGCGGCAAGAAGGGCTTCAGCATCGATATCACCCGTTACCGGGAGACCATCGACGGCTCCAAGAAGCTGCCAGCCGAAACCAAGAGCTGGACCTACAGCCCATGGCATAAGATCGTCTGCGGCGAAAAGCCGAAGGACTAGATCTGCCCTAATCGCCGGGCGCCTCCTTTACGGAAGGTGCCCGGCGATTTTTCATGCCGGCTGTTGCGGCCACGGCACGAAAAAGCTGGCGGCCGGAACCCTGAAACAGGGTTCCGGCCGCCAGCTGCTGCAGGTTGCTGCGGGGCCTACTTGCCCGACTGCGTCAGGAAGTCGCCTGCGCCGCCAACCAGCTCGGTGTGGCCGGTCTCGACGTCGGCGAAGACCATCTTGGCTACCTCGGCACCGAACTCCTCAACGGAGTACAGCTTGCCGGCAGCTTCGCGGCGGGCGTCGATGGCACCTGGCTCCATGCGGTTGAGCAGGGTTGCGGTGATCGTGCCTTCGATCATGTCGCCGGAAACCACCACGAAGGTGATGTTCTTCTCGGCGAGCTCCGGGATCATTTCACGCAATGCATCTTCGCCGGCACGCTTCGACTTCGCTACGGCGTCGTAGGCATCCATGGTGCTGACTTCGTTGATGAAGTGCGCCTGGTGGCTGGTCACGAAAACCACGCGGCCGCCCTCGCTGAGCTTGGGCAGCGCAGCCTGGAGCATCGCGACCTGCGCGTCGCGGTTCAGGCGCAGCGCGTAGTTCTCGCCCATGGAGGTTTCCATGCCGCCCGAAGCGTTCAGCACGACGACGTCCAGCGAACCGAAATTCTCCACGGCGGCGTCGACCAGAGCCTGCGGACCCTCAGCCGAGGTCAGGTCTGCGCCGACGGCCACTGCCTTGCCGCCCTTTTCCTCAATGGCGGCGACAATCTTGTTGGCGCGTGGGGCCTTGGCGCGGTAGTTGACCACGACGCCAATGCCCTGCTCGGCCAGCAGCTGAGCGGTGACTGCACCGATGCCGCGGGAGGAACCGGTAACAACGGCACCCTTGAATTCACTCATGGTGATACTCCTTTAGATCTCTTGCTTAAAACTTCTAGTGGCCCATGCCCAGGCCGCCGTCAACCGGGATCACGGCACCGGAGATGTACGCTGCTTCATCGCTGGCGATCCAGCGGACGACGTTGGCAACTTCCTCTGGTTCAGCAAAGCGGTTGGCCGGAATGCTTTCGAGGTATCCCTTCTGGGTTTCCTCTGGCAAGACGGCGGTCATCTCGGTGTTGATGAAACCCGGAGCCACGACGTTGGCGGTGATTCCGCGCGAACCCAGTTCGCGGGTCAGCGAGCGGGCGATGCCGACCAGACCGGACTTCGATGCCGCGTAGTTGATCTGGCCTGGCGAACCGTACAGGCCCACGACCGAGGAAATCAGCACGACGCGGCCGCGCTTGAGCCGGATCATGCCCTTGGATGCGCGCTTGATAACGCGGAAGGCGCCGGTGAGGTTGGTGTCGATGACCGAGGTGAAGTCGTCTTCGCTCATGCGCAGCAGCAAGGTGTCCTTGGTGACTCCTGCATTGGCGACAAGAACTTCCACTGGACCGTGCGCAGCTTCAACTTCCTTGAAGGCTGCGTCGATGGACTCGCTGTCGGTGACATCTGCCTTGACACCCAGCAGTCCGGCGGGAACCTCGCCGCTGCGGTAGGTGATGGCCACCTTGTCGCCGTTGGCTTCGAATGCGCGTGCAATAGCAAGTCCGATTCCGCGGTTGCCGCCGGTCACGAGGACGCTGCGGCCAGTGGTTGGTTCCGTAGTCAATGTATTTCTCCGTTCATGCGCTTGCGTTCCTGGCATGGAAAACCCTCCATGGGCCAGTCGAAAGCGCACTTTGCCTAGTTAAGTAGCTACTCCGTGAACAATCCTATTAGTTACTCACCAGTTTTACCGCTTCGACAGCGCGTAGAAATTACCCTCTGGGTGATACAAGTGAGACAATGGGAGCAGATCCCGTATTGCAAAGCGAAGTCTTTTACATGTCCTCACAGCCAATGAACCACGGTTCCGGCCAACCCGAAGTTCACCGCATTACCGAAGCGCGCCAGTCGCATACCGCCGAGCGCGATACCCGTGTGCGCAAATACACGATTTCAATGACCGTGCGCCTGGTCTGCTTCGTTCTCGCCTTCTTTTTCGACGGCTGGCTTCGCTGGGTCCTGCTGGTTGGCGCGGTGGTCCTGCCCTACATCGCTGTGGTGATCGCCAATGGAGGTGCGGATCTGACCAAGCGTGAACCGCCAGCCGAGTTCTACAGGGCGCCCGATGCCCATCAACTCGACGCGCCGAAGGACACCGCACAGCGGCAGGAGCGGGAACCAGAGGTAATTGACGGCAACTTTGCCGATGACGAGGAACCAGTGCAACACCCGACAACTTCCCCCAAGGAGGACTAGTGGATCTGCTAGGTTCGCTAGGCGGCCTCCCCGCTGCCGCCGAAATCCAGTGCTCGCGAAAGGGCTGCCGGCAAGGCGCCGACTACCAGCTGCTGTGGAACAATCCGAAAATCCATACCCCGGACCGGCGCAAAATCTGGCTGGCCTGCGAAGAGCATCGCGACTGGCTCGAAAATTACCTCAAGGAACGGCTGCTCTACAAGGAAACGCTGCCAATGCAGGGCAACGAAGGAGAAGGCAAGTAGATGTATCGTTTTCTGGCGAGCACCCGCTGGGTCGGGTGGCTGATACTGGTCGCCATCTTCGCCTCCGCGTGCATTGCCTTGGGCAATTGGCAGAATGACCGCCGCGATGCCGTCCTGGAAGGCATCGAACGGGTCAATCGCAACTACTTCGCCGAGCCGGTGACCGGCAAGCAGGCTCTGGAGAACTTCCACAACCTCGACGAAGACAAGACCTGGATGACCGCCGAGCTGACCGGCGAATACATCGCCGAGGACACCATGATCGTGCGCAACCGCATCAAAGCCGGCCGGCCCGGCTACGAGGTTCTGGTGCCGTTCAAGACCAGCGAAGGCGAAACTGTCATCGTCGACCGCGGCTACCTGCCGATCGGCAACGAGGAAAGCGGCCACCCGGATTCGGTTCCGGCACCGCCAGAGGGCAAGGTAACCGTGGATGTGCGCTTGAAGCCATCGGAAATCCGCTTGGACCGCGGCGCCCCGGAAGGCCAGTTGGCCTCCATCCAGCTCGAAGACTATGCCAAGCAGCTGGATTATGAGATCGCACAGGGTGCCTACGGCCTGATGTATGGAGAGGACCCGGCCCCGGCCGAGGCGCCTCAGCAGCTCGATCCACCGGACATGGACGAAGGCCCTCACCTCTCCTACGAGATCCAGTGGTACATCTTCGGCGTGCTGGCCTTCGTCGGATTCTGGTACGCGGCCCGGCAGCAGAAGAAGCTGAACGCCGAGGAAGCCGCAGAGCGGGCCGAAGCCGAGGCATTGGGTTTGGAAGAGCCGATGCACAAGGTGCGCAAGATCCGGGCGAAGCAGGAGAAGAAGTTCCGCCGCGACGGCACGCTGACCGACGAGGCCATCGAGGATGCAATGCTCGATGAGGCGGAGAATACGCCAGGGGGCACCGCGAAGTAGCAGTGCGCAGCAAACGCAGACCGCGCGGCACGTGGGCATAGTCCAGGTGCCGCGCGGTTTCGCGTTCCATGGCGTTTAGCTTGGCGTGGCCGGCGGGCTCCAGCGGATCCCGCCGTCGCTGCAGTTGGGGGCCTGCTGTTCCGCCCGGTCGTAGCAGGAGGCATCAATCAGGACGCGGTCCCCCACCGGCTCGCCAAGCTCAAGCGTGTACGGCACCGTCTCGTTGCCCTGGCAGTCCTGCCCCTCGCCTTCCAGCGGTTCAACTGCAATGCCGATAGCGATCTGGCCATCGGCAAACTCCACATGTGTGGCGGTGACGTCCCCGGTCTTGCCTGAAGCGCAGGCAAGGCCCATCACGCCGAGTTCCAGGCTGGTGCTCGACGCATTCACTCCAGCCGGGTTGATCAGCGCCCATTGGGCGTTGACTTCGTCGGGCACCTGGACTGCGCAACCGGCCAGCGTACTGGCAAGCAGCGTTGCGGCGCCTGCGAGCACCGGCAATCTGCGTCTTAAAACACTCATGGCTTGGCACATCCCCTTCACGGTGGTGATCTGCCAAGCCTACGAGAGTTCTTTGGTGTTGGTAAGGATCTAGGTCAGCGAGACCAATTCCAGGTAGTCCTCGCTGAACAAGTCCTCATCGCCATCGGGCAGGATGACCACGCGCTCGGGCTTCAGCGCCATGACCGCGCCTTCATCGTGGGACACCATGACCACGGCACCCGGGAAGGTGGACAGCGCGCCGAGCACCTCGGCGCGCGAGGCAGGGTCCAGGTTGTTGGTCGGCTCATCGAGCAGCAGCACGTTGGCGCTGGAGGCCACGATGGTGGCCAGGGCCAGACGGGTCTTCTCGCCGCCGGAGAGCACACCGGCCGGCTTGGTGACGTCGTCGCCGACGAACAGGAAGGAGCCGAGGATGGAACGCACATCGGCATCGTTCAGGTGCTCCGGCGCGTTGCGGCGCATGTTCTCCAGCACGCTGGCATTTGGATCCAGGGTGTCATGCTCCTGGGCGAAGTAGCCGATCTTCAGGCCGTGGCCCGGAACGATTTTCCCGGTATCCGGTTTGGAGACGCCGGCAAGCATGCGCAGCAGGGTGGTCTTGCCGGCACCGTTCAGGCCCAGGATGACCACCTTCGAGCCGCGGTCGATGGCCAGCGAGACGTCGTTGAAGATTTCCAGCGAGCCATAGGCCTTGGACAGGCCTTCGGCCATGAGCGGGGTCTTGCCGCAGGGGGCAGGATCCGGGAAGCGGAGGGCCGCGACCTTGTCGGAGGCGCGCTCTTCCTGCAATCCCGCGAGCATGCGGTCCACGCGCTTGAGCATGGATTGCGCGGCCGAGGCGCCGGAGGCGCGGGCCTTCATCCTGTTCGCCTGGGTCAAGAGGACCGAGGCCTTCTTCTCGATGTTGGCGCGCTCGCGCTTGCGGGCGCGCTCATCGGTTTCGCGCTGGACCTTGTAGCGCTTCCAGTTCATGTTGTAGACATCGACCACGCCGCGGTTCGCGTCGAGGTTCAGCACCTTGTTCACGGTGGCTTCCATCAGCCCGGTGTCGTGGCTGATCATCAGCACGCCGCCGGGGTAGTTCTTGATGAAGTCGCGCAGCCACATGATCGAGTCGACGTCCAGGTGGTTGGTGGGCTCGTCGAGCAGCAGCGTCTCGGCATCCGAGTAGAGGATGCGGGCCAATTCCACGCGGCGGCGCTGGCCGCCAGAGAGGGTGCGCAGCGGCTGGTCCAGGATCCGGTCGGGCAGATCCAGGTTGGCGCAGATGGCCGCGGCCTCGGATTCGGCGGCGTAGCCGCCGGCGGCGATGAATTCAGCTTCCAGGCGGTCGTACTGGCGCAGGGCCTTGGCGGAGACCGCAGGATCCTCGCTGGCCATGTCCTCGCGGTTCTGGGCCAGCTTGGTGACCACCACATCCAGGCCACGGGCGCCGAGGATGCGGTTTCGCGCCAGCTGCTCCATGTCAGGGGTCTTGGGATCCTGCGGCAGGTAGCCGATGGATCCCTTGTGCGTGACTTCGCCAGCGGTTGGCTGGGTCTCTCCAGCGAGGACCTTGGTCATCGTGGTCTTTCCGGCACCGTTACGACCCACCAGTCCGATCTTGTCGCCCTTGTCGATGCGGAAGTTCACTTCGTCCATCAGCAGGCGGGCGCCGACGCGTAGCTCAAGGTTGGCTACGGAAATCATATGGTGTGGCCCTTTCACGCGGGTAATAAAGCTGTGCGGCCCAGAAATTGGGCAACTTGACTAGTCTACCGGCCAACGGCTCCGCGGCTGGCCGAACGTGCACAAACTAACAGTTCCGGGGTTGAGCTGGTTAAAGAATTCGATGCCCGGTCAGTTCCTGGCGCCCAGCTGCGAGCGGTAGTCCATCATCTGGATCAGGCGGCGGCGCAACGAGGCTTCGCGGCGCAGGTCTCCCCCGCTGGTCTTCTCAATGTGGTCCTTGCCGAAGCGCCAGAGCAGCACGTCGTCCAGCAGCCGGTCCGGGCCCGGCGAATAGCGGTGGTCCAGCGCTGCACGCACGTCGGTGACCACATTCGCGTCCAGCAGCTGCGCCAGCTGCCAGGTTTGGCCGATGCCGTGGGCGCCGAGCAGCTCCGCGGCCCAGGACCAGTCGTCATCGCGCTTGCGGTCAACATGCGGCAGCAGCGTCTGCCAGATTTCGCCGATCTTCTCCCCGGTCAGCGGCTCCGATCCGGCGCCCTGCTGATCGTGGTAGCCGTTGAGCCGGTGGTACAGCTCGTCGATGTCGGTGAAGTAGTCCTCGACCGTCTCCAGCATCGCCGCAGTCGCGGTGAAGTGGCGGTCGATCTGCGGATTCCAGGCGGCTTCGCCGGGATGCTTGAAGCGGATGTCATGTTCCATTTCGGACCAGGCATGCTGCAGCACAGTGCGGATCTGCACCTCGAAGACGAAGTTGCCACTGGCCACCACCGGCTTGCCGAGGGCTTCCTGGAATTTGCGCACGACCGGCTCGCTGCGGGTCTTGAGCAGCAGGTGGCGCGAGGAGTAGCCGTAGGTTCCGGACTCCACCGAGCCGATGTCCTTCTCGCGGTCGCTGCGGCAGTCGAAGGAGTCGCGGTTCGACTTGATCAGACTGGCTACCTGCTGGATCTCATGGGGCAGCATCACGATGATGCGGATGCCGACCATGTCGTGGATTTCGCGCAGCGGGTTGGGGAATTCGAGCACCGGGGCGGTCTCGGAATTCTCCTGCAGGCGGCGCGATGCCTTGGCCGCAAAGGATTGCGGGGATTTCACCCGGCCGGTGATGAACAGCGGCTGCACCTCGGAATTGGCGAAGAGCCGGCGGATCTTCGCCTTCATGGCAGACATGACGGTATTCAGTTCGCCGGTCACCGACTTGTACTGCTCAACGGCGGCCGCAATCTGCTCGGAGAACTCGTCGTGCCCCTGGCCCTGCGCCGGATCCCTCATTGATGCCTCCTGGATGCTTCAGCTTCTGTTGAAATGCTGTCCTTCAGTTCGTGTTCACGCGCCAACCGGGTGCGGCTGGGTCCTATGGACGGGACAGGCGCTTGGCCATGTCGTCGAACAATGGAGCCTTGTCCTCGCCGTTCTTCTGCGCGGCGGCCTTGGTCTCCTTGGCTGGCTGCGCATTCTGCTTGATCGGGGTGACCTTCGAGTCCGATCGGCCTGCGGCGATGCCTTCGGCGCGGGCCCGGGCCAGCGCGTCCTGGTGCTCCTGTTCCAGGGCGGCCAGGCGTTCTTCCTCGGCGGTCTTGGTGTCGGCCAAGGCCGCGTTGTAGCCATCGTCATAGGCCACGCCGTACTTCTCGGCGTTTTCCTTTTCCTCGTCGTACTCCAGTTCGGCACGCAGCTTCGCGGCTTCGGACTTCTTCTGGTACATGTGCACGGTCAGGTGGGTGATGGCCAGCAGGACGATTGGCGGCATGGCGGCGACCAGCGCGGACACCAGCGGCGGCACGCCGTTCTCGATGGAGTCCACGGTCAGGATTGCATGGGTGGAGTTCGCCGCGGTGGAAACAATCGCGCCGAAGAACAGCAGCGACCACGGGTAGATCATGGCCTTGCGGTTGAAGCCGTTCAGGGCCACGATGGCTACGGTGGCAGCGACGATCATGCCGTCGATGATGATTGGCCAGATCCATGCCAGGCGCGGGCTGATGCCCGAGCGTTCTGCCAGGTCGGTCAACGCCGCGAATGAGAGCACGAATGCACCGACGGCAATGAGGACCGTCGCGCCTACGGCCGTGCCTAGGACGGCGCGGTGCGGTTCGGCCGGGACCTCTGGTTTGTTATCTTCCATGCTGCTGAGCAGACCTATCTTTTGAGATTAACGGTATGTCTTCAAACGCGAGTTGTGCTGGACCGCGCCGAAAGGCGCAGGCCACCGCGTTCCATTTTAGCTTGCACCCGGCATTGCCGGGGTGCCATGGGTCAAAGTGCGCGGCGGTCGATGAATCCGGTTCCGCTGATTTTTCCGGCCAGTCCCCGGTGATCTGCGTCGAAGATGAAGTAGAAGGCGCTGATCGCGATATAGATCACAGCAAGCATGTTCAGCAGCGGGTAGACGCTGATCTCGTCCATGCTGGTGGAAATCTGGAAAAGGAAGTTGATCCCGCCAAACCCGAGCAGGCTTCGCAGCAACGCCCTGCCTGCCGGGGACGGCCCGCCCTGCTTGCTGGCGACCATCAGCCAGGCGCAGCGCTGGCCGAGGGTGGCCCGCCCCGGGGCCAGGCTCGGCAGCCAGAAGACGAAGAAGACCACGATCAGCGGCAGCCAGAAGTTCATCCACTGTTTGCCGAATTCCATGCCGCCCAGTCGCTGAAGGAGTTCCAGCGCGGCGCTGATGACGAACAGCGCACCGGAGGTGAAGCCCGCATCGAAGACGTTGGCCAGTGCCCGGCGTGCCCGGGTGACCGGCCGCGCCGGCGCCTGGGCGGCGTCGGCTTCCACGGGGCCCGAGAGGAAACGGAACATCGGCAGGTAGGCGATGACCGCGCCGAGCAGCGCGCCGGCGGTGTTGGTGATCAGGTCATCGACATCCGCCACGCGGTAGGCGCAGGTGTACAGCCCCCAGATCCCGGTGTATTGGGTCAGCTCGATGGCCAGCGAGGCGGCGAAGCCCAGCAGCACCCCGGTGATGATGTTGCCGCGCAGCCAGCGCACGGCCAAGATCCCCAGTGGCATGAACAGGATGATGTTGAACAGCACCTGCCACAGCGTGAAGCTGGTTGCGAATCCGCTGAGCCCGCGCTCCACGATGGCCAGCTTGAAGTCGTCGAGGAACCGTCCTGGAACCAGCTGCGGGATGGCCACGCCCGGCCGGCAGAATTCGTCGCGCGAGGAGGGCAGCGGGAGCATGGTGTAGCTGAACAGCCCGAAGCCGTAGATCGCCGCGGTGGCTGTCGTTATGGTGCGGCGCCAGGACAGCCGTCCGTGGCGGCGGTATTGCACGGCCAGCAGGAAGATGCCGGCGGAGGCCAGGAAGAAGGCGCCGCCGAGGATCGCGATAGTCGCTGGCCAGAACATCGTTTGCATATTTCCATCTAAGCGGAATAATCCGTGAGGAAGCTGAGCTGCGGACTGTGAGCTTGGCTATGCTTCCGGCCCGCGCAGCACCCGCTTGGTGGCGGCATCGGCGGTGAAGAGCGCGGCGAACAGGCCCAGGACCACCACGCCGGCCAGCGACTTCATCAGCCAGGCCGAATGCCACTGCTCGATGGAAAGCTGGTCGACGAAGACCGCCACCAGGATGATGCTCGATGCGTGGATCATCAGCTTTTCCGATCCCCAGGCAACCCTGTGCGAAATGGCGAACAGCGCAATCAGCCACAGGATGTACCAGGGCTGGATGATCGGAGCGAGCAGCACCACCGCGGAAAGCGCCCAGGCCGCCAGGCGCACCGGACTGGAGGCGTCCTTGGCCAGCGCCAAGCGCGCGACGATCACCAGGGACAGCAGCTGGAAGATGGCCACCACGATGGTATTCACCAGCGAAATATCGGCACCGAACAGGCCTGCGAGGTTGCTCACCGACCAGCCAATCAGTCCGACCGGAGCATACGGGAACGCCGCGTCTCCCGCGGTGAACATGGCAGGCAGCCAGCCGAACCAGAGGTTGGTGACGGCGCCGATCAGCAGCAGCCAGGTCAGAGACATGGCCGCGACCTTGACCCAGATCTTCCAGCGTGCGCGCATCGTGCGGGTGCGGCCAAGCAGCACCAGTCCGATGAATGGCAGCACCAGCAGCACGATGGGCTTGACCGATACGGCGATGGCCAGGGCCATGGTGGCCGCCATCGGGCGGCGGTCATAGGCGTAGGCGAAGGCGCTGAAGACGCCGGCAATCATCAGCGCGTCGTTGTGGACTCCGCCGATCATGGTCAGCAGGAACAGCGGATTGCCCACGATCGCCCAGTTGGCCCAGTTGGGGCTCTGCCCCATTTTCGCTGCCAGCTTCGCGGTGTAGTGGTAGCAGCCCCAGACGCCGAGCACGGCGATGATGCGCAGCAGGCCCACGCCGACTTCGGGGATGCCGTTCGAGACGAAGTAGATGATGCGCGAGAGCACCAGGAAGAACGGCCCGTAGGGCGAGGGCGACTGCGCCCAGAGGCCGTCGGATCCCCCGTCGAACCAGCCGGGCAGCGCGGAGATGCCTTCGGCGTACGGGGACTTGTCGGCGTGCAGCATCCGGCCCTGCGCCAGATAGGAGTAGACATCGCGGCTGAGGATCGGGAAGCTGAGCATCAGCGGGGCGGACCACATGGCCAGCAGGCGGCTCAGTTCTTTCCGGGAGATCTCGCCTGCGCTCTGCACCCATGGCCGGGCGAGAATCCAGGTCCGGGTCAGCCAGACGATGCCCACGGCCATCAGCACGATGCAGATGATGACCCCCGGCGCATCGGTGCGGAACTCGATGAAGAAGCCGGTGCGGGCCAGCGGGGAAAGCTGGTTGCGCGGGAACCAGCCGATTCCCCAGGAGGCAACGGTGATCAGCGCCGAGGCGATGAACCCTTGCCAGGACAATGACCGCAGGCTTGCGCGTTGCGGTTCCAGCTTTCGCTCCTGCACTGCCACTAGGCCTTCTTGAGTTTCTTGAGCCAGTTCGTCGAGCTGAGCAGATCGGCGCAGATGTTCTTGGTCTTCGGATCGAAGAAGACCAGGTACACGGCGCAGGCAATCGAGATGCCCCAGGAAATCAGCTGGACGCGCGGAACCAGCGACTCCTGCAGGAACTGCCAGACGAAGATCTGGTCAGCGGCCTGGTAGGCGAGGAAGAAGATGGTGGTCAGGTGCAGCCACAGCATCTGCCAGTCGTCGCGCAGCCCGGTGACGGCGAAGAACGGCAGCAGCCACAGCAGGTACCACGGCTGGATCACCGGGGAGAGCACGACAATCGCGGTGAACGCAATGGCCATGCGCTGCACCAGGTGCGAATACTTGCCGCGGAACATCAGCACGAAGGCGATCACCACGCCGATCAAGCGTCCAGCGGTCTTGACCACATCGAGCACGCCGCCGGGATCCAGGCCGAAGGAATGGAAGATGTTCTGGATGCCCACGGTCGCCAGGCCCAGCGGAGCGTAGATCGAGAATCCGGCGCCGGTGTAGTTGAGCATGACCGAGAGCCAGCCGAACCAGTAGCCGTTGAGCCAGCCCACCAGGGTCATCAGCGCGAGGAACAGCATGCCGGTGTAGAACCAGTACAGGATGCGGCGCGGCCATCTGGCGTCCGGGCCCGCCCAGAGCAGGCCGATGAACGGCAGCAGCACCAGGGTGATCGGCTTGACGCCGACCGAGGCGGCGAGCACGACCACCGCCCAGAATCCGTGGCGCTTGCAGGCCAGGTAGACGGCCCATACGGCCAGGCCGGTCATCAGCGAGTCGTTATGCGCGCTGGCCACGAAGTTGACGAGGAACAGCGGGTTGGCCACGGTCATCCAGGTGGCCTTGGCTCCGGACACCGCGTGCAGTTCGGCCAGCTTCGGAACGAAGTGCATGCACAGCAGCACGCCAATGAACGCGATGGCGCGGAAAGCCAGGATGGCCACGTCGGTGGAGCCGCCGACAATGTTGACCACAAGCCATTCGATGCTCAGGTACAGCGGGCCATAGGGGGTGCCGTCCTGGGCCCACATCGTGTCGGTTCCCAGCTGGAACCAGTTGTTCAGCGAGGAAATGCCGTCAACGTAGGGATCCTGCCCGGCGTCGACCAAACGGCCCTGGCCGATGTAGGCGAACACGTCGCGGCTCATGATCGGCAGGGTGACGAGCATCGGGATGCTCCACAGCCAGACGGCGCGGCGGACCACCTTCAGCGACCCTTCGCCCCAGCCCTTGAGCTTCTGTCCCAGCCGCCACCACGAGCGGAAGAGCAGCCAGCAGCCCAGGGCCAGCAGGATCACGCACGCAATCACGCCGGCCGGTTCGGTGCGCAGCATGATGAAGAACGGGTCGCGGTTCAGCGGGGAGACGCTGGCCAGCCAGCCGGTGCCGAAGGATCCGAAGAGGATCAGGGAGGAACCGATGACGCCGCTGAGAAGGGTCCTGTTCACTCCAGCGTAGGGCGGGGAGCTCACTGCGGCTGGGTTGCTGGCTGACACGTTGGCACCTCGGGCTGTAACGGACATGAGTTCGAGAGTAATTAGGCCAGCGTCGCCTGCGCTTTGCCCTTGCGGGCGTGGCACGTCAACAGCCGGAAATCTCAGACGATTTTAGCATTCACCATGCCTTCGGTCCGGTTGGGACACTGTTCTTCCGCGCCGTTAAGAGGGTGCGCTCCCCCACAGCGTTCGCTGAAGTGTAGATTGGTTGCGTGGCTAGTAATTCAGAAAAAATTGTATGGATCGATTGCGAGATGACCGGATTGGATCTGGTTAATGACGCATTGATCGAAGTAGCGGTGCTCATTACCGACTCGGATCTGGAGATCGTCGATGAGGGCATCCAGGTTGTCATCAAGCCCGAGCCGGCGGCTCTGGCGCAGATGGATGACTTCGTGCGCAATATGCATGTGGCCAGCGGCCTGCTGCCCGAGCTGGAGAACGGCATTTCGATGGCCGAAGCCCAGCGCCTGGTGGTCGACTACATCAAGAAGCACGTTCCGGAGCCGAAGAAGGCGCTGCTCGGCGGCAACTCGGTGGGAACCGACAAGAACTTCTTGGCCCGCGATATGCCCGAGGTCATCGAGCACCTGCACTACCGCATTATCGATGTGTCGACCCTGAAGGAACTGAGCCGCCGCTGGTTCCCGAAGGCCCACTATGGCGCTCCGGCCAAGACCGGCAACCACCGGGCGCTGGGCGACATCCAGGACTCGATCAATGAGCTTCGCTACTACCGCCAAGCCATCATGGTTCCGGCTCCAGGCCCAACCTCCGACGAGGCCCGGAAGATCGCCACGGGGATCAGCCAGAGCGCCGGCTAGCTGCCAGGGATGAGCCCCTGGGGCATGGGTGATGCACTGCACAGTGGCCCAGGGGCTTTCCGATTGGCGTCCAAGCGGAAAATACGTGTATAGTATTTCTCGTTGCCCGATACGGAATCGATTCGCAAAAGCGTTCTGACTAGTATCGAAGCGAATATGGTGGGTATAGCTCAGTCGGTAGAGCGTCTGGTTGTGGTCCAGAAGGTCGCGGGTTCAAACCCCGTTACTCACCCCAGCAGTAAAGGCTCGATTCGGAATGGAAATTCCGAGTCGAGTCTTTTGCTTTCCCCGCACGCCAGATTGCACCGCCGCGCAGAATCAGACCGTGCGCACCACCCTGGCTGGCGATCCGACCACCACTGCACCAGCAGGAACATCCTTGGTTACCACCGAGGCAGCAGCAACCACAGCATTGTCGCCGATCGTCACGCCGGAAAGTATCGTCGCATTCGCGCCAACCCAGACATTGCGCCCAATGCTCACCGGGGCCGGAAGCATGTCAGCTCGACGGGCAGGATCGAGATCATGGTTGAGCGTAGCCACGACGACGTTATGGCCGACCAAGCACTCGTCCCCGATGCTGATGCCGCCCTGGTCCTGGAACTTGTACCCGGCATTGATGAAGACGCGCTTGCCCAGTTTGATATTGCGTCCAAAGTCCGAGTTGAACGGCGGGAACAACACCACCGAATCGTCAACATGCCTGCCGGTCAATTGCCGGAGGAGCTCGTGCACTTCATGTGGACTGCGGTAGCCGCTATTCAATTCCGCGCAGATGCGCAACGCGTCCTGGCTCGCGCTATGCATGAGAGCATGCAGCTCAGAACCGGCGGCAATTCGCTGGCCGGAATCCAGCACTTCCAAAAGATCATCAACGTCCACGACTCCCCCATCAGCGATTCGTGCCATTAGGTCGAACTAGAGCGGCTTTCGTCCATCCTCATGGAGCCAGGTTATCCGCCTCACTTGCCATACCACTGTGGCACCAGGCGCCGCAGGCAAGGGCAACAGCATGGCACTGAACATCACCCGTTATGCCAGATCAGCAGCGCACGACAGGTTCCCAATCACGAATCATGAGCATCGCGTCACAATCCCATTGGCAGCACTGGGCGAATTGGTATTTCTGGCTCGAATGCGTGTATAGTAATTTTCGTTGCCCGGTACGAAATCTTGAGCGCTATTGCTTCTGACTAGTATCGAAGTAGACATGGTGGGTATAGCTCAGTCGGTAGAGCGTCTGGTTGTGGTCCAGAAGGTCGCGGGTTCAAACCCCGTTACTCACCCCAGTTCGAAAGATCTGGTTTGGAATGGAAATTCTGAACCAGATCTTTTTTGCTTCCAGCACTGTGGAGCTCCATGACCACGGCGGCACATTTCCTGGCTCAGTGTTCGACTTCATACCGCCGACAGCCATCGCATGAACCCGTGAGATACAAGGTCATGCCCAAGACGGGCAAAACGGTTTCACTGAACAGACGAGCTCCTCGTCACGCTGCCTCGCTGCTCCCCGCCCAGAGCGACCTGCAATCCGCCTATCAACCGTCCAAATGGAGCGTCAACCACACGGGGCACCCAGACGCATCGGGCTGCGCGCCACGCAAAGTCACGAGTCCAGGCACGGGCAAGACCGGCAAGCCCAGTCCATTACCGAGGCCAGCTGCAAGCACGATACGGAAGCGCCTAGATGAACAGGAAACTCGGCCCTACCGGCGAGCGCAACGCCGCCCAAATGAGGCATTAAGTCATATTTCGGCAGGTTGAAACACTGATTCGAAAGTATGTTCGAATGCTCGGCGTTTCGAGGTCTAACCCCGTGTTTTTCGAGACTTTTTGCGTTATTTGGTGACTTGAATCGTTGTTTGCCCTGGCGAATAGGCATGAATTGGCCTGAGCAACCATAATGGATCATGTACTTCGGCAAGCCAGTGAGCTACATGCCTTCGTTCTACCCACCGAAAGGTACTCCCCTGTGAAACGCGCGCTCTTTGAAGAGGACCACGAGCAGTTCCGTGAACTGGCTATGGAGTTCAATGCCCGGGAGATTTCCGGCAAATACGCCCAGTGGGAGAAGGAGCACCAGATCCCTCGTGAGGTGTGGCAGGCCGCCGGCGAAAACGGCCTGCTGGGTCTTGCCGTGCCCGAGGAGTTCGGTGGCATGGGGATCGATGACTACCGCTTCCGTGTAGTGCTTGACGAGGAGTTCGTGCGTGCCGGGCATCTGGCCGTGGCATTGGCATTCCACCTGCATGACGATCTGGTTCTGCCTTATCTGCTGTCCTACGGTTCTGCCGAGCTCAAGGACAAGTGGCTGCCGCGCATGGTCGATGGCTCCACCATTACCTCCTGCGCGTTTACCGAGCCTGGCGCGGGGTCCGACCTGCGTGCCGTACGCACCAAGGCGGTCCGAGATGGAGATGACTGGCTGATCAGCGGGCAGAAGACTTTCATCGGCAATGCGGCCTTCGGCGATGCCGCGCTGGTGCTGGCGCGTACCGATGGCGAAAGCGGACGGGCCACCGAGCAGTCCTTCTCGTTGTTCATGGTCGAGCGTTCCGAGGGTTACACCAATGGCAGCCCCTTCGACAAGATCGGGTTGCGCGCTTCTGATACCGCTGAGCTGTTCTTCGACGATGTCCGCGTTACGGCTGCCGACCTGGTTGGCGAAGCCGGCCAGGGCCTGCCCTACGTCAAGGCGCACCTCCCCCAGGCCCGCCTGGCAATTGCCGTGGCAGCGTCGGCGATCTGCACCGCATCGTTCGAGCAGGCGCTGGAGCATGCGCGGAACCGCTCGACCTTCGGCCAGGCGTTGACCGAGTACCAGAACACCCGTTTCGAGCTGGCCAACCTGAAGACTGAGGCGCATGTCACCCAGAGCTTCGTGGATCGGGCTGTGCTGGCGTTCAACGATGGCGAGCTGGATCCTGCAGAGGCCGCGGAGGTCAAGCTTTGGGCTAGTGAGAGCGCCAAGAAGCTTTCCGATCGGGCGTTGCAGATCCATGGCGGCTACGGCTACATCATGGAGTACCCGATCGCCCAGTCGTTCACCGCCTCGCGCTTGCTGACCATTTTCGGTGGCACAAGTGAGATCATGCGTGAAACTATTGGACGAGCACTCTAAGCACTTTTGAAAGGAACTGATCACGTGCCTATTCGGCAGATCACTGTTTACGGAGAACCCGTACTTCACCAGCGTGCGGTGGAGGTCACCGAGTTCGACGACGCCTTGCGCGAGCTCGTTGCCGATATGCACGTCACCATGGATGAGGCGCACGGTGTCGGCTTGGCCGCTCCGCAGATCGGTTTGGGCCTGCGCATATTCACCTACGTCTTCGCGGACCAGGACGATGCTCCCGAGCGCGGTGTGGTGATCAACCCCAAGCTGACCCTTTCGAAGGTTTCGCAGGCTCCTGCCCATCCCGATGACCATTCGGAGGGCTGCTTGTCCGTACCGGGCTTGAACTACCCGTTGCAGCGCGCCGACTACGCGAAGGTGGAGGGTTTCGATGAGTTCGGCAAGCCGCTCGCCTTCGAGGCCCATGGCTGGTTCGCCCGCATCATGCAGCACGAGTACGACCATCTGGATGGCCTGCTATACGTGGACAAGCTGCAGCCGCGCTGGGAAAAGAAGTGGAAGAAGGCCAAGAAGGCTCTTGGCTGGGGCGTACCGGGCAATACCTGGTTGCCGGGTACCGATGAGGATCCCTTCGGCCACTAGGCCAGTGTCGGTTGCCAGGCAGCCGCCTACCGGGCGGTCTTGAAGTCCAGATACCGCTGATGCAGCGCCGCACCGAGTCGATCGGTCGGCGCTGCTTCTGCGTTCCAGAGCCTTGCCGCCCTGCCTTGTTCAAGCCAGAAGGGCAGGAACATGCCATTCTTTCCCGGCAGGATCTGCTGGGCCATCTGCTCATCGGCTGCCAGCGCCCGATCCGCATAGCCCAGGTAGTACTCGTCAAAGGGACCCAGCAGGCGCAGCGGCAACCGGGTGGACTGCGGCGTTTCAAGCTCGCGGTGGGCCAGGCTTCCGGCAATGACCCAATAGTCTTCTCCTCGCTCATCGTTGCCTGCGCTGACCAGCACGTCACCAAGGGCTTGGGCAGCAGTTCTCATGGCAGAAAGCGTCTGCCCCGCGTACCAGGCTGCGTCGCGGATGGTGGCTGGCCCATGGGAGCTGAGATAGCGGCGCAATATTTCCGCCAGCGGATCCGCTGGTTCCCGGTGCCGTGCGATCCATTGATCGACGAGCACGAAGTCCTGGGCGATGAGCTTAGCAGCATCCGGTATGGGCCCCAGGCAGATCAAACCGTCCAGGGCAAGGACCTGCAGCAGGTGCAAGCCGCGTTGCTTGTCCGTCTCGATTCCGTGCCGGTTCAGCACGTTGAAGAGCCCGGTTCGGCTGGCCTGTCCGGACTCCTGCAAATGCGAGCTGATGACGCCGGCGGTCAGGTCAATGACCTGTGCGTCGATCTGCAGTCCGCGCAGGCGTGCGGCCGCTGAGCGCAGGGTGCGTTCACGGCTAGCGCGCACCAGCCACCGGAGATCCTCGGCGACGCAGATGTGCAGCGTGCCCCGCATGGTCCATGACCGGACCAGTTGACCTTCGGCGAACAGCTCGTCGACTTGCTGGCGCGATTCTTGGGCTGTCGAGCGCTGGGCCAGCCCGTAGCGTCCTGCAGCGAAGTCCTGGGACTGGAAGGCGAGCATGTGCTCTGAGGCTTGCAGCGTGGATTCTGCCGGTTCCAGCAGAAGCTGGCTGGCCATGCGTGCTGCCAGCACCCTGGTCCTGTCCATCGGTCCACCTCGATCCCATCCCCGATGGCGTAGAGCCTAGCAGTCCTGCGCAGCGGATGCGCCTCCGGATCCGTGGATTCCATGCCTCGCCTTGATGTGCAGATGGTCGTTGACGTAAGACTGCCACAGCAACTGGCGACGCCTCACGTCAGCGGCGCGCGACTCCACTCTGCGAGCGCCTGCCTGAGCAGGGACCAGTTGGCGGCGGTTTCGAAGGAGGTTGCCAGGTGCGAATCGCCTAGCCGGTGCATGCAGTACCCGGCCCACGGCACCACGATGAGATCCGTCAACCTGCGCTCCCAGGCGGCGACCAGTACCGGCCGGACCTCCCTGCTGCGCAACACCGGTTCTGGATTCAATCCCAACCACGGATCGAACATTCGTTCCCATTGCTCGAACGCGATGAGGTCGATCCCCTCGTCGCCGTACTGCTGGGTCCAGAAATCATTGCCGGTGGCTGGACCGGTTGCCGCGGTAGTTGCCGCCAGCCCGGGGATGCGGTGGGCACCCTGCGCCTTTCCCGCCCACGCGTTCGACCAGGTCTGGATCCACCGTTGCTCCCACAAGTCCCGGTCCGCTTCATCCGGCAGGGCCGAGGAGCCCGTCTCGGGAACCGGGCTGAGCTGAGGCAGGGCGAGATCTCCGGCCAGGCCCCAGGCCTGCCGGATGAACAGCAGCATCCGGATAGGCTGCGCGTGATCATCCACGGACAGCGACATGTCCGCGGGCCACCGGCCGTGGCGCGGGGCCGGATTAGTTGATCGCATCATGCCCCGAGCCTTGCACAGGGCACTTCCTCTGGCAACGGGTTCTGTGCGCACGGGACAAGACGGCGAGCGACGGGATACGCGCACATTCGGCTGGTTTCGGCGTCGGAACAGAACAGCCGGCACCGCGAATCGCGCACGGGACGGGTTCGGCCTCAATCCTGGCATGCAAGAAGGGACCATCCCAACGCTTGGTTCGTTGGAATGGCCCCTTCAGCTGAAACCCTTGAGGTCCTAGGCGGTGACGGCTTCTGCCTTCACTGCAGGAACTGCGGCTGGGTGGGTGCCGGCCATGGTTTCGATGACGCGGACTACCTGGCAGGAGTAGCCGAATTCGTTGTCGTACCAAACGTAGACGACAGCGTTCTTGCCGGACACGATGGTGGCCAGGCCGTCAACGATGCCAGCGCGGCGCGAGCCGACGAAGTCGGTGGAAACAACCTCAGGCGAATCGATGTAGTCGATCTGCTTGTGCAGGTTCGAGGTCAGCGAGGTTTCGCGCAGGTAGGCGTTCAGCTCTTCCTTGGTGGTCTCGTTCTCAAGGTTGAGGTTCAGGATCGCCATGGAGACATCCGGGGTAGGAACGCGGATGGCGTTGCCGGTCAGCTTGCCTTCGAACTCCGGCAGGGCCTTGGCAACAGCCTTGGCGGCACCGGTTTCGGTGATCACCATGTTCAGCGCTGCCGAGCGGCCGCGGCGCTCGCCCTTGTGGAAGTTGTCGATCAGGTTCTGGTCGTTGGTGAACGAGTGAACGGTCTCGACGTGCCCGTGGGTAACGCCGAACTTCTCGTTCAGCGCCTTCAGCACAGGGGTGATGGCGTTGGTGGTGCACGATGCAGCGGTGACAATCTTGTCTTCTGCGGTGATCCACGAATCGTTGATGCCGTGGACGATGTTCTTCAGATCGCCCTTGCCCGGTGCGGTCAGCAGGACACGGGAAACGCCCTTGGCCTGCAGGTGCTGGGACAGGCCGGCCTCATCGCGCCAGCGGCCGGTGTTGTCAACGACGATGGCGTTGTCGATGCCGTGCTCGGTGTAGTCAATGGTGGTCGGGTCATTCGAGTAGATGACCTTGATCAGGGTGCCGTTGGCGAGGATGGTGCTGTTTTCCTCGTCAACGGTGATCGAGCCGTCGAAGCGGCCGTGCACCGAGTCGCGGCGCAGCAGCGAGGCGCGCTTGACCAAGTCGTTCTCCGCGCCCTTGCGGACTACGATGGCACGCAGGCGCAGGCCGTAGCCGCCGCGCTCGATGAGGATGCGGGCCAGAAGGCGGCCGATGCGGCCGAAGCCGTACAGCACGACATCCTGCGGTTCTGCGTCGGTTGCGCCAGCCTGGCCAACCTTCTCGCCCAATTCATCAGCCAGGAAGGCGTTCAGATCAGCGGAACCGGACTCCTTGAACTTCTTGTTCATACGGCCGAGATCAACGGAGACCGAGCCGACATTCAGGGACTCGATGGCATCGAGGATCGCCTTGGTGTCGTTCAGGTCGAGCTCTTCGCCATCGATGCGGCGCACGACGCGGTGGGCCTTGATGATGTCGATGGCGGACTGGTTGATCAGCTTGCGGCCGTAGACGGAGGTCACCACATTGTTCTTGCGGTACAGACGTCCGATCAGTGGAATCATGGCCTCGGCGAGCTCTTCGCGCCCGCTCCATTCTTGCTGGGCAACGACAGACTGCTGGGTCACAGAAAATCCTTCCAATTCAGCCGACTCGCAGATCCATGAAGTCGGTTGGCACCGTGGGAAGCACCATTGCTTTTGCGGTGGCACGAGGTAACAGGATCATCCTCGTAAGTACATGATCCATTCTAGACCGTGCGCTGAAAAAGCGCGGATCGGGAACTGTGAATCATCTCACGAGCGGGCAAGGGCCGGGCGATGCGATCAGGAATGAAGGGCTGGATGCAGCCATGGGATTAATGAATGGGATGGCCGATACGCCGGGTTTTGTCGCGCCGAAGCGGGACGGTCATCTATCTACGACTGCCGTTGCCGGCAGCCTCTAGCGGTCCACCCGACTGCATGGGGCGAACAGCCCTCATAACGCAGTCTGTCTGACCTTGCTCCGAGTGGGGTTTACCTAGCCACCCCAATCACTTGGGGTGCTGGTGGTCTCTTACACCACCGTTTCACCCTTACCAGGAAAACCTGGCGGTCTATTTTCTGTGGCACTAGCCTGCGGGTTACCCCGAGTGGGCGTTACCCACCACCCTGTTCTGTGGAGCCCGGACGTTCCTCGGGACAATTGCTTGCCACGCGACCGTCTGGCCATCCCATTCACTACCAGTCTAATCGGTTCAGGACAGCCTTCGGACCACTTTCGAGCACTGGATCGCTCACAGCCGGAGTCGCCACGGCGGGGACATGGCCGGCGCAGAGCAGCAGGTGGACTCCGATAAGCTGGAGAGCGTGCTTATTTTTTTGCCGCCTTCCGAAGGCAAGACCGCCCACGCCGAAGGAGCTCCCTTCGAAATCGAAGATCTCTCTTTTCCGGAGCTCTCTGCCGAACGCCGCCTGGTGCTAGACGCCCTTGCAGAAGTCTCGGCAAGGGAAGATGCCATGGACCTGCTGGGGGTCGGAGCTTCGCTGGCCAATGAGGTAGCTCGGAATATCAACCTGCACACCGAGCCGGCCGCCCAGGCTCACGACATCTACTCGGGGGTGCTCTTCGAAGCCCTGGACTACGCGAGCCTGGATGAAGCCGCGCGGCGGCGCGCCGACGAATCCGTCATCGTGATCTCCGCGCTGTGGGGGGCCGTGCGATTTGGCGATCGCATTCCGCCCTACCGCTTGTCCATGTCGGTCAAGCTCGAGCCGCTGGGCAAGCTGGCCACCTGGTGGAAGAAGCGGCTGGCCCCGGTGCTCGATGAGGCGGCCGGCAGCCAGCTGATCGTTGACGCCCGGTCGAGCACCTACGCAGCCGCCTACAAGCCAGCCAGTGGCAACACCGTTGCGGTCAACGTCTTCCAGTTGCGCAACGGAACGCCGAAGGTGGTCTCGCACTTCGCCAAGCACACCCGCGGCGAGGTCGCCCGCTTCCTGGTCGAGCAGCCGGTCGAACCAAGGAATCCTGGAGAATTGCTCGACCTGGTCCAAACCAAGTGGGAAGCGTCGCTGGTGGAAGACAAGAAAGGCCTGGCCCTGAACATCCTGCTACCAGAAGACCACCAGTTCACCACCGTGAAGCCCGCCGCCTGAGAGCGTTGCGAAGGAGAATGATGCCGTGCCAGCCGAGCAATTCCGCTAGGCCTGCATGGCATCATCGCTGCATTGCAACCAGTTCGACTTCGAATCCGGAAGCATCCTCCAAATAGGCCGCATAGTGCTGCGCTCCCCCGGCGTATGGGTGCAGATGCGCGAACATGAGGCTGAAACCGCGCTCCAGCGCTTCGGCGGCCAACGTGTCGACGGCCTGCCTGGTGCCGGCTTGGAAGGCCAAATGGTTCAGCCCTGGAGCCAGCCGGTCATGCCGTTGCTTCTTCGCATCCGGACCTGATTCCAGGACGATATAGAAATCGCCGCAGGAATAGCTGATGCCGTTGGCCCATTGCGAATTGGCCGTGTAGCCCAGACGGGTCAGCAGCCAGCCCAGCGATGCTGTGCTGGCTGCCAAATCCTCCACCCAGATCTCTACGTGGTGCAGCATGCCAAACTCCGGCTATGGAGTCAGGACAAAGTCCCAAGGATCGGAATTCACCTGGGATACCTCGATTTCCACCGCATGTCCCAGATCGTTCAGCACATTGCCCAAGGCGCGGGCACCGGCCGAGAGCCAGACCCATTCCGAAGCGAAGTGGGAAACGTCGATCAGGTAAGGGAAGCCGCCATTGGCAGCTTCGCGCGCTTCGCTTGCCGGGTGATGGCGCAGGTCGGCGGTTACGTACACATCGGCCTGGTGCGAGCGCACCTCGTCAAAGAGAGAATCCCCGGCACCACCGCACAGGGCAACCTTCCGGATGATTCCGCTGCGGTCTCCGGCGACACGCACTCCGCCGGCGACGGCCGGCAGTACGGAGTAGACGCGTTCCGCGAAATCTTCGAGCTTCATCGGCTTCTCCAAGAAGCCCACCCGGCCCAGGCCTTCCTCCGGCAGCCCGTCCTTGGACTCCACCAAAGGCACGCAGTCCTTGAGCCCGAAGGCATCGGCCAGCGCGTCGTTGACGCCCCCGATGGCACTGTCGGCATTGGTGTGCGCGGTCAGCAATGCGGTACCGGATTCAATCAGGCGGTGAATGGCCTCGCCCTTGAACGTCGTGCCGGCAACCTGGGTGACTCCGCGCAACAGCAGCGGGTGGTGAGTGATCAGCAGATCGGCCCCACGCTCGATTGCATCCTCGATCACCTCCAGCGTTGGATCAACAGCCATCACGATCTTGGAAATCTTCTGGCTGGTTCGTCCGGTAACCAGGCCAACGGCATCCCAATCCTCGGCCAATGACTTTGGCCAAAGCTCCTCGGCGGCTTCAAGGACGTTACCCAGGGTCGTCTGCGCAGCCGAGGTGTCTTCCACCGGCTGCTCTGGCTCTTCTTCGGTAACGGGCTTGAGCGTCGAGGCCTCCGGGGAAACGTTGCTCTTCCCCAGGTCTTGCGAGTTATTTGCCTTGCTCTGCATACCAACCAGACTACGCCGTGCCAATGAGGATGGAACAGAATGCAACGCCGCAACGTTATGAACTGTGTGAGTATTCTCAGCCTTCAGTCACCTCATCAATTCACCCCGACCCTGGATGTCCAGGACACCAAGTTGAGCACCTTCGTGCTAGCTGGCGGTTGCTTCTGGTGCTTGGATGCCGTGTACCAGCGAACGCGTGGCGTCTACGCGGTAATTTCCGGATATATCGGCGGCCACACCAAGGATCCGAACTACCGCGAAGTCTGCAGCGGCACCACCGGGCATGCCGAAGGAGTCGCGGTGATCTTCGATCCGCAAGTGGTTCCGGCCGACGTCATCCTGGACATGTTCTTCACCGTGCACGACCCGACCACGCTGAACCGCCAGGGCTACGATGTTGGAACCCAGTACCGCTCGGCGATGTTCCCGCTCGACGATGCACAGCGCGAACTTTTCGAGGCCGCCATCGACAAGTTCTCGCGTGTATACCCCAATCCGATCGTCACCACGCTGGAAGAGTCGAAAGATTTCTATCCTGCCGAGCAAATTCACCAGGATTATTACTCCGAAAACCAAGAAGTCGGATATTGCCGGGTGATTATCGATCCAAAGCTCGCAAAAGTCAGGAAATATTACGCTCAATGGCTAAACGAAGCCTAGCCGCGCTTTAGGCCTATTAGGGTTAGTTGTGAACCCGATGGGTGTCCGGCGGTTACGCCAGATTCCAGCAGTTATTTCGCCGCAACTATCTGCGGCTGCATAAAGTACACGTAAGGATTGCATACAAGATGGGCAAGATCTACAACAACGTCACCGAAGTCGTCGGCAACACTCCGCTGGTAAACCTGAATCGCGTCGGCGAGGGCCTGCCAGGCAACATTGCCGTGAAGCTGGAATTCTACAACCCGGCCAACTCCGTCAAGGACCGCATCGGCGTGGCCATCGTTGATGCAGCCGAGGCATCGGGCGCGTTGAAGCCAGGTGGCACCATTGTCGAGGGCACGTCCGGCAACACCGGCATCGCGCTGGCCATGGTTGGCGCGGCTCGCGGCTACAAGGTCGTGTTGACCATGCCTGAGACCATGTCCACCGAGCGCCGCGTCATGCTGCGCGCTTTCGGTGCCGAGATCGTGCTGACTCCGGGCGCCGATGGCATGCGCGGCGCCGTGGAGAAGGCCAAGGAGATCGTTGCGACCTCCGATAACGCCATCTGGGCGCAGCAGTTCGCCAACACCGCGAACCCGCAGGTGCACGCAGACACTACCGGTCCGGAAATCTGGGCCGATACCGAAGGCAAGGTCGATATCCTGGTTGCCGGCATCGGTACCGGTGGAACGATCACCGGCGCAGGCCGCTACCTGAAGGAAAAGAATCCGAACCTGAAGATCGTGGCAGTGGAGCCGAAGGATTCCCCAATCCTCAATGGCGGAAAGCCGGGCCCGCACAAGATCCAGGGCTTGGGCGCGAACTTCATCCCAGAGGTGCTCGATACCGAACTGTACGACGAAGTCCTGGATGCCAGCATCGAGGATTCGGTGTCGACCGCTCGCGCGCTGGGCGTCAAGGAAGGCATCCTCGGCGGCATCTCCGCTGGTGCAGCCGTATGGGGCGCCGTGCAGGTCGCCGCACGCGAGGAAAATGCAGGCAAGCAGATCGTTGCGATCATCCCCGACTTCGGTGAGCGCTACATCTCCACGCTGCTCTTCGATGACATCCGCGGCTAAGTAGATTTGCAGAAGCAGAATAAATCGGCGTGAGCCACCGTTGGGTCTATTGAGAGACCTTTATCGGTGCAGCTCGCGCCGATTTGCTGTGTGACATCTGCGGATTGTCCCGCAGCGAACCGCAACCATTAAGGTATTATTCATGAGTTTTATCTCCCGCCTGCGTGAGGATTTGGCTAACGCACGCCAGCACGATCCGGCAGCGCGAAGCGATCCCGAAAACTTCTTCGTGTATTCCGGGCTGCACGCCATCTGGATGCACCGGCTGGCCCACAAGATGTGGCAGAACCCGGCACTGAAATGGCCAGCGCGTTTGCTATCCCAGGCAAACCGCGCACTGACCGGCATCGAGATCCATCCCGGCGCGATCATCGGCCGCCGCTTCTTCATCGACCACGGCATGGGCATCGTCATCGGAGAGACCGCCGAAATCGGCGACGACGTGATGCTGTACCACGGGGTGACCCTCGGCGGCCGGTCGCTGGCCAAGGTCAAGCGCCACCCGACCATCGGGGACCGCGTGGTCATCGGCGCCGGAGCCAAGGTCCTGGGCCCGATCGTGATCGGCGCCGACTCGGCGATCGGCGCGAACGCCGTTGTCGTCAAGGATGCCCCGGCAGGATCGATCGTCACCGGAATCCCTGCGCAGAACCGTCCGCGCCGGCCTGAAGAGCACAAGCCGGCGGTGGACCCGGCCGAGTACATCGACCCGGCCATGTGGATCTAGGACTTCTGCTTCCACTGCAGCGATAAACCCGCCCAGCGTCCGAACCGTTCAGGTTCTGCCGCTGGGCGGGTTTCTTCGTGGTCCGGCTCGCTTGCCGGCAGAACAAAGCATCGATGCCCGGTACCTGCGAGTCTGGTACCGGGCATCGATGCTTATGCTTGCGTGGCAAGCGGGTTAGGCCAGCTTGTGCTCCCCCGATTCGGTGCCATCTGCGAGTTCGACGATTTCGTCCTCGGGATCCTGCGGCTGGGTGCCGAGCTTGCCTCGGGTCAGCTTGTGCATGATCATGGCCAGCGCGCCGTCACCGGTCACGTTGGTTGCGGTGCCGAAGCTATCCAGTGCAATGTAGGCCGCGAACATCAGGCCGACCTCGACCTCGCCGAAGCCGAGCATCTGGGAGAGCAGGCCAGCAGCGGCCGCAATAGCGCCGCCAGGCACGCCTGGGGCGGCGATCATCATGACGCCCAGCATCAGGATGAACGGGAGGTAGGCGCCGAAGGACACGTCGCCGCCGGTCAGCAAGAGCACGGCGATGGAGAAGCAGGTGATCTTGACCATCGAGCCGGACAAATGGATCGTGGCGCACAGCGGGATCACGAAGCCGGCCACGGCGTCGGCCACGCCATTCTTCTTGGCCGATTCCAGCGTCACCGGAATGGTTGCGGCCGACGACGAGGTGCCCAATGCGGTGAAGTACGCATTGCGCATGCCCCACAGGGCGGCCAGCGGGTTGCGCTTGTTCATCGCGCCAGCGATCGTGTACTGCACCAGCAGGACCACCAGGGTGAGCACGAAGGAAATCACTGCAACGAAGAGGAACTTCTGCACCACGATAACGGCGTCACCGGCAGCGGACAGGTCCAGGAAGATGCCGAAGATGAACAGCGGCAGCGCCGGAACGATCACGCGGCGGATGACCATTTCGATGATGCTGCGGAATTCCACCGCACCACGGAAGATCACGGTGGAGCGGAAGGCAGTCAGCCCCAGGCCCAGCATGAATGCCAGCACCAGTGCGGTCATGACGCCCATCAGCGGAGTCAGCACGATTTCAGTTGCGGAATCTCCCGCCTCGCCGACCAGGGAGAAGTACGGCTCGAAACCGGATCCTTCGCCTGCACCAACTTCTTCGACGCCGCCACCGGACAGCGACTTGGTGAACAGCCAGCGGCTGACGAAGTAGGCAAGCAGGCCTGCGGCCAAGGTCGAGGCGTACGCAATGACTGCGGTGATGCCCAACCACTTGCCGGCGCCCTTGCCAAGCTCAGCGATTGCCGGCGCGACCAAGCCGAAGATGATCAAAGGCACGATGAAGCCAAGGAATCCGGAGAAGATCGAGTTGTAGGTCAGGAATACGCTTCCCAACCAGACCGGCATGACCGGGCCAAGCAGGATGCCCAGCACGATGGCAACGAGCACCCAGCCAAGCAGTGGGATAGATTTCAGCAGCTTCATGAAAGTCCTTATAAACGGTTAGGGATCGGAGCGCCCTGCGCGACGGCCACAGGTGTGTCGTGGCGCACGCCTCAATCATGATAGACGTAATTTCCATTACACCGAAATCCTGTGATTGGCTTAAGTGTTACGGAAATTCGCGCTTCTGCCGAATAATTCCCGCCTGAAATCGCAAGGACTCCCATTGAATTCGATTGCTGGGGTATCGACCGTTCCCCAGATGAATATTCAGCGATTCAGCGGCTGAGGGCGTCTGGCCACAATTAAGCGGCATGGTGCTGGTGTGACGTCGTGGACTACTCGAAGCTTGCTTCAACCACGCCTTGTTCATGGCCCTGCCCGACAACCTGGTTTTGCACCCGCAGGTTCAGCACGGTCCCGTCTTCGGCATTTTCATAGCTCACGAACACCGACCCTGCTCCGGCGTCGTTGCTGGTTTGCGACCAATTTGGTCCACCTGCCGCCGAATGCTCGGTCAAGGACGCGACCACTTGGGCGGTGGCCAACTGCTTCATTTGAGCTTCATTCCCGTTGCCCCAGGCAACGACCAGCGCGTCGGCATACTCGGTGGCGTTTGACGGCAGCTTGCCCAGCTCCTGTCCCCCGATCGTTTCCGTTTGCTCCGATTCCTCATCGGCCGACGTGCTTGAAGCTGCAGGCTCTGTCGGCTCGGACGAGGATTCGGTCGGGGATGCGGTTGCGGAGGCGGATTGCGTCGGGCTGGCTCCAGGATCCGTGGACGCTTCGCTTGGTGCGCCGCCGGAGGTGCTGCCGCACCCGGCGAGCGCGAGGCAGCCGGCCAGTGCTGCGACCGAGCTGAGCTTGAGTAGTTTCCGAGGTGCATCCGGCATGGCATTCTCCGCTCTCGACGAGGAATCGGCGATTCCCTGGTAATTCGATCCTCCACCGGAGGGGGCGGCAATTGCAAGCAGGCAAGCCCGGGCGAGGTGCTGGTGTGCTCATTTGTCAGTAGGCTTGGGTCATGAGCCAGCACCCTGCCGATAGCCATGACACGATCCGAGTACGCCAAGCACGGGAAAACAACCTGCGGGGCGTCGACGTCGATATTCCCAAACGCCGCATCACCGCCTTTACCGGCGTATCAGGATCAGGCAAGTCCTCGCTGGTGTTCGGCACGATTGCCGCCGAGTCCCAGCGGCTGATCAACGAAACGTACACGACCTTCATCCAGAGCTTCATGCCATCGATGCCCCGGCCTGATGTAGAGGTGCTGGAGGATCTGTCCACGGCCATCGTGGTCGACCAGGAACGCATGGGCGCGAATTCGCGTTCTACCGTGGGCACGGCTACCGATGCCTATTCGCTATTGCGCGTGCTGTATTCGCGGTACTCCACCCCGAGCGCCGGCGGCGCGGGCGCGTACTCGTTTAATCTTGGCCAGGGCGCGTGCCCGGTATGCGAGGGTTTCGGCACCGAGGCGAGCATCGACCTTGATGAACTGCTGGATTGGGACAAGACGCTGAACGAGGGAGCCATCAAGGCGCCCAACTTCGCCCCGGGCGCCTGGCTGTGGCAGACGCTGACCGCCGGCACGCAGCCAGACCTGGACGTGAAGCTCAGGGACATGCCCAAGGCCATGCTGGACCGCATGCTCTATGAGGAAGCGGGCAAGGTCAAGCTCAACGGCGCAAACATGAGCTACTCCGGGTTGATCACGCGCATCAAGAGCAATTACATCCATTCGGGCAGGGAAATCAAGCAAGCCCATATCCGCGAGTGGATCGATCGGATCTCCACGACCGCCCCATGCTCCGCCTGCGACGGTTCCCGGCTCGGGCCGGCGGCCCGCGAGTCGAAGATCAATTCCCTGGGGATCGCAGACATGACCGCAATGCAGGTGTCCGAGCTGCTCGACGCGCTGGATCAGATCCAGATCGCGGATGCGGCACCGCTGATCACCAATTTGAAGGCCGTGCTCGAATCCATGGTGGATCTGGGACTGGGGTACCTTTCGCTGGACCGCCCGGCTGGCACCCTCTCCGGCGGCGAAGCCCAGCGCGTGAAGATGATCCGGCATCTTGGATCAGCGCTCAGCGATGTCACCTACGTCTTCGACGAGCCCACCGTGGGGTTGCATCCCCATGACATCCAGCGGATGAACGGGTTGCTGGCCGGCCTGCGCGACAAGGGCAATACCGTGCTGGTAGTGGAGCACAAGCCAGAGGTCATCGGCATCGCCGACCACGTCATCGATCTGGGCCCCGGTGCCGGCACCCATGGCGGCACCATTTGCTACAGCGGGGCCGTCAATGGCCTGCTCGCCAGCGATACGCTCACCGGGAAGCATTTCACGACGCGTGCCGCCCTCAATACCACCCCGCGCAAGGCCACTGGTGCGATGGAAGTGCGTGGCGCCTCCCTGCACAACCTGAAGAATCTTTCCGTGGATATTCCCACCGGCGTGATGTGCGCGATCACCGGCGTTGCGGGTTCGGGCAAGTCCACGCTGATCCACTCGACGATCGCCAAGCGCGAGGATGTTGCCGTGGTGGACCAAACTGCGATCCGCGGATCGCGGCGTTCGAACCCGGCCACCTATACCGGGATCATGGATCCGATCCGTGCAGCCTTCGCGAAGGCCAACGGTGTGAAGCCTGCCCTGTTCAGCTCCAATTCGACCGGCGCCTGCCCTGCTTGCAGCGGCGTCGGGTTCACCTACACGGATTTGGCGTCCATGGCCGGAGTCGCCCTGCCGTGCGAACAGTGCCGCGGCAAGCGGTATACAGCTGAAGTGCTGGAATACACCTTGGACGGCTTGAACATCGCCGACGTCCTGGACTTGACCATGGAAGAAGCCTTGGAGCAGCTGAAGGTGCCCAAGGCCAAGGCCATGCTGGAACGGCTGAACCAGGTGGGCCTGGGCTACCTGAAACTGGGCCAGCGGCTGAATACGCTCTCCGGCGGCGAACGGCAGCGCATCAAGCTGGCCATCAACCTGGGCCAGGGCGCCGGCACCTACATCCTGGATGAGCCAACCACCGGGTTGCATATTGCCGACGTGCAGAACCTATTGCGGCTTCTCGACGAGATGGTCGACGAAGGCAATACCGTCATTGTCATCGAGCATCACCTGGCAGTCGTCGCGCACAGCGACTGGGTCATTGACCTGGGCCCCGGGGCAGGCCACCAAGGCGGAAGCATCGTCTTCGAAGGGACCCCTGCGGATCTTGCCGCCTCGGGCACGCTGACCGGCGAACACCTCGCCGCCTACGTCAAGGGATAGGCGTGGCGCAGAAACTCAGGAAACCTCTGCCGGCCGACGCGCAGGAGCTGGCCCGGCTGCATGTCGAGTGCTGGAAGGAAACCTACACGCATCTGCTGCCCGAAGGGTTCTTCGGCTCCGCGCACGATGAGCAGCGCCTGGCCATGTGGACCAGGGTGCTGGATGATCCGAAACCGCTGTTCCGGATCTGCGTCGCTGAGAACGAGGACGGGAAGCTTGTCGGCTTCGCACTTTCGGCTCCGCCCACGGGAAATACCGAAGGTCTGCGCGAAGACGTGGCTCGGCAGCTGTACAACCTGTATGTGCTGCAGGCCTTCCATGGGGATGGCACAGGGCAGGCGCTGCTGGATGCAGTGCTGGGCGATGAACCGGCGGTGCTCTGGGTGGCTGCCCAGAATCCGCGGGCCATCAGGTTCTATGAACGCAACGGCTTCGCCTTCGACGGCACCACCGAGGATGACCCGTCCGCCCCGGAAATCACCGACGCGAGGATGCTGCGGTAGCTAGCCGTCGGCAAGAATCCTCAGGATGTCCGGGTCCGTTCGGGTGCCCAGTTTCGCATCGATCTTCGAGACCAACTGCGCTTGGCGACGCAGCGAGTCGAATTCGGCATGCGAATCGGCGTCCTTCCGAATTCCTGTGGAGTCTCGCGCACGGAATTTATCCAGTGCCAGCTGCTTTACCGCATCACGGATCAGGGCCAAGTCCTCGGGCTGCACCGTCCAGCTATCCTTGTGCTCGCGCATCCAGGATCTGCGCTGCGCGTCGTCCAGGCCTTCGGGCGGCTGGCCTGCGCCCTGCAGATGCTCGAGCATCGACGTGCCGACGTTCTGCTCGGCGATGTCCTGGGACAAGCACCGGTCAATGGCGTATTGGACGCGAAGCCACCATTGACCGGCGGTATCCACTTTCGAGCGCAGCCGCAGCGTTCGCATGGCCAGGACTACGCCTGCGCCCGCGATGAGTACTGTTAGCAGCGGGACGAGCGCGAGCACGATTCCCAGCCCAGTGCCCCAGCCGCCACCATATCCGTTCATGCTCCGATCCTAGATTGGGCTTCGGACCGGAGCAATCGCCAGGTGGCCGAGGCTAGATGCGCACGAGCATCTTGCCGGTATTTGCGCCGCGCATCATGCCCAGGAAGGCGTCCACGGTATTCTCGATGCCGTCAACAATTGTCTCGTCGTAGGCGATCTTGCCTTCGGAGAACCATTGGCCCATGCGCTCGCCGAATTCCGGGGCGAGATCAAGGTAGCTGGAGAGGGTGAATCCCTGCAGTTTCAGTCCGCGGGTGATCAGGTTGGACATGTTCTGCGGTCCCGGTGCCGGCTCGGTGGTGTTGTAGCTGGCGATGGCGCCGCACAGGGCTGCGCGTCCGCCATCGTTGAAAGCTGCCAGGGCAGCTTCGAGGTGATCCCCGCCCACGTTGTCGAAGAAGACATCGATGCCTTCCGGTGCTGCTGCCGCCAGCTGGCCGTGCACGTCGCCATCCTTGTAGTTGAAGGCTGCATCGTAGCCGTACTTGCTGGTCAGCAGTTCAACCTTCTCGGCGCTGCCGGCCGAACCGATGACGCGCTTGGCTCCCATGAGCTTGGCGATCTGCCCGGCAGCAGTGCCCACTGCACCTGCGGCGCCGGAGACGAAGACGGTCTCCCCCTCGGCAAGATTCGCGACGGCGCTCAGCCCCACATAGGCGGTCAGACCCGTCATGCCCAGGATGTGCAGGCGCAGCGATGACGATACCCCGGGCAGATCAGGCGCCGGCTTGAAGCTGGACGAACCGGCTTGCACGGTGTCCGACCAGCCCAGCTGGTGCTGGACCAGGGTGCCTGCCGGGAAGGCCGCGTCAGCGGTCTCGATGACCCGGCCGATCGCTCCGCCGAGGATCTGCTCGCCGATCTGGAATGGAGGGATGTAGGAGCGGGTGTCGTTCATGCGTCCGCGCATGTACGGGTCCACGGAAATGAACTCGTTGCGCACCCGGATTTCCCCGGTTTCCAGCTCCGGCAGTTCAACGGTCTGCACGGTGAAGTTCTCCTGGGTCGGCCAACCGGAAGGGCGGGAAGCGAGCAGGATCTGCGTGCTGGTTGCTTTGGTCATGGTTACCAGTTCTTTCAAGTCTCGGTAGCGTGTGGAATTCTCGGTGTCTTGCTAGTTGCCCAGCATCAGGCCAAGGATCAGCAGCGCGATGGCCAGCAATGGCAAAATCCCTTGCTTGATGGCGAGCTTCGCTTTGCCGGGGCTGCACAGTGCCAGGACCAGCGCGGCGGCCAGCATCGAGCCGGTTCCGGCGAAGACCAAGGTAGCGCCCACGGCCAGATGGCCCAGGCCCGAAACGATCACGCCTGCAATTGAGGCTACGGCCAGGAAGAGGTTGTAGAACCCCTGGTTGAAGGCCATCTCCCGCGTCGCTTCGGCTTCGGCCTCGCTGGTCTTGAACACCGAACGGGTCTTCGCGGTGGTCCACGTCAGGGACTCCATCGAGAAGATGTAGATGTGCAGCAGGGCAGCTGCGGTTGCGAGGATCTGCGCGGCGATGATCATGATGCGTCCTTGGTGTGCGGGGAACAACTATTCTGTAACGACCATTTCAATATATACTGGAATGGTCGTTACGAAAAGAGGAGATGGGTGTGATGGCGCGAACATCCGCATTCGATAAGGAAAAAGTCATCCAGAGTGCCCGATCGGTCTTCTGGTCACGGGGTTTCGAGGCCACGTCCATTCCCGAGCTTGAAAACGCTACCGGCCTGAGCCGCTCCAGCATCTACAACTCGTTCGGCTCCAAGCGCGGCCTCTTCGACGCAGCGGTGGACAGCTACCTCAATGAGATCGTGCGCCCGCGATTGCGTCCACTGCTCCAGGATCCCGTACCGGCCCACGCGCTGGAAGACTACCTGCGCGGACTTGCCGCCGCCTTCGCGAAACCCGAATCCCTGCCGGCAGCCCATGGCTGCCTGCTGATCAACACCGCCAGCGCACCGATTGCCGCCGAAAACGACGTCGCTGCCATCATTTCCGCCTACCGCGAAGAACTCGATGGCGCCGTGGGCCGCGGATTGAAGGCAGTTCGCCCTGAGCTCTCCTCCGAACGCCATGCCCTGCTCAGCGATACCATTACCGGGCTCGTGGTGGCGGCCTTCGCCCTGGTGCGCATCTCCCCCGGCGAAGCAGTCCGCTTGCTGCAGTGCGCGGAGAACCTGCTGGAGGACTAGCAGCACATCTTCCTAGACGGTGCCGCTGCGCGAAGACGGGTATACCATGGAATCCCGGCAACGGGCTCGGGATTTCCTTGCACGGAGCGATGACCGATGGACCAGGTTCGAGAACAAATTGCCGCCAGCTACCGGCGTGATGCCGCTGCCTTGGCTGGCTTCTTGTCTGGCGCCGATCGCAGCTCGTTGGCCAAGCACAGCGAAGGCACCCGCTGGAGCAACGAGCAGCTGCTCTTCCATATGGTCTTCGGCTACATGGTGGTCCGCGCGCTCATCCCGCTGGTGCACCTGCTGATCAAATGCCCGCCGTGGATCCGTTCGGCCTTCTGCGCGGTGCTCAATTCCGGCACGCGGCTGTTCCACCCGGTGAATTACCTCGGATCCTGCGCGGCGGCTACGGTCTACAACCATCGCCGCATGCGCACACGGCTGGAGCGGACCCAAGCAGCGATCCTGGCCAAGCTGGCAACAGAAGACATCGCGGACCTGCAGCGCTGCGTCGACTTCCCGCGCCGGTGGGATCCGTTTTTCCATGAGCGCATGAGCTTGGCCGACGTCTATGCCTATCCCAGCTTGCACTTCGCTTTCCATGCCAGACAGCTGTCGCTGCCCTGAAGCCGAACCGGTACGCGACGGACAAGTGCCCGCACTACGTCGCGATCAGCGCCTGTGTGGAATACATTCCGGTGATCCATGATCATTCGAGCGCAAAAATGGCCTGCCCGAACTCCAGCGAGCTCGGGCAGGCCATTGAAGGGCATCCCGGTATTAGTGGGTATCCTCGGCTGCGATTTCGGTACGGTCACCGCTCCACTGCGTGTGGAAGGTGCCTTCCTTATCGGTGCGGCGGTAGGTATGCGCGCCGAAGTAGTCGCGCAGGCCCTGGGTCAGGGCTGCTGGCAGGCGGTCGCGGCGCAAGCCATCGTAGTAGGCCAGCGACGAGGAGAACACCGGCGCAGGGATGCCCAGCTGGACAGCAACGGAAACCACGCGGCGCCATGCTGGAACTGCCTTGTTGATGGCTTCGGCGAATGCCGGAGCGAACAGCAGGTTCGAAGGCTTCTCGCCGGCCGAGTAGGCAGCGGTGATGTCCTTGAGCAGGGCCGCACGGATGATGCAGCCCTCGCGCCACAGGCCGGCGATCTCATCGAGCTTCAGCTCCCAGTTGTATTCACCGGCAGCCGAGGTGAGCATGTCGATGCCCTGGGCGTAGGAAACCAGCTTCGAGGCGAACAGCGCCTGTCGCACATCCTCGACGAAGTTCTCCGGCAGTGCGACCTCGGCGGTTTCGCCGGTCAGCACCTGCTGGCCCACAGCGCGGATATCGCGCTGCGAGGACAGCGAGCGGGCGAAGACCGATTCGGCAATGGCCGAAACTGGCGAGCCCATGTCCAGGCCGGACTGCACGGTCCAGCGGCCGGTGCCCTTCTGCCCTGCGGAGTCCTGGATGACATCGACCAGCGGCTTGCCGGTGGAAGCATCGACGTGGCCCAATACTTCGGCGGTGATCTCGATCAGGAAGCTGGACAGCTCGCCCTGGTTCCACTCGTTGAAGATCTCTGCCTGCTTGGCCGGCTCGATGCCTGCGGCGTTGCGCATCAGGTCGTAGGCTTCGCCGATGACCTGCATGTCGGCGTATTCGATGCCGTTGTGGACCATCTTCACGAAGTGGCCGGCACCGTCGGTGGAGATCCAGGCGCAGCATGGTGCACCGTCGTCGGCCTTCGCGGAGATCTTCTCCAGCATCGGGCCCAGCGACTTGTAGGATTCGGCGGAACCGCCTGGCATGATCGATGGGCCCAGCAGCGCGCCCTCCTCGCCGCCGGAAACGCCGATGCCCACGAAGTGCAGGCCTTTCTCGGCCAGGGAGGCTTCGCGGCGGCGGGTGTCGGTATAGTGCGAGTTGCCGGCGTCGATGACCACGTCGCCCTCTTCAAGCAGCGGCACCAGCTGGTCGATGACCGAGTCCACCGGAGAGCCGGCCTTGACCATGATCAGCACGCGGCGCGGGGTTTCGAGGTTTGCGACCAGTTCTTCCAGGCTTTCGGTGCGAATGAAATCGCCTTCATCGCCATGCGCTTCGAGCAGCGCGTCGGTCTTGCCGACCGAGCGGTTGTGCAGGGCGACGGTGTATCCGTTGCGAGCGAAGTTGCGGGCCAGGTTTGCGCCCATGACGGCCAGACCTGTGACACCAATCTGTGCAGGCATAAAAATAAGTCTCCATCGATTACGGGGAGTTGAACCGCCAAGCAGAGACCGGATGAGTCACGATCCCTGTTCACGGCCACGTGACCATTCCATCCTACAAGGGCGGGGGCCGTGATTTACAGCGGATCGCAAAAGTTAAAGCATATATATTTCGGCGGTCGACTCGCCTTAGTCTGATTTGACGCAGGCCATTGGCTAAACTGAACCCCATGGCAACAAGTCTGCACGCTCATGTGGTTGAGCACCTCGGCTCCCGCATTATCAGCGGGCAAATTCCGCGCGGCTCCATTATCCTCGCCGCCGACCTGGAACAGAAGCTGCAGGTCTCGCGCTCGGTGATCCGTGAAGCCATCCGGGTCCTGGCTCAATGCGGCCTAGTCAACAGCACCAAGCGGGTAGGTATTCGAGTGCTCGGCGCCGAGAGCTGGAACCCCTACGACGATCATGTCATCCGCTGGCGGCTGGCCAGCGATCAGAAGGGCGCGCAGCTGCGCTCACTGACCGAACTGCGCATTTCCGTCGAGCCGATGGCCGCGGAACTGGCGGCCGAGTTCGCCCCCGAAGCGATGCGCAAGGAGCTGATGATGCTCTCCGCGCAGATGAACCATTACGGACGCCAAGGCGATTTGCGGCGATTCCTGGAGCTGGATATCCGATTCCATGCGGTGGTGCTGGCCGCCTCGGGCAACGAGATGTTCGCGAACCTCTCCACCCCGATCGGCGCGATCCTGCGTGGCCGCACCGAACTGGGCCTGATGCCCGAGCGCCCCCACGAAGAAGCACTGCTCTGGCACCAGTCAGTCGCCGATGCGATCTCCAATTCGGATGCCGCCAGCGCGCGGAAGAACATGGAAAGCATCATGCGCCGGACGCACAACGAAATCTGCAGCCTCTGGGACGGAGCACCGCGCTTGTTCGTGGATCCGGCCAAGAGCTCCCAGTAGCCGGGCTCCCCCGCATCGCACGAAGAATCTGCCGGGGCAGCGATCTGCATCGCTGCCCCGGCAGATTCTTGGCGTAGTCCGGGCTCGCTTTAGGCCAGTGCGGTCGCCAGGCCGTAGAGCACCATGACGCAGGCGAAGCCGACCACCGAAACCAGCGCCTGGCCAACAGTCCACACCTTCAAGGTCGTGGGCACATCGAGATCCAGGAAGCGCGAGATCAGCCAGAAGCCCGAATCGTTGACGTGACCGGCGAAGACCGAGCCCGCAGCCAGGGCCAGCACCATGGCAGCGATCTGGAAGGCGCTCAGCGAGGAATCGGCCAGTACCGCAGGCTGGACGATGGCGGCCGCCGTAGTCAGCGCCACCGTGGCCGAACCCTGGGCCAGGCGGACGATGGCAGCAATCAGGAAGCCGGCGACGATCAGCGGCATGCCCACCGATTCAAGCGAGCTGGCGATGGCGTTGCCGATGCCGCTGGCCCGCAGCACGCCGCCGAACATGCCGCCTGCACCGGTGATCAGGATAATCGAGCAGACCGGGCCCAGCGCCGAGTCCACCACGGTCTCGGTCAGCGTCTTGTCCTTGCCCTTGCGGAAACCGAGCAGGAAGATACCCAGCAGCACGGTGATGAGCAGGGCCACCGGGGTCTCGCCGAGCAAGCGCAACCAGCGCACCCATGCGGTTTCCGGATCCACGATGCCGGCGGTGCCGAGCATGTTCAGCCCGGTGTTCATGAAGATCAGCAGCAACGGAAGGAGCAACAGGCTGAACACCGTGCCCACCGACGGCGAGGACTTGAATTCGTCCTTCGATGCCCCATTGCCCAGGGCCGCATCCAGGATATTCGGGACCGGGATGTCGAACTTCTTGCCGACAAGCTTTCCGAACAGATGGCCGGCAACGAACCAGGTGGGAATTGCGACGACCAGACCGAGCACCAGCACGAGCCCGACGTTGGCTTCCAGCAGGCCGGACGCGGCCACTGGCCCCGGGTGGGGCGGCACGAATACGTGCATCACCGAGAATGCGGTGGCCGAGGGGATTGCGTAGAACAGCAGCGAACCGCCCAGGCGGCGGGCCACAGTGAAGATGATCGGCAGCATGACTACCAGTCCGGCATCAAAGAAGATCGGGAAGCCGAAGAGCAGCGAGGCCACCGACAAGGCCAGTGGCGCGCGCTTCTCGCCGAACTTGGAGATCAGCCAGCTGGTCATCACATCGGCACCGCCGCTGGTTTCCAGCATGCGTCCGAGCATGGCACCCAGGCCGACCAGCAGTGCCACGCTCGCCAAAGTCGATCCGAAGCCGCCGGTCAGTGTCGTGATGACCGATTCAGCGGGGATGCCCGACGCTACGGCGGTCAGCAAGCTGGTGAGAACTAGTGCGAGGAACGCATGGACGCGGAAGCGGATGATCAGCACCAACAGCAGCGCTACCGCGGCGACCGCCAGTAGCAGCAGGCCGGGCGTGCCCAGCGTCCAGTTCAGTTCAAGTTCGTTTGTCATTGTCTTCCTTGATCAATGGGAGGCCTTTGCCTTGGGGGTTTGCGGATCGACGTCAGCGCGCCGCACGAGGAGCGTTCGGCGAAGTGAGCTTTGCGGCCAATTGGCTGACGATCTCCTCTGGGCTATCGGCAATATCGGCACTGAGCACCGGTTCGTCCGGGTCCGGTACTTCGAGTGTGGCCAGCTGGCTGTCGAGCAGGCTGGCCGGCATGTACTCGTGCGAACGCGCAGTCATCCGATCCCGAATCAAGTTCGGGCCACCGGCCAGGTGGATGAAAACCGTCGCCGGTGCCAGGCGCCTGATGAGATCCCGGTAGCTTCGCTTGAGTGCGGAGCAGGCGATCACCAGCGGCGCCTGGCGCTGATTGCTTTGCGCCAGCTTCGTTCCAATCAGTTCCAGCCATGGCTCGCGATCTGCGTCATCCAGCGACTGGCCAGCAGCCATTTTTTCCTTATTGGCCTTGGGATGCAAGCTGTCGCCATCGATGAATTCATGCTCCAGCCGGTCGGCGAGCAGTTGGCCGATGGTGGTTTTGCCGCTGCCCGAAACACCCATCACCACAATGGGCGGGACTTGCTGATTCATGCATTCACTCCGTTGCGTGCAAACTAATATATGACTTATGGATTCTCGTGTTCCATAAAATATGATTTAACTAGACTAGAAGTGAGCTGGGCTACTGTCAACAAATGTCGCGGAGAATTTGCTTGGTCCACGCAAAAACACAGGTCAACGAACATATTCCCCGCAGAGCACGCCAATCCTTCAACCAATACTTGAAGCAAGTCTATTAAAACCCTGAATTTCGCTGCGATTTTCGTAGATCACCTGCTCAAACCCATGTATTGTCTCGTTTTAAGTGGATCGAACCCGACCACTACACAGTCTGACCATTGGAGCGAATCATGGGATTCATTGGATGGATCGTATTGGGCTTGATTGCCGGAGCGATCGCAAAGGCCATTCTGCCCGGCAAGCAAGGTGGCGGCTGGATCGCTACCCTCATTCTCGGCGTCGTAGGCGCTCTGCTAGGCGGATGGATCGGAAGCGCAGTCTTCGGCGAGGGCGTGGATGAGTTCTTCTCCATCTCAAGCTGGCTTCTTGCCATTGGTGGGGCCCTCATCGTGCTAGTCATTTGGGGCTTCATCACCAAGCGACGGGCTTAACGCGCTTTCCGCGGGGCACTTGTCCTCCGGATATAGATTTCCCGCCGGGTAACAGTTCTCGCTATTACCCGGCGGGATTTCTTTTGTCTTCGCTATTTCACCCGCACTAACAGAGCCCCAACGGATTCTCTGCGCAATTCGAGACGCAGGATACACCCATCCGAGTCCATTGCCGCTTCAGGTGCCGTATGGAACACCTTATAGCTGAGTACCGATGGGCAGTTCCGCGCGAATATCTGGGCAACGACGGCTGGCCGGGATCGATGGCCCGGAGCGTCGAAAACCATCTCGGTAAATTCTTCGGGGACCCAGCGCGCACCAAGGTAGTCGTCGCCGTCCAGGGAAGTTTCCTGTTGCTTCTGCCAACGTTCAACAATCCGTTCTTCTGAGACATCCTGCGGCGCGTAAGCCTCTACGACTTGAATTTCGTATCCGGCTTCCTGCAGTTGGGCAGCCAGCTTCTGCGCCGACTCTTCAGATGCGAGGACCTTGTCAATGACGACGTTCAGTCCTCGCGCTAGGCATGCAGCACGTAGTTTTTCACTAAGCATGGATGATTCCTCATGCACCAGGCTCGCCATGTCCATAGGGAAGAACTGCTCACCGAGTTCTTCTCGCTTCCTCACTTCAGGAGGCTTGAAAAAGCTATCGTAGGTGCCATCTTCTAGCGCTTCCCGCATCAACTTCTTCTTGAACTTGTCCGCATCGATTACTACATAGTCGTTTTCATGCCCTCCGAGCAGGTCTCGCAACAGACTGCTCTTGCCGGCTCCCGGAGCCCCTGCAAGTACGATGGCTTGACGCTCGGCTTTGGCGTTGCCCGATACTCGCAGTTCTTCGTCGACCAGCCGCCGATGCAACAGATCACGCTCCCCGATGGCCTTCCACGTGTCCGGAGCCACTTCTTCGAACCAGTCAATATTGCGCACGGAGATGAACGGTGAATCGTTAGCCAGCACTTCGCCGGGCTCATTGAGCTGAGCGATAGTCTTCAGGTGCTCGCTGATTTCTAACTTATCTGCCATATTCGAATCCTAATCGGGAATAAGCGCGACGCCCGTCCAGCGCGCGGGCAGCCAAGTACCGTATAGTTCGATGACGGGCCCAGCGTCCCGCGCACAATACAAAGGAGACTCATGGCTACCGCACCACTCCCCGCTCCAAGCACAGTCCGGGCAGCCCGCACTTTCGCGCACATCGGCACCGAACGCACGCGCTGGCGCGGGCTCATCCACGCCTGGTCCACCCCGGGCATCATCATCATGAACCTGGTGCTGATCGTGCTGGCCGACGGGCGCTTGGCCGAATGGACCACCGCCGTCTTCGCCCTCTGCTCGATCCTGCTCTTTGGCACCTCTGCGCTATATCACCGCGGGAACTGGACGGACAAGGTTATGGGCCTCTTCCGCCGAGCCGACCATGCGAACATTTTCCTGCTCATCGCCGGCACCTATACCCCGGTCGCAGCGCTGACCTTGCCGGGCCGGCAGGCGATCATCGTCCTGTCGATCATCTGGGCCGGAGCATTGGCCGGGATCGCCATCAAGTCCTTCTGGCCAGCTGCACCGCGCTGGGTAGGGGTCAGCCTCTACATCCTGCTCGGTTGGGGCGCCTTGATGCAGCTGCCAGCATTCTGGGCAGCGAACCCCGCGGTAATGATCCTGATTCTTGCAGGGGGCGTGGCATATACGGTTGGTGCGGTGTTCTACGCCACCAAGCGGCCTAATCCCCTGCCCAAGGTCTTCGGTTTCCATGAGCTCTTCCACGCCTGCACCGTCATGGCCTTCCTCTGCCATTGGACGGCAGTGCTTCTCGTAGCCCTGTAGCCGTACCGGCCAGTTGTTAAAAGCGATCGCCGCAAGCCTCGCCACAAAGCTTGCGGCATTCGCTTTTATGCATCCGCTACTATGCTGGCTACCGCTGGCCGTAGCGCTTGCGCACGACAACCAGTCCGAGCAGCGAGATCACGGCAATCGCCATGTAGTACAGGCTAGGCGCATCCAGCGACCCGGTCACATCCAGCAGCCAGGTCAGCACCAGCGGGGCGATGCCGCCCAAGAGGGTAACGCCCACGTTGTACGCCACGGACAGGCCCGAACCGCGGATCGCGGCCGGGAAGAGGTTTGAGAGCAATGCCGGCAGCGGGCCGAAGTAGAAGGACATGATCACGCCGAGCACCGCAATCACGATCACCATCACGATGACGCTCGGCTTCGAAGTCATCAGCTTGAACAACGGGTAGGCCAGCACGAACGCTGCCACTGCCGCATAGGTCATCACCCTTGCCGGGCCGATCCGGTCGGCCAGATGGCCCACCAGCGGAACACCGCACAGCGTGATGATGCCCGCCGAGATTCCACCCAGGAAGGCTGCATCGGCGGGGATCTTCAGGTTCGTGACGGCGAAGGTCGGCATGTACAGGATCATGTACACCGAAATCGTGGCCACGCCAATGGTTGCCACCGCGGCGAGAACGCGTCCGTAGTGCTGGGCAAACAGCGTGCCCAGCGGCGATTTCTCCTTGGCCGTGGAAATGAACTCCTCGGTTTCCTCCAGCTTTGCGCGAATGTACAGGCCGACCGGCCCGATCAGCAGGCCAACGAAGAACGGCACGCGCCAGCCCCAGCTCTCCAGGGCTTCCTGGCTCAAGCCCGTGGTCAGGAAATAGCCGAAGGCCGAGGCCAGCAGCATGGACGCACCCTGGCTGGCGACTTGCCACGAAGAGTAGAACGCTTTCTTATGCGGTGCCGTTTCAATCAGGAACGCCGTGGCCGTGCCGAACTCGCCACCGGCGGAGAATCCTTGGATCAATCGCGAGAGCAGGATGATCAAGGCACCCGCCACGCCCGCCACTTCATAGGGCGGCGCCACGGCCATGATCAGCGTTCCGAGCATCATCAACCCCAGCGTCAGGGTCAGTGCGCTCTTGCGCCCCTTGCGGTCGGCATAGCTGCCCAGCACCATGCCGCCCAAGGGCCTGATCACGTAGGAAATCGCGAAGGTGGCGAAGGTGAGAATCAGCGCGAACGTGCCATCGGATTCCGGATAGAACACCTTGGCGATCGTGGTTGCAAAGGTGGCATAGACAATGATGTCGAACCATTCAAGGGCCGCACCGATGGAACTGGAGATGACGGCCTTGCGCGCCTTGGCGATCTGTTCTGGGGTAGCCACGGCTCCGGTGCTCATGAGCTGGCCTTTGCAATCAGCGAATCAATGAAGTTCTCGCAGGCTACGATCTGCTCCAGCTCGATGTACTCGTCCGGAGCGTGTGCCTGGGCGATATCGCCGGGACCGCACACCACGGTGGGAATGCCTGCCGCCGCGAACAGCCCGGCTTCGGTGCCATAGGTGACCTTTTCATCGGTGGCAATGGCTCCGCAGGAGGCGGCGAAGGACACGATTTCTTCATCGGGTGCGGTATCCAGGCCCGGAGCTCCTGCCTGCTGGGCGAACTTCACTGAGCAGGCGGGGTTCTGCTCGCGCATTTCGGCCTGCAGCTTGGCCGCTTCGTCGCGGAAGCGTCCGGTGAGCGCCTCGCGGTCCACTACCGCCAGCGAGCGGTATTCGAAGTGGACCACTGCCTGCGAGGGAATGGTGTTCACGGCGATGCCGCCGTCGAACTTGTTCACGTTCATGGTGGTGGTCGGTTCGATGAAGGATTCATCGCGCGGACCATTGCTGCGCAGCTCGTCTGATACTTCTTCGACGAAATTCGCGAAGCGCAGCGCGTAGGAAATGGCGTTGACACCTTCGGATGGCAGCGAGGAGTGGGCGGCGACACCGTTGAACTCGGCACGGAAAACGTTCATCGACTTGTGTCCGCGGATGGCCCTCATGCTCGATGGCTCCCCCACGAAGCATCCGCGCGGTGCCAGGTTCTGGTCAACGATCTTCTGCACCAGCGACACCGCGCCGACGCAGCCGACTTCTTCGTCGTAGGACAGCGCCAGGTGGATTGGCTCGGCAAGCTTGGCACTGGTGAGCTGGTCCAGCTTGGCGAGGATCACCCCGAGGTAGCCCTTCATGTCGCAGGTGCCGCGGCCATAGAGCTTGCCGTCGCGCACCTGTGCATCGAACGGATCGCTGCTCCAGTCCTGGCCGTCCACCGGCACCACGTCGGTGTGCCCGGAGAGCACGATGCCTCCGGTGCGCGTCCCATCGGCCGCGGGGATGGTGGCTAGCAGGTTGGCTTTGGTGCCTTCGTCGTTGTGGATCAGCTGGGAGCTGATGCCGTGGGCGTCCAGCTTCTTCACCACATTCTCGATCAGTGGGAGGTTGCTGTCGCGGCTCGTGGTGTCCACGGCGATGAGCTCGTGGATTTCCTTCATGCTTGCTTCGCTGGGCGCGGCCATCTCGGCTCCTCGTTCTAGGCAATAAAGCTATGGACTCATAGTTCCACAGTGACCCTGCTCCGCCTAGAAGATGTCAAACAATGGCCATTTGGCTAGTGGAGAATAACGCCGGCACCACGCAGAGAGGCCATGATCGCGTTCATCAATGAGCAAGGCTTGCCCAGGTAGTCTGCGAAGAGGTTCGACCAGCGCGGGCCAGTGCAATTCAGGTGACCGGATTCGGCTTCTGCAGGATCTTGCCCAGTTTCGCGCAGTCAGCAATAGGCCTGAATCATCCGCTGCGCACAATGGTGCCCGCGCATTTCGGTGAATGGCCGAACCCTTCTGGCGATGGCTCCTTCATGGGCACGTGAATATAAACCGGGCGCGAAGCGGACTTTTCCTGCAGTGCAGTTATCTGCTTTCCACTATTTGCGACCGAGCACGGCCACCAGGAAATCATCGGCGGGCGAATGCAAGTTCCAGGTCGAATAGCGCTGCTGGATTGCCAACCCGGCTTGCAGTGCGTCGGCCTCGAATTCGTCGAACTCGTAGCCACGTCCGGAACCGAAGCCGATGATCACTCGTCCATCGGTAGCCAAGTGCTCGCGCAACTGATGCAGGGCTGGACGGCGTTCGGACTCGGAAAGAAAGGTGACGACATTGCCAGCGGAAACGATCAGATCGAATTCCAGCTTCTCCCGCGCTTCGTCAGTAACGGTGAAATCTGAGAGATTCCCGACTTCCCATTGCGCCTTGGGGTAGTCCACTCGCGCAACATCGATGAGATGCGGGTCGAGGTCGACGCCGACGACGTGGTGTCCTTGCTCGGATAGCCAGCCGCCGATGCGCCCGGTTCCGCAGCCGGCATCAAGGATCCTGCTGCCTCGGGCAACCATTGCGTCAACGGTGCGTGCTTCTCCGAAAATATCCTGGCCCTCGGCAGCAAGCGTGCGCCAGCGCTGGGCGAAGTTCTGCGAGTGGTCCGGATTCTTGCGCACGGTGGCAAGCCACAAGTTTTCTTCAGGTGCAGTCATGAATCCAGTTTCGCACCTTCACCGGATTTATACGATTTGCGGCCGCGTCCGGAAAACGAAAAGAGACCGTTTCCATCACTGTGAAAAGTGATTGAAACGGTCTTCATCTTTGGTGGGCCCTACCGGGATCGAACCGATGACATTCACGGTGTAAACGTGACGCTCTACCAGCTGAGCTAAAGGCCCTCCTGCAATGGTGAATTTGGAATTATCTTTCCTTCATCCCTCCGCTGCAACAAGTAACAATCTAATGCATCCCGAACTGACTTGGCAAATTGATATGGGGGTTTTCGCGAAAGAGTGCCGAGCGTCACCCGCGAGGCAGTTTCCGTACCAACATTCCCATTCTGTTTCAGGGACACGAGCGGATGAGTGCGTGAACAGGAAACTCGCAACTGCCGGCCCTGCCCTACGCCTGATCCTTTCAGGCTGCGCCTCCGGGAATATCTACACCGATGCACCACCACGGCCGTCAGCAATTGACGATATGGCAGCTGAACCTGTAGACCTGACCGGCCTTGGGAAGCAAAGCAACTCCAGGGGTGATGATTTCTACCAGGAAGCGGTGACCGAAGACTGCGTCATAACCATTAATTGGGTCACGAATAATGGCGACACCAAGTCGGTGTACCGGGTTGGCCGATTCCAAGCACCCAAAGATGCGGCGCAACCATCCATCAGATAACCCATAGCGTTTTTGCCAGTTATGCCACCAGAGTCACTTATTGGCCAAGCCTGGCCATGAATGCTGTTATCCAAAAGAAACCGGCTGGATGATTGTATGGTCCGAACCATCAAGCGCAACATCTTTCCGGTAGAGGTGATCATCTTCCGGAGGAGTTCCAGGAGAGACTCGGTTATCTTAGCCGGATGATCTGAATTTCGACTCGATTCACCGGGCTACGCCTGTTTCCGCTCCCTGCAATTGGGGCGAATAGGGCTCTAACCACGAAACTCATTATCAAACTGTAGTCTTAAATAATAGTTGGTCACCTGACAGTCAGTAAATCCCACTGCTAGGTTTTAACTACACTCGCAACCGACTGAAATCAAAGAAAAGGACGCACGGATGCGGAATTTCCGAAAGTTTGTGGCGGTCGCCTCAACAGGTGCTCTAACGCTGAGTCTGCTCGTGGCTGGCGCACTGCCGAGCTCGGCTGCAAGCAGAACAACCGAGCAGGAGGTGGCAAACGCCGCGACGCTCGAAATGAGCGTGCCGGAATATAAGTCAATGCGAGAGCTGGCCGAAAAGGGCCAGGTAGAGCTTTGGGCTAATGGGAAAAAGTTTTTGCCTAACAGTGAGGACAGCTGGCCGCAATCAATCCGCAACCTGCCAATCGGCAAGACATCTTTATACCAGGCGAAAACGTGGGGCGCCTGCGGTGTCAAAAGCGCCAATAATAAGCATGTTCGAACCTGGTATGTAAACAAAACGCCGTATGCGCGACTCGCTGCGGTTTTGAATTGTGGAACCTGGACTCCGAAGAACCCCAATGGAGGCTGGGGCTACCGTCATATCGCCGGGAAACATGGCGGGGAGTGGAAGCAACTGGCCGCGCAAGTGGCATTTAACACGAACTGGCGGGATATTGCAGACTTCGCGATCAATGACGGTTTGACTAACATCTATTCGGGTGCAAGAAATCCTGCCAACAACACCTTCCGCTACAAAGGTAAAATCGAACTAAAACGGTATGACGGACGAACTATAAAGACGTACTACACCACCGTCGCTGTCGACCAAAGAGATCGCCGCATCATTACCGCTTACTACCGGAGCAAAAAATAGGGGTCTAAGTGCGTGACTTTTCAGGCAAAGTGGAGCAATTCAAGTACCAACTTTCGGGGCTTGGTGAGGTCTCAATAGTTCCTCTGGTTCAGGAGGGATACGTATTTTTGCGATATAAGGACTCCCAAGAGCTATACGCATTCGACTGCCCTTTTGAAGAAGTCCTGAAACACGCAGTTCAATCCGGTGGAGAAGATCTCTGGCCTGATATGGATCCGCTTGAAGCGCAATTGGCTCTTTTCTCAGTGCATGTCATGGAAACGATCGATACAGCTCCGGATGAGGCGCACATTTTGAGCTTTGGCGACCGGGGGCTTGAGGCCGTTAAGGGCAAGTTACCGGCGGCAGCGATTGGTGAAGATTAGAAAATTGAGTGACCATGATGCAGATCTCTGTGTAGTCCCCAGAAGCATGTGTCGTCGTTACCAGGCCTGAAATGCCCGGTTCCCGCACGGGAGCCGGGCTTTCCCGCATCCTGCGGATATGGCTGAGACCTAATTACTAAACGGGAACAGTCTCACCTAGATCCTGCAAATCCTCACCAGACTCGCCTTCCGATCCGTCAGGATACCCTGACCCAAGGGCCTTCAGGGTTGTTCGATCCGGATTTGAATGACCTGGGTTTGGCTGTGGAATTGATGATCCGACCTGCGCCGATTGCTGATGCGGCGTGGCCCTACGTGTTTCTTACGTTTGGCTTACGTTTCGCTTACGTGCTTAGAACGGAGAAAGAGCGCGCAAGAGATTCAAATACGCCTAAGTGTGTGATCCTAGAAACAGCGTGTAAACGCAAGAAAACCCGCCCTAGCCAACCTTTTCAGGCTAGTTCGGAGCGGGTCTTATTTTGGTGGGCCCTACCGGGATCGAACCGATGACATTCACGGTGTAAACGTGACGCTCTACCAGCTGAGCTAAAGGCCCTTACCATGTTCACTTTTGCAAGCCAACGAGGAATAACTCTACACAGGTATCTGCACACAGGCAAATCGAGGAGCCTGTTTTTCCAGTGAACCAGAACACAGTTACCATCGGTAGGCTAAGCGCTGCGCTCCACCGCCGCCATATAGTCTTCGACACTTCTTGGCTGAGTCATCTCGCTGCGGAAAATATCGCGCACCTCACCGTCGACCAGGTACAGCGACAGCCTCGTTGCGACCCCGCGTTCGTGATCGAAGGCGTCGGCCTGTTGGGCCACTGCCCCGTGTGGCCAGAAGTCGGCCAGCAGCTCGAATTGAAGGTCGAGGGACTGCGCGTAATTGCGCAGGGTGAACTTATGGTCCACTGAAATGGCAACGATGCGCACCTGATGCCGCTCGAAGAATTCGTAGTGCTCTTGGAGTGTCGCCAGTTCCGACCCGCATACCCGTGAAAACGCCCATGGATAAAAGACAACCAGCACCCGGCCTTTGGACAGCCCGGTACTGGTTATCGTTTCGCCGTACTGATTTTCCAGCGAGAAGTCGAACAGGCGTAAACCTGCTTGGATCATTAGTTCTTCTTACGCGGGGCGAGGCGGATTGCGGACCAATCCTCCGAGACACCTTCACTAGTAGTTACGTGCAGTCCTGCAGATGGGGCCTCCTGCTGGATCAGGGATGGCGATACATGTCCCTCGCGGCCCTGCTTCGGAGTGAGCAGCCAAACGACACCCTTCTCATCCAAGCAGTTCAGCGCGTCCATCAATGCGTCAACAAGATCTCCATCGCCGTCACGCCACCAGTAGATGACTGCGTCGACAACGTCATGGTCCTCTTCGGTGAGCAGCTCTGAACCAATCAGGTCCTCAATCGAATCGCGCAGATCGTAGTCCACGTCATCGTCATAACCCAGTTCCTGAATAAGGTCTTCATTAGCGAAACCCAATTTTTTGGCGGGCTCCAAGTTTGCCGATACGGCGTCGCTCACTTCATTCCTCCTGCTGGTGCAAAGCGTTACTACCAACGAAACACGGTTTTGCTGTTCCATTCAAGCGCTGCAGCGATAACACGCCGAACAAATATAACCCAGATTCCAGTGACCCACACCATAATGACATGAGCATAAAGAAGATAGCCACCATACATAGTTGCGTAAGTCACTTTAAATGTCTGCTTTAAACCGGTTTTTGCTCGAAATCTCGACTCCAAAGATGATCTTTTGACACTAGAGTTGCATATGAACCGGCAGTGCACATCATTCCAGTGTTACTGCACCCGTTGTCCCAATACCGGTGCACCGCAGCGCAAAACTGCACAGCGTCGGAGCCGCAATTCAATCAAGGAGCTTCAGTGGCTGTAGAGGAACACATCTCCCAGATCCGTAGCGGGTTGACTTACCAGCTGTCCGATCGGGATCCTGAGGAAACTCAGGAATGGATGGACTCGTTTGACTCCCTCGTAGAAACCCAGGGCACCGAGCGTGCCCAGTTCATTATCCGTTCGCTGCTGCAGCGCGCAGGTGCCAAGTCCGTGGGCGTGCCGCACGTGACCACCACCGACTACGTGAACACCATTCCTGTAGACCAGGAACCAGAATTCCCAGGCGATGAGGCCATCGAGCGCCGCTACCGCGCCTTCATGCGCTGGAATGCCGCCATCATGGTGCACCGCGCGCAGAACCCTAATATCGGCGTTGGCGGACACATCTCCACCTACGCTGGTGCAGCGACCCTGTATGAAGTAGGTTTCAACCACTTCTTCCGCGGCAAGGACCACCCAGGCGGCGGCGACCAGGTCTTCTTCCAGGGCCACGCTTCGCCGGGCATGTACGCCCGCGCCTTCCTCGAAGGCCGCCTGTCCGAGGAGGACATGGACGGGTTCCGCCAGGAGAAGTCGAAGGAAGGCCACGCGCTTCCTTCCTACCCGCACCCGCGCTCCCTGCCTGACTTCTGGGAATTCCCGACCGTGTCGATGGGCATCGGCCCGGCCAACGCCATCTACCAGGCGCAGCTGAACCGCTACCTGCACAACCGCGGCATCAAGGACACCTCGGACCAGCAGGTCTGGGCCTTCCTGGGTGATGGCGAAATGGACGAGCCGGAGTCGCGCGGCTTCCTGCAGCTGGCCGCCAACGAGAAGCTGGACAACCTGAACTTCGTCATCAACTGCAACCTGCAGCGCCTCGATGGCCCGGTTCGCGGCAACGGCAAGATCATGCAGGAACTGGAAGCCTTCTTCCGCGGTGCAGGCTGGAATGTCATCAAGGTCGCTTGGGGCCGCGAGTGGGATGCCCTGCTCGAAGCAGACAAGACCAACGCCCTGGTTGACATCATGAACCAGACCCCGGATGGCGACTACCAGACCTACAAGGCCGAGTCCGGCGCGTTCGTCCGCGAGCACTTCTTCGGCCAGCGTCCGGAAACCAAGGAATTGGTTGCCGACATGACCGACGACGAGATCTGGAACCTGAAGCGCGGCGGCCATGACTACCACAAGGTCTACGCCGCCTACAAGGCTGCCGTGGAGTTCAAGGGCAAGCCGACCGTCATCCTGGCGAAGACCGTCAAGGGCTACGGCCTGGGTTCGCACTTCGAGGCTCGCAACGCGACCCACCAGATGAAGAAGCTGACCATGGAAGACTTGAAGAAGTTCCGTGATCACCTGCGCATCCCGATCACCGACGAGCAGCTCGAAGCCGACCTGTACACTCCTCCGTACTACCGCCCAGCCGAGGATTCGGCCGAGTACAAGTACATGATGGAGCGCCGTGCGGCCCTGGGCGGTTCGGTGCCTACCCGCCGCCAGGAAACCTCGAAGAAGCTGGCCCTGCCAGGCGAAAAGACCTACGCGATCGCGAAGCGCGGCTCGGGCAAGCAGCAGGCGGCCACCACCATGGCCTTCGTTCGCCTGCTCAAGGACCTGATGCGCGACAAGGAATTCGGCCATCGCATCGTGCCGATCGTTCCGGATGAGTCCCGCACCTTCGGCATGGACTCGTTCTTCCCGACCGCGAAGATCTACAACCCAGGTGGCCAGAACTACCTGTCCGTGGACCGCGACCTGGTGCTGGCCTACAAGGAATCCCCTCAGGGCCAGCTGATCCACCCGGGCATCAACGAGGCCGGCGCCGTCGCCGCGTTCACCGCTGCCGGCACCAGCTACTCGACCCATGACGAGCCGCTGATCCCGATCTACGTGTTCTACTCGATGTTCGGCTTCCAGCGCACCGGCGACCAGTTCTGGGCCGCCGGGGACCAGATGACCCGTGGCTTCATCATCGGCGCCACCGCCGGCCGCACCACCCTGACCGGTGAGGGCCTGCAGCACGCCGACGGCCACTCGCCGATCCTGGCGTCGACCAACCCGTCGGTGATCACCTACGATCCGGCCTACGGCTACGAAATCGGCCACATCATGCGTTCCGGCCTGGAGCGCATGTACGGCGGAACCCACGCCGATCCGAACGTGATGTACTACCTGACTGTGTACAACGAGCCGATCAGCCAGCCAGCTGAGCCGGAGAACGTCGACGTCGAAGGCATCATCAAGGGCATCCACCTGCTCAAGGAAGCTACCACCGACGGCCCGCGCGCACAGCTGCTGGCTTCGGGCGTGGCCGTGCCATGGGCACTGGAAGCGCAGTCCATCCTGGCCGAGGAGTGGGGTGTCTCCGCCGATGTCTGGTCGGTCACCTCGTGGAACGAACTGGCCCGCGACGGCCAGCGCGCCGACGCCGAGGTGCTCGTGGATCCGTCGAAGCCGCGCCGCACCCCGTACGTGACCTCGAAGCTGGAGTCCACCCCGGGCCCGGTCATCGCGACCACCGACTACATGCGCGCCGTTCCTGAGCAGCTGCGCCCATACGTGCCAGGCGAGTTCCACACCCTGGGCGCTGACGGCTTCGGCTTCTCGGACACCCGTGCGGCAGCCCGCCGCTTCTTCAAGATCGATGCGCACTCGCTGGTCGTGCAGACCTTGCAGTCGCTGGTTGAGCGTGGCGAAATCCCTGCGGACACCGCAGTGAAGGCGCACGCAAAGTACGATCTGAACAACCCGAATGCCGGCAGGTCCGGCAACGCTGGCGGCGACGCCTAGCATCCGGGTTCCCGGCGCTGGACTAGCATCTGGCACCGGCCCGGCCGGCCGCCCGGCAACGAGGATTCTTCGTTGCCGGGCGGCCGGTTCATTTAACCCCGGCTTCACCTGCAGTGCCGGGCACGGGAGCGGAAAAGAAACTAAGCTGGAAACCATGAGTCCTGACATGGATGCCGCCGCAGCTCCGAAGAACCGTCCCAGCCGATCCCAGGCACCCAGCAGTGAAACGCTCAAGCGACTCAAGAGCCATATCGGCGTGCTGTCCACCGCAGCACTGAAATACCTGGACCAGCAGCTGCCCTGGTACCGCTCGCTGGCACCCAACGAGCGCGCCGCCCTGGGACTCATCGCCCAGAAGGGCATCTCCACGTTCGTGACCTGGTACGAAGACCCTTCCTCCACCCCTTCCTGGGTGGTTACCGATGTCTTTGGCGCCGCCCCCACGGAGCTGACCAGGTCCATCTCCCTGCAGAAGGCCCTGGGCCTGCTGCGCACCATTGTGGAAGTGGTCGAATCCCAGGTGCCGGACATCGCCGCCGAACACGAGCAGGCAGCCCTCCGCGAAGCCGTGCTGCGCTATTCTCGCGAGGTCGCCTTTGCCGCCGCCGATGTCTACGCCCGCGCCGCGGAAACCCGCGGGGCATGGGACTCGCGCCTGGAGGCGCATGTGGTCGACGCGGTGCTGCACGGCGAAGCCCACGACTCGCTCTCCTCGCGCATTGCCGCCATCGGCTGGAAGTCGCAGAAGAACATCCGCATCCTGGTCGGGACCACCCCTTCGTCCAACCCGGCAACCTTCGTCTCGGCGCTGCGCCGCATGGCCATCCGCTACTCGCGCGACTCCCTGGTGGGCGTGCTTGGCGACCGCTCGGTGCTGATGCTCTCGGACACCAAATTCGAGGAAGCCGACCTGAGCCGGCTGACCCGGTTCTTCGGTCCCGGCCCGCTGGTCTACTCCCCTCTGGCCCCGACGGTCAAGGAAATGCACCACGCCGCGGCCGCGGCCGTGGCCGGATTCAGTGCCGCCAGGGCTTGGCCGCAGGCACCGAATCCAGTCAGTGCCGATGACCTGTGGCCAGAACGCGCCTGCAACGGCGACGAGCTGGCCCGCACGGCACTGGTGGAGCAGGTCTATCTGCCGCTGCAGCAGGCATCGAACGGCCTGGCCGAAACGCTCTCCAGCTACTTGGCCCTCGGCCACTCGCTGGAAGGCACCGCCCGCGAGCTGTTCGTCCATGCGAACACGGTGCGCTACCGGCTCAAGCGGGTCAGCGAAGTCACCGGCTGGGATCCGCTGGTTCCCCGCGATGCCTTCGTGCTGCAAACCGCATTGCTTTTCGGCCGGCTCCACGAATCGAACTTGTAGGCTTCAGCCAAAGAACGCCGGGCAGCCATGACGGATATTTCCGTGTTGATCGCGCATTACCGCGGAATTCAGCTTCTGGATACGCTAGGCTTTTGTGGAGATCCTACAAACAGTCACCTCGAGCTTGGTACTCAAAAGAAGCGCCAAAAGCTCCCAACATTTGGAAAGCTGTAAGAGTGTTAGCAATCGTTTGCCCCGGACAGGGCTCCCAGACCCCAGGTTTCCTTACCGAATGGCTCGACGTCGATGGCGTTGCCGAGCATCTGCAGGCGCTCAGCTCGATCACCGAGCGCGACCTCACCGCCCACGGCACCACCTCCGATGAAGAGACCATCAAGGACACTGCCGTCGCCCAGCCGCTGATCGTCGCCGCTGGCCTGGTCACCGCGCGTGCGCTCTTCGGCGAATCGCTTCCTGCCGGTGCCATCGTTGCCGGTCACTCCGTTGGCGAGATCACCGCTTCGGCATTGGCCGGCGCGCTCGACGAGGCTGACGCCATGAATTTCGTGAAGGTGCGCGCCAACGCCATGGCCGAGGCCGCAGCCGCCACCCCGACCGGCATGGCCGCCGTGCTCGGCGGAGATCCCGAGGAAGTCCTGGCCAAGCTCGACGAGCTGGGACTGACCCCTGCCAATGCCAACGGCGGCGGCCAGACCGTGGCCGCAGGCACCCTGGAGCAGCTCGCTGCCCTGGGCGAGAACCCGCCAGCCAAGGCGCGCGTGATCCCGCTGAAGGTTGCCGGCGCATTCCACACCGCGCACATGCAGCCAGCAGTCGGCACCCTGCAGGAACTGGCCGATACCATCACCCCGAAGAACCCTTCGGCATCGCTGCTCTCGAACTTCGATGGCCAGGCCGTAGCCGATGGCCAGGCAAATCTCGATTCGCTGGTCGCCCAGGTCTCCCGCCCGGTCCGCTGGGACCTGTGCATGCAGACCCTGGTCGAGGCTGGCGTGACCGGCGTGCTGGAACTGGCACCGGCCGGAACCCTGGTGGGCTTGGCCCGCCGCGGCCTGAAGGGCGTGAAGGCCCTGGCAGTGAAGAGCCCCGCGGATCTGGAAGCAGCCAAGGCGTTTATCGCCGAGCACACCGCCAACTAGGCTGGTGCTCCATTCGAAGATTGTGCTCGCCGGGAACGTCATGTTGCCTGCCCCGAGCCCATCTCTGGCCTAAGCTTTAAACCGACGAAACCTGCCACGCATCGCTGATGCACCAGCAAAGTTTCATTAAGCCGGCTGGAACCGGCTCCTGGAAACAGGATCCGGACCCAGCCACAAAAATGACCGGAGTCCTCCGGCTAAGAAGAAAAGGAGCCATCCATGGCTAGCAACGAAGAAATCCTGGCGGGCCTCGCCGAAATCGTCAACTCCGAGACCGGCCTGGACGAAGCAGACGTGCAGCTGGACAAGTCCTTCACCGAGGACCTGGACATCGACTCGATCTCGATGATGACCATCGTCGTTGAGGCCGAGGAAAAGTTCGAGGTCAAGATCCCTGACGAAGAGGTCAAGAACCTGAAGACCGTCGGCGACGCCGTCAACTTCATCGCTGCGGCACAGGCCTAAGCTTCCTGGCGTTCATCGCCACACCGTTGCGCGGGCAAGCCGCGCACGCGGGCCGGTACGTCAAGCCGGCCCCCTGAATTTCCAAGCACAGTTCTTATTCGCACAGTAGAGAGTTTGATGATGGCGCGCAAAGTAGTGATCACCGGTCTCGGAGCCACCACCCCAATCGGCGGCGATGTCCCCACCCTATGGGAAAACGCCCTGAAGGGCGTCTCCGGTGCCGCACCCCTGGAAGACGACTGGGTCAAGGAATACGACCTGCCGGTCACCTTCGCCGCCCGCGCTGCTGTGCAGCCGACCGAGGTGCTGACCCGCCCGGAGACCAAGCGCATGGATCCATCGACCCAGTTCGCTGTAGTCGCGGCCCGCGAAGCCTGGGCCGATTCCGGCCTGGTCAAGGAAGAGATGGACCAGAACAAGCTGGCCGTAGCCTTCGCTACGGGCATCGGCGGTGTCTGGACCCTGCTCAACGCCTGGGACACCCTGCGTGAAAAGGGCCCGCGCCGCGTGCTGCCGATGACCGTGCCAATGCTGATGCCCAATGGCCCTGCCGCTGCCGTCTCGCTGGATCTCGGTGCTGCCGGTGGCGCGCACACCCCGGTGTCGGCGTGCGCTTCGGGTACCGAGGCGATGCACGTAGGCCTGGATCTGATCCGATCGGGCAAGGCCGATGTGGTCATGGTCGGTGGCGCGGAAGCCGCGATCCATCCGATGCCGCTGGCCGCCTTCTCGTCCATGCACGCGCTCTCCCGCCGCAACGACGATCCAGCCAAGGCTTCGCGCCCCTATGATGTCGACCGCGATGGCTTCGTCATGGGCGAAGGCGCCGGTGCACTGGTGCTGGAGGCCGAAGAGCATGCCATCGCCCGCGGCGCCCGCATCTATGCCGAACTGGCAGGTTCCTCGGTGACCTCCGATGCGCACCACATCACCGCTCCGGATCCGGATGGCCTGGGCGCGACCCGTGCGCTGAAGGCCGCCATGTTCGACGGCCGCATCCAGCCAGAGGACGTCGTTCACGTCAACGCCCACGCAACCTCCACTCCGGTCGGCGACAAGCCGGAATACACTGCGCTGAAGAGCGCCCTGGGCGATCAGCTCGACAACGTCTGGGTTTCGGCGACCAAGTCGCAGATGGGCCACCTTCTGGGTGCCTCGGGCGCTGTGGAGTCCGTGCTGTGCGCACTGGCCGTCTACAACCGCAAGGCCCCGGTGACCATCAACCTGGACAATCAGGATCCGGAGATCCCCTTGAAGGTCGTCACCGGCGAGCCAGCGCAGCTGCCAGCCGAAGGCACCATCGTTGCTCTGAACAACTCGTTCGGCTTCGGCGGCCACAACGCTGTCGTAGCCATCCGCAGCGTCTAATCGCTTCGGCAGCAACACGAACGCAAACCACTGGGTTGGCTGGAGGAAATCCTTCAGCCAACCCAGCGGCTTTTAACCTGGGAGGAATTGGCGGGCAGCCATTGCTTCGGTCCTGACATGTTGGTTAGGCTCAAGTACCGCCTCGAATCGGAGGCACCTGACGGTACTTGGCCTAGAGCAAAGGATCCTTTCCCGTGCGCACCCTGATTGCCACTTCTTTCGTATCCCTGGATGGCGTCGTCGAGGCGCCGGGCGGTGAACCGGGCTACCGCAATTCAGGCTGGACGGTGGATTCGGTCGACTTCGACCCGGCCGCCTATGAGCTGAAGGGCACCGAGCAGGCCGAGGCCAGCGCGATGCTCTTGGGCCGGCACAGTTACGAGTCGTTCTCTGCGGTATGGCCGTCAATGACCGACGAATTTCCGCAGTACAACGCGATGCCCAAGTTCGTGCTGTCCACGACCTTGCGGGAGAAGGACCTGGCCACGAACTGGGGCGAGACCACCATCTTGCGTTCGGTAGCCGATGTGGCGCGGCTTCGAGCCGGCGACGGCGGACCAATCAGCATCCACGGTTCCGCGACGATGGTCCACTCCCTGCAGGAGCATCAGCTCATCGACCAATACAACCTGCTGGTCTTCCCGGTCTTGCTCGGTGCCGGCAAGCGCCTGTTCAGCGACACAAGCCTGGATGCGCAGAAGCTGAAGCTCGTCGATTCCCAGGTGTACTCCAACGGGATCCAGAAGAACATATTCAAGGTCCAGCGCTAGAGGATCCTAGCCAGCCACTGGCAGATAGGGCCGGGTAATTAATTCCAGGTAGTGCCCGGAAGGGTCAAGCAGATAGACGCCCCTGCCACCATGGTCCCGATTGATCCGCCCTGCCAACTGCCGTTGCGGGTCTGCCCAGTGCTCGATTTCCCGCTTGCAGACCGTGGCGTACGCACGATCGAAATGCTCGTCATCAAGCAGGTAGGCGTAATGCTGCGGCGGGAAGTCGATCGGTGGTGCGGCGAACTGCAGCAGGACGCCATGGGCCAGGCTGATGTTGGCAAATGGTCCCCAGCCCGGTTCCTCGCGTGCTTCGAGCAGTTCCAGGTAGAACTTCGCCATGCGCTGCGGGTCCAGTGAAGCGATGATGGTGTGGTTGAACTGTGCGGTCATTCTCTCCCTTTCGTGTATCAGATGTGCTGTTCATTGGTTGAATGCATCTGGCACGGGAGGTCCGCGAATCAGGGAACGACCAGATAGCCGTTCCGGGAGTGGCCTGCAACGGCCTGGCTGGTCTTCATCGCCACCGAGCATAGCACTGGCAAGCGACGCGACGCCACAATCGCAGTTCTAAAGGCAAGAAGTGGGATCCCCGGCATGGGATCCCACTTCTTTGTTGGTAACAACCCCGCGCCAACGGGGTCATTTCTGGGTGAGCTACGAAAAGTCACCCAGAGACTAATTAACCAGTCGTTATACCACCTGGTTGAGCCATCGTACAGGCGCATCTTCGCCCGCGTGACGGAAGGGTTCAAGTTCTTCATCCCAGGGCTCGCCAAGGGCGATGGACATTTCCTGGTAGAACACCGATGGGTTGCCGTCGCCTTTTTCATAGGCCCAGCGGATGCGTTCTTCACTGACCATGACATTGCCAGCGCAATCGACAGTGGCGTGGAAGATACCGAGGTCAGGGGTTACGGACCAGCGGCTTCCGTCAGCCCCAGGGCTCGGGTCTTCGGTGATTTCGAATCGAAGGTGCTGCCAGCCGTGCATTTCGCTGGTCAGCAAGGCGCCGGTACCTTGGGTACCAACCCAATCAATTTCGGCGCGGCAAAATCCGGGTGCGACGTGCTGTTCGGTCCACTCCATCTTTACTGGAGTGCCGAGCACGGACCCGATTGCCCATTCCAGATGTGGGCATAGCGCTGCAGGGGCGGAATGAATATAAATCACGCCTCTGGTCATCGGTGCAGACATGCCATCCTCCGTTGCGGTGTTGATCGTCTTCCCCTACGTCAACATCGTTCCGGTACCATCGCCGCCGATACTTCCATTTTGCCTGATGATGAGGGCTTTCGCCACCCAGAAAGGCCATTTTCGCGGATTCATGCCAAATAGTCAGGCTCGCGGATGGGCTTGGCGATAGCTTTGCCTCAGCCGATCGACCGAAACATGCGTATAGAGCTGGGTCGTTGCCAGTGAAGCGTGTCCGAGGAACTCCTGGACAGCACGCAAATCAGCCCCGCCATCAAGCAGATGGGTGGCCACGGTGTGGCGTAACGCGTGCGGACCGCTAGCAGCGGTATCCCCCAGCGATTCCAGCGCCTTGGAAATGACTTCTCGCGCTTGGCGCACGTTCAAGCGCGCACCGCGCACGCCGACAAGCAATGCCCCCTTGGCCTCCTGCCGGGCCAAGACCTTGCGATGCGAGCGGATCCACGCGATGATCACGCGCTCTGCAGGCTTGCCGAAAGGAACAACCCGTTCCTTATTTCCCTTGCCAAGAACCTTCAGGGTACGTCGTTCGAAGTCGATGTCGTCCACGTCCAGGGCCACGAGCTCGCTGATGCGCAATCCGGACGCGTATAGCAGCTCCGCGATGACCTTGTCGCGTGCCGCTACCGCCTGGCTCCTGGCATCCGGGCCTGATTCCGCTGCGCTTTCGCTATCGCCTGTGCCGGCAGTCACCTCAGTTTTTTCGGAGAGCAGGCGATCGATCTGGCTTGGCTGCAAAACGTGCGGAAGCCGCCGCTCCTTCTTGGGCGCGGCCAGCCGCAGGGCGGGGTCGGTGTCGATCAATTGGTGCTTCAGCGCCCATGCGAAGAAATTCTTCACCGCAGAGATCCGCCGGGCCAACGTAGTTCGGGAAACCTGCGCTTCGTGAAGCTGGGCCAACCAGTCGCGGAGCATCTCGACCGTAATCTGCTTGAGGCTCGGATCCTGGGACTGGTGCTGCAGGAACTGGCCAAGGTTGCGCAAGTCCACGTCGTAGGCTCGCAGAGTATTAGCGCTTCGGCCGCGTTCGCGTTGCAGGTACTCCAGGTAATCCGCAACCGGCTCGGCGAACTTTGCCGACAGCGCAGTGCTGGTGTGCGTCGTTGGTTCTGGCTTCATCACTATTGAGAATACCCCCAGCTGCTTCTCCGGCTAGTTCTGGCGCACCAGCTTCCAGGTCAAGCCATCGGTAGCGGCCATGTCCAGCGACTCCAACCGGTTGATGGCCCGGAGCGTCTTGATCAGTGGCACGCCACTGCGCGCCGAGATTTCATCGACCAGCATCCCTTTGGCGAAGGACATCGTGTCGTACACCATGCCTTCATCTTTGCTCAGGTTGTCAGTAAGGCGCGGCTGGGCTTTGGAACTGGGCGACCCTGTTTGGCGATGCTGGCCCAGCAGGCCCAGTGCGTCTTGCGGACTGGCAAGCAACGCCGCACTGCCCTCCGCAATCAAGCGATGGCATCCTGCCGAGTTGGGAGCGAAAACACTGCCTGGAACAGCTGCAACATCGCGTCCGAGCTCGACCGCATGGCTGGCGGTGTTCAGCGCACCGGAACGGTGGCGCGCTTCGCTGATGATGACTAGCCTGCTCAATGCGGCGATCAGCCGGTTGCGGTTCAGGAAGCGGAAGCGAGCGGATGTGGTCCCGGGCGGCACCTCGGATATCAGCACGCCGCGGGCAATAATCTGGTTCAGGAGATTGCTGTTGCCCGAAGGGTAAAGCCGATCGATGCCACCAGCCATAACGGTGATCGTTGGCGGACCCGGGTACTGCCAATCCTCCACGCTCAGCGCTGCACGGTGCGCGCTGGCATCAATGCCGTAGGCGCCGCCCGAGACGACGGTATACCCACTCAATGCCAGTGTCCTGCCAAGATCAAAGGTGACTTGATCACCGTAGTCGCTGGCGTCGCGTGAGCCGACGATGGAAACGTTGCTGGCCAGCTCTTGGCCTTCAAGCAGCTGGGGGTTTGCCGATCGCCACCATAGGCACAGCGGACGACCGAGATTCAGGTCGGCTAGCTGACGTGGCCAGGCGGCATCGGTGGGGATCAGCAGTCCTCCGCCAACCCGAGCGGCGGCATCCAGGGCGCCCACCGGGTTGCTCAGCGGCAGGCGTTTCCGCCAGCGGGTCAGCGCCACTTTCAGGTGTTGCGCGGAATCCCCGGAAGGGTGGAATCCCAGGATTCCGTCCACTGGAAGCTTGAGCGCAGACGGATAGAAATCCTCTCGCTGGATCAAGCGCAGCAACTCCTGTGTGCTCATGAGTTCCAGCAAGGCCGAGGCCACGTAGTCGTTGGGCTCTATGAGCTGGTTCAAGTGAGCATAGACCCGACGCTCCTGGGAGCTTGGGGTCACCGATCCCCCGGCAGTGTTCGTATTACTGCAAGTCATGACCTTACCTAGCTGCTTTCCAAGTTCTGGCGGAGATGACCGGCGATGGCCAAATCGTCCGCGGTCGGTGCTGCGTGTTCCTGCTGATCTGCCACAGTCCACGCGACCCTCAAGAGGCGGTGGATTGCCCGGGCAGAGAGCCCGCGCCGCGTGGCAAGCTGCTCAAGCGCCGCCCGCGTCCTGGCCGGGTAGTCCAGCTCATTCTTGAGGATTTGCGTTGGAATCTGCGCGTTGCAGGCAATTGAGAACTTTCCCAGCCGAGCCAGGCTGCGTGCTCGGGTGGCCACGACTCGTTCACGAACCTGAGCACTGGATTCGTTCGGTGCCGAGTTCAGCAGCTGGGCTTGCGGAACCGGATTGACCCTGACTTGCAGATCGACACGGTCGAGAATCGGTCCCGAGAGCCGGGCGAAGTAGCGCCGGCGAGCCATGGGAGTGCAGGTGCATCCGGTACCGGTTCCGAAATTCTTTCCGCAGGGACACGGGTTGGAGGCCATGATGAGTTGGAAACGGGCCGGCAGACGCTGATGCCCTCGGATCCGCGCAAGGTTGATATACCCTTCTTCGATCGGTTGGCGCAGCGCATCGAGTACGCCTGTATGGAATTGCGCTGCCTCATCGAGGAACAGGATGCCGTGGTGGGCGCGCGTAATGGCGCCGGGAATCAGTTGTGCTGTTCCACCGCCAATCAGCGCTGATCGGGATGCGGTGTGGTGCGGTGCGACAAATGGCGGCGTGCGTTGCAACTGGTCCAGTTCACCGGCACCTCCCCGGGTAATGGAATGCACCGCTGTGGCTTCGAGAGCCTGGAGATCATCCAAGGGCGGCATGATTGTCGGCAGGCATTTGGCCAGCATGGTTTTTCCGGCGCCGGCCGGCCCTACCATGATCAGGTGGTGTCCCCCGGCCGCTGCCAATTCCAGTGCGAGCCGTGCTTCCTGTTGCCCGTTGACCAGGCCCAGATCCACCTCGTCGGCAGCGGCTCCGACGACGTGCCCACCAGTTTGGTTAGCTGATTGCGGTGGCCGGTGGCGCAGGTAGGTAGTAATTTGATCCTTTGCCGCTCCACAGAACGCCATGACCTGCCCGAGGTGGCGCAGCGCAATGACCTCTACGCCACCCACCAGCCGGGCTTCCGCTCCGTTCTCTTCGGCCACGATCACCTGGTCAAGTCCATGGGCGCGAGCCAGTTGCACGGCTGGCAGCACCCCAGGTACCGGCCTCAAGGTGCCATCCAGGCCGAGTTCTGCCATGTACAGGGTGCTTGCTGAAGCGAACAGTTTCTGATCAGCGGCCAAGGCGGCAATGACGATGGCAAGGTCAAAAGCTGACCCGTATTTCGGCAGCGTGGCCGGGGATAAATTGACCGTCAGCTTTCGGTTGGCTAGCGGGATTCCTGAATTCCGTGCCGCTGCCTTGATCCGTTCGCGGGCCTCGCTCAAGGATGCGTCGGGCAAACCCAGCAGGACGAATCCCGGGATGCCGTTGCCTAGGTCGGCTTCGACTTCCACCAAGGAAGCGCTGACCCCGTGCAGGGCCACGGCACTGGTTCGAGCGGTACTCATGAGTGCACATTTTCATGCAGGTTGCAGTCGAATCCGGTCGCCGTCGCGTAGACCTCGACGACATCCACGCGAAGTTCGGGCAGAAACAGGCGATGGGATCGGGCCCAGAAGAGAAGCAGCTTGTTGAGCCGGCGAAACTTGGCCGGGGTGATCGCGTCGAAGCCGGAACCGAAGCGTTGCGACGACCGCGTTTTAACCTCGACAGCCACGATCTGGCCATTTCCAGCCCGCGCTACCAGGTCCAGCTCCCCTGCCGGGCATCGCCAATTGCGATCGAGGATTTCGTAGTGCTGTCCTGCGAGAAATGCGGCGGCGGCTCGTTCCCCGTCGGCACCTAGCCGTTGTTTCTCGGTCTGCATGCTTGCTCCTCGATGTCTATGATCCGTTATGGAAACATCGTCGGAGATTCATAAGCCACGGCAGTAGCACGGGCCGCGGAATGTGGATATCTCGTTGCCAACGAGAAAGCCAGCCCTGTTCTGGAAACAGAGCCGGCTCTCGGATACCTATGCAGCTTGAGCTAGTTGCCCAGTCCGTCCTTCGGAATCTGGAATTCGTCGGGGTTGAGTTCTTCGACGTTGACATCCTTGAACGTCAGCACCTTGACGGACTTCACGAAGCGGCCCTGGCGGTAGATGTCCCAAACCCACGCGTCGGTGAGGTTCAGCTCGAAGTACACTTCCCCGGCATTGGACAGGGTCTTCACGTCCACCTGGTTGGCCAGGTAGAAGCGGCGTTCGGTCTCGACCACGTAATTGAACAGCCCCACCACGGTCTTATACTCGCGGTACAGCTGCAGTTCCATGTCGGACTCGTAGTTTTCCAGGTCGTCGGCAGCCATCACTTTGCTTTCTTTGTCGTGGCTTCACCTTGGGCCTGATCAGCGCCCGAAGTCAAGTTCCAGCTCTTTCGGTGGTAGTCGCAGGGACCCTGTACGACAATCGCGGCACGATGCGCTGCGGTGGCATAGCCCTTGTTGATCTCCCAACCGAAGTACGGATGCTCCGTGGCCAGGCCTACCATGATGCCGTCGCGTTCGACCTTGGCCAGTATAGATGCACCGGCGATAGCCTGGCAGGTCATGTCCCCCTTCACGATGGTAGCCACAGGGATATGCAGGCCAACGGGCTCGCGGTCATCGGCCAGGATATCGAACAGGTCCGGTTCGGGCGCGGTCAGCCAGTCGTAGCTGCCATCCAGAAGCGCCGCTTCAGGCTGGACGGCGCACTGCGCCATGGCCCGTGATCCGGCCAGGCGCAGGGCTCCAGTGACACCGAGCGCGTCGATTTCAGCTGCCGAGGCATGCCCCACGCCATAGCCGACGGCCCATTGGCGCACTGGGTCAACCAGTGCCATCCGGGTGTCCGGGCTCAGGAGCTTGGAATCGCGCAGTTCAGGGAATTCGGTGACTTGCTGGATATCGATCACTGTCATTCCGACGGTAATCGGACCAGCCAGCGCGCCGCGTCCCACCTCATCGACTGCGGCGATGTAGCGGACGCCATGTCTGGCGGCCAGGGCGCGCTCGTGTTCGAGTGTGGTTGCCTTGCTCTTGGAATCAGCCATGTGCAGGTACGCTACTCAGCCACTGGGTGCGGGACATCGGAGAAGACTTCTTCATGGGAGTCGATGGTGCCCCAGCGCGAAGTAGGCCACGAGATCACCGAAGCTCGGCCCTGGACGGATTCGATGTCGACGAAGCCGCCTTGGCGGTCGGCGTGGAAGCGGGAATCCGCGCTGGCTGCACGGTGATCGCCCATCACCCAGAGCTTTCCTTCCGGGACGGTCACCTTGAATTCCATGTCCGACGGGCTGTCTCCGTCGTAGATGTACGGCTCGTCGATGGGCTCGCCATTGATGGTGATGGCACCTTCTGCGGTGCAGCATTCCACGGTGTCACCGGGCATGCCGATGATGCGCTTGACCAGGTACTGCTCGTCGGCCGCGGGAAGCACGCCGACAAAGGAAAGCACGTTCTGGAATGCGGTGGGGTACTCGGTCAGCGGCGGCAGCCACTCCTGGTCATCTCGGAATACGACGACATCTCCGCGTTCCAGGTCGAAAGGACCGGGAACCATGAGGTTGGCGAAAATCCTGTCGTCGACCTCGAGAGTATGCTCCATGGAGCCGGATGGAATGTAGTAGGCACGGAAGAAGAAGGTCTTGATCACGAATGAGAGCAACAGCGCGATCGCGATAATGATGACAATCTCGCGAACGAAGCGCCATAGTTTATAAAGTGGTCCCCGGCTTCGAGGAGTCTCTGCTGATGCTGCACTCACGATTCGATTAGTGCCTTCCATTGTCGCGTGTTATCCCCATCTTACGTGCCGTATCAGGCGCAACGTATCATTGCACGGCTACGGCCAGTTGCTCCGGAACGCGCCAACGGCCAGTCCCGGCGAAGAGACTGGCCGTTGGCGCGACCGTGAAAGCGGAGTCTGGGCTACTGGGTGGCTGCTGGCGTCATGATGCCGCCGCTCTCTTTGTAGTCCACAGGGATTTCGCCGATGGGCTTCTCATCGTCGATCAGCTTCTCGACAGCTTCGAGCTGGCTCTTGTCCACCGACAAGGTGATGCCTCCAGTCTCAGGATTCAGCATGTAGGCATGGATGGCGTTGCGCACAGAGTTTTCCTGCTTGCTTTGCCACTTCATGATTTCGGAGATTGCCGAGCGGAGTTCCTCGCTGCTGAACTGGACCAGGTGCCCGACGGCCCCCGCTTGTTCAATGGTGGCAAGCTGGTCTTCGCTGGTCGTTGAAACGTTCAGCTTCCCGTCCTTGATCCAGCCTTGGACGTAGTCGTCGCCCAATGCTTCGGAAAGCTGGTCATTGGTTTGGAGCAGTGCGTCTTGGTCCACGGCATTCTCACTTGAATTGTCTGTTTGCTGCGAGGATTCCGATGCCGTAGTGCTGGCGGAAGGCTGCGTGCCTGGATCGGTTCCCTGGCCGCAGCCGGTAAGCAAAAGTGCAGCCATGGCGGCGGTAGATGCCAGCATGATTGGCGTGCGTGAAGTTCTAGCGTTCGAATTCATAATTTACACCTCGGTGGTATTCACGTTGCCGCAACGATCTTAGCTATCAGGCTAGTGCTAATTCCGTAGAGCAACCAAGGAGCTACATGTGTGCCAAGTAAAAATGCCCCGCTACTTGTTCCAAAGTAGCGGGGCACTTTCAGCAGGATCTATCCTTGTGGGTCAAGAAATCCTTAGCCGTGACGGCGTGCGCTGCGGCGGAACAGCAGGAATGCTGCACCGGCCAGAGCCATTGCACCACCAGCGGCGATCAACGGAACGCTGCTCGATCCGGTATCTGCCAATGGATCTTCCTTCTTAGGAGTTTCCTTTGGAGTTGCAGACTTGCTTGGCTCGTCATCCTTAGGAGCTTCCGACTGCTCCTCATCTTCCGAAGCGGAAGGCGAGGTCGATGGCTCGTCGGATTCATCCTCGGACGGCGATGGCGAGCTGCTCTCGGAAGGCGAGGTCGATGGCGACTCCGAAGGCTCTTCGGTTGGCTCGTCAGTCGGAGTCTCAGTTGGCTCGTCAGTCGGAGTCTCGGTCGGAGTCGGCGTTGGGGTTGGGGTCGGAGTCGGCGTCGGAGTTGGGGTCGGCGCAGCAACGATCACGACGTTGGCGTTGACCCGCTCAGAGGTGTTGAATCCGTTCTTGGCCTGCAAGGTGAACGAGTACTCGCCCAGCTTCTCCGGTGCGGTGAAGCTGAAGTTGCCTTCGGCATCCACAGTCACGGTATCGACAACCTTGCCGTCAACGATGATGTTGACCTTGGTGCCGCTGGCGGCGTTCTTGACGGTGCCGGTGATGGTATCGCCGGCTTCGACCTCGGTGCCGTTCTCCACGGACAGTGCAGGGGCGTTCACGAAGAACTTCACCTGGTAGCCGTCGATGTAGCCCTTCTTGAAGACATCGTCCAGCGAGGTGTACATCGCGACGTCGTCTGCGGTGTTCTCGAGCTTGTCCTCGCCCGGCGCGTTGGCCGAGTTGATACCCACGGCCCTGCTGCCAACGAGTACTGGTCCACCGGAATCGCCCTGGTCCAGCACGGTCTGGCCTGGGTTCTCTGCTGCGTAGCCCCAGACAGAACGCAAGTTGCCGTTCTTGCCGTAGACGAAGAACACGCCTTCGCCGTAAACTTCCGAGCAGCTCCAGCCGGTGGTGCGGCCAGCCGAGCAGGCCTCGGAACCGATGACGGCCTTGGACACGCCGGTAACGTTCAGTACCTTGTCGCGTTCGTCCTGGCCTTCTGGCCACTGCGAGACCGCAGCATGCAGGTTCAGCTCGGGGTTGATGTTGTCGATCACCGAAATGTCGGTGCCCGGCTCCAAGTTCGCGAACTCCTCATCAGTCATCGAGGTCAGTTCTTCTGCGGTGAAACCGGAGTTGCCCGGGCCGCCGAACTGGTTGAAGCCGAAGGTGCCCAGATCTGCACTAAGACCTTCGTACTTATTGGGAGCCGAGTGCTCCAAGAGACCGAGGATTTTGGCGCTGCCATCCTCGGTGCAGTGGCCTGCGGAGATGACCGCATCCTCGCCGGCCGGGTTCCAGGCATTGAAGCCCAGCGAGCATATTGAAAATCCGTCGGAAGTCTGGCCCGACTGGTTCATGGCGTAGCCCATTGCACCGTAGACGTCTTCCAGTGCGGAGGTCTCGGCGACGCCGGAGCTGTCCTCACCCTTGACAAACTTGGCCTTGCTGACGAATTCCTCGATGGTCAGATCCTCGGCCGAGAGATCGGCAGCCTCGGACTCAAGGGCCTTGGCTTCCTTCTTCTCGAAGCCTTCAGCGTAGATCTTCAGGCCTTCCGCGGTGTTCAGAATCGCGGTAATGCGCTTCATTTCCTTCGGTGCGACGGTCTTGGCCAGTTCCTTGTAGACCTGTCCAGGCGTCTTCACCTCAGCATCGAGGACCTTAATTTCCAACGTGGTAGGTGCTGGAGTAGCGGTTTCGGCGATGATCTTCTTCGCCTTGTCTGCGTCGTCCTTGCCCACGGTGATCTCGGCCTTGCCGTCCTTCACCGAGGCAGTGGCTTCCACGCCGTTTTCATTCAGTTCGTCGCGAACCTTGGAAACAGCGTCGCTGGTTTCCCCGTCCTTGACGTACTCTTCAACCGACTTGTCGAGGTCGCGCTCGATAGCCTTGTCGAGACCTTCGGTATCGACAGCGCTTGCGCTCGGCGATGGCTTCTCGCTAGCCGGAGTGGAAGCAGTCGGCGATTCGGAAACCGTCGGCGCTGCCGCTGCAGGCATGAAGCTCGAACCGACCACCAAAGCGGTCGCGGCTGCTGCAACGATGCCGCGTTGCGCAGTCTTCTTTTTCGGATGTGGCATTAACGCTTCTCCCAGATTTATGGTGCGAGTGCTTGCGTTTCCCCTTACCTAAGGGCGCACGCGTAAGCACAGGTGTTGTTACCAAAATGAAACAATACTTGGTTCCCGCACAGTATTTCAAGCATCGAATCCAACAGAAATACAAACTCCGAGTTACGTTTCACCTAGTCAAATGCCCTCGACCGAAACGGATTAGGTGAAAAATTACGCCCCGGTAGCATTGATTTAAGATTGGAATACTCTTTCTAGCCCCTAGTCAACTTGGTAGATCCTGAAAGTTACCGCACAATTTGCACACCGATTACACAGGAACTCTTAGGCCCTGAAATTCAAACCAAATTAATTACATGTTCATAGAAAAAATGCGCCAGATGGGTAGTTCTACCCATCTGGCGCAAGCGAATTTACTAGTTGTTACGGCGTGTCACCTGATATCTGAGCGCTGATCGAGAGGCCAAATTACCTCTGCAGCCTTACCAGTAACCCGTTCAACACTGATCATCCCGCCGCCGCTGGCACCCAGCAACGAGCGCGAATCCTTAGAAGTGGACCGGTGATCGCCCATGACCCACAAACGGCCTTCCGGCACTTCTACGGAAAATTCCTGTTCACTTGGAGCATCCCCGGGGTAGATGTACTGCTCATCTACAGGCTCTCCGTTAACGAGAAGCAGCCCATCAGCACCGCAGCATTCCACGGTGTCTCCCCCAACGCCGATGACGCGCTTGACGTACTTGTTATTGCTGCCGGCGAGGCTGAATGCCGAGAGCAGATCATCAGCGAAACTGGCCTTGGCGTAGGGCAGGAACGAGCCGCGGCCATCGAAAACGATGATGTCTCCGCGCTGCGGTTCGGAATCCAGGTAGGCGCGGCGGTCCACGGAGATGCTTTGGCCAGGGTTGAGCGTGGGCTCCATCGAGTTGGAATCGATACGGAAGACATCGACCACCGTGGCGCGAAGAAGAATGGTGGCCAGCAGGCCGAAAATAACCGCGAGTACAGCGAAGCGCCAGACCCATGAAAAGGCCTGGCGCTTCATTGTTGCCCGCTCGGTGCGTGCAATCCGGTTCATGGAGGAACGCAGATTACTTCTTTGCGCCGAAGTCGCGCTTCTCGCGGATGCGAGCAGCCTTGCCGTGGCGATCGCGCATGTAGTACAGCTTTGCACGACGCACGTCGCCCTTGGTCACGACCTCAATCTTGTCGATGATTGGGGAGTGAACTGGGAAGGTACGCTCAACACCGGTGCCGAAGGAAACCTTGCGAACGGTGAAGGTCTCGCCAATGCCGCGGCCCTGGCGGCCAAGGACGTAGCCCTGGAAGACCTGAACACGGGAGTTCTTGCCTTCGATGATGTTGACGTGCACCTTCAAGGTGTCGCCTGGACCGAAGGCTGGAACGTCGGAGCGCAGCGAGGCTGCGTCAACAGAGTCAAGAATATGCATGGTGCATCTCCTAGGATCAATGCCGCAGGTCACCGAATCCTCGTAGCGGGGCCCGACACCGGTTGAAACCAGTGAAATCCCCGGAACGTTGTACCATCGATTGCCCCTAGCAATCGATGCGGCGGTCTTCTATGGCTCGAACTTCCCCCTGCGGCAGGAGTCGAACAAAAACACACCAAGAAACAATTATGCCGTATCAGCGAAGCCGACGCGAGTCTGCCCGAAATGGCTTCGAGTGATTTTCCCCTCTTAGCCGTTCTCGGTTCCGGCGCCGGCGGCCCAGTCCAGTTCGGCCTTGGGGGTAATGGCACCGTCAACGAGCGCAAATCCGTTGTGCCACAGGGCATCGCGGTCTTTCCGGTTCAGGCTCTCGGGATCCAGCTGCATGATCAGATCGGGGCGGCGCGCAGCGGTGCGCTTGATCTGCTCATCTCGGCGGAACCGTCCCACACGCTGGTGGTTGCCGCCGAGCAGCACCTCCGGGACATCGCGGCCTCGCCAGGATGCCGGCTTGGTGTAGACCGGGTATTCCAGCAGGACATCCGAATGGGATTCTTCCACCAGGGATTCAGGGTTGCCGATCACCCCGGGGATCAGCCGGGCGATGGCTTCGACCATCACCATCACAGCGACCTCTCCCCCGTTGAGCACGTAATCACCGATGGATACCGGGATGACGTTGAAGTTCTCGTGCGCATACTCGATGACGCGCTCGTCGATGCCCTCATAGCGGCCGCAGGCGAAGACCAGGTGCTCTTCTTCGGCAAGGTCGTAGGCCATTTGCTGGTTGAAGACAGTGCCTGCAGGCGACGGGACGATCAACGTCGGCTTGGGACCGGCAGCGTCGGCTGGGCGCACCGAGTCAAGTGCCTGACCCCACGGCTCGGGCATCATCACCATGCCGGCTCCACCACCGTAGGGGGTATCGTCGACCTTTCGGTGCTTGTCGGTGGTGAAGTCGCGCAGGTTGGTGACATTCAGATCCAGGATGCCGTCTTGCGCGGCGCGTCCGATCAGCGACAGCGAGAGCGGCTGCAGGTACTCAGGGAAAATCGAGATGACGTCCAGACGCATGGCTTACCTTGTTCCCTCTTCTTCGCTGCGTTCTTCATCGCTGTTCAAGGTCAGCAGTCCTGCCGGCGGGGTGATGACCACGATGCCGGCTTCCGGATCGATCTCCGGAACGAACTCGTCGACGAACGGCAGGTAGATCTCCTCGCCGTCAGCGTCTTCGAAGACCAGCAGATCCTGGGCTGGATTGGTGCGCAGTGCGGTGATGACGCCGACCTGCTCGCCATCGAGCATGACCTTCAGATCCAGCAATTCGTGCTCGTACCATTCGTCCGAGTCGTCTTCCGGCTCGTCCGAGACCTCGATTTCCAGGCGTGCGCCACGCAGGGTTTCCGCCTGGTTGCGGTCGGCAATTTCCTTGAAGGCGAGCAGCAGGATGGTCTTGTTCCAGCGGGCGTTCTTGATGGTCAGGGTTTTGACCGGGCCGTCGACGACGATGAATTCTTCGCCAGCGGTGAAGCGCTCTTCCGGGTTGTCGGTCATGACCTGGACGGTGACTTCACCACGGATGCCGTGGGGCTTGCCGATGCGGGCAACCTGCAATCGCATAGTCTGCTGCTCTTTCTGCACTAAGTTCCGTGGCGTGCGCCGGGAGACTGGTTTGGAAATTCTAGGGTAAACACGAAAAGGAGTTCCCGTCACTTCTCAGGACGGAAACTCCTTTCGTTTCGAAGCCAACTTACAAGTCAGACTTCTAAGTTGTTCAGCCTCGGCGACGGTCGGTGTCGATTACATCGACACGTACCGGCTCCTTGGCCAACGCTGCCATCACGGTGCGCAGTGCTCGCGCGGTGCGTCCCTGGCGTCCGATCACACGACCGAGATCCTCAGGATTCACACGAACTTCGAGCAGGTCGCCGCGGCGGGTTGACTTCAAGGCAACCTTGACGTCTTCCGGTTCCTCGACAACCCCGCGTACCAGATGGTCTAGCGCGTCAACGAGCACTGTTACTCAGCCTCGGTAGCTTCGGCCTCTGCCTCTTCAGCAGCTGGCTTCTCAGCCTTCTTGGTGATTGCCTCTGGGAGGATCACGGAACCCTTTTCAGGAGCAACGAATGCTGGCTTAGGCTCGGCAACCTTGTAGGTGCCTTCCTGGCCATCGATGCCCTTGAACTTCTGCCAGTCACCGGTGACCTTCAGCAGTGCGTGTACCTGCTCGGTTGGCTGTGCGCCAACGGACAGCCAGTACTGTGCACGATCCGAATCGATCTCGATAACCGATGGGTTCTCGGTTGGGTGGTACTTGCCGATCTCCTCGATGGCACGGCCATCGCGCTTGGCGCGCGAGTCCATGACGACAACGCGGTAGAAAGGTGCGCGCATCTTGCCGAAGCGCTTCAGACGAATCTTTACGGCCACTTTTGTGGTCTCCTGTTTCTCAACATGGTCGAATCCAATTTTTGGCACCTGTGGGGCAGGCCTTACTGGTTGGACTCTAAAAGGACAGGATTCGTAGCGGAGAGAGGGGCCACTGCGAATCGAGTACCCTGCAATTATGCCAGAGAGCAGGCTGGCTGGCCAACTCCATCTGGCGCAACGCGTCGGGCAATGATCATGAGCTTGCTCACCCCGGAGGCCACACTGATTTGGAGCTCTTAGTATTTATTCTATGACCGTCACTTCCGCTTTGCTGGCCTTCAGCGCCGTTGCCGCCTTGATGACCCTGATTCCGGGTGTCGATACTGCGTTGATCCTTCGTTCGGCGATCACCCGTGGGCGCGGCGAGGCCCTGCTGGCCGGGCTGGGGATTTGCACCGGTGTCTTCGTCTGGGGCGTGGCCGCGGCCGCCGGAGCATCGGCAATTCTGGCCGCGTCGGCGCTGGCGTACCAGATCCTCACTTACGCCGGCGCTGCCTACCTGGTATTCCTGGGCGGGCAGATGATCTACGGGAGCCTGCGCAAGAAGCAGCTGCCGAGCACCGAAATCCCGGTGCCGCAAAGCGGCATTCGAACCTACCTGACCGGCCTGGTCACCAACGTGCTGAACCCGAAGATCGGCGTTTTCTATATCGCGGCCATCCCGCAATTCACCCCTGCCGGCAGCAATGCCCTGCTCATGGGCGTCGGCCTGTCCGCCGTGCATGTTGCCCTCACCCTGATGTGGGCCGCCATTCTGGTATTCGGAGTACGGATCGCTGGACGCTGGCTGAGCTCAGCCAAGGCGGTGTCCTGGATGGATCGGATCACCGGGACGGTACTGATCGGTTTCGGGCTGAAGGTCGCGCTATCGCGGCCGTAACCTCGTGCACCAGCCGCCGTGGCGGCGCAGCTGGGCATTCGGCGTGCTCAGGCAGCTACCGGGACACTGTTTCTTCGCGGCATTTGCAGCGGATCCAGGTGCTTGGGCAGCAGGATGTGCGCCAGTCCCCCGACCGTAGCCACGGAGAGCAACCCGGCATGGACGGCATGGTGGTGCCGCCGGCACAGGCAGCTGCCGTTGCGCGTCGAGGTGCACCCGCCTCGCTCCCACCAATTGTCGTGGTGGTATTCGATCATTTCCGGTGGTGCGCTGCATCCCGGGACAATGCATCCACGGTCTCGGGCGAAGATCGCCCGTTTCATCGCTTCCGTGAAGAAGCGTTCCTTGCGCCCCACATCCAGCGGCTGGCCATCGGGCCCGAACACCACCCGGTAGATCTCGCCCTGGCAGATCAGCTGGGCGGTATCCACGGAATCGAGTTTCAACCCATGATCTGTGGTGGCTCCCAGCTTGCCTGGATCACCCAGATCCTGCAGGTCGTTCAATTGGATGTGGATGCCGATCCTTGGCGTGATGCCCTTGGCTGGCGACCCTGTCGAACGCTGCTTCAGTGCGGCCAATAGTGCATTGAGCCGACGCTGAGGCACGGGCACGTCCCCATCGCCAAGCAAGGCGGAATCCTTAGAGCCTTTAGTGCCATCAGTGCCTTGAGCATCTTGGGTGCCTGGCTGCCACTCGGAGGACCTGGACTCTGCGTCCTCCTGGTCCTCAGACTCGCAGTGCTCTTCGTGTTCTTCGTGTTCTTCTTGTTCTGCTTGGGCCCACGGTGGCGGAGGTTCGCTGCTGCTGAACAAGTCGTCGCTGGCTGGCTCGTCCGCGGTGTTAGCCTGTTGGCGTGGCGCCGCGTCTGGGGCGGCTCCGGCCGCGCGGGCGGCCTTGCCTGCGGTGGTGCGCGGATTATCCGCCTGGGCCAGGGCGGAGCGGAATTCCTCGCGCTGGGTTCCGCCGATCAGCAGCTCGTACTTGTCGCAGTCCCCGACGGTGCCCCGCGGATAGATGCCCGGTTGCGGAGTCCGTGTCTGCGTGCGGGCCTTGCGTTCAGCGCTCAGCAGGGCCGACAGCTTGGTTTCGCGGGTGGCGCGATCGGGTTCCTGCAGCAGCTCGGCGGCTTGTTCTTCGAGCAGCTGGCCCTGGGCATTGTAGGCGGTGGGTTGCAGCGGCTGGCCCTGGAAGCTGGTGTCTGCCGGCTCGAACTTGTCCAGGGCACGGGCCGCGCGGGCCACCATCCGCGGATCCAATGCAGGAGCCTCGGCGTAGAGCTTGGCCAGCTGGGCGAAGCGCGGTGCGGCGGTGCTGCCATCCATCAGCCGGCGGGCGATGAGCAGGTGGGCGTCGCTGACCCGATGCTGCCCTTCGTGGGCGTTGATTCCCAGCCACCCGGCCAGGAAGTCGCCGGTGTTCTGGTAGTGGGCGCGTCCCGAATGCTGGCGGGCTGGCCGGGCCAAATTGACTGTTGAATCCGCGACGGCCGCCAGCTCATCGTCTTCCAGCAGGTGGGCGCCGGTTGATTCGAGGTGGATGGCGCTGCGCAGCTGCTCGCGCAGGGTGTAGCGGTAGAGCAGTTCAACCAGCCGGGCATGGGCGGCCGCCACCCGCGGGTCATCGCTCTCGCGCAGGGCTTCAGAAAGCTTGGCCAGCAGCGCGAGGCAGGACGCCATCAGCTCCAGGAGCACGCCGGCCGCTTGGCGCGGCAGGGCCCCGGTGATGGCTTCGCGCAGGATCTGCGTCGCTGCGGCTAGCTGGTGAATTCCCATACACCGATCATCGCCCCGGCCCATTGCGCTGGCCGGGCCGATGCCGCGAAATGTGGATAAGCGGTTATCCGCGCTGGCGGACCTTGGACTGGCGGATCACCAGGAAGATCAGGTACGGGGCGCCAATCACCGCGGTGGCCACCCCGGCGGGCAGGATCACCGGGAAGGCGCGGGCCGCGAGCAGGTCGGCCAGCAGCACGAAGATCGCCCCGATCAGTGCCGCATGCGGCACCGGCGGGATGGTGCCGCGGGCCACCAGCCGGGCGGCGTGCCCGCTGGCCAGCGCGACGAAGGCCAATGGCCCGGCGATCACCGTCGCGGCGATGGCCAGCAGCGAGGCGATGCCCAGCATCAGCACCCGGTCGCGGCCCAGGTGCATGCCCAGGGCGCGGGAGGTGTCCGAATCCAGGGCCAGCACCTCGCGTTGGTTGCGCAGCAGCGCCGCGGCCACCAGTCCCAGCACGATTACCGCCGGGGCGATGGCGAGGTCGGCCCAGGAGATCGCGTTGATCGTCCCGGCCAGCCAGGTCAGCGCCTGCTGCGCGTTGTAGATCTCGCCCAGGGTGAGCATCCAGGAGGTCAGCGCGGCGCACAGCCCGGAGAACCCCAGGCCGACCAGCACCAGCCGGTTGCTTTCCAGCGAACTGCGCCAGACCAGCGCGAAAACCAGTGCGGAGACCAGCAGTCCGCCGACGGTGGCGGCGATCGGCAGCCCGTAGAGCACCAGCAGTTCGGATCGGCCGGCGGTATGCGCGCTGATCGCCAGCACACAGACCGCGCCCAGGGCCGCACCGTTGGTCACCCCGAGGATGTCGGGGCTGGCCAGCGGGTTGCGCGCCACGTTCTGGGTCAGCGCCCCGGCCACGCCGAACCCGGCTCCGGCCAGCACCGCGGCCACGCTGCGCGGCAGGCGGAATTCGGTGATCGCCAGTTCGGTGCGCGCATCCGGGGCCGCGCCGAAGAGCGTGGCCAGCACATCGCCGATGGCGATCGGGGTGCCGCCGATGGCCAGGTGCAGGCAGAAGGCGGCGAAGGCCACGGCCAGCAGCAGCAGCCCGGTAGCCGCCGCGCGCCGGGCGCGCAGCACCTGGGCCGGCTTGGGAATCGCCCGGGTGCTCATACGGACACCGCCTTGCGCCGGCGGGCCACGTAGATGAGGAAGGGTGCGCCGAGCAGCGCGATGACCACGCCCACCGGCAGTTCCCCGGGCCGCGCGAGCATCCGGCCGAGCACATCGGCCACGCACAGCAGCAGCGCCCCGCACAGCGCGGAGCCGGGGATCACCCAGCGGTAGTCGGCGCCGAAGATGCGCCGGGCAATGTGCGGCACCAGCAGGCCGAGGAAGGCGATCGGCCCGGCCAAGGTGACCGCCAGCCCGGACAGCGCCACGATCGCGGCCAATCCCAGGCCGCGGGCGTGCAGTGCGGTGATCCCGAGGCTGCGTGCCGAATCCTCGCCCAAGGTCAGCGCGTTCAGCCCGCGGGCATTGGCCAGCGCCAGCACGGTGCCGGCGATCAGCAGCGGCCACAGCGACAGGAAGGACTCGTAGCCCTGGACCACGGAGCCGACCTGCCAGAAGCGCAGGGTTTCCAGCGCGGCCTCGCTGAGCAGCACGATCGCCGAGACCACCCCGGCGCACAGCGCGGTGACCGCGGCACCGACCAGCAGCAGGGTGATCGGCGATCCGCCGCGCCCGTCGATGCGCCCGATGCCGAAGACCACCAGGGCCGCGAGCAGCGCCCCGCCCAGCGCCAGCAGCGCCTGGGTCCATGCCGGCAGCGGGCCAGTGAAGGCGGCCACCGAGACGATGGCCAACGCCGCACCCTGGTTGATGCCCAGCAGGCCGGGTTCGGCGATCGGGTTGCGGGTGTGCCCCTGGATCAGCGTGCCGGCCATGCCCAAAGCGGCGCCGGCGGCCAGTGCGGTGACGGTGCGCGGCCAGCGGATCTCCCGGATGGCGATGTCGCTGACTTGCCCGTCGGGTGCCAGCAGTGCGTGGCGCAGCTCGGCGAAGCTGGAGGTGGTGCTGCCGATCCACAGGCTGAGCCCGAGGGCGGCGCCCACCGCGGCGGCCAGGACCAGCAGGGAGCTGATGCGCGGTGTGGTGCGGTTGATGGTCGGTGGCCTTTCTCGGGCCGCGAGGTGCGCGGCGGGTGCGAACGGGGGTTGCGATCGATTATGTCGCAGAATGTTGACCGGTGCGGCCGGAATCGTGCTACTGTTCATCTCGCGCATTGAGCTTACCCTTACCTAAATAGGGCTGGCAAAAATACATCATGCGCTATTTAGTAAATCGTCTTCACGGAAAGCACTCGCATGCATACTCCCCGCATCCTCGCACTGGCCGCGGCCTTGGCGGCGGCCTCGCTGGCCCTGTCCTCCTGCGCAAGCTCGACGCCGAGCACCGAGCCGGCTGAAACCGCCGCCACCGCGCAGGCCGATGCCAGCTTCCCGGCGAGCATCAAGCATTTCCGCGGCACCACCGAATTGGCGCAGCGCCCGCTGCGCGTGGCCGCGCTGGATCCTTCATATGTGGATGCAACCATGCTGCTGGGCGCCGAGCTGGTGGCCTACACCGAGTACCGCCAGGGCGACAATCCCTTCCCGGAGTACCTCGGCGACATCTCGGATTTGACCGATGAGGCAGTGAACGTCGGCACCATCGCCGAACCGGATTTGGAGAAGCTGCTGGCCACCGCGCCGGATGTCATCATCTCCGCCGACGTGCGCCAGGGCGCCATGTACGACCAGCTGAACAAGATCGCCCCGACCATCTTCTCCGAGTCCACCGGTCCGACCTGGAAGGAGAATGTGGTGCTGCTGGGCGAGGCCCTGGGCAAGAAGGAGCAGGCCGAGCAGGCCGTCGCCGACTACGAGGCCCGTGCCGCCGCGGTGGGCAAGGAAATCCTGGCGAAGAAGCCGGAAACCACCTATTCGCTGGTGCGCTTCGCCGGCGAGGACACCGCGCGCCTGTACGCCACCGATTCGTTCATCGGCGAGATCATGGTCGACATGGGCATCCCGCGCCCGAAGGACGCGCCGGACACCACCGAATCGATCTTCGTTCCGCTCTCGCCGGAAGAAATCCTGAAGGCCGACGCCGAAGTGATCTTCCAGTCCACCTGGGCGCCGGAAGGTGCCGAGGGTGACGCATCGCGCGCCCAGGAGAAGAAGTTCACCTCCAACCCGCTGTGGGAGAAGCTGGAGGGCGAGGTCATGCCGGTTGACGACTCGATCTTCCTCTCCTCGGTTTCGCTGCAGGGCGCCGGTGAGGTCATCACCCAGGTGGCCGAGCACTTCGAGGTCGACCCGCAGCTGCCATAGCGGCCGCGAGCAGCTCCAACCATTAAAGAGCATCGAGTCCCTGCCCGGCGTCATTCGCCGTAGGCAGGGACTCGATGCTGTTAACTAGCGGCCCCGAAAGGTGCCGCGCTCAATCAGTGGTTATCTGGCGGCCTTGCGCACCGGATCGACAGCGCTCTCCGCGTGCTTCAGCCGCTTCTCAGCGCGCTTCTCCTTGATGCTCTTGCCTGGTTTTTTCGCTTCGCCCTTGCGCGGGGATTTGCTCGACATGACGTGCCGTCCTTTACCGGAGACGCACTGCGCCTCCAACAAATGCGGGGAGAGTACCCCATGACCACGACCATAGGAAGTTTCGCCCAGAAGGGCAAGGGATACTGCCAACTGGGCGATTCTTCCCATGATTCCAGCGCATCCGGCGAGCACCTTGGCGGATGGGCCGATGACGCGGTGTGACCGGCACAACGGCGCATTCCCAGCGCCCGCCTAGCTTCACCGCGTAGGCTGAAATCTGGCGCGGGGTACTGCCTATCCTCGTGTGAAATTAACTTTCCTGTGGTCAACCTAAGGATCCTTCACCGTGGTATTCAAGGAACAGCATGTGGACGCCTATATGGTGACGTGGAAGCTGGAGCGCGAATTCGGCGGGATGACCACCGTCTGCACCCAGCGCGCGGCGGCTTTCGCCGAGCGCCATGGCTCGGCCGCTGTGATCACCTTCGCCCCGAATGCGCAGATTCCGCAGATCGCCGAAGAGCTCGTGGAACGCGGCAAGCTCTCGCCGAAGGTCAAGGTGCTCAACCCCTATCTCTACCTGGCGGAGCACGACCTGCAGCCGCAGGAGCGCATCCCGGACAGGAAAGCGGAACCCGCGCATCAGGACTTCACCCTCAGTGATTCCGTTCGCCATCCCGGCGGGACCGGCGTGTTCTGCGAGCACAGCGTGGCCGGTCCGGAGGGCGAGGTCAGGCAGACCGCCTACTTCCGCAACGACGGCACGGTCTTCCTGACCGATACGAAGTTCCACGACGGCAAGCACCGCCGCGTCGTCGAGGCATTCGACCGCACCGGAATGCTGGTGGCGCGTTTCAACAGCGCTGCATCGTTCTACCGCTATTGGCTTTCGCAGATCGTCGACCACCCGAACTCCCTGGTGGTCATCGACAGCAAATTCACCGCGGCCATGCTCGCCTCCTGGAAAACCGTGCATGTGCCCAAGGTGTTCGCCTTCCACAGCATTCATGTGGCCAAGGGGCAGGATTTGGCCACCGGCAAGCTTTCCAAGGGCCACGGCCCGATCATCGAGGAACGCGCCAACTGGGATGCGTTCGTCTTCCTGACCCGCGCGCAGCGCCAGGCCTATGTCGAGCGCTTCGGGAATCCGGACTCGGCATTCGTGATTCCCAATCCGCTGAAGCCTTCGGTTCTCCAGCCGCCAGAACCGGAGCGCGGCGCCACGGATTTGATCGTCGCCGGTTCGCTGACCCCCAACAAGAATGTGGCCGCCGCACTGGATGCCGTCCATGAGCTGTCGCGCCGCGGCAAGCATCCCACCTTGCACATCGTGGGCGAGGGCAGCGAGCGCGACGCGCTGGAAGTGCGGGCCGCCGAGCTGGGCTTGGGCGAGCAGGTGGTCTTCCACGGCTTCTCCGATCAGCTCCCCCGCCGCTTCGCCTCCTGCCTGGCCCAGCTGTTCACCTCGACCAACGAGGGCCAGGCCCTGGTGATCCTCGAAGCCCAGGCGCAGGGATGCATTCCGGTGTCCTTCGACATCAACTTCGGCCCCGCCGACAGCATCACCGATGGGAGCAACGGCTTCCTGGTCCCCCATGGGGACATCCAGCTGATGGCGGACCGCGTCGAGCAGCTCATGGATGACCCCGCGCTGGCCGCGAGGATGTCGCAGCAAGCCCGCACTTTTGCCCGCGAGTACCAGTCTCGCGATCTCGTCTCGCTCTGGGAGGAAACCGTGTCCATCGCCAAGCTGTTCAAGAAGAAGGCCGCAACCAGCGACGTCCCGCATTTCGATGCGCGGCTGCGCGGCGTGGAATTCCCCGAGGGCCAGGGACTGCAGGTGAAGGTAGAGCATCATGCGGACCTCGATGCCCTGCCCGCCGATGCCGTTTTCGAGCTGGTCTTCGTCAACCGCGGCAGCAAGGAAGAGCTCGCCTCGGTGCCCAGCACCGGCGTGGAGGGAGAACTGGTCTTCTTCGATGTGGATCCCCAGCTGCTGGGCGAGATCCCGGAGCAGGACACGGCAGTGGACGTGAACCTGCGCCTGCGGGTGGGCAAGGATGCTGGAGACAAGCGCCTGGGCCTGCCCGAATCGATGATCCTGCCCTACTTCACGACGCAGAAGAACCTCTCCTTCCGCCCCGAGCAGTAGCCGGCATCCAGCGCGTGCTCCGCGCCCATGGACAATTCTCCAAGCCCGCTTCGATAAACTCGATCGCATGCGAATCAAGATGTCCCAGCTGCGGCCGCTGCTCAAGAGCCACCGGATCCTCATGACGGTTCCTGGCATGAAGGATTTCGAGGACACCGGAAGCACCTACAACCCCGGTGCCTGGGTCAGCTACGAGGAAGACCTCGCCTTGGATCCCTACACCACCTTCTGGGGCACCAGCGGAACAGCACTGCCGCGCATGGGAGCGTTCTCCTATACGCATTCGAAGCTCAACAAGGCCATCAGCGTCGGACGCTTCACCTCGATCGCCAAGGGCCTGTCGGTCATGGGTGCCAAGCACCCTTTGGAGTGGGCTTCGACCAGCCCGGTGTTCTACAACCAGCGGCTGCTGATGCAGACCTACTGCGCCGATCGCGGCGTGGAACTGGGCACGACAAAGTACAGCTACACGCCGGGGAAGATCACCATCGGCAACGATGTGTGGATCGGCGAGAAGGTCACCCTGGGCCATGGGGTATCGATTGGCGATGGAGCGGCCATCGCCTCGAATTCGGTGATCACCAAGGACGTGGCGCCATTCACCGTGGTGGGCGGGCTGCCGGCGAAGAAGATCCGCGACCGCTTCGATGCCCAGACCACCGAAGCGCTGAAGGCCTCCCAATGGTGGCGGTACGCCCCGGAGGATCTCACGCCGCTGCAGGTGTCGGACCCTGCGGCCTTTGCCGAGCAGGTGCTTGAACGGGCAGCGGCCGGCACGCTGAAGCCCTTAGAAACCCAGCCGCTGACCGCCCGGCATATCGCCGAACACCTGGAGTCCCTGCAGTCCGCAAGCAACTGAACATGGGAATGCCCCGGGCGCTCGCCGAATTGGCGGGCGCCCGGGGCAATTAAGCTGTCGGGCCAGAGTCTGGATCAGCCCACTGCCACGCGCAGCTCGTTGTTCCATGGGTCCTTGAAACGCAGCTCGGCGCCGGTGTGGTGGTTCTCCACCTTGGCGAAGGCCAGCCGTTCGGCCAGCTTGCCCACCTCGTCTTCGGTCGGGACGTTGATCAGCACCTCGCCCAGGCCCAGGGTGTCCTTGCGCGGTCCGGCGCCGCGCGAGTTCCATACATTCATCGCCATGTGGTGGTGGTATCCACCAGCGGAGACGAACAGCGCCTGGTTGCCCAGCGTGGCAGTCTCGTCGAAGCCCAGGGTGTTGACGTAGAACTGGCGGGCGGTGGCGACGTCGCCAACCTGCAGGTGCACGTGCCCGATATCGGCGGCGGCCTGGCGCTGTCCCGTGATGGCCTGCTCATTCAGGTGCTCATCGAGGAACTTGTTCGGATCCAGGTAGATGGTATCCATGGCCACCTCGCCGTCGCTCCAGCTCCAGGTATCGCGCGGACGATCCCAGTACAGCTCGATGCCGTTGCCTTCCGGATCGGTGAAGTAGAAGGCCTCGGAGACCAGGTGGTCCGAGCTGCCCACGAAGCGGCTCTGGTCGAACTGTGCTGCCGAGAGCACGGTGGCTGCCAGATCGGCCTTGGTGTCGAAGAGCAGCGCGGTATGGAAGAGCCCCGCTTCGTTGCGCGATGGCAGCTGCAGGCCTGGCGCGTTCTGCAGGTTGACCAGTTCCTGGGTGCCGCGGCCCAGGCGGGTGCCTTCCGCGGTTTCATCCAAAACAGCCAGTCCCAATGCCTGCTGGTAGTACTCGCTCATGGTCTTCATGTCGCCGACCTTCAGTTGCACGGCGTTCATGTGGGTGGTTGCGGCGAGCTTGTCTTCTTTGAGCATGGTCATCTCCAGCGCCTTCTTTCCGATCAGGACTTCCTGTTGGCTATCACCCTACTCCAATTTACTTGATGCTTCAAGTACATTCTGGTGTTCCGGTGATCACGCCATTGAACGCATCGGGTGCACCGCTCCGCTAGGCTGACAACTGGGCGAGCTTCGGGTGCAGATGCCTGCTCGATAGCGCTGCCGCCGCACTGCTGGCAGCCGCCTCCATCGACGCCTGCACTGGCGCGCCGCGCAGCCGGGCCGCCAAGAATCCCGCCATGAAGGCATCTCCGGCACCATTGGTATCGACCACCTCGACCTTTGGCGCGGCCACTTCCCAACGCCGGCCCTGGCGATCCATGGCCACCGCGCCCTGCTCCCCCAGCGTGCAAATACCCAGACCGGGGCCGCGGCGCAGGCAACCGGCCAGCAGCTCCCACGGGTCACTGGTGGCATCATCGTTCATGAAAACCACAGAAGCCGCGCCCAGGAATGGCTGATGGAACGAGGTAAAGCCATCAAAGTCATGCAGGTCGACCCACAGCGGCACGGCCGGCCCACGCAATCGCTCAATGACCCGCAACCCCAACTCGCTCAGATCAATCACCGCCAGATCGGCCTCGCGCACCGCGGCGCAAACGGCTTCGACATCCGCGTCGGCGGGAGTGGACGGCGTGGCAAGATAGACCGAGACCCGCTGGCCGCCAGCCATGAGGTTAACATGCTGCTCGGTGCTCGCGCTGGGCACCACCTGCAGGTTGATGCCAGCGCCCAAGAGCGCACGCCGCAGCGCACGCCCGGATTCATCGTCGCCTACCTGGGTAAAGAGCTCGGTGGCGACACCCAGCGAACTCAAGTGCAGTGCCTTGCCCGCAGAAGTGCCACCGACGGTACGCCATGCGCTGTTCGCGAGGAGTTGCTGGGGGCGGGGATCGGGCAGGTGGTCAAGCTCAACCAGCTGATTCCAGCTGGATGGACCACAGACAGGCACCTTGGGCTGCTGGCTCATGCACTAATTAAATACCCCCAGCCTCAGGTGATTCAAGACTTCGGTCGGCAACAACGCTTTCAAACCCTTGGACTTCCAAGTATATTGGCCAGTGATCCGCCTCACTCTATCGACGGGGCGCCATTGTCCACGCGAGGGAAGGTTAGTTGTGAGCGTTACCGATGAATTCAGAGCTGCCCGAGATCGGCTACTGGAATTGCGCAACGATTACCAGCAGGCACGGGCCGAGTTCAGCTGGCCTCAGTTCAGTGAGTTCAATTTCGGCTTTGACTGGTTTGACCAGGTTGCCAAGGATCCGCAGCGGGCGGATCAGCCGGCGCTGATCATCACCGAACGAGACGGCAGCTCCATCAGGCGCACCTGGGCCGAGCTCTCCGAGCGCTCCACGCAAGTGGCCCGCTGGCTCGCCGACCAGGGCGTGAACCGCTCGGACTCCATTGCCATCATGCTCGGCAACCAGGTTGAGCTCTGGGAGTCGATGCTCGCCGGAATCAAGCTCGGCGCCATCCTGATCCCGTGCACCACGCAGCTGACGCCCACGGACCTGGCCGACCGGATCGATCGCGGCCGCATCCAATGGGTGATCACCAACGAGGCCGAGATCCAGAAGTTCGACACCGTGCCCGGGGACTACACGCTGATCCAGATCGGCGGCAGCGTGCCAGAAGAAAATCTCAACTACGCTAAGTCCCACCAGGCCGAGGCCGGTTTCCAGCTCGATTCCCCCACGCGCGCCGATGAAACGCTCTTGCGCTACTTCACCTCTGGCACCACATCCAAGGCCAAGCTGGTAGAGCACACCCATACGTCCTACCCGGTGGGCCACTTGAGCACCATGTTCTGGATCGGCCTGGAACCAGGAGACGTGCACCTGAATGTCGCCTCGCCGGGCTGGGCAAAACATGCGTGGTCCAACCTGTTTGCGCCATGGATCGCCGAGGCGACTGTTTTCCTCTATAACTATGACCGCTTTGACCCGATCGCGCTGATGAACCAGATGGACGCCGAAAAGGTGACCAGCTTCTGCGCGCCGCCCACCGTATGGCGCCTGCTGATCCAGGCGGATCTGGGCGCCTTGAAGACGGCGCCGCAAAAGCTGGTCTCGGCCGGCGAACCGCTGAATGCGGAAGTCATCGACCAGGTGCACAAGTCCTGGGGACAGGTCATCCGCGATGGCTTTGGCCAAACCGAGACCACGGTGCAGATCGCGAATCCGCCAGGCGAGCCGATCACCATCGGCGCGATGGGCCGGCCGATGCCCGGCTACGAGGTGGTGCTGCGCGATCCGGCCACCGGCGAGGAAGGCGAAGTGGGAGAAATCTGCCTGGTCACCACCCCGCGTCCGCTGGGCCTGATGAAGGGCTACTTCGAGAACGAGGAGAAGACCAATGAGGTCTTCCGGGACGGCGTGTACCATACCGGGGATATCGCCGAGCGGGACGAGCGCGGCGTGCTGACCTACGTCGGGCGTGCCGATGATGTGTTCAAGTCCAGCGACTACAAGATCAGCCCCTTCGAGCTGGAATCGGTGCTGATCGAGCACCCCGGCGTGGCCGAAGCGGCGGTGGTCCCGGCACCCGATGAGCTGCGGCTGACCGTGCCCAAGGCCTACATCGTCGCCTCCGGCGGGCACGAGCCGGGCCCGGAATTGGCCGAATCGATCCTCGCCTACTGCCGCGAGCACCTCTCGGCCTTCAAGCGCATCCGCCGCCTTGAATTTGCCGATCTGCCCAAGACGATCTCGGGCAAGATCCGCCGCGTGGAACTGCGCCAGGCAGAAGAACGGCGGCACACCGGCGGTACCCCAGCTGGAACCGAATACCGGGATACCGACTTCCCGAAGCTCAAGGGGTAATCGCCCCAAGCATCCAGGGCGCTTTCCGAATTTGGCTTCGGCAGGCGCTCTGGATTTTTCCTTGCCGCCAATGCACCTTGCGGATACTGGCTGCACGTCTGCGCCGAGGCCAGCCAATGAGCACCACCGCCTGTCGGCACAAGGCGTCAGGCGCCACCGCAAAGTTCGCAGAACGTCTCCATTCAGGCACTATGTATGCCTGCAGTGGAATTTGTTGGGCAGAATTTGCGAACTTCAACACTCTTACCGCGCATGATGTCGCAACAATTCGTCAGAACTGGGCACTGAAGTATATTGATTCCAGAAGACCGAAGAATTCTCTTGGGCGCTGGCGCCCATCATGCAAAGGACTCTGATGAGCAATACCGGCAAGTTCCGGGCAGCACGCGATCTGCTGCTGGCAGCACGCGATGACTACGACCGGGCCCGGGCCGAGTTCTCCTGGCCGGAATTCAACGATTTCAACTTCGCCTACGACTGGTTCGACCAGGTGGCCAAGGACCCGGCGCGGGCCAATGAACCGGCACTGATCCTCACCGAACCCGATGGCAGCTCCGCACGCTACAGCTGGGCCGAGCTCTCGCGCCGCTCCACCCAGGTGGCCCGCTGGCTCTCGGATGAGGGCCTGCAACGCGGCGACACCATCATCGTCATGCTGGGCAACGAGGTGGCCCTGTGGGAGGTGATGCTGGCGGGCATGAAGCTCGGAGCGGTGATCATCCCGTCGACCACGCAGCTGGTCAGCGCGGATCTGGCCGACCGCATCGAGCGCGGCAACGCGAACTGGGTGATCACCAGCCATGACCAGGTCGCCAAGTTCGACACGGTCCCCGGGGACTACCGGATCGTCCAGGTGCGCGGCGAAGCCAGCGAGGGCACCTTGGACTACGGCAAGTCCCACGATGCGCCGGCCGAATTCAGCCTGGACTCCCCGACGCTGGCCGATGAGAACATGCTGCTCTACTTCACCTCGGGAACCACCTCGCTGGCCAAGCTGGTGCAGCACACCCACACCTCGTACACCGTGGGCCACCTGGCAACGATGTTCTGGATCGGCCTGGAACCAGGCGACGTGCACCTGAATGTGGCATCCCCCGGGTGGGGCAAGCACGCCTGGTCGAACTTCTTCGGCCCGTGGATCGCCGAGGCGACGGTGTTCGTCTACAACTACGAGCGCTTTGATCCGCTGGCGCTGATGAACCAGATGGCGGTGGAGAAGGTCACCAGCTTCTGCGCGCCGCCCACCGTCTGGCGCTATTTGATCCAGGCGGACCTGGGCACCCTGAAGACTCCCCCGCGCAAGCTGGTCTCCGCCGGCGAGCCGTTGAATGCAGAGGTCATCGACCAGGTGCGCCAGGCCTGGGGCCAGGTGATCCGCGATGGCTACGGGCAGACCGAAACCACGGTGCAGATCGCCAATTCGCCGGGCACCGAGGTGAAGGTCGGCGCGATGGGCCGCCCGATGCCGGGCTATGCGGTGGAACTGCGCAACCCGACCACCGGGCAGCTGGCCGAAATCGGGGAAATCTGCCTGCGCCTCGATCCGGCTCCGGCAGGCTTGATGAAGGGCTACTTCGCCGATGAGGAGAAAACCGCCGAAGCGATGCAGGGCGGCGTCTACCACACCGGCGATATCGCCGAACGCGATGAGGAAGGCGTGCTGACCTATGTGGGCCGCGCCGATGACATCTTCAAGTCCAGCGACTACAAGCTCAGCCCGTTCGAGCTGGAGTCGGTGCTGCTGGAGCATCCTGCGGTGGCCGAGGCGGCCGTGGTGCCCTCTCCTGATCCGCTGAAGCTCTCGGTGCCCAAGGCCTTCGTGGTGCTGGCCGGCAACCTGGAGCCATCCGCCGAGGTGGCCAAGGACATCCTCGGCTTCTGCCGCGAGCAGCTGGCCCCCTACAAGCGGATCCGCCGGCTGGAATTCACCACCCTGCCCAAGACCATCTCGGGCAAGATCCGCCGCGTGGAGCTGCGCCTGGCCGAGGAGGAACGGCATGCGGCCGGCACCACCGTCAGCGGAGAGTACCGGGATACCGATTTCCCTGAACTGAAGGACCGAGGCTAGGACTTTGCGGCAAAGGCCAGCCCGGCAGGAAGCATTTTCGCTTCCTGCCGGGCTGGCCTTTGGTTTGCTGCGATTGGCTAGCGGCTGCGCTTGGCTTTCAGCGCGTCGACAATGCCCTTGCCCAGGTAGAAAGCGCCATCGGCATACCAGGCCAGCATCAGCAGCTGGCGCGCCGGCTTGGGCAGCCACCCGAAGCGTTCGCTCTTGGCCAGCACCAGGTGCACTGCCGCACCGGATGCCAGCACCGCTGCGCTTGAACCGATCAGCGCCTTGGGGTTCCAGTTGTGCCGGTAGAGCAGCCGTTCCAGGCCCTTGGCTTCGCGCTCCTGCTCTGCCAGGGCCGACTTGATGGTCTTGTACGGGCCGCCGGTGGTGATCACCCGGCGTTCCTCGGGCAGCGGACGGCCGGTGAGGTAGTCGACGCTGCGCGCATCGAAGCCCAGCAGCGTCAGCAGGCGCTTGAGATCCTTCAAATCCCTGCTGCCGCGAGCCAGCTGCTGCGCCTCCGCGCGGTGGGCAGGATCCTCGACCAGTTGCTCGACGAGCTCCAGTTCCGTCTCATCCCAGCCATGGAGCAGGTGATCCAGCTCTTCGAGGCGCACCGCTGCCGGGCTGCCGGCTTCCGGCTCCAGGATGACGGTGCGTTCCAGGTCCACCGTCATGGACAGCGAGGAGCCGAACAGCTCCAGCCGCGGCCCCTTGGCTTCGATGGTTGCGGTGATGACATTGCCGGTACGGTCCAGGGACAGGTACGGGCGGTTTGAACGCCCGATGCTCGGAGCATGGACCGGTTCCTTGGGCATGGCCATCAGCCCGGAGCCGTTCTCCCACACGGTGATCTCGTTCGTCTCGAAGCCTGCCGCGAGCACCAATTCGGAGCCCTTGAGCTTCGGACCGTGCAGCAGCTCGCTGGAAGTGCCGTAGTCGCCGAGCAGCTCCTCATCCGGGTTGGGCCCGTCGATCTCGTCCCCGTCCACCAGCACGTAGTCGGCACCGGTGGAGTTCTTCAGCTCGTGGACCAGCTTGGTCACGCGCGAGCCTTCGCGCAGCTTGCCCTTGGCATCGATGCGGTAGAGCACCGCATCGCGGGCTTCGCTCACCGTGGCCACCTCGGCCATCACTTCGGTGGAATGCTCGCGTTCAACTGCCCCGCCGATGAATCCGAGCAGGCGCCGGTCGGCCAGCGCGGTGCGGATCAGCGCCGCCACATCAGGCTTGTCGCCCATGAAGATGAATTCCAGGTTGAGGTAGTTGAACTCGGTTGAATCCACGGAGGCGGACCCCTTTCGCGGGTGGGATTGTCGTTATCTATCAATCATAGGTGGCGCTGTGCTGCGCAAAGGAAAACCGCGCCATGGGAACTGGTTCCAGTTCCCATGGCGCGGTCACTTCCCTGTACAGGGAATCAGGGCCTACTTCTTGCCCAGGTACTTCTCGAAGCCGGATGGCAGGTTCAGGCTCGACGGATCGAAGTCCTGGTTGGCGCCTGCGCCGAAGGCGGCACCGCTCGGAGCTGCGGCCTTCTTGTTCTTGGCCTCCAGCTCGGCCTGCGCGGCCTTGGCCGGGTTGCCGTACTTCTGCTTCTTGCCCTTGCCCTTGGCCTTCGCCTTGCGGGCTGCGCCCTTGCCGGCACCCGGCATGCCCGGGATGCCGCCGCCGGCAGCCATCTTCTTCATCATCTTCTGCGCTTCGCCGAAGCGCTCCAGCATCTGGTTCACCTCGGAGACCGAGACGCCCGAGCCCTTGGCGATACGTGCGCGGCGAGAGCCGTTGATGATCTTCGGGGCCACGCGCTCGTGCGGGGTCATCGAACGGACGATGGCCTCCACGCGGTCGATCTGGCGCTCGTCGAACTGCTCAAGCTGCTGGCGGGAGATCTGCGCGCCGGGCATCATGCCCAGCAGCTTCTTCATCGAGCCCATCTTCTTGATCTGGGCCATCTGGGCGAGGAAGTCGTCCAGGGTGAAGTCTTCCTGGTCGGCGAATTTCTTCGCCATGCGCTCGGCTTCGCCCTTGTCCCAGTTCTTCTCGGCCTGCTCGATCAGGGTGAGCACATCGCCCATGTCCAGGATGCGCGAAGCCATGCGGTCCGGGTGGAAGATCTCGAAGTCGTCGAGGTTTTCGCCGGTGGAGGCGAACATGACCGGCTTGCCGGTCACCGAGGCTACCGACAGGGCGGCGCCGCCGCGGGCGTCGCCATCGAGTTTGGAGAGGACCACGCCGGTGAAGTCCACGCCCTCGTGGAAGGCCTGGGCGGTGTTGACCGCGTCCTGGCCGATCATCGCGTCGATGACGAAGAGCACTTCATCCGGGTTGATGGCGGCGCGGATGTTCGCTGCCTGGGCCATCATCTCGGTGTCCACGCCCAAGCGGCCGGCGGTATCGACAATCACGATGTCGTGCAGCTTGGCCTTGGCCTCGGCCACGCCGTCGCGGGCCACTGCTACCGGGTCGCCGGTCGGGGTGTCGAATTCGGAGGAGACGCCCGGGTGCGGTGCGTAGACCGGCACGCCGGCGCGTTCGCCGTTGATCTGCAGCTGCTTGACCGCGTTGGGGCGCTGCAGGTCGCAGGCCACCAGCATCGGGGTGTGGCCTTCGGACTTCAGGTGCTTGGCCAGCTTGCCGGCCAGGGTGGTCTTGCCGGCGCCCTGCAGGCCGGCGAGCATGATCACCGTGGGAGGGTTCTTGGCCAGGTTCAGCCGGCGGGTTTCCCCGCCGAGGATGCCCACGAGCTCCTCGTTGACGATCTTGACGACCTGCTGGCCCGGGTTCAGCGACTCGGAGACCTCGGCACCCAGGGCACGTTCCTTCACCTGGGCCACGAAGCCGCGAACCACCGGCACGGCGACGTCGGCGTCAAGCAGGGCGCGGCGGATCTCGCGTACGGTACCGTCGATATCCGCTTCGCTCAGGCGGCCCTTGCCGCGCAGGTTCTTGAAGGTTTCTGTCAGGCGATCGGAAAGTGAATTAAACACGTGCCGGGCACTTCTTTCGATAGGTCTTGTGGTGCGCATTGGAAAATCGCACAGGACTCAACTCCCAAGAATATCAATAATCGGGCGCCGAACTAACCAGCTGTGCAGCGTTTCACCAGCAGCCTATGGCGCAACGCCGAAGCTGCTCCCCTCCGAAAGGACGGGAGCAGCTTCGGGTGCCGGCAGCCAAGGGCTACGGCTTGGCCTCGCTGGCAGCAGGCGCGGTGCCTGCCGGCGGCTGCGGCACCTTGGCGGGGGCGGCAGCTTCAGCCGGTGCAGGAACCGTGGCCTTCAGCTTCGGCTTGGCCGCTGCTGGGGCAGCTTTCTGCACGGCCGGCGCCGCAACTGGCGGCTTTGGCTTTGGTTTCGGCTGCAGCTTCGGCTTCGGCTTCGGCTTCGGCTGAGGTTGCGGAACCGTTGCGGCCGGCTCCTTCGCGACCTTCTTCGCTGCAGGCGCAGCCGCCGCGGCCGGAGCTGCCGGCTTGGGTTTGGCCGGGACTGCCGGCTTTGGCTTAGCCGGTGCTGGCGCCTTCTTCTTCGCCGGAACAGCCGCCTTCGGCTTGTCCGCGACTGCCGGCTTGGGCTTTTCAGCCGCTGGATTCTTTGCGCTCTTCTTCTCTGGTGCAGCAGGCTTGGCCGGCTCCAGCTCTTTGGCTACAGGTGGAGCCTTCTGGTCCTTCTCTGCCTGCATGTCCACGATCTTCGGCTGGGCTACGCCGATGATCTTCTCTGTCCCGGTCGTGGGCTCGGTTTCCTCCTCATGGTCCGAGATGTCCGGGTTTCCCGTTTCTTTCTCCTGCTGCGGTTCGATACCCGAGTCCGGGCTCGGTTCAGGAGCTAGGGTCGGCTCGGCCGATGGAGGCGCCTTGAAGGATTCCACCTCCTCTGTTGGATTCTCCGGAGCTGGAGACTCCGAGGCGCTCGGTGATGCCGAAGGCATCGTCGACTCGGTGGGTGACGCGGTAGGTGATGCGGAAGCGCTGGGTTGCTCCACTGGCCCAGTGCTTGGCGTTGGCGCTGCAGTCGGCGCACTTGGAGTCGGTGCTGCCGTTGGCGCACTTGGAGTCGGCGCGCTTGGCGCAGCTGGAACAGGAGTTTGCGTTGGCGAAGGCGTTGGCTGGGCCTTCGGGCGTTCGGTTTCCAGCTTCTTCGGCGGCTTAGGCGCCTTGCTCGGCTGCGGTGCCGCCTGCGTGGTTCGTGGAGACGGGCTGGTTTTCGAGTGATCCTTTTTCGGCTGGGTCTTGGGCTTGGCCGCCTTGGCCTCTTTCTGGTTGCCGTCGGCAGATGGCTGCACCGGGTCACCCTGGTAATGCTTCGCACGGGTTGGGCGTTCTTGGTCTGCTGAGCTGCGGTTGCTTGAGGTCCCGGAAGAATGCCCAAATGCTCCAGCAACCGATTGCTGGCGCAGGGCACTGCCGGCGTCCACCGCAAATGGCCCGGCTGCAAGTACCGCTCGCCGTTGCCCGCCGGCCATCGGCAGGTAGTTGCTCGGATTCTGCCACTGCCCATTGACGATGACTTCGAAATGCACATGGCACCCAGTGGAATTGCCTGTTGTCCCGGACAACGCAATGACTTGGCCTTGGACCACGAATTCGCCAACGCTTACCAGCAGCAGCGAATTGTGGCTGTATCCCGTCTGCACCCGATTCCCGTGGTCAACGGTGACCCGTTGGCCGGAATGGCCCGCCCAGCCGGCGACAATCACCCTGCCGGTCTCGCTGGCCCGAACGGGCGAGCCGCAGGCAATGGGATAATCCTGGCCGATGTGGATTTGGTGCCCGGCACCTGTCGGGTTGGCTCTCCAGCCGAACGCACTGGAGATTTGCCGGGTGGCCACTGGGTGCTCCAGCAGCAGGCCGGTGCGCAGCATGGCCGGCCGGATCTCCTGGGACGCGGCAATCGGTGCGGGCGGCACTGTTATCCCCGTACTCAACGTTGCCGTCATGGCCGCTCGATGCTCGGCCATCTGTGCCACCGGGCCAGGCTCGGACCCGCCGAGCCTCTCAGTGCCAGATTTCAGGCCGGTGATTTCTATGCCGGCCACTTCGGGCATATCCGGTACGGTGACGACGTCGCGCCCGAGCAGCGGCCGGGATTCCGCGCTGAAGGCCACGGTGCTTGATTCGGCTCTGGCAGGCATGGCACCGGCCGCACCGGGCCATGCCAATGCACTGCTCAGGCCAAATGCCGCAGCAATAGCCAGTGCGCCATACGGCAGCTTGCGGCTGGTCCCCAAGACTCCGCGCGGCATAGAAGTGCTTAAACCATGATGTTGTCGTTTCATAACTTGCCAGTCCCCCAAAACTGCAATTACTCAACAGAACCTCAGAATAGCCCTAGCCCGATGAATAATCCATGGCTAGTTGAAGGCTTTTGCAACGGCGGGGATGATTCTGCGGAACACCGTTCTCCCGCGGCACCATCCCAGTCGTGCCGCGACCCCGGAAATCCGGCATCAAATCGTTGCGGTTCCGATGCCTGCTCGTCTTCCGGCGAGCGCCGATTCCACCCGGGATTCCTGCCTCGATACGGCGCGTTGGCGACAACTGCTCGGCCGCCGGAAACCCGGAATTCCCTGGGCGGGCAATGTCGCTTCCTGCCTGAACCGTGCTGATGTGCTGATAATGCTGTGAGGAGGGACCCCGGGGCAACCGGTCCCCGCAGCGCGGTGAAAAACGGAGGATCCACGGTGGAGACCAGCACCCTGGCCGGCAGGCTTTTCCGGTGGGCAGTACTGTCCTGCGCATGGCTGCAAGATTATCTCTATGCTGGCGCCTGGCAGCTGCGTTCACTGCTGCCGGGCACGCCGGCCGACCAGCTGCGCACGGGCAGCGACCCGGCGGCCGAACCGGTGGTGCTGATTCCGGGAATCTGGGAATCCTGGAAATTCATGCTCCCGGTCGCCAAGGCGCTGCCCCAAGCCGGCCACCCGGTGCATGTGATCCCGCAGCTCGGATTCAACCACGGCACCGTGCCGGAGATGTCCGAGGCAGTTTCCCGCTACCTGGCCACGGAGCAGCTCGACGGTGCGGTGCTGGTGGCGCACAGCAAGGGCGGACTGATCGGCAAGTACCTCATGGCCGCCTCGCTGCAGGGCTACCGGATCAACCGGATGATCGCCATCGGCACTCCTTTCTCCGGTTCGCGCTATGCACGCTATGCTCCGATCCGCTCCCTGCGGGCTCTGTCCCCCAATGACCAGGGGCTGCTCAAGCTTTCGGCCAACTTGAGCGTGAATTCGCGGATCATCTCCATCTACAGCAGCTTCGACCCGCACATCCCCGGCGGCTGCGACTTGGCCGGAGCCACCAATATCAAGCTGCCCACGCTGGGGCATTTCCGGTTGCTGTCCGATGCGCGCCTGCATGCAGCAGTGCTCAAGCACCTGGGGCATGAATCGCCTTCGGCCGGCTGATCCCCGGCAGGCAGCGCACCGCAATCCGAGCGTTCGGTGTGAATTGCTCCTTGCGGTTGAACCCGCCGCTGAGCGCTGCCTAGCGTGAGCGGACAAGGGCTGGACTCTCGGCCACAGCAATCATGAGACAGGAGCAGCCGATGGACCCGCAGGAATTCTCCGCGCCGCAGGACGATGGCGAACGCGACGATGCACACGACGATGCACAATCAGCCAACCGCGAGGCCGCGGCCACATCCAACCCCGATCCAGAAGAGCAACTGATTACCGGGCTGGAACCGGGCGGTTCGGTGCCGCCGGGTGAAACCCCGCCCGGTGAAGGTTCGATGAGCCAAGACCAGGGGCATGGCGAATAGCCTGGCGCAGCGTCCAATCAGCGATGCACGCATTGGACGCTGGCTGGAGGAGCTGGCTGAATCGGACGGGAACCCGGGCGGCGGAGCCGCGGCGGCGCTGATGCTCGCAGCCGCCGCCGCGCTGATGTCAATGTCCGGCGGCTACGTATCGGCTTCGGGGACCGCACAGCCCGAACTCACCGGCCTGCTGGCACGGGCCAAGCAGCTGCGGCTCGACGCGCTGGCCATGGCAGACCGTGATGCGCGGGCTTCCGCGGAGTTCGGGGTAGCCTACGCGCAACCGGCCTCGGAGCAGCGCGACCGCCGCCTTGCACAGGCCTGCTTGCAGGCCGCGAAATCCTCTGCCGCACTCGGTGCGCTGGCCATGACCGCTCTGGATGACCTGCGCTGGCTCTCGCAGCATGCCAAGCCGCAACTGGTGGCCGATGTCGCCACTACCCTGGGCATGCTGAGCGCAGTGCTGAAGGCTGCCAGCAGCAATCTGCGCTATGACCTTTCCCAGTTGGCTTCCGGCCCGGCGCAGGTCAAGCACGCCGGGTTATGGGATACCGCAGCATCGCTGGACCGGGCGATGCAAAATGCAGGAGAGCTGGCCGCGCGCATCGATGCGCGCATCAAGCGCTGATCCGGCTCCCAGCACTGCCCATGGCAAGAACACCAAGGCAAGGAATCATGATCATGGCCCGGACACCGATCAAAGCCTTGATCCTGGTATGCACCCTTTCCACTCGCCCAAGGCCTCCAGCAGCGATTTGCTGGCCGGGCAGGTGGCGGCCGATTCCAAGGAGCACCTGGTGTCCTCCGAGATCCTGCGCATTTCCGATTTCAATGTGAAGCCCGGGGTGCCCATGCACACCACCGACTGCCAGGATCTGCAGTGGTCCCCTGAGAGCACAGCCATTGCCACGGGCATTGCCATCCGCAACGCGGCCCACTTGGCGCGGCTGCCCAAGGCCAGGCCCTACCCTGCCGGCTAGCCGCCGAAGGCTGGGTGCAGCCTGCAGATCAGTGGTGCGCCATTGGCCTGCGGCGGCCGGTGCCCTAGCGTTCGAGCCAGCAGAAGACTGCAACCGCTTTCGAGATCTAAGGACGGGCACGATGCCGCACAACACCATCGACCAGATGACCCTGCACAGGTACTTGGGAGAGCACCTGCTGGGTTCCGAATCGGGGCTGAACCATTTCAAGGCGGCGCACCACACCTGGGCGGGCACGGCGTACGCCGACCGCTTCGAGTCGCTGCACCGGCAGGTGAAGGACGACCAGGCGGATCTGAAGCGGATCATGGACCGGCTGGGATGCCGGCAGCGGCCGCTGGCCCGCCTCCTGGCACCGGTGGCCAAGCTCGCCGGGCATGCCAACCCGTTCAATCCGCTGCGGATGCGCAAGCTGGCCGCCGCGCAGGTGCAGCTCGATGTGCTCACCGGACTGCTCAATGCCAAATTGCGCATGTGGCAGACGCTGCTGCTGATGCTGCCCCACGATCCTCGCCTGGACCAGGCGCTGCTGCAGGACCTGTCGCATCGTGCCGAGTCGCAGATCAGCCAGCTCAAGGCGCTCAGCGACGAGACCTGGCCCGAGCGCTTCGCCCCGCAAGAACACGAGAACCAGGAGGAACGCCGCCGATGAGCAATGGGAAGGCGAATGTCGTCGGGGCCGGCCCCAATGGGCTGGTCGCCGCGGCGGTGCTTGCGCAGAACGGTTTCGATGTCCAGGTCTTCGAGCGCAATGCCCATCCGGGCGGCGCCGCGGCCTCCGGCAGCACGCTGGGCGAGGGCACCATCGTGGATTTGGGAGCTGCCGCCCACCCCTTCGCCTACGGCAGCCCGGCATTCGCGCATTTCGATTTGGCCGGACATGGCCTGCAATGGGATTTCCACGATTATCCGCTGGCCCACCCGCTGGAAGGCGCCGAGTCGGTCTTCCTGCACCAGAGCCTGGACGCCACCAGCGGGCAATTCCCCGCCGACCGGAAGATCTGGCGGCTGCTGCATGGGCCGCTGGTGCGCAATCCGCAGGCGATCCTGGAGAACGCCACCAGCCCGCTGCTGGGCATCCCGCCGCATCCGGTGCTGATGGCGCGCTTCGGGCTGCGCTCGCTGCCGCCGGCGAAGCTCTTGGCCGCCGCGGCCTTCCGCACCCGGCAGGCCGCGGCGCTCTTCGCCGGATCCAGCGCGCATTCCATGCTGCCGCTCGCCCACCCGTTCACCTCGGGATTCGGCGTGCTTTTCGGGTCCCTGGGCCAGTCCTGGGGGTGGCCGGTGGCGCACGGCGGCACCGGCAGCATCATCGACGCGCTGCTGCGGGTGCTCGATGGGCTGGGCGTGCAGATCCACACCGGGCACCAGATCACCAGCCTCGCCCAGCTTCCCGATGCCGAACTCACTTTCCTGGATGCCACGCCCCGCCAGGTGGTGCAGATCGCCGGCGGCCAGCTTCCGCCACGCCTGCGCCGCCGGTTCGAACGCTGGCGCTACGGCACCGCTGCCTTCAAGGTGGACTACCTGCTCGATGGCCCGATCCCCTGGCAGGATGCGCGCACCGCACGGGCTGGCACCGTGCACGTGATCGGCGATGCCGTCGAGCTGGCCGCCGCCGAGCACCAGGTCACCTCCGGGACAATGCCCGACCGCCCCTTCGTGATGGTGGTCCAGCCTTCGAGCGCCGATGCCTCGCGCGCCCCGGCCGGCCGCCACGTCATCTGGTCCTACGCCCATGTTCCCCACGGCTATGCCGGGGATGCCGGTGCGCTCATCGATGCGCAGATCGAGCGGTTCGCGCCGGGTTTCAGGGACCGGATCGTGCAGCGGGTGGACACCTCCCCGGCGCAGCTGCAGGCCTGGGATCCCAACCTGGTCGGTGGCGATATCGGCGGCGGATCGCTGTCCGGCACCCAGCAATTCTTCCGCCCCTCCGCTTCGCTCAATCCCTATTCGCTGGGCGTGCCGGGACTGTACCTGTGCTCCTCTTCCACTCCTCCGGGCGGCGGGGTGCATGGGATGGCCGGCTGGCATGCGGCGCATCGGGCCCTGCGAGAACTGGGGCTTAACTGAGCCGATGATCAGCGCCCTTGGTTGCCGGCGATGGATCAGCGGCATGCAACTACATGGGCGAACCGAGCCCGCGCAGCCCAAGCCAATTCCTGCAATAAGGCTTTTGACTAGTAAAAAATAAAGTCTGGGAATTTCCTCAGAATCGGGACGGGTGCACAAGAACTTGGTGGACCAATGATAATTTCATACCAAGTCCCCCACCGCTTGGCGTATGGTCGACAGCGTCACTGAAGGCCATGCCGCCGCCTCAGGGGCCGGAAAACTGCATAGTTGAAGTGAGAAGTATCGTCTAGAAGTGGAGGGTAGTTCACATGCCAGGAAGGCTAGTCAGATCCCAGACTGCGGTGCGCGTTGCTGAGTTGCTGGGATCACGCGAAGGCAGAAGACATTTGGGCAATTATGGCTGGACCCAGGGAATGCCAGTGGTCATGACGCAGCCTGAGGAATCGCTCGACGATGTCATGGGCCTCGTGTCAGTGCACAAGCGGCCGGTGCTGGTCGCGATGCTTGGAAAGCAGACCGGGGAGCTGAAATTCTTGCACATTTCCGAGCCTTCTCCAGTCTTGGAAGTGGTTCCGGCCAGCGCGCCGCACAGCACGATCAAGGATCTGTTCGCGCAGGCCGAGCACAGCGGCATGGCAGCATTCCGCGTGAAGTATTGGCAGTACAGTGCGGTCGCCCACGCGGTGCCCCATTTCGACGCGAATGCGCCAGGACACAGGTACGCCGCCCAGGAGTCCGGCAGCAGCTCATGACATCTGGCAACGCTGCCACTGGCACAGCCCCCTGGCAATCTGCGCACCGCGCAGTTCACCAGGGGGCTGTTTCCATGCCAGGGACCAGGTCTGCTTGCTGGATGCTAGCCGGTGTTGAGCATCCGGTGTTCCAGCGCTGCCAGATAGTCCGCGAAGCCTTCGCCCAGCCGGCCGCGCAGGCGCCCAGAGGTGGTTACCTGCAGCCGGGCCGTGGCCTGGACCCGGTAGCCGGCATGGCGCAAGGCTTCCACCAGTGCCACATCCTCCCGGGACGCCAGCGGCTCGAAGCCTCCGACAGCCAGATAGGCGGCAGCGCACACGCCGAAGTTCGCGCCGTGGATATGGCCATGCCCCTCCACCGGCTGGTATTCCTGCTGCCATAGGGCGAAGAGGTGCTCATCGAGTTCGCTGCGGTCCGGTTCCACGGTTCCCGCTACCGCATCTGCCCCGTCGGCGTGCAGGCGGGCAAAGCCCTGAAGCCAATGCTCTGGGACGCAGGTATCCGCGTCGGTGCTGGCCAGCCAGATGGCGCCCGGGTCGCCGGCCGCTGCGAGGAGATCAAGGGCATGGCGTGCTCCGGCGGCCCGGCTCGCACCGACGTTGCCGAAGCCGACCTGCTGCACGCTGATCCGACAATCCTCGCTGGCATGCCGCCCGGCGATCTGCGCCGTGCCGTCCGTGCAGCTGTCGGCAACCACGATGGCCCTGGCCTGGATCTGCGGGCGGGCACGCGCCAGTCGGTCCATGGCCGCGCGCACCGAATCCAGGCAACGGCCCAGGCGTTCTTCCTCGTCGCGGGCCGGGATGATCACCGCCATGGCCGCCAGCTGCCTACCCATGGGCACCAGCTGGCTTGCGCAGTATTTCAAGCAGGAAATCGGCTTCGCGATGCTCCACGATGCGCTCCCACCCCAGCTGGCCCGCCATGCGGTGCACTTCTACCCCGTCCAGCGGCCAGCCGTCGATGGGATGCAGCCAATGGCAGAGCACCAGCTCTCCGCCGGCTTGAAGTGCCGCCGCGCTGGCGGCGAGCACTTGCTCCAGTTCGTCGGCGGCCAGGAAGTAGCCCATCTCGCTGAGCACCACCAGCTGCAAGCTGCCCGGCTCCAGTTGCGGAAATTGCCGGGGCACCGTGGCCTGCAGCAATTCGACGTGGTCCATTCCGGCCACGGCCCGCCTCGCCTGGGCCAACGCGGTGGCGCTGGCGTCGACCGCCAGCAGGCGCGTGCTGCGGCGGGCCAGCTCGGCGCTCTGCACCCCGATGGAGCAGCCCAGCTCCAGCACCGCCGCATACCGCTCCTGGGGCAGGCAGGCGAGCAGGATCTGCTGCTTGCGCCGCTCATAGCGGCTGCTGCGGTATTCCCACGGATCCTCGCGTTCCCCGTAGAGCTCGTCGAATACCGCCGGAGCGGACGCGGCGTCCCTGTGGCCGGGCCAGGTGGCGCGGAAGATCTCTGCACCCTGGGAAAAGTGCTGCAGGAAACCTTCGCCAAGTAGGACTTCGTCCCCGGGCAGTGCGGACAGCGGCCGGGTTTGGGATCGGTGGGCGTCCAAGGCGCGGGCCTTGGCCTGCGCGGTGGATTCGTCAAGGTCCAACCTGTGCCAGTGCTTGAAGCTGCGCTGGCTGTCCGGTTGCGCCCAATGCCAGAACCAGATGGGGAATTCCAGGTGGCACGCATTGTGCGCCAGGGCGCAGTCCGCGGCGATCAGGGACAGGATTTCGTGATCGGGGTGCCCGTCTGCGCGGTAGGTGCTGGCGATCAGGCAGCCTTGGCCGGCGTGCTGCTCCAGGGCCGCGCGGATCCGTGCTTGCTGAGTTTCAAGTTTCCCGTCGCCCAAGCCCAGGCAGTGCAGGTGCAGCGTCCCGGCCTGCGGTCCCTGCACGCGCAGTGTGCCCATCGCCTCGGCCAGCTCCTCCTTGCGCAGCGAGGCCAGCTGGGCGGGGGTGTGGGTTGCGGAGTGCGGGTGGGAGGCTTCGCCGAAGCTGCAGACGATCACGTGGACTTCGATCCCCCGGCAGAGCGCCATGCGGATCAGCCCTCCGGCTCCCAGCGTCTCGTCATCCGGGTGGGCGGCCAGGACAATCACCGATGATATTTCGCGGAAGAGGTCCTCCGGGTCCAGTGCGGCGATTCGCCCAAGCCCGGCCTGCTGCCAGCAGCTTGCAGCTGTTCCCTGGTCCTGATGCGTGAAGCTCACCATGCTCTCCTGCCTTCCTTCGCGGCGCGGTCCGCAAGCAGCTGGCCCAGGGCCGCGTCATCGCGGGCAGCGTGGTGCTGGCGAAGGTAGATGCCCAAATCTGCTGCGCGCCGCGCATGCTCCTCATCGGCGGTCAGCGGTCCCGGCCCGGTGGACTCGCCGCTGAGCTGCAAAATGCGGGTGCAGGCCCACGCCACCTGGCCGCGGATCCGATAGGCGGCAATGGCATCCAGTTCTCCGTCATCAGCCAGCCCGGCTGCATGTTCCAATAGCGCGGCGCAGCCGGCCAGCAAGCGGTCTGCTTCGCCGAGCCAGGCCAGGGCCAGCTGATCCGGGGTACGCGCTTGGGCGCTGCGCTGCAGATGGCGGTAGATTCCCACCGCTCCCCCGAACCAGCAGGCGGCAACACCGACGCCGCCAACGGCGAACCCCGGCCGGGACAGGTACCAGCCAGCGTCTTGCACCGGTTGGGCCGGCACTCCGGTGAAGTCCACGGAACCGCTGGGCAGCTGGGCCATGCCTCGGCTGATCCAGCCACCTGTTGCCGGTTCAACGCCGGGGTGGCGCAGGGAAACCATGAACAGCCGGATACCCTCCGGTGTTTGGGCGGTGACCAAGGCATGCGTCAGCGCGGCGGCCAAGGAGCACCAGGGCTTGGTGCCGTTCAGCACCCAGCCTCCGCCGGATTGGCGGATCGCTTTCAGGGTGGTGGTGGGCGACTGCGCGGCGAAAACGCCCCAGGAGGTACCTGCTTGCCACGGCATGCCCGCCTGGCTCAGGATTCCCGCTGCATCCAAATGCGGTTCCAGCGTCCTGGCCGCAACCAGGTCGGTGGCGGCCACGGACGCCAGCAGCTCCCAGAGCCGCTGCGTCTGGCCAGTGGCTGGGACCGGAGGATCTTCCCCCGAGCCTTCCAGCGCGCGCAGCATCGCTTCCGGGTTGCCCTCGCAGCGCACGGCGGCATCACGCACCGCTTGCTCAGCACCCCACCACGGCTCGCCATTGCGGGTTGCAAATCGTGGTTCGCCCGTACTGAATGACACCGGCTTCTGGTCCATCAGCCCTCTTTCCCTGGTCGGAACTTTTGACAAGTGTAAGTCAGGTCCATTGCGTGCTTGGCTCAGCTGAATGGCTCCTGATAACCGCAAATAACCACAGCCCCACCCCTGAAGTGTTCCGCGGGAAGAATCCGGGGATGCTGCGGATCAGCTGGCCAAATCTGGCAACGCAACGCGCATGGTTCAGGGACGCACCGGCAATCGCCCCGTGGGCCCAAGGCACAACATCGAGAGAGCTTGCGGAATTCGCCGCGCTAAAGGCAGCTCTGTGATGATCTGCAAAGTAGGCCACAAGGAAATTCCCAGCTTCAGGTCCCCGATTTGCAATCTGCCCTAGAGTTCAAATTGTCAGTACACCAGATCCACACAGGAGGTAAGAATCATGGGAATTGGAGACAAGATCCAGAACAAGGCCCAGGAAGCATCTGGCAAGGCCAAGGAAGCCATCGGCGATGCCACCAACAATGAGCAGCTGCAGGCCGAAGGCGTGAAGGACCAGGCCGCTGCCAAGGCCAAGCAGGCAGGCGAACACGTCAAGGATGCCGCCAAGGATGTCAAGGACGACCTGTCCTAAGCAGCGCAACCAGCTGTGCCCCATGAATGCGAATTCATGGGGCACAGCTTTGTGCCAGATAACTTGAATAGCGCTACGGCCGCTGCTCCGAAATCCAGGAACAGCGGCCGTAGAGCCATCCATAAGGTCCTGCCCGCCGACACTGCTCGATCCGCCAGGCTCCGCCGGCTTCCCGGTGAGCTCCTGCTTGGCCCAACCGGCCACCAGGCTTGCTGCCCCGCCGGGGTTCTCCCGGTATTCGGCGAAGGTTTCCACGGGGGCATTCCACAGGACTTGCTGCTTGGCCACATCGAGCACCACCTCGGCGAACCCGCCGACCGGCACCCACCTGATGGACACCTTTGCCTTTGGGATGATCCGGCCTTTGTACACGTTAGTGGTGTGCGGCCCGTACTCAGCTTCCCGGGTTCCGCCTGGACTGAGGATCCGATTGCTCCTCGGCGCGCAGCTCGCTGGCGAAACGCAACTGCCGTCCGTCGCTGATGTCCTGCTCTTCTTTTTCCTCCTGCATCACGCTGGCCTTGGTATCTCGTGGCGGAAGCTGCACCGAGCGCTCGGCGGCAATCCCCGCCTGCAGCTGGCGCCCGCGCTCGGCTTCCGCGTCGAAGACCGCGCCGAACAGCAGCGCGAGGTTGGCAATCCACAGCCACAGCAGCAGCACGATGACCCCGCCAATGGCGCCGTAGGTCTTGTTGTAGTTGCCGAAATTCGAAACGTAGAAGAAGAAGCCCACGGTCGCCACCGCCAATACGCACAGCGCAATGGCCGAACCGAGGCTGATCCAGCGGAACTTCGGCTGCTTCACATTGGGAGCCCCGTAGTACAGCACGGCAACCAGCACAATCGCGCACAGCACGATCACCGGCCATTTGGCGATGTTCCAGACCAGCACTGCGCGCTCGCCGAGCCCGATGACGTCGCCAATCGCCTGCGCCAGCGGGCCGGAGACAATCAGCAGCAGCCCCAGCACGCTGGCCGCAACAAGAAGCACCAGTGTCAGCAGCAGCATCAGGGGGCGCAGCTTGTAGAACGGCCGGCCTTCGGCCACCTCGTAGATCTGGTTCAGGGCGCGGCCGAACGCCCCGACGTAGCCCGAGGCGCTCCACAACGCACCGAGCAGGCCGGCAAACAGGGCCAGGCCTGCCGACGGGGCCGAAGCCAGCTGCTCGATGGGTTGCCTCAGGGTTTCCACGACTTCCGGGCTGGCCAGTTCCCCAAGCAGCGAGAGGATGTTGCGGGTCATGTTTTCCGCCTGGCCGGCGACTCCGAGCAGGGAGACCACTGCGAGCAGTGCCGGGAACAGGGAGAGCATCGCGAAGTAGGTCAGCGACGCTGCCATATCCGTGCATTTCTTCCGGGAGAATTCGCTGATGGCGCGCTTGGCCGCGTATTTCCACGACTTCGCGTGCATGTCCGGCGGGGATTCGGGCTTGGACTCGGCATCCGGTCCAGGTGCGTGCCGGGCTTTGGCAACGGTATCGGCCACGTGCCCCTTCTCGTCATTGCTATCGGTTCCTGAAGGCATCTTGCTATTCTCCTCATCAGATCTCTGTGCCAGTTGGTTGCCACCGGCCAAGCGGCAAGGCCGGCACGGCAGGCGCGGCAGGCGCGGCGAATCCCGAGCCTGCCGCGCCGCACGCCGTTGCAGCTTGGCCGTGCTGCTACTCGGCGACCGGGAAGCGCTCCCACGCGCGGTGGGTGGAAAGCAGCTGCTCCGCGCTCTCGGCAACCGCCGGAATCTCGACCAGGGCAATGCCCGGCGCGTCATCCTCCAGTCCCATTGCTGGCAGCAGGCCGTCGGAGAGCCCGGACAACGTGATGATGGCCTTGTTGTGCCGGTAGGCTTCCGCGACCAGCAACGCCACCCGCGGGTCGATGGGAACCCCGCCGGTTCCCGAGGCGCCGGCCTTGGCATCCAGGGAAACCGCGGCATCCGGGGCTGGCGGCAGCGGGCCGATCAGCACCAGCGCATCGAATTCGATGGAGCGCGCCGTCAGGTAGGTGCGGTCAATGGGCAGGCCCGGGGCCGCCTCGCCGCCGGAGGCCGAAACGAGCAGCGGGGACATCCCCCGCTCTTTGAGCGCCTTGGCAATTGCCGGAACGTGCTGGTGGTTGCCGCTGTTGAACACCACACCGACCTTGCGCCCGTCCACCGGCCAGGTGTTGCCGATCTGCGACAGCGCCGGGCTGGCCACCGGCTGGCCCAGCGGCTGCACCGCCGGCGCCGGCAGTCCCAGTGCCTGGGCGACACCGGATGCCAGCTCGGTATCGATCTTCGCCAGGCATTCCACCTGCCGCTGGCGGATCGCGGTATCGGTGCACTTGCCCAGTTCAAAGGAGTAGGCCTGCTGCACGTGGGCGCGCTCCACGGCCGAGAGGCTGATGTAGAACAGGCGCGCCTGGCTGTAGTGGTCCGAGAAGCTGGCCGGCTCGGAACGCACCTTCTTCCCGGAGGCCACAGGCTGCGGGAAGTCCAGTGGAGGCTGCTGGCCAGAGAGAACCTGCGACATGTAGGGGCAGCCGCCATCCAGCGAGTTCGGCTTGTACGGCGCGATGCCCTTGGGCACCCGGTGCTGGTGGAAGCCGTCGCGGAACATGTCATTGACCGGCGAGTCCGGCGAGTTGATCGGGATCTGCGCGAAGTTCGGCCCGCCCAAGCGGGTCAGCTGGGTGTCCAGGTAGGAGAAGAGCCGCGCCTGCAGCAACGGGTCGTCGCTGATATCGATGCCCGGAACCAGATGCCCGGGGTGGAAGGCCACCTGCTCGGTCTGCGCAAAGTAGTTCTCCGGGTTGCGGTCCAGCACCATCTTGCCCAGCGGCTGGACCGGAGCCAGCTCTTCTGGGACGAATTTCGTCGGATCCAGCAGGTCGATGCCTTCGAAGACCGCTGTGCCGTCATCGGGGAAAATCTGCACGCCCAGTTCCCATTCGGGGTAGGCGCCGGCATCAATGGCTTCGGCCAGATCGCGGCGGTGGAAGTCCGGATCCGCGCCGGCGGCCAGCTGGGACTCTTCCCAGGCCAGCGAGTGCACGCCGAGCTTGGGCTTCCAATGGAACTTCACCAGGGAGGAAGCGCCTTCCTCGTTGACCATGCGGAAGGTGTGCACGCCGAAGCCTTCCATCATGCGCAGCGAGCGGGGTATCGCCCGGTCGCTCATCTGCCACATCACATGGGCTTGGGCGGGGGTATGCAGGGAGACGAAATCCCAGAAGGTGTCGTGGGCGGATTGTGCCTGCGGGATCTCGGTATCCGGGTGCGGCTTCGCGGCGTGGACGAGGTCCGGGAACTTGATCCCGTCCTGGATGAAGAACACCGGGATGTTGTTGCCCACCAGGTCGAAGATGCCTTCGTTGGTGTAGAACTTCGTGGCGAAGCCGCGGGTGTCGCGGGCGGTGTCCATGGAACCGCGGGATCCGACCACGGTGGAGAAGCGGACGAAGACCCGGGTCTGGCGTCCGGGCTTGAGGAAGTCGGCACGGCACAGCTTGCCGGCATTGCCGTAGCTGGTGAACGTGCCGTGGGCGCCGGCGCCGCGCGCATGGACAACGCGCTCGGGAATCCGCTCGTGATCGAAATGCATGATCTTCTCGCGCAGGTGGTGGTCCTGCAGCAGGGTGGGGCCCCGCTCGCCGGCTTTCAGCGAGTGATCGGTGTCGTTGACTTCAGCGCCCTGGGTCGTGGTCAGGAACTCGCTGTCCTGTCCGGGGCCGGACAGCACCGGCTTTCGCCCGTGAGCAGATGGCTGTTGTGGTTCGCTGGTCATGGCACTCTCCTTATTCGCAGGAATGATCGGCTGGTCAGTGCCACGCTAGGGGCCTTCGCGGTGCCGATGCCACCGGGCAAGCTGATTCCCATGGTTTGCACATGTGCCAGCTGGCGCACCGGCAAATGCCAAGACCGCCGGTGGCTGCATGGCCCACCGGCGGTCTTGTCGGACGTTTCAGAAACGTCCTGCCCCTCGTGCTTGTACTGCGTTATTTTCCAGATTCCGCTCCTTACTTGGAAACCAGCTGGTATCCATTTTCGTTGTGTTCGGCCTCGTCGATCCCGGCAATCTCGATGTCTGCCGTGACACGCCATGGGCTGAACTTTCCAATAACCGTTGCGATGACCCAGGTCATCACCGCGGAGAAGGCCATGACCACGATCAGGGTGGCAGTCTGGGCGATCAGCTGGGCTACGCCGCCGCCGTAGAACAGGCCGCCGGCGCTTTCCTCGGTTGGCAGTGCGAAGAAGCCGAGGAACAGGGTGCCGATCAGGCCGGCGACCAGGTGCACGCCGACAACATCCAGCGAGTCGTCGTAGCCGAGCTTCCACTTCAGGTTCACGGCCCAGGCGGCACCGGCTCCGGCCAGCACGCCCAGCAGCATGGCGGCCCATGGGGCAACGTCGGCGCAGGATGGGGTGATGGCTACCAGGCCGGCCACCAGGCCGGAGGCAACGCCCACCGAGCTGGGGCGCGAGCCGCGCAGCTTCTCGACCAGGATCCAGCCGAGGACTGCGGCACCCGGAGCTGCCAGGGTGTTGACCCAGATGAGTCCTGCCTGCTCGACGGTGGTTGCCGCCCCGGCATTGAAGCCGAACCAGCCGAACCACAGCAGGCCTGCGCCGAGCATCACCAGCGGGGTGTTGTGCGGCTGCGGACGGTCGTGGAAGTTGTGGCGCTGGCCGAGCTTCAGGGCCAGGACCAGGGCCGCGATACCTGCATTGGTGTGGACCACTGCGCCCCCGGCGAAGTCGATGGCCTCGCCGAAAATGCTGCCCAGGAAGCCGTCGGCGGAGAGCAGGCCGCCGCCCCAGACCCAGAAGGCCACCGGTGCGTAGACCAGGGTGACCCACAGCGGCACGAAGAACAGCCATGGTGCGAAGCGCGCACGGTCGGCGATGGCTCCTGAGATGATGGCGACCGAGATCATGGCGAAGGTTCCGGCGAATCCGGCGGCGAGCAGCTCAGACTGCTCGGTGTTGTGCATGGCGAAGTCGCTGATCGGGTTGCCGACAATCCCGGCGATGGCTGGTTCTCCGGCGGAGAACGAATAGCCCCACAGCACCCAGACGACAGCGGTGATTGCCGCAGCGGAGAAGCTCATCAGCATCATGTTCACGACTCCGGTGGCGCGAGTCATGCCGCCGTAGAAAAGTCCCAGTGCCGGTGTCATCAGCAGCACGAGCGCGGCAGCTATCAAGATCCATAAGCTGGCAACATCCAACTCCATCTGGATCACGTCCCCTCAAGTTATTCGGTGTATCGGTGGTGATATGACTATTGAACTAACCCGATGTTTCCGAACGCTCGCTGCTTCGTTTCCGCTGTGTATCAAGTTCTTGCCGGGGGTAACGGTTGCTTCTCGGCAATGTTTCGCCGTCGTTTCAAACAGTTCACGGTTCTGCTGGCGACCGGTGAAAACGGGCAGCCCGGCATCGGCAGAAAGTATTTTCTGCCGATGCCGGGCTGATTGCGGTGACGCCGCGTGCGGCTACAGGCGCTTGATTTTCACGACCTGGAACTGCGGCACCGTGGTTGAGCCGCCGATGGTGGTGTCGTAGCTCAGCGAACCGGTAACCGTGGCGGTGATTTGCACGATGTCTTCGGCCACGATGTCATCAAGCACCTTGCAATCCACGAGGCCGTCGCCGGCGGTGAACATCGAATTGTGCTCGTAGTCGTATTTGCCGACGTGCGCGTGGCTTAGATCAGCGCGGAAGGTGCAGGGACCGGTCGCGGAGTCGAACTGCGTGACCCGCCCGTAGACGAACACGTTCTCGTCGATATGCGAGTCCGGCTTCTTCACGATCTGCGCCAGCTCACGCTTGGTGATTTTCCGGGCCTTGTTGGCCTTGGCTTTCTCAGCCTTGGCCGCGGCTTCCTTCTCCTTCTTCTCCTTCGCCTTGCGGGCTTTCTCGGCTTCTTCGGCAGCAACGCGTTCTTCTTCGGCCGCGCGCAGCTCTGCAGCTTCGTCCTGGGCCAGGGCCAATTGCGATTCCGTTTCGGTCAGCTGAGCTTGAAGTGTTTCTACTTCAGCGGCCATGGCCGAGCTTGAGGCCTGCGCGGCCTCGAAATCTTCCGTGGAGACGCCGCAAGCGGCCAGCGAGAGAATTCCGGCAAGGGCAGTTGCCATCAGAATGGACTTTTTCATGGTCCACCTCCATTTCACGAGTGCGAGTTACTTGAACCCCCAAGTTCCAAGTAAAAAGAATCGTGGCATGCGCCAGGGACAATTTGGCTTCAGCAGGCACACTGGAGATATGGACCGCACTTTCTTCTTGCCCGATGCGCTGAGCGTTGCACCGCAACTGCTCGGGGCAGTGCTCACGGTGGATTCCGCCGAAGGACCGGTCAGCGTGCGCATCACGGAAACCGAAGCGTATATGGGGTTGGGCACCAGTGGCCCCTACGATCCCGGCAGCCACTCGAAAGACCGGAAAACCGAGCGCAACGCGTCCATGTTCCTGGACCCCGGACATACATATGTTTATTTCAGCTACGGCATGCACTATGCCCTGAATTTCGTTTGCTCGCCGCCGGGCATTGCGTCCGGGGTGCTGATACGTGCAGGCGCAATTACGTTTGGGACAGAACTGGCAATGGCCCGCCGGCTGGAGAAACGCCCAGCCCGGTACTCGCGCAATCCCATCCCGGAGGCCCAGCTGGCCCGCGGACCGGGGAACTTGGCAGCTGCGCTCGGACTCACGAGATTGGCGCACGATGGATTGGACCTGTTCTCTCCCCCATTTGCCATCCACGCCGCGCCCAGCGCTCCGGCAGCGATCCGCACCGGGCCGCGCGTTGGGGTAGCCGGGATAGCCGGAGGGCCGCAATTCCCGTGGAGATTCTGGCTGCCCGGAGAACCAAGCGTTTCCACATATCGTCCAGGCCGAGATGCTCCTGCATCAGGAAGAAGCACCGCAGAATGACTTTGGGCCCCGGTTACGACGCATTGAATGCGTCGTAGCCGGGGCCCACCAGGCGATGCCCGTCAGAAGCCTTATGCGGCCGGGAACAGCTCCTCGGAATCCAGAGCCTTCTTCAGCCGGGATTCCAGGGTCGGTGACAGAGATCCTGCAAAGGTTTCGGTCAGATGCGAGTGGTCCCAATAGGCCACGATGCCGCCAACCACTACAAAGCAGCGGTCTTCCTCGCACAGCTGGTCATTCATGTCGACGTCGATGATGTTCGGATTATCAAGCGCGTTCACGGCATCGGCCTGCGGGTCCATCGGTATCCACTGCTTTGCTTCGCCGCTGCAGTCGATGAACTCTCCAGCATTGGAAGCCACACAGTCTGGGACATTGTCCACGGTCTCTCCGGGGAAGGCAGTATCCCTGATGACCGCCACAGCGGCACCCGTACCAGCCCACTCTTCCAGAATTTTTTCGTAGGCCTTCTGGGCAGGCTCTGCTGTGTTCTCCATTTCGTATCCGGAGACCGGCAAGGACTGGCGGTTGGAACTGATCACCAGGTCGTAGTCTTCCTTCTCGATCTGCTCGGTGACCCATCCGCCAAAATCAGCGCATCCCGTTTCAGTTGCCTCGGAATCGAAGACCTGAGGCTCGCCCATGACGGCACAGCGGCTTGCGAGATAGGTGTCAATGGTCCAGCCATTTTTCTTGGCCATAGGTTCCAGTGCGGGAATCCACTGGCCAGCGTGCGAGTTTCCAACCAGCGCTACCTTGATTTTTCCATCGCCGTAGCTGCAGACCGGGCGGTCCTTGTAGTTGGCAGCCTGGCTGGCGAAGCAATCATCCTTGTAGACGACCGGCTTGTCAGTCTTCGCGACGACTGGTGCCGGGGCCACCGGCTGGTAGGAAGTTTCGATATTCACCGACTCGCCACACGAATCGCTGAATGATGCGGCGCCAAAGCAGTCTTCACCCAGCTCCTTTTCGACCTGCGCCAATGCCTTGTCGACGTCTTGGGCATCGTTGATGATGCGTTCGGTGTTGAGGTAGAAGGCACCGGCCACCAAAGCCAAGACAAGACTTCCAGTGGCCAGGAAACGTGGAGCCGTGAGCAGCGCGGAGGAGTCAATGAACTTGCGGAATCGGACCTCGACGAGTTTCTGCGTCAATACTGCTAGAACCAGGGTGAGGACCAAGGCAATGATCTTCTGAGGCCATTTGAAGTCTTCCACCAGGAACGGCATCAGAATCAGCAGCGGCCAGTGCCACAGATATATGGCGTATGAATTATCCCCGAAGAATTGGAACAGTTTGCTGCTCAAGAATACGTTGGGCGAGTACTTGTGCGTCGAATGGCAGAGCAGGATCAGCGCGGTGCCGAATACCGGAATCGCAGCAATGTATCCAGGGAACGGCATCTCGCCAGTGAAAGCCAATGCGCTGAATGCGATGGCGAGCACACCACCCCAGGACCCGATCAAGCTGGTCACGTCATTCTTTGCCGCATGCGCACGCGCCCCCAATGCCGCTACCAATGCGCCGGCGGAGAACTCCCAAACCCGGGTAAAGGTTGAGAAGTAGGCGCTGCCCGGTTCAGTTGCTGTCGCGTACAGCGAGTATCCGAAGGAAAGCAAGAAGACTGCACTGATGCCGGCCAACGCGACGGTCGCCGGCTTGAGGCCGAACTTGATGGCGGCAAAGATCAGCAGGCCGATCATAATTGGCCATACGAAATAGAACTGCTCTTCGGCAGACAGGGACCAGAAATGCTGGAAGGGACTTGGTGCTTCGCCTTCGGCCAGGTAATCAACCTTGGTCAGAGCCAGATACCAGTTCTGGAAATAGAACGTCGCTGCCATCGCTTGCAGTCCCCAGTCTTGCCAGACAGTCGATGGCGCGAAAAGCCAAATGCCCAGGACGCTGACCAGGATCACCAAGAACGAGGCCGGGATGAGACGCTTGACTCGCCGCATCCAGAAATTGGCCACGTCAGCGAAGTTCCTCGGTGGTTTGGTCAGCAGATGCGAAGTAATCAGGAATCCCGAGATCACGAAGAACACGTCGACGCCGACGAAGCCGCCGGGCAGATAGTGCCCCCAGAAGTGGTAAAGCACGACGACACCCACGGCGATGGCGCGCAGGCCCTGGATGTCCATGCGAAAAGCCTTGGGTCTCGGGTCCCGCTTGGATGGCATGGGCAAGTCTTGATTCGACGACACTTCTGGATGGATCCTTTACCGGCTGGTCTGGCCGCACGGGCATCCGGAACCATCTGGAGTGCCGTGCAGGCAGTGCGTACGGACTGAAGGGACACAATTCCCCAGAATATATCTTTACCCAAGAAATCTGGACGTTTTCTGTAGCCCTGGTCACCAAACTCTTGGACATCCCGCGGCTAGATTGGGCCCAGCAAGCCGCTTTCAGCTATTGACCTGCACTTTTCTGCCGACATCGGGATGACGTTTCGGAAGTAGTAAATAGTCAATGTGATCCATTTCACTGACAGCTTGCATCTATTTCAGCCCGGGGTCCAGCCAAGGCCTGAACTAATCCGCACCAAGCAGCTGACGGCACATTCACGTTTTAAACAGATCTCCCCGCCATATTTGCATGGCGGGGAGATCAAGAAATTTAGACGTTTCGATTAGCCTTCGAGCAGTGCGTCCACGAAATCTTCGGGATTGAATGGAGCAAGGTCGTCCGGGCCTTCGCCCAAGCCGACGAGCTTTACCGGAACGCCAAGCTGGCGCTGGATAGCCACGACGATGCCGCCCTTGGCGGTGCCATCGAGCTTGGTCAGCACGATGCCCGAAACGTTGACGACCTCGGAGAAGACCTTGGCCTGCTGCAGGCCGTTCTGGCCGGTGGTCGCGTCGAGGACTAGCAGGACTTCGTCAATGGTAGCCTTCTTCTCGACCACGCGCTTGATCTTGCCCAGCTCGTCCATCAGGCCGACCTTGTTCTGCAAGCGGCCGGCGGTGTCGATCATGACAATGTCGACTTCCTGGTCAATGCCGGCGGAAACAGCTTCAAAGGCAACCGATGCCGGGTCGGCACCGTCAATCTCCGAGCGAACGGTCGGCACGCCCACACGGTCGCCCCAGGTGGCAAGCTGTTCTGCAGCTGCAGCACGGAAGGTGTCTGCGGCGCCCAGCAGGACATCCTTGTCTTCAGCAACGAGAACTCGGGCCATCTTGCCGATGGTGGTGGTCTTGCCGACGCCGTTGACACCGACAACCATGATGATGCTCGGGCGGTCCGGGTGCGGTTCAGGCAGGTAGCTGCGGTCCAGGCTCGGGTCGACCAGCTTGAGCAGTTCCTCGCGGAGCATCGCCTTGACCCGGGCCGGGTCCTTGCTGCCTTCAATCTTCACTCGTTCGCGCAGCGCGTCGACAAGCTCAAGGGCGGGTTCGGTACCCAGGTCTGCCATCAGCAGGTTCTCTTCAATCTCTTCCCAGACATCCTCGTCAATCGAGTCTTGGCTGAGCAGGGCCAGCAGGCCCTTGGAGAACATGTTATTGGACTTGGTCAGTCGCGCACGCAGGCGGGCCAGACGGCCCTGCACTGGTTCAGGAACATCGAGCTGTGGCGCAGCCGGTGCGGCAGGTTCCTGGACTGCGACGGGCGCATCGCTTGCTCCGGCAGTGTCCGCTGCGGCATCAGTATCGCCCTCAGCGCTCTGGCCGGTTGGCAAGTCGTCTGCATCGCGCTCTGACGTATACGGGGTCTTGGGCTTGCGGCCCTTGGTGACGAAGGCAATGACGCCAATGGCCACCACGGCAACAACCGCGACAATGATGATGGTTAATATAAGCGAATCAGACACGCCTTAAATCGTCTCATATCTCCAACGATTTAGGGATCATGTGGCGCTCAGCACCAGCGAAAGCGTATCTGGCATCCGGGGCTAGACTGGCTGGTGGGCTGATTTGCCCTTCGCATCGTTCCAGAAAGGCTGACGGTTGCTGCCCGCTTGGCTGCAGAACCATCTTTCCAATAAATATGGCATTGAAAACCTCCCGTGCTTCCAGGCCGCCGATCCCCCAGGAGATTGGCGTGCTGCTGGTAGCGGCCTTCATCATCGCCCTGGGTTTCGGGCTCATCGCCCCGATCCTGCCCCAGTATGCGGTGAGCTTTGATGTCGGCAATGCGGCCGCCACAATCATCGTCAGCATCTTTGCCTTCACCCGCTTGATTTTCGCGCCGGTAGCCGGAGTGCTGGTAGGCAAGCTGGGCGAGCCAAGGATCTACGTCACCGGCGTGCTGCTGGTGGCGGTATCCACGCTACTCTGCGCGGTGGTGCAGGACTACACCCAGCTGTTGATTGCCCGCGGTCTGGGTGGATTCGGCTCGACCATGTTCACCATTTCGGCCATGGCGCTGATTGCACGCCTGGCTCCGGAGAAGTCCCGTGGCCGCATCTCGGGCTTGTACGCCGGCTCGTTCCTCTTGGGCAATGTCTTTGGCCCGGTTCTCGGGACCCTCCTCGCCCCGCTGGGCATGCGTGTTCCCTTCCTGATCTATGGAACCGCCTTGGTGATTGCAGCGGGTGTGGTCTACATGGCGTTGGGCCGCCGCCGTGAACTGGATGCGGATGCCGCCAACCCGCGTTCAAGGAAATCGGATATCGAGGTCGTGACCACGCGCGAGGCGCTGGCCTCCCCCGCCTACCGTGCGGCACTGTTCTCCGGGTTCAGCTACGGCTGGTTGGCGTTCGGCGTGCGCAACAGCATGATCCCCCTCTTCGCCTTGGCCGTCTTCGGCCAAGGCATGGGCGCCACCGCCGCCGGGATTTCCATGACGGTGTTTGCCATCGGCAATGGTTGCGCGCTGATGTTCTCCGGCCGCCTGACCGATAGCATTGGCCGCAAGATTCCTATTGTCCTCGGGATGAGCATCCTGCTCTTGTCCATTGGCGCCATGGGCTACTCGACGTCCCTGGTTGGCTTCATCGTCTTCTCAGTGCTGGCTGGTCTTGGCGGTGGGCTGCTTGGCCCAGCGCAGCAGGCATCCGTGGCTGACGTGATTGGTTCCGGACGCAACGGCGGCAAGGCCCTGGCCGGTTTCCAGATGTGCACCGATCTCGGCTCAATTATCGGTCCACTGCTGGCCGGCGCCATGGCGGATATGATCAGTTTTCAATTGGCATTCAATATTTCGGCAGTGGTTGGCCTGGTCGGGGTGATTGCGTGGCTTCTAGTTCCGAAAACCATAAAGCCGGTGAAATTGGCTGAATAGGGAACTTGGTTTCCACTGTTTTTCACCCTGATATTAATTCCCGGAATCTTGCCGGAAAACATCGGGTAGATATACTGGCAAAGGCCTTTGCCATGTCACTTGCACTCAATTATTCAGGGGAATCCATGCCGGCACTCCGGACACGACGATCCAAAGCCCTATCCATTGCGGTCGTAGCCGCACTTTCCATCCCGCTTTCTGCTGGTCCGGGTTTCGCCGCGCCAGCGGAAGAACCCTCCGCTCAAGCAAGCCAGTCTCCCACTGCCACGGCTACCGCGACAGACGCGCCGGAACCGTCTTCTGCGCCATCTGATGCGCCGGAGACCACCGGAACCGGCACCAACGTTGCTGAGTCCACGGCGGCAACGCCGAGCACATCTGCAGTGGCGGCCACGCCAGCTGCTGAGGAAATCTCCAAGTCGCTGGCCAAGGGTGAAGATCTTTCCAACAAGGAGCGTGTGAAGCTGGCCGACAAGGCGCTGGCCGAACTGGATATGGAGCACCTAGATGCCCAACTGGGGCAGGGTGCCAAGCGAATCGCGGAAACCGGAGACGCCACCGTCCCCACCGTGGCCGAGCTGGCGGATCTCGCGCGGCTGACCTCGGATGATGCTGCCGCTTCCATTCCCTTCGAGGTCGGTGCGCCCGCTTCCCTGGATGAGCTGCGCACTTGGCGTCCGCCGGGCACCCTCGGAATCGATGTTTCCCGCCATCAAGGCACCGTGAACTGGTCCAGCGCCAAGGCCAACGGAGCACGCTTCGCCTACATCAAGGCCACGCAGTCATGGCCTTCTTCCTTGTACAAGGACCCGAAGTTCAGCCAGAACTACACCAACTCGCGCAATGCAGGCCTGATCCGCGGTGCGTACCATTTCGCCATGCCTGCCCATTCGTCCGGCGCTGCACAGGCCAAGGAATTCATGGCCAATGGCGGGGGCTGGACCAACGACGGGTACACCATGCCGCCGTTGCTGGATATCGAGTGGAACCCGTATAGCAAGACCGCTTACCCTCAGGGCAAGGGTGATATGTGCTACGGCATGTCTCCTTCGGCAATGGTCGCGTGGATCAAGGACTTCGGCAACACCGTCAAGGCCAAGACCGGCCGCTTGCCGATGATCTACACCGCCCAGTCATGGTGGGATGAGTGCACCGGTGATTCCGTAGCGTTCAAGTCCTGGCCACTGCATGTGTCCATTTTCCCGACCGCTGACGTCGCAAAGAACCCCCGGGAGCTTCCCGAAGGCTGGACCACCTTCAACGTCTGGCAGTATTCTTCCAACTCCAACATGCTGGGCTCGACCAATAACGTGGATGCCAACGTGTGGAACGGCGACCTGACCTCATTGCGCGACTTCGCAAAGAACCGCCGCAGCACCGCTTACAAGTTGACCACCAGCTACTTCGGCAATGCGGATGTGTGGCCAACCCGTTTAATGCCGGTTCGTATGCACGGACGCACTCGATTCGATACTCCGGTAGATATTTCAAGGCGCACTTTCCCCTCAAAGGCATCAACCGTCGTTATTGCATCAGGTGAGCGTTTCCCTGATGCTTTGTCTGGTTCCCCGTTGGCAACGATTAACAAGGCGCCAATGCTTCTAGTCAAAAAAGACGCGCTTCCTTCCGCCGTGGCTGCTGAATTAGAGCGTTTGGATCCAGAGAACATCATCGTGCTCGGAGGACCATTGGCGATTAGCGACACGACGGTCTCCAAGCTGAAGTCATACGGTAAGATTTCGCGAATCTGGGGAGACAATCTATACGACACGAGTGCAAAGATCTCCAATAAGTGGTCGAGTGCTTCTTCCGTTTATTTAGCAACTGGAGAGCGCTTCGAAGACGCCATGTCTTTGGCGGCCGTGGCTGCTGGTAAAATGTCCCCGATGCTACTAACCAAGAAGTCTTTACTGCCTGCGAGCACTATTCGTGAGCTTAAAAGACTGAAACCAACACGCATTTACATGGCAGGCGGCCCAATCGCGATATCAGACAACGTGGAGCGGCAAGTACGCCAGGCCGTTCCGAATGCATCTGTGGTTCGCTTCGAAGGCAATACCCGATATGACACCAGCGCAATGATCGCGAAGAAATTCTGGCCCTACGGATCTCAACGTCAATTCATCGCGACTGCTTCTGACTTCCCCGATGGACTAACTGGTGCTGTCGTTGCTTCGTACAACGGCGCTCCGCTACTCCTAACTAAAAAGAACTGTATGCCTTCGTCGGTGGCAAGCGCCATGCGAGCAATGAAGGGATGGACGAACATATTGATTGGTGGTCATTTAGTACTCGACGACACTGTTGCTTACAAACTAAATGGCAAGCAGAACATCTGCTGACCTAATTGACTTCAAAGCTTCAGAAGGCTCAGCTAGGATTGTTATCCCAGCTGAGCCTTCCTGTATAAAGAGCATCGGTAACAAGTTCCCCCAGCGCTCTGACTAGTTTCTTCTGCTGAAGAAGAACTTCACGACGATCCACGCTCGCTCGCAGTCGGCACTATCTAGTTTGAAATAACTATGGCGCCAGGCGCCAAATGACGTTTTGAAAGCAAGCCGCGGTTTCAAACCCCGCCAGATAGAAATAGACCAAATCGAGAACTTTTCCGATGTCAGTTGAGGGATCAACGACCCATGTTCTGCCATGACTTATTGTTAGCTTTTCGCACATCAACACTAAAAAAGCCGTTGGCGGTTCGATAGTATCGGACACCCCGTACCGTCTGGTCCTGAACCTCCGCGCTCATAATGACTCGACGAACTTCTGTCTCGCCGTACGCGACACCAACGTTTCCAAGTCGCACCAGGCCATCGGCTAATGTCTGGCTTGGCATATCTGCCGCGAATATTTCTTCGTCGGCTGTGCCTGCTAACTTTACGGGTACGACTTTCTGATTGTCACGATCGTCAATCACTAATCGTGATGGCAGCAAATTTGAAGCAAAATTACGAATGCGAACTCGTACACCTTCAGATGTTGCTTCAAGCCCAACCAGTTCCGGCTTGCGGGCGTTTCTAGTATCAGTTTCCGCTAAGTCGACTAACTGAGCGTACTCATTCTGTAGAATCGCAGCAACGCGCTCGGCGGGCAGACCACTGAAGAATTCTAATGTGTTCCCGGGCAAGAACCTGCGTAGGAATTTGACATGTTCAGTTATCCACTCACGACGTTCGCTTTCGTTGTATGAAAGGAATCGTTTCCCCTCATAGAAGCGCAAGGCTTTGCGGGAGAATAGTCCTGCAATCAACTGATCGGCCAGCCCCTTATCGCGAACGTTGGAAGTGATAGTTTCCGCGATATGAGAGAGTGAAGCTACATATCCACTCGGTTCGATATGCGAAATGCTTATATTCTGCCCATCGCTTCGAATCCGTGAATGGTAATAATCGTAGTCCGAGAGAATGGAGATGCGATTAGCGTGCATATACGCCTGCGCGACGAACATTCCGTCTTCCAAGCGTACGCGTTCTTCTCTGAATCGAATTTTGTTGTCTATAAGTAGAGAGCGGCGCACCATTTTAGTTGGGTTGAGCGAACGTAGTGCGACTTCCAATGGAGTATCCACGCTCGTTGTACGATAAAGACTCGCCATGGTCCTACGCCCATTCAATCCGATCATTTTCGGTATCAGGATATCCACGTCGTGCTTTTCCGCGAAAGCAAGCATCCGAGCTAGGGCTTCTTTGCCGAGCACGTCATCACCGTCACAGAAGAAAACCCATTCCCCGTAGGCCTCATCGATGCCAACATTCCGGGGTTTTCCGGGCCATCCGCTATTTTCTTGGTGAATGATTCGAAAATTCGTATTTCTCTTCGCGTATACGTCGAGAATCTCACCGCTGAAATCCGTTGATCCATCGTCGACCGCTATCACTTCGAATCGGGATGCAGGGAGGCTCTGGAATTCTAATGAATTGAGAAGCTCTGTTAGGTACGGCATCGTGTTGTAAACGGGGATGACAACGCTGATCCTCAGCGTAGAGGATTCACTCTCTTTATTTATGGTCGCCAGATTCAGTTCCGCATCAGCCCGTTCTGTGGCCGAATCACCAACTTTTATTTTTGCTTCTCGCTTGAGAATATTCAAGTTGAACAAACTCCACCGTTCCAGATACTGCAAATCTACAGATACTTACAAGTGCCAACTTTATCTCAAAATGGGATTTAATCCGAGATCCTAGTGCGATTGTCCATCTTTTGGCTAATAACCGTGGATACCCCGTCTCCGCGCATGGTGACGCCGTACAGCGCATCGGCCACTTCCATGGTCTTTTTCTGGTGGGTAATCACGATCAGCTGGGAGGACTCGCGCAACTCCTCAAAGATCGTGATCAGGCGACCCAAGTTCATATCGTCCAAGGCAGCCTCGACCTCGTCCATTACATAGAAGGGAGATGGCCGGGCCTTGAAGATGGCGACCAGCAAGGCGACGGCAGTCAGCGAACGCTCGCCACCGGAGAGCAGCGAGAGCCGTTTGATCTTCTTGCCGGCTGGACGCGCTTCCACCTCGATGCCCGTGGTGAGCATATTCTCGGGATCGGTAAGCACGAGCTGGCCCTCGCCGCCCGGGAACAGGCGATCGAAGATCCGCTTGAACTGCACGGCTGTGTCGTTGTAGGCTTCGGTGAACACTCGTTCGACGTGGGAATCAACGTCAGCAATGATCTGCTGCAAATCCCCGCGGGACTTCTTCAAATCCTCGAGCTGGCCTGACAGGAACTTATGGCGCTCTTCCAAGGCGGCGAATTCTTCAAGTGCCAGCGGATTGACCTTGCCCAAGGCCGCCAGGTCGCGTTCCGCTTTCTTCAGCCGCTTTTCCTGCTCCACGCGATCATAAGCTCGGGTGCCGACAGGGTTCCCGTCTTCGTCAACGCTCTGCCGCAGCGCACCCCACTTGTCATCTTCATCTACAGCTTCCGGAATCAGCTGGTCTGGACCATAGTTGGCAATCAGATGATCGGGGGTGAATCCCAGTTCTTCCAGTGCCTTGGTCTCAAGGTTCTCAATACGCATCCGCAGTTCTGCACGGGCCATCTCGTCGCGATGCACGGCATCTGCAAGCCGGGCGAGCTCTGCGGAGAGCTGTTCCGCTTCCCTGCGCTGGCTACCCAGCATGGTTTCGAGTTCAGTTTTCTTGCCGTCGAGTTCTTCGCGTTCTTGGCCAGCCATGGATACCGATACTTCAATGAAACGCAGGACGCGTTCAGCTGCTTGCTCAATGCGGTTCGCATTGGCGGCCTGGGCCTTGCGCTGTTCAGCGCGTCGGGTGGCGACTTCACGGTGATTTCGCTCGGCGGCCGCAGTGCGGCGCAACCCCTCGATGCGTGAGCGCAACGCAGAAACGCGCTCTTCGCTGCTGCGCAAGGCCAAACGGGCTTCCAATTCCTGCTGGCGTGCGGCGGCCGCGGCATCGGCCAGTGCTGCCCGGGCCGCGTCATCCACGGTTTCTTCGTCTTGATCGGTCGAAGCAAGTTCCATGCGCTCGGTAATCTCCTCCAGAGATTCCTGCTCAATTTCCAGCTTCTCAAGCGTTGCCTCAAGCTTTTCTTCCAACGCGGCTTTATCCGAATGCGCGCTGCGCAGCTTCTGCCCGAGACGTGCCAGATACGACGACAGTTCATCAATTGTCGCGTCTGATTCCGTTAAAGCGGACAGGGCGTCCTCTCGCTGTTGCTGGGCGACAGAGAGCTCTGGACCTCGTTGGGCCAGTCTTTGTTCAACTGATGAAAGTTCTTCTTGGCACTGGGATAGTTCGGTTTCCGTTTGTTCTACCAATGCCTGTTGAGCGATCAGGGAAGCGCCCGCTGAATCTCCCACAGAGCTGCGCAACGCGGAAACAGTTATGCCGTCCAAGGTGGTGAGCAAAGCCGACGGGTGCTGCGCCAATACTGCCGGCGCTTGGCTCATCTCCTCAATGATGTAGTGGCCAGCAAAAAGCTGATCAAGCAAACTGTCCAGGGCACTATCGGCAGCGACAACTTCACGAGCGCTCACGGCGTTAGCCACGCCATCCGCAGTAGCAACCTGTGAAGACAGCTCTGCGTGCAGGAAAACCTGGCTGGCCTCTTGCTGTTGCAGCTCTTCGATGAGCTCCAGCGCGTTGCCAAGGTTCTTGGCTACCAAGGCTTCGGCGTTCTCACGCAATATCGCGGCGATGGCCTGTTCGTATCCGGGGTTGACCGTAATCAGCTCGCCCAAACGCCCCAGGAGCTTGCCAGCAGCCGAACGAAGAAGCTGAGCGGACTGATCATCTGGTTTTGAGTTCAGCTTCAGGGCATCAAGACGTGCGCGCAGTCCGGAAACACGCACAGATAGTTCACGTTCCCGCTGGCTATCGGCGTTGTGTGCTTCTGACAAAGCTGAATGTTCTTGATCCGCACTCTCGAAATCCAGATTCAGCTGCGCTTCTCCAGCTAGTTGTTTTTCAAGATCGGTGGCGACTTCGGCGTGAGAGCGCGAATCCAATTCAAGATCCGAGTCGAAGGAACGGACACTTTCCTGAAGGCGAGATATCTCAGCCAGAGTTACGTCGACACGGCTACGTGCGGAAGCCACCTGGGAGGCTAGCCGGGACATCCCCTCGCGGCGATCCGCTGCAGCACGAAGCATGGCAGCCATTCGCTGTTGTTCAGCCCGTGAAGCTTCCTCGGCCTGCTCCTTAGCTTCGACGGCTTCAGCCAGGATCTCATGGCGGTCTTCAAGAGCTTCTTCCAGTTCCTCAAGTTCTGAGCTCATTCGCTCAGCTTGGGCTTCCAACCGCTCAGGATCTCGGCTGGAATCGAAATGAGTTTCGTTGCTCTCCAGCAATTTCGCTCGTTCACGAGCCAACGCGGCAAGCGAACGGTACCTTTCTGCTTGGGTACTCAGCGCAACCCATGTTTCCTGAATCTGCCCAAGACGCGGGGTGATGGTTTCCATCTGGGAAGCGAGTTCTTCGATATGCTTCTTGACGCGTTCCAGGCGCGCAGTAGCCTCTTCTTGCTGGGCTTGGATCTTCGATTCGTCATCAATATCTTGTGCCAGCTTGTTATTCAGCGTGACCAAATCATCAGCAAGCAGGCGGGACTTTGCATCCCGAACGTCGAGCTGAACCGTCTGCGCGCGGCGAGCAATTTTCGCCTGCCGTCCCAACGGGGCCAATTGGCGCCGCACCTCAGCGCTCAAATCTTCAAGGCGATTCAGGTTTCCCTGCATTGCCTGCAGCTTACGCAGAGTTTTCTCTTTGCGCCGACGGTGCTTGAGCACGCCGGCCGCCTCTTCAATGAACCCACGTCGGTCTTCGGCTGTTGCGTGCAGAATGCGATCCAGCTGTCCCTGCCCGACAATCACATGCATTTCCCGACCCAGGCCGGAGTCCGAGAGCAGCTCTTGAATGTCCAGTAGACGGCACGAGCTTCCATTAATCGCATACTCGGATCCGCCGGTACGGAATAATGTCCGGGAGATGGTGACTTCTGCATAGTCGATGGGAAGCTGGCCATCTGCGTTATCGATGGTCAAGGAAACGTGGGCACGGCCCAGTGGTGGGCGACTCGACGTGCCGGCGAAGATCACGTCTTCCATCTTGCCGCCGCGAAGTGTCTTGGCACCCTGCTCCCCCATGACCCAAGAGAGCGCATCTACCACATTGGATTTGCCCGAGCCGTTAGGCCCGACAACTGCTGTGACACCGGGTTCGAACTCAAAGGTGGTCGCCGACGCAAAAGACTTGAATCCGCGAACGGTGAGAGTCTTCAGATGCACGGCGTGAAGTTCCTAAGTTTGGGTCGAATGGCTAAAGTTGGGTTGGGCATCCAAACCCAATCCTTGTGGCAATTCTAGCGAAGCACGGTAGGGATTTTCTGGTTGTGCTCGCAAAATCCAAGAACGAAAATCGAGGGATAGATCATTCTATGAGCATTCTGACGCAGATTGACCAGTGGCCAAGTGACAATGCGGTTTCCGTGGTAGTCAACGGCAACGGGGCAATCATTGACCAGCACGGTGATACTGCACGCGTTTATCCCTTGGCCTCAGTGACGAAATTGCTCAGTGCCTATACGTTCTTGGTAGCGCTGGAAGAAGAAGCCATAACCCTCGAAAATCCTGCAGGGCCAGAGGGTTCCACGGTGCACCACCTCCTGGCGCATACAGCCGGCTATGACTTCGATTCCGAAGCGATCCGCTTTGCCGTAGGGACCAAACGCGGCTACTCGAATTTCGGATTCGAGAAGCTAGCAGAGCATTTGGAGCAACAGACTGGAATCCGCATGTCGGAGTATGCGCAAGAGGCTGTCTTCGCTCCGCTGGCCATGGCTAATACTGAGATTGCCGGCAGCTGCGCGAAGGATGGGCGCTCCACTGCCGCGGACTTGGCAAAATTCGCAGCTGAGCTGTTGAACCCAACTATCGTGGCCCAACAAACTTTGCGTGACGCAACGCGTGTTCATTTCGAGAACCTTGCTGGGATTCTGCCTGGCTATGGGCGGCAGAATCCGAATGACTGGGGCCTCGGCTTTGAAATCCGATCATCCAAATCGCCACACTGGACAGGCGCAAGCCATCCGGCGTCAACATTCGGGCACTTCGGGCAGTCCGGCACATTCCTCTGGGTGGACCCCGAGCATCGTCTAGCCTGTGTGACGCTCACCGATAAGGACTTTGGACAGTGGGCCGTTGACGCTTGGGCACCATTCAATGAACAGGTGCTCAATTCTCAGACTGCATAGCCAGAGATAAGTTCTCGATGTGCCAGCTAGCGTCGTGTGCGGCGTGGACGTGGTTGGCACACCGGACAGCTGTATGAGGAACGGCCCATAAACGGATCCCGCCGAATCAACGATTCTCGTCCGTTCTCCTCGCACCGCAAACAGACTTTGCCTTCACGCCCATAGGCGTTCAATGACCTGGCGAAATAACCGCTGGCACCGTTCACATTTACATAGAGGGAATCAAAGCTGGTACCGCCAGCTGCAAGGGCGCGCGTCATCACATCAACCAGGGCATCGTTAAGGCGTTGAACCTCAGGACGCCTAATTGTTGCGGTACTGCGCAATCCGGACAGGCGTGCTTGCCATAGTGCCTCATCCGCATAGATGTTGCCGACGCCTGAAATGATCCCCTGGTCCAGAATGGCCCGCTTCAATTCTGTATTCTTTTTGCGAAGCGCGACGTACAGGTCCTCGGGATTGCGGTGAGGATCCATGACATCCCTGGCGATGTGCGCAGCCGCTAATGGGATCGATGGCTGTAGCGAACCTGCGCCCGCAGGCAACCCATCTGGTGTTGCTATGACAGGCGACAGGAACATTCCGCCGAAGATTCGCTGGTCGACGAAGCGCAGTTCGCGTGGGTAGCCGAATCTATTGCTCAATGATAGGCGTACTTTTAGATGCTTCTCATCGGGAGCATCAGGCTCTTCAACAAGAAGTTGCCCGCTCATCCCCAGGTGAGCTACCAAGGCCGCCGGAGTAGGCAAGCCTTCCAAGTCCATCCAGAGGAACTTGCCCCGGCGAACAACAGAAGCAATGGAACAGCCGCTCAGGGTCTGTTCGAAATCTTCAACGCCATCGGTATGACGGCGGACAGAACGGGGGTCGAGCACCTGAACGGTTTGCACCGTTCGAGTGCGAACCCACTTGTCCAACCCTTCGCGGACGACTTCAACTTCTGGCAGTTCTGGCATGCGCTAAATGCTATCCCTTGGGTAGCTGCTCACCAGGATGCAGCATGAGCCAAGTCTTGTGTGCCGCTTCCTGCTCGGCTTCCTTCTTGGACGGCCCATGCCCCTCGCCGTACGTCTTGTCACCGATGAGGAGCTCCGCGAGGTAGGTACGTGCATGGTCAGGACCGGAACCAGTGACCCGGTAGTGCATCTCGCCTAGCTTTTGGGAGGCTACTTCCTCCTGGATTACAGTTTTCCAGTCAGTGGTTGCGCCTAGCAGTCGAGGATCCTCCAGCAGCGGAGTCACGAAACGAAGTACAAATGAGCGGGCGGCTTCCATACCTTGTACCAGGTAGGTTGCTCCAAGGATGGCTTCCATGGTGTCTGCGAGAATGGATGACTTGTTTGAGCCGTTGGACTGCGCTTCACCACGACCCAGGAGTAAGTGCTCCCCCACTTCCAGATCACGGGCAATCATTGCCAAGGCGCGGGTGCTGACGATAGCCGCGCGCCGTTTCGCGAGATCGCCTTCTGGCAGAAGCGGGAAAGTTGCGTATAGGTATTCTGCAACGCAGAAGCCAAGAATTGAATCGCCCAGGAACTCCAGGCGTTCATTTGTTGGAATGCCACCGTTCTCATATGAATAGGAGCGGTGGGTGAATGCAAGACGAAACGTCTCGGAATCAATGTTGATTCCGAGACGCTTCATAAGTTCTTCTTTAGAAGACATGTCTTAGACGTCTGCGACCTTGCGACCCTTGTACTCAAGGAACAGTTCGGTACCAGCCGAGTCGGTGACAACCTTAGCCTGGTGAGGCAGGCTGTAGGTTACGCGACCGTTTTCAACGGTCTTCACCAGGTTCGGTGCGGTAGCCTTCCACTGAGAACGGCGGGCACGAGTATTCGCACGGGACATCTTCCGCTTTGGAACAGCCACGACTACTTCTCTTCTCTCTTGTCTGACGTTTTATCGTTTGTCGCATCCTCTGCGACAATGTCGGACAGCTGCGCTAGCGCTGCCCAACGTGGATCCAGGATCTCATGATCATGCTGGGGGTCATCGTTGAGGCTGATTCCGCATTCGCTGCAGAGCCCCAAGCAATCTTCCCGGCAAACCGGTTGGAACGGCAGGGCGGTAACCACTGCGCTCCGTAGTACCGGATCGATGTCAATCAAGTCACCGACCACCCAATACTGATCCATATCATCATCGTCTTCGAATTCTTCGCTCTCTTCATAGTAGAAGAGCTCTTGAATATCAGCCTCGAAATCGTACTCGATAGGCTCCAGGCATCGTCCACATTCCCCAGCAATCTGCGCTGTAGCGGTACCCGATACCAGAATTCCCTCATGCACGGCTTCAAAGCGAAGATCTAAGTCAAGCTCAGATCCTCCACGAATACCGATGAGTGCATTTCCCACATCAGTGGGCGCCGGAACCTGCTCCTTGAGAGTTTTCATCGAGCCAGGCGAACGGCCGAGCTCCCTGGTTGAAAAGACCAGAGGCGAGTTGCGATCGAGTTCGCCGTGTGGCGATCGATCAGAACGCTTTTCGCTAATGATGACTCCTATAGAAACATAGTCCGACATTTCATCTTAGCTTGCCCCAGTCCAAGTTCCCAAACTGAAACCAATTTTTGGAGCCTGACACCAGTGTTGCACTGAACACATCTTACCGTAGGCACCATGAAACTGCCGTCGAGGCGTGGCACCTGGCTCAACGTTACAAAAGTAGAAACTTCAATTTACCTCTTACCTGAAAGAAATTAGAACAATCCCAGTGAGATCGCCAAGTTGTTGTGTAACCTAAGGCATGTCTACAGCTCGGTATAAGCTTGGCAATTTATGCTTGTCTGTAAGCAAGTTAATGAAACGAAGGAATTGCAATGAAGGTGCTCAATACCGTCGCTAGAGTGGCGACATACGCGAAGAAGCGTTACGTCGCTCAGCAGCACCGAAAATTCATTGACAACCACGCCGCGGAACTGCGGGCGACGCCAACTGGAGAGAGTCGCTACGCAGTCGCATTGCACTTTGCCGACGATATGGTGAATGCCTATCAGATACGCCAATGGTACGAACCCTTGAAAAACCTCGCGCAGCACGTTCCTGTCGTGATTATCGTCCGTCAACCAGAAGCTGCAGTCGCCTTGCATAAAGAATGCCCGCTGCCGATCCACTTTGCACCTACTATCGAGGCACTGGAACAGTTCACTGAATCCCAAGACTTACGGTTAGTGCTTTACGTAAACCAGAACATCCGGAATTTCCAGATGATGCGCTTTAATTCGCCAAACCATGTTTTCATTTGCCATGGTGAAAGCGATAAAGCTTACATGTGGTCCAACCAGCTCAAAGCGTACGATTATGTATTTTCAGCTGGCCAGGCAGCGCGTGATCGCCTAACGGAGCACTTGCGTAATTTTGACGTCATGGATCGTACAGTGCTTATCGGCCGGCCGCAGATCGATGTTCAATATCCTGTTCCATACAAGATCAATCATGACTATCCGACCGTGCTCTATGCTCCAACTTGGGAAGGCGACCGCCCTTCAATGGCCTATGGATCAGTGCTTTCACACGGCGAACAGTTAGTAGATGCATTGCAGAACGATGGTGGGTTTAATATCATATTCCGCCCACACCCACGCTCAGGTATGAATTCACACGCATACGGGCAGGCCCTAGAGCGCATCCGAAACAAATTCGAATCATCTGCAGCTTCCAGCACTGCAAAGTATATTTACGACGAATCCGCTCAGTGGGGCTGGCAATGGTCCGCCGCTGATATTTGCATCACTGACATTTCAGCGGTGGCATACGATTATCTGGCCACTGGCAAACCCATGTTCATTACAGAGCCGGTGTCTCGTGAAGCTACCGTTGAAGATTCTCTGGCTCTGACGAAATTGCCAGCAATGCCAGCCGACGAAGCTGCAAACGCGGCTCAACTGGTGCGCTCTGCATTGAAGACTGTCAACAAGGAATCACGTGCTCTTGTACACCACTACTTTGGCGATGTCACGCCCGGCGCAAGCATGAAGCGCTTTATTGATGAATGCCTCAACCTTGTCAAGGGGACTACGCCGAATAAAAGCCCTGGCCACCAACCAGGCAGCCTCAAGGTTCATTCAAAGTCGGAGACTGAATCGGAACACACACGGAAAACGGCATAATGAACACGGCCTGCACTCATAGTCTCAATGGAAACTCCACTCAGACTATGAACGCAGGCCGCTTCGACTCTTAGAAGAAACGCTCTACTACACGCCGGGATGCCTGCCCATCATCGTGCGGTGCAAATCTTTCAACAAATTCTCGACGGTCAGCGCCTGGAAGTTCATTGCCGGAAAGCGCCAATGCCAAGGTGTCCCACAGTTCAGCTTCTGTTTCGACAATCGGACCCGGCAGGGCCTTTTCGTAGTCAAGATAGAATCCACGCAGGTTGTCTCTGTAATTTTCCAAGTCGTAGGCGTAGAAAATGATTGGCCTTCGAAGCAGCGAATAATCGAAGAACACAGACGAATAATCCGTAATCAATATATCGGACGCCAAATACAGTTCCTGAATGTCGGCATACGCCGATACGTCGATGATACGTTGGCTCAAGTTCTCCGGAATCGCGACCGAGTTTGAAACAAGGACATGCATACGAAGCAGGAGAATAGTGTCGTTGCCAAAACGTCGGTCAAATTCCTCAAGGTTCATAGGCAATTCGAATCTGAATTTTCCTCGCGCAGAAGCGGCATCATCGCGGAATGTTGGTGCGTACAATACGGTCTTTACACCATCAGGAATAGCAAGTTCTTCTCGCACTCGGCTTTCCCGTTTCTGGGCATTCGCATCTTTGAGAATATCGTTCCTTGGGTATCCGATCTCAACTGCTTCGCCAGAAAATCCATATGCGGATCGCATGATTTGGCTCATGTAAGTAGACGGAGAAATCAGGTGAGTCCACTGGGCCGTCGCCGTTGTTACGCGCTCGAGATATCCCTCGTCGCGACCATGAACTTCTCGTATGTCGCGAGCCATCTGCTTAAGCGGAGTTCCATGCCACGTCTGAAGGAAGACACCCTTTGCCCGTCGCCTAACGTAGTGTGGAAAATTCTGATTGTTCACCCAAAACTTTGCCCGTGCTAGGTACCAGAAATACTCCGGTGACAAACGCTTTACCGTAGACGTTAACGGATCTTTAAAACGATGAGTCCCTGAATAGATCCAAACTTTTCGCCTAGTATCCCCCTGGCGTACCAGTTCTTCGTAAATGTAGCGCGGGGAGTCTGCATACTGGCGGCCAAGCCCGGACTCGAAAATAACTAGATTCTCATCCATCGGGATGAGCTTGTAAAGTTTAAACAGCCCTCGCATGATGTCGAAGTAGCGACGATCTCGACGGAAGCGGTTCTTCAGTTTGACTCCGAATTCGCGTTTCCAACCGTCTTTGGCCTTCGATCGCAATCTGGCATTCTCAATCTCCTCCGTAATACGAGCTGAGTTATTACGATCCCGATGGGACATGAAAGCATCCGCGCGTCTGCGGTACTCTCCTTCCATGGCATTGCCACGTTCGAGGGTCGCCCGCAGATCTGAAAGCAACGTATCACTATCGAACGCAATACGACCAGGCAATTCCTTGTCTAGATCGAGGTGCGAACCGTTCCGTCCTAAGAAACGCGAGCGGTCGAACTGGTAGTAGTGAACCGGCTTATGCAAGAAGCTGAAATCAAAGTTTACAGATGAATAGTCCGTTATCATGATCGCTGCAGTCTTGATTAGTTCCTGAACATCGACTTCGCCTTGGACAATCAATCTTGCAGGGGTGCCCGCGAAATGCTCGCGGAATTGCATCATGTTCGGGTGCAAGCAGAAGACAATTTCCAAGCCATATGTATCTGCCAGAGCGGAGAGTTCCGCAGAACACAGGAGCGATTTCCATTGTTTTAGGTAGTCAGATTCAAGGAAAACTTCCTCATTCTGAAGCCAGTCGCGCCATGTTGGAATGATCAACAGCATGTTGTCATTAACGGCGATGTCGTTGGCTAGTAACGCATCAAACCTGGCTAAGCCTGTAACCTTCACTTCCTGTGGTGAGTATTGGAAATCTTGTACGATATATTGCTTCTCTCGCTCGGAAGAAACCATGAACAAGTCAGTCGAAAATCCAGGAGCGTTCTTACCGTAGTTGGGTACCATCCATTTTGTACCCATGACTCCGTGTTGCAGGAAAACCCTAGTAGCTTTACATCGTGACGAGAAACTCTGATGACGAGTGGGGTAGAGATAATCTGCATGGTGTGTACCCACAAATCGTTCTGCCCTAATCGCAAGTTCGAAATGTTCCTTGCTGCCATGGAATACGACATGATCCATTGAGCCAAAATTACGCAGATCCGGCGAATTTTCATCAATGACGTAGTAAGCATCAATATCGGGTCGTTCAAGACGCAGATAGTTAAAAAGATGCAAACCGTTGTCCTGAGCCTTATACGCGAGCTCACCAATGATCCAGACAGGTCTATTCGCAGTCTGTCTCGTCGGGAAACTCCGAGCCCTAGAGTCTTTGACGACACTAAATGCTTCTTTATCAAAGACTTCAAGGATCAGCGATGTCGATTTCGCCTTGAAAGTAAAGTACGGAGAAATTGCCAAGGTCTTATCACCAATGGTCACTGCTCCAGCTTCGGTTGTGTGGCGTACGGCATAAGGCGTGCGCGTGACACGAAGTCGCCGCGGTTCATCTGCGCCGTGGGCAGTTACCCACAAGTACAAGTCATAGTTGTCACCGCGGTCGATAGTTGACCAGTCGATGTTCTTAAAATCAATCTCTGCAGCCCATGAATAGTTAGCTCGTCCGAATCTCTTCGAGGAATCGTGCTGGTCGTAAGCAAACTTGACTGGCGCAAAGACATCTAGTGATGATCTGCGGCCGACCAATTGCACTTTTGCCGACTCTAAACGATCACTTTGCGTATCCAGAGCACCCGCGAGTGTGAGCACGCCATCATGTATCTGCGTGATGTCCGTGCGGATTCGATACTTATGCGTTAGAACTCGATTGATGGCCATAGCGAGTTCTGCTTTTTTGCTAATGTAAAGCTGAACTTTGTTTGGTCCAGAAGAGTAAACAGTCTCGTGATCTATGCTTGTTAATGAGAATCGACCAATAATTCTGTGGGCAATGACCGGACCAACAAGAGTAAGTTCACCGGTTGTGAGTCGCGAACGCACATCTTTTCGACGCAACAACTCGCCATCAGGCGTTACCTGTACCCAAGCGATTCCGGAAGGAAGTTCGTCGAAATTGGATTCGAACGTGAACGCAAAACGCACAGTTCCGGCATATGGGTCCCCTTCTTGATCCACGACTTCCTCGTCGTCCTCCAGTACAGGACTCACATCTGAGAAATCATTTTCATGAGACGTGTTGGCAAAGTCGCGGTATAAACGCCATTCATTGATGAAGTCATCCAAATCAATTTTGGCCTGATATGCATTGCCAGAAGAGCTACGGGTGGAACTGGCGTTCCCAGTCCCTCTCAACGTAACGGAATGAACAATGTGCCTCCCATGCAACACTGACAGGACTGGTGCATCATCGTCTAGTTCCGCGCTCAGAACCAGAAAATTGTCATCGATTCGGACGTCAAGTCCTTGATAGCCGCTGTAATAACGGTAGGTGCGAGCCTTTGATCTGCGATCGCGCAACGAGCGCATTATAGACTGAGCCAAATTCTGCGCCGACGGTAATTCAACTGCCACGAAAGATTCCTTCAACGTGTGTAGCACTGATAGCTCATACGCCCTCAAAGAAAGAGCGTAAAAGCCTTCTTGTATCAACATGGAATGCCCAAAGTAAGCGTGGATTCCCCAGCGCTAGATGGCACTAACACCTCAACGAGGTGACCTTAATAAGCCTACCTTGAACCGTTTTCAAGCCTGCCTGTTCACTGCCTGGGAGATTCGTGCTCTTCATCTCCACCAGATTTACGGTTAAACCGAGAAGACCCGGAACTGGAACCTCGAATGACTGTATTTGCAAAAGCTCATTACGAGATTCAGTTTCGGATCTTCCAGCAAATATTCGAGTACCAGTGTATGCACATCTCAAGAACGATCCTATCTGCCAAGCTGGGACAGCTCGTTCTCGAGTAGCAATGCGGCATAAGCTGCGTTCTAGCTAAGTTCTTTAACGATTTGGCTCAACGAGTCCAAGGTATCTTTCAAGGACTGCACGTGACGCTCATCAAATTGACTCAGCACTCGTTTCATCTCAGTAGTTGAAATGCCCGACGTGCGCGGAAGGTAAACAACTTCGACCTCATCACCAAGGTCATCGAATTTCCCCTTCCAGTCTTCTCCAATGCCGAACACCTTGGCATCGTACTTCTGAATATCAGATCTCTTCTGCTCCCAATTCTCCTCTGGAATGGCGAGATCGACATACTTAATTGCTTGAACGATTTCACGGCGTTGCTCAAACGGCACTACCGGCTTCTTGCCTTTAATCGCATTGAACTCATCGGTAGAAACACCAACGATCAAGCGATCGCCCTTTTCTTTCAAGCGTTTCAAAATATTAAGGTGCCCGATGTGGAACAAGTCGAACGTTCCGTATGTTAAAACAGTCTTTGTCATCCATTCCCCTGTTATATGTATTCGATAATTTGCGAGGCAGTTGCCTGAAACGTCGTACACTGAGTACTTCCTCAAGGCTTGTGAGAAACAAACGACTCCCCGTTGCTACCAAGAATAGCCGGTTAAAGGGTATCTCTAGACCCATAAAGTTCTACTTGTTACGCCAGCCTATCGCGTGATTCGAGTTGAGCCCAAAGATTGGACGCTACCTTCGTCCGTGATCCGCCGGTTGGTCTTACAGTTGTAATTCTAAAGAATTGGCGGTCTTCCTGCTAAAGTCATACGCCATAGAGTGCTCCAGCGAAGCTTTGCGCGTGGTTCACGATACCAAGGGCTTCCCCGCCAACCCGCTTTCCACCCTTCCAAATACTGCTTGACAGCGGAAGTATTCCTTCGCAGTCGGAAACATTCAACAAGCATCCAAGACATCGGGTAGATCCAGGTAAATGGAGCCGGAAGGTTACGACGTGCCAGCCAGACGCGATTCCTTGCGTTCAAACGGTAAAACTCATCATGCCGACGAGGATCCACAACAGGATGGCCAATTCTCATATCACCGGCGTACCACACATACGTTCCCGTATCCCAAATCCGCCAAGCAAGTTCGATACCTTCATGCGCATACCAGAAGCCTCCCGCCCAACCACCAGTGGCATCGAAAAGCTCACGAGTTGTAACGAGGCAGGTCTCCCCGACATGAAAAACTTTGCTAGGGTCTTCAGCTGTGCGTTTGTTCAATCGTGGGATCCAGCGTGTCGGCTCCTGATCGTTATGTTCTGGGTCCGTGATCCTCGGCTGCAGTAAACCCAGCTTCGGGTATTGTTCAAACCGCCTAACAGCCGTAATAAGAAAGTCGTCGTCCAAAAACCAAGAATCATCGTCCAGAAAACACAAATATTTACCTGAGACCTGAGGTACGCCTGCGTTTCGACCGGCAGGGATACCCAGATTCTCCGGCAAGAAGTGAGACTTGATCGACTCCGGAATACCGGTAGGGTTCCACCCGTTTCCAACAACAACTGCATCAATCTCTACATCACGCTGAGCAAGTAACGATTCCAGGGCGCGATGGAGCTCTAACGGACGATTGCCCATTGTCAGAACAACTACACCGATCCTCGGAGCTAGCTGCTGGTCCATACACGGCCTTTCACTCTAATTGTTTCGTTCAGATGGCTTTACGCTTTTAGGCGCGCGGAAACCATATTCGATAAGAAATGACCAAGGTTAACAAGAATGCACGCTGGCAACAAAATCCAGATCATCCACTTCTCGGCTACTCCCGGAACACCAGTAATTGCTGAGACGAAAGAACAAGCTAAAATGATCAGGCTTAGCTCCACAGCATGTAACAACTTGTGGAAGGGAAGGAAACGGGCCAATGAACGCAACCTTCCGATGACCGTCGTGGTAGGAACCGCGCGCGCGGCTGCAGTATCTGGGAGTTTAGCCAGGCCGGCTATCCCGCGCGCAGCGTGCACCATCAGTGATTGGGAACGGTTCAGCACCAGAAGCACAGCAAGGCAGGCACCCATGAATAGCGTTGGCCACGCTTGGCTAAACGTTGTACCCTGCGCCGAAAGTTCTAAAAATACACGATAGCCAAGCGCAATCGGAATCAATGCTTCGGTGGTGTGGTGGCCAACCATGTCAATGAAAATGCCTCGTGGCGACTGTGATGCACGCCAACGAGCCACCTCACCATCTGAACAATCGAAATAAAGCTGTAGCTGCGATAGTGCAACGGCCAGTAGCGGTCCCCAGATCCCTGGAATTAACAATGCCAAAGACATCGACCAGCCAGCCAAGATCATCAACCCAGTCACACCATTGGCAGTGATCCGAGTACGGACCAGTACTGCAGTCAAGTAAATAGAAATATGGCGCAGGTAAAGCTCGGCGGTCCAATGCTCAGCGTTCTTCCTGGCCTTGACTTCTGGCGGTTGGCAAACTGCGCGCAATTGATCCAACGTAGGATTCTTCGGGCGGTCCGTGCTCACTTCACACGTCCTTTGTCCAAGGTACCGGCCGCGCCGAAAATACGGCCTTTCAGATATCCTGCGGCCCAAGGCAGATGGATTGCTTGGAACGCAATTGCGGTGAGAAGCTTTTCCTTAGCACCCTGAGCGTTGGATCCCAGCCCAGCAGCAATTGTCGCTGCAGAATATACAGCCGGTGCGAGGCGGGCGGTATCAATTATCAATTGGACGGGACGGGTAGCATGGCGCCGGGTCAGAGGCGCTATCAGAGTGGCCAGAGCTCCGGCAACTACACCAGCAAGTAATACGGGTGGCATATCGTGGCGCAGGGACTTCCCTTCAGGGAATCGACGAGCAATTTCACCACGCCAAGTTCCCGACGCATAAGACTGTCGTGCCAATGCTTTGAAGTTGTCGCGTGGATAATAACCTACCTTAAGCTCTGGATCGAACCAGACCTTATGGCCGGCCTGGCGTATACGCAGGCACAACTCCCAGTCCTGTGCACGCCACATATCCTCGTCGTAGTAGCCAACCTCATCAAAAACTTCACGGCGGAAAATGCCTAGGTAGGCTGATTCCGCTTCTCCTTCCGGGGCACCAGAATGATACGCAGGTCCACCAAAACCAAACTTAGAATGGTAGGCTGCCGCGATGGCACGCTGGATAGTTGAGCGACCGCGTGCGTCCATGAGTCCGCCTACGTCATGAGCACCCACGCGGAAGAGAGTTTCTACCCCACGTCGGGTGTAGTTTGCAGGCAGCTCGCTATGCGCATCAACTCGCAAGATAATGGGATAGGAAGATTTCTTGACTGCCAGGTTCAATGCAATCGGAGTTCGGCCCAACGGATTATCGACCAAGACAACTCGCGAGTCGGCTTCCGCCAAGCGTCTCGCAACGCTTTCGGTACCGTCGGAACTCGGACCCAATGCAAGGATCAGTTCTTTTTCGCCCTCATAGTCCTGATTGAGTATCGAGCGAACGGCTTCTTCTAGATAGTCGGCTTCATTCAATACTGGCATGACGTAGGATACGCCAGGATTTTCAGTCATTCGTTATTTACTTCTTTGCCTTCTGATGCTTCTGGTACTCCTTGATAACTTCATCTGGAGAACCGTCCATCATTTGCACACCTTTTTCGATCCAAATGCATCGATCACAAGTATCCTTGATGGAGTTCATCGAGTGGGATACATTGAAAATCGTGCCAGCGCTGTCCCTGATCTCACGTATTTTTGCTTCGCTTCGCTTCCGGAACTTGGCATCGCCTACTGCCAAAGCTTCATCGATAATCAAGATGTCGTGTTTCTTGGATGCTGCAATTGCGAACTTCAAACGGGCACTCATACCCGATGAATACGTGTTCATGGGAAGATCGATAAACTCTTCAAGCTCAGCGAACTTCGTAATGTCATCACGCATTAACTCGACTTGGCCACGATCGTACCCAAGGGCCAACCCTCCAAGTGTGATGTTCTTGTCGCCCGAGAGATCTGGAATTAGCGCGGCGCCAACACCAAGCAAACTTGGACGCGAACGGGCATACACCGAACCGCTTGATGGAGGCGTCAATCCTGTAATGGCTTTAAGCAAGGTTGACTTACCGGAACCGTTGGATCCTATGACACCGATTGACTCATTCTCGTACGCAACAAAAGTGATGCCTTTGAGTGCATGAACTGTTCGCACGCCTTTGAGCTTAGGCTGTAAAAGTCGGCGCGCACCGGCATTTCCAACTGCTTTTCCGCTGGAAAAAACCTCGTATTTCACATGAAGATTATCTACGAAAACGACCGGGTTACGGGACCCGTCAATTTGGAGCTGTGAGTTTTCGACCTGTTCAGGTTTAACTACATCGATGAATGAAGTGTCGTCTGAAAAGATAGGTGCCGGCTCGTATTCCGGATGTAGCTCGGGATTGATTAAATCATCAAAACTAATTCGCACGGCCGTAACGCTCCTCAGCTTTCCAGAAGTAGATCAGTCCAACCAGCAAGGTAATCACTGACCATGCAGCGACTAGCGGCCAAGCCCACGCATCATAGATAGCATCATTCATGATCAGGCCTCGGGCGATCTGCAGGGTTTGATACAAAGGGTGGATATCGAAGATTGCAATCATCCAGGGCCATTCATTCAATAAACGATCGGCACTGAATAGAACGCCAGAGGTGTAGAAGAGAACTCGTGTCAGGATTGGCAAGATTTGAGTAAAATCTCGGACGTGAACTGTGATTCTGGCACATATCAGGGCAATGCCCATATTGAAAAGGGTGAATAACGCAAGCAGCGGAATTATGCCTAGCCAAGTCCATTTAGGAGTGGTGCCCAAGATCATTGCATACACAAACATTACTGCAAGCATTGGCATCAGCATTAGGAAGTTCTGGGTAACTTGGGCTACAGGCAATGACAGCCTCGGGAAAGCCAATGACTGCACCAGAGGCTTGTTACCGGTAATTGACTTTGCGCCGCCATTCATCGACGTAGTGAAAAATTCGAATAAGAATACCCCAATAATGACGAAGACTGGAAAATCTGGACCTTTCTTGCCGCCCATGAGCACCCCGAAGATTGCACCGTACATAATGGCATTGAAAGTTGGTTTCAGAACAACCCAAATCATTCCCAATCGGTTCTTCTGGTTTTGCGACTGGACGCGGGCCTTCGCAAGTTCGTAAACAAACTCTCGACGCTGCCAAGTCTGCTTCAGATAGTTGACCAGAGTAGGTCTTGCGCCAACTCGGTGCAAGCCGTACTTCTCGGCCTCCTCCGCAACTGTCATGCTGAATATGTCCTCTTGTTCAAATACGTCTATTTCGCATTAACGGCTAAGCATAGATGTTCAAAGTCTAGTTGATTGTAGGATCTTCTACTGGCTTTTGCCGTTCCGTCGCGTGTAGTTCATCCCACATCCACTCCTACGGTTCCTCAGGAGGGTTGTCCCGCAGATACTCCGCCATACTGTCATTTACAAGAGCCTGACCAATTTGTTCCACAGCAAGTTCACTTGGAAGTTCAATTGACTGGCCATCTGGACTGGTTGCCGACCCTGCCGTAGGCATGGTGAACATGGCCATATTCTCTGTGTCCACATTCTTGAGTTGCATACCTAACCCGACGAGCGTAGCAGCGTCAAAACCTTCGTCGAAAGTCAGATACGGCGAGACCTCATCTACAATCTTGTAAAGCTTGACTGGATTGGTAAGCGTCTCGGTGGACAATAGTTGGTTAGCCGCTGCCGAAATAAATTTCCGCTGATTGGCTACGCGTTGATAGTCACCGTTGGTGAATGACTTGCGTTCTCGGACGAAGCGAAGCGCCCGGTCCCCTTCCAAGGATATCTGTCCGGTCGGATAGTAGTAATCGGTATCATTTGCGGTAAAAGGGATCTCATTCTCGACTGTGACGCCACCCAGGGCACTGGATAGTTCTTTGAAGCCTTCAAAATCCACCATGACAATGTGATCGATCTTGCTATTGAATAGGTTCTCGACCGTCTGTAACAGCAATGGAACACCACCAAGAGAAATGGCAGCGTTCAACTTATTCTTTCCGTACCCCGGGATATTTACGTACATGTCTCTGACCATTGACATCACATATACTTGCGAACGATCTTCCGGGATGTGTACGAGCATCATTGAATCGCTTCGTTGAGACACCGCCCCGGTAAGCGCAGCGGATTCCCCGGCGTCGTCATCGGCATGATCCACGCCCAACAGCAATACATTCATCGATGTATCGTCTGGAGATTTGACAGGGCGGGCTTGTTGCTCGGAATCGGAGAAGCCCAATGATACCGTGTTGGATTTTATGTTGAACTGCCGTTGCAGATCAAATAAGACATAACCCGCACCCAAAATCGCAACAAGCAAGACAGCCACGATCGACGCTACTATTCCTTGCGTCCGTTTTTTCTTCCGTCGCTCTGCTCTATTTCTAGCGCTTCGCGATAGAAGTACTTGACTATCTGCGTCTTCGATTTTCATTCCTACTCCAACTCAACTACGCTCCCCCAAGCCGTCCAGCGCGCCGGGCGACTTTGCGCAATGAAAAAGACTACCCAAGATAATTGTGATTATCCTGAGTAGTCTAAGACAGATACTAGTTGTCAAGCGTAGCTACAAAGTCCTTCAACCATGTTTTCAGACCTGGACCAACAGAATCATGGTCTACAGCCAGCGTAATATTTGCTTGTAGGTAGCTCAGCTTGTCGCCAGTATCGTATCGTCTACCGCGGAAGACAACGGCATGCACGCCAGAGCCCTCACCTTCAGCGGATGCGAGTACCTGAAGAGCGTCAGTTAGCTGAATCTCGTTGCCACGGCCAGGAGCCGTGTGTTCCAGAACCTCGAAGACACGAGGATGCAACAAATAGCGGCCAATGACGGCCAGATTGCTCGGTGCTTCTTCGACAGCCGGCTTTTCTACCAAGCCATTGACCTTTACGTATTCTTCACCTTCTACGGAGCTAACGTCGGCACAACCATAGGCACTGATCTTTTCGGGATCCACTTCCATTAGGGCAATAACCGATCCTCCAGTCTTGCCTTGGACTTCCGCCATAACGGACAAAAGCTCATCGCGCTCATCGATAAGATCGTCACCAAGCAATACCGCAAAAGGTTCGTTGCCCACGTGCTGCTTGGCGCATAGTACGGCGTGACCGAGGCCTTTTGGGTCTCCCTGCCGAACGTAGTGGATGTCTCCTAAGTGAGTCGCCTCATGAATTGCATCTAGTTTCTTTTTGTCGCCCTTGGCCTCAAGCGAGTATTCCAAGGACGGAACGCGGTCAAAGTGGTCTTCTAGGGCACGCTTGCTTCGCCCGGTGACCATCAGAAGATCAGTGAAACCCGCCTTTACTGCTTCCGCAACAACATACTGAATTGCAGGCTTGTCGACGACTGGCAACATCTCTTTGGGCATAGCCTTTGTTGCCGGCAAGAATCGTGTCCCTAGCCCTGCCGCTGGAATGACTGCTTTTTTAATGGCCGAATGTGGCATCTTTGAAACCTGTCCAGTTTGTGCGAATGATCTTACAGTTAGACCACTTTATATCTTGAATATTGAAAAACCAATTTCGAATATTACTGTTGAATAAGACGTTTAATCACCGCTCTAGGGAAGTACTCATCAACGTCCCCACCAAGTGCCTGTACTTCCTTGAGCAATGAAGATGACAAATGCGTGTAGCGCGTATCGGCCTGAAGGAAAACAGTTTCAACTCCAGTCAGATGCCGATTCATGGTGGCCATGGGAATTTCGTATGCGTAGTCAACAGTGCTGCGCAATCCCTTGACGATTGCTTCGGCGCCCTGCTCCTTGCAGAAATCAGCCAGCAGGCCTTGGCCCATGGGCACAGCAGAAACCCCACGCAGTCCCCCGACAGTCTCCTCAACCATCGCTACGCGCTCATCTTCGCTGAAGCGGTACTTCTTGGAGTAATTAGTGGACACAGCGACGATCACCTCATCAAACAGGCTCGCTGCGCGCGCAATGATCTCGACGTGTCCGTTGTGAATTGGGTCAAAAGAACCCGGGCATACCGCTCTTCGCATGATCTGAATCTATCAAGAACTCTCGCCAATTCAGCGAACTCGTATGAATGTCTCGTAAAGATTCAATGACTTAATGCGCATGCTCCCCTATACACGGGACGATAATGGAAACATGAGCATTGAATTCACTCCATGGCAGCGGACCGCCCACGGTGCCAACCTACTAGATTCCACTGGCCGCCCGGGAGTGACCATCTTCGAAGAAATCACGGGACTGGCGAACCTTCATCAGGCAATTAACCTTGGGCAAGGATTCCCGGATTCCGAAGGGCCGGAAGAAATCAAGAAAATCGCTATTGATGCGATCGAGAATGGCGCTAACCAGTATGCGCCCGGTTTAGGAACTCCTTCGCTCCGCGAAGCCATAGCTGCCCACCAGGAGCGCTTCTATTCATTGAAGCTCGACACCGAATCCGAGGTAGTTGTTTCGACCGGGGCTACCGAAGCTATCGCTGCTTCCTTGCTTGCTTTCCTGGAACCTGGCGATGAAGTAGTGACCTTTGAACCGTATTACGATTCCTATGCGGCCATGATCGGGTTGACCAACGCAGTGCATAAGGTCGTTCAGCTCAAGGCTCCGAAATTCGAGCCGGATATGGATGACCTTCGACGCGCGGTCACAGACAAGACCCGAGTAATCGTCGTGAACAATCCCCACAATCCAACGGGCACAGTTCTAGATGTTTCGGTGCTTCAGGAAATCATTGCCCTGGCACATCAGCACAACTGCATCATCATCTCCGACGAGGTCTATGAACACCTCACTTTCGGTATTCGGCATGTTCCGATCGCGAGCTTGCCTGGTGGATTCGAACGAACCATCACCATTTCTTCGGCAGGCAAGTCTTTCTCCTTTACCGGCTGGAAAGTTGGATGGGCAACCGGCCCCCGCGAGTTAATCACTGCCGTCCGTACCGTGAAACAGTTCCTTACCTATTCCTCGGGCCCTGCGTTCCAACCTGCTGTCGCACAAGCCTTGAATCTTCCTGATGCCTTTTTCGAACGCTTTGCTGCCGATTTAGGACAGCAGGGAGAAATTCTCGCATCAGGCCTGGAACAAGCTGGGATCCCGGTTATACGTCCAAAGGGCACCTACTTCTTGGTTGCCGACGTACGCAGCTTTGATCTGAACGACGCTGCTGAAATAGCGCGCATGATGCCCGAGCGCGTACGCGTCGCGGCGATTCCAATGTCTGCCTTTGTCCACCCCGAGAATCAGCAAGAGTACCAAGGACTGTTGCGTTTCGCTTTCTGCAAGAAGCGTGAGGTCATTGCCGATGCCGTCGAGCGCTTGCAGCTGCTGCCAAAGGTGCTTTCGCAATGAGGCGCAAGCCTGCTAAACGGTGGCTCGGGTTCATCCAGGAACATGCCACTATTTACGACGATGACCTGATCCCCGGGTCGAAAATACTCGCCATCGGCGACGCGCCTCAATCTCATGTGAATCTTTCCCATCCGGAAGAAGTGTTCTACGAGTATCTCGCACGCATAGCTAATCATCTGAAGGTCTTACGCCCAGAAAAGCGCCCATTGAAGATGCTTCATCTAGGTGCAGGTGCATTGACCTTGGCCCGTTGGGCGAGTGTTATTTACCCATTTAGTACCCACGTGGCTGTAGACATTGAGCGCGAACTTCTTGATTTCGTTCTCACGCATCTTCCTTTGCCGGATGGCTGCCACTTGTCACCGATTGTCGCCGATGCGAGGAGTGTACTTGCCGAACAACTGGCCGGTGAAAAGTTTGACGTCATCGTCTTGGATATTTTCTCTGGCCCGGAAGCACCAGAACACCTGACTACGGAGGACTATTACGCCGAACTCAAGAACTCTTTGGCCAATGACGGATTGCTCTTCGTGAATATCGGCGATGATCCGCCTTTGAATTTCACTTGCACCCAAGTCGAGGCGGCAAACTCCAGCTTTGAGTTTGTGATGTTGAGTTCAAGTCCGGAAATGTTTACCAAGCGCTTCCCCGGGAACTTGATTCTCTCAGCGTCGCGCCAAAACTTTACCGAAGACCAAATACTCCAGTGCCAGGCAGCGGGGCCGTACCCGTCAGAAGTTCGCCGTTCAATGGATCTAGATGGGTTCTGCAAACCATAGGTGCGTTTCGCCGTATTTCTTGTCGGCGAACTTCTGCATGGTGCTTGGCCATGTAGGTTCCGGTGAGCGCCCGGAACGCTCCACAATCACTGTCGCATCCTCAGTCAGAATTTTGGATATTTTCTCGAGGGTGAGAGCCAGTTCTTCTTCAGTCAGCGGGTAGGGAGGATCCAGCAAGACAATGTCAAAGGTCTTGCTGGGCACACCCGAAATTTCGTTGTAATAGCCGTCTAGGACACTATCAACGGTTCCCCGCTGTACCGTCACCGTATTGGCCTTCAACACCTTGTTCACCAGAGACGCATTTTGCTGGCAAACGGAAACCGCTTTAGGGGCTTTTTCTACCAGAACAACCTGCCGCGCGCCGCGACTGGCCGTCTCGATTCCCAGCGAACCCGAACCTGCGAAGAGATCCAGCACTCGGGCGCCGGCAAGAATATCCCAGCTATCCAAGCGGGAGAAGAGGGCTTCCTTGACACGATCCGTTGTCGGGCGCGTGGCATCACCTGGTACGGACTTCAGTGGATGCCCACCGGCAGCTCCAGCGATAATACGGCTCATTGCCTAGCAATACCTTCAATCAGTTCTTATTCAAAAATTCTTTAGTGGACTCATCAAGCCAATTCCCGGCTGCGCTCAGGAGCTCCGGATAGTTGCTTCCCCAGTTGGCATCGGCAAGAAGCCTGCCCACATCGGTTTTCGCCTGCTCAATGAGCGAGCGATCCTTGATGATGCTAAGTTCCCGCAGCGTCGACCGGCTGCCTGATTGCTGAACACCCAAGATATTTCCTTCTTTGCGTTCAGCCAAGTCTGCCTCGGCTAGCTCAAAACCGTCGATGGTTGACTCGATGGTCTTCAAGCGTCCAACCGACGGATGGTCCGCGTCCAGCCATGTGGTCATGAGGCACGTCCCAGGCAGTCCACCACGGCCTACGCGGCCGCGCAGCTGATGGAGCTGCGAGATGCCGAAGCGCTCCGCATCCATGATCACCATCAATGTCGCATTATGGACGTCAACGCCAACCTCAATGACTGTCGTGGAAATCAGCACGTCAATTTCACCACGGGCAAAGGAATCCATGGTTGCCTGCTTGTCTGCCGCATCTAGTTGCGAGTGCAACGCCTCGGTGCGTATCCCAGCGAATTCAGGCATCCCAGCGAGCATCTCATGCATGGCTTCTACACTCATGGGCTGACCGGACGATTCTTCATAGGATGCCAGAAGAATGCCTTGTTCCGCTGCTGAGTCCGAAATTCGTGGGCACACCACATATGCTTGGTGACCCTTCTCCACTTCTTCAACGATTCTGGTGAATAGCCTGTCGCGGAAACCGGTTAACTGCATGGGCACGATATGCGTGTGGATCGGGGCGCGGCCGGCGGGCAAGCGTTTAATGGTGGAGGTGTCCAAATCGCCGAATACGGTCATGGCGACGGTTCTCGGTATCGGAGTCGCAGTCATGACCAGGGTATGAGGAACCGAGTCGACTGCTTTATACTTCAAGGCGTCGCGCTGCTCAACGCCAAATCGATGTTGTTCGTCCACGACGACGAGGCCGAGATCTGCAAACTGCACATGGTCGCTCAAGAGGGCATGTGTGCCAATAATCAGTCCAGTCTCACCGCTGGCAATACCCAGCAATGCTTCACGGCGATGGGCACTTTTTGCCGACCCGGTTAGAAGCTCTACGCCTGTTCCTTCGCCTTCGCCGAAAAGCCCAGGTTCAGCGAGCTTGCCAAGCATCTTCTTGATCGAGGCGTAGTGTTGTGCGGCCAGGACTTCTGTTGGCGCTAGGAGTGCAGCTTGTCCTCCAGCATCGATCACCTGCAAGATGGCTCGTAGCGCGACAACGGTCTTGCCGGAGCCGACTTCGCCCTGCAGCAAACGATGCATTGGATGCGACTGGTCCAGGTCCTTGGAAATTTGTTCTCCGACGACAAGCTGGTCTTCGGTCAAGCTGAACGGCAGCTGGGCATCGAATTTGTCAGCTAGGCGGCCCGGCACCGGTGGGCGTGCAATTGCTTTCTGCGCGCCCAGCTGGCGCCCGCGTTCGCCTAACGCCAACTGCAGCATAAATGCTTCTTCAAAGGCAAAGCGCTGTCGAGCGACGTAGGCGTGCTTGATTTCCTTGGGGAAATGGCGATCCAAGAACGCTTGATGGCGTTGTGGATAATGATGCGTGCGAAGAAGTTCCCCTGGAAGAAACTCAGGAAGCTTCTGATCTGTGAAGTGCTCCAGCAACAGCCCCATCAGATCACGGATGCGCTTGTTGGGCATCTTTGCCGAAGCAGGATAGATCGGAATTGGACGCGGATCTGCCTGGGATGCCTCATCCAGGATTGCGTATTCAGGCTGGCTCAACTGCAGGTGGTCCTGGTACCAACCGACCTTGCCGCTGAACATCGCGATAGTTCCAATGTGCAGATCTGTCCGTGCTTGATAGCCATTGAAGAAGGTCATCTTCAGCTCTTGGCCGCCTGCGCTAAGCTCATCGCTGACGGTCACTTCGAAAATGAAACCGCGCCGCGAGTGCATCTGCCGCTGGCTGACGTTGACAACCTGGGCGACAACTGTAACGTGCTCATCGAAGGGAAGCTCTGAAATCGGGGTGAGCTCGCCTACTTCAACGTACCGACGCGGAAAATGCCATAACAACTCCCCCACCGTCGTATAGCCGAAAGCCTTTTCTAGGGCGGTGGAGTTCTTCTTTCCTAAGAATGCTGAGAGCTCTGCACTCTCAAACGAAGTAAGCGTTGTTTCAGCCATCGTGGGTGCACAGATCAGTGACGCTGATATTCACCGGGTCACCGTGTTTTCTTATGAGTTCCAGTGCCGGTTCGGCATCAGGAACGTGGACGTGAACGCGCCATCTATAGGTGTCTTCCTCCAGCTGATTCACGGGCGACATGATCACTGAATTGCCCATTGAGTCCAGTTGCCCGCGCAGAGTAGCGGCACCCAACGCGTCCAAGGAAACAGTGCACATTACCTCAACACCTGACTCTGTTTCTTCAGTCAGGTGAATGTGCGGGTCTTGTGAACGGTAACCGTGGAAGTCGTCGTAGGAATCGAATTCGGTGGATTCGCTCCGAATCGCGGCGCATAGCTCGTCAATTATGATCAGCATCCCGACCGCCCCTGCGTCAACAACGCCAGCCTTAACGAGACTCGGAAGTTCAGCCTCGGTGCCCCTGACTGCGAGTTGAGCTGCTTGACTCATTTGCGTGAGAACGGCATCAAGTGCTGCACGACTATCCGGATCCGTCTTCAAGTGCGCAAGTGTTGAGCCTGCGGCCAAAGATATTGCATTGATCACGGACAGCATGGTGCCTTCGACCGGTTCGCTCAGCGCTGACCAAGACCGCACTTTGGCTCGCTCGAGACCGAGCGCAAGCAACGGCGCAGTTAGGCGTTCATGGCCACTCCAAGGCTCGCTCAGGCCGCTCAAGAAGACTGCTAGCAATGTGCCCGAGTTGCCGCGTGCAGATTCCAACGAAGCCCGCGCGGCAACTTCAAGAAACCCACCAATATCGTCGCTTTCCAGTTTGCTGATCGCGTCATGTCCCGCTCTCGCGGTCAGATACAGGTTGCTACCGGTATCGCCGTCTGCCACTGGGAACACATTGATTGCATTCAACCTGTCAGAATGGTTCCCGAGACTCTTGACGCTTCGAGCGAGCCATTCTCGGATGGCACGCACGGAGGTATCGAGTTTGTGGGGCGTCATGGAAAGTCGTTCCTTAGGTGGTCTTACTGCGACAAGTCAGTTGATGCTACGAATTCATCAACCGTGTCATTCTGCAATGCTTCGCCAAACTTGGCAATCGTATCCATGTCAGGAACGACAATTGATTGCCCGTCTGCTGAACGCCCAGGACCATTGTTTGGCAGGGTGAAGAACTCCATATCACTGGAACGGATGCTAATCATCGAAGACGCCAACGATGCGATTTTTCCTGCGTCCAGGGATTCGTCGACTGCTACATATGGTGCGATTTCCTCAACGACAGACTGGATCTTTGTGGGGCTGGTCAGAGTTTCCTTGGACAGGATCTGGCCAATCAAAGCCTTGACGAAGAGCTGCTGGTTCTTGACACGGCGGTAATCGCTACCACCTGGACCCGTAAACGCCTTGCGCTCACGAACAAAAGCTAGTGCTTCGTCTCCGTCGAGCGTTTGCACACCTTCTGGGAAGAAGTAGCCCTTGACATGTACGGGGCTGAAAGCGATCGGATTATCGACGGTTACGCCGCCGACCGCATTGGTCAGGCCCTTGAAGCCTTCAAAGTCAATCGATGCCACATGGTTGATCCGGATGCCGAAGAGACCTTCGAGAGTTTCGACTGCTTTGGGAACACCGCCGCTGGCGAATGCGCGGTTAATCTTCGCGGTGCCGACGCCAGGAATGTCCAGCCAAGTATCACGCATGATCGACGTGACGAAGACGTTCTTCCGGTCCGAAGGAATGTGCACCAGCATCATGGTGTCGGATCGTCCGCCACCCGGTAGCGTGGCGAACTCATCATCCTGTGCATCGTCACTACGCACGGCCCGGGTATCAGTACCCAGCAGGAGTACGTTAACTGCGTCCTTAGACTCCTCTTTCACCTCCGGGCGCGTCTCTTCCGCCGGGAAAGCGTTGGTGATTTTGGTGCTGTTGTCATTGAACGTTCTGCCGAGGTTCCATGCGTAACCACCAGCGACAAGTCCAGCGATAACCACCAGGGCAAGGACACTCAGGATAATAGCTCGACCCGTGCGTTTCTTTTTCTGGCGTGGTCTCACCGAATGCTCTTCAAAGGACATATGCTACCTTTCACAGTTTCAACTGACTACATCTTATCTTTCAGATTGCCGATGTAGGCTTATAACGTGTTTAAAATCAGTGTCTCTGCACGACTGTCACCAAAACTTAACCGAATATTGGGTCGTGGTTCAGTCGTCGCCGGAATCGGGCTCATTTCCATAACTGGCCTCGCCGGTTGCGCATCAGTAGCTTCCGTTGATGCTGCCCCAGACGCAGCCAACCCGCTGTGCGCAGAAATGATGGTTGTCCTGCCCGAAGCCATCGATGATGCGGAACGCCGCACCACGACGTCCCAATCAACAGCTGCCTGGGGCGACCCGTCCAAAGTTGTCCTGCGTTGCGGAGTAGAAGTCCCCGGGCCGACCACAGATCCTTGCGTATCAGTGAATGATGTTGATTGGGTAGCGCATGAGGACGAAGTAACAAGCATCTGGACCCTAACCACATATGGCCGGACCCCGGCAACCGAAGTTATCCTCGACCCTAACGTGATCCCGTCGAGCACAGTTCTGGCGACACTTTCAGATGCTGCGCAGAAGATCCCAGCTTCCAAGAAGTGCGTCAGCGTTGACAAGTCAGTGAGCTTGTAAGCAACCCTTCGACAAAAGCTTTGGGGTGTGTTGAATTTTCAACACACCCCAAAGTTTCACCAACGTTCCTTTGACTAGCGCAAACCGATGTTCCGCTCGGTCGCCAGGGCAATCAGCTCATCAATGAGTTCACGGTATCCAATTCCCGTCTTCGCCCACATTTGCGGATACATGCTGGACGGCGTAAAGCCAGGCATGGTGTTGATTTCATTGATGATCCACTCGCCTTCGGGAGTATAGAAGAAATCAACCCGGGATAGGCCTTCGGCACCGATCGCGTCAAAGGCCTGGACTGCCAGCTCGCGGATTTCGCGCGTGGCTTCATCGCTCAAGTTTGCCGGGCAGCTGAGCTCAGCTGCGGCTCCATCAACGTACTTGGCTTCGAAATCGTAGAAGGTGTGCTGATTGTCCGCCACCGCGATTTCGCCTGGCAATGAAGCACGCGATGGTCCGCTGCTGCGGCCTTCAAGAACGCCGCATTCGATTTCCCGCCCGACGATCCCCTGCTCGATGATCACCTTGGGATCTTCGGCCCGGGCGATTTCAATAGCAGCACGCAGCTCGGACGGATCATCAACCTTCGTGATGCCTACCGAAGACCCTGCGCGGGCCGGCTTGACGAACAACGGGTACTGCAGGTTATCGCAACGCTTCATGGCAGCTTCGCTATCACGCAGCCACTGCTTGTTGGTGATCACTTCGTACGGTCCCACATTGAAGCCGGCCCCTTCGAAAACCACCTTCATGTAGTGCTTATCCATGCCCATCGCACTGGCTGCAATACCCGAGCCCACATAGGACACGCCTGCCATTTCAAGCAAGCCCTGGATCGACCCGTCTTCACCGAACGGACCGTGAAGCAAGGGGAAGACTACGTCAATCTCCCCCAGGTCTGCCACGGTGGAGTCCGAATAGGACAGCAATGATGTCTTCTGCGCATCGGTAGACAGGTGCACCGGATGATCCACCGAGGAAATCTCCGGCAGCTTGCCGGTGTTCAGAGCCCAGCCTTCCGGATCTTCATCCAGCAGGGTCCAGCCTCCTTCGCGGGTGATACCCACCGGAACGATTTCAAAACGTTCACGGTCGATAGCATGCATGACCCCGGCAGCGGTCACGCAGGAAACGGAGTGTTCTGAGGAACGGCCGCCGAAGAGCAAGAGGACGCGTAGCTTGCGTTCAGTCATTAGTGACGTTCTCCTTCGGATTTCAATTCACGCGACAACAGGCGTGCGGCCATGTTCTCAACGCTCAAGGTGCCTTCCAGGACCATCACCACTGCTTCGGTAATCGGCATTTCCACGTTATGGGCTCGGGAAAGGTCGAATACGGCACGTGCTGATTTGATGCCTTCCGCGGTCTGCGACATGCGGTCATTGACCTCTTCCAGGAAGAGCCCCTGGCCGAGCAGTCGTCCGGCGGTGTTGTTGCGCGAGAGCGAGGAAGAACAGGTAGCGACAAGGTCGCCCAGACCAGAAAGGCCGGCCAAGGTATCCAAGCGGCCGCCAAGGGCGAGGACCAAGCGAGTGGTCTCGGCCAAACCGCGAGTGATCACGGTGGACTTGGTGTTATCGCCCATCCCCATGCCGTCGCACATGCCCACGGCAAGCGCGATGATGTTCTTGACGATACCGCCAAGCTCCACGCCCAGTACATCATCATTCGTGTAGGGACGGAAGTACGGAGCGGAGCACAGTTCAGCGATCCACTGCGCGATATCGGAATCTGTGCAGGCAACAACAGAGGCGGTGGGCTGCTCGCGCGCAATCTCCATGGCCAGGTTCGGCCCGGACAGCACGGCAATCTGCTTGGCTGGCAGCCCGGTCACTTCCGCGATCACTTGGCTCATGCGCAGGTCGGTTCCGCGTTCAAGGCCCTTCATCAGGGAAAGCAGCACGGCGCCTGGTTCAAAGAATTCCTTGAATTTCGCCAATTCCTGGCGCAAGGACTGCGACGGAATTGCCAAGACCACAAGGTCGGCGCCGGTTAGCACGGTCTGCGGATCCGATGATGCCGTGACGTTGGCAGGAAGCTTGGTTTCGCGCAAGTAGCGTGAATTGGTATGGCGTTCGTTGATTTCATTGGCTGCGTCTTCGCGACGTGCCCAAATCTGAACCGCGATTCCCTTGTCTGCAACTGAATCGGCAAGCACCTTGGCGAAGGTGGTCCCCCAGCTGCCAGCGCCCATGACGGCGATTTTGCGTGGTAGCGGCTTAGTCAAAGTCAGTCCTCTGGAAGGTGATGATGAAAGTAATTAATTTTCCGGGGTATCGAAATTGCGTCCAGTCTTCGACTGGCCGTGCTTGCTGGGATCCCAACACACAGCCGGTGCTTCTTCTTGGCGCAGCTCCGCGGTCAGTGCAGTGATCCCGTCCATGATGCGATCTGTGGCTTCCTGCAGCACTGCACGAGTGCGCGGGCCTCCACGCAGATCGTCGAGATCCACCGGCTGCCCGACGGACACGGTGACGTGCTTCCGCGGGAACAGGTACATCTTCTTGGAATAGCGAGGCAGCAGTTCCTGGTCGCCCCAGTGAGCCATCGGCACCACTGGTGCACCGGTTTGCAAGGCCAACCGTGCGGCGCCAGTCCGTCCAACCATTGGCCACAAATTGGGATCGCGGGTCAGTGTGCCCTCCGGGTAAATGACAATGACACCGCCGGCATCGAGCACTTTCTTGGCCGCGGCCAACGATTCGCCGGCGTTGGATGCGCTGCGTGAGACCGGTACCTGGCCGGTCTCGCGCAGCAACCAGCCAAGCACTGGAATCTTGAACAAGGACTCCTTGGCTAGCCAGCGTGGCAGCCGGCCATTGCTGTAGATAGCGTGGCCGACAACCAGCGGATCAATTTCGGTGAGGTGATTGGGGCAGAGGATGTACCCGCCCTGCGGAAGCGTCTCGAAACCCTTCCACGTCTTGCCAATCAAAGCGTTCATGGAAGTACGGACAACGCCCGCCAATACTGAGAAAACCCGCTTGGTCCTCGCAGATTCACCAGGGGCCAGAATCTTTACCACGAATCTGATCCCCTTTAGTTGCTCAGCTCGACGTTTGCGCCCAGGGCCTGCAGCTTCTCCATGAAGTGCTCGTAGCCGCGGTTGATGATCTCGATTCCGGTGACCTTGCTGGTGCCTTCGGCAGCCAGTGCGGCAATCAGGTGGGAGAAACCACCACGAAGATCCGGAACATCGATGTCGGCACCGGTGAGCTTGGCGGGGCCCACCACAACAGCTGAATGCTTGAAGTTGCGCTGCCCGAAACGGCAAGGGGTGGATCCGAGGCAGTCGGTGTGCACCTGGACAGTGGAGCCCATTCGGACCAGTGCATCGGTGAATCCGAAGCGATTCTCATACACGGTTTCGTGAATGACCGAGACGCCCTTGGCCTGGGTCAAGGCAACCACCAGCGGCTGCTGCCAGTCGGTCATGAAGCCCGGGTGCACATCGGTTTCGAGGATCAGCGGATTAAGATCTCCACCTGGGTGGTAGAAGCGGATGCCATCGCTCTTGACTTCGAATTCGCCGCCAATCTGGCGGTAGACATGCAGGAAAGCAGTCAAGTCACGCTGGGTGGCGTCCTGGACGAAGATATCGCCCTTGGTGACCAGAGCGGCAGAGGCCCAAGATGCGGCTTCGTTGCGGTCCGGCAGAGCCGAGTGGTCGAAGCCCGAGAGCTTCTCGACACCCTGGATGCGGATCACGCGGTCGCGGTGCACCGAGATGATGGCGCCCATCTTCTGCAGCAGCGAGATCAGGTCCAGGATTTCCGGCTCAATGGCTGCATTGCTGACTTCCGTGACGCCCTTGGCGCGGACGGCCGAGAGCAGCACCTGCTCGGTGGTGCCAACGCTCGGATACTGCAGTTCGAGCTTAGCGCCGGTCAGCCCGTTAGGGGCAGAAATGCGGATGCCGTCGGTTGCTTTGTCCACGATGGCACCAAAGTCGCGCAATACTTCCAAGTGGAAGTCGATTGGGCGGTCGCCGATGCGGCAGCCACCCAGGTCCGGGATGAAGGCTTCGCCCAGCGAATGGATCAACGGTCCGCAGAAAAGAATGGGGATACGCGAGTCGCCGGCGTGGGCATCGATGGCCTGGTTCGAGGCGGTCTTGACCTGGGTAGGGTCCATGGTGAGATCACCGGTCTCGGGATCCTGGTCCACCTTGACGCCGTGGATTTCAAGCAGGCTGCGGACAACAGCTACGTCCTTGATCTCCGGTACGTTGCGCAGTACCGAAGGGCTGTCGCCCAGCAGAGCCGCGACCATGGCTTTTGGCACTAGGTTCTTCGCTCCGCCGACTCGTACGGTGCCCTTTAGCGGAACACCACCATGGATCGTCAGGATCTTACCCATGTATGAATTACCTCATCGCGTAGTCGTTATCGCCCGCCGAAGCATCAAGGCTTTCGAACTGGCAGGACTAAGTAAGCATACCGCCTCTATACCTGCCAGTACGCCCAGATCATCTCGTGGCGCACACATTGTGAGCATGCTTTCAGACAGAGCCATGGTGCCCTGCAGAAAAACATTGCGTTGGGAACGCAATGGTCCGCTCACCCCTAACAACGCCAGGGATAAGCGGACCATTCCATTTACCTTGAACTCGGTGCTAGCCCGCAGTGCGTGCGGGCAAAGTCCTCGGCTTGTGCGCAGGGCGCTTGGCCTCGTATGCGGTGATATCTTCTTCGTGCTGCAAGGTCAGGCCGATGTCATCCAGGCCTTCCATCAAGCGCCAGCGGGTGTAGTCGTCAATCTGGAACGGTGCCGAGATGGAACCGCAGTGAACCGTACGCGATTCCAAGTCCACGGTCACCGTGGTGCCTGGATTGTTTTCCAGTTCCTTCCAGATCAGTTCGATGTCGCTCTGGGCTACTTCGGCAGCAACCAATCCCTGCTTGCCCGAGTTGCCACGGAAGATATCGGCAAAACGGGAGGAGATCACGGCCTTGAATCCATAATCCTTCAACGCCCAGACAGCGTGCTCGCGCGAGGAACCGGTGCCAAAGTCGGGGCCCGCCACCAGTACGGAGCCGGTGTTGAACGGTTTCTGGTTCAGGATGAAGTTCTCATCCCGTCGCCAACCTGCAAACAACGCGTCCTCAAAACCGGTGCGGGTGATGCGCTTGAGGTATACGGCAGGAATAATCTGGTCCGTATCCACATTGCTCTGCCGCAGTGGAACACCAATACCGGTGTGGCTGACAATCTTTTCCATGACGGTGATCCTTCCTAGACCGAAACCGGTGCGTTGACGAGGTCGCTAGGCGACGAGAGGGTTCCACGGATTGCGGTAGCGGCGGCAACCAGTGGCGAGACCAGATGGGTACGTCCGCCCTTGCCCTGGCGTCCTTCGAAGTTGCGGTTCGAGGTGGACGCGCAGCGCTCACCCTCGGCCAGCTGGTCCGGGTTCATGCCCAGGCACATGGAACAGCCCGCGAAGCGCCATTCAGCACCGAAGTCCTTGAAAATCTGGTCCAGTCCTTCTGCCTCGGCTTCCAATCGAACTCGCGCCGAGCCCGGGACCACGATCATGCGGACATTAGGGTCTTTTTCCTTACCCTTGATGACCTGGGCAGCCGCACGCAGGTCTTCCATGCGGGAGTTGGTGCAGGATCCCAGGAACACGGTATCCACCCGAATATCCTTCATTGGGGTACCGCCCTCAAGTCCCATGTAGGTCAATGCTCGCTCGCAGGCCTTGCGATCATTTTCGTCTTCGAAGTCTTCTGGCGAAGGCACATTCTCGGACAGCGAGACGCCCTGGCCAGGGTTGGTGCCCCAGGTGACGAATGGTTCAAGTTCATCAGCGTTCAAAAAGACTTCAGCGTCGAAGCGTGCACCCTCATCGGTGTGCAGCTGCTTCCAGTCGGCAACTGCGGCATCCCAGTCTTCGCCCTCCGGAGCATGCGGGCGGCCCTTGACATATTCGAACGTCGTTTCGTCCGGTGCAATCATGCCGGCGCGGGCACCGGCCTCGATGGACATGTTGCAGATAGTCATGCGGGCATCCATGGACAGCGAACGAATCGCTGAGCCACGGTACTCCAGCACGAAACCTTGGCCGCCACCCGTACCGATTTTGGCAATCACGGCCAGGATGATGTCCTTGGAGGTAACGCCCGGCTTCAAGGTGCCCTCGACGTTGATAGCCATGGTCTTGAACGGCTTCAGGCTCAGCGACTGGGTGGCCATGACATGCTCGACTTCCGAGGTGCCAATGCCAAAAGCCAGGGCACCGAAGGCGCCATGGGTCGAAGTGTGCGAGTCGCCGCAAACGACGGTCATGCCCGGCTGGGTCAATCCCAGCTGTGGACCCACGACGTGGACAATGCCCTGTTCCTTGTCGCCCAAGGAGTGCAAGCGGACGCCGAATTCCTTGCAATTGTCGCGCAGGGTGTGGATCTGGGTGCGGCTGGTCAAGTCGGCAATGGGCTTATCGATGTCCAGCGTCGGAGTGTTGTGGTCCTCTGTCGCAATGGTCAGATCCGGACGACGCAGCGGACGGCCAGCGAGACGCAGGCCTTCGAAGGCCTGCGGAGAGGTCACCTCATGTAGCAGGTGGAGGTCAATGTAAATCAAGTCCGGCTGGCGGGCTTCGCCTTCACCTTCTCCTCGACGCACAACATGTGCATTCCAGACTTTTTCTGCCAACGTCTGGGGCGACTGCATGGCGGACATGCGACACACTCCTCAAGCTACGAACAATTGATACTCCAACTTTGACACTTCACAGAGCGACTTTTCCAGTATACGGACTTGAATCTCAAATACTGAGACGCGATACTTGGACTATGACAACAGGCAGCGGCGTAGGCGTACTGGATAAGGCAGCAGCCATTCTCAATGCATTGGAGAATGGCCCCACTTCCCTTTCCCAGTTGGTGGAACTCACCGAAATTTCGCGCCCCACGGTGCACCGCATTGCCCAGTCGCTCGTCCATCACGGATTAGTTGGGCGCGATATGCATGGCCGCTTTGAGCTGGGAAACCGTCTGGTGGAGCTCGCCAGCGCAGCGGGCGAAGACCGGTTGGTCAGCGCAGCAGGGCCTGTGCTCATCAAGCTTCGCGACCTCACCGGTGAAAGCACGCAAATATTCCGCAAGCAGGGCGATTACCGTGTGTGCATCGCCAGCGCCGAGCGCCCAATCGGCCTGCGCGACACTATTCCAGTGGGAACCCAGCTGTCGATGAAGGCCGGTTCGGCAGCCCAGATCCTGCTCGCGTGGGAAGACAATGAGCGCATGGTGGAAGGATTGCACCACGCGCGTTTCACACCGACAATCCTGGCCGGAGTCCGCCGGCGCGGTTGGGCCCAGTCGCTGGGAGAACGCGAGCCTGGCGTCGCTTCGGTTTCCGCACCAGTTCGCGGGCAGTCCGGACGGGTTATCGCGGCCCTGTCCTTATCGGGCCCGATTGAACGGCTTACCCGCCAACCAGGCAAGATCCACCACGAAGCGGTGACGAGCGCCGCCCACGAACTTTCTGAACTGCTGCGCGTTCAAAACGACCGTGCATAGCCAGCACAAGAATCAGTTGCCGAGGAGCTAAGCGAAGTGGTCAAAGCCCGTCTCAGGCTTTGCGACCTTGCCATCAATCTTCACGACTGCTCGACGCCCATTGGCCGGCTTGGCTACACCGATGACAGTAAATTCTCCGGGGATTTCAACTCCCTCAGGGAAGGCTGCCAGGAGTCCGAAATCCTCACCGCCAAAGAGTACCCATGACATCGGATCGGTGCCCGTCAGTTCTGAGGCAGCCTCCAGCCGAATCGCGAAGTCCTGGAGAGCGGAAGATTCCAACTCGAGATTGACATGGCTGGCTTTGGCCATGCGCCCGGCGTCGCGGATCAGTCCATCGGATAGATCCAACATGGCTGTCGCACCCGCTTCGGCAGCACGTGGGCCAGATTCCAACGGCGGGACGGGCCGGCACTGCGCCTGGACCAGACGGCGAACCGCCCTGCTCCAACGTTCATTGTCATGCTCGTGTTCAAGCACTGAGAGCCCTGCCCCCGCGGCGCCAACACGTCCGGCCACTGCTATGCGGTCTCCGGCTCGGACTCCACTCCTCAGCACCTTCCCATGCTCGCATTCGCCAAGAACGGTCGTGGTAACGGAAATTTCCTGCGACTTCCCGAGGTCTCCCCCGAGAATCGTCAGTTCCTTGGCGCCAAGCTCCGCGATAGCCTCGGCAACTCCACGGCTGAAGTCCATCACCCATTCCAGAGACGTGGACTTCGGCAGGGACAGCGAAATCACAGCGCCAGTGGCGCGACCACCCATCGCATTAATGTCTGAGACATTTTGCGCAATGGACTTCCATCCGATGTCATAAGCATTGTGTTCCAACCCGCTGGGCCAGAGGAGCCGAAAATCCTGGTTTTCAACCAGGGTATCGACCGAAACGAGAACTTCGTTCCCGCTCACCCTCAACGCACCCGCGTCGTCGCCCGGACCGAGACTTGCCTGTGCTGAATCGAGCAGCGGCAAGATCGCTTCCAGGATGCCTTGCTCGCCTAGGTCACCCACTGTTGCATCGACTTTTGGCTGGTTTGTAGTCACAGAGTTCTAATCGGCTTTCTTGGCTGCAGAGGTGATCAATGCTGAGTAGCTGTTGTAGGTGTCCAGATGCTGGTCAACGGGCTCAATGACTGCCTGCCTCACCAGCTGGGATACCGAGCGTTCAATATTCTTCAACGCTTTCCTTCGCTTAACTTTAGCGACTATTCGGTTGACAAACGAGCACGCCAATCCCAAGACAATGCCCAGCAGTATTCCAATGAAAATCAGCAGCGTTGGTACAGCGATACCTTCGACTCGGGGAGCCTCCGGAAGCTCGAATTGGAAGTATCCGGCAACCGGATAGCCGGCGAGCCACAAAGCACCACCTAATGCCGCAACAAGTGCAACCCATTGGATGACCTTGACTACGGGCCACCACCACGAAGACCGTTCAACACCTAACGGCGTGCCGGCAATCGCCGCATCAATGCCGTCATCCAGCACCGCCGTTTTTGCGTGCACTTTCTCTCGGAGAGGCTCTTTCCAGCTTTCCGGAAGATCTGAAGACGCTTCGGCGACGTACTGGTTGATGCCATGTTCTATAGCCGCAGTTTCTGCGATGGACAGCTCTGGACGAGAAGTCAAGGACAATTCTGGGTCTTCATGCTGCCGTCCAAGATTCATCCTCTTGAGTGGATCGTTGCGCAACTTGACCAGCCATGTGGTCAACGGCCATCCCGTGCGCGAAGCACCACGAAGCAAGTATGAGGTTTCCACTGCATCAGCAATGTAATGGGCACCGTGCGCTTTCGCGATCACGCGCTCCAGCTCGGCTTGGTGCAGCTGGCTGGGCAAGCGCACTTTCTCTACTTGGAGTTCCTCGCTCAAGTGATGGATGACCTGATCAACATCTGCGCGGAGTCGACGCGTGGAAAGTGCCTTGTTCTTGGCCGCGGCCGCGATCTTGGCCTGCACCTCCGCGACTCCTTCACCCGTAGCAGCCGAGGTGCAGATGATGGGAAGATTCTCCATCCCAGAGGTGGCCAAGATGCCGCGCAAGGAATCGACAACTTGTTTTCGCTCGCGCTCGGCAATCGTGTCTATCTGGTTCAGGACGATCAGCAGGTTGCCTTGCTGGCTGCGCAGGGAATTGAGATACCCGTGGTGGATTGAAGCATCGGCATATTTCTGAGGATCAAGCACCCACACCAGATAATCAACTTGGCCCACCAATCGGGAAGCGATCTTGTGGTGATCAGCTGCCGTCGAGTCCATGTCGGGCAGGTCCAACAGCAGGAGCCCGGAATCGAACGTCTTTTTCTTTGCAGAGTCCGTTTGGCCGTCCCGATCCTCTATGACGTGGCGAGTTGACACTTCCAGCCAGTCCAGCAGTTCGCAAGCGCCTTCTGGTTCCCAAATGGCAGCGACAGTGTCGGTAGTCGTCGGGCGGATGACACCTGTGGTGGCAAGGTTCTGACCCACCAGCGCGTTGAACATCGTTGATTTTCCGCTGCCGGTGGCACCGAAAAGTCCCACCACGACATGCTCCGCGGAAAGCTGGCGTCGAGATTCAGCGCGGGCGATGACGTCTGCGGCCAAATCGATGGTTTCTGGTTCCAGGTATGGCTCTGCAAGCTGCATCGCTTCCACGATGCTGTTGATTTGCGAGTTGAGGCCGCTGACGGCCCGCAGGATCTTGCGTTCGGACATCAGTGGGCCCCCTTGCCGTTCAAGCCTGCGGTAATCTTGCCCAGCCGTTCAGCAAGCTCCGGTTGCGAAGTGGCAGAGAGCTCATCCAGATAGATTGAGGAGCTCTTCGCCAAGAGATCGCCTGCTCTGGAATCGAGCATCTTTCGTGCCTTGGTGGCCATGCGGCGTACCGCGTCCTCTCCGAATATTGCTTCCAGCAGTTTCTGGCCCACCAATGCCGAGCCCCCGGCAATACCGATTTCCAATCCAGTGAGACCGGCCGTTGATGCAAAGACCACAACCATCAAGATCACGGCCACCCCGTTGACGCCGAATGCGGCCATCCGGGCGGTCTTGCGCTTTCCAGCGCCTTCCTGGCGGATCATATCCAGGACATCTCTTTGCCAGAGCCGGATGCTTTCTGATGCTTGCTCGTTGAGATCCTGCGGCGGACGCGGCGTTGGCAAATTTGCCCGTAGCGCCTGGCCGAACGGCGTGTTCTGCCACGACCTGTCGATGTCATGGCAGGCCTTGGTGATTTCAGCAATGAAGACTGTATGCAGGCCTGATTCAATGGCTTGTTCAACCCTGTGGGTCGCTGGAGGCTTCCCCGTGAGGAAGGCGCCTACACGATCTCTCACCCGTCCAATGGCGCCTTCGATTCCGCGCAGCAGCTCGCCGGCTCCGACGAAGTCCTGCCAACGCGCCAGGATTTCGCCACGCAGCAACGAGCCGTCATTGAGAGAATCGTTGATCCTGGCCAAGGCTTGTGCGAAGCGTTCGTCGGTCAACGTGCGTAGTTCACCGAGCTGGTTTTCCTGCTCTTGCAGTTCAGCGATTAGTTCACTGACATCGGCGGCGGTGCGGCGCAACGCTCCATCAAGGGTTTGGGCCGCGATTCGCTGACGTTGAGCGGAATCCGCTGCCAGTGAGTTCAGCCACGCAAGCAACGGTTCCACGTGCTCACTGGGAATCAATTTTTCTTCACCGAGTTGCGTCTCATTGAGCACATGCAGCAGTGAGGGATCCAAATCCTTTTCAAGCAATAGGCGCTTCAGGTCCGGAACGATATCGTTTTCGGCTCCTCGAGGAACTCTGTTCAATACGACGCAGACGGTTATTTCGCGTGCACCAGCCTCTGTTAGCAGATCCCAGGGAAGAGCGTCAGCGTATCTATTGGCCGTCGTGACGAAAATCCAGAGGTCCGCTGCGTTTAGAAGCTGGCCAGCTAATTCCCTGTTCTCGTCGGAAACCGAGTCGATATCCGGGGCATCAAGTATTGCCAAGCCTTGAGGTACTTGTTGGCGGGGTGTCATCAATAGTGCTTGGTTGGTGGATGCTCCGCCCTGCGCATTGAATCCACCACCAGCTACACGTTTAAGTTCGGGAAGAATCCGGTCAGATTCAAAGAAGGGTTGGTCAACCGGGTTGAACGCCAAAACCGGAGTTCGCGTCGTCGGGCGTACCGCGCCGGAAAGGCTTACCTGTTCCCCTAGCAGGGAATTTACAAGAGTCGATTTTCCTGAGCCCGTGGATCCGCCGACAACCACCAATAGCGGTGCGCGTAGGTTCGAAATTCGAGGTATCAGGTAGTCCGAAATTTGGTGCAATACCTTGTTGCGCAGTACTTCGAATCCGGATGCATCTCGTGGTTGAGGGTTAACAAAGGACAGCTCACTGAGCAGATCCTGAAGCTCGTTTAAATGCTTCACGGCCTCGCTGCCGGTTCCGGCTGGTGAAGCGGTTTCCTGCCCTGAGCTGTTATCCAGATCTGAATTCGACTCCATGAGAACTATCTTGCCTCATGCCAGCAGGTAATTTCGCTAGCCCAGTACAGTTTTTGTCCGGGAAAAAACGAAAACCGCGGATTTCTCCGCGGTTTTCCATTGGTGACCCCAACGGGATTCGAACCCGTGTTGCTGCCGTGAGAGGGCAGAGTACTAGGCCGCTATACGATGGGGCCGTATGTTGAAGAGCTACCTTCAACTCATCAAATTTCTTTGATGAAGCGCTGGGATACCAGGACTCGAACCTAGAATGACGGAACCAGAAACCGTTGTGTTGCCAATTACACCATATCCCACTGTGACTTGGCGTTTCAGGAATTACGATAATCATCATTCCGGCCACTGCCGTAGCACGAGATAAAACTATACCGGCCAAATGACCAGCGCACAAATCGAGCACCGTGGCCAGTTTTCCACCAGCGATCCGCGGAAAATCAGGACAGAACAGTCGTGAGCGACGCCAAATCCTTCACCCGCCATCCAGGAAAATTCTTGTGAAATGAAGCACGGTCCAGGAGCACTGGCTGGAGTCCAGCGTCACTGGCCCCTTGATAGTCATTAATCGGATTGTCCCCTATGTACAGTGTGTGGGCCGGCAGACTCTTTAGTGCAGCGCACCCGGCAAGGAACGGGGCCGAGTGCGGTTTCGGTGCCCCAGCAGTATCGGAGCCAATGACGCATCGGAATCCAGCTAGCCCTGCCGACTGCAGCTTGTCACGTTGGTATAACTCGACATTGTTGCTAACCGCACCTACGGGATATACAGATCAGCCAGCTGGCCCAAGAATTCCGGCACGTCATCAAAGGGTTTCCACGACTCGCGAACTTTCGTCTCATATTCATGCGCCCATCGCGCATATGCTTCGCCGCTGGGCGCGGTGGCCCCTGCCAACCTATATGCGCGCTGTAGCCGCACTTCTCGCTGGCCAAGGAAAGTCAGCTCACCCGCCATATACCTGTGGTAGGCCTGCGCGCCATCATCTGCGAAATCAGCTGCGATCGCAGCTATTCGTGCAGGATTCAGATGCGCCAGCGCCGGTGCCGACAAGGATGCGAAGCCTTGGATAGCAGCGGAGCGCAAATCAACCAAGGTCTCATCAATATCGAAGAGAACGCCCCGGACAGGGCCAGTTGCAGGACTGGTTCCTTCCGAGGCGTTCAAAGTACTTCTCACCGATTTATCGGAGAATCTTTAGCGGGACTCGCCGAATGCACGCAGTCGTTTTAGGCTCGACTCGCGTCCAAGAATTTCCATGGACTCGAAGAGCGGCGGCGAAACGCGCTTTCCGGAGATTGCTACGCGGGCTGGCCCGAATGCTTGGCGAGGCTTCAGTTCCAGTTCGTCGACAAGCTTCGTGCGCAGTGCTTCCTGAATGGTTTCGGCATTCCATTCGGAAAGGGATTCAAGGCCCCGGATACTAGCGTCGATCACCTCAACTAGGTTTGCAGGCAAGCCCTTGAGTGCTTTTTCTTCGATGGCAATTTCGTCATCAGCCTTGAAGAGGAACTCGAGCATGTCGGTTGCTTCGCCCAACAGCGCGATGCGTTCCTGAACCAATGGCGCCGCCTGATCCAAGATCTCGTTTTCTCGTTCTGTAAGCACTTCGCCCACTAGGCCCGCGGCCTTCAGGTATGGAACCAAACGGTCACGGAAGTCCCGCGGCTCCAGCATGCGCACGTGGGTGCCGTTGATTGCTTCTGCCTTCTTCACATCGAAGCGGGCAGGGTTGGACAGCACGTCCTTTACGTCGAAGGCTTCAACCAGCTGTTCACGCGAGAAGATATCTTCATCAGCGCTCAGCGACCAACCCAGCAGGGCCAGATAGTTCAGCAGGCCTTCCGGGATGAAACCGTTGTCGCGGTGGAGGAACAGGCTGGATTCTGGATCACGCTTGGAAAGCTTCTTGTTGCCCTGGCCCATGACGTACGGGAGGTGGCCGAAGCGTGGCATGTACTGGGCAACTCCGATGTCATGCAGCAGTGTGTACAAGACGACCTGGCGCGGAGTTGAGGACAACAGGTCCTCGCCGCGAAGGACGTGGGTAATCCCCATCAGCGCATCATCAATTGGGTTGACCAGGGTATACAACGGCTTGCCGTTGGCGCGCACCACAACGTAGTCGGGCACGGATCCCGCCTTGAAGGTGATCTCGCCACGCACCAAATCATTGAAGGTGATGTCATGATCTGGCATGCGAACACGCAATACCGGTTCGCGGCCTTCGGCCTTGAACGCGGCTTTCTGCTCACCGGTCAGCTCGCGGTCGAAGTTGTCGTAGCCCAGCTTTGGATCACGTCCAGCCGCCTTGTGGCGAGCTTCGACTTCCTCGGGGGTCGAGTAGGACTCGTAAAGATGGCCAGCTGTACGAAGCTTCTCAATGACATCCTGGTAGATGTCACCACGCTGCGACTGGCGGTATGGCTCATGAGGACCGCCCGCGTTGACACCTTCGTCCCAATCGATGCCCAGCCACGCCAGGGCATCCAAAAGCTGGTTGTAGCTTTCTTCGGAGTCGCGCTTGGCATCGGTGTCTTCAATGCGGAAGATCATCTTGCCGCCGGTGTGACGCGCATAAGCCCAGTTGAACAGGGCAGTACGGATCAAGCCTACGTGAGGGGTACCAGTGGGTGATGGGCAAAAGCGGACGCGGACCGGGGTGTCTTCGGTTACTACAGGAATCAGCGATAGATCAGTCATGATGTCTTCATTCTATGCCTTCCGAGCCGAAAGTTGCATTTAAACCGCAAGGCTCCCGATCACATAAATGATCGAGAGCCAGTGCGGTTCCACCAAAATGATGATGGCAAGTTGGTGGTAGTTATTATTGTACCCGGATAAAGGTTAGTTGTGCTAACTCACCGCCGGAATACAGTTCGCAATGAACCGATTCCTTCAACCTCAATTTCGACGACATCTCCGGCATTAACTAATCCGACGCCAGCAGGCGTTCCGGTCATAATGACATCTCCCGGTAAAAGGGTGAATGCTTCCGATGCCCGTGCGACCAGTTCGTTGACGGGCCAGATCATCTCGTTGGTGGATCCGTCTTGGCGGACATCCCCATTGACTCGGGTGACGATGTTGACATCATCTGGATCAGACAATTCAGTTTCGATCCATGGCCCCAAGGGGCAAGCACCATCGAATCCCTTGGCGCGGGCCCACTGAGGGTCTTTGCGTTGAGCGTCGCGTGCAGTCAAGTCATTGGCAACGGTGTATCCGAAGATCACGTCCTGGGCTTTATCGGCCGGGACGTCCTTGCAAATTCGTCCGATGACTACTGCAAGTTCTCCTTCGAAGGAAACTTCATCTGAAAACGCAGGCAAGGTGACAGGATCCCCATGGCCAACCACGGAAGTGTTTGGCTTCAGGAACATCAGGGGTTCCTGCGGAACCTCGTTGCCGAGTTCCTTGGCATGCTCGCGGTAGGTGCGTCCGAATCCCACGACCTTGGAGCGCGGGATGATTGGAGCCACTAGTCGAACATCGTCAAGACTGTGGGTTGCACCGGTGGTCTTGATTCCCTGGTAGAAAGGGTCACCTGCTAGGACATGGATGTCGTTTCCATCGACGACTCCGTAGATCGGGTCACCGTCTACTACAAATCTTGCAATTTTCATTTGATTATTTTTCTTGTCTACTTTTCTTTGACGATTGAGGCGCGGGCCCCGCGAATGAATTCGTTAATTTCTTCTTCAGAAATTCCGTCAAGATCATAATCCGGGTATCCGGCAGGGTTTTTGGACTGCCATTCCCACATATCTCGGGCCATTTCCTCAACGCCTCGTTCGGCCTTCCAGCCGAGCTCCAGGCGAGCTGTGGTTGGATCACCGTAATACTCGGCAATGTCACCTGGGCGGCGATCTACCAATTTGTATGGCAGCTGGCGGCCGCAGGCTCGTGAGAATGCGCCGATGACGTCAAGCACGCTGGTTCCGCTTCCCGTTCCGAGGTTCCAAACGTATTGCCCGTTGTGGCTGTTCAGGAAGTCCAATGCGTCCAGGTGTCCCTGGGCGAGGTCCATGACGTGAATGTAGTCGCGTACACCCGTGCCGTCATAGGTCGGGTAATCATTGCCGAAGACTTGAACTTCGCTTCGGCGTCCAACGGCAACCTGAGCAATAAAAGGCATGAGGTTGTTCGGGATGCCTTGTGGGTCCTCGCCGATATTCCCCGATGGATGAGCACCGACTGGGTTGAAGTAGCGCAAGGTGGCGATGGACCACGAGGAGTCGGAGACTGCAAGATCTTCAAGGATCTGCTCGATATGCAGCTTGGTGCGGCCATAGGGATTTGAGGCATCCCGCTGGGCGCCTTCAACCAACGGCAATTCGGTGGACTCGGCGTAGACCGTTGCGGAAGAGCTGAAGACCAAACGCTTCACGCCAGCCTTTTCCATCGCGGAAACCAGGTTCAAGGTGCCAACAACATTGTTCTGGTAATAGGAAATTGGCTTTTGCACGGATTCGCCAACGGCCTTCAACCCGCCGAAATGAATTACAGCGTCAGGCTGGGTCTGGCTCAAAACTGAATCCAAGCGGTCGCTGTCGAGCAAATCGCCAATGAATAGATCCGGAGCGGAACCAGACATTTCTCGAACGCGGCGCAACGACTCGGGCGAAGAATTGCTGAGATTATCGAAGACAGAAACCTTGTGGCCAGCTTCGAGCAATAGGAGCACTGCGTGCGAACCTATGTAGCCTGCACCGCCAGTTACCAGTACGTGCATTTCATTCCTTTTCACATAAAAACGATGGCCCCAGGGCTTAAGCCCCGAGACCATCGTAGTCGCTTACTTTAGCGTCTATGCCAAACGCTCAAGCCAGCCGTGTCGATCTTCAACAGTTCCCAGCTGGATGCCCAGCAGTTCCTCGCGAATGGACATGGTCACTTCGCCAGCCGGTGCATTTTCGTCACCAATGAGCTCATCGCCGTTCTTCAAAACACCGATCGGGGTGATCACTGCCGCAGTACCGCAGGCGAAGACCTCGGTGATATCGCCGGAGGCAATTCCATCACGCCATTCGTCTAGGGTGATCTTGCGTTCTTCAACTTCGATGCCACGGTCCTTGGCAAGCTGAATAACGGATGAACGGGTAACGCCTTCAAGGATGGTGCCAGTCAAAGCAGGGGTAACCAACTTGTTGTCCTTGGTGACAAAGAAAACATTCATGCCGCCCAGTTCTTCAACTGCGTTGTCGTTAAAGGAGTCCAGGAACAGAACCTGCTTGCAGCCGTTTTCTTCAGCCTCCAGCTGCGCCACCAAGGATGCAGCATAGTTGCCGCCGCACTTGGCTGAACCGGTGCCGCCACGTCCCGCGCGGGCGTAATTCTTCGATACCCAAATAGCTACGGGCTTGAGCTCGCCACCGAAGTAGTTGCCTGCAGGCGAAGCAATGACACGGTAGGAAACTTCGCGAGCTGCTCGCACACCGAGGAAGGCTTCGGTAGCAATCATGAATGGGCGCAGGTACAGGGCTTCGCCGTCTCCGGTTGGCACCCAGTCAATGTCAGTGGCCACGAGCTTCTTCAGAGACTCAACAAAGACATCCTCATCCAGCTGTGGCAGCGCAAGACGCTGGGCAGACTTGTTCAAGCGAGCAGCGTTGGCGCGTGGGCGGAACGTCCACACGGACCCGTCAGCGTGGCGGTAAGCCTTCAAGCCTTCAAAAATTTCCTGGCCGTAGTGCAGCACCGAAGCAGCTGGATCCATGGCGATTGGCCCATAAGGCTCAATACGGGCGTCATGCCATTCGCCACCCTGGCCGCCTTCGTTGGCGGTCCAGTCAACGACAGTGGTGTGGTCAGTGAAGAAGTCCCCGAAACCAGGGTTAGCCAGAACGCTGGCGCGCTCTTGGTCGCTCTTGCGACTCGTTGAAAGATTTTCGGTGAATTCCATCTACCTTGGACTTCCTAGCTCAATAAACAAAGAACGGATGCTCCACGCCAAAGCGGAACACCCGTTCGTGGAAATACTACCGATTAACTACTAATCGGAAACGTCACTTTCAGCTTATGCCAGTAACGCGACAATTGCATCGCCGATTTCACTCGTGGTGCGATTATCGGTCAATTCTTGACGCGAAGTGATCTCCTTTTCAACAGCTTGCTCAACCGAGCGTGCTTCTTCTGACAATCCGAGATGATCAAGCATCAAGGCCACCGAAAGGATAGCCGCAGTTGGATCCGCCTTCTGCTGCCCGGCAATATCTGGCGCTGAACCGTGCACCGGCTCAAACATCGAGGGGTAGGTGCGGTCCATGTTGATGTTGCCGCTTGCAGCCAAACCGATGCCGCCGGTGATTGCGCCTGCTTGGTCGGTCAGGATATCTCCGAAGAGATTGTCCGTGACGATGACATCAAATCGAGATGGATCAGTTGTCAGGAAAATGGTCGCAGCGTCAACGTGAAGGTAATCGTGAGTGACTTCAGGGAACTCCACTGCCACTGCCTCTACCGTGCGCTTCCACAAGTGGCCAGCGTGCACCAGGACATTGTGCTTGTGCACCAGCGTGACATGCTTGCGTTCACGCTCTGAGGCGCGGCGGAACGCGTCACGGACAACGCGCTCGACACCGTAGGCCGTGTTGACCGAAACTTCGGTTGCGATTTCATGCGAGGTGCCAGTGCGGACTGAGCCGCCATTGCCGACATACGGGCCTTCAGTACCTTCACGCACCACGATGAAGTCGATTGCTCCCGGGTTGGACAGCGGGCTTTCGATGCCTGGGTACAACTTGGATGGACGCAGGTTCACATAGTGGTCCAGCGAGAAGCGGAGCTTCAGGAGCATTTCACGCTCGATGATCCCAGACGGAATGCGGGTGTCGCCCGGCGCCGCACCTACTGCGCCGAAGAGAATCGCATCGTGCTGCTTGATCGAGGCAAGGGTCTCATCCGGAAGAGTCTCGCCGGTTTCCAACCAGTGCTCTGCACCCAGCTTGTAGTAAGTGAGCTTGACGTCTTGCTTGCCACCGTTGGTGACGAATTTCAGAACCTTGACCGCTTCAGTTACAACTTCGGGGCCAATACCGTCGCCTGGAATGACCGCAATATCAATTTCATTTGCCATGTTTTAACTCTAGCCACCTAAGTCCAACATGTGAGAGTTCATCTCATATATTGAGAAGATTGTTTCCAAGCGTTTCAGAATTCAAACCCAGGCATGAGGCACAGGACTAGACGAAGTCGATATTCTGGATACTCCGGACGTAGCAACCAGTGCATCAATAGTCCGCAGCAAGCTCCACGGAATTGAAGGAAGAATTGATTTTTGCCAATCCCCACCGTCGAATTGACGGTTGGATCCGAGCGAATCCCCGACGAATAGACTTCATCACGGGTCTGATCTATACCCTATTCTGTGTCTCAGGAACACTCGGTTTCGCGGGCACGATGTCAGGCTCCGCCGTCCTTTCAATTTTTGCCATCGCCCTGTTGCAGACCGTTCCTTTGATGGTGCGAAGGCAATATCCATGGGCTGCGACACTCGTTGTGGCCTTCGGGCATATATTGCAGCTCGGCTTTGACGGCCTCGTGCTGCCATCGCAATTCTCAGTCCCAATCATGGTTTACACGATGGCAGTGTACGGAAAACGCTGGCAGTCCTTCAGTACCCTTGCCCTTGGTCTGACCGGTGCCGTCTTGGCCACCTTCAGCATGTTCAACCCTTTCCGCGACGTTTCTGACCCCACACCGTCGATGACCCTGAATATGTTGGTCTCCTTTGTGGGTCTCGCCCTCGTTGTCACCGTCTCGTGGACCTTCGGCGACCTTGCACGCACTCGACGCTTAGCCATGAAATCCCTAAAGGATCATGCCGAACGACTTGAAAAAGAGCGCGTCATGGAAAGAGCTTTGGCGGCGTCTGATGAACGCAATCATATTGCCCGCGAAATGCACGACATTGTTGCCCATTCGCTGTCTGTCATCATCACGCAGGCGGACGGTGCCCGCTATGCGGCGGTCAATGACCCCCAGATTGCCATTGATACTCTCAAGACAGTGTCCGGCACCGGCCGCGCATCGCTCAAGGAAATGCGCAGACTTCTCGGCGTCCTCCGTAAGGACGAAGAAGTTCAGAACCGTCCCTTGCCAGGCCTGTCCGACATCTCGGATCTCGTGGAGTTAGCCAAGAATTCGGGCCTGACGGTGCAACTAACCACCGTAGGCACTCCGCGAAAAGATCTACCCGCTGGCGCCGAGCTCACCGCGTACCGTTGCGTTCAGGAATCACTGACTAATGTGCTCAAACATGCCGGTGCTAACGCTGTCGCCGAGGTAATCCTCGGATGGACTTACCGAGGCCTAGAGCTGCAGATCAAAGACGACGGGCGCGGCGCTGGAGCTCTCAAGCTAGAGGGGGCCGGCCAGGGGCTGCTCGGCATGAGGGAACGCGTAGCCTTATACGAGGGAACTTGTCATGCTGGCCCACAATCTTCTGGCGGATTCGCCGTCGCCGTATTCATTCCATACTCCGAGGACTAACAACACATGGAAAACGACATCGCCATCAAGGTCGCCTTGGTGGATGACCAGCTACTTGTACGCAGCGGCTTTCGCATGCTGATCAACTCGCAAGAAGACATGCAGGTGATTGTTGAAGCAAGCAATGGCCGAGAGGCCATCGCCACTCCGCTGATGAATCAAGCTGATGTCATCCTCATGGATGTACGCATGCCAGAAATGGATGGCATCGAAGCAACAGAACGCTTGCTTGATCCGGCAAAGACCGCAGCAGAAGGCCCCAAGGTCATTGTGCTGACGACATTTGACATGGATGAGTACGCTTTAAGTGCCATTCAAGCTGGCGCCAGCGGATTCCTTTTGAAAGATGCGCCACCCGAAGAGTTGCTTGAATCCATTCGCACGGTGAATCGCGGCGATGCAGTGATCGCTCCTTCGACCACTCGCCGATTGCTGGACCATATGGCGCCTCTTTTGAAGAAGGAAAGTGCTCAAGGCAACGAGCAGCTGTCAGCTCTCGTGGATTCGCTGACTCGACGGGAACGCGAAGTCTTCGGCCTTATCGCGCTGGGTCGATCCAATCCTGAAATCGCCGAGGAGCTCTTCCTCTCTGAAGCCACTGTCAAAACCCATGTTGGCCACATATTGGCCAAGCTAGACGCCCGGGATCGGGTTCAGGCCGTAGTCATTGCATACCAGACCGGCGTTGTCAGCCCGTAGACGTAGAGATTCTGTAATGGCTGAAGCGAAAACTGCCGGCCAGGCAGAGAACTCACGTTCTCGGCTTGGCCGGCAGTTTCTTTGCCTGAGTAGCTTTGGCTACTTCTCTTCCTCATAGCGAGGGAACACTGGTGATGGCGCTGGCAACTCGGTGCCTGGAACCAAAGCAGTGTCAAAGTACTCGAAGGTACGGGCTGACCCTTCGCCAACTGCCAAAGAATTCAGCATGGCTGTCATGGCCTGCGGCAGAACCGGTTGCAGAAGCAGTGCGACCTTGCGAACGATTTCGATGGTCACGTAAAGCACCGTGGCCATGCGTTCAGGATCAGTCTTCTTCAGCTTCCAAGGCTCTTGTTCCGCGAAGTACGCATTGGTATCACCCAATACGTGCCAAACGGCTTCCAGAGCCTTGCTGAATTCCTGACGCGAGTATGCGTCCCGGTTGGCTTCTAGAAGCTTCCCGGCAGCATCAAGAATGTGCTGGTCTGCCTCGAGCAATTCACCAGGGGTCGGCACCACTCCGCCGCAGTTCTTGGCAACCATTGACAACGAACGCTGCGCTAGATTGCCAAAATTGTTGGCAAGGTCGCCGTTGATGCGGGCAACGATGGTCTCGTGGTTGTAGCTACCGTCTGCACCGAACGGGACTTCGCGCAGGAAGAAGTACCGGACCTGGTCCAGGCCGTAGCGGTTCACGAAGTCATCAGGCGAAACGGTGTTGCCCAATGACTTGGACATCTTGACACCGTTGTTGTGAAGGAATCCATGGATCATCACGCGCTTCGGCAAAGGAAGCTTGGCAGACATCAGGAATGCAGGCCAGTAGATGGCATGGAACCGTGAAATGTCCTTGCCGATGACGTGAACGTCAGCCGGCCAGTACTTCTGGAATGATGCAGACTCGACATCAGGGAAACCCACGCCGGTGAGGTAATTAGTCAATGCATCTACCCACACGTACATAACGTGCTTTTCATTGCCCGGTACCGGGATACCCCAGTCGAAAGTTGTGCGCGAAATCGACAGGTCGGTCAGGCCGCCCTCGACGAATCGCACAACCTCATTAAAACGTGAACGAGGCGCACCGAATTCTGGGTGCTCGTTGTAGTACGCGAGAAGCTTGTCCTGGTACTTGGAAAGACGGAAGAAGTAGGACTCTTCTTCTGTCCAGGTGACCTCGGTGTCGGTTTCAGTGGCGTATCGAATGCCGTCCTCGCGGACCTCGGTTTGCTCTTCGGTGTAGAAGGCTTCATCGCGTACCGAATACCAGCCAGCGTACTTATCCAGGTAGATATCGTCGTTGGCTTCCATCCGGCGCCACAGCTCCTGTGCCGCGGCGTGGTGGTCAGCGTCAGTGGTACGGATAAATCGGTCGTAGCTGGTGCCCAATTCATCGTTCATCGCCTGGAAGGCGTCCGAGTTACGCTGGGCCAGCTGAGCCGGAGTGATTCCCAGCTTTTCAGCTGTCTGCATCATCTTCTGACCGTGCTCATCGGTGCCGGTCATGAAGAAAACGTCGTGCCCGTCTAGTCGCTTGAACCGAGCCATAACGTCGGTGGCCACTACTTCATAAGCGTGGCCGATATGCGGGGTGCCGTTCGGGTAGGAAATGGCAGTGGTGATGTAAAAGGGTTTCTGCTGAGAAGTCACGTTACAAATTTACCTTAGCTCGCGTCAGTTAGAGTTCTTCAAGTCGTTGCTAGCTCGTCACATGATCTTTGCTAGATACTCCCAGAAGGCACTGCGTAAGGTTCTGCGGATGGTCTGTTGATCAGTCTTCCACTCCCCCAGGACTTGAGCACAGTCCTTCAGCAATGTCCTATCGATTTCAGGTGGCAGCTGTGGCTTATCGGCCATGAGCTCAACGACTTCAGACTGAGTCGTAAATGCAAGCCAGGACTTGGCAACCTTTGCACCGATTTCTTCGGCCACTTTAAGTTCTTGTTGCTCGTAGGCAGCGTTGCCTTTGTAACCCGGTTGCTCGCCGCCACTTGAGTAAACGACTTCGGCACTGGACGCAATTGGAGTCTGTGCCTTCGCAGTTGTTTTCTGGGCCATTACAGCAGGCGTTGGAGCGAAAGGCTTAGGTGCCATCGAAGTCGGGACTTCAGTCGGTGCGTTGGCAATAATTGAGGTCTTCTCGGAGTGGTGCTGGTCCCACTCCAAAACTTTTGTGAACGCGCTATCGAGCAGTTGATTTGGAATGGTTTCGATATAGTCCGCGGTCAAAGCCAAGTGCTCAGCCACTGAAGCAACCCCTAGCCTGCTGTCGGACTTTGCTACGCCCAGGAGCACCACTTTCATGCCGAGATCCTGGGCCTCCTCTACAGCCTCAGCGAGGTCATCATCGCCAGATACTAGGTACGCAATCGAAGCGGATCGATTCCTTGCCACTCCAACAAGGTCCAGAGCCAAACGTAGATCTACGCCTTTTTGCTCACCGTTGTACGAGATACGTCCCAGACGCACCTTTACTCCCGGTATCAGCCCGATCCTTTTATGTTGCTCAGTAAACAGACCGTCTTTAGATGCGTCATACCAGTAAACGCGTAGGTTACTAAGGCCGGTATTCTTCTTCACCGTTTGCACGATGCCGCGAACTAAGGACTCGTAGTGCGTCGTAAACGCAGACCGTAACGTTGTACCCGCGGCGCGATGACCACCTAGTGAGAGTAAGAATCCGGCATCTATAAATATCGCAGTATGGTTCATCATGGTTACAGCCTAGCGGTATGCTTTTCAGTTCTGGCGGACACAGTTCAAAAGTGGTAGCGAAAAACATTGATCTCGGCACGTCTATCCCGCCCCCAGCCTGTTTCGTGCCATGTTTTGAGAACTGAAAATCGATATGTGCGCTGACCTGTAATGTTAAGAGACTCGCAGTCTCGATGTGGTTACTAAAAATAGGTGTTTCGGTACGCTGAAGAGCATGGGATCACGATTCATCCGCAAGGTTCGCACCGCCTTCGGTGCCAATGCAGTGCAAATCGTGAAGAAAACGGCCGAACCGTCACCGGCATCGAACACCTGGGCTCCGCCAACACCGACCAAGACCTCGCCCTCCTGCTTGCCACCGCGAAAAAACGACTCTTGCCCGGCCAAGACACCCTTGATTTCAGCATCGAGCAACAACCTGCGGCCATGACAGATGTCCCGAACTGGACCGTTCAAAAGTTGCCCGTGGAAACAGGAGCCGCCGGACGTCCACGCAGCGCACCAGTCGACGCTGATGCGAAAGTGATTGCCTCCCCAGCCACGATCCTCTGGGAAATTCTTGAAGCCGCCTACGACCGGCTGGGATTCAACGTCTTGGATGACACAGCCTTCAAAGCCATGGTGCTGGCCAGGCTGATTGAACCGACGTACAAAGCAGACACCATCCGCGTCCTGACAGGCATCGATGCGCCTCACCCTTCGTTGCGGACCCTGTTCCGCAGCCTAGGAACCTGCATCGAACAGGACTACCGCGACCGGCTGGCCAAGGCCATGGTCACTTACCGGTCAGCCACCGTCGGTTTAGCGTCTTTGGTGATGTATGACGTGACCACCCTTCATTTTGAGGCGAAAGATGAAGATCAACTCCGCAAAGTCGGGATGAGCAAAGAACGTCGCGTCGACCCACAAATCCAAGTCGGGCTGCTGGTTGACCCGGCAGGGTTCCCTTTGGAGCTGCATATATTTGAAGGGAACAAGGCAGAGACCACCACGATCATCCCTGTGCTGGAAGCCTTCCAAGAACGTCATGGCATCACCGACCTGGTTGTCGTTGCCGATGCTGGCATGCTTTCGGCGCATAATTTGAATGCGATTGAAGACGCAGGATTCAAATTTATCGTCGGATCCAGATTGACTAAGGCGCCCTATGATTTGCAGGAGCATTTCGATACCAGGGGCAACAGGTTCACCAACGGTCAGGTCCTTGAATCCACCAGGGTGATGGGTACGGGGAAGAACGCGCGGGAACGACGCATTGTTTACCAGTAGTCAGCGAAACGGTTCGCCAGGGATAACAGGAATATCAACCTCATGGAACGCAAAGCACTAGCAGTAGCTGAGGGGAAAGCACCGATGAAGAAGGTGCGGTTCCTGAAAGTGACTGGGGCTGAGAAAGAACCGGACGAGAAGGTCATCGAGCGTGCCAGGATGCTGGCTGGGCTCAAGGGCTACGTCACGAACCTGCCGGTCGAATCGGTGCCGGCCACGCAGGTGAATAGTGCTTATCACGATTTGCGGCAGGTGGAAGCGTCGTTCAGGATGACGAAGTCAGATTTGCGGGCCAGACCGATTTTTCACCGGGAAAAGGATTCCATTGATGCGCATTTGACCGTGGTCTTCGCTGTATTAGCGATCGGCCGGCATTTACAGGAACTCACCGGATGGCCGTTGAAACGGTTGATCACGGATTTGAAATCTGTCAGGTCAGCGAAAGTACTGGTGAACGGTCAGATGGTGACATTTGCTGCGCAGATTCCGGAAGGCTTGGAGGAAGTACTTTCGCGTCTTCGCGGTGGTTACTAAGGCATTTGGCACGACACAGGCCCAGCACTGCCTATATGTTTAATTTGGACGCATGAGCGCCCCACAAATCGCCGACGAAGAACGCCAACTCTCCAATAGGATACAAAGCAATTACACCGCACAGGCTTGTGATGGAAAAGGCGGAAGCCTTGCAGCTACTTTCTCCGGATATCACCCCGGAATTTATTGCTGAATTCGAGGACCGAGATCCCTCCACCTTTCATGACTGGCCGACGGATTGGCACCGCCCCGTATGGCTTCATTCTTTACCGGCATGCGGGAAATCCTAACCGTAGCTACCACGCTGCGGACCAACGAGCATCAGTCACCGATGCGCTCTCGCAACCATCAGGAGACGAGTATCTGCCGATCCATTTCTGAGATGCCCTGATACTTGAACGCCGGTTGGCGCCACCTTCAACGTCGAGTACGCATCGACTTCTTCGTGTCAATATGCGCTTCGCATGACTGGGCGGTCGTTTCATCATCCGGGAGAAGTTTGACCTGCGGCATGCCGATAAATGGCTACTAATAGGTGGGGGAAGCGATACGCGAGGCGTTTTCCGGCCCGTCGGCTAACCAGGGCACGGTGGCGTTCGTGGCTGATGCGGTGCATATCGATCATAAATCGGTAATACGCCAGGCCTGGTTCGAGAAGAACACTAACGCGCATTTTTCATCGGCGATCAGACGGCCACCGAAATCCACTACCAATGGATTCCCGCTGGCCGTTGGAGCCATCATGAAAATTTGAGCTAGTTCATTATCATACAGTTGCTTGAGCTGGATGGGTGCGGTAGATCTTTATTCAACGGGGACTCTGCGTTCTTTGGAAATGGTTCTTGATGAACAATTCAGATGGGATTGAACCTGTCGAAAGTAACACTTTTGGACGTGCAAGAGAATAACTTACTGTCTTCACCCACGACAGGTTGATTCCCTCCTAATACCACCACGTCTATCTCACCACCATCAGTATCACCCTGAGGCCCAAGCGACGTGAACACTATCCGATCGAGGCATTGGTGCTATCGTGTAGTCACACAGAGGCTACATAATTGCTCTGCCAAACCGCTACCCAGGCAATGTAGAGTATTATCAATGTATTGACTCTACTTCCAGTAGGACATTAAAGGCAATAAACGTTTTACCAAACAATTTGGTGCATAATATCAGTCAGAATGGACATCTCTAATGAACATTGATAGCAGCGCAGGAAACTCGGATAAATTTAATGAGTTGCTGAAACTTATTGCGATTCAGAATAACATTCTCGTTAATCAAGCAAAAGACATTGCAGCTATGAAGGTTAAGCAGAACGAAAAAAGCGCCATGCTAGAAGTTCTGGGGCGAGCAATACTTCGCGACGTAATGGCTGACGTGGACCGTACGATTCAACGTCGACAGTATTCCATGATGGAGACTTTGGACCTCGTTGCGCAAGGTCGATCGCTTGCCCGATGGGGTGACGGTGAAGTGAAGCTGATGCTTCAACCTGAATTCGACCTGATGTTCCAAAATTCCAACATGGATTTAGCAAAAGATCTCCAAGATCTACTGAGAAACTACGATTCCATTGAAGAAACCACTCTTCTCGCATTTCCAACAATTTACTCAAGCAGATTATGGCAAGGTATCTGGGCTGAGAATTGGCACCTGATGAAACCAATACTCGAGGCGTCAAGAGCCCGATTCGCGAACACTCATGTCTCAAGGCCTCTGTTCTTTCAAAAGCACGGACAATCGGGCGTCGTCGCCTGGCGAAAAGTGTGGGAGGGCAAGAGGGTATGTGTTATTGCAGGCAAAGGCTCTAAATTCGAACTGCTGCCAGAACTGTTCGACAACGCAGAGAGCATTATTAGAATTGACTCCATGCCGAAGAATGCATACTCAGATCTTAGCCGCTTAAAAAACGAATTAGACGGGATCCAAGGAGTAGACATTTTCCTGACATCACTCGGCCCAACTGGAACAGTGCTGGCCGGTTGGTTGGCTTCGCCCGAAGGCGGCAGACGCCACGCAATCGATGTGGGTCACTTGGCCTCGAGCTATTTGAACGTTTTCAAGGGTGGAGCAACTCCTGAAAGCGTCCCTTTAGTTCGTAGGTGAATCACTGTATGGCTCTTGTTCGTATCGCACGTCCTACTACCAAATTGAATCCCAGTACCAGCCGACCGGGCTAGTGCTTCCAACTAGCTATATCCTGTCATAGACACCTAAATTTCCAATGCGATGGCTAGCGGTGTCGACGGAAGTTGAAAACTGGACATAATCGGAACTCGAAAAGTGAACACTCTCAGAATAAGGAGTGTGATCACTTTGGAAGATTCGGCTTTGATCAGAAGGCTCGTAAAAGATGGAGTTCCCAAGTCGCGGATCGCCTGTGACCTAGGAATCTCCCGCACCACCGTTGTGAAGGCGGCAGCTTCAACCACACCGCCTAAGTACGAACGCAAACAGCAGGCAACCGCGTTCGCCCCCTACGAAGATGCCGTACGATGTTTGCTCAAGGAAACACCGACGATACCCTCAACGGTAATCGCTGAGCGGATCGGCTGGACCGGGTCGGTGCGCTGGCTGCGTGAACACGTCGCGAAGATCAGGCCCGAAATGCGGCCGGCCGATCCGGCCGACCGCATTACCTGGTTACCTGGTGACGCCGCCCAATGCGACCTCTGGTTCCCACCGCAGAAAATCCCGTTGGGCCAAGACCCGGCCTCGTTGATGCCGGTGCTGGTGATGACCTTGGCGCACTCCCGTTTCATGGCGGCCCGCATGATTCCCAGCCGTCATACCGAAGACCTTTTGCTTGGCATGTGGGATCTCTTGCAGCAATTTGAACGAGTGCCACGCCGGCTCATCTGGGATAACGAGACCGGCATCGGTCGGGGTGGGAAGCGCGCAGTCGGGGTGGAGCAGTTCATGGGTTCCTTGGGCACGAAACTCGTGCTGTTGCCGCCGCGGGACCCGGAGTCCAAGGGCATCGTGGAACGCCGCAACGACTTCTACGAGCGGTCCTTCATGCCTGGCCGGCAGTTTGAATCCCCGCAGGATTTCAACGAGCAGTTGAGCACCTGGATCCGGCAAGCCAAAACCCGAACGGTGCGCACGATCCGCCGTTCGCCCATGGAGCTGCTCGATACTGACCGGGAAGCCATGCGCCCGCTACCGCCAGCAGTCTTCGATCTGGGGTGGCACCACCAGGTGCGGTTGCCTCGTGACTACTATGTGCGGGTTGCGACGTGCGATTATTCCGTGGCTGCCGAATAGGGCCATATGGTACTCCTATTCCGGCGAGTCGGTACCGCCATTTCTGGCTGTCCTGTCTCATCACTTTGTGGACACACGATCTCATGACTTCATGGACATGATGTCTCACCTCTTCGTGGACATTTACAACGTGACTTTCTGGCACGTTCATGTGCATGCCTAACGCACTTTCTCCACGCCTGCGCGCGATGATCATCAGCTTCGATCCGACACAGCCCGAGGCCCTGGCCATCAGCGAATTCTGCAAGACCCAGAAAATCTCGCGCAGCATCTTCTACTGCATCCGCGAACGTGCCACCCAAGAATCAGCCGGCGCGCTCCACCCGCGTTCCAGAGCCCCAAGGCAACCTTCCAGACGCTATGGTCCCGAAGTGATCAACGAACTGGTCAGGATCCGCAAAGAACTCAAAAAAGACGGTTGGGACTACGGACCGAAAACCATCCACTACGAAGCAACTATCCTGGATGATTTTCCTGGCGGACAAATCCCATCCGTGGCGACCATTGCCAGGTTGCTGGCCAGTGTCGGTCATGTTGAATGCAGCCCTCGCAAGCGCCCTAAATCCTCCTACGTTCCCTTCGTACGCTCCACCGCTATGGCCCTGTGGCAACTCGACGCATTCGAGTTCAGAACGCTCTCCGACCAGGTGGTGACCGTCTACCAGCTCATCGATGATGCGACGCGATTCGATGTGGGTTCCAGCGCGTACGCACGGCATGAGAACAGCGGCGATGCGCAACAGGTGCTCACCCACGCCATCAATGAATACGGCCCTCCCAAGGAAGTCCTCAGCGATAATTCCAAGGTGTTCAACCAGCTTCGCGGTGGAACCATCGGCATCGTTGAGGCCTATCTAGCTTCTCAAGGAAGCATGCCGATCACAGGACTACCGGGCAGGCCGACGACTCAGGGCAAGAATGAACGCTCGCACCAGACCCTTCAACGGTTCCTCGAAGCCAACAAACCCCACAATCTTGCTGACGTGCAGAGGCTGCTTCGACGTTACCGTGAGCATTATAACCAGCGCCGGCCCCATCAGTCCTTGAATCAGGCAACCCCGCAGAAGGCTTGGGAGCTGCTGGAGCACACACCGGCCACCGAGCCGATACCGATGGTGGTGCTGTAGGCCAAGGCGGCGGAGTACCTGATGAAGCGCCGCGTCGGCAGCTCCGCGGTGAATCGCGCTGACCTTGTCGTTTCGAAAACCGGGGACATCTTGGAGAAGCTCACGGAGCAGTACGAGCCTGTCATGGATCGGGAAAGCCATCAGTTACTGGTTCGGGTCAATAGAGACAACTGCCAAGCGTATTATCGGGGCAAGCAGATCTCACTGCCTCAGACCTATGCCGACCGACAGTTCTTGAGAACCATCACCGAAGACGAATTCATCTTGTCGGACCCCGATACCGCAGAAGTCGTGTTGAGCTTCCCGTTGCCCCTGGTGGCATTGCGTGTTCATCAGCGGTTTGTGGCCTCGTACTCGATCAGAGGAATTCACCTGGCGCACCCAACCAAGCAGTGGAGCCGGAAGGCCGCCGAATACAAGGCCCAGTACGAAGCGCGGGAAGAAGATATGCCAGAGGTCTTTGATTACCGGTAGTCAGCCGTTGCCGGCGGCTCCCGAATGGGCACCGCCGGTAGCTGTGTACAAAATCATGAGATCGGTTGTCCACGAAGTAGTGAGTTTCAGTGTCCACGATGTTGCGAGATTTCACACCAAGTCGTCGGAACAGCACTACCCACTGACGCTATTCGGCACTGCTCTTAACTGTTCATTTTTCGGGTTCCGAAAATGTTCAGTTTTCAACTTCCGCCGACAAGCGGGACCTCGGAAATAGTCTACTTAATGCTGCGGCTGTAGGTTGAAACCCACAGCCGCAGCATTGCGGGATTTACTTTAAACCTGCTGGACGACTATTTTCCAAGTACGTAGCGATCGAACGAAGTGCGAGCGTCTCTATTGTAGAAATTCACATCAAAATTGGAGACAAAATCTTGCGACGAGCAGATTTCAATCATCCCCCGCTGAAGTCCATTAATCGAATTTTCAACTAACTTCCCTTCGCCATTTTCAAGGATGCTCCGAGGCCCCACAACGTCTGTGGAAACTACAGGAATCCCCAGCACAAGCGCCTCCAGTACGACCAGCCCCTGCCCTTCATAATTTGAAGAAAATACAAATGAAGAGCAACGCCTCATAATTGCATACGGATTAGACTGCAGACCCGTAAAGTAGACCGAATCCGCAATTCCAAGTTTCGATGAAACTTCACTTAACTGCTGGGCCAGTGGGCCTTCTCCTACGATCACCAACCGCAATTTCTTGTCCACTTGGGCCTTAACTTTCGCGAAAGCGTGAAGGAGCTTCTCTTGATCTTTCTCAGGAGAGAGCCGAGCGACGTTGACAAAAACATGATCGGCATTAGCAATCCAGTGACCGAGTTCCGGGTCAATCTCTTCAGTTGACAACCGGAGAATCCTCGATGGATCGATCTGATTGTTTACATTGACGAATCTCTCAGATGGAATGTTGTATGAAGCGCTGAGTTCTGCGGCATTAATTTCTCCGACGCTCTTAGACACGGACACCAAAGTATCGTAGCTCCTATACAACTCGAACATGCTCTTCAGATAGTGGAAGCGCGTCTCGTACTCACGGATCATGTCATTGTGGAGATAAATTGCTCTGCCATTGGTTGGCTTCGGGCTATTGGCAAATAGCGCAGCCCAGAAGCGTGCGTATCCTTCAAAGCAAACAACTGAGGAAAATTCTGTTGCGCCAAATAGCCTGCGGAATTCGCGCGAGAAGGCATGGTTATAGCGATCCCACATTCGGTCGCTGTCCAACTCGTGTTTAGAATTCATCCGGTCAATAATCCACAGTTCCTCTAGACTGGCGGTCATGCCGCCCACCCGGCCAATCGTTTGGAATTCGTCCCGGACTCCATTGAAAACGTCCAAACGATTCTGATTCATGTGAAGCGCGCCCGGCTCTAGCACCACCACCGGCCTATAAACATCGTGGTCAATTGCGCGAACTAGAGCATCGAACGCCGTGCTAATCCCGTTAGGGATGAACGAGCCTTGGAAGAACAATACCGGCTTCTTATCGGCAAGTTCTTCGACTACAGCAGTCATATCATCTTCAAAGAAGAACGATGCAGCTTTGCTCGCAGCCTTTCCGTCTTCGTGAGCGAGCAACAAGCGACTAAGCGGAGTCTCGAGTACTACATCAAAGCTAGCGTCGTCCTTGATGCGAGAAATCGAATTCACCAGATCGCCGATATTGTCGCAACGAACGCCAGGCAGGTCTTCAATTTCAAAGTAGAGCCCGCGCTCCTGCTTATATTCCTCAAGGTCGTAGGTGTAGTAAACAATCGGCCTCTGCAAAGGCATGAAATCGAAGATGATACTCGAATAATCAGAAATTAGAACATCAACACCTAATAGCAAGGTATTGGTATCAATATCTACGTCGAGTAAAAGGTCATTCAAAGGGCTAGCCGCTAATTCGGCTTCAACCATGGCATGACCCTTGAAAATTACCTTACAACCAGTGGAATTTAGTGCAGTCACATCCGAGAGTATCTTGTCAACGTCAATAACTTTGTTACTGAGATCGCCTCTCCAGGTTGGCGCATACAATACAACGGTTTCATCGACATCCGCACCGATCATCCGTCGGACTTCGTCACGTCGCACAGCTGATTCATTAACAAGCTGGTCCACACGCGGGTAGCCAGTCATGGCAACCTTAGCGGTCAACAAACCTTGGACCTCATTACGTTCCGTGAGAACATTCATGAAATGTTCATTGGGCGCAATCAAATGTGTCGCATGCAAAAGGTTGCGCGCCGCATTCTTGTGATCCATCATCCCAGATCGAATATCTCGGCCAAGGGTCTTTAATGGAATACCGTGCCATGTATTGAGATATTTTTGCTCTTCCCTGCGCGAGAAATATGGGGGGAATGTGTTGTTGTTAATCAACCAACCAGCCGTTGCCAAATATCGAAGATAGGCGTCGCTTTCTTTTTTGATGAAAATAATTCTCGAATCACCCATAAGCGATTCGGGAATCTTGGAGGTATCATTAACCACCCAAACGAATTCGTGATTCTTGAACTTAATATCGTCTACAATTACTTGGAAAATAGCGAGAGGGTTGCAACCAATAAATGATCCGCCACCACTTTCGAATAGTATAGCTTCATGATTGACTTCCAAGGTATCGCAATACTCAACGTAGAAAAGGCTATTTTTGGCGGCGGGCGTTTTGGTGTATTTCTTCGAATCTACACCGTGAGGTAGCTTGAGGATTCGAATTTCCTTGTACGCTTTAGCCGCAGACTCGAAATCCCCATTACATGCGTAGGCTTCTGCCAAGGAAGCGAAATAATCAGCGTTGAATTCGTTGGACCGTTTGCAGGCGTCAGAAAAGGCGACAATCGCCAGCTCATACTTTTCGAAGGACATGTATGTCTGGCCAGCCCGGTAAGAAGCAGCAGCACTTTGCAAACTCAGGACGGTCTTCAGTCTGGAATTCGGCCATTTGTCGTCTTCATCGACTGTCTCCGCGACGATCTCAGCATCAGATTCAAGGGACGAGCCGTTCTCCGGCGCATCGTCTTCAACAGCCCAGATAATCTTACGACCTGCAGACAGAGCAAACTTTTCACAAGCAAGTTCGTACGCACCAGCTTCAAGCTGAGTGCATGCTTCGCGATATAGCCAATAAGAGTTCTTTGTCTTAAGGCCGCGGTTTGCCAATTCATAGGCTTCGCCGGCTTCGTTCCACCGATTGAGCCGCTCTTGCGTTAAAGCCAAACGATAAAACCACATTGGGTTACCGGGGTTCAGCAACAATGCTAGCTCGTACTCACCCGCTGCTCCTTCCCAGTGGTACGAACGTTCCAAAGCGTATGCGCGCCGAAAATGAACTTCGGCATTGTCTGGGAATTTTTTCGAAAATTTTCCGAAAAAGTCAGCCGCGTTTCTGTAATCACCGATTGACTCAAAGAAGACGCCAGCACCCAGCTCCTTGGCACGAAGCTTCGTGTCCAGCGAAATCGCTTTATCAAACAGTTTGGAGGCTTCGGACTCTTTACCAAGTTCCAATAAGGCTACGCCATGGCGGAAACAAGTAGCGGCGCTCGCCTCTGTAGTCGTATTGATGGTGGAAAAGTACTCGTGAATATGATGCGGGTTTTGAAGTGCAACATACGAATCTGCAAGCTGCTTTTTAAAGGTCTTGTCATTCGGGAAACTTGAGCTAGCCTGTTGCAAGACCTCATTGATCATTTTCGCTTGTCCGGTACGACGAGTCGCTCGGATCAGCGCTTCATGGTGATACCGCTTTTCTGGTTCCTGGCCAGCTGCTTTACGATATTCAGCTATTGCGTCAAGACTCAAGCCGAGCTTTTCTTTACACTGCCCAAGCCGATAGTGCAGGTCTGCCTTGACGATTCCATGAGTGGCAGCTTCTTCAAACGCCGCAATTGCAGCATCCCACGCTTCGAGCTTTTGGAGCGCGGTTCCGTATCTGAAAAGTCGATGTCCATTTTGTGGTTCGGCTGCAACCGAGCGATTTAGAGCCTCTGCAGCGAGCTTGAAATTCTCTCGCTGCAGATACAAATGGCCCAATCGATATGCGATTTCCCCCGCTGGATCGCTCTTTTCAACTTTTAAAGCGTCAGCATAGTGGCCGATGGCCGTTTCAATACGACCGGATTTTTCCGCTAGTCGACCTTTTCCGTAGCTAGTTCGCCAATTCAACGTTACACCTTCAACTTATTTCCATAGTGATAATGATTCGTGTATGTGGATACGTACTAGAAGTGAACCTTGCCAGGTTCTGTGCGTATTCCAAGAAGATAGCTGTTGATCAAACCTGTAACTGTACGCAGAGTCTCACGACTCACGCCTGGGTGTGAATCGATTTTAGGGTTGTTGGAAATGAATACCCGAGCACTATCCTGAGGAATCTTGTCAGTAAATTCAGTTATTGAATCAAATAACGGAGACCTTGGCGAGCAAACTACACCAATAGATTCATAATCTGCCCTCTCCCGCGAAGAGTAGGACGTGACCATTTGGTTGAATTCTTCCTCCTTCTTTAGAGTGAAAAGGCTGCCCGCAGTCCAGTGACTATCGTTATATGTCTGTTCATAAAGAGAATCATGAACAACTGGGTCGACTGAAACACATGTCAGCCCCGACATCAGTGCGTGATACAGAGACCCAGTGCCTCCCTTGGACGCGCCGTATAGCACTACACGTTTGCGATCGATACCGTGTCGACTAATCATCGCTTCAATTAGATTTGAAACCTTTGATGCTGACAAAGGGTCGAAGGTGGTTGGCATGTAAAAACCACCCACAACCCCTCCGATGTCAGCAATACGGAGAACTAATGTGTCGTCAGGTACAAACTTATGCACTGACTTAAAGTTGGGCTCAAAGTACCTACTCAAAGAAGACTTGTTTATATCGTCCGCTATCGAAGAGAAAATAACCAGCATTGATTTACATTGATCAAGATCGATATTGCTTGACATTGTATAAATGAGGCCAGAATCGGCAACGCTTAACTCGCCTTGTCGAACCCTATGCCAAAGGTCGACTATTTTGCGCTGAGCCACAAACCATGAAGTAGTACCGTCTGATTTATAGAGATGAAATCCTCGGCCGGCCAATCCGTACAGTGAATCCTTTACCTGAGCATTTGTTGCAGCAATCTGGATCAAATTCTTTTTAGACTCGGCATACTGCCCATGATCAACTTCGACAAAGTGCATTTGATCCATGCTGGATGAAGAAATCTCTTCATTTACTCGTGCAAGATCGTTCATGGATAGTTTCAATCGCGTCATTAAGTCCCCTCGAACTATAGATAAATATCTTCAACTAATAGTGCAACCGATCAGTTATCCTGATCGAAAATTCTATAAAACTCGTTCATCGCCCGTTCGTTATACTCCATCGCATCAAATGGTTCATAGGCAACATTTTCGACTGTGTGCCTATACATAGCGTTTGCCAATGAATCAACGTTCTTGTCAACAATTGTTCCGACGTTTGGTGGCAGCGCGCCCTTGACGGACCCGAATGATGTAGTAATAACAGGCAGACCAAGAACCAAAGCTTCTAGAAGCACCATTGGTTGCCCCTCGTAGTCGCTGGATAAGACAAAGACGTCGGAATTGGCCATCAAGCGATAAGGGTTGCTCGTGTGGCCTACTAATTTGGCCGATTCGCTTAGTCCTAGTTGAGTAATCTTTGCTTGCAATTCACCACGCAATGGGCCATCGCCCGCGATTACTAAGCGAGTCTGAGGGTTCTTTTCGTGGACTTCTCTAAAGGCTTCGATCAACCTAGTATGGTTTTTCTCGGGCGAGAGCCTTCCGGCCGAAAAGAAGGTGAAAAATGTTGGCGATGCACCAACTACAGTGTCGAGATCCCCCGGAGTCTCACGTAATGCGTTGGTTTGATCGATTATCGCTGTCACTAAGTTGCCCATGTTCCGGCTCCTGGTAGCTCTGTCAGAGTGCACCAAAACACCAGGCTCGTTGTCAGCGATCTGAGCCATCTTACGGATCTTTTCAGCGTTTATCGTATTCGACGCCCACGTGAATTTAGATCGGTCGGTCCACTTTTCTAATGACAAGGCGTTGATCTCAGCTAGTCCTTGAGACACAGAGACTAACTTGTCAAATTTCGGATATAGAGAGAAAGTCGAAAACAGCCCACTCTTGAGGGGCATATTTCCCGCGATCGATCGATGAGCATCAGCCGCAAGATCATTGTGCATCCAAATAGCACGCGATTCAGCAGGACCATGAAGGAACAGCGTTCCCCAAAAAGACGTGTAGCCGCTGAAATCAATCATATGGTCGAATCTCGCATCGCCAAAGCAACGATGCCATTCTCGCTTCCACAGTTTTTTCTGGCTCTTAAACGATGCGCCAAAACTCGAACTTCCATTTTTGAGAATTCTTAGCCGAAGGAAATTATCAATATATCCTCCGTTGAAAGTTCCAAATCTGAATACCAGCCGAGCTTTATTATTAACCTGACGGAAGCTCCTCTGTTGAGTCTCATTAGAGGAGAATGGACATAATACAGTTACATCATACTTTTCATAATCTATATTATCTAAAAGATTCAACGCGGAGGTAGTGATCCCATTTGGAATCATTCCGCCCACGTAAATTAGAAGTTTAATCTTTGAAGTAGCATTGAGACGTCTATTCTCGTAGAAAGAAATTTTATCGCCGAATATAGAGTCAATTACTCGGTCGCAGACGTTTCCGTCGTCCTTGACAGTATACATCTGGCTTAACGTTTCATGCTGTGGATTGAGCGACGCACTCAAATCTGATGAGGAAATGGCTTCGCGCAAGGAAGTGATCAAATCATCAGCATTTTGGCTAACCGGGCCTGGTAAGTCTTCTGGTTCAAGATATAAGTCACGATATTCTCTATAGTCCAAAAGGTCGGGAATATAGAACAATATAGGTCGTTTGGTTGGCAGGAAATCAAAGAAAATGCTCGAATAATCAGTGATTAAATAGCTCGCTGCGCCTAACGCTACGTTCGTCGGAACTGAATTTGGGATGACATTGTTCTTGAGCGAAGGAATGTCGGTAACAACATCAGAGATAACTTGATGTGCTTTCAGCATTACTCTATAACGGGATGTGTCTATCTCCGACTCAATCTTCTTGATAATTTGCTGCAACGCAGAGGCGTCAGTAAACGGACTGAAATAAGATTCGCCTTTCCACGTAGGGGCGTACAAGATGACTTCACGGTTGTCAGCAGCTAGGCCCTCTTTGGAAAGACGAAGATTAAATTCCTCCTTGGATGCCTTCGTATCAAACTGTCGGTCAGTTCGAGGGCTGCCTTCCTCAATGACGATTCCTTCAAATATGTTTTCCATTTTAAATGCTTTTGCGTACATGGAATCTGTCATCGAAGATGATGACGAAAGTAGGAAATCGGCCGCCAAGAAATTTCTAACTATATTCTTGGCATCTGAGGCGCGGCCTTCAATGTCGTATCCCATTTTCTTAAGCGGAATTCCATGCCAAGTATTCACATAAACCTGACCAGGCCTTTTGACAAACTGCGTGGGGAAAGATACGTTATTAATCAGGTATTTGCTAGTATTTAGAGCTTTGTAATATTCGAAGCTTAAGTATTTTACGAATTTTACTCTGCTATCAGATTTGAAGTCTTCGATTGATCGCGAGTACCTTTCGAAATCATTAATTACCCAAATAAACTTGAAATCCGAGAATTCAGTTCTGTCGAGCATTCTTCGGAATAGAGCTTCCGGGTGACAGAGCATTCCATTCCCGGAAAATGACTCGAAAAGCACTGTGTTGTTTTGAATTGGATAATTTTGCCAAAACGTTCTAATTTCGTTCTTTATTAGTCTTTTGACCTTGCTAGGCAACCGCCTCGCGCTGTCTAATTTTGGCATTAACTTATCCTTCTGCTTCAGTATCAGTTCACTGAGGTACATGAACATTGACCCGAGCCCGTACGAAGCTGTCAATCACGCGCTGTCCTGCGAAGGCGTGCAGCTACTTCAACTCAACCCACTGTGCAAGTATAGTCTAATGCTTGGAATTTAGAAGAAGTTTCGAGGTGCATCACATGCGGACGCATCTCTGAACCACGCGAGAGGTAATTCTTGCCAGTGGGTGGTGGTGTGCGAATGCGTTGACTTTTCGCTATGTATGTATGAGTTTCTCGCGCCTGAGCCCTGGGAGCGCTGGAACAGCATTGACCAGTCTTTGTTTTTTGTAACATCACCGCGTCGTTGGACTTAGGTCACGTTGGGGCGGCTATCGTCTCTTGTCTTCTTAGCGTAGAAGTTTGACAATATGATTGAATATTCAACTAGATCATCGACCTGATCTCAGTGCTCGTCACTAATCTGTTTAGGAAAAGCTTCTGGAATCGTTAGAAGAGGTCTTGAAGTTAGTTCGCCCGGGTGGCCAACCATAGCGATTGGCCGTGAGCGCGCTCTGCAATGAGATCGCAGGGCACAACTACCATTTCTGAAGCCTTGTAGAATCAAAAACACATCGCACCAGCACTGTTTCCAATGCTGGTGCGATGATGCAATATGTATCTGTGCCGCTTTCAGCACGTCAACCGAGATCCGATAGTGTCTGCCCACTAGTTATCTAAAAGGGAAGTTTCGTTCGCTGAAGTCATAGCGAGCTGATTACTTACCCGTTGTCGATAGGTTTCACGGGGCGCACCTGAATACCGGAGGGTTTAACTGTCGAGCAATATCCCTGGCGCATGTACAACGATCTAATCTCGGTTGAAGACTAATCACAGCTCAGTCCAGTTAACATGGCCAATCCGAAGCGCGTTACTTGGTAGTATCCCGGCTCTCAAGATTCAACTTCTCACTCCAATAACTGTCCGAAGTCAGCTGATCATAGCCATCACGCCACAACCGGATATTCTCATCGTAGGCTGAACGCAAACGCATCGTGTTCCGAACCAAGCGCAACGACTCGCGCCAGAACTTTTTCTGATTACGGCGAACCACGTACGCCGAAGACTGATCACCGTTGAGATAAGTGATCTCCTTAGCTCCGTAAACCTTCCGGTAGTCATCACGGAAAGGCGATGACAGCGTCAGATTCGCATCAGCTTCCTTGCCCAGTGGCAGCAAGTGACCGTTCAAAGTTGCCAGGAGCAACCCGCGTGAATAGCGCGGCTTTTCTCCGTGCAGTTCGCTTTGCCGTTCCAGGACTGGCTTCCACGCTTCGTCTTTGGTGAGCGCCTTAAGATCGGCCCGCCGTCTTGCCATATCGGCATGCTTATCAAAGAACTTCGGTCCACGAAGCACATCCTCAAACGCCAAGTTGATGGCGGAGAGAGTGTCGTAATGGAACCTCATGACGTTCCGCATGTAGAAGCTGGCCACCATCTGCTGCAGCTCCAACCAAGAACGCTGCTTTTCTGGCAGTGACAAGTGGTGTACCAAGTGGCTGCGGAAGTCCAGGTACCAGGTCATCGGAGATGCCTTATCGGTAAAGTTTTCCTGGACTGATGCAACGCCAGGCAATGACACGATGTCAAAGTCATTGACCAAGGAGAAACTTACGTCATCACCACGCACGAAGAATGGAAATGGCAGGTGCTGCACCTGGTCTATCGGGAAGGCGAAGAACCACCAGCCAGCATACAGATCCTCTGGCGCTGGAGCGGTCGTCTCGTATTCCATGTTGAAGACGGCATCGCGTGAACGAAGATCCAGGCCGTGATAACGAGGCTTGCAACCAAGCTCGAATTCGGCACCGTTCTCCCAGATCTGCCAGCGGTGCGATGCGTTGATCATCGAGCCGGCAACTGCGGTGCGTGGATCCTTGGCGAAGGCCAGCAGCCACCAAGTGCGCGATAGTGCCTCCATCTGGATGGAAGCGTCATCATCCATGAAGAGGCAGTGGGTTGCTCCGATTTCTCGGGCACGCAGCAAGCCGCGAGTGAATCCACCGGCGCCACCGAGGTTTTCGTTGGCAATGACCTCAACACCGTCACCGTCATCAACCTTCAGCGAATTGCCGTTATCAACCACAGTCATGCTGATGTGTTCTTTGATCTCGGAAGTCGCACGAAATTCGCGGAAACGAGAGATCGTGTTCTCAACTTCAGCTTCACGCCGGAAAGTCGTTACCGAAAGCATCAATTCCGGAGTGCGTACTGGCGTTGCCGTGGTTGCCCAGGCAAAATCTTCCAGCTCGCCGTCCTTGAGCGCCATGAGGTCGAAGAACAGCAAGGACTCGTCAGAGGTCGACTCGTCAATGACCACCGGCTGGCGGTACGTTCCATCGAGGGTGACAACTTCGCTGACAATCTTGTGCCACGACTTATGGCGGTCAGCCTGGAACACGTTCAGCTGGTACTTACCGTGGCCCTTGAGCTGGAGTTCCAGTGGAAGGTTTCCGCAGATCCTTCTCCACTTTCCGTAGTTGAACACGTTGTAGTACGTGCTCGTGGAGAGCAGCCCGCCCGGGGCGAATTCTGCCACGCCCCGGCTGAGCGAGATGCCCACTGGACCGTAGACATGAAAGTGCGCTTCTTGTTCCGTCGAGATTCCGGCTTGCAGCCAGATTCCCGGTTGTACGGGGTAAGAGGTGCTTGACTCGGTCATGTCAGGTCCTTCGATCTGTTCCTGTTCAAATGCTGCTGTCATCGTCATACTCTTGTTACGTTCCTAACCGGGTCTAAGATCTATGCGTGTCGCTTCAGAATGCTGTCTGCTTCAACTCGCTTTGAGCGAGGAACCAGGACATTCTTGTCGAAGTTGCCGACGGCTACGAACGCGATGAATACTTCGTTTTCTGGAATATCGACGATGTTCCTGATCTTCTGTTCCTTCTCCACGCCCATGGCGGTGTTCAGCAGGCACGAGCCGAGCTCCATCTGGGTCAGTCCAAGAAGCAGGGACATCATGAACAGTCCCCCATCAACGAATGGCTGATTGCGTTCTGGAGCGAAGAGGAACGCATCCAGGTCTGCAGTCACCAGCAGAAGGCGTGGTGGTGCCTTGAATCCAAAGAATCCACCCTGGACTTCCAAGAGCTGCTTGATGGTTTCCGGGTCATCAAACTGGTGAACACGTGCACCCTGACGGCTACAGACGGATGGCGACTGCATTGCAATCTGCACGGCGGCCGAAATGGCTGCGTCGTCAACTGGAGTATCAACGAACTCTCGTACGCTTCGACGCCCGTACATCACGTCCATGAACGCGCGGTCATCATTCGGAGTCTCTATCGGATCCTCACGGTGGTTCGCAGCAGGGAATGCTCCACCCTCGCCTACTCGGCCATTGGCGATGACGTCCAGTGCCTGCGGCGAGAACAGATTGCGGAAGTGCGAGACATCCGTATTGGTTTCCTCGTTGCGGGCAAAGTAGGCCTTCATCACCGATGCGGAGCTCTGCACGATGGTGTCGTTGGTGTCCAGGCCGCGGGTGATCCAGGCGTTCATTTCCTTGGCAAGGCCAGGAATGGCGACGCGGCCGAAACCTGGACGGAAGTTGCTGTGGGTCAGGCCCTTTTCGATCGCGTGGGCGTGGAAGAACATGCGTGCCCGGATTCCGGTGACGGAATCTGCTGAGCGGCCACGGCTGAACGAACGTACCTGGGATTCGAAGTCATGCAGCGCCAAGCGGCGTGCTTGCTTCGAGAACCCTTCAACGATGTCGTCGTTGGACTTCGCTGGTGCTGCTGGGGCGGCTGGTGCCTTGGGCTTGATATCCGTAATGGAGATCTCATGAACCTGGGCGCCGGCCTGTGGACCGGTGAAGTGCAGGGCACCGAGCATGACCTGGCTCAGGCCGGCTTCAGCTACCGAGAACTCGAATTCATCGGTGCGAAGGCTGCCGGAAGTTTCGGCGACTTCTGCCTTGCCGATGACCTTGAACGTACCGGACTGCGGATTGCGCAGGTGCACGTTGATGCTCTTGGTCTTGGTGGTTGGAGCCCACTGGATCTTCAGGCGCTTGCGGGAGCCAGGAGTCAATGGTTCGGGCAGATCGGTCCAGACATGCTTTCCGCGCAGGTCCTTGTCCTTGCCGACGGTAAGCGATACGCCGTCCTTGCCCTTGGTGATAGCCCAGATGTCGCTGTTTGCCGAGAAGTCCAGATCCAGCGTGTGGCTCTGCACCGAGGCGCTTGCAGCGTCAATCACGGCCTTGCCGATTTCAAGAGCAGCTGATGATTTCACTGCCGGGTCCAGGGCCGCGTTCAACCATTCGAGGGAAGTCTTGCGGCCGTTCTCGATGTAGTTGCGGGCCTTGGTGAAATCAATGTCCAGCGAGACGTTGTCATTTGCGTTGATTGTCTCGGCGGTATCGCTCTCGTAGACGCGTCGGGTGTCACCGAAGCCGAGGGACGACAGCAGGTTCTTGAACCGGTCAGCGCCACGCTTGTTGTTGTAGATCGAGGAGAATGGCTTCTCGAAGATGACCGAGAATGCGGTGCCGTGGAAGCTGTCGGTGACCACGTAGCTGGAATCCTTGTAACCTCGCAGGAAGTTTTCCGGCGAATCGCTCTCGATAATTTCTGCGCGTGGTTCGTCAGCCCAAATCTCCTGGGCAGCTGTGCGTCCCTCATCCGGATTGCAGATCACGAGGATCTTTTCCAACCCGGTCTTTTCAAGAATGGCCAGTGCCGTGGATTTCTTCTCTGGAGTTGGATCCAGGAAGAAGACGGCCATGTACTTGCCTTCTGGCGAGATCGTTGCCTTCGCAGCCAGTTGGCTGTAGTGGTTCTGGTCCAGCAGGAACACTGGGTCAACAACCAGGTCTGCCTTGGCCCCAAAGATGTTGCGAGCGGTATCGATGCCGTAGTTTTCTCGAACCGAGATGGCTTTGAACTTCTGCAGGTTCTGGGCGTGCTTGGCTATGAACTCTGGCTTGAACTTCTCGGTTCCGCGATTACCGAACGAGGTTCCATAGGCTACGCGATTGCGGTCTGGAGCGACGAAATCTAAGAAGAGATCGTCATTGACGCGACCGATGAGCGGGTTCCACAGCTGGTCGCTGCCGACAACGAAGGTATCTGCGAGCTCATTGAGCTGTCCGAGCTGCGAGTAATGCATCTGCTCGGTGTACTGGTAGCCGGTTCGGCGCGCGAAATCCATGGACAGGATGTCGTCTGGCCAACGTACTCGGAAGCCGTTGTAGCCCAGTGGTTCATGAACCATAAGTACCGAACGTCCGAGATTTTCGATGGCGCGATTCAGACCGTAGTAAGTCAGAATTGATCCGTAATTTTTGCCGTACCACCATCCGAGGACGGCTACATCATACTTGTTCTTCGGATCCACCAAGGGGAAGTTCCTCATTCCTTGTCTTACGCATCATGCATTAATTAGCTCGCAACCGGCGGGCTGTTCCGCGGGATTGCCCTCTCGTTCCTAGCAGAACGGGGCACTGCTACGACGTGCCGAAAACAGACGAATTTCTCGTCGCGAATAACCACGCTATCAATAAATCAAATCCACGACCTTTGAAATACCTTGATATGGCTATTTGTTAGAGCGAAATACACCTCGCGTTAACCTTCAATACGATAGTCGGTTACTGCGCAATGAATAGATAGCATCTATGGATACAGATTTATTAGTTGTCGGGTCCGGTTTCTTTGGTCTAACGATTGCAGAACGGGCTGCCGACGCAGGTCTCAAGGTCACCGTCATCGACAGGCGCTCGCACATTGGCGGCAATGCCTACAGCGAGGCAGAACCAGAGACCGGCATCGAAGTGCATCGATACGGAGCACACCTCTTCCACACCTCAAACGAGCGAGTTTGGGAGTATGTCAATCGCTTCACCAGCTTCACCAATTACGTCCACCGCGTTTACTCAACGCACAACGAGCAGACCTTTGCCCTCCCAGTAAATCTGCACACGATCAATCAGTTCTTCAATGCCGCATACACCCCTGATGAAGCCCGAGCCCTGGTCAAGGAACAGGCGGGCGAATTCGATGTAGACAGCGCAAAGAACTTCTACGAGAAGGGCATTGCCCTTGTTGGGCGTCCATTGTTTGAGGCCTTCTTCGCCCACTACACGGCCAAGCAGTGGCAGACCTCCCCCGAAAAACTCTCGGGCGATATCGTCAGTCGCCTCCCAGTTCGCTACAACTACGACAATCGATACTTCAATGACAAGTACGAGGGACTGCCGGTAGACGGCTACACCGCCTGGATTGAACGCATGGCCGATCACCCGAACATTACCGTTCACCTAAATACCGACTTCTTCGATACCAGCCAGCCTTTCAACAAGGAGGACTTGGTTGGCAAGATGCCAATTGTCTACACCGGTCCAATTGACCGCTACTTCGACTACAGCGAAGGCAACTTGTCCTGGCGTACCCTGGACTTTGAAGAAGAAGTTTTGAATGTGGGTGATTACCAGGGCACCCCGGTAATGAACTACCCGGATGCCAACGTGGAATTCACCCGAATCCACGAGTTCAAGCACTTCCACCCGGAGCGCAAGGACAGCTACCCAACGGACAAAACCGTGATCATGCGTGAGTTCTCGCGCTTCGCTGAACGTGACGACGAGCCTTACTACCCGGTGAATACTCCTGAGGACCGCACTGGACTGCTTGCCTACCGCGAGCTCGCCAAGAAGGAAGAGAACGTCTTCTTTGGCGGCCGTCTGGGAACTTACCAGTACCTGGATATGCACATGGCCATCGGTTCAGCCTTGTCGATGTGGGATAACCAGATTTCGAACATTGTTGAGGATCTGAAGGTCTCGCAGTAGTACATTCAAAAGTGGCAGCGTTCGCATCCGCGAACGCTGCCACTTTCTTGTATGTGCAGTCTTTCAAAATTGTTCTTCGGAACAATTAGTGCGGGGCCACGCCCTGGGCATCAACCGCCCAGGGGTCGACACCTGTTGGCTATGAAATGCCGTTGTTCAGTCGTACTTGTGGTGCTGATTCTGCTTGTGAGCTTCCAAGGGAGCCATTGGCTCCCAAGTATTGTCCTTGGCGATCTTGTGGCCGTCTCGGATTCCCCTGAAGAGATTCGACGTGCCGCGAATAGTCTTCTCCACCAAGAGCAGGCGCAAGATTTCCTTGCCGAACGTCAACGCTGTTCCCAAAGCGAATGCCACTGGGTTCCACAAGCCATGAGCGCGGTAGTACTGCTTGAGTATCGCGCGGTTTCGCATGATGTAGTAACGGTAAGGATCGCTCGAAGCATTGAAGTGGCGGATGCCCAAATCGAGCTGTCGGATGTCCCTCGTACGCCGAAGGACGAATTCATTAACAATGACCGCAGTGGTAATTCTTGATGCCAGCCAGCCGTAGAGCTGATCGTCCCAGTAGATGAAGAAGCGCGGATCGGGAAGTCCAATTCGACGAACTACGTCGCGATGGATAAACATTCCCTCGAAACAGCCCGAATTCATTTCTCGGTAGCCCGTGACGTCGAAGTCACTAGGCGCGAACGGAATCGGGATGGCCAGTCGGTCCGAAATTCGATACTGCCAGTAGAACTCGCTGCCATCGTAGTCATAGCGCCTGCCCTGGATAACCTTAAAACGCTGCGACCAGTGGCCCAAGCGGCCAAGGCCATTGGGAATTACTTCAACGTCATCGTCCATCATCCAGATCCATGTGGCGTCAAGCTCATATGCAGTCTTGACTCCGGTGTGGAATCCTCCGGCCCCACCGGTATTGGTTGGCAGCTTCTTATAAACGACTTTCGCATCAAGTTCAGCCGAGTGCTTTTCGACAATCTCGTGCGTATCATCCGCGGAGGCATTGTCGATGATAACGACATGACCAGGGGCGGGATCCATCACTTGGATACTAGTCAGGAGTCGATCGAGAAGATGTGATCGGTTGTAGGTAACGATCACAATAGCAGTGTCCGACGGCTCGAAACTCGCCTCAACGGTTTCCGCATTGTCTCTTGATTCATCCCTCATATCGGATCAAGTTTATCTCAATAAAAAGAAGTCAGCTAATTTACTAACCACTTCTGATTAGCGAAAACCCAAAATCAATCTTATATTAACTTTTCGTCAACCTGCTGATTTCCAGAAATTCATTTGTCAATTAATTGCAACCTTCAACAGCCCCTACAGCACAGGGGCCGAGTCAGTGGAAACCCCACCGCCTTTCAAGGGGCAGCACTAAGTATGCGGTGATGAGAGTAGTTGCAGCCATCCATGGGAAGAGCGCCAGCGGTGTTCCTGTTCCGCTCTCCCATAGCAGGAGAGGAAGCCACCCGCGGTGGGTGGCTTCCTCTCTTGCTATGGAGCTCAGAGCTTGGCCTTTTGCCTCAGTGAATCACATACGATGATTCGACTGGGCAAGCTCGGTCAACGATCCGCTTGGTGATTACTCCTCGAGGTTGATCTCGCGAGCAACGCTGGCGCCGATTGCAGCGCCAACGACATCGAGAACACCGGCAGGAAGCGCCGAGTCAATGCTGATTACAGCGAGGGCTTCAGCCTTCTTTTCGTCGCGCGATACCTGCATGCCGGCGATGTTGACGCCCTGCTCCCCCAGTACGTTGCCCAAGGAGCCGACGACACCCGGACGATCCGCGTAGCGAACGACGATCATGTGATCGGAAATCGGGATTTCGATCTCGTGACCGTTGATGCCCACCAGCTTCTCAATCTGCTTGGGCCCGGTCAGGGTGCCAGCCACTGCAAGCTGGTTCCCTTCATTGGTGGATCCCTTGATGGTCAGCTGGTTGCGGTACTCCGGCGAGTCTGGGGTGGTGATCAGACGAGTGGCGACGCCGCGCTGCTCAGCCAGGACGGGTGCGTTCACGTAGGAAACCTGGTCAGAAACTACGTCCATGAAGACACCCTTGAGCGCCGAAAGCTCCAGGGCCTTGACATCGAGTGACGCAATTTCGCCGGCAACCTCAACATCAATGCTGGTCAGCGAGCCGGAAGCCAATGCGTTGAAGATGCGGCCCAGCTTCTCGATCAGCGGAATGCCTGGGCGCACGTTCTCATCGATGACGCCACCTGCAACGTTCACGGCATCTGGAACCAGTTCACCGGCAAGTGCCAGGCGGACCGACTTGGCAACCGAAACGCCTGCCTTCTCCTGCGCTTCGTCGGTCGATGCACCAAGGTGCGGGGTCACCGTGACATTGTCGAATTCGAAGAATGGAAGGTCGGTGCTTGGTTCCTTGACGAAGACGTCAATGCCGGCGCCGGCAATTTCTTCATTCTTCAATGCTTCGTACAGCGCATCTTCGTCCACCAGGCCGCCACGTGCCACGTTGACCACATAGGCGGACTTCTTCATCTTGGTGAAGGCGTCCTTGCCCAGCATTCCCACGGTTTCCGGGGTCTTCGGCATGTGGATGGTGATGAAGTCGGCTTCAGCCAGCAGCTCGTCCAAGGTCAGCAGGGTGACACCCAGCTGCGCGGCACGGGCTGGGGTGACGTATGGGTCATAGGCGACAATCTCCATGCCGAAGCCCTGCAGGCGTGCTGCGACGAGTGCACCGATGCGGCCCAGTCCGATGATGCCGGCCTTCTTCTCGAAGAGTTCAACCCCGGTGAAGGAGCTGCGCTTCCATTCGCCGCTCTTCAGCGATGCGTTGGCTGCTGGAATGCGGCGTGCCAGTGACACGATGTGGCCGACGGTCAGTTCAGCTGCGGAGATGATGTTGGAGGTCGGTGCGTTGACTACCATGACGCCAGCCTGGGTGGCTGCCTTGATGTCCACGTTGTCCAGGCCCACGCCAGCGCGGGCGATGACCTTCAGGTTCTTCGCCGCAGCGATTGCTTCTGCATCTACTTGGGTGGCGGAGCGCACGAGGATTGCGTCTACGTCGGCAATGGCTTCGAGCAGCTGGGAGCGGTCGGCTCCGTCGGTCTGACGAATTTCAAAGTCGGGGCCGAGGGCAGCAACGGTTGCTGGGGAGAGTTGTTCGGCCAGAAGTACGATTGGCTTGTTGTCAGACACGGGTGTGGCACCTTTGCGATTTCTTGGGCTGATGCTTGCATGAAAGCAGCTGTTGATCGCCGCTTCCATTTCCAGAGTAGCGCTATGTATCCCCCGTTTTCCCTTGAATTCACGCATGTTACGTAGGGAAAATCCGACTTTGTGAAAACTTTCACTTATTCGCTAGACTGTGACGAGAACTAACTCCTGTCGCGTGGTCAAGCCTACATTTCTCGAGCAGGAGAGTCGTGGATTACGTAATAATTTCCTGAACCGCTGGTCCATACGAGCTAGGCCTCCGGCACCGATACATCACGTCAATTTCTTGCCACAGGGGATCCGTTCAGCGTTCAAACGATACTCATGCTGTTGCCCACTTCCTGCCAAATCGAGTACAGGCACTTATGGACGCGGTAATGCACCCCGGATACCATCAGTGAGCATCTGAATCCTCCGCTACACCAGGAGTTGCGGACTTACTTCTTGGGGAGCCATGGAAACACGTATCGGGATCATTGGCGGCGGGATCCTCGGCATTGCCATAGCCCGCGTCCTGTCCACCACCGCGGGCCATCACGTCACGGTGTTGGAAAAGGAAGCAACCCTGGCCAGCCACCAGACCGGACGCAACTCCGGCGTGGTCCATGCCGGGTTGTACTACCAGCCCGGCTCGCTCAAGGCGCAGCTCTGCGCCCGGGGCATGGCAATGACCCGGGAGTACTGCCAGCAGCACGACCTTCCCTACCAGGAGCTGGGAAAACTCGTCGTAGCCCTGGACGATTCCCAGCTGGGGCGACTGGCGGACATCGAGCAACGGGCTATCAAGAACCGGGTTCCTTCCCTGGCTCGCCTGGAACGCGACGAACTGAAAGAAGTCGAACCGCATGCCGCCGGAATCGCAGCACTGCATTCCCCGCGCACCGCCTCGGTTGATTACTCGGCCATCACCCGCCGCATGGCCGAAGACGTGATTCAGGCCGGTGGCCAGATCCTCTGCAGCACCGAGGTGACGGCCATCCAGAACCTCGGCGATACCTGCCTGGTCTCCACCAGCGACACCACGCATCGATTCGACCAGCTCATCGTGTGCGCCGGGCTGCAGTCCGATGTCATCGCACGGATGGTCGGTGCCAGCCCGTCCCCCAAGATCCTTCCCTTCCGCGGAGAGTACTGGGTGATGAGCCAGGATTCCGCTCCCATGGTCAACGGCATGATCTACCCGGTACCCGACCCGCGATTCCCCTTCCTCGGCGTGCATTTCACCCGTGGCGTGAACGGAGATGTGCACGTGGGCCCGAACGCTGTCCCGGCACTGTCGCGCGAAGGATACAGCTGGAGATCCATCTCGGTGAAAGACACCGTCGAGTCGCTGCGCTGGCCCGGTGCGCCGAGCCTGGTGAAGAAGTACTGGAAAATGGGACTCGCTGAAATCGGCGCCTCGCTGGCCAAGCCGCTGTACCTCAAGCAGGCGCAGTCCTATTCTTCCCGAATTGTCGTCCGCTGATCTCGTGGCAAAGGGCAGGGCCGGGGTCCGGGCCCAGGCCTGGGACAAGGATGGCTCGCTGCTCGATGATTTCGCCGTGGACCGCGTCGGGCCGGTGACGCTGTTGCGCAATGCTCGCTCCCCTGTGGCAACCTCGGCCATGGCCATTGCCGAATACGTGCTGCAGCACGTCCCCATCAGCCGGCGTCGGTAGCGACGCGACTCTAGTTCGCCGCGGCCGGTAGCTTCCTCGGTAGATTCGTCGGCATGAATGAAACTATCTTGGCCGGGGAATCAAGCCACGCCTGTACCCTCCCCGAGCCGTGAACGAGCCGAGCCGATCATCGTGTGGCTCGTAACAGAGATCGCGGATCTGCGATCCGGAGGCGTCGATGGCCATTTAGGGTTTTGCTGGACGGCCGTATACGACATTCAGTATGGTCGGCTCGCTCTCACCCGAAAATGCTCGGGCAAAGTCGTCTTAAGTAGTTCCAGCAGTCGCGCTGTTCTGCTCTTCGTTAAGTCCTCGTTTAAGCTAATTCTTAGAACTTTTTGAATGCCCAAAATTTTCCTCTTCCAAGAGAAACCGCGCATTCGCAACCTTGACTGCCATCCTCTTGAGCTTCCGCATCCAATTATTAATTTTCGTTGTTGACGAAATTGAATTTCATCCGATACGCTATCGCCATATCACTCGCCCGGATGTTGGGGGTCCGGCAAAACTTGGGGAAAGCCAGTTGATCGTGGGGATCAAGTGGCTGAAATTTTGGCACTCGTTTTGGGAAACGAGCACCAGATTCAACGCACCAGTCTGCGTTCTTCAGGTCTAGCATCCCCGATGTCCTCGGATATTGGGGAATTCTTGTGTTTGGCAAACCTGTTGGGGACAGAGTTGCACGACGGAACAACGGTCGTTCCGGTAAATACTCCTTGCTCTGGGGAGCAGGAAAACATGGCACGTCGCAAGGTGCCATTTCCAGCGTGGCAATCAGCGCTGGAATCGTCTTCGCCTTGGCGTTCGCCGGAACATTAGTTCCAGCTTCCGCCACTTCGTCGGGCGAATCGCCAGTAGATGAAAGGCTGGCCCCCTCGGCTGCCGAATTCGATTCGAAAATTGTACTTGCTTCTGAGTCTCCAACTAGCCCGGCACCATCACCGGCTGAATCTTCAACGGCTGCGTCTTCTCTCGAACCTACTGTTCCAAAGGTGAAATCTTCAAAGCCACCCGTTGAAAAGCAACTGGCGGTGACGCAGACGCCAACTTCCGTGCCGAAAAAGGAATCGGAGGCACCGGTTGCTCGAACGCTGCCAACTGAGGAGCCGACTGTCGATGAGGAGACCACTACCGAGGAAGCTTCCAGCGCGCCGTCCTCGAAAAGCGCACCGGCAACCCTGAAAGCATCTGCCACAGCCGAATCCTCTCCAACCGAGGCTGCGAAGAAGTCATCGGAATCGTCCTCTCCGACACCGACATCGTCGCCCAGCAATACTGAAAACAAACTGCTCGCACCGATGGCCATAGGGGGCGTTTGCAACGTCGTCCAGGCATCAACTCAGGTTCTTGGGGGATTTGAGCTTGATGGCAACCTATGTGCCAATAACGCGAATCTCGCCGATTGGACGACCGTCCTGTCGGCGCCTTCGGGCAATGATGGTTTCGACGACAGCACACAGTTCACCAGCGGTGCCAGTGAAAGCAACTGGCCTTGGTCGGCTAAACAAATAGCTGGTGACGGCAGTGCATCGGGCCAGGCAGACATTGGACGCAACTACGCCTACTCGACGACAAGTAGCGGTCATGTCTACGCATTCTTGGGTTTTGAACGAGGGGAAGCAGAAAATACCAACGGTACCATCCGTTACATCGTCGAGCTCAATGTCGAGAATAACGCCCCATCGGGCTCTCCTATTCCGGTGCGCACCAATGGAGACCTTCGATTAAGCATCCAGCAAAATGGCAACGGCCCGCTCTACCTTTCCGGTGCCTATTTGTGGGATGCCAGTACGGAAAAATGGGTGCAGCAGCAGCAAAACCTCAACGGCTTTGTCGGGGCAACGAATACGCAGCCCATTTCCGGCTTCGATGAAACCACCACGATCCCGGCACGCGGCTTCGCAGAAATCGGCATAGACCTGACTGCCCTGTTTGGAGAAGCGACCTGTACCGGCAATTACGGCACGCTGAATCTGCGTTCCTCTCGTTCCACAACGGAAACTAACAGCTTGGGCGACTGGATCACTCCAATTCCCCTTGCTGTGCCCAGCACCTGCTCCAGCGTGGTTGTCGAAAAGAACTGGGTTATTGACGGTGAAGAATTCGAGAACGGCCAGCAGCCCGATGATTACACTGCCGCTCTGGAACTGACCGGCCAGAACTCCCCGCAGTTCGGCACCGCTTACGCCAAGCGCAGCAATGGAGCCGATTACGAGGCCAATGATCAGATCACCATCGCAGAATCTGTCCCGGCGCTGCCCGCCGGTTGCACCAATGTTTCCTCTGGGGATCTCGGAGCACAGGTATTGCAACCGGGGCTGAACACCTACACGGTCACCAACACCGTCACTTGCACCACCCTGACCTTGGAAAAGGAAGTTATAGGTGCGGCGGCGGCCACGGAATGGACGCTGGCAGCTGACGGCAGCTCATCGGACCTGTCCGGAATAACGGGCAGCGAAAGCGTAACCAACGTACCGGTAGCTCCCGGCCAATACGCCATCTCCGAATCCGGACCGGAAAACTACCAGCTGACGGACTTGTCCTGCGAGGGTGCGGTTGTTAGGGAAGACAACACCATCACCATTGCGGCCGGGAGCAAGGCCACTTGCGTGCTCACCAATACCCAGGAAATTGACCTGATAGTCACCAAAACCTGGGTGGTCAATGGCACCGAATACGCCCATGGAGATCAACCGGTCGGCGACGCAGATTTGAGCATCGGTGGGCAAACCGCAGAATTCGGGGCAATTAGCACCGGACACCTGATCGGCCGCGAAGTAGCCATTGAGGAAACCCTCTCCGACGCGCTTCCGGAACTATGCACGGTCACCAGTTCAACGATCGACGGCATCGAAGGCGAATCCGCTACGCACACCATGACCGAAACACCTTCGCCCAATGTGGTAGCGATTGTGAACACGGTGGACTGCAAGCAGCACTTGACCCTAGTCAAGGTGCTGGACAACGAGGACTTCAACGGAACGTCGACCACCGGCGACTGGACGCTGAAGGCTGCCGGCACCGCCGGGAGCATTGAAGGCAAGACCGGGGATACCTCCATCACCAACGCTTTGGTCGGCGTGGGAACCTACCAGTTGACCGAGGAAGGCACCGCTGCAGGCTATGAACCAGGCACCTGGAGCTGCGTCGGCACCGGAAGTGGAGAGGGCGCGAGCATCACGCTGGAACTTGGCCAAGAAGCCACCTGCACCATCGTGAACACGGCCCTTCCCGGGGCGGTCAGCTGGAGCAAGACCACCGTTGACGGCGACCTGCTTGCAGGCGCCGAATGGACCCTGACCGGTCCGCTGGGAGATGCATCGGAAACCATCTTGGTCACCGACTGCATGGCCGAGGGGTGCATCGGTCCGGACATGGATCCAGCCAAGGGGAAGTTCGCCTTGGCAAACCTGAAATGGGGGAACTATACGCTCCAAGAAACTACGGCTCCTCCGGGCTACATCAAGGACGAGACGATCCACGAGTTTGACGTCACCGGGGACACGCTGGATATCGAGCTGCCTGCCATCACCAATGAGCAGCAGGACGGTCCCGCGCTTCCACTCACCGGAGGCATCGGCCGAGATCAGATATATCTGATTGGCGGCGGAATCCTGGTACTGGGGCTGGGCATTTGGGGTGCGCAGACCTTCCGTATCCGTCATAGCCGGAATCTCGGCTAGATTCAACAATTTCACCAACCACGCTGAACTTGGGTAGGCGTAAAAATCACTCGCACAAGAAGGAGTAATCGTGTTCACGCAACGCAGACTCGGCAAGCTAGTTGCCGGAGCAAGCGCCTTGGCTCTTGCTGGGATGGGGCTATTTGGGGTAGCTGCCGCATCCGCTGACGAAGTTTCGGATATTACGCCGGGAACCAAAGGCAGCATCATTGTCCACAAGTCTTCGGCGGACCCTGTTGCAGGGCTCAATAACGGCACCCTGCTGGATCCGGATCCAGGCTTCGGGAAGGGCCTGGACGGTGTCGAATTTACCTTGCAGCCCGTGCTGTTCGACGGCGATCTCATTGACCTGAGCACGGCTGAAGGCTGGGAACTCGCAGAAGCGTTGCCATCTGAAACCGCCGGCGAAGCATTGCCGGAAGGCTACAGCCTGGGAACCGGTGTGCCGCAGACAACCGTTGGAGGCGTCGCTACCTTCTCCGGTTTGGAATTGGGGCTGTATCTGGTCACCGAAACCGATTCCGGCAACAACCTGATCAATGCAGCGGCCGCACCGTTCTACGTGAGCATTCCGTACCCGAATGCTGACAGCACCTGGAACTACAACGTTCATGTGTACCCGAAGAACACGCTGAACACGATCCACCAGCACAAGACCGTGGATGACACTGCCAAGCTGCTGGGTGACGTGGTCACCTGGACGCTGGTCACCGACGTGCCTGCATCAGATCTTCCATACAAGTCCTACACTCTGACCGATAACCTGTCGGCCAATCTGGAATTCATCTCCTGGGAATCGGTCTCGATCGGTACCTTGGATTTGGATCTGGATGTCCATTACGAGGTATCAGATGACAAATCGGTGATCACGTTGACCCCGTTGGGGCTCGAAGAGCTTGACGACGCAGGTGCAACCACGGTGACGGCGATCCTGAAGACCAAGGTCGTCTCGATTCCTGAAGGCGGAGTCATCGAGAACACGGCAGCGGTGAACATCAATGGCACTCCAGATCAGCAAACCACCAACACCAATCTGGGCACCCTGCAGCTGGAAAAGAAGGCTGAAGGCGAGAACGGAGCCCTGCTGGACGGTGCGGTCTTCGAGCTCTACGGAACTGAACCTGATGCCGACGGCAATGCCACCAGTGCACCAATAGGTGAGGCCAAAACTACGGTCGACGGAAAAATCACCTGGGAACTGCACCTGGGCATCGAGCAGGACATGCAATCGAGCTACTGGGTCAAGGAAACCAAGGCACCAGCCGGATACGTGCTCCCAGCTGACCCATGGTCCGATGAATTGGTTGTCATCAACGGCCAAATCCTGGTCGAAACGATCACCAACCATAAGCCGACCGGTCCTGATCTGCCGCTCACTGGCGCTTCGGGCACCGTCCTGTTCACCATTGCAGGTGTTGGCCTGATGGCCGCCGCCGGTGGTGCGGTACTGGTGAAGCGCCGCCGCGCACGCACCCAGGGCTAAGCCCGCGTACTGGTTGCTGCAGCGCAAAGCCAACCAGTAGATGGCGGGAGAACTAAGCATTGCTTGGGTCTCCCGCCATTTCCATTCTGAACTTGCTGCTTCCTACGACTCCATAGGCAGAAATCATGAGCTCCACATCCAGTTCCACGCTGGCTCCACCACCCAGGCCCAGGGACCGCTGGCGCGCCCCGGTCTCCACCTTGGTGATCGCCGCCGTCTTCCTGGCGGGCACGCTCATGCTGCTGTACCCACCAACCGCGAGCTGGTTCTCGCAGTACAACCAATCCAGGATCATCAAGGAGATCTCCAGCGACGTTTCGCACGAGGACAGCTCGAGGATCTCCCAGGAGCTTCTGCGGGCACAGGAGTACAACGAGGAATTGGTTGGCGGTGGATTGCTGGCTCCGGGCAGCAACGTCCCCACCAGCGACGGCTCGGTGCGGGAAGATACTGAGTACGACTCCCTGCTGAACGTCAACAGCGAGGGGCTCATAGGCCGGCTGCGCGTACCGTCGGTGGAAATCGACCTGCCGATCTACCACGGTACCGATGCGGAAACCCTGCTTAAAGGCGTAGGGCATCTGCAGGGCACGGCGTTGCCTGTAGGCGGGCAATCCCGGCATACGGTGCTGACCGCTCACCGCGGACTGCCGGAAGCCAATCTGTTCAACGATCTGCCCCAGGTCGAAATCGGCGAGACCTTCAGCATCGAAGTCTTCAACGAGGTGCTGACTTACCGGGTCGTCGAAACCCAGACGGTGGAACCGGATGAGACCAAGGCGCTTGCCCCTCAGTTCGGCAAGGATCTGGCCACCCTGGTCACCTGTACTCCCCTGGGCATCAACACGCATCGCATGCTGGTCACCGGCGAACGCGTGCACCCCACCCCGCAGGCCGATCTCGATGCTCTCGGCTCCACTCCCGAGATCCCGGGCTTCCCCTGGTGGAGCGTCTGGCTCGGGTCGGTTCTGGTGCTCCTGGGTATCTGGGTGTACCTTGCCGGTCGCCCGCGAAAGAGCGGGGACACCGGGTCCTAGTCCGCGGTGGCAGGTTTGCGCATCACCTGCTAGCGCGTCGAACGCAGCGAGAAGAATAGGAAGCTCAAGAACGCGTCTCGCTCGCGCAGCGCCTCCGGAATCACTCCTTCTGGCGCATCCTTCACGTACGGAGGTTCCCATACCCGCTCGATGGCGAACCCGGCGGAGATCAGCGCTGCCATGGTTTCATGCAGCGGACGATGCCAGTAGGTTAGCTGGGCTGGCTTCCCATTGAAGGCTACTTCATCGGTGTACTGGGTGAGCTGGAAGTAGTCCTTGCCGCGGTGGTTGAACGGATAGAGAATCGGGTGGTTCACCGACATGATGAGCCGCCCGCCGGGCTTGAGCACACGGCGAACTTCTTCCAAGGCGTAGGTCCAGTCCGGCAAGTAGTGGAATACCAGGGAAGCAATGGCGTCATCGAAACTGCTGTCGCTGTAGGGAAGCTTCTCCCCCAGCGTGGCTACTTGGAGGTCTGCGTCATCGCCCAGCCGCTGGCGCGCCAGATCCACCATTGCCTGGCTGGTATCGAAGCCCGAGACGGTGGCTCCGCGAAGGATCAGCTGTTCAGCCAGGGGCCCAGCACCGCACCCGATATCAAGGATCTTCCGGCCTGCGACCTCTCCTGCCAACTCCAGTGTGGCCGGGCGCTCGTAGTAGCCGTTCAGCAGGCTGAATTCGTTCTCATCCGCGTAGTCCGTAGCGAAATCATCGTAGTTGCTTTCCTGCAGCACCGGCGCACTCCCTTGGTTGTTTCCAGCGAGTCTAGCAATCAGCCTAAGAGAATCACGTGGGAACACGGCCTGCCGGGCGACTGCTTTCCATGAGCTTGGCCGCTCGTGCTTCCACGGCGTCCAGCTAACAGAACCATCAGAAACACGTATTTGAACAGGACATAATTCCACGATCTGCTTCACGTTACGACAAAGCCATTTACACTCAAAGCATGGGACAAACCGGTCCTGTAATCGCTCGCATCTATATGGGGAGAAATTGAATAAATTGATTCAGCGCGCGCTGGCAGTGGTTGCCACCGGCGCGCTTGCTTTCTCTGGTGTTGCTGTTTCCGCGGCGGCGCCGCCGCCAACTGCCGCACCTTCAGTCTCTGTTGCCGCCGCCAAGAAGGCACCAGCCGTGTCCATCAAGAAGATCGGCACGAAAACCGTCAAGGGATCCGCCAAGGCGACCATCAAGCCCAGCTATTCCAAGGCCAAGAACGTCAAGATCAAGTCGGCGTTGCTGAAGGTGGTCAAGGGCAAGAAGACCATTGCCAACAAGAAGAAGTCGGTTAAGCTCGCAGCAGGCACGTATAAGGTCACCACCACGGTCAAGTACCAGCTCAAGGGCAAGACCTCGACTGTGAAGAAGACGCAGACCTTGCTGGTGAAAAAGAAGGCTGCCGCCAAGCGATCCGTGAAGATGAATGGCAAGGCCAAGAACTGCCCGGCGGGCTACCCGGTGAAGGGAAACCGGACGGGCAGCAAGAAGGAATGGAAGTACCACGTCAAGGGCCAGCGCTTCTACGACATCACCAAACCCGAAGAATGCTTCAAGACTGCAGCTGATGCGCGCAAGGCCGGCTACAGGGCATCGAAGATCTGAGCCGGCTCCGGCTGGCACTATTTATCAATAACTGAATAGGAATTGGCCTCGACTGCTGTGCTGGCAAAGCAGTCGAGGTCAATTTTCTTGTGGGAGCCTTTTGGTCCAGTTCGGCTTTGGAAGCGTCCGCGTTGTCCATGGATCGGTTCTTCAGGATATTCTCGGCTAAGGAACTCGACGTGTCCTAAGAGGTCAGCGAGCCCAGCGATTCAGCTCATGATTTTCACGCAGCAAAAAACCGCTGGCCCCGACAACTAATAATTGTCGAGGCCAGCGGCGCTTGGCTAGTAAATCAGCTCATTGCCTGCGATTAGCGGGCTACAGAACCATCTACGTAGTCATCCGAGGATGCATCCGAGATCCAGGAGAACAGCGAGCGCAGTTCGCGGCCGGTGGTCTCGATTGGGTGTGCTTCGCCCTTGGCACGCAGTTCCTTGAACTCAGGAGCGCCGGCCTTCTGGTCTTCCATGAAGCGGTTTGCGAAAGCGCCGGACTGGATGTCAGCCAGGACAGCCTTCATGTTTTCCTTCACCTCTGGGGTGATCACGCGTGGGCCGGAGACGTAGTCGCCATACTCAGCGGTGTCGGAGATCGACCAGCGCTGCTTGGCGATGCCGCCTTCCCACATCAGGTCGACGATCAGCTTCAGTTCGTGGAGCACCTCGAAGTAGGCGATCTCCGGCTTGTAGCCAGCTTCGGTCAGGACCTCGAAGCCGTACTGGACCAGCTGGGAGGTGCCGCCGCAGAGCACAGCCTGCTCGCCGAACAGGTCGGTTTCGGTCTCTTCGGTGAAGGTGGTCTCGATGACGCCGGCGCGGGTGCCGCCGATGCCTGCTGCGTAGGACAGTGCCAGTTCCTTGGCGCCGCCGGTGAAGTTCTGCTCCACGGCGATCAGGTCAGGGATGCCGCGGCCGGCTTCGAATTCGCGGCGCACGGTGTGGCCTGGCGCCTTAGGGGCAACCAGGGCAACGTCAACGTTGGCTGGTGGCTGGATGAAGCCGAAGCGGATGTTGAAGCCGTGGCCGAAGAACAGGGCGTTGCCCTCTTCGAGGTGCTCGGCGATCGACTCGGTGTAGACCTGGGCCTGGACCTGGTCCGGGGTCAGGATCATGATGACATCTGCCCAGGCTGCTGCCTCGGCAACGGTGGCGACCTTCAGGCCTTCGGCCTCAGCCTTAGCGCGGGACTTCGAGCCCTCGGCCAGGCCAACGGTGATTTCGACACCCGAGTCGCGCAGGCTCAGTGCGTGGGCGTGGCCCTGGGAGCCGTAGCCAATGATGGCTACCTTCTTGCCCTGGATGATCGAGAGGTCTGCGTCGTCTTCGTAATACAGATCAGCCACTGTAATTCTCCTTATATGTGCTTCTGGTGAAGAAGTCTTTGCTGAGGCACTGTTGCTTACTTCCAAGCTAGGTGCCAAGTATCTAAATTTTGTAGTTCGTGTCTCTTGAAGTCGTTGCGCCTAGGCGGAAATCGTCTTCAAAGCGCGGTCGCTCATTGACTTGGATCCGCGGCCTACGGCCAGGGTTCCTGCCTGGACGATCTCGCGGATGCCGAAGGGCTCAAGCACTGCCAGCAGCGCATCGATCTTCGCGGCGTTGCCGGTGGCCTCCACGACCAGCGAGTCGGTGGATACGTCGATCACCGAAGCACGGAACAGTTCCGCGGCCTGGGTGACCTGCAGACGGGTCGTTGCATCGGCGCGCACCTTGATCATGATGTGGTCGCGCTGCACCGAGGTTTCGGGCAGCAGTTCCACGATCTTGATGACGTTGACCAGCTTGTTCAGCTGCTTGGTGACCTGCTCCAGGGAATCCCCCTCGGCGTCGACCACCACGGTCATGCGGCTGATGCCGGCAATTTCCGTCGGGCCCACGGCCAGCGAGTGGATGTTGAAGGCGCGGCGGGCGAAGAGGCTGGCGACGCGGGTCAGCACGCCGGGAACGTCTTCAACCAGTACCGAAAGCGTATGCTTTGCCATGTTCTAGTCCTCCTCTTCCCATTCAGGGGTCATGCCGCGGGCAATCTGGATCTGGTCGTTGCTGACTCCCGATGGGACCATTGGCCACACCATGGAATCGGCTGAGACCACGAAGTCGATGACTACCGGGCGGTCATTGATTTCCAATGCCTTCTGGATGGTCGCATCGATATCCTCATCGCGTTCGCAGCGCAGGCCCACGCAGCCGTAGGCGTCTGCCAGCTTCACGAAATCGGGAATCCGGGCGGTTCCATGTCCGGTGTTCAAATCGGTGTTGGAGTAGCGGCCATCGTAGAACAGGGTCTGCCACTGGCGAACCATGCCCAGCGACGAGTTGTTGATCACCGCAACCTTGATCGGGATCTGGTTGATCACGCAGGTGGCCAGTTCCTGGTTGGTCATCTGGAAGCAGCCGTCGCCGTCAATGGCCCAGACCACGCGGTCCGGCTGCGCCACCTTGGCGCCCATCGCGGCAGGCACCGAGTAGCCCATGGTGCCCAGGCCTGCGGAGTTCAGCCACGAGCGCGGACGCTCGTACTTCACAAACTGCGCAGCCCACATCTGGTGCTGGCCCACGCCTGCCACGTATACGCCTTCCGGACCGGTCAGCTCGCCGATCCGCTGGATGACATTCTGCGGAGCCGAGAGGCCATCATGGGTTTCGGTGTAGCCGATCGGGTAGGTTTCGCGCAGGCGGTTGAGCAGTCCCCACCAGCCGGTCAGATCCTGCTGGGCTTCGTTCTCGAAGCGTGCGGCGCAGGCTTCGTGCAGCTGCGGGATGATCTCATCCAGCGAACCCACGATCGGCACATCGGCCACGCGGTTCTTGGAGATTTCCGCGGGATCGATATCGGCGTGGATCACCTTCGCGTTCGGCGCGAAGGTGGAGAGCACGCCGGTGACGCGGTCATCGAAGCGGGCCCCGAGGGTGATCAGCAGATCCGCCTGCTGCAGCGCGGTCACTGCGGACACGGCGCCGTGCATGCCCGGCATGCCCACATGCTGTTCATGCGAGTCCGGGAAAGCGCCGCGGGCGGTCAGGGTGGTGACCACCGGTGCGTTGATGAATTCCGCGAATTCCTTCAGCTGGTCGTGCGCGTTGGCCTTGATCACGCCGCCACCAACGTACAGCACCGGGCGGGTTGCCGAAGCGATGAGCTTGGCGGCTTCGCGCAGCTGCTTGTTGTGGCCACGGGTGACCACGCGGTAGCCGGGCAGGTCCACCTTGGGCGGCCAGGAGAAGGTCATCTCGGATGTCTGCGCATCCTTGGTGATATCCACCAGCACCGGACCGGGACGGCCGGTCTGCGCCAGGTAGAACGCGCTGGCCAGCGTGCGAGGAATGTCCTCTGCGTTAGTGACCAGGAAAGCGTGCTTGGTGATCGGCATCGTGATGCCGACAATGTCTGCTTCCTGGAATGCGTCAGAGCCAATGAAAGCGCTATTGACCTGACCGGTTATGGCCACCATTGGGACCGAGTCCATATTGGCATCGGCCAGTGCGGTGACGAGGTTGGTTGCGCCTGGACCGGAAGTGGCGATGCAGACGCCCACTTCCCCGCTCACCATGGCGTAACCCTGTGCGGCATGGCCTGCACCCTGTTCGTGGCGGACCAAGACGTGGTTAATCTTGGTCGAATCCATCAGTGGATCATAAGTGGGAAGGATGGCCCCACCTGGTAATCCGAAGACGTCTTTGACGCCCATTTCTTCCAGCGAGCGGACGATGGCTTGTGAGCCCGTCATCTGCGTGGGAGCAACGATATTATTCGGACCCTGGACCGGGTTCGAAGCTTCCACGACGGAAGAGACAGCGGCGGCGGCATCCTTGGTTCGATTGACTGACTTCGCAACCGACGCCGGATTGGCGGGTGTTGAGTTGCTCATCGGGATCCTTTCCATTTCTATCTCTTCGTTTACGCATAAAAAACGCCCCGCGGCCGTCACTGATGACGAAAGGGGGCTTGCGCGTTACCGGTGTACCGTCCGTGGTGTTGGACAGCGCCTCAGGCTCCGCGCCTGATAACTAGTAGTACATCGGTGTTTATTTGCATGCCTCTAGTTTTCTCCACCTCACGGCAAAGAGCAACTAGACACCCTGTTTATCTCATTATATGAGATGAATGTCCAAAGATTGGACGCGTCTCACGTTCAGACTTTGGCCATTTCGCTTCCCGGGCACTGAAAGCGCCTGTCGAAGCGGGGTTAGCTAAAGACAAGCACCAGCTGCCAGGGATGCGATTAATCCAGCTCGCAGCCCTGCCCCAAGGAAACCGCCCGCCTTGCAGATGGTTTCGCTTGCAGCTTTAAGCCAAGAATGGCATGAATTGGGCCAGTGGCCACACGTGCGCATGGCGTCTTGACTCAATTAGCATCTTGGCTCATTAATCCCATTCTAGAAGTCAATATGACCAATCAGATAACCCATGACGTGTCGATGACATATTTCGATAAGTGTTGCGTCTGATCAAATTGTCCAAACTTATCGGTAGAGTAAGGGGTATGGACAAGCGCCCAGACGAAAATCCGACCCAGCAGGTCAAGGACCGCCTCCACGAGGCTTTTGACTCGCAGATCCCCAATTTCGCCAGCTACAATCTCGTGGCGGGCACCGGCATCGCCGGCTCCGGGGGGCTCAAGGTCATCGGATATCGACGCCAGCCGGCGGAGCTGATTATTGCGCCAGTCAATGCAAGCAGCTTGGAAGCCTCCGAAGATGCCATCAACATCAACAACACGAACGTGAACCAGCTGGCCGAGCTGAGCGATGGCGGCTACGAGATCGCGATCTCTACCGGTCGCGTGTTCCGCTTCAGCGTTCCTGAAGCACCGAGCATCGACTTGCATGTGGATGACGCGATCAGCATTGGTGCCACGCTCGACCAGAAATCGGATGCCGAAGACTTCGCCGATTTCATGGATCACTTCATGAACACCATCGAAGGCACCGAGAACTTCGTATAAGCAGCAACAGCATCCCAAAACGAGAAGGCCATCTCGCCTGCCAGCTCCAACGCGAGCCCTGCGGCGAGGTGGCCTTTCGTTCACAGCGCCCCGGGGTGATTCCCGCGGTAGTCGGAAGCGAGAAACTCACCTTCTACGGTGATAATCTCGACCCGGTCCAATTCGCTGGATTCGTAGCCGACGGATGTGATGACCAGTTCGGCATAGCGGACGGCACTGCCATCGGCGATCCAGTCGCTGCCCTCCACGACGATGGCGAGCACGCCCTGGACCGGAGAAAGCCAGCCGACGGTGGCGTATTGGATGGAATCCTTGGCGAATGAATGGAATCCCGCAGCGCCCTGGCCGTTGAGGTACTGGAAGATTTTCTGATCAGCCCATTCCTGCCGGCCCTCGACTTCCTCCAGGTTATCGGCATACTTCGGCAGCGCCGCGATCGTCGCGTTTGCACCCGGGATGCGGTCGGATGCTTCGAACTGCAGCGGCGTGCAGCCGGCCAGGCACGTTGCCAGCACCAGTCCGGCAGCTACGACGCCGGTTTTGCCCAAGGCATGCCTGGCCTTTGAGCGCCGCTTGATACCGGCAGCAATTACTTGAAGCACCATGCAATTGAGCCTAGCCCATGGCTAGGACATCTCCACAGGCCATTACCGAACCGGTGTTCATGCCGGCGCCGCGCTCGGGGTCAGCCTTGCGCGGCCTGGTACAGGGAAAGCTCCTCGGCCTGCATCACCAGCCACGGGCTGAAGGCCCACGGGGTTGCGCGCAGGGCAACGCCCAGCTGCGCCGGATCCACCCAGCAGTAGTCCATGACTTCATCCGGGTTCGCGGTGATCTCGCTGTCAATCACGGCGGTGAAGACCGGGCAGATTTCATTCTCCACAATGCCCGAGGCATCCACGGCGCGATAGCGGAAATCCGGCAGCGCCGCTTCGATGCTACTGACCTTGAAGCCGAGCTCATGAGCCGCATGGCGGGCAATCGCTTCCTCGAAGCTTTCACCGGGCTGCGGATGCCCGCAGAAGGAATTGGTCCACACCCCTGGCCAGGTCACCTTGGACAGTGCGCGGCGGGTCACCAGCACCTGGCCGGCGGCATTGCGCACATGGCACGAGAATGCCTGGTGCAGCACCGTATCCGTGGTGTGGACCAGTTCTTTCGGTCGCACGCCGATTGGCTGGCCATCCTCCGAAAGCAAAATGACATCCATTGAAATCCTTGATTCCCCATCCGGGTCTAGTTAGGTGAAAAGTGCCGAAAAGATCAGGAGCATGGTCAGCAGGAAACCGCACAGGTAGTTGATCCACAAGAATCTCTTCCATCCTCGATTAACCGTACCCGAGCTCGCGTCGCTGACCCCAAGATGCGGTAGGACGTTGAGCACATAGGGCAGGGCCAGCAGCGACGCCCAGCGGCCGATCCCCTGCACCCCGGCGACCACCAGCACTCCGGCCAGCACATAGCCGGCAAGGACCAGCCAGATGGTGGTGCGGGCGGACAAGGCGGTGGCAATCGAAGACAGGCCGCCCTGGCGATCGGGAATGATGTCCTGGATTGCTCCGAGGGCGTGGCTGGCCATCCCCCACAGCAGGAACGCGCCAAAGACCAGCCACTGCCCGGGCTGCACGCTGGCACCAGCGAGCACCCAGCCGTAGACCGCTGGCGAGACGAAATGCACCGCGCTGGTCAGCGAGTCCAGCCCGGGCCGTTCCTTGAAGCGCAGCCGCGGTGCGGAATAGGCCAGCACGGCGAAGATGGACACGGCCAGCACGAGGTTGGCCACCATGCTTCCCGCCGCTGCGAGCACCACGAGGAACGGAACGGCGCACGCAACGCAGGCGACGAGCAGCGCCTTGTGGCTCTGCCGGGACAGCAGCGCCCCCTCGATTCCGCCCTTGCGCGGATTGCGCAGATCCGATTCGTAGTCGAAGACGTCGTTGATGCCGTACATCAGCAGATTGTAGGGAAACAAGAAGAACACCGCGCCCACGGCCAAGCGCCAATCAACTCCCCCGCCGGCCAGCAGAAAGGCGGCGGCAAACGGGTAGGCGGTATTCACCCAGGAAATGGGCCGAGAGCTGGCAACGATTCCGCGGATCATGAAGCATCCTTTCCGCCTGCGCCGAGCAGCCACCACAGTCCGGGGAGAAGGAAGACCGCGCAAGCGGCATAGAAGAAGTCCTCGATCGGGGCCAGGCCGATATGCACCCCGGACAGCGTGCCGCTGCCGTAGCCGAATAGCCCGGCGTAGATCATCAGGTTGTCGAAAATCGCGGTGAGCACCAGCATCACGGCCAATGCGGCGCCCAGCGGCTTGATCACCGTCCGCAGGCGCTGCTTGCTGGCGGCCAGCCCGGCGGCGAAGATGGCCATGGCCGCGGCAAGGAAGCAGAAGCTCAATTCAAGGAACATGCCGCTCACCTCGCAGCCCGCGCACCAGCATCGGCAGGCCGGCGAAGGCGATCACCGCGCAGTAGCACAGGAAGACGAGGAAGAAGACTTCTTCCAGCGGGAACTGCTCGCCCACCATGATCCCGGTCATGAGCTGCGATTCCTTGTGCAGGAAGATGCCCTGCCTGATGGCCAGCACATCCCAGAGCACGAAGAAACCGGTGCCCAGCGCAAGAGCCAGGATCCCGCGCACGGGGTGGCGGAAGAGAAATAGCTTCCCCTTGGCATCCAGCAGCACCATGCAGGCAAGCAGAAACAACAGGATGCCCAAATAGATCATGCTCCGGCCTCCTGCGCCAGCGTTGCAGCACCGCTTTCGGCCATCGGCCCGGCACCGGAGACACCGAGCACCGCCTTGGCTGCCAGCTCGCCGCTGATCAGGCACATCGGCACCCCGATTCCGGGGCGCACGGTGCTGCCGGCATAGTGCAGCCCGCGCACGGTGGCGCTGCGGTTGCCCGGACGCAGCATGGCGCTTTGCCCCAGGGTATGGGCCAAGCCCAGCGCACCGCCCTTGAAAGCGCCGTACTGGGCGGCGAAGTCCCCCGGGCCGATGCTCTGGCGCACCACGATCCGCGACCGCAAATCCTCGATGCCGGCCCAGGAGGCCAGCTGGTCGATGGCAGCGTCGGCCACCGCCTCGACCATGGCGGCTCCTGCGCCATCGGCGGCGCCCATCCCCCATCCGGGAACGGCTGGGGCAGGGACCAGGATGAACAGGTTCTCGCAGCCCTCCGGTGCCACGTCCGGGTCGGTGGCGCTGGGCTTGCAGACATAGATGCTGGTTTCTTCCTGCAGCGCCTGCCCATTGCGGATGCGCGAGAAGTTCTCGTCCCAGTCGGTGGTGAACAGCAGGTTGTGGTGTTCCAGCTGGGGCAGCTTGCCTTTGACCCCCAGGCAGAGCAGCACCGCGCTGGGGCCGGGGTCCTTGCGCTGGAAGCTCTTGGCTGTATGGGTCTGCAGTTCTTCGGGCAGCAGCTCGCCGTCCAGGTGGCGCACGTCCGCGGCTCCGATGACATGCGCGGCCTCGGTGCGCTGCGCCTTGCCGTGCTCATCGATCCAGCGCACCGCGGTGACCCGCGGGTGCTTTCCCGGGCTGGTTTCGATGGCCGTTGCGGTGGCCGAGAGGTGGATGGATGCGCCGTGCTTGCGGGCCAGCGCGGCCATGGCATCGGCCACGGCGGCGAAGCCACCCATCGGGTATTTGACCCCATCGGCCAGATCCAGGTGGCTCATCAGCTGGTAGAGCGCCGGCGTGCGGTTCGGGCTGGAGCCCAGGAACACCGCCGGGTAGCCGAGCAGCTGGCGGATCTCGGTGCTGGCAAAACGCCGGGCGGCATGGCCTGCCAGGCTGGTGGCCAGCAGCTTGGCCAGCTGCGGGGCGCGGCGCAGGATCTTCGGGTGCAGCAGCCCGGTCAGCGAGCTGAAATCATCGTAGAGGAAATGCTCCAGGGCCAGTTCGTAGCCTTCCTTCGCGGTGCGCAGGTAGCGTGCCAGGGCTGGAGCGCTGCCCGGTTCCAGGGCTTCGAACAGGGCGCTGGCCGCGGCGCCGGTGCCCACGTCCACGGGTGCGTCGCGGTGCTGGAAGAAGACGCGGTAGCCGGGATCCAGCTCGCGCAGCTGAAGCTGTTCGCTGGTGCTGGTGCCCATGAGCCGGAACCAGTGCTCGAAGACCTCGGGCATCAGGTACCAGGAGGGCCCGGTGTCGAAGCGGAATCCTTCGCGTTCCAGGCGCCCTGAGCGTCCGCCGGGATGCGGCTGCTGCTCGATGACGGTGACCTTGCAGCCCCGGGCGGCCAGCAGCCCGGCGCTGGCCAGGCCGGAGAAGCCTGCCCCGATGACGACGACATCCGGGTTTTCGTTCTTCATCTGCGTGCTCTTTCCATGAGTTGCTTGCGGTGCGCGCTGCGGCTGGTTCCCAGCAGCACGCGGGCGGCGATCAGCGCCTTGCGCGGGGTGGAGACCGAGATGCGGGTGCGCAGCAGGTCGGCGGCGTCGGCCTTGCCCAGCTGGGAATTCAGTTCGCGGAACAGGTCATGGGCCAGGCGCACCGCCCGGGCCGCTGACGGGGCCAGATACGGAATCCCGGCGCGGGCTTGGGCCAGGTCCTGCTCGATCTGCTCCACCAGCAGCGCCTTGGCCTGCTCGTCGAAGCGGGCCGGGTTGATCCCGGGAAAGTAGCTGCGTCCCAAGTCCTGGCTGTCTTCGGCCAGATCGCGCAGGAAGTTGACCTTCTGGAAGGCCGCGCCCAGGCTGCGGGCAGCCTGGCGGGCCTGCTGCTCCTCGGCCCGGTCCAGTTCAGGTGCGCCGGGCATCGCACCGAAGACCTGCAGGCACATCAGCCCGATGACTTCGGCCGAGCCGTAGATGTAGTCCTCTAGGCTGCGCGCGTCGTGCTGCCCGGTGGAGAGGTCCGCGCGCATGGATGCGAAGAACGGGCCGGTGAGCTCGGCGTTGATGCCGGTGGCCCGGGCGGAGATAGCGAAGGCATGGACCACCATGTTGGTGCTGTAGCCGCGGTCCATCGCGCGCAGGGTTTCGGCTTCCAGCTCGTCGAGGCAGCCTCCGATGGCCTGGTTATCCAGGCCGGCCTGGCAGGCCACCCCGTCCACGATCTCATCGGCCAGGCGCACCAGCGCATAGATATTGGCAATGTGCCGGGCACTGCCGGCATCCAGCATCCTGCAGGCCAGCGAGAACGAGGTGGAGTATTCGCCCAGCACCACCCGTGCGCTGCGCTGGGCGGCGCGCGAGTAGTGCTCCAGGGCGGCGGTGCCGGCAGCGGGCTTCAGGGAAGTATCGCGTTTCATGGTGTTCAGCTGCTTCGATCCAGGATCAGGCTGGTGCATTCGAGCAGCAGCGTGCGGGCTTCTTCGGGCAAGTCCAGGAAGGCGGCGGAGCCGGTGGCCCGCGAGCACAGCTGCGCAGCCAGCTGGCGGGCGAAGCGTTCGGCTCCCTGCGCCGCCAGCTCCTGGCGGATCCTGCCGGCATCCACCGTTCCCTCGCGGAATCCGGTGAGCAGTGCGGAGAATTCTGGTTGCTCGCTGGCCAGGGCCAGCAGGATGGTGCTCTTGAATTCGCGCAGATCAGATTCCACCGGCTTGCCGGTGCGCGCCGGATCACCGAAGGTGCCGAGCACGTCATCGATGATCTGGTAGGCCACGCCGAGCTGGCAGCCCACCGTGCCGAGGGCTTCGGCCTGCGCGGGGTGCGCTCCGGCCAGCAGGGCTCCTGCCTGCAGCGGCAGCTGGAAGGAGTAGGCGGCGGTTTTCATCTGCTCCATGCGCAGCACCTGGCTGGTGGTGGCAGGTGCCGGGCCCAGCGAGTAGAGCAGGTCTTCGAGTTCCCCGGCTCCTGCCTGCTCGATGGCTTGGAAGAAGGCTTGTTCCACGCCGGCTTCGGCATCGCTGCCGGCCGCGGCGCGGGCGGCGAGCTTGATCGCCTCGCTGATCAGCAGGTCCCCGGCGATGATGCCCACCGAATTGCCCGCATGCTCGGCATCGGCAGGATTCCGGCCGTTGGCCAGTGCGTGGTCGCGGTAGACCGCCGAGATGGTCGGCTCTCCGCGGCGCACGAAGTCGCGGTCCACCACGTCGTCGTGGATCAACAGGGCCGCGTGCAGCAGCTCGAAGGCGCAGCCCAGGTCGATGGCGCGGGCTTCGTTGCGTCCGCCGAAGGCCCGGTAGCCGAGCATCACCATCCCTGGCCGCATGAGCTTGCCGGTTCCCAGGCGTGCGCCGATTCGGGACCAGAGCAGCGCGGTCTGCTCCGAGTAGGCGGCGCTGCGCCGCTGGGCCTGCATGGCCAGAAGTTCCAGCCGGTCGCTGATGGCCTGCCGGGTGGCGTCATCGATGAGCCCGCGCGCGGCCGGTGGGGTTTGCGATAGCGCAGTGTGCGCTGGCGCTGTTGGGGCCGGCAGGGACTGGTGCGTGGTGGTGTGCGTTCTCATGATTCCCTGCTCCCAGGTTGTGGTGTGGTTGCTTGGTGTTCTTCACTGCTCCCGGTCTCCCGCTGGTCCAGTTCGCGCCGGGACGCTTCCAGCTCGGCGCGCAGCCGGACGCGATCCGGCTCGTCGAGTTGCGCACTGAAGGTGTGCAGATGCCGAAGCAGTACCTGTCCCGGTCCGGTGGACACAGGGAAATTGGGTCCCGGGACCACCAAGGTGCGCCGGCGATCCGAGGCGTGATGCCGTCTTTCCACCACTCCGCGGGCCTCCAGCCGATCCAGGACCGAGGTGATTCCTGCCGATGAGACCCCGAGTTCGCGGGCCAGTTGCCCGGAGCTGGGAGTTTGCATGGAACGCAGCAGGTTCACCGCGCGCAGGTCTGTATCGTTCAGGCCAAGCCGATGCCGCAAGCGTGCCTCGCACAGGGCGTAGGAGCGCGTCAGCCGCAACAGCTCCCGGAAGAGTTCCGAGGTCGTCAGCACTGCTGGACATTCCATGATCACTTCTCTCGGCTTATTGATATTTAGCTTATCTAGATACATCATGGTTTAACTATCTCGTTTTGTCGACCCGACACGGGAAAAACTTTCCATCGACCTTTCAGGAGCGCACGATGAGCAGTCCAGCCAATTCCCCCGATTTCCCCCTGCCGGCCCGAACGGCCACGGCATCGTGGACGCTGCCGGTGATCACGGCGCTGGGACTGGTTCTGGCCATCGCCGTCTCGTTCATCGGCAGCGGCGCCCTGGGCGGGACCCCGATCCAGCAGGCAGCCGGCGGCTATCTCAGCGCAGATGCGACTTTGCTGGCACCGGCCGGCCCGGCGTTCTCCATCTGGAGCGTGATCTATGCAGGGCTGGCCGTCTACGGTATTTTCCAGCTCACGCCCGCCGGGCGCCGCTCGGCCTGGGCAGCTAGGTTGCGGATGCCCGCGCTGCTTTCGGCTCTGCTGAACGCCGCCTGGATTGCCGTCGTGCAGCTTGGCTGGCTGGGAGTAAGCGTCGCGGTGATCTTCGCCCTGGTTGCCTGCTTGGCCTGGATGCTGTCCCTCATGATGGCCGGCACCCCTGGCTCGCGCACCGAATACTGGATCATGTGGCTGACCTTCGGCATCTACCTGGGCTGGGTCTGCGTGGCCAGCATTGCCAACACCGCAGCGTGGCTGCTCTCGCTGGGCGTCGGCGAAGGCGCTTCCTGGACGCCGGGATTGGCTGTGGTGCTGCTGGTGGCGGCAGCGGGCATCGGTCTGGGCATCACCGCCTACTCGGGCAGGATTTTCACCGCGGTGGCCATCGCCTGGGGCCTTGCCTGGATCGGCGCGAGCCGGCTGGCCGGCAGCAACCAGTCCGAGCTGGTGGGCTACGCCGGCTTGGGCTGCGCTGCATTGCTGCTTCTCGGCTCGCTGGCCATCGCCTGGCGCCAGCGCGGGGTGACGGCGCCATGAGCTTGATCGCGGTAACCGGAGCCAGCGGATATATTGGCGGACGGCTGGTGCCGCTGCTGTTGAGCAATGGGCACCAGGTCAGGGTGTTCACCCGTGATGCTCAGCGCCTGCGCGATATACCCTGGCGCAGCCAGGTGGAAGTCGTCGAGGGCGACCTGCAGGACCGGGACGCCGTGGCCAGGCTCTGCAAGGACGTGGACCTGCTCTACTACCTGGTGCACTCGATGTCGGGAACCCGAGATTTCGCGGCCCAGGAGAAAGCCTGCGCACAGGTAGTGGCGCAGGCCGCGCGGGAGCAATCGGTCGGCCAGCTGGTCTACCTCTCGGGCCTGCATCCCGCCGGCGAACTCAGCGAGCATCTGGCATCACGGGTGGCCGTGGGAGAAATCCTGTCGGAGGCCGCCAGCACGCTGGTGCTCCAGGCAGGCCTGGTGATCGGCTCGGGCTCGGCCAGTTTCGAAATGGTCAGGCACCTGAGCGATGTGCTGCCGGTAATGCCGGCACCGCGATGGGTGCTGAACCAGGTGCAGCCCATCGCCATCCGCGACACCCTGCACTACCTTGCGGCCTGCGCCGAGCTGGCGGAACCCGCGCAGGGCACCTATGACATCGGCGGGCCAAGCACCTACAGCTACGCCCAGCTGATGAAGATCTATGCCCGGGTGGCCGGCCTGCGCGAGCCGAGCATCTGGCCGCTGCCGCTGCTGACCCCGCGGCTGGCCTCGCACTGGGTGAATCTGGTGACGCCGTTGCCGCACACCCTGGCATCGGCGCTGGTGCAGTCGCTGCAGCATGATTGCGTGATGGGCTCGCGGGAGATCGATGCGCTGATTGCCCCGCCAGCCGAAGGGCTGTGCGACTATCCGCGGGCGGTGCAGCTGGCGCTGGAGAAGATGGATGCTGACGCGGTGCAAACCAGCTGGGCTACCGCCCAGCCGATCGCCGCCCCGGCCGAACCGCTGCCTTCAGACCCGGACTGGGCAGGGCGCAAGGCCTACACGGACATCCGCCGGATCAGCACCAGCGCCACCGAGGCGCAGCTGTTCAGCGTGCTGCAACGGCTTGGCGGGGATTCGCACTATTTCGCCTTCCCCGCCCTGTGGAAGCTGCGCGGCCTGATGGACAAGCTGGCGGGAGGCGTAGGCTCACGGCGTGGCAGGCGCTCGCACAGCACCTTGGCGCTGGGAGATGTGCTGGATTGGTGGCGCGTGGAAGCCCTGGAGGAGAACAGCCTGCTGCGCCTGCGCGCGGAGATGCGCGCCCCGGGGCGGGCCTGGCTGGATTACCGCATCGGGAAGGACAGCGACGGGCGAACGGAACTGATCCAGCGTGCGGTGTTCTTCCCGCGCGGCCTGGCAGGACGCTGCTATTGGTGGGCAGTATTCCCGTTCCATGGCGCCATTTTCCCGGCCACCATCAAGAACATCGTGCGCGCCGCGGAAAAGCAGGAGGAGGGCTGAGCAGCTCCTGCTGCTCCGGGGCTATTCGGTTTCGCCGGGGCCCGCTTCGTCGAGGCTGCTTTCCATGGCATCAGAGGTGCTGGCAAGGAACCGGATCACCACTTCCCGTTCTTCGGGGCTCAGCGATTTGGCGACTTCGAATCGCTTGGCATGATGCCGGCCGACCTGCTCGCGGGCGGCCAGATGGGTTTCCTCGGTCACTTCCACGCACTGCGAGCGACGGTCGGTTGGATGCTTGGTGCGCCGCACATGGCCATGGGCCTCCAACCGGTCAATCATCTTGGTGACCGACGCACTGGAAATTCCCAAATACTGGCTCAGGGCGCCAGGAGTGACCGATTGCCCGGCATGCTTGGCGGAGATCATCTTGCGGATGGCGCGCATGTCGGTTTCGTTCAGTTTCATGTACTGCTGCGAGCTGCGCATGATCCTGCGCTCGATCTGGCGCATCCGGCCCATTTCAGCCATGATCCGGTCGATTTGCTGCAGATCCGCATCCACGACGCCAGCCCGCTTGATCAGCTTCTGGCCAGGATCGGATTCAGCTAGCCCGTACATGGTGGGCAGGTCTTTGGCGGACATGGTGCCTCTCCTGATCGGATCTCGGTCGCGTGCCTAACTGGATCTTACGCCGTGCGTGATGGATGCATGCAGAAAACCCTGCGGCCGATGGAATCAGACCGCAGGGTTTTGTTGGTGCGAGTAGAGAGACTTGAACTCTCACGTCCGAAGACACTGGAACCTAAATCCAGCGCGTCTACCAATTCCGCCATACTCGCTAGCGCTACACCGGAAACACCGTTTCCCTGAAGGCGACCTCATTTAGTGTAGCGGAACTTGGGCCTGATATGAAATCAGTCAAGGGCAGCGGTTACTTCGGATCAATCCCCAAGTCACGGCGCAGCTTTGCCACATGTCCGGTGGCACGCACGTTGTACTGCGCGAGCGCAACCTTGCCCTCTTCATCGACCACGATCGTGGAGCGGATCAGGCCTTCGTAGACCTTGCCGTAATTCTTCTTTTCTCCCCAAGCACCATAGGCTTCAGCCACCGCGTGATCTTCATCGGAAAGCAGCGGGAAATTCAGTTCTTCGTTGGCAACGAACTTTTCAAGCTTTGCAGTCTTGTCCGGGGAGATGCCCAGAACTGCATAGCCCAGGCCCTTCAATGATTCGAGCGAATCACGGAAGTCGCACGCCTGCTTGGTGCAGCCAGGGGTGGATGCCGCTGGATAGAAGTACACAATGGTCTTCTTGCCACGGTAATCGGACAAGGAGACGGAATTGCCGGCAGCGTCCTGCAAGGTGAAATCAGGGGCCTGGTCGCCGACGGACAGGCGGTTAGCCGTTGCGGGAGTACTCATGAGCTGATCCTCTTTTCTTTGCGGTATACAAAAAATCCGACCTGATGAATCAGATCGGATCTACTGTGCGCCCTCCGGGACTCGAACCCGGAACCTAATGATTAAGAGTCATTTGCTCTACCAATTGAGCTAAAGGCGCTTCCTCGCTCTGACTAGTTCTTTTTCAGAACCCGTCATTGCGACGTAGACAATCATAGGCAGAAATGGCGCAAAAGCAAAAATCGCCCAGCATCCAGTCCGCAAAGATAAACATCCAAGTCAGGTTCATGTTATCACGACTACGCCGATGACGAAGTAATCTAAAACACACGCAAGTTTTCGCTTCGGCAATGCCCATTGCCATCGCGCACCGTAGTTGCATATTCCATAACGCCGACCACCCGCTAGAAGTTCGCCATCGCGGTCGCTGCGCCGCGAGCCGCAAACGGGCATGAGTCGAAGCGCTGATCCGCCCCGGCATTGCCAGCGGACAAGCCCCGCGGCCGGTAAATTTCGGCCTGGCGCCATGACCGGAGCGCAGAATCGCGCATGGTCAACAAAAAAGGCCAGACCGAAGCCTGACCTTTGTTTCGTGCGCCCTCCGGGACTCGAACCCGGAACCTAATGATTAAGAGTCATTTGCTCTACCAATTGAGCTAAAGGCGCGTATTGATTTATATAAACAAGCTGTCTGGTGAACCGAACAAATTGTTCGTGCGCCCCCCGGGACTTGAACCCGGAACCTAATGATTAAGAGTCATTTGCTCTGCCAATTGAGCTAGAGGCGCCCGCTGCGATGTTCTAGAAGCTTTTCGGGCTTCGCGCTTTCGCAACGAGATAAAACTCTACCAGCAATTTCCCTCAGCGCAAATTCGATTGCCAGTATTCCGCGGTGACCTTCATTACAGGAGATGACTAGGGGTTACTACCAAAGAGCGGAAGGGGTTTGTACAGTGATTCCATGAGCACCCAACGAACGATTTCATTCCCCTCCCAAGAACTGATTGATGCGGTCGGACCGATCCCGGAAAATCTCAAGGCAGTGCTCTGGGACTTGGAGAACGACCCCGAGACCCCGCTGGAAGACATCGACATTGCCGTCCTTCCCTACATGGCGAATCCCCAGACGCTGAAGAACGTCCGCAAGGCGCCCAATGTCAAGGTGGTCCAGACGCAGACAACCGGCTTTGATGGAATGATCGACCTGATCGGCGACCGCGCCGATATCAATACAGCGGCCGGCGTCCACGCGGCGGCTACCGCCGAGATGGCACTGGGACTGGCCATCGCGTCCTTGCGAGGCTTTCCGCAATCGGTGCGCGATCAGCAGCAGGGCCGATGGAATCCCCAGCAATGGCCCGGGTTAGCTGACCGTACCGTGGGCTTGGTTGGCGTGGGCGGCATCGGCGAGGAGATCCGCAAGCGCCTGGAGCCTTTCGAAGTCAATCTCTTGCGCTTCGGATCGACCGCCCGCACCGATGAGCATGGCGAGGTCTTCGGAACCTCCGAGCTGGCGGCTCGTGCGCCGGAAATCGAGGTGCTGATCCTGATCGTGCCACTGAATGATTCCACCCGCCACCTGGTGGATGCGCAATTGCTGGCCAAGCTTCCTGACGGCGCGACGGTCATCAACGTGGCCCGCGGTCCGGTGGTGGACACCGACGCCATCGTGGCGGAAGTCGCCTCGGGCCGCTTGAACATGGCATCAGATGTCTTCGACCCGGAACCGCTGCCTGCCGGCCATCCCCTATGGCAGCACCCCAATGCGTTGGTCATTCCGCACAATGGCGGGAACACCAAGGCGTTCTTCCCGCGCATGGTGAAGCTGCTCAAGAAGCAGGTGCAGGCCTGGGCGGCGGGCAACGACGGCGAGAACCGCGTGCACCGCAGCTAACAATTTAGTGACAGTTGACGGCTCCGGGAGTTTTGGCTCCCGGAGCAGTGGACGTGGTGCGCTATCTTTGATAAATACCTTTGCGCATTGCTCCCTGCTTGTTCCCTGCGCAAAGCAGTACCGCCTGCCGAAGGAAGATGAGCCATCCCCGTGCCCGAATTGCCACCGAAACCCGTATCACGACGCGCATTGCTGACCGGTACATTGGCGACAACCGCACTGGCGCTGACCGCCTGCACCGGCAATTCCGGGCCCGCTGCCTCCGCTTCGCCCTCGGCCTCCGCCAGCGCGAAGCCTGTTCCGCGGACCCTGCGCTTGGCCGCAGCCGCTCCCCCGGTCAAGCTTGATCCAGCCATCGTCGGCGATAACGAATCCTTCCGGATCACCCGCCAGGTTTACGAAACACTGGTCGATATCGATCCGGATACCGGCAGCACCGTAGCCGGCCTGGCCGAGTCCTGGACCGAAAGCCCCGACGGCCTGCGCTACACCTTTACCCTGCGCCAGGGAGTGCTCTTCCATGACGGCACCGAATTGACCGCAAAGGCAGTGGTCGCCAACTTCAACCGCTGGGAGAACTTGTCGCCGCAGCTGCGCACCGCCTCCAGCCAGGGTTTCGCGAACATCTTCCACATCGACAGCGACATCCCCAAGCTGCCCACCGCCAGGGAACTTGAGAAGACCTTCAAGAGCACTGGCGAGGCTACCGAAGAAGAGCTGGCTACCCAGCAGTCGCGCACCGAGCAGCTCGAAGAGTTGTCCAAGCAGTTCGAGACGAAGCTCTTTGAAGGCAAATCCTCCGCGGGTTCGGCAAGCTATTTCGCGTCCGTCGAGGCCACCGGCGAGTACGTGGTCACCTTGAACTTGCGCCGCAGGCTGCCAGGGCTGGTCGACGCGCTGACCTTGCCGGGCATGGCCATCGCTGCACCCAGCGCGTTGACCGGCGGACCAAAACAGAATCCTGCCCAGTCGCTGTCCACCCACCCGGTAGGTACCGGGCCCTACGCCTTCGTCTCCAATGGCAACGGCGTGGTGCGCCTGGAGATCTTCAAGGACTACTGGAACCAGGCGCGCCTGGACAACAACGCCGGGCATCCTGAAGTCGCGCTGATCTCCGCAGTTCCTTCGCCCTACAACCGCGAAGGCGCGCTGCTGGCCGATGAAATCGACGGCTTCGACATGGTGTCGGTGGACATCATGCGCACACTGGTGCGCAATGCCAAGGTGGTCGTCCAGCGCGACCCCTTCTCGGTGCTCTACCTGGGCATGGACCAACGCAACAAGTGGCTGGCCAAGCCGGATTTCCGCCTGGCCATCGCCCATGCGATCAACCGCAGCTCGCTGGCCGAGAAGCTGTTCCTGCAAGGATCCAAGCATGCTTCCACCCTGCTGCCTCCCGCGCTGAGCATTCCGGCTCCGGAAGAAACCCCCAACCACGACGCCACGAAGGCCAAGGCGTTGCTGGGCGAGCTGGGCTACGACGGTGAAGAAATCGAATTCGCCTATCCGCTGCGGGTTTCGCGCAATTACCTGCCGTTGCCCGAGCGCACCTTCGCGCAGATCGCCGACGACCTGGCCGCGGTGGGGATCCGCATCAAGCCCAAGCCGATCGCCTGGACCGACGGCTATGTGCAGACCGTGCAGTCCAAGGACTTCAATGGGCTGCACCTGCTGGGCTTCTCCGGCGGCTACCGTTCCGCCGACGACTTCCTTTCGGGCATCCTGGCGTCCAAGGAGAATGAGTTCGGCTACACCTCGGCGTTACTTGACTCACAGGTCATGCTGGCTCGTTCCGTCCCATTTGGCGAGGAGCGGACCGCTGCCTATGCCGATATCCTCAAGACCCTGAACACCGATCTGCCCGCGCTCCCCTTGGTTTTTCCGATCTCTGCGCTGGCGTTTAACGGGAACGTCACCTTCTATCCGCCATCGCCAATGCTCAACGAGTGCTACGCGGATGTGCAGATGACGAATTCACCGTCCATCTCAAGTTAGCGACCGTTAACCCAGTTAACGATTTCTGGCCCCCGGGGATATGGGTCTACTCTGGGAGAGAGCAAAGTATCACTGTCGATGGAGATCCTCGTGCCTTCTGAAACGTCAACCGAATCTTTTGACGTAGTACTAATCGGTGCCGGCATCATGAGTGCCACCCTTGGCACCATGATCAACCAGCTGGAGCCAACCTGGTCCATTGGTCTTTTCGAGAACCTGGACAAGGCCGGGCAGGAATCCTCCTCCCCTTGGAACAACGCAGGCACCGGCCACTCGGCACTGTGCGAGCTGAACTACACCGCTGCCAAGGCTGACGGCTCGGTCGATCCGGCCAAGGCCATCGGCATCAACGAGCAGTTCCAGGTGTCCCGCCAGTTCTACTCGTGGGCCGTGGAGAACAAGCGCGTAGCTGACAACAGCTTCATCAACGCCCTGCCGCACATGTCTTTCGTCATCGGCGAGGACCACTCCAAGTACCTGCAGACGCGCTACGAGGCGCTGAAGCCGAACGTTCTGTTCGACGAACTGGAAATCACCAACGACCTGGGCACCATCAACGAGTGGACCCCGCTGGTCGCCAAGGGCCGCGACGCCTCGCAGAAGGTCGCCGCGTCCCGCGTGGTCTCCGGCACCGACGTCGATTTCGGCCGGTTGACCCGCGAGTTGACCGACTCGCTGAGCGCCGCCGGCGCCTCGGTGAACTACGGCCACAAGGTCAAGGGCCTCAAGCGTTCGGGCGCCGGCTGGGAGCTGACCGTCAAGGACAATGCTTCGGGCGCCGTGAAGAACGTCAAGGCCAAGTTCGTGTTCGTCGGCGCGGGCGGCGGAGCACTGCCGCTGCTGCAGAAGGCAGGCATCGACGAGATCAAGGGCTTCGGCGGATTCCCGGTCTCCGGGCAGTTCCTGCGTTGCACCGACGAGACCGTCATCGACCAGCACCATGCCAAGGTCTACGGCCAGGCTTCCGTGGGCGCACCTCCAATGTCGGTGCCGCACCTGGACACCCGCTTTGTCGACGGCAAGCGCTCGCTGATGTTCGGCCCGTACGCCGGCTTCTCGATGAACTTCCTGAAGTCCACCGGCCAGCTGGATCTTCCACTGTCCCTGCGTCCGCACAACATCATCCCGATGCTGGCCGTGGGCAAGGACAACCTGGATCTGACCACCTACCTGATCAAGGAAGTTCTCAAGTCGCGCGCCAAGAAGGACGAGTCGCTGGCAGAGTACTTCCCTCAGGCGGATGGCTCCAAGTGGGAACTGATCACCGCTGGCCAGCGTGTCCAGGTCATCAAGAAGGATGCCAAGAAGGGCGGCGTGCTGCAGTTCGGCACCGAGGTCATCACGTCCTCGGACGGCTCGATCTCCGGCCTGCTCGGCGCTTCGCCAGGCGCGTCGACCGCTACCCCGATCATGATCGGCCTGCTTTCGCGTTGCTTCCCTAAGCAGTTTGCCGGCTGGGAGTCGAAGCTGAAGGACATGATTCCTTCCTACGGCCAGAAGCTGAACGAGAACCCGGCACTCTACGCAGAGGTCAAGGCAGCTACCGACAAGTCCCTGGGACTGTAGCCACCTAGCACCACGAGAACCGCCCACCAGCAATGGTGGGCGGTTCTTCGCATATCCGGGCTAAGCAGTACTTCGGGTTATTGCACCGACGCGGCGACCTCGATGTCCAGCGGGGATTTCAAGGTCTGGAGCACCACGCAATACTTTTCGGTGGCCTCGATCAGCTGCGCCACTTCCTGCTCGCTGGCCTCGGTCTGCAGCTCGAAAGACAACTTGATCGAACTGAAGCCCACCGCGACGTCGGGATCCAATCCCAAGGTGCCGCGCACATCCAGCACGCCGCTCGCGTGGACGCTGACGCTCACGCTCAGCGAGCGGTTGATCGCCACCGTGGCCAAGGTGACACCGGCACATGCCACCAGCGCCTGCAGGAGCATATCCCCCGAGCAGGCCAATGTCCCGTCCCCGCCGGTGGAAGGGTGCAGGCCGGCGTCCACCAGGGCTTGGCCGGTGTGCACCGAGCAGGACAGCCCTTCTTTTCCGAGCGTTCCGCTGGCCTCCAGCACGAGGCTTCCAGCCTCCGGCTGCTCGCGGTACAGCTGCTTCAATGGCTTCTGCACGCTGCGTAAGGTATCCCGATCCATGGCTGCCCTGCCCCTCTGCGAAGTTCCGCGGGACGATCCCGTAGATCGAGTATGCGCGCGATTCGGGCCAAAAGAGCCGGGCGATCGGCAGATTCTTCAACTGATCAATGGCAACGGCAATTCACAACGGCCGGGATCGCTTTCCAATGTTTCCCGCCCAAGGAAGCACCCGCGGCATCCGATGACGCATGGGTCAGGCCGGCTGAATGGCGCAAGCCCGAAAAATCAAAAAGCAGCATCCAATTCCGGCCCCGTGCGGCTGCCGGGTAGTCCATTCGGATGATTTTTGCGTGCTTAACATCTCTCGGTGACCGTTGTGCAACGGCAACCAACTAAAGTTGGATATAAGCCCTTCCCACTGCGACACAACGAGGACCGCACCCGCATGCAGCGCTTGGCCATCTTGTCATTGAAGAACCGGGCGCTCATTGCGCTCATCACGGTTTTCGCCGCCGTTTTCGGCGCGATTTCCATGGGATCGCTCAAGCAGGAGCTGATCCCGGAACTGGAATTCCCGCAGATCTCGGTCATGGCAACCCAAATGGGTTCCAGCCCCGAGGTGATCGACGAACAGGTCGCCGAACCGCTGGAAACCGCGCTGCAGGCTGTCGAGGGCTTGGAATCCTCCACCGCCACTTCGCAGACCGGCTTCACCCGCATCGGCTTGACCTTCGAATACGGCACAGACATGGACCGCGCCCGCACCCAGGTGGAACGGGCCATTGCCAACTCCAAGTCCCAGCTGCCCGAGGATGTGGAGCCGACCGCCTTCGCCGGTTCCATCGCCGATTTCCCGGTGCTGGTCCTGGCGGTCTCCTCGGACCAGTCGCTGGAAGCGCTGAACGACGACGTGGAGCGCATCACCCTGCCCAAGCTGCAGAAGATCGACGGCGTGCGCGAGGCCTCGGTCTCCGGCGGCTCCTCCCAGCACATTGCGGTGATCCCGAAGGACAGCCAGATGCGCGAGGCCGGGCTGTCCGTCGCGGATCTGAAGGACGGCATCGAGAACGCCGGCTCCCCCATGCCGATCGGCAACATGGACGTCGACGGACTGGAGCTTCCGGTGATCGCCGGTTCCACCCCGGATACCCTGGACGCCATCAAGGACATCCCGCTGGTCACCGACAACGGCCCGGTGCTGCTCAAGGACGTCGCCGAGGTCTCGGTGCAGGCCGACGAGGCCACCAGCATCACCCGCACCAACGGCGAGGAGACCCTGTCCATCCAGGTCACCAAGACCCCGGATGGCGACACCGTAGCCATCTCGCATGCCATCACCGCGATGCTCGCCGAGCTGGAAGCGGAGCTGGGCCACAAGGCCACGATGACCACGATCTTCGACCAGGCGCCGTTCATCGAGGATTCGATCAAGCACCTGGCACTGGAAGGCGCGCTGGGCCTGGGCTTCGCCGTGATCATCATCCTGGTGTTCCTCTTCTCGGTACGCTCCACCCTGGTCACCGCAATCTCCATCCCGCTGTCGCTGATGGCGACGTTCATCGGGATGAACGTTTTCGGGTACACGCTGAACATGCTGACCTTGGGCGCTTTGACCATTTCCATTGGCCGCGTGGTGGATGACTCGATTGTGGTCATCGAGAACATCAAGCGCCATCTGGCCCACGGAGAATCCAAGGCGCAGGCCATCTTGCTGGCGGTCAAGGAAGTTGCCGGCGCCATTACCGCGGCGACCCTGACCACCGTGGCGGTGTTCCTGCCGATCGCCCTGGTGGGCGGCATGGCCGGCGAGCTGTTCAGCCCGTTCGCGCTGACCATGACCATCGCGCTGCTGGCCTCGCTGCTGGTCTCGCTGACCATCGTCCCGGTGCTGGCGTATTGGTTCCTGCCGCACCGCCCGGGCAGCGGCGAAACCCACACCGTGCACGTAGCCGAAGACAAGTCCTGGCTGCAGCGCGCCTATATCCCGGTGCTGAAGAAGACCCAGAAGCACCCGGTCATCACGCTGTTCGCCTCCGTGCTGGTGCTTGCCGGTACCGTGGCGATGACCCCGCTGCTGAACACCAACCTGCTGGGTTCCACAGGCGAGAACTCGATCTCCATCACCGCCGAAATGCCGTCGGGCACGGCCATGGAAACCACCGAGAAGGAAGCGGCGAAGATCGAATCCAAGCTCGCGGACATCGACGGCATCGAAGATGTCCAGCTGACCGTGGGCACCGCCAGCGGCATGGCGGCCATGTTCTCCTCCGGCTCTGACACCGCCAGCTTCACCGTGATCACCGATCCCGATGCGGACCAGGAAGCGCTGAAGAACACGGTGCGCGAGCAGGTCGAGGCACTGGACCTGCCCAAGGACCTGGATCTGAGCTTCGGCTCGAACTCCTCGGCCATGATGTCCAGCGATGTCACCGTCGAGATCAAGGCCCCGGATGAGGGAATCCTTCGCGAGGCGACCACCGCGACCCGCGAGGCGCTGGAAGGCACCGAGCACATCACCGAAATCTCCGATAATCTCTCGGCCGAACGCGAGCAGGTATCCATCGATATCGACGCCACCAAGGCCGCCGAGGCCGGGCTGACCGAAACCCAGCTGGCGGGAATGGTCGCCTCCCAGGTCTCCCCTGTTCCTGCCGGTACGCTGCGCCTGGACTACACCGACATGACGGTGCAGATCGGCGAGGGCATGGACCTGGACAGCCTTGACAAGCTGCGCGAGCTGAAGATCCCGACCGCCGCCGGCGTCAAGGAACTGCAGGACCTGGCCACCGTGGAACGCGCCAAGGTGGTCCAGCAGGTCACCACCTCCAACGGCGAGCGGATCGCCACCGTCACCCTGGCCCCTGCAGAGAACATGCTCGGGGATGTGTCCAAGAACGTCACCGAGCGCCTGGAGTCGGTGCAGCTGCCCGAGGGCGCCACAGCCGAAATCGGCGGCGCGGCCACCGAGCAGGCCGAGTCCTTCAACCAGCTGTACCTGGCGTTGCTGGCGGCCATCGCGATTGTCTACGTGATCATGGTGGCCACGTTCAAGTCCCTGATCCAGCCGCTGATCCTGCTGGTCTCGATTCCCTTCGCCGCCACCGGCGCGATCGGCCTGCTGCTGATCTCCGGCATCCCGCTGGGACTGCCGTCGCTGATCGGCATGCTGATGCTGGTGGGCATCGTGGTGACCAACGCGATCGTGCTGATCGACCTGATCAACCAGTACCGTCAGGACACGCCGGAGCGCCCGGCCATGGCCCTGGAGCATGCCATCATGCACGGCGCCCGCCAGCGCCTGCGCCCGATTTTGATGACCGCACTGGCGACCATCTTCGCTCTGGTGCCGATGGGCCTGGGCCTGACCGGCCAGTCGGGCTTCATCTCCCAGCCGCTGGCCGTGGTGGTCATCGGCGGCCTGGTCTCCTCCACCTTGCTCACGCTGATCCTGGTGCCGGTGCTCTACCGCCTGGTCGAGTCCCGCAAGGAGAAGAACGCCAAGGCCCGCTCCGCGCGCAAGCATTCTGCGCAGCAGCACACCGCGGCCCAGGACCTGACCCGTGCCATGGACAGCGCCAGCGCCAAGATCGCGCCGGAGGCTGCACCGGCAGCCGATGCCAAGACTAAGGCCAAGTCGGAAGACAAGGCCTTAGTCAAGGACAAGGGCAAGGCTGGCCAGAATGAAAAGCCGGCGGCACCGGCCGAGCAGGTCGTCAACCCGTTGACCGGACAGATTCCGGTCTCGCGCAAGGAACGCCGCGCGTTCGAAGAGATGATGAAGCAGACGCCGCCCAAGGCTGACGGCTAGCTTTCAGCATCGATAGAACTCGGGCCTGCAACCACAGCGGTGGTTGCAGGCCCGAGTTCTATCGTGCTCTGCCGGCGGCAATTGGTGCTACACCAGCTGCAGCTCCGTCAGGCAGGTAGCGTTCTCATCCCCGGCGGTGGACACCGTGGTCTGCGCGGTCTTTCCCTGGTACGTGAACTCCAGCTCCACCGTAATTCCCCGCGGAACCCACAGGCCGATAAATCCGTTGTCGAAGGATTCCATTTCCTTGTCCACCAGAACTTCACCGGTATCCGAGTTGACTGCCTTGACTTTCATTTCCACGCCTTGCAGCTGCCCCACGCAGGTGGTGAGGCTATGGAAATGGCAGCTGTGCGTCTGGTCCACGTAGGGTGCGGCTGAGAGGTAGTACTGGCCTTCGGGCAGCGGCAGGTTCGCGGTGCGTCCCGATTCATCGGCCAGCACCAGCTGCGTTGGCTTCACCTGGGCGGTGAAGTCCTGAGGCCGTTGGTCCTTCGGCAAGCGATCGAGCTGGTCGATGACCTGCTTGGCGTCCAACCCCTCCAGTCCCAGCTCGGCAAGGAACTGCCCTGCGTGCTCGGCGTCGATCGCCGTCGTGGCAGACTGGCTTGCTGGCTGCCCGGCACTGCACCCTGCGAGGAGGGCCAATGCCAGGACGGTTCCAGCGCCGGTTGCCGCTGCCTTCCAGCGTGCAGTGCAAGGGGGCGAAATTCGTTGAGTCAAGTGATATCCCATCTTCCTGGTTCGCAGCACCGTTTACAGGCCGGCCAGCAGCTGCTTCATCTCGTCGATTTCAGTGGTTTGCGAGTCGATGATCTGCCCAGCCAATTCCTTGGCCTCGGCATCCTGGCCGTCCTCCAGCTCCGACTCGGCCATGTCCACCGCACCTTCGTGATGCATGATCATCTGCTCGAGGAACAGCTGCGCCGCTTCCTTTCCGGAAGCTTCCTGCAGTGCCTTGATCCCGTCTTCCGGAACCATGCCATCGTGCTCCATGCTGCCGTGGTCCATGCCTTCTGGCATGTCCCACTCGTCCAGCCATCCATCCATTCGCTCGATCTCCGGCGCCTGGGCTGCCTTGATGCGCTCGGCCAAGGCTGTGACCTCCTGCGGGATGTCTTTCTTGCCCAAGATCATCTCGGACATCTCGATCGCCTGTTCATGGTGCACCTTCATGCCCGAAGCGAAAGCCATATCGGCATCGTTGGCTGACGCTGACTGGTCCATGGAATGGCCGGCATGCGAATCGGACGCTGAGGCGCTCGGCGCCGGGGTACTTGATGATTCCCCCGAGCATCCGGCGAGGGCGAGCGTTGCGCCCAGCACGAGGGCGCTGCAAATGAGGATCTGCTTGTTCATGGTAATTCTCCTGGTGGATATCGAACGTGAACGGCGCCCGCCTGCGGCGGCGCCGGAACCAGCCGGAAGCCGGTGCGTGGACCGGCCAAGCCCTCACGTTCGGCAGATCCCCAAGGCAACCAGATCAGGTTTTTCCGGCCCGATACCAGGCAGCGCCGATGCCGCGCACAACGTCTGCGGGAACGCCGTCGGGAGCACGGCTACGGTATGCGGCGGGCGCAAGAACAGCAGCATGGCCAGCAGCGCCAACACGCAACCCGCGGCGGCCATGCCATGGTCCATCGGACAGTCGGCGCAGCCCTGCTCCGAGCCACCCGCGTCGGCTGGCGGCGCATGTGGCGTGGGCTCGGCGTCTGCCGGATGTGCATGGGCCACCGGGGCCAAGGACTGCGTCTGGGCTCCATGGTTCATCACATGCATCGAGAACAAGCCGAGAAGCACCGCGCTGATCAGGAACAGCGAGCGGACGACCGCCAGGCGGGGGCAGTTGCGCCCGCTGGCCTTCGTCGGGTGTTTTCCGATGCTCATGGATCCCAGCTTAGCGACGGCAGCTCACGGACGCGAAGCGCGTCCACGTCCAAATCCCCGTTCTGCGTTGATTGCAGCTCCAAGCTCGGATAAACCATTAATATTTAAGTTGTGCACAATTGAATTGTGTGCAATCATTATTCCATGGCAATAGTTGACGATATGGTGTGCTTCTCCCTCTACTCGGCAAGCCGGGCAACCACTCGCGCATATACCGAACTGCTCGCCCCGTGGCAGCTAACCTACACCCAGTACTTGGTGCTCGTTTCACTGTGGACCGAAGGCGATAAGCCGGTGCGCGAGATCGGCGAAATGCTCCAGCTGGACTCCGGGACCCTGTCTCCGCTACTCCGCCGGCTGGAGCAGAAGGGCTTTATTGAACGCCGCCGCGATGGCCAGGACAGCCGCGTCGTCAACGTCAGCTTGACTCCCGCTGGAACATCCTTGCGCAAGGACTTGGCGCACATACCGGCGCAGATTGCTTGCGGTACCGGACTGCCGGACATGCAAAGCGCCAAAGCGCTGCTGGCAACCCTGCACCGCATCACCACTTCCATGCAGGAAATCCCTGCTCCGGAGGGATCCTCCGGAAAATAGCTGCGAGCTTTTACCATCAACGAAAGGCAATTCCATGGAAACCCTGTACACCGCAGAGTCCCTGTCCACCGGCCAAGGCCGCGAAGGCCGAGTCCAGACCCCCGACGGCAAGCTCGACCTGGTTTTGGCCTCCCCGGCAGAACTAGGCGGTTCGGGCGCCGGGACCAACCCGGAACAGCTGTTCGCCGCTGGCTACGCCGCTTGCTTCCACTCGGCATTAAATCTGGTCGCGCGCGGCCGCAAGGTAAAAATTGAGGACTCCAGCGTCGGCGGCCGTGTCCACCTGAACCGCGACGGGGAGAACGGATTCAAGTTGTCGGTAGAGCTGGAAGTCATCATTCCCGGCCTGGAACCCGCACTGGCCCAGGAACTGGCTGATGCGGCTCACCAAGTCTGCCCCTACTCCAATGCCACCCGCGGCAACATCGATGTCCTGGTGAGCGTCAGCGATGACTAGCTCCCGGGAGGGGAAGCCGCTGGGCTTCGCCCGGCACGGAGCACGGATAGCGCTCGGCTCATTTCTCGGCTTCGCCGGGGTCAGCCATCTGACCTTTGCCCGCGAGGAATTTCGCTCCCAGGTCCCGGACTTCGTCCCGCTGGATCCGGATCTGACGGTCATCCTTTCCGGAGTCGTGGAAATCGGCCTGGGACTTTCCTTGCTCGCGCTGCTCAAGAATCGGGTAGCCGTGGGCTGGATCGCCGCGCTCTTCTTCGTCGCGGTGTTCCCCGGCAATTTAGCCCAGTGGCAGGAGGGACGCGATGCGTTCGGCTTGGACACCGACGCGAAACGACTGGCCCGGCTCTTCTTCCAGCCGGCGCTGATAGCGCTCGCGCTGTGGAGCACCGCAGCATGGCGCGACCGGGCCCAGCTGCGGTCCAAGGCCTAGAGAAGCGGCGGCATGCGCACGGCGGGAGTTTCGGGCATCACGCCGGATGCCCCGCCGTGCACTGCCTGCGCAATTTCGCTGGCCGGCGGCCTGGCGACCGCCCATGGCTAGGCATCCCGACGTTTCAAGCTGATGCATCCGGCGCCCAGCAAGGCCACGCTCCAGGCTACCAACACCAGCAGGGCTACCGTTGGCCCGTAGGGTTCGCTGGCTCCGGTCGCCATGAACGTCGCCGCGCTGGTTGGCAAATACTGGATCACTTCTTGGATCCACTCAATAGGGATCAGCTGCAGAATCTGCGGCAACCCGATGACCAGCATGATTGCACAGACGATGGTCCCGCAGAATTGCGGCAGAGCCAACCCAATCCAAGAACCATCAAGCTCAGCAACGCCAGGTAGGTTCCGGCTCCTAGTGCCGCGGACACCATGTCAGGGAAACTGAATGTGCCGTACTCCCCTGCGCTCAGCGCTGTGGGAATGGTGGCCAGCAAGATCATCACGACACCGGCCAGGAAGTTCACGATGAACAGCAGTAGCGCTTTGGCCCCGAGGAATATGCCGCGTCGCGGGACAGCCTGCAGGGAGCTGGCGATGGTTCCGCTGGAGTACTCGTTGGTGATGTGCAGCGCTGAGGCGGCCGCGAAGAACAGCTGGCCGAATTGCAAGGTGGCGAAGGCCAGCAAAGGGGCTGGCATCGCGGTGTCGAAGCCGTTGTCCCCGCTGGCTTTCGCGCTGATGCCCAGGACCCAGCTCAACGCGATGGTTGCCACGAACTCGGCAAGGAACAACCCGGTCAGGGATCGCAGGCCAAAGAACTTGGTGGTTTCCGCTCGGGTTGCGGCCATCAGCGCTGGGGCTGACAAACCGGACGTGCTTGGTTGATTGCTGGCGAGCTCATTTGCCCATCGCCTTTCCTGCCGTGCTTGAAGTGAATTCCACAGTGTCTCTTGTCAATTGGTCATAGGCCGATTCAAGTGATCCGCGTGCCTGGCTCAACTCGTGCAGTTCGAAACCGTTGCTGAACGCGATGGCGCCGACTTCCGCCAGGGAAAGCCCGGAAATTTCCAGACGGTTTCCGCCACCCTCAGTGATTTCAGCACCGTGGCCGGCCAAGGCTCCGGCGAGCGCCGAAGCTTGCGGCGCGCGGACTGTAATCACCTGCTGTGCGAAGCCCTTGATGAGCTCGTCGGTAGGTGCCTGGGTGATCAGTTCTCCGCGCCCAATCAGGATCAGCTGGTCTGCAACCTGCTGCACTTCGCTCATCAGGTGGCTGGAGACGAAAACTGTCCCTCCCTGGGCGGCCCGGTTCCTCATGAGCTGCCGGATCCAGGCGATGCCTTCGGCGTCCAGGCCGTTCATCGGCTCGTCCAGGATGAGGATCTGCGGGTCGCCGAGCAGAGCGGCGGCGATGCCCAGGCGTTGGCGCATGCCGAGCGAGAAACCGCCGATGCGTTGTGCCGCTACCGATTCGAGTCCGGCGTGGGCCAGGACTTCATCGATGCGGCTGGCCGGGATCTTGTTGCTTTGCGCGAGGGCTTTCAGGTGCGTACGAGGCGTATGTCCGGGGTGGCCGGCGGTTCCTGTGATGTGCGCTCCCACGGTGCGCGTCGGATAGCGCAGTTGTTCATAGCCCACCCCGTTTATCAGCGACTTCCCGCTGGTGGGTGCATCAAGTCCGAGGATCATGCGCATGGTGGTGGATTTGCCGGCCCCGTTGGGTCCGAGGAACCCGGTGACGGTTCCGGGCTCTATGGTGAAGCTCAGTTCGTTGACGGCTCGGTTGTTCCCGTAGTCCTTGGTCAGCGAGTCTAGGGTGATCATGGGGTTTCCTTCCATTTGGCTTCCACTGTAGGAACCCGCCCCGTCCCTGCGCCCCGGGCATTGGTCCCTACTTCGGCCCGCCATTCCCCTACTAAAGTCGGTGTTGCCTGGGCTCCAGCCTGACTAGCATGAAGACATGCTTTCTTCTCGCGTTTCCCGGGCCGGCTGGCGGGTCCAAAAATGGTCCCAGTGGCTGTGGCTGTCCGGCCTGGGCCTGGCGGCCTACCTGGTGCCTATTTCCGCATCTGGAGCCTGGCTGCTGCTGGCCCCTGCGGCCATCGCCGTCGGCTACGGGGCCGGGCGACGCGTTGCTTCCTTGTCGGCCGGCGTCACCGCCTTATGCCTGGGCGGCGCCTTGGCCGCAATCTCCCTGGTCTTCTCCGCCCACCTGAGCGTGCTGGGCTTCGTGCTGAACCTGCTGACAGCTGTGGTGCTCTTCGTGCTGCTGCCCTGGTTCATCGGCCGCTCGCGCCGCATCTCGTTGGAGTTCCGGCGGCAGGAGCGCGAGCACCTTGTCATCCAGGCGGGCCTGCGGGAACGTTCGCGGCTGGCCGGGCAGATGCATGACCAGCTGGGCCACGACCTTGCCTTGCTGGCCCTGCAGGCCTCGGTGCTGCAAGTGAGCGTGGCAAAGGACTCGCCGGCCCAGGCGCAGGCGGCGAAAATCCGTGAGCAGGCCGACGCCTCGGTGGACAACTTGCACCGCATCATTGGCGTCCTCAACGATCCCCAGGCTGCGGCTCCCCTGTCTCCGGGCACTGCGGTGCCAGAGATCCTGGGTCCTATTGGCTTGGCCCCGTTGGAAATCATCGCGCGCGCCGAGTCCGAGGGGATGTCGCTGGCCTGCATCGACGAGCAGGGATTGAGGGATTGCTGGCGCAGGCGGCCACCTCCTCCTGGGGGCCGTTGCTGGCCTTCGTAATCCAGGAGGCCCTGACCAATGCGGCCAAGTACGCGCCGGATTCGGCGGTACGGATCACCATGGCCGGGGATCTGCAGCGAGTTTCCCTCGAGATTTCCACCGACCTGCCCGACCCTGCCCCCGCCCGCCGATCCGGGGCCACCGGCCTGGCCTCGCTGCGGGACCGGTTGGAGGCCCAGGGCGGGCAGTTGCAGGCCAGTCCGTCTGCCGGGCGGTTCACCGTGCATGCGGAGATCCCCCGCAGCGCCGCGCCAGTTGCACTGGCATCCGTGCCGGCCACTGCCACGCGCAGGCCGCGCCGGTGGCTGGCTGTGCTCATCCCGGCGGTGATCGTGCTCGCCTTCTGCTTCGGGCTGTACCAGCTGCAGGCGGCTACCTACCGGGCCACCGGCCTGTCTCCGGCCAGCTTCAGCCAGCTATCAATAGGGATGGACCGCGAGCAGGTGGAGGCCATCGCCACGGCCAAGGGACTGGATGAGCCGTTGCCAATCATCGATGCCCCGCTGGCCCCGGCCGGTGCCCAATGCCGCTATTACGCCGCACGCAACGGTCCGCTGGATCTGGGCAGCGACATGTTCCGTCTGTGCTTCAGCGAGGGAACACTAGTGGCCATGGATCACCTCTACCCGCTGGACTAGGACTGTGATGATTCCAGGAAGAAGGAAGAACATGGCAGATGCACGCGTGCTCACATTGCTGCTGGTGGATGACGATGCGCTGATTCGCGCCGGGCTGGCGGCCATCCTCGGCAGCGCTCCGGGACTGCGGGTTATCGGCGAGGCAGAGAACGGGGTGCGCGGTCTCGAACTGGCCAGCCGCCTGGATCCGGATGTCATTCTCATGGACATCCGGATGCCGCAGCTGGACGGGCTCTCCGCCTTGGAAGAGCTCATCGCCCGGGATCCTGCGGCGAAGGTCATCATCTTGACCACCTTCGGGGAAGAAGAATACATCGATCGGGCCATGGCCCACGGGGCCAGCGGCTTCATGCTCAAGAGTTCTGCACCCGAGGAACTGATTGCCGGGGTGCACGCGGTGGCCGACGGAGCTGCGGCGCTCTCGCCGCGCATTGCACGGCGGCTCGTCGAACGGGTGCGCGGCATCGACACGCAGTCCGCGGCCGCCGCCGTGGCACGGGTTTCGGCCCTGACCGGTCGGGAGCTGGACGTCTTGGCCTTGGTCGGGGCAGGGCAGTCAAATGCGGAAATCGCCGGGCAGCTGGTGCTGACCCAGGCCACAGTCAAGGGGCATATGACCTCGATCCTGCTTAAGCTCGGCGCACGCAATCGGGTGGAGGCGGCCCTGCTGGCCTACCAGGCAGGTGTGGCGCGCGCCTAGCCCCCGGCCGGGGGCTGCCGGTGCGCGGCATCCGGTGCCGGGGCGGCAAACAAGGACTTGAGCTTGTCCTCGGCGGCCGGGCCTGTGCTGGCGGCTGCTTTCTGGTTGGCCTCGATCACCGCGGCGAGCACCTCGGCCCGGTGGATTTTCACGCCCTTTGGCGCGTCGATGCCCAGTTTGAGGGAGTCGCCTTTGGCTTCCAGGACCGTGACCACGATGTCCTCGCCGATCAGGACCTGTTCTCCAACTTTTCGAGTAAGTACCAGCACCGTTCCATCCTACCGGGTGCCGCGAGGCACCGGGAGGTGCCCGGCGGCATCCAGGCGCAGTAACGGGTAGCCCAGCTCAAGCACCGAGTCCGGGGTACCGGTCAGCTGCGAATGCAGCACGAGCACCCCGTGGATCCCGATTCTCCCGCCCAGCTCGCCCACCCAGCGGGCGGTGTCCTCGGACTTGTGCCGAGCATCAACCACCACCAGCAACTGGTCGGCCCCGAGGACCTCCAGCCGTTCGGCCGCGTCCGCCGCGGCGCTAAACCCAGCCAGTGAATCGGCGAGCAGCACGCTGCAGCCTTCGGCCACGGCCGCCGCCCGGGTTTTCATGGCGCTGCGCCGGTCGGTGACTGGCCGGTGCAGGGCATCTGGCTGTCCGGTGGTGCGCAGCATCACCGATCCGTCGTCCAGTGCCGCGGCCGCAGTCACGGCATCGGTGCCCAGCCCGACCAGCAGCACCAGGTCCCCCACCTGGCGGCGCACGGCGAGCTCTGCGGCACGGGCCACCGGGGCGGCTTGGCGGGGTGTTGCAGGGCGAAGCTTTTGCCCGCGTGGTGCTTCGGCGCGGCCGGCGGCACGGCGCCCGGCCGCCGGTTCCAGTGCAAAACTCTGCTCGTCTAGAATCGAGGCAAAGTCGCTGCCCTGGCTGCCGACTGGGGCGGCCTGCCGCGTTGCCAGGCGGGTCTCGGAGGACTCGGCGGCAGCCAGCAGGCGTTCCAGCCCGGATTCGGGATGGCTTCCGGGCCGCGGCGGGACCTGCATCCGCGCTCGGGTGCGCAAGCGCGAGCCGGGCTGCCCTGGATTGGGCTGGGCCGTATTGGGCTGGGCCGTTTTGGGCTGCACGGGGTTTGCCGGGGACGGTGCAACTGGCGGGCGGGCATCGCGGATCTCGATGACCGCCTCGTAATGGTGCTCGCGCAGCAGCCCTCCGACGCGCGGCGTAGTGATCTTCTCCGCCGAGACCAAGAAAGCATCGGGGCCGAATTCGGCGACGGCCCGCTCCTGCAGCTGCCGCAGGCTGCTGCCCTTAAGCAGGAAGCGCGTTGGCACCGCGGATCACCCCCACCGTCTCGATCTGTGCCCCGCCGGCGGTGGCCTCCTGGTAGGAGAGCACCGCGGCGAAGCCTCCGGCCTGCCCCAGCAGCCGGCGCACCGCAGGGCGCAGCGCCGGGGCGCACACCAGCACCGCCGAAACTGCGCGGGCCTCCAGCTCGGCGCCGAGCGTCTTGGCCGAGTCCAGCACGCCCTCCAGCCGCGGGGCATCGAGCATGATCTGGTTGCCGCCCTCGGCCGGGCGCAACGCCTCGAGCATTCCCTGCTCGAGCACCGGGTCGATCATCGCCACCTTCAGCACCTTGCCTTCCAGGTAGGGCGCGGCGATGGCGGGGCCCAGCGCCTCGCGGGCGGCCTCAACCAGCGCTTCGGGGGCGGTGCCGTTCTTGGCCTGCAGGGCCAGGGCCTCGTAGATGCGCGGCAGGTCGTTGATCGCCACCTCCTCGGCCAGCAGCCCCTGCAGCGCCCGCTGCACCTCGGCCAGCGAGAGCAACCCGGGGATGAGCTCCTCCACCGCCGAGGGGCTTTGCTCGCGCAGCGCGTCGGTCATCACGCGCACGTCCTCGCGGGAAAGCAACCGCGGCGCCTGGGCGCGCACGATCGAGGACAGGTGGGTGACGATGACCGAGACCCGGTCGATGGTGGTGGCTCCGGCCATCTCCGCATTGTGCCGCAGCTCTGCGGGCACCCACTTGCCCGGCAGCCCGAAGACCGGCTCGTGCACCAGTTCCCCGGGCAGCGCGCCCAGCTGCTCGCCCAATGCCAGCACCTTGCCGCGCGGGGCGGTGCCGCGCCCGGCTTCCACCCCGGCGACCAGGATGGCGTAGCTCGCCGGCGGCAGCGCCACGTTGTCCCTGGTGCGCACCGGGGGCAGCACCAGTCCCAGCTCCATCGCCACGCGCCGGCGCAGCGCGCGCACCCGTGCCAGCAGGTCGTCTGCCCCGCCGTTGACCACGTCCACCAGGTCCGCGGCCAACTGCACCTCGATGGCGTGCACGCGCATCTTCTCCAGCAGCTGCTCCGGGGTTTCGGCCGCTTCGCTGGCCTGCTGGTTGGCTTCGGCGACCTTCTCGGCGTCGGCCTCGCGCTGCTCGCGGGCCTTGATCCGCAGCGAGAACCAGATCAGCGCCGCGCCGATCAGCACGAAGGGCACCTTGGGCATGCCGGGGATCAGGGCCAGGGCGATGGCCGAGCCGCCGGCGATCAGCAGGGCGGCGCGGGACTGGCCCAGCTGCTTGCTGGCGGTGGCACCCATGTCGTCGGCCGCATTGGAGCGGGTGACGATCATGCCGGTGGACACCGCCATCAGCAGGGCCGGGATCTGGGTGGCCAGCCCGTCGCCGATGGTCAGCAGCGCGTAGGTTTCCAGCGACTCGGCCAGGCCCAGGCCGCGCGAGAGCATCCCGATGCCGATGCCGCCGAGCAGGTTGATGATGATGATCACCAGCCCGGCGATGGCATCGCCCTTGACGAACTTGCTGGCTCCGTCCATCGCCCCATAGAAGTCAGCTTCGGCTGCCACCTCGGCCCGGCGCTCGCGCGCCTGGCTGTCGGTGATCAGCCCGGCGTTCAGATCCGCATCGATGGCCATCTGCTTGCCTGGCATGGCGTCCAGGGTGAAGCGCGCGCCCACCTCGGCCACGCGCTCGGCGCCCTTGGTGACCACCACGAACTGGATGACCACCAGGATCAGGAAAACGACGAAGCCGATGACCAGCGAACCGCCGATGGCGATCTGCCCGAAGGCCTCGATGACCTGCCCGGCGTAGCCCTGGCCGAGCACCAGCCGGGTGGAGGCGACGTTCAGGCCCAGGCGCAGCAGCGTGGCCACCAGCAGCAGCGAGGGGAAGACGGAGAAATCCAGCGGGCGCTTTGCGAACATGGTGATCAAAAGGATCACCAGGGAAAGCAGGATGCTGGTGGCGAAGAGGGCATCGAGCAGCGCCGCCGGGACCGGGACGACCAGCAGCAGCACGATCCCCACCACGCCCACGGGCACGGCTACCTTGGACAGGTTGGCAAAGTTCATTGTTCTTCCTCGCTTCCTAGCCGGCGGCCGGCGGGGCGGACGGGGCGGTATGGATTCCGGAGGCCGCTCCCCGGGCTTTCAGGCGCATCACGAAGGCCAGCACCCGGGCCACGTCGGTGTAGGCCGCCGCCGGGATCTCCTGGCCGATCTCGCAGTCCGCGTGCAGCGAGCGGGCCAGGGCGATGTCGCGCACCAGCGGCACCCGGTGCGCCGCGGCTTCCTCGCGCAGCTTCGCCGCGATCTGCCCGGCGCCCTTGGCCACCACCGTCGGTGCGGATACGCCCGGCTGGTAGCGCAGGGCCACCGCCACGTGCGTGGGGTTAACGATGACCACGTCGGCATCGGCCACCGCGGCGATCATCCGGTTGCGGCTCAGCGACAGCGCCCGGCTGCGCCGCTGGGATTTGAGCAGCGGGTCGCCCTCGCTGCGCTTGTGCTCGTCGGCGACCTCCTTGCGGGTCATCCGGGTGTGCTTGCGGTTGCGCCGCATGACCACCAGCACGTCGGCGGCGGCCAGCACCAGCCCGGCGGCCACCGAGGCGCGGATCAGCCAGCTGGCTCCCTGCCCGCCGGTGGACAGCAGCGAGGACAGCGGCAGCGCCCCGGATTGCAGCAGCAGCGGCATCATCCAGGCGATGACCAGCCAGAGCACCACCCCGATCACCAGCACCTTGGCCAGGGCCTTGGCCCCCTGCCACAGGGCGCCGAAGCCGAAGACGCGGCGCAGGCCGGACACCGGGTTCAGGTGCGCCGGGTCCAGGGTGAACTTGCGGAAGCTGATGCCCCCTTGCAGCGCGGAGACCGCCACGAGCACCACCAGGCAGACCGCGAACAGCGGCAGGATGATCCCGCCGATCGCCCCAAGCGCCCGGGCGAGCAGCGCCAGGGCCACCGCCGGCTGCGGGTCGGCGGCCAGTGCGTCCAGGGCGGCGAACTGCTCGCGGCCGGCTTCCTGCGCCCGGTGCAGCACCCCGGGGACCATCAGCGCCGCCGCCGCGATCCCCAGCCAGGCGGCCAGGTCCTGCGAGCGGGTCGTCTTGCCCTTGGAGCGCACCTCCTTCATCCGCTGGCTGGTGGCCTTTTCGCTGCGTTCCCCCGCTTCCTGGCTCATCGCGGCACCACCGCCGGCAGCGCGGACAGCCCGTCGCCCACCAGGGCGGAGACGACGGAGGGCAGCACCACGAACACGGTCCCGGCCAGGGCCAGGGTGATGAAGATCTTCAGCGGGAAGCCCATGGCGAAGGCGTTCAGCGCCGGCGCGGCCCGGGTCAGCAGCCCCAGCCCGAGGTCGGCAAGGACCAGCACCACCAGCAGCGGCCCGGCGATCTGCACGGCGGCCAGGAACATGCTGCCCAGCAGCTCGCCCAGGTTCTCCGCCATCGCCGGCAGCGCCAGCCCGGCACCCAGCGGGATCGCGGAGAAGGAGCGGTAGATTCCGGCCAGCACCAGCTGGTAGCCGTCGGAGGAGACCAGCAGAGCCAGGGCGGCGAAGTGGAACAACCGGGCGAACTGCGCGCCGTTGACCATGGACTGCGGGTCGAAGCCCTGGGCCATGGAAAATCCGCCGAACAAGTCGATCAGGTTTCCGGCCGACTGGATGGCGGAAAAGGCCAGCATCACCAGGAAGCCCATGCCTGCCCCTGCCAGCAGCTCGGCCAGCAGCGCGCCGAGGTACCCGGCGGTGTCCAGCGAGCGGTAGCCTTCCAGCAGTCCCGGGGTGGTGGCCAGCGCCAAGCCCACGCCCAGCATCCCCCTGATCCGCAGCGGGATCGCCCCGTGCGAGAAGGGCGGTGCCACCACCAGGAAGGCGGTGATCCGCACTGCGGCCAGCAGCAGCACCTCGAGGAAAGCCAGCGGCAGGGTGAACTGCATCTAGCTCCCTCCCAGCAGCCCGGGGATCCGGCCGAAGAGCTCGTGGGTGAACAGCACGGCCTCGGAGATCATCCAGTGACCGCAGACCACCAGTGCGATGGCCACGGCCACCGCCTTGGGCACGAAGGACAGGGTGATCTCCTGGATCTGGGTCATCGACTGGAACAGCGAGATGGCGAAGCCCACCACCAGCGAGGTGACGAGCACCGGGGCGGCCAGCTTGGCGGCGAGCACCAGCCCGGACAGGCCGATGTCCAGCACGGACGCGGAATCCATGGCTCAGCCTCCCGCCAGCTGGTAGGAGCCGACCAGGGCCGTGACCACCAGGGACCATCCGTCGACAAGCACGAACAACAGGATCTTGAAGGGCAGGGAGATCATCACCGGAGGGAGCATCATCATGCCCATGGACATCAGGGCCGAGGCCACCACCAGGTCGATGACCAGGAAAGGCACGAAGATCACGAAGCCGATGATGAAGGCTGCGCGCAGCTCGGAGACCATGAACGCCGGGATCAGCGTGGACAGCTGGACGGCCTCCGGGTTGGCCGGGTTGGGCAGTTCCGCGGCGCGGGTCATCAGCGCAAGGTCCGCCTCACGCGTGTGGGCCAGCAGGAATTCGCGCAGCGGCGCCAGCCCGTGCTCCAGGGCGGTGGACAAGTCGGCGGTGCCATCCAGGTAGGGCTGCACGCCCAGCTCGTTCATCTGCCCGAGCACCGGCGACATGATGAACAGCGAAAGGAACAGGGCCAGGCCGGCCAGCACCTGGTTCGGCGGAATGCTCGGCAGGGACAGGGCGTTGCGGGTGAAGGCGAGCACCACGAAGATCTTGGTGAAGGAGCTGGCCATCAGCAGCAGCGCCGGAGCCACCGAGAGCAGGGTGATGGCAATGAGCGTGACGATGCCCGAGCTCGGGGTGCCGTTGGGGCCGTTGATTTCCACCGACAGACCGCCGTTGCCGTCGCCGCCGGGCTCGATCGGGGCGGCCAGCGCCCCGGCCGCGGGCAGCAGCAGCCAGGCCAGCACCGCGGCCAGCACCAGCAGCACCCGGCACGCCGCACGCCGCGGTGTGCGGGCGCTCACCGCTTCGGTCCTTGGCGCAGCGCCTGGCCGGCATCGCGCCAGGTCTGCGCGTCCAGGATGGACCCGGCGACCAGGCTTGGACGCCCGGCACGGCGTGGAGCAAGCGGCCCGGGCTCAGGCAGTTCGGCCCGGTGGCGGCGCAGCTCGGCGTCGAAGTCGACCACCTCGGGCAGGGTGCGCCGCCCGCGCAGCACCGGCTGGCTGGCGGTCGGTGCCTCGCCAGCTGCCGGCTCGATGGCGGCGGGCAGCTCGAGTCCGGCGGTCGGCTGCTCGTCCGCCCCCTCGTGCTCCGCGAAGTCCAGGGACTCGTCGCCCCGTCCGGGGCCGGCAGGATGGCTGCCGGGCATGCTGTCCAGGACGTTGACCGCGGAGTCCGAGACCCCCAGCAGGTAGCGCGAACCGCAGGCCTCAACGAGCACCACCGACGACTTGGGGCCGATGGCCTGGCGGGAGATGACCTTCAGCGCCTCGTCCTTGGGTGCGGTGAAGCGTGCCGGGAGCTTCTTGCGCAGGTAGAAAAGCAGGCCGAAGACCGCCGCCAGCGAGACGAGCACCCGCAGCAGCAGGAACAGGCTGTCCACGCTCAGGCGCCCATCGCCTCGGTGTCCAGGATCCGGGTGATGCGCACGCCGTAATCCTGGTCCATCACCACCACCTCGCCCTGGGCGATGAGCCGGCCGTTGAGCAGCACGTCGGCAGGGGCGCCGGCCGAGCGGTCCAGCTCGATCACGGTGCCCGGTTCCAGGCCGAGCACGTCGCGCACCGACATCCGGGTGCGCCCGATCTGCACGGTCAGCGCCATTTCCACATTCGAGATGCGCGAGAGCCGGCTGGCCATGTCCTGTTCTGCGGCCGGCGCCGGGGCGGCGGCGCTCGGCGCGTTCTCGCGCAGGCGCAGCGCGAAGAAGCCTGCCGCCTCGCCGGATGCGGTGCGCAGCTCGAAGCCGACGGTGTCGGTGGCGGCCAGGGTGGCCTCGGCGCCGATGGAGGGTTCCACGGTGAGCACCCCGGCCCCCAGCACGCCGGTAGCCGCATCCAGCGCCGGGCGCAGCAGGTCTTCGGCGCCCAGGCGGGCGCCGCGCCGTTCGGAGGACGCGCCGAGCTGGCGGGAGTGCAGGTGCAGCACCACATCGGCGGACTGCTCCCCGACAAACGTGGCGCTCACCACCGGGCCGGTGGCCCCGGGGAGCCACTGGTGCCGCGAGCCCGTATGCAGCACAGCTTCGATGCCTTCGGCGGTGGGCAGCATGGCGGCCAGGGCGCTGGCCGCGGAGGTGTACATGGCTGTGGAATGCAGCACCGGGGCGTGCTCTGGGGTCTCGTTCATGCTCAGCTTTCTTGGGTGGTGACGATGACGGCGGCGGCCCGGCCGCTGCGCGAGCCGGCAGCCGCGGTGCCGACCCGGTGGTTGCCGGCCAGCAGGTCGAAGGGCTGGTGCACCCGGTGACCCAGCGGCAGGATGTCCCCGACAGCCAAATCCAGGATGGCCTGCGGCCTGACCGCCGATGGGGCGGTGGCCAGCTGCACGTCCACCGGCACGGTGCCCAGCGAGGCAGCCAGCAGGGCTTCGGAATTCCCGCCCGGTTCCGGCTCGCGATTCTCCCCCAGTTGCTCCAGCAGCAGCTCGGCGGGCAGGGCGACCGAGGCGCTGGCGCTGCGCTCGCCCACCCGGACGGTGAACCAGGCGGTGATCAGCAGCTGGGATTTGTCCGCGGCCTGGGCGAATTGGGACTGGTGCGCGATCGAGGAGACCTGCAGCCTGCGCGGGAGCAGGGTGCCCAGCGAATAGTGCAGATCCTCCAGCGCCTCGTTCATCAGCGAACGGATGAGGGTGGCCTCGATGCGGGTGAAGGCCCGCTCGGGCAAGGTTCCCGGGGCCGGGCTGCCGAGCATCCGGCACACCCAGCTCAGCGCCTCGCTGGCCGGGAACTGGATGACCGCCCGGGCCTCGGTGCCCTCCGGCTCGCACAGCACCATGGTGGTCAGCGCGGGCAGCCCCGCGACGTAGTCGTCATAGGCCTGCATCTGCACGGAGACGAAGCCCACCTGGCACATGACGCGGATCTTGGCCGTGAGCTGGGTGCCCCACTGGCGCGCGAAGGTCTCGAAGGCCAGTTCGAGGATGCGCGCGTGCTCGCGCGCGAGCGTGGTGGGGCGGCGGAAATCGTAGACCGGGGCGGCGGCCTGCGCCGCGGCGGCGATACGCTCAGGGCCCGGTCCGCCAAGGCCCGATGGCAGGGATGTCACGGTACCCACTGTCGGCCGCTTCCGGGGCGCGGTAAGCCGGCTCTGCCCGATCCTGCGTGCGATGCTCCTCACAACCGGTCCGCGGCGGTGTCGGTGGCCGGCTACCCGGTCAGTTCGGGCAACTTCTCGCGGATCTCCTCGCGCTGGTTTGAGAGCACCACGATATCCACGCGGCGGTTGAGCTGCAGTTTCTGGCTGCCGTGCACCGGGCGGGCATCCCCGTAGCCCACCGAGGAGATCTTCGCCGCATCGACACCGCTGTCCTCCACCAGCACGCGCAGCACCCCGGTAGCCCGGCTGGCCGACAGCTCCCAGTTGGTCGGATAGGGGTCGACCGGCTGGCGGACGTCGGCGAAGCCCTCCACGGCGATCTGCATCCCGGCATCCACCAGCACCGGGCCGATGGCCCGCACTATGCGCTCGGCCTTGCCCGTCAGCTCGGCGCTGTTGGGCACGAAGAAGGTCTCGGCGCTGACCAGCCGCACACTCAGCCCGCGCCGGTCGATCTGGTAGGCCGCGGCCTGCGGATAGCCTTCGGCGGCCAGCGCGCCCTGGATCTTGTCCTTCAGCGCGATCAGCCGCTGGGCTTCGGCATTTGCCAGCTCCTGGATCTGCTCGCTGTCCAGCTCTTCCCCGGCCGAGGTGGTCAGCAGCCCCTCGGTGCCCGCCAGCTCGGGCGGGACGACGATCCCCTGTGCCGTGTCCGCGCTCTGGCTGCTTTCCATGCCGAAGCCGGTGGCCAGGGAATTGCGCAGCGCGGCGTACTTATCCTGGTCCACGCTGGACATGGCGTACAGGACAATGAACAGGCACATCAGCACGGTGACCATGTCCATGTAGGAGGCCATCCAGCGTTCGGAATTCCCCTCCTCATGCGCGGACGAGCCGGACCGCCCGCGGCGCCTGGATCGCGGGGACCGCGCTGCACTCACGGGACTGCCTCGAAATCCTCGCGCTGCACAGGCGCGCCGGTCTTGGACGGGGCCTTCGCTGCCTGAGGCAGCAGGCCTTCGAGCTTCTCGCGCAGCACCAGCGCCGGGGTGCCCGAATGGATCGCCAGCAGCCCTTCGATGGCCAGGTTCATCCGCTCGGATTCCAATTCGGCCAGCCGGCCGAGCCGGGCGCCGATGGGCAGCCAGATGAAGTTCGCCGAGACCAGGCCCCACAGGGTGGCGACGAAGGCGGCGGCGATCATGTGCCCGAGCTCGTCGGGTTGCGAGAGGTTTTCCAGTACGTGGGTCAGCGACACCACCGTGCCGATGATGCCCACGGTCGGCGCGTAGCCGCCGAGGGTGTTGAACCACTTGCTGGCGATGGCGCTGTCCCGTTCGGCCGCCATCAGGTGGTCCTCGAGCATGTCGCGCAGCTCGTCGGTGTCCACCCCGTCGGCCATGGCCTGCAGGGCGCGGGCCACCAGCGGATCCTTGGCCCCGGCCACCTCGGCCTCCAGGGCCAGCAGCCCGTCGCGGCGGGCCACCTCGGCCAGAGCCACCAGCTGCTCCACCAGTTCACGTGCATTGCCCACCTTGCCGCGGAAGGCCCCGGGCAGCGCCTTGGCGGCGGCAAGCATGTCCTTGATGGTGCCGCTGGCGATGCCCACGGCGATGGTGCCGAAGAACACGATGATCATCGGTGCGGGCAGCAGGATGGATGACGGGCTGGCCCCCTCCATGAACAGCATGGTGAACATGGCGCCGAAGGCCAGCAGCAGCCCGATGATTGTTGCCGGATCCATGGATCCCTCCCCTTTAGCGCGGTGCCGGACCGCGGGCGGCATTCAGCACCCGGGCCCGGTAGTCGATGGTCAGCTCGATGATTTCCTCCGGGGATTCGCGCACCACGTATTGCGCCCCGTTGGCCATGACCACCACGGTGTCCGGGGCCTGCCCGATCCGCTCGATCAGATCGGCATTCAGCGCCAGCTTCGTGGAGTTCAGCCGGGTCAGCATGATCATCGGGCCCTCACCTCGTTAGTCCACCCTTGACTGTCGGCAGCGCGGCGCCCGGGGTTAGCCGCCGGCTACCGCTTGAGGTTGGACAGCTCCTGGAGCAGCTCGTCGCTGGTGGTGATGATCCGCGCGTTGGCCTGGAAGCCGCGCTGGGCGACGATCAGGTTGGTGAATTCCTGGGAGAGATCCACATTCGACATCTCCAGCATGCCCCCGGCCAGCGCCCCGAAGCCAGGGCTGCCGGCGGTGCCCAGCTGCAGCTCGCCGGAGTTGCCGGTCAACGTGTAGGAAGAGCCGCCGGCCTTGGACAGACCGGCCGGGTTGGCGACGTTCCCGATGGCGATCTGCGCCACGACCTGCTGGGCGCCGTTGGAGAAGGTTCCGGTCAGCGAGCCGTCCGCTCCCAGGGTAAAGCTTTCCAGGGTGCCCGCGGCGTTGCCGTCCACCCCGGAGATGCTTGCGGTGCTCAGCTCCGCGTAGCCGGTCAGCCCCGCCAGGTCCACCTCGATGCCGCCCACGGCGAGCACCGCGTCGGAGAGCTCTCCGTTGGCATCCAGGGCCAGCTGCGCGGTGCCGTTGCCGCCGGCGCTGTGGGTCCCGGCCACGTTCCAGCCGCCGGCGGTGCGGGTGAAGGACAGGGTCAGGGTGTGCTCGGTGCCGTCCGCGGCGAAGACCTGGGCGTCGCGCACCAGCTGCTCTCCCACGGCTGTTTCCTTGGGCAGGTTGCCGCCCACCGAGGCGACGCCGGTGGCCGCTCCCGGGGCGATCAGCCCGTCGGGCAGGGCGATATCGGACAGTGCCCCGCCGGTGGCCAGCTGGCCATCGGCCCCGGCCATCCAGCCCTGCACCAGCCCGCCGTCGGGGCTGGTGAGCCGGCCGTTGGCGTCCAAGCCGAACGCGCCGGCGCGGGTCAGTTCGGTGGCATTGCCGTTGCGGGTGACGAAGAAGCCGTCCCCGGAAATCATCATGTCGGTGGACCGGCCGGTGTTCTGGCTGGATCCCTGGGCGAAGTTCGTGGAGATTCCGGCCACCTGCACGCCCAGGCCCACCTGGGCGGGGTTGGCGCCTCCGCGGTCAGTGGCCGGGCCGGTGACGCCCTGGGTGAGCTGCGAGAGGGTGTCCTGGAACTGCACCGAGGAGGATTTGAATCCGGTGGTGTTCACGTTGGAAATGTTGTTGCCGGTGGCATCGAGCATGGTCTGGTGGGCGCGCAGGCCCGAGATGCCGGAGTACAGGGAGCGGAGCATGGTGTGGCTTTCTGCTAGGTGTTGGGTGGGGTCGTTCTCGTTCAGGCCGTGAGCGCTTCTGGCACGGCGAGGTTCTCCTCCGGGCCGTCAGATTCCTTAGTGCCTGGAGGCTCGGCCAGGTCGGCTGGCGGCTGGGCCGTGTCCGGAGCCTGCTGCACCTGGGCGATGCGCGAGAGCGGGATCTGGTGCTCGCCGACGGTCAGCACCGGCCCCTCGGCAGTGAAGGCTACCGCGGTGACCAGGCCGGTGAGCGCCGGTTCGTCCGCCGAGGTGGCCTGCTGGCCAATCAGCGAGGAGGCGGCGGTGCGCTGCTGGATGTCCAGCGAATACTGCTGTGCGGCCGCCATGGTATTCAGCCGCTCCATGGAGGCCAGCTGCGTGGTTTGGGAAATCATCTGGTTGGTGTCCATCGGCGAACTCGGGTCCTGGTTGGCCAGCTGGGTCACCAGCAGGTGTAGGAAGACCTCGGAGTCCATGACCTGCTTCGGCGCACGGGCAGGGGCGGCGGTGGCCGCCTCCCGGGACGCTCCGGCCGGTTCTATCGGTGAAATGCTCATGGTTCTCTTCCGTGGGTCAGGCCAGCAGGTCCAGTGCGGATGCGGCGAGGTGGCGCGTTGCAGGATCGTTGGGCGTCCCGGGGGCCAGCGGGGCAATGGGCTGTTCCGGCATCCCGGTGACTTCGCCGGCCGCCGGCAGCGCCGGTTGCGGTCCTGGTTCCGGTGCGGATCCGTCCCGGCCCGGCTGGCCGGGCTGTCCCTGGCCGCCGGCCGGCAGGCCTTGCTGCCCGGAGGATGGCGAGTTGGGCGAGCTACCGGCGGCCGCCGGCTCCGGCGTCGCGGCCAGCACCTGGACACTGCCGTGGCCGAGCATCGCGAAGTCGCGGCGCAGCTCGGGCAGCAGGGCGCGCAGGGCTTCGCGTCCGGCGTCGCTCGGGGCCGCCAGATCCAGCTTCATCCCCTCGGCACCCCAGTTCGCGGTGAGCACGACCGGGCCCAGTGAATCCGGAGCGACCTGGACGGTGAGCGTGTGCAGCCCGTTCGGTGCCGTGAGCACCGTGGCCAGCGGGACCGCGAGCTGGCGCAGCAGCGGTGGCGGGGCTGCCGGGCGAGCAGCAACCTCCGCCGCAGGCTTCGCTGCCGGTGCCGCCTCGGCAATGCTGCCGGTGGCTAACTGCACCGCGTCCACGGCCCCGCGCGCGGCTGCGTTCCCGGCAGAGTCGGCGGCGATGGCAGGGACGGTAGCAGCGTCGAGTTCTGGTGCTTGCGCGACGGAACTGCCCGGGGCCATCAAGGAACTTCCCATGGCGTGCCCCGGCAGGGCAACGGCTTGGACAGCATCGGCCGGCATCGGTCCAGCTGAAACCACTCCGCCAGGCTGCGTGCCCGCCACGGGACCGGCCGCCAAGTTGGCTCCACCGCTCGGGCCCGTTGCATTAACTGCACCGGCGGACGGGGGTTCTGCCGGCCCAGCCAGGGCCGAGGAACGTTTGCCACGGCCAGCATCCTCAGCGCGGGCCATGGCTTCGGGAACGGGCAGCGCTGGTGGCGCAGCTGTCCCCTCCGGAGTCGGGTGCGCCACGGTGGGCGCAGGGATGTGGTTCGGCGCGAGGGCTCCTGCAATCGTTGATCCAGCAGGAACCTCTGGCAGCCCTGCCGGTGCCGCGTGGATGGCAAGATCCTGGACTGGTGGCGTGGCTGTATCCTGTCCCAGCACCAGCGTCTCCGGCAAGCCGCCGGTATTCCCGCCGGCATCTTGCCCCGGCACTGCCGGATTGCCGATTAACGGCTGGATGCCGGTGTTCGGGCCAGGACCCGCCAGACGCTGCATGTGGGACAGGTCCACGCGCAGCAGCAGGTTCTGGGCGATGATTGGCGGCATCCGGCCCTCTGCCAGGTTCCGGGACGCAGCGGCGTCATCGTTGCCGGGCTCTGCCCGATCGCCCAGTGCGCTGCTTCCTGGCACGGTGGCAGCACCCGGCGCGCTCCCCGGGCCTCCATCGGCTTGCGCGGCTGCCTGTTCGGCGGCGTGCCGGACCACGTGGCCCGCAAAGAGCTCGGCCGCCACGCTAACCGGGGCCGTGCCGGTGGCTACGGCGGCCGGCGCAGCGGCAAAAGGCAGGATGCTGCCCGAGGCAGTCGGCGGGATCATGAGGCACCGCCCGCAGTGTGGTTGAAGCTGGCGCGCTGGGCTGCGGCCAGCTGCTGGCCCTGAGCTTGGACCAGTGCCGTGTCCGCGGCCTGGGAGGGCACGATACGCCGGATCGTCATGATGTCCTTGTCGGTTTCGAACAGTTCGCGGATGCTGACCTGTTCCCCGGGGCGCGGGGCATGGATCATCCTGTTCTCCCCCAGGTAGATGCCGATATGGCCTCCGCCACGGGTGACAATCAGGTCACCTGGCTTCGCCTGGGCCAGGGTGGGCACTTCCGTGCCTTCCTTGGCCTGCTGGCGGGCCACCCGCGGCAGCTCGATGCCCAAATCGCGGAAGGTGTGCTGCACGAAGGAGGAACAGTCCAGGCCGACGGCCGGGTTGTTCCCTCCCCAAACGTACGGCACGCCCAGGTACTTCTTGGAGGCTGCCACGACGTCACCTCCATCCGCCCCGGAAACGGCGCCTGCCGGTTCCTTGGCCTGCACCTGCGGTTTCTGCTGGACTGCTGGCGGGGCGGCGGCTTCGGCCCGGGTTGCGCCGGACACCGTTCCGGCGAGCGTGGAAGCGGACGGTGCGTTCTTCACGGACGCCGACATTGCGCCGGCGGCGATTGAGTTGGGGACGCCGGTTCCGCCGCCGAGCACGGCATTATCCAGAAGCTGCGCGAACCCGGCGGCCTGGGCGGCGACTTCGGTTGCGGCGACCTGGGGCGCGGTGGCCGCAGGCGTGCCGCGCGACGTGGCGCCGGGAACGGTCCCCGCCACCCGGGACAGGTTCGCCTCGATCGCCCCGATGCGTGCGGCAACGGCTGCATAACTCATGTGTGGCCCTTTCGTGCCGTGGTTCCTGCCATTTCGTCGAGCAGCTGCTGCTCGGTGCGCAGCTGCTCGGTGCGTTCCTGCTGCTGGTGCCGTTCTTCGAGCTTCTCGACGGCCTTCAGCTCGCTGCGCGCCACCTGGTAGCGTTCGGCGGCGCGTTCGGCCTCCTGCACAAGCCTGGCGTCCAACGCCTGCAGGTCCGCCAGCGCCGCCCGCCCGGCGGAACGGGCCGCGGCAATGGCCAGCAGGCTGCCGCTGTCCACCGGGTCCTCCCCGGTGCCGTGCAGTTGCGCCAGCGCCTGTTCGCGCTGCCGCCGGTTGCCGCGCACAGCGGCGTTCGCGGCGGCCAGTTCCCCGGCAGCCCGGCGCTCGGCCAGCTGGCGCACGCGCAGCAGCCCGGCCAGGCTGAAACCGCGGCTCATGGCTGGATTCCCATCGATGCCAGCAGCGCCTGCAGCTGCCCCCAGGAGTCCGCTGCCGAGACAGGTTCTTCCAGCCGCTGGCGCAGGAAGCCGTCGATGGCCGCCCGGTGCGCCACCGCGGCATCTGCCTCCGGGTTGGCCCCGGGCTGGTAGGCGCCGACGTCGATCAGGTCCTGGACACTGGCCCGGGCGGCCAGCGCGCGGCGCAGGGCACCGGCTTGCCGCTTCTGCTGTGCGGTGGCGACCTTGCCGGCCAGTCGGGAGACCGAGCCGAGGACGTTGATGGAGGGGAAATGCCCCTGCACGGCCAGCGCGCGGTCGAGCACCACATGGCCGTCGAGCAGGGAGCGCGCGGCATCGGCGATGGGCTCGTTGTGGTCATCGCCGTCCACCAGCACCGTGTAGATCCCGGTGATCGAACCGTCCGCGTCCCTCCCGGCCCGTTCGAGCAGCCCGGCGAGCACGGCAAAGGTCGAGGGCGGGTAGCCGCGGGTGGCCGGCGGTTCCCCGGCGGACAGGCCGATTTCGCGCTGCGCCATGGCTACACGGGTCAGCGAATCCATCATCAGCACCACCTGGGCGCCCTGGGCGCGGAAATGCTCGGCAATCCGGGTGGCGCTCTGCGCGGCGCGCAGGCGCATCCGGGCTGGTTCGTCCGCGGTGGAGACCACCACCACGGAGCGGGCCAGGCCCGCTTGGCCCAGGTCGTCTTCGAGGAATTCGCGCACCTCGCGGCCGCGTTCGCCGATCAGCGCGATGACATTCACCTGGGCGGCGGTGCCGCGCGCGATCATTGACAGCAGCGAGGACTTGCCCACCCCGGACCCGGCAAACAGGCCCAGGCGCTGACCGGCGCCCACCGTGCACAGGGTATCCAGGGCGCGCACCCCCAGGTTCAGGGGCTCGGTGATGCGGCCGCGTTCCATGGCCGGCGGGCTGGACTGCTCCCGGTCGACCAGCTGGTGCTCGCCCAGCGGACCGCGCCCGTCGATGGGCCGTCCCAGCCCGTCGATGACGCGCCCGAGCAGCCCGGGCCCGGCCGGAACGACGTTGCCGCGCAGGCTGGCGTGCACCGGGTCCCCGAGCTTGACCTGCTGCAGCGAGGCCAGCGGCATGCAGTGCAGCCCGTCGCCGCTGGCTGCCACTACGTCCACGGCCACCTGCTGCGCGCCGACGTGCAGCACGCTGCCCACCGGCACGTCCAGTCCCTGCACCCGCAGGCCCAGGCCCACCAGCTCGCTGACCACGCCGCTGCGTTCCGGGGCGGCCGCGGCCAGCGCCTGCGCCCAGTGCGGGTGCAGCGCCGACAGTTGCGGGCCGTTCACTGCGCCCCTCCGGCCAGTGCGTCCTTGGCCCGTTGCAGCCCGGCGGCGATGCGGGCATCGAGCAGGCCGTCGGGGAGCTGGGCGATCGCGTCCCCGGAGGCCAGCGTTGGGTCGGCGACCAGGTCGATGCCTGCTGCGGGGCCGGTGCCGCGGCGCAGCAGCTGCAGGTCCCGCGGGTTCAGCCGCACCTGGCACAGGGCGCCGGGGGCCACTTCTGCGGTGGCGCGCTCGAGCGCGCTGCGAGCGGCGAAGTGCGCATCGTCCAGCACCTGCCCGAGAATGGCTTCGGCCAGCTCGATCGCCGCCGAAGCCAACATGCCGCCAGCCTCGTGCAGGACGGGGGCGGACAGGCGTTGCACGTGCTGCACCGCTGCCTGCAGGGCTGCCTGCGCCTGGGCATGCTCGCTGGCACGCGCTGCTTCGGCGTCAGCGGCCTGCCGGGCCAGCTCGGTGCGCGCGGCCCGGGCGGCGGCCTCCGCGGCGCGAATGCCGGTGGCATAGCCTTCAGCGTATCCAACGGCGCGGGCCTCGGCCTGCGCCTTGTCCGCCTCGGTGGTGGACAAGGCGCGGAAGGCCGAGGGAATGAAGGCGGAGTCACTGGACAAATTCGTCGCCCTCCCCGCGCTTGATAGTGATCTGCCCCTCGGCTTCCAGGGCGCGGATCTGCCGGACGATTTCCGCCCGGGCAGCGTCGACCTCGGAGACCCGCACCCGGTCCATGGCCGCGCTCTCGGCGTCCAGCAGTTCGGCGGTGCGCTCGGAGATGTTCGCCCGGATCACCGTTTCCAGTTCGCTCGCCGCGCCGCGCAGCGCGTAGGCCAGGGTTCGAGGGTCCACGCCGCGCAGCACCTGCTGGATGTCGCGGCGTTCGAAGCGCACCAGGTCGCCGAACGACAGCAGCCGGGAGGCCACGTCCTCGGCCAGGGCCGGATCGTGCTGTCCCAGCGAGGCGAGCAGCTCATTTTCGAGGCTGACCTCGGACCGGTTGATGATGTCCACCAGCGGCTGGATGCCGCCGACCTGTTCCACCGGCTCGTGGCGGGTGGCCAGGGTCCCGGTGCGCCGCTTGAGTTCCTCGGAGACCACCTGCACCGCTTCGGGCACGGCGGTGCCCATGGTCGCCAGCGCAGCCGCGGTCAGCGTCCTGGTGTCGGCGGGCAGGCCAGCGAGCACCTGCGAAGCGGTGTCCGGTCGCAGGTAGCCGAGCACCAGGGCGATGGTCTGGGGCAATTCCCCGTCGAGCAGGGAGACAATGTGCGCGGCCTCGGTGCCGTCGAGGAATTCGAAGGTGCGTCCGGCCATCGAGGAGTTCAGCCGATTCATCACCGTGGTGGCCTTCTCGGTCCCGAAGGATGCTTCGAGCAGCTCGCTGGCTGCTTCGCGCCCGCCGGTGAGCGTGCCGGTGGCCAGCTCATGGACCTCATCGAGGGCTTGATCCACCACCGCGGTGTCCACCTGGCTCAGGCGCAGCAGTTCGGCGGCGATCTCCTCCGATTCGTATTCGTTGAACTGGCGCATCACCTCGGCGGCCTGCTCCTGGTCCAGCTGCATGAGCACCACGGCGACCTTCTGGATGCCGGTCAGTTCCACCTGGTGGGACTCCTGCTGGCTCATGGCTCGCCCTTGCCGGACATCAGCGAGCGCAGGTGCTCGGCCATCTTCGCCGGGTTCTCGGCGGCCAGCGCGGAAAGCTGCTCGCGCTTGGCCCGGGCCGGCGTGGTCTCGGCCAGCTCGGTGGCCGGGATCTGGCTCATGGCGGTGGTCTGCGTATCGGGCATCGCGGTGAGAGCATCGCGGGCCTCACGCAGCTCCTGCAGCTCCCCGAGATCCACCAGCTCGCGGCGCTTGCGGTTGCGGCTGCGCAGCAGCAGGTAGGCCGCCAGCAGTGCCAGCACCAGCAGCACGGCCCCGGCGATCACCAGGGTGCGCAGCAGCTGGGCGTCGCGATCCTGCTTCTGCGCGTCCCGGGCCGCGTTCAGCGCTTCTTGGGCTTCGGTGGCCGCCTCGGTGGAGAAGGGCAGCACCGAGACGTTGACGGTGTCATTGCGTTCCGGGTCGATGCCGGCGGCGGCGCTGATCATGCCGGTCAGTTCCTCGACATCCAGGCCGCGGGCGGCCTCCGAGTCCAGCGCCACCGACACGCTCTGGCGGTTCAGGATTCCCGAGGGGATCATCCGGTTCTCGGTGACCTTGTTGATCGCGTTGGTGCGGTTGGCCTCGGTTGAGGAGAAGGTCCCCTCGCTGCCGCTGCCCCCGGGTACGGCAATGTTGTCCGGGCCGAGCACCCCGGCCTCGTTGCTGCCGCTGCCCTCGTAGTCCTCTTCCTTGGTGGTTTCGCTCAGCACGGGGTTGTCCTCCGGCGCGGTGAAGCTTTCCTCGACGCGTTCTGCCGATTCCAGCGAGACATCTGCGGCCACGGCCACCGAGGCGTTGCCCGGGCCGACAACGCGGTCCAGCATGTCCTGGACCATTCGGGTGATCCGGCTTTCGTAGTCGGCGGCCTGCTGGCCGGCCGAGCCTTCCATTCCCACCCCTGCTGCGGAGAGCAGCTTGCCGGTGGAATCGACCACAGAGATGTCCTCTGGCTTCAGCCCCTCGACGGCTGCCGAAGCCAGGTGCACGATGGACTGCACCTGTTCGCCGGACAGCGTCGCATTGGGCTGGGTCTGCACGAAGATGGAGGCCGTGGGATCCGCAGCGGATTCCACGAAGACAGTCTGCTCAGGGATGGCCAGCTTGACCGAGGCAGTGCTGACCGCGTCCATCGCCTGGATGGTGGAGGCCAGCTCCCCTTCCAGGGCGCGCTTGTAGGTGATGCTCTGCTGGAATTCCGAGGAAGTCACGCCCATCTCGTCCAGCAGCGAGTAGCCGCTGGTGCCTGCCGAGGGCAGGCCGGCGCTAGCGGCCTTCAGCCGGGACTCGTAGACGTTGGCCTGGGGAACCAGGATGGTGCCGCCGGCGCCGGTGATTTCGTACGGGATGGCGTCGGACTTTAGCTGCTCGACGACGCCGGCGGCGTCTTCGGCTGACAGACCGGTGAACAGCGGGGTCATCTTCGGCTGGCTGACGAAGTTCACCAGCGCGATCGTGCCCAGGGCCAGCACGGCCAGGCCGATCAGAGCGATGGTGCGTTGGGCGAGGGTGAAGTTGCGCAGGCTTGTGCCGACCTTGGCCAGCGCCGGGGGCAAGGCGGCCACTAGGCTTGCATCCTCATGATCTCGTTGAAGGCTTCGACGCCGCGGTTGCGGAAGGTGGCCGCCATTTCCAGGGCCAGCGAGGCCCGGGCGGAGGCCAGGGTGGCGGTGTGGATGTCAGCGAGGTCGCCGGTGACGGCCTTGAGCGACAGGTCGTTGGAGGTGGCTTGTAGTTGCTGCAGCTCGTCCAACGCTCCGCCGAGTGCCGTGGCGAATTCGGAGCCGTCGGTGGTCGGGGTGCTCGGTGCGAGGTACCCGCTGGCCCGGGTTGGAGCGACCGCGGTGACCGCGTTGATTTCGAGTGCCATTATTGTGCCCGTCCGATCTGCAAGGCGGCCTGGTAGCTCTCCCGGGCGCGGTCCACCACGGCCGCGTTGACCTGGTAGCCGCGCTGCGCCATGATCAGTGCGCCCATCTGCTCGGACATGTCGATGTCCGGGTAGCGGACATTGCCCTCCTCGTCGGCCAGCGGGTGATCTGGTTCGTGCACGATGCGGCCCTCGGCGCTGCCGCGCTCAATGCCGGCGACATAGGCCCCGGAATTCTCCGCGCCAGCGCGGGCCACGACGTATTGTGCGCGGAAGGCCTCGTCGTCGGTGGCGCGCACGGTGTTGGCGTTGGCGAGGTTGTCGGCCACTGCGTCCAGCCATTTGCGGTGGACGGTCAGCCCGCTTCCTGCGATGCCGATCGCGTCAAACATCAGTTGCCCCTCAATGCAGTGCGGATGGAGTTGAAGGGTCCGGAGGCCGCCTGGGAGGCGAACTGGTAGCGCAGCATGGTGTCGATGTTCGACAGGGTCTCGGTGTCCAGGTTCACGTTCGAACCGTCCAGCCGGGTCGGTTCCAGCGAGTTGGAGATGCTGGCCTCGACCTGGCCGCCGCCTTGCTCGATGGACCGCGAGAGCGCGGCTTCGAACTGCACCCGGCGGGCCTGGTAGCCCGGGGTGTTGACGTTGGCAATGTTGTTGGCGATGGCCCGCTGGCGCAGGGACAACGCGTCCAGGGCGCTTTCCAGCGACAAGGACGTCACAGAATCAAACAAGACGTGATGCTCCAGGGTCTTGGACTGGGCCCATCCGTGGGCAACGGGGCGTACGAGCGATCCATGCTCCCCCATGACGAGTGCAACTATCGGCAGGAGCCTCCCTGCCGTTAGCCGGTCTGGTCCAGGTAGATCGCCGGGGCCTCTTCCGGGCGCGGGACGCTGGTTACTGCCTGCAGCTGGGCGGCAACATCGCTCTGGCGCTGCTCGTAGGCCGCCTTCAGGTCGCCCAGCTGCGCGGAGAGCTGCAGGGCCCGCGGACCGAGGCTGGCCGGCATCTGGCCCAGGTGGGCAGGCGGTTCCCACCGGGCCAGGTCCTGCTGCTGCAGCTGAAGGTCCAGGAGCAGCATGGAGGCCATGCGTGCGCAGCCGGCTTCCAATTCGTCGAGACAGGACTCCCAGGCGGAGAACTCGTTCGTCTCCGGATTAGCCAAGGTGCTCACCGATGGTCCTTTCGGTGCTGCCGGCCGGTGCGGCGGCGGCTTCATGCCAGGCGGTGCGCAGCGGTTCGAGCAGGTTGATGGCCTGGGCCACCTGCTGGGCGTCGCGCTTGATGTTGGCGTCGATGAGCAGCTGGGCCAGGAATGCATAGAGGCTGCGCAGCCCCTGGCTCCCGTCCCACTGACCGTCGATGAGGCTGGCATCCAGCTCGGTGATGATCGCCTGGGCATGCACCAGGTTCTCGGAGGCCTCCTGCCAGTCGCCGTTTTGCTGGGCCTGGCGGGCGCGGTTCAGATCCACCAGCAGCCGGTCGTAGAGCATGGTCAGCAGGGTTGCCGGGCTGGCCGAGAGGATGGCCTCCCGATTGAGCTGGGCAAGCTTCTGCGCGGTATTCATGACTGCTGCTACTTCTCCTTGGTTGACGGCAGGGACGCGAGCTGAGAGGCAAGGTACGACTGCTGGGCATTCATGTTGCTCAGTTGGACTTCGAGAGCGGCGTAGGTCCGTTTCAAGGTCGCTTCGCGCTTGTCCAGCCGGCGGTCCCAGTCGGAGATCTGCTCATTGAGCCGGTCGACGGTCGATTCCTGGCCCTTGATCCGCGAGGTGATCCCGCCGTCGTACTGGTCTGCCAATTCGTCGCTCACCGCGTGCACGCGCGAGGTGATGGTCGCCAGGATGGCTTGCACCGCGGACGGGTCCTCGGCCAAGGCGGCAGTGAATTTCTCCTTGTCGAATTCCAGGGTTCCCTGCCGGGTGATGGAGATGCCGATTTCGGAGGGCGACCTGCCATCGATCGGCATGATGGCGGCATCGGTGATCCGCTGCTTAACCGAACGGACCAGGCTGTCGCCGGTGAAGATCATGCCGCGGGTCGAGCCGCCGGTTCCGACGTTGACCGAGGAGTTGGCGGTGATGAACTCGAACAGCCCGTTGAGCTTGTCCACCAAGGAGGAGGCTTGGCCGGCGGTGGCTTCGGGGTCAGAGGCGATAGCCAGGGTCACCGGTTCCGTGGAAACCTTGGAAACCGTGATCTCGGTGCCCGGCAAGAGCTTGACGAAGGTATTCGTCGGCGAGCTGATGACCTGCTCGGCGGCGCTTCCGGCCCAGAGCGTGACTTCGGCGTCCTGCGCGGCGCTGGTCTGGATGCCGGAGATGGAGGTTCCCGACAGGGTGAACGCGTTTTCCGCGCCGCTGCCAGCGGCGGTGAACTGCAGGCGGTAGGTGCCGTCGCCCATGTCGAATTTGACGGCCTTCAGCCCTGAGTCCGAGGCGTTGATTGCGGTGATCACGTCATCCAGGGAGGTTGAGGCCGTCGAGATGGCGTAGGCTTGGCCGGCGCTGGTGATGGTGAAGTTGGCGGTGTCCCATTCAGTGACCGGTTCGGTGACCATGACCTGGCTGGTGGCGAGCTGGCCGACCACGATATCCAGGGCGCCGGAGGTCGCGCCTTCGGCCACCGAGATGGCGACGGAATCCGCGGTGGAGGTCGCCGTGAATTTCTGGAAAGCCTCAGGTGCGGACAGGTCCTTGGATAGCGTGGCCAGCCCGGCGACCTTGGTGTTCAGTTCCTGCAGCGCCGAGATCATTGTCTGGGTGGCACTGGCCTTGTTCTTGAGCAGTGCCTGCGGGATGGCTTCGACCTGCATCAAGGAATTGATCAGCGTGGTCGAATCCAGGCCGCTGGCCAATCCGTCAAGTGATAGCCCCATGACTGTCGGTCTCCTGCCTCGCGCGCGAAGGTTTTGCCTGCCGATTGACGGCCCCGGTCGCCGTTCCCAGAGGAACGGCTACCGGACCCGGGAATCATTGCTGTTCAGCTAATTGGTGACTAGCCCAGCAGCTGCAGTACACCCTGGTTGGACTGGTTGGCCTGCGCCAGCATGGCGGTGCCAGCCTGCGACAGGATGTTCGAGCGGGTGAAGTTCACCATCTCGGCAGCCATGTCCACGTCGCGGATGCGGGACTCCGCGGCCTGCAGGTTCTCGCGCGAGACGTTCAGCGAGTTGATGGCGGACTCGAAGCGGTTCTGCTTGGCACCGAGTTCGGCACGCGAGGTGCTGATGTTGCCAATGGCAGTATCGATAGCTTCGATGGCCAAAGCAGCGTTGGCCTGGGTGTCGACAGTGATAGTCGCAGTGAGATCAGCTCCGGTGGCTTCCAGAGTTGCGACACCGTCGAGTGCGGTGGCCAGGTTGGTCAGGTCAACGGTGATGACGTTGGAGACGTTGGCGCCAGCCTCGTTGCCGTTGGCACCGATCTGGAAGGACTTGGAGCTGCCGTCCATCAGGTTGATGCCGTTGAACTCGGTGTTGGCGCCGATGCGGTTCAGCTCCGAGGCCAAGCCGTCAATTTCGGTCTTGATGGCGGTGCGCGACTCGGCGTTGTTCGAGTCGTTGCCTGCCTGAACCGTTAGATCACGCATGCGCTGCAGGATCGAGTGGACCTCGGTCAGTGCGCCTTCAGCAGTCTGGATGACCGCGATTCCGTCCTGTGCGTTGCGGGCGGCAACGTTCATGCCGTTGACCTGCGAGCGCAGGCCTTCGGAGATCGACAGGCCTGCTGCGTCATCGGCTGCACGGTTGATGCGCAGGCCCGAGGACAGCTTTTCCAGCGACTTCGACAGGTCGTTCTGGGTGTTGGACAGGTTGCGGTGAGCGTTCAGCGCCGCGATATTGGTGTTGATCTGCATACCCATAATGTTTTCCTCCATGAGAACGGGCTAACTGTTCTACGAGGTCCATCCGTGGACCTCAAAGAGGACTATCGTCAGATCACTGAATGCTGTTAGTTGAATCGGCAATCGAATGGTAGGCAAAGGTTCTTCCCGCCACCAGAAGCGACGCTTTACGCGACAGGCAGCGCGGTGCTAGCCGGGATGGACCGGGCGTTGAGACGTTCGAAATTCGCCAGGTATTGCTCGCGCCGGGCGGCAGCAGACTTGGTGAGCTTGGCTTCAGGAAGTGGCGCTTCCTCGGTGAAGTAGTTGCCTTGGAGTGCCTCATGCAGCAGCTTGATGGCCGCGCTACGCTGTTGCGAGATGGCCGAATGGGTCACGCCTGCTTCGGCTGCGATTTGCTTGACGGTGGCACCTTCGAAATACAGGCGGCGGATCAGGGTTCGCATCGTCTCCGGCAACGCCTCGACGGCACCGTGGATCTTGCTGCGTCGCTCGCTGTCCAGCAATTCCTCGCCGGGAATGCCGAAGGCCGCCGCCAAGTGGTTGTGGTCGGATCCTTCCAGGGTGACGACGGTGCGCTCGGCATCTTCCATGATGGAGCGGACTTCCGAGTCGGCCACGCCCAAGGCATCTGCCATCTCACGCACGCTGGGATTCCGGCCCAGTGCAGCGGTGAGGCTTTCCTCGATCGACCGCAGAGCGGTGATCTTCTTCCGAGCACCACGCGTTGCCCAGTCATTGGACCGCATGTCATCGGCAAACGCCCCGAGGATGCGGCGACGGGCATAGGCTCCGAAGGGCACACCCCGAGATGCATCAAAGGCATCGGCCGCGGCAATCATCGCCAAAGTTCCGACGGACACCAGATCTTCGTGGGATAGATGCGTGGCCTTGGCGACGAGTTCGGAGGCGAGGTAGCCAACAAGTGGAAGGTTTTCCAGAACCAACTCATTGCGCGCGGCTTGCTCCACAGCTATTCCCTTAATCTACGAGTGCGCGACCCTGTTTCCGCCCCATGCAGAAATCCAGCCACGCACACAAACCTTAGAGGTTCCATGGAAAATAATCAAAGCAGCCTCACTGTCCCGCAGCCCATTCGCTCATATGCAGTTCAGCCGTGATCTTGGCCGTTCTTACCGCATTAAAGGTCCGTTCACTTACGCCTGCGCCAAGTCGACCGATAATGTTAGGTACAACGCTTTGTGGGATGGCGGTGGATTGGGGAATCATGACTACACGCATTAATGATTTATCGGCCTTGCTATTCAAGGAACGAGAAATCCTGGACCTGTTGCGGTTCAAGCTGGAGGAACAACGCCTTCTGCTGATCTCGGGGAAAACGCAATGGATTTCCAGGGCTTCGGCGGAAATCGAACAAGTGCTCGACAGCCTGCATCATGCAAGCTTGGAACGGAGCATGGTGGCACAAGCGGTGGCTAAGCAGTTGGGAGCAGCCACCGAGGCGACCTTGGCGGAGCTCGCCGACCTCGTGCCGAACCAGATGTGGGGCGAGATCCTGCGTTCCCACCTTCAGGCGCTTCGGGAACTCGCCGCATCGATTGCCGGCATTCGCGAGTCAAACGACGAGCATTTGCGTGCCGCTCTCAGATCCACTCAGGAATCACTAGCCAATCTTGGCACGTCGCCTGCGACCTACGGACCAGATAGCACCCCGAAGCACGACCAGCCGGGCGCTCGCATTCTGGATACGAACCTCTAAGGACATCACGTGAGCACTTTTGGAAGCTTGAATACCGCCCTGTCCGGGCTCAATGCGGCGCGGGCCGCCATCGAGGTGTCGGGGAACAACCTGGCGAATGTCGGTTCGGCCGGCTACACCCGGCAGCGTGCAGAACTGCAGGCAGCCGCCCCGCTGGCACAGGTGGGCAAGTTGGGTTCTGGCGAATCCATCGGCCAGGGCGTGATCGTGGGCAGCATTGCCAGGCTGGCCGATGCCGAGCTGGACGCCCGCGTTCGGGGCACCGTTGCACTGGCCTCGCAGACGGATGTGCGGGCCGATGCGTTGGAAATGCTTGAAGGATTCCTGCGTGAACCCGGGGAGAACGGCCTGTCGTCCCTGCTGAACGACTTCTGGGCCGGTTGGTCCGAGGCGGCCAACCAGCCTGGCGGCGAGGCGGCGGCCGCGGTCGTGATCCAGGGCGGGCAGTCGGTCGCTGACCGGATGGCCCTGATGAGCAGCGAGATCGACAATCTCTGGGTACAGCAGCATGAAAAGCTGGAAACCTGGGTCACGGACGTCAATGTCTCGGCGCAGGGAGTCGCCGAGCTCAATGCCCAGATCCGCAGCACCCTGGCCGGCGGCGGCAACGCCAATGCCCTGCTGGACCAGCGCTCGCAGCTGGCCGAGCACATCGCGGGCCTCTCAGGAGCCACCGTGCGGGAACTGCCCGATGGCACCGTGGACGTGCTCATCGACGGCAGCCCCCTGGTCACCGGCAGTACCGCACGGTCCCTTCGGGTCTCTGGCGGGCAATCCATGGACGGCGAACCGGTGAAGGTCAGCTGGAGCCACCGGCCGCAGGATGCCGCGGCGCTGGACTCCGGACGCATCGCCGGTGCCCTGTACCTGCTCGCGCCGGCCGGACCTTCGGGCTCCGGCGGGCCGCTGGCCACGGCCGCCGCCTCCCTGGACGAGACCGCACGCACCCTGGCCACGATGGTCAACGAGGTGCACTCCCAGGGCTCCACGACCGCCGGGATGCCCAGTAGCGATTTCTTCGCTTTCGATCCGGGCAACCCCGCGGGGTCATTGCGCGTGCTGGCCACGGGTGCGGGCGACCTGGCCACGGGCGCACCGTCAACCGGCGCCCTGGACGGCTCCAATGCCCAGAAGCTGGCGGCCCTGGCCGATGCTGCCGGAGGCCCGAACGAGCTCTGGTCGACCATGGTGCTGGGCATCGGCACCGCCACCCACTCCGAAGCCCAGCAGGCCCTGTCTAGCGCCGTCGCGGCGGACAGCGCCATCACCGCGCGCCAGTCGGCCTCGGCGGTGTCCATCGACGAGGAGAACGTCGCCCTGATCACCAACCAGCACGCCTACCAGGGGGCCGCACGGGTGCTGACCGCTGTCGATGAAATGCTCGATACCCTGATCAACCGAACCGGCCTGGTAGGACGATAGGAGCGATGACCATGCGCATCACCCCGGCAACCATGGCATTCAATGCCGAACGCAACCTGAACGCGGCAGCTTCCCGGCTGGCGGCTATCCAGGACAAGATCGGTTCCACGAAAGAGATCAACCGGCCCAGCGATGACCCGGCCGGCGCCGCGGAAGTCATGTCGCTGCACTCCCAGCAGCGGCAGAACGAGCAGTTCACCCGCAACGCTTCGAATGCCGCCGGCTGGCTGTCCACCGCCGATGTCGCCCTGGGGACCGCGACCGACCTGCTGCACCGGGTCCGCGACCTGACCATGCGGGGGTCCAACAGCGGGGCCTTGTCCCCCGAGGCCCGGCAAGCCATTGCGCTGGAGCTCGACCAGCTGTCCGAGTCAATGGCTGCGGCGGCCAACACCCAGTTCAACGGGCGCTTCGTCTTCGCCGGCACCCATGATGGCGCGGCGGCCGTCGACGCGAACCACCAGTTCCCGGCCGGCACAGCAGTCGAGCGGCGCATTGGCCCTGTCGCCACCGTGCGGGTGGACACCAGCGGCGCGGCGGCCTTCGGGGAAGGACCGGACAGCGTGTTTGCGCTGGTTGCGGGGATCGCCGCAGACTTGCGCAATGGCCTGAGTGTCTCCGGCCGGCTTGAAGCAGTCGATGCCCGGATGCAGGACCTGCTGGCGGCCCAGGCCACGGTCGGCGCCACGCATGCCACCGTGCTCGCCGCGGAGGAATCCCTGCTCGGTGACGCCGTCTCCTTGGAAGGTCGACGGGCTGGTCTGGAGGACATCGATCTGGCCAGCGCGATCTTGGAACTGAAGACCCAGGAGGTCTCCTACCAGGCGGCGCTGTCGGCCACGGCGCGCACGCTGCAGCCCTCGTTGATGGACTTCCTGCGATGAGCCGGGTCCTGTCCCTCGCCGCGCCGCTGCCCGGTTTCCCGCTGGCTTCCACGCTTACCCTGTCTCCGGTGGAAGGTGCCGCAGGCCTCTTCGCCCTGTCCTCTCCACAGGCCCCGACCTTGCACTGGTTCGCTTTGGACACTGCAGCGCACATCCGCCACTACGCGCCGGAATTCTCCAAGAACCAGCTATCTCTAGTGGGCAATCCAGGGGATGGCGACTTGCTGGTCCTGGCCGTGGTGACCACTTCGGGTGTGCGCCCGAGCGCGAATCTTTTCGCACCGTTGCTGGTCAATGCATCGAACGGGCAATGCCTGCAGGCCATACTCGAAGCCCAGGAATGGCCCCTTCGCTACGAGCTTCCGATGTAGTCGAACCTCCGGCTTTGCGTGCACTCCCAGGGCGCCGTGTGATTCCATGCTGCGCCCTGGGAGTTCCAGCGTTAACAGCATTGCCGCTCAATAGTTGGCTATGGGGAAGGACACAGTCAACCTCACGGGAGTATTTGACACATCAACTTGTTATTACATGCATACGCATATAAATTGGTGGCAGGATAAAACGCTTGCCCCGTTGTAACAGGAGTGGACATGCAATTCGGAGTATTCTCAGTCAGCGACATCACCCGCGACCCGACCACCGGCCGCATCCCCACCGAGAAAGAGCGCATCGACGCATCGGTGGCCATCGCCAAGAAGGTCGAAGAGATCGGCATGGATGTCTACGCCATCGGCGAGCACCACAACCGCCCCTTCTTCTCTTCCTCCCCCACCACCACGCTGGCCTACATTGCCGCGCAGACCGAGCGCATCATCCTGTCCACGGCGACTACGCTGATCACCACCAATGACCCGGTGAAAATCGCCGAGGACTTCGCGATGCTCCAGCATCTGGCCGACGGCCGCGTGGACCTGGTCCTGGGCCGCGGCAACACCGGCCCGGTCTACCCATGGTTCGGCAAGAACATGCAGGACTCGGTCAACCTGACCGTGGAGAACTACCACCTGCTGCGCCGCCTGTGGGATGAGGATGTGGTGAACTGGGAAGGCAAGTTCCGCACCCCGCTGCAGAACTTCACCTCGACCCCACGCCCGCTCGATGACGTGGCACCGTTCGTCTGGCACGGATCGATCCGTACCCCGCAGGTCGCTGAAATCGCCGCCTACTACGGCGACGGCTTCTTCGCCAACAACATCTTCTGGCCGAAGGCGCACTACCAGCAGCTGATCGGCCTGTACCGCGAGCGCTACGAGCACTACGGCCACGGACGCGCAGACCAGGCAGTGGTGGGACTGGGCGGCCAGTTCTACATGGCCAAGGATTCCCAGCAGGCGGTCAAGGAATTCCGCCCCTACTTCGACAACGCCCCGGTCTACGGCCACGGCCCATCGCTGGAAGACTTCACCGCGCAGACCCCGTTGACCGTCGGCTCGCCGCAGCAGGTGCTGGAGAAGACCCTGTCCTTCCAGGAATACTTCGGCAGCTACCAGCGCCAGCTGTTCCTGATCGACCACGCGGGCCTTCCGCTGAAGACCGTGCTGAACCAGCTGGACATGTTCGGCGAGTACGTGCTGCCTGAACTGCGCAAGGAAATGGAGTCCCGCGCACCGAAGGACCTCACCCCGGCACCAACGCATGAAGGCCTGGTGGCCGCTCGCAACGCTAAACTGGTCGCTGAGCAAGCAACCACCAAGGAGCCAGCAGCAAGTGACCGGGACCAGTAATCCAGCAGCCTCATTGAAGGTCACCACCGATGCCTGGGAAGCGCTTTTCCGGGCACAGGTGGCGGTCATGCGCCAGATCACCGCAATGCCGGAATTCGGCAAGCTCTCCATGCGCGAGTACGACGTGCTGTTCAACTTGCGCACCTGCCCCGGAGGCAAGAGCCGGCTGGTTGACCTGAATAAGCAGCTGCTGATCTCGCAACCCAGCCTGAGCCGCATGGTCACCCGATTGGAAGACCAGGGGCTGGTAGTTCGCGAACCCGACCCGGATGACCATCGCGCCATGCAGCTCTCGCTGACCGAGAAGGGACGCAAGCTGCAACAGGAAATCGGGCGCGAGCACGTCAAGCACCTGCACAACCTGCTGGGCAGCGCGCTGAGCGAAGACGAATTCCATGAACTGCGGCGCCTGAGCACCAAGCTGCGAGATGCGGTGCAGTAGCGCATCCGCCGAGCCCGGAAGGACATGCCATGTGACGGCTCCTTCCGGGCTCTTGGGCATTGCATGGGATTAAATTGATTCATCATCACCTGTTCATTCACGGCACCCAGAAGGCAGATCACTTTTGAAGGACGAGAAGCTATTCAGCTTGGAAGAAGCCGCCGGCACCCTTGGGGTAGACACCAAGCAGCTGCGCAGCTATCTGCGCCAGCATCGTCCCAAGGGCGCAATCCAGAAGCCGCCCCAGCCAGGCGGCACGTGGCATGTGTCCGCCACCTTGCTGGCCCAGCTGCAGTTCGCCGGCGCACCGGGAATGGACATTGTCCTCAAGCCCGTCGATGACCAGGTCATTGATTCGCTGGAATGGTCGCCGTGGGAATCCTTCGAAGCCACAGCCGACTCGGCACCCGTGGCTCCGGGGGTCTACATGTTCCGCCGAGCCGGCGCCGGGGACCACAAGCCCATCTACGTGGGGCAGGCCGGCGAGCGCAGCGGCAAGGGCCTGCGCGGACGGCTGAAGATCTATTCCAGCGGCAAGGGTGCGACCTCCGGCCTGGGCAAGTACGCCTTCGACGAAGCGTTGGCTGACCCGCAGTGGCTTCGGGAACTGGCAGCCGAGGCCGATCGCGGAGAGTCCCGGACCGTCCAGCAAGTGGCGCGCTTGGCCATTGACCGCTTGCATCTCGAAGGCCGGTGGGTGACCTGCATCCACCGCAAGGCGGCCCTGCTGCTGGAAGCCGCGTTGATCCGGAAATACCACGCTACGCTGTGGAATGTTGCCGGTGCGCCGAAGGATGCCGGGAACTGAGTCTCCTGCTGGATTTTCCCGGGCTTGGGGTTGATTCTGCTTGCGTGCAGGTTCATTGTTGGAGTAGCCACCCTCCCGCCAGCACACAGGTTGAATCGAGGCATTTGCCATGGGCCCGGTAGTTTGCGATGTCACCGTCTCCTTGGACGGATTCTGTGCTGGTCCCAATCAGAGCATGGAGCAGCCGTTGGGCGTAGGAGCCGAAGCGCTGCACCGTTGGCAGTTCGAGAATCTTGCGGAAAACCAGGCCGAAATTTCTGCCATTACCCAGGCGTCGGCTTTCATCATGGGCAGCAAGATGTTCGGCCCTCCAGCCGGAGAAGACGACGCGGGCTGGATCGGGTGGTGGGGCGAGAATCCTCCGTATCATGCCCCGGTCTTCGTGCTGAGCCATCATCCGAAGCCGATGATCTGCCTGCAGGGCGGGAACAGCTTCCAATTCATCTCGGAGGGGATCGAGGAAGCCCTTGCCGAGGCACGGGAAGCCGCTGGCGAAAATCCTGTGGCCATTGCCGGCGGTGCAAGTACCATCGTGCAATTCCTGCGAGCCGGCCTCATTGACGAGTTGCGCCTGCATATCGCACCGATCCGCCTGGGACGCGGCGAGCCGATCACGATTGAAGATATAGAAACGCATATGGATCGCGTTTCCCGCCGTGAAACTTCACTCGTGACGCACGTGTACTACCATCGGCGCCGCTAGCTCAGGCACCAACTATTTGTAGAAGCCTTCGCGCAGGTTGATCCCGTATTCCAGCCACGCTTTCATGGCGGCCAGCATTCCGGTCCATCCTTCGCAATTGCCGAAGGCGGCCTTGGCCCCTTCATCGGTGGCAATCCAGCTCGCTTCGCTGATGGTCACCTTAGTTCGAGTGCTGTCCTCCAGGGACTCGAAGTCGAATCTCACGGTATTCATGCCATCTTCAGCCGTGGATTGCTGGCCTCCCCATTGGAAGACAATGCGTTTTGGTTCTTCGACCTCCAAGACCTTGACCGGGAAAGCTCCGGGGAAATCATGGAAGTCCCAGCTAACGGTGGCACCGTTTTCCAAGTATCCTTCAGCTCCCCCGGTAGTGAAGTAATGGGAAAGCTGTTCCGGATCAGCCACAGCTTCGAATACTTGCCTGATCGACTTGGAAATGATGCCTGAGACGGAGAAGGACAGTTCGCGAAGCTCTTGATGTGTTTCCATACGTCAGGTTTACGCCCGAGGGGAACAGGAGACAATAGGAGCGAGAAAATTCCCAGCGAAAATTAGCGGCTAAACGCCGAACGGCTTGGCATAACGGTAGTCGCCGCTCGGCAGGCAGCTGTCATCGAAGACGCGCACCATGAAGTGCTCGCCCCACGACGGAACCGAAGGGTGGATACCTCGGGGCTGGGCAGCTTCGTAGCCGAAGCGGCTGTAATAGCCTGGGGCACCGAGCAGGACAATGCCGCTGATGCTTTCTTGCTCAGCCCTGTCATGAATTTCTTGCATCAGGATCGATCCGACACCCCGGTGCTGGTATTCCGGAGCGACAGCCAGCGGACCTAGCCCCAATAAGGGTTCCCCATTGACTGCGCCCCATGTCGCGATGACATGGCCGATAACCATTGTGTCGTCCAGGGCAACGATTGAGAAGCGGTTGTCATATTGGTCGCACTCGAAGAGCTGCTGCAGCAGTCCGACTTCCTCAGGCTCAACCATCGGATCGATTCCGGCGAACGCAGCGTGCGTAATTGCATACACCGCAGCTCGGTCATCGAAGACTTCTGGACGGATACGCATGCACGCAAACCTACCAAATCTCGCCCAACTAGAAAAATTGACTCGTCGCAGTCTTCCATTTGCCAGAACGCCTGCCCAAGGCACCTCCGCGCCTGCTGGAGAAAAGATTGCAGCAACTTGCGGGCAAGTCTGGGACCGCGATTTCCCGCGCAACCGGCCTCGTAGAACTACGAGGCTGAATGGAATTCCCGCTTGCTGCTGGGCAGGGGCCACAGCACCTGGAAATTTTCCGATTCCCCCACGTGGGAAGATGCTTCTCCTGGTGCAGGCAAGGCATCGCTGATGATGGCACGTGCCTTCTTCATCGGGATAAAACGGTCCGCTTGCTTCCGCAGAAGTTCGGTCGCAATAGGCCCGTTTCATCTCCAACGTTTGCAGTAACACCTTGAATGGCTCATGGATAAGTGATGGAATGATGGTCGCATCGCTTGTCACCTCTACCGGAGAATTCCATGAAACAGCCTCGGGCGTTCAAGATTTCCATGGCTGCCGCGCTATCGGCTGCGCTGTTCGCAACAGTGCTGCCGGCAAATCCGGCACTAGCCACAGCTCCTGCCTCCGCCGTGTCAGTGCCCCAGGCACAAGTGCTCGCAGTTGACAGCGGACTGCAGATTGCTGCCAAGAAAATCCAGCGCAATCCAAGCAAGGATGATGTCTTCGTCAATAAGAAGTACCCGCTGAGTCCCGTGAAGTACGCTCCGAAGACGGTAGCCGTCAAAGGCACCAACGTCAGACTGAGGTCCTCGGCCGCCAAGGCCTACACCAAGATGGTGAAGGCAGCGGCCAAGGATGGCGTCAAGATTCGCGCCGTCAGCGGATACCGTTCATACAACCGCCAGGCGGAGCTGTTCAACTACTACTCGCGCATCTACGGCAAGAGCTACGCTTCGCGCATTTCTGCTGTACCAGGCACCAGCGAGCACCAAACCGGTCTGGCCATTGACGTTGGAAATGCCAACGGCGCTTGCGGATTGCAAGCCTGCTTCGCCAACACTCCAGTGGGCAAGTGGGTTGGCAAGAATGCGCACAAGTACGGCTTCATCATGCGCTACCAGAAGGGCCAGGAATCCGTTACCGGCTACGCCTACGAACCATGGCACTTCCGCTACTTGGGCACCTCGCTGGCCAAGAGCGTCAAGAATTCAGGGGCCAAGAGCCTCGAAGCCTACTACGGTGTTTCCGGCAAGAAGTCTGACAGCGCTCCGAAGAAATCCAAGGGCACTGCCCAGACCACCGCGAATCTGAATATGCGCACCGGGGCGGGCACCGGCAATCGCGTGCTGCTGACCATTCCGAGGGGCAAGACGGTCCAGCTGACCGGTTCCAAGAAGTCCGGTTGGTACCAGGTTCGCTACAGCTCGAAGACCGGCTGGGTTTCAGGCAAGTATCTGAAGAACGTCTCGATGCCATCTGCGCCAAAGAAGGATACGAAAAAGAGCACGCCGCAGAAGAACACCAGCAACGCCAAGTCGGCCAAGACCACGGCCAACTTGAACATGCGTACCGGGGCAGGCACTAGTAATCGCATCGTGCTGACCATCCCGCAGGGCAAGAAGGTAGCCATTCGCGGCGCCAAGAAGTCCGGCTGGTACCCGGTGAAGTACGCGGGAAAGAACGGCTGGGTCTCGGGTACCTACCTGAGCAGTTTCTCCTCGTCCGGTACCGCTCCGAAGACGACGAAGCCCAAGACTTCGAAATCTTCGTCAAAGAAGACCATCGCTAATTTGAACATGCGCACCGGTGTTGGGACGAGCAAGCGAGTCATCCTCACCATTCCAAAGGGCAAGACGGTGACTCTCCGCGGTGCGAAGAAGTCAGGCTGGTACCCGGTGAAGTATGCAGGGAAGAACGGCTGGGTCTCCGGCAAGTACTTGCGCTAGATTCTTGGACTAGAGAACCAGTTTCCGCTGGACATGCATGATCCTGCTTTCCGGAACACTTAAGTTCCGGAAAGCAGGATTTTCAGCTTAAGAGCCCGGAGACGCAAGAAACGACGGCCGACGCTACCTGGCTGATCTCATTCTCTTTTGCCGTGCGCGTGAACGACAGCCGGACAGCCGTATGGGCCAATTCTTCTTCATAGCCCATTGCGGTGAGCACCGCGGAAGGATCGGTCGAACCTGCCGCGCACGCAGAACCTGAAGAGCAAAGGACTCCCCTGCGGGCCAACTCAATCAACACCGTTTCGCCAGCAGTCTTTGGGAAGACGAAAGAGGCGATGCCGCCAACGCGATGCTCCGGATCCCCCGTGAGCCTCACGCTTCCCGGATGCTTGGCATTGAGCTCCTTGAGGATCCGCTCTATCAGATACGGGCCGAAGTTTTCGCCAAGTCCGGCTTCGCGCTGTGCAGTAGCCGCTTGCAATGCCACGGCTATGCCCACCGCGGCGGCCGGGTTTTCCGTTCCCGAACGCAGTCCGCCCTGCTGCCCGCCACCGTGAAGCAGCGGCACAAAGCGGTGCTTGGCTGACAGGTACATTGCACCGCTGCCCTTGAGGCTGCCGATCTTATGCCCGGAGATGCTCAATGCGTCCACGGCGGCGCACAATGGCTTGAGGTCGATCCAGCCGGCGGCCTGCACGGCATCCGTATGCATGATCGCCCCAGCCGCATGTGCCAGTTGGGCTAACTGCTCTACCGGCTGAATGGTGCCGACTTCATTGTTCACCGCCATCACCGAAACCACGGCAACATCCGCATCAATCAGCTGACCGGCCGCTTCCAGATCCACGAGCCCCGTGACCGAAACCGGGATGATGCGGTGTTCGAATCCGTGGAATTCGACCAGGTACTTGCAGGCTTCCAGCACGGCTGGATGCTCAATGGCGCTGGAGACCACCACACGTCCTCGGGGCTTTGCCAAGGCCGCGCCGATGACGGCAGCGTTCGCTCCCTCGGTGCCGCCGGAAGTGAAATACACTTCTTCTGCCGCCACGCCCAGCTGGCCGGCTACCTGCGTTCTTGCCCAGTCATTGGCGCGCTTGGCTTGCTGGCCGGCTTCATGCAAGGATGCCGGATTGCCGAAATCCTTGGTCAGCAATGGGTTGAGCATGTCGAGAACGTCTTGGCGAGGTGGCGCAGTGGATGCGGCATCCATGTAGATCATGCAATAACCATATCCAGACCAAGGTCAATTGCTTTCACCGAGTGGGTGATGGCACCCGAAGAAATGACATCGACACCGGCCTCGGCGACTGCCGCTACGGTGGCCGCGTTGATGTTTCCGCTGGCTTCGACCACTGCTTGCCCGTTGATCAGTTCAATGGCGGCGGGAATGCCAGCCGGATCAAAGTTATCCAGCATGATGATGTCCACTCCAGCGGCGAGCACCGGTGGAATCTGCGCAATGGAATCCACCTCAACTTCCATCGACGTGGTGTGCCCCAGCCGCGCGCGCACGGATTTCAGGGCTGCGGTCAGCTGCTCGCCGTTATCCAGCAAAGCCAGGTGGTTGTCCTTGGCCATGAAAGCATCGGACAGGTTGTCGCGGTGGTTGATTCCTCCACCGCAACGGACAGCATAGCGTTCGAGGACGCGAAGTCCTGGCGTTGTCTTCCGGGTATCGGCAATTCGGGCCTTGGTGTGCGCAACCAGTCCTACCAGTTCGGCGGTTGCGGTGGCGATGGCACTCATGCGCTGCAAGAGGTTGAGTCCCACACGTTCAGCGGTCAGCAAGCTCGCCGCCGGCCCGGTGACCTTCAGCAAGTTATCCCCGGTGGCGAAAGCCTTTCCCTCGGCTACCAGCTGCTCGACATCCAGCTGCGCATCGACCAGCTGCATAGTCCGGGCGAATACAGCACCTCCGGAGAGCACCCCAGGCTGGCGGGCCTGCACCACAGCAGTGGCTCTCGCCCCCTCGGGCACAATGGTCAGGGCGGTGAGGTCGCCACGCGGATTGTCCTCGGCGAGCGCCATTTCAATGATGCGGTCCATTGCTGCGGTGGGTACCGGATGGATCAGAGTGTTCACGCGTTCAGTTCCTTGCTCAAGAAGTTCTTGTTATTCAGCTCGCTTGGGTGCAATGTCCAGCCATAGCGCACGCACTGGCCTGGCCCGTTGGTGGTGCTTTCGGTTGAATCAAGGCGATGATGCGCACCTAGGCTTTCTGTGCGTGCCATGGAACCTGCGGCAATGATCCGTGCGGCGATCCACAGATTGCGCAGTTCCGCTTGCTCTCGCGCCGAGGCGGCTACCGGTGCACTCGTCGCGAGCATGTGGGACACTTCCTCCAGCTGCCCACCGGTGCGGTAGACGCCAAGGGAGTTGCTGGCAGCGGCTTGCAGGTGCTCAAGATCCAGCGGCGCTTCCGGGGTGGACTCGGAGATCTGCCGGATGGCCAGCTCCTCGGTGGTGCAGCGGGCATCCGCCGGGTCGGAGCTCACTGCCACGATGGCATCCCGGGCGAAGACCATGGCTTCCAGCAAGGAGTTGCTGGCCAAACGGTTGGCACCATGAACTGTCGTATTGGCGCATTCACCGGCCGCATAGAGTCCGGGGACAGTGGTTCGTCCTGAGGTGTCAGTGTAGATCCCGCCCATGAAGTAATGCTGGGCAGCCACCACCGGAATCAGATCATGAGCCATGTCCAATCCGGGACCGTCCTCGGTGCACGAGGCAAGCTTGGCAGTGATGGAAGGGAAACGGGCTGCGAGGAATCCCGTGCCACGGGCTGCTTCCACCGCCCGCGCATCAAGGAAAACCTGGTGCCCGTCTTGGATTTGGCCGTGGATGCCTCGGGCCACGACATCACGTGGTGCCAGTTCGGCATCCGGGTGCATTCCAGACATGAAGCGATGCCCTGACTCATTGACCAGGATGGCTCCTTCGCCGCGTACGGCTTCCGACACCATGCCGGCCCTCGGATATTTGGCAGGGTCGACCAGTGTTGGATGGAATTGGATGAATTCGGCATCAGCGATCACAGCACCAGCCCGGGCGGCCAATCCAAGGCCGTCGGCAGTTGCCCCCTGGGGATTCGTGGTCGCCGAGTACAACTGCCCAATCCCGCCGGTAGCCAGCAGCACCGAGTCGGCCAGGAGCAACTGCTCCTCATTGTGGCGCAGATAGTGCACCCCGGAGACTCTGCCATCCTGCAGCAGCAGGTCGCTGGCAAGGGCATGCTCGACGATGCGAAGCTTGTTTGCGGCATCCAGCTGGCGCACGGCGCGCGCTAGGGTGCGCACCAAAGAGGCGCCGGTGGCATCCCCGTTGATATGCAGAATTCGGTGGGCGCTGTGCGCTGCCTCAAGGCCGAGCTGGTAGGAGCCATCGGCATTGCGGTCAAAGTCCACAGCGTAGGTTTCCAAGGCCTGCACCAGCTTGTCGCCCGAGGAGCACAGGTGTTCCACCGGTTCCAGACCGCAGTGTCCCGCGCCCGCCTTCAGCGTATCGGCAACATGCTTGGACACCGAGTCGCCGTGGGCTACGGATGCTTCGGTGACAGCCGACAGGCCACCCTGCGCGTGCTCGGAATTCGAGTCGCCGAGTTTGCCTTTGGTCAGCAGTACCGGCCGGATGCCCAGCTGCACGGCTTGCAGGGCAGCGCATAGGCCCGCCACTCCTGAGCCGATGATCACCAGCTTCTCTGGTGTTCGCTGCTCCTGGCTCATGGCTTGGCAGCCAGCATGCGCTCCAGGGCGATCTTTGCATCTGCCTGCTGTTCCTTCGGCACCGAGATCTGGTTGACCACGCGTCCGGCAACCAGCTCTTCGAGCACCCAGGCAAGGTAGCCCGGGTGGATTCGGTACATGGTGGAACATGGGCAGATCACTGGATCAAGGCAGAAGATGTTGTGCTGCGGGTACTGGGCAGCCAAGCGGTTGACCATGTTGATTTCGGTACCGATGGCGAAACCCGTCGGTTCGGTTGCGGCGGCAATGGCCTTTTGGATGTAGTCGGTGGAACCGGCTTCATCCGCGGCGTCGACGACTTCCATCGGGCATTCAGGATGCACGATAACGCGCACGCCCGGGAAGTCCTGGCGCGCCTTGGCGATCTGCGCCGGGTTGAAGCGCTTGTGCACGGAGCAGAAGCCGTGCCACAAGATGACCTTGGCATCGAGGAGCGTAGCAGCTTCGTTGCCACCCAGTTCCTTGCGCGGAGTCCACATTGGCATTTGCTCCAATGGAATGCCCATGGCCTTGGCGGTGTTGCGTCCGAGGTGCTGGTCCGGGAAGAACAGGACACGGCGTCCGCGCTCGAAAGCCCACTCCAAAACGGTTGCCGCGTTGGAGGAGGTGCATACCAGTCCGCCGTTGCGACCGACAAATGCCTTGAGCTCGGCGGAGCAGTTCATGTAGGTCACGGGAATGACCGGCATCCGCCCGTCATCAGCTTCATCCGCGTAGAGCGCGGTGAGCTCTTCCCAGCACTGTTGTACACTCGGGCCGTCGGCCATATCCGCCATCGAGCAGCCTGCCGCAAGGTTCGGCAGGATTACCGACTGGTCCTCGCGGCTGAGGATATCCGCGGTTTCGGCCATGAAGTGCACGCCGCAGAACACGATGGCTTCTGCCTTGTCGCGGGTCAGGGCAGCGTTGGCCAGCTGGAAGGAGTCGCCTACGAAGTCCGCGTACTTCACCACCTCGTCGCGCTGGTAGAAGTGCCCGAGGATCACTGCCTTGTCCTCCAGGGTTTCCTTGGCAGCAATGATGCGGGCATCAAGCTCGGTATCGCTGGCCTTGAGGTATTCTTCCGGGATGGAACCCTGCACCGGGTAGCCAGCTGGAACCGAATCTCCTTGGGAGGCGCCGGGCCCGTAGCCGGCAGGCGTGTCCCACGGGTTGGAAGCCAGATCGGTGGAGCAGGTGGAGTCCGGCGCGAGCAGATTGAGCCGGGAGATGTTCTGGGCTACCGAGGCATTGGCGTTGTCAGTGATTTGGGTGCTCATGGGTTCGTCCGTTTCTTACAGGATGACGGTGAATAAGTATGGATGTTGCTTGCTAGTCGTGCAGCGGGTCGACTTCCAAAGGGTCAGGCCCGTGCCCCACGTAGCGGTAGAGCCGCGGCGGCCGGTGCTGTCCACCGGCCAGATACTCATCGGTTTCCTCGATGGAGGCCGTGCTCTTGAGCGTGCGGCGGAAGTTCGCGGGATCCAAGCGCCGCCCGAGGATGGCCTCGTAGACCCCGCGCAGAGCCGCCAAAGTGAAGCGCTCCCCCAGCAATCGATGCGCTATCTGCCCGTATTCGGTCTTGTTGCGCAGCCGCCACATGGCGTAGTCCAGGATCTTCCGGTGGTCGAAAGCCATCTGGGCGATCTGCGGATCATCGATATCGAACCAGGCCACATTGTCGTCTTGGACCGTAGCGCCGACTTGGTCAGCGTTCAGCAGCGCAAAGTAGGCGATGGTGACCAGCCGGTGGGTTGGCGAGCGGTCGATATCGCCGAAAGTGTAGAGCTGCTCCAGGTAGGAGGGACGTAGACCCGTGGTCTCGGCCAAGTTGCGCCCGGCCGCTTGGCCGAGGGATTCGCGCGGATCAACTGGACCGCCCGGCAGCGCCCACATTCCGGCGTGGGGTTGCCGAACTCGACGGACCACGGGCAAGCAGAGTTTGTCAGGTCCGCCGTCCTTGCCTTCACGGATTCCCAGGATCACCGTGGAAACCGCAAGAGCGGGTGGCAGGTTGCGGCGTTCTTCGACGTTCGCCCAGCCAGGTACGGATGACATCTATTCTTGCCTCGTTTTCAAAGCATTCGATTTCGTAAGAGTCATTCTGACATTAACACTCTTGGCGCGCTAGCCCGGATCTCATTTCGCCGGTGGATAGCCTATGATCGATGGCATGACTTTGGATCTGAATCTTCGAGTGGTTCGCGCAAACACTGAGGTGAAAAGCCCATCCGTGCTTTTCATCCACGGCTTCGCCTCATCCGGCGAATTGAATTGGGACCGCTCGCGTTGGCTGAAATATTTCACCGATGCGGGACGCGATGTCCTTCTGATTGACTTGCCCGGCCATGGAGAAGACCCTCGACGCAACGACGGCAGCTGGGCGCCAAGTCAGATTCGCCAGGCGCTCGCGGCCATTGTGATGGATCTGGACGAAGGTCCGGTAGATGTCATCGGCTACTCGTTGGGTTCACGTCTCGCCTGGGAATTCGCCGCTTTCAATCCTGATTTGGTGAATCACCTGGTCATCGGCGGTCCAGGGGCCGGCGATCCGCTGGCCGCCTTCGAATTGGATCAGGCCCGCGCCCATGTCGAGACGGGCGAAAAGATCCATGATGACTACACTGCCACCATCATGCAGATTGCCAAGGCTGAGCCGTCCAATGATCTCTCGGCGCTCTTTGAGCTGATCGAAGCCATCAAGTCCGAGCCGTATGACCCTGCCGCAAAGGTACCGTCAGTCCCGACCTTGCTGGTGGCTGGAGACCAAGATGATCTCGCCACGACCATGCCGCATTTGCGTCGCCTTCTGAAGGACGCAGGAACACGCAATGAAGTGCTGTGGCTGGCAGGACGCAATCACGCCAACGCAGTAACGAGCCGCGAGTTCAAGGAAAAGGCTCTGGAGTTCTTGAAATCCTAGGCGCAATCCCACAACCGGTTGACTGCCCTTCGGAATTTCCGTAGGGCAGTTCAGTTTTAAGTACACCCGTATCAGATCGGACCAGCACCGTAGTCCGATACTACAGCGGCGTGTACATCAACAGGGTCAAGTCCGTGGCTTCGGTAGGAGTCAGGTTGTGCTGCTCGTAGCGGGTCAGCCCCAATTCAGGGTGCCGGAACACGCGTTCGCCGGTGCGGAACCCTGCAACGTCCCGTTCATTCCAGATGGAGGCGAATTCCGGAGAAGCCGCCGAGACCCGGGCAACAATGCCGCTCTCCCCCGACGGGCTGAGCCATCCACGCGTTTCGGCACGGAAGCTGCCCACAAAGCCTCGGCTTTGCACTTCCCAGTCCGGCAGCATTTCGCGCAGCTGCGCGTCGGTGAACACCAGCCACAAGAGGTTCCGGTCCTCGCTCTCCAGCGACTCCACCCTTGGATACAGCTCCGCGTAGGCCCGGTTCCATCCCAGGATGGTCCAGTCAGCCGAAAGCAGGAAGGCAGGGAACTGCAACGCATCCAGCAAGCGCTGCAGGGCTGGGGTCATTCCGCCGTTGCCGATTGGTTCCAGCTCGCCGTGCCCTGCCAGTGAAAACAGGTACGAGGATTCCACCGGGGTCAGCCGGTACAACCGCGCCAATGACTGCAAGACCTGGCGGGAGGGATTAATATCCCGGGCCTGCTCCAGCCAGGTGTACCAGGTAACAGAAACACCGGCCAAGGTGGCGACTTCCTCACGGCGCAAACCTCGCACCCGGCTGCGCCCGATCTCCGGCAGTCCGTGCGATGCCCTGTCAGCCCGGGCTCTGCGGTCCTTGAGGAAGGCCGCGAGCTCTTCTCTGCGTCTCTGGCTTGGATTCACTGGGCCCATCCCTCTGCATGGTAGTAGTACTACTAGTATCGTCACCGTCTGGGTTTGGCGGCAAATATATGGTGAGATTTTAGGTATGACCACACTTCGTTCACACACTGTCACCCATGGCCGCAATATGGCCGGCGCTCGCGCATTGTTCCGCGCAGCCGGCGTGAACGGCGCCGACCTCGGGCGCAAGCCGATCATCGCGGTCTCCAACAGCTTCACCGAGTTCGTTCCCGGACACACCCACCTGCAGCCGGTTGGCCGCATCGTGTCCGAGGCCATCGAGGCAGCCGGCGGCATTCCCCGCGAATTCAACACCATCGCAGTGGATGACGGCATCGCCATGGGCCACGGCGGCATGCTCTACTCCCTGCCGTCCCGCGACCTGATCGCGGACTCCGTGGAGTACATGGTCAACGCCCATTGCGCCGATGCGCTGATCTGCATCTCCAACTGCGACAAGATCACCCCCGGCATGCTCATGGCCGCACTGCGCCTGAACATCCCGACCGTCTTCGTCTCCGGCGGACCCATGGAATCGGGCCGCGCCACCCTGGTTGACGGCACCGTGCGCACCCTGGACCTGGTGGACGCCATCTCCGAGGCAGTGAACGAGAACGTCTCCGATGCCGACCTGCTGCGCATCGAAGAGTCCGCCTGCCCTACCTGCGGCTCCTGCTCCGGCATGTTCACCGCCAACTCGATGAACTGCCTGACCGAGGCCATGGGCCTCTCGCTGCCAGGCAACGGCTCCACCTTGGCCACCCACACCGCGCGCAAGGACCTGTACCAGAACGCCGGCAAGCTGGTGGTCGATATCGCCAACCGCTACTACGGCGAAGATGACGAGACCGTGCTGCCACGCAGCATCGCCACCAAGAAGGCCTTCGGCAACGCCATGGCACTTGATATCGCCATGGGCGGTTCCACCAACACCATCCTGCACTTGCTGGCCGCCGCCCGCGAGGCCGGCGTGGACTTCGGCCTGGACGAGATCGATGAGGTCTCCCGCCGCGTGCCATGCCTGGCCAAGGTGGCACCGAACGCTGCCGGCAACGGCACCATCTACTACATGGAAGATGTCCACCGCGCCGGCGGCATCCCTGCCATCCTCGGCGAATTGCGCCGTGGCGGTCTGCTGGATGAAACCGTGCACACCGTCCACTCGGCAACCCTGGGCGAATGGCTCGATAACTGGGATATCCGTGGCGGCAAGGCGACAAAGGAATCCTTCGACCTGTGGCACGCGGCCCCGGGCGGCAAGCGCTCCTCCACCGCATTCTCGCAGTCCGAGAAGTGGGCGGCACTGGACACCGATGACGCCGAAGGCTGCATCCACTCGGTAGAGAACGCCTACTCCAAGGACGGCGGCCTGGCCGTGCTGCGCGGCAACATCGCCGTGGACGGCGCAGTGGTCAAGACCGCTGGAGTCGACCCGTCGATCTGGACCTTCTCCGGCCCGGCTGTGGTCTGCGAATCCCAGGACGAGGCAGTGGAGAAAATCCTGAACAAGCAGGTGAAGGAAGGCGACGTAGTGGTCATTCGCTACGAAGGACCGAGGGGCGGTCCCGGCATGCAGGAAATGCTCTACCCGACCTCGTTCCTCAAGGGCCGTGGCCTGGGCAAGTCCTGCGCGCTGATCACCGATGGCCGCTTCTCCGGCGGCACATCGGGCCTGTCCATCGGCCACGTCTCCCCCGAGGCGGCCTCCGGCGGCCTGATCGCGCTGGTTGAAGATGGCGATACCATCTCCATCGACATCCCGACCCGCGAGCTGACCTTGAATGTCTCCGACGAGGTTCTGGCCCAGCGCCGCGAGCGCTTGATCGCCACCACCGGCTATCATCCGAAGAACCGCGAGCGCGTGGTCTCCCCTGCGCTGCGCGCCTACGCCGCCATGGCTTTGTCCGCAGACAAGGGTGCGGTCCGCGACGTCGACAGCGTGGAGCGCGCCATGCGCGAAGCCCACGAGCGTGAAGCTGCAGCCCAGAGCGCATCTCAGATCTAGCCTGAACGCTTGACCGCGGCAACCAGCCCGGACCTCTTATGCGAATAAGAGGTCCGGGCTGGTTCTGTTAACTCTGCACTTGCCTGTTGGACGAATGCAGGCGCTGCCCTATGCACCTAAAGATGCGCCTGAATGCGAGCGATGCAGTTCTTCTCTAGATCCCCCAATTCAAGACAACGATATGCCGATACAATACGCGGGCGTTCAGCGTTTTACCAGCAATTCAGGACAACTTGATTCGGCAGACCGACAAGTGAAGTAAGCAAATCACTTCTTTCGTCATTGGATAAACGCGCTTGCCAACATCGTTATCCTCGGTCCCCAGGAATCCTGGACACCCGGAATCGCATAGCCTGATACCCGAGCCAAGGCCTTAAAGAGTGTGCCATTCAGCGAAACGCCACTCGGTTCCAATACGCGGGGCGTTCCTAACGGCACCTCTGCCGAGAGCCACAACTGCCCCCAGTCAAACGCTTGGATCCCCAGAGGGCGTGGCACGCTTCGAATCGTTCGCGGCCATCGGCGCAACGTTCCGAACCTAGGCCCTATCAATCATTGAGCATTAACCTGCACCCTTCGATCAGTAACTTGACTAGCGGGTCTGACTAGCAAAGTAAAAATACATCTCAATCTGATAAAGGTTACGCGTTTCTCTTGATTAGGCTTGGAGGTTGCAGTTGGCTCGGGTAATTTTTGTATGGTGAAAAGAGCAACTCTATGAGCCAACGCCGCGCGTTCCGCCGCGTTTTCCTTCCCGCTGCCTGGCTGGTCATCGGCGCCTTGATCGCCGTCAGCCTCGTGAAGCTCGCGTTTGCCGGCGGTACTTCCGCCGCCGACGACGACCTGTTCCCCACCGGAGAAATCCCGGCCGAGACCGTTTTTGCCGAAAAAGCAACGGTCGAGAACAAGCTGACCATCCCCGGAACCATCAAGCTCACCGATTCCAAAGAGCTGAACGCTCCCGTGGACGGCGTCGTCAACTGGGCCTTCGTCAAACCGGGTGACAATGTCTCCCTTGGCGACCGTATCTTCCAAGTCCGCACAGAGTCCCAGCCTGAAGTCGCTGAAGCCAGCGACTCGGACACCGAGAGTTCCGAAGGCGAACAATTGACGGTGGAAGCTGCTCCCGTCGTGAAGTACCACGATGTCTACGCATCGGCCACCGGCAAGGTAGGCGCTTTCCAGATCGAGATTGGCGATGACGTCACCAAGGGCACGGGCCTCGGCTCCATCCAGCCGCAGGAATTCCTGGCGGCCGGTTCGATCGATCCGCTGGATCGCTACCGCCTGATGGACGAAACCCTCGAAGCAATGATCACTATTGACGGCGGGCCGGAGCCCTTCACGTGCAAGGATCTGTCTGTCGGGGACAGCGCGTCGAAGAAATCCAGCTCCAGCACGCAGGACCAGGATATGGAATCGTCCATGGATCCAATGGCCACCGGCGAATCCCCGGAGAGCTCTTCAAGCAGCGAGATTTCTTGTGCTGTTCCAGCTGACGTCGTGGTCTTCGACGGGCTGAGCATGAACATGGAAATCGATGCTGGCACCGTTGAGGATGCAGTGACTGTACCGGTATCGGCAGTTCGCGGCTTGGTTGGCCAGGGCGCGGTGTGGAAGCTGGATGAGAACGGCAAGGAAATCCGCACGGAAGTAGAGCTGGGCGTGACCGATGGAAAGATCATCGAGGTGGTTTCCGGGCTGAAGGACGAGACCGAGATCCTTCGGTTCGTCCCGGGGTCCACCCCGGCGCCAGGTGAAATGATGCAGATGGAGCCCTACCCAGATGAGTGGTGAGCCATTGCTGAAGCTCGAGGACGTCACCCGCAGCGTCCGGCTGCCCGATGACAGCGAGCTGCACATCCTCAACGGGATCGATCTCACCGTATCCGAGGGAGACCACATAGCCATCGTCGGACGTTCGGGCACCGGCAAGTCAACGTTGCTGAACATCCTGGGACTGCTTGATAAGCCGACCAGCGGGAGCCTGCTGTGGCGCGGCAAGGATGCCGTCCGGCTGAGCGCCAAGCAGGCTGCGCATGCCCGCGGTCGCGACCTCGGGTTCGTCTTCCAGCAGTTCAACCTCCTGCCCGGACGCACAGCACTGGAAAATGTCATGGCTCCGCTGATGTATGCCAGCGGCCGCGACTTCTGGAATCGGCGCAAGCTGGCCACCGAGGCGCTGGAACGCGTCGGGTTGGGCGGGCGCCTGGATTCAATGCCGCAGACCCTCTCGGGCGGCGAGCAGCAGCGCGTGGCGATTGCCCGCGCGCTGGTGCGCCGTCCCCGCGTGGTGCTGGCCGACGAACCGACCGGCGCATTGGATGTCAGCACCGGACGTGCAGTCATGGAACTGCTGGATTCCGCCACGGTTGATTCGGGAGCGGCCCTGATCACCATCACGCACGACAGCAATGTGGCGGCCCTGGCACGCGGGCAGTTCCGCCTCGATTCAGGGCGGCTGCATCCGCTCAGCGAGGTCGTGGTCCGATGAATGCTCTTGCACGTCTGGCCACCGGATTTGCCGCAGCATTGCTGGAAGCATGGCAGGAACTGCGCATCCACAAATTGCGGGTGCTGCTCTCCCTGATTGGCGTGACCGTAGCTGTGGCATCGCTGACCACCGTCTTGGCCGGCGCCGGCATGGCCCGGCAGATGATGACCGAAAGCCTTGAACGCGACGGCCGTCCGGCAATGATCACCACCTATGCCTTTGATGCACGCTCGGATGGAGGTCCGCAGGGTGATGATTCGGTGGCGCAAGCTTTCGAGAAGACCAGAGAGCGCTTCAAGATCGACTACACCACGATGGTTGGACGCAGCTACGACCAGCGGGTCTCATATCAGGGTATGGCCCTTGAAGCGGAAACCCTGGTGGTCGACCAGGATTACGCCCCGATGCACCGGCTGGTCATAAGCCAGGGCCGCTGGCTGGAATCCGAGGATGCGAAAAATCTGTCACCAGCCGTGGTGGTTGACCAGAACATCATGAGGGAATTGGGATTGGAAGGTCAGCGTCTGCCGCTCACCGTCGACTTGGTGAGCAACGGCAACGCCGTCTCCGTCACGGTCATCGGCACCGCGAGTTCCCGATCCTTCGGGATGTCTGGCCAGTTGTGGATGCTTCCTGCCACCTATGATCATTGGTTCGCAGGCCAATCCCCGATGAATGAAGTGGCCTACAAGATGTGGGTCCCTATCGAGGGATCCGAGGAGCTGGCCATGCACTTTGGCCAGCAGATGCAGGCCGAGCTTCCGGGCTATACCGTCGATTCCCATCGCGACGATTACCTGATGTGGGGTGCTGATGAAAGCCTGAAGCAGTTGGCAATGGTGATTTCCGGCATTGCTGTGATCATCTTGCTGCTTGGTTCGCTGAGCCTGCTGAATGTTTCCATGGTGACCATGAAGCAGCGCATCCGCGAAGTTGGCATCCGCCGCAGCTTCGGCGCCACCACCGGCCGGGTTTTCTTCTCGGTCATGATGGAGAGCGTGGTAGCCACCGCGGTGGCCGGCGGCCTGGGCGTGCTGATCTCGGTAGCCCTGGTTTCCAATGAGAGCCTGCTGAACATGGTGCTCGCTACCGAGCTGGACCAGATGCCGCCCTTCCCGCTCGATGCCGCACTGCTGGGCATGGGAGTCTCCGTAGCGGTGGGTGCCCTCACCGGCGTGCTCCCAGCGCTGGTGGCAGCACGTGTGAAGATCGTGGATGCCATTCGTGTCTAGGCCACGGTCTGCACTGCCAGTTGATTAACTGAATAGCACGAAGCGTTGGCCGGGGAATTCTCTCCGGCCAACGCCGTTTTTAACGCGGCTTTCAACCTTTAAGGGTCCCTATCGGAATACCGGATCCGCCGGTCCCCGGCCTCCGAAAGGCATTCCTGTCGGCAATTGTGCGCTATCGTACATTCAATCTGATTCCCAGATTTCGGCGATTCTGGAAAACTTTCGACTGCGCCAAATTTCCTGTGATTCCGCGGACTTTCCGCCCTGCCTCGCGAGCGTTTCGAAAGATTCCCGCTTCCCGCTTGACATCGTCTGAGATTGGGAGCACACTGATCGTATACGATTTGATGTACGAGATGATGTTCGACGAAAGCAGGCCGATCAACGGTGAGCAATATTGTCCCAGTAACCGAAGAGACCTTCGCGCAGGCAGGCAAGATCCTGGCCGTACACCTGAGCTACTCCTCGCGTGCGGCGCAGCGTGGACGCACCCCGAAGTTCCCCAGCTACTTCATGAAGGCCACCAGCTCGCTGGCCGCCAGCGGTTCCACCGTGGAACGCCCTGCCGGCACCGAGCTGCTCGCCTTCGAGGGCGAAATCGCACTGATCATCGGCAAGGCCGCCCGCCGCGTCTCGGTTGAGGACGCCTGGAGCTACGTCGGACAGGTCACCGCATCGAACGACCTGGGCGTGCACGACATGAAGTACGCGGACAAGGGCTCGAACATCCGCTCGAAGTCCGGCGACGGCTACACCCCGGTCGGCCCCAACGCGCTGGATGCTTCCACCCTGGATCCTGCCAAGCTGCGCGTGCAGACCTGGGTCAACGGCCAGCTCGCCCAGGATGCCGACACCTCCGAACTGCTCTTCTCCCTCGCCACCATCGTCGCCGACCTGTCCCAGCAGATGACCCTGCAGCCAGGCGATATCATCCTCACCGGCACCCCGGCCGGCTCCACCGTCTTCTTCCCGGGCGACGTCGTCGAGGTCGAGGTCACCGACCTGGTTTCCGGAGCATCCACCGGCAAGCTGAAGACCACCGCCACCGAGGGCACCGAAGCCTTCGCCGCATTCGGCAACCAGCCAAAGGTCACCGACAAGGACAAGGAAGACGCCTACGGCGATCGCGAGAGCGCCGGCATGGAACCCCTGATTACCGGCAAGTCGGTGCTGACCGACAAGGTCCGCGAGCAGCTGGCCTCGGTCGCCACCGCCACCCTGTCCGCCACCCTGCGCAAGCGCGGGTTGAACAACGTGAACATCGAGGTTCCCGGTGCCACCAAGGGCATGCAGCGCGTGATCGGCACCGCCCGCACCCTGCGCTACATCCCGAACCGCGAGGACCTGTTCAAGGCCCACGGCGGCGGCTACAACATGCAGAAGCAGTCCATCGACTCGCTCAAGGACGGCGAAATCCTGGTCATGGAAGCCCGCGGCGAGACGGGTTCGGCCACCCTGGGCGACATCCTGGCCCTGCGTTCCCAGCAGCTCGGTGCCGCTGGCATCATCTCCGATGGCGGCGTGCGCGACCTGGACGCGGTATCCAACCTTCAGATCCCGGTCTTCTACAACGGCGCCCACCCGGCAGTGCTCGGCCGCAAGCACGTGGCCTGGGACAAGGACATCACCGTGGCCTGCGGCGGCGTGTCCGTGCAGCCGGGCGACGTGATCGTGGCCGACTCCGATGGCATCGTGGTCATCCCGCCAGCCATGGTGGCCGAGGTGGCCGCCGAGGCAGCGGTGACCGAGTCCAATGACGAATTCATCTTCGCCATGGTCAAGCGAGGCCACGGCATCGAGGGCCTGTTCCCGATGAACGCCGAGTGGAAGGCCAAGTACAACGCCTGGAAGGACGCAGGCAGCCCGGATCTGGACTCATGGTCGCTGTAATGACTGCTTCCAAGTCCGAGGCAGCCTACCAGCTGGTCTCCGAGCGCATCGTCAACGGGGCATACTCCCCCGGCTACCGGCTGGTGCTGGGCACCATTGCCGATGAGCTGGGCTGCTCCGTGGTTCCGGTGCGCGAGGCGATCCGCCGGCTGGAGGCCGAAGGGCTGGTCCACTTCACCCGAAACGTCGGGGCGACGGTGGCCCATGTGGATTCCACGCTCTACCTGCACACCATGCAGACGCTGATGGTCATCGAGCCGGCCGCCACCGCGCTGGCCGCCGATGCCATGGACGCCAAGTGGCTGGCCAAGGCGCGGGCGCTGAACGAGAGTATGCGCCAATGCCTGGAGGACTTCGACCCGGTGTCCTTCACCCGGATGAACACCGAATTCCACCAGCTGCTCTACGGCCAGTGCCCCAACCCGCACATCCTGGACCTGGTCCAGCGCGGATGGCGGCGGCTGGCGGCGATGCGTGCGAGCTCCTTCACGCACATCCCGAACCGGGCCCGCGCCTCGGTTGAGGAACACGAGAAGCTGCTGGATCTGATTGCCGATCACGCCACCCCGGCGCAGATCGAGGCCGCGGCCCGCGAGCACCGCGCCCGCACCCTGAACGCCTACCTCAAGGCTGCCGGCATGGCACCGAGCGCCATCTAGCCGGCAGCCCCTGCACTACCCATAGTTTTGCCCAAAGCCATCCGGTGAAAACACCGGGACAACGCACGAAAGGAACTGCCATGAGCAAGCACTTCGTACCGGAAAATCTCCCAACCCACCTGCAGCACTACATCAACGGCGAATTCGTTGACTCCATCGGCGGAGCAACCTTCGACGTGCAGGAACCGGTCACCAACACCAACTACGCCACCGTCGCCTCGGCACAGCCAGAGGACGTGGACCTGGCCGTCGCCGCCGCAAGCAAGGCATTCAAGGAAGGCCCATGGTCCAAGATGCTGCCGCGCGAGCGTTCCCGCGTGCTGCACAAGATCGCCGACATCGTCGAGTCCCGCGATGAGGAGCTCTCGCTGCTGGAGTCCTACGACTCAGGCCTGCCGATCACCCAGGCCAAGGGCCAGGCACGCCGCGCCGCCGAGAACTTCCGCTTCTTCGCCGACCTGATCGTCGCCCAGGTGGACAACACCTTCCGCGTCCCGGGCCGCCAGATGAACTACGTGAACCGCAAGCCGATCGGCGTCGCCGCGCTGATCACCCCATGGAACGTCCCGTTCATGCAGGAATCCTGGAAGCTGGCCCCGGCCATCGCCACCGGCAACTCCGTCGTCCTGAAGCCTGCCAGCTACACCCCGCTGTCCGCCACCCTGTGGCCAGAGATCTTCCGCGAAGCCGGCCTGCCAGAGGGCGTCTTCAACCTGATCTTCGGCTCCGGCGGCGTGGCCGGCGACTACCTGGTCAAGCACCCGGACGTCCCGCTGGTCTCCTTCACCGGCGACTCCTCGACCGGCGCCACCATCTCCACCGCGGCCGCCCCATTCTTCAAGGGCCTCTCGCTGGAGCTGGGCGGCAAGTCCCCGGCCGTCGTCTTCGCCGACGCCGACCTGGAAGCCGCATTGGACGCCACCGTCTTCGGCGTGTTCTCGCTGAACGGCGAGCGTTGCACCGCCGGTTCCCGCGTCCTGGTCCAGCGCGACATCTACGATGATTTCGTTGCCAAGTTTGCCGAGCGCGCCAAGAACATCCGCGTCGGCCTGCCGAGCGACCCGAAGACCGAGGTCGGATCGCTGGTCCACCCGAACCACTTCGACAAGGTCATGAGCTACATCGAGATCGGCAAGAACGAAGGCCGGCTGCTGGCCGGCGGCGGCCGCGCCGAAGGCTTCGAGAATGAGGGCAACTACGTCGCCCCGACCGTGTTCGCCGATGTCGCACCGGATGCGCAGATCTTCCAGGACGAGATCTTCGGCCCGGTCGTTGCCATCACCCCGTTCGACACCGACGAGGAAGCGCTGGAGCTGGCCAACAACACCAAGTACGGCCTGGCCGCCTACGTCTGGACCTCGAACCTGAAGCGCGCGCACAACTTCGCGCACCAGATCGACTCGGGCATGGTGTGGCTGAACTCGAACAACGTCCGCGACCTACGCACCCCATTCGGCGGCGTGAAGGCTTCGGGCCTGGGCCGCGAGGGCGGCTACCGCTCGGTGGACTTCTACACCACCCAGCAGTCCATCCAGATCACCCTGAACGAAGCGCACTCCCCGAAGTTCGGCGTCTAGGAAGCACCAGCTTCCCTCCACTAAATTTTTTTGCTTGCAAAGGAGCACATCATGAGCAAAGAGATCGCAAACCCGATCCCAACCCCTTCGGTGCCAGCGCCGGATATCCTGCGCTGCGCTTACGCCGAACTGGTCGTCACCGACCTTGAGCGCTCGCGCAACTTCTACGTCGACGTGCTGGGCCTGCACGTGTCCTACGAGGACGAGAACCAGATCTACCTGCGTTCCTTCGAGGAATTCATCCACCACAACCTGGTGCTGACCAAGGGCCCAGTCGCCGCGCTGAAGGCCATGGCCTTCCGCGTGCGTTCCACCGAAGACGTGGACAAGGCCGAGGCCTACTACAAGGAACTGGGCTGCCGCACCGAGCGCCGCAAGGAAGGCTTCGTCAAGGGCATCGGCGATGCAGTGCGCGTCGAGGATCCACTGGGTTTCCCCTACGAGTTCTTCTTCGAGACCACCCACGTCGAGCGCCTGCACATGCGCTACGACCTGTACTCGGCCGGCGAACTGGTCCGTCTGGACCACTTCAACCAGGTGACCCCGGACGTGCCGCGCGGCCGCAAGTACCTGGAGGACCTGGGCTTCCGCGTTACCGAGGACATCCAGGACGACGAAGGCACCACCTACGCAGCCTGGATGCACCGCAAGGGCACCGTGCATGACACCGCCCTGACCGGCGGCAACGGCCCGCGCCTGCACCACGTGGCCTTCTCCACCCATGAGAAGCACAACATCATCCAGATCTGCGACAAGATGGGCGCACTGCGCATCTCGGACCGCATCGAGCGCGGCCCAGGCCGCCACGGCGTGTCCAACGCGTTCTACCTGTACATTCTGGATCCAGATGACCACCGCATCGAGATCTACACTCAGGACTACTACACCGGCGATCCGGACAACCCGACCATCACCTGGAACGTGCACGACAACCAGCGCCGCGACTGGTGGGGCAACCCGGTTGTGCCTTCGTGGTACACCGAAGCCTCCAAAGTCCTGGACCTGGATGGCAACGTGCAGGAAATCGTCGAGCGCACCGACGACTCCGAACTGGAAGTCACGATCGGCGCCGACGGCTTCTCCTACACCCGTGCCGGTGACGAGGACGGCTCGTACCACGGCCAGGCATCCAAGGGCTTCAAGCTGGGCAACCAGCTCTAAGCCAGGCAAGCTCCCCTAGACCTGGAGCTTGGCAGCTTCCCTGAGCTGCAGCACAAGAATCCCGGGGCATCAGCGAATTTCTTCGCCGATGCCCCGGGATTCTTCTTTTTCTGGTTTCGTTCTTCCAAGGAATTCAGACCCGGGCAACGCGCCGTTCGCGCACCGCCTTGCGCCAGCCATCGGCGATGTCCCAACCGACCACGATGGCGATCCCGAACCCGAGCAGCACCGCCAGGATCCGGAAGACTCCCCCGTTGCCTGCGGCATCCGCGTTCCCGGAAGCGAATTCCTCGCCTCCGGCCTGGGCGATGAACGAGAGGAACTCGGGGTTCACCAGCTCGCCGCCCAGCAGCAGGACCAGCACCCAGGCCGCGAAGAGCAGGGCAAGCACGGTGTTCAGCGCTGCCAGCGCGGTAGTCCAGCGGCGCTGGGCATAAAGCGCGAAAGCGAAGACTGCTTCAAGCACCATCAGGCCGAACAGCGCGCCGATCCACCACGGCCACAGTCCCGGATTGAGGATCGCGATCGGCTCGCCGCCGGTCGGGAAGAATCCGCGCACCGCATCCCACACCACCGCCACGGCGGCGATGGCCAGGAACACCAGCGAGGCGATCAGCTCGCTGCGTCCGGCGCCATCCTCCTGGACCTCAGGCAGCTGGTCGACATCCCACTTCATGCCGGTGTCCGCGCCGGCGCGCTCGAGCACGACGAAGACCAGCGTGGTCCAGAAGACCAGATGCACGGCCACCTGCAGCCCGTTGGCCAGCGCCTGGACGAGGCTCTCGCCGGCCTCAGCTCCGGAGAGCAGCTGGCCCAGCAGCACCGCGCCGACCACGCAGACCGGTACGATCCACAACAGCAGCTTCAGCAGCCGCCACCAGGTCAGGTAGTACTTCGGACCGATCAGGTGCAGCGGCCGGTCCGCGTAGCCCGCGGCAAGCAGGCCGGGATCGCCCAGCTCGGACAGGACTTCGCGTTCAGCCTCGTCCGCGGCCTCGCCCTGGTCCGTGCGCGCCTCGATCGCGTCGGCAATCAAGGCTTCGAGCTCGGCGCGGACGTCGTCCTGCAGTTCGGGTTTCAGGCTCCGGATGGTGGCCGAGATGTAGCGTTCGGTCAAGGTGGCAGTCATGTCAGTGCTCCTCTTTGGTGAGCGAGGCGATCGCCGTGGTCAGGGATCGCCATTCGGTGGTCAACGTGTCAGCGAGACGGATGCCGTCGAGCGAGGTCCGGTAGAACTTGCGTGGCCGCGCCTCCTCGGTGTTCCACTCGCTGGTGAGGTACCCCTGCTTCTCCAAACGACGCAGCAGCGGATACAGGGTGTTGGCGTCAGTGGAGAAACCATGATCGCCAAGCTGCTCCAGCAGGCTGTAGCCATACCCGGCGCCGCGCAGCAGCTGCAGGCAGGCCAGTACTACGGTGCCGCGTCGCAGCTCTTGCAGCTGGGTGTCGAACTCTTCCATGTCCACTACATTACTGTGTGCTACACACTAAAGTCAATGACACATTAGTGGATTCTGTGGAACGACGTGTTCAGTGTCGTAGCCTGGCAGGCCAAATCCTGCCAACCCGCCTCCCGCCACGCGTAAGCTGTAAATCAGCAACAGCCGATCAGTGAGGCGGAACATGGACGAGCAAAAATCGCTAGTTGAATTGGCCACGGCGATTGCTGTCCGCGCCCACGAAGGCCAGGTCGATAAGCTTGGCGCTGCGCATATCGGGCATCCGGCACGCGTGGCCGGCCATGCCCGCGCTCTTGGCGGTTCGCCGGAGGCCATCGCGGCCGCGTGGCTGCATGACGTGATCGAGGATTGCGAGGTGAGCGCGGAGGATCTGCGCAACTCAGGCATTCCCGAAACAGTCATCGAGGCGGTCGAGCTGCTGAGCAAGCGTCCAGGGCAGAGCCTGGAAGAGTATTGCGCAAAAGTACGCGGCAACTCGCTGGCCTTGCTGGTCAAGCAGGCGGATCTGGCCGACAACACCGACCTTGAACGCACCAACCAACTGGACTCGGTTACCCGGCAGCGGCTGGCCGAGAAATACCGGCGCACCAGGGCACTTCTCGGCCTCCTGCAGCAGCCGGAGTCCTGAGCAGCGTCTGGATTCCCAAGCACTGCTGCTCCCACGCCGGCCCGTGATGCTCCCTGCGTCGACTTTGCAGACTGTCGACTCAAGCACCTGATCACCGCACGGGACATCAAATGCTGGATGTTTCCACCGATACCCTTGCAATCGAGCGCCATTGGGCAAGACTGGAACCATGGCTACAGGTAGAAGCACAGTGTTCGAAAACCGCAGCCATGCCGGCGCCGCGCTGGGCATGAAGCTGTCCACTCTGCTGCCCGCCGGAGAATACACGGTGCTGGGCCTGCTGCGCGGCGGGGTGCCCATTGCCTACGAAGTCGCCACGGCGCTCGGCGCCGACCTGGGCGCCGTGGCGGTGCGCAAGCTCGGGGTGCCCAGCAATCCAGAGCTGGCATTCGGCGCCATCGCCCGGTATGGGTCCAGCAGCTCCCGCCATATCAACGAGGCCATTTATCGCCGGGCGCTGCAGTATTTCGGCAAGGACGAGCTCGAATCCCTGGAACGAGGCACCGGTGCCGACCTGCTGGCCCTCGCCGACAGGTTCAAGGACTATTGCCCGGATCTGTCCGGGCGCGACTTGCTGCTCTGCGATGACGGGATGGCCACGGGCGCGACGATGAAGGCCGCGCTGGATCTCGTACAGGAGTTGCCCCCTGCCTCCGTCATGCTGGCAGTTCCGGTGGCTTCCCCCGAAACGGTTGCTGAATTGGCGCCCCATGTCGATGGCATCTGCGAACTTCTCACCCCGGATAACTTTACTGCCGTCGGAGCGTTTTACGAGGATTTTGGCCAAGTCAGCCAGGACCAAGTACTGGAGTTGCTTCGCTCGAAGCGGTGAAGATCCAGTACCGCGCAGTCAAGGGCCGGCGTTGAGGATTCCAGCATGAGTCCCCACTCCGCGCCGCGACTGCCGATCGCCGAGCAGGAGGTTGGCCAGCCACCGGCTTTCGACTAGGCCAGCGACCGTTCTGCCGAGCTCACCCAAGCTGGCTACGGCGATCCAAGACCGGGCACCATGAGGCAAAGGCCAGTACCGTGCCGATCGCGCCGATCCCGACCAGAACCACGGCGACGCCCCACAATCCGATTGATGTGCCAAGGACACCGGCCACCGGGTAGGTCAGCAAGAAGCAGGCATGGGACAAGGAAAATTGCGCGGCGAAAACCCCCGGGCGCGTCTGCTCTGTACTATTGCGGCGCAATAGCCTGGACGAGGGCGTGAGGATGCTTGCAGTCGCCGCACCCAAAGCCATCCATAAGCCAAGAAGCCCGGCCCATTTCCCGGCTCCCTGTGCCCAACCGATGACCGTAGCACCAATGAGCAGCAGCAGCGGCATCATTATGGCGCCGGCGAGCATCACAGTGCTGTCCTCGAATCGCTCCAGCAACCCGGGCATGCCCAGTGCCACCGCCATCGAACCTGCACCATAGGCTCCGAGCAGCAAGGCAACATCCACCTGCGAACGGCCCAGCTCCCCCTTCACCAGCACCACCGTGTTGACGATGACCATGGCGGAGACCGCGGCAACGACCAGATTCAGTGCCATCAGGCTGCGCAGTTCGCGTGCCGACCAGAACGCCCGGGTTCCGCCGGTGAGGCGATGGAAGAAGAGCGTCTTCTGCGGCGGCGGGATCAGCGGGAACCGGGTCGCGGCAACAAGCAGAGCTGACGCGGCAAAGCCGATCACGGTCCCGGCAAAGAGGTTGTGGTAGCTGGTGACAGTCAACAACGCGGCCGCCAGCATCGGACTGGCCAACGACTCCATGTCACAGGCCAGACGCGACAGGGACAGGGCCTTCGTATATTCCCGTTCTCCAGGCAGGATGGAGGGAATGACCGCCTGGAATGCGGGGGTAAAGGTCGCCGATGCCGATTGCAGGACAAATATCAGCACATAGATCTGCCACGCTTCACTGGCGAAGGGGAGGCAGAGCGCCACCAGTCCACGAATGACATTGGACCCGACAAGCACCGGTTTGCGCGGAATATGGGACACCAGGGCGTTGACCAATGGTGCAACCGCCACATAGGCGACCATCTTGACGGTCAAGGCCAGGCCGAGCACCAAGCCCGCGTCGTTGCCGGCGATATCGAAAGCCAAAAGGCCCAGCGCTACGGTGAGCAAGCCAGTGCCCAGAAGCGCAATCATCTGCGCGCCGAAGAGCTTGGCGTACGCCTGGTCCCTGAGAACTGAAAGCATCTTGGCCACCCCTGTCTTCTTTAGTCCTAGGTGTTTGGCGCTTCGTGATGCAGCGGCAATTGGCCGTTGGATACAGAATGCTCAGCCTGCTTGATCGCTTCGCTGACCAGGCGCGCCGGATGGTCATCGGCAAGGCTGTAGAGAACCTTGGTTCCGTCCTGGCGTGTGGTCACCATGCGCGCCATGCGCAGGCGAGCCAGGTGCTGGGAAACCCCCGAGGGACTCTTCTCGACGAGCTCTGCGAGCGCGTTGACAGAGAGCTCTCCGGCACGGCGCAGATGCAGCACAATCCGGATCCGCGTGGCATCGGAAAGCAAGCCGAAGACTTCCGCGGCAAGTTCCACGAATTCCGAGGAGGGCTCGGGGGCATAAATCTTATTATCTGCATGCATGCTAATAGACTAATACTCTTGCGACGTATCGCCTAGGGCACAGCGGAAATATTCCGCCTATGGCTGGAACTAGAATTGGAACCATGACTGCAACGCTCGTGGCCAAGGACCTATCTGGCGGCCACGCCCACCGGACCCTCTTCTCGAATCTGGACTTCACCGCCGCACCCGGCGATGTCTATGGCGTGGTGGGTGCAAACGGCGCTGGCAAGTCCACGTTGCTGTCGCTGCTAGCCGGGGCCGCAACCCCGCAGGCCGGAACCGTGAGCACTGCCCCGGCTTCCGCGTTCATCGGCTGGATGCCGCAGGAGCACGATCGCATTCCAGGTGAAACCATTGCCGCGTATTTGGCCCGCCGGACCGGTTGCGCCGCGGCCACCACCGCCATGGAGACGACCGCCGAAGAACTGGGCAGCGGCAAGCCGGGCGCAGATGATGCCTACAGTGCCGCCTTCGATCACTGGATGGCCTCCGGCGCCATGGATCTTGAAGACCGCATCCCCGAGGTGCTGGCCAAGCTCGGCTTCGCCCTCCCGGTCGATACCGAGATGACTGCCCTGTCCGGCGGCCAAGTTGCCCGCGTTGCCCTGGCGGCCTTGCTGCTCTCCCGCTTCGATGCGGTATTGCTCGATGAGCCGACCAATGATCTTGATCTTGAAGGTCTGGAGCATCTGGAGGACTTCATCAATTCCCTGCGCGCACCGGTGATCCTGGTGTCGCATGACCGCGAGTTCCTCGCCCGTTGCACCACCGGCATCATCGAATTGGACTTGGCCCAGAATCAGGTAGCCACCTATGAAGGCGGCTACGACTCGTATCTCGCCGAACGGACCATCAAGCGGACCCACGCGCGTGAAGCCTACGAGCAGTTCGAAAGCCAGAAGGCGGATCTCGTCTCCCGCGCCCGCACCCAGCGCGAGTGGTCCTCGCAAGGCGTGCGCAATGCCATGCGCAAGGCGCCGGACAACGACAAGATCCGCCGCCGTGCCAACACCGAATCCTCGGAGAAGCAGGCAGCCAAGGTGCGCCAAATGGAATCGCGCATCGCCCGTCTTGAGGAAGTGGCCGAACCGCGAAAGGAATGGGTTCTGCAATTCTCCATCGCGTCGGCCCCGCGCGGATCCTCGGTGATGTGCACGCTCAACGAAGCCTCGGTGTCCCACGGCGATTACACGTTCGGGCCGGTGTCGGTTCAGGTCAATGCCGGGGACCGAATTGGCATCACCGGCCCAAATGGGGCAGGCAAGTCGACCTTGCTGAACCTGCTGCTGGGCAAGCTGGCTCCGCACAGCGGCACCGCTTCCCTGGGCAGCTCGGTGAGCATCGGCGAAATCGACCAGGCGCGCACCCAGCTTCCCGGTGATCTGTCGTTGGGCGAAGCCTTCGAAAAGGAAGTTCCCGAGTACTCCGCTGCCGAGGTCCGCACCCTGCTGGCCAAGTTCGGCTTGAAGGCAGACCAGTCCTCTGCATTGGTCGATTCGCTGTCTCCCGGCGAGCGCACCCGCGCATCGATGGCATTGCTCCAGGCACGCGGGGTGAACCTGCTGGTGCTCGACGAGCCGACCAACCACCTGGACGTGCCGGCCATCGAGCAGCTCGAAGAAGCACTGGAAGCATACACTGGAGCGTTGCTGCTGGTCACCCATGATCGCCGGCTGCTGGAGAATGTCCGCCTGTCCGCCCACTGGGAAGTTGCCGAAGGGCAACTAACTGCCCATTTCTAGGGTCTGGCTTGGGCACGTCTTACATAGGCAATTTCACAGCAATCCAACGTAGGATTGGCATCATGGGAGCCGAGTTTTTCAGTTCTTTCGACTGCGAGGTCGACGCCTAGTACCCAAGGATATTTTCTTGAGCAGCACTGCAACACTCCATTCCCAAGGGCCTACACCCAAGCCGGGCGATCCCAAGAGCTTCTTCCACGTCAAGAAGCTAGTCACCGAAGCCGGACTGATTGGCCGCCGACGCGGGCACTATCTCGGCCTGGGCATCGTGCTGACGGTGCTGCTGGCTGGCACCGTTGCCGGATTCATCCTCCTTGGCGACAGCTGGTTCCAGTTGCTGATGGCAGGGGCCTTGGGCCTGCTGCTCACCCAGTTCGCTTTCCTGGCGCATGAGGCGGCACACCGCCAGATCCTCGCCTCGCACAAGCGCAATGACAAGCTGGGCCAGTTCCTGGCCAATATCGTCGTGGGCATCAGTTACCAGTGGTGGATGAACAAGCACAACAAGCATCATGCGACGCCCAATACCGTGGGCAAGGATCCTGATATCGAGTGGGACACCATTTCCTTTCAGACCGAGGATGCCAAGCGCCAGCGCGGGTTGCTCAAGTGGATCACCAACCGCCAGGGCTACCTGTTCTTCCCGCTGCTCACCCTTGAGGGCTTGAATTTGCACATGCACTCGATCAAGTACTTGTTCAAGGCTGAGCGGGTCAAGAACCGCAAGCGCGAAATGACCGGCGTTGCACTGCGCATCGGAATCTACCTGGCCATCGTCTTCTACTTCCTGCCCGTGGGCATGGCTTTCGCCTTCCTGGGCGTGCAGCTGGCAGTTTTCGGCATCTACATGGGTGCATCCTTTGCCCCGAACCACAAGGGCATGCCGATGGTTCCCCAGGACGCCCGCATCGACTTCTTCTCCCGCCAAGTACTGACCGGACGCAACGTCATGGCCAAGTCCAGCTGGGGAAACCGCGTGCTATCCCACGTTTACGGCGGATTGAACTACCAGGTGGAGCACCACCTGTTCCCGTCCATGCCGCGCGCCAACCTGGCCGGCGTCTCGCGCATCGTGCGCCAGTACTGCGAAGAGCATCAGGTGCCCTACACCGTGGCCAGTGTCCGCGAATCCTACGCACAGGTGATCACCTACCTGAACAAGGTAGGGCTATCGGCCCGGGATCCTTTCGAGTGCCCGATGATCTCCGGTTACCGCGTTAGCGCATAGCGTCTGCGCCAGGCGCATGAGCTAGGAATTGCTGCCACCATAGGCAAGGGTTCCCAGCTCTTCGCCGTTGGCGTCAAGAACAAGCATCTTGTTGCCCTCCTCCAGCTTTGCGGTGGCGGCACGCGAAAGCCAGTCATCCACGCCTTCGCAGTACATCTTGGTCGAAGCCAACGCGCCGAATTCCAGCTCTTCGGATCCGCTCCATGTGCCGGTAATGCGGTTGCAGCCATCACTGCCGGCGACCTTGCCGTCCGCTGAAAGTTCCAGCCACGGCTGGCCTTGTTCCTTGCTGCCCCACAAACCTGCCGGATCCTGCAGTATCACGCTGGTCTCGCTTTCGGTTGGCTGGCTGGCGCCAGACCCGCTCCCGGTAGATGCGCAGGCGGCAACGCCACAGGCCAGAGCTACTGCTGCGCTGCTCAGGAAGAATCGCTTCATGGTCCCAGCCTAGGTCCAGAATCCTCCGCTGACCAGCACCGAATTATGGCTGGGAGTCTACTGGCTGGGTTGGTTCCTTCGGCCCGGCGATCTCGATAGCCCCTGTCACCGTACGCTGCGCGCCGGTGCTGGCCGGAACTACTTCCTCAGCTTCCGGCTTGGCGTGCGCGGCATGGCCATGGCGCAGGTCGATGACGCCGACCACGAGGGTGGCCAAGACCAGCAACGAAATGGCAACAAAGGAGAGCGACATTGCCAGCGAATAGCCGGCAATATGATTCATGCCGTAGAAGACAGCGGTGATCACCGCAATGCCCACGGCGGTGCCTACGCGCTGGGAAGTCTGCATCAAGCCTCCGGCGCTGCCGGAGTTGGCCACGGGAACTTCCATCAGGGTCAGCGCCTGGTTAGGCGAAATGATGAAGCCCTGCGCCACTCCGATGAAGGCCAGCGAAAGCAGCATCCACCAGATGCCCAGCACCCCGCGCTCTTCCAAGAGCACCACGGCAATGGTGGCCAGCAGGCCGAACAGTGCACTGAGGATGCCGCCAATAACCAATTTCCGCCCCAAGGTCATCACGTAGCGTCCGGCAATATCGGAGCTGAAGGCCGACAGCAGTGCGGCCGGAAGGCAGATCAATCCTGCTTGAAGTGCGCTGAAGCCCTGGGATTGCTGGACATAGATTGCCACCAGCACCCAGACGCTGGAAACCCCCATGAAGTAAAGGCCTGCGATCAGCGTGCCATTGGTGAAGCTGCGGATCTTGAACAAAGCCAGTTCCACCATTGGTTCACGACCGCGCTTCTTGTACTTCTTCTCCCACTGGACCCAGAGCACCAGGAGCAGGAAGGCCAAGGCCAGAAGCGACCAGAGCCACGGGGTTTCGCGTCCCTGCACGAAGGGCAGCAGCAGGGCGAAAATGCCTACTGCCAGCAGCAAACCGCCAACTGGATCCAGATCCACCTTGCCCGTTGGCTTGCTGAACAGCGGCTTGGGCAGCCACAGCAAGGCAAGGACAATTGCCAGCACTCCTACCGGTACGTTGATCAGGAAGGTGGAACGCCAGCCGGCGTCTTCGCCAAACCAGTTGATCAGCAGTCCGCCCAGCACCGGTCCGATGGCGACCGAGAAGCCAACAGCTGTGCCCAGCAAGCCATAGGCCCGGCCACGGGCAGCGCCACGGAAATGCTGCTGGATCATGCCCATCACCTGCGGGTTGAGCAATCCGGAGCCGATGCCCATGATGAAGCGCGCAATGTTCAAGACCAATGGATCAGCTGCCAGGCCAGCCAGGACGCTGGCCGCGGTGAAGATCGCGACGCCTGCCACGAACATCACGCCGCGGCCCAGCAGGTCCCCGGCGCGTCCGGCGGCAACCAGCACCACGCCAAAGGTCAGCGCATATCCTGCCAGCACCCATTGCAGGTCGGCCTCGGTAGCGTGCAGGGTGGAACCGATAGCGGGGAGAACCACATTGACGATGCTGACCGATACCAGGGACATGAACATCGCGGCGAGCAGCACGCCGAGCAAACGCCACCGGGCCCCGGCCGAGAGTTCTTCAGCAACTGGTGCCGGATGCGGCTTGCTCTGGGACATGGGCCAACTTTCACACGAATTCCAGGCCGCAGATTCCTGCGGCCCTGCAACCTACAGCGCCAGCCGGTTGGCTATTATTCCCTGTCGACGTGCTTTTCACTGTTCGGGATTCTCGGCGGTGCGATTGAGCTCGAGCATCTGTGCAATGGCCAGCAACCTCAACTCGATAACTTCCTCGAAGAGGTCGTCGCTGTCTTGCTGAGGCAACTCGAGGGATTGGCGTGCCAGCGGCGTGGGAACTTCCGGGTAGGCGTCAAGCAATTGGAGCGGCACCAGCGAGCTCACATAGTCCGGTCTGTCTTTTGAGCGGCGGTCGTAGTAGTAATCCACATGCATCACGAAACCCAGGACGTCCCGTTCCAGCGCGCGGACCAGCGCTACAGCCTGCTTGAGCGTCAATCCGATATCCACGTAGAACGCTAGGATCCGTTCCATCAATTCGTTGCGGAATGGGCCGGGCTCGACCTTGAGCTTTTCGTCGAGCGCCATCTGCGATGCCCGGGGGTAGGCGCGGTAGGCCTTGCGCGTCGCATTGTAGGCTTCGGTCACACCACGCTTCCAGTCGTTGCAGTCGAATTCAATCAGCGGATTAATCGATATGAAACGCGATACAGCGAGGTTGATGACTTCCTGGCGGTCAGCCACGTAGTTGTACAACGCCCGCGGGGTGACATTGAATTCGGTCGCAAGACGATGCATGGTCAGCGCGTCATAGCCCTCGGCACCGGCTATTTCCAATGCCTTCTGGGCAATCTGATCCTTGCTCAGGGTCTGGAACTCGGAGTCCTTGCGCGGGCGCCCGCGACCTCGTTTTATAGGTTCAGGAGAGGATTTTTCCTTATTTTCGGCCATGCCAAGAGGATATACGCATTCCCTATGGAAAATCCCATAAAGCACCACAAGACCTGAAAACGCTAAAATAGGGCCAGCAACTTCCTGGCCCGCTCATGCCACATGCCCGCGGCTACCGCGAGATGGCCTACGGCGAAGCCCATCCCGCCAGCCAGCCATGGCCACGCTAGAACTGCGCCGTAGGTTCCGGGCAGCGCGGCGACGAATCCAGCAGCCATCACCAGCAGGCCGGCTGCCCCCAGGGCAATATGGGCCAGCTTCCAGCGGAACGGCAGCAGCAGCGCCAGCACAGCCAGCAGCGCGGCCGGAGCAGCAATCAGCCACGGTGCACCGCTGAATCCAGCCAGCCCCTGGTAGCTGGCATACCCGACAACAAGGATCAGCAGCACGGCAGCGCAGATGAGCCAGGCTGGCCCTGGCCTGGCCATGGAACCACGCATCATCAGCAGCGGGGTGAATACCTGTGCCAAGAGCAGCACGGTGACCGGGACGAAGTAGAGAGCGAGCGTTCCGCCACCGGCCACGCAGATGGCGGTCATGATCACCGCCCCTAGGATCTGGATGATGGTGCCGGCAATATTCGGAAGCCACAACGGCACGAGGCTGAGGATGGCCGGAATGAAGGCCAGCCAAAGCAGCTGCGAGCCGATCAGCAATTCAAGTTCCCCCAGGAAGCCGCTTGCTCCCCCGGCAACAAATCCGAAGCCTTGCCCCTCGACCAAGGCGGTCTGGGGCGGGGCGAAGAGCACCACCATCAGGGTGAGCAAGGCAAGCGCGAAGATTGGCCATGCCAGGATGCGCGTCAGGAAGTGCTTGCCGCTGCTGACTTCCAGGGCTTCGGGCTCATGGCGTTCGAATTTGCGCGCACGGGATGCAGGCTCGCCAAGCAGGCGGACCAGATCGCGTTTGCGGCGTCCGCCGCCCGGCAGGCGGAGAATCTCCTGCTTGGTCGTTTCAATGACCTCGTTGCGTTCTTCCAGCGACAAGAAATCCAAGGCCCGGCGAAGTTGCTCCAAATAGTTGCGGGCGGCGCGCGGCAGGTAGGGCTTCATGCCATTTACTCTACGTGCTCCGAGCGCTTGGCCAGCACAGGAAAAGGGGGCAACGCCAGTGGCGTTGCCCCCTTTTCGAGCAGCGTAGAGGTGCTCGAGCGCTACTTGCCTGCGCCGGCGGTGAGCCCGCCGACAATGTACTTCTGCAGGAACAGGAACAGCGCCATCACCGGGATTGCTGCCAGCACCGCGCCGGCGGCGAAGACCGACCAGTTGGAAGTGAACTCCTCCGAAACGTAGGAGTACAGGCCCACGGCCAGCGTCTGGTTCTCCGGGGAGACCAGGATGACGGAGGCGATGACGAAGTCCGAGGTGCTGGAGATGAAGGACAGCAGGCCGACAACTGCCAGGATCGGCGCCACCAGGCGCAGGATCATGGTGAAGAAGATGCGGGCGTGGCCGGCACCATCGATCTTCGCCGCTTCATCGATTTCCACTGGAACGGTGTTGAAGAAGCCGTACATCAGGTAGGTGTTCACTCCCAGTGCGCCGCCCAGGTACACCATGATCAAGGCGATCTGGCTGTCGATGCCCAACACCGGGAAGACATCTCCCAGCGAGGTGAGCAGGATGAAGATCGCCACCACTGCCAGCAGCTGCGGGAAGATCTGCACGACCAGCAGGCTGACCAGGCCCACGCGGCGCCCGGTGAAACGCATCCGCGAGAAGCTGTAGGCGGCCAGCGCCCCGAGGAACACGGAGGCGGCGGCCGTGGTCAGGCCGATGAACAAGGTGTTCACGAACCAAGCACCGAAGGGACGCTGCTCGTTCTGGAACAGCTCCACATAGCTGTTGAAGCCGACGGTGGTGAAGAAGCCGTTGGAGGACAGCAGGGTGCCGTTGGGGTTCAGCGATGCCGAAAGCACATAGAGCAACGGGAACGCCGCATAGATGCACAGGGCTACGCCGATCAGGTGGCGCCAGCCGGTGGTGGCGAACCATTTGCCAAAGCCTCGCCGCGGTGCCCGCTCCCTGGGCGTGCGTACCGCGGGACGGCCGGTGATTTGGGTGCTCATTAGTTCAGCTCCTCCAGTGCCTTTGTCTGCTTGAAACTGATAATCGAGATGATCGCGACGATCACGAAGATGATGATGGAGAAGGCGCTGGCCAGGCCGTAGTCGCGTTGCGAGCCGACGAAGGCCACCTTGTAGACCATGGAGATCAGGATGTCGGTGGATCCCACGTTCAATCCTGCATCCTGCAGGCGCGGCCCGCCTTCGGTGAGCATGTAGATCACGTTGAAGTTGTTGAAGTTGAACGCGAAGGAGCTAATCAGCAGCGGAGCTACCGAGACCAGCAGCAGCGGCAGCTTGATCAAGCGGAAGATCTGAAATGGCTTCGCCCCATCGAGGGTGGCCGCTTCGGAGAGCTCATCCGGAATGGACTGCAGCGCGCCGGTGCAGACCAGGAACATGTACGGGAAGCCGAGCCACAGGTTCACCCAGAGCACCGAGAACTTCGCCAGCCACGGGTCGGTCAGCCACGGGATCTGCGCCCCGCCCAGCAGCACCTGGTTGATGAAACCGAAGTCGCGGTTGAGCATGCCGGCCCAGACCAGGCCGCCCAAGAACGCCGGGAAGGCGTACGGGAGGATCGAGATGACACGGTAGATCTTCCGCCCCTTCATGCGCATGTCGTTGAAGACGATTGCGAGGAACAGGCCCAGGAAGAAGGTGGTTGCCACCGACAAGAAGGCGAAGGCGAATGTCCACACGGTGACGGAGAACAGGGCGTTGCGGATCGAGGAGTCGGTGACCGCGCGGGTGAAGTTGTCGAAGCCCACGTTGATGGACCAGCCGGGCATCAGCTGCGTGCCATCTTCGGCGGTGTACGCGCCGACGCCGGTGTCCTGGTACACCACGCCGGTCTTCTGATCGGTCATGGTGTCGGCGGCTTCGTCGTATTTCAGGGACGAGGTGTACTGGTATGCGGTGCGCCCGTCGCTGGTGCGCAGGGTGCCATCGGCAGGGTTCTCGCTGACCGGAACGGTCAGCGAGGTGACCTCCTGCTGGCGACCCAGCAGATCGCCGAAGGCCAATTCGGAGTAGTCCCCCAGGGCTGCAGGATCGACCGGGGCGAACGGCTGATCCGCGTCGCCGAGCATTTGCTGGCCATCGCGCTCGATGAGCATCGCCAGCCCGTCCTGCCCGTCGAGGATGGACACCGGGTAGCCAGCGCTTCCCTCGACGCGGTTCTGGTTGGACTGCAGCAGCGCGGTGATCGCATCGTCCTTATCCGAGTTGTGTCCCGACCCGTAGTTGGTGAAGGCGATGTACCCCGTGTAGCCGATCACGAAGACCTGGAAGATCAGCAGGAAGATGGTGCCCGGCAGCAGGTACTTGGCCGGTAGCCAGCCGCGCTTGAAGTAGATCACGTTGATCAGCACGGTGATCACGGCGATCGCCGAGGCGATCACCCAGGCTTCGCGCCCCAGCGCTGTGAAAACCGCGAAGATGGCCGTCGCATCGACGATTGCCACCAGGATGATCTTGGCGAGCATGGCGCCAACGGAGGTGCTGGTGGCGTTGGCGAAGCGCCTGGCCGCCGGTGACAGCTTGGGCTTCGTCTCCTCGGTGCTTGATTGCGGCCCCTGGTGGGCAGTCTTTGTCATCTTCCAGATGTCCCTGTCGATCAAGTGCAGCTAATGCTGCTGGATTGCAGGCGCTGGGGCCAGAAGGATCGCCTTCCGTCCCCAGCGCCATCGGTGTGCCTGGTGGCAGGCGGTACTACTTGGAGATGGCCTTCTCGATGTCCGAGGTCATCTGCTTCCAGCGCTTGGCCGGATCAGCCTTGCCGGAGATGATCTCGGCCTCGGCCACACCCCAGAACTCCCATACGGCCGCCATTTCAGGGATGTTCGGCATCGGAACGCCGTTAGCGCCGACCTCGCCGAAGGAGGCGATGGTCTCATCGGACTTGGCAGCTTCGAAGGCCGCCTTGTTGGCTGGCGGTCGGTTGCCTACCTCGTACAGCTCGGTCTGAACTTCCTCGGTGCCGATGTAGTTGGTCAGGAATTCGGTTGCTGCCAGCAGGTTCTCGGTCTTCGAGGAAACGAAGAAGCCCTGGACTGCGACGAAAGGCTGGGCTGGCTCGCCACCAGCCGATGGAATCGGATCGATTTCCAGATTGATGCCAGCGTCTTCGACAGCGTCCACGTTCCATGGACCGGTCAGGAAGAATGGCGAGTCGCCGGAGACGAACTTCTCCTTGGCAATGTCTCCGTCGATGCTGGTCTTCAGGTTGCCTTCTTCGCCCTCTTCAGCCAGCCACTTGGCGAATTCGATGCCGCCTTCGTTGCCGATCTGCAGGTCGGCCGGATCGTAGGCGCCCTTTTCATCGGTGCCGAACACCGGTGCGCCGAAGGAGGTCTGGAATGGGTAGGCGTGGAATGGATCGCCAACATCAGAGACCTGCACCAGGAATGGGAATTCGGTGTCGGCCTTCTCGCCGGCGGCGATCATCTCATCGAACGTCGCAGGGGCTTCGTCGACCAGATCCGCGTTGCGCAGCAGGGCCAGGTTCTCGGTGGCGTACGGAACGCCGTAGGTGTTGCCCTCGTAGCTCATCGCGGTCACTGCCACATCCTGGAACTCGCCGGCCTTGCCGCCCAGTTCAACCGGCTGGACCACGCCGTTGTTGACCAGGTTGCCCAGCCAGTCGTGGGCACCGATGGTGATGTCCGGCCCCTTGCCGGTTGGCACCTGGCGCAGGAAGTCTTCCTGGATCTTGGAGAAGTCCTTGATCACCAGGTCCACCTTGACACCGGACTGCTTCTCGAAGTCTGCGGCGGCTTCCTTCAGCACTGGTTCGCGGTTGGCATCGACCCAGACGGTCAGCTTGCCGCCGGAAGCGGCTGCCGGGGAGGATTCCGCGGCGGCCGGGCTCGAAGATGCTGCTGGTTCGCTGGTGGCGGACCCGCCGCAAGCGGTGAGAGAGAGTGCGGCAATCGCCGTCAACGCTCCGCCAAGAAGCCAAGGGTGTTTGTTCACCTTCATGGGATGTCCTTTCGTGACAACTGTGTCATCAGGGACCGGGCTGGCCGCGATATCAGCTATGGCTACCGGTCGGGTCGTAAGTGGTGCGAGTAACACCATATTTGTAAGCGTTTACAGCGTGGCATAGATCATCAGCTTTGACAAGAGTAGCCATAAAATCAGTTTTAATCACCCTTACGTGGAATCACGGCAACTCAGGAGGCGTAATCCGTAGATCATAATTGCAAGCGTTTACATTCTGCGTTCGATCATTTATCGTTACCGTCATGACTTCAATTCGTACAGCAGCTGATTTCCCTGTGCAGGCCGAAAACGCGCAGTGGTGGCGCTCCTCGGTGATCTACCAGATCTACCCGCGCTCCTTCGCCGATTCCAATGGCGATGGCATGGGCGACCTGCGCGGAATTACCCAACGCCTGGAAAGCATCGCGCAGCTTTCGGTCGACGCGATCTGGCTTTCGCCATTCTTCACTTCCCCGCAGAAGGACGCCGGATACGACGTCTCGAATTACTGCGACGTGGATCCGCTGTTCGGAACCCTGGAAGACTACGACGCGATGGTGGCCAGGGCCCATGAATTGGGTCTGAAGGTCATCATCGATCTGGTCCCGAACCACTGCTCGGACCAGCACCCATGGTTCCAGGAGGCGCTCCAGGCAGCTCCCGGCTCCCCCGAACGCGACCGCTTCATCTTCAAGGACACCCCGGAAACCGGACACCCGAACAACTGGGGTTCGGTCTTCGGCGGCCCGATGTGGACCGCAACCAGGAACCCGGATGGCAGCACCGGCCAGTCCTACCTGCACATCTTCGATTCCTCGCAGCCTGACTTCAACTGGCACAACGAGGAAGTCCGCGCGATGTTCCGCGACGTCCTGCGCTTCTGGCTGGATCGGGGCACCGACGGCTTCCGCGTCGACGTGGCCCACGGCTTGATCAAGGCCGAAGGCCTGCCCGATTTCACGCCGGACCCCATGGCAGCTTCGATGGGCGGCACCGAAGAACTGGCTCCGTGGTGGGGCCAGGACGGCGTGCATGAAATCTACCGCGACTGGCGCAAGGTCATGGACGAGTACGAGGGCGACCGCGTGCTCTGCGCCGAGGCATGGGTCAATCCCCTGTCGCTGATGGCGGAGTGGGTGCGCAACGACGAGATGCACCAGGCATTCAACTTCCCGTACCTCTCCTGCGATTTCGATGCCAAGCAGATCCGCAAGACCATCGACGAGTCCCTTCAGGAGTTCGGCAAGGTCGGCGCACCGAGCACCTGGGTGCTCTCCAACCACGACGTGGTGCGCCATGCGACCCGCCTGGCGCTGACCGATGAGAACCCGCAGGGCGAGGGCATTGGCCCGAACACCCCGAACCTGCCAGAGCCTGCCGTCGGATTGCGCCGCGCACGCGCTTCCAGCACGCTGATGCTGGCCCTGCCGGGCGGCGCCTACCTCTACCAAGGCGAGGAACTGGGCCTGCCGGAAGCAATCGACCTGCCAGATGATGCGCGCCAGGATCCGACCTGGTTCCGCACCAATGGCGAACGCTATGGCCGCGATGGCTGCCGCGTTCCCTTGCCATGGGAGAGCGGCAAGCCGGCCTTCGGCTTCAGCTCGACCGGTGAAAGCTGGCTGCCGCAGCCAGCCGGCTGGGATTCCTACGCCCGCGATGCGCAGCTCGAAGACCAGTCCTCCACGCTGAACCTGTACCGCCGCCTGCTGCAGCTGCGCCAGGACCACGCGCTGGGCACCGGCACCCTTCAATGGATCGACGGCGCCGAGGACGAGGTCCTGGCCTTCGCCAACGGCAACGTGCTGGTCGTGGCCAACTACGCCGCAACCCCCCTGCCAATGCCGGTGCAGGCGCACAGCGCCACCGAGCTGGTGCGCAGCCAAATGGAGCAGTCCGCGGAACCGGGAATGATCCCGGGCGAAACCGCCATCTGGTTCCAGCTGGCATAGGGAGCAATCAAGTTTCCGGCAGCAGCCGCACCGGGTAACGTTAGGCAGTAGCCGTGGCCATGGGAAAGAGATTTCCCCCAGCCGCGGCTACTGGCATGAAGGAAGGACATGAAGTGGCCGGAATCAAGGACGTCGCGCAAGCCGCTGGCGTATCCATTGCCACCGTCTCTCGCGCGCTATCTGGGCGGGGTTCGGTCTCCGCGGCCGCGCAGGAGGCGGTGCAGCGTGCCGCCGCGGAACTGGGCTACGTGGTCTCTTCCTCCGCGTCCGGGCTGGCATCGGGCCGCACTCGCAATATCGGCGTGCTCGTTCCGGTGATCAACCACTGGTTCTATGCCTGCGTGCTGGAAGGCATCTCCAGCCGCCTGATGGACGAGGGCTATGACACCACCCTCTACCAGCTGACCAAGGACCGCACCCAGCGCGAGAAGATCTTCTCCGATTTCCTGCTGCGCCAGCGGGTAGATGCGGTCATCGCGGTCAATGTCGAGTTGGCCGAGGACGAGGTCCAGGCGCTGCTGGCGGTTGACAAGCCCTTGGTTGGCGTGGGCGGCCCGTTGCCCGGCGTGCCCACGCTGCATGTCAACGACGAAGCGATCTCGGCCCTCGCGACCGGGCACCTGGTTTCCCTAGGCCATGAACGCATCGGCTTCATCGGCGGAAACGCGGAAACCGATGTGGACTTCCTGGTGCCCACGCACCGCCGCACCGGCTATGAGCGGGCCCTGGCCGAGGCTGGGCTTGAAGTGGATGAGTCGCTGATTGTGAGCGCCGACTTCACCCTGCCCCAGGGCTACGCAGTGGCCAAGCAGCTGCTGGGCAACCCGGCGTCCCGGCCCACCGCAATCTTCGCGGCCAGTGACGAAATGGCCATCGGCGCCATCCTGGCCGCGCGCGATCTCGGATTGCAGCTTCCGCAGGATCTCTCGGTGGTCGGCGTAGACAACCATGACCTTGCCGAACTTTTCGGCTTGACCACCGTCGAGCAGCGACCGCATGAGCAGGGTCAGTTGGCGGTCGCGATGCTGCTGCGGGCAATCCGCGGAGAGGAACCGGCACAGGCCCACGAATTGGAGCATCGGCTGGTCGTGCGCTCATCGACCACCCGACCGGCCTAGCAGCCTGGACAGGGATTCACCAGCCCGCTGATTCCACTGGCTGCCATCGATATCGCCGATCGCCGAACACGCAAATGCCCGCGCCGGCACCGGATCGCTTGATCCAGTGCCCGCGCGGGCATCGCGCTGCTGTGGAATTAGTGCACCACAGTCGAGTCGGCCTGTTCGCCCTCGACTTCTTCCAGATGCAGGTTGCGTCCGCGAGTCTCGCCCACCCAGAGCACGGCCGCCACGGAGATGACGGTCAGCACCATGATGTAGACGGCAATCGAGACCGAAGCGCCGGTGGTCTCCAGCAGGATCTGCGCCACGGTGGCAGCGAAGGCACCACCTAGGATAGCACCGAGCGCATAGCCGATGGAGATGCCCGAGTAGCGGATCTGTGCAGGGAACATTTCCGCGTACATTGCCGACTGCGGGCCATAGGACAGGCCCAGGCCAACGGTCAGCACGAAGATGGCGATGGTGTACAGCACGATGTTGCCGGTATCGACCAGCATGAACATCGGGATCATCCAGACGAAGACCAGCGCGTAGCCGATCACGAAGGTCGCGCGGCGCCCGATCTTATCCGAGAGCCAGCCGCCGACCAGGGTGAAGATCAGCCAGCCCACCGAACCAATGGTGGTGGCCAAGAGGATTGGCGCAACCGGCATTTCCAGTACCTTGGTGGTGTAGGAGATGAAGAACGCGATGACCAGGTAGCCGGCGGCGTTGTTCGAGATGAAGATCAGCGCAGCCTGCAGGACCTGCTTGGTGTGGCCGGTCATCAGTTCGCGCAACGGCGTGTGCTCGGCGGCCTTGCGCTGGGAGAGCTGCTTGAAGACCGGGGATTCCTCGACCGCACGGCGGATCATGTAGCCCACGAAGATCAGCGCAATGGAGAGCAGGAACGGGATGCGCCAGCCCCAGGCGATAAAGTCTTCCGGGCTCATGGCAACACGCAGGATGTACAGCAGGCCGGTAGCCAGGATCATGCCGATAGGCACACCGATCTGCGGGTAGGCGCCGAAGTAGCCGCGGCGGTGGTTCGGTGCATGCTCTACCGCCATCAAGGCGGCGCCGCCCCATTCGCCGCCGGCCGAGAAGCCCTGGATCACGCGCAGCAGCACGAGCAGGATTGGCGCGGCCACGCCGATGGATGCGTAGGTTGGCAGCAGGCCGATGGCAGCGGTGGCAATGCCCATGAGGATCAGGGTGAGCACCAGGATGCGCTTGCGTCCGTAGCGGTCGCCCAGGTGCCCGGCAACTACTGCGCCGAGCGGACGGAAGAAGAAGGAGATGCCGATCATTGCGAAGGAAAGGATCTGCGCGATGCCCGGGTTCGACTCGCCCAGGGGCTCGAGGAACAGCGGGGTCAGCAGCGTCGCGGTGAGCTGGGCGAAGATGAAGAAGTCGTACCACTCAATGGTGGTGCCCACGAGGGTGCCGGCAAGTACCCGGCGCTCCTCCTGGGTGCGAGAGACAGTCGATGACATGTGAAGACCTTTTGCGAGTAGTATACCGACCGTTCGGACGGTTATATGTCGCACACCATCATAAGCGCAGAGTGAAGCGGATCACAAGATCTGCCCCAAACGTGACCCATGCAGGCAGGCACTTTGCGACCTGCCCCGCCAGCGAATTCGGTGTTCTAATAGAGAACGACTAAAATCGAAGATAGATCACGGACCTTCCTGGTCCCCAGGCTCACTAAGCAGGCCTCGACGACGTTCCCGCAACGCCGCAGGCCGGATTGAAGATCAATGCCTACCTCCCAGACGCTTTCGCGTGGAATCCGCGTCCTTGAAATCGTCGCCAATTCCCCGGTGAACCTATCCATCGCGGAAATCGCCGCGAAGCTGGAAGTCCACCGATCCATCGCCTACCGGATCATCCGCACCCTGGAACAGCATCACCTGCTCAACCGCGATGAGGCCGGCCATATCCGCTCGGCCTCCGGCCTGGCCGTGCTTGCCCGCTCGGTCCAGCGCGATCTGCAGGCGGCCGCCGCTCCCGAGCTCAACGCACTGGCCAACGAACTGTCCATGACCACCTTCGTGGCCGTCTGGGAACATGACCTGTGCACCACCTTGCAGTCGGTCTCCCCGCTGAACTCCCAGCGCGCGATTGTCCACCGCCCGGGTTCGGTGCACGGCATGGACGTGGGAGCCGCCGGCATCGCAATCCAGTCGCGCTACACCAAGGCCGAGTGGGATGCGCTGGACACGGGCATCGAGTACCGTGACGCTGCCACCCAGGCACGGGTTGACGGCTATGCCACCAGCGAGAATGAAGTCATCCAGGGCGTGAAGTCCATTGCCGTTCCGATCCAGCATTCGGGGCAAACCCCGGCGGCGCTGGCCGTGGTCTTCGCGACCAGCACGGCCGGCAACTACGAGCGCATGATCGAGGAGCTCAAGCACGCGGCGGCACGCATCAGCGACAAGCTCGCGCACTAGGAATTCCCGGCACAGAACGAAATCCCGTGGCACTGCACCTTGATGGCTGCAGTGCCACGGGATTCTGCTCATCCGGCCATGGCGGCCGGATGCACGGTTCTTGGCGTTCGCTCCCTAGCGGACGCGGGCCAGCGACGGAGACTTCGCGACGATGAGCTTCATTGCCACAGCGGCCAGGAAGATCACCAGCGCGCCACCGGTGGAGACCCAGAAGGCGCCGAGATAGCCCAGGGTTTCGGCAAAAACGCCGGCCAGTCCGTTGCCGATCGCGGTTCCCACCACGATGCCGGCAGAGAGCATGGTCATCACGGTGGACAGGCGCTGCGGTGGAGCGACTTCACCGCCCAGGGTCATGACCGTGACAATCACTGGCCCCACGGCAAAGCCTGCGATGAACAGGGCCAGCAGCATCAGCGGCACATTGCCGGCCACGTGCATCCCGAAGCTGAGCACCGTCAGTGCCGCGCCGCACAGGATCCAGCGGTTGATCTGCTTGAAGGATTGCGGCCACGCTGCCACGGAGACTGCAGCAATCGCACTGGAGAAGCCCATGGCGCCATAAAGCAGGCCACCGGAGTTGGAGTCGCCCTGCGCGCCGGCAAAGGCCAGGGTACCGGCTGCCGAGGACCCGAAGACCGTGCCCAGCGCCACCATGCCGAGGATCAGGGCTCCGATCGAGGCAACCTGCGCGCCGCTGATCGAGACCTTCGGCGCGTGTTCGGTATTCTTCACCGGCTTCACGGCATGGCCTGTACGGTGCGAGGCGAAGACCGGCACCAGCACGAGGGTCAACAGCGCGGCGAGGTAGAGCGGCAACACCGGATCCACCAAGGAGGCCAGCAGGCCGACGGCCACCGGGCCGAAGACGAAGCCCAGTTCATCGAACATCGATTCAAGGCTCAGGGCCGCCGACAGCACCTTGTGATTCTTTTTCTGCTGGCGGGTGATGGAGATCCAGCGGACACGGGACATCGGACCGACCTGCGGGCCGGTGGCACCGGTGGCAAGGCACAGGATTGCGAGCAGCGCCGCGGACATGTCGGGGCCGGAATTGCCGAAGAGGGTCAGGGCCACCAGGAGGATCGTGTGGATGACGGCGACAGTGGTCAAGACCGGGCGCTGGCCGACGCGGTCGGCCAGATAGCCGATGCTGGGGCCGCCCACGGCGGATCCCAGGCCAACCATGGCCGCGGCCAGGCCGCCCATGGCATAGGAGCCGGTGGTTGCGGTCACCAGGGTCATGGACCCGATGGTGAGCATCGCGAGCGGGAGACGTGCAAGGAAAGTGAGTGGCAGGAACGGTGCTCCCACCAAAGGAACTAACGCGGAGTATCCGGACATTTTCTCGGATTCCTCACTGTTTTCCTTCGACAAAGTATGCTGAGTCAACAAAACTCCATGACGAAGCGTGCGTCGTCCCACACCCCCCGACGCACAAATTTCCCAAACATGCCTGATGGCACTACTTTCAAGATAGCTACTGCCCCAAGGCAAGTCCAATCTATCCAGCCAAGATCACAGCGCCTTCGCATTCAATGGTGGAACCATGCTGGGTCTTGACCACCGATATCCGGTTGGTGATCCGCTGCTTCATCTCTGCAACGTGCGAGACCAGGCCTATGGTCCGGCCCCCTGCACACAGGTTTTCCAAGGCCAGCATGACTTCTTCCAGCGTCTCGGCATCCAGCGAACCGAAGCCTTCGTCCACGAAGAGCGTCTGCATGTCCACGGCGCCGGAGTGGTGGGAAATGACGTCCGCCAAGCCCAAGGCCAACGCCAGCGAGGCCATGAAGGTCTCGCCCCCGGAAAGCGTCTGGGTCTCGCGGCGCTTGCCGGTCCATGAATCGAGCACCTGCAGCCCCAGCCCGGATTTGGCGTTGCCCTGCTTGGAATCATCATGGTGCAGCGAGTAGCGTCCGCCGGACATCACGTCCAGGCGCTGCGTCGCGGCGATGGCCACTTCCTCAAGGCGAGCTGCCAGCACATAGGTGCTCAGCGTCATCTTGTAGAGGTTCTCTCCCCCGCCGCGCACCACTTCTGCCAGGGAGCGCAGCCGGCGATAGGCTTCGATCACCGGACCTGCCTCGGACCGCTGGCGTGCAAGGTCGCTGGTGGCCTGCTCATGGCGAGCCAGCTGGGTCTGGGCAAGTATTTCCTCTTCCCGTGCCGCCTCGAAGCGTTCTTCGGCCTGGGCTGCCAGCACCTGCGATTGGGCAAGATCTTCCTCGCTGGGTGCGGCGATGCCTTGCCCTGCAAGTTCCTGGGCCTTACGGCAGTCCTGGGACGCTTGGAGCGTGGCGATGGCGCTGGCCAAATCCGCATCCGCGCGCTGCAATTGGCGCAGGCGATCGCGTTCAGCGCCTTCCAGCAGGGCCGCCTCGAAGGCAGCCAGGTTCTCGAAACCGGCGGCGGTGCACTGGCTGTTCCAGGTGGCTTCCGCTTTCCGCACGGCCTCGGCGGCGTCGATCAGGCGGCGCAGGTGCTGCACTGCGCTGGCCAGCCCGTTGGACTTCTTTGCCAGTTCCTCCACCAGCTCGGCCAGGTTCTTCCGGCCTTGGCGCAGCTGCGCCAGCTTGGCATCCAGCTCAGCCAGCTGGGAATCCAAGGACTGCGCCTGCTGCTTCGCCGTCGCATGTTCCAGTGCGGCTTGGTTGGCCCGCGCAGCGTGCTTTTCAGTACGCTGGCGCACCGCATCCAGCTTGGCCACGCGGGCGGCGATCTCTGCCTGCTGCCTGCGCAGCTGTTCCAGTAGTCCCTGGGCCGTGGCGAGTTCTGCCCGCAGGTCAGCGACCGAGGCCTCGCCGGCCGCTTCCTGGGCGGTCTGGAACTTGGCCACCAGCATGTCGCGCGCTTGCGCGGCCTGCTGCCCGGCGGTGCGTGCCGCAGCCTCCGCGGCCTCCAGTTCCTGGATCTGCGCATCGTCGATCAGCAGGGCGTCGGCATCGGCTTGTGCCGGGGCGGGATGCTCCTGCGCACCGCAGACCAGGCAGGGTTGCCCGTCTTCCAGCGCGGCGGCCAAGCGCAGGGCGCTTTGGGCCAGCTGTTCGGTGCGCAACTCGAGCAGGGACTTGGCGGCACCGGCAATGACCAGTTCCTGCGCGCTGGCCTTCTCACGGGCGGCCAGCGCCTTGCGTTCCAGCGCGTCGCGCTCGGTGGCGTGCTTGATCCTGGTCTCCAGCTCCAGGACGCGTGCCTTGGCCTGCTGGAGCTTTTCATTGGCGGCCACCAGGTCCAGGTCCCCGGCTTCCAGCGTCTCGCGTTCTGCCTTGAGCAGGCCCACCTCGGTTTCGGCCTGGGCCCGGGTCTTCTCATGCTCGGCAGCCAATTCGGCGGCCTTGCGCGCCTGGCCGGCGAGCAGATCGCGGCGCTGCTCATCTTCCAGGGCGGCCTCGGCTACCGCCAGTTCCTCGGCAGCCTGCTGGGCGGGCAGGCGCAGCTGTTCCAGGCCGTCGGCATCGGCACCGGGCTCCAGCCCCGTCTCGGTTTCGAGCCACTGCTGGCTGCGCAGCCAGGACTGGTTGGCCTGCTCCTGCGCCGCGGTCGCCTCATGGAGCTGGTTCAAATAGGCGCGCACCGCCCCGGCCTTGGCATCGGCCTCCAACCGGGTGCCAGCGGCCACGGCAGCCTCATGCTTTTCAGCGTAGCCTGCCTGCATCCCCTGCAGCTCGGCCAGGCGAGCAAAAATCCGTCGCCGCTCTTCCAGTGCCTGCGACTGCTCGCGGGTGCGGGTCTTCTCGGTGCGCAGGGCGGCCGCTTCGTCGGCCGAGCGCTGGAGGATCACCGCGATCCGGCGGCGATAACCGGCGAACTGCTCGGCCTGCGCCGCATCCTCGCCCGCCTGCTCCTGGCCAGCTCCCTCGGCGCCGTCCAACTCGGTGCCGACCAGCTCGTCGGCGGTTTCGCGGCCGGCCAGGAATGACCGGGCGGCCGAGTGGATGGCTTCCTCGCTGGCGCTCAGGCGCGCTTCCACGCTTTCGGTGTGCTTGCGCGCTTCAGAGAGGCGGGCAGCGAATTCATCTTCGATCCGCGCATAGCCGCTGGTGTCGAAGAGATTCGCCAGCAGCTCTTCGCGGTCCTTGGCCTTGGCCCGCAGGAAGTCGGCGAAGCCGCCCTGCGGCAGCATGACCACCTTGGTGAACTGCTCGCGGTCCAGGCCCAGCAGGCTGCCCAGGATGTGGCCCACCTCGTCATTGCGGGTGGACAGTTCCTGCCAGCCGGCATCGGTGAATTCGCGCAGGAAGCTGGCGGCCTTCTGCTCGGTGGTCTTGTTCTTGCCGCGCTTGGAGGGGCGCATCCACGCCGGGGAACGGGTGGCCTCGAACCGCCGGTCGCCGATGGTCAGCTCGCAGACCACCTCCGGGGCCAGTCCCGCCGGGGCGTGGTCGGAACGGATCTGCCGGCTGCCCGCCCGGCTTCCGGGCAGCGCGCCGTACAGGGCATAGCAGATCGCGTCCAGGATGCTGGACTTGCCGGCCCCGGTGGGGCCATCGAGCAGGAACAGCCCGCCGTCGGCCAGTTCATCGAAATTGATTTCTTCGGTGCCGGCGAAGGGACCGAAAGCCTGGATTTGGAGTCGGTGGATTCTCACTGGCTGACCTGTGCCTCTCGGGTGGCTTGGATGACTGAGTCGATGACTTCGCGTTCGGGGTCATCGGCGGCGCGTTCGCGGACGTGCTCCACGAAGTCCCGCACCACCTGCTCGGTGCTGGTTGCCTTGGCCATGCGCTCGGCATAGCTGGCCGGTTGCTCCTTTTCCCCGGTTCCTTCGGGAGCGAAGTTCAGCACCACGGTGTCGGGGAAACGGGTTCGGATCGTTGCCATCGCGTCGGCGGGGCGCTCGCTGTCGGTCAGCGTGACCTGGCACCAGGCCCCCACGGCGGACTCCAGGTCCGGGTCGGCCAGCAGCTCGGCGAGCTTGCCCTTGAGGATGGCCAATTTCTTCGGCACCGGCAGCAGGATTTCCTCGATGGACTCGATGCCAGAGGCGCTGGTCTCGATCAGCCATACGCCCTTTCGCTGGGTGGCCTCGGAGAAGGAGTAGGCCAGCGGCGAGCCCGAATAGCGCACATGCTCCTTGACCTTCTGCCGTCCGTGCAGGTGGCCCAGGGCCGAGTAGTCGAAGTGCTCGAACAGCTCGGCCGGCACCACGTCGAGGTTGCCGGTGCTCAATTCGCGTTCCGAGTCGCTGCCGATGCCGCCGGCGGCGAACAGGTGCGCCATAGCGATGGAAACGACCGGCTTCTGACCCGCCCGCAGCTGCTCCAGATGCTCGTCGATCTGCGCGATGGCCGCCTGCACCACCGCTTCATGGCTGGCCTTGGCGACGCCCAGGCGTTCCATCACCATGCGCGGTTCCAGGTACGGGATGCCATAGATGGCCACCTGGTGGTCGCCGGCATCGCGCAGCACCGGCTGCAGCATGCGCTGGGTATCGGCGATAATATGCACCCCGGCGGAATCCAGCAGATCGGCGCCGAAGCCCAGGCGGGAGGCCGAGTCGTGGTTGCCGCTGGTGATGACGATACTGGCCCCGGTGGCGCGCAGCTCGCGCAGCACCCAGTTGCACAGCTGGACGGCATCCACATGCGGCAGCGCCCGGTCATAGATGTCCCCGGAGATCAGCACCACGTCAACCTGCTGGCTGATGGTGATGTCGATGATTTCCTGCAGCACTGCCCGCTGCGCTTCGATCAGGGAGGCTCCGTGGAAGGTGCGGCCCAAATGCCAGTCCGAGGTATGAAGCAATCGCATGTGTCCAACCTTATGCAATGCCGCGGACAACTTGGACATTAGAATGGGGGTTGTGAATGAAACCGGTGAAACTGCACTCCTGCCAGAGAACTACTCAGACAAGGTGTTTGCGATCCTCCTCGGCCTGGCCGATGGCGCAACCCACGCCCGTGACGACATTGATCCCGGAGCCACCGAAATCCTCCCGCTCTACCTGGCCGACGGCCTGCTCGAAGCGCTGGAATGGGCCCATGACGGTGTAGCCAGCGACGAAGCGGCCTGCATGTGGCTTGCCGCCCTGCGCGGCTACCGCAAGATCACCGGTTCCTTCCCGGACCGTACCCCTGAACCGCTGGGCCGCTGGATCGACAAGGAATTTTCCAACGTCGAGATCTTCGAGAAGATCCACGACGGAGATCCGCAGAACCTGGCCGGCCTGGACAGCTCCGACATGGGGCAGCCCGGGCGTCCAACCGGTGCCGGCGCCGACTCCACCGGCGTGCTGCCGCGCGCCGCGGTGACCGCGCTGCTGGCCCGGGTCCCGCTGGGCACCACCGAGACGCTGGCCCGTTCGGCGGCCTTCCTCACCCACGACGCCCAGGCGGCCAAGACCGCCGTGGCCGCGGCGAAGATCATCCGCTCGGCCATGGAACGCTCCGAGGCGTCTGCCGGAGAATGGGCCGCGCTGCTCGATGGCCTCGAAGGCCCATCGGCCGATGCGCTGCGCGAGGTCGCCACCAAGATCGGCGAGAACATCTCGCTGTCCGGACAGGAAGCCTATGACGCCTACTTCGGCGAGCAGGCGGCCGAAGCGGACGGCGCATCGGACGTGGAAGCAGCCCCGGCGGCTGCCGCCGAGGAAGCAGCCGTGAGGGATCCCGAGGTGGATGCCTACGCTGTTGCGCTGCTGGCCGCCGTCTACGGCACCGAAGCTGTCGGCGAGCGCCCCGCTAGCGCGCTGGATGACATCATCTCCGAGCTGCATGACCGCTGGATGGCGCTGCTCGTCTAGGCGCCCGAAGGGGAGCATGACAAACCTCCGGCCGGCACAGAGCGATCTGTGCCGGCCGGAGGTTTCTTTTCTGCTTTTCTTGGCTGCTAGGCAGTCAGCCCGAAGCCGCCCACCATCTGCATGAATTCTCCTTCGGAGATGATGCTGACCCGCTGGCCCTTTTCGCGCAGCCGCAGCACGTGCTTGGCCTTGTTGGTCAGCCGCCCGGTGGCCAGGTCCTCCGGGACGAAGCCGTCGCCGACCACCAGCGCGGTGGTAGCGCGGGTGACCCGCGAGGCGGTCTGCGCTCCGTGCTCGGCCGCCAATTCCTTGGCCTTGGGGCGCGGCATGGACAGGTTGCCGGTGAACACCATGATCTGGCCGAACAGCGGGTGGCTTGGATCCGCGTTCTCGCTCGGCTTGGGGTTCGGGCCTTCTTGCGGCCAGTTGTTGAAGGCATCCTGCGGCGGCAGCGGGTTGCCTGCGGCCAGCCAGCCCTGCGCGTCGCGGGTGGCGCGGGACAGTTCGTCGCCTGGCTGCCAGGCCTGGGTCAGGCTCAGCCGGACGCCATAGTGGTCTGCCGTATCCAGCACCGAGGGCTGTGCGCTGCGCAGGGACATGTCGATCATCGCCCACGCGCAGGCCTCGGCGTCGGCCAGCGCTTCGTGGTGGTTCTCGATCGGGTGCCCGGCTTCTTCGGCAACGAACGGCAGCGAGTAGCTGGGCAGGTCGTAGGCCTTGCGGGAGAGCTTAACGGTGCACAGGTGCGCGATTTCCGGCACGGCGACTTCGCCGGCCTCGCTGGCCGCGCGGATCACGCCCGAATCGAAAGATGAATTGTGGGCCACCAGCACATCGGATCCGATGAATTCCAGCAGCTGCGGAATCTTGTCGGTAACCCGTGGCGCCGCACTCACCATGTCGGGGGTGATGTGGTGGATCGAGACATTGCGCGGGTCGAAGTGGTCGAATCCGGCCGGCGGTTGCATGAGCCACTGCTCGGTTTCGACGATTTTCCCGGAGCGCACCTTGACCAGGCCCACCGAGCAGGCGGAGCCGATAAAACCGTTTGCTGTCTCAAAATCTACTGCTGTGAAGTCCAATGCCACGCCCAATAGCTTACTCGCTTTATCGCTGGCACCGGCATGGGTGTGACGCGCGCGCCGTGCCCGGCGGGGTTTTCGCAGGGCGATACCGTGGTGGCAATTCACTGCAGTCCCGGAATTGACCTGTGGATATCAAGTAATCGCCGGCCCGCGCGGCGCAAGCCCGAGGCCGGGCATCTCACATGCGGAACCGGCAACCTCGCTTTTGGTGTGCCCGGAAGTCAGCTGCGGAACAATTTCTCGTAGTACTCGCTGAGCGCCGGATAGTAATCGGGCTCGAAGACTACGCTCGCCACGTCGGTTCCGTCCACCGCCGCGGCCAGCCGATCAAGGTAGAACTCCCAGCCCGGCCCGATGGACCCGGCCTGCTGCGGGTCAAGCCCCGGCATTTGGAAGACCAGGCAGCTGCCCTGGCCCGATGCCTCTACCTTCAGCTCCAGCTGCCAAACCGAATCGCCGGTTCCAGTGCGCACCTGCAGCTGTCGCGTGCGCGGATCGCACTGCAAGATCTCCACGCGTTCGGCGGGCGCTTCCTCTTCGGCCAGCAGCACTACCTCGACGGCGCCGCTTTTTGGATCCCCGTGCCAGGATCCGAACCAGAGCGCCAAGTACTCGGAATCGGCCAGATAGCGCCAGATCCTGCCCGGGGATTCGGTGAACACGCGGCGCAATTCCAGCGCGCCGTGCGCGGTGCGGTTTCCGGTGGGCGTAGCGCTCATGGCTGTACTCCTGGGTTGCTCCACTGCCACCGCGGCACTGGCTATTCCAACGCCTTCGCCGGCAGTGATTGAAGAATAGCAAAAAGCGCTGGCTTCCCTCCCGAATGGAAAAGAAACCAGCGCTCATTTCATGGTCTTGGACCCGGCCAGCAGACGGGCTACGCGGTAGCCTTGCGCAAGGTGAGATAGGAGCCGCCAGCCATCAGCAGGGCGACAATACCGCCCCACAAGGTCACTCCAGCGGCGGTCCAGGTCAGTGCCCAGCTCCAGAACTCACCCCAGGAGTTGGTCAAGGTGATCAGGGCGATGATCCCCAGCACCAGCACACCCAAGCAGATGAAGAATGCCACCATGCCAGTGGTGCGCCACCTCATGTAGATGGTCGCTGCCAGGAATCCGATCATGAACAGCAGCACCATCAGCACAAAGTAGAACAGGATCTGGACCAGCCAGTTGTTATCCGCAATCCATTGCAGCGCAAAGAACTGTCCGCCCATGCCCCAACCATCGGTAGCAACTTCCAGCAGTCCCATCACGTAGTAGAACACCGAGAGCGCCAGCGCGCATACGGAGAACAGTGCCACGGTGCCCAGATAGAAGGTACGCCGCGAAATGCTCATGGCCATGGAGAACGGGAAGGTCAACGTCAGCGACTGGATTCCCAGGGCCAAGAAGTACCACATGGGCGCTTGGGCGCCGCCGCTGTACATTGCCCCGTCTCCGCCGTTGCGCCGGACCAGCCACCAGATGGCCATGGTGAAGAGGAATGATGCACCCAGGATGATCAGCGGAATTCCGATGAAGGTGCCCTTGTTGATCAGTTGCATGCGGGCAACTTTGATGACGCGGTTCATTTTCTTGCCTCCGTCCGTTCTTCTGTCCTTTGTGCCGTGGTGCCGCTCAATGCGCTGCGCACCACCAATTGCTGCAGCGACACGGAGCTCAGGTCCAAGCCCATGAGTTTCGCCTGCTCGCGCTGGTCCGCATCCAGCTTGGCCTTGATCGTGACGCTGGCCAGAGCGCCGAGCGCATCGCGATGCAATACCTGCGCGGTGCCGATGAATTCCTGGACCTTGGCGGCGTCACCAGTGACAGTGACCGCCGTGCCGCGCAGCTCTTCGGCATCCGAGTCGATGACGATTTGCCCCTTGTCGATCACGATGACGTGTTCGAGAAGGTTGGCGACTTCGTCGATCAGGTGGCTGGAGAGCACGATGGTGCGTGGGTATTCAGCGAAGTCTTCGACAAGGCGGTCGTAGAAGATCTGCCGGGCTACCGCGTCCAGGCCGAGGTAGGGCTCATCGAAGAAGGTGATGTCGGCCCGCGAGGCCATGCCGATGATGACGCCAACGGCGGACAGCTGCCCGCGGGAGAGCTTCTTGATCCTCCGCTTGATCGGCAGCGCGAACGCTTCGACGAGCTCCTGGGCCAGATCCTCGTCCCAGTTCTCGAAGAACAGGGCTGCGGATTCGAATGCCTGGTGGACCTTGAAGTCATCGGGGTATTTCTGGGATTCGCGGATGAAGCAGATGCGCGAAAGCGTCGGATCATGCTCGAACGGGGCGTGGCCGAAGATTTCGGCGGTGCCGTGGTCTGCATAGTTCTGCCCGGTCAGGATGGACATCAGCGTGGTCTTGCCAGCTCCGTTGCGTCCAAGCAGCCCGTAGATCCGATCCGGCTCCAGATCCAGGGTGACGTTGTCGAGCGCTTTCACGTCCTTGTAGGTCTTGCTCAGTTCGCGTGTGGCGATTGCTGTCGTGCGTGGCATGTCGTTCCTCCCTGTGCTGTAGAGATGTTTCAAGATTCCGAGCCGGTCTTGATCATGGCGACCAGCTCATCCACGCCAATGCCCAGCTTGGAAGCTTCTGCGGTCAATGGCGCGATGAATTGCTGCTGGAATTTCTCGCGGCGTTGCGCTCGCAGCCGCTGCGGCGCTCCTTCGGTGACGAACATGCCGATTCCCCGTTTCTTGTAGAGCAGCCCATCTTCCACGAGCCGGTTGATTCCCTTGGCTGCTGTGGCCGGATTAATCCGGTAGAACGCTGCGAATTCATTGGTTGATGGAACTTGCGCTTCTTCCGCCAGAACACCAGAAATGATGTCGTTCTCAATCAGCTCAGCAATTTGCATGAAGATCGGTTTTGAATCATCAATCATGCTGGCTCCCTCCGTGCTCATCCCACCAGGTTAGTTAGTGGGTTAGTTACTCATGTAACTAACCATAGAACCTCGGGAAGTTCTGCGCAAGTACGGAGCGGCAGAATTCCCGTGGAAATTAGGGGCTCCATACTGTCCGCCACGGCATCTAAGCTGGGACTTGCCAAGAAAGGTAGCCCTGCACGCGCACCATCGATGCTGCGTTCACAGTGGTGAAGCCCTGATTGGAAACCGCCCGACCGGGAGAGTTGTACGCCCAGCCCGAAACCGTGGAACACGAGCGCGGGCAGCGAAAAACTGGCCAGGTCTGGTTCGGAAAATTGCGCTCGCGCACTTGGAGGCCAACAGCCCTCCTCGTGTTGCAGGCATTTATGGGAGGGACCATGCAAGAAGATTTCAACCGACTTGAGATACCAGATCAGCTTCTTGGAGCGCTGGACCGCCAAGTTCTGCTCGAGCTGTTCAAGGCGTGCTTCCCCGATTGCAGCGGTGAAGACATTGCGCGTATGAGCCGACGTGAACTGATCACCAGGATCCAGACCGAACGCGCTTATGCCGGGCACCGTCCCAGCTGCATCACCGACGACTATCCCCTGCGCCGTCCGAACCTTGGGGCAGTGAAACCCGGATTGCTGGTCCGCGAACCAGGCCAGTCGGTCTACTGGTGCCGACAGGCCAAGCCCCTGGAATCAGCTGCAGCTCTGGGGCAGGTGAACCAGAATTACCTCTGGAATTTGCCGGAAACCATGCAAGCGGGAGATCTGATCCTGACGGCATTGGAGAGCACTCCGGCGTTGGTTGCCAGCTTGGAAATCGCCAGTTCGGAGGAACCCGGAAAGCTCACTTTCACTGCATTGGCGACCTTCACTGATCCCATTTCGGTGGCCGACATCGAGTCCATGATCGGCGAGAAGCTGCCACGGCGTTCGCGGTACCTGGACGATCCGCTGGCCGATAAGATTCTGGACGGCATCCGGGAGCTGCTCCAACGCCCGCGCCCGATCTTCGTCACCGCGGGCGCATGCTCGCCGTCGAAGCCGGCCAAGGCCAACCGGGTGCTGGGCGTTGCTGCCATTCTCCAGCGCAGCGCGCCGGGCCAGCCGCTGGCCTGCGAAATTTGCGAGCGGGACATCTCTGCCCGCCCACAGATCCACCTGCCGCAGGCCCATCAGGACGGCCTGCGCTGGGAGATCCAGGACCACGTGGATGAGCTGGTGCTGCTGTGCGGCGACTGCCACCAGATGGCCCACCAGCCAACCTTGCAGCAGCTGCGCAACTACGCGAAACCTGCCTGCCCCGCCTGCGGGGAACGCAATCCGCGGAAGGTCATCTGGGGCATGCCCAGTTTCGGGCCAGATGATGATGAATTCGTCACCGCTGGATGCATGATGCCTTTCGGGCCTCCATCGCAATGGGAGTGCCGCGCCTGCGAAACCCAGTACCTGGTGGCCGAATTCGATGACCGGCCGCACCAGGCCTGGGCAATATACGGGCAGAACCTGCAGCGCTGAGCACAAGAACGCCGGCACATCCTGAATTGGATGTGCCGGCGTTCTGCTGTCCTTGCCTTGGTGCTACTTGGCCAGGGCCTTGGTCACCTCGTCGATGATGCTAGGCAGCAAGGCGGCGAAGGCGCGAGCGCGATGCGAGATCGCGTTCTTTTCCTCCGGAGTGTGCTCGGCCATGGACTTGCCGGCCCCCGCAGGTTCGAAGATCGGATCATAGCCGAAGCCATGCTCTCCGGCCCGCTCGGTGCGCAGCACGCCCTCGACCGTGCCGAGTTCCACGTGCTCGGCTCCGCCTGGGGCAGCCAGCGCCGCGGCGCAGACGAACTGCGCTCCGCGATGCTCGGCGGCTATATCGCCAAGCTGGCCGAGCAGCAGATCGATATTCGCCTCGTCGTTGCCGTGCACTCCGGACCAGCGGGCCGAGAAGATGCCCGGCGCTCCCCCGAGCACATCAACGCTCAGGCCGGAATCATCGGCGAGCGCCACCAGTCCGGTGGATGCCGAGATCTCGCGGGCCTTCTTCAGCGCGTTGCCGGCGAAGCTGACCTGGTCTTCGACAGGATCGGGAGCTCCCGCGGTGGCGGCGTCGATGACCTGGGTGTCGACGTCCAGGCCCGGCACCTTTCCGCGCAGCAGTTCGCGCAATTCGCGCAGCTTGCCCTGGTTGCGCGAGGCGAGGACAAGTACCGGCTTGCTCATTTGGTGCTGTTCAGGGTCTCGCGCTGGATTTCGGCCAGCTCGTTGGTGCCGCCCAGAGCCAGATCCAGCAGGGCGTCCAGTTCTTCGCGCTTGAAGGGCACGCCCTCGGCGGTGCCCTGGACCTCGACGAAGTCGCCGGATCCGGTGACCACGACGTTCATGTCGGTTTCGGCGCGGACGTCTTCCTCGTAGGGCAGATCCAGCATCGGGGTGCCGTCGATGATGCCCACCGAGATTGCTGCCACCGAGTCGGTCAGCACCTTGGCGCCGGGCTTCACGATGCCCTGCGAACGGGCCCAGGAGATTGCTTCCGCCAGCGCCACGTAGGCGCCGGTGATCGCTGCGGTGCGGGTGCCGCCGTCGGCCTGCAGGACATCGCAGTCCAGCACGATGGTGTTTTCGCCCAGCGCCTTGGTATCCACCACGGCACGCAGGGAGCGGCCGATCAGGCGGGAGATCTCATGGGTGCGGCCGGAGAGCTTGCCCTTGACCGACTCGCGGGAGTTGCGGGTGTTGGTGGCACGCGGGAGCATCGCGTATTCAGCGGTGACCCAGCCGGTGCCTTCGCCCTTGAGCCAGCGCGGCACGCCCTCGGTGAAGGAAGCGGTGCACAGCACGCGGGTGTTGCCGAATTCGATCAGGGCCGAGCCTTCGGCCTGAGCGGACCAGCCGCGGGTGATGGTGATGTCTCGAAGTTGCGCGGCTCCTCGGCCGTCAGCGCGTAAAGTCATGGTTCCATCCTAACCACGTGCGCCCCGCGATCCGCACGGGCGGCGCCGCGCGTTACGGTGAAATGCACCTCGTGGGCCGTTCGCGGCCGCTAGTGCGGATGCACCACGATGCAGCACCGGCCAGATTGCGGGCTCAGCTCGGCCCTGCCGCAGTCCAGCTGGCAACCTTCCAGGGCGCCGGAAACCAGTTCGTAGTTCATCGAGCAGACCATTTCGGTTTGCTGCTGGGCGACCTGGTGGAATGGGCAGTTCCGCATGGATATTTCCCCGTGCTCATCCACTTCGGGCTCATAGCCCAGCTCATCGAGCAGCGGAACGAGCCCGTCGCCGCCCTGGCCGAGTTTCCTGCCTTCGCCGCGTGCTGCCTGATGCAGCGCAGCGAGCACGGCCCCCGAGGTGTCGGCGCTGGCCGCCTGGGCCAGCAAGCTGCCCAGCAGCCGGTAGTTGCGCGCTGGCAGGCTCACCGACACTTCGGATTGGGCGAGCGCGTAGAGCTTGGCCGTGCGCCCGGCGCCGGGCCCGGTTCTTCCTTCAGGCCGGGCGAAGGTCACGGCCAGCAATCCTGCGGTGGCCAGCCGGTCCAGGTGGTAGGCCGCCAGGGTCCGGCTGATTCCCGCGGCCTTGGCTGCCGCCTCGCGTCCTACCGGTTGCGTGCTTTGCGAAATGAACTCGAACAGCTGGCGCCGCACCGGATCGTTGAGCGATTTGATGACCGCATCTTGGTGCAAGTTCAGTTTTCTCGACATGGCCAAATTCTATCAACAATAGATCTTGACAAATAGGTCCGGGAGGCGAATTCTGGGTATACGTTCAAATCTTTGGAGGGTGATCGCCATGAGCGCCTCATGGAGCGAGAAGCATCCGCTCTCGCACATCCGGGCAACAACAGCTGAACGGGTCAGCACCGACCCGTCGTTGAGCGCATTCTGGATCCTGCGCATTGGATTTGTCGTCCTGCCCCTGCTCATGGGACTGGACAAGTTCGCGAACATGATGACCTACTGGCCGGACTACCTGGCCCCGTGGGTCATTGCCATCCTGCCGTTCTCCGCGCAAACCGCCATGCACGTGGTTGGCGTGGTGGAACTGGTTGCCGCCGCATCGATGATCATCAAGCCGCGCTATGCGAGCTATGTGCTCGCCCTGTGGCTGTTAGGCATCATCATCAATCTGGTCTCGATGGGCATCTTCCTCGATGTCGCCCTGCGCGACGTCGGCCTGCTCGTTGCCGCACTGGCGCTGACCCGGCTGGCCAGCAAGTACGACAAACCGTGGGGCGCCAAGCACGGCACCCGCTGATCCGCTGCAGTACAGAGCAAAGCACCGGGAACTGCTTGGCATCAAACGGTCATTGCAACAGCCTGATCAAGCAGGCGTTGCATCGGCCGTGTCCCATTAACCGCATGATATTGAGCTTGGAATCCCGCTTCCTGCCGAAGACCTTCTTCATTCGCCAGTGTTCACAGCGCTCCAAGGAACTACTGATGGCGAACCACTTGCGAAGCGAGTGAGGGATTCACTGATCGCGTGCGCACGTGTAACGCCAGCGTCGCGCTCATCCCCAGGGCACAGAAGCCGCAGGTCATCACCCAGGAAGCCTGCCAACCGCCGACCTGCACCGCAATCCAGGCCAGCAGGAAAGGGCCGAGGAAGTTGCCCACATTAAACAGCTGCTGCATCAGCCCAATCACTGCGCTCACCGCCCCGCCAGGCGGTGCCAGATCCACGGCCACCCTGCTCAGCGCGGCCGGTGCGATCCCGCCAATGAGCGAGAACACCGAGGCGCAAGCCAGCGCCCCGACGATCCCGCGCGGCAGCTGCATCCACGGCACAGCGAAGAGCCCCACCGAAGAAACGGCCATGACCGCAAAGCACAAAAGCAGGATTCCGGTGGCGCCGCGTCCGCGCTGCAACCAGGCCGCCGAGATCCAGGCACCGATAATGTTGAGGCCACCCACAAGCGCCGAGAGCAACCCTGCCGGCAGTGCTTCCAATCCATAGGCGGCATAAATGCGCGGCAAAAAGCCCATCACGGCCATCCACTGCACTGTGTAACAGGCAAAGGCCAGTCCTGCCATCCACGGCGGCAATACCTTGATGGTCAGCAGAATTTTGCGCAAGGAACCGCGCCCGTCAATGCCCCGCTCCACCGGGCCGGCCGGCACCCACCGAGCCAATGGCCACAGCATACCGACGGCCAGCAGCGCCATCAGCAGCCACAAAGCACGCCACTGCAGCACCTGCAAGGCCAAGATCCCGCCGCTGAAGGAGAGCATGATCGCGATGCCCTGGAAGGACCCCCAAGCACCCATGGCCCGATCCAGATCGGCCGGGCGGCAAATCACACGGATCAAGGCCGGGGCCAGCACCGTGCACAGCAGAAACCCGATACCTTCGACCATGCGCGTGCCAAGCAATAATCCGGGGTTCGGTGACACCGCACCACCAGCCGAGCCAAGCGCCAGCAAAATCAATCCGAGCATCAGCAACCGGCGCAAGCCGAAACGCTCCCCGCCCCAGGCAACCAGCAAGCCACCGAGCATGCTCGCCACCTGGATAACCCCCAAAAGAAGTCCGGAGAACACCAACCCAAAGCCCAGTTCGGCTTCCAATCGTTGCAGCGCCAACGGCAGTTTCCAGATGTTCATCGCTGCAACTACTCCCACACCGACCACGATCATCCAGCGCCCCGCCGCCACCCCTGGACCGCGTCCCTGAGCGTGCGGTGCATGCGCTTCGGTCGCTTCGACCGCGCCGGCGACGACTGTGGGACGTGGAACAGGACAAGACATATGCAATAGGGCTTTCTGAGCACGGCGCCAAGCGCCGGAAGGTGGGTTAATGCTAATCACCAAGGCTTTCCCAGCTCGTTGGATTCTGCTCCTAGGATTTCATCCAATGGAAACACCGGGTCATCTATTGCCGAGGGTGACCGCCCAATGCCTATGCTGATGAGTCCGAAGAAGTCTTGAACCATGGAGCATTCCCATCGCCAATCCGAAACCACGGCTCAAACGTGACAGCACCACCAGCGCCCCAACAGGACAGTCGGTAACTTCGCGCGCTCTCGCACTCTTAGGCACTTTTGACTCCGAACACCCGCGACTCACCCTGAGCGACATGGCCTCTCGGGCCGGCCTGCCGGTGGCCACTGCACACCGTCTCACCGGCGAATTAGTCAGTTGGGGTGCGCTGCAGCGCTCCGGCCAGGATTACCTCATTGGCCACCGGATCTGGCAACTGGGACTGCTGGCACCTGCCCACCAAGGCTTCGCCGAATTGGCCGCGCCCTATATGCAAGATGTTCTATTCGTGACCCAGAACGTCGTGAACCTGTTCATATTGGACAACGATCAGGTTTTGCTTCTCGAACGCATGTCGGGCACCCGGGTGGGAGCCCCATTCCGGCGCGTCGGTGAACACCTCCCTCTCCACGCCTCGGCCGCGGGCAAGGTCATGATGGCATTTGGCGAATCTGATGTATTAGAGGCAGGCATGGCCAGCCTCACCCAACTGACCGAGCACACCATCACGGCCCCCCAGCAGCTGCGCCGCGAAATCGCCAAGGTTCGCGAAGATGGCTACGCCACTACCAGCCAAGAGGCAGGCGCACAGAACTATGGGGTCGCAGTGCCGGTGATTTCGCTCAATGGCCGCTGCCTCGCGGCACTGGGAGTTGTGACTCTGGAGCGTCCGGCCTCCGTGGGTGCGGTGGTGCCCGTCTTGCGTATCGCGGCACGCAGTATTGCCCGCCGCCTAAGCATGTCCACCGAGAGCTAAGTAGACTGCACACCTTAGCCCACAGAGATTTCCATTGGATGGAAAACAATCGCTTAAGTGTGACCAGCTCCACCTACGCTGGATTCACGCACCGGCCCTGTGGGGTCGGCCACCTCGCAACCACTGCATTCAGGAGCGGTAGAGCATGACTATCACTGCGCCCATTCAGGCACCGGCCATCATCAATACGGTGATCGACGCCGTAGAGTATCCCGCGGACGGCGTCGCCTCCTTGGTGCTGCGTCGCGCCGATGGGCAGAACTTCCCCAGCTGGGCCCCAGGCTCGCACATCGACGTGCACCTCACCGACGATCTCACCCGGCAATATTCGCTGTGCTCGGACACCGAGGACCTGTCCACCCTGCGCATTGGCGTACTGCGCACCCCGGATTCCCGTGGCGGCTCCGCTTGGGTGCACGATCGCCTGAGCGCCGGTTCCGAACTGCGCATCTCCGCACCACGCAATAACTTTCCGCTTATTGATTCGCGCAAGTACCTCTTTCTTGCCGGCGGCATTGGCATCACCCCGATCATCCCGATGATGCGCGCTGCCGAGGCCGCAGGCCGCGAATGGGTACTCTACTACGGTGGCCGATCCCGCAACACCATGGCGTTCGCCCAAGCACTTGAAGCCGAATTCGGCAACAACAAGGTTCGCATTGTGGCCGAGGATGAATCGGGTCGTCTGGATTTGAGCCAGATCCTGGGTCTGCCCCGCGCCCATATGCTGGTCTACGCCTGCGGCCCAGGCGGCATGCTCGGTGCAGTGGAAGACTTCTGCATGGGCTGGCCTCCGGGTGCCCTGCACACCGAACGCTTCGCCGCCGACAGCCTCGGCGTGGGCGGCAGCTCCGAACCATTCGAGGTGGAACTGTCCCTCACCGGCACCACGCTCACCGTGGAGTCCGACCAGACCATCCTCGAAGCCGTCGAACAGGTCGGCGCCCGAGTCCTATCCAGCTGCCGGGCCGGACTCTGCGGCACCTGCGAAACCCGCATCATCTCTGGCGAGCCCGAACATCGCGACGCCGCCCTTTCCCAGGCCGATAAGGACGCTAACGAGGTCATGATGGTCTGCGTATCCCGCGCCGCTGCCGGTTGTTCCAAACTCGTCCTCGAACTCTAAGGAAGCCCACCATGTCTTTGCGCACTCAACCTATGGTCTTCCAGGAAGACCCCTTCGACGTTGCCGCCATCTCCGACCCCTACCCGTTTCTTGATCGACTGCGCGAGGCCGGCCCGGTAAGCTATCTGGAAGCCACCGGCAGCTACGCCGTCACCGGATACGAGCAGGTCTACGAGGTCCTCACTGACTTCGAAACCTACTCCTCCGCCGGCGGCCTGGGTCCCCGGGATATCCGCAAGGATGAAGCCTGGCGTCCACCAAGCATCCTGGAATCCGACCCGCCGATCCACACCCTCATGCGCCGCGCGCTGACCGGGGTCATCAACCCGGGCACCGTGCGCGCGCTGCGCGGCCCCTTCACTCCCCCAGCTCTAGAACTGACCGATGAACTGGCTACCCGCAGTGGCTTCGACGCGGTCACCGACCTAGCTGAAAAGTATCCGATTAGGGTCTTCCCCGACGCGGTAGGCATCCCAGAGGAAGGGCGCGAGCATCTGCTGCCCTATGGGAACATGGTCTTCAACGCCTTCGGCCCGGAGAACTACATTTTCCAACAGGCCTTCGCCGAAGCCGATGTGCACTCCAAGGTGGTCATGGCTGCCTGCGAGCGCGAATCGCTGAACGACACAGGCTTTGGCAAACAGATCTGGGACCGCGTTGCCGACGGGCTGATCACCGAGCAGCAAGCCACCTTGCTGGTGCGCGCCTTGCTATCGGCCGGAGTGGACACCACCATCTTCGGCATTGGCAACACCCTCTCGGTACTCGCCAAGGAACCCGAAGCCTGGGCCGAACTACGCCGCCAACCAAACCTGGCCAAGTTCGCCATCGATGAGGCCCTGCGTTTGGAATCACCCTTCCAGAAGTTCCACCGCACCGTCTCGGTGGATACCGAACTGGGCGGGGTACACCTGCCAGCCGGTACCAAGGTGCTGGTCTTCCTCGGTGCAGCCAACCGTGACCCGCAGAAGTGGGGACCGGACGCCGATAAGTTCAGTTTCGATCGCTCCTCCTCTGGCCACGTGGCCTTTGGTATGGGGCTGCACCAGTGCGTGGGCCAACCCATTGCCCGCCTGGAAATGGAAATCGTGCTCCAAGCACTGCTGGAACGGGTGGAAACCATCGCCCCTGCCGGCCCGGCCGTACCGATCATCCACAATGTGTTGCGCGGTTTCGAATCGCTTCCGGTAACTATTACTCCGGCACGCTAATACCGCCGTCGGCTCCCTGGAGTCGACACCTTGAAGCCCGCGAAACACCGCGCTTGTCAAGGAATTCTCCGCCCGCACCACCTGCTCGCCGGCGGAGAATTCCATCTAATGCACCCTGTCGCAACTACTTAGGGTGAACACACGCCACCTTCGGCACTCGTACCCGGCAATGACGCCGCCCGAAAACACCTGGGAATACCAATGACACAGACCACTCCGGCACCACCGGTGCCCAGCAAGTCTAAGCGTTCCAACCCCGCCACGTGGACCAGCCGCAAACGCACCGCCTACGGCTGGACAGTCACCATCATGCTGCTCATCTTGATGATGGTCAGCTGGGCCGACAAGGCCATCTTGGGTATCGTGGCCGTTCCGCTCATGGAGGATCTGGGCATTACCCCGGCCCAATTCGGTCTGCTTGGCAGCGCCGTGTTCGCCCTCTTCGGTGTCGCCCAGTTCGTGGCCGCACCGATCGCCAACCGCGTCCAAGCCAAGTGGATCCTGCTGGCGCTGTGCCTCGTCTGGTCCATCGCGCAGGTCCCGGTCATCGTCTTCGCGTCGCTTCCCGCACTGTGGTTCAGCCGCTTGCTGCTCGGCGCCGGCGAGGGCCCGCTGGCCCCGATCACCATGCACGCGGTCTACAAGTGGTTCCCGATGCGCCGTTCGGCCACCCCGGCTGCAGTGGCCTCGGCCGGGGTGACCCTCGGCGTGGTGGCTTTCGCCCCGGTCATCGCCTGGGTGACCTCCGAGTTCGGCTGGAAGTCAGCCTTCATCTTCGTCGCCTTGGTTGGTGTAGTCTGGTCCGTTCTGTGGCTGTTCATCGGCAAGGAAGGCCCCTACACCTCGGTGCAAGCCGAACACGAAATCGAAGGCACCAGCCCGTTGGAAGGCGCCACCGCCGTGGCGGCCGACTCCAAGGTTCCTTATCTGAAGTCATTCCTCACCCCCAGCTGGTTGCTGGCAGTGCTCTGCTCCTTCCTGGGCTACTGGACCTTCACCGTCGCAATGACCTGGCTGCCTGCCTACTTCGAGACTGTGATGGGCACCAGCACCCAGCAGGGCGGCTCGCTAATCGCCTTGCCGGCCATCTGGGGTGCGATCTCCACCGTGGGCCTGTCCTGGCTTACTCAGGTGCTCGGGAACCGTGGCCTGAACACCCGCATCTCCCGTGGTCTGGTTCTCGGCGGGTCGGCTGTGTTCTCTGGCGTGATGGTGCTGCTGGGTACCGCCGCCGACTCGCAGGGCGCGGCGCTGACCTTCTTCACCTTCGGTTTCGGTACCGCCCCGGCCTTGTTCGCTCTTACTTACCTGGTCGCCGCGGAAACCACCAACATCGCCCAGCGTGGGGCCCTGCTGCAGATTACCAACGCCTTCCTAACCGCTGGCGGCCTGTTCGCGCCGGCCGTGGTCGGTGCCATGGTCAGCGCCGCAGCGACCCCGGCAATCGGATACGAGCAGGCTTTCTGGCTTACCGGCATCATGATCACCATTGCCGGCATCATCGCCTGTTTCGGCATCAACCAGCAGCGCGACCGCAAGAAATTGGGGCTGCAGCTCTAAGCTGCACTCCGGCTTCGCGCCGCACAATGATGCCACTGGCGCTCCACCCTTGTCGGGTAGGGCGCCAGTGGTGTTTTTGTGCACTGACTCTTCCGCTTTGCGCTGGGGTTACTCCCTTTGGCGTAGCAGGTCGCATCCTGGAACGTATCCGAACGGCTTTATCGGGAGAAGCTGAAAATATTGGTGATGGAGCGCTAGAAAGTGGAGAAAATGGAAGAATATGGCACGCGTGCGATGGATCTCAGGGTTGTATGGTGCCCGGAATGCACGTCGTGAGAATACACCCGGAGCGCGCCCCTGAAAAAACGACGGAGAGCCGGAGATCCGTGTTTGCAATGAGTGGCACGAATCGGAGCACGAGGCAATTTCTTATTGCCCTGCAAGCGAAGCCACGTATGCCAACCTCTGATTGACACCCATTGTTATGTAACGGTCGTTTTTCGCGTCCGCATACGGCACGTTCACCGGCCAGCTTTGCGGGCGGGTATACGGGATGCCTCTCTTGCTTATGAATATGGAAATGGCTTGCTAGCCAAGTCATTAGGGCGGATGTCCCGGTGAACGACCAAATTACAGACGAATATAACGTACATCTTGGATGACCGGCAGGGAAACGCCTCCAGAGTCAACATCTTCGCAGCAACTACTCGCCAGCCATGACGCGCGAGATAAATTGAGCTTTTCCGTTGTTGTAGTTAAGCCGGTGAGTGCCGAAACGGTCAGCGAGTCCGAGCTTAAGCGTGGCATATTCGGCGGCAAGCTTCGGATCGACTCGGAGCCTGTCCCGGAAACGCAGTACGCCGTGTTCCCAAACCGATCATTGTTCGCAGACGTGTACGTGCACGAGGCGAGGTTCACCGGCTGGTGGCCGAAAGAACCGGTGGTCAGGTTCGCGTTGCCGAAGCACGAGGCCTAAGGATTCAAGACCAGTACGGTAGGCCGCTTCATCGTTTAAATCTGGCACAGCTATTTGCAAGTCAAGTACGGGCTTGGCGATCAGACCGGGGATCGATGTTGACCCTACATGTTCTACTCGCGCAAGCGTAGGAAGAATGTTGCTTTGGATTCGGTTGGTCCATTCAGCCGCTATCAATGGCCACAGCGGATCAGATTCATAGAGTTCCACCGGTTCCCCACCAGGCTTATCGAACCACTCACTTGGCATGATCCAATTCTCACCCAAATTGCCCGCTCAAACCGGGTCACAGCACACGTCGATGGGGTTCCGAGGGACAGAACAACGCCCCCGGGCTTCGATCCACAATATATTCGAGGATCAAATCCCGGGGGCTCAGAGAATTTCGACGGTTCCTAGCCGACGACGTCCGCTGCCAATGTGTTGAGCGCAAAACGCTGGCCACTGCTCGCCACGGTGACCTGACCGGCGAAGCTGGTTTCGGCACGCTGCTTCCATTCTTCCGGGGTTGCTACCCCGGCCAGATGCGAGAGCACCAAATGCTTCACTCCGGCAGCCTGCGCCACTCGGCCGGCACCTTCCGGCGGAGTGTGCGACTCCCGCTGGTGGTTGATGAAAGTAGGGCTGAAGCCCATGGCGGTAAAGAATTCCAGATTCACTGCCTCATGCACCAAAATGTCGCTGCCGCGTGCCAGCTCAATGAGCGCATCGCATTCTGCTGTATCCCCGGAGAAGGTCATCGACCCGTGGGCCGTATCAAAGCGGAAGGCGAAAGCCGGGAATACCGGTGGGTGCTCCACCAGAACCGCGCGCACGGTCACCCGGTCATCTTCGTAGATGATGAAGGGGCGGTTGCCAGAACCTTCGGCCGCTGCGGGCAGCGTGATCTCCTGGACGTCCAGCAACGTGTTCATCACCGGGCGTGCCTCATCCGTGACGCGGATATCCAGATCGTAGGAGAAGGCTTTGAGCGTATGATCCACCAGCTCGCGGGTGCCGGCCAGCTGCTGGCCACGCACATGGTTCGGGTCCTTCCCCGGACCGTAGAGGCCCACCGGTGTGGTGAAGCCGCCCACAGGGGCACCCCAGTTCCACATGAGATAGGCCGGCAGTTCACCCACGTGGTCGGAGTGCAGGTGCGTGATGAACCCGGCGACTAGATCCTGGCCGCGCAGTCCTGCCTGGTGGGCGGCCCTCACGCAGCCCAATCCGAAGTCCACCAGATAATGCTTGCCATCGACGACGACGGCGCTGGCCATCCCATTTTCTTTACCACGGATGGCCGGTCCGGCCGCGGTACCGAGCGTGATGAGCTCAGTGCTCGACGAAATGTTCATTTCAATCCTTAAAGTTCTTGTGGCTTGCGGGGCTTAGCCGTGGCTTCGAGCATTGATAGTGCGTGGTTCAAGGTATTCCTCTAGGCCCCAGCGGCCGCGTTCGCGGCCCGTGCCCGAGGCCTTCCACCCGCCAAAGGGCGCATCGAGTTCTACCACGGTGTGCTGGTTAATCCACACCGTGCCCGCCTCTAGGTTCGAGGCCAGCGCTTCAGCGCGGTCCAGATCCGGAGTCCACAGCGATGCGCCCAGACCAAAGGGCCCGGAATTCGCCTGCACCATGGCCTCATCGACGCTGTCGTATCCAATGATGGGTAGTGCGCTGCCAAATTGTTCTTGATCAACCAGCGCCATGCCCGCGGCCGCATTGGCGATGATCGTCGGATTCATGAAGTGGCCAGGCAAATCGCAACCGGTACCTCCCCCGGCAGCCAGCCGGGCTCCGGAATTCAACGCTGCATCGACCATCTCCTGCACGCTCTGGCGCTGCTTGGCGGTGTGCATCGGGCCCATGGTGGTGCCCTCGGCTACCCCGTGTCCCAGGCTCAGCTTGGCCGCTTCGGCCACCACAACCTCGGTGAATGCCCCCTGCATTGCACGCGGCACGTACACGCGCTTGACGGCCATGCAGACCTGTCCGGCATTGCGGAAGGCACTGCCCACGATGCCGCGGGCAGTGGCTTCCAAATCGGCGTCCTCCAGCACAATGGCCGGATCATTGCCACCCAGTTCCAGGGTAACCCGCTTGACACTCGACGTGGCCGCGGCGGCGACCGCTGCGCCCACCTCGGTAGAGCCAGTGAAGGAAATCTTGCGGATTTCTGGCAGCTCGGCCAGCGCCACGTTAACCGTGCGGCGGCTGCTGGTGCGTACCTGCAGCACGCCTTCGGGGAGCAGCTCGTTAGCCAGTTCCACCAGTGCGATAGTGGACAGCGGAGTGGTCGCCGAAGGCTTGGCAATCACCGTGCACCCAGCCACCAAGGCTGGGGCCAGTTTCACGCAGAGCAGTGATATCGGGAAATTCCATGGCGTGATGGTGCCAACCAGCCCGACCGGGCGGTACTGCACCTGCAGTTTGCGACCAGCACGTTCGGGCAGTGCCTCGGTCTCATCCCAGTCCATGTTTGCGTAGTATTCGAAGAGGTCCGCGGCCACTTGAAATTCGCCGATTGCTTCGCTCAGCACCTTGCCCTGTTCCAGGGACAGGATGCGGCCTAGTTGTGGGGCGCGGGTGCGGATACGGGCTGCCACTTCACGCAGCGTGGAGCGACGGGACTCACGGTCGGCGGCCCAGCCGGCGGCGGCGAGATTGGCCGTAGCAATGCTCTGGCGCACATCTTCTTCGGTGTGTTCCGGGGCCTGCCCAACGACCTCTAGGGTGGCCGGGTCGAGCACATCGTAGACTGGCACTTTCATCAGCACCCTCTCTTCACGGGAAATCTTAGCTAATGTCAGCTTGCCCGGTGTCCAGCCCCGACACCGGATCTGATTCCATTGGATGGAAAGTGTGTCGTGAACCACCTGGACAATGACGCAGGATTAACTATCAAGCACGGCCCGGCGACGCCCGGTGGCCCCCTACATCCTAGGAGAACCCCATGTCAGCATCTTCACTGCCCATTGCCTTGACCGGATGCGCCTCGGGCATTGGCGCGGCCACCGCGGCGCTACTGGCCTCCCGCGGCTACACAGTCATCGGCATCGACCGCACCGCGACCACTGGCTTCGCGGGTGACTTCATCCAAGCTGACTTGTCCACCCCTGCCGGCATTTCGGCAGTCATCGAGAAACTGACCACACTGGCCCCGCAGGGCTTGGCTGGCCTGGCAAATATTGCCGGGGTACCAGGCACCGCGCCGCTGCGCACCGTGCTGTCGGTCAATGTCTTTGCCGTGCGTGAACTGACCCGAGGCCTGGCCCCGCTGCTGGGCGAACGCGCCTCCGTGGTGAATCTGGCTTCCTCAGTGGCCTTTGGCTGGCGCAGTGTGGCCGAGGCCTGCCGCGACTTCGCGCTGGCCGAGGACCAGGACCAGGCGCTGGAGCAGGCCGCGGCCGATACCGCCATTGCGGAGAATAGCTACCTGTTCTCCAAGCAGTGCGTACGATTGCTGACCGAACAGTTGGCCGCCGAGTTTGTCGGCGCTCGGGTGCGGGTGAACTCGGTCAGCCCCGGCCCGGTGCAGACTCCGATCCTGGATGACTTCAAGAAGGACCACGGCCAGGATAAGGTCAATTCCGCCGCTGAACTGCTTGGCCGCTTTGCCGCCCCCGAGGACATTGCCGAGGTCATCGCCTACCTGCTCTCCAGCCAGCCGATATGGGTTAACGGTACCGATGTGCGCGTCGATGGCGGTCTGGTCGCCTACCGCAGCAGCTCGGTGCCCGCCACTCAGGCCTGAAACGCCTAGCTAGGCGGTAAGCCTTTAGCATCACGGCCAAAGCCCAGCACGAAAGCTCTCGTGCTGGGCTATGTTATTTTCCGAAGCGGCCTAGCTGCGCCACAGAGTGCAAGGCCCGGCCTCGCAGCACCAAATGGTGCGGCGCGGCCGGGCCTGATAACCAAGGTACTCCAGCTGCTACTTCTTGCGCTTGAGCAGCGGGAACTTGCGGGTCTTCTCGTACTTGATGGTCGGCATGGATCCGGTGCGGGTCTTCAGGTAGTCGGTACCGCGATCCCCCTTGAACAGGGTCGGGTCCTTGTCTTCCTTCAGGCTGCCGGAGTACACGCCGTAGGTTACGCCGGATACGGCAACGGCAATGCCGCCGCTGTAGGTTTCCTTGGCCTCTTCAACCACCTTGTTGATGTCGGTCCATACCGGAATGTGGGTGAGCAGCATGCGCTCGGCACCGGCGGCGGCGGCCATTTCGCCAGCGCGTTTCCCGGTCAGGTGCACGCCGTCAATGTGGTCATCGCGGCCTTCCTCGAAGGCCGCTTCGCACAGGAACATGTCGGCGCCGCGGGCGGCTTCCACCAGGCCATCGCAGCTGTCGGTATCCCCGGAATAGGTCAGCACGCTGGTCAGCAGTTCGCCGTCGGGGCCCGGTTCATGCGCTTCCACGCGCAGGGCATAGGCTTCCTTGATCGGGTGGCGCACCGGGTACGGGGTGATGGTGAACGGTCCGATATTCACCGGCTTCAGCGATTTCCAGACCTGGAAGTCGTAGTCCTTGGCCATGGTGTCGCCGTCAGGCAGCGAGTAGGCAGTCTCGATGCGCTCGGCGGTGTCTTCCGGGCCGTGCACGAGCATCCGCTCCCGGCCCCAGCCGTCGGGATCCCAGCGGATCGCCACATGCAAACCGCACAAATCCATGCAGTGGTCGGGATGCAGATGGGAAATCATGATCCCGTCGATGTCTTTCAAATCGGTGTAGCGCTGCAGCACGCCCAAAGCCCCGGACCCCAGATCCAGCAGGATCTTCCAGTCGCGGGTGCCATCAAAGGCCGTCACCAGGTAGCAGGACGCGGGCGATCCCGGCCCTGGGAATGACCCGGTGCATCCGATGATGGTCAGCTTCATTCGTTACTCGCTTTCGACGCGGCAATCATTTGCGGAGTGATCCGCGAGATGGCTCCGGTCGGATAGTGGGCGGCTACATGGTCCACGTGGCGCACCTGCAGCACCTCGGGTCCGAGGAAACGGCGAGCCAGTACACCAAAACTATCAGCGTTGCCTGTGGCGAGGAACTCATGACGCGCCGCGGCGCCGTCGTTGCGCACCAGCGAATGCCGGGTCAGCGCCCGGAAAACGTCCTTCGCCGTTTCCTCTGCAGATGACACCAGCGTGACCGAATCCCCCATCACGTAGGAGAGCACGCCGGTGAGCAGCGGGTAGTGCGTGCATCCCAGCACCAGGGTGTCCACCTTGGCGGCCTGCAGCGGCGCCAGATACTCTTGCGCGATCTCCAGCAGCTCGGCGCCGGCGGTGATGCCGGATTCCACGAACTCCACGAAACGCGGGCAGGCCACGGTCGATACCTGCAGGTTCGGGGCAGCGGCAAAAGCATCCTCATAGGCGCGCGAGCCCACGGTCGCCTGGGTGCCGATGATGCCGATCCTGCCATTCTTCGTGCCGGCCACGGCACGGCGGACCGCCGGCTGGATGACTTCGACCACCGGGATGCCGTAGCGCGCGGTGTAGCGTTCTCGGGCATCGCGCAGCACCGCTGCGGAGGCCGAATTGCAGGCAATGACCAGCAGCTTCACCCCGGAATCCACCAGTTCGTCCATGACGCCCAGGGCGTTGGCCCGCACCTGGGCGATGGGCAGCGGACCGTAGGGAGAGTTGGCGGTATCCCCCACATAGATCAGCGATTCGCCGGGCAGCTGGTCGATGATCGCGCGGGCCACGGTCAGCCCGCCAACACCGGAATCGAAGATGCCAATGGGAGTATTGGCGTCCGGGGCGGAGACCTGCCCGGTGGCAAAGTAGGAATTCATGGGCTCAGGACTCCGCATCCATCAGCGCGCCCATCAAGGTATCGAGCACCCAAGAGATCAGGTTGTACACCAGGGACATGTATTCCTCGGGGGTTTCCACCTCGGAAGCATCAAGCACCTCGGCGACGCGGGCCGAATCCTCTTCGCTGCGGATCTGAAGGCGCTCGGCGAGCACCAGGCGCACGTCGTTCAGGGCCTGGGCGAAACGCGCCGCGGCGTCCTTGTCCAGCACGAGCCTGTCGGTTTCCAGCAGCAGCTGGGCTTCACGCAGGCGGCCGACCTTCTGCGCGATCGAATCGGCTTCGGTCAGCCGGCGATGCTCGGCAGCCACCACGGCGTCGTCGCTGGCATCGGGCAGCAGCCTGGCCAGTGCCGGATCGGCAATCGGAGGCAAGTCCATGGACTCGGGCCGCATGCCGGTCAAGGCATAGAGCGGATCGATGTCCTCGGGCAGCTGGTGCAGCCGGGCACGTTCTTCGAGCATTTCGATGACGTCGGAGAAGAGTTCGCGGATCAGCTTGCGTTCGGGCGAATGCAGCGTGCCGGTAATGCCCTTGGAACCGTTCTTGAAGGCCTTGGCCACGTTCAGGCTCCCTGGGTCATGGTTGCGTTCAGTCCGAACCCGTGCATGGCCTGCACATCGGATTCGATGGCTTCGCGGCTGCCGCTGCGCACGGTGCAGAAGCCGTCATGGTGCACCTGCAGCATGAGCTTCTCAGCTTTTTCCGGGCTGAAACCAAAGTAGGAACGGAACACGTAGGATACGTAGCTCATCAAGTTCACTGGATCATTCCACACAACCAAGCGCCATGGCTTGTCTTGGGATACCAGGGTTTCAAATTCGGAAAGTACATCGGGCATTGCGGTCATGGCTACCATTTTACGCGCGGAAGCTGAACGCAACACCGGACACGGCAAATATCACCTTGGGCGTGAGCCGTTATACAGTAAAACGGGTCTGCTTTCCCAAGCAGCACCGCACAAGGCCTTTTCCGATCATCAGGAGCGTCACATGCGCACCAGTCTCTTCACCGACCACTATGAGCTGACCATGCTCCAGGCAGCGCTGGAATCCGGTGCAGCTCACCGCCCATCCGTCTTCGAGGCATTCGCACGCCGCTTGCCCGAAGGCCGGCGCTACGGTGTGGTCGCAGGCACTGGCCGCGTGCTCGAAGGCCTGGCAGATTTCCGCTTCGATGACGAGCAGCTGCGTTTCCTCAGCGACAACAAGGTGGTCAACGCCGAGACCATCAAGTACCTGGAGAACTTCCGCTTCACCGGCAACATCTCCGGCTATGCCGAGGGCGAGCTGTACTTCCCGAACTCGCCGCTGCTGACCGTGGAGTCGACCTTCGCCGAAGCCTGCGTCATCGAGACGTTCGTGCTCTCGGCGATGAACCATGATTCGGCCATTGCCTCGGCCGCCTCGCGCATGATCGCTTCGGCCGGCGAGCGCCCCTGCATCGAGATGGGCTCGCGCCGCACCCATGAGGAATCAGCGGTGGCCGCCGCGCGCGCCGCCATGATTGCCGGATTCTCCTCGACCTCGAACCTGGAAGCCGGTGCACGCTACGGCCTGAAAACCGTTGGCACTTCGGCCCACTCCTTCACCCTGCTGCACGACACCGAGCGCGCCGCCTTCGAAGCGCAGGTTGCCTCGCTGGGCAAGGACACCATCTTGCTGGTCGACACCTACGACGTCGAGAACGGCGTACGCACCGCGGTCGAGGTGGCCGGTCCCGAGCTGGGCGGCGTCCGCCTCGACTCGGGCGACCTGGTGCAGCAGGCAGGCTGGGTCCGCGAGCTGCTCGATGATTTGGGCAACTGGAACACCAAGATCACCGTCACCTCGGACCTGGACGAGTACGCGATCGCTGCCTTGGCCAGCGCCCCGGTGGACTCCTACGGCGTGGGCACCGCCCTGGTCACCGGCTCCGGGCACCCGACCGCGTCCATGGTCTACAAGCTGGTGGCCCGCCAAGACGATGCGGGCGAATGGATTCCCGTGGCCAAGGCCGCGGCGAACAAGGCCAGCGTGGGCGGCCGCAAGTATGCGGTGCGCCAGCTCAACGAGCGCAACCGCGCCGTCGCCGAAATCGTCTCCACCTCCGAGTACACCACCGGCGGCCCCGAGCGCGACTTGGTTGTCCCGCTGGTGCGCAACGGAGAGATCGACCAGGCCCATGTCGGCGCTGCCGGCGTCAAGCGCGCCACCGAGCGCCACCACGCATCGGTCCAGGAGCTGCCGGGCGTGGCCCGCAAGATGCAGCGCGGCGAACCGGTCATCCCGACCGTCATGATCCAGGACTAGACAAACACACGAAAAACTCAGCTGCGGAACGTAGGATCCAGGTTCAAGGATCCTGCGGTCCGCAGTTGTCCAAGGTCTACATTCACTAGCCAGGGAGGCAGCGATGAGCAGAGCCCTATTGATCATTGATGTCCAGCCGGACTTCTGCGAAGGCGGTGCCCTCGCGGTAACCGGCGGCAATGCTGTAGCTACGGCCATTGCCGCGGACATTGCCGAACGCCGCGATTCCTACTCGGCCATCGTGACCACCCAGGATTGGCACATCGAGCCGGGCGATCATTTCTCTCAGAACCCGGACTTCATTGATTCCTGGCCGGTGCACTGTGTCGCCGGCACCCCTGGCGCAGCGCTGCATCCGCAGCTCGCGCACGTGCCAGTCGACGCGCATTTCGCCAAGGGGCGTTTCGCCGCGGCCTATTCCGGCTTCGAAGCCCGGGAACTGGATCCTTCGGCAGACAAGGCCGATGAAAGCGGAGAACTGCTCGGTGACTGGCTCAAGGCCAAGGGCATCACTTCGGTGGATGTCGTGGGACTTGCCGCTGACCATTGCGTGAAGGCCACCGCGTTCGATGCGGTGGAAGCCGGGTTCACCACCACCATCATTTCCCCGCTGACCGCAGCGGTCTCGCCGGAGAATCTGCCAGCGATCCGCGAGGAACTGCGCGCAGCCGGCGTCACGGTGCTGTCGCTGGGCTGATCCTTGCCTTGAAAACCACAACGGCTTGGCGCTGACCGAATTCTCCGGTCAGCGCCAAGCCGTTTTTTCGCGGAAACTACTTGCGTCCGACGAACCAGTCCTGCAGCTTGTCGATGCGCGCCTGCAGCTGGTCAGCTGTTGCTTGCGGCACCGCAGGCCCGCCGCAGATGCTGCGCAGCTTGTTGTGGATCTGCCCATGCGGCGTGCCGGTCCGGGCAGACCATGCCGAGACGTTCTTGGACAGCTTCGTGCGCAGCTCCATCATGCGGCGGTGGTCGGACACCGGCTCGGGCTTCGTGGCGCCCTTGGAAATCTGCCTGTTCTGCTGCTTGCGCAGCAATTCGGACACCTGCTCGGTATCCAGCAGGCCCGGGATTCCCAGGAAGCCCAGTTCCTCTTCGCTGCCGATGTCGGCACCGGTGCCGAATTCGCCACCGTCGAAGAGCACGCGATCGAAGGAAGCCTGCGAGTTCAGCGCTTCGAACTTGTTGCGTGCCAGCTCGTCGCTGGCCTTCTCTTCCTTGTTCGCCGCTTCCAGCAGCGAATCGTCCAGGCCGTCCTCGTCCTTGGAACCTTCGCGGTCCAAGGCGTGGTCGCGTTCGACTTCCATCTCGTTGGCCAAGGCCATCAGGATCGGCACCGAGGGCAGGAACACCGAGGCCACTTCTCCGCGCTTGCGGCTGCGCACGAAGCGCCCCACCGCCTGGGCGAAGAACAGCGGCGTGGAGGTGGATGTCGCATAGACGCCGACGCACAAGCGCGGCACGTCCACGCCTTCGGACACCATGCGCACCGCGACCATCCAGCGCGCATCGGATTCGGAGAATTCGTCGATCTTCTGCGATGCCTTGGGGTCATCGGACAGGATGGTGGTGACCTTCTCGCCGCAGATGGCTTCGAGCTGGGCAGCATAGCCGCGCGCGTCCTCGTGGTCGGTGGCAATGACCAGCCCGCCGGCGTCCTTCACGGTGCGGCGCACCTCGGACAGGCGCCGGTCAGCGGCTTGCAGCACCGAGGGAATCCAGTCCCCGTGCGGGTCCAGCGCGGTGCGCCAGGCATGGGCGGTGACATCCTTGGTGAAGCCCTCGCCGAGGTTTGCTTCCATCTCCTCGCCGCCGGCGGTTCGCCAGCGCATATTGCCCGAATAGGCCATGAACAGCACCGGACGGACCACATGGTCTGCCAGGGCGTTGCCGTAGCCGTAGGTGTAGTCGGCCTTGGACCGGCGAATGCCGTCTCCCTCATCGATATACTGCACGAAGGGAATCGGTGCAGCATCGGAACGGAACGGGGTACCGGTCAGGGCCAGTCGGCGGGTGGCAGGTTCGAATGCCTCGCGGATGCCGTCGCCCCAGCTCAGCGCATCGCCGGCGTGGTGGACCTCATCCATGATCACCAGGGTGCGGGCATCCTCGGTCTTCGCACGGTGCACGGCAGGCTTCAGCGCGACCTGGGCATAGGTCACCACGACGCCCATGTAATGCGAGCCGTGCCGGCCGTCGGAGTTCTTGTAGTTCGGGTCCAGGGCAATGCCCACACGCGCTGCCGAATCCGCCCACTGCTTTTTCAGGTGGTCGGTCGGCGCGACAACGATCATGCGGTTGATCTTGCCCGAATCGATCAGCACCTTCGCCAGGCGCAGCGCGAAAGTGGTCTTGCCGGCGCCAGGGGTGGCCACGGCCATGAAGTCCTTGGGCTCCTTATCGAAGTACAAGGCCAGCGCTTCGGCCTGCCAGGCACGCAGCTTCGGCCCGGTTCCCCATGCCGCGCGTTCCGGGTACGCTACCGGAAGCTTGTCTTCTAGTGGAAGCTTGTCGCCAAAATCAAAGAGTGTCTCGGTCATTTACCTTTTCCCGGCCGCGTGCATCGTGTGAAGTAGTGCTAGTTCATTCGCAGCACTACCCCATCAAGGAATCGTAGATTTCCTTGCACTCGGGGCATACCGGGAATTTCTGCGGATCTCGGCCTGGGGTCCAGACCTTGCCGCACAGGGCGATCACTGGCTCGCCGGTCATTGCCGACTCCATGATCTTTTCTTTCTGCACATAGTGGGCAAAGCGCTCGTGATCTCCGGCCTCGACACTCTGGGTTGTCTCGGTACGTTCAATCGTGGCAGTGCCACCGCGGGTTTCTTCAGACTGTTCCACCATGCCTTCAAGTCTAGTACGGATTGCCCCTGCTGTCCGCGTGGCGGCCATGGGAGCTTGTCCACATTGACTTTGCCGCTGTTGCTTAAGCTGCTCCGTGTTCGGCTTCATATCTTCAGGTCAGTGATCGTTTTCTTGCATCTGCTCAAATGGCTGCCATCCAGTTTGATTTGGATTTCTCCCGGCTTGGGCACCACCGGCCAATATCCTGTGAACCTTGTTGCACCAGGGCAGGCAAAAGGCCGCCCGGCGGAACATTGCTGTCCGCTGGACGGCCCAGGATGCCGTTCCGGTTGCCCTGCCTACTTGTTGAGCATGACCGACTGCATCAACTCTGGAGTGCGCTTCTCATACCATTTGCCGCCGAGGGCAATGCCGCCGAGCACCAGTCCGGTGCCCAGAACCAAGCCCGCACCCAGGGTGATGAAGCCCAAGACCTGCGAGTGCTGGAACCAGCCGATAGTGTAGGGAATGAGCACCGGGATCAGCAAGAGTCCCATGGTGAGCATGATACCCAGCTGCGTGAGCGCCATGCGCATGCCGCTGCCAGGCGGGGTCTTCATCGGGTTATCGCCCGGAAGCGGCACCGCATAGGTGTAGCGGGCCGAAGACACCGAGGAAACGCCCAACGCGACGAACAGCGCGGCCAGCGACAAGCCCAGATCACCCGGGATGCGCCATAGCTCGCCAGCGATGAGGCCAGGCAGGATCGCGGCAGCCAGGACCGGAATGATGGCAATCAGGAAGCAGGACAGCGCCCGTCCTGCACGATCGGCCCGGCCGGATATGCCGGTCAGTGCATGCAGTGCAAAGGCCGTGTTGTCATAGGAAATATCTGCGGATATGGAAAAGCCCAGCAGGATGCCGATCAACGGCCCCATCAGATACATCATCGTGTAGTTGCCGGATTGGCTGCCGGTGAACCAGAAGAGCAATGGAAGCACAGGCACAATCAGCACGCCCACGGCGTAGCGCGGATCCTTGAACCAATAGGTCAGTGCCCTGGCGGCGACGGCGCCGGTCGGTGTTGCCGGCAGCAGCTTGAAGAAGCCCAACCCCTTGGCCGTGGCAGCGCGCTGCTGCGGCGGCGGGGTAATCGCGGCTTTTGCAGTAGCGCGAGCCAGCAGGAAATAGAGCCCGCCGAGGTAGGCCGCACCTAGCGCCAGGTGGATGGCCATCTGCCCGTAGAGCGCCGAGGCATAGGCCCCGGGAACAGCGGCAAAGGCGCCGAGCGGGGTGTAGCCGAGCACCGTGGACAGCGGATGGATCCAGTCGCCCAAGGACTGCGCCGCGGAGAACACCGAGGCCATGATCGGGCCCAGCCCGACGAGCAGCAAGAACAGCAGCGCGAACGTCAATTCGCGGAAGCGGCGCTTGGCCCGCAGCGCGGTTGCCATGATCACCAGGTACTGGCACAGCAGGATCGCCATCACCGCGGTCGCCACCGCAGCGAGCAGACCCAGCATCAACGCACCTGCATCGCTTCGCCACATCAGCGAGGCGCCCAGCAGGCCGACAACTGTCAGCACCGCAGGAATCGAGATAAAGCCGGCCAGCACCAGGGCAGGACCCAGGGTCTTTTCCGGGATTCCGAATTGGACGAAGCGCGACGGTTCCAGGGTGAGGTCGACGCCGGTCAGCAGCGGCGGGATGATGGCCCAGCCCAGCACCACTGCCGAACCGATCAGGGTAAACATTTCGCCTTGGAAGGGGATCTCGTCAGCGGCGAACCACACGGCCAAGGTCAGCATGGTGATCATGCCCAGCGCGTACAGGCCGCCGATGATGACGCCGATCAGCTGGCCGACGGAGCGCTTGAAGCCATTGGCCAGCAAGCGCAGTTTCAGGCTTAGGACGTGCGCAACCATGACAGCCCCTCGTTGTTGGCGCGGCCGCCCACCAGATCGACGAAGCGGTCTTCCAGGCTCATGCCGCCGCGGACTTCATCCACGGTGCCCTGCGCCTTGAGCACGCCATCGGAAATGACCGCCACATGCGTGCACATGCGCTGGACCAGGTCCATGACATGCGAGGAAACGATCACGGTGCCGCCGAACTCCACGTAGTTGTTCAGGATGTCGCGGATATTCGCCGCCGAGACCGGGTCCACTGCCTCGAATGGCTCATCGAGCACCAGCAGCTTTGGCGAGTGGATCATCGCGGTAGCCAAGGTGATCTTCTTGGTCATGCCGGCGGAGTAGTCCACCACCAGCTTGTCCCCGTCATCCAGCAGGTCCATCACGCGCAGCAGGTCTTCGGTGCGCTGGGCAACTTCGGCACGGTCCATGCCGCGCAGCAGCCCGGAATAGGTCACCAGCTGCCGGCCGGTGAGCCGATCGAATTGGCGCACGCCATCGGCCAGGACGCCCAGGGTGGACTTGGCGGCGTGCGGGTCGGCCCAGATGTCCACGCCGTTGACCACCGCCTGGCCCGCATCCGGGCGCAGCAAACCGGTAGCCATCGAGAGCATGGTGGTCTTTCCGGCGCCGTTGGGCCCGACCAGCCCATAGAATGAACCGGCGGGAACTTGCAGGCTGACGTTGTTCACGGCAATCTTGGCGCTAAATTGCTTGGCGAGAGACCGGATGTCCAGTGCGATCTGATTCATAGTTTAAGGCTAGCAATGCCCCAAGTCAGAACACATCATCCTTTGGAGTTAAACCTGAAGGCAAGACAAAGCCGCGGCCCGGGAAATATTCCGGACCGCGGCTTGCTAGCTGTGCGCTTCAGCGCTTCGGCATCAGCCTAGAAGAGTACGCGGGCCAGCTTCTGGCGCGAGGCGGCGACGCGTGGGTCGGCATTGCCGATGACCGCATAGAGCTCGATCAGGCGGCGGCGCACCCGCTCGCGGTCCTCATCCGCTAGCTTGGAGATCAGCGAGACCAGCCGGGCGAAGGCGTCCTCGACATGCCCGCCGACCACATCCAGGTCGGCGACATCCAGCTGCGCCGCGATGTCCTCGGGGTTCTGCGCGGCCTGCTCGCGAGCCTTGTTCAGATCCAGGTTGTGCGTGCGCGAGAGCAAGCGGACCTGGTACACGCCAACCTGCGCGTCCTTGTCGTTCGGCTTTTCGTTCAGCGCTTCCAAGTAGGCTGCCTCGGCGGCGGCGTAGTCCCCCGCATCAATGGCGTCGACTGCCTTCTGGTGCAGCGGCGGCAGTTCCGGCTCGGCCTGGCCGGCCTGCCCGGAGAATGCCGGGGCGGTGCCGCTCATGCCCTGCTGCACGGCAAGCTGTTCAAGCTGCGCGAAAACCTGGGCAATTTGCGCTTCTTCGGCAGGACCCTGGAACAGCGGCACCGGCTGGCCCTTGATCAGCGCAACCACCATCGGGATCTGCTGCGCCTGGAAGGCCTGGGCGATCTGCGGGTAGCTTTCGGCATCCACGAGGCCGAGGACGAACTTGCCACCCTTGGCATCCACCAGCTTGCGCAGGGTCGCATCCAGGTCTGCAGAGACCTGCACGCGCGGCGAGCCGAGGGAAACGATGGCGGGCACCTGCTGGGACAGGCCGACGAACTGCTGGAACGCGGCCTCGTCCAGGCTGGTGGTCCAGCTGGCGGCACCGGCTGGGGTGCTGTCGGTGGCTTCCGGGCCGTGGTTGGCCAGCGCCGAGAGATCCACCGCACCGCGGGTCGAGGGGATGTTCTGATCAGTCATGGGGATTAGTCAACTTCCTTCACATCGAGCAGGACCTGGCTTGCCGAGATCAGCTGGATCTTGTCCTTGGAACCATCGGCCGGCAGGTAGAACATCACTGGTTCGGCGTAGGTGCTCTCGACGTCGCCGTTCGACGAGCTGGAGCCCAGCAGCTGTTCGGTCAGCTTGTCGGTGCTCTTGAGCGGGTCGGCGTCTTCGGTGCGGACGAACAGCGCCTTGTTGTTCAGCTTGCCGGTGACAATCGCGCCGCCGTCCGGGGTGGAGACCACCTTGGTGTCGCCCTCGGTGACCGAGCGCTTGTACTTCACGTTCGCCTCGTTGGCTTCCTTGGACTCGTCCTCCTGGGCCGCGTGCACCGCCTTGATGAAGTCCGACTCGGCGAACTTGTCCTTCTCCTTGGCCTTGGGATCGGTCAGCACCTTGCCCAGCGCCTCCAGCGCCTTCTTCGGGGTCATCTGCAGGCCTTCGGCGTCGGCGCCCAGCTGCTTGGTCGACGGATCGCCCACCGCGATGCCCGGGAAGGTGGAGTTCGGCAGCATCTGTCCGGCGAAGACCACCTTGAAGTTCTCGCGGGCATTGGCCTGCACCAGGGTGAGCGCCTGCGGCAGGGTGTCTGCGTCATTGTTCTTCGCGGTCACCACGGAGATCACGCGCGGGAACTTGGCTTCATTCGCATTCGGCACCGCGGCCGAGCGGATCACCTGGGTCGTGAGCGCCATCGGCTTGTCGACCTTGAACTCTTCCTTGAGCATGTCATAGCGCTTGTTGCGCAGGTACTTGAAAGCACCGGCGCTGCGCTGTTCCAGGGCCTTGGAATCGTTCTTTTCATCTGCCTTGGCGATCTGCTTCTGGGCATCGGCCAGCACCCGCTTGAGCTGCTCTTCGGTGATCACCGGGAAGCTGGCCGCTTCCTCCTCCGAGGAAGCGGCGGATTCGGAGCCCTTGGCCTCGTCGGACTTGGCTTCTTCGGACTTCGCTTCATCGGACTTCTGCGCCGATTCCGAGGCCTTGGCACTGTCCTCGTCGCTTGGAGCCATCGGCAGCGAGACGCCGGAGATGGCCAGGGCGACGACTGCCACGGCGGCGACCGAGTGCTGGGTGTTCGAGCCGGTCTTCGCCTTGCCGGGGCGCATGGCCAGCAGGGCCACGCCGAAGACCAGCAGCAGCGCGCCGGCAATGATCAACGGCAGGGCGAATGGCATGGCGTCGTCATTTGCGTAGCTCACCGAGATGTCCACTGGAGCGGCGTCCTTTCCGCCGGCGGCCAGCAACAGCGACCAGTCGCCGGAATCCGGAGCGGTCCAGCGGTAGGTCATGGTCTGGTCTGCGGTCTGCGAGTCGAAGAAGATGTCATCGCCGGCGGGGTTCGGCACTTCGGCTTCGCCCTTGGCGTATTCGGCAATCATCTTGTGGTTATTGGTATCGATTCCGGTGACCGAAACGTGCGCGGCATCGCCGACCCACGACTCGACGTCATAGTCGCGTCCCAGGGACGCGGTGAATTCACCCTTCGACTTGATCACCAGTTCCACCGGATCAAGCTTGGGGTCGTTGACCGAGGATTCAATCACGGTCAGCGGGGCCTCATCGGATAGTTGCGGCATGGTCGCGGTCACCGTTTCGGGCGGCGCCCAAAAGGTCTTCTGTCCGATGCCGACCACCAGGGCCACGGCCCCCAGCAGCATCGCGATCACGGAGATTACTTTTCGCACAAGTTCACCTATTCGCCTACGTCTCACAGCTGTTCTTCGACAAGTCTAACGAGTTGCGGCGGATCATGGTTCCGATCAGTGCCTGTGAACTGCCTCAACACCGCAAGTGCGTGGTGCCTTGAACCACTTAATAGACGCCAATGCGCGATATGCTCTGACCCATGGAGCCAGATCAGCCGCGCCCGCATCGCGCTCAGCACGCGCACGACGAGCAATCGCACGCACCTGAGCGCTCCGTGGAACCAGAGGCCCCAGGCCCGGAATCCACAGCGCATTCCCAGCCTCATCAGGCGAATTCCCAGCCGGCGCCGCCATCATCAGAGGGCTCGCCGGTCCCCCGCTATCCCGCTTCTGCGCCATCGGGCGGCACTGCGGCTCGCGAGGGCTGGACCAGGAAGCTCGCCGACCGGGTGGGCAAGCTGCTCAACGCCCCGCAGCGGGGCGCGGCCCTCGGCGAGGAACCCGAGCAGCCGCTGGAGGGATCCCCCGAACCCATTCCTGCGCTGCACCCGATTTCCATGGGCTTCCTGGGCACCATCGGGGTGGGCATCGCCCTGGGCGGCTTCTACCTGCTGACCAATGTCGGCTCGCTGATGACCTGGATTGCCATCGCGCTGTTCATTGCCCTGGGCCTTGACCCGCTTGTGCGCTTCATGATGCGCAAGGGGCTCTCCCGTCCGCTGGCCGTGACCGCGACCATGGTCAGCATGCTGGCAATCTTCGGCGGCTTCATGGCCCTGATCATCCCTACGCTGGTCAATCAGATCACCACCTTCATCACGCGCGCGCCTGAAATCGTCGATGATTTCCTCAATAGCGAATGGGTCAGGGAAATCGACCGCCAATATGCAATCTCCCAGCGCATCACAACCGAGGTGGACCGTTTCTTTGGAGACTCGGGCGCCGTAACGAATGTCTTCGGCGGTGTCCTGGGCGTCTCGCAAACCGTCGCGCAGTCGATGTTCGGCGTGCTGATCGTGCTGGTGCTGGCCATCTACTTCCTGGCGTCCCTGCCTGGCATGATGGGCTTCTCATTGCGCCTGGCCCCGCGCTCCAAGCGCGAGCGCGTCTCGGAATTGACCGTGCGCATCACGCGCTCGGTGGGCAACTATGTCATGGGCCAAGCCACCGTGGCGATACTGAACTGCCTGGTGGCGCTGCTCCTGATGAGCATCCTGGGCGTTCCGTTCACCGCGCTGCTCACCTTGCTGGTGGCCTTGCTGGCCTTCATCCCACTGGTCGGTGGCGTGATCGCCGGTGTGCTGGTCACCTTGGTGACGCTGTCCCTGGGGTGGCAAACCGCGCTGATCTATGCCGTCTGCTACTTCGGCTACCTGCAAATCGAAGCCTACTTCGTCTCGCCGCGCATCATGCGCCGGGCGGTGGCAGTGCCCGGCGCTGTAGCGGTGATCTCGGTGATTGCCGGTGGCAGCCTGGCCGGGGTTACCGGTGCGCTGATGGCCATTCCGGTAGCTGCCAGCGCCATGATCCTGTTGCGCGAGGTATTCATCGCACGCCAGGACCGCCGCTAGCGGACTGACTCCGCAGGCTCGTCCTAGTAGCGGTAGGAGCGGGTTTCCCAGCAGTGCGGATGCCAGTGGCGCCGCGCGGTGGCCGCGGCCTCATCCCCCGACCAGTGATCCGCCCGCCAGGCGACCACATGGGCCACGCCCACGCCGATGGAGCGGTGGCACCCGGGGCAGGTGTAGATCTTGTTGGCGTTCAGCGGCGCGATCTTGCGTACATGCCACTGCCCATCCGGGGCATCCTGGCGGAGCACCACGCCGAAGCGCGCCCGTTGCATCCACTCTTCCTGGTCCGCTCCGTACTCCTGCTCGTCATCCCCATAGCCGTGTCCGGATCCGGAGTTCCGGCCCTTGGCAGGTCGTGAATTCTTCGAGCGGCGCGGGCGGTTGGAACGTGGCATGTCATTAATCATGCCGTATCTGAGGGCACAAGTCGCAACCAGCTAGTAAAGTGTGTGGGGTGCGTTTAGTGGTAGCGAAGTGTTCAGTAGATTACGAGGGCCGTCTGCGAGCCCACCTTCCGTTGGCGACCCGCCTGATCATGGTCAAGGCCGATGGATCGGTTCTCATCCATTCGGATGGCGGCAGCTACAAGCCGCTGAACTGGATGAATCCTCCATTGACCCTGCGCGAGGCCGACCCCGACGAGGAAGCCGCCGCTTTGGGAGCCACCGCCACGTGGATCGTGGCCAGCGCGAAGACCGATGACAAGCTGACCATCCACTTCCACAGCTTCGAGCACGACTCGGCCCACATCCTGGGCAATGATCCGGGGCTGGTCAAAGACGGCGTCGAGGCCGACCTGCAGCGCCTGCTAGCCGAGCAGATCGAGTTGCTCGGCGACGGCCACCAGCTGATCCGCCGCGAGTACATGACCGCCATCGGCCCGGTGGACATCCTGGCCCGTGATGCCAAGGGCGCCACGGTAGCGGTAGAGCTCAAGCGCCGCGGCGACATTGACGGCGTGGAACAGCTGACCCGCTATCTGGACCTGCTCAACCGCGATCCGCTGCTCAAGCCGGTCACCGGAATCTTCGCAGCCCAGCAGATCAAGCCGCAGGCCCGCACCCTGGCCGAGGACCGCGGCATCCGCTGCCTCACCCTGGACTACGACGCCATGCGCGGTGTCGACGATTCCGCAGGACGTCTCTTCTAGCGCAGAGTCCTGCCCGACGCGCTGCAAGTCCCGGAGCTGCCTGCCGACTGCTAATCTGATCTCCTCAACCAAATGCGCTGGGGGCCGCACGGCACCAGCCAGCTTTGCCGGGAGGACCATTGGATCCGCTGACAGCTTCGCTCATGGCCATTGGCAGCGGTTCCGCCGCCGGACTTCGGCCCTACTTCACCGTGTTGGCGCTCGGCATTGCCGGACTCGCAATTCCCGACACCGCACCAGAGATGATCGCCTCGGCCGCCCGGCAGATCCCCGAGATCATCAGCAATCCTTGGGTTCTGGCGATTTGCGCGGTGCTGGCCATTGGCGAAGCGGGCCTGGACAAGATCCCTTTCCTGAACTTGTCCATGGAAACGGTCTCCGTATGGCTGCGCCCGGTCTTCGGAGCGCTGGTAGGCATTGGGCTAGGGGCCAACTCGGGAGCGGAAGTTGCCGTGGTGACCGGGTTGCTCGGTGCGGGATCCGCGCTGTCGGTGAGCCTGGGCAAATCATCGCTGACCGCGGCAACCAACGTCGTGCCCGAACCGGTGACCCACTGGGTGCGCAGCCTGATAGAGGATTTCGGTGCGCTGGTGCTCGTCCTCGCTGCTGTGCTGCTTCCGGTGCTGGCCGCGCTGCTTGGCCTGGCAGCGGTGGCCATCGGGTTCCTCCTCTACCGGATGTTCCGCAAGGCCTACCGCTCGCTGAAGAGCAAATTCGGCAATGAGAAGGACAAGCAGGCCGCCGCACGGGCCGCGCGCGAAGCGCAGAGCGACACCGGCGGGAATGCCAGCGCCTGGCAATCGCTGAAGCTCATCGCTTCCGGCACCGATCCGGAAAACCCGGATCCTGCCGCTACACGCGGCTGAGCGCATGGCGCCCTCCTTCCACGTCCGCTTCGAGAATAATCCGCCAAGTCGGTGACTGGATGCCTTCTCTCTTCTAAGCTGGGAACATGACTACGACGCGCTACGCTTTGTTCGCCACCCTGATTTCCGATGGCCTCAAGGTCACCGATGGCGTGCTCGCCGTCGAGGGAGACCGCATCCGCTTTGCCGGCAACCGCGATGACTTCACCGCCCTGCCTGACGCCGCCGACTACCCGGTGCGCGAAGTGGCCCCGGGATCCATCATCATCCCGGGCCTCATTGACCTGCACTGCCACGGCGCCCTCGGCGCTGATTTCTCGTCGCCGGATCACAAGAGCGTCACCGAAGCCATCGAGTACCTGCACCGTTCGGGCACCACAACGCTGCTCGCCTCGCTGGTCACCGCTGAGCCGTCGTCGATGATCGAGGCCGCCGAACTGCTCGCCGAATTGGCCGAGGCCGGGAAGATTGCCGGCATCCATGCCGAGGGCCCATTCCTCTCCGAAGCCCGCTGCGGCGCCCAGGATCCGCGCTTCCTGCAGGAACCTGATCCCGGCTTCGTCAGCGAGCTGGTGGCCGCCAGCCGCGGCCAGCTGCGCACCATGACCTATGCCCCCGAGCTGGAGGGCACCGAGGAAATCATCGAGCAGCTGGTCTCCCACGGCGTGGTTCCCTCGCTGGGGCATACCGATGCCAGCGCGCAGGTCGCCTCCGATTCGCTGCGCTTTGCCCGCGAGCAGCTGCGCAGCGCCGGGGTGGACGGATTCACCGAACGCCCGACGGTCACCCACCTGTTCAACGGCATGCCCTCGCTGCACCACCGCGAGCCGGGACCGGTGGCCGCCTGCCTGGAAGAAGCGGTGAACCGCAATGCGTTCGTGGAGCTGATCGCCGACGGGGTGCACCTGTCCCCCGATACCGTGCGGCTGGTCTACCGGCTGGTGGGCGGAGGCAACATCCTGCTGGTCAGCGATTCCATGGCAGCCACCGGCCTGGACGATGGCCAGTACACCCTCGGCCCGCAGGAGGTGACCGTGTCCAACGGCCAGGCACGGCTGTCGAGCGACGATTCACTGGCTGGCGGCACCTGCACGCTGCTCCAGATCGTCCAGCATGCGGTGCAGGCAGGGGTCTCGCTGGTCGAGGCGGTCAACTCGGCCACGTCCATCCCCGCCTCGCTGATCGGGCTGGCCGATGAAGTCGGCTCCCTGCACTACGGCTTCGCGGCCGACGCGCTGGTCCTCGATGCCGACCTGCAGCTGGTCCAGACGATCCGCAACGGGGAGTACCTCTAGCCTTTAAGAAGCGAAGACCGCCGCTGCATCTGCAGCGGCGGTCTTCGCGTATTCAAGTGCTAGATCTGCCAGCTTCCGGCGATCGGTCCGGCTTCGAGCCAGGCCGAGAAGCCGGTGTAGTCACGGTAGTCCATGGCCAGCAGCAGTTCCTCACCGCTGCGCACCAGCATCACGATGATGAATCCCGGCGGGATCCGCGAGGTTTCCTCATCGGTGGGCTGGCGCGTTCCGGTGATGTCCAGTCCGCGGCGCTCGATCACGAAGCTCGGCACCGGGGAGACAGAGAAAAACCGCAACAGGTCCACATGCGCTCCGCCGTAGCGGCCGATGACCATGATCCATTTGCCCGAGGGCGCAAGGATTGATGCATCGAAGGTGCCCAGCGTGCGCCGCAATTGGATGCGGCGCACGGCCATGGCCCCGAAGAACATGGCGATGCCGATGAGGATCAGCAACGCGATCAGAACTGGTGCGGTTATCTCGAACAATTCATCGCCTACGCTGCGGTACCAAGCACAGCGTTGTCAGCAACGATCACTACGCGATCCGAATCAACGGAGAAGAAGCCCCCATCGATCTGGACCGAGAAGCGGGACTCGGAAACCGGTTCGATTTCCAGGTCCCCAGCGGCAAGCACGGACAGCATCGGAACGTGACCGGGCAGAACACCGATCTCGCCGTCCACCGAACGAGCCTTGACCAGCTTGGCTGCGCCCGACCACACGAAGTGGTCGGCCGCGACGATTTCGACCTGAAGCTCAGCCATGATTAGCTGGCCTTCTGGATTTCGGCCCACTGGCGCTCGACGTCGTCAAGACCGCCGATGTTGAAGAACGCCTGTTCTGCAATGTGGTCCAGGTCGCCATCGCAGATGGCCTTGAAGCCTTCGATGGTGTCCTTGATCGATACGGTCGAGCCCTCGACACCGGTGAACTGCTTTGCGGTGTAGGTGTTCTGCGACAGGAACTGCTGGATGCGGCGTGCACGTGCAACGACGATCTTGTCCTCTTCGCCCAGTTCGTCGATACCGAGGATCGCGATGATGTCCTGCAGTTCCTTGTTCTTCTGCAGGATAGCCTTCACGCGGATGGCTACATCGTAGTGATCCTGGCCGATGTACTGCGGATCCAGGATTCGCGAGGTCGAGGTCAGCGGATCGATTGCCGGGTACAGGCCGCGCGACGCGATTTCACGCGACAGCTCGGTGGTTGCATCCAGGTGGGCGAAGGTTGCTGCTGGAGCCGGGTCGGTGTAGTCATCGGCCGGGACGTAGACAGCCTGCATCGAGGTAATCGAGCGGCCCTTCGTCGAGGTGATACGTTCCTGCAGCAGGCCCATTTCATCGGCCAAGTTCGGCTGGTAGCCCACGGCGGAAGGCATGCGGCCCAGCAGGGTCGACACCTCGGAACCGGCCTGGGTGAAGCGGAAGATGTTGTCGATGAAGAGCAGCACGTCCTGGTTCTGCACATCGCGGAAGTATTCCGCCATGGTCAGAGCCGACAGTGCCACGCGCAGACGGGTGCCTGGTGGCTCATCCATCTGGCCGAACACCAAGGCGGTGTCCTTGAGCACGTTGGCTTCGTCCATTTCGACCCAGAGGTCGTTGCCTTCACGGGTGCGCTCGCCCACGCCGGCGAATACCGAGGTACCACCGAAGTTGCGTGCCACACGGGTGATCATTTCCTGGATCAGCACGGTCTTGCCCACGCCAGCGCCGCCGAACAGGCCGATCTTGCCGCCCTTGATGTAAGGGGTCAGCAGGTCGATCGACTTGATGCCGGTTTCCAGCATTTCGGTCGAGCCCTCGAGCTCCGAGAACTTCGGAGCCTCGCGGTGGATTGGCCAGCGCTCGGAAACCTGGATCTCCGAGTTGTCAACGTCCAGGGCATCGCCCAGCACGTTGAAGATGTGGCCCTTGACGCCGTCACCAACTGGGACGGAGATGGCAGCGCCGGTATCGATAACCTGAGCGCCGCGGACCAGGCCGTCGGTGGCCTGCAGCGATACTGCGCGGACCAGGCCTTCACCGAGGTGCTGGCTGGTCTCGAAGGTGATCTTCTTGGTTTCGCCGTTGAGGGTCAGCTCAGCGGTCAGTGCGTTGTAGATAGCAGGCAGTGCGTCGGCTGGGAACTCGACGTCCACGACCGGGCCAGTCACGCGCGCGACGCGACCAATGGCCCCTGCGGTAACCTGCTCGTTGAGTTGGGCAGTCATCTTTCTCACTTCTTGTCTGGTCGGAATCTCGGAAATCAGCTGTTCAGCGCGTCGGCGCCGGCAATAATTTCCGAAAGCTCCTGGGTGATTTCAGCCTGACGGGCATTGTTGAGCAATCGGGTGTACTTCTTGATCAGTTCACCAGCGTTATCGCCTGCGGCCTTCATGGCGCGCTGGCGGGCAGCGAGCTCGGAGGCAGCGGACTGCAGCTGGCAGTTGAACAGTCGAGAATCGATGTAGCGCGGCAGCAGTGCATCAAGCACTTCCTCCGGCGATGGCTCAAACTCGTACAGTGGCAACAGCTCGTCGGCCGGGGTCTCGGACTCGTCCTCGACAACCTCCAACGGCAACAGACGGATGACCGTCGGTTCCTGCGTGACCATCGACTTGAACTGGGTGTAGACGACGTGGATCTCGTCCACGCCTCCCTGCTCGAAGTCGGTGTCGAAGTCCTCCAGGAGGACATCGCGCAGCTCGCGTGCGGTTTCGAAACGCGGGGAATCGGTTTCCCCGGTCCACACTCGTGCGTACTCGCGTGAGCGGAAATCAAAGTAAGCCTGGGCCTTGCGGCCGACCAAGTAGGTCTTGACTTCCTTGCCTTCTTCACGCAGGAGTTCCACGAGGTGCTCTGCCTGCTTCAGAACGCTGGCGGAGTAGGACCCGGCAAGTCCTCGGTCCGAAGTCATCACCAGGACCGCGGCACGGCGTACCTGCGCCGGCTCGGTGGTCAGTGGATGATCGACATCGGCCTGGGACGCGACGGCGGTTACTGCACGGGTAATCGCATTGGCATACGGCAGCGAGGCCGAGACACGCGTACGTGCCTTACCAATGCGGGATGCAGCGATCAGTTCCATCGCCTTGAAGATCTTGCGCATCGACTTGGTCGATCCGATCTTCTGGCGGTAGACCCGAATCTGGGCTCCCATGTGTGTCCTTTCCTTATCCCCTGCCTTGGGAGGGCGGCGCCGTTACCGGCGCCGCTCCCCCTTGGCAAGGAAAATGTCAGCGCTTCTGCTTGACGATCTGTTCCTGGTCAACGGACTCGGAATCGAGAGCGTCATGCTCTTCGTGTCCGGCTGCGACAAGCTTGTCGTCGCCTTCACCGAAGAAGCCGGCCTTGAAGTCCGCAACAGCGGTCTTCATGGCTTCCAGAGTCTCGTTCTCCAGCTTGCCGGTCTGGCCAATCACGGTCAGCACATCGGTGCGGTGGCGCAGGTACTCGATGAACTCGCCCTCGAAGCGGCGTACATCCTCAACCGGGACATCGTCCAGGTAGCCGTTGGTGCCGGCCCAGATCGAAACGACCTGGTCCTCAACCGGGTACGGGGTGTACTGGCCCTGCTTGAGCAGTTCCATCAGGCGTGCGCCACGGGTCAGCTGCTGCTTGGAAGCGGCATCCAGGTCCGAAGCGAACATTGCGAATGCCTGCATGTCGCGGTACTGAGCCAGTTCCAGCTTCAAGGTACCGGAAACCTTCTTCATGGCCTTGACCTGTGCAGAACCGCCAACGCGGGATACCGAGATACCCACGTCGACAGCTGGACGCTGGTTGGCGTTGAAGAGGTCCGACTGCAAGAAAATCTGGCCGTCGGTGATCGAGATGACGTTGGTCGGAATGAACGCGCCCACGTCGTTGGCCTTGGTTTCGATGATTGGCAAGCCAGTCATCGAGCCTGCACCCAACTCGTCCGACAGCTTGGCGCAACGCTCAAGCAGGCGGGAGTGCAGGTAGAAGACGTCGCCTGGGTAGGCTTCGCGTCCTGGCGGACGGCGCAGCAGCAGGGACACGGCACGGTAGGCTTCAGCCTGCTTCGACAGATCATCAAAGACGATCAGAACGTGCTTGCCGCCGTACATCCAGTGCTGGCCGATGGCCGAGCCTGCGTATGGAGCCAAGTACTTGAAGCCGGCTGGGTCCGATGCCGGGGAGGCCACGATGGTGGTGTACTCCAGGGCGCCCTGCTCTTCGAGGGTCTGGCGGACGGCAGCGATGGTCGATGCCTTCTGGCCGATTGCCACGTAGATGCAGCGGACCTGCTTGGTCTGATCGCCGGACTCCCAGTTGGCACGCTGGTTCAGGATGGTGTCGACCGCGATGGCGGTCTTGCCGGTCTGGCGGTCGCCAATGATCAGCTGGCGCTGGCCACGGCCGATCGGGATCATGGCGTCGATAGCCTTCAGACCGGTCTGCATTGGCTCGTGCACGCTCTTGCGCTGGGTCACGCCTGGGGCCTGGAGCTCCAGGGCGCGGCGGCCCTCGGAAGCGATTGGGCCCAGGTTGTCCAGTGGCTCGCCCAATGGGTCGACCACGCGGCCCAGGTAGCCGTCGCCGACTGGAACCGAAAGGATCTCGCCGGTGCGCTCTACCTTCTGGCCAGCTTCGATGCCGGTGAAGTCACCAAGCACAACGACACCGATTTCGCGGGTATCGAGGTTCTGGGCCAAGCCCAGGGTGCCATCTTCGAACTTCAGCAACTCGTTGGCCATGACGGAAGGAAGGCCTTCCACTCTGGCGATGCCGTCGCTCGCGGCGACGACGCGTCCCACCTCGGTGCGCTCTGCCTTACCCGGTTCGAAGGAAGATGCGAACTCGTTTAGGGCATCGCGGACGTCGTTGGCATTGATGGTCAAATCGGCCATCTGCAGTCCCTGCTCTCCTAAATTGTGATCCGGCCCGGCGGGCCGAATCGAATGTGAATGAAGTCTGTTGTGGTCCTGGCAGCCAGGAACACCGGGCGAAGGATCGTTCCTCGCGCCCAATGAGTCCTAGCTGGCCAAGGCGCGGCGCAACTCGGCCACGCGTGATGCCACGGAAGCGTCGACAACTTCGTCGCCAACCTTGACTACCAGGCCACCAACCAGCGATGGGTCGGTAGTGGTGTTGAGCTTGAGCTGACGACCGTATAGCTTGTTCAGGCTGCTCTCCAGGCGCGAAAGCTGGGCTTCGGAGAGTTCGATGGAGCTGGTCACCGAAGCGATCCAGCGCTGCTGGCGCTTGGCCACGAGCTCTACGAAACGTCCAACCAAGGCTGCCGGCTTCAAACCGCGGGGGTTCGAAACTGCCTGGGAGATCAAAACCTGCGAGGTCTGCGACGCGTTAGGCACGAGCTTCAGCGCGAGTGCGCGCTTAGCCTCGACTGGGGCCTGTGCATCATCCAACGCACGCTGCAGCTCGTGATTGCCACGAACTACCTCGATGAAGGAGAACAGATCCTGCTCCAGCTTGTTCAGCCCCGAAGCGCCGTCCTGCTGTTCCGCCACCGCGGCAACCGCGGTGACAGCCAGCGTTTCGAGCGCATCGCTAATGTCGCGTTCCGAGCTCCAGCGGGTAGAAGCCAGCTGTGCAACGGTATCCTCGGCGTCAGCCGAGACCTTTCCGCGCAGCAGCTGAGCCAAAAGGCCTGCCTTGTCGGCATTCCCACGGGCTGGGTCAGTCAATGCGCGGCGGAGACCGGCATTTGCATCCAGTACTTCCAGGACCGCGAACAGTTCCTTAGGCAGCTCAATAGATGCCAGTGCCAGCTTGGGTTCCAGGAACTCCAAAGCCTTTGCCAGTGACTCGCTCGATACACTTGCCATTAGTTCGATGCACCTGCGTTCTGCTGAGCTTCCAAATCGGTCAGGAACTTGTCAACCACGCGCTGGGCACGGGCATCGTCCTGCAGAGCTTCGTCAACAACCTTGCTTGCAAGCTCGGTAGCCAATGCGCCCACGTCGGTGCGGAGCGAAGCCAGTGCGGATACGCGCTCAGCCTCGATCTGGCGGTGCGACTGCTCGGTGATGCGAGCTGCCTCATCGGTTGCCTTGGTCTTCAGATCGGCGAGGATCTGAGCACCTTCGCTACGAGCTTCCTCACGGATGCGGTTTGCTTCGGTGCGTGCTTCCAGAAGCTGGGCCTTGTACAGTGCCAAGGTCTCCTCTGCTTCCTTCTGCGCTGCTTCAGCCTTCTCAAGGCCACCTTCGATCGCGGTGACGCGATCTTCATAGGACTGCTCGAACTTCGGAGCAATCACCTTGATGACGATGAACAGAAGGACCGCGAAACCAACACCCGTAACGAGAATTTCCCACGGGTTCGGCAACAGCGGGTTGACCGATTCGCTCGCAGCGAGGATGAAATCAGTGCTGTTCATTCTCACTATTCCTTATCTACTAGTTTCCGCTTTTGTGTACGCCTCGCGATAGTGGCGAGGCCACTACAGTTGCGAAAAGACTAGGCGCCTACGACGAAGGCGAAGACCAGGCCCAGGATGGCCAGTGCTTCAGTAAGTGCGAAGCCAAGCAAGGCGATTGGCTGCAGGATGCGCTGAGCTTCTGGCTGACGAGCAACACCATTGATGTAGGCAGCGAAGATCAAGCCAACGCCGATAGCCGAACCGATAGCAGCCAGGCCGTAGCCGATCATATTCAGGGAGCCGTGCAACATGTGATTATGTTCCTTTCAAGATACCGGGCTTTTGCCGGTAGGTTGTGAGGTATTCCTTGAGCGACTCAAGGAAGATCTTTATGGGTTGGAAGAAAGAAGTGTTGGCCTAGTGGGCGTCGGCTTCAATTGCACCTTGGAGGTAGATCGCGGTCAGCAGGGCGAAAACGAACGCCTGCAGGCACATGATCAGAAGTTCCAGGAAGTACATAGCGACCGATCCGATGATGACCAGCACGCCGAGGCCGTTCATGGCCAGGGAGTCCTGGACAACGATCAGGTGACGCGCGCCGGACGCTGCCAGCATCACGATCATGTGACCGGCCAGCATCGTTGCCATCAAACGCAGCGAGTGCGTCAGCGGGCGAACGATGAAGTTAGAAATGATTTCCAACGGAACCATCAGCGGCATGATCCAGCCCGGAACACCGGACGGGACGACAGCCAGCTTGAAGTAGCGGATACCATGGTTCTTCAGGCCTACGGCAATCCAGGTGCCGTAGATGATGATAGCCATCGCGTAGGCAGAACCAGCGTGTGAGAACGATGGAAGCTGCAGGAACGGAATCGCGCCGAAGAGGTTGTTCAGCAGTACGAAGAAGAAGGTCGCGAACAGCAGAGGAATCCAAGGACGGAAGTTCTTCTCGCCGATGATGTCGCGGCCAATTCCGTTACGTACGAATGCGTAACCGGTTTCAGCGATGTACTGCATCTTGCCTGGAACCAATTTAGGGTTCTTGATGGCCGCGGTGAAGAACCAAGTGATGAGCACGATCGACAAAACGATCATGAGCATCTGCTTGCCGAAACCCGTGCCGTACTCCGCCATCCAAGGGAAGATATCTGGAAGGTGGGTATCGGAAACGGATGGCGGTACGAAGCCGCCTTCTTCTGAGGCCATTGGGAGCGCAAACGCGAACAACGCGCTGTCCTCTCTGCAGTAACGGTCACGGGCAAAAGGCGGTGACTGGCGGTAACTGCCTCTCACCGTGTGAAGAAAAGATCAAACGGGGATCCCATCACGGCCCATGCCAAAGCATCAACCCTGATGAAGGTCCATCTGCGGGTCTCCCCGCGGATGCATCTTGCATAAACCGCCCGCGGTTCAGCGGACGGCCAAAAATGACCCGAAGTAAGCTTATCAAACTCACAGCACCCCACCGACACAAAGTCGGGCGGAATACTCTATTCCTCGTTGTAGATAGCCAGGCGTGCCTTCATGAAGGCACGCACCTCGCCAACCTGCCAGGCAACAAGGGAGATAGCTGCTGCAAGAACGAATCCCTGGCGGTTGACCCATTCGGGCAACCCCAGGTTCAACAGCACGAAGGCGATGCCGAAAACCTTGATGACAAAGACGCCCAGGAATGCGGGCATGGCCCACGATCGGCGGATTCGCCCGGCAGCTTCGGCGATGAGGATGCCAATTGCGAAAAAGCCGATCACGATCCCGGCAGCCAGCGCACCAGAAAGCGCGTAGGTGAGATCAGCTACCAGCCATGAAATCAGGAAAAATATGGCGGTAGCGATCGCCGAATACACCAGTGACAAGCCAAGAATCGGCAGCCAGATGGATTTCGGGGCTGACGAAGCACTGACGCGGGCAGAACCAGAATTCACGTCCGCAACCTTTCTTCGTCAACACCGAGGGACCATCGCGCACCCATCGATGCTGATGAAACTTGAAACTCCCACCCGTTCCCGAAAAGAACAGGAGGAAGAAGATCCACATTGAATTCTACACGAGATAGAAACAGATTGCGCACGCATTACTTGGCTAATTAACCGGGCTAGGCCTTGCCCATGCGCTTGCGCAGGGCATCGACCCGCTTGATCACCAGCGGACGCCACGTGGCCACCGCTGCCACTAGGAACAACAGCAAGGCCATCGGCACCACCAGGACCACCGGGATGAAGGCGATGGACACCACTGAGACAGCAATCACGGCAGCCCAGAGGTACAGCAGGATCACCGACTGGCGCACCGAATGGCCCTGGGCCAGCATCCTGTGGTGGATGTGCTTGGCGTCCGGTGAAAAGGGTGAGCGTTTGTTGGCCAGCCTGCGGAAGACCGAGAGCACAAGGTCCAGGACTGGTAGGAACACGATGACCATCGGCAGCAGCATCGGCATGTAGGCAGGGATGTTGCGGAAGCGCCGTGCCTCCAGCCCCTGCACATCCCCGGTCACCGCGATCGCGGCCACCGAGAGGACCATGCCGATGGCCAGCACCCCGGTCTCCCCCATGAAGATATTCGCCGGGTTGAAGTTGTGCGGCAGGAAGCCCAGGCAGGCGCCGAGCAGCAGCGCGCAGAGCAGCGCCCCGATGTTAGCGTAGTCATCCGCGCTCACATGCGTGGCCAGCACATAGGAATACACGAAGAAGGTCGCCGCGCCAATGGCGGCCAGGCCCGCGGCCAGGCCATCGAGCCCATCGGAGAAGTTGATCGCGTTCATGGTCAGCACGATCAGGAACACCGTCACCGCGATCTGCAGCCACGGCTCATCGATCTGCCACGAACCGACCGGCAGCGACTGGATGACGATTCCGTGGGTGGCGATCAGCCAGCCGATCAGGATCTGCCCGGCGAGCTTCAGCCACCACTTCAAGTCGAACATGTCATCGGCCAGGCCCATGAGCACGATGACTCCCAGCGCATAGGCGATGCCGCGGATGGCTTCGTCATTGCCGAAGACCCCGCGGAAGAAATGGAAGTTGCTCGCGAGCCATAATCCTGCGGCGAAGGCGGCGATGATTGCCAGCCCGCCGAACTTCACGATCGGCTTTTCATGCTGGTCGCGCTCGCGCACCAGCTGGTTCCCGGTAAAGCGCTGGCCGAACGTGCGCACGATCGGCGTGAGCAGGAACGAGACCGTAAAGCTGAACGCTATGAGCAGGACATATGTTCTCATGCGCCGGTTTCCGGTGCGTCCTGTCCCAAATCGAGAATTCCAGGGACGACCACGCGCAATTCCTCAATGGAAATTGCACCCGAGCGGACTACCTGCAGGTGCGCACCGGTGCAATCGATGATGGTTGATGGCAGGACTTCTTCGCCGGCCGCACCGCGCGGACCGCCGTCGAGGTACACATCCACCGACTCGCCCAGCTGGGCGATGGCCTGCTCCACATCCAGTGCCGCCGCGTTGCCGGTGCGGTTGGCCGAGGACACTGCCAGCGGGCCGGTCTGGCCCAGCAGTTCCAGGGCGGTGTCGTCGTTGGGCACGCGCAGCGCTACGGTGCCGCGGGTCTCCCCCAGATCCCAGGTCAGCGACGGCTGGGCGTGCAGGATCAGGGTCAGGCCGCCTGGCCAGAAGGCTTCGGCCAGCTTCCGGGCCTCATCGGGGATGTCCCGGGCCAGCCCGTCCATGGTGGCGGTCTGGGCAATCAGCACCGGTGGCGGCATGGTGCGGCTGCGGCCCTTGGCCGCCAGCAGCATCGCTACGCTCTGGGCGCTGAAGGCATCGGCGCCAATCCCGTAGACGGTATCTGTGGGCAAGACGATGCAGCGCTTGTCCGCCAATGCGGCCTTGGCTGCAGCGATGCCGTCAGCGTGTTCCTGCTCGTTGCTTACCGAAAATGTTGTGCTCACGGGATCATTCTTTCATGCACTGGTGTGTCGTTTGGTTATTGGGGCGCGTAGCCGGATGTGGCGCGGGCGCGCCCGGTGAGGTCCTGGTGGCCGGCAACCTGCGTGAACCCTGCTTCGCGCAGCATCGCGGCCGCGCTCTCGCGCTGCACTTCGGCGTGTTCCATCACGTACCAGCCGCCGGGACGCAGCAGCGTCAGGGCCTGGGCCGTGACGGCTCGCGGGACCTGCAGCCCATCCTCCCCCAGCCCGTACAACGCCATCTCCGGGTCGTGCTCGCGCACCTCGACCTCGCGCGGCACCGCATTCGGCGGGATGTAAGGCGGATTGGAGATCACCAGATCCATGGTGCCTTCGAGCTGGGAGGGCACCTGCGTGGCGTCCCGGTGCAGCACGGTGACCCCGTGGGGTTCGCAGTTGGTCCGGGTGTAGCCGATAGCATCATCCGAGAGCTCCACGGCCCAGACGCTGGCCGTCGGCACCTCGCTGGCCAGGGCCGCGGCAATGGCGCCGGAACCCGAGCACAAGTCGATGCACCGCGGGCTGCCGATCCCGTGGGCCGCCAGGAAATCAAGGCCCAGCTGCACCACGGTTTCGGTTTCCGGCCGCGGGGTGAAGACCCCCGGCCCGACCTTCAGTTCCAGGTAGCGGAAGTAGGCGACGCCGGTCAGGTGCTGCAGCGGGATGCGGGTGCGCCGGGCGGCCACCAGCGCGGTGAACTGCTCCCGGTGCTCCGGACCGAGGCCGTCGCCGCGCAGCTCGCGCAGCTTCAGCTGCGCGCGGTCGATGCCCAGCACATGGCAGAGCAGCAGATCGGCATCGACGCCGGGGCTTGGCACCCCGGCGTCGGCCAGCGCCGCAATCGCCTGGCGGCGTACGGCAGATAGTTCTTCCAAGGCGCAGTTACTCGCCCAGCGCTGCCAGGCGCTCTTCCTCGTCCATCTGGATGCAGGAGTCGACCACCGGCTGCAGGTCGCCGTCCATCACGGCGTCCAGATTGTAGGCCTTGTACCCGGTGCGGTGATCCGCAATGCGGTTCTCCGGGTAGTTGTAGGTGCGGATGCGCTCGGAGCGGTCCATGGTGCGGATCTGGCTGGCGCGCTGCGCCGAGTTCTCGGCGTCGATCTGTTCCTGCTGGTGGGCCAGCAGGCGCGAGCGCAGCACGCGCATCGCGGCTTCGCGGTTCTGGATCTGCGACTTCTCGTTCTGCATGGCCACTACGATGCCGGTAGGCAGGTGGGTGATGCGCACCGCGGAGTCGGTGGTGTTCACCGACTGGCCGCCTGGGCCCGAGGAACGGTAGACGTCGATCTTCAAATCATTCTGGTGGATATCGACTTCTTCGGGCTCGTCCACTTCGGGCAGCACCAGCACGCCGGCGGCCGAGGTGTGGATGCGGCCCTGGGATTCGGTGACCGGCACGCGCTGCACGCGGTGCACGCCGCCCTCGAACTTCAGCTGGGCGTAGACGCCTTCTGCCGGGTCGTTGGAGTTGCCCTTGATGGCCACCTGGGCGTCCTTGTAGCCGCCGAGGTCGGACTCGTTGTAGGAGATCATCTCGACCTTCCAGCCCTTGTGCTCGGCGAAGCGGGTGTACATGCGCAGCAGGTCGGCCGCGAACAGCGCCGCTTCGTCGCCGCCTTCGCCGCCCTTGACTTCGAGGATCACGTTGCGGCCGTCGTTCTCATCGCGCGGGATCAGCAGGCGGCGCAGCTTCTCCTCTAGCGCCGGCAGCTCGGCGGTCAGGGTTTCGACCTCTTCGGCGAAGTCCGGATCCTCGTCGGCCATTTCCTTGGCGGCTTCCAGGTCCTCGGTGGCGGTGTTCCACTTGTTGTAGGCTTCGACGATGCCGTTCAGCTGGGCCGAACGGCGCCCGAGCTTGCGGGCCAGCGCCTGGTCGGCGTACACCGCTGGATCCGAGAGCTGCGCCTGGATGGCTGCATGCTCTTCTAGTAGCGATTTGACGGACTCGAACATGGTGGTGTGCTTCCTTGTTGGCGTTTTCCGCGCAGTGCCGGCGCTTGGCGCTGCCCGGGCACTGCTGGAATTCAATTCTAGACGCTGCGCCGGCGGTCACCGGCGTGCGAGGTGTCACTACGCGCCGATGGCGTCCAGCCAGCTGCCGAGGTGGCAAGCTGGCTGGACGCCATGGCGGTGGATGGTGCTAATCCTTGTTTGGAGTGGTCTTGTTGACCAGCATCAGGAATTCCGCGTTGGACTGGGTCTCGCGGATCTTCCCGGTGAGCACCTCCAGTGCCTGCTGCGGATCGATGCCCGAGAGCATGCGGCGCAGGCGCCACATGATGCGCACCTCTTCGGCACTCATCAGCTGCTCTTCGCGGCGGGTCGAGGATGCGTTGACATCCACCGCAGGGAAGATGCGCTTCTCGGCCAGCTGGCGCGAGAGGCGAAGCTCCATGTTGCCGGTGCCCTTGAATTCCTCGAAGATGACCTCGTCCATCTTGGATCCGGTCTCCACCAGGGCGGTGGCCAGGATGGTCAGCGAGCCGCCGTTCTCGATGTTGCGGGCGGCACCGAAGAAGCGCTTCGGCGGGTACAGCGCCGCCGAGTCCACGCCGCCGGAGAGGATGCGTCCGGAGGCCGGTGCTGCCAGGTTGTAGGCGCGGCCCAGGCGGGTCATCGAGTCCAGCAGGACCACGACATCCATGCCCATTTCCACCAGGCGCTTGGCGCGCTCGATGGCCAGCTCGGCCACGGTGGTGTGGTCATCTGCCGGGCGGTCGAAGGTCGAGGCGATGACCTCGCCCTTGACGGTGCGCTGCATGTCGGTGACTTCTTCGGGACGTTCGTCGACCAGCACCATCATCAGGTGCACTTCCGGGTTGTTGGTCGTGATGGCGTTCGCGATGGACTGCAGGATCAGGGTCTTGCCGGCCTTCGGAGGCGAGACGATCAGGCCGCGCTGGCCCTTGCCGATCGGGGCGACCAGGTCGATGACGCGCGGGCCGACCAGCTTCGGGTCGGTTTCCAGGCGCAGGCGCTCGGTCGGGTACAGCGGCACGAGCTTGTTGAACTCGACGCGTTCCTTGTTGTCTTCCGGCTTCTTGCCGTTGACGGAGGTCAGCTGCACCAGGGCGTTGAACTTCTGGCGCGGGTTCGGGGTCTCGCCCTCGCGCGGCTGGCGGATGGCGCCGACGATGGCGTCGCCCTTGCGCAGGTTGTACTTCTTGACCTGGCCCAGGGTGACGTAGACGTCGTTCGGGCCGGGCAGGTAGCCGGAGGTGCGGACGAACGCGTAGTTCTCCAGCACGTCCAGGATGCCGGCGATCGGCAGCACGACATCGTCTTCGCTCAGCTGCGGCTCGTCGTCATCACGGCGGTTGCGGCGGTTGCGGTTGTTCCGGTCGTTGCGGTCGTTGTTGCGCTCACGGCGGTTGTTCCGGTCATTGCGGTCATTGTTGCGCTCGCGGCGTTCACGGCGATCATTGCGCTCGCTGCGTTCCGAACGCTCCTCGGTGTTCTCCGAGTCGTTCGAGTCGTTGTTGCGATCATTGCGATCGTTGTTGCGCTCACGGCGGTTGTTCCGGTCATTGCGATCGTTGCTGCGCTCACGGCGCTCTTCGCGGCGGTCGGTGCGCTCTTCGGCGTTCTCCGACTCGGCGGCGTCATTGCGCTCGTTGTTGCGCTCGCGGCGGTTGCCACGCTCACGGCGGTTGCCGCGCTCGCGGCGCTCTTCGCGTGCTTCGCCGTTGTTCTCGGCGTTCTCTGCCGGTGCCTCGGCTGGCTCGGTGCCCTGCTCTGCAGGCTGCTCAGCTGGCTTGCTGCTGCGCGAGTTGCGGCGCTGGCGCGGGGCCTTGGCTTCCTCTGCTGGGGCCTGCTTCTCGGCAGGTGCTTCGGCGGCTGCTTCCTTGGTTTCGGCAGCAGCGGCAACCTTGCCGGAGTCGGTCACGCGGCGCGAGGTGCGGCGTGCGCGAGCAGGCTTTTCCGCCGGTGCTTCGGCAGCTGCCGCGGTTTCCGGTGCGGCGGTCTCGGTCTCGGCCTGCTCCTTGGCTGCGGCCTTCGGGGCGCGGCGTGCGCGGGCCTTGGTTTCCTTGGCCGGCTCGGCGGCGGCTTCTGCCTTGGCTGCAGGTGCTTCGGCCTTGGCCGACTTCGCTTCCTGCGCGGCCTTGGCTTCCTGCGCTGCCTTGGCGTCCTTGGCGGCAACGGAGCCACCGCGCTGGTGGTCGCCGATGGCCTTGACCAGATCAGCCTTGCGCATGCGCGACCCGCCGGTAATTCCCAGCTGGGAAGCCAACTGCTGCAGCTGGGTCATCTTCAAAGAGGCCAGACCGGCACTCTTATTTTCGGAAGTCTTGGTGTCCACGCCTTCGGTGAGGCTCGTGGTTTCGGTCACGAAAGTTCCTTCTGACTCGTAGGATGGGCCGCTTCAGGCAGGCCCACTATGCCGTAAATGATGTTCCACAGCCGCAGATTGCGTGGCTGCTTCACTTTCTCCCCGCAAGATAGCCCAGAATTCGGAGCAAAACTGCGGTGGATTAAAGAAACTGATATCGCCTGGGCGTACCTGGATGCGGGATATCAAAGGTGCTGCGAACTGCAGGGAAATCCGGAGCGGCTGGAGGGATGAAATGGGGTTCAAGAACCGAATTTATCCGCATCAACACTGGCCACAAATGATTCGGACCGGGCTACTGCCCAGCGATCCGGCCTGCCATGGTGTTACAGCACTTCTACTGTAACACCGTTATTGGCAAGCTTGGGAACTTCAGCACGCCAAGACACTGGAGAACTCGCAGAAAATTCGTTGATCACCGCTTGCACGGCAGCTACCTGGTCCTCGCTGGATACCAGGGTCATCACCGTTGGGCCGGCACCGGAAACCACTGCGGCCAATCCGGCATCGCGCAGCTTGGCAATCAGTGCGGCGCTTTGCGGCATGGCCGCAGCCCGGTAATCCTGGTGCAGGTAGTCCTTGGTGCCGCCCAGCAGCTGGCTTGGGTCATTGCTCAAAGCGTGGATCAGCAAGGCGGCACTAGCGCTGTTCGCCGCGGCCACCGCATGCTCGATATGCGAGGGCAGTGCACCACGGGCCACTTCGGTGGACAGCCCGTTGGAAGGGATGGCCAGCACCGCACGCAGATCCGGGTGCAATGGCACCTGCACGGAGCTGAAGCTGCCATCGGGATTCGTGGCAGAAATGCTCAAACCGCCAAAGACCGCAGGGGCCACATTATCCGGGTGGCCTTCCCACGCGGCCGCGGCCTGGAAGATTGATTCGGTTCCACGACGTGCCTCTGCTGGCAGCAGCGCGTCGGCCGCAGCATAGGCGGCAACGATCGCCGCTGCGGACGAGCCCATACCCCGAGCATGCGGAATGCGGTTATGCGCCACTAGTTCCACGCCTACCGGGGCGAAGCCGGCGTCTTTCCAGTAGCGGTGCATTTCCTTGATGATCAGGTGGGATTCATCGCGTGGCAGCTCATCGGCCCCGTCACCGAAAATCTCGACGCGGCTGGAGTGCGCGGTGCCCACCTCAAGGCGGTCGCGGTATTCCAGGGCCAGGCCCAGCGAATCGAAGCCGGGGCCGAGGTTGGCGGAGGTAGCCGGCGGGGAAACGATCAACTTCTGGCCCAGGGCGATCTGCTGCGTCATGGTTCCTTCAAGAATTCGGTGCGAGTGGTAATGGGTGCGCAACGGCCCGCCACGGCCGGCTCCCCCGTTTCCGGGAGAGCCATTGGCGCGGCGGGCCGTTGGCTGGCCAGAAGAATTCTGGCCGAAGGCGTTTAGGCCAGGCCCAGGGCGCCGGCGACCTCGACTACGTCGAAGGCCACCTTCTTTGGTGCGACGTCCGAGCCGTCGGCCTGCTTCAGGGCCCAGTCAGGATCCTTCAGGCCGTGGCCGGTTACGGTGATCACGATCTTCTTGCCGGTGGGCACGTTGCCGGCGGCGTGGTGCTTGAGCAGTCCGGCGACGCCGGCTGCCGAGGCGGGTTCCACGAAGACGCCTTCGCGCGAGGAGAGCCAGCGGTGCGCGGCGAGAATTTCCTCATCGGTGACCGAGTCGATCTGGCCGCCGGACTCGTCGCGGGCTGCTTCGGCCTGTTCCCAGGAAGCCGGGTTGCCGATGCGGATCGCGGTGGCGATGGTGTCCGGTTCGGTGATCGGGTGCCCGGCAACAATCGGAGCGGCGCCAGCTGCCTGGAAGCCCCACATGATCGGGTTCTTGGTGGATACCGGTTCGAGGACCTTGCCGGCCTCGTTGGTCCACTGCGTGGAGTACTCCTTGTAGCCCTTCCAGTACGCGGTGATGTTGCCCGCGTTGCCTACCGGCAGCAGGTGGTAGTCAGGTGCATCGCCCAGGAAGTCCACGACCTCGAAGGCGCCGGTCTTCTGGCCCTGGATACGCGCAGGGTTCACCGAGTTGACCAGGAATACCGGGTAGTTCTCGCTGAGCTTGCGGGCGACCTCAAGGCAGTTATCGAAGTTGCCGTCGATCTGGATGATGTCTGCGCCGTGGGCGATCGCCTGGGACATCTTGCCCATGGAGATCTTGCCGTCCGGCACCAGCACGGCGCACTTCAGGCCGGCCTGGGTGGCGTAGGCGGCAGCCGAGGCGGAGGTGTTGCCGGTGGAGGCGCACACCACGGCCTTGGCGCCGGCGGCGACCGCAGCGGTCATCGCCATGGTCATGCCGCGGTCCTTGAAGGAGCCGGTCGGGTTCATGCCCTCGACCTTCAGGTACACCTCGTTGCCGGTTTCCGCCGACAGCGCCGGGGCGTAGACCAGCGGGGTGCCGCCCTCGCCGAGCGTGATGACCTTGGTGTTTTCGTCGACTGGCAGGCGATCGGCGTATTCGCGGATCACTCCGCGCCACTGGTGAGCCACGTTAGTTTCCTTCAACTCGCATAACGGATAGTACACAGTGCACCGCGTCCAGCGCGGTGAGCGCCTCGACGGTGCTGGCCAGGGCCGCTTCGGTGCCCTGGTGGGTCAGGATGCGCAGCTGCGCGCCGGCCTCGGCGTCGACCTGCTGGCTCATCGACTCGATGGAGACCCCGTGCTCGCCGAAGACGGTGGCGATGGCCGCCAGCACGCCCGGCTGGTCCTTGACCGACAGGCCGATCCAGTAGCGGGTGTCGATGGCTTCGAAGTCCAGCAGCCGCGGGGCCTGGCTGACCGAGCCGTTGGGCAGCGGGGCCCCGGCGGCGATCTGCCGGGCCACGGCGACGACATCGCCCATGACCGCCGAGGCGGTCGGGTTGCCGCCCGCGCCGGCGCCGTAGAACATCAGGTCCCCGGCGTTCTCGGCCTCGACGAACACGGCGTTGAACGCGCCGTGCACGGTGGCCAGCGGGTGGCTGCGGCGCACCAGCGCCGGGTAGACGCGCACCGAGATCCCGGCTTCTGCGCGTTCGGCGATGGCCAGCAGCTTGATCACGTAGCCGGCGGCGGACGCGGCGGCGACATCGGCGGCGGTGACCTCGGTGATGCCCTGGGTCCAGACCTGCTCCGAGGACACGGTGGTGTGGAAGGCCAGCGAGGCCAGGATGGCCGCCTTCGCGGCGGCGTCGTGCCCGCCCACGTCGGCGGTCGGATCGGCTTCGGCGTAGCCCAGCGCCTGGGCTTCGGCCAGCACGTCGTCGAACGCGGCGCCGGTGGTGTCCATCGCGTCGAGGATGAAGTTGGTGGTGCCGTTGACGATGCCCATCACCTTGGTGATGTGGTCGCCCGCCAACGAGTCGGCGATCGGGCGCAGGATCGGGATGGCCCCGGCCACCGCCGCCTCGTAGCGCAGCTGCGCGCCGTGCTGCGAGGCCAGCGCGTTCAGCTCGGCGCCCTTGAGCGCGATCAGCGCCTTGTTGCCGGTGATGACGCTGGCGCCCTTGGACAGCGCGGCGGCGATGTATTCGCCGGCCGGCTCCATGCCGCCGAGCAGCTCGATGACCACATCGGCCTGGGCGATCAGCCCGGGAGCGTCGGTGGTGAAAAGCTCCTGGGGCAGCGCCGCATCGCGTTTGGCATCCAGGTTGCGCACGGCAATGCCGATCAGCTGCAGGCCGGCGCCCGAGCGGGCCGCCAGTTCATTCGCATCTTCCAGCAGGATCCGGGCCACCTGGGCCCCGACCGTGCCGCAACCCAGCAGGGCTACCTTCAGGTTCTTTTCGCCGCTCAATTAAACTCCCATGTCGCGGGCCAACAAGTCTGTTTCCGTTTCCCTGCGCACGATCAGGCGGGCTTGGCCATCGCGTACAGCTGCCACCGCGGGACGGGTGAGGTAGTTGTAGTTGCTCGACAGCGCCCAGCAGTAGGCGCCGGTGGCCGGTACGGCGAGCAAATCGCCGGCCGCCACGTCCTCGGGCAGGTAAACGTCCTTCACGACTATGTCACCTGACTCGCAATGTTTCCCAACTACACGAGAAATAATTGCGTCGCTTTGCGTCATACGGCTGGCCAGCACGGCGGTGTATTGCGCGTCGTAGAGCACCGGACGCGGGTTGTCGCTCATCCCGCCGTCCACCGAAATGTAGCGGCGCGGATGCAGTGCTCCAGTTTCGTCTTCCACCTGGACGTCCTTGCGCACGCCGGCCTCGTAGAGGGTGAAGGTGGACGGGCCGGCGATGGCGCGGCCCGGCTCGATCGAGATGCGCGGGCAGTCCAGTTCCAATTCGGCACAGGTGGCAGAGACCACGTCGGCCATCTGGCCGGCCAGCTTGGCTGGGGTGGAGGGGTGGTCTTCGGAGGTGTAGGCGATGCCGTAGCCGCCGCCCAGATCCAGCTCGGGCAGGGAGACGCCGTGGATCTCGCGGATCCGGGCCAGCAGCCCGAGCATGGTGCGCGCGACCATGGCGAAGCCTTCGGCCTCGAAGATCTGCGAGCCGATGTGGGCGTGCAGGCCCAGCAGGTTGATGTTCTTCGCCTCGATCGCCTGGGCGACCGCGCGCAGCGCAGGCGAGCTGCCGGAGGCGTCGTCCAGGATGGACAGGCCGAACTTCTGGTCCTCGTGCGCGGTGGCGATGGCCTCGTGCGTGGAGGCGTGCACGCCGGGGGTGATGCGCAGCATGACCTGGGCGGTCTTGTCCATGGCGTCGGCGATGGAGATCACCCGGTCCAGCTCGTCCAGCGAGTCGATGACCAGGCGTCCCACGCCCATCTCGATGGCGCGGGTGATCTCGGCTGCCGACTTGTTGTTCCCATGCAGCGAGAGGTTGGCGGCCGGCACCTTGGCGGCGCCGGCCACTGCCAGCTCGCCGCCGGAGCAGGTGTCAAGGCGCAGGCCCTCGTCGGTCACCCAGCGGGCCACCTCGGTGCACAAGAACGCCTTGCCGGCGTAGTAGACGTCGACTCCCCCGCACAGGTTCTTGAACGCCTCATCGAAGGCGGTCTTGAATCCGCGCGCGCGGGCACGGAAGTCGTTCTCGTCGAGCACGAACAGCGGGGTGCCGAATTCGGCTGCCAGCGCGGAGACGGGAAGGCCCTGGATGGACAGTTCGCCGCCAGCCTCGCGGGAAACCCCCGAAGCCCACTCGATCTGACGAAGCGCGTTGATGTTTTCCGGGAAGTGCAGCCATTGCGGGGCTAGCGGCGATACGGCCATAGGGTCTTACATCCTCTCTGGGGCGGAGACGCCCAGCAGTTCCAATCCATTTGCCAAGACGGTGGTGGCGGCGTCGTTCAGCCACAGGCGGGTTCCGTGCACCGGTGCGACTGCTTCGTCTTCGCCCATCGGGGTGATGCGGGTGGCGGCGTACCACGAGTGGTAGGCGCCGGCGACCTGCTCCAGGTAGCGGGCGATGCGGTGCGGTTCGCGGAATTCAGCGGCGCCGGCAACCACCGACGGGAACTGGCCGAGCACTGCCAGCAGCTCGTTCTCGGTGGCGTCGGTCAGCAGGGCGGCGTCGAACTCATCGCGGGTCACGCCCTTGGCGGCGGCATTGCGGGCCGCGGCGCAGGAGCGCGCGTGGGCGTACTGCACGTAGAACACCGGGTTGTCGTTGGTGTTCTTCTTCAGCTGCTCCGGATCCAGCGCGATCGGCGAATCGGCCGGGAAGCGGGCCAGCGAGTAGCGCAGCGCGTCGGCGCCGATCCAGTTGATCAGATCGCGCAGCTCGATGATGTTGCCGGCGCGCTTGGACAGCTTGGCTCCGTTGACCGAAATCAGCTGGCCGATCAGCACCTCGATATTCTTTTCCTTGTCATCGCCAGCGCAGGCGGCGATGGCCTTCAGGCGGTTGACGTAGCCGTGGTGGTCGGCGCCGAGCAGGTAGATCTTCTCTTCGAAGCCGCGGTCCTTCTTGGACAGGTAGTAGGCGGCGTCCGCGGCGAAGTAGGTAGGCTCTCCGTTGGCACGGATCAGCACGCGGTCCTTGTCATCGCCGAAATCGGTGGTGCGCAGCCAGACGGCTCCCTCCAAATCGAAGATGTGGCCCTGTTCGCGCAGGCGAGCCACGGCGTCAGCTACGGCACCGCCCTCATGCAAGGTGGTTTCTGAGAAGAACACGTCGAAGCTGACGCCGAAGTCGGCCAGGGTCTTCTTGATGTCTTCGAGCTGCGCCTTGTAGGCGGCTTCGCGCAAGGCCGGGATGGCTTCGGCTTCGTCCAGGTCCTTCAGGCCAGGGTTTTCGGCGAGAACGATCTCGCCCAGTTCCTTGATGTATTCGCCTGGGTAGCCGCCCTCGGGGACCGGCAGGCCGTGGATGCGGTTGTAGACCGAGCGGGCAAAGACGTTCATCTGGTTGCCGGCATCGTTGATGTAGTACTCGCTGGTCACGCTAGCGCCGGAGGCACGCAGGACACGCGAGATCGCATCGCCCAGGGCGGCCCAGCGGGTGTGGCCGATATGCAGTGGTCCGGTGGGGTTCGCCGAGACGAACTCCATGTTCACCACGTGGCCGGCCAGGGCCTGGTTGTTGCCGTAGGCGGCTCCGGCCTCGACGATGGTGCGAGCCAGTTCGCCGGCGGCGCCAGCTTCGAGGGTGATGTTCAGGAAGCCTGGACCTGCGATGTCCACGGCGCCGACTCCTGGAACTTCGGCAAGGCGTCGGGCAAGGATCTGCGCGAAGTCGCGCGGTGCCATGCCGGCCTTCTTGCCCAGCTGCAGCGCGATGTTGGTTGCCCAGTCACCGTGCTCACGGCTCTTGGGACGGTCGACACGCACGGTGTCTGGAACCTCAACGGAGATTTCACCAGCGGCGACGGCTTCGGTGAGGCATGCGGATATTGCTGCGGAGAGTTCTTCAGGAGTCACCGTTCAAGAATACCGGTAATTGCACTGCTTAATTAGCATTCATGACTCCGCCAAGGCTGTGAGACTTGCCGGGTTCGGTGACTTTTACAACACATCACAGCCCGGCTGCTCGAATTGCGCAGATCGGCACACCACCTGATAGTATTTTTTCTGTTGCCCGGCAACACGCCTCTGTAGCTCAGTGGATAGAGCGTCTGCCTCCGGAGCAGAAGGCCGAAGGTTCGATTCCTTTCAGGGGCACCAGCAAATTGCAGGTCCGGTTTATCCGGACCTGCAATTTTTTTATTTCCCCAGCGGTGTGATCTTCCACCGCAGATCAGCTAAACACTGGCGGTTCTCGCCCAGCTGGTGGTTATCTGGGGGCATGACCGATTCAACGCAGGCCCACCCGGATGAGCCACACGATCAGAACTTCGCCGAACGCCTGAACTGGCTCCGCGCCGGGGTGCTCGGCGCGAATGACGGCATCGTTTCGGTAGCCGCCACAGTTGTTGGCGTCGCCGGCGTCACCAACCACACCGCCCCCATCTTCACTGCCGGAATGGCCGCGGTCATCGGCGGAGCCATCTCGATGGCCCTGGGTGAATATGTTTCGGTCAGCAGCCAACGTGATTCGCAGCGAGCCCTGGTTGAAAAGGAGCACCAAGAACTCCGTGACGATCCCGACGCGGAGCTCGCTGAGCTTGCCGGGATCTACGAGGCCAAGGGATTGAGCCAGCACACCGCGATGCAGGTAGCCACCGAGCTGACCGAGCATGATGCGTTGGCAGCACATTTGTCCGCCGAGCTGAATATCGATGAAGAAGAAGTCGTCAATCCTTGGCATGCCGCCTATGCATCGGCGGCGTCCTTCATTGTCGGCGCCATCTTGCCCATGCTGGCGATCTTACTGCCGCCGGAACAGATCCGCATTCCGGTGACCTTTGCCGCGGTACTCGTAGCCCTCGCACTTACCGGGACGCTCGGCGCCTACATCGGCGGAAGCTCCAAACGCGTGGCAGCGCTGCGCCTGGTCATCGGCGGTGCCCTGGCCTTGGCCGCGACCTTCGCCATCGGCTCACTGCTTGGCTCCAGCGGAATTATCTAGCCCACGAACTCCGGCCTGGGAAACTATTCATGGACACCCCATCGATAACTTTTGCTGAAGCGACACCACCGGATTCGAAGCACGTCCAGAGCGCTGCGAAAATCTGGGCGCAGGCTGCGGCCCAACGCGATCACAAGCCCCTGCCTTTCGACGGCAGCCAAGCACTGGCCGGCGTCGAGCGTCGTTTGGCCCTGCCTGGTGCCAGGCTCGTGGTCGCATCCGAGGACGGGGTTCCAGCAGGATTTACCCTCTGCTCACCGCAAGATGGCTATCTGGAGATCTACTACGTCGCTGTTGCGCCGGATTTCTGGGGACAGGGCGTGGCACGCGAACTCTTGGCCGAAGTGGACCACTTCGCGCAGAAGGCCGGTTCCCACGATTTGCGTCTATGGGCCATCGCCGATAATTCACGGGCCATCAAGCTGTATCAGGCCAACGGCTACCGTCCTACTGGTGAAGAACTCAGGGATGAAGCTTCGGGACGAGTGGAAATCCTGTTGTCCAAGACACTGCGCTAAAACCCTGGCTTAAAAACAGCAAGGGCTTTGCCACCCCCTCGGATCGGCAAAGCCCTTGATACTGGACAATTCAGCTACTGCAGCATGGTCTTGTCATCGAGCTGCGCGCCCTTGATCTTGCTGAATTCGTCCAGCAAGTCCTGGACGGTCATCCTGGACTTCTCTTCCTGGTTCAAATCCAGGATGATCTGCCCGTCGTGCATCATGATCAGCCGGGTGCCCAGCTGCAATGCCTGCTCCATGTTGTGCGTGACCATCAACGTGGTCAGCTGGTGGCGTTCGACAATTTCCTTGGTCAAGCGCGAGACCAGCGCCGCACGCTGCGGATCCAGGGCCGCGGTGTGCTCATCGAGCAACAGGATCTTCGGCTTGGAGAAGGTGGCCATCAGCAGGCTCAGCGCCTGGCGCTGGCCGCCGGAGAGCAGGCCCACCTTCGTCTTCAGGCGCCCTTCCAAGCCGAGCTCCAGGGACTTCAGCTCCTCGACGAACAGCTCGCGGCGCTTGGAGCCCACGCCCAGGCCCAGTCCGCGGAAACGGCCGCGGGCGTAGGCCAGCGCCATGTTCTCCTCGATGGACATGGTCGGCGCGGTGCCGGCCATCGGATCCTGGAACACCCGGCCGATGTACTTGGCGCGGGAGTAGTCGGCCATCTTGGTGACATTCTTGCCCGCAATGGACACCGAGCCGGTATCCGGCTGCAGCTTGCCGGCGACCATGTTCAGCACGGTGGACTTGCCGGCGCCGTTGGAACCGATGACCGTGACGAATTCACCGTCCGAGAGGTTCAGGTTGATGTTGCGCAGCGCCTTGCGCTCGTTGACGGTTCCCGGGAAGAAGGTGCGGGACAGGTTCTTGATCTCAAGCATTGGTGCGAACCTCTTCCTTGGATTCGGTGACGGGCGCCGGGGTGCGCTTGAAGGACTTCACGATCTTCTGGAAGCCCTTCCACTTCGGCAGCAGCAGGGCAACGACCACGAGGACCGCGGAGATCAGCTTCATGTCGTTGACCTCCAATCCGGCCGACAGGGCCAGCTGGATGACCAGGCGGTAGATCACGGCGCCGAAGACCACCGCAATGGCGGCCAGCCAGATGTAGCGCTGGGTGAAAATCGCCTGGCCGACGATGACCGAGGCCAGGCCGATCAGGATCAGGCCGATGCCCATGCCGATGTCGGCGAAGCCCTGGTACTGGGCGATGACCGCGCCGGAGAGCGCCACCAGGCCGTTGGACAGCGCCAGGCCCAGGATCTTCTGGTTATCGGTGCTTACGCCGAAGGAGCGGATCATTTCCTGGTTGTCGCCGGTGGCGCGCATGGCCATGCCCAGTTCAGTGTGCAGGAACCAGACGATTGCCGCGACGAAGACCAAGCAGACGCCGAAGAGGATCGCCACCGAAGCGGCCGAGCCGAGGATGCCGGCGGCCCGCATCGGGCTGATCAGCGTTTCCTCGCCGAGCAAGGGGGTATTGGCCTTGCCCATGATGCGCAGGTTGACCGAGTACAGCGCGATCATGGTCAGGATGCCGGCGAGCAGGCCGTCAATCTTGCCCTTGGTATGCAGCAGGCCGGTAATGACACCGGCAACCATGCCGGCGAAGAAGGCCAGCACGGTGGCCAGCCAGGGATTCATCCCGTTCACGATGCCGACCGAGGCGACGGCTGCACCGGTGGTGAAGCTGCCGTCGACGGTCAGGTCGGGAAAGTCCAGGATGCGGAAGGTCAGGTACACCCCGAGCGCCATGATGGCGTAGATCAGGCCGAGTTCAACCGCTGTGATCATGTGTGGATCCTTGAGTTGTAAGTTTTTTGCGAGTTATCACGACGAAAGGCGAGGCGTCAGGTTATGCGCCTCGCCTTTCGTCGATAAGTTGTTGCCGGGGTTTAGTAGACCTCGACGGCTTCCGATTTCATCTCATCGGTGAATTCGATGCCTGCTTTCTTGGCGGCATCTTCGTTCAGGTACAGGTCGACCTCGGAGATAGTCTCCACCGGCATGGTTGCCGGCTCGGCCTCGCCCTTGAGCAGCTTCACGGCCATGGCAGCGGTCTGCTCGCCGAGCTTCTCGTAGTTGATGCCGTAGGTTGCGGTCGCGCCGCGCTTGACGGACTCGCCGTCAGCCGAAATGACCGGAACCTTGTTCTTCTCGGCTACCTGCAGCAGGCCTTCCAGTGCGGAGACCACGGCATTGTCGGTCGGGACGTAGTACGCGTCGACATCCAGCGAGCTGGCGGCCTGCTGGACTTCGCTGGAAGCCGAGACAGCGGCTTCCTCAATGGTCAGGCCCAGGCCCTTGGCGGCTTCCTTGGCCATCTTCACCTGGACGGCGGAGTTCGCTTCGCCCGAGGAGTAGACGATGCCGACCTTCTTGGCATCCGGCACCAGGTCCTTGAGCAGCTGCAGCTGCTCATCGACCGGGTTCATGTCCGAGGTGCCGGTGACGTTTGCGCCCGGGGCTTCGTTGGAAGCAACCAGCTTGGCATCCACCGGGTCGGTCACAGCCGAGAAGAGCACCGGAACATTGGTGATCGCCTGAGCGGCTGCCTGTGCCGATGGGGTGGCTACTGCCAGCACCAGGTCGATATCCGAATCGGCGGCCAGCTTGCCGGCGATCGAGGTGTTGGTGGCCTGGTCGGTTTCGGCGTTGTTCTCGTCGTAGCTGATCTTCTCGCCCGTGTAGCCGGCTTCTTCCATGCCTGCCTTGAAGCCGGTGACCACTGCATCCAGCGACGGGTGCGAGACGAACTGGGAGATGCCGATCTTGACTGGTTCGTCGCCGCCGCCGGCGGCACCCTGTTCTCCGCTGCCGCCGCAGGCGGTCAGGGCCAATGCGCCAGCTGCTGCGATCGCAGCGAATTTCATGGCGGTGAAGCTCTTCATTGAAGTTCCTTTCAAAGTTCCCTTGCGAGTGATTCCCACCGATAGCGCGGATGCCAGGTTATGAAGCGCAACTGGTGCGCAGCATGCGGGAACCGTCCAGGCATCGCGACGATGATTACCCACGATCTTACATGTGAACGACCTCACCTTGCCTACAATCAAGCGCGTTTTCTAGACGTTTGCCTCTTGATACCGATTCTGGTGGACACAAATGATCCACTTCTAGCCGGAATCTGGAAGTTTTGTATTTGGCGGCCCGAAGTTGTCGACAATTACTTGGACAATCTGAAAATTTGACTCCTGGAGCCCTGCTTGCCGACTGCCTGGGCTATTGCATTAATGCTGCCCGGCCAGGCTCCGGCCCGGCGGCCACCACGAACATGCGGGGCGTGAATAGAATGGGAACATCATGGCGCTCAGCATTACGTATCCCGAAGCACTTCCCGTCTCAGCCCGCCGCGAGGACATCCTCGACGCGGTGCGCGAAAACCAGGTAGTGGTCATCGCCGGCGAAACCGGTTCGGGCAAGACCACCCAGCTTCCCAAGATGCTCCTCGAACTCGGCCTTGCCGAAAAGGGCATGATCGGGCACACCCAGCCGCGCCGCCTGGCCGCGCGCACCGTGGCCGAGCGCATCGCCGAGGAGATGGGCACGACCATCGGCGAGGAAGTCGGCTTCCACGTGCGCTTCACCGGCGAGGTCTCGCGCAAGACCAAGCTGAAGGTGATGACCGACGGCATCCTGCTGGCCGAGATCCAGCGCGACAAGCTGCTGAAGAAATACTCGGCGATCATCATCGACGAAGCCCACGAGCGCAGCCTGAACATCGACTTCCTGCTCGGCTATCTCAAGCAGATCATGCCCAAGCGCCCGGATTTGAAGATCATCATCACCTCCGCGACCATCGACCCGCAGCGCTTCGCCGCGCACTTCGGGAAGAAGGATGCCGACGGCGAACTGGTCCCTGCCCCGATCCTGGAGGTCTCCGGGCGCACCTTCCCGGTGGAGCTGCGCTATCGGCCGCTGCAGGCCGAGGAGCCCATGGACGCCGACGAGGCGGCCGAGAACACCCTGGAGGAAGAGCGCGACCCGCTGGATGCGGTCACCGACGCGGTCAAGGAGCTGAGCGGCGAAGCGCCGGGCGACATCCTGATCTTCTTCTCCGGCGAGCGCGAGATCCGCGACGCAGCCGATGCGCTGCGCGCCATGGTCACCGCCAACAAGCGCCTGCCGCGCTATGAGGTGCTCCCCTTGTTCGCCCGGCTGTCGCTGGCCGAGCAGCACCGGGTCTTCCACCCCGGCGGCGCACCGCGCATCATCCTGGCCACCAACGTGGCGGAGACCTCGTTGACCGTGCCGGGCATCAAGTACGTGATCGATACCGGCACCGCCCGCATTTCGCGCTACTCGCATCGCACCAAGGTGCAGCGCCTGCCGATCGAGCGCGTCTCGCAGGCCAGCGCCAACCAGCGCTCGGGCCGCTGCGGCCGCGTCTCCGAGGGCATCGCCATCCGCCTGTACTCCCAGGAGGACTACAACTCCCGACCTGAGTTCACCGACCCGGAAATCCTGCGCACCAACCTGGCCAGCGTGATCCTGCAGATGATCTCCATGGGCGTGGTGGCCTCGGCCGCCGAGGTCGCCAGCTTCCCGTTCGTCCAGCCGCCCGAAGCCAAGGCGATCACCGATGGCGTGAACCTGCTGCGCGAGCTCGGGGCGCTGTGCCAGGACAAGTCGGCCAAGCTCACCGAGGTCGGCCGGAAGCTGGCCCAGCTGCCGCTGGATGTGCGCCTGGGCCGGATGATCGTCGAATCCGCGCAGCGCTCGGTCGCCAAGGAAGTGATGGTGCTCGCCGCCGGGCTGAGCATCCAGGACCCGCGCGAGCGGCCCAGCGAGGAGACCGGGCAGCGCGAGCGCGCCACCGAGCTGCACAAGCGCTTCGCCGACGGCAAGTCCGACTTCATCGCGCTGCTGAATCTGTGGGCCTATCTGCAGGAGCAGCAGAAGGAACTGTCCTCCTCGGCCTTCCGCCGGCTGTGCAAGGCCGAGTTCATCAACTACCTGCGCGTGCGCGAGTGGCAGGATTTGTTCACCCAGCTGCGCCAGCTGGCCAAGCCGCTGGGCATCACCGTCGCGGCCGCCCCGATCGAGCCGGCAGCCAACGAGGACGAGGTGCACAAGTCGCTGCTCTCCGGGCTGCTCGGGCACATCGGGCTCTACGACGAGCGCAAGCGCGACTACCAGGGCGCGCGCGGCACCCGGTTCGCGATCTTCCCCGGCTCGGGCCTGTTCAAGAAGTCCCCCACCTGGGTGATGTCCGCCGAGCTGGTGGAGACCTCGCGGCTGTGGGCGCGCACCAATGCGGCCATCGACCCCACCTGGGTGGAGGAGCTCGCCCCGCATTTGCTCAAGCGCACCCACTCGGAGCCGCACTGGTCCAAGCGCAACGGCTCGGTGATGGGCTACGAGAAGGTCACGCTCTTCGGGCTGCCGATCGTCCCCCGCCGCCAGTTCCACTACTGGCGGGTGGACAAGGACCTGGCCCGCGAGCTGTTCATCCGCCATGCGCTGGTTGAGGGCGATTGGCGCACCCACCACAAGTTCTTCGCGAAGAACCGCGCGCTGCTCGAGGAAGTCGAGGAGCTGGAAACCCGCATGCGCCGCCACGACCTGCGCATCTCGGACGAGGACCTGTTCGCGTTCTACGATGCCCGGGTGGGTGCCGAGGTGTACTCCGAGCGGCACTTCGACCGCTGGTGGAAGAAGGCCCGCGCCGCCGACCCGGCGCTGCTGGACTTCGACCCCGAGGCGCTGCTGGCCGAAACGGACGCGGTGGACGAGACCGCGTTCCCGACCACCTGGAAGCTCGGCGGCATCCACCTGCCGCTGTCCTACGAGTACAACCCGGCAGCATCCGCCGGCGAGGGCGATGGCGTGTCGATCACCGTGCCGGTGGTGTTCCTCAACCAGCTCGATCCTGCCCGCTTCGCCTGGCTGATCCCGGGGCTGCGCCACGAGCTGCTCACCGCGCTGATCCGCTCGATGCCCAAGGCGATCCGCAAGAACTTCGTGCCCGCCCCGGATGTGGCGTCCAAGGCGCTGGGGATGCTGGAGGCGGACTTCGACCCGGACACCGACGAGCTGGCCGAATCCCTGGCCCTGGTGCTGCGCCGGCTGCGCGGCATCGTCGTCGATCCGGGCTCCTTCGATTTCGCCGCGCTGCCCGCGCATCTGCGCTTCGGCTTCACGATTACCGACGGCTCGGGCAAGGTGCTCGGGCGCGGGGACGATCTGGCTGCGCTGCAGTACAAGTTCGCCGCCGCCAACCGCGCCGCACTGGCCAGCGGGGTCAACTCCCCCGGGGCGGCCGCTCCGGGCGCAGCCGGCAAGCCCGGGACCCCGGGGGCGATGGCTTCCTCCTCGAAGCGGCAGAAGAAGGGAGCCAAGGCCGCCGGCTCCGCGGCCGCTGGCTCCGCTGCCACCGGGGCCTGGGACCAGCGCGGGCTGGATCACTGGCCGCAGCTGGAATCCGCTGGCGAGACCCAGGGCGATACGCTGCCGCAGAAGGTGAGCACCACCGTGATGGGCCAGCAGATTACCGCCTACCCGGGGTTGCTGGATACCGGGGACAAGGTGGACCTGACGGTCTTCCGCACCCAGGCCGAACGCGATGCGGCGCACCGCACCGGCGTGATCCGGCTGCTGATGCTGCGCCTGCCGCCAGCAGCGAAGTTCGTGATCTCGCACCTGAAGAACGCCGAGAAGCTGGTGTTCACGCAGAACCCGCACGGCTCCATCGAGAAGCTGATCGCCGACTGCACCATGGCAGCGGTGGACCAGCTGGTGCCCGAGCGGCTGCCGATGAACCGCGCCGAGTTCCAGGCGCTGTTCGAAACCGTGCGCGCCGAGCAGATCGATACGGTCTTCACCATCACCGCGATCGTGGCGAAGGTGTTCGGCTCCTCCACCCGCATCGCCAAGGATGTGAAGAACACCAAGTCGCTGGCGATGTTCGCGGCGGTGAGCGATATCCGCTCGCAATTGGAGCAGCTGATCTACCCGGGCTTCATCGCCGCTACCGGAGCGCCGCACCTGATGCGCCTGCCACGCTACCTGCAGGGCATCGAACTTCGCCTGGACAAGCTGCGCGGCGGTGCGGTCACCCGCGACGGGCAGGCTTTGGCGATCATCCAGAAGCTGGAGGACGAATACGATGCCGCGCTGGACAAGGTGCCCGAGGGCGCCCGGGTGCCGGCCGGCTTGGCCCAGGTGAAGTGGATGCTGGAGGAAATGCGCATCTCGCTGTTCGCCCAGGAGCTGGGCACCGCCTACACGGTCAGCGAGAAGCGCATCCGCAAGGCGATCAAGGATTCGCTGGCGCAGCTATAGCGGCCAGGAAAGGATCCCGACATACACGGCGGTACCGCCGAGCACGCTGAGCACCGGTGCGCCGGCGCAGCAGGTGCAGCCCCATGGTGGCCGCCAGCGCGGCGGCCACCGGCCAGGCCACTGCCGGATCCATGATGCCGGCGGGCAGCGTGGCAGCAACCAGCACCACCATGATGCCCAGCGGCATGCGCAGGGCGAGGTAGTTGATGAACCCGTGGCTGCGCAATTTGGCGATGAAGGCCAAGGGCAGCGCGCGCAGCCCGAAGGTCACGGCGGTGCTCGCCGCGATGGTCGAAAAGAGGTACAGGTTATCGGGCATTGCTTCCTTCTTCCTGAAGTGGCGCAGCGGCAGGCTCGCCGTCGCCGGCACCGGTGCGCCGGCGCAGCAGGTAGGCCGCCGCCAGTCCGGCCAGGAACATCGCCATGGCCACCACCATCATGCTCTGCGGCGCGATCCAGCTGGCCACCACTGCGCTGATCAGCGCCAGGCCGGACAGCGGAATACTGCGGTACGCCTTGAACGCTTCGATCGCCAGCACGGCGAATAATGCGGTCACCGCGAATTCCAGGCCCTTGATGGATTCGGGGATCAGTGAGCCCAGCAGCGCCCCAGCCAGCACGCTGGTGGTCCAGCTTGCATGGAGCAGGCCCTGGATGGCCAGGATCCGCGTCGAGGAATAGTTGTACCGCTCTGCCTGCAGGGTCAGCGCGTAGGCCTCATCGGTCAGTGCGAACATGCTGTAGATCTTTGCGCCCTTGCCCCTGACCCGGTGAAGCCTCCCATATGACCATGCGCAATGTCCGCGGCTAGGCCTTCACAGGGCTGAAGGCCGGCTCAGGCCTCGGGCACGAACTGGCCGTGGCCGTCCTGGCGCAACCCCTCGCGCAGCGCCTGCGCGTTGTTCTCCATGGCCTGCGGATCCGGGTTGTCGGCCGCCCGGGACAAATCGAAGTCGGCCAGCGAATTGGTCGGCCAGACATGCACATGCAGGTGCGGTACCTCGAAGCCGGCGATCATCAGCCCGGCGCGCTGCGCGGAGAACACGCGCTTCTGGGTGCGCCCGATCTTGGTGGCGACCAGCGTCAGGTGCGCCATCAGCTCGTCGGGGGCGTCGGTGAACTCGTCGATTTCCTCGCGCGGAACCACCAGGGTGTGCCCGTCGGACAGCGGCCCGATGGACAGGAACGCCACGCACTGCTCGTCCTTCCAGACGAAGCGGCCGGGAATTTCCCCGTTGATGATCTTGGTGAACAGCGTGCTCATTGCTGCCTTTCTGCGTTGATTGCTGAATTCTAGTGGCGGTGCTGCTCGTCGCTCGTGGCGATCGGCGCATCCGGGTAGGAGCAGTATTCGGACCAGCTGCCGGGGAACAGCGCCAGCTCGATCCCGGCGGTGGCCGCGGCCAGCACCTGGTGCGAAGCGGTGATCCCGGAACCGCAGTAGGCGGCCGAACCCGGCCGGTCGGCGCCCAGCTTCGCGAAGCTGGCCTGCAGCGCTTCGGGCGCGTGGAACCGCATCTGCGCGTTCAGGTTGTCGGTGGTGGGGCGATTGCGCGCGCCGGGGATATGCCCGGCCACCGGGTCCACTGGTTCCTCGATGCCCAGATAGCGTGCGGTGGCCCGCGAATCAATCAGCGTCCCGGCCACCTGTCCCAGCTCCTCGTACTCCACCACCGGCATCCGGCCCCAGGACAGCGACACGCTGCCCGGCTCGGCCTGCTCGTAGCCCAGCGCCAGCTGCCCGCCGGCGTCGGTCCAGGCGCCCAGTCCCCCATCGAGCACCTGCACGCGCTCGAACCCGGCATGGCGCAAGAGCCACCAGGCGCGGGCGGCGGCCAGCGCGCCGGCGTCGTCGTACACCACGACCTCGCTGCCGCCATCGATCCCCCAGCGGCGCGCGGCCGCTTCGAAATCCGCCGGCAGCGGCAGCGGATGGCGGCCGGTGTGCTCGCCCGGGGTCCCGGAGAGCTCCTTTTCCAGGTCGACGAACACGGCGCCGGGAATATGCCCGGCGGCGTAGTTCTGCGCGCCGTCATCGCGCCCGAGCACCCAGCGCACGTCAAGCAGCACCGGGTTCTGGCCTGCGTCCAGGATTTCGCGCAGCTGCGCGGCGCTGATCAAGGGGTTCATTGGCTGTGTCCTCCCAGCAGCTCGTCGAGTTCGTGTTCGATTCCGGGTTCCGGGCGCAGATAGCTGCATCCCGCGCGCTGGGCGATCGCGCCGAGCTGGCGGTCGAACAGGCCCAGCCCGTTGCCGTTGAGCAGCCCATCGTGGATCGGGATCCAGCACGCCGCATCCACCGCCACGGCGAAATCGGCCGCCTCGGCCATCTTGCCCCACGGGGCCATCACCGGCAGCAGCAGCACATCGGGCTTGGCCCCGATGGGAACCTGGTAGCTGTCGCCCGGGTGGAAGATTTCCCGCTGGCCGACCGCGCGGTCCCCCAGCAGGTAGCCCACGTTGGCCACCAGCGGGATCGAATGGTGGATCGTGGCGTGGGTGCCACCGAAGGTGCGGATGCGGATGCCGCCGACGATGAAGTCGGCCCCGGCCCGCACCGCCACCACCTGGGCTTGGCTGGCCGGCGGCAGCTGCTCGCGCATTGCGTGCGCCAGCGCTTCGGGCGCGTAGAGCTCCAGGACGGGGTTCGCTTCCAGCGCGGCGGCAATGGCCGGCTGGTCTGCATGATCGGCATGCTCATGGGTGATCAGCACGGCATTGATGCCGTTGAATGCGTCGTCGAGCTGCGAGAACCCACCCGGATCCAGCAGGACCTTGCCGTCGATCGTGCCCACTTCCACGCAGGAATGGCCCCTAAGTTTGATGCGCATATCCTTAGCGTAGGCTCAGCGCCCCGCCCATGCCAGAGCCAGACACGCATTGCGCCGCAAAGTTGGCTAAAATTGAGGGAAACCGCAGGTGATTGGCCCAGTTTGCTGGCTGGTCGCCGATCCGCAACAACGTCAAGGAATGGTGCACGTCGATGTCCCAGCCAGAAACCCGGGTCACCAAGCAGCGCCTGGCCGTCACCGAGGCGCTGAGCGAGGTCGATGATTTCGCCACCGCACAGCAGCTGCACCGCTGGCTGCAGGATTCCGAGAAGAAGGTTTCGCTGGCCACCGTGTACCGCCTGCTGCAGTCCATGGCCGACGACGGCCTGGTCGACGTGCTGCGCAGCGGAGATGGCGAAGCCCGTTTCCGCCAGTGCGTCACCGAAGTCCACCACCATCACCTGGTCTGCCGCTCCTGCTCCAAGACCGTCGAGGTGCTCGCCCCGGCCGTCGAACGCTGGGCCGCCCGCGTCGCGGCGGAGCACGACTTCTCCGATCCCGAGCACACCGTGGAGATCTACGGCCTCTGCGCCGACTGCCGAGCCAAGGCCGAGACCGGCACCAGCTCCGCCAAGTAGCCGTTTCAAGACCCGGGATCGGTTATCCCCACAAGAAAATATTCGAAGACATTTTCGAATAACGGGCGTATACTTATAGCATGTCCGAAGCAAAGGCGCACGGAAATGGCCTCGCACTCACCGCGGATCAGCCGGATTTGGAATCCCACCTGATCCAGCTGCAGAACGATCTGTCATGGCTCCAAGACCATGGCAGCAAAGCCGAATGCGCCCAAGCCATCGAATCCATCGAGGGCGTCATCGCTTCCCTGCGCTATGGCCAAGCTGGCCTGGCCCATCAGCTGGAGAAAGAAGTGCTGCGCGAGAATGAAGAGCGCGGCACCAATATCGATGACCAGGTCCGCGGAGCAGCCAGCCGGGTCGCCATCGCCCGCAAGCGGCCCCAAAACGGTTCCAGGAACTACTTGGTCAACTGCCGGATCCTCTTCGAAGACACGCCAAATATTGCCGCCGCGTTTTCCCGCGGTGAATTCACCGAGGCGCAGATCCAGGCAATGCTCACTCCGCTGCAGGATGTCCGGCCGCTGCGCCGCACCGAATTCGATGAGATTTTCAGGCAGAATCCAGACATGTTCGAATCCATGGGGCCTAAGCGCATCAAGGAGACGGTCACCAACTTCACCGTCAAATACACCTCGGATCGCGAAGACAAGAAGCTCAAGGACTCCAACGCCCAGCGTTATGTCCGCTTCCGCAAGGACCGCGAAGAAGGATGCGTTTTCCTGCAAGCCCGTCTGCCCATTGTGGGCGGCACCGGTTTGCAGAAGACCCTGCGGGACCAATCGTTCAGGATCAAGTGCAAGGGCGACCCGCGCACGCGCACGCAGATCGAGGCCGACCTGCTGGCCCGCTACATGTTCTTCGATGAAAACAACGAACAGACGATCAACGTCCAGCTGGGGCTGATCATGACGGACAAGGCATTGTTCATGGGCGATCGGGAACCGGCCTATTTGGAAGGCTACGGCTTCATCCCTGCCCAGACAGCCCGAGAACTGATTGGCGGTCACCAGATCCCCAATGAGCTGACCTTCGAGGAAATGGAAGCCAAGCTCACCCCGGAAAATATTGAGCGGATCGAGGTAATGACCGAGATTACCCGCCTGTACACAGCACCTGGGGATCAGGAACTGATCACGATGGATTCCAAAGCCCGGATCTTCCCGCAAAAGCTCAAGAAGTTCATCAGGATCCGCGACCGGCACTGCCGAACCCCATTCTGCGATGGGCTGGTCGAGGAAACAGACCATGTCACCCAATTTGCCCGTGGCGGAGCGACCAGCGTTTCGAACTCATCGGGCCGTTGCGCCATCTGCAATAAGGCAAAGCAAGCCACCGGCTGGTATGAATACACCGCATTCAATGATCATCATTCGATGCTGATCTGCCCGGGCTCGGCAATGTCCTATCGCTCTACCGCGCCACCGGCAACTGGGTACGTTCATAAGCCATTCCCGCAATTGATGTGCGATTCACAGTGGTTCACGCAATTCAAGGAACGGCTCGACCATCCCGATGGGCCACATTGCAGGCAATCATAGATAGCAGCGCGTGCTCCGTTGCGCTATTCATCGCACGAAGGCCATCCGCGGGCCTGACAACCCTCTAGCATGCTTGCCGCGGCTGGAGAGTAGCATCAGCAATTCAAGACGAGTGCCGGCGATCTGCGGGCCAATGCCCCAACGAAAAGTTTCGTCCTGGCTGCATAACTGCACCTTGCGTGCCAGTTCCTTGGCACCGCCAACGCCTTGAGGGGTGGCGGCCTGGTACTTGATCGCCAATTCCAGCGACATTTCGGGATAGTCCCGTTTCAAGCCCACGGCACGGCGGATATCCTCGCCGTGCGCGATTTCTTCGACCAATCGGCTGGCTACCGGCCCCGGCGGAGCATCGCGCAAACCAGCTACCTTCACAAGCTTCTGCAATGTCCCATCGGGAGTTGCGGATTTCTCTGCCGCCACTCCCTGATCGTTCTGGCGGTCAAAGTTGAATCCAGCCTTGGCCATCGCGATCAGCAGCCGGAAAATCGTTGCCCGCGCGTTATCGACTAAATGGGCGGCCACGTCATGGATGCTCCACCCGCTGCAGAGCGAAGGAGCCTCCCACTGATCCGCCGTCAATGTTCCCAGATCATCGATCAGGGCAAGGCGCTCGGCGTGGACCAATGGCCAGATTTCACTGGCAGGGATTTTGCTCATGTTCCACCTTGGGAGCATGGACTCCAGTTAGTCAAGCAAGCCCATGCCAGCCGACGCGCTCCAGGGACAGCAGCGCTATACCTGGTGCCGGCGCGGGGAACGCACCGCTTCGATTCCACGGCAGATCACATAGATAAGGAATGAAATCGTCGTGACATACGGGCTGATCGGCAAGGAACCTGCCAATGCCAGCAGGATGCCGCCTACGACAGCCAGTTCTGCGAACACGATGGAGAGCACGACGGTAGTAACCGGGTTGGAGGTCACGCGCATGGCGGCGGCGGCCGGGGTGATCAGCAATGCAAGCACCAGCAAGGCGCCAACCACTTGGATCGTCACGGCCACGGCCAACGCCAGAATCATCATGAAGACAATGGACAGGCCCGAGGTGCGCACGCCGCGGGCGTTGGCAACCACCGGATCCACCGAAGCGAAGGTCAAGGGGCGCCAGACAAGCAGCAGCGCGATGACCACTACTGCCGAAAGGAGCAGCATTCCGTTCAGTTGCACATCATCCACGGCCACGATCTGGCCGGTCAGCAAGCCGAACTTGTTCGCGCTTCGCCCCTCATACAGCGACAGGAAAAGGATGCCCAAGCCAAGTCCGAAAGGCATGAGCACTCCGGTGATGGAGTTTCGATCCCGGGCCCGGGTTCCGAGGATGCCGAGGATCAGGGCCGCGATCATGGAACCGAAGACTGAACCGGTCACCACATCAGCGCCGATGAGCAAGGCGAACGCCGCACCCGCGAAGGACAGCTCGGCGATGCCGTGCACGGCGAAAGCCATGTCGCGCATCATGATGAAAATCCCGATCAGGCCGCCGACGATGCCCAGGGCAGCGCCGGCGATCAAGGAATTGGTCACCAGCGGAAGCAGCAGCCCATAGTCCTGGAAATTGAATGCCTTCTCCAGAAGATCCGAAAAGTTCATATCCTGCTCCTACTTTCCGGTCTCGAGTTCGATGTCTTCAATGTGGTCATGCCCGTCGGCGGGCAAGGCCCGGGTGCCGTCGCCGGAGACCACCACGATGCGTCCGTTGACCCGAAGCACCGCGACCGGAGCGCCGTAAAGTTCGGTGAGCACGGAGGACTGCATGACTTCATCCACGCTCCCCAGGTGGAAGCGCCCTTCGGCCAGGTACAGGACACGGTCGACGTACGGCAGGATCGGGTTGATCTCGTGCGTCACGAAGACCACGGCGCTGCCGCGCTCCACAGCCTGGCGGTGAATCACTTCACTGATCGCCTGCTGGTGGTTCAGGTCAAGCGACAGCAACGGCTCATCGCACAGCAGGACCCGAGGGTCGCTGGCCAATGCCTGGGCGGCGCGCAAGCGCTGCTGCTCGCCTCCGGAGAGGTCGGACACCGCGCGGTTGGCGTAGCCGCTGGCGCCAACGAGCTCCAGCAGTTCGTCGACTTTGTTGCGCACAGCCCGGCGGGCCATGCGGATCCCGGGCTTGGCGCCATCCACCCCCAGCGCCACCAGATCGCGGGCGCGCAACGGAACGTTGTCCCCAAAGGGTCGTTGCTGCGGAATCAGCCCGACGGCAGCTGATCCCCTGCGCACCGGCTCACCGGCGATCGAGACGCGGCCGTGATTCAGCGCGGTGGTGCCGAGCATCGTGTTGATGAAGCTGGTCTTGCCCGATCCGTTGGGCCCCAGAACTGCAAGGAACTCCCCGGCCGCGATGGACAGGTCGAGTTGTTCCCAGAGCACGCGCGAGCCGAAGGCAAGGCGCGCGTCTTCGAATTTGACGATGGGGGTCTGAGTCATTGACTGCTTTCTAGATTGCGCTGGCTGCGGATGGGCCGGCGACGAAAAACTGCGGCACCGCAATGGGTGCCGCAGTCAATCCTACCAGTTGCGAGTCATTCGCAATATGCGCTTAGGCGTGAGCTTCCGCTATTTTGCCTGCTTTTCGCTGCGAGGCGGGATAACGCGCTTTCGGGTGGTATCGGTGATCTCGCCAACCAGCACCTCGATGATGTCCTCCAGGAAGACGACGCCGAGGGTTGCGCCGGACTCGTCGACGACTGCAGAAAGGTGGTTTCCTTCCTGCCGCATCGCTTCGAGTGCCGCCTCGATTTCGGTGTCCTGCTCCAACCGGCCCAGCGGATGCAATGGCAAGTCGAGCAGCGGCTGCGTGGAGTGCGCATCATCGATGAGCATCACGTCCTTGACATGCCAGTAGCCCACCGGGACGTCGTTCTTGGTGATCACCATGCGCGAGAACCCGGTCTTGCCGACCTTCTTCTCGAATTCGCGTGCGGTGGTCTGTCCGTATTCCAAGGTGAACAGGTCATCCAGCGGAACCATGCAGCTGCGTGCGGTCACCGAGGAGAATTCCAGCGCCTTGGTCAACCGTGCGGCGTCGTCCTCATCCAGCGCGCCTTCCTCGGAGGAAGTATCGATGATCGAGCGGACTTCGGCGGCAGTGTAGGAACTGGCCACCTCGTCCTTCGGCTCGATGCCGAAGGCATGCAGCACGAGGTTCGCCATGCCGTTGAGCGACGCGGTGATCGGCTTGAGCAGCTTGGACAGGCCAACCAGCGGCATGGCCAGCAGCAGCACGGCCTTGTCGGCGATGGACACCGAAATGTTCTTCGGCACCATTTCGCCGAAGGTCACGTGCAGGAAGGTCACCAGGATCAAGGCGATCAGGAAGGCAACGGAGTCCGCGGCGGATTCGGCCATGCCGATCTTCATCAGCGGCTCGGCGAGCAGGTGGTGGATTGCCGGCTCGGAGATATTCAGGATCAGCAGCGAGCAGACGGTAATGCCCAGCTGGCATACCGCGAGCATGATCGACACATGCTCCATGGCGTACAGCGCGACCTTCGCCCGCTTGTTGCCTTCGTCGGCCAGCGGTTCGATCTGCGAACGACGTGCGCTCATCACCGCGAATTCACCGGCGACGAAGAACGCGTTGCCGGCCAGCAGCACAACCAGCCAGATCAGGCCCATGAAGTCATTCATTGCCTTCCTCCTTCGCTGGGGTTGCTGGTTCGAAGCGGACCTGCGAGATGCGTCGGCCGTCGAGTTCGGTCACCGTGAAGGTGCCATGCTCGGTGACGACCTGGTCGTTGAGCTCGGCCAAGCGGCCCAGTTCGGCGAGCATGAAGCCGCCGATCGTCTCGTACGCCGATTCCTCCGGGATCACGTCGCCATCGAAGTTCTCGTTGATTTGGTCCGGACGGTACATGCCCGGGAACAGCCAGTTGCCATCGGGCTGGGTGACTGCTTCTTCCTCGTCCTCGTCGTGCTCATCGGACACTTCGCCGACGATTTCCTCGACCAGGTCTTCAAGGGTGACCAGCCCGGCGGTTCCGCCGTACTCGTCCATCACGATTGCAACCTGGTATTCGGCGGCGCGCAGCTGCTCGAGCAGCACGTCCAGGTGGATTGTTTCCGGCACGTACAGCGCATCGCGGGCGAACTCGCCGACCTGCAGCGCAGCGCGGCGTTCACGGGGCACCGAGACAATCGCCTTGACATGGCAGATGCCCTGGATTTCATCGGTGGATCCGGTGGTGACCGGGAAACGCGAGAAGCCGGTGTCGGCGCTGACTTCGATCAGCTCGGACAGGGCCGCCTCGGAATCGATGGTAGACATCGAGGTGCGCGGGGTCATCACGTCGGCAGCGGTGCGCTCGGAGAATTCAATGGTGGATTCCACAAAGCGCGCGGTCTGCACATCCAGGGTGCCCAGCTGGGCCGAACGGCGCACCAGCGACGCCAATTCCTGCGAGGAACGGGCCGCGGAGATTTCCTCCTTGGCTTCCAGCCCGAAGAACTTGCGCAGGACCATGTTGGAGAAGCCATTGAGCACGATGATCGCCGGCTTGAAGATGGCGGTGAAGACCAGCTGCGGGCGGGCCAGCAGCTTGCCGACCGCCATGGCCTTGGCGATCGCCATGTTCTTCGGGACCAGCTCGCCGATGAGCATCGACAGCAAGGTGGCAACGACCATCGAGACGACAACCGCGATGGCCAGCGAGCTTGCGGCGGGAATGCCCAATTTTTCCATCAACGGCTCGAGCAGCGCGCTCATCGCCGGTTCAAGCACATAGCCGGTCAGCAAAGTGGTCAGCGTGATGCCCAGCTGGCAGCTGGAGAGCTGGGTGGAGAGGGAGGTCAAGCACTGCAACAGCGGCTTGGAGCCGCGCTCGCCATTGTTGACTGCGTTCTGGACGGTGCTTTTATCCAGTGCGACCAAGGAGAATTCCACGGCCACGAAGAAGCCGGTGCCGAGAATCAGCAGCAGGCCGAAGAGTATTGAGAGCCATTCCATAGGCGCTTACCGCCGCCTATGCGCTGGCGTGCAAAGTTCAGTTTCAGTGCCGATCTGGCGGCAACTAGAAGGCTCCAAACGGGAGGCGGAACTTCCTGAACATGGACTGTTGTGGCCGGCACTGCGCCCGTGGGCGGCACACCGGCTTGGAGAGTGAGATTCCATAGTGCGCATCAGTCTATCGAACGAAGTGCTGTTGCGCACGACTTCGACACATGCTCGTTCAGCGGTGCCGCGGATACGCTGAACGGCATGTTATACGCGACACTTTCGTGAGATTAGATACGTGCCGTGGCCAAGTGGGAGAAAAAGTCACTAGACTGGTGCGCAGGTCTAGAAATCTTGTGGGCCGCAGTGGTCGTATCACGTCCTCGAAAGACCACCGGCTCAAGCTAGAACAACGTAGAAATCAGGGAAGAGGCGTTGCACGTGCCAGAGCAAGCACACCACCGGCTGACCGAAGAGTTTGGTGGAAACGAGTGGCTAGTAGACGAGCTGTTCGAACAGTATCTCGTCGACAAGAACTCGGTTGATAAGAAATGGTGGGATATTTTCGAATCTCTCGCCGCCGAAAAGAAGGAACCCGCAGCACCGGCAGCGCAGCCGGCACCAGCAGCGGCAGCCGCGGCAGCACCAGCTGCCAACGGGCAGGGCGCACCACGCGCCGCCGCCCAGGCCCGTGCCACCGAACCAGCGCCGGCTGCCACGGCAGCACCAGCTCCGGCCGCTGAAGCCAAGAAGGCTGAGCCAGCTCCGAAGACTGCCCCGATCCCGGCACAGGCCCCGAAGGCCACGCCGTCCACCGAACTTTACGGCGAGGAGAAGCGCACCCCGCTGCGCGGGCCGATGAAGGCCATCGCAACCAACATGGATGCCTCGCTCACCGTTCCTACCGCCACCACCGTGCGTGCCGTGCCGGCCAAGGTGATGATCGACAACCGCATTGTCATCAACAACCATCTCAAGCGCGCCCGCGGCGGCAAGATCTCCTTCACCCACCTGATCGGCTTCGCCGTGATCCGTGCGCTGAAGCAGATCCCGTCGATGAACGTCACCTACGACGTGATCGACAAGAAGCCGACCGCGATCCAGCCGGCTCACGTGAACTTCGGCATCGCCATCGACATGCCGAAGCCGGATGGCACCCGCATGCTGGCCGTGCCGAACATCAAGGCCGCCGAGACCCTGAGCTTCAACGAATTCTGGGCCACCTACGAAGATTTGATCAAGCGCGCCCGCGGCAACAAGCTGACCGCTGACGACTACGCAGGCACCACCGTCTCGCTGACCAACCCCGGCGGCATCGGCACCGTGCACTCGGTGCCCCGCCTGTCCAAGGGCCAGGCCGCGATCATCGGCGTCGGCGCACTGGAATACCCGGCCGAATACCGCGGCTCCTCGGAGAAGACCGTGGCCCGCCTGGGCATCGGCAAGCACATCACCCTGACCTCCACCTACGACCACCGCGTCATCCAGGGTGCAGGTTCGGGCGAGTTCCTGAAGCTGGTCGAGTCGCTGCTGCTGGGCGAGCAGGGCTTCTACGACGAGATCTTCGAGCAGCTGCGCATCCCTTACGAGCCGGTCCGCTGGGCCGTCGACAACCAGGTCGACATCGACCTGCAGGTCAACAAGGTCGCCCGCATCCAGCACCTGATCAATTCCTACCGCGTGCGCGGCCACCTGATGGCCGACACCAACCCGCTGGAATACGTCCAGCGCAAGCACCCGGACCTGGACATCAAGTCCTACGGCCTGACCCTGTGGGACCTGGACCGCGAATGGCTGGCCGGCGGCTTGGGCGGCAAGGACCGCGCGCTGCTGCGCGACATCCTCGGCGTGCTGCGCGATGCCTACTGCCGCACCATTGGCACCGAGTACATGCACCTGCAGAACCCGGAAGAGCGCGAATGGTTCCAGGCGAAGCTGGAATCCGGCTACGCCAAGCCAAGCCGCGAAGAGCAGCTGCGCATCCTGAGCAAGCTGAACTCCGCCGAGGCCTTCGAGACCTTCCTGCAGACCAAGTTCGTCGGCCAGAAGCGCTTCTCGCTGGAAGGCGGCGAATCGCTGATTCCGCTGCTGGATGCGATCATCTCCGACGCAGCCGATGAGCAGCTCAACGAGGTTGCGATCGGCATGGCCCATCGCGGCCGCCTGAACGTGCTGACCAACATCGCTGGCAAGACCTACGCACAGGTCTTCCGCGAATTCGAAGGCACCGCCACCCCGGGCTCGGTCCAGGGCTCAGGCGATGTGAAGTACCACCTGGGCACCGAGGGCTCGTACACCTCGGACGCCGGCAACCAGACCAAGATCTACCTGGCTGCCAACCCATCGCACCTGGAAGCGGTCGATCCGGTGCTCGAGGGCATTACCCGCGCCAAGCTGGACCGGCTGGAGCAGAAGAACACCGTGCTGCCGATCCTGGTCCACGGCGACGCCGCCTTCGCAGGCCAGGGCGTGGTTTCCGAGGTGCTGGCAATGAGCCAGCTGCCGGGCTACAAGACCGGCGGCACCGTGCACGTGATCGTGAACAACCAGATCGGCTTCACCACCGCGCCGAGCTCCTCGCGCTCCTCGGTCTACGCCACCGACGTGGCCCGCACCGTGCAGGCTCCGATCTTCCACGTCAACGGGGATGACCCGGAGGCAGTGGTGCACGTGGGCCAGCTGGCCTTCGAGTACCGCCAGAAGTTCGGCAAGGACGTCGTCATCGACCTGGTGTGCTACCGCCGCCGCGGCCACAACGAGGGCGACGACCCGTCGATGACCCAGCCGATCATGTACAACCTGATCGAAGCCAAGCGCTCAACCCGCAAGCTGTACACCGAGGCCCTGGTCGGCCGCGGCGACATCACGCAGGAAGAAGCCGAGAACGTGCTGGCCGAGTACAAGGAGAACCTGGAGCGCATCTTCGCCGAGACGCATGCCGCCCAGACCTCCCCGATCCCGATCATCACCCCGGGCTCGACCATCAACGACCTGGAGAAGCCATTCGCGCAGGCCGCCGACGAGAACACCGTCGACGGCGCCCGCGGCTCGGCCATCTCCGAGCAGACCCTGGCCAAGATCGGTGCCGCCCACCTGGACATCCCAGAAGGCTTCACCATGCACACCAAGCTGAAGTCGCTGCTGGAGCGCCGCGAGAAGATGTCCCGCGAAGGCGGCATCGACTGGGGCTTCGCCGAGCTGGCAGCCCTGGGCAGCTTGACCATGGAAGGCGTGCCGGTCCGCCTGGCAGGCCAGGACTCGCGCCGCGGCACCTTCGTGCAGCGCCACGCAGTCTTCCATGACCGCGAGAACGACAACGAGTGGTACCCGCTGAAGGGCCTGTCCGAGGACCAGGCTCCGCTGTGGATCTACGACTCGCTGCTCTCCGAATACGCCGCCCTCGGCTTCGAGTACGGCTACTCGGTTGAGCGCCCGGACGCGCTGGTCATGTGGGAAGCCCAGTTCGGCGACTTCGTCAACGGCGCGCAGACCGTGATCGACGAGTTCATCTCCTCCGCCGAGCAGAAGTGGTCGCAGTCCTCCTCGCTGGTCATGCTGCTGCCGCACGGCTACGAAGGCCAGGGCCCGGACCACTCCTCGGCCCGCATCGAGCGCTTCCTGCAGTTGTGCGCGGAGAACAACATGGTCGTGGCCCAGCCGTCCACCGGTGCCAACCACTTCCACCTGCTGCGCCGCCAGGCCTACGCCCGTCCACGCAAGCCGCTGATCGTCTTCACCCCGAAGCAGCTGCTTCGCCTGAAGGCAGCCGCCAGCGCCGTGGAGGACTTCACCACCGGCGGCTTCCGCGAGGTCATCGGCGATGCGTCGATCACCGATGCGAACGCCGTGGACAAGGTGCTGCTGTGCTCGGGCCGCGTGTACTACGACCTGCTGGCAGCCCGCACCAAGGCGAACGACACCAAGACCGCACTGGTGCGCGTCGAGCAGCTCTACCCGGCTCCGGCCGAGCAGATCGCCGCCGAACTGGCCAAGTACCCGAACGCCGAGGTTTCGTGGGTCCAGGACGAGCCTGCGAACCAGGGCCCATGGCCGTTCTTCGGCCTCTACGTGGTGCCGCAGCTCGATCGCAAGATCAAGCTCGTTTCGCGCCCGGCATCGGCTGCCACCTCGGCCGGTACCGCCAAGCGCCACGAAGCAGAAAACGCAGTGCTGATCCAGCAGGCTTTCGCCCGCTAACCAGCATCGGCTGAACGCTGCTGGCCAGCTGTGCCGGCGAACCGACCGGGGGTTGACCTCGGAGGTTCGCCGGCACAGCGCTTTAACCCCGGCACCGGATTCTCGCAGGGAATTGTGGGGTTCAACCACTGGCCGCCTCCCCCGATGCCGGCGATCCGACTGCTAAGGTGGGGATCGATTCATCATTTTGAGCCAACGAAAGGTCGCCCAGTTGGAGTTACGCACAATCCGCATTACCGCAATCGGAGATGAGCTGCTGGCCGGGCATGGCGACCCGCGAGGCCTGGGCTGGTTCGGCCGGGTCATGGCCCGCACCCAGGATCCGGCGCTGCGCCTGCAATCCTTCGTCCTGGCCGCACCGGCCGAGGGATCCGAGTCGCTGGCCGAGCGCTGGCTGGGCGAAGCCTCCCGCCGCTTCAGCGACCAGTACGAGAACCGCCTGGTCATCGCACTGTCCGACCGCGACGTCGACCTGGACGTCACCACCGCGCGCAGCCGGCTGAACCTGGCCAACATCCTGGATTCGGCCTCGCAGATGAACATCAAGGCGCTGCTGGTCGGCCCGGCCCCCGGCTTGGACGATGCGCGCAACCAGCGCGTGGCGGAGCTGAACCGGGTGTACTCGGATGTGGCGCTGCGCCGCAATCACCACTACGTCGATACCTTCACCCCGCTGCGTGCCCATGCCCAGTGGCGTGCGGACCTGAACGCCTCCGGCGGCGTGCCCGGCCAGGCCGGGTACGGCCTGATGGCCTGGCTGGTGCTGCACCGCGGCTGGTATTCCTGGCTGGACTTGCCCGAGCCGGGCGATAGCTGAGCCGGTCCGGTCCGTTAGGAAAATGGGCCGGAAGTGTGAAAGACTATGAGCCGGCCCGAATTTTCGGGAAGTACTATTGATCCCTCTAAGGAGTCACCATGTCGAAGCGCGCTCGTAAGCGTCGCGATCGCAAGCGTGGCGGTGCCAACCACGGCAAGCGCCCAAACAGCTAAGCGAAGCGAACATAAAAGAACCCCGTACCCTTCGAGATCTTCTCGAAAGATGCGGGGTTTCTCTTTGCCTTGCTAGCGGTGCCGGGCTAGTGCCCCGACTCCACGCGGATCTGTGAAATCCGCGCAATGATGCTGGCCTTCAGGGTCTGCGGGGCATGCTCCTGGCAGCTGCGGCGCACCACCGAGCGGATGATGCACTCCAGATCGTACTGCTCGGTGCATTCCGGGCAGCCTTCCAGATGAGACTTGACCTCCTTGAGGTCATCGAGCGTCAGCGCGCCGTCAAGGTACTCGTAGATGCGGACGATGCGGTCATCGGCGCAATCACCCAATGAATTGCAATCCATCCTATTTCGCTCCTCGTTCGGCCTTGGCGGCGCTCTTGCTCTGGGTGCCGGTGGCGATCCCGCGATCCGCGGCGTAATCCGCCAGCAATTCCCTCAAATTCTTTCGTCCACGATGCAACCTGGACATCACGGTGCCGATCGGCACGCCCAGGATCTCGCTGGCTTCCTTGTAGCTGAAGCCCTCGACATCCACGAAGTACACGGCCATGCGGAAATCCTCGCCGATCGACTGCAGCGCGGCCTTCACATCCGAATCCGGAAGGTGGTCCAGCGCCTCGGCCTCGGCCGAACGCAAGCCGGTCGGCGAATGCTCCATGGCCTGGGCCATCTGCCAATCCTCGACCGTGTCGGTGGAGGTGCGCAGCGGTTCGCGCTGGCGCTTGCGGTACAGGTTGATGTACGTGTTGGTCAGGATCCGGTACAGCCACGCCTTGAGGTTGGTGCCAGGCTTGTACTGGTGGAACGCGGAATAGGCCTTGGTGTAGGCCTCCTGCACCAGATCTTCGGCATCCGACGGGTTGCGCGCCATGCGCAGGGCAGCCGAATAGAGCTGGTCCACGTACTGCATCGCGTCACGCTCGAAGCGTTCGCGGCGCTGCTGTTCGGACTCAGAGGCCGCATCGGGCAAATTCTCGTCCACGCTCTCATTATTCATCACTGCCGAGTCTACGCGTTCAACCGGCTTTATGCGCGCGCCAGCACGGGCGAAGGCCGGGCGCGGGGCCTCGGCCAGCGCGCAGGCGGTGCCGCCGGCACTTGAAGTGTCCTGTCGTATCGTCACACTAGGCATAACCAACCGGGCGCAAACCTTATTCCCGCACCGATCTCGGCTAGGATTAAGCAGTGGGCGCACAGTGCTTCAAGCGCTGCTCGCGGCCCCCGAAGTGAAGCATCGAGCCGAAGGATCTACCAATCAGCACCGCAAGCGCCCCCGGCAACCGACCCAACCAGCTGCACGAGGCAGAAGAGAACTGGTGGGCGGCGCCCTTCGCCGCCACCGGCCTGGATGCCACCGTGCAGGTGCCCGCGTCGAAGTCGCTGACCAACCGGTATCTGATCCTTGCGGCCCTGGCCTCCTCCCCCTCCACCATCCACAACACGCTGATCAGCCGCGACACCGAGCTGATGCTGCGCGCCCTGGCCGAGTTCGGGGCAGGAATCGAGCGCATCGGGCAGGCCGATGGCTCCACCACCGTGGTCATCACCCCGGGCCAGCTGGCCGCCGGCCCGCTGTCCATCGACTGCGGCCTGGCCGGCACGGTAATGCGCTTCGTGCCCCCGCTGGCCGCCGTCGCCGGCGCCACGGTGGCCTTCGACGGCGACGAGGCGGCCCGCGTGCGCCCGATGGCCCCGGTGCTCGACGCGCTGGCGGACCTCGGCGCCCGCATCGACTATGCCGGTGCCGCCGGCATGCTTCCCTTCACCATCGACGCCAGCGCCATGAAGCAGGACGCCGAGGTGGTGATCGACGCCTCGGGCAGCTCGCAGTTCATCTCCGCGCTGCTGCTGGTCGGCCAGGCCCTGCCCGGCGGGCTGGCGCTGCGCGCCGCACCCGGGCCGATCGCTTCCCCGGACCACATCGCGATGACGGTGCAGACCCTGCGCGAGCTCGGCGTGGACGTGCAGGTCGATGCCGATGCGCGCGGCTGGCGCATCGCACCGGGGCAGCTGAACGGCTTCACCGTCACCGTCGAGCCCGACCTGTCCAATGCCGGCCCGTTCCTGGCCGCCGCGCTGGCCACCGCCGGCACCGTGCGCGTGCCCTTCTGGCCCGCGACGACCACCCAGGTGGGCGGCAAGTGGGTCGAGATCCTGACCGCGATGGGCGCGCAGGCAGAGCTGGGCGAGGACGGCGTGCTTTGCGTGCGCGGCACCGGAACAATCCGCGGGATCGACTACGCCGACGCCTCCGAGCTGGCCCCGACCCTGGCCGCCCTGTGCGTGCTGGCCGATGCGCCGAGCACGCTGAGCGGCATCGGGCACCTCCGCGGGCATGAAACCGATCGGCTGGCCGCGCTGGAAGCCGAATTGTCGAAGGTCGGCGCGCGCGTCACCGCGACCGCCGACGCGCTGCAGATCGTCCCAGGGCCGCTGCGGGCCGCGGATATCGAGTCCTACGAGGATCACCGCATGGCCACCGCCGGCGCCCTGCTGGGCCTGGCCATCGACGGGGTGCGCGTGCAGAACATCGCCACCACCGCGAAGACCATGCCCGATTTCCCGCAGCTGTGGAGCGCCATGGCGGCTACAGCAAAGGGCCAGGGCTGATGCGCTACTCCGACTACGACGAGTCCTCGGTGCGCGTGCGCCCGAACAAGAAGGGCAGCCGTCCGCGCACCAAGGACCGCCCGGCCCACGAGCAGGCCGTGATCGGCCGCATCATCACTGTGGACCGCGGCCGCTACACCGCGATCCTCGACGAGGACACCGCCACCGAGCGCATCGTCATCGCCGCCCGCGCCCGCGAGCTGCGCCGCCAGGCGATCGTGCCCGGGGACCTGGTGGGACTGGTCGGCGACACCTCCGGCAAGCCCGACACCCTGGCCCGGCTGGTGCGCATCGAACAGCGCAGCACCCTGCTGCGCCGCAGCGCCGATGACACCGACGCCACCGAGCGCGTGGTCGTGGCCAATGTGGACAAGCTGGTCATCGTCGTCGCCGCCGCGAACCCCGAGCCACGCACCGGCTTCGTGGACCGCGCGCTGGTCGCCGCCTACGACGCCGGCATCCAGCCGGTGCTCTGCGTGACCAAGGCCGATGTGAAGGACCCGGCCGAATTCCTCACCCACTACGAGGGGCTGGACTTCCCCGTGGTCATCTCGCGCACCACCGCGGCCGAGGCCTCGGGCATCGACGCCCGCAGCGCCGACGGCTCCAGCGCCCGGCTGGACGCCGGCGCCCTGGCCGAACTGGAGCAGCTGCTCTCCGGCTGCGTCTCGGTGGTGCTCGGCCACTCCGGGGTGGGCAAGTCCACCCTGGTCAACGCCCTGACCGGGTCGACCCGCGCCACCGGGCACGTCAACGCGGTCACCGGCCGCGGACGGCACACCTCCTCGAACGCGCTGGCCCTGCGCCTGGGCGGCACCCCCGGCTCCTGGCTGATCGACACCCCGGGCATCCGCTCCTTCGGGCTGGGGCTGGTGGATCCGGACAATATCCTGGCCGCCTTCGAGGACCTGGCCGAGATCGCCACCGGCTGCCCGCGCGGCTGCACCCATGCGGCCGGCGAGGCCGGCTGCGCGCTGGAAGCCTGGGCCGCCGAGTCCGAAGGCAGCCAGGCGGCCAACCGCCTTGCCTCCTACCGCCGGCTGGTCACCACCGAGGAAACCACGCACGAAAAGGAGCTCGGCGCGCAGTAGCCGCCGCATAACCATGGCTGAATACACCCTGCAGCAAGATCTCGACTTCGCCCTGGCATTGGCCGACAAGGTCGACGCCTTCACCCTGGCCCGCTACGGCGCCAACGACCTGGTGGTCGAATCCAAGCCGGACATGACCCCGGTCTCCGATGCCGATCGCGGCGCCGAGCAGCTGATCCTGGCCGAACTGGCAGCCCACCGCCCCGGCGACTCGGTGCTAGGCGAGGAATTCGGCGTGCACGGGGATTCGGCCCGGCGCTGGGTGATCGACCCGATCGACGGGACGAAGAACTTCGTGCGCCGCGTGCCGGTGTGGGCCACGCTGATCGCGCTGCTCATCGACGACGAGCCGGTGCTCGGCGTCATCTCCGCTCCGGCGATGACCCGCCGCTGGCATGCGGCCACCGGCCTGGGCGCCTACGTCAGCGAACCGGGCACCGTCCCCGGGGCCACCGCCACCCGCCGCCTCGCCGTCTCCTCGGTCAGCGCGCTGGAAGACTCCTCGCTGTCCTACGCCTCGCTGAACGGCTGGAAGGACGCCGGCAAGCTCGACGGCCTGCTGGAGCTGCTGGGCACCGCCTGGCGCACCCGCGGCTACGGGGATTTCCTCTCCTACGCGCTGGTGGCCGAAGGCGCGGTCGACGCCGCCTTCGAACCCGAGCTGGAGCTCTACGACATGGCAGCGCTGGTGCCGGTGGTGCGCGAGGCCGGTGGCCGCTTCACCTCGGTGGCCGGGGCTGAAGGCTGCCATGGCGGCAACGCGCTGGCCAGCAACGGCAAGCTGCACGAGGCAATCCTGCCCTACCTGAACCGCAGCTAGGCGCCGGGACGATCATGGCACCTGCACGCCGCGGACCGGCCGGCCTGACCACCAGCGAAGAGGACTACCTCAAGGCGCTGTACGCGCTCACCGAATGGGAAGACGCCGAAGTCGGCACCGGTGCGCTGGCCGACCAGCTGGGCCTGTCCCCCGCCTCGGCCACCGCCATGGTGCAAAAGCTCGCCGCCAAGGAGCTGGTGAACCACGTGCCGCGCGGGGCGATCACGCTCAGCGAGACCGGGCGGCGCGAGGCGCTGCGCATGGTGCGCCGCCACCGGCTGCTGGAGACCTTCCTGCGCGACGAGCTGGGCTACGGCTGGGACGAGGTCCACGACGAGGCCGAGGCCCTGGAGCACACCGTCACCGACCGGTTCATCAACGCCCTGGATGCCCGGCTGGGCCACCCGCGCCATGACCCGCACGGAGATGCGATCCCCAGCGCCGACGGGACCTTGCCGGTGTCTGCCGCGATCCGGCTGGACCGCTTCACCGGAAGCAGAGCGGTCATCGACCGGATCAGCGACGAGGATCCGCAGTTCCTGCGCCGTGCCGCCGCCCAGGGCCTGGTGCCCGGGGCGGGGATCGAGCTGCCGCATCAGCTGGATTTCATCGAGGCCTCGCTGATCTGGGTGCGCAAGGCCTAGCCGCAATGCCGTTGACTTAGCGTCGATGCATTATTCACCTTCCATGGCACCCAGCGGATGGGTGAAACCCTACCGATCAAAACGACTCCCAGACCAGGCTTCCCTGGGCGTGTTGGTGAAGGTTTTCCCAGCCACGCTAGCAAACGAGGTGATCGCCAAGGCGGGCGCCGGCGAGCAGCGCTCACACCTGCTCCCCGCATCGATGATGGTGTACTGCGTGATGGCTCTGGCATTGCATGCTGCAGCCACGTACGAGGAGGTCATGCCCAGCTTGCTCGGAGGGCTGCAATGGATTTCGCAAGGGTTCAGCGAATGAACGATGCCCACCAAATCGGCAATCTTCATAGCCCGTACCCGACTGGGATCCGAAGTGATGCTTGAGTTGTTCGAGCAGGACGCAAAGCCCTTCGGCTCCCAAACATAGCAGGGTTTCCTCGCTTGACTGCGACCGGTCAGCGTCGACGGGAACCACGATGGATATCGCAGGTAGGCCGCCAACGAACTGGCCTATGGGCGGTACGGAACCAATTCCAGCTTCAAGACCGACTTCCCGCAGGCAACTGGGGCTGCTGGAATGCGGCACGCACGCCATTATCGGCGCAGTGACAGGCCCTTTATCCACGTCGGAAAGCGACATGCACCTCGAGCTGCATCACAAGCTGGATCAGAGCATGCTGCTGATGGCTAACCGGGGTTCTTCAACTACCAATCGCTCAAGGATAGCTCCGCAACCTGCACCCAGCTGCTGCGGCGGTTGAACGAGAACTTGGTTCTTCCGGTGGTAGAGCAACTGAGGGACGGTTCGTATCTTTCAGCCATCTACGAAGAGACGAATCAGCGCCGGAACAAGGTGGACCCGGTGCCGGTGCGCGTGGTTGGGTGCACGGTCAGCAATGGTGCTCAAATCAGTGAATTCCGGTTGCTCACCACGCTGTTGGAACCAAATGCGGTCATTGTGCAGGAGCTCACTGAGGCCTACGCGAAACGGTGAGAAATCGAACTTTGCTTCAAGGAAGTTAAGACGCATCAGCAAGGCCGCTCGGCGGTGCTGCATTCGAAAACACCGGAAGGTGCGCTGCAGGAAATCTTTGGGTACTTGTGTACTGACTACGTGTTGCGCGCTTTGATTGGCGAGGTTGCCTCAGAGTTCGGCGAGGGTCCTTTGAGGGTTACCTTTGCGCCATGTTACGGGCTGCACAGCGTTTCATGGCCGAGCCGCCCGGTTTTCGCCCTAGAAATTTGCGGCAGCTGTTCACAGTGTTCTGCTCGGAACTGCTGCATGAGCTGTCGCCGGAGAGGCGGAGCAGGGTATTTCCGCGGACGGTGAAGCGGAAGATGTCTAATTGGTTGTTGCGGCAAGTCCCGAGACCTGTTAAGCAAACAGCATTGGGGCTAAAGCTCACGATTCGGAGATTGGGCCGCCCCCTTGAGCTCCCCGATTTTTCTAGGCTAAATCATTGAGCTTCCTGTTTTCAATCCGACCCTACGTGCATTTGAAACGATCTGCCCGCAGTACTGCTCCCCTGAGCTGCCCACGCACGCTACCACTTATTGAGCAATCAACAACCTAATGCGATCCATTTCAAACGCATATTTCGGCGCAGCGCTTACTGAATCGACTGAAATAATCGATCATCTACATTAAAAGGTTGCTACCAAAATCAAAACTGTGGTCAAATAATTCCACTGGGGAAATTACTCGCACGTCATTTCACAGCAAATCAAGGGAAAGATTCGTTGAATATTCAATCGAATAAGCTAACCATTGCTTGCAAGTGGTTAGCTACAGGGGCAATGACCATTGCGCTGGTCGCCTCAAATTTTGCAGCCGCCCAGGCTACCCCGGATGCTCAATCTGAAAAGGTTGTCACATCTAGCGATTCGGAAACTGCAGAAGAGACTTGGAAAACTCAGGAAGCTAGCCGAAAGGCCAAGCCCGCAAATGATCTTGGTGGAAAGATCTCCTTTAGCGCCAACGACACTTCAATCACTGCACCCGCAAAAAATAGCGGAATCGTCCTCCTCGACGCCGAGCATGCCTCACCTATAGGCATGTCCCTGCCCAAAAACCTTTCTCTAGACGCAGCAAGCGTTACGGGAGATGGGGTCGTTAAGTACGATTCGGCTAAAGATGGCGGTGTTGATGTCAGTGTACAGGTCTATGACGACGCTTCTGTCAGTATTCACACCGTAATTCCGAACATTGAGGCACCAAAGACATACGAGTACGATCTTACGTTGCCGAAATCAGCGCAGGCTATTCCGCAAGAAGACGGTTCAATTCTTTTTCTCGGAGCTGATGAAGAGTTCCTCGGTGGCGTGGCAGCTCCTTGGGCAAAGGATGCCACAGGAAAGTCCATAGCAACGTCTTACGAGTACGCTGATGGTGTTTTACGTCAATATATTGATTTTGATGGTTCTACTGCTTTTCCCGTTACAGCTGATCCGTGGATGGGCATTAAGATCTTCAAAAAAATCTCTGTCGACAAGTACTCTGGTCAACCGCGCGTAAATCTGGACCTGAGTTGGTGGGGCCACAGCATCTATAGCGGAGCTGCTCAAGGCGGTGGACTTGCAGGAATCGCGGCCGGCCAAGCTATTTTGAGGGGCGCTGGCTGGACAGAGGCCACGACTTGGAGCAGTACGGCAAGAAAAGCTTTGCTTGGGAAAGCTAGTATGAAGCAGCAGTTCGACTGCCATGTTGCGGGTTCGGCATTTGCGGGACAATGGAACCTTGAGCGATTCCGAGTAAGTCGCACTGTCCACTGGTCATATGGGGTTGCAGTGCATCACTGCAATTGGAAAACCGCTACACGGTACTAGAACGGAGATCGATCATGTCGATACAAGCTACAAAGAAGGCTGACCGTAAGTGGCGAGGGCCTCTCGTTATTGTTGCGATCCTGGTCGTGATAGTCATCGCTGGCGCCTGGTATTTGTCCGGAGGCTTCGAGAGGGATCGAAACAACAATCTGCGCGACACCCTATCAACGAGTACTACTCTCGACCCTCAGGAGAAAACGCAAGAGTTGTGCGCCAATGACTTATGTGTCGAAGGTTGGTCCACTTCAAGTGGAAATTTCCTCCGGTTTGATTCTCAGGGTGCTGCAGAGCAGTACGCTACCTACCTGGGAGATGAAGGTCGAAGGTGGAAGAACATCGTGCTTGACATGAGTGGCCAGGACCTGACTTTCGAACAGAAGAAAGAAGTTATTGACACTCTTTTTGCCCAGCATGACTGGTCGTAATTCGAATTCCTAAGTTAGCTAGGATCTGATGGTATTTTCCATCAGATCCTAGCTAGCTTGTTTGTCAAGCAATGAATCTTGATGCAGTTCTGTCAGTATTGCTCGTAGGGTAATTGTTTGGTCTCTCTGTCGGTCTCCTCTGAATCTGAAGTTAAGTTAGCGAAATCGCTGGCTCCACGGAATCACGTGGATCCAATCGTTTCCCCTTTCCCGTGTCTGCCTACGCCCGCGCTATTCCACTGGTCCAATTGGTCTGCGATCAGTTCCATGACTCGGTGCCGGGTGGCGGTCGGCATGGCCAGCAGCTTGCAGCTCTCCCCGACCCCGACAACGCACACGGGCTTGTCTTCATCGTTGTACGGCAGTTCGGCCACGGCGGTGCGCAGGTGCCAGGTCAGGCGTCCGGTGAGCATGCCAAGGAACACATGGGCCCGGGTGCGGTTCTCCGTGTAATGGCGCATGGTGGCGAAGCCGTAGTCGAACGCGCCAGAAAGCTCGGTGATCCGGGTGAAGAAACGGCTGAACGTCGCCTCGGAAGCCACCAGCTCGAACACACCTGAGGTAGTGCGTTATTGGTCGGTATCGGTGATGTGCCCCGCTCTCGTCGCGGATCAGGACCAGGTCGCTGACCATTTTTCATGGTCGGTGGGTCGCGATGGCGGGGACAAACTGCCCGAGCCGGTCCTCGGCCAGTTGTCAGAACCCGAGGCTGTTGAGCGGTCCGGTCAACGTACCAGCCCTGCGTGGGACACTAGATTTTGGGATGTGGTCGCGGTTGGGAGCTGCGGGTAAAGACCGGTAATATTGTGCACTGACAGAGCGATCATTGAACTCATGGAATTTTGGCTTCCACACCTTTACTTTCTCAGTTCAGATCACCCTTTCGTCTTTAACGACGGATAATTGCGCGGATCTTCATGAAACACCGAGCTAGCTTCTGGCCGGCTATGCGAGAATGAACAACAGCGGCGCGGACCTGAGCGCCTGAACGCCTGGGGAGGCCGGATGGAGCAGCGACCGATCATCCTCGGCGTTCCTGACCGGCTCGAACCCCATGTGCTGGCCACGGCCGCGGATCTGTCCGGTGCGCTGGGCACCCGGCTGCTGTGCGTGCATGTGAATGCCGCCGGCTACCTGATCGAAGAACTGCCCGATGGCACCATCCGCAGCGCACCGCTGGATCCCGAATCCGGGGAGGAAGCCATCGCGCGCTTCCCCGAGGAACTGCTGCTCCAGCTCCACGCCCAGCTCGACGGCACCGGGCTTGACTGGCAGGTGCATGCCACCGCCGGTGGGCCCGCGCAGCAGCTGGCATGGCTGGCAGTGCGCCATGATGCGGTGCTGATTGTGCTCGGTGTCCGCCAGCGTTCCCTGGCCAGCATCATCCACGAGCTGCTCAACGGCTCAGTCGCGGTGCAGCTGGCGCATCGCCACCACCACCCGGTGCTGCTGGTCCCTGCCCGCCCCGCCGAGAGCGCAGAACAGGATCAACGTCCATGACCCGCCCGCCAACACCCCTTGGCCCGGGCACTGCACGGCGTTCCCAGCTCAACCCGGGCTTCCTGCTGCTGGTGTTCCTCGGCGGCACGGCCGGAACCGCCTGCCGGCAGGCGCTGGGCATGCTGCTGACTGCCGTCGGAGATATCCCGGTCGCGATTTTCCTCGTCAACATGCTCGGAGCCTTCCTGCTGGGCTTACTGCTGGAGGCGCTGTCGCGCGGCGGCCGCGACGAGGGCAGGCGCCGCCGGCTGCGCCTGCTGCTCGGCACCGGTTTCCTGGGCGGCTTCACCACCTACAGTGCGCTGGCCACCGACAGCATGCTGCTGTACGCCTCGGGTGCAGCGTTACCGGCCGCAGTCTATGGATTGCTCACGGTGCTCTGCGGGGCTCTGGCCACCTGGTGCGGCATTGCCGTCGCCGCGAGGAGCGCCGTGCGCAAACAGGGAGGTCGCCGCTAGTGCTCTCCCCCGGGCTGTTTATTGTTATTGCGCTCTGCGGCGGCCTCGGCGCCTGCCTGCGCTACGTGCTTGATGCCTTCATCAGGCGGTGGCTGGCTGCCCCGCTGCCGTGGGGAACGATCCTGGTCAACCTCTCTGGTTCCTTCGCGCTGGGAGCGGTGACCGGCTTGGCGGCCCAGCAGCTGTTCTCGGCCCAATGGTTGGCGGCCGTGGGCACCGGACTGCTTGGTGGCTACACGACGTTTTCCACTGCCAGCTTCGAAACTGTCCGGCTGCTCCAGTCAGGCCGCATCGCGGCCAGCTTTGCCAATGCCGTGGGCACCTTGGTGGGTGCGGTGCTGGCCGCGTGGCTCGGTTTCCAGGTCGCAGGGATGTTTTAGCCCAAGAAAAAAGCCAAGCCTTGCGGCTTGGTTTTTTTCTTGAGTTTCTAGCGTGCTGCGCGGCGTCCCTTGGGGGCGCCGGTTCGTGCTCGGTTCGGAAGCGGCTTCTCCGGTTTCTTGGTCCGGTCGTGCGGGACCACGTAGCCGCCGGTAGCGAGCACCAGGATGGCGCTGATACCGGTCAACGAGAGCATCGCAATCGCCCAGATCTGGGACTGGTCATAGAAGGAATGGTCGACGCTCAGCCAAAGCACGTAGGCGCCGATGAGGTAGATGATATGGATCAAGAGCAGGCGCGTCCGCAGCCGCAGCTTGATGACTGCCTTCGGTGAGAAGAAGATCGACCACAGGATCAGCAGCGGAATGACCACGACGAGTATTGCTGGAATGGTCGGCCAGGGGATGAAGGCGATAGCTGCGAGTGCCGCCGCGAACAGCAGCCCGACTTCCAAGAGGAAAGCCACTGCGGCATAGGTTGCTGAGAGGAAAGGCGATACCCGCTGGGAACTTTTTTTACCCATCGACTTCAATCTCACTCCGTTTCTGCACGCGGCATTTCAAAGCCTTCGACTTTCATCTCAAGTCTATGTGCAAATTCTCCATCCCGCGAACAGGCTCGCGATGCGGCGGCTGACTTCAAGGCAAACAAAAAGCTCCGGATCCAAGCTTGCGGGCTTGGATCCGGAGCCGGAAATTGTGGAGATGGGGAGAATTGAACTCCCGTCCGATGTGGTGTTGCCAGGTCTTCTCCGGGCGCAGTTTGCTGTGGATTTTCTCTGCCCCAACCATCACGCAAACAAGTGGTTGATCCGGGCACAGTTGCCTGAATGTGTACTCAGCAGCGGCAACAACTGCTGAATACATTGGCTATCTAAATGACGTTAGGAACAGGGGCGATAGCGTCCCCTGGCTAACGGACTGTCTGGCTGCTTAGGCAGCGAGAGCGAAGTCAGTGCGCTTTGATTCGGCACTTATTGGTTTGCAAAGAGCGTTTACGAGATAACTTTGCGTCCTCGGCCCGCTTCATCTGTCGCGACTCACACCGTCGAAACCGATCATCCCCGTATTTTGTTGTCAGTCCCGGTTTCCCGGATGCAACCACACCCTAGGGCGTGTTCATCAATCATAGCGCATCACGCCGGGTTGCCCCAATGCGAAATGCGCCACAACCTCTGCTTACGCGTTGCCGCGGTTGCGTTCGCGCATGGCACGTAATGCTTCGCGGTTATCCTGCTTTTCGCGCAGGGCCTGCCGCTTGTCGTACTCGCGCTTACCGCGGGCGACACCGATTTCCAGCTTCGCCCGACCCGATTTGAAGTACAAGCTCAGCGGTACGACAGTCAGGCCGGCTTCGCCGATCTTGCGCTCGATCTTGAGCAGTTCCTGGCGGTGCAGCAAGAGCTTTCGCCGACGACGAGCCGCATGATTGGTCCACGATCCGTTGAGGTACTCGGGAATGTAGACATTCTCGATGTACAGCTCACCGCGGTAGAACTGGCCGAAACCATCAACGAGCGAAGCTTTGCCTTCGCGCAGCGACTTCACTTCGGTACCGGTGAGCACCATGCCAGCTTCGAAGGTGTCGAGGATTTCAAAATCGTGGCGCGCCTTGCGGTTGCTCGCGATGACTCGATCTTCTTGGTTCTTCTTAGCCACGTTACTCCTTGCATGTCGCGGGCGGATTCCCGCGCACAGACTACAAGTCTAGCGCTAGAGAAGTCCCAATGGGTTCACATGTGATCCATTGATGATCGTTTCGAAGTGCAGATGGCAGCCAGTCGAATTGCCGGTGGTGCCAACGTAGCCGATGATCTGGCCCTGCTTCACATGCTGGCCGACACTGACCGCGATGCGGGACATATGGTGGTAGTTGGTGGCCAGGGCCTTGCCCTTGATGACTCCATGCGAAATGGTGACCTTGTTGCCCGAGGATCCACCCCACCCGGCCATCCAGACTTCGCCGGATGCTGCCGCCGTGATGGGCGAGCCGCACTGGCCGCCGAAGCCCCAGTCGATACCCGCGTGCACATAGCCGCCGCGGCCACCGTAATCGATGGTTCCGGCTGGCGTTGGGCGCCATCCGAAGGTCGAGGTCAAACGGTTGCTGGTGGTCGGCTTAATCAATCCCCAGCTGCTTGGCTCGGCGTAGTCCGAAGACTTCGGCTGGGATTTCGGTGCAACGTAGGGCTTCTTCTTGTAGGTTCTTTTCTCCGCTCGGGCTTCGGCAGCCTTGCGCTCCTGCTCAGCCTCGTAGGCGGCCTTTTCCTCAGCGATGCGCTTTCGCTCGGCCGCTGCTTCGCGACGCGCCTTTTCTTCTGCCTTGCGCTTGCGCTCGGCGGCTTCCCGGATCAGGCGCTCCTGGCGTTCCTTGATCTGCTGATTGACCGCAGCGTATTCCTTCTGCTGCGATTCCAGCTTCGCCTGGATGCGCGGCTTCTGCGCTTCGAGTTCGGCACTGAGCGCTTCGGTGCTGGCTACCAGTGCATCCAGCTCGTTCTTGGCGTTCTGCGCAGCATCTCGCGCTGCCTGCTCCTGCGCCAAAGCTTCCTCTGCCTGGGCTTTCAACGAGGAGATTTCCTTCTCCACGGCAACCAGGCGAAGCTTGTTGCTTTCGTTATTGGCCTGTTCCTGGGCCAAATCGTTGTATGCGGCATTCTGGGATTCCATGGCACGATTGGCCATGTCCAGGCCGTCGGCCATCTTGGTTGCCGAATCCATGTTGAGGATCATGTCCAGCCCGCCCGAGACACCGCCGCGCTTATAGGCTTCCGCGGCGATCTGCGCCATCGCGTCCTCCGCTTCGGACAGCTTCGCAGCGTTTTCTTCGATCTGCTGGGCCACTTCATCACGAGTCGCCTGCGCGCTGATCAAGCGGTTGTTCAGATCGGAGAGGGTGGCCTGGGCATTGGCTACGCGGCTTTGCGCGTCAGCCAATGCCTGCTGGGCAATGGGTACCTGCGCCTGCTGGTCACGCAATTTCTTGTCGGTTTCCTGGATGTCGGCATCCAGGAATTCCATGTCGGTCTCGAGGTTTTCTATGTTCTTCTCGACCTGAGCTTTCTTGTCGTCCAGCTCGTCAGCGACCACAAGGCCTGCTGGCAGAGTGAGCGCAAGAGCCATAGCTCCACCGATAGAGGCGCGTAAGAATTTACGTCGCACGGCGTTCGACAGCATAAAGCTCCTTTAAGAAATTGCGTACTTCAGTTCAAGCCTAGATAACGTTTCGGCTAAACCTTCAGGTAACGCTTCAACGTTACCACTGATGAAATTGTGGCCAAAACGATACCAATAATCAAGAGTATCGGAGCAACTAGCCATATTTCGGTGGTAGAGATGAACGCTACACCGACGTTTTCGTTGGCCAACTTGTCCTCAACCAGGAACTTCAGCAGCAACCACAGGGTGCCCGAAGCCAGCAGGCCGCCAATCAGCGACGCGATCACGCCTTCGATGATGAATGGCAATTGAATCGTTGCTTTCGAAGCGCCGACCAGCCGCATGATGGTTGTTTCGAGCCGCCGGTGCATGGCCGAGAGCTGAATGGTCGTCCCGGTGAGCAGCACCGCGCAAACAATCATCACGATTGCCACGACGGCGGCGGCAGCGGAAGCCACGCGCACCAACTGGAATACCTTTTCAAGCAGTTCGCGTTGGTCGATTACCGAGTCAACGCCGTCAACGGTGGAGAACGCTTCGTTGATCACCGGATACTTTTCCGGATCAACGAGTGCGACGCGGAAGGATTCGGGAAGTTGTTCTGCAGTGACCTGGTCGACCAACGCGGAGTTCTCGTATTGGTCAAGGAAGTTCTCGTACGCCTGTTCCTTGGATTCGTAGGCGAATTCCTTGATGTATGGGGCGAGCTGCTCGGACTTGAGCATCTCCTCGATGTCCTGCCGCTGTTCCTCGGTGACCGCACTGCCGGCACAGTTCGGTGAGGTGCTCGTGTCATCGCAGAGGTACACCGCGACTTCCATGCGGTCGTACCAGTAGCCCTTCATCTGGTTGATCTGGAGCTGAAGCAATACCGAAGCGCCAACGAAGGTCAACGATACGAAGGTCACCAGCACCACGGAAACAACCATGACGACGTTTTGCCGCAGGCCCTTCGCCGCTTCGCGGAGAATAAATCCTAGTCTCACTGGTCCTCGTCTTTCTTATCCTCGGCAACCTGCGATTCTTCGTCGTATTCCACGGCCGAATCGCCGACGAGCAGTTCACGCGAGCCGTCCTGGTTCACCACAGTGGTCATCGGCGTGTACTGGCCATCAATTTCATCGCGGATGACTCGTCCGCGTTTCAGTTCAATAACGCGGTGGCGGTATTCGCTCACCAGCTCGTGCGCGTGCGTAGCCATCAGGACGGTCGTGCCGTTCTGGTTGATGCGATTGAGCACGTTCATCACTTCGATGCTGTTCTTGCGGTCAAGGTTGCCAGTAGGCTCATCGGCCAGCAGGATCGACGGCCTGTTCACAATGGCGCGGGCAATGCCAACGCGTTGCTGCTCGCCACCGGAAAGCTCGGTTGGCTTGCGGCGTGCTTTGTCTTCGAGGCCGACCATTTTCAATGCGTCCGGCACTCGCTCGCGGATCTGGGCACGGGAGGCACCGATGACTTCCATGGCGAACGCGACGTTGTCGAAGACCGTACGCTCACGCAAGAGGCGGAAGTCCTGGAAAACGAATCCAATGTCGCGGCGCAGCTTGGGCACACGACGGCTCGGTATGCGGTTGAGGTTCTGTCCGGCCACGTAGACGGATCCGTCGGTGGAGCGCTTTTCGCGCAGCACCAAGCTGAGGAAGGTCGACTTACCCGAACCGGATTCACCAACCAGGAAGGCGAATTCGCCACGGTCTATCTCGATGCTTACCTCGTCCAAAGCCGCATTCTGCTGCTTCGGCTCGTAAACCATCGAGACGTTTTCGAATTTAATCATGTCTTCAATCGCTAGTCTTCGTCGGGGCGCGACCCACGAACACCAATCTCGAGATCAAACGTCTATTGATGCGCCAGTCTTCCAAACACTATCGGTGCAAGGTTGCGAACCAGCCGAAATATAAGGCGTGTTGCAAGATTCATGCCGTACGTCCAGCTAACGCGAAGTGCGCAGCTTCGGCATGACTAGCTGTAATTGGCGCAGCAGGATCCGCAACGGTGATGATGCTTACACCCTGCATGACAGAAGCGTCCACCGCGGTCAGTGTCAGCGAGACCGCCTACTTGCTTGGTCGGCGTTGTCCTGCACGCCAGCGGATGCCTGCATCGATGAAATCGTCGATTTCACCGTCAAGCACCGCCTGGGTGTTGCCCACTTCATGTTCGGTTCGCAGGTCCTTGACCATTTGATACGGGTTGAGCACGTAGGAGCGCATTTGGTCACCCCAAGATGCCTTCACATCGCCGGCGAGTTCCTTCTTCTGCGCGTCCTCCTGCTCCTTCTTCAAGAGCAGCAAGCGCGACTGCAGAACTCGAAGCGCGGCGGCACGGTTCTGGATCTGCGATTTCTCGTTCTGCATCGAGACGACGACGCCGGTAGGAATATGCGTCATGCGTACCGCGGAGTCGGTGGTGTTGACGCTCTGGCCGCCAGGCCCCGAGGAGCGGAACACGTCCACGCGGATTTCAGATTCCGGGATTTCGATAGTGTCGGTCTGCTCAATCAGCGGCACAACTTCCACGGCCGCAAACGATGTCTGGCGACGACCCTGATTATCGAATGGCGAGATGCGCACCAGGCGGTGGGTACCGGCTTCTACGGAGAGCGTGCCGAAGGCATACGGGGCATCAATTTCAAAGGTTGCCGATTTGAGGCCGGCTTCTTCGGCGTACGAAGTGTCCATGACAGTGGCCTTGTATCCACGGCGTTCAGCCCAACGCAGGTACATGCGCAGGAGCATCTCCGCGAAGTCCGCGGCATCAACACCGCCGGCACCGGAGCGAATCGTGACAACCGCACCTCGGGCATCGAATTCGCCGTTGAGGAGGGTGACTATCTCGAGTTCAGCGAGGGCCTTCTGGATGCTGGTGAGCTCCTTGTCAGCTTCATCCAGCGTATCGTCGTCTTCTTCGAGCTCGGCAAGCTCAACCAGGACTTCCAAATCATCGATTCGCGTCTGCAGCCGAGTCAGCCGTTCCAGCTCGGATTGGCGATGGGATAGCTTGCTGGTGACGATTTGAGCAGCGGCCGGATCATCCCAGAGGTTGGGAGCGCCCGCTTCTTCCGAGAGGACTGCGATGTCAGCTTTGATCTGCTCGACATCGCTCACGTCTTCAATTGCGGAGAATGTAGAACGCAGTGAGCGGATTTCAGCGGAGAAGTCAGTTTTTGCCATGGTCTTCTAAGACTACGTCATTTGGCTTCTGATCATTGAGTCCGGCGGCCAACGTGGTGATTACCTGCTCAATACGGTTCGAGCGGATGATTCGACTGATATCGGCACTCCACCGGGAACTAGCCACCCTACTATCGGCGGTTGCACCGAACCGCTCAACTGGAGATTCGCGCCTTGGCCATCGGGCATGATCTGGACCCGGCCGATTCGCAGATTCTCCACCCGGCCGGCCGCACCAACGTCTGACAGGTACTGCTGCACTGCTTGCTGCACGCGTTGCTGGTCGAGCTGGATCCTTGGGTTGCCGTTGTCCGCAACGAACTCGAATTCGTCTACGGCAGCCACGACCGCTCCGTCGGCAATTGACAACAGCTGACGCGCTTTGAGATTGACGGCGCTGGCTGCCAGCACCACGGAAATGGTCAGCAATGTGATGGCGCACAGGCCGATTGCCAGCACCAAGGATTGCCCATCCTCATTCCGCAGATTCCGGACGGCACGCTGCGGCCTAGCCAAATCGATCAGTCCTTTGCGACGCGGAGGAATCCACGGTGAATGCGGACGCCTCGACCCATTCGGATACGAAAGGCAGCGGGACATCCAAGGCTACAGTCACGGTGACGACACTGCCCGGGCTCAAGCATTCCATTTCGCAACGAATTGAAGTGCGGGCGTTGCGATACCCAAAATTGTGCATGGTTCTTCGCACAACAGCGTGTGCATCGTTCCTCGCCTGCACAGGGTCTTCGGCGGCGGCAAAGACCTTGGCGGCATGATCGGCAGCACCAACCACGGCATAGCTGCCTCCTTGAAGCTGGCCGGCGGCCAGTATCAAGTACACCAGGGGAATCAGCAAGACGGTTGAAGCAAAAACGAATTCCACTACCGCACTTCCACGATCTTCATTCCGAATTCTGCGATGCATGGCGGTAGCCAGATTCTTGGCCCTACCCATAACGCACTGCTTCTCCTTCCACGTGCAAGTCCCACCCATTGGGCAAGAGCCCGATCAATGGCACTCGGGTGCTGACCGATACGGTAACCAACTGGCTGTCCCCTACTGGAGTGGTGCTCACGGCAATGTCACGGGCGAATCCACCATGCAAGCTTTCGGTGATCAATCTCCGGGTCCTGCCTTGGGCATCGGCCGCTGAACGATTGGCCAGTGCACCGTAGTGGGCGCCGTTGGAAGCCGCGTCAATCAGCGTATTTCGCACATGCAGAACCAGCGCGAGTTGGACAAGCGTCATTGCGATCACCACAAGCAACGTTGTCACCATGACAAATTCCGCTACCGCAGACCCGCGCTCGCTGCGCGTGGGCTCCACGGAGCGCAGAATTCCGGATGACCGCGCACCAAAGCTCATGCGCGGTTATCCCAATCCGGAAACTCGATCGATTGCCTGGTTGAACAGGTCCTGCAGCCTAGGTCCTGCGATGGCCAGCAACGCGGCGACCAGCAAAGCAGACATGAGCGTGATCATGACCCACCCCGGAACGTCGCCTCTGCTATCCCTGAGTTTCGGAAAAAGCTTATGAATGAGTAGTTCACCGGCCGCGATGATCTGCATTGCCAGTTTGAGCATCATTTGTTGTACGTGGTTCATGACAGCCCTTCCAATGTGCTAAAAGAATTCAAAGTGAGAGGTTCAAGATTTTCTATGCACCGTTCAGTAGCTCATCTCCAATAACGCTAGGCCGGGGAATACGGCAAAAACGATCGTGAGCGGCAGAATGCCGAATACCACCGGGATGAGCATGGAAATTTCACGTTTTCCGGCAACTTCCATCAGTTCGCGTTTCGACGCATCGCGAACATCCTGCGCCTGGTCTCTGAGCACCTGTGCCAAGGGCGTGCCCCGCTCTGTGGCAACAACGATCGCATCGACAAAGCGCGTCATCGCCCCGACTTGCATCCGGTCAGACATATTCTGCATAGCTTGGACCATCGGCGTACCTGCGTGAATGTCGTTCAAGGTCTTCGTTAATTCCTCGCCGATCACTCCATGGCAGATTCGCGAGATTCTCTCGATTGCTCCCGTTGTGGATTCGCCCGCGCCGACAGTTAGCGCCAGCACCTCGGCCACGGTGGGGAATTGAGTCAGTATTTTTCTAGACCGCCGGTGGATCTGTTCGCCAAGCCACCAACCACGCAAGGCGTAGCCCGAAATTCCGAAACCAATGACAACCAGCACTGACAAGAACAAAGAAACGTGATACTGGACGGCAGCAAGAGCCATGAATGCAGAACCTGCTACCAAACCAGCCAAAGCATAAACGATTTCCTGGGACCGATAGTCAACGAGGCTCATGTCCAATCCTGCAGCGTTCAGGCGCTTCCGGAGCGTACCGGCAGAAGGACTGTGCAAGCTAGCCAGCTTCTTGATTTGTTGCAGCATGGGGGCAGCTAGCTGGCCCAAAGCCGAGTGCCCGGAGTCCGAGTGCCAGGAGTCTTCAAGCATGCGCGAGCTTCGAACGCCAACACGGACGTGCGGCGCAATACGATCAGCGAAGGCCATTCTGCGCCAGCCCGGCAGGTTCACGAAGACCAGCCATAGACCCAGACCAAGTCCCAAACCGCAAAGCGCCGCCCATGACGTATAGCTGCTCATGCCAGCACTCGTTCTTCTACCGGCAAGGTACCGAGCCGGAGCATGATTCGATAGCAGACGAACGAAACCACCACGCCGAGGCCGAGCACGATCACTCCCCCGAATGTCATATACGCATCTTTCGCAGCTTCCTGGGTGCCCAGGACCAGCAGCAAGATCCACGGCGCCGCAACGGCCAGACGTGCTGCTGAAACAATCCATGATTGCCTGGCCGCGAGTTCTCCTCGTGTTCTCACGTCATCTCGCAGGAACGCCGACAACGTTGTGAGCGTATGGCCCAAGTCGGTGCCTCCGACCTCACGGGTGATGCGCAATGTCGTGAGAATTTTGTCAGCTACCGGGTCTGCCAATCGTTCGCCCAGCTGGTCCAGTGCCACAGAGAAGTTCGCGGTGGCTCGATAGTCCAAGGCGAAGTCCCGGAATAGAGGCCGCAATACGTCCGGTCCCACAACTGCCAACTGGCTCAAGGCTTCAGGAAGCGAGAGACCTGCCCGGATGGCGCTTCGCAAGTGGTCAACCACTTCGGGCCATTGCTCTTGCAACGCCGCGTGGCGTTTAGCTGCCTGATGGCGCAGATAAACCCATGGTGCAAATGACCCAAAGAGGCAAAACACGACGGCGAAGAGCCACGAAGCGGTGAGTCCCAAGGTCACCAACGCGAAAGTCAGCCCGCAGACCGCGCAAATTGCGATGAATTTTGCCGGCGCCAGATTGCTCATGCCCGCATGGAGCAATGCGTTCTTGATCGCCGAGCTGCGTTTAGGCGATTTCTCCCACGGGGCAAACAGCAACCAGTCAACCATGAGGGCAATGCCCAGCCCGCCGAGGAGAGCAAAGAAAGCAACCACCGCTACACCGCCATCAGTTCGGCAATATTGATGCCAGCTACATCGAACTTTTCATGCGACCAATCAGCACCCCTGGCCGGTTGCAGGCGATCGGCCTGCCGTTCGAAAAGCGTCGAGGACTCAATTTGCCCCTCCTCCACGCGATTGCGCACACTGAGAATTTCGTTGACGTAGCGATGGCCCTGGGGGCTTCGTACGCAATGGACAACTAGGTCAATGCATGCGGCTACCGTCTTGATGGTGAAGTCGCTGGTGATGTTCGGTCCGGCAAGCAGAGGCAAGGTGCAAATTTTCGTGATCGCGTCACGGGCAGAATTCGCATGCAAGGTGCACAGCCCCGCGATTCCCGAGTTCAACGCAATCAGCATATCCAAGGACTCTGCCTCGCGAACCTCGCCGACAATGATGCGTTCAGGGCGCATGCGCAGAGCTTCCTTGACCAATCGGCGCATGGTGATTTCGCCAGTTCCTTCAAGATTGGCGAGACGTGTTTGCATCGCAACGACATCCCGTAGCGAGAGATTGAGCTCGAAAATTTCCTCGATGGTGATGATTCGTTCCCTGGGGCCGATCGCTGATGCCAGGCAGTTGAGCATTGTGGTTTTTCCGGCCTGGGTAGGGCCAGTCACGATGACATTAAGACCTGCGCCGATGGCGGTGGAAAGGAATCTCGCCGCTTGTTCGCTCAATGATCCGAGCTCGACCAGGTCTTCGAGCTTTCCTGCGCGTGCTATGAACTTGCGAATGTTGATGGCCCAATGCTCGTGGGTGATATCCGGAATCACGACGTGCAGACGAGATCCGTCGGGCAACTGGCAGTCGACGAATGGTTGGGAAAGATCCAGGCGCCTGCCAGAGGACTTGAGCATCCGTTCTACCAGGGCTGCAATTTCGGCCGCTTCCATGCGGATGTGGGTCAGTTCGCTTTGGCCGCCCCTTGCGCAAAAAATTTGATGCGGTGAATTGACCCAAATTTCCTCGACAGAAGGATCATCCAGCAGGGGTTGCAATGGTCCAAAACCGGACACGTTGTCGAAAACTGAACGTTGGGCGGCCTCTAGCGATCCAAGTGAAGGCACAGCTCCAAGCAATGCGCGTTCGTCGTAGTCTCGGATGACTTCATCGATTAAGGCCCGGATCATCGCTGGCTGCTTGGCTGGGTCCAATCCGCGACGCCGGACCAGCTCACGTACTTCGTCTTCGACAATGGACAGCGCATCCACCACTGGCTCCTTTGGCTTTCCTGTTGGAGGATCCCGAAGTCGGGGACCATCGGCGAGCGCGTCGTCGGTGCAGCATACCTATTCGTATGACAAGGGATGCTATCTGCAGCGGAGACCGCTTTCAAGAGGTTGCTGCAGTTGTGGATAGTTCTTAATTCTTTCTCCACAATGGGATTTATATTTCCCGATGCCGACCAAATTGCTGGTTTTGATGGGAAAGGCTACTTTCCATCACTTTCAGGAGGGCTCATGGTCCGCTATGAATTGCTTCTGGTTTCCCGAAAATTCCAGCATCCGAGACAATTCGAACTTGTCATGTCCGGGCGAATCTCGGGCGAGCAGCTCGCCGCGCTCCTGCAGCGGAACTTCCCGGACCATCGATGGTTTGCGGGAGCAACGCGGATAGAAGAATTGGAGACTCTGTCTGCTGCCGATCGCCTCGTGCTCCATGAACTGCCCCAGCCCGCTCTCGTCTCAGGCACCGCTGCTTCGCGCCTCAAGCTGCTAGTGCTTCGCGGCCCCGACGCTGGTGCCTGGATTCCGCTCACGAAGGGAGAGCATGCCATCGGCCGAACTGCCCCGCTCTGGTTGGAAGATCCGCTGGTTTCCAGGAATCATGCGAAGGTCATCGTGACAGCACAGGGCTTGCACCTGCACGCGTGTGCCGAGCAAGAAATTGCCATGCCAGATGGAAGCCACCGCCAGTCCGTCGAGCTGGAGCAGGGATCACGCTTCCGGCTAGGCAACACCGAATTCGCCGTAGGCGATCCATTAGTTGCCGACTCCGGTCATCTGGTCTCCTCCGAACAGTTGGAAATCCAGGCACCTTCAAAGCCCGAACTGTCCCGATTGATTGCATTGGCCTTAGCCGCATTTGTTCCGATCATTTCCGGCGTCTTGCTTGCCGTGGTTACCGGTTCAATGCTCTTCCTGGTCTTGAGCGGCGTTTCTGCCCTGATGGGGCTGGTACCTGCGGGTCAGCTGGTGGTGGAACGGCGTCGGTGGAAAAGCGAAATGCAAGATCAGCGGGCGTCCGCGATCGCCGCAAGAACGAGATACTCCCCGGACCTTGGCGAAGCGTTCGTAGCTGGACTGGATGCTTCGTCTTTGGGCCTGTCCTGTAATCGGATACCACCCTTGGTTTGGGGCGAGGGCCTGTGGTCTCCCCAAGAATTCTCTCGTCCTTCTCCCACGGGCGTGCGCAAGATATTTCGAGGCCTCAGAAAGACGAAGACGGATGCGCCCTGGTTTGGCCCGGTGTTCTTCCCAAGCACCCCGGGAGTCTGGCAATTGAAGACTGTGCAAGGGCAAAGTGCGGGATCGATTCTCGCCGCAGTTCTTGCGCGTTACCTCCCGGCTATACATGCCGGCCAGCTACGGCTGGTGATCGATCCCAGTATTCGCTGTCTTCCTGCGTCATTGCTCTTGATGAACAACGTCTGCATGTCCCATCTGTCCGATTCCGATGAATCGAGCTTCCTCAGGAAAGAGGAAGCCGGTCTGGCCACGCTGTACGTCACTGCCCAATCACCGCAGCCCATATCCGGCACACTGGTGCTGGGCATTTCGCCGGTACTGTCCGAGTCTGTGGAGAATTGGATTGTTCCAAGCCCCGTCTGTGCGCATTTGCCCGACGAACGGCTAGTTCTTCAGAGCCTGGGCACGCTGAGCCTCGCTCGGTTCGACAAGATGGTGCAGCAATATGTGCAGCTGCCTAAGAAAGCAGCAACAGAGAATCCAGACTCAAGGCCATCTGGCTCCCGGTGCCTACGCGCGCTTCTGGGTCTGGATGACCAGCAAGAGGACGTGTTCCTCGACCTTCACGAGGACGGTCCGCACGTACTGGTATGCGGCACGACCGGCTCGGGCAAGTCAGAAGCGCTCCGGCGCATCATCGCAGATTTTTCCTGCAACTATTCGCCGGCTCAGCTCGCTCTCGTGCTCATTGATTTCAAGGGTGGAGCTGGGCTCGGTGTTTATGCAGGCTTGCCCCACGTCCAGCTCTTCGCAAGTGACCTTGATGAAGCCGCGGCTCAGCGTACGTTAGAGCAATTGGAGCATGAAGTGCATCGGCGCGAAGAGCTTTTGGCGGATCACGGTTGCAGCGACATTGCCGAATATCAAGATCTCGCTGAACCAGGCCCAGTCCTGCCTCGCTTGGTAGTCGTCATTGACGAATTCCGCGTCTTCATCGAAACCCTGCCTCAAGCCAGCGCCAGAATTGATCGCTTGGCTGCGGTAGGCCGGGCTCTCGGTATCCACCTGATTCTCAGTACGCAACGACCGGCTGGCGCCTTGACCGGGCAAACCAAGGCGAACTTGAACACGACAATCGCCTTGAGGGTCAACGACCCAGGCGAATCGATCGAACTGGTTGGCTCCGTCCAAGCATCCAAATTCCTCTTCCCTGGCCAGGCGATCATCAAGAGTGCTTCCAAGCCAACTCGGTGCCTGCAATTCCATCTGGCCATCGAGCCACCTCTGCACGGCGAATTATTCGAGCGGAATCGCCAAGATCTCACCTTGCTTCCCCTGTGCCAATTCGAGAAGAGCGTTGCATCAGCAACCGGAGATCCATTGCGCGACCATGCCTCCGAGCTTTCTTCACGATGGTCAGGTACGGAGCTGCCGGCATCCGGTTTTGCCCCGGCGTTGCCATTGCCATCAGAACCATGGCCTTCGCCGCCGACTTGGGAGGGGAAGGAGCGCGGGGCTATCTGCTGCGGTATTGCAGATAACCTGCATCTGGCCCGGCTCGAGCCGCTGGTCCTCGACCCTGCCCGTTCACGATCAACGTTGATCTGCGGCCTGCCTGAAGCCGGTGCACGCACGCTATTTGCTTCCCTTGCCGATTCGACAAGAAAAATATTGTGCTTCGGTCCATCACCAGTTCCTGATGCCGCCAAGAACCTCAAAGTTGTCACCGGTGAAGATCCCTACGACTTCTTCGAAGCTGTCGACTTCGTGGAATCCATGCCGAAGGATCCGGCATTGATCATTCTTGTACATTCACTCACCCAGTTGCAGTCCAACATCCACCCCCAGCATTTTCAACGCTTGGATGAAGCACTCGGTACGCTATTGCGCTTCGGCGGGCCTGAATCGCCAATGGTTCTTTGTTCAGTCGACCGGGACCAGAATGCCATGAAGTCCACTGGTCTTTGCACCGAGCAATGGTTTTTCCCATTCAACGCCACCGAGTCGTTGAAGATGATCTGGCCCAAGATTCCGGCCTGTTCTCCGCTGCCTGGCCGCGGAGTCAAACTAAGTTCCGGGCAACCGCCGCAAGTCTTCCAACTCACCCACGCACATTCGGCTGGCGTCGCCGATAGCGCCTGGCCGGTCCGGCCAACGGCCAGAGAGATCTTTGCAGGATCTGCGCTGCGCCCGGAAACTTTTCTGGGATTCTCGCCCTTTGATGGTGAAGCCGTGCCTCGACCAGCAGGGCAACTAGCCATTGTGCTCTGTCCCGATACGCTACAGCGCGGGCAGTTGAGCGATGTGCTCGCTGGGCGCTGGAACGCCATGCATATTTGCGGCTTGTCGGGCTTGGATCGGTTCGTCCGGGCTCTCGATGACGCCTCATCCGGGGACCGGCAGGAATTGCTCTGCGTCTACTTGGAAACCACTAGTGATTCGCGCCTGCCCCCGATCATTGAGGCGCTGAAGTCCAGAGGGATCGGTGTCGTGCTATTCGTTCCACCGTCCAACAGGATCGCCTACGACTTGGGAATGAGCGTCAACGGGCTAGATGATCGCCAGGTGATTGTTGTCGAAGCCCATCATCCGCAGGATCTTCAACCGATGAACTGGCCGCCGATCCACCCGGAGATTGACCAAGGGTTCAAGGATTATTGGGCCGCCATTATCTCTAAACGAGGCAACCCTCGTGTGATTCACATTCCGTACGAATTATCTGGCGGGCTTTCAGCGATTCGGCCGGTCTCCGAGGAAAGCGGTCGTCTTCGGGGCGAAGAGCATCACCACAGTAGTTCCCGCGATCACAATGGACAGGACCGCCGCGGCCGTCACCATCGGGATGTCGGAGCTCAGGAACGAAACGGAGAGGATGAGCTGGAATAGTTGCCAAACGATAATCGGAGCACGAGTGAACGCTTTTCCCTTGAAGAAGTTAATGGCAACCGAGCCGTGCCAAACAGCAAGCAGCAAGCAAAGAGCCAGCATGAATAGCTGCCCACCCATGTTGACTGTTCCATTGGCATCCAGGTTCAGCATGTAGCTGATGGCGTACGCCAGGGTGGCCAGTGCTTCAATCAGGACCAGCGCGGCAACCACGAAAACACTGGTTGGGCGGGACGAGGTTGTATTTTCGTTGCTCACATCAACAATTTTCGTTGACCTTCTACAGGAACTCAAACCGCAACAATTGACTTTCGCTGTTGTTCGCGCCACACCACCGATAACTAGCGGATCCAGGTGCCAAATGCCATGTGAGAAAGCCCTCAGGCATTCAGCAACTTTTCACTTCCGTGACTCTTGTTTACTTCCGCGTTACATGAAAACCTTATGTGGTTGGTTAAACGAAGTGCCCGAATGGACTTCACCGACCTTTCGAAACGCCAGAAGTTAACCACTAGGCAACCAGGAATTCATTTCACTCCTAGGTCATTGTTGCCTGTGTGTTGATTGCCGTTGGCGTTTCAGACCCTCTCAGATTTCAAGGAGCATCAATAAGCATGGATTGGCGTAGCCGCGCGGCGTGTCTGGAAAAGGACCCGGAACTGTTTTTCCCAGTGGGAAACACCGGTCCGGCCCTGTTGCAGATCGAAGAGGCCAAGAGCGTCTGCCGTCGATGTGAAGTAACCGAAACCTGCCTGCAGTGGGCCATTGAGTCCGGCCAGGACGCAGGGGTATGGGGCGGCATGAGCGAAGATGAGCGCCGTGCCTTGAAGCGTCGCGCAGCACGAGCTCGCCGCGCTTCCTAATTGAGCTGCGCTCGAGGTAATTCTCGCAACCCGAGACGCTATACGAAATCCGCCAGCGGTCAACACCACTGGCGGATTTCGAGTTTAAACGGCAAATTGTCAGCTCACCTAGGTACATTAAAAGTAGTATTCATGTTCGAAAGGATCCGTTAGTGACTCTGGCCCGCTTCGCGCGCACCGTTCAGGCAGGTGCGTCCGCAAAATGAGCCCGGCCCTGACCGACCCGAACCTGGGCAAGACGCTGGATGGCCGCTACCGGCTCGACCATCTGCTCGCTCTGGGTGGCATGTCACGGATCTACCGCAGCATGGACAAGCGGTTGCACCGAGCCGTTGTCGTGAAGATCTTGAATGACAACTTCGCCAGCGAGTCCACGGTTCGTGAACGATTCGAATCTGAAGCTGTCATCGCCGCGAATATCACCCATCCGAATGTGGTTTCAATCCGAGATCACAACGTGAGCGACAATCTGGTGTACCTCGTGATGGAATATGTTCGCGGGCGCAATCTCGAACAGGTCATAGAGGAACGCGGGCGTTTTACACCGCGCCAGGCCCTCAGTGTCCTTGAGCAGATTTGCCGCGGTCTCAGCGCCGCGCACAGCGAGGGCATCATCCACCGGGACATGAAACCGGCCAACGTGCTGCTCTCCGATACCGGTGAAGTCAAAGTCACCGACTTCGGCTTGGCCCGTGCCGCGAGCGCCCATACCCAGTCGGCGACGCTCGTGGCAACGCTATCCCATGTTTCTCCTGAACTGGTTTCAGGCTCGCCAGCCGATTCGCGCAGCGACATCTATGCCCTGGGCATCATGATCTATCAGATGCTGACGGGGCAATTGCCGTATACCGAAACCAATGCAGCCGCATTGATGAAACATCATCTGGACTCCCCCATGCCCCCGCCCTCGGACCTGGTTCCCGATTTGGCCGAAGATCTCGATGAACTCGTTCGATGGTGCACCGAGAAGGATCCGGAAAAGCGTCCGCAGGATGCCTCATTGCTGCTGGAGGAGATCATCCAGATCCGCTCCACGCTCAGCGATGCGCAATTGGATGTCGGTGCCGAGGATCTCGGCGGGATCGAAGATCTCGCACCGCAAGCATTCGCGCAGATGCCTACGACGCTGCAGCAGCGCCTTGATGCGATGCAGCGCGAGCGCGAGGAAGAACGTGAACAGCTGTGGCTGGAGCGGAACGCTGCACAGCAAGAGACCGGCTACGAACTAGATGATGCTCCAGCCGATCCTGATCGTACGACGGTCATTGCCGCCGCCGATGCCACCGAGGTCCTGGACCTTCGCGACGCGCAAGCCACCTTGGCCCCGCCTCGTGCGGCTGATCCCGGCTCGGATCCTGGAATTGCCGCGACGTCGGTGTACTCCCGTGGCGATGAGTTGGAATCAACCGAAGAACATGGCGAAGCCGATGAAGCTCCGCTGTCGGTCCGTGGCCAGAAGCGTGCGCAGAAGCAAGCCGCAAGGAAGTGGCGCAAGGAAGCCCAGGTGCCCACCCACAGTTTGCGGCAGCCGCGCACCGGAACGCAGAGGTTCGTCATCACGCTGATGTGGATCCTCGTCGTCGCTCTGGTGGCCGGCGCAGGATGGTTCTTCGGCCGCGGCCCCGGAACAATTATCCGCATCCCGTCATTGACCGGAATGCTCCAGTCCCAGGCAGTCGCGCAGATGGACGGCCAAGGCGTTCCCGTTCGCATAGGCACCGCCTACGACGATGAGATTGCCATCGGCCGGGTGGTGGATTCGCAACCTGGAACCGGCGAAAACATCATGAAGTTCCAGGGAATCGACCTGATCGTTTCACAAGGGCCGCAGCTTTTTGCGGTTCCGGATGTTGCCGGGAAAACCCTTGAGCAGGCCACCACGGCCCTGGCCGAGGTCGGCTTCGAGGACATTAAGACCACCGAAGCCTACTCGGAATCGGTCAAGGAGGGCGAAGTCATCAGTTCCGCCCCGGCCGCCGGCGAGAAATTGCCGAGGAAGAACATCATCACCCTTGCCATTTCAAAGGGACATGCTCCGGTCAGCGTTCCCTCGGTCATCGGCCTTGGCAAGGAGGCGGCCAAGGAGAAGCTTGAGGCGGTTGGCCTGGAGCTTGAGGCAGGTGAAGCCGTCCATTCCTCGACGGTCGAAAAAGACCTCATCGCACTCCAGGATCCAGCTCAGGGCACCGTCCCATATGGCAGCACCGTGACGGTAAATCTTTCGCAAGGACCGGAGTACGTCCAGATCCCGTCCGTGATTGGCATGGGCGTGGAAGAAGCCGTCACGACGCTGGAATCCGCCGGTTTTACCGTCAAGACCCATGATGTCTTTGGCGGTTTCGGCCAAACCGTGCGCATGCAATCTCCGCTGCACCAGCAAGCCGTGCGCGGCAGCGAGATCAGCATCTACGCTTTCTAGGGCCGTTGGCGCTTCCAGTTCACAAAAAATAATCCGGTTCCCGCTTGGGGAACCGGATTACTTTTCTAGCTGCTAGCGATTGCGGCTGCGGCTCTGCAGTGCCGAGGAGACCAGGAAGGCCATTTCCAGGGACTGGCGGTGGTTCAGCCGCGGGTCGCACAGCGACTCATACAGCGAATCGAAGTCTTCCTCGCGGATCGGATCCGCGCCGCCGAGGCACTCAGCAACATCGTCGCCGGTCATCTCCACATGCAGACCGCCCGGGAAGGTGCCCAGCGAGTCGTGCACCTCGAAGAAGCCGCGGACTTCGTCCATGACGTCTTCGAAGTTGCGGGTCTTGTAGCCGTTCTGGCTGGTGACCGTGTTGCCGTGCATCGGGTCGGTAACCCACAGCACCTGTGCTCCTGATGCAGTGACCTTCTCCACCAGGTTCGGCAGCTTCTCGCGGATGTTCTTCGCACCCATGCGGGTGATGAAGGTCAGTCGGCCCGGCTCGCGGTTCGGATCGAGCTTGTCGATCAGCGCCAAAACGTCCTCTGGGTCCGTGGTTGGGCCCAGCTTCACGCCGATTGGGTTGCGCACGCGCGAGAGGAAATCAACGTGGGCGTGGTCCAGCTGGCGGGTGCGTTCGCCGATCCACAGGAAGTGGCCCGAGGTCGCGTACGGCAGGCCGGTGCGGGAGTCGGTACGGGTCAGCGCACGCTCGTAGTCCAGCAGCAAGGCTTCGTGGGAAGCGAAGAACTCGGTGCGCTTGAGCGCCTCGAAGTCTGCTCCGCAGGCATCCATGAAGCGGATGGCCGAGTCGATTTCTCCGGCCAGCTGCTCGTAGGCGGAGTGCGCCGGATTGGCCATGAAGCCGCTGTTCCAAGAGTGCACGCTGCGCAGGTCGGCGAATCCGCCCTGGGTGAAGGCGCGGATCAGGTTCAACGTCGCAGATGAGGTGTTGTAGGCCTGCACCATGCGCTTTGGATCGTGGGCACGCGACTCCGGCGTGAAATCGAAGCCGTTGACGATGTCGCCGCGGAATGCCGGCAAAGTTACACCATCTCGGGTTTCGTCATTCGAGGAGCGCGGCTTGGCGAATTGGCCAGCCATGCGCCCCATCTTGATGACCGGCATCGAGGCGCCATAGGTCAGCACGACGGCCATCTGCAAGATGGTGCGCACACGCGATGAGATCTTGTCTGCGGTCGCGTCGGCAAAGGTTTCGGCGCAGTCGCCGCCCTGCAGCAAGAAGGCCTTGCCTTGGGCCGCCGCGGCCAGGCGTTCGCGCAATACGTCGACTTCGCCGGCAAATACCAGTGGCGGACGCGAACCCAATTCCTTGATGGAGGACTGATAGTCCTTGTGCTCACGCCAGGTCGGCTGCTGGGCAATTGGCAGTTCACGCCACAAATCTAGTTGCGGATCGGTGGCGGGGCCGGCTACAGAGGAGCCGGGCAATGGGGTTCGGTTTTCTTCGCTCACCTTGCCCATTCTACGTGGCGTGGGCTCAAAGCACCGCGACGAATGTAACAACGAGCCGTAACACTGCCACTGGTGCGCTGCTACTTCTTCGCTTTGCGCGGTGCGTAGATATCCACGTAGCTCTGGCCTGAGAGGACATTGATCGCCTTGCGGATTTCGTCGGCGCAGGCACGGAGCGTTTCGGGGTTCGATGGCTGGCCGCCCAGGTGCTCGAAGGTCAGCGGCTTGCCGATCTTGATGCCGACCTTTCCCGGATGCGGCAGGCTCTGGCCGATGGGCTGCACCTTGTCGGTACCGATCATCGCAATCGGTATCACCGGTGCGCCGGTCTCCAAGGCGAGCTTGGCGACACCGAGCTTGGCCCGGTACAACCGGCCATCCGGAGAACGCGTCCCTTCGGGATAGATGCCCAGCACCTGTCCCTGCTCCAGCGCCTTCTTGGCGCTGGCCAGCGAGGCCGCCGATTTCTGCCCGCCCGACCGGTCCATGGGCAACTGGTTGATGTTGCGGAAGAACCACGCGGTGATCCTGCCTTTGATGCCGGTGCCATTGAAGTACTCGTCCTTGGCCAGGAAGATGACGGTGCGGTCCAACGCAGCGGGGAGGAAAACCGAGTCGCACACCGACAAGTGATTCGAAGCCAGGATTGCCGCGCCGGTTTCCGGCACATTGCCGATGCCCTGGATCTTGACGCGGAAGAAAATTCGGATAATTGGCCGGACAGCGAAACGCTTGAGGAAGTCGTACAGCACGGCGGGAAAAGTCCTTCTTCTAGTTGACCAGCTACGCGGGAAGAGAAACCGCGACCTTGCTGGTCGAAGCGCACTCCGCACCATTCAATTGTGCACTACGCTCGGAGGTGTAGGCAGAATTCGGGAGGATACCATGATGAAAATTGATGAAGGCAATACTCCGCTCAATGAGCCCGTGCGCTCCAACGCAGTGCTCTTGATCCATGGTTTTACCGGCTCCCCCGTCGCCATGCGGCCTTGGGCGGATTCCCTGGAGCTGGCCGGGTTTGACACTGACGTCCCGCTTTTGCCAGGCCACGGCACACAGTGGCAGGACATGGTCGGCCGAGGGTACGACCAGTGGATCCATGCCACCGAAGAAGCGTTCGACGAGCTCGCCAGGACCCACCAGCAGGTATTCGTCGCCGGACTTTCCATGGGTGGCGCGCTGGCTCTGCATCTGGCGACCCGGCGCAACGTGGCTGGCGTGTCGCTGGTCAACCCGGGACTGGTCGTGGACTCCCGCTTGGCGCCCTATACCCGTTGGCTCAAGCATGCCGTGCGCACTGTCGCCCCGATCAGCAATGACATTGCCAAGCGCGGCGTCGATGAAGGGGCCTACCCGCGCACCCCGGTAGCGGCAGTAGCCGAACTCCACGCGCTCTTTGCCCAAACCCGCCGCCGCCTGGAATTGGTCAGCGCCCCGGTGCAGCTCTTCCGGTCCACCGTTGACAACGTGGTCTCGGAGCAATCGGTGCGCGAACTGGTGGATGGCTTGAACCCGGGCACCTTGGCCGAGCACCATATGCTCCTGCACTCCAAGCATGTGGCCACGCTGGATTACGATGCCGAGCAGATCTTCCATGAATCGGCCCGCTTCTTCGCGCAGCTGGCCGCCAGGGAGCAGAAGCGCAAGGAGGAACGCGCATGAATCCAGATGATGTCCATCCTTCGAACCAGCAAGACCCGCAATGGGATGAGCTGGTCGAGAATTTCCGCCAGCTCGATGCCGCGGCACCACGCGAACCCAGCGCCGAAGAGCGCAAGGCGCAGCTGGAGAAGCTGTTCAACACCGGACCTGCCGCGGTTCGCGGTCCACGCGACTACGAAGTCGACGACACCGGCGAGGAGTTCGTTCCAGAAGCACCCGCCGCACTGGGTTCTGGCGATCCGATGCTGAATCTCGCCTGGGCTGGCGCGGCTGGCGGCCCGCTGGGGTTGCTGCTGTGTGTGCTGTTTTTCCGCTCGGCTCCGGCGTTCATTTATTTCGGTTTGGGAATCATCGCCCTGCTCGGAGTCGCATACTTGCTGAAACGTCTTCCCACTGAACGCGATCCGGGAGATGATGGGGCGCAAGTCTAGAAAACGGCTTTGAGCACGAACCACCGTAGGTTACTCTATAGTAATAAACATGTGATGCGGATTACCCGCAATTGCTAATGGGGTCACACGAAGTTTCAGGAGTTGAAGACCAGATGCGCGAATACAGCTCGCCAATTCGCATTCATTCGCCAGAGCAGTCGAACATTACCGATCTGCTGCTGCGCCACGCGAATTCAGCGGCGAACCCGGCCTTGTTCTCCAAGCCGGGAGCCGACGGAACATGGAATGATGTCACTGCCTCGCAGTTCGCTGCCGATGCCCGGGCCATCGCGAAGGGCTTCATCGCCAACGGCATCGAGGCCGGCGACAGGATCGCCCTGATGGCCAAGACCCGATACGAGTGGACACTGGTCGACTTCGCCATCTGGTTCGCCGGTTGCATCACCGTTCCCATCTACGAAACCTCCTCCCCCAGCCAGGTTGCCTGGATCGTTTCGGATTCCGGCGCCAAGGCCGTGGTTGTCGAGGCCACCGCCCAAGAAGCGGTCGTGCGCCGCGCCGCCCATCAGGAGCAGCTCGATTCCCTGGATCATGTCTGGCAGTTCGACGGCGGGCTGGACCAGCTCTCCGAAGATGGCAAGAACGTCGATGACCAGCTGCTCGAAACCCGCCGGGCAGGCGCATCCCTGGAGGATGTCGCCACAATCATCTACACCTCTGGCACAACCGGCCGCCCCAAGGGCTGCGAGCTGACCCACGGCAACTTCGTGGAACTGGCCGAGAATGCGGTGGCTGCCTTGCCCGGTGCCGTCTACCCGGGCGCATCGACCATCATGTTCCTGCCGCTGGCCCACGTATTCGCCCGTTTCATCTCGGTGGTCAACGTGGCCGCCGGCTGCCGCACCGGGCATACCCCGGACGTCAAGCACCTGCTCGAGGACCTGCAGTCCTTCAAGCCGAATTTCATCCTCGCCGTGCCGCGCGTCTTCGAGAAGGTCTACAACTCGGCCATGCTCAAGGCCGAGGACGGCGGCAAGGGCAAGATCTTCCACGCCGGCGTCAGCGTCGCGGTGGCGTATTCCAAAGCCACGCAGCAGGGCAAGGTTCCGTTGGCGCTGAATCTGAAGCATAAGCTCTTCGACGCCCTGCTCTACAAGAAGCTGCGCACCGCCATGGGCGGCAACATCCGCCATGCCGTCTCCGGAGGCGGCCCGCTGGGCGAACGCCTGGGCCATTTCTTCAACGGGATGGGCGTGACCATTCTGGAAGGCTACGGACTGACCGAAACCACCGCGCCGATTTCGGTCAATACGCTTGACCGCATCAAGATCGGCACCGTCGGCAAGCCGCTGCCGGGCAACGCCGTGCGCATTGCCGCTGACGGCGAGATCCTCGCCAAGGGCATCTGCGTGATGCGCGGCTACCGCAACCGCCCGGAACTCCAGGACGAGACCTTCACCGACGGCTGGTTCCACACCGGGGATATCGGCGAGCTCGATGCCGATGGATTCTTGAAGATCACCGGCCGCAAGAAGGAAATCATCGTGACCGCTGGCGGCAAGAACGTGGTTCCTGCCCTGCTCGAGGACCAGATCCGCGCCGACGCGCTGGTATCCCAATGCGTCGTCATCGGCGAGGGCCGGTCGTTCATTGCGGCCCTGGTGACCCTGGACCAGGAAGCCCTGCCGGGCTGGCTGGCCCGCCACCAGATGGACAAGGACCTGTCGCTGGAGGAGTTGTCGACCCACCCGAAGGTGCTCGAAACCGTGCAGGCGGTAATCGACAAGGCCAATGCCTCGGTCTCCAAGGCAGAGGCAATCAAGTCCTTCCGCATCGTGCCCGCTGACTTCACCGAGGAAACCGGCCATCTGACTCCCTCGATGAAGATCAAGCGTGCGGTAGTGCTCAAGGACTACGAAGCAGTGATCGATCAGATCTACTCGGCTCCCAAGCCCACTGCATAATCCAGCACAGCATGAGCCAGCTCCCACGATTCGCGAGCTGAAGCGGCCCAAGGCAACTTGAGGCCGCTTTGCTGTGTCCGGGCATAGTAGCTGCGCGGCAGGACCACGCGGCTGAACGCCGGGGCAGGGTGGTTCTGGTGCTCGTGGCCGAGCACCGCGTAGATCAGGTTCGCGGCAAGCTCCTTGCGGCCATTGGCCAGCAGCCATTCCACCAGTTCCATCAACCGGTCTTCGGATTCGGCGCTGGTATCCCCCACCGCCACCAGCACGTTCACACCGGTGAATTTGCCTTCCCTCACCGATTGCACGCGCTGCGGCCCGGCCGTGGCTACCGTGGCCTGGCACTCCAGCTCGCCGAATTGCTCGGCCAAGTGCTCGGCAATTTCGCAAAATGGCAGATGCGTGTCGAGGGTGAAGACCAGTACCGAGATGGGCAGGATCCTGGATCCCAGCTCGGCAACTTGTTGCTTCAACTCCTCGGGCGCAGCCCCGGGCTTCGTCTTGTGTGCGCGCATCCCTGCTCCTTCAGCTAGTTGGTTCACACGATCATTTGCGGCAGAGCGCAGGGGCCCGCAACCGTGGTCGCGAGCCCCTGCGCTCCGGGTACGGCGGGTGCTACTTCGGTTCGATGACCAGCAGCAGATCACCGCCCTGCACCTGGCTGGTGCCGTTCAGGGTTACCTGGCTGACCACGCCGCCGGTGTTGGCGGTGATGCCTGCCTCCATCTTCATGGCTTCGATGGTGGCTACCGACTGGCCGGCCTCGACCAAGTCGCCGACCTTGACGTTGACCGTCACGGCTCCGGCGAATGGTGCGGCGACATGGCCCTTGTCGTTAGGGTCGGCCTTCGGCGCGGACTTCACGGTGGATTCCACCGATTCATCGCGGACCCTGACCTGGCGGGACTGGCCGTTGAGGTTGACCACGACGGTGCGCAGGCCCTTCTCGTCAGCTTCCGACACCGATACCAGCCGGACGAGCAGTCGGACGCCGGTGCCCAGCGAGATGACATGCTCGATGCCTGGAACCAGGCCGTAGAGGTAGTCGCGGGTGTGCAGCACGGACAAATCGCCGTAGTTCTCCACCGACTTCTCGAAGTCGCGGGTTGGGCCTGCGAAGAGCAGCCGGTTCAGGGTGCCGCGGATCGTCTCCGAATCCGACTTCAGCGCCGCCGCGTCTTCCGCCGAGAGGTCCTCGATACGGGCCTTGACGTTGCGTCCCTGCAGCGCCTTCGTGCGGAATGGCTCTGGCCATCCGCCTGGAGGGTTGCCCAGCTCGCCCGAGAGGAACTGGATGACCGAATCCGGGATGTCGTAGTTCTGCGGGTTCGCTTCGAAGTCCGCGGCGGGCACGCCGGAGCCGACCAGCTGCAGGGCCAGGTCGCCGACGACCTTGGATGACGGGGTAACCTTCACCACGTTGCCGAGCATGTCGTTGACCGAAGCGTACATCGACTCGATGGCTTCGAAACGCTCGCCCAGGCCCAGCGCGATGGCCTGCTGGCGCAGGTTCGAAAGCTGGCCGCCAGGAATCTCATGCTGGTAGACACGGCCGGTCGGCGCCGGCAGTCCGGATTCGAATGGCCTGTACATCGCGCGCACTGCTTCCCAGTACGGTTCGAGCGACGCCACTGCATCCAGCGACAGGCCCGGATCGCGTTCGGTGAATTCCAGCGCCGCAACCAGTGCGGACGCCGAAGGCTGCGAGGTGGTGCCCGCCATGGCCGCGCTGGCCACGTCCACGGCGTCGACGCCGGCATCGATGGCAGCCATCAGGGTTGCCAGCTGGCCGCCGGAGGTGTCGTGGGTGTGCAGGTGCACCGGCAGGTCGAAGCGTTCGCGCAGCGCGGTCACCAGCTTGGTGGCAGCGGCCGGGCGCAGCAGGCCTGCCATGTCCTTAATCGCGATGATGTGCGCACCGGCATCGACGATCTGCTGGGCCAGGTCCAGGTAGTAGTCCAGGGTGTACAGCTTCTCGTTGGCATCCAGCAGGTTGCCGGTGTAGCACAGGGCCACTTCGGCGACCGCGGTGCCGGTTTCGCGCACTGCCTTGATGGCCGGGGCCATCTGCGAGACATCGTTCAGCGCGTCGAAGATGCGGAAGATGTCGATGCCGGCGGAGGCTGCTTCCTTCACGAACGCGTCGGTTACCTCGGTCGGGTATGGGGTGTAGCCCACGGTGTTGCGTCCGCGCAGCAGCATCTGCAGCGGGATGTTCGGCAGCTCGGCGCGCAGCAGCTCCAGGCGCTTCCATGGATCCTCGCCCAGGAATCGCAGGGACACATCGTAAGTGGCACCGCCCCAGACCTCCATGGAGAACAGCTGCGGCACGTTGTGCGCGTAGGCCGGAGCGGCGGCGAGCAGGTCGCGGGTACGCACGCGGGTGGCCAGCAGCGACTGGTGCGCGTCGCGGAAGGTGGTATCGGTGATGCCCACCGCCTTCGAGTCGCGCAGCGCCTTGGCAAAGCCCTCGGGGCCCAGCTCCAGCAGCTTCTGGCGCCAGCCATCAACCGGTGCGGCAGACTTCGATGGGCCGTCGAATGGCGAACGCTCCGGCTCGTCGGACTTGTCGCCCGGGAACGCGGGAAGCTTCTTACGCGGGTCGATGCCCTCGACACGGCTGCCATTGGGCTGGTTCACCGTGACATGGGCCAGGTAGTTCAGCGCCTTGGTGCCGCGGTCCTGGGACTCGTTGCCGGTAAGCAGATCCGGACGGGAATCGATGAAGTTGGTAGCGACATCACCGGCCAGGAACTGCGGGTCGCTGAGCACATTCTGGATGAACGGGATGTTGGTGGCCACGCCGCGCACGCGGAACTCGGCCAGCGCACGGCGGGCGCGGGCCACGGCGGTGGCGTAGTCGCGGCCGCGGCAGGTGAGCTTGACCAGCATCGAGTCGAAGTGCGGCGAGACCTCCGCACCGGTGTAGATCGTGCCGCCATCCAGGCGTACGCCCGAGCCGCCGGCCGAACGGTACACCGTAATGGTTCCGACATCCGGACGGAAGCCGTTGGCCGGATCTTCGGTGGTGATGCGGGACTGCAGTGCCCAGCCACGCACCTGGACTGCATCCTGGCTGATGCCCAGGTCCTTCAGCGATTCGCCGGAGGCGATGCGCATCTGCGCCTGGACCAGATCGATGTCGGTGACTTCTTCGGTCACCGTGTGCTCCACCTGGATGCGCGGGTTCATCTCGATGAAGACGTGCTGACCGGCGCGCTCGCCCACGGTATCGACGAGGAATTCGACGGTACCGGCGTTCTGGTAGCCCAGGGTTTGGGCAAACTTCACGGCGTCGCGGAACAACGCCTGGCGGATCGACTCGTCCAGGTTCGGTGCCGGAGCGATCTCGACAACCTTCTGGTGGCGGCGCTGCAGCGAGCAGTCGCGCTCATGCAGGTGGACGATGTTGCCTTGCTCGTCGGCGAGGATCTGCACCTCGATGTGGCGCGGACGCAGCACTGCCTGCTCCAGGAAGACGGTTGGATCGCCGAAGGCGGTGCCGGCTTCGCGCATGGCCGCCCCCATCAGTTCCGGCAGGTCTTCGCGCTTGTCGACGCGGCGCATGCCGCGCCCGCCGCCGCCGGCTACTGCCTTGACGAAGATCGGGAAGCCGATGCGATCGGCCTCGGCGATCAGGTAGTCGACGTCGTCGCTTGGCTCGGAGGATTCCAGTACCGGAATGCCTGCTTCGCGGGCTGCTTTCAGTGCCGCGACTTTGTTGCCGGCCAGTTCAAGCACGTCCGCCTTTGGACCGATGAACTTGATGCCTTCTGCTTCGGCAGCGCGGGCGAGGTCGGGGTTCTCCGAGAGGAATCCGTAGCCCGGGTAAATTGCGTCCGCGCCGGCTTCTTTGGCAACGCGGATAATCTCGTCTATATCCAGGTAGGCTCGGACCGGATGGCCCTCTTCGCCGATCTGGTAGGCCTCTGCGGCCTTCTGGCGGTGGATCGAATTGCGATCTTCATGTGGGTAGACAGCAACGGTCTTTGCGCCCAGCTCGTAGCCGGCACGGAAGGCACGAATTGCAATCTCACCGCGGTTGGCGACCAAGATCTTTTCAAACATAGTGTCCCTACATCGAATCATTACACGCTGGCACAACGGCACCCTCGGGACTGTTTCCGCCAGGTGCTTGCCCGCCATACCAGCGTGTCGGGTCTCGAAAAGCGGCAAGCATTTGCCACTTCTGTGAAATACCCTACACGGGGAATCTCCAGAACGTCCAAACATTTCATCTTGTGGTCAGACCACATGAAATAATTGGAGCTGTGAAGTTTTAATCACCAACTTGTGCCTAATGGCAAAAACTCACGTTGCAAAGTCGGAGAAACGCCGGTCGGCACACTATGATGATGAGAGACTAAAAATTCGGTGGGACGTTTAAACTAACGAACAGTGAAAGGCGTGGTCTGGTCCGTGCACGTAGTGAGCATCAGCAGCCTCAAGGGTGGCGTAGGAAAAACCTCCGTGACACTCGGATTGGCTTCAGCAGCACTTGCCGCCGGCATTCCGACTCTCGTCATTGACCTGGATCCCCATGCGGATGCCAGCACTGGCCTCGGAGTCCGGGCTAACGGAAAGCAGCCAATTGGGCAGATGCTCAAGAACGCTCGCCGTGCCCGCCTGCAGGATCAGGTTGTCGCCAGCGCCTGGCAGTCAAAGGCAGCAGAGAAGAAGTCCCGCACCCGCATTCCAGTGCTCGACGTTGCTGTTGGCGACGCCTTCACCGGAATCTACGATCGCCCTGATCTGCGCACCCGCGACCTGCGCCGCCTCTCCCAGCTCCTGAGCCGCACCAGCGGTTACCAGCTGGTGCTCATCGACTGCCCGCCATCGCTCAACGGCCTGACCCGCATGGCATGGAGCGCATCGGATCAGCTCCTGCTGGTCGCAGAACCCAGCCTGTTCTCCGTCGCCGGCACCGAGCGCACCCAGCGCGCATTGGAACTGTTCCGCCGCGAGTTCGCTCCGTCCTTGGGACCGGTACACGTCGTCGCCAACCGGGTCCGCAAGGATTCTGCAGAGCACACCTTCCGCTTGGGCGAAATGCGCCAGATGTTCGGCGATTCCATGGTCAAGCCCGAAATTCCCGAGCACCCGGAGTGGCAGCAGATCCAGGGCGCCGCGTATTCGGTGCACCAGTGGCCTTCGAAAGCCACCGCTCCGATGCTGGCCCAGTTCGACGCCTTGCTCAAGGAAGTCATGTCTGTCGCAGGCCCGAACAACACCTAGGATCTCCGGACGATATCTGGAGAAATTGGAACTTAAACTACTGGCCGGATCTTCCTTCGTGGAAGATCCGGCCAGTAGTTTAAGTATTGGTTTCCAGTCCCGAGCTTAGCCGACGTTACGAGCGGCCTTGGCGGCACGACGGGCAGCCAGCTCGTCTTCAGGCAGGGTCTGCTGCGCAGAGCTCTCAGATGGCAGCTGGGCCAGCGATCCTTCGACCTCGCGCCAGACGCGGCCCACGGCGATGCCGAACACGCCTTGGCCCTTCTGGACGAGGTCGATGACCTCATCGGCGCTCGTGCATTCGTAGACCGAAGCGCCATCGCTCATCAGGGTGATCTGGGCAAGATCCTCGACACCGCGTTCACGCAGATGCAAAACAGCCGAACGGATCTGCTGCAGTGATACTCCGGTGTCCAGCAACCGCTTGACGACCTTGAGCACGAGGATGTCCCGGAAGGAGTAGAGCCGGTGGCTGCCAGAGCCCTTGGCTCCGCGCACTGCTGGCTCCACCAAGCCGGTACGTGCCCAGTAGTCGAGCTGGCGGTAGGTGATGCCTGCCGCCTTGCACACAATCGGACCACGGTAGCCTGCATGCTCGTCCAGCTCAGGCAGGTCATCGGTGAAGAGCAACCCTTGGGTACTGGATTGCTTGGTGCCACCATCGACCCCATAGTGAGGTCCAGTCTGGCGAGACTCCATCCAATTGCTCCTTGCGTGTCAGCACGTTCCTAAACGAGTATCCAGGGACCGAATAAGAACCGCGCAGATGCGAGTGATGACTATCAAAATACAGCTCTATTTAAATGTCCCTATGCAAAGACGGTACGGCGATAATGCCTAATGGTCAAAGACCTTCAAGCTTAACTTTAAGGCGTGTCGCGCGAGCTTCGGGAATTACCCAATTCAAGGCCTGTATTCCGCTGAAACCAAACGTCCGATTTCTATGAGGAGAAATCTTCTGGATCAATGTTGTCCAAGAATTCCCGGAATTCCCGCATTTGCTCCTCGGGCGCTTCTTCGCCGTCTGACTCGTTTTCGATCGCCACTCCTGCTTCCTCCAGGACATCCTCGGCGCACATGATGGGGCACTGCGCGCGCACGGCCAGCGCCACCGCATCAGAGGAACGCGAATCCACGCGTTTGCCGTTGGAGAGGACGAGTTCGGCGACGAATACGGCGTTGTGCACCGAGACGATTTCGATCCGTTCAAGTTTCACGCCCATGCTTTCAATGACGCTGATCAACAGGTCGTGAGTCATCGGACGCGGCGGTGTGAGCCCTTGCTCGGACATGGCAATGGCCGAAGCCTCGGGCGCGCCAATCCACAGCGGCAGGTAGAGATTCCGCTCTGGATACTTGAGCAGCAGCAGCGGCTGATTCGCCGGCAGTTGAATACGGATCCCGGCAAACTCCAGTTCCAGCATGCTAGCCCCTTAGAGTTGTGGTTTCCTGTTGGAATTCAGCCTAGCGATCTAGTTGGGAAATAGCACGTTGCACTAGGGCTTCGTGAATTTCCAGGCACTGGCGGGAGATTTCCTGGGCCTCTTCCGCGGCACGGGCGCGGGCGGAAACTTCCGGCTTTTTCAGTTCGTTGCCGACAATCGATTCGATCAGCGAGAACTCGCGATCGGCCGCGGTGCGGAACTGCCGCAGATGGCGGGGCTCGACGCCATGACCGGCCAGCTGTACCGCCGACTTGGTGACCTTGATGCTGCTGGCGTCGAACAGGCCAGCCAACGGTTCGATCAAGCCAAACTTGATCAATTCGCCGATGAGATCCTCACTGGCGCCGGTCAGCCCCTGCAGCTCAGCCATGGAGACCGAACGGGCCTTTCGCTCCACGGCCTCGGCCATGTCGTTGTTGACTGCCTTGGGAGCCACCGGGGCTCCCCCAGGCAATGCCGCCGGTGCTTCACCGCGGTCCACCGAGTCAAGGTGGTCCTTGATGACCTTCAAAGGCAGGTACTGGTCGCGTTGCACGGACAGGATGAAACGCAAGCGGCTCACGTCCGACGCGGAGTACTTCCGGTATCCGGCTGAGGTGCGTTGCGGGATGATCAAACCCTTGTCTTCCAGGAAACGGATCTTGGAAGCGGTGACGCGCGGGAATTCATCCTTGAGTTCCGAGAGCACTTCGCCGATATTCAGCGCGGCCTGCCGGACGGCCTCGTGGCGTGGTGCCTCGAGTCGTGGGCTGCGGGCTGCGTCAAAGATCGGCAAAGGGTCTACACCTCGGATGTATGGATATGTCGGCGTGCCAGACGCCGGCGGACAAAACCTCGAACTCTACCAGTTTAAAGGTTGGGAACGCTTTGGTAGAAATTCAGGCGGAATTTGCCAATCTGAACTTGCACGCCGGTGCTCAAAGGGATTTCATCGATGCGGTCGCCGTTGATGTAGGTGCCGTTGAGCGATCCGATGTCGCTGAGGGTGAAGCGCTCGCCAGTACGGGAGAACTTGGCGTGACGACGCGAAACGGTTACGTCATCCAGGAAGATATCGGCGTTCGGATGCCGGCCTGCGATGCTCTCGTCGGTGTCCAGCAGGAAACGTGCGCCCTTATTCGGTCCTGAATGGGCGATAAGCAGCGCAGAACCAGCTGGAAGGGCGTTAACTGCGTTTTTCTCATCTTCACTCAGGGTGTAGATGACCGAAGGTTCAGCACCCTTGTGCGCCCCAGGAAGAGCGATATTGGTCGTCTCAGAGGCAGACTCGTTGTGCGGGTCAACCGGCCGATGTTCCGACATTGTGGGGTCCTCCAGAAAATTCTGCTTACAGTTCGTGCGTGACGACCTTGTGTTCTACGTTGGCACAGTCAGTATTACCAAACTATTTACAGATTAGCCTACTCACTGCCCAAGTGATAACAGAAAGTACATATTTTCCGATGCGCCGGATGGCCAGTGTGGCATGATGCCATTAGAGAAGAAGATGCACTGGGATCGCCAACACTTCGATCTTTTCGCACAGATGAAATCGATGCAAGGCCATATCAGGAACTTTCAGGTGAATCATGACGAAAATACTGCTCAAGCGGGCATACGCAGCGCCCAGCGCCGAGGATGGCTACAGGATTCTGGTTGACAGGCTCTGGCCGCGCGGGCAAAGCAAGGCGGTGCTCCAGCTGGATCACTGGGCCAAGGGCATTGCGCCGAGCACCGAGCTGCGCAAGGGCTGGGATCATGACCCCGCCCGCTTTGATGAATTCGCGCAGCACTATCGCACCGAACTGAACCAGAATCCCGCAGTCGACGATTTCCTGGAATTACTCTCCCAGCATCCAGTGGTCACCTTCGTCTACGGAGCGAAGGATGAGCAGGCTAATCACGCGATGGTGTTGCGTGACTATCTGCTGGATCAGCTGTCTGCTCCGTAGGAGGCACGAAGCACACGCCGTCGGCGCACACCATGTCCGAAGCGACAACCTGCTGAAGATCGAAGCTGAATTCCCCGCCCACCGTGGCACCTTTCGTCGAATAGCCCTGTCCTAGTGGTACAACCGCGCCAGCCCAGCAAATATTCCGGACTTGACGCCGCGACCGACTCCAGCAAGATGCCGATGGCACCGCGAGATATTCGCGGTGCCATCGTTATTCTAGGTGCCGGAAGTCAGCGCACTGCTTAGCGCTGATCGAGCAGGATCGGTTCGAAGAAGCCGGCCAGCTCTTCGGTAGCGTCCAGCGGCAGGATGCTGGCTACGTACATGTCCGGACGGACAATCACGATCGCGCCATCGCGGGAGATCTGGCGCTCCTCGAAGATATCTGAGCCTTCCCGCGTGGTGTAGACCTTCTCGTAATCCATGAGTCCGAAGTCCCCGATGTTCGGACGGAACACCTTGGGCGCGTCGTTGACGTTCATCGTGGTGTAGTCCTGCTGGTAGACGACCTTGATGTCGAACAGCGCATCGGTGTCGGCGCCCTTCGGGGTGAAGCGCACCAGCGGCGACCGCTCGTCCTCCAGCAGCCAGCTCGACAGGTCGGCAATCTTCTGCGACTGCCCGATTGGCAGCTGGTCTGCGAAGACGTAGATGCGGTAGCGGCCATCGGCCCGGTGGTGGTGGCCCAGGTGCTTCGGATTGGCATCGGCCAAGCGCATGACCTGCGAGGAGCGGAAGCGCTTGCCCATAGGGAAGCCGGCAGCCAGTTCCTGGTAGTCCTTGCCCGCGGTCAGCGACGACTGCGGGTACTCGGTCATGAAGCCCGCAGGGAATTCGGCTGTGCGCACGTAGAACTCGGCAACGCCTTCCTGGCCTTCGAGCTCCTCGGGCGAGGCGGCCATGATGGAGGACCACTTCTTGTCGAAGTCGATCAGGTCCTTGGCGATCACCTTGCGTTCCTCCGAGTAGGTGCGAAGCAGGCTTTCCGGAGCCCGGCCGGAGAGCACGTAGCCGATCTTCCAGGCCAGGTTGAAGCCGTCCTGCATGGACACGTTCATGCCCTGGCCTGCCTTGGCCGAGTGCGTGTGGCAGGCATCGCCGGTGATGAACACGCGCGGTTCGCGGGTGCCGATTTCCTCGACCGCTACATCGTCGAAGCGGTCGGCCAGTCGGTGGCCCACTTCGTACACGCTGTGCCACGCAACGTCCTTGACCTCCAGGGTGTATGGATTCAGGATCGCCTTGGCGCGCTCGATGATTTCTTCCAGCGGGGTCTCGCGGACCTTGCCGTTATTCCCTTCCGGAACTTCGCCGAGGTCGACGTAGAGGCGGAAGAGCTGCCCGCCCTCGCGCGGGATCAGCAGAATCGAGCCGGCCTTGGAATGGATGGCGCATTTGGTGCGCACGTCCGGGAAGTTGGTCAGCGCCAGGGTATCCATGACACCCCAGGCGTGGTTGGCCTTATCGCCCGAGAGCTTCGCGCCAATTGAGCGGCGGACATTGCTACGGGCCCCGTCGGAACCGACCACATACTTGGCCCGCACTACGCGCTCGATGCCCTCGTTGCCATCCGTGCAACCGATCAGGGTGACCTTGACGGGGTACTCCTCGCCGTCTTCGACGACCAGTTCCTTGAAATCCCAGCCGTAGTCCGGGACGGTGCGGGCTGGCGAGTTCGCGGCGAATTCAGCGAAGTAGTCGATGACTCGAGCCTGGTTGACGACGAGGTGCGGGAATTCGCTGACACCCGTTGGGTCATCGGGGGTGCGGTCGGTGCGGATGATCCGCTCCGGGTTTGCCGGGTCGGGATTCCAGAAGGTGGTTTCCTTGATGATATAGGCCTCGGCGGTGATGCGCTCGGCAAAGCCGAAGGCCTGGAAGGTCTCGACGGTGCGCGACTGGATTCCGTCGGCCTGGCCGATTTCCAGCCGGCCCGGGCGCCGGTCGATGATGCGGGTGTGCACATCAGGGAATTGGGACAGCTGGGCGGCGGTGATGATCCCGGCGGGACCGGCGCCGACGATCAGCACATCCATTTCATCCGGCAGCTCGGCGGGACGATTTACGCCCGCACCAGCAGCTGGCTGCACTCGTGGATCTGCCGAAATGTATCCGTTGTGGTGAAACTGCACCGTTTCATCCCCCAATTCCCTCTGATGACCTCAGTCAATACGCTACTTGTTCGATATTAGAACTCCATGATCTTTTATCGCACATTAATCATATACGATCTGTGAGCTCACACACAAGCGGACGTAGGCGGCACCCCACGCGCTCGGGTCGCTTGATGCCCTTTGCTGCAGATGCTCCCACTGCGCGCCAGCAGACTCCAGTACTTGTTGTTCATGGAGGTTCGAACTGCACTTGAGCGCTCGGTGCACTGCTGGCCTTTGCGCAGACCACCCGGGAGCCGGGACTGTGCAGCTGGCAGCAAGCAGCGGATGAATTGGATTGCAGCTGAGCCGTGCCCACCCCGCGGCACGTTCGTCGGCGGTTCGGGCCGCGAACCGGAGAATCGAAACGGCGGCTTGAGTGGCAGATGCTGGCTGGCAGAGGGCTACTTAACCAGCTCGACGCGTCCGGCTGAGACTGAGAGGCGATGAACTACCGCGTGCTCGCGCATTTTCTGCTGCCATCGCCGGTCATGGCTCACCGTGATCACGGTGCCCGGGTAATCCACCAGTGCGGCTTCCAGCTGCTCGACCAGGGCCGGGGAAAGATGGTTTGTCGGCTCGTCGAGAAGCAGCACCTGCGCCTTGGTGCTGACCGCAACGGCCAGTTCCAAGCGGCGGCGCTGGCCCACCGACAGCGCCATGGGATGCCGCAGGAAATCCTGCGGCGCAAACAAGCCAAGCTTGGCCAAGGACGCACCAGCATCCTGGACGTACTGGCTGGTGGCCGAGGCGAAAGCTTCGATCAGGCTGTCGCCAGGAAGGATCCCGATGTCCTGGCGCAGCCAAGCGCAGTGCAGGTGAGCAGCGCGCTCGATCCGCCCCGCGGTGCATTCCAGTTCGCCGGCAAGCATCTTCAGCAACGTAGATTTGCCAGCGCCGTTGGAGCCGGTGACCAGCCAACGCTCACCGAGCTTGATTTCGAAGCTGCCGGTGGACAGTTTCGGCGCGATGCTGCGCTGCGCGTTCATCACCTTCAGCAGGGTTTCACCGCTGTGCTGGCCTTCGCCGCCGCTAGGCATGACGAATGCCAATTCGGCGGCAGGCTCAGGGGCACGGTGGGTTTCGAGTTCCTCGATACGCGACTTGGCTTGGCGAATCTTCGAAGTCGAGCCGTGGCTGGAATCGCGGGCACGGAAATTGCCGTGCCCGAAACCTGCCTTCTCCTGCTTGCGCGGGATGGCGGCAACGCGCGAAGCGTACTTGTCGACCAGATTCTGCGAACGCTCATACTCCTGGACCCAATTCTCATAAGCCACGCGGATTGCGGTTCTCTCCTGCTCCTTGGCATGCAGGTAACCGTCATAGCCGTTGCCGTAGTGCGCGAGCTGGCCATCGCTGACCTCGATGATGGACCGGGCGAAGCGCTTGAGGAACATCCGGTCGTGGCTGATCAGCACCAGGGCGCCGCGGTGCTTGTCGATGGTCCGCTCCAGCCAGTTCATGGCTGTCTCGTCAAGGTCGTTCGTCGGTTCATCCAGCAGAAGCAATTGCGCACCGGAGCACAGCACGCAGGCCAGGGCGAGTCGCGAGGATTGCCCGCCGGATAGCTGCGCAACGGGTCGTTGCCGGTCCATCTGCCCCAGCCCCAGCTGCTCCAGCGCGCTGTCCAGGCGCGGCGCCAGCGAATAGCCGTCGGCGGCTTCGTACAGATCGGTAACTTTCTGCAGCTGCTGCAGGAGCCGTTGGGCCTGATCCTCCGGGGCATCGTCGAGCCTATTGGATATGACGCGCATCAAGGTTTCCAGTTCGCGGAAGCGCTGGTGGTAGGAGTCGATCACGTGCTGCACGCTCATCGCTTGCGCGAAGCGCGGGTTCTGCGCCGCATAGGCCACGGCGCCGGGCGCGTTCATCGTGCGCTGCCCGCGGTCGGGTGCCAGATTTCCGGCGATGACACGCATCAGCGTAGATTTGCCCGAACCATTATCGCCAAGCACGGCGATGCGATCGGTAGCGGAAATGGACAGTTCGATGCCGGCGAGGACATCTCGTTCGCCGAAGCTGACCGCGATGTCCTGCAACAAGCAGACGTAATCCGGTTCGGTGTCTTGCTCGCGCCGATCGGAGGGGCGCACATTCCGGGAGTGGGTCATGGGTCATTCCTGCCTCGCACCGGTTCCGCCCGCCGGAGCAGGCTTCGGTGCTGGTGGTTGGAGGCACTCGCAGGTGCCGAGGACTTGGCGGCAGCGAAGCAGAGCTCAACGCTGGCTGGCGCCTAGAGGAAATGGATCCCAAGAATTATCGTGCCCATCGTCCAAGGCTAATGCTCTGGGTTCGGTGCTGGCAAGGCTCGTGCGGCTAGAGATCGATATTGCCTTCGATGAGCACATTCGTGGCGCCGCCCACCCAGAGCTGCCCGTCGGCCATCTCCAAATGCACTTCTCCATCGCGTCCCCCCTTGGCGCCCTGCCGGTTGACCAGCGGCGCGGCGGCATGCCCGGCGTCGATCAGCCATTGCGCGGCCGCGCCATTCAGGCTCCCGGTGACCGGATCCTCGCGCACTGCGCCGTTTTCGATGGTCAGCGCCCTCACCTCGAAGCCCCCGCCTGGCGTACTGGGTGGCAACGCGCCAAGGACCCCGATCTTCCAGCGGCCGAACCGCTGCGGAGCCTGCGCCGAGATCTCCAGGACCTGCTGCGCATCCTGCAGCAGGATAGCGGCCCAGCCTGGGCCGTTGTCCACCCATTGCGCGTCCACCACCTGCTCCGTGCCGATGCCCAGGATCTGCAGCATTTCCGCCAGTTCCTGCTGCCCGATCGCGCCGGTGCGCGTCGCCGGCGGCGAGGCGAAGGACAGCAGCTCGCCGTCGATCCTGATCGGCACCAGCCCGGCACCGCATTCGGCGATCAGCTGCTTCGGGTCGCGCGGCACTCCCCCGGCCTGCAGCCAGGCGCGTGCAGTGCCCAGGGCCGGGTGGCCGGCAAACGGGTATTCGCGGTCGCGGGCGAAGATCCGGAACCGGTAGTCGGCCTGCACGTGGCGTGCCGGCAGGATGAAGGTGGCCTCCGAGAGGTTGGACCACAGCGAATAGTTGCGCATCGCTTCGTCCTCCAGCCCGTCGCCATCGAGCACCACACCCAAGGGGTTGCCCTTGTACGGGACGGTGCTGAAGACATCGACCTGCTGGAATCTGCGTTGCATTGGACCATCCTCCGGATGTTCGGGCGCGGGATGCGCAATTGCGGGCGGGCACGGCAAAACCCCGCCGAGAAGTCATCTCGACGGGGTTTTCCGATCGGTTGGTCGGGCTAGCGGGATTTGAACCCACGGCCTCCTCACCCCCAGTGAGGCGCGCTACCAAGCTGCGCCATAGCCCGATGCCCTCGCAGCCGTTATCCCCAAGTCGTGAGAACCAAGGGTGCCGTCTGCGAAAAGCTCCTCCATTAGCCTACACCAAGTGAAGGGCTAAATTCGAAATTTAGCGATTGCGCCCGCGGCGTTCGCGGATTCGCATCGAAACTTCGATCGGGCTGCCCTCGAAACCGAAGGTTTCGCGCAGCCGGCGGGTGATGAAGCGGCGGTAGCCCGGATCCAGGAAGCCGGTGGTGAACAGCACGAAGCGCGGCGGGCGGGCCGAGGCCTGGGTGCCGAACAGGATGCGTGGCTGCTTGCCGCCGCGCACCGGGTGCGGGTGGGCCGCGACAAGCTCGCCCAGGAAGGCATTCAGCTTGCCGGTCGGGATGCGCTTGTCCCAGGATTCCAGCGCGGTATTCAGCGCGGGAACGAGCTTGTCCTTGTGCCAGCCGGTCTTCGCCGAGATGTTCACGCGCGGGGCCCATTCGATATGGGCCAGGTCGCGCTCGATCTCCTGCTCAAGGTAGTAGCGGCGGTCCTCGTCCACCTCATCCCACTTGTTGTAGACGATGACCATCGCGCGGCCGGCCTCGATGGCCAGCTGGATGATGCGCACGTCCTGCTCGGAAATGGTCTCGTTGGCGGCCAGCAGGATCACTGCGACCTCGGCCTTTTCCAGCGCGGTCTGGGTGCGCAGCGACGCGTAGTAGTCCGAGCCGACGGCCATGTGCTGGCGGCGGCGGATGCCTGCGGTATCCACGAAGCGCCAGACTTCGCCGCCCAGCTCAACCAGTTCGTCTACCGGGTCGCGGGTGGTGCCGGCGTAGTCGTCGACCACCACGCGCTCGGAGCCGGCCACCTTGTTCAGCAGCGAGGACTTGCCCACGTTCGGACGGCCGATCAGCGCAACGCGGCGCGGACCGCCCGAGGGGATCATGCCGCCGAAGGCCGAGTGGACCGGCAGCTTCTCCATGACAGCGTCCAGCAGGTCGGCGGTGCCGCGGCCGTGCAGGGCCGAGACTGGCCATGGCTGGCCGAAGCCCAGGCCCCAAAGCACGGCGGCTTCGGCTTCCTGGTTGAAGTCATCGACCTTGTTGGCTACCAGGAAGACCGGCTTGCCCTTCTTGCGCAGCATCTTCACCACAGCCTCATCGGTTGCGGTTGCTCCCACATGGGAGTCGACCACGAAGAGGATGGCGTCGGCCACGTCGGCGGCGATTTCTGCTTGGTCGGCCACCGAAGCGTGGATGCCCTTGGCATCATGCTCCCAGCCACCGGTATCAACGATGGTGAATGGGCGGCCCATCCACTCGGCGGAGTAGGACACGCGGTCGCGGGTCACGCCCGGGGTGTCCTCCACGACCGCTTCGCGGCGGCCGAGGATGCGGTTGACCAGGGTGGACTTGCCCACGTTGGGGCGTCCGATAACAGCCAGGACCGGCGGGATGACGACGTCTTCATCATCGTCATCGAAGGAGTCCAGTCCTGCAAGCAGGGCGGAGTCCTCTTCGTCCAGTTCGTAGTCTTCCAGTCCGCTGAGCAGAGCCTGGGCGCGAACCGCAGCCTCTTCCTCGCTCAGTTCGGCCAGGCGCTCGGCGATATCGTCGTCTCCAACGGGGATGTATTCCTCGTCGTGGGTGGAGTTGTTCTCGCTCATGATATTCCCTTCACAGCGATCGTAATCTTCATCGGCTCTCGCCGAGGATGGGCACCAGCTTTAGGCTAGTTTTTCGTTGCGGTGCTGATGGCGTCAAGCACCGCGTCGATGGTCTGCTCGAAATCCAGCTCCGAGGAGTCAACGGTCATGACCCCGTCGGCGGCCTGGGTGAAGTTCACCACGGTGGAGTCCTTCGCATCGCGCGCCAGCACCTGGGTGGCCAGCTGCGCGTCGTTCTGGGTTCCGCCCAGCTGCAGGCCGCGGCGGCGCAGGCGGGCTTCCTCCGAAGCAGTCAGCAGGATGCGCGCATCGGCATCCGGGGCGACCACGGTGGTGATGTCGCGGCCTTCGGCCACGATGCGGGCGTTGGCGGCGATGATCTCCTGCTGGCGGCGGACCAGTTCGGCTCGCGCGTCCAGGTTGGTGGCCACGGTGGAGACCTGCTCGGAGATGCGCGGTTCGCGGATCGCCGCGGTCACATCCACCCCGCCGATTTCGACCAGTTCGGCATCCGGATCAACCGAGATGGACAGCTTCGCATCGCGCACTGCCTGGGCCACGGCGTCTGCGTTGGCCAGGTCGGTGCCGTCGGCGAGCACCGAGTAGGTGATCGCGCGGTACATGGCACCGGTATCCAGGTAGGCCGCGCCCAGCTTGCGGGCGACGGCCTTGGAGACCGAGGACTTGCCGGAGCCGCTGGGGCCGTCGATGGCAATAACAAGCTTGTCGTTGTTCAAGGTGCTCACTGGGCTACTTTCCATCCGTTCTTGGTCAATACGTCGATCAGTTCATCGCGCCGGCCGGGCACGACCGAAACATCCACCATGCCGACCTGGTGGCCGGCGGAGTGCTCCATGCGCAAATCCTCGATATTGATCTGCGCATCGCCGATTTCGGTCAGCAGCTGGGCGATCTGCCCCGGGCGGTCGTCGATCACGACGGTCACCAGGGCGAAGGCCTGCGGCGGTGCGCCGTGCTTGCCCGGGATCCGGGCACGCCCGGCGTTGCCTTCGGTCATCAGCTGCGAGAGGTCCAGCAGCGCGCCGGCCCCTTGCGGGTTGCGCAGCGTGTTGATCAGCCGGTCCAGGTCTTCCTTCATCCCGGTCAGGATCGGCACCAGCGCGTCGGCGTTGTGCGAGAAGATCTGGATCCAGAGCTTCTCGTCGCTGGCCGCGATGCGCGTGGTGTCGCGCAGCCCGTTGCCGGCCAGGGCCAGCTGGTGGCTTTCGGCGTTCAGCAGGCGCGAGGCGATCATCGAGCTGGCCGCCTGCGGGAAGTGGCTGATCAGCGCGACGGATTCGTCATGCTCGGTGACGCTCATCCGGTGCATGGTCGCGCCCAGGTCGATGGCCAGGGATTCGGCGGCCTTAACGCGCGAGGCCTGCGCCCCGTTGTGGGCGCAGATGACCCACGGCATGGAGGTGAACAGCTCGCCGCGGGCGGCGGCCGGGCCGGATTTCTCGCGGCCGGCCATCGGGTGCGTCCCCACATAGCGGGATCTCTCGGCCTCGCCCAGCCGCGTATCGGCCAGCACGCCGGCCAGGATCGAGCCCTTGACGCTGGCGATGTCCACCACCGTGGCGTTCGGGTAGGCCAGCAGCGCATCGCCGACCAGCGCGGCGGTGACATCCGGCGGAGCGCCGATCACTACCAGCTCGGGGGCGATCTGCTGGTTATCCAGCAGCACGCCGGCGCCGATGTCCTGGGCAACCCCGGCCGCGGTCGGCGAAATATCCGACAGGTAGACGTGCACGCCCTTGGCGCGCAGTCCCAGTCCCACAGAGGTGCCCAGCAAGCCGGTGCCGATGACCAGCACCGGGCCTGCGAGGTGCGAGGCGGCCATCAGCTACATCCCCACCATGGCCATGAGGTGCCCGACTTCCTGGTTGCCCAGGGAGCGGATGGTGCCCTGCTTCTGGTCACCCAGCTGCACCGGGCCCACTGCGACGCGCACCAGGCGCTGGACCGGGTGGCCCACGGCGTCGAACATGCGGCGCACGATGCGGTTGCGGCCCGAGTGCAGGGTCACCTCGACCATCACGTGCTTCGGGGTGGTGGCGATGATCTTCAGGTCATCGACCTTGATCCAGCCGTCTTCGAGCTTGATGCCCTCGCGCAGCTGGTTGCTCACCGCGCGCGGCAGCGGGCCGGGGATCTGCACCAGGTAGGTCTTCGGGACCTCGTACTTCGGGTGCTGCAGGCGGTTGGCCAGCTCGCCGTCGTTGGTCAGGATCAGCACGCCTTCGGTCTTGTAGTCCAGGCGGCCGACGTGGAACAGGCGCAGCGACTTGTGCTCGTTCTTGAAGTAGTCGGCGATGGTGCGCCGGCCTTCCGGGTCGTCCATCGTGCACATCACGTGCTTCGGCTTGTTGAAGACGAAGTAGCGGTTGGCCTGGTTCGTCTGGATGCGCATGCCATCGACGTGGATGCGGTCCTTGTCCGGGTCCACGCGGGTGCCCAGCTCGACGACCAGGTTGCCGTTGACCTCGACGCGGCCTTCGAGGATCATCTCCTCGCAGACGCGGCGCGATGCCACCCCGGCGTTGGCCATGGCCTTCTGCAGGCGGATGCCATCCTGCTGCTCCCCGTTGATCTCGCGGGCCGCTTGGTTCTCGGCACGGGCCTGGGCGCGGGCGCGCTGGGTCGGGCGTGCGTAGTTGTTCGGCACGGAGTTGCCGAAGCGTTCCTTGCCGAAAGCCCGCTCGGAGTTCTTGCGCGCTGCCGAAGTGTTGCGCTTGGCCGGGTTCGACTTCTCGCCCGGCTTGCCGGAGGACGACTTGCCGTACGGCTTCTCGCCGAAGGACTTGCCGCCGGTGCGGCCAGCGCCACCTGGCTTGCCGTAGGACTGGCCCCCGGATTTGCCGCCGTTGCTGTTGCGGCCGCCTGCTGGCTTGCCGCCGAAGTTTGAATTGCCGCCGCGTTCGCCGCGGCCGGAGGAGGATCCCCTGCTCATGCTTGCCTGTGTCCCTTGCTGTTACGTGTTCGCTGCGCGAGCCCGCCAGTGGCATCGGCTTCACGCGTGGTTGGTCCGGTGTAGCTGCCGGCTGGCAGCTACCTAGTCGTCGTAGGTTGCCGAATCGAGCGATTCGAGATCGGCCACCCCGGGAAGATACGGGGACAGCGCAGGCAACTCATCAAGCGAGCCCAGTCCCAGTCGTTCCAGGAAGTATTCGGTGGTTTGGTACAGCGTCGCTCCGCCATCCCCGACTTCCGGATACTCCGTGATCAATCCGCGGGTGAGCAGCGTGCGCACCACTGAATCGACGTTGACACCTCGAATCGCCGAAATACGTCCACGCGAGACCGGCTGTCGGTAAGCGATGACAGCCAGGGTTTCTAGGGCGGCCTGCGACAGGCGTGCTGTCTGCCCGTCGAGCACATAACTGGAGACGAAATCGGCGTAATCGGCCCGCGAATAGAAGCGCCACCCGGAGGCGACGCGACGCAGTTCAAATCCGCGCGGGCGATCCTTACCATCATACTCGGAAGCAAGATTCTCCAAAGCGGCGGCAACCCTGGCCGTGGGCACCTCGAAGATTTCGGCCAAACGCGCCGAGGATACGGGGATATCGGCGACCATCAGCACCGCTTCAAGACCCGATTCCAGGCCCCCCGGCAGCCGGTCAATGGGTGCAATCTCACTCATGATTCACCTCACCACCACTCCCCTCGTAGTCGTCTTGCACCGCCTGCGCATCGAAGCTCGATTCCTGGATCAGCGAGATCAGCAGCGGCCCGAGCGGATCTTGTTGCGCAAAGCTGATGGCTTTCTGCCTGAACATCTCCAACAATGCCAGAAAACGCACGACCACCACCAGCTGCGCCGGCGCGTCCGCGACCAGCTCGGTGAAGGCCAGCGTGCCGCGGGCTTCGAGCAGGGCGGTGATCGACTCGGCTTCCTCGGCGATCGTGACATTCGCCCCGTGCAGGTGCCCGATCCCGACCTCGGTGGCAGGTTCGGGCTTCGGCGCCAGCGCCTTGGCAGCCATCGCGGCCAGCGCGTCGGGCCCGATGGTGAACACCAGTTCCGGCAGCAGGGCGGCGAACTGCGGTTCCAGCGAGACCTCGCGGGGATGCCGGGCACCCTCGGCGGTGTAGCGTTCGCCCAGGAATTCGGCGGCCTGCTTGAAAGCCTTGTACTGCAGCAGGCGGGCGAACAGCAGGTCGCGGGCTTCGAGCAGCTCGAAGTCCTCCCCGTCGGCCATTTCGCCGCGCGGCAGCAGCCGGGCAGCCTTCAGATCCAGCAGCGTGGAGGCGACCACGAGGAATTCGGTGGTCTCGTCGAGCACCTTCATCCCGTCGCTGCCGCTTTCTGCGCTGGCAGCCTGCAGTTCGCGCAGGTAGGCGATGAATTCGTCGGTGACCTCGGCCAGTGCGACCTCGGTGATATCCAGCTCGCGCTTGGTGATCAGGTGCAGCAGCACATCGAAGGGCCCGTTGAAGTTCTGCAGGGCAAGGCGAAAACCGCCAGCCGATTCCTGCCCAGCTTCAGCTGGCGTCGTGGATTCGGTGGCGGTTTCCTCGCTGAGCGTGGCGCTCATTACGGGGCACCACCACGCCAAATCAGTTCGCGGGCGAGGTTGCGGTACGCCTCGGCACCCGGGTGGTTGGCCGCGTAGGAAGTTATCGGTTCGGCGGCCACGTTCGCGTCGGCGAACTTGATGGTGCGCTTGATCACGGTTTCGAAGAGCTTGTCGCCGAAGGCCTCATCCAGCCGGGTGATGACCTCGCGGCTGTGCAGGGTGCGCGCGTCGTACATGGTGGCCACCACGCCGTCCAGCTCCAGCACCTGGTTCAGCCGGTCCTTGACCTTGTCGATGGTTTCCATCAGCAGGGCCACCGCACGCAGCGCGAAGAACTCTGCGGTCAGCGGGATGATCACGCCGTGGGCGGCGGTCAGCGCGTTGATGGTCAGCAGGCCCAAGGATGGCTGGCAGTCGATGAGCACCACATCGTAATCGTCGATGACGTGGCGCAGCGCGCGTTCGAGCACCTGCTCGCGGGCGACCTCGTTGACCAGCTGCACCTCGGCGGCGGACAAATCGATGTTGGCCGGCAGCAGATCGATGTTCTCGACGTCGGTCTTCACAATCGCGTCGGTGATCTTGACCTTGCGGTCCATCAGCACGTTGTAGACGGTGATGTCCATTTCGTGCGGGTTGGTTCCGAAGCCCGCGGACAGCGCGCCCTGCGGGTCGAAGTCCACCAGCAGCACCTTGCGGCCGTACTCGGCGAGCGCGGCAGCGAGGTTGATCGTGGAGGTGGTCTTGCCGACGCCGCCCTTCTGGTTCACCATGGCGATCACGCGTGCCGGGCCGTGCGAAGGCAGCGGTGCTGGCACGGGGAAATCTGTCAATGGCTTGCCAGTTGGACCCACCGGACGAGGCTCCTTGAGCATCCCCGCTCCGCGGTGCTTATTTCCCTGTTCCTCGCTCACGATGGGTAAACCACACTTCCCGTTCGATAAACCTGATTCCTCGAGCTGTAAGCTCATTCCAAGGTTATCGGCCGAAGCAAAAGATCTTGGTTTTTTGGGCTCTTTCACGGCGAGCCTTTACCTTGAACCTTAGCTCTAATGTTGTATGCGAGCTGAATGCCAACTGGCATTAACCGAAAGGCAGCGATGAAGGAGATTGCCAAGTTCCCCAGCCTGGCCGAAGCCGAGCCGGGCAGCACGCAGGTCAGCGTCGGCGTGCTCTTCCAGGCCCAGCCGGAAGACGGGAAATGCATCGTGCTGCTCGATGACCGCGGGTTCTTTACGAGCGCGCAGTGGCAGCAGGCGAGACCGGAGGAAATCCGCGACACCGCACTGGCTATGGTGGGCCCGGATGAGCCGGCGCCGGGGGCGGACGCAGGCCGAGGCGCTGCACGATTACTGGGAGTACATCGCCTCCCTGCTGGCCGCCCAGCAGATCCAGGAGCCCGCCGAGGAGCTGGTGAAGCTGGAGCACGAGGTCCGTTTCGGCCCGCGCCTGCAGCGGCTGCTCGCCTCGAGCGGCCGCTGATCCGGCGCCCAGTCCGGTCATTCGCTGGCCATCACCCAAGGGTTCTTGAACCTGGTTCCCGGCAGTGGTCGAATGGATGAACACGCGCTGGTATCTGGCGGCCAAAGGGGCGAGGGCGATGTTCACGGGAATGCTCGGCAATTGCACGGTGTCCGATGTGGCTCGGGCGGAGAACTGGTATGCCCGGGTCTTTGGCAGGGCGCCGGATGCGCGGCCCATGGACGGGCTGATCGAATGGCATCTGGCCCCGGGCTTCGGCGTCCAGGTCTTCGCGGACCCTGAACGCGCAGGGCACAGCACAGTGGTCCTGGAAGTCGCCGACCTGGATGCCCAGGCCGAACGCCTGTTCGCCTCAGGCATCGAGCACCAGGGCCCGCAGCCCGGCGGCGGGGCACGGATCCTGCAGCTTCAGGACCCCGACGGCAACCGGGTGGTGCTCGCCTCTCCCCTGGCGGGACTTTCGCGCTGAGTCTGGCCCCGGGTGCTCAGGCCTGCCCGGCCACCCAATCGAAGGACCATGGCAGCAGTTCACCGATCGCGATGCTGCGCGCCCCGGCCGGGGTCTGGACAATGACCCGAAGCCGCGGATAGCTGTCGGCCATCACCTGCCGGCACCGACCGCACGGGTTCTTGATTCCGCGCCCCTGATTGCCCACCGCGACCACCACCTGCGGATCCACCGCCCCGGCTGCGCGAGCGGCTCCCAGGGCCACCAGCTCTGCGCACGGGCCTCCGGTGAAATGGTAGAAATTCACTCCTGCGTGCATCGTGCCATCGGCAGCAAGCACACCGGCCCCCATGGTGTGCATCCCGTCGCCGCCATCGGGCGCGTCGGTCACCGCCTCGATGGTTCGCCGGGCCAGCTCAACCAGTTCTACTTCGGCTTCTGCCAGTTCACGGCAGTGCAGCTCGTGCGGTGTTGATTTCATGGCTCCAGCCTAGCCGCATGCGTCTCGCAGCCGCGACGCTTGGGCCTGTCTGCCGAAAGCGCCACAACGCAGAAAATCCGCTACCCGAGCATGTCGGATAACGGATTTCTGGCTAAGGTCCTGGCGGACTAGTGTCCTTCGACGCTGTTCTCGTCGAATGGACGGTTGCCGGCCAGCACTGCCTGGGCCTGGTCCATGTCGATTTCCTTGGTCCACTTGCCGATCAGCAGCGTTGCCACGGCATTGCCGGTGAAGTTGGTCAGCGCGCGGGCCTCGGACATGAACTTGTCGATGCCCACGATCACGCCCATGCCGTCCAGCAGCTCCGGACGGTGCGACTGCAGGCCTGCAGCCAGGGTTGCCAGGCCGGCGCCGGTCACGCCGGCGGCGCCCTTGGAAGCGATGATCATGAAGACCAGAAGGCCGACCTGTTCGCCCAGGCTCATCGGCATGCCCATGGCGGTGGAAACGAACAGGGCAGCCATGGTCAGGTAGATGGCGGTGCCATCGAGGTTGAAGGAGTAGCCGGTCGGCACGGTGATGCCGACAACCGGCTTGGACACGCCAGCGTGCTCCATCTTGGCGATCAGGCGCGGCAGCGCCGATTCGGAGGAAGAGGTGGAGAAGATCAGCAGGTATTCGCGAGCCAGGTACTTCAGCAGCAGGAAGATGTTCAGGCCGGTGACCAGGCGCAGCAGGCTGCCCAGGATGACGACAATGAACAGCGCGCAGGTGACGTAGAAGGCACCCATGAGGATCGCCATCGAGCCGATGGCGGCCCAGCCGGTGGCACCGACCACTGCGGCGATGGCACCGAACGCGCCGATCGGGGCAGCCCACATGATCATCATCATCAGGCGGAAGACCACGGCCTGGATGTGCTTGATGCCGTTGAGCACCGGTTCGCCACTCTTGCCCATGGACTGCAGCGCGAAGCCGACCAGCAGCGCCAGCACCAGGGTCGGCAGCACGGGGATGTCGCCCGGAATCATGTCCAGCAGGAAGGCAACGGTGGAGTTCTCTTCGCCCTTGGCGCCAGACTCATACGGTTCGAGCTGCAGGCCCGAACCCGGGTGGATGATGTTGCCCACGACCAGGCCGATGGCCAGCGCGAAGGTGGACATGGTGATGAAGTACAGCAGCGCCAGGCCGCCGACCTTGCCGACGGTCGCCGCCTTGGCGATGGAGCCGACACCCAGCACGATGGTGCAGAAGATGACCGGTGCGATCAGCATCTTGATCAGCGCGACGAATCCGGTGCCCAGCGGCTTGAGCGCCTTGCCGAGATCCGGGGCCATCAGGCCGACCGCTGCGCCGAGCACCACGGCGGCAATCACCATGATGTACAGCCAGTGGGTCTTGTCCTTCTTCTTCGTTCCGGCCTGCGGCGAATTGCCTGCCGGCGTCATCTGGTCTGTGACAGCCATTGCGTGGTCCTACCCTCGTGTGCGTGTGGAACCGGACGGCGCACCCTTGCGCGGCCGGCATTACGTAGAATCGTTCTGTATCCATGGTGCGGCGCAAAGTGATCCGCATCTCCATTGCGTTCATATTGGTCACGCGGTGGGCCTGCCAGGAGCAACCAGCACGAGGAGATGCGCGCAGTGACCGATCATTTCACCGACCTGTCGCTGGCCCGGCGCGCCGGCAACACCGCTTCCCCCGCCCCGCTGAGCCGCGACGGCTGGTCCCTGGCGGTCGTCATCTTCGCGGCGCAGATGATGGTGGTCATCCTCGTTGTCGTGGGCCTGGCCGTGGCCACCTACCAGCACCAGGCGCAGGTGATCCAGGACGACAAGCAGGCCACGGTGGCCGCGATCTCCATCACCCTGGCCAACGACCCCTTCGTGGCCGAAGCGCTGGCCGGCGAGAACCCCACCGAGCTGCTGCAGCCCTACACCAACAAGATCCTGGACCGCGGGCAGGGCGTGGATTTCATCACGATCATGACCGCCGAAGCCCTGCGCGTCACCCACCCCAATCCCGCGCAGCTGGGCAAGCCTTATTCGGGAAGCATCCGCCAGGCGCAGGCCGGCCAAACCTACAACGAGGTCGCCTTGGGCACCCTGGGGCTTTCGGTGCGCACCATCGCCCCGGTGTACCACGATGGCAAGCTGGTGGGCATGGTCGCCACTGGCATCACGCTGGAAAGCCTGCAGTCGATCTACCGCAGCGAGCTGCCGCAGATCCTGGCCGTGTCGGCGCTGGCCCTGCTGCTGGCCGGCTTCAGCTCATGGTCCTTTTCCCGCTACGTCAACCAGGCCACGCTGGGCTTCGGCCCGCACGGGTTGCGCCGGCTCTACGCTTTCTATTTCTCCGCGCTGCATTCGGTGCGCGAAGGCCTGGTGCTGCTGGATCGGCGGCACCGCATCGTGCTCTATAACCAGGAAGCGGCCCGATTGCTCGGCTTCCCCGAAGAAGTCCCTCCCGGCGGGTTGGATCTCGACCAGGTGCAGATCCCCGAAACCCTGCGCACCCTGATGGCGACCGGGCGCAGCTGCAAGGACGAGATCCATTTGGGCGCCCGCACGGTGCTGTCCATCTCCCAGGGGCCGGCCCGCCTGACCAACGCGCGCCTGCCCCGGCGCGGCGGGCTGCCGGTACGCTGGTTCCGTTCCCAGCCGCTGACCGGCCAGGTCATGACGCTGCGCGATCTGACCGAAGTGCAGGAGCTGGCCGGCGAGGTGCAGTCGCTGAAGACCTTCTCCACCGCCCTGCGAGCGCAGACCCATGAGCATGCCAACCGCCTGCACACCATTGCCACGCTGATCGAAAATGGGCAGAGCGGCAAGGCGCTGGCTTTCGCGGTCGATGACCGCCAGCACTCGCAGAAGCTCACCGATGCGATTGTGCATTCCATCGACGACGTCTACCTCTCCAGCCTGCTGGTGGCCAAGGCCGCCCAGGCGAACGAGCGCGGCGTGCAGCTCGATATCAACACGCAGGGACAGATCCCGAGCGACGCGTTCGCCGCCACCGATATCGTCACGATCGTCGGCAACCTGCTGGATAACGCGCTGGACGCCTCGGCCGGCACCGAGGACGCGACGGTGTGGGTGGAAGTCGCAGCGGCCGATGACGAGCTGATCATCTCGGTGGCCGATTCGGGTCCGGGCATCGAGCCGGAATTCCTCGATCAGCTGCTGCGCTTCGGGGTCAGCACGAAGGCCGGCGGCCAACCGCGCGGCCTCGGCCTGGCGCTGGTGCAGCAGGCGGTGCTCCGGCTAGGTGGCACAATGAATGTTGACAACGACGCCGGAGCAATCTTCACCGTCACCCTGCCCCTGAAAAACAGCGACTAGACCGGGAGGTTTCGAGTGCACGACTCCGCTGCAGCCACGCCCGCGCCGGGCTTGCCCGCGCACACCTTCAAGGTCCTCGTTGTCGACGACGAACCGGAAACCGCAGCTTCCCACGCGAAGTACGTCAACCGCGTGCCCGGATTCGCCACCGGAGCCATTGCAGCCAATGGCCAGCAGGCGCTCGCGCTGCTGTCCGAGGCGCGCGCAGCGCACGAACCGTTCGACCTGGTCCTGCTGGATATGACCTTGCCCGACCTGCACGGCATCGATGTCGCCAAGCGCATGCGCGGCCACGGGCTGACCACCGACATCATCGCGATCACCGCGGTGCGCGACCTGGCGGTGGTGCGTTCGGCGGTCGCCACAGGCATCACCCAGTACCTGATCAAGCCCTTCACCTTCGCGGCGTTCACCGAGAAATTGGAGAACCACCGGCGTTTCATTTCCGAGATCAGCTCCAGCGGCCCGGATACCAGCCAGGCTGCGCTGGATAATGCGTTCTCCGCACTGCGCACCACCACCGCCTCGGCGTCGCTGCCCAAGGGCCTGATCCCTGAAACGCTGGCGCAGATCACCGGCCTGCTGCGCAGCAAGCCCGAAACCTGCTTGTCCGCCACCGAGCTCGGCGAAGAGCTGGGCATCTCCCGGGTCACCGCACGGCGCTATCTGGAGCATCTGGCCGAGGCCAAGGCCGTGGTCAAGCAGCCCCGGCACGGCACGAGAGGCCGCCCGGAATATGAATACCGGGCGGCCTCCCATGGCTAGCACTGCCGAGATCTAGGCCTCTGGACGCAGCAGCGGCACCAGTTCGTCGAGCACGCTCGTGTCCTCGATGGTCGACGGGACCGAGTATTCCTTGCCATCGGCAATCTGCCGCATGGTCTTGCGCAGGATCTTGCCCGAACGGGTCTTGGGCAGCGCGGCGACGACGGTGACTTCGCGGAAGTCGGCGACCGCACCGATGTGCTGGCGCACCAGCGCGACGATTTCCTTCTTCAGCGCCTCCTCCTCGACGTCGATCCCTGACTTGAGCACCACGTAGCCGCTGGCCCGCTGGCCCTTGAGCGCATCGGCCAGTCCGATCACGGCGCATTCGGCCACGGCCGGATGGCTGGCCAGCACCTGTTCCATGGCGCCGGTGGACAGCCGGTGCCCGGACACGTTGATCACGTCATCGGTGCGCCCCATGACGAACAGGTAGCCGTCGTCGTCAAGATAGCCGGAATCACCGGTCAGGTAGAACCCGTCGATCTGCGACAGGTAGGTATCGATGAAGCGCTGGTCGTTGCCCCACAGGGTGGTCAGGGCGCCGGGCGGCAAGGGCAGCCGGACCACGATGTTGCCTTCCTGGTTCGCTTCGAGCCGCTCGCCCAGCGCGTCGCGGATCTGCACGTCGAAGCCAGGCACCGGGGTGGTGGGCGAACCGGCCTTGGCAGGCAGCTCCTCCAGGCCCAGCGGGTTCGAGGCGATCGGCCAGCCCGTTTCGGTCTGCCACCAGTTGTCCACCACCGGAATGCCCAGCAGCTTCGAGGCGAAGTGGTAGGTGTCCGGGTCCAGCCGCTCGCCGGCGACGAACAGCGCGCGCAGGCTGGACAGGTCGTGGCTGGCGATCAGCGCACCTTCCGGATCGGCCTTGCGCACCGCGCGCAAGGCCGTCGGCGCGGTGAACATCGTGGTGACCTTGTGGTCGGCGATGATGCGGCCGAAGACCCCGGCGTCCGGGGTGCCGATGGGCTTGCCCTCGTAGAGCACCGTGGTGGCGCCGGCGATCAGCGGCGCGTAGACGATGTAGGAGTGGCCGACCACCCAGCCCACGTCGGAGGCGGTGAACATGGTATCGCCCGGATGCACGTCGTAGATCGCGTTCATGGAGAACTGCAGCGCGGTGGCGTAGCCGCCGGTATCGCGCACCACGCCCTTTGGCGCGCCGGTGGTGCCCGAGGTGTAGAGCACGTAGAGCGGGTGGGTGGATGGCACGGATACCGGCCCGGCCGGCGACGCGGTCTTCGCCTGCTCATCCCAGTCCAGCCAATTGATCTGCTGCCCGTTGACCGGTTTGCCCTGGTATTCATCCAGCGAGTGCTCGAAGCCTTCGCGGCGGGCGACGATCACGTCCCTGACCGCAGGCTCCGCCAGGCTCAGCGCCTCGGCCACCGCCGGCAGGTATTCGATGCGGCGGCTCGGCTCGATGCCGCCCGAGGCGGTGACGATCGCCACCGGGGCGCAGTCGGTGATGCGCGCCGCCAGTTCCTTGGGCGCGAACCCGCCGAAGACCACCGAATGGATCGCGCCCAGGCGTGCGCAGGCGAGCATCGCGATAGCCGCCTGCGGGATCATCGGCAGGTAGATCAGCACGCGGTCCCCGGTCTTCACGCCGCGTTCGGCCAGCACGCCGGCGAAGATTTCCACTTCGCGCAGCAGCTCGGAGTAGGTGTATTTGGTGACGGTGCCCAGCATGGCCGAATCGTAGATCAGCGCGGTGCTCTCCCCGCGGCCGGCTTCGACGTGGCGGTCCAGTGCGTTGGCCGAAAGGTTCAGCGTGCCATCCGGGAACCAGCCGTACAACGGCTTGCGCGAATCATCCAGCGCCGTCTGCGGTGCCGTATCCCAGCGGATATCCTGGGCGGCTTGCAGCCAGAATGCTGCTGGGTCAGTGGTGGCTTGCTCAAAGGCCTGGCGGTATTCCTGCACCATGGTTCTCTCCTCCTGGCCCCGGGCGTCATTACCCGGCACCTGCGTGGTGATTGAGGTCGTCCTCTTGGCATTAACTGTATGAGTACGATCACATGATCGCAACTACGTTGTATACAGATTTCGAAAAAATTCCAAATAAATTGGATCCAGCTCACACATTTCCCGCTTCTATGTATACACTGGAGCCATGAGAGCAAGCGATAAGGTCTACGAGAGCCTCCGCGCCGACATCGTCGAATGGCGGCTGGCTCCCGGCACCGTTCTTGCAGAAGTAGAGCAGTCCGAACGCCTGGGCGTTTCCCGCACTCCGGTGCGCGAGGCCCTGGGCCGATTGGTCGCCGACGGCTTGGCGGTGCAGCAACGCGGACGCGGCGCCGTCGTGTCCGAGGTCAGCGAAGACCACGTAGAGGACCTGTTCGTTCTGCGCGTGGCGCTGGAATGCGCCAGCGCACGCGAAGCTGCCAAGTCGACGGGGCGATCGGCCTTCAACGAGTTGGCCAGCCGCTTCGAAGCAGCCGTCAAGGAAGTGGAGCTTCCCGGATCCCGGGAGTCCTACTACCAGCTGGTGCAGCTGCTGGACGAGTCGATCGACGAAGCGGCCAGCAACAAGTACCTGTCCAACGCGCTGCGCACCTTGCGGGTGAACCTGCAACGGGTGCGACGCCTGGCCAAGGACAACCCCGAAAGGCTCAAGGCTTCCGCTTCCGAGCATGCGGCCATCGCACGAGCGATTGCCAGCGGAAACCCAGAGGTCGCAGCCGCGGCCACCACAGTCCACCTGCACGAATCCTTCACCCACATCATGACCCACGCGGTCGGATCAGAAAGGCAGTTAGCATGATCAACCACCCAGTACGCGTATACCGCTCCGAGGAAAACCTGGCTCGCGAGAACCAGCTGGCACATAAGATCGCCAAGGTTGCCGCCGATCCGGTAGAGGTCACCAGCGAAGTGACCGAAATGATCATCAACCGCATCATCGACAACGCTTCGGTTGCCATCGCGTCGCTGAACCGCGGCCCGATCGTCGCTGCCCGCGCCCAGGCGCTGACCCACGCCCCTTCCACCGGCGGCAAGGGTGCCTCGGTGTTCGGCATTTCCGAGAAGGTGTCCCCCGAATGGGCCGCCTGGGCCAACGGCGTGGCCGTGCGCGAACTGGACTACCACGACACCTTCCTGGCCGCCGAGTACTCCCACCCGGGCGATAACATTCCGCCGATCCTGGCCGTTGCCCAGCACACCGGCGCATCGGGCAAGGACCTGATCCGCGGCATCGCCACCGGCTACGAAATCCAGGTGGACCTGGTCAAGGCCATCTGCCTGCACAAGCACAAGATCGATCACGTAGCGCACCTGGGCCCATCGGCCGCCGCCGGCATCGGCACCCTGCTCGGACTCGATGTCGAGACCATCTTCCAGGCCGTGGGCCAGGGCCTGCACACCACCACCGCCACCCGCCAGTCGCGCAAGGGCGAAATCTCCACCTGGAAGGCCCACGCCCCGGCCTTCGCCGGCAAGATGGCAGTCGAGGCTGCCGACCGCGCCATGCGCGGCCAGACCTCCCCAGTGCCGATCTACGAAGGCGAAGACGGCGTCATCGCCTGGATGCTCGATGGCAAGGATGCCGCCTACGAGGTGCCGCTGCCAGAGGCCGGCGAAGCCAAGCGCGCCATCCTGGACACCTACACCAAGGAGCACTCGGCCGAGTACCAGGCGCAGGCCTGGATCGACCTGGCCCGCAAGCTGCACGGCGAGCACCCGGAAGCCACCGACCCGAAGAACGTGAAGTCGGTGCTGATCAAGACCAGCCACCACACCCACTACGTCATCGGCTCCGGCGCCAACGACCCGCAGAAGTACGATCCGACCGCTTCGCGCGAGACCCTGGACCACTCGATCCCGTACATCTTCACCGTCGCCCTGCAGGACGGCGCCTGGCACCACGTGGATTCCTACTCGCCGGAGCGCGCCGGCCGTGCCGATACCGTTGAGCTGTGGAACAAGGTCACCACCGAGGAAGACGCCGAGTGGACCCGCCGCTACCACTCGCTGGACATCTCGGAGAAGGCCTTCGGCGGTTCGGTGGAAATCACCCTGAACGACGGCACCGTGATCAGCGATCAGATCGCAGTGGCCGACGCGCACCCGCTGGGCGCACGTCCATTCGCCCGCGAGCAGTACATCAACAAGTTCCGCACCCTGGCTAAGGGCCTGGTCGATGAGGCAGAGATCAACCGCTTCATCGCCGCCGCCGAGAACCTGGAAAACCTGGCCGCCGGCGAACTGGACCAGCTGAACATCCAGGCCGCAGCAGGCGTCATCGACACCGCGGCCGCACCGAAGGGCCTGTTCTAAGATGCTGTATTCAACCAAAACTCCAGATGCAAAGCGCGCCGCGCTGCGCGAGATGCTCACCCCGGGTGCTGCCCGCCAGTTCCCCGGAGCCTTCAACCCGCTCTCGGCCAAGCTGATCAGCGAGAAGAACTTCGACGGCGTCTACATCTCCGGTGCGGTGCTGGCCAACGACCTGGGCCTGCCGGATATCGGCCTGACCTCGCTGACCGAGGTCGCCACCCGCGCCGGGCAGATCGCCCGCATGACCGACCTGCCGTCGATCGTGGATGCCGATACAGGTTTCGGCGAGCCGATGAACGTGGCCCGCACCATCCAGGAACTGGAATACGCCGGCCTGGCGGGCTGCCACATCGAGGACCAGTTCAACCCGAAGCGCTGCGGCCACCTGGATGGCAAGAACGTGGTGGATACCGAAACCATGCTCAAGCGCATCGCGGCCGCCGCCGACGCGCGCATCGATGCGAACTTCCTGATCATGGCCCGCACCGACATCCGCGCGGTCGAGGGCCTGGATTCGGCAGTCGATCGCGCCAAGGCGATGGTTGATGCCGGAGCGGACGCGATCTTCCCGGAGGCGATGAAGAACGTCGCCGAGTTCGAGGCGATCTGCAACGCGGTGGACGTGCCGGTGCTGGCCAACATGACCGAGTTCGGCAAGTCGGAATTGTTCAAGCGCCAGGAACTGGCAGATGCCGGCGTCGCGCTGATCATCTACCCGGTCACCCTGCTGCGCAGCGCCATGGGCGCCGCTGAACGCGTACTGGATGCCATCAGCGAAGATGGCACCCAGCAGCGCGAAGTGGATAACATGTTGACTAGGTCACGTTTGTACGAGCTCGTGGACTACGAGGCCTACAACCGCTTCGATACCGGAATCTTCAACTTCCAGGTCCCGACCCTGGACATTGATTCCAACAGCGCGAACCTCTAGGCTCGCAAGCATTTAGCACCATCTGCGCCGGCCGGCACCCGCTGGCCGGCGCAATCCAAAGCATTACTATTCTCCGGCAATGAAGAGGAGCAAGAATGACTGCCACCGAGGAAATCAAGAAGGGCCTGGCAGGCGTCGTCGTTGACTACACCGCCGTCTCCAAGGTCAATCCAGAAACCAACTCGCTGCTCTACCGCGGCTACCCCGTCCAGGACCTGGCCGCGAACAAGTCGTTCGAAGAGGTGGCACTGCTGCTCTGGACCGGCGAGCTGCCAACCCAAAGCGAACTGACCGAGTTCTGCGCTTTCGAGCGGGCCAACCGCGCTCTGGACCCACGCGTCAAGGCAGCCATCGACCTGCTGCCAACCGACTGCCACCCGATGGACGTGGGCCGCACCGCGGTCTCGGTGATCGGCGCCAACCACCCCGAGGCCGAGAACTCCTCCCCCGAGGCTGAGCTGCTCAAGGCCAAGGAACTGTTCGCCGCCTTCCCTGCAGTGGTTGCCTACGACCAGCGCCGCCGCCGCGGCCAGGATGCCGTGGCTCCACGCGAGGATCTGGACTACTCCTCGAACTTCCTGTGGATGGCCTTCGGCGAAGAAGCGGCCCCAGAGGTTGTCGACGCCTTCCGCGTGTCCATGGTGCTCTACGCGGAGCACTCCTTCAACGCTTCGACCTTCACCGCCCGCGTGATCACCTCGACCCTCTCAGACCTGCACTCGGCAGTCACCGGGGCGATCGGCGCGCTGAAGGGCCCGCTGCACGGCGGCGCCAACGAAGCAGTCATGCACACCTTCAACGAGATCGGCATCAACAAGGAGGAATCCCGCGAGGATGCCGCCAAGCGTGCCAAGGCCTGGATGGAAGAAGCACTGGCCGCCAAGAAGAAGGTCATGGGCTTCGGCCACCGCGTCTACAAGCACGGCGACTCCCGCGTGCCTACCATGAAGGCCGCACTGGATCGCATGATCGAGCACTATGGCCGCCATGAAATGCTGGGCCTGTACGACGGCCTGGAGGCCGCCATGGACGAGGCCAAGGCCATCAAGCCGAACCTCGACTACCCTGCCGGTCCCACCTATCACCTGATGGGCTTCGACACCGAGATGTTCACCCCGATCTTCATCGCGGCGCGCATCACCGGTTGGACCAGCCACATCTTCGAGCAGCGCGCAGCCAACGCGCTGATCCGCCCGCTTTCGGCCTACAACGGCGTGGAGCAGCGTTCGCTGTAAGAATTTCGCTTCCTGGCATTGGCCACGGGAATGGCGCAAGCGCGTCAGCCCGTGGCCATTCGCATGCCCAAGCTATCCGGAGTTGCCGTCGCAGACCTCTTGCCCTATCGTTTAACGATAGAAACATTTCGAAGAACGATAAGGTCCTAGCCATGGGAAAATACAGCATTATCGGCCTGAAGGTAGTTCTCGCCGTCATCCTGGCCGGAACGCTCTTTGTGCAGCTGTTCATGATACCGATGATCCTTATCCATGAATCGCCAAGCAACGGCACCGACAAGTTCTTCCAAGCCGCTTTCCTCGGCTATCTGATTCTCGCCGGACTGGTCATTGAAACTTGTGTCTACAGCGTGTGGAAACTGGCTACGAGAGTCAAGCGCGGCACCGTCTTCGATCCCGCGTCGCTGGGCTATGTCACCCCCATCATCGTCGCCTTCGCGGTTGGTGCGCTTGCCACTTTCGCCCTCGGCACCATCTTTGCCGCGAGCACCGACATCGCCCCTGGGGTCGTCCTCCTCGTTGGCGGAGCCGGGCTGCTGATGATCGGGATCAGCATCATCGTGCTCGTGCTGCGCCAGCTGCTCGCGCAAGCCGCGTTGACCGAGGCACAGGCAGCTGAGCTGCGGACCGAGCTGGGCGGCGTCATCTGATGGGAATCCGCGTAGATATCGACGTGATGCTGGCCCGCCGTAAAATGGCCGTCGGCGAGTTGGCCGAACGCATCGGCATTACCCCGGCCAACCTCGCTGTGCTCAAGAATGGGCGTGCCAAGGCGGTACGCTTCAGCACCCTTGAAGCGCTGTGCCGGGAGCTGGATTGCCAGCCAGGCGACCTGCTGGTCTTTGAACCCGGCGAAGACGGGCAACTGGCCGATAGCTAGTCCCAGTTCTCGAAGCTGATCTCCTGCACCGAAATGTTGTCCCGCGCCAGCACGATTTCAACGGTGAAATTCCCACCGGCTACGAGCTTGGGCAGCCACAACGGGGAATCCTGCCACATCTGCTCGACCGGCAGGGCATCCGGATCTGCCCACAGCGGCTCCAGTTCCTCGGTGGCTTCCGGCTGGCCCGTTGATTGCCTAGCAATGAAGGTTGCGCATTCCATGTCGGCTGCCGGCTGAGCCGGGAATCGGAAATTGATTTGTGCCGCAAGCTCCAGTTCCTGCGGTGCGAGCACCAGGCCAGTTTCCTCGCGGAATTCCCGGATGGCCGCTTGCACAGCACTCTCTCCGGGCTCGATCTTGCCGCCGGGCAAGACGATATTTCCCTTGCCGAACCCGCGGCGCTTGCGCCCGAGCAGCACGTGCAGGCGACCGGCGCGTTCTTGCAGCAGGGCAACGAGGGCTACCTGCTTGGCACCGGGCATCCGGCGGCCCGCCACTAGTTCACCCTCGGGTGGGCCAACTGGTAGGCCTCGCGCAGCGAATCAACGGTGACCTTGGTGTAGATCTGCGTGGTGGTGACCGATGCATGCCCCAGCAGTTCCTGGACCACCCTGACATCTGCTCCGCCCTCCAGCAAATGCGTGGCGAAGGAATGGCGCAGCGTATGCGGAGAGACCTCGGTAGCTATCCCGGCCCGTTCGGCCGCCTTGGCCAGCAGCAGCCATACCGATTGGCGCGAGAGCCGTCCCCCGCGCTGGTTCAGGAACAATGCCGGGGTGCCCTTTCCCTTGGCGGCCAGCCCGGGACGAGCACGTACCAGATAATCGCTGACCGCACGCTGGGCGTACCTGCCGACCGGAACCACCCGCTCCTTGGATCCCTTGCCGAACAAGCGCACCACGGCATCGTCGGCAAAGTGCAGATCATCGACATCCAAGTCCACGACTTCGGATATGCGTGCGCCGGTGGAGTACAAGAATTCCAGGATCGCCCGATCCCGCAGTCCGGCAGGGGTTTCGATGCTCACCGATTCGAGGATCCGGGTGACCTGGTCGATGGATATTGCCTTGGGCAGGGATTGGCCGATGGCCGGGGGCTGGATCTCGCGGGCAGGATTCGGCGCGCAGATCCCTTCGAGCTCCCAGTACTTGTGCAGCTGGCGGATGGCTACCGAGTGGCGTGCGACGGAGCGGGCACTCAACGGCTGATGCTCTTCGTCTCCGCGCGAGAGCTCCTGCAGGTAGCCGCTGATGGCTGCCTCGGTAATCTGCTGCGGCTGCGCGATGCCTGCCGCTTGCAGCGCATCCGTGTATCGGGTCAGGTCCCTGCGGTAGGACGCCAAGGTGTTCTCGGCCAGCCCGCGCTCGATCGCCAGATGCTGCAGGTAGCGCTTGAGCGGGGTTTCGAACCGGTTGCTCATCCTTCGCGCAGGTACGGGTGCACGTCGAATGGCTCGTTCGCATCGCGCAGGTCGAGGTACTTGTTGGCGCGGGCGGCATGGGCGGCCAGGATGGCGATGGTCGCGGTGGGGTTATGGATCTTTCCTGCCAGCACCGCGGCAACGGCTTCTTCCAGGGGAACCCAGGTGCTGACCATTTCGGCTTCCTCTTCGGTCCGCTGATGGCGATGGTCTGCTGCGACCAGCTTCGCATCGCGTGCCAGGTAGATCCGCACGGCCTCGGCCGACGAGCCCGGGCTCAAGAAGACATCGGTGAGGATCGACCAGTGATCGGCGGTGCGGTCCGCTTCTTCCCACAATTCGCGCTTGGCGGCTTCCAACGGCGGTTCGCCAGCTACGTCGAGCAGGCCGGCCGGGATTTCCCACAGGCGCATGCCGACCGGGTGGCGGTACTGGTTGACCATCAAGATGCGTTCCTCGGCGTCCATGACCAGCACGCTGACCGCACCGGGGTGGTTGATGTAGTCGCGTTCGATCGTCGCCCCTGATTCAGAGAGCTTCACGGTGTCATGGATGACGTCCCAGATGCGGCCCTCGTACACGGTTTCGCGGTTCAGCAATTCACGCGGTGAGAATTCATCGGCTATCGGATGCAGCGGCACGAGGATCGTCCTTCGGTAGAAAAAGCTGGTCGTTACTCTCCAGCTTAAACAGCAACGCGCCGGTCAGTACTGACCGGCGCGCATTGCCTTCAGAGTTTCACCCCTGGCAAGCTGTATTACTTGCGCAGCTCCAGGGCTGCCTCGACCAGACCTGCGAACAGCGGGTGTGGGCGAGTTGGGCGGCTGGAGAGCTCTGGGTGCGCCTGCGTGGAGACGTAGTACGGATGCACGTCCTTCGGCAGTTCAACGAACTCGACCAGGCTGCCGTCTGGCGAGGTGCCAGCGAAGACCAGACCAGCTTCTTCAAGCTGGGCACGGTATGCGTTGTTGACCTCGTAGCGGTGGCGGTGGCGCTCTGCGACCTCGGTCTTGCCATAGGTTTCAGCAAGAACCGAACCTTCAAGCAGCTTCGCGTCGTACAGGCCCAGTCGCATGGTGCCGCCCAGATCGCCCTTGCCGTCGACGATCTCCAGCTGCTCTTCCATGGTAGCGATGACCGGGGTCGAGGTTTCTGGATCGAATTCGGTGGACGAGGCATCGGTGAGGCCAGCCATGTTGCGGGCGTATTCGATGACCATCGACTGCAGCCCCAGGCACAGGCCCAGGGTTGGCAGCTTGTTTTCGCGAGCGAAGCGCAGTGCGCCCAGCTTGCCTTCCAGGCCGCGGATGCCGAAGCCGCCGGGGACGCAGATTGCTTCTGCGCCTTCAAGCGCCTTGGCAGCCCCTGCCTCGGTAGCGCAGTCGTCAGCCGGCACCCAGCGGATGTTGACCTTCGCGTTGTTGGCGAAACCGCCGGCACGCAGTGCTTCGGTGACCGACAGGTAGGCATCCGGCAGATCGATGTACTTGCCCACCAAAGCGACGGTCAGCTCGGTTGCCGGGTTGTGCACGACTTCGAGCAGTCGATCCCACGACTCCCAGTCCACATCGCGGAACTTCATCTCCAAGGTCTGGACGATGTAAGCGTCCAGGCCCTGGGAGTGGATGACCTTGGGGATGTCGTAGATGCTTGGAGCGTCGGCGCAGTTGATGACTGCTTCGGTGTCCACATCGCAGGTGCGGCCGAGCTTGGCGCGCATCTCCGCAGGGATTGGCCGGTCCGAGCGGATCACCAGTGCGTCTGGCTGGATGCCGATCGAGCGCAAAGCCGCAACGGAGTGCTGGGTAGGCTTGGTCTTCAGTTCATGGCTCGGGCCGATGAACGGAACCAGGGAAACGTGCACGAAGAATGCGTTCTTTCGGCCGATGTCCTGGCGGACCTGGCGCGCCGCCTCGAGGAATGGCTGGGATTCGATATCGCCAACGGTGCCACCGATTTCCGTGATGATCACGTCGGGAGCCGACTTGCCGGCGCCCGGGTCGGTAGCCGCCAAGCGCATGCGGCGCTTGATCTCATCGGTGATGTGCGGGATGACCTGCACGGTATCGCCGAGGTATTCACCGCGGCGTTCGCGTTCCAGGACGGTCGAGTAGACCTGTCCGGTGGTCACGTTGGCGGTACCTGGCAGGTTTTCGTCCAGGAAACGCTCGTAGTGGCCGATGTCCAGGTCGGTTTCGGCACCATCGTCGGTAACGAAGACTTCACCGTGCTGGAAAGGGTTCATGGTACCTGGATCGACGTTCAGGTACGGGTCGAGCTTCTGCATGGTCACTGAGAGACCACGAGCTCGAAGTAGATGTCCGAGGCTGGATGCCGTCAAACCCTTACCCAGGGAAGAGGCCACACCGCCGGTGACGAAGATATGCTTTGTCGTTTCAGACGACCGAGAATCACGAGTTGAATTACGCTGCACCACGGGATTTCATCCTATCACCATTCCAATATTTCGCATCCTCATAAGACTCTAGTGCACCACCGGCCAATGCCATAGCATCCGCGTAATTCAGGGGTTCACCAAGACTTTTAGGCCTTCGCCAATTTCTTTGAGGTGAGCGATGACACTAGCTTCTGGGCATCCTCGAGCAGCTCCTCGGCATGCGCCTGCGCGGTGCCGGATTCCTCTTGGCCGGCGAGCATGCGCGCAAGCTCCTTGACGCGGGCTTCCTGATCCAGGCTGATGACGTCGCTGGCAGTGTAGCCAGCTCCGGCCTTCAACTTGGCATCTGAATTCTTGATCACACGGATATGCCGATCCGCATAGGCGGCCACCTGGGGCAGGTGGGTCACCACGATGACCTGCACATGCTTGGCCAGCATGGCCAGGCGCTCGCCAATGGCCACCGCTGCCTTGCCGCCCACACCCTGGTCCACTTCATCGAAGACGAAGGTCGGTACCGGATCGACGGCTGCCAGGACGACTTCTATGGCTAGCATGACGCGGGAGAGCTCGCCGCCGCTGGCCCCCTTGCCCAGCGGCCGCGGCGAAGCGCCAGCATGCGGGGCCAACAGCATGGAGATTGCGTCTTGCCCGAAACCGCCGGGTTCTTCCAATTCGCTCACCTCGATGACGAGCTTGGCATCGGGCATCGCCAGGGCCTTCAGCTCGGCCGAAACCTGCGCGGAGAGCTTCTTGGCTGCCTTGCGGCGCGCATCGGAGAGGTCCGAGGCCAGCGAGGAAACCTTGTGCTCCAGGTCGACGACTTCTACTTCCAGTTCCTCGATGCGCGAGTCGTCCCCGCCAAGTTCTTCGAGCCGGGAGCGGGATTCGGCCGCCCAGGCCAGCACCTCATCGATGCTCGGCGCGTACTTGCGCATGAGCTTGTTCAGGTCGGCACGGCGGGCTTCAATCTGCGCCAAGCGCTCCGGGCCTTCTTCATCGAGGTCGGCTACGTAGGAGGAAAGATCACTGGAGAGCTCAGATGCAAGAATGCCCAATTCAGCTGCCCGCTCTGCGAAAGCCGCCAGCACGGTGTCATCGCCGCTGGCCTGGCCCAGCACGCCGCGGGCGGTCTCGGCCAAGGTCGTCACGCCCGGGTTTTCGAAATCTTCGGAGTCGATGATGGCCTGGGCCTGCTGGCAGGCGGTACGCAGGGATTCGATATTGCCCAGCTTCATGGATTGCTCGCGCAGCGACTCGTCCTCGCCGGGCTGCGGATCCAGCGAATCGATCTCATCCAACGCCAGGCGCAAGTTCTCTGCTTCGCGTACGCGGTTGCGCGAATCGGTTTTCAGGCCAGCCAGCTCCTTGGAAGCCGAACGCCACTGGCGATAGGCGCGCTGGTAGCTGCTGAGCGTGCGCGACAGCGAGCTACCGGCAAAGCGGTCCAACGCGTCACGTTGGGCAACAGGTTCTTTCAGGCGGATCTGGTCCGACTGGCCGTGGACGGCAACCAGATCATGGCCCAGCTCGGCCAGCAACCCGACCGGGGCGCTTCGTCCTCCAATGGTGGCCCGCGAACGACCTTGGGCCGAGAGCGAGCGGGACAGCAGCAGCTCGCTGTTCTCCCCCGCCGGCTCGATGAACGCACCGGCCTGGCCTGCGGCATCGAGCACGTGGTGATCCGGGGGCAGGTGCACTACGGCTTCGGCCAGGGCATGCTTGGCACCGTTGCGCACCGCACCGGCATCGGCCCGGCGTCCAAGCAGCAGGGACAGGGCGGTGATCACCATGGTCTTGCCAGCGCCCGTTTCACCGGTGACTACCGTGAGCCCGGGGCCAAGCGGCAGCGTGGCCTCGGTAATCACTCCGAGGTTGGAGATCTGGATTTCCTGAATCATTGCCTGCTCCCGAATGTCGAGTTCAAGTCGTACCGTGCGTTTTTAGTATATGTGTTCTAATCCTATTTTTCGCAACTATGTTCGAGCGGGTGGAGAATTTTTCGCTGATGCGGGCGGTTAGCCCTGGTCCTCAGGCCGTCCCACCATGGGGATCCCCGGTTCATCGCGGTAGTGCGGATCGACGCTTTGCAGTCCCGGCCCGATCACCGGCAATGCCGTGGTTGCCGGACGGCGGGCCTCTTCCGTTGCCGGACCGCGCCAGCCGGTAATCGGCAGTTCGAATTTGTTGACCAGTCGCTCGGAGAATGGGGTCGTGTTCAGCCGGGCCATGTAGACCGGCCGATCGCTGCGCGTCACTTCCACGCGGGCTCCCGGCGGCAGCTCGATGGTGCGCCGGCCATCGCACCAGAGCACCGCGCCGGCATCGGTGCGGGTGAGCATTTCCACGGCCATGATCGAATCCGGGGAAATGACCAGGGGCTTGGCGAACAGGGCGTGCGCGGAGATTGGCACCATGATCAGCGCCGCGACATCCGGCCACACCACTGGTCCGCCGGCAGAGAAGGAGTATGCGGTGGAGCCGGTCGGCGTGGCCATTACGACGCCGTCGCATCCGAAGGTGGAGATCGGACGCCCATCGACCTCGATCACGACCTCGACCATGCGCTCGCGGTTGGCCTTTTCCACGGCGGCCTCGTTCAAGGCCCAGGTCTCGGCAAGACAGACGTTATCCAGCCACACCTTGACCTCGATGGTCATGCGCTCTTCCACTGTATAGGTCTCATTGACCAGCGCCTGGACGGTGGAGGCCAGTTCGCTGCGTTCAGCTTCGGCGAGGAAACCCACATGCCCGAGGTTCACGCCCACCAGCGGCATCGGGGATTCGCGGACCAGTTCCGCGGCGCGCAGCACCGAGCCGTCGCCGCCGAGCACCACGCCCAAGTCGACGTCTTCGATCTGGCAATCCTCGTCGAGCACCTGCACCGAGGGCACAGCCGCGCCGATCGCTTCGGTCATCGCCAGCTGGTCCTTGCGGCGCATCACCGGGATGGCGCCTGCTTCATTGAGCAGGGCGCAGGTTTCGATGGCCGCGGTGATCGCTTCTTGGCGGCCGGTATGGGTGAAAATCAGGATTCGGCGCAAGGCGGTCGGCCCCTCTCAGCTTCGCGAGGTGCAAAATGACCGTGGTTATCGACCACGGCTAAAACACGTCACTACTAAGAATAGTCAACGTCCTGCCCGAAGAGCGGCACATCGGCAGGCTGTGGATTCCCGCCGGCGGCCAGCCAGAGGAAGAATTCGACGTTGCCGTCCTGTCCCGGCAGGGGGCTGCGGGCCAAGCCGCGCAGTTGCAGGCCCGCAGCGTGCGCGCTGGCCACGACCGCTTCCACGGCGCTGCGGCGCAGCTGCGGATCGGTGACCACGCCGGTACGGTTCAGATGCTCGCGCCCGACCTCGAACTGCGGCTTGACCATCAGCAGCAGCCCGCCGCCGTCCTTGGTGGCCGAGGCCAAAGCGTCGATCACCAATCGCAGCGAGATAAAGGACAAGTCGGCTACTACGAGGTCGACTGGTCCACCAATATCTTCGGGGAGCAGATAACGCACGTTCAGCCCTTCGCGGACCGTGACGCGCGGGTTTTCGCGGATCTCATCGACCAGCTGGCCATGGCCTACATCGGCTGCGACCACGGACTTTGCCCCGCGGCGCAGCAGCACGTCGGTGAAACCGCCGGTGGAGGCGCCGGCATCCAGGCAGCGCAGGCCCGCAGGATCGATAGTCGCAAAGACATCTAGTGCGCCGGCGAGCTTGTGCCCGGCACGAGAGACGTACTCCTCGCCTTCGCTGGGCACCAGGGCCAGCTCGTCGGCCGCGGACACCTTCTTGGAGGCCTTGGCGGTTGCCTGCCCGTTCAGCAGCACCCTCCCGGCATCGATCAGCTTGGCAGCTTCGGTGCGCGAGCGCGCCAGCGCCCTGGTGACAAGTTCTTGATCCAGGCGATTCACGCGCCGTGCTCCGTACGGTTCAGTTCGTGCTGCAGGCCGGCAAGCAGCTGCTCATAGATTCCGGCATGCTCGGTAATGTCGTGGTCGGCCAGCGAGGACAGCGCCTGCTCGACTGCCGCCTCATCCAGCCCTCGGGGGCCGGGGCCTGGGACAGGTTCCTGTGGCTGCATGGCTAGCCCCGCACCTTCCGCAGGGCATCCAGCCCGCGTTCGGTGAACCGGATTTCCGGTTCTTCGTGCCGCGACTGGCGCGGGTGGGCCAGCCACCAGGCATGACAGGCGGCGCGCCAGGCGTTCAGGTCCTGGTCGCTGCCCGTCACTTCGATCGCGCCGTGATCGACCTTGGCGACCGCGTCGCCGACCTGCACGCCGTAGCCGAGCACCTTGATGGTCGGGTAGGGACGGTACAGGTCGGCCAGGGAGTTGATGAGGTAGTTGGGTCGCTGCTCGACCGGAGCGCCCAGCGCTGTGCGCGGGGTGTCGACGCCGGTGAGCACCAGCGCGGTGGAGAATCCTGCACGGAAGCCGCCGAGGATGTCGGTGTCCAGACGGTCGCCGACGACCAGCGGGCGCTGGGAATCCAGCCGGTCGGCGGCCCGTGCGAACAGGTAGGATTCGGGCTTTCCGGCCACCCGCGGTTCCACGCTGGTAGCCAGCTTCACCGCGTTGACCAGCGACCCGTTGCCCGGGGCCAGGCCCTCGGCGCGCGGGATCGTCAGGTCGGTGTTGGTGGCAACCCATGCGGCGCCGTTATTGATCGCATAGCTGGCCTCGGCCAGGTTCGTCCACGAGATGTCCGGGTCGAACCCCTGGATCACCGCTACGGGTTCTTCCTTATGGGTTTCGACGACTTCCAGCCCGCGCACGGCAATGCATTCGCGCAGGTAGGGGGAACCGACCACCAGGACCTTGGATCCCGGATTCAGTTCGCGGGCCAGCATCTCCGCGCCGGCGTCGGCCGAGCCGAAGACCTGCTCGGCGCTGGTCTTCACACCCAGCTGGCGCAGGTGCGCCGCGACCGACATCGGCGAACGCCCGGCATTGTTGGTAATGAACGCCAGTGTGACATTCACTTCCGCGAGGGTGTTCAGCGACTCGACGGCGTCGTCAATGGCGTTCGGGCCAGCATAGACGACGCCATCCAAATCGGAGAGGACAGAATCAAATCCGGAGATCAGCATTCGGTGGTGGTTCCTACTACTTTAGGTATTTGGCTACTACGCCAAAGCTTACTTCGTCGATTCGTCTTCCACGTCGGCTTCGGCGGCGTCCGTGTCGGATTCGACGACCACGTTCAGGTCATCGTCCTCGTCGATGCCGGTCTGCTCGGCTTCAGGCTCTTCAGCTTCGTCTGCGGTTGCTTCGGCAGCCGCTTCCGAGGACTCGGAAGGTTCGATCAGATCCTTGGCACGCGGGGTTTCCTCTTCCTCGTCCAGCTCCGGAGCCAGGTCCATGATGAAGGATTCGGTTTCGCGTTCGATGCCCAGGGCGCTTTCGGCAACCTCCACCTGTGCATTCCAGCGCTTCGCGTCTTCTGCACGGCCGGCAGCCGAGAGCAGGTCAGCGTAGGCGGTGAACAGGCGCGGGCTGAAGGAGAAGGCGCGGTTGAAGTTCAGCTGCTCCAGCGACTCCAGCTCAGCCAGTGCCTTGTCCAGCTTACCCAGGTCGGCGTAGGAGCCAGCGGCAACCATCTGCATTTCGACCTTGACGGCAGTTTCCAGGTTGGCGCATTCCTCAGAGTGCGCCAGCTCGATGGCTTTCTCCGCACGGCCCAAGCCGCGCAGCGAGTCGGCGATCAACGGCAGGTTGTAGTCCGAGCCGGAAATGCGGCGGTGGGTGCGCAGCTCACGCAGCGCGTCGGCGTACTTGCCGGCATGGTAGGCGGCAATGCCAACGGCTTCGCGCACGACGGCGACGCGGCCGCCACGGCGCGATGCCGCCAGGGTGTGCTGGTAAGCCAGTTCCGGGTCCTCTTCCAGCAGGCGGCCAGCCATCACCAGGTGCTTGGCGACCCAGCTTGCCGAACGCTCTTCGAGGTAGCGCAGCTGTGCGCGTGCTACACGGTCCAGCTCCTTGCCAGTAACGTCCTCATCGATGTCCGGGGACTGCTCGCGATCGGAGCGGTTCGAGATGCGCAGATCGCCCGGGTTGTGCGCGCGTGGTGCATTCTCGCGCTTGTCGGCAAAGCGGTCCTCGCGTGCTGGACGATCCCCCTTGGAACGACGGTCATCGGCGCGCTTGAAGCCGCCACCGCGGTTGTCATCACGACGCTCGCCACGGAAACCGCCACGGTCATCGTTGCGCTTGAAATCGCCGCGGTTGTCATCACGCTTGAACCCGCCACCGCGGTTGTCATCACGACGTTCACCACGGAAACCGCCACGGTCATCGTTGCGCTTGAAATCGCCGCGGTTGTCATCACGCTTGAACCCGCCACCGCGGTTGTCATCGCGACGTTCACCACGGAAACCGCCACGGTCATCGTTGCGTTTGAAACCGCCGCGATCATCATTACGCTTGAACCCGCCATCGCGGTTGTCATTGCGCTTGAAGCCACCACCGCGGTTGTCATCACGGCGCTCGCTACGGAAACCGCCACGGTCATCGTTACGATTGCTACGGAAACCGCCACGGTCATCGTTACGCTTAAAGCCACCGCGATCATCGTTGCGCTTGAACCCGCCACCGCGGTTGTCATCACGGCGCTCACCACGGAAACCGCCACGGTCGTCATTACGCTTGAACCCGCCACCGCGGTTGTCATCACGGCGCTCACCACGGAAACCGCCACGGTCGTCATTACGCTTGAACCCGCCACCGCGGTTGTCATCACGGCGCTCACCCCGGAAACCGCCACGATCATCATTACGCTTGAACCCGCCACCGCGGTTGTCATCACGGCGCTCACCGCGGAATCCACCACGGTTATCGTCGGTGCGCTTGAAATCGCTGCGGTCATCGCGACGCTTGAAACCATCGCGGGAGTTGTTGCGGCTTGAGTTTGAGTTCCGGAAGTCGCCTCGTCCGTTGTCGGAGTTACGGCGGAATTCGTTAGACATCTAATGTCCCCTTCAGCGGCTATCTCAATACCGCAACCTTCGTGATTGCCTTAGCAAATCACTTCACTATTAACTATTCTGCACGCCATAAAGGCATGTACATCTAACTTCAAGTCTACGGGAGCCACGAGACATACCATAGGGAAACAGGTGCAATGTGGCAAGACACTCAGTCACTCCACTTAGGTTTTCTCTTCGGCTCAATGCCGGCCTGATCCGTTGTGGAGCGGGGCACGGCAGCGGCCAGCGGCCAAACCCCCTTAAACACGAACAGGCCAAGCATCGCCTGGCCGCACAGTCACGGGTTAAACAGGTGAGGCTCCAACCATCACTGGCTAGAGCCTCAAACCCACTGAGGTTAAGTCCGGCGGTGACCTACTCTCCCACACCCTCACGAGTGCAGTACCATCGGCGCAATGGGCCTTAGCTTCCGGGTTCGGTATGGGACCGGGCGTTTCCCCCACGCTATGACCGCCGTAACAATCACGAAGCACACAAACCAAATATTTCCTGGTCAGTGTTTTCCGGTGCTACAAAGTCTTGCAACTCATCTTGCATTTATTGGTTAGAGGTTGTTGTCTCGTAACCGCATAGTGAACGCGAACAGCATTGAAAAATATCAGTTCAAATTATTGTTTTATTGTGTGTTGTAAGCCATCGGCCTATTAGTACAGGTCAGCTGCACAAGTCTTCAGTCCTTGCTTCCACATCCTGCCTATCAACCCAGTGGTCTAGCTGGGGGCCTCTCACACACAAAGGTGCATGGAAATCTCATCTCGAAGCAGGCTTCCCGCTTAGATGCTTTCAGCGGTTATCCCTTCCAAACGTAGCTAATCAGCGATGCACTTGGCAGTACAACTGACACACCAGAGGTTCGTCCGTCCCGGTCCTCTCGTACTAAGGACAGCCCTTCTCAAATTTCCAACGCGCGCAGCGGATAGGGACCGAACTGTCTCACGACGTTCTAAACCCAGCTCGCGTACCGCTTTAATGGGCGAACAGCCCAACCCTTGGGACCTACTCCAGCCCCAGGATGCGACGAGCCGACATCGAGGTGCCAAACCATGCCGTCGATATGGACTCTTGGGCAAGATCAGCCTGTTATCCCCGAGGTACCTTTTATCCGTTGAGCGACGGCCCTTCCACGAGGTGCCGCCGGATCACTAGTCCCGACTTTCGTCCCTGCTCGAGCTGTCACTCTCACAGTCAAGCTCCCTTGTGCACTTACACTCGACACCTGATTGCCAACCAGGCTGAGGGAACCTTTGGGCGCCTCCGTTACATTTTAGGAGGCAACCGCCCCAGTTAAACTACCCATCAGGCACTGTCCCTGAACCAGATCATGGTCCGAAGTTAGGTGACCGGTACAGCCAGAGTGGTATTTCAACGATGACTCCACCTGGACTAGCGTCCAAGCTTCACAGTCTCCCACCTATCCTACACAAGCTGCACCGAACACCAATACCAAACTATAGTAAAGGTCTCGGGTCTTTCCGTCCTGCTGCGCGTAACGAGCATCTTTACTCGTACTGCAATTTCGCCGAGTTCATGGTTGAGACAGCGGGGAAGTCGTTACTCCATTCGTGCAGGTCGGAACTTACCCGACAAGGAATTTCGCTACCTTAGGATGGTTATAGTTACCACCGCCGTTTACTGGGGCTTAAATTCTCAGCTTCGCCACAAAAGTGACTAACCAGTCCTCTTAACCTTCCAGCACCGGGCAGGAGTCAGTCCGTATACATCGTCTTGCGACTTCGCACGGACCTGTGTTTTTAGTAAACAGTCGCTTCCCCCTGGTCTCTGCGGCCCACACCCGCATCAGAGAAGCAAGTTCTCATCACGGGGCAGGCCCCCCTTCTTCCGAAGTTACGGGGGCATTTTGCCGAGTTCCTTAACCATGATTCTCTCGATCGCCTTAGTATTCTCTACCTGATCACCTGTGTCGGTTTGGGGTACGGGCGGACTGGGACCTCGCGCCGATGCTTTTCTAGGCAGCATAGGATCACCGAATCACCCCATAAACGGGGCGCCTATCAGGTCTCAGAATACATGAGCGGCGGATTTGCCAACCGCTCTTCCTACACCCTTGGACCAGGTCAATTCCATTGCCTGGCTCGGCTACCTTCCTGCGTCACACCTGTTAATACGCTGACCTCACTGCATCGGTTCCCACCACACCACCAGCAACCATTCCCGAAGGAACAAATCACCGGATCCGTCATGGTTAGCATCCACAGCTCAGTATGGGCGGTCCTTCGCCGGTACGGGAATATCAACCCGTTGTCCATCGACTACGCCTGTCGGCCTCGCCTTAGGTCCCGACTAACCCAGGGCAGATTAGCTTAACCCTGGAACCCTTGATCATTCGGCGGACGGGTTTCTCACCCGTCATTCGCTACTCATGCCTGCATTCTCACTCGTGTGGCCTCCACCGCTGGTTTACACCGCGACTTCACCGTCCACACGACGCTCCCCTACCCATCCAAACACCCAATCGAAACCAGGTTAATATTTGAATGACGCAACTTCGGCGGTGTGCTTGAGCCCCGCTACATTATCGGCGCGGAATCACTTGACCAGTGAGCTATTACGCACTCTTTCAAGGGTGGCTGCTTCTAAGCCAACCTCCTGGTTGTCACAGCAACTCCACATCCTTTTCCACTTAGCACACGCTTAGGGGCCTTAGTTGGCGTTCTGGGCTGTTTCCCTCTCGACTATGAAGCTTATCCCCCACAGTCTCACTGCTGCGCTCTCACTTGCCGGCATTCGGAGTTTGGCTAAGGTCAGTAACCTTGTAGGGCCCATCGCCTATCCAGTAGCTCTACCTCCAGCAAGAAACACGCAACGCTGCACCTAAATGCATTTCGGGAGAACCAGCTATCACGAAGTTTGATTGGCCTTTCACCCCTACCCACAGCTCATCCCCTCCATTTTCAACTGAAGTGGGTTCGGTCCTCCACACGCTCTTACACGCGCTTCAACCTGGCCATGGGTAGATCACTTCGCTTCGGGTCTAGATCACGCCACTCAAACGCCCTATTCAGACTCGCTTTCGCTACGGCTTCCCCACACGGGTTAACCTCGCGACGTAACACTAACTCGCAGGCTCATTCTTCAAAAGGCACGCCATCACCAGGGAACAAGTCCCCAGCTCTAACGGATTGTAAGCGCACGGTTTCAGGTACTATTTCACTCCCCTCCCGGGTACTTTTCACCATTCCCTCACGGTACTGATTCACTATCGGTCATCAAGTAGTATTCAGGCTTACCAGGTGGTCCTGGCAGATTCACACAAGGTTTCACGGGCCCCGTGCTACTCGGGTATCAACACTAGAACGGCAGACACGCATTACACCTACGGGACTATCACCCTCTCTGGTCCGGCATTCCAACCGATTCACCTATACGCCTGCACCTCATCCCACCAGCAAGATAGCGCTGGTACATGCTGACCCCACAACCCCGATGATGCAACGCCTATCCGCTATCACACACCAACCGGTTTAGCCCCATCCGCGTTCGCTCGCCACTACTAACGGAATCACTATTGTTTTCTCTTCCTGCGGGTACTGAGATGTTTCACTTCCCGCGTTCCCTCCACACAGCCTATACATTCAGCTGCAGGTCACACCACATAACATGGTGCGGGGTTCCCCCATTCGGAAATCCTGGCCTCAACGTCCGGTTATCGACTCCACCAGGCTTATCGCAGATTCCCACGTCCTTCATCGGCTCTTGATGCCAAGGCATCCACCGTGCGCCCTTAAAAACTTCAACACAAATCAAAGTCTCAGAATTGAGCAATAAAACAATCTAACAAAATCACGCAGACAAGACTCCAACACCAGGCAATCCAAGGAAAAGGACCACCCAGCTCATCTCATCTGCAAGATGCTCGCGTTCACTATACAGTTCCCAAACAACAACCCCGCACCCCGCAACAACACCCCAAAACCAACACCAACCAAAGGCCAGCATCAATCCAACAGGACATCCTTGCAGCAAACACAGGACAAACACCGAAACACCAAGAACCCCTCACCCAAGCGAACACCACCAGGACCCTCCCCACAGGAAGAACCCCGGCAACCATTCACCAGGAAAGGAGGCTTGTTGCCTCAAAACCCAACAGCATGCCAAACCATACAAACCACACAACACCCACACACCGCATTCCAGCACCGCAAGAAGAAAACCCCTGCAATGCGTACTAGCAGATGCCCAAGCACCACGCGGCCACAGCCAATACCCCGCACCAGCATCAGCCAGCACGTTTTCCGGTATTGAGTCCATTGATATTCCACCCATGAGCAACCCACCCGGACAACACTCGTGTCCAGCATGGGCAACCAATAATGGTTAGCTCCTTAGAAAGGAGGTGATCCAGCCGCACCTTCCGGTACGGCTACCTTGTTACGACTTAGTCCCAATCGCCAGTCCCACCTTCGACGACTCCCCCACACAAGGTGGTTAGGCCATCGGCTTCGGGTGTTACCAACTTTCGTGACTTGACGGGCGGTGTGTACAAGGCCCGGGAACGTATTCACCGCAGCGTTGCTGATCTGCGATTACTAGCGACTCCGACTTCATGGGGTCGAGTTGCAGACCCCAATCCGAACTGAGACCGGCTTTTAGGGATTAGCTCCACCTCACAGTATCGCAACCCATTGTACCGGCCATTGTAGCATGCGTGAAGCCCAAGACATAAGGGGCATGATGATTTGACGTCATCCCCACCTTCCTCCGAGTTGACCCCGGCAGTCTCCCATGAGTCCCCACCACTACGTGCTGGCAACATGGAACGAGGGTTGCGCTCGTTGCGGGACTTAACCCAACATCTCACGACACGAGCTGACGACAACCATGCACCACCTGTGAACCAGCCCCGAAGGGAAACCCCATCTCTGAGGCGGTCTGGCACATGTCAAGCCTTGGTAAGGTTCTTCGCGTTGCATCGAATTAATCCGCATGCTCCGCCGCTTGTGCGGGCCCCCGTCAATTCCTTTGAGTTTTAGCCTTGCGGCCGTACTCCCCAGGCGGGGCACTTAATGCGTTAGCTACGGCGCGGAAAACGTGGAATGTCCCCCACACCTAGTGCCCAACGTTTACGGCATGGACTACCAGGGTATCTAATCCTGTTCGCTCCCCATGCTTTCGCTCCTCAGCGTCAGTAAATGCCCAGAGACCTGCCTTCGCCATCGGTGTTCCTCCTGATATCTGCGCATTTCACCGCTACACCAGGAATTCCAGTCTCCCCTACATCACTCTAGTCTGCCCGTACCCACCGCAGATCCGAGGTTGAGCCTCGGACTTTCACGGCAGACGCGACAAACCGCCTACGAGCTCTTTACGCCCAATAAATCCGGATAACGCTTGCGCCCTACGTATTACCGCGGCTGCTGGCACGTAGTTAGCCGGCGCTTCTTCTGCAGGTACCGTCACTTTCGCTTCTTCCCTACTGAAAGAGGTTTACAACCGAAGGCCGTCATCCCTCACGCGGCGTCGCTGCATCAGGCTTTCGCCCATTGTGCAATATTCCCCACTGCTGCCTCCCGTAGGAGTCTGGGCCGTGTCTCAGTCCCAGTGTGGCCGGTCACCCTCTCAGGCCGGCTACCCGTCGTCGCCTTGGTGAGCCATTACCTCACCAACAAGCTGATAGGCCGCGAGTCCATCCCCCACCGATAAATCTTTCCACCAACAACCATGCGGTCAAAGGTCATATCCGGTATTAGACCCAGTTTCCCGGGCTTATCCAGAGTCGGGGCAGGTTACTCACGTGTTACTCACCCGTTCGCCACTAATCCACCCAGCAAGCTGGGCTTCATCGTTCGACTTGCATGTGTTAAGCACGCCGCCAGCGTTCATCCTGAGCCAGGATCAAACTCTCCATAAAAAAATAAAAAGCCACCAGCAACCCCTTGGAAAAGAAGGGCGAAGCCGATGAAGTCCTGGCGAATAATAAAACACTCGAGAACACTGCACGGGGGGTGCAATGCCTCAAGCAAATGTTATGTATTCACCAAATAAAAATATTCGGTATCAACAAACTTGGCACACTATTGAGTTCTCAAACAACAAACACTCTCGACACCACAACCACCAATCCTTCGATGACTGCTTCGCTCCGGAGCAACTTTTCCAGCTTACCACCGCGTTGACCATTGTCAACTCGGTATTTCAGACTGGTTCACCCCGCTGTTTCCGATTCGCCTTTTCAGGCCGTCCGGATCAGCGGCGCGAGATAAAACTTTACACGCATCCCACCACGACGCAAAATCGGCCAGCAGGCTTGTTTTCACTTATTATTTCGAGCTTGACTAGGAATTTTGTTAATTTGGTACAACAAAACCGCCAGAAAAGTGTCTTGGTTCACAAGTTTTTCTGGCGGTTTCGTGTAGTGCAGCTGTTCGCGGGCCTTACTTGACCAGTTCAGCCACTGCCATGTTCTTCTTGCCGCGGCGCACGATCGCGTACCGGCCATGCAGGAAGTCCGACTCGGCCAGTTCGGTTTCGATGCCGTCGACCTTGGCGTTGTTCACGTAGGCGCCACCTTCGGCTACCGTGCGGCGCGCTTCGGACAATGACTTGCTCAGGCCCGATGCCACCAGGACATTCAGGATGCCCAGATCGTCCGCCGCGACCTTTGCCGAAGGCAGCTCGGCGATGACCGATTCCAGGGTAGGAAGATCGATTGCGCCAAGATCGCCATTGCCGAAGACCGCAGCCGAAGCGGCGATCACCTGTTCGGTGGCCCGCACTCCGTGAACCAGGGAAGTGACTTCCCAGGCCAAGGTGCGCTGGGCGACGCGCTTGAACGGGCGCTCGGCAACCTCGGTTTCCAATTCCGCGATCTGCTCGCGGGACAGGAAGGTGAAGACCTTCAGGCGGTCGATCACGTCGGCGTCGGCGGTGTTCAGCCAGAACTGGTAGAAGGTGTACGGGCTGCACATCTCGGCATCCAGCCAGATGGCGTTGCCCTCGGACTTGCCGAACTTCGTGCCGTCGGAATTGGTGATCAGCGGCGTGCCATAGGCGTGCACCGAGTTGCCCTGGACCTTGCGGATCAGCTCGGTGCCGCTGGTCAGGTTGCCCCACTGGTCCGAGCCGCCGGTCTGCAGGGTGCAGCCGTACTGGCGGTTCAGCTCCAGGAAGTCGTAGCCCTGCAGCACCTGGTAGGAGAACTCGGTGTAGCTGATGCCCTCGTCGGAGTTCAGGCGCGCGGCCACGATCTCCTTCTTGACCATGGTGCCTACGCGGAAGTACTTGCCCACATCGCGCAGGAAGTCCAGGGCCGACAGCTGCGCGGTCCAGTCCAGGTTGTTGACCAGGCGCACCGCATTCTCGCCTTCGGCGGAGAGGAAGCGGGAAACCTGGGCCTGGAGCTTGGCGACCCATTCGGTCACGGTTTCCTTGGTGTTCAAGGTGCGCTCGGCGGTCTGCCGCGGGTCGCCGATCAGGCCGGTGGAACCGCCCACCAGGGCCAGCGGCTTGTGGCCGGCCAGCTGAAGGCGTCGCATGTTCAGCAGCTGCACCAGGTTGCCCAGGTGCAGGGACGGCGCGGTGGGATCGAATCCGCAATAGTAGGTCACAGATTCTTCGGACAGGGCTCGTTCCAGCTCGGCTTCGTCGGTGGACACGTGCACCAGGCCGCGCCACTTCAATTCCTGCCAGACGTTCTCGAAAGATGCGTCGTTGCTCTGTCCCGCAATCACGGGATTCTGCTTCGTATCAGACATGCTCACTGTGACCATTTTCTGTCTTCGTTCTGCCCCGAGTGCACGCATTTGCCTGCGTGCACCTGTGATCGCGCCGGGAGTCGGGGTTGCGTTCCCGGCACACAGGTTCAAGGTTATCGCCTGCCGGCGGGCTCGTGCCACTTGCCCGGCCCGCCCCTTGGTCACATCTGCAACCGCGCGGGCCGCTAGGCTTCCATGCCCTCGGGCAACTCGCGGGCGTGGACCACGTGCAGCCGCTGGGTGGTGCGGGTCATCGCCACGTACAAATCGCCGACGCCGCCGTCGACCTCGTCCACCAGCTCGGCAGGTTCAAGGATCAGCACGCCGTCGAATTCCAGGCCCTTGGACTCGCGCGCGGTGATCACCACGATGTCCTGGCTCAACCCGCCCGAGCCGCTGCCGACGCGGTCGCCGTAGACCTGCTCGACCGCCGCGCGGATGCGGGCCAGATCCTGCTGCGGCACGATGATCGCCTGCAGTCCCCCGGCCGAATATTCCAGTTCTTCGCGCAGCGCGGCCAGCACCGCCTCCTGCACTCCGTCGGCCGTGGTGCGGGTCAGCACCGGCGGCCAGTCGCCCTCGCGGACCGCCTGCGGGGTGGTGATGCGCAGGCCGGCGGCCTGGGCAACGCGCACCGCCGCGTCGGCGATCTGCGCCGGAGTGCGGTAGTTCACGGTCAGTTCTTCGAGTTCGAAGCGGTCGCCGAAGAACGGCTCCAGGGCCTGGGACCAGCTGCTGGCGCCCGAGGCGGCCGAGGTCTGGGCGATATCGCCGACGATGGTGAAAGACTTCATCGGGCAGCGGCGAATCAGCAGGCGCCACTGCATCGGCGAGAGCTCCTGCGCCTCGTCGACGACGATATGCCCGTAGGCCCAGGTGCGGTCGGCCACCGCGCGTTCGGCGGCGGTGAGCCGCACGGCGGTTTCCTGGTTCACCCCGGCTACCTGCTCCGCGGTGACCACGCCGTCGATGCCGGCGTTTTCCAGCATCGTGTGCATATTGCGCAAGGCGGCCTTGGCGTTCTCCACATCGGCCTCGTACTGGGCGGTACGGGCGCCTTCCAGCGGGTCGGCGAAGTCGCCGAGCAGCCCGGCGGCCTCGTCCAGCAGCGGCACATCGGCCTCGGTGAACGGCGAGCCGGCCCGGCGGTACAGGGCGTCGCGTTCGTGCTCGGCCAGATGCGGGGCGGCGGCGGCCAGAAGGTGCGGGGTGGCGAACAGCTCGGCCACCAGCTGCTGCGGGGTCATCGGCATCCAGCACAGGTTTAGCGCCACGCGCACATCGTGCGATTCGCGCACCTCCTGCGGCAGGTAGGAGCGGTCGGTGGTCGAGGACTGCCCGGCCGATTCCTCCAGCTTGCGGCGCAGCTGCTCGGCCAGCTCGCCCACCAGCACCTTGACGAAGGTCTCGCGAGCCTCGTTGTACGGCTTGCGGGTGTGGCGGGCGCGTTCGCGCGCGTTCTTGACCATCTTCGGGGTCAGCACCAGGCGCGTGCCCTCCACCACCAGGGTCCGGTCTTCCGGGATCAGCCGCTGGCGGTTGCGCACCGCGTTGGCGATCACCTTGGCCATGGACAGCTGGCCCTTGAGCCGGGCGACGGTGCGGTTGGCTTCCGGCACGGCGTGGATTCCGTGGTAGAGATCGCCCACCGAGGACATGACCACGCCGGTCTCGCCCAGCGAGGGGAGCACGCGTTCGATGTAGCGCATGAAGGAGTTGGAGGGGCCGACGATCAGCACGCCGGCGTTCTTCAGCCGCTCGCGGTATTCGTAGAGCAGAAAGGCCGCGCGGTGCAGGGCGACGGCGGTCTTGCCGGTGCCCGGGCCGCCCTGGACCACCACGGCCCCGGGCAGCTGGGCGCGGATGATCGCGTCCTGCTCGGCCTGGATGGTGCCGACGATGTCTCCCATGCGGCCGGTGCGCTTCTCGCGCAGGGCGGCCATCAGCGCGCCTTCGCCGTGGTGCGTGTGGCCCTCGTCCAGCCAGGTCTCGTCGAGCACGTCGTCCTCGATGCCTGCCACGGACCGGCCCTTGAGCATCAGGTGGCGGCGGCGGCGCACTCCGCGCGGATTCAGCGCGGTGGCCTGGTAGAACGGGGCGGCTTCGCTGGCCCGCCAGTCGATCATCAGCCGGTTCAGGTCCTCGTCGGACAGGCCGATGCGGCCGATGTAGCGCGGCGTGGCCGCGGAATCGGCGTCGCCGGGCTGCTGTTGCCGGCCGTTGGCCGCCATGTCCAGCCGGCCGAAGACCAGGCGGTCCTCGACGGCGTCGAGCTGGGCGATCCGGTCCTCGTAGAGCGTGGCGAAGGAGTCGCGTTCGGACATGTTCTGGAAGGTGCCCACGGCCCCCTGGGCCCGGGTGCGCTCCAGCTGCTCCAGCTTTTCGGCGCGCAACTCGTCCAGCCGCGCATACAGGCGGCCCACATACTCGGATTCAGCTAGCAGATCGGCCTCGATGGTGTCGGTCAACCCAGTTTCCCCTCGCGCTCAAGATGTGCCCGTGTGCAGGGCGCAGGGCCCCGCGTGCAACGGTTCCCGCGTAAAAACGCAGGACAGATAATGATACGCGCCTTTTCGCCGGCGCAGGTAATCCCGTGCGCCGTTGCCCGCGCGCGGTCCGGGCCCGCCGGAGGGTTGTTCGCCAGCGGCGTGGAACCGTGGCGGATTGTTACCCGCCCACACAGGTTCAGGAATGCACGACCTGCAAGGACACGACCTGCTGCCCCGGCAGCTTGGCGCGGCCGCCCAGGCCGTCGAGTTCCAGCACGACGCCGACGCCGGCGATCTTCGCGCCGGTCTGCTGGAGCAGGCGGACCGCCGACCCGACGGTGCCCCCGGTGGCGAGCACGTCATCGAGGATCAGCACGCGGGTGCCCGGGGCGATCTCGTCCTTGTGCACCTCCAGGCAGCTGGTGCCGTACTCCAAGGTGTACTCGTCGCGGTAGACCTCGCGCGGCAGCTTGCCTGCCTTACGGATGGTCAGCATGCCCTTGCCCGAGGCGTAGGCGGCCGCCGCGGCCAGCACGAAACCGCGCGCTTCGAGGCCCGCGACGATGTCGAACTGCCCTTCGAAGGGTGCGATCAGTTCGTCGACCATGCGGCGCAGGCCGACCGGGTCGGCGAAGACCGGGGTGAGGTCCTTGAAGGAGATCCCCGGCTGCGGGTAGTCGGGCACGATCTCGCACAGTCGGTCCAGCAGGTCGCTAATGCTCTCAGAAGTAGTCACGTCTGCCAATTTTAGTCCCTTTGCGTGCAGCTTTTCCCACGCTCGTGCATAATCATGAGCACATTCCGGGTGGCCCCGGCGCGGTGCGCCCGGTTCTAGCGGGCCATCAGCCGATCGCTGGGCCAGGGCAGCAGCTGCGGGTCGGCGGCCGAATCGGCGGCGGCGGTGACCTGCACCGGCCCGGCTGCCGGGCGTCCTGCCATCCAGGCGGCCAAATCGAAATCCGTGCCCGAAAGCACCCAGGATTTCGAGCCGTTCCCGAGCACGATCGGGGTCTTCCCATGCGGCTGCAGCACCAGGCGGGTTCCTTCCGGGACGCGGGCTTCGAGCGCACGGAACAGGTGCGCGCTGAAGGCCGCCGGCCAGCTGGCGGCAGGGCGGACGAATTCGTCCAGGTCGGTGGCGTGGATCAGCATCTCGCGCCAGGTCGCGTACATCAGGTCCGCGGCCGTGGCGCCCGGGCGGTACCCCACCGGCTGCTCCCAGACGTCTTCGACGCCGGGCAGGACGGCGCGCAACTGGGCCAACCCGTCGGTGGCCAGGGCACGCAGGGATTCGGGGCGCATCAGCGCGGTCATGTTGATCGCCTCGATCCGGCCCTCGGCGCCGCCGTCGTACATCGAGGGCAGCTGGTCCGCTCCGGCGTGCTCGAATTGGCGCACGGCGGCCTTCGCGAAGGAGGCCAGGTGCGCGATCAGCTGGGCGGTGCTCCACCCCGGCAGCGAGCTCGGCTTGGTGTACTGCGTGGCCGGAACCTCGCGCAGCTGCACGGTCAGCTCATCCAATGCTGTGGTGACCTGTGCGATCAGTTCGGCCGGGGCCAGGAGTTGTGTCATGAAGCACACTCTAGCGCGAACCTGGGACAAATGTGCAAGGGCAGGAGGCCATGGTTGAAACGGCAGCGGCCGCCGGGCGGGATGCTTCCCGATCGGCGGCCGCCTGCCACGTGCCCAAGTGCTACTTGGCCCAGGCCTTGATCTCGGCCAGCTGGCGTTCGAACTCTTCCAGCTGCGCCGCGACGGCGCTCGGGGCGGTGCCGCCCTGGCCGTTGCGGGCGTTCAGCGAGCCCTCGGTGGAGAGCACCTCGCGCACCGCAGGGGTCAGATGCTCGGAGATCCCGGCGTAGTCCTCGTCCGTCAGGTCCCACAGTTCCACGCCGCGCGATTCGGCCAGCTGTACGGCCGCGCCGGAGAGCTCGTGGGCGTCGCGGAACGGCACGCCCTGGCGGACCAGCCATTCGGCGATGTCGGTGGCCAGCGCAAAGCCCTGCGGGGCCAGCTCGGACATGCGCTCGGTATTGAAAGTCAGCGTGCCCATCATGCCGGCGACCGCAGGCAACAGGAGTTCCAGGGTGTCCGCGGCGTCGAACACCGGCTCCTTGTCTTCCTGCAGGTCGCGGTTGTAGGCCAGCGGCAGCGCCTTGAGCGTGGCCAGCAGGCCGGTCAGGTCGCCGATCAGCCGGCCTGCCTTGCCGCGGGCCAGCTCGGCAATGTCCGGGTTCTTCTTCTGCGGCATGATCGAGGAGCCGGTGGAGAAGGAGTCGTGCAGCTTCACGAAGCTGAATTCCTTGGTGGCCCAGAGGATGACTTCTTCGCTCACGCGGGACAGGTCCACGCCGATCATGGCGGCGATCCAGGAGAATTCGGCGAACACGTCGCGGGCTGCGGTGCCGTCGATCGAGTTGTGCACGGCGGAGTCGAAGCCCAGCTCGGCGGCGACGAAGTTCGGATCCAGGCCCAGGGTCTGGCCGGCCAGCGCACCAGAGCCATAGGGCGAAACGGCGGCGCGCTTGTCCCAGTCGATCAGGCGCTGCACGTCGCGCAGCAGCGGCCAGGAGTAGGCCAGCAGCAGGTGCGAGAGCAGGATCGGCTGGGCATGCTGCAGGTGGGTGCGGCCGGGCATCGGCGCATACGGGTGGGCCTTGGCCTGCTGGACCATGGCGTCCAGGGTGTCGATCACGCCGCGGGCGATGATCCGCGCGTGGTCGCGCAGGAACATGCGGCCCAGGGTGGCGATCTGGTCATTGCGCGAACGGCCGGCGCGCAGCTTGCCGCCCAGTGTGGTTCCTGCGCGCTCCAGCAGCCCGCGCTCCAGCGAGCCGTGGACGTCCTCGTCGGTGGGCGCGGCAACATAGGCCTCGGAGAGCACGTCTGCTTCCAGCTGGTCCAGCGCGGTGATCATGTCTGCCAGCTCGGCATCGGTGAGCAGGCCAGCGCGATTGAGCACCTTGGCATGGGCACGGGATCCGGCAATGTCGTAGCTGGCCAGGCGCCAGTCGAAGTGGGTGGACTTGCTCAGCGCTGCCATTGCATCCGCTGGGCCGCCGGAGAAGCGACCGCCCCAGAGCGATCCTTCATTTGTTGACGAGGCCATGGCCCGTTCCTTTCTGCCGGTAAAAATTGCACTGCACCCTACTCTAGCAAAGCTTTATGCAATGCAACTCATATTTATGCAACGTTGTGCCAATTCATGCATCGCATGATTTCCGCCGTGGCCTGCGTGGCGATGATCGATGGAGCTCTGGAACACGCAGGAAACCTTAAGTTTTGCCTCTTCCAGTCCTCAGCGCCCGGGCGTATGGTGTGATCATAGAGCCGATACGGAACGATCTTCGGAGGTACCAAATGGAAATCCAGCTGTACCGGGGCGACATCACCACCCTGAAAGTTGATGCCATCGTCAATGCGGCTAATCCTTCACTGCTCGGTGGTGGCGGCGTCGACGGCGCCATCCATGCAGCCGCCGGCCCCAGCCTGCTGGCCGCTTGCCGGGAGATTCGCGCCAACCGCTACCCCGACGGAATCCCCTCGGGCATTGCCGTCATCACCAAGGCCGGGAATCTGCAGGCCAAGTGGGTCGTGCACACCGCAGCTCCGAATCTGGCGCTGATCAAGCCGAACCCGAAGATCCTTGATGACTGCTTCGTGAATTCCCTCTACGTCGCCGCCCGCCATGAGGCCCACTCGGTCGCGTTCCCGGCGATTGGCGCAGGTGCCTTCGGATGGGATCCCGAACAGGTTGCCGACATCGCCCATGCAGCCATCAGCCGGTGGGTCGAGACCAACAAGCACATTTCACCGATCCACAAGATCATTCTGGTGGCCCATACCGACGAGGTCCAGGCAGCTTTCGAGCGCGCATTCTCGCTTGACGCCGTGGAGGAGCTTGCCGCCTGATCCGGCCCGATCGGCATCAACGCACGAAAACTGCCGCGCACTTGGTACCGAGTGCGCGGCAGTTTTGCGATCTCGGGCAGCTAGGTCCGGGCGAAATAGGCGTTGCGTTGCGGCAGTTGCAGCGGATCGAGGTGCTTGGGCAGGATGATGTGGGGCAGTCCCCTGACCTTGACCACTTTCAGGTAGCCGCTGTGGACCATGGTGTGGTGCGCTGCGCACAGCGGGCAGCAGTCCTGGAGCCGGGTCCGGCCTCCCTTGGCCCATGGCCTGAAGTGGTGGAATTCGAGCAGGGCCGGGTCCTGCGTGCAGCCAGGGACCAGGCAACCGCCGTCCCGGTCGCGGGCGGCAAGCTTCATCCAGCGCGGGAAGTATCTGGCGTCGCGGCCGATGTCGATGACCATCCCGTCAGCGTCGTAGATCGGGCTGAGCACTTTCGCTTCGCACAGCATGGTGCGCAGCTGCGGCGCAGAGATTTTCACGCCGTGGGCGCTGATGCCGGTGAGCGTTGCGAGATCCTGGAGATCCTCCAGGTGCGCGTGCACCACGATTTCAGGGATGATGCGTTGGCCGTTGCTTTCCCTGCCGGTATTGCGCAGGATGGCGTTCAGCGCGTTGAGCCGGCGTTCGGGCACCGAGCAGGTTTCTGGCAGGCCCGGCGGCGGGGCCGGATCCGAACGGGCATCATCTGGCGGGGATTCATCTGGCGCGGATTCTTCTGGCGGGGAATCCGGCTCAATGCCCGCCCAGTCCGGGGCAGGTTGGCCGCTGTGCCAGAGGCGGTCGGACGCTGCGTCCTGCCCTGTCGTGCCATTGTGCGTTTGCTGGTCGTTTCCCGGGCCAGGCGCGTCGGGGGCCTGTGCGCCCCTGCGGCCGGTGGGCTGCCCGTCGGCCGCAGGATTGCCGGTGTCACCAGTTTGCTGGTCTGAGCTGCTGTTGCCGGAGCGCTGGCCATCTGCCGGGTCATCGCCGGCGGCATCTGCTGCGTCTGCTGCTTGGCGGGCGGCGGCGCCGGCCTTGGTGCGCTTGTTGTCGGCCTGCGTGATCAGCGATTCCCAGAGCTCCGCGTCGATCTCCCGCACGCGCACGATGAATTCATGCACGCCGTTGACCACCTTGCCGCGGAAAAGGCCCAGTTTCGGGGTCTTGCCCTGGGCGTGCGCGTCCTTGTAGTCCTTGATCAAGCCGTTGATGCGCTTTTGGCGGATGCGGATCCGGTCTTCCTTCAGGTGCGCGGCGGCGTGCTCCTCCAGCAAGTTGCCGTCGGCGGCCTTGGCGGTCGCCGCGGTGGGCAGGCCGTCGAAGGTGGTGTCTTGGGGTTCGAACTTGTCCAGCGCACGGGCGGTTTTCAGCACTTCGCGCGGGTCCGGGGCGTTGTGCAGCTCCGGCAGGGCCCAGCCGGCGGGCGCGTACGATGCCGCGGTACTCGTATCAGCGGTGGCCGAGGCGGCATCCGGCAGGCCGGGGGCGGGGGCTGCGAAGTGCTCGGCAAGCAGGGTGAAGCGCGGGGCGCAGGCGGCGCCGGAGATGTCCTTGCGGGCGTGGATCAGGTGGGCGTCCTTGACGCGGCGGTCGGCCTCGAAATAGTTCAGGTCCAGCAGCTGCGAGAGCACGGTGGCGGCATCCAGGTAGACGGTGCGGCCGGGCGCGAATTGGGGCGGGGCGCTGAAGTCGGTGGTGCCCGCGCGCAGGTGGTCGAACTCATCGAGGTCCAGGGCGTGGGCTGCGGTGGTTTCCACCAGGCTTGCGGCGATGATGAGGGCGCGGGTGGCGTGTTGGCCGAAGGCTTCGGCAAAGTGGGCGTGGGCCAGGGCAAGGCGCGGATCGGTGCTGCGCGAGGCCTGGGCGCCGAGGTGCTGGAACAGGTTCAGGCACGCGGCCTCGGCACGCAGCAGGCTGGCCGCATCCAGCGGGGTTCCGCTGGCCAGCTGCTCTGCGGTGCTGGCCAATACGGCGGCCAGGCCGGTGGCCGGATCGGCAGGCCCTGCGGTGCCTAGGGTGCCGGCGTGTTCCTGTGGTTCCATGCACCGATCATCCGGCGCTACGGGGGCGGGCATGGCGAAGCCGCCGCGAACTGTGGAGAAGTTCGCGGCGGCTAGGGTGCTGGTGCCTAGCGGGGCTCGGCCAGCTGCAGGAAGCGGGCGGCGACTTCGGCGCCGCCGTCGACCGCGCGGGTGGTGAGCATGATGGTGTCATCCCCCGCGATGCAGCCCAGGATCGAGGGCATCTGCGAGTGGTCGATGGCCAGGGCCAGCAGGTTCGCGGCGCCTGGCGGGGTGCGCAGCACCACGATGTTGCCGCTGGCTTCGGCGGTGACCAGCTGCTCGGCGCAGATCTTCGCCAGGCGCGCGTCGAGCACTTCCTGGGTGATCGCGGTCTGCGGGGAACGGTCCCCGCCCTCCTGGCGCACCGCGTAGATCAGCTGGCCGGAGTTGTCGCGGATGCGCACCGCGCCGATTTCCACCAGGTCGCGCGAGAGCGTGGCCTGGGTGACTTCGAGCCCGTCCTCCTTGAGCAGGCCCAGCAGCTCGGCCTGGGACTTGACGGAGTTGTTTCCCAAAAAGGCGCGGATGCGGGCCTGGCGGGCGGTCTTGGTGCTGGGCTGGGCGGACATCCTAGAGCTCCACCCGGTCGTCGTCTGCCAGGCCGGAAGCGACCATCAGCCAAGTCATGACCGCCTTCTGCGCGTGCACGCGGTTCTCGGCCTCGTCGAACACCACCGACTGCGGGCCGTCGATGACCTCCGTGTCGATCTCGTAGCCGCGGTAGGCCGGCAGGCAGTGCAGCACGATCGCGTCGTCCTTGGCCAGCTTCATCGCCTGCGCGGTCACCGAGTAGCCGGTGAACAGCTTCAGCCGTGCTTCCTTCTCGTCCTCCTGGCCCATGGAGACCCAGGTGTCGGTGACGACCACGTCGGCGTCGGCGAGCGCGGCGGCGGCATCGGTGGTGATCATGACCGATCCCCCGGTGAGTGCCGCGCGTTCTTCAGCCGCGGCGATGATCGATGCGGAGGGCAGGTAGCCTTCGGGACCGGCGATGCGCACGTGCATGCCGGCGGTCACCCCGGCCAGCAGGTAGGAGTTGGCCATGTTGTTGGCCGCGTCGCCCAGGTAGCTCATGGTCAGCCCCTTGGTCTTGCCCTTGTGCTCGCGCACGGTGAGCAGGTCGGCGATCAGCTGGCAGGGGTGGTAGTCGTCGGACAGCGCGTTGATCACCGGCACCGAGGAATTCGCGGCCATTTCCTCCAGGCCCGACTGGGCGAAGGTGCGCCACACGATGGTGGAGACCATGCGTTCGAGCACCTTGGCGGAGTCGGCGATGGACTCCTTGTGGCCCAGCTGCGAGTCGGCGGAGTTGATGACCAGCGGGGAGCCGCCCAGTTCGGCGATGCCGGCGTGGAAGGAGACCCGGGTGCGGGTGGAGGTCTTGTCGAAGAAGACCGCGACGGTCTGCGGGCCGGCGTACGGGGCATAGCCGTACTTGTCGGCCTTCATCGCCGCGGCCAGATCCAGCACCTTGGACTGCTCGTCGGGGGTGAAGTCCAGGTCGGTCAAGAAGTGGCGGGTTGCGCTCATGGGGTGATTCCTTTGCTCGTCTCAGGGGTGGTGGCGAGGTTCATTCCGGCCGCTAGCTGGCCGCGCTGATCAGCTGCGGCAGGGCGGCAATCAGGGTGCCCAGCTGCTCGGTGGTGATCACCAGCGGCGGGGCCAGGCGGATGGTCTGCTCGTCGGTGGCGTTCACGATGAAGCCGGCATCCAGCGCCGCGGCCACCAGCTTCGGCGCGTTCGCGGAAACAAGTTCGAAGGCGGTGAGCAGCCCGGCGCCGCGCACCGCACAGATGCCCTCGATGCCCGCCAGCTGCTCGCGCAGCCAGTGGCCGGTGGCGCGCACATGGGCCAGCAGGTTCTGCGCTTCGATGGTGTGGATGACCGCCAGGCCCGCGGCGCAGGCCACCGGGTTCCCGCCAAAGGTGGTGCCGTGGTCGCCCGGGGCCAGCCATTTGGTGTTCTCTTCGCCGAAGACGATCATCGCGCCGATCGGGAAGCCGCCGCCCAGGCCCTTGGCCAGCGTCATCACATCCGGGATCACCGGTGCGGAGGCGAAGAACGAGCCGGTGCGGCCCATGCCGGTCTGCACCTCGTCGAAGACCAGCAGCGCGCCGGCCTCGCGGGTGATCTGCCGGGCGGCGGCCAGGTACTCGGCAGAAAGCAGCCGCACCCCGGCCTCGCCCTGGATCGGCTCGATGAACACCGCCGAGACGGTCTCGTCCACCGCGGCGCGCAGCGCCTCGATGTTCCCGGCCTCGATCCACTGCACGTTGCCCGGCAGCGGGGCGAAGGGGGCGCGGTACTTCTCCTTGTAGGTCAGCGACAGCGCGCCGAGGGTGCGGCCGTGGAAGGCGTGTTCCAGGGCGATCACCTTGGTGCGCGGTGCGTCGGCGGTGCCGGCATTGCGCCGGGTCAGCTTCAGCGCCGCCTCATTGGCTTCGGTGCCGGAGTTGGCGAAGAACACCTTGGAGCCGGCCGGGGCGGCGGAGATCTCCAGCAGTTTCTCGGCCAGCGCGATCTGGCTGGGGCTGGTGAAGAAGTTCGAGACATGGCCCAGGGTGGCCAGCTGGCTGGAGATCACCGAGGCGAGCAGCGGGTGCCCGTGGCCGAGGGTGTTCACCGCGATGCCGCCGAGCAGATCCAGGTACTGGTTGCCGTCGGCATCCCAGACGTGGCAGCCCGATCCGCGCACCAGCACCCGCTGCGGGGTGCCGAAGACGCCCAGCAGGGAGTTGGAGTAGCGTTCGGACAGGGCGGCCGAGGAGAGCTGGCTCAGCCCGGCAACCTCGGCGGCTGCGCTGCCGGCCAGCGCGGAATCGGTGGTGGGGTCGGCGTGCTCGCTCACTTGGCGTCCTTCTGTGCGGTGTTCGTAGCGGTGTTGCTTGGTGTGTTGGCGGCGGGGAGTACCTGGGTGCCCACGCCGGCGGTGGTGAAGATTTCCAGCAGCATCGAGTGCGGCTGGCGGCCATCGACGATGTGGGCCTGGCCCACACCCTCGTCCACGGCCTTCAGGCAGGCGCCCATCTTCGGGATCATGCCCGATTCCAGGGTGGGCAGCATGGCGCGCAGCTCGTCGTTGGTAATCGAGCTGATCAGCGAGGACTTGTCCGGCCAGGCCGCGTACAGCCCCTCCACGTCGGTGAGGATCACCAGCTTGGCAGCGCCCAGCGCGGTGGCCAGCGCCGCCGCGGCGGTATCCGCGTTGACGTTCAGCACCGCGCCGGTGGGCTCGCCGTCGGCGTCGAACTCCGGGGCGACGGTGGAGATCACCGGGATCATCCCGGCGTCCACCAGCGAGTCGACCTGGTCGGTGCGCACGCGGGTGACCTCGCCGACCAGCCCCAGATCCACCGGCAGCCCGTCGACGACCGTCCCGGTGCGCACCGCCTGCAAGGTGGCGCCGTCCTCGCCGGACATGCCCACCGAGTAGGGCCCGTGCGAGTTGATCAGGCCGACCAGGTCGCGCTGCACCTGGCCGGTGAGCACCATGCGCACCACGTCCATGGCTTCGGGGGTGGTCACCCGCAGCCCGCCGCGGAACTCGGATTCGATCCCCAGGGTGTCGAGCATCTTGTTGATCTGCGGGCCGCCGCCGTGCACGACGACCGGGTTGATCCCGGCGTGGCGCAGGAACACGATGTCCTCGGCGAAGGCGCGGCGCAGCTCGTCGTTGACCATCGCGTTGCCGCCGTATTTGATGACCATGGTGCTCCCGGCGAAGCGCTGGATCCAGGGCAGCGCCTCGATCAGCGCTTCGGCCTTGGACTGGGCGGTATCCAGGTTGGTGCGGGCGGTGTGGGCCATAGCTGAATTCCCTTGCTTCTGCCTAGCTGGAGTAGGCGGAGTTCTCGTGGACGTAGTCGTGGGTCAGGTCGTTGGTCAGCACGGTCGCTTCCTCGGTGCCGGCGTTCAGGTCGATCTCGATGCGCACATTGCGCTCCTCGAGGCTGACCAGGTTGCGGTCCTCGCCGACGCCGCCGTTCTTGCAGACCATCACGCCGTTGATCGAGACGTTCAGCTCGTCGGGTTCGAAGGCCGCCTTGGTGGTGCCGACCTCGGAGAGCACGCGGCCCCAATTCGGGTCCTTGCCGAAGACGGCGGTCTTGACCAGGTTGGAGCGCGAGACGGCCTTGGAGACTTCCAGCGCGTCGGCCTCGGTGGCGGCGTTGAAGGTGCGGATCGCGATGGTGTGATCGGCCCCTTCGGCATCCTCGATCAGCTTCGCCGCCAGCTCGCAGCAGGCGTCGGTCAGCGCGGCGGTGAAGTCGGCCAGGTCCGGGGTGGTGCCCGAAGCGCCGGAGGCCAGCAGCAGCACGGTGTCGTTGGTGGACATGCAGCCATCGGAATCCGCGCGGTCGAAGCTCATCGCGGTGGCGGCGCGCAGGGCCGCATCGGCCTGCTCGGCGGTCAGCTGCGCGTCGGTGGTGAGCACCACGAGCATGGTGGCCAGCGCCGGGGCGAGCATGCCCGCGCCCTTGGCCATGCCGCCGATGACCACCTGGCCGGAGCCCGGGGCCCCGACGATGCGGGAGACCAGCTTCGGCACGGTGTCGGTGGTCATGATGCCCGCGGCCGCCTGATCGGCGGCGTTCTGGTCACTGGCCAAGGCGCTGGCGGCTGCTTGCACGCCGGGCAGCAGCTTGTCCATCGGCAGCTGCACGCCGATCAGCCCGGTGGAGGCCACCGCAACATCGCCGGCGGAAACCGAGAGCAGCTGCGCGGCGTATTCGGCGGTCCTATGGGTGTTGGCGAAGCCTTCGGCGCCGGTGCAGGCGTTCGCTCCGCCGGAGTTGAGCACCACCGCGTCGATGCGGCCATCGGCCAGCACCTGCTTGGACCAGTGCACCGGGGCGGCGGCCACGCGGTTGGAGGTGAACACGCCGGCGGCGGTGAACTGCGGGCCGAGGTTTTGCACCACGACCACGTCGTTCTTGCCGGTGGACTTCAGCCCTGCCGGCACGCCGGCGGCGCTGAAGCCTGCCGGGGCGGTGACGCCGGTGCCGGATGCCGAGGGGTGGGTGGGGGTGTAGGCGAGGCTCACGGTGCGACTCCTTGCATGAGCAGTCCGGTGTTTTCTTCCAGTCCCAGTGCGATGTTCATCGACTGGACGGCGGCACCTGCGGTGCCCTTGGTCAGGTTATCCAGCGCTGCGGTGGCGATCACGCGGTTCGCGTGCGTATCGAAGGCCAGCTGCAGCTGGACGTGGTTGGATCCGAGCACCGCACCGGTGGTCGGCCACTGGCCCTCGGGCAGCAGGTGCACGAACAGCTCGTGGGCGTAGGCCTCGGTCCAGGCCTCGCGCAGCTGCGCTGCGGTGACGCCCGGCTTCACCTTGGCGGTGGCGGTGGTCAGGATGCCGCGCGGCATCGGGGCCAGGGTCGGGGTGAAGGAGACGGTGACATCTTCGCCGGCCAGCTTGGAGAAGCCCTGCTCCATTTCCGGGATGTGGCGGTGCGAGCCGCCCACCCCGTAGGTGCTCATCGAGCCCATCGCCTCGCTGCCCAGCAGGTGGGGCTTGAGCGACTTGCCGGCGCCCGAGGTGCCCGAAGCCGAGATGATGACCACGTCGTCGGCTTCCAGCAGCCCGGCGGCGAAGCCGGGGGCCAGGGCCAGCTGCGCGCCGGTCGGATAGCAGCCGGGGACGGCGACGCGCTTGGTTCCGGCCAGCTTTTCGCGCTGCCCGGGCAGCTCGGGCAGCCCATAGGGCCAGAAGCCTGCGTGCTCGGAGCCGTAGAACTTCTCCCAGGCGGCGGCCGATTCCAGCCGGTGGTCGGCGCCGGCGTCGATGACCAGGGTGTTCTCGGGCAGGGCGGCGGCCACGGCAGCCGAGGCGCCGTGCGGCAGGGCCAGGAACACCACGTCGTGCCCGGCAAGGTTTTCCACGGTGGTGTCCACCAGGACCCGGTCGGCGAGCGCATGCAGGTGCGGGGCGATCGAGCCGAGACGCTGCCCGGCCTGCGAATGCGCGGTGATCGCGCCGATCTCTACCTCTGGGTGCGCTGCGAGGATGCGCAGGACCTCGCCGCCGGCGTATCCGCTGGCGCCGGAAACAGCTACTGAAATCGTCATGACCAGATTCTACCGCGAAATATTCACGCACGCTAATAAATATTCATAAAATTCTTCGTCACGTAACCCGACATCCACCCGCGCGGCGCCCGCACGGCCGCCCGAAGTCCTACACTGGCCGTAGAGACCGCCCGGCATCGAGCGCATCGAGCGCCGGGATCCAAATACGCAGAGTTTCGAGATCTGCAGAGCCAAGGAGCGCCATTCCATGCAGCAGCAAGCCATCGTGGTCAACGAACCGTCCGACGCCAGCGGACTGGTGCCGGCAGAAATCCCGGTCCCTGCCCCGGGACCGGGCCAGCTGCTGGTGAAGATCGCCGCCACCGGGGTGAACTTCATCGAAACCTACCAGCGCAGCGGCGTGTACGCGGTGGACTACCCCTTCACCCCGGGCTCCGAGTTCTCCGGCGTGGTTCAGCAGATCGGCGACGGCGTGCAGAACTACAAGGTCGGCGACCGGGTGGCCACCGCCTCCGGTTCCCGGGGCTACGCCCAGTACGCGCTGGTGGATGCCAAGCGGGCGGGCAAGGTGCCCGACGCGGTGAACCTGAATATCGCCGCCGCGCTGCCGCTGCAGGGCATGACGGCGCACTACCTGGTGCATTCGAGCTACATGGTGCGCTCCGGCGACGTGGTGCTGACCTATGCCGGCGCCGGCGGCGTGGGCCTGATCCTCACCCAGCTGCTCAAGCTCAAGGGCGCGACGGTGATCACCACCGCCTCCACCCAGGAGAAGAAGGACCTGGCCCGGGCCGCCGGTGCCGACTACGTGGTGGACTACGACCAGGTGGCGGCCACCGTCGAGCAGGTCACCGGCGGGGCGGGAGTGCATGCGGTCTACGACGGCATCGGCAAGGACACCTTCGAGACCTCGCTGGCGGCGCTGCGCCGGCGCGGCACGCTGGTGCTCTTCGGCGGCGCCTCCGGCCAGGTGCCCGACTTCAACCTGCAGCGGCTGAACGCCGGCGGCTCGCTGAGCGTGACCCGGCCGAAGCTCGACGACTTCCTGGCCACCGAGCAGGAGCTGCACTGGCGCTTCGGCGACATCTTCGGCTGGGTCGCCGCCGGCCAGATTGATGTGCGCATCGGTGCCGAGTACCCGCTCACCGAGGCCGCCGCGGCGCACGCCGCGCTGGAATCGCGGGCCACCACCGGCAAGATCATCCTGGTTCCCTAGCGCAGGATCCCCAGCCATGAACGAGCATCAATCCGGCCGGCACGCCGGCATCGGCCCCGCCACCGACGAGGAGGTGCCGGCATACCTGCAGGCCCTGGGCATCCCGGGGCTGATCGACCTGCACGTGCACTTCATGCCGGATAACGTGCTGGCCAAGGTCTGGTCCTACTTCGATGGCGAAGCGCAGCGCACCGGGCACCCGTGGCCGATCAGCTACCGGATGCCCGAAGCACAGCGCGTCACCGCGCTGGAGGAACTGGGCGTGATCGCCTACGGCACCTTGAATTATGCCCACCGGCCGGACATGGCCGCCTGGCTCAACGAGTACTCGCGGCAGTTCGCGCAGCGCCATCCCAAGGCGATCCGTTCGGGCACCTTCTACCCGGAGCCCGGGGCCGCCGAACTGGTGCGCGCCGCGCTGGTCGAGGGGGTGCAGCTGTTCAAAGTGCACGTGCAGGTGGGCGGCTTCACCCCGCTCGATCCGCTGCTCGACGGCGCCTGGGAGCTGGTCGCCGAGGCCCGGACGCCGGTGGTGATCCATTGCGGGCATGGGCCGCATGCCGGCCGGTTCACCGGGATCGAGCCGATCCGCGAACTGGTGGCACGGCATCCGCAGCTGGTGCTGGTCATCGCCCATGCCGGCTTGCCCGACTACGTGCAGTTCGCCCAGCTGGCCGCAGAGAATCCCAACGTCTACCTGGATACCACCATGGTGGGCACCGGGTTCATGAACCGCATCGCCCCGCTGCCGGCGGAATATCCGCGGCTCGTGGCCGGGCTCTCGCACAAGATCGTGTTCGGCTCCGACTTCCCGAATATCCCCTATTCCTACAGCCACCAGATCCAGGCGCTGGAATCCTGGTCGCTGGGCGCGGGATGGATGCGCGACGTGCTGCACGATTCCCCGCGCAGGCTGCTGCAGGCGGTGCGCAACAGTTGAGAGATGCATGACAGTTCAACCATATTCTTGCGGCGGTCCGCCCGCGGCAGGCTTTAATGGTTGATGGAACCCCGTGTTCCGCCCCTCCAGGATCCGCTTCGCTTCCGGACCGCTCTCCCCCAGCGGACCGACACGCTCTTTGGTGAAGGGACGGATCCGATCAGCATGGACAACGGACAGACTCCAGCGCCGGATGCACCAATCCACCCACCCCAGTTCCCCTCCGGAGCCCTGGCGCCGCCTGCGCGCACCCTCATGGACATCCTGCAGGCCACTGCAAAGGCCCACCCCGGCGCTCCGGCCAGCGACGACGGGCAGCGCGTGGAAAGCTACGCGGAACTGCTGGACGAGGTCAAGGACAAGGCCCGGCGGCTGCACGAGCAGGGCCTGGGCGCGGTCTTGGAATCGGCGTGCTGGCGCATCGATGAGAATTCGGCATTCCAGGAAATCCAGCCACTGCCTGGTCAGCGGAAACCAGGCCTTGAAGACGCTTTCCTTGGCGCTGAAGATCAGCCGCTCCCAGAAGATATGCGGATAGCGTGCCGATAGGTCTTCGACCATCGGCCGCTCTTCGGGAAGCAAGATGATGTCGAGGATTTCTTCTGGCAACGGGACATGCAGCTCGGCGTCGATGCCCACGCCACGGATATCATTCGTGGAAGCTACAGCGGCTGCCCGGAAGCCCGCGCAGTGGGTCATGCTCCCGGCAACGCCAGCTGGCCAGATTGGTGCCCGCTTCTCATCCGGGACCAGGGCAGCACCTTCATGGCCCAGTTCTCGAAAGGCTCGGCGAGCGCACACCCGGACGGTGCGGAATTCACGCTGCCTTTCGGGCACCGCATCGGCGATGTACCGTTCTTCTTCGGGATAGTACGGGCCTTCCTCCAGCTCGATGCGGGTCTCAACGACCCGCATCGCCGGCGGCAGCAAGTCTGCAAAGATATTGTCGGATTTCATCAGAAGCGGGAGGATCCGCCAGCGCCCGAGAAGCTTCCGCCACCGGAGTAGCCGCTGGATACTCCGCCGGAGGAGCTCGCCGCTTCACGCGAGGCAGTTACTGCGCTGACGCCTGAAGAATATCCGTGGTGGTAGCCGCTCACCCGCCAATACATCGATGCGGGATTCAGGACATCCAGGATGGTGCCGGAACGGCCGTCATAGGCACGGGTTTCGTACCGGGATTTCTTGAGCTCCGACTGCATATCGGCCTTCTCTTCCGCATTCTCCGCGTACACCTCGATTTGCGCTTGGGCGAAGATGTCCAGCTTTTCGGTCAGCTCGGCACGCAATGCGGATAATCCATCAAGCGCCTGGTCCACGGTGATCGATTCTTCCGTCAGCTGCGCCGTCAGCTCGTTGAGCTCGGTGGTTGCAGTTTCCCGGTAGGAAGCCAAGGCGGCAGCGCTGCCCTTCAGCTCCGGTTCGACGTCATTGAGCAATTCACGGATATCGTCCAGGTCGTCTTCCAATGGCTTGGTCTGCGCATGCCAGGCATCTTGCCATGAGGCCGAACGGGTATAGAGCGCGGCCGCGGCAATGATGGCGTCATCCGTCAGGTCCAAGGACTGGGTTGACTCTCGGAATTCCTTGGCCTGGCGCACGCCGTTGGTGCCCGAACGCTCTTTCTTGCTCTGTTGCTCCAGCGACTGCTGCGCTTCGAAGCAATCACGGTATTTGGCCATGAACTTGCTGAAGCGTTGTTCCAGCTCGGCGGCATGACCTGAAGCGGACGGCAGGGTACGAGCCGCCAATTCGGTCTCTTCCAGATCCATCGTGACGTTGGTCAGGTGAACGGTTCCCTGATGCAGTTCTTCGGCGAAGGTTTTCCGCCGTGCCGACCGGGTATGTAGCACGGCTCCGCCGACGCTGGCGGCAACGAGTCCACCGATGCCGGTGGTAATCCACAATGCAGGGTGCTGGTACCAGGGACGATTCATGATCACGGATGCCTTGTCGGCTACGGCGATGACGCCATCGGTCCAGCGGGACAGGTTGAAATCGTCGTAGCCGGCTTCATGGATGCTCTCCATGGAGCTCTCGGAAACTTTGCGGTCTTCACCGAAGTACGTGCCGATCTGCCCGTCTCCCTCTCCTTCGATGGACAAGGTGATGATGAACAGGCCGTCGGCCCAGTAGTCGCCGTAGTCTTCGGGCTTGCCGGATATCCATTCGGGATGCGTTGACTTGGCGTAGTCGAGAGTTTTGGTGTTGATGTCGTCGGAGTATTCCCCGTTACGGGCGTAGATCGCCACATCGGTCGGCTCATTGAAATCGAGTTCTTCCAAGGCATCACGCAGCCGCTGCTCATTGAGCTTGCCCGTGGAGTCATCGATGGTGACCGATTCCAGGTTCTGCCCCGCAGCGACCTGTACTCCGGTGGCCGCATGCGCGGCAGGCAACGCCCCGGCCAGTCCCAAAGAGAGCATGGCTGCGGCACCGGCTATCCGGATGTTCCAGGTTCGTGGGCTCAAGTTGCGTCTCCTTCATGGGGATTCCGGATTATCTCCGGCTGATGGCCTTTCCCCATCCTAGCGATCTTGGATGCGGCACGGGTCATCATTAAGACGGCTTTTGGCGCATCAAGCCTGCCATGCGCTGGCGCCGGGCACGGTTTCGCCAAAAGTGATGGATTCCTCAAGCTGGTCCATTGCCTGCCTATTCTTGCCTAATCAACGGATGGGAATCCTCCGGGCTCGGCAGGAAAAAGTGAACGGTCGGTTTCAACTGTGCATCGCTGCCACGAATTCGGGGATAAAATTGCAGAATGACTAGCATTGACGATTCAGGGGCATCCGTCCTTTCAGAACCAGAGCGCGAAATCCTCACCTGGGACACCTTCGGTGCGGCTTCCCGCGAGCTGGCACAGACCATTGTCGACGATGGCTTCGAGCCAGACATCGTCCTGGCAGTTGCACGAGGCGGCCTGCTGCTCGCCGGCTCCATTTCCTACGCCCTGGGTGTCAAGGCCTGCGGTGCGCTGAACGTGGAGTTCTACACCGGTATCGGCACCGTCCTGCCTGAACCAGTGGTTCTTCCCCCAATGCTTGATGACGGCCACCTGCGCGACAAGAAGATCCTGATCGTCGACGACGTCTCCGACTCCGGCCGCACCCTCGAAAAGGTTGTCGATCTGGTGTCCGCCTGGGGCGCCGATGTCAAGACCGTCTGCCTGTACACCAAGCCACGCACCATCATGGTCCCGGACTATGAATGGCGCCGCACCGATAAGTGGATTACCTTCCCATGGTCGGACTTGCCACCGGTTACCGCTGGTGGAACCAAGTAAAGTTCTTCAACTTCAGCAGGGAACGACGAAATTTCGTCGTTCCCTGCTTTTGTTTTGCCGTGCCTGCCACGGGAATGGAAGAGGCCAGTGTTCCAAGCAATGCCCGCAAACTCGGTGCGACTCAATCAGATCAAGTCCAAATTTCGGTCTCCAGTCCAAGCCATGGCCGTCTTTACTGGGAACTGACGGTTCTTGCCATGAAACCGCTTGGCTCGTGAAACGAAGCTTGCCTTCCTGCCGTGCCGGCATAGGCTGAAGCCATGGGTCCTTCACTGGTGCTAACGCCGATGGCCACGACAGATACGGATTTCGTTGCACGCCTCGCGGCAGATGAACGCGTCACGGCCTTTATCGGAGATGGCAGCACCTGGAGCCACGAATACACCGCGCAACGCGTGGAGCACGCCCTGAGCGATCCGGCGATCTCCTGGTTCATCGCGCGCCGCCAGAATTCACCGGTTGGCCTCTTCACCGCTACCGAACGCGGACAGGCCACCGAAATCGGCTATTGGATCGACCCGGAATACTGGGGCCAAGGCTTGGCGAAGGCAGTCGTCGGCGAAGGGCTCTCACAATTGCAGGAATCCGGCCGCAGCGCTTTTATCGCACGGGTGGACGACGCGAATATCGCGTCGCTGAAAGTGCTTGTCCGCTACGGGTTCATCGCCCAGGCGAAGGAAGGACCCGGGCTCATTACGCTGACACTGGCTATGCCCACCGTTCAGATGCCGCCTGCCAGCTAAGGCGTGAACGTTTCCGACGGGCGAAGCGGATCGGGTGCTTCTTCCTCCACCGAAACGCTCGGCGTGGGCGGCTCATCGAGGTGGGTTCCTGCACCGCGCTGGATAAACAGCACCGCCGCCCATCCGGCCGCGATGAGCACGGCAACGGCCAAGATGCCGAGGAAGAACACCAGCAGCGCAGCACCGCAAGAACGCAAACCCTTCACTTCCAGCCTCCTGCTGCATCTCGACGCCGTGTCGGTTCATCCCAGATCAAGTGTAGACCTCAAACATGCAGTCCCTGTGCACGGCCAGAACGCGAAATGCCCTGCTGCTATCCCGAGTTCCGGGATAGCAGCAGGGCATGCGGCACATTCAGGGCCTAGCGCTGGGAAGCACCGAACTTCTCGGTAGCCACTGCCACCGCGGCGGCGCGGGCCTCGGACGCCTCATCGGCGGTCAAGGTGCGGTCGGCGGCACGGAAACGCAGGCCGAAGGCCAGAGACTTCTTGCCGTCTTCGATGCCCTGGCCCTGGTACACGTCGAACAGCGCGATGTCTTCGAGCAGTTCACCGGCACCTTCACGCAGCGCGTCGCGCACATCGCCGGCCACGACGTCCTGGTCGACAACCAGTGCCACGTCCTGGGTAGCCAGCGGCTGTGTGGACAGGTGCTGCTGGGCGACCACCACGGCAGGTGCAGCGGCCATCATGGCAGCGGCGTCCAGTTCCATGGCCACGGTTCGAGCTGGCAGGTCCGCATCCTTCAGCAGCGCCGGGTGCAGTTCGCCGGCGTAGCCAACGATCTCGCCAGCAACCTTCAGCGCCGCGACGCGGCCCGGATGGAAGGCCTGGTGGCTGCCCTGGCCAACCTCCAGCTCAACGCCAAGGATATCCGCCGCGCAATAGGCGGCATCCAGTGCGTCGGCCCAGTCCCAAGCACGCGGTGCGAAGCCGGCAGCAGGCGTTGCCTCGCGGCCGGTGAGCACTGCGGCCAGGTGCCATGGCTGGTTCGGGACGCCATTGAACAGCTCGGCCAGGACCTCATCGCTTGGCTTGGCGCCCAGCGGAGGCAGCACCGAGGAGCCCAGCTGCTCACCTGGCACGAAGACGAGTCCGCCCTCGTACAACGCCAGATCGCGGAAGCCGCGGCCGATGTTGCGGCGTGCGGTGTCCAGCAGGCCTGGCAGCAGCGAGGTGCGCAGGAAGCGGAATTCCTTGGAGATCGGATTGGCCAGCGCAATGGACTTCACCTCGGTCCCCGCCTGCGCGGCACCGAAGGTGCTGTTCTGCGCTTCAGAAACGAACGGGTAGTTCAGGACCTCGGTCAGCCCTGCATCCGCCAAACCCTGCAGCAGGCGGCGGCGCTGGGACTGGGTGCGGGTCAGGCCGCGGCCCGGAGGTGCCACCGGCAGGGTTGCCGGAATCTTGTCGTAGCCGACGACGCGGGCTACTTCCTCGACCAGGTCTTCCTTGATGGCCAGATCCGGGCGCCAGCTTGGCGCGGTGACCGCGAAGCCCTCGGCGTTCTGCTCGACGCTTGCGCCGATGCCTTCCAGCGCGGTGATGGTCTGCTCGTCGGTGTAGTCCACGCCGACCAGTGCGCCAGCGAAACCGGCCGGAAGCTGGATCGTGGTGTCGGCAGGAACCTGGCCCGCATCGGTGACCTTGGCGGTCTCGGTGCCGCCGGCCAGCTCCACCAGCAGGTCCACTGCGCGCTGCGCGGCGATCTGCATGACGCGCGGGTCCACGCCGCGCTCGAAGCGCTTGGAGGCTTCGGACGGCAGCTTGTGGCGGCGGCGCGAACGGCCGATGGACACGGCATCGAAGTGGGCGGCTTCGATCAGCACGCGGCTGGTCGAATCCGAGACCTCGGTGGCCGCGCCGCCCATGACGCCGGCAATGCCAATGGCGCCGGACTCGTCGGTGATCAGCAGATCCTCGACGGACAGCTCGCGTTCCTTGTCGTCCAGGGTGGTGAGCTTCTCCCCTGCGGAGGCACGGCGCACGGTGATGGCACCGGTCAGCTTGTCAGCGTCGTAGAAGTGCAGCGGCGCGCCGAGTTCCAGCATCACGTAGTTGGAAATGTCGACCACCAGCGAGATCGAGCGCATGCCGGCCAGCTGCAGGCGCGATGCCATCCAGCGCGGGGTCGGACGGCTCGGGTCGATGCCGTTGACCTCGCGGGTCAGGAAGCGGGTGCAGCCTGGCACGCCGTAGATCGGCGCCTCATCGGCCAGCACGACCTCATGGCCGGCTTCTGCCGCGTCGGAGACGACCACCTTCGAAGCCGGATCGGTGAAGGAGGTGCCGGTGGCCAGCGCGTACTCGCGGGCTACGCCGCGGATCGAGAAGCAGTAGCCGCGGTCCGGGGTCACGTTGATCTCCGCCGCCTGGTCATCCAGGCCGAACAGCTCCATGACATCGGTGCCCAGCTCGGGGTCCAGGCCCAGGCGGGAGAGCACGATGATGCCGTCGTGGTCCTCGCCGATGCCCAGCTCGCGGCTGGAGGCGATCATGCCGGCCGAGGTGTGCCCGTAGGTCTTGCGCGGGGAGATCTTGAAGTTCCCGGGCAGCACGGCGCCGGGCAGGGTGACAACAACCTTGTCGCCTTCCACGAAGTTGTGCGCTCCGCACACGATGCCCTGCACGCCTGACGGGTCGATGCCCTTGCCGGCCAGGGTTTGCTCGGCCCCTTCGGGAACCACGCGGACCTGGCACCAGTTGATGGTCTTGCCGTTGGAGGCGACTTCCTTTTCCAGGGACAGCACCTGGCCGACCACGATGGGGCCCGAGAGCTCATCGGAGGGGCGGTGGACGTCTTCTTCCTCCAGGCCGACCTTGACCAGGTCTGCCATGACGTCTTCAGCCGAGGCGTCGGCTGGTACCTGCGCGTACTCGCGCAGCCAAGATAGTGGAATACGCATTGCTTAGATCTCCATCCCGAAGTGCTGGCTGAAACGGATGTCGCCCTCGATCATGTCGTGCATGTCGGGGACATCGTTGCGGAACATGAGCGTGCGCTCGATGCCCATGCCGAAGGCGAAGCCGGAGTACTCTTCCGGATCAATGCCTGCGGCGCGCAGCACGTTCGGGTTGATCATGCCGCAGCCGCCCCACTCGATCCAGCGCGGGCCGCCCTTGGCGCCCGGGTGCCAGATGTCCAGCTCGGCCGATGGCTCGGTGAACGGGAAGTAGGCAGGGCGCAGGCGGATCTGCGCTTCGGCGCCGAACATCTGCCGGGCGAAGTGCTCCAGGGTGCCGCGCAGGTCGGCCATGGTCAGGCCCTTGTCCACGGCAAGGCCCTCGAACTGGTGGAAGACCGGGGTGTGGGTGGCGTCCAGCTCATCGGTGCGGAAGGTGCGTCCAGGGCACAGCACGTAGACCGGCACATCACGCTCGAGCATCGAGCGGACCTGCACCGGGGAGGTATGGGTGCGCAGCACCAGGTGCGCGTCGGCAGGCTCCACGAAGAAGGTGTCCTGCATTTCGCGGGCCGGGTGATCCGGCTTGAAATTCAGCGCATCGAAGTTGAACCATTCGGATTCGACTTCCGGGCCCTCGGCGATTTCCCAGCCCATGCCGACGAAGATGTCAGCGACACGGTCCTGCAGCACCGAGAGCGGGTGGCGGGCGCCGACGCGGCGGCGGCGGGCTGCCGCGGTGACGTCCACGGTTTCCTCGATGAGGATGCGGGCGGCTTCGGCTTCTTCCAGCACCACGGTGCGGGCGGCCAGCGCCTTGTTGACCCGTCCGCGGGCCCCGCCCACGAGCTTGCCGGCCACGGCCTTTTCGGACTTGTCCAGCTTGCCGATCTGCCGGTTGGCCAGCGACAGCGCCGACTTTTCGCCGGTATGGGCCAAGCGGGCTTCCTTCAGCTCGTTCAGGTCGCCAGCTGCCTCGATGGCTGCCAGGGCGGCGTCGACCGTATGCTGGATGCCTGCTTCATCGGTTGGGTGCGGAACATTTGACTCCCCGACAGGAGCTTGTTCAGTTGTCTGATCAGACATGGGATCGATCGATCCTTACTCTTATCTTGTACTTACGCGTAGAATTCTCTGCTTCCATTCTATGGCTAAGGGCCCGTGATCGTTTCACCGATGACGGGCCCTTGGCGTGAAGCTTCTTACCTTGAAGCGGGGTTGCCGCTTTCTAGTGAGCTTCCTTGGCGGCCTTGGGTGCGAATGCAGCCACGAAGACCAGGCTCAAGACCAGCAGCGCACCGCCGAACACTGCGGAGTAGAACATGGCGTGGTTGACCTTGCCGGTGGCCTCGTAGGCGGCGGCGCCCTGGATCATGTCGAAGGTGACGGTGTGGTGCTCAACGGTACCCGGGGTGTGCGAGGTGACAGCTCCCGGGAAGGTGACGTGCAGGTTAGCTTCGGTGAAGGAGGAATCCACGGCTGCCTTGTCGCCCGGCATCGAGAAGGTGTATTCCTGCCCGTCGTCGCTCAGGTTGATCTCGAAGCCGAAGAGGCTGAATGCGTCGGCCAGCTGGACGTAGGTCATCGGGCTGGTGGTCTCGAAGCGCAGGCCCACGTTCTCGCCATCATCAACGTTGCTGTAGGTCCACTTGTCCCCCAGCTGCTGTTCCATCGCTTCGATGTCGATCTGGCTGTTGAGCACTTCCTCGAAGCTGACGCCGTTGAGCGTCGACTTGTGCAGGGTCAGCTGCATGGCCCCGGCGACCTTGTCCTTGCCCAAGATGTCGACTTCTGCGTTCATGTTGACGCAGCCGGAAAGTGCTAGGACGGCGGCGAAGGCCAGAGCGATAACGCTCATAATTCGCTTCACGAAGTGTGCTCCTCAAAAAATATCGGTGATAGGCAATATGCCAGATGCTGGCGTGGTATCAAGCTTACGGGTGTTCAGCGCTGCGCCCCTGCACGTGCCTGGGCCAGGCATGCCGCAACGATCGGCGCATCGGCTGGAATCCATGGAACGATAGCGCCCAGCGAGTCATCGAGCTGGAGCCAGGCCAGCTGGTCATGCCCGTCCAGGGGTGCTGGTTCGCCCTCGGCGATCTGGGCGAACCACATGCGCATGGCGGCCTTCTCGTTCAGCTGCCAGCCTTGCGGATGCGGGCCCGGGATAGGGGCGCCAAGACGCAGCTGCACCCCGAGTTCTTCGCGCAGTTCGCGGTGCACGGCCTGGATTTCGCTCTCCCCCGGTTCGACCTTGCCACCGGGAAATTCCCAGAGTCCGGCGAGGGCTGCTGGGCGGTTGCGGCGCGCGGCCAATAGCTTGGTGGGCTTCGCCAGGTCATCGACAATGGCCACGGCGACAATTTGCTTGAGTTCAGTGCTCATGGGAAGTCAGGATGCTCCTCTGCGCCTAGCGCTGGGCGCGGGCCGAGGCGTACAGGCAGACGGTGGATGCGGTCCCCACGTTCAGGGATTCGGCGACACCGTAGAGCGGCACTGCCACTCGGTAGTCGGCGGCATCCTTCTCGTGCTCGTCCAGGCCCTGGCCTTCGTTGCCGAACAGCCACAGGGTGGGCGCTTCGAGCACCGGCTGGCCTTCGGGCGCGGCGGTGCCCGGTTGGTGTGCACGAAGCACGGCGGCATCCTGCAGGGTATCGAGGTTGTGGGCGGCATAGCCGTCGGCTGCCAGCACTTGGCTTCCGGTGCTCTTCGCGGCGGCGACCAGGTGGTCGAATTCGATGTTGCTCAGTACCGGCAGGTGGAACAGCGAGCCGGCGGTGGAGCGCACGGCCTTCGGGTTGTAGATGTCCACGCTGCCCTTGGTCAGGATCACCGCATCAGCTCCGGCGGCATCGGCGGCGCGCAGGATGGTGCCGGCGTTGCCCGGATCCTGCACGCGGCAGAGCACGGCGATCAGCTTCGGCTTGGTGTCCAGCACCTCGCTCAGCTGCGGCTGGGACATGGCGACGACCGCGAGGATGCCCTGCGGGGTCTGGGTGTCGGCCATGGCGTGCAGCACCTCGCCGGTGACGATGCGGGTTGGCACCTTCGCCTCGTCGAGCAGCTGCGCGAATTCCTCGTGGCTTTCCAGGAAGCCGCCGACGGCGTAGACGCCTTGGACCAGGTTGTCGTCCTCCAGATGGGCCTTGAGCGCTTCGCGAACAGCCTGCGGGCCTTCGGCGAGGTATTCACCGGTGGCTTCGCGGCCCTTGATCTTGGCCAGCCGCGCGATGGCCTTGACCCGTTCAGCGCGTGGATTGGACATCACTTCTGGAGGAAAACTGCTCATGACTCGAGAATACCGGTAGATGCACGCAAAGGACGGGTCCGCGCTATGCGCGGGACCCGTCCTTCGTTGTGATCTGTCCTACCTGAGCCTCAGCTCAAAGGGAGAAGAGATTTACTTCATCTGCTGACGGGATTCTCCGCCAGCTGGTTCGAAGCCTGCAGCCTTGGCAGCTTCGATGGAGTTGAACCAGTACTCTGCTTCAGTCTGCTCGTACCAGGTCGAACCTGGAACGTGGTACTTGTTCGAGCCGGCGTTGCCCTTGATGACGAAGCCCTCAGGAGCGTCTTCGCCTTCAACAGCCTTGATTACGCCTTCACCCTCGACAGCCTTGGCAGCAGCCTTTGGAGCCTTCTCAGCCTTAGGGGCAGCAACCTCAGCAGCAGCCTTTGGTGCGTTGACGTCAGCTGGAAGAGCGTCCTTTGCAACCTTCACCAGGGTGGCGAAAGCGTTCGAGTCCGAAACAGCCAGCTCTGCGAGCATGCGGCGGTCAACCTCGATCTGGGCAGCCTTCAGGCCCTGGATCAGGCGGTTGTAGGTCATGCCGTTGGCGCGGGATGCAGCGTTGATGCGCTGGATCCACAGGCGGCGGAAGTCGCCCTTGCGCTTACGGCGGTCGTTGAAGCTGTAAACGAACGAGTGGAGCAGCTGCTCCTTGGCCTTACGGTACAGGCGCGAACGCTGACCGCGGTAACCCTTTGCGCGTTCCAGAACGACGCGACGCTTCTTGTGGGCGTTTACTGCCCGCTTCACACGTGCCACGTGTGTACTCCTTCAAGTCAGTTCCCCAGTGCCCGCAATGTCGCGGGATGGGTGAAATCTATGGGTGGTGGGGTATTGCTTCCCCGTAGTGCGAAAGGGAGAGCTTAGAGGCCCAGCATCCGCTTGATGGTCTTCACATCGGCCTTGGCGACGATCTGGTCAGAAGCCAGGCGACGGGTAACGCGCGAGGACTTGTGCTCCAGGTAGTGGCGACGGTTGGCCTGCTGGCGAGCGAGCTTACCGCTGCCGGTGAGCTTGAAGCGCTTCTTGGCGCCACTGTGAGTCTTGAACTTCGGCATAGCTGCCGTTCTCCTTACGTGCTCCACCCGGTAAGGCACCGGGTGGGGATCATCCGAAGCGGGCCCCGATAAAGGTGACCGCTGTTGTTCTCTTGTAGTTGGATCTTCCCGGAGGAAGTTCCTTCACCGTGAACGGTGACGGGCCCGAAAGCCCAACAGGCTTGGCTAGGCGTCGCCTTCAGCTGCCTGACGTGCCTGCTCCAGCTTGGCGCGGGCGTCATCATCCATGGAAGCTGCGACATTCTGGCCCTCGGTCTCAACCGGAGCGTCGGTGCGGATCTTGCGCTTGGCCGAATTGCGGCCACCCGACTTCTGCTGCTGCTCGCGGCGAGCCTCTGCCTTGTTCTTCAGCGGACCAACAACCATGACCATGTTTCGGCCATCGATGCGCGGGCTGGACTCAATGACCCCAACTTCGGCGACGTCTGCTGCAAACTTTTCAAGCAAGCGGATGCCCATTTCTGGTCGCTGCTGCTCACGACCACGGAACTGGATCATGGCCTTGACCTTGTCGCCTGCGCCCAGGAAGCGCAGTGCGTGGCCGACCTTGGTCTCGTAGTCGTGGGTGTCGATCTTCAGGCGGAAGCGGACTTCCTTCAAGACCGTGTTGGTCTGGTTCTTACGAGCTTCGCGAGCCTTGACGGCGGCTTCGTACTTGTACTTGCCGAAATCCATCAATTTGCACACTGGAGGCTTGGCGCTGGGTGCCACCTCGACCAAGTCCAGATCGGACTCGAGAGCAAGACGAAGCGCGTCCTCAATGCGGACGATGCCTACCTGCTCACCATTAGGGCCGACGAGACGTACCTCTGGCACGCGAATGCGCTCGTTAATGCGTGGATCGCTGATGTGTCACTCCTGAAATTCGTAATCCATGACCGCAAACAAAGAAGGCCTCCGTCTGCGATTGCAGGCGAAGGCCAGAAATAACGACATAGCCGAACACGAGAAAGTTCCCGCGTAAGCGCTTGGGGATCGCATTGCTGCGATCCTGCCGAACTACCCGGAAGCCTCAAACGGCGACAGCGGGTGGGAGTTGGCCTCCACTTGCATGGCTCAATACTAGTACGAATCCCTCGTCCAGGGCTAACTGGAGAACTGCGAGAAGTACCGGCATCGAGTCGGTCTGTGACAAGCTTAGCAGTATGACTAACGAAGACACCAACTCGCACCAGCACTCTGTGGACCAGCAGGTGCGCGATATCGCTGAAGTTGCAGCAGTTGAAATCATCACCACTGCCGCTGTCCACCTGATGAGTGCAGCAGCAGTCAAGTGCGGCCTTGCAGAGGGCGAAGATGCCAATGAGCTGAAGGATCTCGACGAGGCCCGCAAGCTGATCACCGCGCTGGCAGGCCTAGTCACCGCCGGTGCGCCGGAGATCGGCTCGCAGCACGCGGCGCCTTTGCGCGACGGCCTGCGCAGCCTCCAGCTGGCCTTCCGCGAAGCTTCGATCATCCCCGATGCACCAGGCAAGGGCCCGGGCGAGAAGTTCACCGGACCGGTCAACTAGGTAATATTGGCTGAATTTTAAGAGATTAACATCATGGACTCGTTTCCTTCGGGAAACGGGTCCATTGTTGTTTGGATCACCGGCTAGGTTGGAAGCATGCAGATGCTCGAACAGCCAGTGCTGGACGCCGGGGCCTACCGGCTGCGCCCTTTCCAGCCCAGCGACATCCCTGCCGTGCGGCAGGCGTCCGCCGACCCGTACATTCCGCGAATCACCACTGTCCCGGCGCAAGGGACCGAAGCGGACTACGCGGCATTCATCGAACGCCAGCATCGCCGTGTCGCCGAGGGCAGCGGCTACTCATTTGCCATCGCCGACGCGGCGACAAATGCTGCCGCCGGGCAGATCGGCCTCTGGCTGCGCGATGCCCATCAGGGCCGGGCAAGCATCGGATACTGGATCGCCCCGGGGTTCCGGCGCCGGGGCATTGCCAAGCAGGCATTGACGGCGCTGGCGGCCTGGGGCTTGGAGCATCCGGGCATCGAACGGGTGGAGCTCTACGTGGAGCCCTGGAACGAGGGGTCGTGGCGGACCGCCGAAGCCTGCGGCTTCCAGCGCGAAGGGTTGCTGCGCAGCTGGGAACGGGTGGGCTCCGACCGCAAGGACATGTACATGTACTCGCGGCTCAGGCCAGCGCCTCGCGCCTAGGCGATCGTTTCCAAGCGACGGCGGCGGGCACGGCGCACGCGACGGCGGATTTGCTGGGCGATCAGCGCGATCACCACAACCAGCGCGGCCATCGTGCTGATGCCGATGAAGGCAGGGGCCGGACCGAGGTTGTCGACGAAGATGCCGGTGATTGGAGAGCCCAGCGCGGTACCCGCAGTCATCGCCGAACCGTACCAGCCCATGGCTTCGCCGCGGCGCTTTTCGGCCACCAGGTCGGTGAGCCATTCGGAAGCCGCCGACAGCGTTGGCGCGCAGAGGAAGCCGGGCAGGGCGGAGAACAGCGCCAATGACCAGGTATCCCACGCAAAATACATCGGTATGGTCAGCACTGCCATGCTCAGCAGCAGCACCAGCGGAGAGATAACCCGGGTCATCGACCCGTAGATCAGGCCGCCGATCAGCGAGGCGCCGCACCAGAAGAAGAACACCAGCCCAAGCTGGTGGCTTTGCGCCGACGCATCCAGTTCGGCCACGATGGCCACCTCGGTGCCGGTGAGCAGCATGCCCGCTCCGGCCGAGGCGATGAAGACCGCCAGGACCGAAGCGCTGACCCAGTTGAAACGGTTCTTGAAGTTGCGTCCGCGCTGCTTGATCCGGGCACGGGCGGATTTCATGCCGGCGGCAATCAGCTCGCCTTCGACTTCGGGCACGCCCATCGGTGCGGCGGCAATGAAGCTGGCTTCCGCGCCCAGGCGTTCTTCGTGCACGTTGGCCCGCGAAGCAATCGCCTTGGGGTCGTCGCTGCGTGTTGGCGGATTCAGGATCATCAGCGCCAAACCGGCCACCGTCGAGGTTACGCCAATTACGCTCAAGCCGATGACGCTGCTGACCTGGGTGGCGACAATGCCGGCACTGGCCGGGCCGACGATGAACACCAGTTCGGTGGCGGTTGCGTCCAGGGCGAAGGCGGTACGGCGCTGCTCACCGGTGGTCATGATGCCCAGGGCGGTACGCACCACGGAGAAGACCGGCAGTGCGAAGAGCCCGCCGATGAAGGCCAAGGGGTAGACCCAAACCAGCGGAACATGGGGCACCGTGCACCAGACGAGGGTTTCGACGATCACCGAGGGGATCATCGCGCGGCGCAGTCCCCAGACATCCACGCGGGCTCCGCGCCAGGGGGCGCCGATGGCGATGCCCAGGGTCATGACTGCCGTGACCAGGCCCGCTGAAACCCAGGATTGGTCGAGGTTGTTCACCAGATGCAGGAGCAGCAGCATGCTCAAGGCAGAGTGCGGCAGGCGGGCAATCATGCCAATCAGCAACAACAGTGAGATCTGCGGCTGGCGCAGGATCTGCCAATAGCTTTTCATGCCCGGAAAGTTCCTTATCTGGTCAAAAGGAGCCCGCCGGTCTAGCTCGGCGCGCTGTGCAAACTGAGTTCGAGGGAATCCACTGCTTCAGCGAATTCGGTGTTCTGGGACAAACGTCCGTGGATTGCGCGAGTTGCCTCGCGTGCGTCGTTCTCGCTCGTTCCAGGAGCAAAGACGAACTGCAGGTTAAGTTCCGGTCCGGAACCTCCGCCAAGGACAACTTGCCCGTCCTTGCTGCGGGAGCCGACTCCCCTGCCCGGGGCAACCTTGACGGTCTGCAACTGGCTGAAGCCTTCGGTTGCATCCTGCACTAGGTTGGCGATCTGCTGATTCTGATAACTCGGAATCCACTCGATCTGCTTAGCCAGGTTCCAGACCCCGGGTCGTCGAAGCACGAAGGTGAAATCGCTTCCGGGATCGAGGACCAGCAGCTGGCATTCCTCGCTGACTGCCGAGAGGGCCGCCCGCGGGGCGTAGACCGCCACCGGCCGAGCTTCCTTGTGCCACGTCTGAAGCCGTTCAACTGTGGTGAAGATCGGCAGGGCCATGCGGCCATCCGGAGCCTTGATCTTCACCAGCGCCATATCGGCTTCCTTATCGGAGGCGAAGCCGTGTTCAGTCATCGCTTCTTCACCGAGCTGGGCGACCACCGCAACGAAAACGCGCGCCTGTGACAAGGATTGATGCACTTCGCCCTCCCCCGCGGTGCCGGCTCGCAAGGCTGCCAAGGCGGCAACGACATTGGCGTCGGCCATGCCGTCGTCCTTGTCGAAGTTATGCAGGGGGTTGCCTTCGCCGCTCAGGTCGCGGCCTTCCCAATCCTGGCCGGCAGAGTCGGTTTTTGAACCTGCCTGCGCCAGCGCAGCGACAATATGTCCCGGCAGATGGCGTTTGGGTGCAGATTCAGGTTGCTCGGTGCTCATAGCTCCATGCTATCGGTGGTTTCGAGGTTGTTGGCAGGAAGTTCCAAAACTGCATTCATGAGCTTGGACACCCCGAGCGGGGCATTTCAGATTTCATCCCCTGCCGGCTGTGCGCCATCGCTGCCAGGAGAAGGTATTGCAGGAATCTGGCTTCACAAATGGAAAGGCGATTCAGAAGCAGGGAGCTTCTGAATCGCCTTTCGCGGATGGTACTTGGTGCCTAGCGGCGGCCTGCCACATCGAGCGCTTCTTGCAAGGTGAACTGGCCTGAGTACAGCGCCTTGCCCATGATGGCGCCTTCGATGCCTTCAGGAACCAGCTCACGCAAGACGCGGAGGTCTTCGAGCGAGGAGATGCCGCCCGAGGCGACAATCGGCTTGCTGGTCTTGGCAGCGATTTCGCGCAGCAGTTCAACGTTTGGACCGCGCAGCGTGCCGTCCTTGGTCACGTCGGTGACAACATAGCGGGCGCATCCGGCGTCTTCCAAGCGAGCTAGGACGTCCCACAGGTCGCCGCCGTCCTTGGTCCAGCCGTGGCCGGACAAGGTGGTTCCGCGCACGTCCATGCCCACGGCGATCTTGTCGCCGTGGCGGGCGATGGCCTGCTTCGTCCATTCCGGGTTTTCCAGTGCGGCGGTACCGAGGTTGACGCGGGTAGCGCCGAATTCCAGTGCACGTTCCAGGGAGGCGTCGTCGCGGATGCCGCCGGAGAGCTCGACCTTGATGTTCAGTTCCTTGGCAATGCGCTGGACGATCTCGACATTGCTTCCGCGGTCGAAGGCTGCGTCCAGGTCGACCAGGTGCAGCCATTCGGCCCCGGCGTTCTGCCAGGAAAGCGCAGCTTCCAGCGGGTCGCCGTATCCGGTCTCGGTACCGGCTTCGCCCTGGACCAGGCGCACTGCCTGGCCGCCGGCGATATCTACCGCAGGCAGGAGTTCGAGGATTGGTTGCTCGCTCATGATGTCCTTAATGAAGAAATAAAAAGTGGTTAGTAGGTCAGGGCCCAGGCTGCGATCAAGCTCATGCCTGCAAGCACCCAGAGCGCGATGATCCATGAAATATGGGCCTTCTGGTTCTTCAGCGAAATGGCCCCGCCGATCAGGAAGGCCCCGATAACACCCAAGATGAGGCTCCACATGCCTAGAGTGTCCCCAACCAGTTGCGCAGCAACTGTGCGCCAGCGTCGCCGGACTTCTCCGGGTGGAACTGGACTGCCGAGAGCGGGCCGTTTTCGACGGCGGCCACGAATGGCGTCCCGTGCGTCGACCAGGTCACCTGCGGCGGGGTCATCGCTGGCTGGGTGACGTCGAATTCCCACTTCTGCACAGCGTAGGAGTGCACGAAGTAGAATCGCTCGTCCTCGATGCCTGCGAAAAGCTTGGATCCTTCCGGCGGGCGCACCGTGTTCCAGCCCATGTGCGGAATGACATCCGACTGGAGGCGTTCAACCTTGCCCGGCCATTCGCCGATGCCTTCGGTTTTCACCCCATGCTCCACGCCTTCTTCAAAGAAGACCTGGTGGCCCACGCAGATCCCCAAGACGGGCAGGCCACCGGCGATGCGGCGGCCGATCCAGCGCAGGGAACCGGTTGCGGTCAACTGCTCCATGACCGAGGCGTAGGCGCCGACTCCCGGGACTACCAGTCCGTCGGCAGCCACGATCTTCTTCGGGTCTGCGGTCAGTTCCACCTCGGCGCCGGCGGCTTCCAAGGCGCGCACGGCGGAACGGACGTTGCCTGAACCGTAGTCCAGGACAACTACTGTTTTCTTCTCCACTTACAGGGCACCCTTCGTGGATGGGATCTTGTCGCCCATGCGCTCATCGCGCTCTACGGCTTCGCGCAAGGCGCGGGCGAAGGACTTGAATTGCGCTTCGACAATGTGGTGCGGGTCGCGGCCCGAGAGCACCTCGATGTGAGCGCAGATCTGTGCGTGGAAGGTGATGGCTTCGAAGACGTGGCGGGTCATCGAGCCGGTGAAGTGCCCGCCGATCAAGTGGTATTCCTGGCCAGCAGGCTCGCCGGAGTGCACGAGGTATGGCCGGCCCGAGACATCGACGACTGAACGGGACAGCGCCTCGTCCAGCGGAGCGTAGGAGGTGCCGAAGCGGCGGATGCCTGCCTTGTTGCCCAGCGCCACGCGCAGCACTTCGCCGATGGTGATCGCGGTGTCCTCAACGGTGTGGTGGACATCGATGTGGGTATCGCCGGTAGCACGCACGGTGAGGTCGATGAGCGAATGCTTGGAGAGCGCAGTCAGCATGTGGTCATAGAACGGCACCGAGGTGCTGATCTCCGAGACGCCGGTTCCATCGAGATCCAATTCAACGAATACGGACGATTCGCTGGTCACGCGTTCCATGCGGGCGCGACGTGCGCCAATCAATTCGGCAGACATGTCTTCCTTCGCTTGTCTTTGATTACTTCTGCGAGCCGAGCAGTTCGGCAAGTCGTTCCAAGAAGGCTGTGGTTTCTGATTCGGTTCCGGCCGTAACACGCAAGGTCCCCGGAATTCCATTGTCGCGGATGATGATGCCGGCTTCCAACAGGCCTTCCCAAATAGCGTGGGGGTCTTCGACGCCACCGAAGAAGACGAAGTTGGAGTCGGAGACCGATGGCTTCAGGCCCAGTTCCTTCAAGCGCGCGACGATGCGGTCACGCTGGGACTTGATGTCTTCGACCTGCGCCAGCAGCAACTCGATGTTCTTCAAGGCGGCGATCGCCGTTGCCTGGGTCACGGCCGACAGGTGGTACGGCAGCCGCACCAAGCGGATGGCATCGGTGACCTCTGGCGCGGCGGCCAGGTAGCCGACGCGTGCGCCGGCCAGGCCGAATGCCTTGGACATGGTGCGCGAGACGATCAATCGCTGGCGGCCTTCAAGCAGACTCAGTGCGGACTTGGTGCTGGCCAAGGAGAATTCGGCGTACGCCTCGTCAACGATCACCATGCCGTTGTGCTCGCTCATGGCTTCGTACACGGCCGTGATGACATCAAGGCCAAGGGCGGTGCCGGTGGGGTTGTTCGGCGAGCACAGGAACACGATATTCGGCTTGTGCTCGCGGACCTGCGCGGCTGCAGATTCGGCGGACAGGGTGAAATCCTCGGCGCGTTCACCGGCGATATAGGTGGTATCAGTACCACTGGCCAACAGCGGGTACATGGAGTAGGTGGGGCCGAAGCTCATCACGGTACGGCCTGGACCACCGAAGGCTTGCAGGATCTGCTGCAGGATTTCATTCGAACCGTTCGCGGCCCAGATGTTCTCCTTGGTGAGCGAGTGGCCGAGGTAATCGGCAAGAAGTTCACGAAGCTCGGTGAACTCGCGGTCGGGATAGCGATTCAGAGTTGCCGCTGCCTTGGCCACTTCCTGGGCAATGGCGTCTACGACTACCGGTGGCAACGGATGGGTGTTCTCGTTGACGTTCAACTGGATCGGCACGTCAATTTGCGGTGCGCCATAAGGGGATAGCCCGCGGAGATTCTCACGCAAGGGCAGCTGACTCAAAAGTTCACTGCGGTCATTCACGCATCAAGTCTACGTGCGCAGCGAGCCCGCCAGTGAATCCGCTACGGCTGCAGGTAACAAACTCTAGACAGCGGGGGAAGCTAGCCGGCAATGACCGGAATCGACAAGGTATCTCCAACCTGGATTTCGCTGCCGTCCAAGGCGTTGAGCTCCGCGATGTGGCCAACTGCGGAAGTCACGTCGTAACCGGTGGCATAGTCGCGAGCCAAACTCCATAGCGTATCCCCGGGGATCACGGTGACATCGATGGTTCCAACCCCAGCAGGATCTTCTGCCGCGGCATGCGCGTCAGAGGCGAACATGGAGAAGAAGAAAGCAGCAGCGATCGTGAGTGCGAAAACGGGCATCCCCACCAGCACAGCCCAACCGCGGCGGTTGATGCGGATTTTCAGCGGCGCTTGGGTCTGATCTGAGTCAAGTGCGACGGTAGCCATGACGTTGTCTCCTCAAGAAATTCAAGTGATGCGAATTTTTATTCGAAAGAACGGATTCGAAAACTTGTTCGAACCTCGTATATCTGTTCTAACAGAGATTCGCGGAACTTGTCCAGAAGTTTTCGAACAAATCTTTGAAAGAAGCTCGCTTATCTACTAAGATTTCGAAGTAGACGAGCAATGAAAACATCTCACCATCTAGCTCCGACAGTTTGGACACGCAAACTTTCGAATGATTGCTAGGGAAGGCAAAATCTCATGTCAGCATCACAACGCACTCCCCGATCGAATGCACGTTCGCTGACGATTCGCCAAAAGAAGATCCTTGAGACGATCCAGCGGTCTATCGGCAAGAACGGTTATCCGCCATCGATGCGTGAGATTGGCGACGCTGTCGGACTCAAGAGTCTTTCGAGCGTGACCCACCAGTTGAGCCAGTTGGAAAAGCTCGGCTATATCCGTCGAGACCCACGCCGTCCGCGCGCGATGGAAATCCTGCTTCCGCTGCAATTGTCCGACGATGCCGAAAAGGCCGAGGTCTCGGAGCCGGTCGAGCCGGCTGCCAGCGAAGACGCCAAGATCATTGAGCTGAGCACTTCTGCTGACACCACCATGGTTCCGCTGGTTGGCCGTATTGCTGCTGGCGGTCCGATCCTGGCAGAACAGTCCGTCGAAGATGTTTTCTCGTTGCCTCGTCAGCTCGTGGGCCACGGGGAACTGTTCATGCTCAAGGTTTCCGGCGATTCAATGGTTGACGCCGCGATTTGCGATGGCGACTGGGTAGTTGTCCGCCGACAGCAGACGGCAGACAACGGCGACATCGTCGCAGCCCTGCTGGACGAGGAAGCGACCGTCAAGACCTTCCGGCAGCGTGATGGGCATACTTGGCTGCTTCCACAGAACTCGCGCTACGAACCGATTTTGGGTGATGCAGCAAAGATCATGGGACGGGTCGTCTCGGTCATGCGCTCACTCTAGATTTCGTGTGGATATTGCGCTGGTGCTTGGCACCAGCGCAATTTTCGTTTAATCAGCTACTCGCCGGCCTCGAGCTCGATCTGGGCGGCCGCGGCGAAGATCATCCAGCGCTGGACTGCCGCCGAGAGCCGGCGCGGTTCCTGGTCGATCAGATGGCCTGCAGTTGCCGTGACCAGTTGCCTGGCCTGCTCCCTGCTTGGTGCTTCCAAGCGGTGATCTTTCGCGGCGAGGGCCAGATACCGGCACAGGATTCCGGCAAAAAGGTTCCCGTCTCCCCCGCGGTTGAACGCGAGTACTCGGGCCGCGGAAGACAGCGAGTGCGTGGTCGCATCGATCAGCACCTGGGCGTGAGCCAGATCGGCTGGCTCGCCAAGCTCAAGCAACGCGCCTAGCACCGTGCCCTGGTTATAGGTATAGATCGCTGGCTCCACCGTATGCCCCTGGCTGGCCAACCGCAGCCCGTCCAAATACAGCCCACGCTCGGCGCTGAACAGGTTCTTCTCCAGCCATTGGAGAACCTGCCGTGCGGTGTCCTTCTGTCCGGTTCGGCCGAAGAACAGTGCCGCCGGCGCATTGGCCGGCGTATTCTTGAAATCCCGTTTTTTCGACCAGTACAGGCCGCCGCCCAGCACCTCGTCCATGCCAGCTTGAAGCTGTTCTCCCAGCACCCGCATTGCAGTCTGAGCAGCGTGGTTTCCTTCTCCCCTCACGGCCAGCGTGAACTGCGCCAGACGGCCGCTGGCCAAGGCAAGCCACGCCATATCGTCGAAGAAGTAGTTGGGCAGCATCCCGAAGTTGCGAATTCGAATGCCACGCAACAGATGATTGGCCCGGGCCAGCTCGGCACGCGCCGATTCCGCGTCGCCTGCGGCCAGATAGGAGTGGCCGTCATCAATGATGGCATCCAGATAATGCGCCTGCCACCAATAGTTCCACTCCGAAAACGGGTGCGCGCAGCCATTGAGATCGCTGAGCAAGCTTCCGTCGCGCAACCGGTGCGCCCTGCTGTAGCTCTGCCCAATCCAGGTTCCGGGCAGCCGCAAGAGGCGCCGTCCGAAACGCTGGTGGGTGTCGATGGCGGCTTGGTGTGCCAATTCCTGCATGGACTCCATGGTGCCTTCCGGTTCACGCGGCATCAGTTCTTCTCACAGACCTTAGTGCATATCCAACCATCCTGCTGATAGTGCTTTAAGTACTTGAGCTGCCCCAAGTCCAAGGACAGCTCAAGTTCATGCTCTGGCTGCGGCTATTTCCCGTCCGGGTTCAAGCGCTGGAGAACTCCGGTGATGACCTTCTTGTCGACAGTCGGCCACATCGGCGGCAGCGTCGCTTTCAAGAAGCTGCCGTACCGTGCAGTGGCCATGCGCGAATCGAGGATCGCCACCACGCCCTTGTCCCCGACCGAACGAATCAGGCGTCCAGCGCCCTGGGCTAGGCGAATCGCCGCATGGGTGGCGGCCACCTGCATGAAGCCGTTGCCGCCATGCTTGGCCACGTCCTCGGAACGGGCTTTGGAGATCGGATCGTCCGGGCGCGGGAACGGGATCTTGTCGATGATGACCAGCCGGCAGGAATCTCCTGGCACGTCCACGCCCTGCCACAGGGTCATGGTTCCGAACAGGCAGGTGTCGCGTTCGCTGCTGAACTGCTCGACCAGCGACTTCATGCTGCCCTCGCCCTGGCACAGGATCTCCACGTCCAGGCGTTCGCGCAAGATGCTTGCCGCTTCTTCGGCGGAGCGTTTCGAAGTGAACAGAGCCAGTGCACCGCCGCCGGAGGCCTTGATGAGATCCTCGATCTCATCAAGCGTCTCGGCGGCCAGTTGGCGGCCCGGCTTGGGCAGATGCTTGGCTACGTACAGGATGCCCTGCTTCGGGTAATCGAAGGGACTGCCGACGTCCACGCCGGTCCAGGACGGAGCCCCGGCGCCCATCAGACCCAGGGAGCCTGCGACCGAGTCGAACTGCGCGCCGATAGCCAAGGTAGCGCTGGTCAAGACGACCGTGCGCCCGTCGAAAAGCCCTTCGCGCAGCTTGCCGGCAACGGACAACGGGGCAACGTTCAACGTGGCTGGCTGGGTCTCGTCAGCTTCGACGTAGCCCCGGCCTTCGACAAACTCCCGCGGACGGGTGGTGTACAGCACCTCGCGGCGCTCTTCGGATTCGAGCATGCGAATCGCATCGTCCATCACCGCCTGCAGCTGGGAGCGGGCGGTCTGTCGTCCGCCGTCAGCCGGTGCATTGGCTTCGGGCTTGGACAGCGCCAACGCCAGCCGGGCCTGTTCCACGATGTCGTTCAGGGCGATGCCCATGTCTTCGCGCAGGCCATGTTCCAGCAGTCCCGTGGGCACACCGGTCAACGACTTCTCCAAGCGGTTCGCCGCCTTGACCATCTCGTCCACGTTCACTCCGCAATGGCGCTTGGCGCCGCCTGCCGCGGTGAGCACCATGCGTGCGGAGAGCGCCCCGGACACCGAGCTGGTCACGCGGTCTTGCAGTTCGTGGGCCTCATCGATGATTGCGACTTCGAAGTCCGGGAGGACCGAAAGCCCCTCGAAGGCCGATACCGCCAGCAGGGCGTGGTTGGTAATGACCACGTCCGCCTCCGCGGCACGGGCACGAGCCATCTCCGAGAAGCATTCATCAGCCATCGGGCACTTCTGCGACCCCAAGCACTCCATGGCCGAAACCGAGACCTGCTTCCACGCCTTGTCGCTGACCCCGGGCACCAGCTCATCGCGGTCACCGGTCTCAGTCTCTTCAGCCCATTCGCGCAGCTTCATGACCTCGCTGGCCAACGGCGAATAGGTGGTGCCGGCAGGAGCTGCCGGCTCATCCATCGAGAAAAGCGTGCCTTCGTCATCCGGGTACCCGCCGCCGAGCTTGTACTGGCACAGGTAGTTCGAGCGTCCCTTGAGCAGGGCCACATCCATCGGGCGCGAGAGCTTGCCCTTGAGCGATTCGAGCAACCGCGGCACGTCACGGCCGACAATCTGCGATTGCAGCGCCAAGGTCGCGGTGGAGACGATCACCGGCTTGGCGCTGGTCTGCGCGTGGGCCAATGCCGGAATCAGGTAGCCCATCGACTTGCCGGTGCCGGTGCCTGCCTGCACCAGCAAGTGCTTTTCATCTTCCAGCGCGCTGACCACATGCTTGACCATTTCCTGCTGGCCGGTGCGCATGGCACCGCCCATGGAAGTGACCGCGGCCTCCAGGAGCCCCAGGGCCTGCTCTTGCTTATCCATGGAGGTTGAAGGTCTCCAACTCTGCAGCTAGGGAATCGCGCACCTTGACGATCATCCGGGTGCCCTCCTCCAGGTGTTCGCTTTCCAAGATCTCTGATTCGCTCTGGTGCAGCTTGGCGATCAAATCCCCGCGGTTGTAGGGAATGAGCACCTCAAGCTGGATGCCGGGGCGTGGAATCGATGAGCTGATCTTTTCGAGCAGCTCCTGGATGCCTTCACCGGTGTGCGCGGAGACGACCACGGTGTTGGATTCCCGGTTGCGGATGCGTTCGATAACGAACGGGTCAGCCACATCGGCCTTGTTGACCACGATGATCTCTGGAATGTTCAACGCGTCGACTTCGCCGAGCACGGTGCGCACGGCCTGGATCTGCCCTTCGGGATCAGGGTGGGACCCGTCAACGACGTGCAGGATGAGATCCGAATCGGCGATTTCCTCCAGCGTGGATCGGAAGGCTTCCACCAGCTGGGTCGGGAGGTTGGATACGAAGCCGACGGTATCGGCCAGCGTGTAGGTCAACCCGTCCTCGGTCGCCGACTGGCGGACGGTTGGATCCAGGGTAGCGAACAGCGCGTTCTCCACCAGCACCCCGGCGTTGGTCAAGCGGTTGAGCAGCGATGACTTGCCGGCGTTGGTGTAGCCGGCAATGGCCACGGCTGGAACCGCATTGCGCTTGCGGTTGGCACGCTTGGCTTCACGCGCAGGCTTCATGGCCTTGATCTCGCGGCGCAGCTTCGCCATGCGGTCGCGAATGCGGCGGCGGTCCATCTCGATCTTGGTTTCACCCGGTCCACGCGAACCGATGCCACCACCGGCGGCACCTACGCGGCCACCGGCCTGGCGGGACATCGATTCGCCCCAGCCACGAAGACGCGGCAGCAGGTATTCGAGCTGGGCCAGTTCAACCTGGGCCTTGCCCTCGCGCGATTGGGCATGCTGCGCAAAGATGTCCAGGATCAGGCTGGTGCGGTCGATGACCTTGACCTTGACGATGTCTTCCAGGGCGCGGCGCTGCGATGGCGCCAGCTCTGCATCGACAATCACGGTATCGGCACCCGTTGACGCAACGATTCCGCGCAGCTCTTCGGCCTTGCCCGAGCCGAGGAAGGTCGAAGGGTCCGGCTTGCTGCGGCGCTGCACCAGGCCATCGAGGACTTCGGAACCTGCGGTCTCCGCCAAGGCGGCGAGCTCGCGCAGGGAGTTCTCGGCGTCGGCGACGGTACCATCGCTCCAGATGCCCGCCAGCACGACGCGTTCCAGGCGCAGCTGGCGGTATTCAACCTCGGTGACGTCTTCCAGTTCCGTGGACAGGCCTGCGACGCGACGCAGCGCGCGGCGATCCTCCAGATCTTCCTGGTCCCCGTCGAAATTGCTGAGGCCTGAGGAAAAACGGTTCAGTGCAGTAGCCTGGCCAGCGAAAATGGAATTCTCTTCTTCGCCGAAGTGCTGAACCTGCGGGCTCTGCGCATCATCGGCTGCGAGAATTCGATCGATGGCGGCCTGGATCTGGGCATCATCCATCGATGCCGAATCGTGCTCGTGTGACTCGGAGTTAGTCATGGTCTCCTTAGAAGTACTTCGCTTTCCAGAATAGTGCGGGTGGACCCCACTTTGCGACGTGGCGCGTTCAGTTTCGGTTGGTTCATCAAACATTCGTGGTCCTTTGCAAGGAGTAAAGGTCTATGGGCAGACAGGTGAATGCATGGTTACCGGTAAGCAAAGGCGTGTGCGGGGTTCTGGAAAGAAGAACTGCCAGGTAATGGGAAATGACTTTGCCGTCTGCTGATTCAGCCCGGTGGGCGCGCAAGAACTGCGCGGCCAGCTCGTGGAACCGCGGGTAACCAAGAGGGCTACGTATTAGACGAAAATGAAAGTCATAGGGAAAACTCTATCAGTGATATCTGCTCACGCCCATATCGCCTTGCTCACGTTGCCGACGCTGATCTTTGGGGTATCCGTACTGGGCGATAAGCTTTGCCTATGACCTCGGATCACTACTTCACCGCCAGCCCGGCCTCGGCAGATGAACGGCGCACCATCGAAGTCGAGCTCAACGGCTCGTTGCGCAAAGTGCAGACGGCCTCGGGAATCTTCTCCCCCGCCGGTCTGGACAAGGGAACGGCGGTGCTGTTGCAGTACGTGCCAACCCCTCGCGGACGCATTCTGGATATCGGGTGTGGCTGGGGACCCATCACCCTGGCCGCCGCCGAGCAGTCCCCGCAGTCCGAGGTCTACGGCGTGGATGTCAATGAGCGTTCCATCGACCTGGCCCGCTTGAACGCCGCGGCGCTCGGCTTGTCCAACGTAGTTGTCGGCACCCCTGAGTCCGTGGATCCGAGCCTGCAATTCGACACCATCTGGTCGAACCCGCCCATTCGCATCGGCAAGGATGCCCTGCATGAATTGCTGATGCTGTGGTTGCCGCGGTTGGCCCCGGGTGGCGAGGCATGGATGGTGGTGCAGAAGAACCTAGGCAGCGATTCGCTGCAGAAGTGGCTGGTTGAGCAGCTTCCCTCGGATTGGAAGATCACCCGTGAAGCGACCGCCAAGGCCTTCCGCGTGCTGAAGGTAGCGCGTCCGGCCTGATTGCCAAAAGCAAAATCGCAGAATAGCTCGCGAAGCTATTCTGCGATTTTGCTACGGAGCCGATCAGGTCTACTCCGAACCGATGATCCCGCGGGCAACCAGGTCTGCCGGGCCGCTGAGGATCGTATCTTCGCCGCCCTCTGCATTGCCACGGAATTCAACGCCGACGACTCCGCCGGGCACCTTGACAGCCCACTGGTTGATCAGCGCGGTGCTGCGTGCCCAGTAGCGTACGGCTGCCGCGGCCGCACACGCACCGGTACCGCATGAGAGCGTCTCGCCGACCCCGCGTTCATGGACGCGCATCTGGACCTGGGCAACCCCGTCCTCTTCGATCAGCGGCTCGGAAGGAACCACGAATTCCACGTTGGTGCCGTTGGCAGGGATGGGAGAAACCTCTGGGGCTTGGAACAGGTCCAGTTCTTCAAGCATCTGGACGTCTGGCAAGGCAACTACGGTGTGCGGGTTGCCCATGGTGATGCTCAAGGCCGGCAGCGCCTGCTCCCAGCCTCTGGGCTTGACCATGGAGTCCACCGATTTTTCCGCGGCTTCCTGCTCGAAGATCAATCCCCAGGGGCCGAGGTTCACCGCGTAGCCATCAGCGAGTCGGGTAATTTCCTTGACGCCGGCACGGCTGCCGAGCTGGAAACTTTGCCCGACCTGGAGGCTCACGAGCCCTTCGGCAATCAGGTAGTGAGCGAAGGCGCGTACGCCGTTGCCGCACATCTCGGCGATGGAGCCGTCATTGTTCCGGTAATCCATGAACCAGTAGGCCTTGGGATGCTCCAGGAACTGCCCTTCGTATCCGGGAACCTTGGCGGTGGGCACGGCACGGATCAGCCCGTCACCGCCAACGCCGAAGCGGCGGTGGCACAGGGCCGCCACCTGTTCGGCGTTGAGATCCAGCTGCGCTTCCGGGTCGGCAATCAGCACGAAGTCGTTGCCGGTGGCATGGCCCTTGGCGAAACGTTGTCCAGCCAGCTGACCTAATTCGGTGCGGTACATCAATGCTCCTAGAGTTTTCGTTCGTACGTTGGCTAGCCGATGATCTTCAGTGTTTTTTCCAGCAGCCCAGGTTCCAGCGGGTTCAGCCAGTTGACCCGCTCATCTGCGTTGAACCAGGTGATTTGGCGGCGCGCGAACTTGCGGGTGGCAATGACCGTCTGGTCAATGGCTTCGTCCCGGGTGATCTGCCCGTCGAGGAAGTCGATGTACTGCTGGTAGCCGATGGCGCGCGAGGCGGTCTTGCCGTCACGCAATCCCTGGCCGAGCAGTCCCTCGACTTCCGCGGCCAATCCCATGGCATCCATCTTGTGCACTCGAGTTTCCAAGGCCTCATGCAATGCCTGGCGGTCGTAGTTCAAGCCGATCTGGATTGCCGGAGCGGCATACTCGCGTTGCGGCATGAAGGAGCTGAAGGCCCGACCGGAAATCTCGTGGACTTCAAGGGCGCGGATCGCGCGGCGCAAGTCAAGATTGCGTGCTGCGGATACCGGGTCAACCTCGGCCAGCCGGCGGCGCAGCGGTCCGTCTCCTTGAGCCTCGACCTCGGCCTCCAGCCGTTTCCTGACGTCTGGATCTGTCGGCGGGAAATCGATGACATCAAGGGCCGCCCGCACATACAGTCCCGAGCCTCCGACCATCACCGGAACCTTGCCGCGGGCACGGATTTGGGCGAAGTGGTCGCGGGCTTCGGCTTGGAAGGCGGCAACGGATGCTTCCTCGGTGATGCCCATGGTGTCGAGCAGGTGATGCTCGATGCCGCCACGCTGATTCACCGGCAGCTTCGCGGTGCCGATGTCCATGCCGCGGTAGAACTGCAGGGCATCGGAATTGACGATTTCCCCGCCCAGTTCTTGCGCCACGGCGATGGCCAAGTCCGACTTGCCGGTACCGGTGGGGCCGACGATGGCAATCACCGGCAGGTTCGAAGTGGCCATATGGCTAGCTGCGCACTTTCAACGTCGGCATGCCCAAGCTCGTGCGGCCCTTGGATCCGCTCCCCGCCGGTGCTGGAACCCCGCAGCTTTCGGCCTGCGCCCGGTCCCACGCATCCCCGGCGCGTGAACGGCGCAGGGAGTACTGGTCCACGGTGGGATCCGAGATCAGGTGGAATGCCGCCACTTCGGTGATCGGCAGGGTCACCAGGTCGCCAGGGCGCGGGGCCTGGGCACCTTCAGGTACCGAGAAGTGCACCAGGCGCTGGTCCTGCGAGCGTCCGGAGAGACGGTGGGTCTCTTCGGCCTTGCGTCCGGACTGTTCGGTGGCCATGACTTCCACGGTACGGCCCAGCTGCTTCGCGTTCTCCTCCTTGGAAATGCGGTCCTGCAACGCCGTCAAGCGCTCATAGCGTTCCTGCACCACTGCCTTGGGAAGCTGCTCGTCCAGGTCGGCTGCCGGGGTACCCGGACGTTTGGAGTATTGGAAGGTGAAGGCCGAGGAGAACCGCGACGCTTCAACCACGTCGAGGGTGGCCTGGAAGTCTTCTTCGGTTTCACCCGGGAAGCCGACAATGATGTCGGTGGTGATTGCCGCATGCGGGATGCGTTCGCGGACCTTGTCCAGGATCCCGAGGAATTTCTTGGACCGGTAGGAGCGGCGCATGTCCTTGAGCACCTTGTCCGAGCCGGACTGCAGCGGCATGTGCAGCTGCGGCATCACGTTAGGTGTTTCCGCCATGGCATCGATGACGTCATCGGTGAAGGCCGCCGGGTGCGGGCTGGTGAAGCGCACGCGTTCCAGTCCTTCGATTTCACCGCAAGCGCGCAGCAGCTTGCCGAAGGCCAGGCGGTCTCCGAATTCCACGCCGTAGGAGTTCACATTTTGGCCCAGCAGGGTCACTTCGATGGCGCCGTCGTCTACGAGGGCCTGGATTTCGGCGAGGATCTCGCCCGGGCGGCGGTCCCGCTCCTTGCCGCGCAGGGAAGGGACGATGCAGAAGGTGCAGGTGTTATTGCACCCTACGGAGATGGAGACCCAGCCGGCGTACACGGATTCGCGTCGGGTAGGCAACGTGGAGGGGAAGACATCCAGGGATTCAAGGATCTCCAGTTGCGCCTTCTGGTTGTGGCGCGAGCGGGCCAGCAGCGTGGGCAGCGAGCCGATGTTGTGCGTGCCGAAAACCACGTCGACCCATGGGGCCTTCTTGATGATGGTGTCGCGGTCCTTCTGAGCAAGGCAGCCGCCGACGGCAATTTGCATATTGGGGCGTTCAGCCTTCAGGTTCTTGAGCATGCCCAGGTGCCCGTACAGCTTGTTGTCTGCGTTCTCACGCACTGCGCAGGTGTTGAAGACAACAACGTCGGCGACTTCTTCGGCCAGCTCTTCCGGCTTGCGGCTCAGCCCTGCATCTTCCAGCAGGCCAGAGAGGCGCTCGGAGTCGTGGACGTTCATTTGGCAGCCGAAGGTACGTACCTCATAGGTACGGGGTAGTTCTTCGCTGCCGATGTTGCTCAAGGTATGTTGCTCAGTCACCCTTAAAGATTACCGAAGATCGGGTGCCGCTGAAATGTAGGCGAGCCTCCGCTGGACTCCTGGTTGCCTTCACGGTTACGGCCTAGTGGCCGTCGGTGCGCGCCTTCGGGTGGAAGGCCAGGAAAAGGAATAGGCTTTTCGATAGCTGATTCGGCGTATGAAAGGGCAATCCGTGGAAAACCATTCGCCAGGCAAGCACCAGAAAACCGGCAAGTACCGACCGTTGCGGTTGTCGCGCGGCATGAAGATCTTCCACTGGTGGATGGCAGGATTATCCGCGCTTTTCCTTCTCGCCATCCCGATCGCTATTGGCATCATCCCGCCCATTGATGGACAATCCGACAGCCTGCTGTTCAATATCGGTGTCGGCTCGATGCTTGCCGGGGTCCTGGTTTTGAGCCTCTGGGCCTACCAGGGCATTGACGATTGGCTTGAGCGCCGGAGAAACGCACCAGGGCGGCATCCGAAACGACATCAGTAGCGATTGCCGAAGCGCTCTTCCCATTCCTCGCGGGCGACCTTGAACGCCATGCCGCCGTTGTAGCCTTTGCGGCCCAGCATCCCCACGAGCCGGCGCAGGGCTTTGTCCCGATCGGCGCCCATGGATTCGGGACGCAGCTTCGCGCGCACCAGTTCGCGGGCTCGCTGCTCCTCCGCTTCGTCATCGATTTGCTCCAGCGCTTCAGCGGCCAGCTCGTCGTCCACCCCCTTGGTGCGCAGCTCGCGCTTGATCGCACCGCGGGCTAATCCACGCGAGCGAGCGCGGGCAACGACCCAGGACTTCGCAAAGCGTTCATCATCCACGAGGTTGATCTCGGCATAGCGGTCGATGACCTCATCGGCAATGTCTTCCGGGCATTCATTCTCAAGGAGCTTGTCCTTGAGCTGCTTGGCGGTCTTGTCGCTGGCCGTAAGCTGGCGCAGCAAAATTCCGCGCGCCTTTTCCCGCCACTGGTCGTCGCTGAGCTCTTCAGGCTCCCCCGCTTGGCGGGCAGCTTTTCGCGCTTCGCGCGCTTCGCGCGCTTCGCGGCGTTCCTGCTTCGACGGTTTGGCCGGCGCGGGCGCAGCCACAATCTGCTCCATGGCCGCGCGCAGCTCTTCGATGCTGCCCGGTTTCGCCGGCTGCTCGGAGAAACTGGCAATGGTTCGCGAGGTGCTGCCGGCCGGCATTGCAGGCGCCGCAGCGCGCTGGGATGCCCGCTGAGCCGCCCGGTCCCGCTTGGCTGATTCCCCAGCCGCTTGGGCTTCCAATTCTTCCGGGCTGGGCTTGGCCCAGTCCGGCATGTCTTCGAGGTCGCCCTGGAACTCTTTGGAAACGGACGTAGCGTCCGACCCGGAATTCTTTCCGGGTCGGACGCTACGTCGTTGGAAGCCTGAAGCCACTACTGATCGCCCTCGACGACTCGCAGTTCTGTCTCGTCTTCTTCAACTTCTTCCATTGGCAGGACGCCGAGCTTCTGCAGGATCTGGCGTTCGAGCTCGTTGGCCAGATCCGGGTTGTCGCGCAGGAAGCGGCGGGCGTTTTCCTTGCCCTGGCCCAGCTGGTCTCCGTCATAGGTGAACCAGGCACCGGACTTCTTGACCAGGTTGTGCTCGACGCCCATGTCGATGAGCGAACCTTCCTTGGAGATGCCGTGGCCGTACAGGATGTCGAACTCGGCCTGCTTGAAAGGAGGAGCCATCTTGTTCTTGACGATCTTGCAGCGGGTACGGTTGCCGACCGCGTTGGTGCCCTCTTTCAGGGTCTCAATGCGGCGAATATCGATGCGCACCGAAGCGTAGAACTTCAGCGCCTTGCCACCTGTGGTGGTTTCCGGGCTGCCGAAGAAGACACCGATCTTCTCACGCAGCTGGTTGATGAAGATTGCGGTGGTCTTCGAGGCCGAGAGGCGGCCGGTGATCTTGCGCAATGCCTGGGACATCAGTCGAGCCTGCAGGCCGACGTGGCTGTCGCCCATCTCGCCTTCGATTTCGGCGCGGGGAACCAGTGCCGCCACGGAGTCGATGACGATGATATCCAGTGCACCGGAGCCCACGAGCATATCCATGATTTCCAGTGCCTGCTCGCCGGTATCCGGCTGGGAGACCAGCAGCGCATCGGTGTCGACGCCCAGCTTCTTGGCGTATTCCGGATCCAGCGCGTGCTCGGCATCGATGAATGCCGCGACGCCGCCGGCCTTCTGTGCGCTGGCGACTGCGTGCAGGGCAACCGTGGTCTTGCCCGAAGATTCCGGACCATAGATCTCCACCACGCGGCCGCGTGGTAATCCGCCAATGCCAAGGGCGGCATCCAGGGCAACCGAGCCGGTAGGGATTACTTCAATGGGTGCGCGGGTTTCGTCGCCCAGGCGCATGACCGAGCCTTTGCCATAGGCCTTGTCAATTTGGCCCAGGACAGCCTCTAGCGCCTTTTCCCGATCATTTTTTGCTGCCATGGTTCACCTTTGCTCTTGCAAGCCTGCTACGTACTTGCTCATGATTTTTGTCCTGCAATAGACAGTATGCTTGCCCACCGACACTTTGGACTCCGATAGCCCAGAAGTGTGGACAATCCCAGTGCTTAAGTTCTTGGCGCAGTTTCCTGCGTTGTTTCCAGCATAACCCTATCCGAACAGGTGTTCGAAATTCAACACGGCGTGTTCGAAGAATTACTGCATGGGTATTCGAATGGAATCCCTACGATTGCTTCGGCTCGATATCCACGCCAAGCCAGCGTTCAGCCGGAACATCTTGCGCCCGGCACAGGGCTTCCCAGATCTGCTTGGGCTTGATGCCCCTATCGAGCGCCTGTGCCGCAGTCAGGCTGCCGAGTTCGGTCAGGGCCATGGAATCGGCCAGCACGCGGGAGTACCGCGGGCCGAACTCGTTTTCCATATTTCGCCAGAAATCGCTGATTTTCACCTGATAATTCTCCCACGCAAAGGCAAGGAGCCCGCGCATTTCGCGCAGGCTCCTTGCATGGCTGCCGGCAGTCTCGATTACTGAGTAGCGGCGGCCTGGAAAAGATGATGCTAGACCGAGGCCAGTGGCTTGCTGTTGCCCTTGTCGGCAAACTCGTCGGCCATATCCGTCGGGACGGTATCCGGGATCGCAATACCCTCTGCCAGGGCAACGCGCTCGGATACTTCACGGAGCATCAATGACAATGGGATTTCCAGCGCAACGCAGATTGAGGAGAGCAGCTCCGAAGAGGCTTCCTTCTGGCCGCGCTCAACCTCGGACAGGTATCCGAGGGAAACTCGTGCGCTGTGCGAAACCTCGCGCAGGGTACGACCCTGGCGCTGGCGGACGTCGCGCAGGACATCGCCGATTTCATGACGGAGTACTACCATTTTGTGCTCCTCCTTCTCGGGCTGGACCATATGGGCTTCTCCCATATCGCGCCAACGGACGACACCATTGACAGTTACGGGTTGCTTGACCATGAATTTAGCCTCTGCTCCTAGGTCCATCTCGAAGATCTAATCAAATACGGGGGCCATCCTTGCGGCCCTGCAATTCGTACAACGACAGGTCATACGATTTTGTTCCCGTACGTTCACCCTAATCACATAAATGCGAGCTACGCCACATCCGGGATGGTTTTTGCGTAATATCCCAGGAAGAAAAGTATTTCGTGTCTTACTGTGAAGAAGCTTTATCCAAGATGGCAGCGAACTGGTGAAGTGCCGCTTGGGTGCTCTGCTCGCGGATCTGCGCCCGGTCCCCCACAAAGTGGTGGGCCTCGGACCCGGAGTCGTCTCCCATGGCCCATCCAATATACACGGTGCCCACGGCCTTGCCATCGTGCGGCTCAGGGCCGGCGACTCCGGTTGCCGAAATCGCCGCGTCTGCGCCGCAGGCTCGCTGCGCGCCGACGGCCATCTGCCGGGCCACCTCGGGGTCCACCGATCCGTTGGCCGCAAGCAGTGCTTCGTCGACGCCCAGCAGCGAGGCCTTCACTTCGGAGGAATAGCTGACAACTCCCCCGCGCAAAACCGCCGAGGCACCGGGAACTTCGGCCAGGCGCGCGGCGATCATTCCGGCGGTCAGCGATTCCGCGGTCGCCAGCTGCACGGCGCCGTCGATGGCCTTGGCAATCACCTCGGGGGCTGCGGGCTTCATCTGTCCCTACTTCCGCTTCTTGGCGGCCGCCACCAGCTGGCCGGCCTTGATGAGGTATTCGATGCCGGTGACCACGGTGACCGCCAGGGTCAGCAGCATCAGGTACCAAGCCGCGGTGCCCAGCCAGTCAATGGTGTGGGTGTAGGGCAGCAGGTAGACCCCGATCACGATCGCCTGCAGCACGGTCTTGATCTTCCCGCCCATGTTCGCGGCGATCACGCCGTAGCGGATGACCACCACGCGCAGCAGGGTGATGCCCCATTCGCGGACCAGGATCACGATGGTGACCCACCAGGGCAGCTCGGCCAGGATCGAGAAGCACACCAGCGCCGAGCCGGTGAGCAGCTTGTCCGCGATCGGGTCGGCGATCTTGCCGAAATTGGTGATCAGCCCGCGGCTGCGCGCCAGGTCCCCGTCGAGCTTGTCGGTGTACATGGCCACCACGAACAATGCCAGGGCGACCCAGCGCCACAGGCCCTGCTCGTGGTTGTCCGCCATCAGCGCCCAGATGAAGAACGGCACCATGATGATGCGGATGGTGGTGAGCACGTTGGCGATGTTCAGCGTCGGTACCGGTGGCTGGGCACTGCGGCCAGCTTGCTCGCTCATGGGTATCAGTTTCTTCCTGTCAGGTTCCAGGCGTCCTCGCCCGAATCGTCGTCATCGGAGCCGTCGAAGTAGTCCACGGCCTGCGGGCGATCCTCCAGATCCCTGGCGACCAGGTCCTCGGCATAGTCGGTGACCGGCTCGGCATGGTTCACATTGGCCTCGGCGACCAGCGCCGCCTCGGTGGCCGACGGGGTGCTGGTGGCCGGATCGTCCCCGCGCATCGCAGCCAGCACCATCGGCAGGTCGTCCGGCTGGATCAGCACGTCGCGGGCCTTGGAGCCCTCGGAAGGGCCGACCACGCCGCGCGATTCCATCAGGTCCATCAGGCGACCTGCCTTGGCGAAGCCCACGCGCAGCTTGCGCTGCAGCATCGAAGTGGAACCGAACTGGCTGGTGACCACGAGCTCGGTGGCCTGCAGCAGCAGCTCCAGGTCGTCTCCGATGTCCTCGTCGATCTGCTTCTTCTTCTCGGCGGCCGGGATCACGTCGTCCCGGTATTCGGGCTGCAGCTGGCTCTTGACGTGCTCGACGACGCGGTGGATCTCCGATTCGGTGACCCAGGCACCCTGGACGCGCATCGGCTTGGAGGTGCCCATCGGCAGGAACAGCGCGTCGCCCTGGCCCAGCAGCTTCTCCGCGCCGGGCTGGTCGAGGACCACGCGGGAGTCGGTGACCGAAGAGGTGGCGAAGGCCATGCGCGAAGGCACGTTGGCCTTGATCAGGCCGGTGACCACGTCCACCGACGGGCGCTGGGTGGCCAGCACCAGGTGGATGCCGGCGGCACGCGCCAGCTGGGTGATGCGCACGATGGACTCTTCCACATCGCGCGGGGCGACCATCATCAAATCGGCGAGCTCGTCGACGATCACCAGCAGGTACGGGTAGGGCTTGAGCACGCGCTTGGAACCCTCGGGAGGGTGCACCTTGCCGGCCTTGACCGCCTTGTTGAAGTCGTCGATGTGCTTGAAGCCGAAGTTGGCCAGGTCGTCGTAGCGGGTGTCCATTTCGCGGACCACCCACTGCAGGGCCTCGGCGGCCTTCTTCGGGTTGGTGATGATCGGGGTGATCAGGTGCGGCACGCCTTCGTAGGCGGTGAGCTCCACGCGCTTGGGGTCGACCATGACCATGCGCACCTCGTCGGGGGTGGCGCGCATCAGGATCGAAGTGATCATCGAGTTCACGAACGAGGACTTGCCCGCGCCGGTGGCGCCAGCCACCAGCAGGTGCGGCATCTTGGCCAAGTTGGCCACGACGAATCCGCCCTCGACGTCCTTGCCCACGCCCATCACCATCGGGTGCTCGGACTTGCGGGCGTTGGAGCTGCGCAGCACGTCGCCCAGGGCGACGACTTCCTTGTCGGTGTTCGGGATCTCGATGCCGATGGCGGACTTGCCCGGGATCGGCGAGAGGATGCGCACATCCGAGGAGGCCACGGCGTAGGAGATGTTCTTGGACAGCGCGGTGACCTTCTCCACCTTGGTGCCCGGAGCCAGCTCGATCTCGTAGCGGGTCACCGTCGGGCCGCGCGAGAAGCCGGTGACCTGCGCGTCGACCTTGAACTGCTGCAGCGTGTTGGTCAGCGCGTCGACCACCACCTGATTGGCTTCGGAGGCTTCCTTGGCCGGCGGGCCGGCAGGCAGGTAGTGCTCCTCGGGCAGGGTGTAGGTGACATCCCCGGAGAGCTGCAGCTGCTCGCTGCGCGCCGGGATCGGCGCCTGCGGGGAAGTTCCGAGCCCGGCGGCGCGCGAGGAGACCTGGTCCATCGCGGAGGTGGTGGCTTCGGGTTCGGCCTTCAGCCCGATGTTGGCCATGATCTCGGCCATTTCGGCCTCGGCCTTGGTGGGGCGTTTGACCCCCGGCGGCGGGCCGGCCGGTTTCGGGATCGCCACTGTGGCGGCGTCTTCGCTGGCATCGGCGGGGCCGGAGCCATCCAGCTGCGGGCGGGCGATGGCCTGGGTGGCCGCCTCGTCGGCGTCGAAGATCTTGCCGGAGTTGCGGCTGGCCGCAGGCATCGCGTCGGTGGCAGGATCATCCTCGCCGATGACCGCCTGGTCGTAGGCGATATCGCCCGAGCGGTCGGAATTCTCCGTCCCATCCACGTCGTAGACTTCGGTGACCTTGCGGGCCGCGGCTGCACGGCGCTCGAAGAAGCCCGGCTTCTTCTTTTTCGGTGCCGGGGCCTCGGCCTCGGCCTCGGGATAGAGGTAGGACTGGTCGTGGTCCTCGCGGGTGGCATCCAGTTCCATCGCGGCGGTGGCCCGGGTGGCGCGCGGCGTATCCGGGTCCTGCCCAAGCAGGCGGTTGTAGCCGGCGCGCACGCGCGCAGGGATCTGCATCACCGGGGTGGCGGTGACGATCAGGATCGACATGAACACCAGGAAAATGAACACCGCCATGGCGCCCGGAACCGATATCAGCAGGCCCAGCGGGGTGCCCAGGATGGACCCGGCCATGCCGCCGGCATTCCACAGCGCTTCGAAGTCGTCGGTGACCGCCGGCGAGCCGTTGGCCAGCGAGGCGATCGATGAGCCGGAGAGCGTCATGATCAGCAGCCCGATGCCGATGCGGTTGTTCGCGGTGACAGCTTCGGGGTAGCGGAAGAGCCGGAAGGCGCCGATGAACAGGATGACCGGCAGCAGCACCGCCATGAAGCCCAGGGTGCCGCCGGCGACAGCGTGCACGCCGGTGCCGAACCAGCCGGCATCGCGCAGGCCCCACCATTCGATGACCGCGACAATGATCGCGATCAGCGCGAGGAACAAGCCGGTGCCGTCGCGGCGCAGCTCGTAGTCAGGCTTGACGGTTCCGCCGATGCGGCGGAACGCGCCGCCGAAGATCCGGGCAATGCCCATCCACACGCTGCGGATTGCGCGCAGCGGCAGGGCGAGTTCCGCATCCGGGTTCTCGGGCGTTTTCTTGGAGGACGAGGAGCTGGACGCCTTGGGTTTGCGCGTCGCAGTCTTCTTCGTCCCCTGAGACTGGGTACGTGGGGCCATACTCCAAGGGTATCGCCATAGGCTGGATGCGCCCCGAATTTACACGTCTGCACAGGGTTTGGCGAGGACTAGAGAATGATCACGTACCCAGCAAGGGGATCAACTTACTTGTCGTAGTTGATGACCATCATGTATCCACTACCATGGCGCATGCACGATGCGCTGTAGACGGTGTAGTTCGCATCCTGCAAGACGCGCACCTTGGCACCCTTGACGGCATTGCAGATTTGATAGCTGCTGTAGCCATAGGTCACTTGGGTGTCGGCTTGGGCAGCTGGCGCGAGGGCCAGACCAACGCCTGAAGCGAGCGCCAAGGCCATCAGGCCCGATGTGAATCGACGTTTCATACTCATGATCTCTCCTTTGAGATTTCGGTGATTCTGACGTCGCGCGGGCACAGCTACCCTGCAGCAGTCGAACGCGCCAGCGCAGTACTCACGGTTCCACAGCAGACGGTCAATATCAATAGTTTCTGGATTTAAAGCGTAGAAACCTGAAAAAGATATTAATTGACATGGCTATATTGCGGATATTTGTTGTAATTTCAAGGAGATATGAGTTGCAACCGGGCAATACTCAAGGTTCACGGGAATGCAGCGAAAACCGGCGAGCGCATCGGCTCAAGACGGGAAAAGCGGCGCTTGGCTTCCAATCGATGCGGTGTACGGCTGAAAGCATTGTCTTAGAAGCGGTTCAGAAGCCCATGGATCGCTGATGGTGGCAGTTCAGGCCCGCGGTAATGAGGTACCCGGTGGCACTGCAAACAGACAGGAACCCGAGGGCGATCAAGCTCAGCAAGCCCCACTGTCCCGCGGAACCGCCCATCAGTATCAGAATCGACGCAGGCAGCAGACCGCCAATGCCTGCGCCAAGTGCCGCGGAAGCTGCTTGCCGGGATGGGCTGTCACCCTCATTGCGCACTGCGCGGATTTCCAGGGCGACGTATATTCCTGAGGCGCACAGCAACCCCACTGCTAGTCCAATGCCGCAAGCGATCGCGACAATCTGCAAAGTTGCAGCAGCCGAGCCTGGCTGGAATCCTCCGGCAACTACTTCCCAGAAGAGCGCGAGCAACGCGAGCACACCGAATAGCGCTCCTGCCGCACCAGCGATCAAGAAGATCCGCGAGGCGATCGATGACACTGGTGCGGCAGTTTTTGCGTTCATGGCTCAAGCGTACGACGGCTTAGCCGTATTTCAAATAGTCGGTTAGCTAGGGACTTTAGGAGAAGTCCAGGCCGAGCAATGCGTTCTCGGTGACCTCCGGCAAGGCAGGGTGGATCCAGTACTGCTGCGTGGCGACCTCGCGCACATCCAGTCCGAAGGCCATGACCGTAATCATCTGCTGGATCAGCGTTGAAGCTTGCGGTCCCATGTAGTGCGCGCCCAGCAGCTTGCCGGTTTCCCTATCAGCGATGAGCTTTGCGATACCGGTGCTGTCTTCCAACGCCCAGCCGTAGGCCACATCCCCGTACCTCTGCACCTTGGCGGTAATGGCATGCCCGGCCTCGCGGGCTTCTTCCTCGGTCATTCCGACGTAGGCGATCTGCGGGTGGGTGAAGACCGCCGCTGGCACGTGCTCATGCGGCATCTTCTTCATGTTCTGCGGGTTCAGCAGGTTGTGGCGCACCGCGCGCATTTCCGCGTTGGCCACATGCTTGAGCAAGAATGGCGAGGAAATGTCGCCCAGCGCCCAGATGCCCTCGGCGGACGTCGAACGGCCGTATTCGTCCACGCTGACCCGTCCGTCCTCGGAGTCGATGCCCGCACGGTCCAGATCCAGCTGGTCGCCGTTGGGGATGCGCCCCGTGGCCACGAGCAGCACTTCTGCACTGGCGGTGGAGCCGTCATCCAGGGTCAGTGCTACCCCGTCGGGCTCCTGCACGGCACTGATCACGGTCCTGCCCTTGCGAACGTCATAGCGTTCTGCGGCCATCTGGTTGAACGGCTCGCGCAGATCGGCATCCAGCTGGCGCATGAGTTCGGAGCGGGCCAGGATGGTGACCTTGGTGCCCAGTGCTTCGAAAACGTGGGCGAACTCCATGGCAATGTAGCCGCCGCCGATGATCACGATGGACTTGGGCTGGCGGGCCAAGCGCATGATGTCTTCATTGGTGTGGAAGGCCACGCCCGAATCGATGATTTCCTGCGGAATGAAGGGGCGTGAACCGGCGGCAAGGACAATCTGGTCCGCGCTGATGGTCTTGGTTTCTGCTCCCTGCCCGGTACGCAGCGTGCGCTCGCCGACAAAACGCGCGTGCTGGTCGTAGACATCGATATTCGGTGTCTGCCCGCCACGGCGGTAGTCTTCGCCGCCCTGGGCAATGGGATCGATGCGCTTATCGAAGACCCTGCTCACGATGCCTGGCCAGTCCACGGAATTGACCTGGGCATCGATTCCCAGCCTTGCCGCTTGCCTGGTTTCCAGGGCGACGTCTGCGGCGTAGACATACATCTTGGTGGGGATGCAGCCGACATTCAGGCAGGTACCGCCGAAAGCGCCCTTCTCGATGATGGCAATGGATTTTCCATCGAATTCTGGACCCGGAATGGAGTTGCCAGAACCTGTGCCGAGGATGATCAGATCGTAGTGCTTGCCTGCCTCGATTGCGGCGGAAGACGTCATGGCAGTGGTACCTTTCACGGTCAATGCTGGGGCCCGGCAGGCAGGCGCTTGGCCATTGCTTGCCTACCGGGCAGGCTATCATCCGGGCACTGAACTGCCACTATGTTGCAGTGCTGGCTCATCTGCCAGGCTGAAGACCAGTTGCACGATGCCGTTCACGAGCACCGGCTGCGCATGGATCCCGTAGACCTGCAGCAGAAGTTGAGGTTTCAGCACCTCCTGGGGCGTCCCCGAAGCGATGACCCCGCCGTTGGCCAGCATGACCAGCTTGCTGCAGTAGCGGGCGGCCAGGTTCAAATCGTGCAGCACCACCACCGTGGTGGTTCCCAGTTCCCCGACCATGCGCAGCAGCTCATGCTGGTAGCGGATATCAAGGTGGTTGGTGGGTTCATCCAGTAGCAAGTGCTCGGCCTGCTGGGCCAATGTCCGGGCAACCAGCACGCGCTGCTTTTCGCCGCCGGACAGGGTCGAGTAGCGGCGGTCGGCCAAGTGCCGGGCGCCGACCCGGGACAGCGCCGAGGCAACTGCCTGGTGGTCCTCGCGGGCAAAGGCGGCCAGCGCCTTGCGGTGCGGAGCCCTGCCCAGGAGCACCATTTCGGCGACACTGACCGGCAGCTCGGTGGGCGTTTCCTGGGCCACGACGGCAATCCTGCGAGCAAGGTCGTTGCCGCGCAGCTCGGTGACGGGGCGCTCGTCCACGAGCACCAGTCCTGCCTTGGGCCGGAGCGCCGCATAGAGCGTGCGCAGCAGGGTGGATTTGCCGCTACCGTTGGGGCCGATCAGCCCCACGACTTCCCCGGGACCCGCCTGCAGCCCTGCCGATTCAATGACCAGCTTTCCGCCATAGCCCACGGAAATATCTGTAGCAGTAATCATGGTTCTTGCCTTCTTCCAGGTCTTTGGTTCTTATTGGGCCGCATTGAGCTTGCGAACCAACGCGAACAGCAGCGGGGCGCCGAGCAATGCGGTGACGATGCCCAGGGGCAATTCCTGCGGCGCCATCGCCGTCCGGGCCAGCACATCGGCCCAGACCAGGAAGATCGCGCCGAGCAGGGCGGCTACCGGAATCAAGGTTCGGTGCGTGGAGCCGACGCACAGCCGGGCTACGTGCGGAATCACCAGCCCGACGAATCCAATGCCGCCGGAGGACGCAACCAGCGCGCCCACGCACACCGCGGTCACCACCATGACGGCCGCACGCAGCTTGGCCGGAGATATTCCCAGCGCTTGCGCAGTGCCATCGCCAATGGCCAGCGCGTCCAGCGGCCGCGACCAATAGGCCAGCAGCGTGGCGGTCCCGAGCACCACGATCCAGGTGATCATTACCGATTGCCCGGTTGCCTGCGCCAATGAACCCAGCGTCCAGAAAAGCACCGAGCGGCCCGCATTGGGATCATCCGAAGCGAAGATCAGCAGCGAGGTGAGCGCGTGGAGCACATAGCCCACGGACACCCCGGCCAGCACCAGCCGGGTGGACGTCATCTCCGAACCGACCCGCGCCAGCAGGTAGACGAAGATCCCGGCGGCCAGCGCGCCGGCAAAGGCGCTCGTCGCCAGCGAGGCCGTGCCGATGCCGGCGGTGGCGCCAAAGAGGATCGAGGCCGCCGAGAGCGTGGATGCCCCGGAGGTCACGCCCAGCAGGTAGGGTTCGGCCAGGATGTTGCGGGTCAGCGCCTGCAGCGCCACCCCGGCCAGGGCCAGCCCGGCCCCGACGGCGGCACCCAGCAGCACCCGCGGCACGCGCAGCAGCAGGACGATGGACTCATCGGAAGCGCTGAACGCGCCAGGTGCGGATATCCCGGACAGATGCGCCTTGAGGATCTGCAGCACGGTGGCCGGCTCGATGGACACCGGGCCGAGCCCTACGGCCACCGGCAAGGTGGCCAGCAGCGCGGCCAGCAGCCCGGCGATCCACAGCCACGTGTGCCGGGCCCGCCGGTCATGGTCCAGGTCATCGCCGGAGCAGGCCAGCGGTTCCCGGAGTTCTCGCAATGCAGGTTCCAACGGGGTCATGGTTGCCTTTCCGGGGTTACGCCAATGGAATCGGTGCGCAGGCTCAGTGCCGCAGCCAGCGCAATCAGGGTCAATGCGCCAAGCACGGCAGCGGCGGCCAGGTAGCCGGCGGCGCCCAGCGCCGCTCCGGAGGCCGCTGTGCCCAGGAACAAGCCCAGGGACATTCCGGCCGCGTTCAGGCTCAGCGCGGTGCCGCGCACCTGCGTGCAACGGCTCACCAGCAGGCTCATCACGGCGGCCGAGACCACCGCGTGGCTGGCCGAAAGCACCGCCGTGCCGGCCACCGCCAGCGGCAGCACCGGCGACAGGTAGACGCCGAACAGCGCCACCAGGGAAATGCCCAGGCTGAGGGCCATCACGGCACGGGTGCGCCGCTGCGAATCCTCGGCATTGAGCATCCGCCCGGCCAGCAGGTGGCCGAGGAAGAAGGCCCCGCCGCTGACCGACCAGACGAAGGCGAACCAGCTGGCGGTCAGCGCGAACTTCTCCGCGTACAGCGGGGCGAGGAAGGCCAGATGCCCCATGAAGGCGCCGGCGCGGCCGAAGGAGACCAGGAGCAGCGCCCGGGCTCCGGGCACGCCAGCCAGGGTGCGGAAGGCAGCCAGGTAGCCCAGCCGGGCTGGAGCGGCGACAGGGTTTCCGGCGGATTGCCCGGCACCGCGGCGGCCGTAGCGCAGTACCGCCGGAATCAGGGCCATGCTGACCACGGCGATGGCGACCAGGTTGCCCTGCCAGCCCCAGAACAGGGCCGGCAGCACCAGCAGCGGCGCACCTACCGTGGAGGCCAGGGTCTGGGCCGTCATCACCAAGGTGGCTGCCCGGCCCGCGGCCGGGGTGGTGCCGAAGCGGTCCGCGGCCGCGGTGGACAGCGCGGGGTAGAGCAGCGCGTTGGACACGCCGGTGGCCAGGCAGAAGACGGCCAGCGCGGCCAGGCCCGAAAAGGTCCCCACGATGGCAGCCAGTCCCATCAGCCCCAGCGCCGCGGCGGCCACGGTGCCTGGGGCGATGCGCCCGATCAGCGGGGCCAGCGCGACTCCGGCGAGCACCGCGCCGATGCCGGCCAGCCCGCGCAGGGTGCCGGTTTCGGCATAGCCGGCCCCGGCCCAGTCGGCGATGGGCACCAGGAAGGTGCTCAGCACCGTGAAGGGCAGCAGGCCCAGCGCCGAGGCCAGCAGGGCTGGCCAGATTTCGGCGATAATGCGCCGTTCGCTGGGCAGCGGGTGCGCAGTTTCGACTTCTGGCTGGCTCATGCGGCACTCCCGATTCCGGCGCTGATCATGCCCAGGTCCTCGGCGAAGTCCTGCACCGCGAAGGCCGGCGAGCATCCCTGGCCGGCCCGGGCCGAGGCGGCTTGCACCAGGGCGTTTTCGTAGGCGGCGAGCATCGAGTCGATCATCGGGCAGGGAACGGCCAGTTCCCTGGCCAGCCCGGAGATGATCTTGGTGCGGTAGTAGTCTTCCTTGGGCATCCGCGGCGCATCCCATTGGCCCTGGTCATTTTGGAAGACCGGGCGGAAGGCGATGGCCGAGAAGTCGAAATAGCGGCCCTGCGCGTCGGGCTGCGAGAAGGGATCGATGAGCAGCGAGGCATAGCGCACGTAGAGCAGGTACTCCTGCTCTATGGCCGGCAGCTGCTCGAATCCGGCCGCTTTCGCCGGGTCGATGCTCTGGGGGTGCACTGGATATCCGTCATCGAGCATGAAGGCCAGCAGGTTGACCGGCTGCCCGCCAAGCGCGGCGGTAATGGCCGACAGCTCCCGCCAGGCCTCGGCCATGGAGTGGATCAGTGCCGGGGTGACCGGGCCTTCGGGATAGAGCTTGTACACGTACTGGGTGGGCGGGGCCGGGGCGAAGACCGCGCGCAGTGCCACATCGTTGAAGAACAGGGCCGGATGCACGTACAGCGACATGTTCCGCGCTTCGGCTTCAACCGGCAGTCCCATCAGTTTCACCTGTGTGCCAGCTGCGGCATGCACTGCGCGCACCCGCTGCAGCGCTGGCGTGTCCCCGCCAGTGGAGCCGGCGTAGATTCGGTTCTTGGCGCCGGCGGTCAGCACCAGCGCTCCGCCGGCCCCCTCCACCTGCCTGGTGTCCGCCAGATAGCTGGAGAGGCTGATGATTTCCGGGTCGGCGCCACTGCTGCGAGCGAATTCGCGCACCAGCGCCGCCGAACCCAGCGTGGGCGAGAGCAGCACGATCCTCGCAATCGTGTCCAGCACTGCCTGCGGCAGGTCGCGCAGCACTGGCAGGTAGGCGTCGGCGGTGACCGCCAACACCAGGGTGCCCCAGACCCCGCGCACCTGCTGGTAGCTGCGGTAGCGGTGATCGATACACACCCTCCCCGCCAATGCGGCATGGCCAGTGTTCTGCACCTGGACCTGGGCGATGCCGGCATTGGCATCCAGCGCGGCGAAGAAGGCGTCCGAGCGCCGCGAGGCGCGCCCCGCAATGCCCAGTTCTCCGGGCAGCGCCCCGAGCAGCACGGCGCATTGCACCGCGGCCGGCCCAGTTCCGGCGATAAGGATATTCCCTAGTTCATTCATCGGCTAATTGCTTTCAGTTTTCGTGTGCGCCTTGGTGTACAGCGCGATGTCAAAGACCTGCCCGGGCTGGCTGATGGTGCCGGTCAGCTGCCACAGCCGGGGGTCCACCGGTTGCATCGGGTAGTTGAACAGCGATTTCAGCCCGTCACCGAAGCGCATTGCCACCACCACGTCATCGCGGGTGCACGCGTGCAGCTGGTGCAGCAACTCGTATTTCAGGGAGACCGTGGAGCTGAAGACGATGTGCGTGACGTCGTGCAGGAAGTCCAGCTGGTCGATTTCCTCGCCCAGCAGGCGGATATCCAGGCCCTCCCCCAACTGCTCTACGACTCGTCGGCCCAGGTCCAGCGCCTCAGGATCGATGTCGATCCCCACAGCGGTTGCTCCGGTGAGCGAAGCCAAGTTCAGCAGAGTCATCGGGAAGGAACCCGAGCCGACCAGCAGCACCTTGGAACCGGCATCCGGGGCGACAGCCCCAAATTCCTCCGCGATGCAGGATTCGATATTGGCGAAGTACCCGTCTGCTGCGGTTCGCCCTTCAAGCAAGCGCAGTGCCCTGTACTTCTCGATGACCGCGACGCAGCGCGCCGATTCGGTACGCAGCGCTGCCACCAGTGCCGTGCCGGATTCAGTGGCGGCCAGTTGGCCATAGCCCGGTTCATTGGCAGGGTCGGTGACCAGCTGGGCATAGCTGGCCAGCAGCTCTTCAAGTGCAGCCGCGTGGCGCGTCGAGCCGTCATAACCTTGGGCAGCTTCAGCGAACCGGTCGAGGTAGCCGCGCAACACGACAGCCAGGCCAGCCTCGACGGCGGACGGGGTGCCCGGTGGTATTTCAATCATGGATATATGCAGTCCCTTCGGCCACGATGCTGACTTCCGTGCAGATCTGCAGCGCGATGGCCCCGGTGCCGCAATCTGCGTGCACCTGCACGGTGCCTCCGGGCTGTTTCACGCTGGCTTTGACCGGAGCTCCAGTTTTCGCAGCGAGGTAGGCGCCTAGAGCGGCGCTTCCTGATCCGCAGCTGCCTTCCCAGACGAGGCTCCCAAGCGCCGGAACGCTGACCAGCGGGGCCAGCTGGCCACGTGCCGGATCGTAGAGCATGATGCCCACCACGGACACCGCTTCGCGAGCGCCCAGCTCCAGGGCCTGCTGCTGCGCCCGCTTGCGCAGCTGAGGATCCGAACCGTCGCATTCGGCGACCAGATGCACCGCATCGGCGAAGCGCACGAGTCCGGCGTCGGCAACGCCCGGGAATGGATAGGGATCGATGCGCAGCGGCCATGGAATCTCCAGCTGGCAGCGGTAGGCAGTGCCGGCCGGTTCTACCCGGCAGCTCAACGGCTCAATGGCCCCGGAAACCTCGATCAGCAGCTCCAATGGGCCGAGGCCGGCCCGGCGCGCGGCATGCAGCGCGGCGAGCGACAACGCGGCATTTGCGCAGAACTCCCCACCGGCCATGTGCAGCCGGGCATCGGCTTTCGGCGAGCTGGGCGGCAGGATGAACCCGACTTGCTCGGCATGCACATGCTCGGCGCGCAACAACCGGTCAGCAATGCTGTGGTAGTGCGCCTCCGGATGTCGGCTGGTCACCAGCACGGTGGTATTCGATGCCGGGCTGAGCTTGGCAAATTCCACTTCCGTAGCCCACCTGGCCAGAGCACTGCGGGGACTGTAACCGTGTACCGAGCGAGCTTGCCTGATCTGAGAGTGCATTGGACGGCGCACTGCCGCTGGCCGGCGCATCAACGGGCCAGCCGGTCGGCGATCAGCTCGACCCCGTCCACGGCCAGCGGACCGGGCGAGGAATAGTAGTAGTTCAGCGGCACAATGGCGCTGTCCTGGTCAATGGCGGGCAAACCCGCCAATTCGGGGCGGTTGCGCAGCTCGTCGATGACCTGCTGGTCCGTTTCCAAGTTCGAGGACCCGGTCGGCAGGTACATGGCGAAGACCTTGTCGGCTGAGCTGTTCACGAGTTCTTCGGTGGAGGGCTCGAAGTAGCGCTTGGGAACGTCGCTGAAGACGTTCTCCATGCCCAGTAATTCCATCTGCTCGGCAATCAGGGATTCATGGCCATAGGATCCCAAGGTGCCGGAGACGGGCACGTACAACGGCATGCCCCGCTGCCCACTGGCCTGCTTGGCATTGCGCGCTGCCTGCTCGACGCGGGAGCGCATGTCCTTCACCGAGCCGGCGGCTACCTGTTCGGTGCCGAAGAGCTGTCCGTAGGATTCCACATCCTTGTAGATCTGGTCGAAACCGCTCAGTCCTCCGGTGGATCGATCCTCGAATCCAGCGCAGTACCCGCTGACGGTCAGCATCTTCACTCCGGCGCTTTCCAAACGCTCTGCCAACGAATCCAGATCGATTCCGGCTGCGATATCGGTTCCGATCACCACGTCCGCACCCGAGGCCAGGATCATTTCGTAGGAGACGTCATGGGAGTCTTCGGTGATCCGATCGGCCTTGCGCACCACCGCCATGGTTTCTTCGTCGAAAGGCACCTGCATGCTGCCTGCGTAGTGCGTGAGCTTGTCTCCCGCTCCAGCGGCAGTCAATAGGGCTGGCGCTTCCGAGCCCACAGCGAGAACGCTTTCCGGGGCCTTGTCGAAGACTACTTGCCTTCCGCAGCTGTCTAGGACAAGGTTTGTCGTCTCGGCACCCTGCGGCGCGCCGCTGGCGGATCCGGGCGGCGTGCTGCACCCGGTTACCAAAGCCAAGACTGCAACTGGCACGGCCAGCTTCCAGGGGTTGAGTTTTTTCATCTATCAGTGCTCCATTCATGGCAGGCGGGCGTCGACCGCCGAATTCCAGCGAGTCCTCAGCCAACAACGCTAAACACTAATGAGAATCATTATCAATTGTCAAAATATGTCAGCACCGTGCTCTTCCCAGCCCAAGCCGTTTTCGGGCAATGAAAAGCAGCCGCACTGCCCGATATTGAACGGGCGGCACGGCTGCCGTGATGCTGCTTTTCTGTGCTGGATTGCGGGCTAGAGTCCCTCGGAAGCCAGCCAGGCCGAAGCGATGTCGGCTGCCGATTTCTTGTCCACGGTGCTTTGGACATTCAGGTTCACCAGAACCTGCGCCGTCAGTTTCTCGCTGACCGGATTGAGGACTTCCGCCAATTCCTCGGATTGATCAGCAGCCACCAATGGCACCACGTTTGATGCCAGGAACAGCGACTTCGGATCTTCCAGAACCACGAGGTCTTCGGTCTGGATGCGCGGATCGGCGGTAAAGACGTTGGCAATATTCACCGTGCCGGCGACCAGGTCTTCAACGGTCGTATCGCCCGTTGCAGAGAACTCCGCCTTCACGCCGTAGGTGCTTTCCAAGCCCTTGGGGCCGTAGGGGCGCTCAGCAAGTTCGGGCGGGCCGCCAACGATCAATGGTTCGGAGATGCCGGCAAGGTCCTCGATGCTGGTGAGCTTGTTGGCTTCGGCGAATTTTTTCGTCACCGTATAGGAGTCCTGGTCCGAAGCCTCGGCGGCTTCGAGCACCGCGAGTGATTCAGGCAAGGACTTCTTCAGCTCGTCATAGACTTCCTCGGAGGAACGTGCTTCGGTGTCTTCCTTGTAGAACTGCAGCAGGTTGCCCGTGTATTCAGGGAAGACGTCAATGCTTCCGTCTTCCAGCTGGGGCATATAGGCATCGCGCTGCCCGATGCTGAATTGCCGTTCTACTTCCATGCCGGCTCCTTCAAGTGCCTGGGCATAGATCTCGGCGACAATTTCATTTGAGTAGTAGGCCTGCGAACCTACCACGACCGTTGTTCCGCCATCCTGGGCGGCATCGCTTTCCGTGGCCAGCGGGTCCGCACTGGAGCATCCGGCCAGTACCAGGCTTCCGGCCAGCACGAGAGCGCTTGTGGAGAAAAACTGCTTCCTGTTCATGACATTTCCCTTTCGAGGGTGATTTGGTCATCGGTATAGTGGAACTTCTTCTTCGTGCGCGCACCCAGACCGCGCGGTACGGCAGCTTTCTGGGCCATGGCAAATGCCAAGTCCAGCACAAGGGCCAGCGCCGCAACCATCAAGGCTCCACCCAGGACCATGTCGAAGCGCCGCAGGTTCAGTCCGGTGATGATGGGCAAGCCCAGGCCGCCGAGGTTCACGTAGGCGGCGACAGTTACCGTGGCCACCACTTGAAGCACTGCGGAGCGGATCCCGCCCACGAGCAGGGCAAGGCCTAGTGGAATCTCGACTTTGAAGAGTATCTGCCATTCGGTCATCCCCACGGCCCTGGCAGCGTCAATGGTTTTGCGGTCAATGGCTTCGAAGCCGGTGTAGGCTCCCGCAAGCAGTGATGGAATCGCCAGCACAACGAAAGTCAGCAGGGCCGCTTCTGGCTTGTGCAGTACACCGAGCAGCAGCACCAGCAGGATCAGCAAGCCGAAGGATGGCACCGCCCGGGCAATGCCGGCGATGCCGACCGCAATTTCGCGCCCTTTGCCAGTGTGCCCGATTGCCCATCCGGCGGGGATGGCAATCACGCCAGCGATCAGCACTGCCAGCACGGTGAACAGCAGGTGCTGCCCCAGCAGGGCAGCCAGTCCCCCATCGCCCTGCCACTGTTCAGCTGCGAAGATCCATGACAGCGCATCGGAAATCAGATTCATGATGCCGCCTGTTCAGTGGACTTCGGCGCCGGCGTTCGCCGCTTCAAGGTGCTCGCCGTGGTCCACGGCATCAGCCAACGACCCGCCAAAAGCAACAGCAGGTCGACCAGCAGGGCGATCGCTGCCACTGCGATAATGCCGGCCAGGACTTCCTCGATAATGCGGCGCTGCAAGCCGTTGGTGAACAAGTAGCCCAGGTTGGTGACGCCGACCAGGATGCCAACCGTGGCCAGCGAGATCGTGCTGACCGCGGTCACGCGCAATCCGGCCAGAACCACGGGACCGGCCAACGGGAGGTCAACAGCAAAGAAACGACGTGCCGTTCCGTAGCCCATGGCCGTTGCCGCCGACCTGGTTGCCGGGTCGACCGAGTTCAGCCCGTCGACCACGCTGCGCACCATGATGGCGACCGCGTAGATCGCCAGAGCGAGAATCAAGTTGGCTTCGCTGATCGCGCTCATCCCGGTGAGCACGGGCAGTATCATCAGCAAAGCCAATGAAGGGATCGTGTAGAGCAATCCAGTGAGGCTCACGACTGGTCCGCGCAGGAGCTTGTATTTCCAGGCCACCCAACCCAGCGGGATCGACGCAGCGAATCCGAGAACGATTGCTATCACGGACTGGCGCAGGTGCTCCAGCGAAAGCGACCCAATGAGTCCGAGGTTTTCCAGGATCCAGTTCACTGGACTGTTCCGTCCTCGACAAGCTTGCCCTGCGTCCGACCTTGCGCATCGATAAGGACGGTTCCATGTTCCGTCTGCTTCAGGCTCAATGCCCGGGACCCGCGCTGCGCACCGATGAAGGAGGCGACGAAATCATTGGCTGGATGCTCAATAATTTCACTGGGGCTGCCTACTTGGAGCTTCTGTGCGCCGGCCGCCAGAATCACTACCTGGTCTCCCAGCAGGAAGGCCTCGTCAATATCGTGGGTAACAAAGACAATGGTCTTGTCGAGTTCTCTTTGGAGTCGAAGCAATTCTTCTTGCAGCTCGGCGCGAACGATAGGGTCAACCGCGCCGAAGGGCTCATCCATGAGCAGGATGTTCGGGTCCGAGGCAAGTGCCCTGGCGACACCGACTCGCTGCTGCTGGCCTCCCGAGAGTTGGTGCGGATAGCGGTCGGCCTGCGCAGGAATTAAACCTACGGTTTCCATGAGTTCGAGGGCTCGTTTGCGTGACGCGGCTTTGGACTTGCCTTGAAGCCGCGGCACGGTAGCGATGTTCTCCGCGACGGTGAAATGCGGCATGAGTCCCGAGTTCTGCATGACGTAGCCAATGCTTCGACGCAGTTCCACCGCTGGCTTGTTGGTGATGTCCTCCCCATCGATCCGAAGCACTCCATGGCTCGGATCAACCATGCGGTTTACCATCCGCAGCAAGGTCGTCTTGCCGCAGCCTGAGGATCCCACGAAGACTGTGGTGCGGTGTGCCGGAATTTGCAGGCTGAAATCCTTGACGGCAACCGTGCCATCCGGATAGTGCTTCGAGACGTTCTCGAACTCAATCATGCGCATTCCTCCTCGGCGGTTTCATTCCGAACCTTGTGCGATGCCTGAGCATGTTTCGTCTCCTTGAGCTGTCGTTGAGCCCAATTCTGCCTCAAATGCGCTGTGACAGCACCCAATGCCGGGAATCATTCAGCTTCAAACAGTTTGGCGCTTACCGTATTCCTACCAGAATGTCGGTAGAGTGAGCCAAAAGCATTTTTACGGCATTTGGAGAATACATTGCACAAACGCTCGAAATTCATGGCTACTGCCGCTTTGGCAATTGGTGCCTTGGCTCTCTCGTCACCAGCAATCGCTGACACGCAAGGTTTTACCCCAACCGGTGATTGGGACAGCGCAGTTATCATGGACACTCGCACCGGGGAGGTGCTGGAGCGGATCGATGCGGACCAGTGGGATTCGGTCATTGTCATGGACGCGCAAACGGGGCACGTCGTGCCTCAAAGTCCTGCTCCGGCAATCGAACGGCCTGACTGGCCGAAGCCTGCATTCTTGAGTTTCGTTGGATGACACTGAATTTCTACACAGGCACTGTTGGAGCTGTCCAAAAAATTATTGCCTCGAACCATAATTGGTTCGAGGCAATAATTCCGGAAGTCTAGGCTTCGAGCACTACCGGGACGATCATTGGGCGGCGGCGCAGCTTGCGCGATACCCACGAGCCGATCACGCGGCGGGTGATCTGCTGCAGCTGGTGCGTGGTGTGGTTCGGGTTGTTGCCCACTGCTTCCACAATCGCGGCTGCAATCTTCGGCTTGATCTCGTTGAAGACCGAGTCCTCTTCCGCCACACCGCGTGCGTGGATGTCCGGGCCGGAGATGATCGTGCCGTTCTGGCGGTTGATCACGGTGATGACCGAGATGAAGCCTTCCTCGCCCAGGGTGACGCGGTCCTTCAAGTCATCGTCGGTGATGGTGCCGACCTTGGAGCCGTCAACGTAGACGTATCCGCATTCGACCTGGCCGACGAGCTTCGCAACGCCGTCCTTCATGTCGATGACCGAACCGTCGTCTGCCAGCAGCACGTTGTCCTCCGGGACACCGGCCTGCGCGGCCAGCCGGCCGTTGGCAATCAGGTGGCGGGTTTCGCCGTGCACCGGGAGCACGTTCTTCGGGCGCAGGATGTTGTAGCAGTACAGCAATTCGCCAGCCGATGCGTGGCCGGAAACGTGGACCTTGGCCATGCCCTTGTGGATGACCTCCGCGCCCAGGCGCATCAGGCCGTTGATCACGCGGAAGACCGAGTTCTCGTTGCCCGGGATCAAGCTGGAGGCCAGGATGACGGTGTCGCCCGGGTTGACCTGGACCTTGTGCTCGCCGTTGGCCATGCGGGACAGGGCGGCCATCGGCTCGCCCTGCGAACCGGTGGACATCAGCACGACCTTGTGGTCCGGCAGCGAGTCGATCTGCTTCAGGTCGACCAGCACGCCCTGCGGCACGTCGAGGTAGCCCAGGCGTTCGGCGATGCCCATGTTGCGCACCATCGAGCGGCCGATGAAGGCAACCTTGCGCCCGTGCATCGCGGCCGCATCCAGCACCTGCTGCACACGGTGCACGTGCGAGGAGAAGGACGCGACAATGATGCGGCGGCGGGCGCGCGCGAACTTGGCTTCGAGGACCGGGCCGATCTCGCGTTCGGCCACGGTGAAGCCCGGGACTTCGGCGTTGGTGGAGTCCGGCAGGAACAGGTCCACGCCTTCCTCGCCCAGACGCGCGAAGTGGCGCAGGTCGGTGATGCGGCCGTCCAGCGGCAGCTGGTCCATCTTGAAGTCGCCGGTGTGCAGCACGGTGCCGGCCTCGGTGCGCAGGAATACTGCCAGGGCGTCGGGGATCGAGTGGTTCACGGCAACGAATTCGCATTCGAAGTTGCCAACCTGCGCGATCTCGCCCTCCACCACGATGTTGGTGTTGGCCTTGATGCGGTGTTCTGCCAGCTTTGCTTCAACGAAGGCCAGGGTCAGCTTGGACCCGTACAAAGGGATGTCTTCGCGCAGGCGCAGCAGGTAAGGAACAGCACCGATATGGTCCTCGTGGCCGTGGGTCAGCACGAGGCCCACCACGTCGTCCAGGCGGTCCTTGATGTAGGAGAAGTCCGGCAGGATCAGATCCACGCCAGGCTGGTGCTCTTCGGGGAAGAGCACGCCGCAGTCGACGATCAACAGTTTCCCGTTGAGTTCGAATACGGTCATGTTTCGGCCGACCTCGCCCAAGCCGCCGAGGGGAACAATGCGCATTGTCCCCTTCTTCAGCTTCGCCGGAGTCTGCATACGCGCAGCGTCAGCCTTGCCTACTGAACTCTCAGTCATATGTGGTTAGTCCCTTTCGTTACAGATCCCATCCACCTTCACGTAGGTCCGCGCGGATGGCATCTAGCTCTGCGTCCGACGGTGCCAACAGCGGCAGCCGGACGACGGTGTTCGGCAGGACACCCTGCCAGTGAAGTCCATATTTTGCGGCAACGGCGCCCTGAATGTGGCCCATGATGCCGCGCTGGATCGCGTCCAGCTCAAAGTGTGTGGTGCGTGCAGTTGCCAGATCTCCTGCATGCATTGCATTAACTAGCGTACGGTACTTGGCGGCTGCAACGTGAGCGGTGACCGAAACCACGCCGACTGCACCGGCCGCCATCAGCGGCAGGGTCAGGCCGTCATCGCCCGAGTACACGTGCAGATCGGTGTTGGCCAGCACGGTGGTGGTGGACTGGTAATCCGCTTTGGCATCCTTCAGCGCAATGACCTGAGGAATCTTGGCCAGCTCGATAATGGTTTCCGGTGCCAGCGCAATGCCGGTGCGTCCAGGGATGTCATAGAGCATGATGGGCAGCTCAACAGCTTCGGCGATGGCCTTCACGTGGGCGATGACGCCTGCCTGGCTTGGCTTGTTGTAGTACGGGGTGGTCAACAGCACACCGTCGACGCCCGCTTCCTTGGCTGCCAGCGAAAGCTTGATGGAGTGGCGGGTGTCGTTCGTGGTGGAACCGGCCAGCACCGCGGCCCGGCCGCCCACCGCTTTGGCGACGGTACGGAACATCTCGATGTTCTCTTCATCGGTCAAGGTCGAGGTCTCGCCGGTGGTGCCGGTGACAACTAGTCCGTCGCAGCCATCATCAACCAGCTTCGTTGCCAGTTTTGCGGCCAACGCGTAATCGACTTCACCCGCTTCGTCGAAGGGCGTGACCATAGCGGTCAGCACGGTTCCGAACGGGTATGCCTGCTTATCAATTGCACTTGTAGCCATGGGATTAAATCTACACTCGCGCATGTTGCATTGGCATCCCCGGAACTATTCGTGGTGCGATGATTCCATGAACGATTCGGGTAGTTCCCAGCGCCTGCTGGGCGTGGATGCGGCGCGGCTTGCCGCCATCCTCGGCATGTTCGCCGCGCACGTCTTCGCACTGTATGAAATCAGCGGCGCACCCGCCTACTCCCCAACGTTTACCGGGGCTGTCGCCTCCGGCAGGGCATCGGTCCTGTTCATGGTGCTGGCCGGATTATCCCTGTGTTTGCTCTCGAAATCCTTGGCCCGGAAGGGCTTCTCCCACCCTAAGGTTTACTCAGTCCTTGTGCTGAGAGCATTAATTATTGCCGTGCTCGGAATGGCAATTGGGTCAATAAATGAAGCCATCGCAGTCATCCTTGTCCACTATGGGCTACTATTTCTATTGCTTCCGCTGACTCTGAAGCTCTCAAGAATAACCATTTGGGTAGTCTCAGCTTTGTGGCTGCTGCTGATGCCGGCACTTTGGCGGCCCCTGGCCGGCAGCTGGATGGGGAACGCCCTGGGCCATAATCCAAGCTTCGGCGACCTTCTCGCCCCGCAATTGCTCCTCAAGGATCTGGTCGTCACCGGATACTACCCTTTGATGATCTGGTTCGGATTCGGCCTGCTGGGAATAGCCATCGGAAGATGCAATCTTCACAGCACGAGAACCGCTGGTCTGCTTGCCGCGGCCGGGACGCTCATCGCCGCGGCGACCTATGCAGCGGGACATCTGGTAAGCATGAAGAATGCCGCGATCATAGCCCGTGAACTGGATCTGGATCTGTCCCTCGTTCCAACAATGATCACCACCGGGCGCTTGCCGGGCACCAATCTCGATCCGTTCCTGGATAATCCCGCCTACCTCTGGTTGCCAACCGGCCACAGCAATTCCTTGCTGTCCACGCTGCACAACGCCGCCTGCGCTGCCGCTATCATCGGACTGCTATCGCTGATTATTGGCCGACTTGGCGTGCTGGGCCGGATTCTGGCTGGCGCCGGCCACGCACCACTGACCCTATACGCCGGACACATCATCTTGCTGCCGGCGATGAAAGAGAACATGGATCCGACGGCCATCTGGTGGATTCTCTGTTCAGCCACTGCCGTCTGCGGAATTTGGCTCGGCTTCAGCCGGGCATCCGGTCCGCTGGAATATGGCGTCAGGGTACTCAGCGGAGCTGACACCGATCCCGAAACGAAGATGAAGTTCTAGATCGACGGCCCGGGCTCGTAGGAGCCCGGGCCATCGGCACGATGCTGGTATTCGTGATTTCTACTGGCTGACCTTCTGATCTGCTTGCCAAAAGGTGATCGCCGTACGCATGGATTTGCGAGCCCGCGGCTTATCGCCACAGGCTTCATATGCCAGCGCCAGGCGGTACCAGGATTTCCATGACTCCGGGTTCTCTTCCACGTCCCGCTGGTGGTTGGGGAAATCCGCGTCGGCCGCCGAACGGATGAAGCGCCCCGATGGCATGCGTGGAAGATCTTCTGGCAGCTCACCCGAAGCGGCTAAGGCCTTGCCCATCTTCTCGGTGCGTAAACCGAAGAGCACTTCGCGAATCAGTATCCAGACGCACAAGGCAGGAATCACCAAGATCGCAATGCCCATGATCTGGGCGACCAGCTCCCCGGTATTCAGCAGTCGGATGGCCTGGGTGAATGTCATGCCAATGTACAGCGCGAACAGCAGCAGAATGCCGCCTACCCAGAGTTTGGTTTTCACTGGCCCAGCTCCAGGTAGCCGTCGAGCCCATAGGTCAACCCCGGACGGGAACCAACGGTGCGCAGGCCCAGAAGGACGCCCGGCATGAACGAGGCACGGTCAAAGGAATCATGGCGCAACGTGAACTGCTCGCCGGGTCCGCCAAAGAGCACTTCCTGGTGGGCTACCAAGCCACGCAAGCGGACCGAATGGACGTTGATTCCATCGACAACTGCACCGCGGGCACCGTCGAGCTGGGTCTCGGTAGCATCAGGGCTGGCAGGTACCCCAGCGGCCTCACGCGACTTGGCGATCAGTTCAGCGGTACGCACCGCGGTGCCGCTGGGAGCGTCCACCTTATTGGGGTGATGCAGTTCGATGATCTCGACGGATTCAAAGTACTTCGCTGCCGTGGCAGCGAACGCGCTGGCCAGCACGGAGCCGAGGGCGAAGTTGGGCGCAATCAGCACACCGGCTTCGGGATGCTCGCTCAGCAACGCTTCCAGATTTGCCCGGCGGGCATCATCCCAGCCGGTGGTGCCGACGACCGCATGCAGTCCATGCTCAACGGCGAAACGCACATTGTCTTCGGTGGAAGCTGGCACGGAAAGGTCAACGATGTGGGTTGCTCCGGCTTCAAGGATCTGCGACAGGTCGTCGCCTCGCCCCAAGCTTGCAACCAGTTCCATGTCTGCAGCCTCAGTCACGGCCTTGACCGCTTCCGAGCCCATTCGTCCTGCCGCGCCGAGCACGGCCACCTTGATCTGTGCACTCATGGGCTTAAGCCTATCCTCCTGAACGCACCAGTCCTGCCAACGATGACGTGATCTCTCTCGAGTTTTGCAACGGCTTCTCAGCAGGGAGCAGTCGGCAAATCATTGCGGAGGCACCCTACGGCCAGTCCAACTTGTTTTGCCCAGCAAATAGGGGAAAAATATGTGTCAGGAGTTCCCAAATAGTGAGCAGGGCCATGGGTCAGAAAATTAAGCGTATCGGTTTCGGCATCGGTGCAATCCTCGCCGCGACCTTCGCATGCACTTCCTGCGGTTCTGGCAGCGAACCGATCACCCTGTCGGATGACGAACGAGCATCAATCATCGATATCGTCCAAGAGCAGGGAACAGTTATCGAATCACCGACATGCCAGGTAGAAGTTTTCCGAATCGAGGATTCCACGACCTACGGCTGGGCTACCTGCGCACCCGATAGCCAGGAATCCGCGGATGCTGCGGCTCAAGCCGACGCCTTCCCATTCCGCATCGACGGGCAAGAACTGCGTCGTCCAAGTGACGGTTCCGACTACGAAAAAGACGTGAAGGAACTCTTCCCGGAAGATCTCCGTTCCGCCATTAATCAGCATTCGACCGGGGTGGGCGGCTAGCTCCCTTGGTGCTCGTCTCGCCATTTCTGGCGAGTGTGCCGATTTTCCCTACCGATAGTATGTGCGCACTTTTCGCACGATGAAAGGCTGGCGTGCGCCACGAGCACTTTGGGCATTTGCCCGAATCCTTGAAAACCAGGCTCTCGGTTCGAGTCGCGGGCCAGGGGCCCGACGTGGTGCTCCTGCATGGGCTCGGGGCTTCCAGCCGCTATTTCACTCCGCTGGCAAACATCTTGGCGCAGAAGCATCGGGTGATCGTTCCCGAGCTGCCCGGCCATGGCAAGAATCTCGATGATGGCCGCCCGGTGACCGTACCGCGTTTTGCACACGAGGTGGCACTGGCGTTGCGCGAGCTGAAGGTTGAGAACGCAATTGTCCTCGGGCATTCCATGGGTGCGCAGGTTTCCATTGAGCTGGCCCGCGCGTGGCCCGATCTGGTCAAGCACCTGATCATTGCAGCTCCAGCGGTCAACGACCGCGAGGCGACGCTCTTCAGGCAGGCACGCCGGCTCTTCGAGGATTTCCCGTATGAGTTGAACTCGGTGAAGGCAATCTTGCTCGTCGACTACCTGCGTTGCGGTATCCCCTGGTGGGCCAAAAGCTGTGCCCAGATGCTGGATTACTCCACCATCGATTTGCTCCGCACAGTGCACTGCCCGGTTGATGTCGTATGCGGCACCCGGGATCCGCTATCTCCCCCGGAGTTCGGTCTTCGCTTGGTCGCCAAAACCCCGCAGGCCAAGCTTACTGTCATGCGCCACGGTGCGCATGGGTTCAATTTCTCCCATGCGCCCGAGCTTGCGGCGCTAGTCGAAGCCGTTGCTTGAACAAATAAAACGGCAATGCCCCGTGAACCGACTTCGGCAGATTCGGTCCAAGGGGCACTGCCAGTGGATTCTAGAGGCCTAACACGGCTTCATTCTCAAACGGTCCTACCACGGTGATCACACGATCCTTGGCCGCCAGTTCCTGAGCCAGTTGCTGCACATCCTGGGCGGTGACTGCATTGACGCGGGACAGGGCTTCGTCGATATCTTGGAATTCGCCGGTAATCATTTCTGCCCGGCCCAAACGGGACATGCGGCTTCCGGGATCCTCCAAGGCCAGCACCGTTCCGCCGGATAGTTGGCCCTTGGCCTGCGCCAATTCAGACTCGCTGATGCCGTCCTTGGCCAAGCGATCCAACTCGTCGCCGAGCAACCCGATAACTTGAGCCGCCTTGGCCGGGGCGCAACCTGCGTACATGCCAAAGTATCCGGCATCCGTATAGGCGGCGGAGAAGGAGTAGGTCGAGTACACCAGTCCGCGCTTCTCCCGGATTTCCTGGAACAAGCGGGAGCTCATGCCGCCGCCGAGCACAGCGTTCAGCACCGCTAGCACCTGGCGCCGGTCGTCGTGGCCGGTGATGCCCGAGCAGCCCATGATGATATTGGCTTGCTCGCCCGGGCGGTTGATGACTTCCAGCCCGGCCTTCGAGGTGATCTGTGCCGGCTCGCCCATGCGGCGTGGCTCCGGTACGGCCATCGGGTCCAGTTCCCAGCCAGCTTCAGCCAGCGCCTTGAGAACCAGCTCGCACAGCTTGTCGTGCTCCAGGGAACCTGCGGCAGTAACAATCAGCTCGCTTGGGCGGTAGTGCGCACGGTAGTGCTCCATGACTGCCTCGCGGGAGATCTCCATGATCTCTTCTGGAGTTCCGCCAATAGGCCGTCCCAGCGGGTGATCGCCCAGGACGTTGGCAACGAAGCGCTCGTGGGCGACGTCCATCGCGTCATCTGCATCCATGGCAAGTTCTTCGATGATCACCCCGCGCTCCTGCTCCAGTTCCTGCGGATCGATCACCGCTGAGGTGACCATGTCAGCGATGACCTCCAGCGCCATCGGCAGATCCGTGTCAAGCACCCGGGCGTAATAGCAGGTCGATTCCTTGGCGGTGGCTGCGTTCGATTCGCCGCCCACTGCGTCGAAGGACTGGGCAATTTCCAAGGCGGTTCGCTTTGCAGTGCCCTTGAAGAGCAAGTGCTCCAGGAAGTGGGTGGAGCCGTAGTGTCCTGCTTCCTCGTCGCGGGAACCGACCGGAACCCAGAATCCCACAGTAGTGGACCGCTGTCCGGGCATCGCTTCCGTCAGGACTCGTACGCCACCAGGCAGGATGCTGCGCCGGACTTCAGAGCCGCCTTCGCCGCGGTGGACCAACGTCGGGTCCGCCGGGTCAATCGGAGAAAACTGCGTGGTCTCCACCGAATGCAACGGCAATGGAATCATGGCCACGAATATACGTCCTTAATTCGTCGAGAATAGCGATTTCAAGCTAAGTACACTGTCTTTCATTCTCCCATAGAAACGCTATTTGAAGGCAATAGCTCATTGGTGATGGAGCCATCACATTCTGGGAGATTACGAGATCGAACCGCTGCTATCGAAATACCGTCATGCAGATTTGCAGGTCATGTCGCATCGAGATATCCGCGTTTCGCGGCATCAGCGCACACTGGGGTCCGCCGCGCTGGGTCGCTGGAGGCACAGGCAAGGTAAACGGTGTTCGCGGCATCTTCTGTACTCAATTCCGGATATCCCATCGATCCGGGATTATAGGAGACAGCAGTGCTCCACTCATCGAGGTCCTTGCAAGCACTAAGCGACTTTTTCTCGGCTTCGCCGATCATCTCTTGGGATGATTCAGGATCGGACCAGGCTTGGTTCTGCCGCTGGATTGCCGATTGGCATTCCTTGCCGATGCTGGATGTCCTTGCCGCATCGAAATTCATGCATCCACTAACAGCCAACGACATGGCGCCCAGTACTGATGCCAAGGAAAGAACTCTGCGCATGATCTTCATGCTAGCGCCTGCTCGCAGTGGTTCTGCGGCTTATTTACGGCTTGGCGCCTGCCTTTCTGCCAGGCCAGGAAACAGCCAAGCAAGAAAAAATCCCGCGCGTCCCCAACAGAACACACGGGATTTCCAGTTCACAAGCTACTGCTTAGGCAATCTTGGAACGATCGAACGCGTCAAGGCTAATGCCTTGTTCCAAGACGACCTTCGCCCATTCGCGAGCCGAGTGCAGTGAATGGTCACGGTAATTGCCGCAGCTCACGGCTTCGGTTCCCGGAACATCCTCCCAGGTAACCTTCTCGGCAATGTCTTCCAGCGAGCTCTTGATAGCAGCGGCGACAACCGCCGGGGTCGGTTCGCCCCACAGGATCATATGGAAGCCGGTGCGGCAGCCAAATGGGGAGAAATCGATCAGGCCATCAATGCGGGTACGCAGCAAACCAGCCATGGTGTGCTCGATGGTGTGCAGGCCAGCCGTTGGAATCTCGCCGTGGTTTGGCTGGACTAGACGGATGTCGTAGTTGGTGATGGCATCGCCCTTGGGACCGTGTTCCACCCCGATTTTGCGCACATACGGCGCCTTCACCTTGGTGTGGTCCAGTGCAAAGCTTTCAACTTCAGCAAGTTCAATATCACTCATATGCAAAGTCTATCTGCTCACCGTCTGGCGAATCGAGACCTCAGTGAAGGAGGTAACCGATAGACTTCTTAGGACGTTCGGGGCAGCACTCCCCGAGCCGATTTCTTTAGAGGGGAAGTTCATGTCGGACCAGAAGTCCTTGCTCGTCTTTGCGCACGCAGACGAAGCCGTAGCCTTTGCAGATGTCGAGCACCTCGTTTCCGGTGTTGGCAAGATCAACGCATCGGTAGCCTTGGCTGGAGTGCTCGCTGAGGGCAACATCAAGAACGTCGTAGTACTGGGCACCGCCGGCGTTGTAGGTCATGCCGGTGAAGATCGCCCGAGCCTGGACACCATTTACCAGGTCACCAAGCTGATCCAGCACGATTTCCCGCTGCCTTCGGCGGATGTGGATCCCGCAGGTGAAATTCTGCTTCCTGATTTCCAGGCCACCATGGCTACCGGTGACGTTTTTGTTTCCAATGACGAACAGCGCATCCACATCAAGTCTTTGGGCGCCTCGCTCGTCGACATGGAAGGCTACGCCTACGCCAGCATCTGCCAGCGCTTCAATGTCCCGCTGCAGATCTTCAAGATCCCATCCGATTACGCGGACGATTCGGCGTCGATCGACGAATGGGATGACATCGCCAAGCAGAAGAGCGTCCAGCTGCGCGAGTTCTTCGACAAGCATCTGGTCTAGCAGGCCGCCGACGCGACCGCAGGCTGAAGGCTCGTTCTATTATTGTTACACCAGCATCGAAGGGAGACAGTTCCATGACAGCACAGGCAAAACCACACGTCGGTGCAGTAGAGGTCTCCATGCCCCGCCACCACCAGCTCATCGTTTCGCTCTTTGGAATGCATGCCCGCCAGCATGATGGAGCCTTGCAGGTGGCAGCAATCATCTCCTTGATGCAGGACGTGGGAGTCGAGCCTGCGGGTACTCGTTCCTCGATTTCACGGCTGAAGAAGCGCGGAATAATCGAAAGCGTGCAAGTCCGCGGCCGCAATGGATACTCGTTGTCCGAATCGGTGCTGACCACCTTCGCCGAAGGCGATGAGCGGATCTTCCATCCGCGCCGGGCAACGGCCGAAGATCGCTGGCTGCTGGCAACCTTCACGGTCCCCGAAACCCAGCGCAATATCCGGCACAAGATTCGTTCCGCTTTGGTGCGCATGGGCTTCGGTTCGGTGGTTCCCGGACTCTGGATAGCACCGGAACATGCCAAGGACCCCGCTTTGGGCTACTTTACCCGGCATGGCTTGGACAAGTACTTCGAGTTCTTCCTGGCCGAGCACATCGGCGGCGTGCAGTTGCGAGAGAACCTGAATTCTTGGTGGGATCTAGGAACCTTGGAAGCAATGTATTCCGAATTCCTAGAGGAAAATCAGGGACTGCTGGAATTCTGGAAGGAACGCGCCAATACGCAGCAGAGCGCTGAGCTCGATGCTCAGGGCTTCGCTGACCATCTGATACTGCTTACACAGTGGCGCCGATTCCCCTATTCCGACCCGGGGTTGCCAGCCGAGTTGCTCCCGGAGGGTTGGAACGCATTGAAGGCAGAAGCGTTATTCAAAGACCTGCATACCCTATTGTCGCCGCTCGCGTCACGGCATGTGCAACGGGTGATTAGCGAACAACGCTGATCCTTGCCTTCTCGCCACAGGAAAAAGGGCTGCGAAACCGATTGGTTTCGCAGCCCTTTTCCGCATTCCGGGGCTAGTCGCGGTCCTGGATGACAGCCACACCCTGGATTTCAATCAGGGCTTCCTTCTGCCACAGTCGGCTGACCCCGATTCCGGCCATTGCTGGATATTCCGAACCGGCCATCTCGCGCCAAAGGCGCCCAATTTCTCTGCCATGTGCCATGTAATCATCCACATCAGTCAGGTATATGGTCACACTGGTCAGATCCTCCGGACGCCCCCCGGCTTCAACCAGGGTGGTCAGCACGTTTGAAAAAGCCTGCTTGAACTGCTCCACAATGCCACCGGGAACGATATTCATGTCCTTGTCCAACGCCGTCTGGCCGCCGAGATAGACAGTATCTCCCGCTTTAACTCCGTGGGCATATCCAGAGGGCTTTGCCATGGATGCCGGGTTGATCGTCTCGTTGCGGTGCAGCTTGGTTTCAGTCATTTCCCACTCCTTGTACCGGGTGCATGAAATTTGCCCCAATTAGCTCTAGCGCCATCTTTGTGATGCGTGCTACATTGAGCTTACGTGACGACGGTAAAAAAGTCGACACATAGATTTTCACTCACGAACAAAGGGAATGCACTCATGAAGCTCGCAACGATCAACGCCGGCGGGAAGAGCCTGGCGGCAATCCAGACCGATCAGGGATACCTGCCCCTGCCAGCTGGCGATCTTAGCGAGTTCATCAAGCGTCAGGACTGGAAAGCAACCGCCGCAGAAACTCTGGCATCCGGCACCGCAGACGATCTCATCCCAGCGGGGCAGGCCCGGCTGCTCAATCCGCTGCCAGCACCCGCAAAGGTGGTCTGCTGCGGGCTGAACTACAGCGAACACATCATTGAAATGGGACGCGAACTACCCGACTACCCCACACTGTTCGCAAAGTTCGCAGACACCCTGGCAGATCCCGACGCGGAGATCTCCAGCGCTTCCTCGACCAATGTGGATTGGGAGGCTGAACTGGCAGTTGTGCTTGGTTCAGATGCATCCTCAGCGTCATTGGAAGAAGCCCAGGCCGCTATTGCGGGATACACGGTAGCCAACGATATTTCGATGCGCGACTGGCAGCGCCGCACCCTGCAATGGTTCCAGGGCAAGGCCTTCGATGGCACCACTCCCCTGGGTCCCGTGCTGGCTACGGCAGATGAGATCGACCCGGTTGCCGGGGCGGAGGTCATCTGCCGCATCAACGGCGAGGAAGTGCAGCGCGGCAACACCTCGACGCTCGTCTTCTCCGCGGCGCGGCTGATCAGCTACATTTCCGAATTCACCACTTTGCGTGCCGGAGACATCGTACTGACCGGGACCCCCGGAGGAGTCGGGATGGGCATGGAACCACCGCGATTCCTCGCTGACGGGGACCGGATAGAAACCGAAATCCCCGGTATCGGCATCCTCTCCAACAAATTCCGGATCCGGGTAAACAGCCCAGCCCTATCCCAATGACCATCAACAGCATCCAGCAACCAACACCGAAGGAGCACATCATGACCGAAACACCCATGACCTACCGCACCGAGGGCGATAACTCGATCTACGCCTCCGAAAATGGACAGGTTGTCCCCGTAGTCACCCGGGCAGGATCCGAGGACACCAACACCGCACAGTCCGGTGACTGCATCCGCGTCTCCGGCGTGAGCATCCAGCACACCCCGGCCACCAAGATCTGGTTCGGACAGGTCTCCAACGTCCCTGGCTACCGTTCCCTGCCGCACCACCATGGGGAGGCGGAAACCGGCGGCTACGTGCTGCGCGGACACGGCCGGATCTACTACGGAGAGAACTACGAGCAGTACGCAGATATGAAAGCCGGCGACTGGGTCTTCGTCCCTCCGTTCATGCCCCATGTCGAGGCCAACATGTCGGTCACCGAGGAACTGGTGTGGCTCACCGCCCGGACCCCGGAGAACATCGTGGTCAACCTGCCCGATGTCGCCGACGAAACCTTGGAAGGATACCGCCGAGCATGAACACCACATCACTGTCCGCCCAGGTTTTCCTGGACGCCATCAACATGGCCGAGTGCGAGGCCGAAGTCTTCGACCAGGCTTTCACCGCCACTCCGCAGTACGTGCCGTGGCCCAAGGCCTACGGTGGCGACATGGTCGCCCAGGGCGCCCTGTCGCTGATGAAGTCGGTTGGCACAGACCGCAAGCTGCACTCGATGCATTCCTACTTCCTGCGGCCCGTGGATATGCACCAACCGGTCCGCTACGAGGTGGAGCATCTGCGCGATGGCCGTGGCTATTCAACCCGCCAAGTGCGCGCTTTCCAGAACGGCAAGCCGGTCTACTGCGCACTGGGATCTTTCCACGTGCCCGAAGACGGGGCCGAATATGCAATTGACGCCCCGGGCGAATCCCTTGATCTGGATCCGCAGTCACTGGCCAGCGCAGCCCAGGTATTGGAGGGCGTCGAAGGCGATGCCGCCAAATACTGGGCCGGGGGCCGCAGCTTCGACATGCGCCATGTTCCCGAAGCGATCTACCTTCCCGGCGAGCGCGAGAAGACCGGTAGCCAGGCCGTTTGGATCCGAGCTTTTTCCCCGCTGCCCGATGATGCGGTGATCCAAAAGGCAGCGCTGGCCTATGTCTGCGATTACACGATTCTGGAGCCGATCATGCGCAGCCTCGGGTTGAGCTGGGGAGACGAAGGACTGGTGACCGCCAGCCTGGATCACTCCATGTGGTTCCACCGCGAAGGGCGGATGGATGAATGGGTGCTTTACGCCCAGGAAGCCATTTCAAGCCAAGACAACCGTGGTTTGGCCATCGGGCGATTCTATGCCCGCGATGGCAAGCTGCTTGCCACCGTAGCCCAAGAAGGAATGATCCGCCCCGCGCGGAATGCCCACTAGGACTTTCCACCGAATCTGCCAACGGAGTTGCCTCATGGAACTTTCACCTTCAGCACATGATGATAGCTTTACCCGAGATCATCTTCCCGCACCGGAATTATGGCCCACGCTGGAATTCACGCTGCCCGAGCTGCAGTACCCGGACCGGCTAAATGCCGCCGAAGTATTGATCGACCAGGCTGTCGAGCAGTTCGGCGCTGAGCGCACGGCACTGCTGGCACCCGATGGCACCAGCCTGAGCTATGGACAGCTGCTCCAGCGGGCTAACCAGGTAGCCCAGGTGCTAGTCGAGGACTACGGGCTGGTACCGGGAAACCGGGTGATGCTGCGTGGACCGAACAATGCATGGCTCGTGGCCTGCTGGCTCGGCGTGGTCAAGGCCGGTGGCGTCGTGGTGACCACCATGGCGGCCCTGCGCTCCGCAGAGATAGCCAAACTGGCGGCGCTGACCCAGCCGACGGCAATGATCACCGATCATCGCTTCGCCGAGGATGCGCTCACGGCCAGTAGCGGCAGCTACCCGGTGATCAGCTATGGCGGGGCGGAACCCGAGGACCTGGTCCGCAAAGCTGCAGCGAAGTCCGGCGAATTCGCCGCGGTGGCCACGGCCGCGGACGATGTGGCGTTGTTGGGACCGACTTCGGGAACCACCGGCGTTCCGAAGATCACCATGCATTTCCACCGCGACATCCTGGCCAATGCGGATACCTTCGCCCGCTACATCCTGGAACCGACCAAGGACGATGTCTTCGCCGGTTCCCCGCCGTTGGCCTTCACTTTCGGGCTGGGCGGGCTGGTGGTGTTCCCCTTGCGCTTCGGTGCCAGTTCGCTGCTGACCGAACGCGCCACCCCGGTGCAGCTGGCCGAACAAGCCCACGCGGCGGGGGCAACGATCCTGTTCACCGCGCCGACCGCTTACCGGGCCATCTTGAAGAACGGCAAGGCCGAGATGCTCAAGTCCTTGCGTATCGCAGTCTCTGCCGGAGAACACCTGCCAGCCGACACCTGGCACCAGGTTAGGGAAGCCACCGGACTGGAACTTGTCAACGGCATCGGCTCCACCGAGATGCTGCACGTTTTCGTCTCTGCCGCCGGCCCGGACATCAAGCCGGGAACCACCGGCAAGGCGATTCCTGGATTCCGCGCCACGGTGCTGGACCCCGAGGGCAACGAAGCCGCGGACAACGAACCCGGCAGACTTGCAGTCATCGGGCCGACCGGTTGCCGCTATCTGGATGACCCGAGGCAGACCAGCTACGTGGAAGACGGCTGGAATATCACCGGGGACATTTTCTCCCGGGACGAGGACGGCTACTTCACCTACCAGGCCCGTAGCGACAATATGATCGTCTCCTCCGGGTACAACATCGGCGGACCGGAAGTCGAACAAGCCTTGGATCAGCATCCCGAGGTGCTGGAAAACGCGGTAGTCGCCCGCCCTGATCCAAATCGCGGATCGATCGTCTGCGCATTCGTAGTCCTGGTCGAAGGTGCCCAGGCTGATGACGGCAAGGCCAAGGAATTGCAGGATTTCGTCAAGGCAACGATCGCTCCATACAAGTATCCGCGGGAAATCCGCTTCGTCACCGAGTTGCCGCGCAATCCCAGCGGCAAGTTGCAGCACTTCAAGTTGCGCGAGGCCTTCAACAGCTCGCCGGTCGCATAAAACTACCCAGAAAATTTTCGGGCCACGGCCCAATCGCCCTCCGGGGCTGATGAAAGGACACACCATGAAGATTGCAGTTATCGGCGGCGGCCCTGGCGGCCTGTACTTCGCGGCCCTGATGAAGCAGCTGGATGCACACCACGATGTCACCGTGTGGGAACGCAATGCCGCATCAGACACTTTCGGCTTCGGCGTGGTGTTCTCCGATGAGACCCTCGGAGGCATCGGCAATGCCGATCCGGTGGTGGCCGAGTACATGTCCCGGCGCTTCGCCCGCTGGAGCGACATCGATATCCACTTCCGAGGCCAGATGCACACCGTGGGTGGCCAGGGGTTCGCTGCCATGAGCCGCAAGGAACTGCTGCAGCTGCTGCAGCGCCGCTGCCTCGAGCTGGGCGTGGATGTGCGCTTCTCCACCGTTGCCCCGGATGTTGAGCAGCTGGCGGCCGACTACGATCTGGTGCTCGCGGCCGATGGGCTGAATTCCGCGGTGCGCACCAAGTACGCAGCTTCCTTCAAGCCCACCCTAGATCCGCGGACTTCCAAGTACATGTGGCTGGGTACCGACCAGGTCTTCGAGGCCTTCAAATTCTTTGTCAAGGAAACTGATGCCGGAACCATGCAGATCCATGGCTACCCATATTCCGACGAGGGTTCGACTTTCATCGTCGAAATGCACGAGGATGTTTGGCGTGCGGCCGGATTCGATGAGACCGAGCATGAGGTCTTCGCCCCCGGCGTGAGTGACCAGAAGTCGGTGGACAAGGTCGCGGAGATCTTCGCCGAGGAACTGGCCGGCTACCAAGTACTGACCAACAACTCGAAGTGGATCAACTTCACCACGGTACGCAACGAGAATTGGCGCCACGAGAACATCGTGCTGTTGGGCGATGCCGCGCACACCGCCCATTTCTCCATCGGCTCGGGCACCAAGCTGGCCATGGAGGATGCCCTGGCCCTCGCCGCCTGTCTGCATGAGCATGCCGACGTGGACTCGGCACTTGCCGCCTACGAGACCGAGCGCCGCCCGGTGGTGGAATCGACCCAGCGCGCGGCCCAGGCCTCGCTGGAATGGTTCGAGAACATTGGCCAGTATAAGGATCAGGACCCGGTTCAGTTCTGCTTCAACCTGCTCACCCGCTCGCGGCGCATCACCTATGAGAATCTCAAGCTGCGCGATACCGGATTTGCACAGCAGGTAGACGAGAACTTCGCTCGACTCAACGCTTCACCTTCCGCGGCACCAGCGATGTTCCAGCCGCACCGATTGGGCAACACCGACCTGGTGAACCGAATAGTGGTGTCTTCCATGGACATGTACTCGGCCACCGACGGAGTGCCCGGTGACTTCCACCTGGTCCATCTGGGCTCCAAGGCAATGGGCGGAGCGGGGCTGGTGATGACCGAAATGGTCTGCGTTTCAGATATCGGGCGCATCACCCCGGGCTGCACCGGCCTATACACCGATGAGCAGGCAGAAGCCTGGAAGCGCGTGACCGACTACGTGCACGGAAACTCGAATGCCAAGATCGGCGTGCAGCTGGGTCACTCGGGCCGCAAGGGCTCGACAAAACTGATGTGGGAAGGCATCGACCAGCCGCTGGAAGAAGGCAACTGGGAAGTCATCGCCCCGAGTGCACTCCCCTATGGCGAAGGCTGCCACGTACCGGTGGAAATGGACCGTGCGCAGATGGACGAGGTGCGCGAACAGTTCGTTGCAGCAGCCCGCCGTGCCGATGCCGCAGGCTTCGACGTGCTGGAAGTGCACATGGCCCACGGCTACCTGCTCTCGTCCTTCCTCTCCCCGCTGTCCAACCAGCGCACCGACGAGTACGGCGGCAGCCTGGAGAACCGGTTGCGCTACCCGCTGGAAGTGCTGGATGCGGTCCGCCAAGCTTGGCCAGCACACAAGACCATCGGCGTGCGCGTTTCGGCCACCGACTGGGCCGAGGGCGGGAATACCGACGATGACGCAGTTGACATCTCCCGAGCGTTCATCGCCCACGGCGCGCAGTTTATCGATGTTTCGTCCGGGCAGATTGTGAAGGACGAGAAGCCGGCCTTCGGGCGCAGCTACCAGACCCCGTTCGCTGACAAGATCCGCAACCAGGTTGCCGCACAGGCAGGAGCCTCGGTCATCGCTGTCGGTGCCGTGTCCTCCTACGACGACGTGAACTCGATCCTGCTGGCGGGACGTGCCGACCTGGTGGCGCTGGGCCGTACCCACCTCTACAACCCGCAGTGGACCTTGCAAGCAGCTGCCGAACAGGATTACATCGGCGACGGCGCAACGTGGCCGCTGCAGTTCAAGGCTGGACGCCGCAAGCCGCCTGCCGCGCGCACGGATGCCGTGCGCCCTCGGCTCGCGCTGGTCCGCGAGAACGAGGAGCTGGAGCAAACGCATCTTCGCTGGACGCCGGACAAGAAGTCCGAACCCTCTAATTTGGTAACCAGCGCATAGCTGTTACTGCAAGCCGCAGGTTCGACGGCCCATTCAGGGCCGTCGAACCTGCGGCTTTTTGCCGGGCCGGGAACCAGCATGCGGGACTTGGCACGGATCCCGGTCCATCACGGAACCGTCTTTGGACTATTCAATGAATCCTTCTCGGGCTCAAATCGCGCAGCGTGAAGCCGGCCTCTCAAAGCAATTGAGCTCGCGCCAGCTGGGCAAGAATGCCCTTGGCGACGACAGCATCAATGCTGGTTCCGACTTTGTTCGCCCAACAGCTCTCCATGGCATTGCTCCTTGGCATTCCATTCGCCTTGGCTGTCGCTGACGTGTCTTTCCAGTTGCGCAAACGCTTGAAGCTGGCGCAGGCTGGAACCTGCGCCTGGCAAGATGCGATCGGACTATAGGCCAGGCGCGCAATGCCTAGAACGTCAGCGGCGTCCTCTAGCGAAAAAAGAAGACCCCGGCGTTGCGCACTTTGTGCACGCCGCGCCAGGGTATCCAAGCAGCAACCGCTATTCCTGCACAGGGTTAGTGCCCCTTGAAGGCCTCCGCGAGCCACCAGGCGCCGCCGTCCGAAGCGATTTTCGCGTCAATGATCAGCGGCCGGTCGGGATCCGAGCCTAGCCACTCGGCGACCGCTGCGAGATCCGCAAGCGTGCGCACCGTGATGCCATCAGCCCCGAAGCCACGGCCGATGGCTGCGAAATCACTGTCCGGAAAAGTCACCGAATCCATATTCTGTTCCGTGCCAGGCTCGCCGAAATGATGCACTTCCGCCCCGTAGGCGGCATCGTTGTAGACGATGCACACAAGTGGCAGCTTCAGCCGGACCGCAGTATCCAGTTCGGCGATGGCCATGTGGAATCCGCCATCGCCGGTACCCAACACTGGCAAACGGCCGGGTTGGGCCAGCGCCGCACCGATAGCGGTGTACAGCCCCAGGCCGATCGCCTGGAATGCCTGGGTGAAACAGAAACCGTGCTCGTCGGGAACTGACAGGAACTGGCTGGGATACCCCATGAAGTTGCCCGAGTCCACGCTGACGAGGCGCTCTTTCGGCAGCAACTCATCCAGCGCCTTGGTCAAGGTTCGCGGATCGATGCAGTCTTCCGTGGACAGATCCCGATAGTCAACATGACTCCAGTTGGCGCCTTCGTCGATCCGCTGGCGCACCGCAGAGGTGCGGTAGCCTTCGCGCATCGGCATCCGCTGCGCCTCAAGATATTCCAGCACGTCGCGCGCGCATTGCGCCGAGTCGCCGACGACGCCCAAATCGATCGGACGATTCGCTCCCAGCGCGGGCTCTTCCAGATCCACCTGCACTACCTTGGTGCCATCGGATATGAGACGTCCATGGCGCATGGTCCACATATTCAGGGCGCAGCCAAATCCCACAATCAAATCCGCGCCGGAAATCAGCTCCGCAGCCAGCGGCGAAGAGAACCCGCCGGAAATCCCGAGACTGAATTCCTCGCCATTGAACAAGCCTTTGGCCACCGCCGAGGTCGCCACCAGTGCCCCGCTGTGCCGAGCAAGCGCGAGAATCTCTGCCTTGGCGCCGCGTCCGCCACGTCCGGCGATGAACACCGGGCGCCGGGCATTCTCGATCAGCACTGCCAGTGCCCGCACCGCGGCACGCGATGGGCGAATCGGCTCCATCGGAACGATCTCGGTTGCAGCAGGGACTTCCGGTGCTTCGAGGCCTTGGATGTTCAGTGGCAGATTCAACACCACGGTCCGCCGGTCGTTGACAGCCCTGCGGTAAGCACGAACTGTATCGGCCACCGCACTTTGGGAGCTGTGCACGCGTTCGGAAATGGCATAGATAGAGCCCGCTAGCGCATCCTGGTCCATGGCGAAATTCGAGTACACCGCGCTAGGTGCCGCCTCGGCCGCGAGCACAATCATCGGCGTGCGGGATTTGGCAGCTTCGCCAATACCCGTGGCGGCATTAGTCAAGCCGCAGCCCTGATGCACCGACAGCACAGAAACCTTGCCGCTGGTGCGCGAATAGGCGTCGGCCATCGTCGCTGCTCCGCCTTCATGCCGAGCAGCGGTGTACGGCACCCCGCTCGCAATCAGCGCATTCGTGACAGCGAAATTTCCACTGCCAACCACCCCGAAGGAATGTCCCACTCCGAGTTCGGCCAAGGTCTTGCCAACTAGTTCAGCGACATTCATTGGTTTTCCTCTCTTTCTGCGCAATGCCGGTGGCCACGGATCGCCGGAACCTCATTTCTGAACCATTGCCAGTACCCGGGTTGGCGCACCAGTGCCTCCGACGATGGGCAGCGGGGCGACGACGATCATGGCACCGAAAGCCGGCAGCTTGTCCAGATTCTTCAGCGAGGTGATTCCGTATTTGTCGGCACCGAGCAGGAAATAATGCATGGGGAACGGAGGATCCAGTTCACCGGCCCTGCCGGCGTCAATTCCCACGGTCTCCACACCAATACCGGAAATGTCCAGTTCCTCAGCAATGTACTTGGCGCATTCGGAGGTGAAACCCGGCGTATGCGAGCCGGACGCGTCGAAATTCAAGAAAGCCTGCTTGTCATGGTCATGCTTCTCCCACCCTGTACGGAACAGGAGCCAGGCATTGGCAGGGAAGGCTCCATGGTCCTCTTGCCACTGGTGCAGGTGCACAGCATCAATGAGGAAATCCGGATCGGCTGCCGCTTGTTCGCTGAAGTCCAGCACGACTGCCGGACCCACTAGCCGTTGCGGATCGATTTGCGACACATCCTTGCCTTCTCGACCTGAAACCCAATGGATCGGCGCATCGATATGGGTTCCGATATGTTCACCCGTATGGATATTGTGGTGTTTCCAGAACGGACCAGGCTCGTTGTAGGCCGAAACCTCCTCGAGGCTGAAATCGATCAGGTTCGAGAACGGATCTGGCAACACCAAGGTCGGTGTGGTGTCCGACAGCGGAGCAGTCAAGTCGTGGACCTGGATGGTGCCGGCGGCCAACGCCGTCAGCATCGTGTTCAGATCGGCTTCTTCTATGGCAGGCATTGCGTCTCCTCGGGCAAAGGTGATCCAGGGCCATGTGAACCCTAGAGTAATTATGACGATCGTCACATTTACCAAATTAGGTTCAATCTACCAGTCGCGCCACCAGGAACCAACAACATGCCCAAATGAGACCATGATCCGCAATGCACGGACGGGCACTCACGCCTGGCGGTACGCGAGCGAGGGATGAATCCAAGTCAGGAACCAGCCTCGATACTCTCGAGGATTTCCTGAGGCCAGGGGGCCGAGCTCTCCGCGCCGACAGGAACACACACGGTTACAAAGCGGCCTTCGGCGGCAACAACGAGCCCGCGATCTCGATGCGGATGTCCCCAGACCTTGAATCCGAAGGTCATGGAGCTGCGTCCAACTTTTTCCACGCGCACCGCCGCGGTCACCACTTGGCCGAAATACAGCTTGGCCCGGTAGTCGACCTCATGCCTGGCTCGCGGCGAGATGGAGAAGTAGGACTGCGCACCGGCCTCACGGAACAGCTTGGCTTCGGCCGCCTCGACGAAGCGCAGGATGGCCGAGTTGTGCTGGTGCCCTGCAGCATCGGTATCCACCCACTCGATAGTGCGCTCCAGCGACGTTCCCGCGATTCCTGAAGCAATGAAGTCGGCAGCCGGAGGCAGCGGCACTTCGCTCGGTTCATCTGCCCTAGCGGAATTCGGCATCAAGATCCCCCTCAATTATTCTGTATTGCTATTGTAACGCACGTCACTTTAACGTGATAATCCTATTGGTGTTCACCGAATTCCGCCCAACCCACCCAAGGAGAGTGAAAAGATGCAAAATTCCCCCGCATCCGCGGATTGGAAAATCCCCAAACGAACCACCACAATGGTGCTCTTCGCGTGCTGGCTCGCCATCCTGGCTGAAGGCTACGATGTTGGCGTGCTCGGTGCAGTGCTCCCGGCATTGGCAGACTACAAGGAATGGTCGCTGAGCCCCATGGAGCTCGGAGGACTGGGCGCCTACGCGCTGGTGGGCATGCTCTTCGGCGCGCTGTTCATCGGCACGCTCAGCGATATCATCGGGCGCAAGCGCATGCTCCTGCTGGCCATGCTGGTCTTCACCATCACCCAGGCCGGTGCCGCCTTTGCCCCAACCCCGGAGATGTTCGGGCTCTTCCGGCTGATCGGCGGACTGGGCATGGGCGGCATCATCCCGGTGGCCGCTGCGTTGACCATCGAGTATTCGCCACCCAAGAAGCGGTCGCTGAACTACGGAATCATGTACTCGGGCTATTCACTGGGAATCGTCGCGGCTGCTTTGGTCGCCATGTCGCTCCTGCCCACCCTGGGCTGGCGCGGGGTCATCGCGGTGGGTGCGCTTCCTGTCGTGCTGCTTCCGCTAGTTGCCTGGATGCTTCCGGAGTCCCTTGAGTATCTGGTGTCCAAGGGCCGGATCAGCGAAGCCAAGGCATTGGCCGCCCGGCAGGGCATCTGCAACTACGAACCCGTTGCGCCGCCGGTTCCCGCCGGAAAAGCCCCTTGGCGCCAAGTCATGGCTTCCATGTTCTCCGGCACGTACCTGCGTTCGACGATCTTCTTCTGGATCTCGCTGTTCTGCGGCATGGTCCTGGTCTATGGCTTGAATACCTGGCTGCCGCAGATCATGCGCAGCGCCGGGTACAACCTCGGTTCCTCGCTGACCTTCTTGCTGGTCTTCTCCCTTGCCTCGGCTGCCGGCGGATTGGCGCTGGGTTTCCTGGCCGACAAGTACGGGCAGAAGACAATTCTGGTGATCTTCTACCTGCTCGGCGCTGGCGGCATCTTGCTGTTGATGTTCCCCAACACCATGCTGGTCAACCTGTTCTTCGTGGCTTTTGCCGGCATCGGATCGATTTCTACCTCGCTGGTACTCACCGGATACATCGCCGATTACTATCCGGCCGCGCAGCGCGGCACAGCCACAGGCTGGGCCTTGTCCTTCGCCCGCATCGGCGCAATTTCTGGTCCCATCATCGGCGGCTGGATCGCGGCAACAGGAATCAGCTTCGAGTTCAACTTCGTATTCTTTGCTGTCGTCGGCGTGATCGCCGCAATTTCTGTGGCACTGATTCCTCCGCGAATCACCGTAAGCGCACCGCAGCCAGTTGACTCGCAGCGGGCGCTGGCCTCCGAATAATACTGGTCTTCTCTCGTCCGCGGCCTTCGGCCGCGAACCGTGGCATACCCCCTGGCGGTGGTGTGCCACGGTTCTTTCTTGTCCATCCTGAAACCGAGCCAGCCCATCCTTGATCCATGCCGACGCTGCAGCATGCGGACTTCGCTTTCTATCAAGTGATCTTGCAATACTCCCGGATGCATCTATTCCGTGCGATTCCCAACGTTGAGCATAGATGCGTTTGCCCCCTACTTCGCCTGTCCTTTTACTGCGTCCACCCCTTTGCCACCGCGTCCTTGGCAGGACCCCCTGCTTGGCTTATCGCATCTGCAGCGAGCCAGCGCAGCACCTTGCAACTAGACGTTTCCGAGCTTGAGCGGCAGAACCGGAGCGATCAGCAAACCCCATCCACACATTGTGCAGATGGGGTTTTGCCGCCCAGTTAGGGCTATCTCGATGGCCAGTGCTAGCCGGTGAACGTGAAGCTGGTCTGCAGCTTGCGGGCCGTCCGATCCGGATTGAGCATCAGGACGCAGAAGATGCCGACGATGACCAGATAGATGCCGATCATCCCGAATGAGGTATTCATGCCCTGGGCCAGCAGCCCTGCCATCTCCGCCGAGTCGGCCACGCCCTTCGGGCTGGGAATGTAGCCTGCGCGATCCATCAAGCCGCCAACCATTGCCGGAGCGACCACGCCACCCACTGAGGCCAGGCCCGTCAACGTGGCCATGAGAGCCGCACGCTGCTTGGAACAGACACTGAATGCGATCGCTGTGGGAGCCAGCGGGTAGATCATGGCGGTTCCTGCGCCCAGGGTCAGCATCGCCACGGCGGCGTAGCCGGAGAGGAACGGAAGGATCGAGAAGCAGATCCCCGAGATCAGCAGCGTAGCGCCGAACAGCGCACCCAGGGCCCAGCGAACAGTCACCCCGCGCTTCATCAAGTAGCGGGAGCCGAAGCCCAGGACCAGCAACGCGATGGCGCCGACCACCCATGGGAAGGTCGAAACCAAGCCGATCATCTCCGGGCTCAACGCCACTACGGATCCCAGGTACTTCGGCGACCAGGTGGTCAAGAATCCCTGGGCCCAGAAGCAACCTGCACCCGCGAGGACCGCCGCCACGAACATCCACGAGCCAAGGACGCGTCGTATCGGGACGATTTTCAGCAGATCGGAAGAATCCGCAATGCTTCCCTTGCCCTCGGGATCAAGCGCTGCCGGTTGTTCCTGCTGCGGTTCACCTGTTGCGGCGGATTCAGCATGGGCCCCGGAATGAGCAACGGAGTCGTTCTTCGAAGGTTCCGGCTTCGCATGGCTATAGGGTCCGTCGCGGCCTACCAGCAACCAACCCAGGCTCCACAGGAGCCCGAAAATTCCCAGGAAGCCGAAGGCCCAGCGCCAGCCGAGAGCCGGGTTGGCGATGATCCACGCCAGGATGGGAGCAGCGACAATCGGCCCCAACGTGGAGCCGGCAGCGATGACGCTGCTGGGCAGGCCTCGCTCCTTGGCGTTGAACCAGCCATGGGCATGCTGCAGCGAAATGGGAGTCGCAGGCCCTTCCGCGCCACCCAGCAGGATGCGTGTGACCAGGAGGATGGCCGCGCCTCCGCCAAAGAGCATCGGGAACTGCAGCACGGCCCACGCAACACCCATGGTCAGCAGGATCCAACGGGTGGATACCTTTCCGGCCAGGAAACCGACAACAATGCCGACGATGGCGAAGAGGAAGAAAAAGGCGCTGCCGATGAAACCGAACTGGCCTGCGCTTAGCCCCAGTTCGCGCATGGCAGGATCCGCCACAAGCCCCAGGACTGCCTTGTCCGCGAAGTTCACGATCTGGAAGAGCACCAGCATGCCGGTAACCAGCCAGGCGCGCCGGTTCATCTTGCCGTTGGCGATGGCAGCACGCAACGTGTGGTCAGCGAGATTCTGCGTCGTGCTCATACCAAGCTCCCATTGGATTCTGCAGCGGAGATTTCCACCGCTACCGGGCCGACGCTGTAGACGTCATTGTCTTCGGCGATGGTTACGTTCCCGGAGAAATCACCGCGTGCGGTCTCCAGCATAGCCTCCAAATCGGCGGCGCCAGGGGTGTTGGGAACAATATGGTGCAGCACCAGAGCACCAACTCCGGCCTTCGCGGCGACCTTGCCTACCTCGCTGTACGGGGTGTGCGACTCGCGCAGGTGCACCTCGATGCCATCACGCGTCGGGCCATCCGGGAATGTCGCCAGGATGCCCGGCAGGTCGATGACCTCGTGAAGCAATAGGTCGGCGCCCCGGGCAAGCTTGATGCAATTCTCCGAGTAAGCGGTATCGCCGGAGACCACGACCGATCCGTATTGCGAATCGATGCGGTAGGCAAAAGCCGGGAAGCAGAGGCGGTGGTCGACCAGGATTGCGGAGATGGTCACCAGCTCATCACTGTAGATCTCGAAGGGTTCCATATCCGGATGCCGGTTGTCCACGGCGCAGGCACCTGCCGATTCAGGAATCTGGATGTTCTGCGATCTGATCCATTCATGTGGTTCGTCGCGTCCTTCATCGGCCATGCGGATTACCACGTCAGAAGAGAAGACCTTGTCCAGCAGCGCATCCACAATTTCCTCGGTGCTCGTCATTTCCCGTTCGGCGATGCGTGCGGCGATCTGCTGTTCATGCTCCCCGTCAAGCGCGGGGATGCGGTTGGGCCGGCCGGGGCCGAATACTTGAATAGGACGGGTGAAGGACTCTCCCGGAACTTGCCACCCGGTCACCAAGTAGGAGCCGAGGTCGTAGATATGGTCCGAGTGGTGATGCGTCAGCAGCACCGCGCGCAATTCGCCCCAATCGGCATGCGCGCGGTAGTTGCGGATGCTTCCCATGCCGCAGTCGATCACGTAGGTTGCCCCATCGACCCGAATCGCCGTACTGGTGCCAGCACGGGAACTGGAGACGATCGGGCCGCCTCCGGTGCCGAGCGTATAGACGCTCATTCCTGTTGCCTGAGTGTTATTCACATTGGTGCCTTACTCGTGGAGTGCAGCAAAGGGTCCCATCGACCACGATGCGTGAATTGCGAGGGTAGTGAAGAATCCGGCGACATTGGCCGAAGTGTTAGAAAGCATATACAGCAGATTTTGCGATCGCAAGACCTATTGCATATCCAATGTGATTCATGTCATGCTGAATGCGCCAGTTATCTACCCTTCCTAGGAGTCAACATGGAACAGCAGCAAGGCCAGGAAATCATTCTCGGCGATTTGCCCAAGGGCATCACCTTGGCCAGCGAATCAATGGGCAACAAGACGTGGAATGTCCTGGGCCACACTTATCTGTCCAAGGTCGAGAGCTCCAGCAGCTTTGCATGGCTGTCCTTGGATCCCACCGGCACAGGCGTCCCCCCGCACGTGCACCCTAACCAAGATGAGCACATCTACATCATGGAAGGCACCTACACCCTCTACCTGGATGGAGAATGGTTCAAGGCCGGACCCGGCGATACGGTCCGAATGCCGATGGGCCTTCCACACGCGTACTACGTCAAGGATGGCGCACCGGGCAAATCGCTGTTCTGGGTCAGCCCCGCAGGCCAGCTGTCCACACTCTTCGACGAACTGCACAACTTGGCCGATCCGGAGGAAGTTGTCCGACGCTCAGCCCTGCGCGACGTGAACTTCCTGCCGCCGGGTTCCGTACCCGGTGCGGAGTAGCACTGCCAGAAATGTCTAGATGGCCGGCGGGGGTTCCCCGCCGGCCACTGCTTGATGAAAGGAACAATGCAGTGCCGGATCAGTCGCAGGAAACCGAAGTCTTCAGCTATGGGGAGCACCCCGACCAATATGTCTCACTAATGCACCCGGATCGGCGACCATCTGCGGGCACTGCGGTCCTGGTGCATGGCGGCTATTGGCGCCAACGAATCACCGCCGGCGTGATGCAGCCGCTGGTTGACGACCTGCTGCGTTCGGGCTGGAGCGTAGCCAATGTCGAATACCGGCGTGGACCGGAGCATTCCTGGCCTATCCCGTCTTTGGATACAGCCAAGGCCATCGCGCTCGTGCGCGGCACACTACGCCGTCAGGGGCGTCCGGACACGGTAATCCTCATTGGGCATTCGGTCGGCGGACAATTGGCGCTGCTCAACTCCGGTCTGGCAACGGCCGTAATCGCCCTCGCCCCGGTCACCGACGCGGCCAAGGTGCATGCAGAGGGACTAGGCGAGGATGCTGCGAAGGAATACTTCGGCGGTTCCCCGGCTGAGATTCCGGCGATCTACCGCATGGCCTCGCCAATCCAGGCTCTGCCGCCCGAGGTGCCGATTCTCCTGGTCCATGGGGCCAACGACGACAGGGTCCCGCTGGAGCACACGCGGCAGTACGTGCTTGACCTGGCCGGAAAAGCACGGCCGGACCAAATGTTCCATCAGCAACTCGACCACTTCGAGATCATCGACCCGCAACAGCACCACTGGCAGGACGTACGCTCCTGGATGGGGAAAGTGCTAGCCGACGCGCGAGCCGAGTAGCCGGTTCGCGTACAGCTCCGCATGCGGGGCCAACAACGCATGCAATGCCAGGAAGGTCTTCTTGGCTTGCGGGGCCTTCCACCCTTCAGGCAGGTACTCGAAGGGCAGGTTCGGGTCTCGGTAAGGGAATCGACGCCATCTGGTCAGCATCGGGACATAGAAAGAAAAGGCAGCACGCTCCAGTTCAATGCGCTGCTCGAAGGAATCGAAAGGTCCTTCCAGTTGTAGTTGCCAGCTTCCCAAACGCCCGACATATAGCTGGAGGAAGTCCGTATACTGCCGGTCCAGCGCTTCAAGATCCCACCATTGGGCCACCCGGTCCCGGATTTCTTCAGGCGACATGTAATCTGCCCGGAAGAACTCGACATACTTGGTCAGCTCTCGTGCGTCTAGCCGGGCTTTGGCTTGCTCGAAGGCCAGTTGCGGGCCCACGGCTACCCCGCCAGTCACCATCCCGAAGCCCATGCTCGCCAACTCGCTGCGAAGTTCGTAGCGGCGATTCCGCTCACTCTCGGGAACCGAGAAAATGGCCAAAATCAATGCTTCTCCGGAAGAAGAACGGGACGGGGCAAAGATCCGCCGGTCATCCTTGCGGAAGCTGTCCAGCACCTCGGCCGATAGCTGGTAGTGGGATTCGCCGCGCGCTCGCTCATTTACGAGCACGCCGTTGCTTTTCAAGCGCGAAAGGGTTGACCGTATGGCTTGAGAACGGATTCCCAGCGCGTCGAACATTTCGACAATGGCTGAAACGGGGAACGATCCACCTGAGGTTTCGCCATACAAGCCAAACAGCGTCACCAGCAGATTCTGGTGCTGCAATTTCGTCCCGCCGATATCCACTGATCCAACGTCCTTCATTTGCCGTACGGCCGAATTTCCATGTCTCATTACCATCCTAGGTGGTCAGTGCAAGAATTCCGGGTAGCGGCTCCCGACCGCGGAAGCCAACGCATTGCGATATTCCGCCGATGCCCCTCGTGAATTGCGCCCGGTACGCTGATCTCTGCCCGATTTGAACTGGTGCGCGCTCGGAGAAGCACAAATCAACCACGAGAGCGAGCATTGCAGCGCTCCCACCGTATCTTCTGACGAACCATGCCCTCGATAGGCCACCCCTCGGAATGGGCGGGCCACCGATTCGAGTCCCGACATGGGTCGGTAGCGTAAACTCACTTCCACGGGTTGCGCAACAGCGGTACAACCGCATCGCATAGTTGCGAGAAGCATAGGGTGCGGTCACTGCCGCCGGCAGAGGACACAAGGAGGATTCATGGTAAGAGCACTGAACTACGCAAAGCAGTCGCTGCGCGGAATCTGGTTCCGGGCCACAGTATTCACCGTAGCTGGAATCATTCTGGCCATCGCCGCACCAGCACTGGGCAATCTCATTCCGGCGAACCTGCTGGAAGCGCTCGGCAACGATGCCGCCGCGACGCTATTGCAGATCCTGGCCACGTCGATGCTGGCTGTCACGACGTTTTCCCTGACCACGATGGTCTCGGCATACTCCACTGCCACGCAAATCGGTACTCCCCGCTCCATCCAGCTGCTGATTGCCGACCGGACCTCGCATACTGCCCTGTCTACCTTCGTGGGGGCTTTCGCATTCTCCATCGTCGGGATCATCGCGTTGTCCTTGGATGTCTATTCCAGCTCGGAAAAAGCGCTGCTGCTGTTGGGAACCATCCTGGTCATTGCCGTGGTGCTGGTGACCTTGCTGCGCTGGATCTCGTTCCTCACCACCTTCGGCCGCATGGCCGACATCATCGACCGGGTCGGCGATGCCGCCTCGCAGGCCATGTCGGACTACGCCGAGCAGCCGCTGCTCGGCGGACGGCGGTGGGTTGATCCGCCTACTACTGCCATCCCGCTGGAATGCGACCATCCAGGATTCGTGGTCAAGGTCGACGTGGCAGCCCTGCAGCGCATTGCCGAGCAGGAAAACTGCCAGCTCTGGGTCGAACGCCGCCCAGGCTCAAGGATCTTTGCCGGGCACCCCATTGCGTACCTGAGCGGCAAGGTGTCGGAAGAGAGCCAGGAAGCGATCCAGCGGGCCTTCGTGATCGCCAACCACCGGACTTTCGAACAGGACCCGCGGCTCGGGCTGCTCGCGCTGTCGGAAATCTCCAGCAAGTCGCTCTCCCCCGGAATCAATGATCCGGGAACCGCCATCGAGGTCCTGGAAGCAACGCACCGCGTACTGGACATCGCCATGCAGGCAAGGATTCCGGATTCCCCGGACGCCGGGCGGGTCCACCTTCGCCTGCTTGAGCCGCAGGACATGCTCCAGGATGCCTTCCGGGCGACCTCGCGCGATGGCGCTTCGGACGTCGAAGTCATGATGCGGATCCAAAAGGAACTCGGTGCCCTGATTGCGCGCTCCGATGCCCCATGGACGGCAGTCTTGAAGGCTCAGGCAACGGATTCCTTCGCCCGGGCCGAGCGGGCACTGGAGCTGGAGGAGGATCGCCGCGAGGTTGAAGTCCTGCACGTCGAGGCGCTGAACGCCACCGGCATCAGCAAGGATGCGGCACCCGCGTAGGCGCTGACCTGCCAGCCATGCCAATCAAGCTGGTCTGAAGAGAAGGAAAACCCCGATTCACCAAAGTGAATCGGGGTTTTCCTTCAGGAATCTAAAGACTACTCAGCAGCTACTGATTCTTCAGCTTCTTCCTCGACGACTGGAGCCAGCGACAGCTTGCCACGGTCATCGATCTTGGTGATCTCCACCTGCAGCTTCTGGCCAACGCCGACGACGTCTTCGACGTCCTCGACACGCTTGCCGTCGTTGATCTTGCGCAGCTCGGAGATGTGCAGCAGGCCGTCCTTGCCCGGGGTCAGCGAAACGAACGCACCGAAGGTGGTCAGCTTCACGACGGTGCCCAGGTAGCGCTCGCCGACCTCAGGAACCTGAGGGTTGGCGATGGCGTTGATGGCCGAACGGGCAGCCTCGGCGGATTCGCCGTTGGTTGCGCCGATCAGCACGGTGCCGTCATCCTCGATCGAGATGTCAGCGCCGGTGTCTTCCTGGATCTGGTTGATCATCTTGCCCTTAGGGCCGATGACCTCGCCGATCTTGTCCACTGGAATCTTCACCGAGATGATGCGCGGGGCGTTCACATTCAGCTCATCCGGAGCGTCGATGGCCTGGTTCAGCACGTTCAGGATGTGCAGGCGTGCTTCGCGAGCCTGGGTCAGCGCGGCGGCCAGCACCGAAGCCGGAATGCCATCCAGCTTGGTGTCCAGCTGGATCGCGGTCACGAACTCGGAGGTACCTGCAACCTTGAAGTCCATGTCGCCCATGGCGTCTTCGGCGCCGAGGATATCGGTCAGGGCAGCGTAACGGGTTTCGCCGTCAACGGTGTCCGAAACCAGGCCCATGGCGATGCCTGCGACAGCGGCCTTCAGCGGCACGCCGGCGTTCAGCAGCGACAGGGTCGAGGCGCAGACCGAGCCCATGGAGGTCGAGCCGTTGGAGCCCAGTGCCTCGGAGACCTGGCGGATGGCGTATGGGAATTCCTCGCGGCTTGGCAGCACTGGAACCAGCGCGCGCTCTGCCAGTGCACCGTGGCCGATTTCGCGGCGCTTCGGCGAACCAACACGGCCGGTTTCGCCGGTCGAGTATGGCGGGAAGTTGTAGTTGTGCATGTAGCGCTTGGACTTCACTGGGGACAGCGAGTCGATCTGCTGTTCCATCTTGAGCATGTTCAAGGTGGTGACGCCCATGATCTGGGTTTCGCCACGCTCGAAGATGGCCGAACCGTGCACGCGAGGCAGCACCTCGACCTCGGCGGAGAGCTGGCGGATGTCAGCCAGGCCGCGGCCGTCGATGCGGATCTGGTCGGTCAGGATGCGCTGGCGCACGATGTGCTTGGTCACCGCACCGAAGGCCTTGGAGATCTCGGACTCGCGGCCTTCGAAAGCGTTGCCTTCGCCAGCCAGCGATGCCAGGATCTCGTCCTTGTAGTCGCTTGCGGCGTTGTCGCGCTCCTGCTTGTCAGCGATGGTGTAGATCTCTGCCAAGCGGGTCGAAGCGGCAGCCTCGACAGCGGTGAAGGCATCGTCTTCGTAGTCGCGGAAGACCGGGAACTCAACGGTTTCCTTGGCAGCGCGGGCAGCCAGGTCGGCCTGGGCCTCGCACAGGACCTTGATGAATGGTTTGGCAGCCTCAAGGCCTTCGGCGACAACCTCTTCGGTTGGAGCCTGGGCGCCGCGTTCCTTGATCAGTTCCCAAGCGTTGTCGGTAGCTTCGGCTTCCACCATCATGATGGCAACGTCATCGCCAGCGATGCGGCCGGCAACAACCATGTTGAAGACAGCGTTCTTCAGCTCGGAGTGCTTAGGGAAGGCAACCCACTGGGCGCCGTTTCCGTCATCAACCAGTGCAACGCGAACGCCGCCGATTGGGCCGGAGAATGGCAGGCCAGAAAGCTGGGTGGACATCGACGAAGCGTTGATTGCCACGACGTCGTACAGCTCATCCGGCTCGATGGACAGCACGGTGACGACAACCTGGACCTCGTTGCGCAGGCCCTTGACGAAGGCTGGGCGCAGCGGGCGGTCCATCAGGCGGCAAGCCAGGATGGCTTCGGTCGATGGGCGGCCTTCACGGCGGAAGAAGCTGCCCGGGATGCGGCCGGCAGCGTACATGCGCTCCTCGACATCCACGGTCAGCGGGAAGAAGTCGAAGCCTTCGCGCGGGTGCTTGCCGGCGGTAGTTGCCGAGAGCAGCGCGGTCTCTTCGTCGATGTAGACCATTGCCGAGCCAGCAGCCTGCTTGGCGAGGCGGCCGGTTTCGAAGCGAATGGTGCGGGTACCGTAGCGGCCGTTGTCGATCAGCGCTTCGGCGAATTGGATTTCTGGACCCTCCATTAAGGGGGTGCTCCTTTCGATCGCTCCCACATGGTGGATGAGCGAACCGTATAGCCCTACCCAGATCTGGTCTTCGATCGAGACCCGCGCTGGGGCAGCTATTTGCCCTAGCGAAAGTCACTACCGAGGACCGGGAAACTGGCGGTCGGGACCAACGGTCAGTCAGTCCTGGGAGTTATTTTCATTCGGGGCCCGCACAGAACATGCAGACCCATGTACTAGCCTACCGGGAATTGGCAAAAGACGCAGTTCTTGGGCGATGGGCGCGTGCTGTCCCCGGCTCCGCTGCATGCCGCGAACTCGGAGGAAGGAAATTTACTCAGACCGGGATTATTCATAGCCTGCCGATTGTTGTTCTCCATGGGCCACGCCCTGATGGACTGCGGCGATCGCCGCAGCCCAGAACATTGCCAGTCGCAACCCGCAAGACAAAGGAAATACCCTGATGGCAACTATGGTCAACGCATACGCAGCGCACTCTGCGGCTGAAGGACTCATCCCGACACAGATTGAGCGCCGTGCTGTAGGTCCGCACGACGTCTTGATTGATATCAAGTTCTCCGGCATCTGCCACTCCGATATCCACACGGTCCGCGGTGAATGGGGAAACCAGAACTATCCGCTGGTCCCGGGCCACGAAATAGCTGGCATCGTCACCGAAGTCGGCTCAGCAGTCACCAAGCACAAGCTGGGCGATCGCGTTGGCGTGGGCTGCCTAGTCAATTCCTGCATGGAATGCGAAAACTGCCTGGCTGGCGACCAGCAGTTCTGCGAGCAGAGCGTGGGAACCTACGGTTCGCTCGACCGTGATGGCAGCATGACCCAGGGCGGCTATGCAACGCACGTCGTGGTTGACGAGAACTTCGCCTTGAACATCCCCGAAGGCATCTCCTTGGATGTCGCCGCACCCCTGCTCTGCGCCGGCATCACCACCTTCTCCCCGCTGAAGCACTGGGGTGCAGGACCGGGCAAGAAGGTTGCCGTGGTGGGACTCGGCGGCTTGGGCCATATGGCAGTCAAGCTCGCCAGTGCCATGGGCGCTGAGGTCACCGTGCTGTCGCAATCGCTGAAGAAGAGGGAGGACGGCCTGAAGCTGGGCGCCAGCGATTACCGGGCCACCAGCGACGAGAACACCTTCAAGGATCTGCGCAAGAGCTTCGATCTGATCATCAACACCGTCAGCGCCTCGATCGACATCAGCTCCTACCTCGGACTGCTGCGCGTGAACGGCACCTTGGTCAACGTTGGCGCGCCGGCTGAACCATTGCCGGTCAACGCCTTTGCTTTGATCGGCGGACGCCGTTCCTTCGCCGGTTCGCAGATCGGCGGCATCGAAGAAACCCAGGAAATGCTGGACTTCTGTGCCGAACATGGAATTGGCGCAGAAATCGAGGTCATCGGTGCCACGCAGATCAACGAGGCCTACGAGCGCGTGCTGGCGTCCGACGTCCGCTACCGCTTCGTGATCGATACCGCGACGCTGGCCTAGCCTAGCGATCCCAACGCACGCGCATCACGGGAACGGCGCCGGTGCTGCCTCTGCATTGCAGGGCAGAACCGGCGCCGTTTCCTTTCTGCCGGACTAGCGGCTATTCGCCGCGGCGCGAGCGTCGCGTGCGGGGACTGCCCGTTTGGTTCCCGAGCTCCGTGACACCTGCTGTTATGGCGGGCGCGGGCAAGATCGCCTTTATCTCGGCGAGCTCGGCCTGCAGCTGCACCACCGTACCGCGGAGATTCAGCAGGTCCTTCCGGCGCCGGCGGGCAGCCCGGAAAGTCCGGATCATAATGGCAATGATCAATGGAATGGCCACGAGCAGTGCCCAGCCGCTGCGCGTAAAGAAGTCGAGAGCCACCGGCAGGGCCTGCCTGAATTCCCAGAAGGAGTTCACTCCCCCCGGCGATTGCTTCCAAAGCCGATTCCAGGGGAACCAGTTGCTGGCCCACGATCGGGGTTCCGGATAGTTCCGGTGCGCTCACCGGGGGCTCGCCTGCGGTCCACCGCGGATCACCCAGCCGTTTCAGGATATAGATCCCGGCGCCGGCGTTGAGAGTAGCGAACAGGAGCACCGAGGCAAGCGCGACAGCCACCAGTTGGCGCCGGCGCCATAAACCTACAGCGACGGCAAAGGCCAGCACCAGAATCCAAATCCACAGTCGAAGTTGTTCAAGGCTAATGCCGGTCAAAATATCCATGAATCTTGCCTTATTGCTCTTGGCCGTCACGGCCCCCAATTGCGTGGGAATTTATCCCATGCAAGTAGCGTATCCCCGGTAGCGGACAATCCGCCGCTTGGCTGGTTGACGGAACTTGAAATCGAGATGGCCGGAAGGTTCTGTGGCATCTCTGGCATCAGATGAGGTGGCATAGCCTCCCATGCCTAATCCCCGAGTCGTGTTGGCCACCAGCTCTTGCCCAGAAGCTGGTTCCCGTTGCCGCGACGGTCCATCTTCTGGGTTAATAGGTCTGGGTCTGCTAATCGGCGGATCATCCGAAACCCCGGAGGCAGGCATTGACGGAACCCAATTTCGCTGAGTACTACTGGGAGTTCCTTGAACGGGGAACTATCTTGGCAGTGACGCTCAGCGGTCCGGCCAATCTCCGATTGATGGATCCAGAGAATTTCGCGGCATTCCAAGACGGAGAAAAATTCGAATCGTACGGTGGGCTGGCACGCCGGGCACCCTACCGGATCAAGGTGCCCAAATCCGGGCCCTGGTTTCTCGCGATCGATTTGGCAGGTCTTGGCGTGCGCGGGGTACGCCACGAAGTCAGCGTCGTACCTCCACAGAAGCTGGAGGCGAGGCGCACTTCCCGTGACTAGCCGGACGGCAGGTCCGGGAACTTAGCCTGCAAGATCGTTTGAAATATCAATGAGCTCCTGCATCCGCATTCCTGGCCAGCCGTGGACCATCTCCACCCACTGCTCCGGGATGCTTTCCAAGCCAGTGGCCGCGCCGATAAGCGATCCGGCGATGGCTGCCACGGTGTCGGTATCCACGCCTCCGCGAACGGCAGCTTCCACCACCGGAACCAAGCGGGCTTTCCCGTCCACCGCATCGGCGGTGGTGATGGCGCTCCAGGCCGCCTGGAATGCTTCAACAACCCAGCCATTGTTGCCGAAGTCCCGAGGCAGTTGGGTTTCGGCCTGCCCGATGCGCTGTTCCCACACATGGGCGCGATCTGGCTTGAGAAGCTCAAGCCCGATGCGAATATCAAGTTCTCCGGTGAGCACCGCGTGCTGAATGGCGACGGTCCACAGACCGCACGCTTCAGCGGCTTCGTCATCGAAATGGGTCAGCTTGCTGATGGCCGCCGCTGCGTCGAATGCGGCGGCAGGCGTTCCGGACAGATAAGCCAGGGCAACCGGTGCTGTGCGCATCAGGCTGCCGTTGCCTCCTGAGCGGCCGGTTCGCCTGTGGATCTGCTCGGAACCGGCGAGCGCGTCTGCGGTGTTGGGTTCAGTTCTCCCGTCAGCAGACGCGGTGCTCTGGGCGAAGGCGAGGACGGCACGGGTCTGGTTGCCGACGTCCGGTGCGTTCACCGCCCATCTGGCCCATTCGCGCACCATGTAATCGCTTGCGGCGCCATCAAGCTTGCCGTTGGAACCCAGCAGGCCCTGGGCAACGACTATCGCCATCGAGGTATCGTCGGTCCACTCCCCGGGTGCAAAGTTGCCCAGCCCTCCGCCGATCATGTCCACTTGCGCGGAATCGGGCAACGGCGCATTGAATTCATAGCCCGCGCCTAGGGCGTCGCCGGCAGCCATGCCGGTCATGACCCCGAGAATCCGATCTAGCACTTCTACTGGATATGCCATGCGTGCCTTTCTATGGGTGGTCGCCAAGGCAGCGAAGAACTGCCTAGGTTCACTGTACCGATGCGCACCGACACCATGGCAGGCCGCGCGGTTTCGGATTACCGCAGCCACAAATGGCCAATGCCCTGCAGGAACCGGGTTCCTGCAGGGCATTGGCCGTCTTGGTTTGGGTCACGGTGTCAGGGCGAATCCAGGTGATGGCGGGGTCGTCGGGTCTGAGGGGTGCCCCGGTGGCGGTTGCGTGGGATCCAGCGGGCCTGGAGGCGCCATCGGGCCATCCGGGTGCGAAGGGCTCGGCGGCGCATCCGGGTGGGATGGGCTTGGCGGTGCGTCGGGAGCCGGCGGCTGCGCAGGAGGTTCAGGCTGGTCGGGAATACTCGGATCGCCCTGCATCGGAACACCTGATTCGTCTAAATGATTCATGGGAACCTTCCTTACCTTCCTTCATATCGATCCGACCATTCAACGACGGATCACCGGTGCGATGCAACGGCATTCAGGCTTCGCAAAGCTGGGACAACAACAGGCCTGGGCGGAAGCTGCCCAGCCCACCTACAAGAGCAGGCGCACGATCGGTGTCGCGATGAGGATGGTCAGGACAACGCGCACGAACCAGATGGCAACCATTTGCGGGATGTTCAGCGGAATCTGCGTTGCCAGGACGCATGGCACCAGTGCCGAGAAGAAGATGATCGCCGAGACGCAAACAATGGCGATCACCATGCGCAGCTCGATCGATTCATGTCCCGCAACCAGGGTCGCTGGCAGGAACATTTCGGCGATGCCGGTCGCCGACGCCTTGCCGGCCAGTAGCGGATCTTCCAACCCGACGATCCAGGCGAAGGGCACGAACAGGTAGCCCAGCCAGTCGAAGACCGGAGTGAAGCGTGCCACCACCAGCCCGAGCAGTCCGACGGAAAGAATGGATGGCAAGATCGCCATCGCCATTTTCAGTCCGTCCCACACATTGGCGCCGATGTTCTTGGCCAGCGACGGTGCCCGCCGAGAGGCTCCCAGAGCTTCGTTCCAGGCCACGCGTGCGCGGTTGCCAGTGACCACCTGTTCCTTGTCGTGCTCCATGCCCAGGTACGTGGTGTCCGGAACCCGGCTCAGCGGCGGAATGCGCACCGAAATGGCAGTCACCGCAAAGGTGACGACCAGCGACAGCCAGAAGTACAGGCTCCAGTGGTCCATCAGATCCAGCGCCTTGGCAACGATCACCATGAAGCTGGCTGACACCGTGGAAAAGCCGGTAGCGATAATGGCCGCTTCGCGTCCGGTATAGCGCCCACCGCGGTACATGCGGTCGGTGATCAGCAATCCCAGCGAGTAGCTGCCAACGAAGGACGCCACGGCATCCACGGCCGAACGGCCTGGGGTACGCCAAATCGGGCGCATGATCGGCTGGCAGAAGACGCCGAGGAATTCCATCAGGCCGTAGCCCACCAGCAAGGCCAGGAAGATGGCCCCCACGGGAACGATCAGGCCTACGGGAATCACCAATTTTTCCAGCAGGAACGGCCCCATGTCCGGATCGTTGAGCCATGCTGGAGCGAAGTCGAAGAGCAGGGAGCAGCCGACAACCAGGCCGAGGATGTTCAAGAACGCGAAGACGCCCCGGACCTTTGATGCCTTCCAGCCACCGGTGGCGAAGGGAAGAACCGTTCCGCAGACGAGCATCAGCAAGATGATGTACGGAACCACCGGTGCCGCGGCCGTTTGGATCCAGGTAATCAGGTGATCCAGCGGGATGGTGCTCTTGCCGTTGATGGTGATGGGCAGGAAGAAGAACACGATGCCGACGAGGCTGTAGACCACGAATCGCAGAACGACTGGAAACGTGCCTTGGGTTTCAACGCTTGAAGTTGTCATTGGATACCGCTTTTCGATGAGGACAGGGCCGTCAAAATGAATCGATGCGATATCCAATACAACGCGATCTTCGACCGTGAATGTGAGCTGGATCGCTTTTCATGTCCGGGGTTTCAGACTTGCTTTCGATCAGCTGTGCGGATGGAAGAAAGCCCACAGGATGAACGGCCCACTTTTCATGATTCTCATAGGACTAGTCTGTAGGATCGATATAGTCTGCATAGATCCTGCATCTAGCTTTCGGCTGAAAACTCGCGCTCAAGTACGTCTTGGCGCGATGCAGGGAATAACCTAGGGAGTATACATTCGCAGCCCTGGGCACTTTCCCATCGGCACAGACGTTTCAACGCAGTACGCAGCATATAGATAGTCCAGCAGAAACGAAGGCACCATTTTGAACGGCAATGCCACCTTTAAGCACCACAACGTTGCGCTTTTATCAGTGAACAGCGTTCTCGCACCAGAGGTGGTGAGCTCGGCAGAATTCGATGAGCGGCTGGCTCCTAGCCTGAAACGCCTGCGCCTGTCCAAGAAGCTTCTGGAACGTGTCTCCGGTGTCAAGGAACGCCGTTGGTGGTCCGACGGTGTCGGCTTTGACGATGCCGCGATCATGGCCGGCAAAAAGGCCCTGGATGCCGCTGGTGTCGACGCCAGCAGCATCGGACTGCTCATCAACACGTCGGTGACCCGCCGCAACCTGGAACCATCGGTGGCCTCCAAGGTGCACAACGGCTTGGGCCTGCCCTCCTCTGCCATGAACTTCGACGTGGCCAACGCCTGCCTCGGTTTCGTCAATGGCATGAGCCTGGCGGCGAACATGATCGACTCGGGCCAGATCAAGTACGCCCTGATTGTTGCCGGCGAAGATTCCAAGCCGACCCAGGAAACCACCTTCCAGCGCCTGAACGCCGAGAATTCCACGCGCGATGACTACATGCGTGAATTCGCCACCCTGACCCTGGGCTCCGGTGCCGCGGCTGCGGTCATCGGCCCGGCCGATGCGCACCCGGATGCGCACCGCATCCTCGGCGGCGTCTCGCGAGCCGGCACCGAGCACCACGAACTGTGCGTCGGAGGCCCCTCGGGCATGTACACGGACACCAAGGGCCTGCTGGACAACGGCCTGGAACTGGTGGTGAACGCTTGGAACGAAGCTCATCAGTCGGGTTGGAACTGGAAATCCATGGACCGCTACGTCACCCACCAGGTGTCCAAGTCCTACACCAACGCCATCATCAAGGCCGTCGGACTGGTCAAGGACCGCGTGCCGATCACGTTCTCCAAGTGGGGCAACGTCGGTCCGGCTTCCCTGCCGATGACCCTGTCCCAGGAAGCTGATTCGCTGAAGAAGGGCGACCGGGTGCTCTGCATGGGCGTCGGTTCCGGCCTGAACACCGCGATGATGGAGATTGCCTGGTGACCGAGCTGTTCCCCGGTGTAGATGCAATTTACTCGACGTATCTTCAAGTGCCGTCCACCTCGCAGGTTGACACCCCGGGCAGCACGCACCGGTGGCACATCCTGGACAACCATGAAGAACTCCAGCAACGTGGCATCGATCCGGTCGGCACCCTGCTGTGCGTGCATGGCAACCCCACCTGGTCCTACCTCTGGCGCAGCCTGCTGAACCACGTCAGCGAGCACTCATTGCCGTGGCGCGTGGTGGCAGTCGACCAGCTGGACATGGGCTTCTCCGAGCGGACCGGCACCTTCCGCCGCCTGTCCGACCGGGTCAACGACCTGGGCGACCTGACCGGCGCGCTGGGGCTGGCCGGCAAGGTCACCACCGTGGGCCACGACTGGGGCGGCATCATTTCCCTGGGCTGGGCCGTCTCCCATCAGGAGCAGCTGGAAAACGTGGTGCTGACGAACACCGCAATCCACCCGGCAGGCTTCGAGCTTCCCGCCGCGCTGAAACTCGCCTCCCACCCTGCGGTGCATTCCTGGGGCACCAAGACCTCCCCTGCTTTCTTGCAGGTCACCCACTCGTTGGCGCAACCGGCCTTGGCCCCTGAGGTCCGCAAGGCCTTCATGGCCCCGTACACCAGCGCGGCGAAGCGCGATGGAGTTGCCAACTTTGTCGCCGACATCCCCTTCTCCCCCGAGCACCCGAGCCGCCCTGCCCTGGACGAGATCTCGCAGGCCGTGCGCTCGCTGAAGGTGCCGGCCCTGATGCTCTGGGGCCCGAAGGACCCGGTCTTCTCCGACCGGTACCTGCGCGATCTGCTCTCCCGCCTGCCGCACGCCCAGGTGCACCGCTTCGAGGGCTCCAGCCATCTGGTGGGCGAGGACAACGACATCGCCGCCCCGATCTTCCAGTGGCTTGCCGGCGAGAAAGAATCCAGGAACACTTCGCGGGCCGAATCCCTGGGCGATTACCGTCCGATGCTTGCCGAACTCGATTCGCGCACCAATGACCATTCGGCAGCTGTGGTGGACATCAACCCTGCGCGCTCGCTGTCCTGGGCCGAGCTGGGTGAGCGGGTGAACGCCCTGGCCACCGGCTTGCGCCAGATCGGGGTGAAGGCCGGAGACCGGGTGAACCTGCTGGTGCCCCCAAGCATCGAGCTGACCTCGCTGATCTATGCTTGCCTGCGCTTGGGCGCGGTCATCGTGGTGGCTGATGCAGGCCTGGGCGCCAAGGGCATGGGACGCGCCATCAAGGGTTCCGGCCCCCGCTTCCTGATCGGCATCGAGCGTGCCCTGACCGGCGCACGGCTCTTCGGCTGGCCAGGCACCAGGATTTCTGCAGACAACCTGCCAGCTGCCAAGCGCAAGCTGCTGGGCGTTGCCCACACCCTGCCCGAGCTCTATGCAGCCGGCGGCAAGGCAGCCACCGGATCCTCGGCCTTCGAGCCGGCCGACCCGGATGCCGACGCGGCAGTGCTGTTCACCTCCGGCTCCACCGGCCCGGCCAAGGGCGTGGTGTACACCCACCGCCAGCTGGCAGCCATGCGCGATACCCTGCGCGAAACCTACAACCTGAAGGCCGGTTCCGCGCTGGTGGCAGGCTTCGCTCCGTTCGCGCTGCTGGGTCCTGCGCTGGGCGCCACCTCGGTCACCCCCGACATGGACGTGACCGCCCCGCGGACCCTGACCGCCACCGCATTGGCCGATGCGGCCGCCGCCGTGCACGCCACCACGGTCTTCGCCTCACCCGCGGCGCTGGCCAACGTGCTGGAAACCAAGGATGCGCTGGACCAGGTCCAGCGCAAGACCCTGGAAGGGGTCTCGCTGATGCTTTCGGCCGGGGCACCGATCCCCGAACCATTGCTGGCCAAGGTGCAGGAACTGGTTCCGCAGGCCAAGATCCACACCCCCTATGGCATGACCGAGGCCTTGCCGGTCACCGATATCGACCTTCCCGGCATCCGCGCTGCCGGAGCGGGCAATGGAGTGTGCGTGGGCACCGCCGTGGCCGGGGCCACCGTTGCCATCGCACCGATTGATGCGTTGGGCGTGGCCGGCGATGAGCCGGAGTACACCCCGAATGCCACTGGCGAGATCCTGGTGCGCGCGCCGCACGTCAAGGACCGCTACGACCGCTTGTGGGTCACCGAACAGCACAGCAGCTCGATCCCCGGCTGGCATCGCACCGGCGATGTCGGGCACCTGGATGACCAGGGCCGGCTCTGGGTCGAGGGCCGGCTGGGCCATGTGCTGCGCACCGCCACCGGCGCGATTACCCCGGTGGCGGCCGAGCACGCTGCCGAGGCGGTCGCCGGGGCCGGCCGTGCCGCGCTGGTTGGCGTGGGACCCGACGGAACCCAGGCAGCAGTCGTCGTCATGGAGACCGTGCCCCCGGCCCGCAAGCCGGGCCCGGCCAGCAGCGAACTGGCGCGCCAGGTGCGCTCCGCGGTCGCTGCCACCGGCACCGACGTGGCAGCCGTGCTGGTAGTGCCCAACCTGCCGACGGATATCCGCCATAATTCGAAGATTGACCGTGCCGCGCTAGCCGGCTGGGCCGCCGCTACGCTCGCCGGTGGAAGGATCCGCAACCCGTGAGTGCTCCAGACACTGCTTCGACCCCTCGCCGCGTGCTGGTCACCGGCGCCAGCGGCATGCTCGGAGGCGCCGTGGCACAGCTGCTGCGCGACAACGGCCACCACGTGCGCACCTTCCAGCGCGGTGCCTCGGCCGGTGCCACCGATGAAGTCCGCGGATCGCTGACCGATCTGGACGCCGTGGCTGCTGCCGTAAAGTCCATGGATGCAGTCATCCATCTGGCGGCAAAAGTCTCCTTTACCGGCCAGTGGGAGGATTTCGTCGCCACGAATATCGACGGAACCAGCAATCTGCTGGCAGCCTCCAAGGAATCAGGCGTCAAGGATTTCGTTTTCGTTTCCTCGCCATCCGTAGCCCACTTTGGCGATTCGCTGGCCGGCGCCGGTGCCGGCGAAGCCGATCCGCAGCAGGCGCGTGGATTCTATGCACGTTCCAAGGCAGCCGCCGAGCGGGAGGCCCTGGGCAACGACTCGCCTGAGTTCCGTGTAGCAGCCATTCGCCCGCACGTGGTGTGGGGACCGGGAGACACCCAGCTGGTAGAGCGGGTTATCGCGCGGGCCAAGGCCGGACGGCTCCCGCTGCTGGACCATGGCGCGGCATTGATCGACACCACCTTTATCGATAATGCGGCGGCGGCCATCGTGCGCGGCTTGGAGCGCATGGAGCACGCCCATGGACGTGCCCTGGTGGTCACCAATGGCGAACCACGCCCGGTGGGCGAACTGATCGCCGGCATCTGCAAAGCCGGCGGAGCACCTGCCCCGAAGCTCAACGTTCCGGGCTGGCTGGCCCGCGGTGCCGGTTCAGTGATCGAGAAATTGTGGTTGGCCGCAGGCTCGCGCGATCTGGTGCACGATGAACCGCCAATGACGCGCTTCCTGGCTGAGCAGCTGTCCACTGCGCACTGGTTCGACCAGCGCGAAACCCACGAAGTGTTGGATTGGAAACCTGAAGTGGGTATCGATGAAGGCTTGCAGAAGCTGGCGGATCATTACCGCGCATCCTGACACCGCTTAGCGACCAGCGCGATACAGCCCCGAAGCCTTGGGGGAAGCTTCGGGGCTGCATTCCTGCTTAGCTGGCGTTTCTCCGTTTTGGGGGAACGGGTGAAAAGCCTTGCAGTTCTTTTCAGGCGATGTTGGCAATCGCCGAGTTCTGGATAACGACGGCTCCCTCCTCGACTAGATGAGTCAAGACGCCGGCGGCCGGTGCGTTGATTTCCATGTCAATCTTGTCTACGGCAACTTCTGCAATCAGTTCGCCTTCGGCCACGGTGGCTCCGCTATCCACAAACCAGGTGGCAACGGTGCCTTCAGCATCGGGGTCTTTCTCGGAAAGTATGGGGAATAGTACCTGGCTCATCGTCCCACCTGCTTCAATACCGCTTCCTTAATTCGCTCCGGCGTCGGCAATACCGTGTATTCCAGCGTCCGAGCGTATGGGATTGGAAGATCTGGATTGGCCACGCGGCCAATCGGCGTCTTCAAGATGGTTGGATCATGCTCCGCGATCCGGGCAGCGATCTCACCGGAAAGGCCAAAGGACTGGTAGTCCTCGTCTACGATGACCAGGTGTCCGGTCTTGGTTACCGAGTCGATAATCGCTTGGGTATCCATGGGAACAATGCTGCGCAGGTCGATGACCTCGACATCCACGCCCTCACCGGCCAACTCCTCGGCCACGTCCAGTGCGTGGTGCACCGAAAGCGAAAGCGTCACGATGGTGACATCCTTGCCGCTGCGCGGTACCGCGGCCTTGCCGATCTCCACGACGTGGTCCCCCTCAGGAACCGGGCCAATCGAACGGCGGTTCTTCTTCATCCACGCCAAGCCTTGGATGCCCTTGTGATACATGAACACCACTGGGTTGTCGTCGCGGATCGCCGCGGTCATCAGTCCAGCTGCATCCGCTGGGTTGCTGGGCACCACGACCTTCATTCCCGGCAGGTGGGCGAAGGTGCCCCACAGGCATTGGGAGTGCTGCGCGCCGTCGGAGTATCCGCCGCCCACTGCGGTGGTCAGCACCAGCGGAACCTTGACGTTGCCGCCGGATTCATAGTGGATCTTGGCCATGTGGTTGTAGATCTGGTCCATGCAGACTCCGAAGAAGTCCACGAACATCAATTCCACAATCGGGCGCATGCCCTCGGTGGCAGCACCGATCGCAGCCCCGATGAAGCCTGTTTCGGAGATGGGCGTATCGATGATCCTCTCTGGCCCGAAACGCTCCAGCAAGCCGGTAGTCGAGGAGAAGATGCCGCCGTAGGGTCCCACATCCTCACCCATGACGAACACGTTTTCATCGCGTTCCATTTCCCGGGCGATCGCCTCAACGGTGGCCTTGGCAGTATTCAGGCGGCGAGTGCCTGTCGCTTCCGTAGTCATTTCATGCTCCTTATTCGCTATGCGAAAACGTAGTCGCCGGCGGTGGCTGGGTCAGGTTCAGGGCTGGATTTGGCGAATTCCACTGCAGCTTCCACCCGCTTGACCGCTTCGCTGCGGGTTTGCTCCACGAAGGAATCGTCAATGACCCCTGCATCGCGCAAGGTCTGCTCGTAAGTCGGAATCGGGTCGCGGCCCGGAACTCCTTCCAGATCGGAGCGGTATCCCTGGGCATCGCCTTCGAAGTGGCCCCACAGGCGCAGCGTGCTCACTTCCAGCAAGCTCGGTCCCCCGCCATTGCGTGCCCGTTCAAATGCCTTGCCGGCTTCTTCGTAGACGGATTCAACAGCGTTGTCTTCAACCCGGACTCCGGGAATGCCGTAGGCGGCTGCTCGCACCGCGTTGGATGGCACCGAGGTGGACTGCGAGCGCGGAACCGAGATTCCCCAGTCATTGTCTTCCACCACGAAGATCACTGGCAGCTTCCACAGGGCCGCAAGGTTCAGCGATTCGTGGAAGGCACCTTGGTTGGCGGCGCCTTCGCCGGCTACCGCGATAGCTACATTATTGGTGCCTCGGCGCTTCATGGCCAGGGCCTGGCCGACGGCTACTGGCAAGCCTTCGCCGATGATTCCGGAACAGGAGAATTTGGCTTTCGGATCAAACAGGTGCATGTGTCCGCCTCGACCGCGGCCTAGCCCGTCAACCCTGCCGAAGATCTCGGCGGTCATCGCATTGATCTCCACGCCGTGGGCCAGTGCGAAGTGATGCGGACGGTGCGTCGCGGTGACGGAGTCGCCGTCGATGGCATGCGCGCAGACTCCGGCGGCTACTGGTTCCTGTCCTGCGGCCAGGTGCATCTCGCCGGGAATCAGGCCAGCACCAATATCGAAGACCGGCTTTTTATCGGCGTGATACTCACGCAAGATCGTCTCTTCGTATGTCCTGATCGTTACCATCTGCTGGTAAAGCTCACGTTGAGTGTTCGAGTCCATGTCCCCTCCTTGGGCCTAGGATTCAATGATGTAATCCACGTCACACACTCAACAAGAGGAGGAATTTCAAATGGTGATAAGAGGTGTCCCCATGGCCAGCCCCAACCTGCGAGCGGCGCGCTTCAGGCTCACCAATTCTTCCGCAGCCAACGTGCGCTGCGAGGGTAGTGAAACAGCAACAGCACCGACCAAGCCATTGGAACAGATCGGGGCGGCATGGCAGCTGATCCCCAGCAGGTACTCTTCCTTATCCGACCAGATGGGAACATCCTCGGCCAGGCTGCGCTCCAGGTTGCCCTTGCTGGTGATGGTGTTGGGTGTCAGGTCATGCAGGTCATGGCTGTTGATGTAGTCATCGCGCAATTCCTCGCTCAAGTTGGCAAGTATCGCCTTGCCGAACGCCGTGGCATGCCCCGATTCATGGACGCCCACCCACAGATCCACACTGCGACCTTCAGGCCCTTCGACCATGGCGAGCAAATGGATTTCGCCTTCTTGGTAGGTAGTCAAATAGGTGGCCGCGCCCAGCTCGGCACTAAGTGAGCGCAAAACTGGCCTTACACGAGGAAGGAATTCTTGCACGGCCTCGTTCTGGACGGTCAGCGCTGTGGCGCCTATCGCATACCCGCCGTCAACCTTGGACAGATACCCCTCGAACTCCAAAGTTCGCAGCAAATGGTAAGTGGTCGGCAAAGGAAGCTCTGTCATACGTGCCAGCTTTTTCGCAGGCAAAGGCATGGTGCTGGACGCCACAGCTTCAAGCAGGCGAAGCGCCTTTTGCACCGAACCAATCAAGGTAGGTTCTGCCAACTTGCACCCCCAAGAACAGAAGAAGACCCCACAGCTTCATCTGTGATCCGCATCATACCCCAATGATGCTACTGCCCAACAGGGAGCCGATTCAACATCCATCGCACTCCAGAAGCACTTTCCCGAAAGGCGCACGAAACCTTGGTATTTGCTTTTCTGCCCTCCGGTAGAGCTGGGATATGTTGGTTCAATGCGCAAGAAGATTTCCTACCAAGGCGAGGCCGGTTCCAACTCGAATATGGCCTGCATGCAGCGTTTCCCCGAGATGGAAGCCGTTCCGTGCGCCAGCTTCGAGGACGCATTCGCCATGGTGGAAAACGGCGAATCCGAACTGGCAATGATTCCGATAGAGAACTCCATTGCCGGCCGCGTTGCCGATATCCACGTCCTGCTTCCCGAATCGGATCTGCACATTGTCGGCGAGCATTACCTGCGCATCCGCTTCGACCTGCTCGGGCTGCCGGGCAGCAGCATCGCCGGAGCCACCGAAGTGCACAGCCACATCCATGCGCTCGGCCAGTGCCGCAAGGTCATCCGCAAGCACGGGCTGATCCCGGTGATCGCCGGTGATACCGCAGGTTCGGCCCGCGAAGTGCGCGACTGGAACGATCCTGCCAAGCTGTCGCTCGCGCCGCCCATGGCAGCCGAACTCTACGGCTTGGATGTGCTGGCCTCCGGGGTCGAGGACGACCAGACGAATACGACCCGCTTCGTGGTGCTCGCCCGCAAGCAGGACCTGCCGCACCGCTCGCAGCTTCCCGACTCAGTGATTACCACCCTGGTGTTCCAGGCGCGCAACGTGCCCAGCGCCCTGTACAAGGCATTGGGCGGATTCGCGACGAACGGCGTGAATATCACCCGCTTGGAAAGCTACATGGTCGGTTCGTCCTTCGCCGCCACCACCTTCATGGTCGACATCGAGGGCCATCCCGAAGACTTGCCCGTGCGCCTGGCGTTGGAAGAGCTGGAATTCTTCACCTGGGAAATCAAGATCCTCGGCACCTACGCCGCCAGCGAGCATCGCCAACGCGTTTCGGCAGCTTTCGTCTAGGCCTGCACCCGCTTCCGGCGCCTGCAGGCATCGGGAAGCGCCAGGGGCCTATGTCCTCCACGAGTAGCGGCGTTCGGGCCTGCCGACTCCCCCGTAGCGCAGGTTCACCTGCGCCAAGTTCTCTTCGGCAAGGTATTCCAGATACCGGCGAGCGCTCACCCGGGAGGTCCCGAGCTTTTCAGCCGTTTCGGTGGCCGAGATGGGTTCGGCGGCTTCCTTGACGATGTTCTGGACCAGCTCCATGGTTTCGGCGCTGCAGCCTTTGGGCAGCGGGCGGCGCTGCTGTCCGGCGAGGCCGAAGAGCCTGTTGACGTCGGCCTGCTGCAGTTCCTGGTCGGTGGCCTGCCCCAGCGGCTGGTAGGTCTTGGCGTAGTGCTCCAGGCGCTCGCGCAGGTCCTCGCGCGAGAAGGGCTTCATCAGGTAGTGGACAATCCCTCCGCGCAGCGCACGGCGCACGGTCTCCATTTCCCGCGCCGCACTGATCACCAGGACGTCGAGTTCCGGCTGGACTTCGCGCAAACGCTGCAACAGGTCCAGTCCATTCATGTCGGGCAAGTGGATGTCGAGCAAGATCAGATCCGGAGATAGTGCGGCGGCGGCCTTGAGCGCGTCGCTCGCGGAGTGCGCCACGCCGACCACGGTAAATCCAGGCTCGCTGTTGACGAACCCTGCGTGCACCTTGGCGACCATGAAGTCATCGTCGATCACCAGTACTTTGATCACTTCTTGCTTCCTACTTCCTGAGCGTGGCGGTAAACCGGGCACCGTGGCCACTGGCTGCGGCCAGCTCCCCGCCGCGGCGCCGGCACACGAGGCGGCTGATCGCCAGGCCGAAGCCCCGGCCGCCGGAGACCGAGCTGTCCTTGGTGGAGAAACCCTGGGTGAAGATCTCGTCGATGGCATCTTCGGCGATCCCTTCTCCATTGTCGCTCACGATGACGCGGACCAGCTCGTTGGTTTCCTCGATGCCGACCTTGATTTGAGGCGTGGATGCCGAGATGGCCGCGTCCATCGCATTATCGACGAGATTGCCGATCACCGTGGTCAGATCCCGCGCCAGCTGGTCCTCGCACCGGCCCAAGGCCGAGTTCGGCACCATCGCCAGTTGCACCCCGCGTTCGGTGGCGACGCTGGACTTGGCAATCAGCAGCGCAGCAATCGTGGGTTCTGCGATGCAGGCGGAGACGTCCTCGAAGATCTTGCTCCTGCTGAAGCTCACGCCATCGATGAAGCCGATGACCTCGTCGTATTCCTCGAGCTGGATCAACCCGGAAATCGCGTGCAGCTGGTTGGCGAATTCGTGGGTCTGCGCCCTTAGCATGTCGGCCGTGGCCTTGCTGTCGCCCAGTTCCTGCTCCAGCAGGGTCAGTTCGGTCTTGTCGCGGAAGGTGGTGACGGAGCCCAGGTCCCGCCTGGCGGTCTTGACCGGCATGCGGTTGAACACCAGGACCCGCTCGCCGACAAGGAATTGGCGGTCGGGCTGCTCCTGGCTGGTGTTCAGCGCGTGCCGCACCTGCGGCGCCACCTCCAATTCGTCCAGGGTCTTGCCGACACAGTCATCAGGCAGTTGCAGCAGCTCGACGGCGATGTCATTGGCCAGCATCACCCGGCTGTCCGGAGACACCGAGATGATGCCTTCCTTGACTCCGTGCAGCAGGGCCTCTCGGTGCTCGAACAGCTCCGCGATTTCGCCCGGTTCCATCCCGCGGGTCTGGTGCTTGACCCTGCGGGAGAGCAGTACCGAGCCGGTGGTTCCCAGCACCAGGGAAATGAGCAGGGTGGCCAAGGCGCTGGGAGCGATATCCTGGATCATTTCGCCGGTACTGGGATAGCTTTGGCCTGCGCTGACAATGCCGACCATCTTCCCGTCGTCATCCAGCACCGGTACCTGGGCAATCAGCACATGGTTGCCATTGCGCCAGATTTCCCCGGTCCATCCGCGGCCTTCGGCGACAGCGGATTCGGGGTGCAGGATCGAGGTTCCCACTTCATCGGGGTAGCTGGAGGTGATGACGGTGCCCTGGGGATCGGCGATGATCACGAATTGCAATCCCGAGGTGCTGCGTACCGATTCACCCATGGCAGGCAACGCCGAGCCCATTTCCGGCTCCGCTTGCGGAAGCAGAACGCGCAGCAGCGGGTTGGCGGCCAGCGATTCGGCTGCCGAGAGGCTGCGGCGCCCCTCGATCTTCTCGAAGTTATTGGTGGCCTGGGTCAGCGCGACCGTGATGACTCCTGCGAGCACCACGGCGATAATCAGCAGTTGCAGGACCAGGTACTGTCCGGCCAGGGTCACCCTGCGGCGCGGGTACAGCTGAGCGAGAAATAAACGCATGGACTTCATTGCCTCGCCCCCAAAATTCCAGAATTCCACTGCGCCCACGGCAAACCCCCGCTGGGCGGCTTGCAGCTGGCACTGTGCTACCTTATCGAAGATTCGAATGGTTCAGATCACAATTTCTGGTTACACAATGAACAGTATTTTCTTTGAGTACGCAAGAGTGACTTGCTTCACCATCGCGCATAGGTTGGAATCACTCGCAACCCCGATGAAAGCAAAGAGGCTGAGTCAACATGAAACCATTCAAGTCCTTCCGTGCGCTGACGGCGCTGGCCGCGGCTGCCGCGCTTGCACTGACCGCCACTGGCTGCGGCGTGACCTCCGAGACCTCCAGCACCGACGCTGCAGAGTCCAAGGGCCCAATCGCGAACCTGCGCATCATGGTGCCGAACACCCCAGGCGGCGGCTACGACACCACCGCCCGCGTTGCTGCCAAGGTGATGGATGACGCGTCGCTGGCCAGCAACCCAGAAGTCTTCAACCTTGCAGGTGCCGGCGGTACCGTCGGCCTGGCCCGCATTGTCAACGAGAAGGGCAATGGCGATCTGGCCATGCTCATGGGCCTGGGTGTGGTCGGTGCCAGCTACACCAACGAAACCGACGCCAAGCTGACCGAGACCACGCCGATTGCCAAGCTCATCGAAGAGCCCGGAGCGATCATGGTGTCCAAGGATTCGCCATACAAGACCATCGATGACTTGGTGAAGGCCTGGAAGAAGGATCCGAGCAAGCTCTCGGTCGGCGGCGGCTCCTCCCCTGGCGGACCGGACCACCTGCTGCCGATGCAGCTGGCCGAAGCCGTGGGCATTGATCCCAAGGACGTGAACTTCGTATCCTACGACGGCGGCGGCGATTTGCTGCCTGCCATCCTGGGCAACAAGCTGGCCTTCGCGGCCTCCGGTGCCGGCGAGTACATGCAGCAGATCGAAGAGGGCTCCGTGCGTGTGCTGGCCACCAGCGGCGAGGAGCGCCTCGAAGGCGTGGACGCGCCAACCCTGAAGGAATCGGGCATCGACCTGGTCTTCTCCAACTGGCGCGGCCTGGTGGCTCCGCCGGAGATCTCCGAAGAGGACAAGGCCAAGTGGGTCAACCTGATCACCGATATGCACGATTCGGCCGAATGGCAGGAAGCCTTGAAGACCAACGGCTGGAGCGATGCCTTCATGACCGGCGATGAGTTCTCGGCCTTCCTCACCGAGCAGGACGAGCGCGTTGCCAACGTCCTGAAGACCCTGGGTCTGGCGTGAGCGAAGTAGGCACCGCAAAGAAGAAACGCGTCGAACTCCTGTTCGCCGCGTTTCTTCTTCTCGTCGGAATCATCGTGTTTGTTGATGCGTCGCAGCTGCATGTGACGTACTCCCAGGCAGACGTGGTCGGCCCCAAGGCCCTGCCCTACGTCGTCTCGGGCATTCTTGTTCTTTCAGCCATTGCCTTGGCCATTACCGTGATGCGCGGAAACCTCGCCGAGGGCGAAGAAGGCGAAGACGTGGATCTGAGCCAGCCCTCGGACTGGAAGGTCCTGCTGCCGCTGATCGGCGTCTTCGTGCTGAACCTGCTGATCGTGAACTGGGCCGGCTGGGTCATCTCGGGAACCATCATGTTCTTCGGTGCGGCGACCTGCCTGGGCGCCCGGCGCTGGGTTTTGACCCTGGTCATTTCCCTCGCACTGGCTCTCGGCTCCTTCTACGGCTTCTACCTTGGCCTGGGCATCAAGCTTCCGGCCGGAATCCTCTCGGGGGTGCTGTAAGTGGAAACTCTTGACCTCTTGATGGGCGGCTTCGCCTCGGCGCTGACCCCGATCAACCTGCTCTTCGCCTTCGCCGGAGTCCTCCTGGGCACCGCTGTCGGCGTGCTGCCGGGCATCGGCCCGGCCATGGCCGTGGCCTTGCTGCTGCCACTGACCTTCGGCATGGAAACCTCCAGTGCGCTGATCATGTTCGCGGGCATCTACTACGGCGGGATGTACGGCGGGTCAACCACCTCGATCCTGCTCAATACCCCCGGCGAATCCGCGACAGTCATCACCGCCATCGAAGGCCACAAGATGGCCAAGGCGGGCCGGGCCGCGCAAGCTCTGGCCACCGCGGCCATCGGATCCTTCGTTGCCGGCACCATCGGCACCGCGCTGCTGGTGACCGTTGCCCCGATCGTCGTGAAGTTCGCCGTGAGCCTGGGCGCGCCGAGCTACTTCGCAATCATGGTCCTCGCTTTGGTCACCGTGACCGCCGTGCTGGGTTCTTCCAAGATCCGCGGTTTCGCCGCCCTGGGCCTGGGCCTGGCCATCGGCCTGGTCGGCATGGACCCGGTCTCCGGGCAGAGCCGCCTGACCTTCGGCTTCGCGCCACTGGTCGACGGCATGGACATCGTGGTGGTCGCCGTGGCGATCTTCGCCATTGGCGAGGCGCTGTGGATTGCCGCGCACCTGCGCACCAGACCTGCACGCACCATTCCGGTGGGTGCCCCGTGGATGGGCAAGGAAGACTGGAAGCGTTCGTGGAAGCCCTGGCTTCGCGGCACCGCCTACGGGTTCCCCTTCGGCGCGCTGCCTGCCGGCGGTGCCGAAGTTCCGACCTTCCTCTCCTATGTCACCGAGAAGAAGCTCTCCAAGCATCCGGAGGAGTTCGGCCACGGCGCCATCGAGGGCGTTGCCGGCCCGGAAGCTGCCAACAACGCCTCGGCCGCTGGCACGCTGACTCCAATGCTTGCCCTGGGCCTGCCCACCAATGCCACCGCTGCGGTGATGCTGGCGTTCTTGACCATGAAGGGCATCCAGCCCGGTCCGCTGCTCTTCGAGAATGAGCCCGACTTGGTGTGGGCGCTGATTGCCAGCTTGTTCATCGGCAACACGCTGCTGCTGCTGATCAACCTGCCTTTGGCACCGCTATGGGCTAAGTTGCTGAAGATCCCGCGCCCCTACCTGTATGCGGGCATCTTGTTCTTCGCTACGCTCGGTGCCTTCTCGGTGAACATGCAGGTCGCCGACCTCTGGCTGCTGCTGATCATCGGCTTGCTGGGCTTCGCCTTGCGCCGCTTCGGCCTCCCGGTGCTTCCGCTGATTCTGGGTGTCATCATCGGCCCCATGGCCGAGGAACAGCTGCGCAAGACCTTCCAGCTCAGTGCCGGCGAGGTCTCGGGGCTGTGGAGCGAGCCGCTGGCCGTGGGCATCTACGTGCTCATCGCCTTCCTGCTCCTGCTGCCGGTGCTGATCTCCATCATCCGGCGCAAGCGCGGAACCGGGTCGGACGTTGCAGAAGCCCTGCTGGGCGAAAACGCAGCTGGCGGCGACCAGACCGAGCTGGCAGAGCCTGCCCACCGCAATGAGCACAGCCACGGTGCTGGAAGGAATGAATCATGACAATCGTAGTGGGGTACATCCCCTCTCCTGAAGGCGAAGCCGCCCTGGAACGGGCAATTATCGAGGCTAGGCGCAACGAGGCGCGATTGATCGTGGTGAACTCCTCCAAAGGCGACCAGCTGGTAGACGACAGGCTCATTGATGCGAAGCAGTATCACGAGCTGGAAGCCCGGCTTGCTGAGGCAGGCATCGATTTCTGGATTGAACGCCATTCCCAGGGAGCCGATGCGGCAGACCAGATCCTGCACATCGCCGAGGCGCAACGTGCCGAGCTGATCGTGATCGGTCTGCGCAAGCGCACGGCCATGGGCAAGTTCCTCATGGGGAGCAACGCGCAACGGATCCTGCTCCAAGCCTCCTGCCCGGTGCTCTCGCTGAAGGCATCCAGCGACTGGTAATCCTGCCAGTCCTTCGCGCGAAACGACCGATGGCCCGCACCAGTGGTGCGGGCCATCGGCCTCTAACCCTACTTCTGGTAGGGGTTGGCTGGCGGAGTGTTGTTGCCGCCATTGGCAGTTGGATCCTGCGGCTGCTGCGGAGCCGGGGGATTTCCCGGGTGCGGGCGGTAGCCGCCGTCTGCCGGCGGGATGCCGCCGGCCAGGCGAACCAGTTCAGTGGTGTTCTCCGCGGTGCGGATCTGCGCCAGCAAGGATTCGAGGCTTGCACGGACCAGAACCAGGTAGACCAGGGACACCAATGGACCGACGATCAAGAGCATCAGGAAGCCGAGCATTGCATCAGCCATGAACCCGGTAATCACCAGTCCGAGGTAGCCGATAGCCAACAGGACCATGATCAAGATGTAGACGATCTTGATGATCGATGGCGTGATGAACTGCCTGAAATCCAAGTCGAAGAGGGACTTCACCGTATTTCCTGCTTTCTTTAGAGAAATCGTGCTGTCACGCCCACGCTATCGAATTTCTCAGGAATCGCACAGTAGCTGGAGCGGAATATCATCATTTGTTGCAAAAAATTTCGCCAACAATTCCCGAACAGTCACTGCAGCTATTCCCCCAAGCTACGCCAGGGCCTAGACTGGTGGAATGCCAAGCCCACTGAAGCCGACCGTCATCCCTGCCCGATTGCAAGCCGGAGACGCCGTCAGGGTCATCGCACCCTCGTGTTCCCGCACCTTCGTGATGGAATTCGACAATACGCAGTGGGTCAATGAACGCTTCGATGCCATGGGGCTCAAGCTGGAATTCGGCGAGCACGTGGATGAGAATGACGATTTCGACAGCTCGCCCATTCCATCGCGCGTGGCCGATCTGCACGCCGCGTTTGCTGATGCATCTGTCTCAGGGATCATCTCGGTCATTGGCGGCTTCAATTCCAACGAACTGCTCCCCTACCTCGACTGGGAGCTCATTGCCGCCAACCCCAAGGTCTTCTGCGGCTACTCGGATTTCACTGCGCTGGCCAACGCCGTGCACGCCAAGACCGGGTTAGTGACCTACATCGGCCCGCACTGGTCCAGCTTCGGCATGCGCGATCACTTCGAGCCGACCGGCCAGTGGTTCCGGGCCGCAACCCACGAGCATGCCTGGAGCATCGAGCACGCCACTGAATTCACCGACGACCTGTGGTTCATGGACCAGGACAATCGCAGCGTCAACGCAAGCAGCGGACCATGGATCCTGAACGAAGGCGCTGCCACGGGCATGGTGATCGGCGGGCACCTGGGCACGCTGAGGCTGCTGCAGGGAACCGAGTTCATGCCGTCCCTGGACGGGGCTGTGCTATTCGTCGAGGACGACGGCGCCGCGGACGTCCACGAATTCGCGCGCAGCCTTGCCTCGCTGCTGCAGATTCCTGGAGCCGAGAAAATCCGCGGCCTTGCCATCGGCCGATTCCAGCTCGAATCCAGCATTTCGCGTGACCTGCTGGAACAAATCGTTGCCAAGCATCCGTTGCTCTCCACCGTGCCGGTGGTCGCCAACCTCGACTTCGGGCATACCTCGCCGATGTTCACCATCCCCATCGGCGGCATCGCCCGGCTCGAAGCCCGAGGTCAGGTGCCCCGCATGGATTTTGCCCACGAGGCGCACCAGCTGGATTAGCAGCCATTCCCAGCCGCACGGGCTGAGCACCTGAGGCTCCCGCGTGCTTCTAGTGCTGCAGCAGGTAGCGGGACAGCTCGGCCAGCCGCGGGTTGAGCTCTTCCTTCTTGTCTTCCCGGTGCAGCCGGTACTCCAGCAGCCGTTCGACCAGGTACCACTCTTCGACGCTGGGCAGCCACGATTCGCCGTTGACCGGGCGTTGCTGGTTCGGGTCCCAGTAGCCGAAAATTTCCAGGATCTCGGACTTGTCCAAGAAGAACTCCGGCTGCGCCGAGTAGCGTTGCATGCGATCCGGGATGTACCTACCGGCGCGGATGAACCACCCGGCGAACGTCGAGTCGCACTCGATGTTCCGGTCCCGAACATCATTGCCCTTGTACTGTGCCAGGCGCGAGGCCATGTGCTCCGCCATCGCCGTTGGATCATCCATGAGCTTGCGCCCCCGCTGGGTGGTGGTGAGCACTCCCTTGGCCTTGCGCAGAAGCCCCATGCGCTGCGCAGCTTCGCGAATCGTGGCCACGGTTAGCATGTTGTTTTCGCGCTTGGAGGACCCGCTTTCGAAGTCGATGCCTTCCAGGTCTGAACGTTCCACGAGATCGCCGACAACTTTCGGCGGCATCCAGCCAGCCTTGGTGAGAATCAGCCCGTCGCTGCACAGCTCGGCGAGCACCGTGAAGGGCCGCACCAGCTGAATGAACCAGGACGGCTGCGGCCCGCCGGCCGGCTGCAAGCCCAGGCCGATTTGGGCGGCAGGTACGGACATGGCCAGGCGCAACTCCGGATCCATCGACTCGAACCAACGGCCCAGGCCATTGAAGCCGGCGCCCTGGGCGGCGAGCAGTTCCAAGCGCCGACCGGCTACTTCGGCATCGAAGACTCCGGGATTGAACGGATTCCAGCGCCCACCGCGCCAGTGCATCCAGGCGATGATCTGCTCCGCTTCATCGTCTTCGAGGTCTTCCCAGCTGTCGGGCGCTGGATTGCCGTTGAAGATACCCAGCTTCTCGTACCAGCCGTGGATTCCGCCGCTATCCTCCAGCGGGGCACGCAGCTCGCCGTCCACGACCCGGTAGGGCGGGTCGCCAGCCGCCTTGGCGTGCTGCGATACCACCGTGATCTTGTGCATCCAGCCGTCGCCGAAGTCGTATTCGAAGTAGAGTTCACCTTCCGCCGCCTTGAGCGCCTGGCCCAGGGTGGTGGTCTCCTGGGCTTCGCCCAGTCCGATCTCCAGCCGGCTCTGTTCCTAGTACCAGGTGATGGCCTCGTCGGTGCGCGATCGGAGATGCGGGTTGATGCTGTGGAAGGCCTGCAGGTGCGCGTGCTCCCAGCCCATCGCGCACTGCAGGGCCAGTCCCGCCTCGTCGAGCATGATGATGTCGTCCATGTCCATGGTGCGCCAGATCAACGGGTCGGACCCGACAAGTTCGATTCGCACGGTCAGCATTCGTTGCAGTGAAATCGCACCAGTCATGGTCTTGAGCGTATCTGCCCACTGCCCGAATCCAGAACGGCGAGCACGGAAGAAGACGCGGCAAGCATCCGCGAAAAGGTCGAGGGACCCGCCCGGACAAATCCCGGCGGGTCCCTCGACAGCAAAAGTGGGCGATCAGGCCTTGGCGATCGCTTCTTTCAGCGCGGACAGCAGCAACGCCACCGACCCCGGATTCGCGTTGGGGCCCATCATGCCGATGCGCCACACGGTGCTCGCGTACTTGCCCACGCCGCCGCCGATTTCAATATTGAAGCGGTCAAGCAGGTAGCCGCGGACCTTCGCAGAGTCAACGCCTTCAGGAACGTAGACGGTGGTCAGCTGCGGCAGGCGGAACCCCTCCTGGGCAAAGAGCTCCAAGCCCATTTCCTGCAAGCCAGCTTGCAGCAACCCGCCAGCTTCCTGGTGGCGAGCAGTCACTGCTTCCAGGCCCTCGGCCATGATCCGGTCGATGCCCGCCTCCAGCGAAGCAACCATCGCGACCGGCGCGGTGTGGTGGTAGGTGCGCTGCCCTCCGGTGGAACCGGTGGCGTAGCCTCCGAGCAAGCCCAGATCCAGGTACCAGGACTGCGGCTTCTGGACCCGGCGTTCGAAAGCGCGGTCCGAAATCGTGAATGGCGCCAGGCCGGGAGCCACGCCGAGGCATTTCTGCGTGCCTGCATAGCCGACGTCGATGCCCCATTCATCTGCCAGCACTGGCATGCCGCCAATGGAAGTCACTGCATCGGTGATCAGCAGGGCGTCGCCCTTGATTGCTCCGAGCGCGGCAATATTGGAAACAACGCCGGTACTGGTTTCGGCATGCACGCCGGCAATGACGGTTGGGTTCGGGTGCGCTGCGGCAACGCGTTCGGCGTCGATTGGAGTTCCGTATTCATGCTCAACGCGGACCACTTCCGCGCCAACGCGCGATGCAACTTCGCACATGCGCTCGCCGAACAGGCCGTTGATGGCGATCACCGCAACGTCGCCCGGATTGATGGTGTTCACGAACGCGGCTTCCATGCCGGCTGATCCCGTCGCGCTCAGCGGCAGGGTGCGGGAGTTCTTGGTTCCCCAGAGAGTGCGCAAGCCATCGGCAACGCGGTCCATGCGGGCGATGAACTCCGGATCCAAATGTCCCAGCAGCGGCAGGCCCAGTGCCGCTGTGGCTTCTGGGTACGGGTTGCAGGGACCTGGTCCGAACAGATGGCGCTGAAGAACAGTCTTGCTCATGACGACTCTCTTTCATCTCAATGGGATGTTCCAACTAGAGCCCAGCTTATCCCTCATTTCACGGCAAAACGAAACATATCTTCCGCATTGCAAAATTTTCGCAAGGGACTAGGCAGCCTCGGACTCGATGGCCGCAAGATACTCTGGCAGCTCTGCGACCGACTCGAGAATGGCGGCATGCGGGTGCCGCTCCAGGTCCTCGCGGCCCAGTTTGCCGGTAAGCACGCCGATCCCATTGACTCCCGCATGGTGGGCGGCCAGCAAATCATTGGCGGTATCCCCGGCGGCAACGACCGTGGCTACATCCCGGACTCCGGTCAGTTCCATGGCGCGATGGATCATGTACGGAGCGGGGCGCCCGGCGGCGGTTTCATCCCCGGCAACCACAGCATCCAGAAGCTCGCCAGGACCCACCTTCCAGCCCAGGCCGTCAAGGATGATATCGGCGACATCGCGTGAGAAACCCGTGGTCAATGCGATCTTCGTGCCACTGGCAGCCAAGTGCTGCAGCGCTTCGACGACTCCTGGCAGGGCAACGGGCGGGTTCTCCTGGTAATAACCGAGCAGCAGCTCGCGGAAACGGTCGAATTGCGCTTGAACCTGCTCATCGCTCGCGCTGCCGCCACCGAGTTCAATCAGCGCCTTGATCGCTTCCTTCTTTTCGGCGCCCATCCAATGCTGCAGGTCTTCTTCCCTGACCTCGACGCCGAATTCGCGCACAGCATTCTCCAATGCCCGGTAGACGTCGGCATGCTCGTCAATGGTCGTTCCAGCCATATCGCAGGCGATGAGTTCAAACATTTCTTCTCTTTTCGTCGTGTTTTCTGTTTCAGCCAGCAATGCTTCGCACACGGCTTAATGAGGCACGCTGCTCGCTGGTGTTTTCAATGGTGAAGTTGGCAAGGTGGGGCAGATACCGGTCATCGGAGAACTCGAGTTTCTGCCCCGATTTGGAAGACGTCACGCGCTGCTCGCGCAGCAGAGGGGCGCCGACGGGCACGCCGAGCAGCTGCGCGTCCACTTCATCGGCCGCCACCGCATCAATGGTGTGCTTTCCGCGGTAAAGGTCAACCCCTTGTTCGCGCAGGTACTCGAAAATCGACCCGCTGTCCGTATCGAAGTCGAAGAGCAACCGGCCAACTTCTTGCGGAAAGCTGGTCCGCTCCAGCATCGCCGGGCTCCCGTCGAGCAAACGCAGGCGCAGGAGCTGCACCACCTTGGCGTCTTCGTCGAGTTCAAGCTGCTCGGATACGAAGGCTTCGGGCCGGCGCTGCGCCAGTTCCCTGGTGTCTTGCCCAGCTTCCAAGCCGATGGAACGCGCCCAGTCAGTGAAGGACATGAACGTGGTGAACGATTGGGATTGAACCTGCTGCGCCACGATAGGCGGCTTGCCTTGCCCGCCGGCGATGACTCCCTCCGATCGCAACTGGGCGAGTGCATGCCGAACCGTGCCGCGCGAGGCATTAGCCCGTGCGCAGAGCTCGGACTCGCTGGGCAGGACGTCTCCTTCATGCCAGGTGCCGGCCGCGATTTCCTGCCGCAACCAGGTGGTGAGAGCTTGGTACTTGGGTTGCTTCTTGTTCTCCATCACCACTTGATCATACAAGCCGTTTCACCGATAAATCAGCGATTCATGTGACATTTTGGTGAACTGAATATGAACGAATGGGCCTCATTCTGAACACTTGGAAAACTTGTACAGACAAGTGCAGATCTGGCTTGATTCCCTGACTTTCGAGCATGGATGATCACTGTCGTGAGCAACGAAAAAACTTCCCCGCAAACCCAACCAGGCACTAACCAGGCAGACGTGCTGGTTATCGGCGCAGGCATTGTCGGTATGGCCCATGCCGCCCGTTCCCTGGACGCAGGCCTGTCCGTCATCGTCATCGACCGCGACCATGAGGCCGTCGGTGCATCGGTCCGCAACTTCGGCCACTGCTGCATCACCGCACAGTCCGGAGAACTCTACGACCTCGCGCAGTCGGGCCGCCCACTATGGCTCGACTACGCTGAACGGGCCAGTTTCTGGGCCGTTGAATCGGGTGCCGTTGTGGTCGCCACGACGGAAACAGAATTGCAGGTGCTGCGCGAGCTGTCCGCGCGCCGCGACACCGGCCAGGTCGAAATGCTCAACGCGCAGGACGTCGCCGAACAGCTCGGACGCGAAGGCGCAGAAGGCATCCTCGGCGGAGCGTTCCTGCGTGATGATCTCCGGGTCGATCCGCGCACCACGGTAGCCAAGCTGGCCCAGTGGGTTGATGCCCACGTTGCTGGCAGCGTCCAGTTCAACACCAGCGCCTTGGGGTTCGGTGCCGGCAAGCAACGCCGGGCCAGCGTGCAAACCAATCGCGGCAGCTTCGAGGCCGACCAGGTCTTCATCTGCGTCGGGCACGACGTGGACTACCTCTTCCCGCAGGTCGCGCAAGAGCACCAGATCACCCGCTGTGCACTGCAGATGCTCCGCGCAGAAGCATCCGAGGACCTGGAGCTGAAGCCTGCAGTGCTTACTGCCACCTCCATGCTGCGCTACGAAGCCTTCACCGAGGTGCCGGCAGCCAAGGCCCTTCAGGCTGAAGTCCTCGCCGAACACCCCGAGCTGCTGGACATCCAGGCGAACGTCATGTTCACCCAACGGCCCGACGGCACCCTGCTCCTGGGAGATTCCCACAGCTACGCCGCAACCCAAACTCCCTTCCTCAAGGAATCCACCTCGCAGACCCTGCACTCGGCTATCGGCGGCTACCTGCGTGGCACCGAGCTGAAAGTGCTTGAACGCTGGCAAGGAATCTACGCGTCCAGCGCTATCGGCCCCTTGCTGGTCCGCAATGTTGCCGACGCCATCACCATCGTCTCCGTCACCGCCGGTGTCGGCATGACCCTGTCCTTCGGCCTGGCCGATAAGAACGTCAACGAAATCGCCCTCCCGGCGACTGCTTCCCCAATCACCGCCTAACGCAGCAACAGAACACTTGGAGCAAACCATGAAGATCTCCCCGATGATCAAATTCTCTGCCGTCTCGCTGGGCCTGCTGGCCCTCACCGCCTGCGGGTCCGCCCAGGCAGATGGGCAGGCCAATTCCGAGACCCCGGCGTTCTGCGCCGACGGCCCGATCAATTTCGGCATCGAGCCTTATGAGGCCCCTGCCAAGCTGGAACCTGCCTACGGCGTGCTCGCCGACGCATTGGAACGCGAGCTCGGCTGCGAAGTCGAGGTGCAAGTTGTCGAGGACTACGCCGCAGAAGTACTGGCAATGCGCAATGGAAAACTGGACCTGGGCCAATTCGGCCCCGTGGGATACGTGTTCGCCAGCCAGCAGGCTGGAGCTGAACCGCTTGTATCCTTCGGCACCTCCGAAGGCGAACTGAGCACCTACACCGGCGGCATCTGGGTGGCCAAGGATTCAGAGATCAAGACCCTCGAGGATCTGCGCGGAAAGGACTTCGCGTTGGGCGGCGTCGGCTCGACATCCGGAGATGTCCTGCCGCGCTACGCGCTGAAGACTGCTGGCATTCCCGAGTCGGAGGTCAACTTGAACTATGCAGGTGGCCATCCCGAAGCACTGCTCGCCCTGACCAACGGAACCGTCGACGCAGCCCAGCTCAACTCGCAGACCCAGGCAGTCGCCGAAGAAGAAGGCACCTACAACCCGGAGGACTACCGCCAGATCTGGACGTCGGACCCCATCCCAAATGACCCGATCACCATCAGCGCAGATGCCGACCCTGAATTGAAGAAGGCCGTCAAGGACGCGCTGCTGAACCTGCCCAAGGAAGACATCGCACAGGTCGGTGCCTTCCTGGATGTCTCCCCTCCAGGCCCGCTGTTGGAAGTCACCAAGGAGACCTACGCACCACTGTTCGACCTGGCATCCAAAATGGGTCTCACCGAGGATGACATCTAGCGATGAACACTACGCTGAATACCGGCCCAGCCCTCTCGGTGAAGTCCCTGGCCAAGACCTTCAACCAGCGCCGCGTGCTTGATGACGTCGATTTCTCCGTCAACCGCGGCGAGCTCGTGGCGTTCCTGGGTGCCAATGGCTCCGGAAAATCCACCACCCTCAAGTGCGTCGCCGGTTTAACCAATCCGGACACTGGAAGCATCGAATTGGATGGCGTCCACCTCGCTGATCTGCATGGCCGCGACCTGGCCCGTGCGCGATCCCGGGCAGCCATGGTGTTCCAGAAGATCCACCTGGTGCCCCGCCGCACGGCATTGGACAACGTCTGCGCCGGTGCCCTGTCCCGCGTCTCCGGCCTGGGATCGCTCTCCCCCGCGTTCTTTTCGCGAGAACTGCGCCAAGAAGCGATGGCCTGCCTGGACCGGGTTGGCATGGCTGACCGGGCACTGGACAAGGTCGGACGCCTATCTGGCGGACAGCAGCAGCGTGTAGCCGTCGCCCGGGCACTGTGCCAGCGTGCCTCGGTGCTGCTTGCCGATGAGCCGGTTTCCGCGCTGGACCCGCATGCGGCCGAGAACATCATGGAATTGCTCGCTACCCTGGCGCACGAAGAAAACCTCGCTGTGGCAGCGGTATTGCACCAGCCAGTGCTTGCCCAGAGGTACGCAGACCGCGCCATCGGGCTGCTGCACGGGCGCATCGCCTTCGACGGCCCCGTACAGAACCTCAGCACCGACTTCCTGGATGTTCTCTACTCCCCCGAAAGGATTGCAGCATGAGCCTCCATACCCCAAGCCGCGTCAAGGAGCAGGCAGTGGAACGAACTTCGCACAAGGCCGCGGCAAAGACGGCACCGGCACTGCCCAAGGATCCGCACAAGACGACCCGCCGCACCCTCTGGGCAACCGGAATTGCCGTGATTGCCGTCCTTCACTACTTGGCCATCACCGGAACTGACTTCGATCCGGCGCTGCTCGTGGAAGGCTGGCGCGGTATGGCACGCTTCATCAGCGATGCATTCCCGCCGGATCTGAGCTGGGACAAAGTCATCCGACCTGGCTTGGAGGCAACGCTGGTCACCTTGTGGATCGGCCTGCTGGGCACCACCCTCTCCATTCCCACGGCCCTGGTGCTCGCCGTGCTGGCCTGCCGGACAACGACGCCGCATCCGCTGGCCTACCAAACCGCACGCAGCATCCTGTCGTTCTTCCGTGCAGTACCCGATATCGTCTTCGCACTGATCTTCGTCACCGCGGTGGGCCTGGGTCCGTTCGCCGGTGTGCTGGCGTTGATCTGCCACAACACCGGCGTGATGGGAAAGCTCTGGGCCGAATCCCTGGAAGAAACCGATCAGGGTCCGCAAGAGGCACTGTCCACCACCGGCGCATCACGACTGCAGCAGCTGGCTCATGGATCATTGCCACTGGTCATCCCGCAGTTCGTTGGCCTGCTGCTGTACCGCTTCGATGTGAATGTCCGTTCCTCGCTGGTTCTGGGCCTGGTCGGCGCCGGCGGCATCGGCCTGCTCATCAACCAGGCGATCAAGTCCTTCCAGTTCGATACGATGCTCACGCATATCATCATCGTCCTGCTCTTGATCATCGTGGTTGACCAGGCATCGGGCTTCATCCGCCGGAAGCTGGCTGTCTAGCCTCCACAACAAGCGGCAAAACTCGCTCGACCCCAGCTGGTGTCCATGATCCGGAAAGGATCATGGACACCAGCTGGGGCTCTTGGCGTCTGGGCGGCTTTCAGCTTACCGGGCCTGCGTCTAGCTCACCGGCACGCTCAAGGATTCAAGACGGTCATAGACTTTCTGCCCGCTGAACCAGGTTTGCTGCGCAGTGATCAGCGGCAACTGGTCGAGGGCCACTTCGAACGGGTCCGCCGAGAGCATGATGAAGTCGGCGGATTTGCCTACTTCCAGCGATCCGGTCAGTTCCTCCAGCCCCATGGCCTTGGCGCAATTGATCGTGTAGATGCGCAAGGCATCAGCCAAGGTCGCCGCTTCCTCTTCCCAGAGGGTTCCGGGGAACGACCCGGTAGGATCCTTGCGGGTGATCAACCCGTAGATTCCCTCCCAGGCATTCGGAGAGACGCTCACCGGCCAGTCCGAGCCTCCGGCAACCAGCGCCCCGCTGGCCAGCAAGGTCTTGTTCGGGTGCATCCTGGATGCCCGTTCGGCGGGAAGGACCAGTTTCATCGCTTCGGCGATCACCCCCGGGAACCACAATGACGGCGAGATGTCCGCGGTGACTTCCAATTCTGCAAAGCGCGGCAGGTCGTCCGGGTGAATGAACTGGCCATGGGCGATATGGTACTTCGGCTCGCTTAAGCCAGCCTCGCGCACCTTCTGGATAGTGTCCAGGACCAGTCGCACCGAGGCATCGCCGGTGCAGTGGATCTTTGCTGAAATGCCCCGCACTGCTGTGCTCATCAGCCAGCCTTCGAGTTCTTCTGGCGGCATGGTCGTGCTGCCGCAATGGCATTCCGGGAAACCCACGCCCTCCAGATACGGTTCGATGAAGGCTCCGGTACCGGCCGGAGGGACGCCGTCGAGGAAGATCTTGATGAAATCCGGACGGTGGTGGGCGGACCTGGTTGGCTCACGCTGCGCAATGATCCCCTCGCCCAGCGGATGGGTTCCGAAAATGAAGTCGTTGGCCTGCATGCTGGTGACCACCCAGGCGTGCAGGTTCCCCGCATTGTCCAATTCTTTCAATGCCTGCATGAGCTGCAAGGAGGCGGCGGCATCCTGGAATCCGGTGATGCCGTAGGAATGCAGTATTTCCATGCCTCGTGCAGCGGCTTCGGCCACTTGCGAGGTCGGTGTCGGGCTCAAGCTCTCGCGTGCCTGCTCGACAATGACTCCGGCGGCTTCAAGCAGCACACCGGTGGCACGCCCTTCGGCATCCCGCATGATTTTCCCGCCGTCGGGGTCAACGGTCGCATCGGTGATGCCAGCAAATTCCATTGCGCGGCTGTTCGCCCACCGGTTGTGCTTTGCATCGTCCTTGAACAAGGCCGGCCGTCCACCGGTGGCCTCATCCAGCCGCTCCAGCGCCTGGGGTGTGTTGAGCTCGCTGAACAGGCTCGAGCCCCAGCTGCCGCCGATAACCCACTGGTCCGCGTCCAGCTTCTGCGACCATGCCGCTACGGCTTCCAGGAACCCATCGAGGGTGAGCGTCGGCGGCACGTTGAGCTCGAACAGGTCCATCTGCCCGGCAATCATGTGATGGTTGTGCACATCCATCAGCCCGGGCATGATCGCGGACCCGCCCAGATCGATCATCTCCGTTTCTTCCCCGCGCAGCTCCAGGGCATCATCGCCAAGCGCAACGATTTTTCCTTCGCTGACCGCCATCGCTGTGGCGATGCTGTCTCGCGGATCCAGCGTATGAATGGTGCCGTTGAAAATAATCAGGTCAGGGACTGTGTTCACGAATGCATTCCTTTCGACAGGGACCCGTGGCGGATGGCCTGTGCAACCTTCTGGAAGCAAGGCGGGCGGCCGCCCGGCGGGTGCATTCATTCTGGCAAAGTCCGCACCTGGGGTGTTGGCTTTGCGCGCAGGATTCGTTGTCATTGCACGCCAACGTCACATGGAATTGCAGGCCAGGGAAGGTTCCGCTAGCTCACATCTTGGTGCATGGTTCCGCACAACATGCTGGCAACTTGTGCGTCCCCCTTGCGACAGCCTGCAGGTTGTACAAGGGTGGAAGGACGAATGCGAAAGGAGCACACCTTGAAGAAAATCCTCATGGTCCTGACCAGCGTTTCCGAAATCGGCGAGGACAAGGAGCCTACCGGTTACAACGTCGCCGAGGCCGCGCACCCATGGAAGGTGTTCCGGGATTCCGGGCACTTCGTCGACTTTGCGTCCATCAAGGGCGGACAGCCCCCGCGCGACACGGTGGACCAGGATGACCCGATCCAGGTGCAATTCACCCAAGACGAGACAACCCGTGCCGGCTTGTACAACACGGCACGTGTCGAGGTGGTGGATCCTGCGCAGTACGACGCGGTGTATCTCGTGGGTGGCCACGGCACCATGTGGGACTTCGCAGGCAATGCTGGCCTGCAGAAGGTGGTCAGCGACATCTACAACAAGGGTGGCGTCGTCGGCGCCGTCTGCCACGGACCAGCTGGACTGCTGGATGTCGAGTTGCATCATGGCCTGAAGCTCCTGAGCGGCAAGACCGTTGCAGCGTTCACCAACGACGAAGAAGTGGCCGTCGGCAAGGACAAGATCATTCCATTCTTCCTCGCAGACAAGCTCACCGAGCAAGGCGCTACGCATATCGCCGCCGATAACTTCGAAGAAAATGTACAAGTCTCCGAACGACTGGTGACCGGGCAGAACCCGGCGTCCGCAGCCGGGGTCGCGAAAGAGATGGAAAAGCTCTTGGCCGAGGTGATCCATCAGGAAAAGGCCGAAGAGGCCGCGGCAGCCGAAGCTGAAACTGAGGCCAAGGCAGAGTAAGCGGCGACGCGGTTCAGCCTGGAGCAGCACGGAAAGGGATCGCCCCCAACCGCGGCTAAGCGGATCTTCCCCTGCCAGGCAAGAAAAATCCCCGCCTCCTGGAATGGAGGCGGGGATTTTCTTGCTCTGAAGCCAAGGACTACTTGCGCAGGCCCAAACGCTCGATCAGCGAACGGTAACGCTCGATGTCGGTGTTCTTCAGGTAGCCGAGCATACGACGACGGCGACCAACCAGAGCCATCAGGCCACGGCGGGTGTGGTGGTCATGCTTGTGCATTTTCAGGTGCTCGGTCAGGTCCGAAATACGGCGGGACATGACGGCAATCTGAACCTCAGGCGAACCGGTGTCACCCTCGTGGGTAGCGTAAGCCTTGATGATTTCGTTCTTGATAGTGGCATCCAAAGCCATAACAAACTCCTAGAGTTGGACCGCGTTCATAAGTCAGTGCGAACGCCGAGGCATTCACAGGGGAAACTCGCAACCGCGGACTGCAGCGAGAACCATCGTCAATCATATCACCGACGGGGACGCCGGCGGGACCTCCAAGCATGGGTGAGATACGGCACCTGCACCTTCTTATCTGGCTCATGCCCCAAATGCTCATGCCAGTACCATGCCAGGTTCGCTTCGACCTTGGCCCGCGTGGTGTCCGAGGACTTGCGGTAGTAGCTGCGTGATTTGGTCAGCTCGATAATCTCGTGGAAGTCCAGCTCCATGGACCAATGCCAGATGCCATGCTCCGGCTTCTGGAACTGCGGTCCCAACGGCGGCTCCAGCTCGGGCCGGTGCACGTCGCCTGCATGCATGATCCGTGCCAAGCGGTGCACCCAGGGAACGGTGACATCCAGCTGGTTCCACAGCAACGTCAGCCAACCGCCGTTACGCAGCAAGCGCGCCGCTTCGGCACTGGCTTGCGGGTGGTCAACCCAATGCCATGCCTGCGCGTAGGTCACCAGGTCGGCACTGCCAGCGTCCAAGCCGGTGGCTTCGCCCGTGGCGCAGACCACCTCGATCTGCGGCAAGCGCTTGGATAGGACCGAGAGCATGTCCGCGGACGGATCTACGGCGGTGACTTCCAAGCCTGCAGAAACCAGTTGCTCGGTGAAGATCCCCGAACCGCAACCGATATCCACCGCAGTTGCCGGTCGGTTCTGCAACGTGAAATCCAGCGCTTCCTGGGGATAGGAAGGACGGATCTTGTCATAGCTTTCGGCATCCGACTGGAACGCCGATGCCAATTCTTCGCGGCGCTGTGCTCCCACAACGAAGGCGCGTTGCGGCAACGAAGGTATTTCAGCCATGATTCCTAGTGGCGTTCGGCAGCCAGTACCGCACGGGCCTGGTCGACATCCTCGGTCATCTGCTCAATCAAGGCTTCGATGCCGCGGTAGGCGACCATCGGACGCAGATGGGAAATGAACTCGACGACAATCTGCTGGCCATACAGGTCGAAATCTTCCACCCCTTCTTCGGGACGGTCGATCACATGCGCCTCGACCACGCGGGAGACACCATCGAAGGTCGGGTTCGAGCCAACGGAAATTGCCGCCGGCCAACGCACCTCGGCCTCATCAATGACCCAGCCGGCATACACGCCATCGGCAGGGATGATCCCGGTGGCTTCGGGATCCAGATTTGCGGTGGGGAATCCCAGCTCGCGTCCGCGGGCGTGGCCATGCACTACTTCGCCGCGCATGCGATGCGGCCGGCCGAGGATCGCGGCGGCGGCCTCAACGTTGCCAGCCGCCAGTTCCTCGCGCACCCAGGTCGAAGACAAGCGCCGCTTATCCCCCACGTCTTCAACGCCGATGACCTCGAAACCGTATTTGGCTCCCAGCTCCTGCATGTAGCCGAAGTCTCCGGAATTGCCGCGGCCGAACCGCACATCGTGCCCGACAACGACGGCTACGGCGTTCAGCTTCTCCACGATGATGGAACGGACGAACTCTTCAGCGCTTTGATCCGCAAATTCCAGGGTGTAGTGGATCATCAGCGTGGCGTCCAGGCCAACGCTAGCCAGGGTGTCGATGCGGTCGGCGATGCCCATGATCAATTCAGGAGCACTCTCGGGACGGTGCACCAGCGCCGGGTGCGGGTCGAAAGTGATTGCCACCGATTGTGCAGAGCGCGCTTTGGCCTGTGTGACAGCTGCATCCAGCACTTCGCAGTGGCCCAGGTGGACACCGTCAAAGTTGCCAATGGTCACGACAGTGGGCGCCATATCCGCGGGGACGGCATCCAAGCCCTTCCAATAGTGCACTTTGCTCCTTCAGAAATTCTGCTGCGGTGGATGGAAAACCCACCGAGGTAATTCTTGCACGTCTTTAGACGTGACGCTCATTACGGTTACGGTACAGCCACCACAATCCGATGAGCGGCAGAACCAGCGGAACGTATCCGTACCCTTCGCCAAAACCGCTCCACACCGATGGATGCGCGAATTCTTCGGGGTGGGTCAGCGACAGGATTCCCACGACGATCACGCCCACCAATTCAATGGCTACCGCATACAGCGAGACCAGCCAGGCGCCACGCTTGGCCGAGGACAGCGAGAACGTGGCCAGGATGTAGATCAGGCCGGAAACCAGCGACAGGCTGTACGCGATCGGAGCCTCGTCGAATTTGCTCATGATCTGGTAGACCGCGCGGACCGTCGCCGCAAGAGCGAGGATGCCGTAGACGGCAATGATCACGCGGCCCAGGCCGGTGGACCGGCTCGGCTTGGGGGCCTTGTTGGCGCTGCGGGCCTCGGCGGCCTGCATGATGCGCGAGTTGCGCTGCTTTTCACCCATGGGGTACTCCTACTGCCAGATCTGTTCCATGCGGAACACCATAACGAAAGTGACCGCGGCTGACGCGGCCAGCACGGCGTTGGACCAGCGGCTCTTCTCGCTGATGGCCCAGAAGAAGGCGATCGGCGGCATGATCAGCGCCGTGATGAAGTAGCCCCAGAATTCCACCGGGTCCCCCTGCACCGCGTTGCCGCCAGCCTGGCGGATCACCGCCGCAATGCCGTAGGCAATCAGGAACAGCTCGGTGGCCACCGCGCCGATCAGCGCCCAGTCATCCGGGTGCTTGCGAATTGCTGTTGCAATCACTGCCACCAGAAACGCCAGCGCACAGACCACCGCGCCGGCGATGAAGAATCCATTCAGGGCAATCAAGCCAGGTCCTTTCGGGATTACTTGGCGGTGAAGACCAAGGCGGTACGGGCCTTGTCGCCCTTGTCTTCCAGCAACGCGACGAGCACGCCGTTGGGCGCGAACGCGGCAACGGTCTGACCTTCGGCGATGTCCATGCTCAAGTGCGAGGCGGGGATGGTGCGGCCGAACGACAGCTCGACTGCTTCGTCGACGCTGACCGTGCGGTTGGGGAACAGCGCCGCGGCAGCCTTTTCAATGGGGAGGATCTCGAATTCCTGGGCCAGCTGCTCCAAGGTGCGGGTGAGCTCGATCTTGTACGGGCCCACCTCGGTACGGCGCAGCGCGGTGAGATGCCCGCCCACGTTCAATGCTTCGCCCAGATCGCGGGCCAGCGCACGGATGTAGGTTCCGGATGAGCAGGAGACGGTGACGTCAACGTCGAGGATCTTGCCGCCGTTTTCGCGGCGCACCTCGTGGATCTCGAAACGCGAAATGGTCACCGGACGGGCCTTGAGCTCCACCTGTTCGCCGGCGCGCACGCGGGCGTAGGAACGCTTGCCATCGACCTTGATGGCCGAGACCGAGCTCGGGGTCTGCTGGATGTCGCCGCGCAGCCGGGCCACCTCGCGTTCGATGTCCTCGTCGCTGACAGCTGCTGCGATGCGTTCGGAAATGATCTCGCCTTCGGCATCGTCGGTGACGGTGTTCTGCCCCAGGCGGATGGTGGCGGTGTAGGTCTTGTCGTGGCCCACGATGTAAGTCAGCAAGCGGGTTGCCTTGTTCACGCCGATCACCAGCACGCCGGTGGCCATCGGGTCCAGGGTGCCGGCATGGCCGACTTTCCTGGTCCCAGCGAGTCGGCGGATGCGGCCCACCACGTCATGGGAGGTCATTCCCTGGTCTTTGTCGACTAATACGAGGCCTGATGCCTGCTCTTGCGTGTTCTGCCCGGCTTTACTCACGCCTTCCAGTATATGGGCTGTGCAGAGAATAAGCCTGCCGCGGGTTCCAAGCGTGGCAGATCCCACGTGCGGACCAATCCCCCTCCGATAGCGTGGCTGCAGACCCGCCCGGACGCCGCGTCACAGAGGGACTGGAAAATTATTTTGACGGGATTCCAATCCGCCAGGCATCCGGCACCGAATGCTCCATGACAGCCTGCTCCGCACGGACAGGAAAGGAACCGACGACAATAGTCGCGGCGAAGCAAGGAGAAAATCATGAAGCGCACATACAGCAAAGCCGCTGGAGTCTTCGGGCTCATCGCAGTCGCCGCCATGGGACTGAGCGCCTGCTCGACAGGTTCGGAAACCATGGAATCGCCCACCGCTTCCGCTTCGGAAAGCAGCTCTCCGATGGCCAGCGAGTCGGCCATGGATCCAGCCGGAAATCTCGTTGGCCCAGGCTGCGCAGCCTACGCCGAAGCAGTCCCGACCGGTGATGGCTCGGTAGAAGGCATGGCGCAGGATCCAGTAGCCGTCGCCGCCTCGAATAACCCGCTGCTGACCACGCTGACCTCGGCGGTATCCGGTGAGCTGAACCCGGACGTGGACCTGGTCGATACGCTCAACGGCGGCGAATTCACCGTCTTCGCACCGGTGGATGACGCCTTCGCCGAGATTCCGAAGGATGACTTGGCAGCAGTGGCCAAGGACGCCGACACCCTGACCAGCGTGCTGACCTACCATGTGGTTTCCGGCCAGATCGCACCGGCTGATCTTCCCGGAACCCACAAAACGGTCCAGGGCGAGGATCTTGAAGTCACCGGCAGCGGTGATGATCTGGAAGTCAACGGGGCCTCGGTCATCTGCGGCGGCGTGCAAACCGCCAACGCGACCGTGTACCTGGTGGACACCGTCCTGATGCCGCCGGCCAAGAAGTAGCACCCCCGGAAACAGCAGGTCCGCCGGCATGGAGGTGGTGCGTGGAATACCTTCCATGCACCACCTTCGCCGGTGCTGCGGGAACGTGGTTCCCTCAGCCCAGCTATTTCCCGAACGCCACGCCACCGCAGAGCGCCGCTGAGGCACAAATGCATGAGACTCTAGGATTCATGAGTTCCAATAGACTCGACGCCATAGAAGACGATTCCGTGCAAACGCCAGACGACTTGTTGCGGCAGGTCGCGCTGGGGGCCGAATCTGCCTTCGAATCGCTCTATGATGCCATGGCATCGCGGGTCTTCGGCCTCGTGCTGCGGGTGCTTCGCGACCAGGCGCAGAGCGAAGAGGTCACCCAGGAAGTATTCGTCGAAGCGTGGCAGCAGGCCAAGCGCTTCGATCCGTCCCGCGGAACCGCTGCATCCTGGCTGCTGACCATAGCCCACCGCCGAGCCGTGGACCGGGTGCGCTCCAGCCAAGCGAGCCAAGCCCGGGATCTGCGCATTGGAATCAAGGAATTCCAGGACAGCTACGAAGACGTGGAAGAGAACGCCATCTTGCACGACGAGACCGTACGCGTTGCCCGGGCACTGCAACAGCTCAGCGCACCGCAACGCGAAGCCATACAGCTGGCCTACTTCGGCGGATACACCCACCTGGAAGTCGCTGAGCTGCTGAAAGTACCGGTGGGAACCGCTAAAACGCGAATACGCGATGGCATGGGCAAGCTTCGAGAACTGATGGGAGTGGCGTAATGGAAAAGCATGAGAACGAGCGGACCGACAGCTTCGCCCTGGAAGCTCTGGGAGACGAGGACCGCGGCAAGCTCGCGCACCAGGACTCAGATGCCGCCCAGGCCCGCCACGAGCTGGATGCCTTGCAGGAAACTGCTGGACTGCTCGGCTTGGCAGCGCAGCCGGTTGCTCCCCCAGCACGGCTCAAGAACGATGTCATGGCAGCTATCCGCGCCACCGAGCAGCTGCCGCCCGTCCAGGACCAGGAGCCTGCCTCGGGCAGCTCCCCCGCCAGTGGCTCCACGGCTGGTGCGGAACGTGAATCCGATACCCCGGCTACGCCCCCGGCGTCGCAGCCCGGGGCACCGCGCGGCAACCAGCGCTTCTTCGCCTTGGCCGCCGGCGTCCTGCTACTGGCAGCGGCGGCGTTGGGCGGCTTGGCCATCCAGCAGAATTCCGAGCAGCGCGAGCTGGAAAGCAAAATGGCAGCCATGGCCGAACATCAGGAAGAGCTCGCCCGGATCCTGGGGGCTCCCGATGCCAAGTCCAAGACGCAGACCTTGGATGACGGGGCAACGATCACGCTGTCCTATTCCGCGGCCGAAGGACTGATGGCGGTTTCCACCTCGGGCATGCCGGAGCTGTCCAGCGACAAAGGGTACGAGCTGTGGCTGATTTCCGCCGACGGCGCAGTCCCGGCAGGAATGCTCACGGGCAGCGATGCCAACGGCATGATCATGGTTTCCGATCCGATGCAGGGGATCACTCATTTCGGGATCACCGTCGAGCCGGCCACCGGCTCCCCCGCCCCGACGACGGATCCCATCATGCTGCAGTCGCTATGAGATCGCAGAAAATCTTGTAGCCGGTTCCAATCTGCTGTGCGTCCCGTTCCGAAAACACTGTGAGTGGTTGTTCCCCCGCATTAGGGAGGGGAACATGGAACGAAACGCATGAGGTGAGTGGCAGTGGGCTTCAAGAACAAGCGCGGCAGCAGGGTTTACGTTTTCCACGCGGTAGCCGGAATATGTTCGGCAGCGCTCATGTTTGCCGTCGCCCAGTTGGCCTCGGCATTTTTCAAGAGTGCTTCCTCGCCGTTTTTCGCACTGGGGTCTGCCATCATCGACTTGACGCCTCCATGGCTCAAGGACTTCGCCATCGCCACCTTCGGGACCAATGACAAGCTGGCGCTGTTCATTTCCATCGGCGTGGCGGCAGCGGTGCTCTCTGCCCTGATCGGCCTGCTGGCCAAGCGGAGTTTCGCGTTGGCCTGCACCGCCATCATTGCTTTGGCGCTGGTGCTTGCCAGCGCTGTGGCCGCCCGCGCGTCCACCAGCCTGCTGGATGTTGTCCCTACGGTGCTGGGCGCAGTCGCCGGCATCGGAGCTCTTCATTGGCTGGCCCGGCTGGCTACAGCCACCGTCCCCGAACCCGGCCAGGGCACGGCAGCTGCCGGCCCAAGCCGCAGAATATTCTTGCGCGGCGCGGTCCTGTCCTTGGCGGCCGCGGCACTGGCCACCGCGGTGTCCACCTCCGTCTCCGCTACACGCAATATGGCTGTCGCCGCCCGCAACGCCCTGCGCCTGCCAGCGGCCCGGACGAAGGCCAAGGCCCTGCCCGAAGGAGTGCAAATAGAGGAGGCGAATATGCCCCGCTTCGTTACTCCCAACCAGGATTTCTACCGCATCGACACCGCGCTGTCGGTGCCGCAGATCGACCCGAACCAGTGGTCCTTGCGCGTGCACGGCATGGTGGAGAATGAATTCACCATCGGCTTCGACGAGCTGCTGGGCGAGGAACTCGTGGAAACGTATCTGACCCTGACCTGCGTATCGAATCCTGTCGGAGGAGATCTGGTAGGCAACGCGAAGTGGCTGGGCTACCCGCTGCGCAAGGTGCTGGAGCGCGCGGTTCCCCAGGCCGGCGCCGATATGGTGCTTTCGACTTCTCATGACGGTTTCAGCGCTTCCACACCGCTACAAGCGCTGACCGATGACCGGATGGCCTTGCTGGCTATCGGCATGAACGGCGAGCCGCTGCCCTTCGACCACGGATTCCCCGTGCGCATGGTGGTTCCCGGCCTCTACGGCTATGTCTCGGCCACCAAATGGGTGATTGATTTGGAGGTGACGCGTTTCGAGGACAAGGCCGCCTATTGGACTACCCGCGGCTGGTCTGAACGCGGTCCCATCAAGATGTCCTCCCGCATCGACACGCCTCGGCCCTTCGCCGAGGTCCCTGCAGGGGAAGTTGTCTTGGGCGGAACTGCTTGGGCGCAGACCCGGGGCATTTCACGCGTGCAGGTGCAGATCGATGACGGCCCCTGGGAGGATGCGCAGCTGGCCGCCGAAGCGTCGCTGGATACATGGCGGCAGTGGCGCTTCGTGTGGAAGGACGCGGCACCGGGCATGCATGCGGCGTCGGTGCGAGCCTATGATGCGCAGGGCAAGATGCAGACCCGCGAGAAAGCCAACCCTGTGCCCAATGGCGCCAGTGGTTGGCAGCGTCTGCAGTTCACCGTGCAGTAGCCTTGCTCACCAGCACCCTATTCGTCGCGCAGCGCCTTGATAGCTTTCTCGACCCGGCGCGTCCTGGTGTCTTCGCCGCGGGCAGCCACGATGGGCTCCACATGGCCTCGTTGCTTGCTGTAGGACAGCTTGTTCCACGCTTCAAGGAGCTGCGGCTCGGCGGAGAGCAGCACGGCCAGTGGCTCGGGAATTTCGACGGTCCGCGGCTCTTCATCCAATTCGAGTTTCACGCTGATCTCATCGCCTGCGCCCTTGCCCGTGGCAGCGCGGGTTTCAGCGTTGAAGGAAATCAGGAGCTGGCCACGCATCGATGAAATGGTGTTCCGGTAGCTATATCCCCCGTCAATGGTTACCAAGACAGGAACGCGCTTGCCACGGCCGAATCCGGCAACGACGTCATCTGGAACGACAATTCCGACGTTGTTCCCGCCGGTGGCACTGAGCACGGTGATGAATTCTGGCATTCTCGGGACCCCTGTTTCGGCTTATGCTGGTGATGGCTACGCTATCCCACGAACTCGGACCGGGTCTATGGGCCCGCACGGTTCCATGAGTGCTCCCGGCACGAGTCAGCCAGCACATCACACCGGTCCAGAGCATCAGAACGGCCAGCTGCCGCTCGGGGTTCGCGAGCACTTTAAAATGAGTCTCGACGGACCCTTGACCACCCCTGTGCCCCGGCCTAGAGTTCGATTCATATGAGCGCATTGCCACGCGCCACCGCTGGGCTCGACATCCATGGGGGATGCCGCCAGGACCGTGTTCCACGGATTCAGCAGGCTCGTGCCATGGTTCTGGAAGCATCTGGTACTCAGCGGGTTCAAGTCTGCGTCTTCTTCGCGGCCGTCATCTGGTCGCGGCTCACTCGCACTCCCAGGAGAATCTCCCATGAAATCCCGAGTTCTCGCTGCCCTCGCGGCGGGATCGCTACTTGCCGTGCCGCTCGTCGCTGCCCCGGCCCACGCTGCCGGTGCGTCCGAGCACAGCAAGCCGTCCATTGATTCGGTGCAGTCCGTTGCCGAGGGACTCGTCGGTCCGCTCAAGGTGGCTTTCGGTCCCGAAGGCTCGTACCTTGTCGCCGAGGCCTTCGGCGGAATCCTGTCATCCATCTCAACTGATGGCACCCGCCAGGTCTTGGTATCGGCTCCCGGCAAGGAAATCGCGGGCGTCTCGCATGACCGTGGCAACACCTATTACTTCGAGAACCTCGCCGGCACGGATGAAGATCCGCAAGCCGAAGGGCCCGCACTGGTCAAGGCCATTGATGCCCAGGGATCCACCCGTACCTTTGCGGACCTGTTCGAATACGAGGTGGCCCACGACCCGGATGGCCAGACGCTCTACGGCGTACGTGACGCCTCACCCGAATGCCTGGCCCAGGCCCCGTACCTCCAGACGCATGGCGAGGTGTACTCGCACCCGTACTCCAGCGTTCCGGCCGCCAACGGCCTGTACGTGGGCGATGCCGGAGGCAACGCCCTCTACCACGTCGCAGCCGACGGCACGGTCACCCTGCTGAAGACGTTGCCGGCTGAGCCGATCAAGATCGCCGAGCAAGTAGCGGCTTTGGCCGGGGAAATGGGCTTGGCCGTTCCGGAGTGCATGATGGGCCTGGATTACTGGGCCCAGCCGGTGCCTACCGACATCACCGTGCACAAGCAGTGGCTCTACTACGCCGTCTTGCCCGGCGTTCCGGGCGAGGGCCTGTCGAAGGGCAAGGTCTACCGGATGAACCTGCACAGCAAGGTCACGCAGCTAGTGGCCACCGGGCTGAATGCCCCGACCGGGGTGGCGGTCGATGACCGCGGCCGGGTGTTCGTGGCCGAGCTCTTCGGTGGCGGCGTGGGAGCCATCCGGCACAGCGAGTCCATGACGGTGCTGCCGGTGCCGATGGCTTCTGATGTGGCAATCGACGGCACCAGGGTGGCGGTCACCGCCAACGCCCTGACGCCTTCGGGCACCCTGCTCAGCGCCCGGATAGCCCGCTGATCACCGGCATCCACCGGAGGGCTTGCCGCGACGGAAACTCATGAATTAAAAATGCTGGGGATCGCACCATGGTGCGATCCCCAGCATTGCATCCGGGCGGAAGGATTCCGGGAAGCTCCTAGGCTTCTTCGGCGTCCTCGTCCTTCTTGTATGGGTCCTGGTCTCCGGCGAAGTCCTTGCCTTCGCGCAGGGCCGCGACCTCAGCGTCCTTCTCGCGGGCCTTGGCCAGCAGTTCCTCCAGGTGCGAGGCACCCTCGGGAATCTCGTCAGCGACGAAGGCCAGCGTCGGGGTCAGGCGGATGGTCAGGTTCCGGCCCAATTCCTTGCGCAGGGCGCCGCCACGCTTTTCCAGCAGGGCGGCGATGTCCTTCTTCATCTCGTCATCGCCAAAGACGGTGTAGTACACCGTAGCGTGCTGCAGGTCGTTGGTGACGCGGGCATCGGTCACGGTGACGTTGTCGATGCGCTCGTCCTTGATGACGTTGCGCAGCGACTGGGCCATGAGGACCTGTACGCGCTTAGCCAGGCGTGCGGCGCGGGCTGAATCAGCCATGGTTTTCTCCTAATGGTTCAAAACTCGTGGGCGCTTGACCAAAGCTTATCGGTCAAACGCCCACGAATCAGTGAGTCACACTGCTAATTGCCTGTCGGCAATTAGTCGCGTGGCTTTTCGCGCATCTCGAAGGTCTCGATGATGTCGCCTTCCTTGATGTCGTTGAACGACCCCAGGCCGATACCGCATTCGAAGCCCTCGCGGACCTCGGTGACATCGTCCTTCTCGCGGCGCAGCGAATCGATCGACAGGTTGTCGCCCACGACGTTGCCGTCGCGTACCAGGCGGGCCTTGGAATTGCGCTTGATAGTGCCCGAGCGGATGATCGAACCGGCAATGTTGCCGAACTTCGAGGAGCGGAATACCTGGCGGATCTCGGCGGTACCGAGGGCCACTTCTTCGTATTCCGGCTTGAGCATGCCCTTGAGCGCTGCTTCGATGTCGTCGATCGCGGAGTAGATGACCGAGTAGAAGCGCATGTCGACGCCTTCCTTGTCGGCCAGTTCTGCCACGCGCTCGGCTGGGCGGACGTTGAAGCCAATGATGATGGCGTTGTCCACGGTTGCCAGGTTGACGTCGTTCTGGGTGATCGCACCGACACCGCGGTGGATCACGCGCAGCTGCACGTCGTCGCCTACCTCGATCTTCATCAGCGAGTCTTCCAGTGCCTCGACAGCACCGGAAGCGTCACCCTTGAGGATCAGGTTCAGGGTATCGATCTTGCCATCGGCAACAGCCTTGTCGAAGTCTTCCAAGGTGATGCGCTTGCGGCGCTTGGCCAGCAACGCATTGCGCTCTGCGGTCTCGCGCTTGTCAGCGATCTGGCGGGCGGTGCGCTCGTCTTCGGTGATCAGGAAGCCGTCGCCAGCACGCGGAACCGAGGACATGCCCAGGACCTGTACCGGACGCGATGGCAGTGCCACGTCGAGGTTCTCGCCGTTCTCGTTGAACATTGCACGCACACGGCCGTGGGCGGTGCCCACCACCATGGTGTCGCCAACGCAAAGGGTACCGGACTGGACCAGGACGGTGACAACCGAACCGCGGCCCTTGTCCAGGTTCGCTTCGATAGCCACGCCGCGAGCGGACTTGTCCGGGTTCGCCTTCAGTTCCAGGACATCGGAGGTCAGCAGGACAGCGTCCAGCAGCTCTTCGATACCTTGCTTCTGCAGTGCAGAAACCTTCACGAACATGGTGTCGCCACCGTATTCCTCGGGTACCAGGCCGTACTCGGTCAGCTGGCCCATGACCTTGTCAGGGTTGGCGCCTTCCTTATCGACCTTGTTCACTGCGACGATGATCGGCACGCCGGCAGCCTGTGCGTGGTTCAGCGCTTCCACGGTCTGCGGCATGACGCCGTCGTCCGCTGCGACAACCAGCACTGCAACGTCGGTGACCTCGGCACCGCGGGCACGCATGGCGGTGAACGCCTCGTGGCCCGGGGTATCGATGAAGGTCATCGCGCGCTGGCGGCCCTCGTGCTCATGGTTGATCTGGTATGCACCGATGTGCTGGGTGATGCCGCCGTGCTCGCCCTCGATGACGTTCGACTGGCGGATGGCATCCAGCAGTCGGGTCTTACCGTGGTCGACGTGGCCCATGATGGTGATGACCGGGGCGCGCTCTTCGAGCACGTCTTCGCCTTCGGCCTCAAGTTCGGCTTCCAGGTCCAGTCCGAAGCCTTCGAGCAGCTCCTTGTCCTCGTCCTCTGGGGAGACGACAAGCACCTTGTAGCCCAGCTCTTCACCGAGCACCTCGAAGGTCGCCTCATCCAGCGACTGGGTTGCGGTAGCCATTTCACCGAGGTGGAACAGCACGGTCACCAGCGCGGCCGGGTTGGCGCCAATCTTGTCAGCGAAATCGGTGATCGACGCGCCGCGGCGCAGACGGATCTCGGTGTCACCGGTGCCGCGCGGAACATTCACGCCCCCCAATGACGGAGCACTCATCTGCTCCAATTCCTGGCGCTTTGCGCGCTTGGACTTGCGCTGCTTGCCGCGACCGGCGCCTCCCTTGCCGAAAGCGCCGCCAACGCCACCGCGGCCGCGTGGTGCGCCTGGGCGGAAGCCGCCACCGGTGCCGCCACCGCCGCCGCCACCTGGGCGACCGCGTCCGCCGGCACCTGCACCCGGACGTCCGCCGCCTGCTGGGGCTGGACGATCGGTGCGATTAGGCATCATGCGCGGAGTTGCAGTGGTGCCGGCGCCTGGGCGTGGACCGCCTGCACCAGCTGGGCGTGGAGCGCCCTGGCCTGCTGGGCGTGGGCCGCCTGCGCCGGCTGGACGTGGACCGCGCTGGCCATCGCGTGGCGGGCGTGGGCCGCCCTGGCCGTCGCGGGCCGGGCGTGGACCGCCAGCACCAGCTGGACGTGGACCGCGCTGGCCGTCACGTGGCGGACGAGGACCGCCCTGGCCACCTTCGCCGCGCATGCCCTGCTGCGAGGAGAACGGGTTGTTGCCTGGACGTGGACCGCCCGGACGTGGGGCGCCTGGACGTGGGGCACGACCGCCTTCGCGGCTGCCGCCGCCACGGCGTTCGCCGGACTCAGCGCCGCGCATTCCCTGCTGGGACGAGAACGGGTTGTTGCCTGGGCGCGGAGCGCCTGGCTTTGGAGCCGGCTTGGCGCCTGGCTTCGGTGCTGGGGCTGCACCCGGCAATGGAGCGCCAGGGGTTGCCTTCGCGGTTGGAGCGGCAGGTGCTGCTGGTGCAGCAGGAGCCGGAGCCGGCTTGGCGCCTGGCTTCGGCGCCGAGCCACCTGGGGTAGCTGCCGGCTTTGGAGCTCCAGGGGTCGCTGGCTTGGCGGCGGCTGGCTTCGCAGCTGCTGCTGGCTTGGCGGCACCGTTCGAACCCGGGAATGCGTCGCGCAGCTTGCGCGCTACGGGTGGTTCAACGGTCGAGGAAGCGGAACGAACGAATTCGCCCATGTCCTGCAACTTGGTTAGTGCTTCTTTTGAAGTGATTCCGAGCTCTTTGGCGAGCTCGTGAACGCGGGGTTTAGCCACATCTCTCCTGTGTCGATGTGATCTGCTCAAACCCCGGTATCAAAAGATAAATCTTTGGATCAGCGGTCTGGCAGATCAGCTGTGTAATTCGTGAAATTCTTCCGTCGCACGGTGGATCACGCAGAACTGATAATTCATCGTTGTGCGCTCAGCATTGCCGACTCATCGGGTTGCCATCAGATTTCTGACCCGCTTTCATCATGTTTGCCAGATAGCTGGCTTGCTGCCAACTGATCTTCGTATGCAGTGAATTCCTGCAGTACCTGCGAATCGTCTACCGCGGATCTGAAGGTCCGCGCGAACGCTCGGCGCTGCACTGCTTGCTGCACACACTTTTCGGTCCCGTGGGTCCAAGCGCCCCGCCCGAAAGCGGAACCTTGCAGATCCAGATTCACCGCACGCAGCGGTGCACCGTCTTTGAGGACCCAACGGAGCAGCTCGTTCTTATTGGTTACGGTTCGACAGCCAATGCACGTGCGTTGCTGATGCAGCTTCATGCGAGCGCCGTCGCCACCTTCCCAAGTTATTACGAGCCATCTACTAGTCTAGCGCGTTTGGACGCCATAGCGCGCATGAGATGCGGCTCACACGCAACCAGGCGTCCAGCACGCTGAACCGGAATTCTTCGGCAGCTGCTTACAGCTGCGGTTCCTTGCCGCCCGATGCGGCCAGGATGTCGATGCGCCAACCGGTCAGCTTGGCTGCGAGGCGGGCATTCTGCCCTTCCTTGCCGATCGCCAGCGAGAGCTGGGAGTCGGGGACAACCACGCGGGCACGGCGTTCACTTTCGTCCAGGATCTCCACCGAGATGACTTTCGACGGGGACAGAGCCGCTGCGATGAATTTTGCTGGATCCTCGTTGTAATCGACGATGTCGATCTTTTCGTCATTCAGCTCGTTCATCACAGCGCGCACGCGGGTTCCCATTTCGCCAATGCAGGCGCCCTTGGCGTTGACGCCGGCCTTGGTTGCACGCACGGCGATCTTGGTGCGGTGGCCAGCTTCGCGGGCCAGCGCCTCGACCGCGACGGTGCCGTCAGCGATTTCCGGAACTTCCATTTCGAACAGCCGGCGAACCAGGTTCGGGTGGGAGCGCGACAGGGTAATGGCCGGGCCCTTGTTGCCGCGCTCGGCCGAGACAACGTAGGCGCGCAGGCGGTTGCCGTGCTGGTACTTCTCGCCTGGCGACTGCTCGACCGGCGGCAGCAGCGCTTCCAAGTCGCCGAGCTTGACCTGCACCATGTGCGAGGAGTAGCCCTGCTGGATGACGCCGGAGATCAAGGTGCCGACACGGGCCGCGTACTCGCCAACGACCTGCGCATCTTCTGCTTCCCGCAGGCGCTGCATGATCACCTGGCGTGCGGTCGAAGCGGCAATGCGGCCGAAGCCGTGAGGAGTATCGTCGAATTCGCCCAGCAGCACGCCGGCGTTATCGCGGTCTTCCACCAGGATCGCCACATGGCCGTTGCTGCGCTCAATATGCGCGCGAGCGCCAGGCATGGCGCCTTCGGTCTTGTTGTAGGCCAGCAGCAGGGCCGACTCGATGGTTGGAATCAAGACATCCATCGGGATGTCGCGGTCTTTTTCCAGGATGCGCAGCGCATTCATATCAATATCCACGCTTAGCCCTCCAAATCTTCAGTATCGACAGTGTCCAAGAGCGCGTCGTCGAAGTTCAGTTCTGGATCGACAACTGCTTTGCGGATATTTTCAAATGCATGGGCCGCAGGTTCGAGCACCTTGACCTTCATGCCCTTCTTGGCCGGCTCGCGGTGCTCGGCAACCAGCACGTCATTTTCGTTGACCTCTAGCAGGCGTCCGCGGAGCTTCGTGCCGTCCGCCAGTGAAAGCTTGACCATGCGGTTGATGGCGCGGATCCAGTGGCGCTGGGCAGTCAACGGTCGGGAGAGTCCAGGGGAACTGACTTCGAGTTCGTATGGAGCCGCATTCGCATAGACGGCGTCCTTGTCCAGGGTATTGGAGATGGTGGTGGTGACTTCGCCAAGTTCATCGAGATCCAGCGTTTCATGCCCGTCAGCTTTGTCGACGATGATCTGCAGGATCATTTGCTTGCCGGAGGGACGCAAGGTGACTTCTTCTAAGAGAAGCCCGTGGGATTCTACGTCTTTGGAGAGCAATGCAGTCAGACGCTGCGCTTCCTGTTCGGTATCGGCCGGCATTCCGGTCATGGATATCCTCCCACGCTATTCGATGTTGTCCTTTAAGCCTATATTGCGTTCCGCTCATTGAGAACATCCAAACGGGCACAGGTGAAGGAACTCACGCCCATTTTCCATTCATCGTGGCGCGCGGCACCGCCAATGCCCTCATTGCCTGTGTTGATCATGGCATGATCGAAACGCTATGACTGAAAAAACGCCTTATTCCTCCCCTCGCTCCGACAGGCAAGCACGCCGTGCTCCGGGCTGGATTGCTCCGGCCTTGGCTGGCGCAGTTGCCGTGGGAGTGACGTGGGGAATAGGCAGCACGCTCTTTCATGGTGCCCTGGTCGAGCACGGACTGCCCGAACAAGTCAGCGAGGCCAGCGCCGATCAACGCACGATGTGGGAACAGGGAGCAAAGCTCGCGGATCTGGCATCCCAGGCCCAGGCTTTGGCCAAACTGGCACCCGAGGAAAACGCATCGCAGCTGTCCGCACTGGCAACTTCCTTGTCGCAGGGTTCAGCGCTGCTCGGCGAATTGCGTTTCGATGACCAAGAACCTGCGGCGTTGCCGCAACGCTACTCCCCCGACGCACTGGTTGCCCTTGCCACGAATGTCGCCCATGCCTCGGCACAGATGCCTGCATTCGAGGAGCCGTCGCTTCCCAGGGATTCGAAACTGGCCGAGATTGCCTTCCAGATCAATCTGGATGCCCGCCGTGCAGTTGCATCATCAGGTGACGAGCGCGACCTCGACTTGGCCCTGCCGCTGAGCAAAGTCGCGGGCGAGGAAAAGCAGAATGACCAGCTGGTAGCCTGCCTGCCGCATGCAGATCTGCTGGACCCGGCTATGGAAATCACCGGAGCGCAGGACATCGAGCCAACGGCCGTCGCCCGTGCACTGGACCGCGGCTACGCGCTGGATTTCCTTCTTCAGCTCACGGCTGCTCGTGGCGCCGAGTCAGCCAAGGATGCCATTGAAGATCGGCGCAGCGAATTGGGAAATCAGCTTCGCGGCCTGCGCGACGTCGTTGACGACCGGTGTGCAGACCTGCGCGAGCCCGCCTATGCATTGCCCGAAGGCGGACTGGAAGAACTAGCCAAGCTCTCCGCAGCAGCCGAAGAAGATTTTGCTGAATCGCTGGTCGTAGCAGCGGGAAATACCGATGGCGCCGCTGGATTGGAAATTTCCGCCCTAGCATTCCAAGCTCTCCGCGAACTCCACGGATCAAGTAGCGACTACCGTCTCTTGGAAACTGCCGAGTCCAAGAAATAGCTTGAGTTCCAGCAGATTTTTCTGGCATATTTCCCACGTCGTTGATTTATCACGAAATAATTACAACCTTGATTCTCCACGGCGAATTATGGCCAGGGTTGGAACAGGCGTTTCTGCCGCGTTGAAGCGTGCAATACTTCAACGATCAGTGGTTTTTAACCTTGCGTCTCGTTGAAACTGGTATGCGCAATACCGGTTTTTCGTAATCGACAGTATTTTCAGCTACCAGCCTCCCCTATTCCCTCCACCATGGAATGAAGCTGCAACTATGTGAATTTCAATCCTATTCAACTGCTCTCGATATTCACTGCCAAAGGGTCTATGGTGAATTACAAGTGCTTAAGATTCGGCATTCAGCTCCGCTAAAACGGAGTGAAAATTTCCGCTTTCTTCCACTTATTGGGGAACTAACCACTTGCAGCTAGGTCGTCAATTGGAGGTATTGAAATGTCAGGTCGATACATGCGTTCGACGATAGCTGAACTGGTCAGCGAAGTGATCAGTTCACGGCAAGGCCGTGCGCAGCTCAGCGCACATGGTTGGATTCAGGGCATGCCCATTGTCATCGCGCAATCCGGAGAATCTGTCAACGACGTCATGTCGCTCGTAGCCGCGCATCAGCCTCCGGTGCTGGTCGCTACCCTCGACCCCGAGAACAACGATTTGTGGTTCTTGTACGTATCAATCGGCTGCACCGCGTTGAAGACCGTGGATCCGCTGGAACCCCGCACGACAATTGCCCAACTCTACAAAGCCGCATTAGGCTCTAGCTTCCTGACCTTCAGGATCGCGCAAATGCCGTCCAGTTCCATGGTTCATGCCATCGAACCGCAACAGGTCCAGCATCATGCCGGTTACCCGCCAATTAGCACATCAGCTGCCGGAAGCCGCTAGACCTTTCAGTTTCCGGCCAGGATCAGGTCCGAACCGAGCTTGATGATCAGTGCCGAAACGACGATCACGAAGACGATGCGTATGAAGGCGCTGCCCTTTGAGATGGCCATGCGCGCGCCGAGGTAGCCGCCGAGCATATTCATCAAGCCCATGGCCAGGCCCAAGGCCACCAAGACGTGCCCCGTCGGGACGAAGAGCAGCAACGCACCCAGATTGGTGCACAGGTTCACGATCTTCGCCTTGGCGGAGGACTGCAGGAAGTTGTAGCCCAGCACCGTCACCATGGCGATGATCAAGAACGATCCAGTGCCTGGCCCGATCATCCCGTCGTAGCCGCCGATCAGCAGCCCGATCAGGATGGCGCGCACATAGTGCCCATGCCCGGTGTAGCGCAGGCGCGACAGCTCCCCCGCTTTGGGCTTGAGGATCGTGAAGAGCAGCACCGCAATGAGTGCTGCGATGATGATGGGCTGAATCGCTTCGGCTGGAAGTATTGTTGCCAGCGCGGCTCCGCCGAACGCCCCGAGCATCGCGGTCAATGCCATCGGAATCGCAGTTTTCAAATCCGGGCTGGTGCGCCGGTAGTAGGTCACCGCGCTGGTTGCAGTCCCGAAGATCGAGCCGAGCTTATTCGTGGCCAACGCCTGCACCGGAGTGATGCCGGGGAAAAGAAGCAGCGCGGGCAATTGGATCAGGCCGCCGCCGCCAACCACCGCGTCGATCCATCCAGCGCCCAAGGCTGCCAGAAGCAGCAAGGCCAGGGGCCAGAAGGAGACGGGTTCACCGTTGACGGACAGCAATTCCAAGATCTCTTGCACCGCGCTACTCCCCTATTCAGTTTTCGGCTGCCGCGCTCTTAGGCAGACAGCTCCCCAACGACGTCCTCGACCTTGACGTCGCGGCGTTCGCCTGAGGTACGGTCCTTGACCTCGACTACGCCCTCTGCGAGGCCACGGCCCACCACGACAATGGTTGGGATGCCGATCAGTTCCGCATCGGAGAACTTCACGCCAGCGGAAACCTTTGGACGGTCGTCCAGGATGACCTCCAGGCCGGCCGCTTCGAATTCGGCGGCCAGCTTCTCGGCGGCTTCCAGCAGCTCTGGGCCCTTGCCGGTGACAACCATGTGGATGTCGGCTGGGGCAACCTGCTTTGGCCATGCCAGGCCGTTTTCGTCGTGGTACGCCTCGGCGAGCGCGGCTACAGCACGGGTGACGCCAATGCCGTAAGAACCCATGGTGACGACGGTCAGCTTGCCGTTCTGATCCAGGACCCGCAGATCCAGTGCTTCGGCGTACTTGCGGCCGAGCTGGAAGATGTGTCCCATTTCGATGCCGCGTTCGGTGCGCAGCGGGCCGGAGCCATCCGGTGCCGGATCTCCTTCGAGCACGTTGACCGACTCGATGGTGCCGTCAAAGCCGAAGTCGCGCTCGGCCACCAGGCCGAAGACGTGCTTGCCCTTTTCGTTTGCGCCGGTGATCCACGAGGTGCCGGATACAACACGGGGATCAACCAGGTAGGTGATGCCGCTGGTTCCCTCGGTACCCAGAACAGCCTTGTCCAGGCCGTTGCCCGGGCCGATGTAGCCAGCAACCAATTCTGGGTGCTTGGCCAGGTCTTCGCCGTTAGCGGCTTCAACCTGGACCTCGCCGATGATGCCCAGCGGGGCACCTACGGTAGCTTCGACGCGCTTCAGGTCCACCTGGCGGTCGCCTGGAACACCGATGATTACCAGCTGGCGGTTGCCTTCAGGGTCGGTCACGGCCAGGACAACGTTCTTCAGGGTATCCTTGGCTTCCCAGGCACCGGCCTCGCGTGGTCGCAGCTCGTTGGCCGCGGCCACCAGGGTTTCGATGGTCGGGGTGTCCGGGGTATCGACGACCTCGAACGCAGGTGCGTTGGTGTAATCGATGGATTCTGGCACCACGGTGGTCACAGCCTCGACGTTCGCAGCATAGCCGCCTGCCGAACGCACGAAGGTGTCCTCGCCGATAGCCGTTGGATGCAGGAACTCCTCGGATTTGGAGCCACCCATGGCGCCTGCCTGCGCGAAGACCGGGACAACTTCCAGTCCCAGGCGCTCGAAAATCTTCAGGTAGGCGGCGCGGTGCGCCATGTAGGCCTCGTCCAGGCCCTCGTCATCGATGTTGAAGGAGTAGGAATCCTTCATGATGAATTCGCGGCCGCGCAGCAGGCCCGCGCGCGGACGTGCTTCGTCGCGGTACTTGTTCTGGATCTGGTACAGGTAGACCGGCAGATCCTTGTACGAGTTGTACAGGTCCTTCACCAGCAGGGTGAACATTTCCTCATGGGTCGGAGCCAGGAGGTAATCCGCATCTTTGCGGTCCTTGAGGCGGAACAGGCCTTCGCCGTATTCGGTCCAGCGGCCGGTCTGCTCGTAAGGCTCGCGTGGCAACAGCGCTGGGAAGTGGACTTCCTGGCCGCCGATAGCGTTCATTTCCTCGCGAACGATAGCTTCAACACGCGCAAGGACCTTCAAACCCAACGGCAACCAGGTGTAGATTCCCGGGGCCGCACGACGGATGTAACCGGCGCGTACCAACAACTTGTGGCTGGCGACTTCGGCGTCAACCGGATCTTCACGCAAGGTGCGCAAGAAGGTAGTGGAAAGCTTCAAAACCACTCGGGGTGTCCTTTTCCGTCCGTCGACTTCAGAGATATTTCCGGATGCCGACTAGCTATGCAAAATCAAATGGGTTTTGGCCAGAAAATTGGCCTTAATCAATGCTACAGCTTTCGGCGACTTCCCAATAAATTCAAGGGGTCGAGCGGAACCGTGTTGCGTTTTCAGTAGCTTGCTCCCGCTTCTGGGCCACTGCTGGGCGTTGCAAGGTTCTTGCTTATTGAGGAGGTGACTTTAAACGAGACACCGCCTCGGTGCGCGTTTCTCACTGATTCTTGCTCGGAGCGTGTCCGCACATTGCGCCGCTCCACTGGCCATGGACACGGTTCATCAGCAGGTTCTTAACCGAACCTTCGTCTGAGACCACTCCATCCATCGGCAGCTGCTGCCTCACTTTGGAAGTATTTTCCATGCAAATGCGCGAAGCCCCTCTGGTCCAGGAACCAGAGGGGCATTCGCCACCGGAAGCGAGCTTACTTGGCCGCCGCCTTGACCTCTGCAACCGCCTTGTTCAGTTCATCAACGAGAGTCTTCACAGCCTCGTCTTCACTTTGTTCGGTGGTTTGGGTGTGGGAGACGGCAACGACGTTGTCGCCAACTACGCCCTGAATCTGGTACGAACCGCCCGGCACTTCAGCACCGTTCATGGTCATGGCGGTGTGGGTAGCGATAGTCTTGTCTGCGTCAGACTCAGCATCCAGGATCTTGGCAGAGGCCGAAACTTCCTGGCCTGCTACCTTCATCGAGAAGTCCTCGCAACCCTGCAAGTCCTTGGCATCTGCCATCTTGTTGATTGCTTCCAGCTTGGCAGCATCCTCGTAGCCAGCGACCGAATAGCTGCTGCTCTCACCGGCCTCGCCGACGACAATCGCTGCAGCCATGTTGACGCCGTCCAGGTCCTGGGTTCCCTGCTGCGCAACGTATTCCGCGCACTGCGCTGGTTCGATCTCCATCTGATCGATCAGTCCCTTTGCGCTTTCAACCGAGGCGCTCAGCGCAGCGCTATCCAGAACCTGCACATTCGGTTCGTCTCCACCGAGAGTTTTGGCGACCGCAGCGGCTTGCTCGGCGGTCAGCGCCGGGACTGCCGTGCTTTCCTGTTCCTGAGGGGCCTCCGAAGAGCCTGCAGCTCCTTCGGTTCCCGAATTCGAGCTGCAACCGGTCAGTGCCAGGGCAACTGCTACGGGCAGCACCCAGAGTGAACGCTTTTTCATGGTGATTTCCTCACTATGGTGATGATAAGCCACCCCCAGCATTTCACAATATGTTGGAAATAAAAAGACAACAAGAGAGTGTTGCAGCGAATGGACTTGGGCAAGCTGTTCACTTGAATCGTCAAGAGCTGGTCAAGCGCCACCCACTGCCAGGAAAGCATCAGTCAAAGAGAAATCCGCAGGTGCCACACATGGACAAGCCCCTGGCAGTCGAATCGCACTTCAACTGCCAGGGGCTTCAATGTGACTCGGAAGATGCATTGCTTCTCGGCAAACTATCCGCGTCGCTACCGCCACGGGCATCCCGCTCCTACGCGCAGCACCGCCTGATATTGGCGAGTCGGGGCACCGAGCACATACGACTATTGCTTTCGAACCGCGTCGATTTCGGCGAACGCACGATCCGTCAATTCCACGGCTTGCACGGCCAGCTCAGCTGCTTGCTGCGAACCTGTCTGCAAGGTAACCAGGACGAAATCGCCGTCCCGCAGCGCCTGCACCACGACCGAGGTCAATAGCTGTCCTCCACCTGCGTCCATTTGAGTCGACATGGTCAACGACTGGTCAGCTTTGACATCCAAGGGCAGGATCTGGCGTTCAGTTTCGATTTTTTCGCCACCGGTCTCAACGGTGACGTTTTCGCATCCCTCTAGATCATCCAGGGTCAGCGCCTGTGAAACGTTGTTGCGGGTGGCATCGTCTGTCAAGGAGAAGACCTGCACGACCTTGCCGACGGATTCCGAGGAGCTGGTTGCCGTTGCGGATACGGATGCTGTCAAGTCGGTGACTGAATACTTGGCATTCAACTCGGCGCATTTCTCCGGCTTGATGCCGCTGGGAGCCTTCGCATTCTTGGCAATTTCCAGTTGCTGCTGCATTTGCTCGTTGCCGACCACCTGGACTGCGTTGTCGCCTTCCATAAGCTTGGAAGCGACGGATTTCACCTGCTCGGCAGTGAGCGCGCCATCCGAGGCAGCCTCTTTCTGGCTGTCTACGGAGGTCGTTGAAGCAGCCGATTGCGCAGGTTCACTAGCTGAATTTGAAGAACAGCCGGCCAGCATCATGCTCATCGCCAATGGCAGGGCCCAAAGGGTTAAACGCTTAGTCATTTACTGCTTTCCGTTGTTGCCGCCGAAGAGCCGACGACGTCGTAAAAATAAACTACTGGGTCAGCTGGCCCATGAGCTTTTGAAGGATCTCTGACGCTTCTTCAACTTCATTCGCGGTGTTCCCCGCTGATGTGGAGCGCTGTAGGCCGAGAAGGACATTCGAGCTGGCAGTGCGAATGATCAGCTGCTGCTGGGTCGACGACCCATCACTGCTGGTGATCACATACCCATCGGATAATCCTGCTGAAGAATCTATGGGCTGCTTGGCAAGATGATAGGCACGAGTCTCGTTGCCCCGCTTTACGGTGTACCGCGCGCAATCAGCGTTGGCCGCCGTTTTGGCATCCCATTGGGCCTGCAAGAATTCAGAATCCTTGTAGATTGCGACCGTGAGGTAGCTGTCCTCGAATTCAACGGCGCCCATCGTGGCGTTCCTCAATTGATCGGCTACTGGCTCAGCAAAAGTGACCCCGCATTTGCTGGGATTCACTTTGACGTTCTCGATCCATTCCTGGGCTTGCGGAATGTTCTCACGAAGTTGCTTGTCGCTGATGACCTCGGAATTCTTTTCTCCTTGGGCGAATTCCTCGAGCAGGTTCTCCAGCTGTGCGCCATCGAGGCGAACCTGGGCTACCGGTGATGCGCCGACTTCGGATTCTGGTGAGCTGCACCCGCTCATCAGGAGTACTGCTGCGCACATAGCAGCGCCCAAGTGCGCTCTAGCGCCAAAGCCTCGAACCACCAATTTTCCCATCACCGTCGCCGTTACACCTTCGAGTCTAGAAGACCGCGGATCATTCGCTGGGCATTGTTGCTTCCGCGTTGGGCGCAAGACGAAACATCACGAGGACAATGCCGGGGTCGACATTTTCATTGCGGCGCCCGTCGCGCGATCGGGTTGCGCTGCAATTCCCCACGGCATCGAGGCTCGCTGTGCTGAAGCCATACAGGAATCTGCGAACGAATCAGCATCGTCGGCTTCGAAAATTAACGCTTTTCCATGGCGCCGGCTTCGGAGATCAGAACAGGATCGTCGCGAAGGTTCCGACCTGTTCAAATCCGATGCGCTGATATGTCTTAATCGCAGCGGTGTTGAAATCGTTGACGTAGAGGCTCACGACTGGCGCGAACTGCATTGCGTAGTCCACAGCGGAGGCCATGTAGCCGGCAGCCAACCCCTGTCCGCGGTACATCGGATTCACCCAAACACCTTGGATTTGCACAACTTCATCGGTGACCGTGCCCAGGTCAGCCTTGAAAATCACGTTGCCCCGCTGGTCGCAGTCCATGAGGGTATGCCCGTCACGAATTAGCTGGCGTACACGATTGCGGTAGAAGCTTCCCCCGTTTTCCAACGGCGAATAGCCAAGTTCCTCTTCGAACATTGCTGCGCTGGCCGGCAGCACTCGATCGAATTCCTGGACCTGGGCCGGACGGAGCCGATTGCGTCGAACGCCCGACGGGTTGTGCGAGATCGCCATTAATGGCTGATTCGCCCGGAGCTCGAAAATTTCTTGCGGACCGTCCCGCAAGACCTCATGCATGGCCAGCACGGTTTCCGCCGGGCCGAAGACCGAGGCGAATCGCTGGCGGGTCTCGATGGCATGCATGGCGAATTTCTGGGCATCGGCCTCCGGCATGGCGGTGGGCGCCATATTGGCGCCCACCCAGCATGCCGATTCAAGGCCTTCGCTGCCGTCCAAGCCAACGATATGGGCAAAGCCATCTGGAACCGCTGACTTGTGGATGTTCACCTGCGAACGGGTGAAGATGTTGGCGACGGGGTCGCGATCGAGCAACTCGATGAGGGCGGCCGTGTCACGACGGCCCAAGATGCGCGGCGCTCCCTCGACGCTTCGTCGGCTAGTTCTAGCTGACGGAGACCACGGGAGAACCCGAGGAAGGATTCTCGTCATTGTCCAGTCCCATTTCTGCCGCCAAACGGTTGGCTTCTTCGATCAAAGTCTCGACAATCTGGTCTTCCTGGACGGTCTTGATGACCTCGCCCTTGACGAAGATCTGTCCCTTGCCGTTGCCCGAAGCTACACCGAGGTCCGCATCGCGGGCTTCGCCCGGTCCGTTGACGACGCAGCCCATGACTGCCACGCGCAGTGGAGCCTTCATGCCTTCCAGCCCAGCAGTAACCTGCTCAGCCAAAGTGTAGACATCCACCTGGGCACGACCGCAGGATGGGCAGGAAACGATGTCCAGCTTGCGCGGACGCAGGTTCAGCGATTCCAGGATCTGGTTGCCGACCTTGACTTCCTCGACCGGTGGGGCCGACAGCGATACGCGAATGGTGTCACCAATGCCCTGGGAAAGCAGTGCACCGAAAGCGGTCGCGGACTTGATGGTGCCCTGGAACGCAGGACCGGCCTCGGTCACGCCCAGATGCAGCGGCCAGTCGCCGCGCTCTGCCAGCATCTCGTAGGCGCGGACCATGATCACCGGGTCGTTGTGCTTGACCGAGATCTTGAAGTCGTGGAAGCCGTGTTCCTCGAACAGGGAGGCTTCCCAGACAGCCGATTCGACCAGTGCTTCAGGGGTGGCCTTGCCGTACTTCTGCAGCAGGCGGCGGTCCAGTGAGCCGGCGTTGACGCCAATGCGGATCGACGTGCCGTGGTCCTTGGCAGCCTGTGCGATTTCCTTGACCTGGTCATCGAACTGTCGGATATTGCCCGGGTTCACGCGTACGGCGCCGCAGCCTGCCTCGATGGCGGCGTAGACGTACTTCGGCTGGAAGTGGATGTCGGCGATGACCGGGATCTGCGACTTCATCGCGATGATCTTCAGCGCTTCCGCGTCCTTGTCCGTTGGGCAGGCAACGCGCACGATGTCGCAGCCGGCAGCGGTCAGCTCAGCGATCTGCTGCAGGGTGGCGTTGATGTCGTGGGTCTTGGTGGTGGTCATCGACTGGACCGAAATCGGCGAGTCGGAGCCGACACCTACGGATCCAACCTGGAACTGGCGAGTCTTACGACGTGGTGCGAGTACCGGCGGTGGGCCTGCCGGCATGCCTAGGCTGACCGAAGTCAATGGACGCCTCCGAATAGATTGTGGGTATTTCTCTACTCCAAGTATGTCACCGTATCGCGGTGAGCGGGTATTGATGCGAGAAAGGCCACGGGAACCGTGGCCTTTCTCCCGTCATTTTGCAGCTGGAGCCTGCGAAAGCCTAGTTGGCTGCGGCGATTTCCTTGATGCTCTTCAGCACGCCGGAAACCTGCTCGACAACTTCAGCGTCGTCCTTCGGGTGCAGTTCTGCGAAGCGCACTACCGAGTTCGGGATGGCCAGCTTGACGTTTTCAAGTACGTTGGCGCCGGCGATGTTCAGTGCCTTGCGTGCTTCGTCCTGTGCCCAGACGCCGCCGTACTGTCCGAAGGCGGTGCCCAGGACTACGGTTGGCATGTCCTTTAGTGCACCGGCACCGAAGGGACGGGACAGCCAGTCGATGGCATTCTTCAAGACAGCTGGCATGGTGCCGTTGTACTCGGGGGTGACCAGCATCAGCGCGTCTGCTTCGCCGGCTGCGTCGCGCAGGGCCTGGGCTGCGGCTGGAACGCCACCTTCCACGTCATGGTCCTCGTTGTAGAACGGGATATTCTCCAAGCCGCTGAACACTGAAACTTCCATGCCTTCGGGGGCGTTGTGCGAAGTGGCTTCCGCCAGCTGCTGGTTGGTCGAACCGTTGCGCAGGGAACCGACGAGGGTGAGGACTTTGGTGGTCATAAGGTGTTCTCCTTGGGGCAGAATAAATAGAAAGCTGACGCTTCATCTACTTTCAACCGCATCGCCAAACCGGGCATTCCGCCGATTCCAGTGACATGGGACACAGTAGTTGCTTTCTCCGGTCAGTCCATTCCCGGCTTGCGGCGAAGCTGCTTCGTGGCCGAGCGATTGGCCTTGGCGCTCAGCCTGCGCCGGTGCGATCCCCGGGTGGCTTTCGTTGCTTTGCGCGCGGGCGCATCCGGGGCCAGGGCTTTTTCGATGATGCGTCCCAGCTTCTCCTGCGCAATCTGGCGGTTGCGCCATTGAGATCGTTCCTCGGCGGCAGTCACGACCAGTGCTCCAGCCACGAGGCGCGGTCCGAGTTTCTCGAGCAGCCTCTGGCGCTGCCAGTCGGACAATGCCCGTGAAGCGCCAATCACCCAAGCGAGCTCCACGCGGGAGTCAGAGGTATTCACATGCTGGCCGCCTGGGCCTGAAGAACGGGAGAAATGCCATTTCAGCTCCGCTGCAGGGATCGCCAGTGCCGGCGTAATCTGCACATCCATAATGCTCTCCCCTTTCTTCTCCCCTACCAGTCTGGGCCATCGATGCCGTTTAAGGCAGCCAGCCTCCGCCGTTCTTGGTACAGAACAACGGAGGCTGGCACATGCAACCTGTCGCCTAGGAAGCGAATTCCTTCAGCAGGCCCATGACCGGGTTCCATTCTGTGATGGTGGCCGAGCCGACTGCGCCAACCAGCTGGAATGGGTCATTGGACAGCACGTCTTCCAATGCCACCTGCGATTCGGCTGCGAAGATCAACAGCGCGCCGTCGCTGACCGGAGTTGGCCCCGAAGCCAGAAGGCGTACCGAACCTTCGCCAAGGAATCCCCCGAGGTACTCGCGGTGCGCTGGACGGTGTTCGTCGCGCAGCTCGGTGGAATTTTCGGCGTAAGCGTATTCAACAGCAAAAACAGTCATGTCTACAGCTTATTTCTCTCGTCTCAGAACAGTTGTATCGGCTTGAAGATATCCGCATATATTAAGAGCCCGCCCATGACCAGCATCGCCACCACGACGACATAGGTCAGGGGCAGTAGCTTGACCGTGTCAACCGGCTTGACCTTCTTGATCTTGAAGATCCGTGCAAACATGCGCTTCAGCCCCTCGTACAACGCGCCCACCACGTGGCCGCCATCCAGCGGCAGCAGCGGGATCAGGTTGAAGGCGAACAGCGCCAAGTTCAGGCCCCCGACGAGCGACAGCAAGGTTGCGAATTTGTCGGCGACCGAGATGGAATCCTCGGCGCTAATCTCACCGGCGATGCGTCCAACGCCCACAATGGACACCGGCCCGTTGGGGTCGCGTTCCTCATTGCCGAAGGCCGCTTGGGCGACATCCACCATGCGCTGGGGTAGGTGAAGGATGACGTCACCGATCTTCAGCAGCTGCTCCCCGATCACACCGGGAACCGCGCTCAGGGGCTGGGTCAAGTCGCGTTGCAAAGAGCCCATCCCGACGAAACCGACCTTGGTCATGATGTATTCGCCGTGCTCATCGAGCAGCACATAGCCGTTCTCGTCAGTGGCCGGACGCTCGGTCAGGTACGGGGTCAGCTCAGTGGTATGGCTCTGCCCGTCACGGGAGTATTCCAGGGTGATGGGCTCTCCTGGGTGATCGCGGATGACATCGGTGAGCTTGTTCCACTCGGCTTGCGCGACAGGGGTGCCGTTCACCGCGGTAATCGTATCGCCGGGCAGCAGGCCAGCCTCGTAGGCAGGAGCCGGGACGTCCTCGTCGGTGCATTCGGTCTGCTCCGCGTTCTGCGCGCTGGCAATGCACTGGTACACCTCGGAGACCGTGGTGGTCGGGGTGGCCTGCCCGAAACTGGTGAGCACTATGGCGATCACCACGAACCCGATGAGCAGGTTCATGATCGGGCCGCCGAGCATGATGATCACGCGCTTGTAGATCGGCAGCTGGTAGAACAACCGGCCTTCATCGCTGGGCAGCACGTTTTCGTTGGCCTGCGAACGCGCGTCATCGACCATCTGGCCGAAGACCTTCTGGAAGAGATTCGGCTTCTTCCCCGGAGCATCGGCAGCGACCTGCTCGCGTGGCGGGTACATGCCGACCATCGAGATGTAGCCGCCCAGTGGCAGCGCCTTGATGCCGTATTGGGTTTCACCCCGCTTGAAGGAAACCAGTGTCTTGCCGAAACCGATCATGTACTGCGGAACCCGCAGCTTGAAGAGCTTCGCGGGCACCAGGTGCCCTATTTCATGCAGCGCGATGGACAGCCCGACGGCTACCAGCATGAACAGGACGCCGCCGATGAACAGCAATGCACTCATGCGCTCGCCTCGATGATCTTCGTTGCATGGGCGCGGGCCCAACGATCGGTTTCCAGCACTGTTTCCACCGACAGCTCGGCATTCACCGGGGTGTACGCGTCCAGTGCGCGTTCAATGGTCTCGACGATGCCGGTGAAGCGGATCTTTCCATCATGGAAGGCATCCACTGCAACTTCGTTGGCGGCGTTGTAGACGGCCATATGCGTCCCCGACGAGGACGCTGCCTGCTTGGCAAGCTTCACAGCGCTGAAGACTTCTTCATCCAGCGGTTCAAAGGTCCAGCTGGCCGCGGTGGAGAAATCGCAGGCCTTCGCGGCCCCGTCGACCCGATGCGGCCAATTGATGCCCAGGGCGATGGGCAGGCGCATGTCCGGCGGCGATGCCTGGGCAATCACCGAACCGTCGATGAACTCCACCATCGAGTGGACGATGGACTGCCGGTGCACCACGGGCTCGATCTTCTTCAGCGGCACGTCGAAAAGCAGGTGGGCTTCGATGACTTCCAGGGCCTTGTTGACCATGGTGGCCGAGTTGGTGGTGACCATGCGCCCCATGTCCCAGGTCGGGTGGGCCAGTGCCTGGGCAGGGGTGACATCACGCAGCTGCTCGTAGCTGCAGCCGAAGAATGGGCCTCCGGAGGCCGTGACCAGCAACTTGGCCACTTCCTCCGGCGCACCAGAGCGCAGGGCCTGGGCAAGGGCGGAGTGCTCGGAGTCTACCGGCGAGATCTGGCCAGGGGCTGCGATCTGCTTGACTACCTGGCCTCCGATGATCAGGGATTCCTTGTTTGCCAGGGCCAGCAGGTGGCCGGCTTCCAGCGCAGCGATGGTCGGAGCCAGTCCAATGGCACCGGTGATGCCATTGAGCACTACGTCGGCCTCGGCGAACGCGGCTACCTCGGTGGCTGCCTGCGCGCCAACCACCAGCTCGGGTTCGTATCCGGTCACCGATGCGTCCTCGGCGGCCTCCTGGATGGCCGCGGCCAGCTCATCCTTTGATTCCACGGCGCTGCCGACCATTGCAGGACGGTGCTTGATGGCCTGGCGAGCCAACAGTTCAAGGTTATATCCGCCGGATAAGGCGGCCACGGAGAATTGGCCGGATGCCTCTTCGATGACGTCCAGTCCCTGCGTACCGATGGAACCGGTGGAACCGATCAGGCTGACTCGACGGGGATGCCCGGCTGGAATGAAGGTTTTCTGGAAGCTCACCTAACCTATTATGGTTCGTTTAACTGTGAGCGCCCAAAGAGCGCCACACCCTGGAATCAGAATGCGGCGCTCCCTGCGGGTGGTGTTCAGAGACCAAGGCTGCGGGCAATGAGCATCTGCTGGACCTGCGTGGTCCCTTCTCCGATTTCCAGGATCTTCGAATCGCGGTAGTGGCGTGCCACCAATGACTCATTCATGAATCCGTACCCGCCAAAGATCTGGGTAGCATCTCTTGCATTGTCCATCGCCGCTTCGCTGGCAATCAGCTTGGCGTGCGCGGCTTCAATCTTGAAGTCCTTGCCGGCAAGCATTTTTGCCGCGGCCGCGTAATAGGCCAAGCGGGCAGTGTGGGCGCGCGAGGCCATGCGGGCAATCATGAAGGAAATGCCCTGGTACTGGCCGATTGCCTGGCCGAAGGAGGTACGGGTCTTGGCATATTTAACCGCCTCGTCAAGGCAGCCCTGCGCAGCGCCGGTGGCCAGGGCGGCGATGGCGATGCGTCCTTCGTCGAGGATTTCCAGGAAGTAGGCGTATCCGCGTCCGCGCTCGCCCAGCAGGTTCTCCTCCGGAACCCGCACTCCGCTGAAGCTCAGCGGATGGGTATCGCTGGCACGCCAGCCGACCTTGTCGTAGGCCTTTTCCGCGGTGAATCCCTCGGTACCGGTCGGCACGATGATGGCAGAGATTTCCTTTTTACCGGTTGCTTCATCGACGCCAGTCACTGCGGTAGCCGTGACGAGGGAGGTGATATCGGTGCCGGAGTTGGTGATGAATTCCTTGGCGCCGTCGATGACCCACTGGCCACTTTCAAGTTTCGCCTTGGTCAAGGATGCTGATGCATCGGATCCTGCGCCCGGCTCGGTCAGGCCGAAACCGGCCAAACGTTCACCAGCGGCCAGGTCAGGCAGCCACTTCTGCTTTTGCTCCTCGCTGCCGAAGCGGTAGATCGGCATCGCGCCCAGGGAGACACCGGCTTCCAGGGTGATGGCTACCGACTGGTCGACCTTGCCCAGCTCTTCAAGCGCCAGCGCGAGGTGGAAGTAGTCGCCGCCGGAACCGCCGAATTCTTCGGAGACCGGAAGTCCAAAGAGACCCATCTCCCCCATTTGCTTGACGATGTCGTAAGGGAAGGCATGGTTCGCATCGTTCTGCGCGCTCTGCGGAGCAACGACTTCTCGGGCGAATTCGCGGACCATGTCAACCAGGTCTTGATGCTGGTCGTCGAGTTCGAGGTCAATCATCAGGCTCTCTCTTCGTTGAGGGACGAACCGACACCGGCTGCGGAGTGTGCATTATCCGATGGCGGTCATGTTCTGCGCTTGGTGCGCGAGTTTCTTGGAAGCGCACGCTGCGACGAGTATGGTTAATATTTATTAACTGGTCACTGCCTACGGGTGGGTAGAACAGCTACATTTTTGACAGTAGTGGCAGCCGTCACAGTTGTCCAGACTGGGCTTGGCAAACGTAAGGAGTTGATGGTGTTGGCGAGCAAATATCAATCGCTCAATGAACCAACAGATCGCGAGCGCGCCAAAGCTGAACGACGCGAAGCGCTGTTACGCGAAGCCACGAGGCTATTTGCCTTGAATGGCTACGCGGGCGTTTCCCTGGAAGACCTCGGCGCGGCCTGCGGAATTTCCGGTCCGGCAGTGTACCGGCATTTCGCTGGCAAGCAGGCCGTGCTTATCGCCCTGCTGGTAGACATGTCCAAAGACATCTACGCCGGAGGTTGCACAGCGGCGGAAGCCGGCGGCACTCCCCTGGAGGTGCTGTCGCGCTTGGTGGATTTCCACACCGATTTCTCGCTGTCCCGCCCGGATATCCTGCAGGTCCAAGACCGCGACCTGAAATCGTTGCCGAAGGCCGAGCTGGAACTGGTTCGCAAACTCCAGAACTCCTATATCGGGCTATGGACTACCGAATTGGCAAAATTGCATCCCACCGGAAGCAAGCAGTCGCACCGGTTCCGTGCGCATGCTGTCTTCGGCTTGCTTAACTCAACAGCCCATTCCGCTCACTCACCGAGGACTAAAAAATCGGGTTTGAAGCCGTTATTGTCCAATATGGCACTCGCGGCGCTCACTTCCCCGGTAGTGTAGGTTTCAAGCCACTATTCCCTGGCGTGCCGAAACCGGCACGCTGACCCATACGATTGAAAGGCCTTTATCGTGCAGCTACGTGAAGTCCGCCCTTCCGACTTGGACGCATTCTTCGCTCACCAGCAAGAACCCGAGGCGAACCTCATGGCCGCTTATCAGGCGCGTAACCCAGCCGACCGCGCGGTATTCGACCACCACTGGAACTCGATTCTGAACGATCCTAATGTTCTAGTTCGCACCATCGAGAATGAGGGCGAAGTCGTTGGATCCATTCTGGTCTTCGACGGCGAAGTACCAGAAATCAATTTCTGGACTTCGACCAAGTACTGGGGCAAGGGACTGACCACCAGCGCAGTAGAAGCATTCCTTGCCGAATACACCAAGCGCCCCTTGACCGCACACGTGGTCCAGGACAACCTGGGTTCGATCAAGGTCCTGGAACGCCGCGGTTTCAAGACCATCGGCACCGAGCAGATCTTCTCCAACGCCCGTGCAGAGGTTGTCACCGAAAACGTCATGCAGCTGGATTAATTTCCCAACGCATTAAGCAAGAGCTGGCTCTCAATTGAGAGCCGGCTCTTGCTTCTTAACACGGTCCTGCAGCCAAAGTTGGCCCCTCGGCGGGCCGCAACGTTGCCTTCGTTCTGCGAAAGGCAACGTTGTTTCCGCGGGAGGCTGGCTGGGCGTCTGTTCATCGGAATTGAGCCTTCACCCAACCTGCCGGGCACAACGCTGTGGTACTCAACTCCCGTCTTCCGCGGGCCTGCAAGCACCGCTTTCAACGTGCGGACAACCGCAAAATGCCATGGCGGGCGAAAGGGGCGCGTTTCCAATGGCAATATTGGAAACGCGCCCCATTCGCTGTTCAGCGCAATGCCTACTTCGTGTTGTTCAGCAGGCGCCAAGCCTCTCGGCGTACTGCCTGCTCATGCGGATCCGGAACAGGTGCCGCAGCCAACAGCCGCTTTGTGTATTCATGGGTTGGGGCGTGCAGCACGGTGTCCACCATGCCCTGCTCAACCGCCTTGCCGGATTGCATCACCACGACCGCGTCCGCCAGCATGTCCACGACCGCCAGGTCATGGCTGACGAAGAGGCAGGCGAAGTTGAAGTCCCGCTGCAGCTCCTGGAGCATTTCCAGGACAACTGCCTGCACCGACACGTCCAAGGCGCTGGTCGGCTCATCGGCGATCAGCAGCTCCGGGTTCAAGGTCAACGCACGGGCAATGCAAATACGCTGGCGCTGGCCGCCGGAAAGCTCGTGCGGGTACCGGTTGATCACGTTGCGCGGCATCTTCACGGCATCGAGCAATTCTTCGGCACGCTTGGTGCGCTCGGCCTTGCTGCCGATCTTGTGCACCACCATGGGTTCTGTGATGCATTCTCCAATCGGGAATCGCGGGTTCAGGGATGCGGCCGGGTCCTGGAAGATCACGCCGATGTCCTTGCGGACCTTGCGTGCTTCCTTCGGGGAAAGCTTGGGCAGGTTGTGGCCCCTGACCGACAAGGTGCCGCTAGCTACCGGCAACAGGCCCAGCACCGCCTTGGCAATTGTGGACTTGCCCGAGCCGGACTCGCCCACAATGCCCAGGACTTCGCCCTTGGCAACATCGAAGCTCACGTTTTCCACGGCGCGGAAGATCTTCCCGCGCATGTCGTACTCCAGCACGAGGTCCTTGGCTTCCAGAACCAGCTCGCGCCCTGGAGGGGCGGTTTCCGAGCTGTGCGCAGCGGCCTGCGTGGTGACAACGGCCGGAGTGGACAGGCGGGGCACCGCAGCCAGCAGGCGCTGGGTGTATGGATGCTCTGGGCGCAGCAATACCTGATCCACGGTGCCCGTCTCCACGAGGTTGCCCTGGAACATCACTGCCACTTCATCGGCCATATCCGCAACAACACCCATATTGTGGGTGATGAGCAGGATGCCGGTATTCAGCCGGTCTTTCAGCTCGCGCAGCAGATCGAGGATCTCGGCCTGCACCGTCACATCAAGTGCGGTGGTCGGCTCATCGGCGATGATGACCTTCGGGTCGCAGGAGATCGCCATGGCGATGACGATGCGCTGCCGCTGGCCGCCGGAGAACTGGTGCGGGTACTGCTTGATGCGCTTGGCGGGATCCGGGATGCCCACCATTTCCAGCAGCTCGATAGCCCGGTCGGTCGCTTCCTTGCCGTAGGCGATGTCGTGCAGTTCCAGCGCTTCGGTCAGCTGGCGCTCGATGGTGAGCACCGGGTTCAGTGCCGTCATCGGCTCCTGGAAGACCATGGCGATATCGGTGGCGCGCATCTTGCGCAGCTTGCCTTCGTCCAGGCCAACTACGTTGACGTTTCCGACCTTGGCGGCACCGGAGACATTCGCGTTTTCCGGCAGCAGGCCCATGGCCGCCGTCGAGGTGACCGACTTGCCGGAACCGGACTCGCCGACCAGCGCGACGACCTGCCCCGGGCGGACGGCCAAGGACAAGCCCTTGACCGCGTGGACGTCGGCACCGCCGGTGGCAAAGACGACGTTGAGGTCGTTGAAGCTCAGTGCGAAGTCTTCTGAGCCTTGTTCATTCATTGGTGCTGCGTGGCTCATGGCTTCTCCTTGCGGGTTGGAAGGGCGAACATGCCAGCGCGGCGGCGGCGCTTCTTTCCGACCTGGCGCGGGTCGAAAGCATCGCGCAGGCCGTCACCCAGGAAGTTCACCGACAGGGCGATGGCAACGATGATCATGCCTGGCCACCAGAACAGCCATGGACGGGTGGTGAAGGCGTTCTGGTACTGGCTGATCAGCAAGCCCAGCGAGGATTCCGGGGCCTTCACGCCGAAGCCGAGGTAGGACAGCGAGGACTCCAGCAGGATCGCGCCGGCGATCGCGAAGGTGGCGTTCACGATGATCACGCCCATGGTGTTCGGGATCAGGTGCTTGAAGATCACGCGGCTGGTCTTCGAGCCCATGGCCTGGGCTGCGGCCACGTATTCGCGTTCGCGCAGCGACAGGATTTCGCCGCGGACCAGTCGGGCCAGTCCGGTCCAGGTCACCAATCCGAGCACCAGGGCCAGTGTGATGATGGAGCCGGTGGAGGCACCGGCCATCTTGCCGAGCACTGCCGCCAGGACCAGCAGCGGGATCACGATGAACAGGTCGGTGATGCGCATCAGGATTTCATCGACCCAGCCGCGGAAGTAGCCGGAAACAGCTCCGATGACGGTTCCCAGGACGGTGGCGACCAGGCCGACGACGACGCCGATGATGATGGACTTCTGCGTTCCGTTCATGACCAGCGCGAAGTAGTCCTTCCCGACCGAGTCCTGCCCGAAGGGGTGCTCGCCGATGCGGAAGCCTTCGCCGCCAAGCCAGGTGGGAACCAGGCTCAGCGTCGGCTTGCCGCCGTCCACGACCGCTCCGGCATGGTAGTAGTTCTGCCCCCACCAGCCGGGGAACGGGCCCCAGCCGATGGAGCTGAATGCGAAAACGGTGATGACGATCAGCACGATCGTGGAAATCATCGCCGGCTTGTGGCTGACGAAGCGATCGAAGACGATGCGTCCCTGGCTCTTCGGCTTTTCGTGGATCTGGGCCAGCTTGGCGTCTTCCACCTCGGCCACGGAAGAGAGATTTTGGGGCTCGTTCAAGTTGTTATTCGTGGTGCTCATCGCTGGTCCTTAGGGTTGCAGGCATGAAGGAAATTCATTGGTTCATGCCTCCTAGACTCGGATTCGTGGGTCAAGCAGGGCGTAAACGATATCCGCCAGCAAGTTGAAGAGGATGGCGGCGGTACCGGTAACCAGGAAGAACGCCATCACAGGTGCCGGGTCGACATGGTCCAGGCCGGTGGCGAACATTTCGCCCATGCCCTTCCAGCCGAACACGCGCTCGGTGATCACTGCGCCGCCGATCAGGCCGGCGAAGTCGAAGGCGGCGATGGTGGCAATGGGGATCATCGCATTGCGGAACGCATGGCGGAAGATCACGGTGCGTTCGCTCAGGCCCTTGGAGCGCGCGGTGCGGATGTAGTCCTGGCGCTGCACTTCGAGCATGGAGGAACGCGTGTAGCGCGAGTAGCTGGCCAGGGAGATCACCGCGAGCAGGATCGTTGGCATCAGCAGCTGGGTGCCGTTATCCAGGAAGTGGTCCCAGAAGCCGCCCTCGAGGTTGGCCGTGGAGGAACCGATGGTCGCGATGGGGCGTCCCTTGACGTCCAGGAACCCGGGCCACGCACGGAACAGGTGGTCGATAACGGTCAACGCTGCGCCGGCGACACCGGTGATGATGGAAACGGACATGGCTGCCTTGCGCAGGCGGCCTCCCATGAAACGCCCGATGGCTGCCGGGATCACTACCGCGAGAACCAGGCCGAAGAAGAGGATCCAGCCATTTGGCTCCAGCAGCATGTAGAAGGTCGCGTAGTACATGGCCAGGACCAGCACCACGGTAATCAATGCCGGGTACAGCACGCGCTTTTCCTTCAGGCCAACGCTCATGGCGGTGGCGCTCAGGGCCAGCAGAGCCGTCAGCACGATGATGATGGCCGGGCCCATTTGCGGGTAGCGGTAGAAATTCAGCCACAGGCTGTACTGCAGCACCAGCGGGACGAAAACCGCGGAGGCGAAGAAGGTGATGCCACGGCGCTTGAGCGAGCCGCCGAGGAACATCTGCAAGACGAGGCCGACAACGATGCCTATGGCTATGGACGTCCCCACGGATATCTGCGGATCGGCCAGCCAGTCGTTGTAGCTGATCGCCAGGTACTCCTTGAGCAGCACAGCTGCCCAGAAGACGGGAAGCGAGAAGAAGAGGAAGGTCAGGAAGGTAACGATGTAATCCAATCCGGAGTACTGGCGGATTGCAGTCAGCACGCCAATGGCGATACCCAGAACCGCGGCAATCACCGTAGCGAGCACGACCAGGCGCAAGGTGGATGATGCGGCGTTGGCCAGCAGGCCGGAGACCTCTACGCCGTTGATATTCCGGCCCAGGTCGCATTGGCCAATCAGGCACTTGCTGGCACCTGTCAGCCAGTCCCAGTAGCGGCCGTACCACGGTGCATCCAGGTTCATGTATTCCACACGCTGGGCCATCAGGTACTCGCGGTTATCCGCGTTGCTTTCGCGGAGGTCCTTGAGCGGGTCGCCTGAATTGATAACCAGTACGTAGAGCAAGAGCGATGCGGCAAACAGCACTGCCAGCGCTGAGCCCAGTCTCTTGGCGATAAATTTCCACACGGTTCTAATGTCCTACTTTCATCTCACGGAAGTGAGCCGGCCCTTGCGGTTGGGGACCTTTGAACACACTGCGGGGCCCGACTTGTGATCGGGCCCCGCACGTGTTCGCTCACGTTGTGCAAGTACGCTGCCTAGGGCAATTACTCAGCACGTACCCACTGCTCGGCGTTCCAGACGATCTGGTCCTGCGTTGCGGTGTGGCGGACATTCTGGATATCCGAACCCGAGGCGCTCAAGCCTGGGTGGGCGAATACCGGGATGCCGAACAGGTCATCCCACAGCAGCTTCTCGATCTTCTTGGTCTGTTCCGCGTGGACTGCTGGGTCCAGCGAACTTGCCAGGGTCTCCCATGCGGCGTCGACTTCAGGGTTCGAGTACTGGCCGAAGTTCTGCGGCTTGCCGGTGGCGTAGATGTTCTGGCCGGAGGTGATCTGGCCGGAACCTGCCCAAGCGAACAGCGCTACCTCATAGTCGCCACGATCCTGTGCACCATTTGGCGAGAAGAAGTCAGCCGAACCGGAGTCCACGATCTTGAAGCCGGCTTCGTCACAGGAGGACTTGATGGCCGAAACCTCGTTGGCACGACGCTCGTTAGGTGCCGAGTAGCCGATGCGCACTTCGGTGCCAACAGCATCCTGCTCTTCGAGGATCTTCTTTGCGCCCTCGATGTCCACTTCGTCGTAGCGGCCGTCATAGGATGCGTCCACTACTTCCTGGTAGTTGTCCTGGAATGGGAAGACTTCGCGGGCGTTCATCACGATGGCGTCAGGGTTCAGCGGCTTGACCAGGTTGTCAACAATCTGCTGGCGTGGAACGCACATGGCGAAGGCCTTGCGCAGTTCCAGGTTGGTCATTGCGTTGCCCTCGGCAAAGTTGAAGTCAAGGTGCTCCCAGGTCAGGGTGTCACCCTTCTGGATAGCCACCGCGTCGCCCAGGTTCTCCAGCTGCGCGAGCGTATCCACGGTCGGCTGCGGATTGATGACGTCGACGTCCTTGTTCTGCAGCGCCTGGACCATGCTGGCGTCTTCAAGGAATCGGAAGGTCAATTCCTTGGTTGCCGGTGCAGGGCCGTAGTAGTTCTCGTTGGCAACCAGAGTTACGGATTCGCCAGCCTTCCAGCTGCCCAGCTTGTACGGGCCGGATACAGGCGAGATCTTCTCATCGGGCAGCTTGCCCGGGTCGGTCATCCAGCCTTCGTTCCAGAAGTCGGCTGCCTTCTTCAGCTTGTCGGACTCCCCGGCGCGGATGGCGCTGACGAGTTCTTCGGTGCTCATGCCCGATTCCTCGGCCACAACGTGCGCTGGGTGCAGCATCCAGGTCTGCAGAGCCCAGTCCGGATCAGGCTCGGCGAACTCAACAGTGAATTCCTTGCCGTCCCAGTCGCCCTGCGGGCCTTCTGGCACGGTGTCGCCGAGATCAACGGAAACCGAGTTGAACAGCGGCTTTTCCTTGGAACCCTCATTGAGGTTCAGGTTCTGCACTGCCCATGCGAACACGGAGTCGGCGACGGTGATCGGGGTGCCGTCAGACCACTTGGCATCTTCAGCGATCGTGTACTTGATGGTGAGCGGGTCGTCGCTGACCTTTTCGTAGCTGCCCAAAGCCTCGTTCGGGTACAGGGTGCCGTCGGTGCCGAAGTAGCTGAAGCCGGCAAACATGCGATCCACGATCGCCGAGTTGTAGGTGGAGTACGTGTTCGGAGTAAAGCCGTTGTAGCTGATGAATTCCGGTGCACCCACGGTGACGTTGATGGTGTCGTCGGCAGTGGTGATATCACCGAGATCAGCCTTGCCGCTGTTCGCTGCTTCTGCCGAGCCGTTGCCTCCACCTGCGTTGGCATCCTTCGATGCGTCTGCGCCGGTGTCTCCGCCGCCTGGAGCACAAGCCGACAGGGCCAGGGCCAGGGCAGCTCCTACAGCTACTGCTTTCGAAACGCGCTGAAACCGCATTTCGCCTCCTAGAGTTCTTGAATGGTACGAGTTCCGGATCGGTGGATCCACTGTGGATCAGATCACATGATCAATCCATTGAGGAATAGACTAACCCGAATTTTCTGGCTTGGATATAGAAAGAAGCGCTTCAGATCTCCGCCACCCCCTGCCCCTGAGAGTCATTCGCAATGCGCTTGTTACTCGCCAGTTTTCGAGACGCACCTCACATCCCCGAGATTTCAAGGGTTTCTTTCAGATTGGGAAAAATCAATCGGGCAACTGTTTCACGCATGTTGACTCGCGGAGTGATTTATAACATTTTTGCAACGTTTGTTTCAGTTTCATTAAATCTGAAATATTCGTTGAATATGACGCCGGTTGAGCTTACATTAAGCGCCGAATGGGCCGGCGAAACCTTTCGGTTTCACCGGCCCACTCAGTTGATTCCGGAGCTGCTAGATCAGTGAAGCACCAGGAATAGCAGCCAGCAGATTGCGGGTGTAAGCGCTCTTTGGCGTATCGAAAATCTCGTCCGTCGTTCCCTGCTCTACGATCTTGCCGTGTTCCATCACGCAGACGTTATCTGCAATCTGGCGAACCACGGCCAGGTCGTGGGTAATGAACAGGTAGGTGAGGCCCATCTCGCGCTGCAGTTCATCGAGCAGCTCCAGCACCTGGGCCTGGACCAGCACGTCCAACGCGGAAACAGCCTCATCACACACGATCATTTCCGGTTGCAGGGCCAGGGCACGCGCGATGGCGATGCGCTGGCGCTGCCCGCCGGACAGCTCATTCGGGAAGCGGTGCATTGTGGAAGCGGGCATGGAGACCTGCTCCAGCAGCTCCTTGACCTTCTTCTCCCGCGATGCCGCATTGCCAATGCCGTGAATGCGCAGCGGCTCTTCGATCGTCCGGAAAATCGAGTACATCGGGTCCAGGGAACCGTACGGGTCCTGGAAGATCGGCTGCACACGCCGGCGGTACTTGAACAAGTGCTTCTCGCTCAGGTTGCCGATCTGCTCGCCATCAAAGATGATCTCGCCCTCGGTCTTGTCCAGCAGGTTCAGCACCATCTGGGCGATGGTCGACTTGCCTGAACCTGACTCGCCCACCACGGCAGTCGTGGTGCCCCGGGGGATCTCAAAGGAAACGTTGTCCACCGCGGTGAACTTCTCCTTCTTGCCGAAGCCCTTGCGGATATCGAAGACCTTCGTCAGGTTGCTGACCTTCAGCAGCGGTTCAGCCTTGCCCGGCTCAATCTCGTCCACAATGGCCTCGTGCTTGTCCCCGCGCTGCGCAGACAGCGACGGAGCCGAATTGATCAGGCGCTGGGTGTACGGGTGCTGCGGGTTGCGCAGGATCTCCAGCGCCGGGCCGTATTCGACGACGCGTCCCTTGTACATCACGACGACCTTTTCGGCACGCTCGGCTGCCAGGCCCAGGTCGTGGGTAATGAGCAGCACCGCGGTGCCCAGTTCACTGGTCATGGTGTCCAGATGGTCCAGGATCTGCTGCTGCACGGTGACATCCAACGCACTGGTTGGCTCATCGGCAATCAGCAGGCGCGGACGGCAGGCCAGGCCAATGGCGATCAGCGCACGCTGGCGCATGCCACCGGAGAATTCGTGCGGGTACTGGCCAGCACGGGTCTCCGGATCGGGCAGACCTGCATCAGCCAAGACCTGGGCCACGCGCTTGTTGGGGTTGTCCCCCGCCAAGCCGTTGGCCTTCAAAGTTTCCTTGACCTGGAATCCGATCTTCCACACCGGATTCAGGTTGGACATCGGATCCTGCGGAACCATGCCAATATGGTTGCCGCGCAGCTCGACGAAACGCTTTTCGCTGGCTTGGGCAATGTCTTCGCCGTCAAAGAGAATCTGGCCGGAGGAGACCTTGCCGTTGCCGGCCAGCAGGCCGATAGCGGCCAGGGCCGAGGTCGACTTGCCCGAACCGGACTCGCCGACGATTGCCACGGTTTCGCCGGGCATCACGGTGAAGTTCGCGTCGCGGACCGCGTGGACCGGACCGTCAGGGGTGGAGAAGGTAATCGCCAGGTCCTTGACTTCCAGCAGCGGCTTTGGAGTTGCACTCTGAGTCATTGCTTAGGCTCCCTTCCGGGCCTTCGGATCCAGTGCATCACGCACTGCATCACCGAGCATGATGAAGCTCAAAACCGTCACCGAAAGGAACAGCGCTGGCCACATCAGCATGGTCGGGTTGTTGCGCAGCTGGGTACGCGCCGAGGAAATATCGTTGCCCCAGCTCATGACGTCAGGTGGGAGCCCGACGCCCAGGAAGGACAGCGTGGCTTCGGCCACGATGTACACGCCCAAGTTCACTGTGGCAACAACGATGATCGGTGCCAGGGAATTCGGAATCACGTGCTTGAGCAACGCGCTGAACTTGGACAGGCCCAGAGCGCGCGAGGCCTTCACGAAGTCCGCATTGCGGGCCTCGATCACAGCACCGCGGGTAATGCGCGCCAGCTGCGGCCAGCCGAAGATCGCAAGCGTGACGATAACCGTCCAGACGCTTCGGTTCTCGCGGAATGCCGGCAGCTGCATCACGATGATGGCGCCCAGGATCAGCGGCAGGGCGAAGAAGATGTCACCCAGGCGGGCCAGGATCGTGTCGACCCAGCCACCGTAGTAGCCTGCCAGCGCGCCGATGGCGCCACCAAGCAACACCACGATAAGGGTAGTGAAAACGCCTACCAGCAGCGAGGCACGCGTGCCGTAAATAGTGCGCGCATAGATATCGCAGCCCTGCAGGTTGAAGCCCATGATATGTCCAGGGCGTGCTGGTTCGTTGGAATTCTCCAAGAGGCAAGCCTGGTTGCCAGCCGGATCAATCGATGTGAAGAGCTGCGGGAAGGCAGCTACGACGATGACCGCGATGATCATGATCGTGGAGATGATGAATAGCGGCTGCTTGCGCAGCGAACGCCACGCTTCGGCCCACATGGACAAGGGCTTGCCGGTTTCCTTGACCGAGTCCACGGCTTGCAGGGGGGTTTCGTCCAGCGGAGCAACGTAGTGCTCGATCTTGTACTTGGAAACCTTGCCGGCGCGGTTGCTGCGGATGGGCAAGCCGTCTTCGGGATTAAAGTTCTGGTTCTCAGGCATAACGGATCCTTGGGTCAAGCAGTGCGTACAGCATATCCACGATCAGGTTGGCAAGTACGAAGACGATCACCAGAACGCCTACGACTGCAACCACTGTCGGGGTTTCGCCCTTCTGGATTGCTTGGTAGAGCAGGTGGCCGACACCGGGCACATTGAAGATGCCTTCGGTGACAATCGCGCCACCCATCAGTGCACCCAAGTCGGCGCCTAGGTAGGTCACCACGGGGATCAGGGAGTTGCGCAGGATGTGCACGGTAACCACGCGATTGCGACTCAGGCCCTTGGCGGTCGCGGTGCGTACGTAGTCAGCGGTCTTGTTCTCGATGACGGAAGTACGCGTCAGGCGCAGCACGTAGGCCAGCGATACCAGGCCGAGCACCAATGCGGGCAGGATCAGTTCGCCCCAGGTTGCCGCGCCGGAAACTGTAGGTTTGGCCCATTCGAGCTTGACACCGACCACGTACTGCAGCAGGAAGCCGAGCACGAAAGTTGGAACTGCAATGACCAGCAGCGACGCAACCAACACGGTCGAGTCGAACAGCTTGCCCTTGCGCATACCAGCAATAACGCCGAGGATGATGCCGAATACGGCTTCAATCACCAATGCGAGGATTGCCAGGCGTGCCGTGACGGGGAACGCCCGCGCGAGCATCTCCTTGACTTCCTGTCCGGAGAACGAGGTTCCCAGGTCCAAGGTCACCAGGTTCTTCAGATACAGGCCATATTGAACCCAGAACGGCTTGTCCAGGTTGTATTGCGCGGTCAGCGCGGCTTTGGTGGCATCGCTCATGGGCTTGCCACCAGAAAGCGCGGCGATCGGGTCACCTGGAGTGGCGAAAACCAGGAAGTACACTAGCAGCGTTGCTCCGATGAAGACCGGGAACAGCTGCGAGATTCGCTTCAGGGTAAAACTTAACATGCTTGCATCTCACCTCGAGACACGTGAGGGCACAGGGCCATTTTCATCCTCTTTCCGTCGATAAGTAATTCGACGTTTGTTTTTGCGAGGCAGGACAAACACGCCAAAGGGAGACCCTGTTGTTCTCGGGTCTCCCTTAGCGCGTTTTCAGCTTCTATCCGGTCTGACTTGGTCGGAAGCTGAAGGGAACTTATTTGCCAGTGATTTGCTGGTACAGCGGAACACCGTTCCACCCGAACTCGACGTTATCCACGTTCTCGCTCCAACCACCCTGGACTGCCTGGTACCACAGCGGGATGGCTGGCAGATCCTTGAACAAGATCTCCTGTGCCTCGTTGAAGATCTTTGCGCCCTCGGCAGGATCCGTGGCCGACAGGCCCTCGGCCAGCTTGTCGTCGAATTCCTTGCTGGAGTACTTGCCATCGTTCGAGCCAGCCCCGGTGCCGAATAGCGGACCAAGGAAGTTGTACAGCGATGGGTAGTCGGCCTGCCAACCGGTACGGAATGCACCGGTCATCTTGTAGCTGGTGACCTTCTCGCGCAATTCCTTGAATGACGAGAATGGCTGGGCAACTGCATTGATGCCCAGGTTGCTCTTCAGCTGGTTGACGACAGCTTCGACGTATTCCTTGTTGCCAGCGCCGTCGACGTTGTAGCCGATGGAGAATTCGTCGCCGGAGTCCCACTTGCTGATCTCATCAGCCTGTTCCCACAGCTTCTTGGCTTCAGCTGCATCGAAGTCCAGGACTTCGCTGCCTGGAATGTCTGCGCTGTAGCCTTCGAGCACTGGTGCGGTGAAGTCATCGGCCTTGACCTTGCCACCCTGGTACACCTTGTCGATGATCAGCTGGCGGTCAATGGCCCGGGAGATCGCAGCACGGCGCAGGTTGCCCTCTTCGCCCTGCTTGAAGTGATCCAGGTAGCCCGGGATGGTGATGGTTGCGTTGCCGGCATATGGCGAGTTGACCGAGCGGTCGCCCAGGTCAGTCTCGTACGAAGCCAGAGAGCTTGGCGGGATCTGGTCCAGCACATCCAAGTTATTGGAGAGCAGATCGCTGTAGGCCGAGTCCGTGGACTGGTAGACCTTGAAGTCGATGCCGCCGTTCTGGGCTTCGCGTGGGCCCTCGTAGCTTTCGTTGACTTCCAGCTTCAGGTTGACGTCGTGGTTCCATTCGGTCAACTTGTAAGGGCCGTTGCCAATTGGCTTTTCGCCGAAGGCCTTTGGATCCTCGAATGCCGCTTCAGGCAATGGCATGAATGCGGTGTAGCCCAAGCGCAGCGGGAAGTCGGACTCAGGCTGGGACAGCTCGACGGTGAAGGTGGTGTCATCCACGACCTTCAGGCCCTCCATCTCATCCTTCTTGGAGCCTTCCTTGTTGACCTCGTCGAAGCCCTTGATGGACTCGAAGAAGTACGAGTTCAACTGCGCGTTCTTGGCTGCGGCACCGAAGTTCCAGGCATCCACGAACGAAGCAGCAGTTACTGGGGATCCATCGGAGAAGGTCTGTCCGGCCTTCAGCTTGATGGTGTAGTTCTGGGAGTCTTCGGTTTCGATGGACTCGGCGAGTTCATTGACCGGCGCGCCCTTGGCGTCGTAGCTGACCAGGCCGGTGAAGATCAGGTCCATGACGCGACCGCCGCCAACTTCGTTGGTGTTAGCCGGCAGAAGGCCATTCTGCGGTTCGGTGGTGTTTGCGGTTACGACATACGAGCCGTCACCTTCGCCACCGGCGGTTTCGGTCGAACCGCCGCCACAAGCGGACAGGGTCAGCGCCAAGGCTGCAGATAAAACGACAGCCTTAGATGCGTGCGAGTATCGCATCCTATTTCTCCTCAACAGATCGTTGCTGCTTCTGCATTTCGCAGAGCCGTGCAGGCAAGCGTGAGCTATAGCACGTAGTGAATGAGATTACATCAAACATTGCGAAACAACCAATGAATAGTCATGAAAGTAATGCTTGAAATCGGTTTATTCACCCGGCTGAATTTACTTCAGCCCGGTCATGATTTACTTTGAATCAAATAAAAATATTCATCATTCCGGGGTCCTCCAGCACCGAGCCGACACCTGCGAGGAACTCGCTTGCTTCTTTGCCGTCGACCACCCTGTGATCGAAGGACAACGCCAGTGTCATGGTATGGCGAAGTGCAACTTGGTCTTGGTATTCCCAAGGTCTGCGCTTCACTTGGCCTAGTGCCAGAATTCCTGCCTGCCCCGGCGGCAGAATTGGGGTGCCGGCATCCACGCCGAAAACCCCCACGTTGGTGATGGAGAATGTGCCACCTGTCAATTGGGCTGGTGACAATGTTCCTTCGCGGCCTTGGAGAATAATCCCGCTGAGTTCGGCAGCCAATACTGGCAGCGTCTTAGCTTGGGCATTTTTCAGCACCGGAACCAGCAGACCACGATCACTTGCCACGGCCATGCCCAGATTCACTGACCCGAATTCAATGATTTCGTCAGCCTTTTCATCCCACGTCGAGTTCAGCGCGGGATAGGTCTTCAACAGTCTCGTCACCACGAGCGCTGCCAGCGTTGTGATATTGAGCTTCAGATCCTTGAGCAGTCGATGCGACCGCATGCGTTCCAGCAGCTCCATGGATTCGGTGACATCAACCGTGAGGAACTCCGTGGCATGCGGGGCGGTAAACGCCGACTGCACCATGGCCTTGGCCGTGGCCCTGCGGACCGCGGTGATCTTCACATGGCGATCCGCTCCTAGTGAAGACATGGATTCGCTGTCCTTGGCCGCTGGCGTGCTGGCACCGGCGGAGTCGATGGCCTGCTGGACGTCCCGGCGCAGCACCAGGCCGTCCTCGCCGCTGCCGGCGAGCGCCGAAATATCGACCCCGTGATCGCGTGCCAGCTTGCGTACCGGCGGGGTGCACCTGGTCACCGCATGCTGTTCACGTTCATGGGTGCCCGGACCGTCAGCCGACTGGGATGCAACTGGTGCCGAAGCTGCTGGTGCAGGTGCTGGCACAGCTTCCGGGTTGCGCGAGCCGCGGGCTTTGCGCTTCGGACGGTTTCCGGTATCTGCCGGCGCACCGTAGCCAACCAGGGTGGGGGTGCGTTCGCCGGCCTTGCTTTGCTCCTGTTGCGCCGAATCAGCCGCTGCCGGCTGCTCGCCGGACCCGCCGGGCTCCTGGTCGAAAGTGACCAGCGGACCGCCGACCTGCACGGTTTCGCCTTCGGTGGCGTGCAGGGCCTGGACGAATCCGGCAAAGGGCGAGGGAAGTTCAACGACTGCCTTGGCGGTTTCGACCTCGGCAATGATCTGGTTGAGCGCAACATGCTCGCCAACCTTGATCTTCCAATTCAGCACCTCGGATTCGGTGAGCCCTTCGCCGAGGTCGGGGAGTTTGAAGGTGTGGGCGGTCATCACTTGGCAGCTCCTTCGGTTGCCTCGTGGTGGCGCATCACGGTATCGACCGCGTGCATCACTCGATCCAAGTCGGGCAGGTGGTGGCTTTCGAGCCGCGATGGCGGATACGGTATGTCGAATCCGGTGACGCGCAAGGGTGCGTGCTCCAGGTAGTCGAAGCAGCGCTCGGTGATTTCGGCGCAGATCTCCGCGCCGATGCCGCTGGTCCGGCTGGCCTCATGGACCACCACTAGCTTGCCGGTGCGCTTGACGGACTCGGCTACGGTGTCGATGTCCAGCGGATCCAGCGTGCGCAGGTCGATGACCTCCAGGCTGGTGCCTTCATCTTCCGCGGCCTTGGCCGCATCGACCAGGGTGTAGGTGGTGGGTCCGTAGCCGACCACGGTGACGTCCTCGCCGGGGCGAACGATCTTTGCCTTGGGCGATGCATCGGGCGCCGGGGGGAGAAGTTCCGCGGTGGTTTTCTCGTGGTAGCGGCGCTTCGGCTCGAAGAAGATCACCGGATCATCGCAAGCGATGGCCTGGCGCAGCATGGAGTAGGCGTCCTCGACGCTCGATGGCGCGAAGACCCGCAGGCCTGCGGTGTGGGCGAAGTAGGCTTCGGGCGATTCGGAGTGGTGCTCCGGCGAGCCGATTCCTCCGCCATAGGGAATGCGGACGGTGACCGGCATCTTCACCCGTCCCCGCGAACGGTAGTGCAGCTTGGCCAGCTGGGACACCAGCTGGTCGAAGGCCGGGTAGGTGAAGCCGTCGAACTGGATCTCCACCACCGGGCGATAGCCTCGATAGGCCAGGCCGATGGCGCTGCCGACAATTCCGGATTCTGCCAGCGGGGTATCGACGACGCGGTGCTCACCGAATTTGGATTTCAGCCCATCGGTGACCCGGAAGACTCCACCGAGGGTTCCGATGTCTTCGCCGAGCAGGATGACCTTCTCGTCCTGGTCCAGCGCATCGTGCAGCGACTTGTTCAGCGCCTTGAGCATGGTGGTTGCCACGGTTACTCTCCACCTTCAAAATCTGCCAAGTAGTCAAGGTAGTTCTTGGCTGCTCGTTCGGTTGGCTCATGCTTTTCTGCGTACACATTGGTGAACAGCTCTTCGGCCTTGGGATCTTCCATGCTGGTGATCGCCGCGCGAAGCTTCGCGGCGAGGTCATCGGCGGAGTTCTGCGCGCGCTGCTCGTAGGACTGCACATCGGCACCCATCTCATGCAAGTACTTCACCAGGCGGTCGATGGGATCCTTGGCCTTCCACTCTTCGAGCTGCTCGCTCTTGCGGTAGCGGGTTGGATCATCGGCGGTGGTGTGCGAGCCCATGCGGTAGGTGACCGCTTCGATGAAAGCCGGGCCCAGGCCATGGCGCGCATGGTTCAGCGCGGCCTTGGTGGCGGCGTAGACGGCCAGGATGTCGTTGCCATCCACCCGCCAGGTCTTCAGCCCGAAACCGTGGGCGCGGTCGGCAATCTGGGTGCGGCTTTGCAGGGCTACAGGTTCTGAGATTGCCCACTGGTTGTTCTGGCAGAAGAACAGCACCGGCGCCTGGTAGCTGGCGGCGAAGACCATGGCTTCGTTCACGTCGCCCTGGCTGGTGGCGCCATCGCCGAAGTAGGCTACGGAGACTTGCTTGCCGCCATCGAATTTGATGCCCATGCCGTACCCGGCGGCGTGCAGGGCCTGCGAGCCGATGACAATCTGCTGGCAGGCGATATTGACTTCATTCGGATCCCAGCCGCTGGCCTGCGCTCCGCGCCACACGCTGAGCAGGTCCTCTGCCTTCACTCCCCTGGCCCAGGCGACACCATGCTCGCGGTAGGAGGGGAAGATGAAGTCGTCGTCATTGGTGGCCCGCACGGAGCCGATTTGCGCGGCCTCCTGGCCGAGCAGCGGAGCCCACAGGCCCAGCTGGCCCTGGCGTTGCAAGGCGGTGGCTTCATTGTCCATGCGGCGCAGGACAACCATGTCGCGCAGGAAATCTGCAAGGTCCGCTTCCTTGAGGTCCTTGAGATAGTGGTCAAGTTCTTCGTCCGGGATTCGTTTCCCGTCGACGTTCAGCAGCTGATGCGTGGGTAGGCATCCGGCGGCTACGTCAATGTGCTGTGTGGACACGATCGGCATCCTTACTCTCACGTAGTCGGTTGCGGGTTTTGATTCTCAAACGCCGCTTAATGTGATGCTACTCACGCAAGGCAGGATGCACAATGGTGTTTTTAAAATTAGAGCAAAACGCACTGTTTGATTGCCGTTAAGGATGCTAACGTGCACATTATGCAACTTCTGGACACCACCGACCGGCGCATCCTGCTTGCGCTTTCCAGCGCTGCCAAGCGCACCGGCGCAGCCATTGCCACGGCCTTGAACCTCGGGCGCAATACAGTGCAGACGCGGATGACCCGCCTGGAAAACGAGGTGCTTGATTCCATCGACCGCCGCATCCCGCCCGAAGTCCTGGGCTACGGGCTGCTGTCCTTTGTCGAGCTGCACGTCGACCAGCGCTGCCTGGGCGACATTGCCGCCAAGCTTGAAGCCATCCCCGAGGTGCTTGAGGCGCACGGCCTCACCGGCTCTGCCGACATCCTGGTGCGGGTAGCTGCCAAGGACGCCGAGGAACTGTTCCGGGTGCACGGCCAGCTGCTGCATATCGACGGGGTGAATCGCGCGGATTCGGCGCTGTCCATGGCCGAGCTCGTCCCCTACCGCACCACCGCCCTGCTCCAGCACTCGCTCTCCGGCAACGCATAGCGCTCTAGGGCAGCAAAAAAGTTCCGGGAACCAGCCTGCTGGCTGGTTCCCGGAACTCTGCTTTTGCGCTTTGCCGGTTTCCCGGCTAGTGGTCGACAGCCTTTTCAGCACCGACACCGGTCAGCGAACGGACTTCCATTTCCGCCTGCTTGGTGATGTCCTCGACACCCTTATCGGTGACCGAGCCCAGCCAGCCCAGGAAGAAGGCCAATGGAATCGAGACGATGCCCGGGTTGGCCAGCGGGAAGATCGCCATGTCGATGCTCGGGATCATCGAGGTTTCCGAACCGGAGAAGACCGGCGAGATGATGATCAGGAGCAGGGCCGAGCCGAGGCCGCCGTACATGGACCAGACTGCACCGCGGGTCTTGAAGCCCTTCCAGAACAGCGAGTACAGGATGGTCGGCAGGTTTGCCGAGGCTGCCACCGCGAAGGCCAGTGCCACCAGGAAGGCCACATTCTGGCCCTGGGCGCCGATGCCGCCGGCGATGGCGAAGACGCCGATCACCAGAACCGTGCGGCGAGCCACCTTCATTTCCTTCTCCGGGGTGGACTTGCCCTTGGCGATCACCGAGGCGTACACATCGTGGGCGAAGGAAGCGGCTGCGGTGATGGTCAGGCCGGCAACCACCGCGAGGATGGTTGCGAAGGCCACCGCGGAGATCAGGCCCAGCAGGACGGTGCCGCCCAGTTCGTAGGCCAGCAGCGGTGCCGCCGAGTTCACGCCGCCGGGAGCCGCCTGGATCCGCTCCGGGCCGATCAGCGCGCCGGCGCCGAAGCCCAGCACCAGGGTGAACAGGTAGAAGGCGCCGATCAGCCAGATGGCCCAGACCACCGACTTGCGGGCTTCCTTGGCGGTAGGAACGGTGTAGAAGCGCATCAGCACGTGCGGCAGGCCTGCGGTGCCCAGCACCAGGGCCAGTGCCAGCGAGATGAAGTCCAGCTTGGAGGTTTCCGAAACGCCGTACTTCATGCCCGGGTTCAGGATCTCCGGGTTGCCGGCCACTTCAGCTGCCTTGCCCAGCAGTTCGGAGAAGTTGAAGCCGAACAGGGCCAGCGTCCACACGGTCATGATCAGCGCGCCGGCAATCAGCAGGCAGGCCTTGATGATCTGCACCCAGGTCGTGCCTTTCATGCCGCCTACCAGCACGTAGAGGATCATCAGTGCGCCAACGATGACGATCACCAGAGACTGGCCGAACTTCTCGTCGATGCCCAGCAGCAGGGAGACCAGCGCACCTGCGCCAGCCATCTGCGCCAGCAGGTAGAAGACGCACACCGCGAGGGTGGAGATCGCCGCAGCGATGCGCACCGGGCGCTGCTTGAGGCGGAAGGACAGCACGTCGGCCATGGTGAACTTGCCGGTGTTGCGCAGCAGCTCTGCGACCAGCAGCAAGGCAACCAGCCAGGCGACCAGGAAGCCGATCGAGTAGAGGAAGCCGTCGTAGCCCTGGATGGCGATAGCGCCGACAATGCCCAGGAAGGATGCCGCCGAGAGGTAGTCGCCGGCAATGGCGGTGCCGTTTTGCGTTCCGCTGAAGGAGCGGCCGCCGGCGTAGTAGTCGGCTGCGGTCTTGTTGTTCTTGGAGGCACGGAGCACGATCACCAAGGTGACGCCCACGAAGGCCAGGAAGATGGCGATATTGACCAGGGGGTTGCCGACCTGGGTCGACTCGCCTGCGGCCTGGGCCAGGATGCTGAGCTGGTTCATTTAGTTCACTCCCTCGCGCTCAAGGCGCTCACGGATCTTGGTTGCCTTCGGGTCGAGCTTCTTATTCGAGAAGCTGACGTAGGCAGCGGTGATCGCGAACGTCGACACGAACTGCAGCAACCCGAGAACAATACCCATGTTGATATTGCCGAGGACCTTGATGGACATGAAGTCATGGAAGTAGTCGGCCAGCAGCACATAGGCGAAATACCAGACGAGGAAGAAGATGGCCATCGGGAAGACGAAGCTGCGGTGGGTCTTGCGCAGTTCCTGGAATTCCTCGGATTGGCTCTCCTTGACGAAATCAACGCCGGCAGAGACGTCGTGTTCCGGGTTGGCACTCATGATGCCCTCCTTGAGCGAGTTGGTGATGTGACTGAGCGCACATCGCTTGTGTGACTAAGTTCACTATTGGGGATTAATCCTTTGGCGACTAGGGGGCCTGTGCCGCTCGTGGCTCAACGGACTGCTTTCTGCGCCCAACGGCGCACCTTGGCGCGCTGAACGGTCAACGGATTTCGCGGGGCCCTAAGATGGGGTACATGTCTCCAGCACTGCAAGTCACCCTGATCGTCGCCATCGTGCTGGTCGGAATCGCCCTTGTCGGCTACTTCGGTTTCAAGATCTCCCGCTCCACCCGGGAAATGGGCACCGACGTCGAAGAAGCCACCTACAAGACGCTGCACCACATGTCGGTTGCGGTCCCCCATTTGGAACGCGGCCTGACCGAGGACGGAGCGGCGAAAAGCGCCAAGGCGCTGCGCCGGCTGCTGAACTGCCAGGTGCTGCTGATCTCCGACACCACCCACGTGCTGGCCACCGATGCCGGTGCCGATTTCACTGCGGAGCATGAAGAGACAGCAGCCAACGTTTCGAAAAGCGCGCTGGCGACCGGCAAGACCCAGGTAGAGCGCTCTTCCGGCATGGACTTCGTTTCAGCACCCATTACCGTAGGAGATCTGAGTGTCGGGACCGTGACGGCCCTGTCGCGCAGGGCAGGCGCCAGCTTTGTGCGGGCCGTCTCCGAGGTGGCAGTCTTCGTTTCGGCGCAAGTCTCCACCGCGCAGCTGGATGAGTCCAAGGCCATGCTGCTCGAAGCGCAGATGCGGGCCTTGCGCGCCCAGATCTCCCCGCACTTCATCTACAACTCGCTGAATGCGATCGCCTCGTTCATCAACACGGATCCTGCCCGCGCCCGCGAGCTGGTCATCGAATTCGCGGACTTCACCCGCTACTCCTTCCGCCGCCGCGGCGAATTCACCACCCTGGCCGAAGAGCTGGAAGCCATCGACCGCTACCTGCTGCTGGAAAAGGCCCGCTTCGGCGAGCGCATCAAGGTCTCCCTGCAGATCGCCCCCGAGGTGCTGCCCACGCAGATTCCGTTCCTGGCCCTGCAGCCGCTGGTTGAGAATGCCGTGCGCCATGGCCTGGAAGCACGTCCAGATGGCGGAGTCATCTCCATTACCGCCACCGAGGACGGAATGCACGCGCTAATCAGCGTGGAAGATGATGGCATGGGCATGGATCCCGAGCAGCTGGCCAGCGTGCTGGCCGGCGACACCCCGAATATGCATGTGGGCCTGCGCAACGTGGACCTGCGCATGCGCCAGCTCTACGGCAATTCAAATGGTCTGGTCATCGAGACCGCGCCGGGGGCAGGAACACTGATCACCTTGCGCGTCCCGAAGTTCCGTCCACCCAGCGCCATTGCGTCCGATGTTTAGATAATCCCGATAAACGGTAGAATTTTCGCATGATTAACGTGGTGGTTGCCGATGATGAACTTCCAGCGGTAGAAGAGATCGCTTTTCTGCTCAGCCAGGATTCCCGCATCGGGAAAATTCACCGCGCCACCTCGGGTGCCGCGGCGCTGAAGGCGCTGGAGGAAAATGCGGTCGACGCGCTGTTCCTGGATATCCACATGCCTGCGTTGTCAGGCCTGGATATCGCCCGCGTCATTTCCCGCTTCGCCAATCCCCCGCTCATCGTCTTTGTCACTGCCGATGAGGACCAGGCACTGCAGGCCTTCGAATTGGCCGCCATCGACTACGTGCTCAAGCCCATTCGCCCGCAGCGCCTGGCCGAATCCGTGCGCCGCATCTGCGAACTGGTGGAAGATACCCCTGCCAAGCCGGAAATGATCACGGTGGACCAGGGCGGCATCACCAAGCTGATTCCCCGCTCGGACATCGCCTATGTCCAGGCGCAGGGCGACTATGCACGCCTGCACACCAAGGATTCGAGCTACCTCATCCGGGTTCCGCTCAACGATCTGGAGCAGCAGTGGGGCGAGTCCGGCTTCGTTCGGATCCACCGTTCCTATCTGGTGTGCATGGACAAGATCGAGACCGTGCGCCTGCAAACTGGCAAGGCCGCCGTGGTGGTCAACAGCACCGAGCTTCCCATTTCCCGTCGCGCATTGCCCTACCTGCGTGAGCGCCTGGCCGCCAATCGCGTCCGCCCGCTGTAGGAAGCAGCTGGCCTTCCGTGGAACAGATTCCCCAAGACAGCAGCCGGCAAGAGCCCCCAACGCCCGGACGATTCGCTGAACAGCGTCCGCAACGTGTGCGCGTGCAGGCTCCGCAAGACGCCTCCTTGACAGTCTCCCCTGCCCGCCCCGAGCACACGGCAGAAGAGTTCTATGTTCGCCAGCTGATCCGTTCCCAGCTGCGGCTGGCCTGCGCCGTGGCTGCGGGCCTGCTGGCGCTGCTGGTCGGCATCAGCGCGCTGCTCGTCTTCTGGCCGGTCTTCGAGGACATCCGCCTGCTCGGCCTGCCGCTGCCTTGGTGGGTTTTGGGCATCGGGATGTATCCGCTGATCATCGTGGCTGGAATGCTCTATAACAGGGCCGCCGAGCGCAATGAAGAACGGTATCGGAGCATCAGCCGTGGCTAGCTTGCTGTCAGTTTCATCCTTGGTGCTGGTCTGCCTGACGACCATGCTGATTGCCTTCCATGGCTTGCGCCTGTCCCGCACTACGTCCGACTTCTACGTCGCTTCGCGCACCGTGCGCCCGTGGTGGAATGCCTCGGCGATTGGCGGCGAGTACCTTTCGGCGGCGTCGTTCCTGGGTGTTGCCGGGCTGATTGTGCTCTCGGGGCAATCGGGGTTGTGGTTCCCCATCGGCTACACGGCCGGCTACTTGATGCTGCTGCTGTTCGTTGCCGCTCCCCTGCGGCGTTCCCGGGCCTACACCATTCCGGACTTTGCGCAGATCCGCTTTGAAGGCTCCCCGATGCTGCGCAAGCTCACCACCTATCTGGTGGTGGTGATCTGCTGGCTGTATATCGTTCCGCAGATGCACGGAGCAGCCCTGACCCTCTCCATTGCCACCGGATTCCCCAGCTGGGTAGGTCCGGTCATTGTCGCGGCGGTGGTCTGCGTGACGGTGCTGTCCGGCGGGATGCGTTCGGTGACCTTCGTCCAGGCATTCCAATACTGGTTCAAGCTGGCTGCCCTGGTCATCCCCACGATCTTCTTGCTGGGGCGCGCCATCCCAGAGCATTCGTCCTCCGGCCATGCGCAGGCCCTGTACGCGCAGCTGGAGTCCGCGAATGCGATGAATCTCTACGAGACGGTCTCCATCATCTTGGCGCTGCTCTTCGGCACCCTGGGCTTGCCGCATGTGCTGGTGCGCTTCTACACGAACCCGACGGGCCAGGCAGCGCGTACCACCACGGTGATTGTGCTGTGCTTGCTCTCGGCCTTCTACCTGTTGCCCACGACGTTGGGTGTCCTGGGCTTGCTGTACACCCCGGAGCTCGGGGCCACCAATGAAACAGATGCCACCATCCTGTTGCTGCCCTCACGCCTTTTCGAAGGATTCCTGGGCGACGCGCTGACCGCAATCGTGGTCGGCGGCGCCTTCGCGGCATTCCTGTCCACCACCTCCGGGTTGGTGGTATCCCTCGCTGGCGCTCTGTCGCAGGAATTCTTTTCCGGCACCGTGCGCGGGTTCAGGATCTCTACCGTTCTGGCTACCGCACTGCCGGTCTTGATTGCGGTGGTGACCAATTCCTTGGCCTTGGCCGGTGCCATTGGCAACGTCTTCGCTTTCACTGCATCGACGATCTGCCCGCTGCTGCTACTAGGCATCTGGTGGCGTTCGCTGACCGCGCGAGGTGCGATTGCCGGCCTGCTGGCCGGCGGCATTTCCTGCGGGCTGTCCTTGATGATCGGCACCTTCCTGCCCCAGGAAGACGAGATCTGGATCCATCTCTTGCGCCAGCCCGCGGCGTGGAGCGTTCCGCTGGCCTTCCTGGTGATGATCTTCGTTTCGCGCAGCACCAAGCGCAGCGTGCCAGCCAACGTTGAACGCGTCATGGCCCTGCTCCATGTCCCGGACTGGCGGGCGAAGTTCTAGCAGCTCTTCACCGCTTGCCCGGCAGGCGCGTCGCGGCTCGGCAACTCTGGTTCGGGAAGCGGTTTGCGCCGGGAGCCGTTGGCCAGCCCCAGCAGGACCCCGCCGAGCACCAAGCCCATCCCCAAAATGCTTTGAAGCCCAAGGCTTTCGGCTGCCAGCAGGGATCCGAGCAGGACGCCGGTGACTGGATTGAGCAGGCCGATAAGGCCCACGGACGATGCTGTCAGTTGGCGCAGCCCGGTGAACCAGGCGAGGTATGCGGCCGCGGTAGCGACGAGGCTGACATATCCGAAGCCCGCCGCCGCCTGGATACCAAGCTGAGGCGGAGCTCCATGCACGAGCAGCGCGCAGGGCACCAGGACTGCCCCTCCGGCCACCAGCTGCCAGGCCGTGACCCGGACAATCGGCAGCCCTTGCGACCACCGCTTGGTCAAGATGAATCCGGCACTTGAGCAGAGCATCGCGACCAAGGACGAGATGATGCCCCGGATATCGATGCCGCCCTGCGCATCGAAGACCATGACGGCCACGCCGATGAATCCCATGAGCGCTCCGATCATCGGCCAGCGTGCAGGTCGCTCGCCGAGCATGAGCCAGGCGAACAGCATGAGCACACCGGCGGAACTCGCCATGGTCGTCGCAGCGACACCCGATGGCAGCAGTTGCGCCACCACGTAGACCAGAGCGAAGAAGGCGCCGATGTTCAGGATGCCCAGGACCGCGGATTTCCACCACCAGCTGCCGTGCGGCAGTTTCCTGGATATCGCCAGCAACACCAGGCCTGCGGGCAACGCGCGGATCGCCGCACCCCAGAGCGCCGAGTCTTCCGGAAGGAATTCCCTGGTGACGTAGTAGTTGGACCCCCACGCGATCGGGGCAATCGCGGTCAGCGCAACCCATCCGAGTGTCCGCAGCCGGATTCCGGCAGAAGCTAAAGTATCTTCCATGGAAGATACTTTAGCTTCCTTGGAAGATATAATAAAGGGATGCAGCACAATGACCATGTCTCGCGCATCCAGCAGCAGTGGGCCGAACAGCGTCCGGATCTCGACACCGGTCCGCAGGGAATTATCGGACGGCTTCACCGGCTGGCCAATTACCTCACTGAAGAGCTCTGTGCGGTGTATGCAGAACACGGGCTGACCGAAGCCGAATTCGATGTGCTGGCAACCTTGCGGCGGGCAGGCGGACCGTTCTCCCTGACTCCCGGCGAACTTGCCTTGCAGACGATGGTGACCACCGGAGCCATGACCAAGCGGCTGGACAAGCTTGTAGGCAATGGCTGGGTCACCCGGACCCAGTCCGGTGAAGACCGTCGAGGACGCCTGATCTCCTTGACTGCCACCGGCAAAGAGAAAATCGACGAAGCCTTTGCCGCCCACATGCGCAACGAAAAGCGCCTCGTGGAACAGCTCTCCCCCGCCGACCGTCCGGTGCTGGAGAACATGCTGCGCGACTGGTTGGCCCACCACGAACAGCCAGGCCTCTAAGCTGTCCGGTTCTTCCCTCTATGAATGCAAAAAGCCGCGGACGGCAACGGGAGAGAATTTCCCGCTGCCGACCGCGGCATGGCTTTGGAGCCGGTGGCGGCGACTAGTCGATCGAAGCCATCAGCTCGACTACACGGTCGAGGAACGCATCGACCTGCGACTCCTCGTAGCCATCGGTGCCCTGCGCAGAACGGAATTCCACGCGGCGCACGGTGTCAACGGCCATCGGCACGTCGTTCTCGAAGTAGTCGATGAGCTGATCGCACAGGCGATCGACGTCCTCGATGTTGTAGCTCGACGCGTTGGAACGCGAAGGACGGCGGAAACGCTCGCCCTTGGCACGGTGCAAGCGGCCACGCAGGATCGCGGCCAGGCGGCCAACCTGCTGCAGCCAAACCTCTTCGCCCTGATGGGCAATCAAGTCATCACGCTCGCGCTTGGCAAAAACATCTTCCAAGCGGTCCAGCGCGCCATCGACTTCGCGGGCCTGGTACCCGCCCTTCTGCGGTGCAAAAGTGGTGCGGCGGATCAGGTGGCTGGTGACCACGCTGTCGTCGTTTCCTCCACCGTTGAAGGTGGCACGGGCACGGCTCAGGAACGCATCAACTTGCTTTGCGTTGTAGCCGAATTCCGAGTCCGGTACGCGGGAAAACGGAGCATCTTGCTGCTGCGACACGACAGTTCCTTTTTCTCTAGGGAGATATCCGTTGGGCACCGCACTCAGGCGATACCCCTCATATTCTATTGGCTTGTGCCGATAGTTGGCCTGATGGCCACACCAGCGAGTGCATTCCGGTAGCGGATCACACCCGCTGGCGTCGCGGGACGGGGACGCGGTCAGAAGACTGCGACACTCCAGGCCAGCACATGTGAAATCACGTAACCCAGCGGAATGACGAACAAGACCGAGTCCAAGCGGTCCATGATTCCGCCATGGCCCGGAAGCAGGTTGCTCATGTCCTTGATGCCCAGTTCGCGCTTGACCATGGATTCCGAGAAGTCGCCGGTAGTCGCTGCAATGGTAGTGAAGAACGCCAGGATGACACCCGTCCACCACGGCATGTCCATCCAGAAGTGCATTGCGCATGCGCCGATGGCCATGGAACCGAGCATTGATCCGGCAAAGCCTTCCCATGACTTCTTCGGCGAAATCTTCGGCGCCATCGGATGCTTGCCGATCAGCACGCCCACGATGTAGCCGAAGGTGTCATTGGCGACCGCAAGCAGCAGTAACGTGGCGATGAGCCACTGGCCATTGACCGAATCGAGAATGAGCAGGGCAAAGGACAGCAGCAGCGGCACCCAGCTGATGATGAACACGCTGCTCATCACCGAGGCCACCGCTCCCTTGGCGCCATCCATCAGCCTGAAGAGCAAAGCGATCAGGATGCAGGCAATATAGCTGAACCCGAGTGCCTCTACCCCGCCCCAGATGGCACTGGCTGGCAACAAGATCGAAGACAGGTACAACGGCAATTGCGGTACCGCCGTCTTGGCATGGGTAGTGGCCCTGGCCACCTCCCAGCAGCCAATGCAGCTGAGCGCGATCAGCGCGATGACCAGCAACGGGTGGAACCACAGCAGGCCAACCAGCACGACTCCGAGCAACAGCACGCCGACGCCGATGGCCGCTGGCAGATTGCGCCCTGCACGCGACTTCTTCGGTTCCGGGGTTCCGATCAGCAGCTCGGCAGGGATATCTGCTTCTTCCGCGTCGGGTTCCCCGGTCTCGGCAAGATCCGTGGAATCGGATACCGGCGGAGCAGGCAGCTTGCTGTCTGCGGGCGCGGGATTCTGCGCCGCAGATGCAGCTTCCGGTGTGGCTGTTTCTGCCTTCTTCGGCTTGTCATCTTCGGCCGCGGGGTCCGGAACCGTCTTGTCGTTTCCGGGTGCCGCCGGCTGTGCAGGCTTCGCTGGTTCTGCCTGCATGGCAGGTGCCTGCGCCTCATCTTTCACCGGCTTGGACAGGTCGGCCTTGAAAGCGGCTTTGGCGCGCTCTTTCGCTTGCCCGGTATCAGCCTTGGCGGTATCAGCCTTGGCGGTATCAGCCTTGCCGGTCGATTCCGCGGCTGCCTGGCTGCCAGCCGCAGCTGGTTGAGGGGTCGGCAAGGCGGCATCTTTTCCGGCATCCGGTTTCACTGCTGATACCGGCGTTGGCATGGCCGGTGGAGCGGGTACCGTAGTGGCAGGTGCAGGCTTGACCGGTTCCTGGATTCCAGTGGCAGGTTCTGGAGCTTCCTTTGCCCCGCGGTTTTTCATGAAACCGCGTTTCTTCCCCTTGGCGGCGGCCTCGCGCCGCGCGCGAGCTTCACGTCGGGTCAGGGGCTGGGATTCTCCGGATGCCACTGAGGGCACCGCCGAAGCGTTGCCCTCAGTGTTGTCTGTCGAGCCTGGCATTAGACTTCCAGCAGCTCTGCTTCTTTTTTCTTCAAGATCTCATCGACTGCGTCAACGTGCTTCTTGGTCAGCGCGTCGAGGTCCTTTTCTGCACGGGTACCCTCGTCCTCGCCAATTTCGCCATCCTTGACGAACTTGTCGATGGAATCCTTGGCCTTGCGGCGGTGATTGCGCAGTGCAACGCGAGCGTCCTCGCCCTTGGCCTTGGCCAGCTTAACGTATTCCTTGCGGCGCTCTTCGGTCAGCACCGGAAGGACAACGCGGATCATCTTGCCGTCCGAGGATGGGTTGGCGCCAACTTCTGGATCGCCCAGAGCCTTTTCGATTTCGCGCAAAGCGGTCACATCGAATGGGGTGATGGTGATGGTGCGTGCTTCTGGCACTGCGAAGGAAGCCAGCTGCTGCAGCGGGGTTGGGGAACCGTAGTAGTCCACCATGACCTTCGAGTACATGCCTGGGTGGGCACGACCAGTACGGATCGTCGCGAAGTCCTCCTTGGCGGCCTCAATGGTGCGTTCCATCTTTTCGGCGGTATCCGCCAGCGTTTCCTCAATCACCGGTACTCCTCAAGTACTTCATCTGTGTTTCCGCTACGGGAAATTAAATCTACTTCAATCCTAAGCCACGATCACCGATTAGACGGTGACGGTGGTGCCAATCCGCTCGCCGCGAATTGCCGCGGCCACATTTCCTTCGCCTTCCATGCCGAAGACCAGCATGTCCAGCTTGTTGTCCTTGCACATGGTCATGGCGGTCTGGTCCATCACGCGGATGTTCTTGACCAGGGCGTCGCTGTAGGTCAGCGTATCCAGCTTGGTGGCGGTTGGGTCGGTCTTCGGGTCGGCAGTGTATACGCCGTCCACCCCCGACTTGGCCATCAGGACTTCGTCAGCATCGACTTCCAGGGCACGCTGCGCGGCCACGGTATCGGTGGAGAAGTACGGCAAGCCGGCGCCGGCGCCGAAGATGACGACGCGATCCTTCTCCATGTGGCGGATGGCACGGCGCGGAATGTAGTTTTCGGCGACCTGGGCCATGGCGATGGCCGACTGGACGCGGGTTTCAACACCGCACTGCTCCAGGAAGTCCTGCAGCGCCAGGCAGTTCATGACGGTGCCGAGCATGCCCATGTAGTCCGCGCGCGAGCGGTCCATGCCGGAAGCGGAGAGTTCCGCGCCACGGAAGAAATTGCCGCCGCCAACCACGATTGCCACCTCGACCTCGCCAACGGTCTGGGCGATCTGCTGGGCGATGCCGCGAACGGTATCTGGGTCAACGCCGATCTTGCCGCCGCCGAATACTTCGCCGGAGAGCTTGAGCAGTACGCGGCGTCGTTTGGTTTCTGGGGTGCTTGGCATGAGGTGTCTTACTCCTGGAGGTCGGAATCAAGCTGGGGGTTCTACGTCCCAGATCCCAAGCTATCGTGAGATCCGGGCTCAAGAAAAGGGAGGCGAGTCACCGAGTTTTCTCTCGGTGCCCACCTCCCTTTGATCTTGTGCGCTCAGGTTGCCCCGAACGCGGTTCGCTTAATGCGTATGGCTACTGCTTAGAGCTGTAAAGCCTAGGCGCCAACGCGGAAGCGTGCGAAAGCCACTGGCTTGGTGCCAGCTTCTTCGAAGACCTGGCCAACGGACTTCTTTGCGTCCTTGGCGAAAGCCTGGTCAACCAGGACGATTTCCTTGAAGAAACCGGTCAGGCGGCCTTCAACGATCTTGGTGAGTGCAGCTTCTGGCTTGCCCTCTGCGCGAGCGGTTTCGTCAGCGATGCGGCGCTCGTCGGCAACCTTGTCAGCTGGAACCTCTTCACGGGACAGGTAGGTAGGAGCCATTGCAGCGGTGTGCACTGCAACGTCGTGCGCGACGGTTGCGGCAGCTTCGCTGTCAGCGTCAACAGCCATCAGGACGCCAACCTGGGCTGGCAGGTCCTTGCTGGTCTTGTGCAGGTACGAAGCAACCTTGGCACCCTCGATGCGTGCAACACGGCGTACGACAACCTTCTCGCCGAGGATTGCGCCCTCTTCGATGACGGTGTCGCCAACGGTCTTGCCATCCAGCTCGTAAGCCAGCAGTGCTTCTGCATCTGCAGCGCCGGAAGCCACAGCGGCATCCAGAACCTTGTTGGCCAGTGCGATGAACTTGTCGTTCTTCGCTACGAAGTCGGTCTCGCAGTTGATCTCGATCATCACGCCGACGTTGCCCTCAACCTTGGCAGCAACCAGGCCTTCAGCAGTCGAACGGCCTTCGCGCTTGGTAGCGCCCTTCAGGCCCTTGACACGGATGATCTCGATGGCCTTCTCGGCGTCGCCGTTGGCCTCGTCCAATGCCTTCTTAACGTCCATCATGCCGGCGCCAGTGCGCTCGCGCAGTGCCTTGATATCAGCAGCGGTGTAGTTTGCCACGTGCAATCCCATTCAGCTAGGAGTTTCAAGTTTATTTTGCTTATGGGACGGGTCGGATTTCCGGCCCGTCCCACAAGACTTGGTGAAGTTCACCTCGAGCTACACGCTAGTGCGCCCAGGCAAACTTCTGGAGTCACGGAGGTGACTACTTGGCTTCTGGAGCCTCGGTTGCAGCGTCTGCAGCTGGAGCTTCGGCCTTGGCCTTCTCGCCCTCAAGCAGTTCGCGCTCCCACTCAGCCATTGGCTCAGCAGCACCCTCGGTCTTGCCGGCAGCCTTGTTGTTCTTGGCGATGAGGCCTTCGGCCACAGCGTCAGCAACAACGCGGGTCAGCAGGTTGACGGAGCGGATTGCGTCGTCGTTGCCTGGGATTGGGTAGGTAACCTCGTCTGGATCGCAGTTGGTGTCCAGGATGGCCACAACTGGGATGCCCAGCTTCTGGGCTTCGTCGATAGCCAAGTGTTCCTTCTTGGTGTCAACGATCCAGATAGCGGAAGGGGTGCGGGTCAGGTTGCGGATACCACCGAGGTTGTTCTGCAGCTTGGTCAGCTCGCGCTTCAGCAGCAGCAGTTCCTTCTTGGTGTGGCCCGAGCCGGCAACGTCCTCGAAGTTGATCTCTTCCAGTTCCTTCATGCGCTGAACGCGCTTGGAAACGGTCTGGAAGTTGGTCAGCATACCGCCGAGCCAACGCTGGTTGACGTATGGCTGGCCAACGCGGTTAGCCTGCTCGGCAATGGCTTCCTGAGCCTGCTTCTTGGTACCGACGAACAGTACGGTGCCGCCGTGGGCAACGGTCTGCTTCACGAACTCGTAAGCGCGGTCGATGAACGACAGCGACTGCTGCAGGTCGATGATGTAGATGCCGTTGCGCTCGGTGAAGATGAAGCGCTTCATCTTCGGGTTCCAGCGACGGGTCTGGTGGCCGAAGTGGACGCCGCTGTCAAGCAGCTCTCGCATGGTTACGACTGGCATGTCGCAACTCCTTTCAGCAGTGGCGGACCGGGCGCGCGTGCGCCCGCGGTAACTGCTCTTGGTTGTTCGGGTTGATGCAGATAGCCATTGTGGATATCCGCCCTAGCATGAGTACCGATTGATGCTTGGCATCTCGACTTCGGTCCACCGATTCTCTCGGACCACTGGAACCTCAGGCCACAGCCGATTTAGCTGTGAATACTCATACGCGAAGTCAATCTCCTGCCCGATGCACCCAATTTTGGACACACCTGTGACAAGACACTGCTGCTTCAAGTGTACTACAGAGAACCCCTTGCCCCGCACCGCGGTTTCGGTGATGTGCAGCCCATTGCCTTGCCCACAATCCGTTCCCCCGGTTGCCCATGATCCATGTTCCGGGGACACCTTGGAAGGATGAAAATCAAGTATCTCTTCGCAGGATTGCAGGTTCTGCTGCTGGCCTTCAGCTTTCCTCCGGCCGCGCCCACGGACGCCGAGCCGCAGCAAGTCCAGATACCTGCCGCACTTGCCGCCACCAATGGCTGGCGCTGGCCGCTGGCTGGCGAACCGGCAATTCTGGCGCCCTTCGACAAACCGGAGAAAAATTGGCTTCCCGGGCACCGAGGCGTGGACTTGGCAGCCAGCGCTGGTGATGCCGTTTTCGCACCGCAGCGCGGCCGGGTCTCGTTTGCTTCAGTGATCGTGGATCGGCCTGTGCTGGTTATCGATCACGGTTCCGGGTTCAAGACCAGCATCGAACCGGTTTCCGCTGAAGTCTCGGTGGGCGACTGGGTGGAGGCCGGCACCAAGGTGGGCCAGACAGCAACCGGGGCGCATTGCTCTGGCCGTTGCATCCACTGGGGTGTGCGCCTCGATGGAGAATATATCGACCCGGTATTGCTGATCCGCGACATGCGTCCATCGATTCTCTTGCCGTTGAACGAATGACGCGGCATCGCCCGAGGGCCGCACGAGCCGGATCACCATCCGGCTCCAATGCACTACTTCACACACCCGTGCATCCAGCGGGATCAGGCTGTGCACTGGAGCGGAACCGGGAACAAGAAAATCGTCCAGCAACTCATTTTTCAATAGCTGCTGGACGATCTGCCTTGGTAGGGAGTGACGGACTTGAACCGACGACCAAGGGATTATGAGTCCCCTGCTCTAACCAACTGAGCTAACTCCCCACATGGGTCCATCGCCGAAGCGGTGCAACCACACTCGAAATATTCTAGGGCATCACTAGCCGAAACACCGATTTGGCGCACCCAATGATGACATTCCGGCTAGTGGGTGCTCACTTCTTGGCCCCGGTAGAGGGCTTCGAAGGAGTTCATCGTCTTTTCCTGCGCGTGGTTCTTCACCTTTTCGTGCCCAGCTTCACCCATCTTGGCGCGGCGCTGCTCGTCCAAGGCCAGAACCTGGTCCAGCTTGTTGGCCAGATCCTGCCGATCACCCGGCGTGAACATATAGCCATTGACGCCTTCATCCACCAGATGCGGCAGCGCCATCGCGTTGGCCAGGACCACTGGCTTGGACGCCGAAAGCGCCTCAAGTGTCACCAATGACTGCAGCTCGGCGGTGCCTGGCTGGCAGAATACGTCGCAACGCAGGTAGGCCTGGCGCAATTGCTCGTCACTGACGTGTCCCAGGAAACGGACGCGGTCTCGGATCTGCAAATCATCTGCGATCTTCTCCAGATGAGCGCGCTGCTCTCCGCCTCCGACGATCTCGATGATGGCGTCAGGCACCTTGCTCATCAGAGGCAAAGCCTCGATCAGCTCGTTGATGTTCTTTTCCACCGCGAGGCGGCCCGCGAACAAGATCGTAGGGAACTCATTGCGGATGATTTCTTCCCCGTCCGCCAGCTCGTAGTTGCCGATCTCAATGCCATTGGACAGCGGGAGCACGTGATTCAGTTTGGCCCGTTCGCGCATGGCCTTGGCGGCCAGCGGAGTGGGGGTCGTGACGGTATCCGCACGGCCAAAGATCTTCCCCATGTCTTTCCACGAATTGTGCGCGACAATTCGCTTGAACCATTGCGGGAACGGCAGGAATGGGTCCAGGTTTTCCGGCATGAAGTGGTTCGTCGCGATGGAGCGAACGTTGTTCTTCCGCGCCCATGCGATGGTGCGCTGGCCAATCATGTAGTGGCTCTGGGCGTGGACCACGTCGGGCTTGATATCCGAGAGCAGCTTGCTGATCTGCTTATTGACTTCCCACGGGAACACGATGCGGAAGTATTCATGGGTCGGTACCGAGTGCGATTCCAAGCGATGGACAATAGCCTCATCGCGGATTTCCGTATAGGTCTTTCCCTTGTCGCCACGGGCTGCCAACACGTGCACCCGGTGGCCTCGCGCATGCATCGCCGTAGCCAACCGGTAGCAAAACATCGCTGCTCCGTTAACGTCTGGCGGATAAGTGTCAGCAGCAATGACGATGGTCAGCGGTTTTTCCTTGGCCACGGGCATCCTTCGGCGTTCACACGCGTTGTAGTTTTTGATAGAGAAATTTGCAGCTTCAGTCTATTTGGAATCAGGCATGGATTTTTCGCCTTCGGTCTTGTTCCGGCGTTCGATCACGTCGGGGTGGTGCCTGGACAGCGCGGTCACGCCGACGATAGCCAAACCGGCAGCCACCAGCATCAGCACGGTGACCAGTACCGGGACATCGGGACGCAGCTCTCCGAGGATGCTGATTCCTATGGCAATGCCAATGATCGGATCGATCACGGTCAACCCTGCGATGACGAGGTCTGGAGGCCCTTTTGAGTAGGCCTTTTGCACAAAGTACGAGCCGAGCAACCCGGCGACTGCCACCGATAGTCCAGCCAGCCACGGCAGCTGGAAAAAGCTGCTGTCGCCGATATTCAATACGGCGATGGCAATGGTTCGCACCAGCACGGCAACGAATCCGAAAAGCACACCGGCGCCGAGGATGAAGAAGAACGCGCCAAGCTTCTTGTGGAAGAAGATGGTGGCCAATCCCACGATGGCGACGACTACCGCCAGGATCATTTCAATCAGGTGGGCTTCGGTTTCAGTCACTTCCTGGTTGCCGCTGGTGGCCGTGACTGCCAGCAGCACGAACCCAACCGAACCAACCATGCAGCTGATGATCGCCAGTACGGTGGGACGGTTCATCGTCAGGTCGGTTTCCTTGGCATTGACCATAGCGGTGATCACCAGTGCAATGGCGCCGATCGGCTGTACCACTGTCAGCGGTGCGCTGGCCAGGGCGAAGACGTTCAAGGCCATGCCCAGGGCCATGAGGCCCAAACCGCTCATCCAGCGTTTATTGCTGGCCAGCTTGCCGACATTCTTAAGCGTCAGATCCAGCCCACCGACTGCGTTGCGTACTGCCTGCGATTGGAAGTGCGCGCCAAAGGCAAGGCAAAAGGCACTGCATAGTGCCGCTGCGATAGCGATCCAAACCATGTCAGTGCCTTTCTAGCCTAAGTTTTCAAATGACGGGGCTGGTACACGCGTATTAAGGCCGATACACGGCCCCGTCGGCGAAAGACCTAGGAGCGCTTGAACAATGCCCGGATAACAGCGACCAGTGCCAGCCCGGAACCTGCCATCACGATATATGGACGTGCCTGTTCAGCGCGGTGCGAGCCGACTCTGTCAGCCTCCGATTGGTCTTCGGAAGACGAAGACGAGGAAGGGCGGACAAATCCCTTGGCCTTGGCCGCTGCCCCGGCAAACTTTTCTCCAGCACCGTGGGTGAAGGAACGCACCTTGTCGATCTTGGCCAGCGGAGCCTGCACGCTTTCGCCCAGGTTGTCACGCAGTGCCTGGATCTGGCGGCGGCGACGCTTGGTGCGAAGGACCAGCTCATCGGCGCTCGGTGCCGGCGGCTTCGGTTCCTTCTTCTTGTCTGCGGACTCATCATCCTCAGCCGACTTCTTCTTCAGCGGCTCGTCAAGAGTGCTGACATCGAAGGCGCTGCCATCCTTGAGCACGCCAAAATCGTGGCGGAGTCCGCGAATAGCTGCTTCCGGCTTCAGCGGCAGTGCCTTCTTGACCTTTGAATATCCGACCAATCCCAAGATGGCGGCAATCAGCAAGAAGAAACCTGCAACGATCAATGCGGCGGCCCAACCTGGCAGCCAAAGAGCCAACACGTTGACCAGGGTTACTACTACGGCAATGACGAAGAGCAGCACTACGAGCAGTGCGGCGCCTGCAAGCGCCGCGGCCATGCCAATGCTGATTCCCTTGCCCTTGAGCACGGTGGTCGCAAGCTTGATCTCGTCCGAGAGCTGTTGTGGAACAAGCTCCTTGAGTCCATCAACCTGCGCCTTAGCACTCTTGACACTCGACTTAAGGCTTTCGTCAGCTTGCGTCGATTCAGCTTCAGACATGGTTTCTCCATATTCTCGATCGCTCAGCAACCGGTACAACAAACGCTAACACCCCGGTTGCCGCATACGACTCAGTCTTCAGGCGTAAAACCCACTGCTTTATCTCATGCTGTGGGTGTAACTGGTAACGATTCGAAAGTCTATCGTCTAATCACCTGTGGTTATAGGAGATTCAGGCGTTGCCGGGTTTTCACTTCAATTTTGCGCACCGGCACCACTGTTTTCGGGTAAAGCAAAACCTCCCAGTTGCTGGTGCAACTGGGAGGTTTTCTTGGCTCCTCCAACTGGACTTGAACCAGTAACCCTTCGATTAACAGTCGAATGCTCTGCCAATTGAGCTATGGAGGAATGCAACGAGTAATACTTTAGCACTGGCCAAGTCCGGTTTTCAAATCGGCAGCTCCTCATGCGGAGCACACCTTCCCTTCCCCGATTTTCCGCCATTATTCGCGTGCGACAAGGTGCTCAACCGCCACTGCGAAGCAAATTACTTTCTGTGATCTGCCGCATACCTGGCCAACTCCAGCAGCTGCTGCGCCGACTGCTCCCATGAGTAGTGGGCGGCTCGTTCCACAGCCCGTTGCGAATATTCTTTCCAGGCTCCGGGCTCATCCAGGGTGCGTACTTGGTCCGCGAAACCCTGCGCATCATCTGCCGACGCATACAGCGCGGCGTCTTCTGCGACTTCCCGGAAGATCGGCATGTCGGTGGCAATCACCGGAGTTCCCATGCTCATGGCTTCAACCAGTGGCAGGCCGTAGCCTTCTTCGCGCGAAAGGGTGACCAAAGCCGTGCACTCGCTGAGCAACCGTTCGTATTCCTCATCGCTGACTCCCCGGTGGAATACCACAGTGGCACCTGAAGGAATGAGCTTGGTTAATTCGGCATGACGCTGTTCGCTGATCCCGCTGAGCAGATGCAGCTCATAGTCGGGCAGATGCGCCATACCTCGGATGAGCGTCTCGGCATTCTTGTATTCCATGAAAGAGCCCATATAGATCAGGGTCTTCCTTGGCCGCTGCGCCTGGTCCCGGGGTGCAAAGTTTCCCGTCGGTGCGTTGGACACCAAGCCAATATGCTTCTTGGTCAATCGATGCTTGCGCATCAGCTTGGCGGTGGTGTTGGAGACGGTAGCTACCGCGTCGGCACGATTCAGCAGCATTCTTTGCGGCCAGTAGACCTGGTGGAACAGGAACCACCCGGCACGGATCGGCAGGGGCAGGAATTTCGGCGCGTGCGGATGCGAGTAGTAGATCAAATCATGCAGGGTCAGGATCACGGGATATTTTCGCCCCACGGTCCCCATGGTTTGCATGGGCGAAAACACGACATCAGGGTTGAGCTTATTGACCTGCAAGGCCACGAACGGTTCGAACACACTGGTGGGTCCGGAAATCTTCAAATACGGGACATCTGGAAGCATACCCAGTTGCCTGGTGTCGTTGACCAGCATCGTGACGTCGGCAACTTTGCTGGCGGCTTCGATCAACCCAGCGGTGTACCGGCTGATGCCGTCGTGGTGGGTGATGCGGGTGTATCGAGCGTCGATAACGAGTTTCACGTGCGCAGTTGCCTTTAGTTCGTGGTGCTTACGCTGTCCAGCCTAACGGGTTGCCGGGCCGCGCATCGCCAGATAGCTGATAACCGAGAGGGCCGCGGCAACAACCCAGCCAAGCAGTCCGGCGGCAATCCCCCATGCGCTGGCCACTGCGCCGCCAGCCAAACCGCCGACGGGAACCACTCCAAAGGTGAATAGCCGTCGTGCACTGAGCACTCGTCCCAGCAGGTGCTCGGGAACGATCTGCACGACCCATGAGGAGGCAGCAATGTTGAAGAGCAGCACGATGATTCCCCAGCCCAACGAGAACGTGCCCAGCAGCACCATGGACCACAGTTCTGGTGCGTAGGCTGCGGCCAGTACACAGCCAGTCAATGCCGCCTGCAGTGAACCGGTGTAGACCAATAGCGTTGCCGGCGGAAACTTCCCAGCCAGCTTTCCTGCGACTGCTGCGCCGATCAGCCCGCCGATGCCGCCAATCGAGACGAAGATGCCGTACCCGAATTCGCCAAAGCCGAGCTCGTTGATGATGAAGATCGCCTCCACCGACGAGCCGATGGCCAACCCCAAGTTGGAGAACATCACGGCAACCGTGATCGCCAAGAGCAGCCGATGCCGGAGAAGATATCTGAGGCCGGCGAGCATGCCGCCCTGTTCGGCCGACGGCTTGAGCGTGCCATCAGGGCCTTGCGATGGGCGATGGGAATGCACACGCAGCGCCATCAGCAAGGCCAGCAGGCCCAGTGCCGCCGAGATGCTCAGCAGCGGCGGCGCTCCCCACAGCGCGAAGCCGGTTCCCGCAAGGGCCGGGACAACCACTGTCATGGATTGGTCCGCCGCGCTCAGCGAGGCGATCAGCTTGCTAATGCCCGCTGATCGGTTCTCGGGATCATCTTCGATGAGTTGCGGGACGGCAGTGGTTTGCGACGTTTCGGAAAAGACGTTGCAGATGCCAAGCAATGCGCACAGCAGCATTCCCATCGGGATCGATAGCGCGTCTGCGGATGACAGCACCGCCAAGCACCCCAGCAGGAACAGTTTGGCCCCGAGACCGATGCGCAGCACACGGAACGCGGAATACTTGTCGACCATATGGCCCGCGGGAATGCTTGCGAGCACGAAGGCCAGGGAACCAAGCGCATTGAGCATGCCCATTTGCATGGCGGTTGCCCCGAGGGCGCCAACGAACAACAGGTCAATCGTGATATCCGATAGCGAGCGTCCTGCCGCGTCAGTGGCATTCGCCCCGAGGAGCAGACGCTGGGATCGCTCGGCTTTCCGTGGGCTTACCGTAGTCACCTGCCCTCCCTTGCTCCAACTGTTTGTTCATACATCCTCGCACTGAAAACACAATCAAACGATTAGCGATACTTCTTGAACGCTACAAGTCGAGTCGATTACTCCGCTTCGCTATTGAAAGAGCTAATTATTGAAACATCAACATACAGGTCAGAGGGCAACTTACCACAACCACGTGCCACTGATGCGAAAATTGAGAAATTTTTCCCTGGGAGAAGCCATCGAATTACTCGGCTTGCATTAACTAATTGAAGTGTGTTGTTAATAGATTCTTGTTAGGTGAGCCTGACCAATTATTGATTGTCTCTATCTGAGGAGCATGCTCTTGGGTGCCTCACTGCCTACCCTGCAAATACCTGATCTGCCGCTGCCGATCTACGACGATGCGCTGCTCTGCGCAAACACCGTCCACGTCTACGAAAACGAATCACGTGATGCCATCTCACATGTGGCCAACCGATTGGCATCGGTCAACGCGCCGACAACCGGACCGACCCCGCAGCAGCTGAAAGCACGCATCGACCTGGTCGATCTGCATCGCCCCTTGGGTTCGACCCAGGACTCGTTCACCGAGTTGAACGAGTTGTACTTCAACGACGCGGTCTACTTCCACGACCCGAAGTATGCTGCGCACTTGAACTGCCCCGTCGTGATCCCTGCAGTCGCCGCCGAAAACTTCGTCACGAGCATCAACACTTCGATGGACACTTTCGACCAGAGCGCCGGAGCCACACTGATCGAACGCAAGCTCATCGAGTTCACCGCCGAGCTGATCGGCTTCGAGGCCGGGCAGGCCGATGGAATCTTCACCTCTGGCGGAACGCAATCCAACCTCCAAGCCATGCTGATCGCGCGGAACACCGCGACCGCGAAGCTGCGCGGAACTTTGCCTGAACGGCTGGCCAACCTGCGGATCTACTGCTCGGAGGACGCGCATTTCTCGATTCGCAACGCCGCGATGCTCCTGGGCCTGGGCTACGACGCAGCCGTGTCCATCCCTACCGACGCCCAGCACCGCATGGATGTACAGGCCTTGCGCGTGCAACTTGACGCGGATCGCGCCGCCGGCCTGGTGCCCATGGCCATCTCCGCCACCAGCGGGAATACCGACTTCGGGGCCATCGATCCGCTGTCCCAGTTGCGTGCCATCGCCACGGAAGTCGGTGCTTGGTTCCACGTCGACGCCGCGTACGGTTGCGGTCTGCTCGTCTCCAGTTCCCACCGCCACCGGCTGGATGGAATTGAACAAGCCGACTCGGTCACCGTCGACTACCACAAATCGTTCTTCCAGCCCATCGGTTCAAGCGCCTTGGTGGTCCGCTCTGCGGCTTCCATGGAATCCATCGCCCACTATGCCGAGTATCTGAACCCGCGTGCGGAGGCCGACGCCACCCCTAACCAGGTGGCGAAGTCGTTGCAGACCACTCGGCGCTTCGATGCGCTGAAGCTGTGGGTCACCTTGCGCTCCTTGGGGGCTCAACGCCTGGGCGACATGTTCGACCAGGTCATTGCGTTGGCCGAGGACGCGCAGCAGGAAGTGGCCATGCGCGCCCAGTTGCATATGGCAGCCGATGTGCAGCTGAGCACGCTGGTCTTCTCCTTTGAAGATCCGCAGCACCCTATGGACCTGGCAGAGCACAATGCACTGGCCAACCAGATCCGCCAGCGCCTCTATTCCAGCGGCGAGGCAATGATCGCCGCCACCACCGTCAAGGGCAAGCGGCTGCTGAAACTCACGCTGCTGAATCCGAATACGACCCTGGCCGATATCAACGAGATCCTCGACGCCATCTGCCGCATTGGTTCCGGCATCCTGGCCGAACGCACCCTTGGAGAGAAGAAATGATTCAACCTGCCGAACACTTTCATGCCATCGCCATTGGAGCTGGCCCCTTCAACCTGGGCTTTGCGGCCTTGACCGACGGCTTGGCCGATCTGGATGTCGCCGTGCTCGAAGCCGGAGAGGAGTTCATCTGGCACCCCGGGATGATGCTTCCCGGAACCCACCTCCAGGTTCCCTTCATGGCGGACCTGGTGACCATGGCGGACCCGACCAGCAAGCATTCATTCTTGAACTACCTCAAGGAAAAACAGCGGCTTTACCCGTTCTACATCCGCGAAGACTTCTATGCCTTGCGCGAGGAGTATTCCAACTATCTGGCATGGGCGGCGGAAAATATCCGCAGCGTTCGTTTCGGGCACCGGGTGCTCGAAGCCGACTACCGCGATGGGACCTACCAGCTGTCGGTGCTCACCGCCGCGGGACTGACCCGCTTCACCGCAGACAAATTGGTGCTCGGCACCGGAACCCAGCCTTATCTGCCGCCTGTCATCACACCGGAAGCGCAAGCCAGCGGCAAGGTGCTGCACTCCAGCGACTACGCGTTCCACCGCGAACGGATCCTTTCGCCCCGGGCACCAGGTTCATCTCCGCAGGTAACAGCTGTGCTGGGCAGCGGCCAGAGTGCCGCAGAAGTCTTCCTGGATCTGCTGCGCAGCTTGCCAGCCGAGGACCATCTGGTGTGGGCAACCCGTTCGGAACGCTATTTCCCGCTGGAATACACCAAGCTCACCTTGGAAATGACGTCTCCGGAGTACATCGACCACTTCCACTCCCTGCCCATGGACCAGCGGGATGTGCTTTCAGCTGAGCAAAAGGGGCTCTACAAGGGCATCAATGCGGATCTGATCAACGAAATCCATGAAGAGCTCTACCAGCGAAGCGTCAATGGAGCCCCGAATGTGCACCTGCGCACCGGTTGCGCTGCCACGAGCATCGACGCCGACCCGGATTACCTGGCCGTCCGCCTGCACCATGAACGCACCGGAGAAGACTTGGAGTTCCTTGCCGACAACCTGGTCATGGCAACCGGCTACCGTGCCAGCGCGCCGGACTTCCTGGAAGGCATCAGCCAGCGTATCGACTACCTCCCCGACGGCCGATTCAATGTCGACCGCGAGTATTCCATCGGGCTGGATCAGGACATCTTCGTGCAGAACGCCGAATTGCACACCCACGGCTTCACCGCCCCGGACCTCGGCATGGGCGCCTACCGCAATTCGGTCATCATCAACCGCCTGGCTGGACGCGAGGTCTACCCGGTAGAGCAACGGATCGCCTTCCAGCGATTCGGCGCCGCTGAACTCAGCGGCCTGCCCACTTCCTCCAATGCCAGCGCACGAGCCTAAGGATTTACCGATGACCAGCTACACCTTCCGCCCCGTTTCACTGCCCGACAATTCGGCGCTGCTTCATTCGTGGATTGCCACCGAACACGCCTCGTTCTGGGGCATGCCCAATGCGACCGAAAAGGAGATCGAAGCGGAATACCGCACCTTGCTCTCTACCCCCGGATACGAAGTGCTCCTCGGCATTGACGCTTCGGGCGACGAGAAATTCCTGGTCGAGCTCTACGACCCAGCCGCATCCCCACTGGCCGACGCGTACAACTATGTACGTGGCGATCGCGGATTGCATTTCCTGGCGCCGGCGGCAGCGAACCCCCAGCCCGGGTTCACGCTGGAGGCGCTGGCCGCAGCCATGGTCCAGGCATTCGCCCTGCCTGGAACTGAACGAATCATCGTGGAGCCAGATGTGCGCAACAAAGCCATCCATGCGCTGAATGCCCGCGTCGGCTTCCGACCGGTACGGCCAGTGGAGCTTTCCGAGGCAGACGGCTCGATCAAGCAGGCTCTGCTGTCCATTTGCACCCGCCAGGATTTCGAGAGCGCAACCGGCCGCCGCTTGGAATCCTCGTTCCTCTCCCCCGTGCGTTGGGATATCGCCAATCGCCATGTTCTGGCCAAGGCCTTGGGCGAATTTTCGCATGAGCGCCTGCTGGAACCTGCCGAGCATGGAGAGAACCGATATTCAGTCCAGAAGGACGCGCACCGCTACAGCTTCAGCGCCCAGCGCTACCAGCTGAACCACTGGATGGTTTCACCGCAGTCTGTGGAACACCACGTTTACGTTGCCGGCAGCTGGCTGGCGGCAGACGCGGATGCCATCGAATTCATCACGCTCTTCGCCGAGGAACTCACGCTCTCCCCAGCGCAGCTTCCCACCTATCTGGAGGAGCTCTCCTCCACGTTGAGCAGCCACTGCTACAAGCAGGTCCATGCAACCCATGATTCAGCGCAGCTGGCCGAATTCAATGGCAGCGCCGCACAATCATTCCAGCTCATCGAATCCTCGATGACCGAGGGGCACCCGTGCTTCGTTGCCAACAATGGACGCATGGGCATCGGACGCACCGACTACTTGAAGTACGCCCCCGAAACCGGGGCCGCGCTGCACCTTGGCTGGGCGGCGGCCCACAAGTCCAGGGCGCAGTTCGATGCCATCGATTCGCTGGATTACGAAGGCCTGCTGGCTAGCGAGCTGGATCCAGCCGAACGCCAGCGACTGGACGAGGCCTTGGAGTCCGCCCTGTTCGGTACCGGCTATGCATCCGAAGACTACCTGTTCATTCCGGTACATCCCTGGCAGTGGGAGAACCGCCTGTCGATCACATTCGCCAACGACATTGCCCGCAAGCAATTGATCTGGCTCGGCAGCAGCGCCGACGAATACCAGGCGCAGCAGTCGATCCGCACCTTCTTCAACCTGTCCACCCCGCACCGGCACTACGTCAAGACGGCAATGTCGATCTTGAACATGGGCTTCATGCGCGGCTTGAGTGCCGAGTACATGAAGGTGACTCCGGCCATCAACCAGTGGCTGGGCGAGCTGTTTGCAAAGGATCCGGTGCTCTCGACCCAGCCGGTCGCCCTGCTGCGTGAAATCGCGGCCGTCGGCTACCGCAACCCGCAGTTCGAAGCGGCCACGGCCAAGAGCGATCCGCAGCGCAAGATGCTTGCCGCGCTGTGGCGGGAGTCCCCGATCAGCTTGCTCGGCCCGGAAGAGAAGTTGGCCACGATGGCCAGCTTGCTGCACGTCGATGCATCCGGCCGATCCTTTGCCGGCGCCCTTATTCGCCGCAGCGGACTGGCTCCGGCCGAGTGGCTGAGCCGCTATCTGGATGCCTACCTGATTCCGCTGGTGCATTGCCTGGCAGCCTATGATCTGGTGTTCATGCCGCATGGCGAGAACGTGATCATGGTGCTGGAAAACGGTGTCGTGGAGAAGGTGCTGCTCAAGGATTTGGGCGAAGAGATTGCGGTGCTGTCGGATCGGGTGGAGTTGCCGGAGGAGATCCGCCGGGTGCGTACCGGAGGGGACCCGGTCTTGTCGGTCTTCACCGATGTCTTCGATTCATTCTTCCGCTTCCTCGCCCCGCTGCTGGATGCCGAAGGCCTGCTGTCCGAAGCTGAATTCTGGAAGACCGTGGTGGATCGGCTGCTTGAGTACCGTGGGCAGCACCCGCAGTTCGCTGGCCGCTTCGACGAGCTGGGGCTCTTTGCACAGAGTTTCCCGCTCTCCTGCCTGAATCGCTTACAGTTGCGCAATAACCAGCAGATGCTCGACTTGGCCGACCAGTCCGGAGGACTGCTCTACGCAGGGGATCTGGAGAACCCGTTGGCCGCCGTGGCCGCCCCGGTATCCTGACCGATTACTTTCCCCAGCGCCGCCGCGCCCAGATCAGGCGCGGCGGCGCTGCCGTTCATTGGCCTAGTCAACGCCCCAATCCACAATTCCAGAAGCAGTACGGTGGCTATTGGTGAAATTTTCTTTGGAAAATTACTTGACGCTTCAATCAATTGCTCCTAGTATTTAGTTAAAGCTTCAATCAACATTTCCAAGGAGTCATCATGGTCAACGTCAGCATCATCGGCAAGGGCAACATGGGCCAGGCCATCTCGTCAGTCTTCAGCAAGGCAGGGGCAACCATCCAGCTGCTCGGCTCGGGCGATTCGGCCACCGCCGCCTACGGCGACATCATTGTTCTTGCCGTCCCATACCCGGCCATCGAAGGCATCATCGCCGAGCGCGGCGAACAGCTGGAGGGCAAGATCATCGTGGACATCACCAACCCGCTGAACTTCGAGACCTTCGATTCCCTGACTGTCCCGGCAGACAGCTCGGCCACCGCAGAAATCAGCAAGGCGCTGCCTAACTCGCGCGTGATCAAGGCCTTCAACACCAACTTCGCCTCCACCATCGCTGAAGGCAAGGTCAGCACCACCCCGACCACCGTGCTGATCGCCGGTGATGACGAGGATGCCAAGTCCCAGCTGGCCGATTTGGTCACGGCCGGCGGCCTGCGCGCCATCGACGCTGGCGCCAGCAAGCGCGCCCGCGAGCTGGAAGGCATCGGCTTCATGCAGATCTCCCTGGCTGCCGGCGAGAAGATCGCTTGGACCGGAGGCTTCGGGGTCAACTAATCCCGCCAACCCCTCATGCGCACCATGCCCCGGCGGTGGACAATGTCCACCGCCGGGGCATGGCCGTTCACAAAGCTGCCCGCACTCCCCACCTCTGGCTGGCAGTTGCCTATGTCCGCGCTTGCGCTGCGATCCTGCGGTCGAGTTCTTCAACCCCTGCGCCTTCAAGCCGCGGGAGCACCTGTTTCCTGCCGGCCATGGCGAGGAGAAGATCGAGCAATCCGCCGCGAACCTCGGGTCCCGCCCCGCTGCTGAAATCATCATCGGCTGCCGAGATCCGCAACCCCTTGACCAGGGTGCTGCTGTTGACCGCGAAATCCCTGGAGGCGAAGAATTCTGCCACAACGCGCAGCACCTGGGGATCCGGGAACAGCGGCAGATCCAGCGCCTTGGCGATATCTTGTCCATGCACCACCACTTCGCCCAGCAAACCGGTCACCGAGTTCAGCGGGGCAATGCATTTGGCCGCGGAACGGTTGAAGTTCTCCAGTGTTTCCCGGGGACTGGCCCCAAGCTGCTTGCGCAGCAGCCGTTCATTGTGCCGGCCGGTATTGAATCCGGAGCGGGCCATGCTCGCCAACCAGTGGACGGTGGTAGTGGATCCGGCCGCCGCCAGATGCGCTGCAACGTCACGCACCTGCCAGTTCTCGCACAGCGACGGGGCAGTCCACTGCTCAGGCGCCAAGCCGCCCAGCATTTCTGCCAGCTTTGCACGCTCGGCATCAACCAGCCCCCAGTGCCATTTCGCATCTTTCATGGTGGCCCTTCCCATCGGGTCCAGTTCCGGATCAGCTTCAAGGAGCATACCGGATTGGGTGCCTCGTTATCTTGCCGCTGGTCATCCCCCACTTCTCTGGATCCCCGAAGAAAGTCCCTGAAATCCTTCGGTACTAAGTGTTGCTAAATACCGCTACCTAGTTCTACTATCTACTTGTACTCAATGACGCTAAGTAGAGAGGGGCGCAGCATGGCCTCGCAGATGACCGAGATGCTCAAAGGCACCTTGGAGGGGATCGTCTTGGCGATCCTGGCCGAACGCCCGGCCTACGGATACGAGATCACCACGGAACTGCGCGAACGCGGCTTCACCGATCTGGCCGAGGGGACCATCTACGCACTGCTGGTGCGCATCGAGCAAAAGGGCCTGGTTTCGGTGGAGAAAGTCCCCTCCGAAAAAGGACCTCCACGCAAGGTCTTCACCCTCAACCCCCGAGGCAGGCAGCAGCTCGACGATTTCTGGAGCACCTGGAACCTGCTCGTTTCCCGCATCGACAACCTCCCCCACCCAACCACTCCGAAGAAAGGGCACTGATCATGGTCGCCAAATGGATTGAAACCTTCACTGGATCGCTGGAACAGAAAAAGCAGTACAAGCAGAGCCTGGCGCGCCTCAAGGAGCTGCCGCAGCCCTATGCGAAGGCCGCTGCGGGATTGCAGCGCTACCTGATGAACCAGAGCGGAATCACCGACGCCGAGACGATGATCTCGATGTACGCGGATCTGGCAGACCTCTTCGAAGGGGCGGCCGCCAACAGTACCTCGCTGCGCGAACTGCTAGGCGACGATCCAGCGGAGTTCGCCGACGACTTCGCCCAGGCCTACGGCGGCAAGCGCTGGACCGACAAGGAGCGCGCCCGTCTGGCACAGGCCATTTCCGAAGCGGAAAACGAGACGAAGGAGCAATGACATGAACACCGCACTGGCCCCCGAACCGGCCATCGAGGTCATCGGCTTGGCCACGTCGTTCAAGAACCTGCCCGTGCTGCGCTCACTGGACTTCGCCGTGCAGCCTGGCAGCATCTTCGCCTTGCTCGGCTCCAATGGCGCCGGCAAGACGACACTCGTGCGGATCCTGGCCACCCTGCTGCCCGCCGATGCGGGGACTGCCCGGATCTGCGGAAGGGCAACCTGCGAGAATCCCGCCCAGGTCCGCAGGTCCCTGGGCCTGACCGGCCAGTTCGCCGCCGTGGATGGGGTCTTGACCGGACGCGAGAACCTGCTGCTGGTCGCCCGGCTGCTGCGGCTGCCCGATCCGCCAGCGATCGCCAGCGGACTGCTGGAGCGATTCAGCCTCTCGGACGCGGCCGACCGCCCCGCCGGCACCTACTCCGGCGGGATGCGCCGGCGCCTGGATATCGCCATGGGCCTGGCCGGCGACCCGCCAGTGCTCCTGCTCGACGAGCCGACCACGGGACTGGATCCCCAATCGCGCCGCGAGGCCTGGCAGCTGATCCGCGGCTTGGCCGAGTCCGGAACCACAATCCTGCTCACCACGCAGTATTTGGATGAAGCGGAACACCTGGCCGATCACATCGCCATCCTCCACGAGGGCACCATCATCCAGCAGGGCACGCTGGCCGAGCTGCAGGCCCAGCTGCCGCCGGCCACCACCGAGCTGGTCACCAAGCGGCCGAGCCTCGAGGAGATCTTCCTGGAACTGACCGGCAGCAACCAGCGAACCGAAGGGAGCCAGCCATGAGCATCGCAGCACTGCGTGAAACCCGGATCCTCACGGGCCGCTCGATGCGCCACGTGATGCGCAGCCCCGACAGGATCATCACCACCGCAATCACCCCGGTAGCCATGATGCTGCTGTTCACCTATGTCTTCGGCAGCGCCCTCGGCACTGGCGCCCCCGGTCCGTACATCAACTACCTGCTGCCGGGCATCCTGGTCATCACCATCGCCTCCGGGGTCGCATACACCTCCTACCGGCTGTTCCTGGATCTGCGCGATGGGCTGGTGCAGCGCCTGCGCGCCATGCCGATCTCCCGTTCCAGCGTGCTCTGGAGCCATGTGGCCACCTCGTTGGCGGCCAATTTGCTCTCGCTGGCGCTGGTGCTGGGGGTGGCCGTGGCCATGGGCTTCCGCTCCTCGGCCTCCGTTGCCTCGTGGATCGCGGTGCTTGGGCTGCTGTGCCTGGTGACCCTGTGCCTGACCTGGATCGCCGTGCTGGCCGGATTGAGCGCGAAATCGGTGGACGGCGCAAGCGCCTTCAGCTACCCGCTGATCTTCCTGCCCTTCATTTCCTCGGCGTTCGTTCCCACCGCGGCCATGCCCGGCCCGGTGGCCTGGTTCGCGCAGCACCAGCCGATCACGGCGATAGCCGATTCCCTGCGCGCCTTGCTATCGCAGGACCCCGTGGGCTCCGAGCTATGGGCAGCACTGGCGTGGCTGGCGGGCATTACGCTCCTGGCTTGGGCGCTGGCCGCGCGGATCTACCGGGGCAAGACCACCAGCTGAGCAGCAGATGCCGCATGCAGAGCAGTGCAAGCCCCTAACTTGAACATTGTTCAAGTTAGGGGCTTTTCGTGCTACATTGAGGCCAGCAATTGAACACCGTTCAGGACTGGCTGATTCTTGGCAGGCAGTCGCCCAACCACGCGAAGGACCCCATGAGCATCTCCACGCAACGCATCGGCACCGCAGAATTCACCGAGCTGGCCGCCCGCATCGCCAACGGCTACCAGCTCACGGAGGCAGAAGCCCTCGGCCTGCTGGCAACGCCGGACGCCGACACGACACGGCTGGTCAACGCGGCCGGACTGCTTCGGCGCAAACATTTCGGCAACACGGTGAAAGTCAACTACCTGGTCAACCTGAAGTCCGGCCTGTGCCCCGAGGACTGCACGTATTGCTCGCAGCGTTTGGGCTCCACCGCGGAAATCCTGAAGTACACCTGGCTCAAACCCGAAGAAGCGGTGCACCAGGCCGGCCTGGGCATCGCCGGCGGCGCCTCGCGGGTCTGCATGGTGGCCTCCGGAAAGGGGCCCACGGACCGCGATGTCGACCGGGTTGCCACGATGATCGGCGCACTGAAGGAAGACCATCCCGAGGTCGAGGTCTGCGCCTGCCTGGGCATCCTGAAGCAGGGGCAGGCCCAGCGGCTCAAGGAGGCCGGTGCCGATGCCTACAACCACAATCTGAATACTGCCGAATCCCTCTACCCGGAAATCTGCAGCACGCACAGCTTTGACGAGCGTGTCTCCACCGTCCAGCAGTCCCAGGCCGCCGGCCTCTCCCCCTGCTCGGGGCTCATCGTCGGCCTGGGCGAAACCCCAGAGCAGCTCGTCGAGGCGATCTTCGCACTGCGCGCGCTGGATGCCGATTCCATTCCGGTGAACTTCCTGATGCCATTCGATGGCACCCCGCTGGAAGGGACCTGGAACCTGACACCGCTGGCCTGCCTGCGGATCCTGGCCGTGGTGCGCATGGCCTGCCCGGACAAGGAATTGCGGATGGCCGGCGGTCGCGAGATGCACCTGCGCTCCTTGCAGGCCACCGCGCTGGAAGTGGCCAATTCGCTGTTCCTCGGCGACTACTTGACCAGCGAAGGCCAGGATGCGAAAGCCGACCTGGCAATGATTGCCGACGCCGGGTTCGTCGTGCTCGGGCAACAGGGCAAGGACCCGATGCAGCTGGCCGCGGAACTGCGCGAAGCCGCCGGCCATGCAGCGCGCCAGCCATCGGATGCCGGCAATGCCGGTTCCACGGGCTGCGCAGGTTCCTGCTGCTCCGCTGCTGATTCTTCGCCCTGCGGCAGTTCTGCCCCCGGTTGCGGCAGCGGCAACGGAAGCGCCGAACCGGTGCTGCGCCGCCGCGGCGCCGGAACCGCGCAGAGCCCTAACGCATGATCGCCACCGGAACGACGCTGTTGGAGAGGGATGCCGGGCTGCTCTGGCACCCCTATGCTTCCCTGGATGCCGGCGCGCACTATGCGGTGCGCGAGGCGCACGGCGCCCAGCTGGTCCTGGAAGACGCCGCAGGAAACCGGCGCGAGGTCATCGACGGGATGTCCTCATGGTGGTCGACGGTGCACGGCTATCGCCACCCGGCTCTGGATGCCGCGGCCCGCGGCCAGCTGGAGCGCTTCAGCCACGTGATGTTCGGCGGCCTGACCCACCAGCCGGCCATCGAACTGGCCGAACGCCTGGTCGCGCTGGCCCCGGAGAGCTTGCGCCACGTGTTCCTGGCCGACTCCGGGTCGATCAGCGTCGAAGTCGCGCTGAAGCTCGCCCTGCAATACCAGGAGGCCAAGGGCCGCACCGGACGCCACCGCTTTGCCGCGCTGCGCGGCGGCTACCACGGGGACACCTTCGCCACCATGGGCATCTGCGATCCGGTGGACGGGATGCATGCCGCGTTCGCCCCGCGCTCCTCCGGCGAGCTGTTCCTTCCCAAGCCTCCTGCGGCGCGCCGCGACGCCGCAGGCGGCTGGGAATATTCAGTCGCCGAATTGGCGCAATGGGAACAGGAAACGCACGAGCTGATCGCGGCCCACGCCACCACGCTGGCCGGGCTCGTCTTCGAGCCGGTGCTGCAGGGAGCCGGCGGGATGCACATCTATCCCCCTGCGGTGCTGCGCACCCTGCGCGAGCTGGCAGACCGCCACGGACTGGTGCTGATCGCCGACGAAATCGCCACCGGCTTCGGGCGCACCGGGCAGCTGTTCGCGGTGCATCATGCCGGCATCGAACCGGACATCATGTGCGTGGGCAAGGCGCTGACCGGCGGGTACCTGACCCTGGCGGCGATGCTGTGCTCTTCGCGGATCGCTTCGGCCCTGTCCGGCAGCGGGGGCTCGGCGGGCGCGGCATTGCTGCACGGCCCGACGTTCATGGGCAACCCGTTGGCCTGCGCGGTGGCTTGCGCTTCGCTGGATCTGCTCGCCGGGGAACCGGGCACCTCGGCAGAGCGCGCTCCGTGGCGGCAGCAGCTCGCCACCTTGGAATCCGGGTTGCGCACCCACTTGGCACCGGCCGCACAGCTGGCTTCGGTGCAGGAAGTGCGGGTGCTGGGCGGGGTGGGGGCCATTGCGCTCGCCTCCCCGGTCCAGGTGGCCGCGGTAACCGAAGCTGCCGTCCAGCGCGGGGTCTGGATCCGTCCCTTCCGGAACCTGGTCTACGTGATGCCGCCGTATATCAGCACCGCCGAACAGCTCGCGGAACTGGGCCGCGGCGTGGTGGGCGCCGTGGAGCAGGTCCATGGCTGAGCCGGGTTGGGACTCCTGGCTGGCCACGCGCGCCACGGTGCGCCAGCGGCGGGGGCTGCAACGCAAGGACTCGTCCGCGGCGGGGCTCTTCGACTTGTCTTCCAACGACTATTTGGGGTTGTCCGGGCACCGCGATGTCCGGCAGGCCGCCGCTCAGGCCGCCCTGGATTACGGCGCCGGAGCTTCGGCCAGCCGGGTGGCCGCCGGAACCCTGCCGGTGCATCGCGAGCTGGAAGCCGGGCTCTGCGATTACTCCCAGCGCCAAGCCGCCCTGGTGTTCTCCAGCGGCTACACCGCCAACCTCGGGGTGCTCGCCGCCCTCGGCGGTCCGGGGAGCCTGTTCATCCTCGACGCGCATGCCCACGCCAGCCTGATCGACGGCGCCCGTCTTTCGGGTGCCGAAGTCGCCACCGCAGCGCATAACGACCTGGCTGATTTCACCCGCCTGCTGGAAGCCAACTGCAGCGCCCCAAGCCCCAAGCCCCGCGTCCTGCTGGTGGTCGAATCCGTCTATTCGGTATTCGGCGACGCCGCGCCGCTGCCCGGGCTGGCGGCACTGTGCGCCAAGTTCGACGCTTTGCTGCTGGTGGACGAAGCGCATTCGCTGGCCGCCACCGGCCAAGGCTCTGCAGTGCTGGCCGCCGGACTGGCCGGCCACGGGCGGGTAGTCTCCACGGCGACCTTGTCCAAGGCCCTGGGGTCGCAGGGCGGCGCGGTGCTCATGGGCGGGCCTGGCGCGGCGGCACTGCGCGATCATCTGGTCAACACCGCCCGCACCTTCATCTTCGATACCGCGCTATCCCCTGCCGCGGCAGCCGGAGCGCTGGCGGCCTTGCGCTTGGCCGGGCCGCAACGCCGTGGCGCACTGGCGGAGAATGCGCTGCTGATCCGCGACCAGCTGCAAGCCCACCCGGCCCTGGCCGGCCGCGTGGAAGCCGGGGCCGGAGCCGTGCTCTCGGTGAAGATGCCCAGTGCCGGCGCCGCAGCCCGGGCGGCCGAAACGCTGGCCGTCCAGGGCATCTCGGTAGCCTGCTTCCGACCGCCCAGCGTGCCCGATGGCATCTCCCGCATCCGGCTCACCGCCCATGCCCACCACGGGCACCCGGAATTGTCTGTAGCCATCCACGCGGTAGCCCGCGCCATCATCCAGGAGGATTCATGAGCTGCCCTTTCGCCACGACGGCGAGCGCTTTGGACCTGGCACCGCTCGCCGGGCCGCTGTCCGAGGCCTACCCGGACGTTGTCAACGCGCGCTACCGGAGCATCGAGGATCCGGACACCGTCCGCGCCATCCTGGCGCGGCCCGATGAGTTCTCGCCGGCCAATGCCCTGTCCACTGCGGTGAAGCCGGAACCTGCGGCGCTGCGGGTCCTTGCCCGGGCGCGCTTCGCGCTTCCCGAGGTGCTGGCCAGCGCTTCGGGCCCAGGGCATCTGGAAGTGCGCCGGATTGTCGCTGGATTCTTCAGTCCCGCCAAGGTCCGTGCCCAGCGCGAGCCGATCCTGGACCGGGTGCGCGGGATCTGCGCGGAGCTCGAGCCCAGGCTGCGCAAGGGGGAATCGGCGGATCTGGCCACCGAATTGGCAGCGGTGATCCCGGTGGAAGCCATGGCCCGGCTCACCGGGGTGCCGGTGCCCGAGCTGGGGACGCTCAAGGCCTGGAGCCGGGACTCGCTGGAGCTGTTCTGGGGTTGGCCCGATGCGCAGCGGCAGCTGGTGCTTGCCCGCAGCGCGGCGCAATACTTCGGCTGGCTGGATGCATCGGTGCACCAAGCAGTGCAACGCGACGATGGGAATCTCTACGCCGCATTGCACCGGGCCGGGGTATCCGAACCCCAGATCCGCTCGCTGGCTTATTTCCTGGGCATCGCCGGACAGGAAACCACTTCGATGCTCATCCAGACCGCGTTGCATGCGGCGTTGCATGATCATCGCTGGGAAGCCCTGGCGCAGGCGGGCACGGAAGAGGCCGCGGCCCAGGGGCTGGTGCGCGAGGTGCTGGCCCGGGCCTCCTCGGTGCCGACTTGGCGGCGTATTGCCCTCAAGGACACGCGGATCGGGGACCTGGAATTCGCCACCGGGGAGCAGCTGGTGCTGCGCTTGGCCGGTGGCGAGCTCGGCGCCGCCGGCGATGATTCACTGGCTTTCGGCTACGGGATCCACCGGTGCCTGGGCGCTTCCCTGGCCAGGATGGAAACCGAGCTGGTGCTCTCCGAAGCCGCACGCTGCCTGCCGCTGGCCGTCGCCGATGGGCCGCCCGTGCCCTTCGGCCATCTGCTGTCATTCCAGGCGCCACCCGCAGTGCCCATCACCTACCCTGCAGAGAGGATGCTGGGATGATCCATGCAATGACCGGAACCGATACCGAGGTCGGAAAGACCGTAGCCACCGCGGTGCTGGCCGCCCGCTCACTGTCCCACGGGCAGAGCGTCGCCATCTACAAGCCGACGCAGACCGGCCTGGGCAAGTCAGAACCCGGGGACGCCCAGGATGCGGCACGCTGGCTGGGCAATCCCGGCCAGCTCTCGGCCTTCGAAGGGGTGCGCCTGCGCCACCCGATGGCACCGGTGGATGCAGCGCTGTGCGCTGGGCTGGATCCGGCTGCTGTGCTGCCCACCTTGGCCCAGCACGTGCAGCAGGTCGGCGAGCTCGATGCCACGCATGATGTGGTGATCATCGAGGGGGCCGGCGGCTTGCTTGTGGAGCTGACAGCGGCCGGGGAAACCATCGCCGATCTGGCGCAGGCCGTGGGGGCCAGCCTCGTCGTGGCCGCCCGCCCGGATCTGGGAACGCTGAACCATACGGCATTGACCCTGGAGGCCTGCAGTACCCGCGGTTTCACCCGGGGCACGTTGCTGCTGGGCAGCTATCCGGAACACCCCGAGCCGCTGCATCAACGAAATCTGGCGAATCTGCGGAACATGGCCGCCGGCCATGGCTGGGATTTTGCCGGGGCGCTGCCAGCTGGCCTGGTCCGCGATCCTAGCCGGTGCCGCGCCGCCCTGCATGAAGCGGCCGCGACACTGGCCTGGCCGGGCCTTGCCCTGGACCCTGCTAGTTCTTTGGCAGGGTGAGGATCTCGGCTCCGGTATCCGTGATCGCGATGGTGTGCTCGGTATGCGCGGTGCGGCAGCCGGTGGAGCTGCGCAGAGTCCACCCATCCTTATCAGTGACCAGCTTGCTGGTGTCTTCCATGATCCAGGGTTCAAGCGCGAGCAGCAGGCCCGGGCGCAGCGTGTAGCCCCGGCCTGCACGGCCGTCATTGGACACGTGCGGGTCCTGGTGCATCGTGCTGCCGATGCCGTGGCCGCCGAATTCCAGGTTCACCGGATAACCTTCGGCGGTGAGCACCGAGCCAATAGCGAAGGAAATATCGCCAATCTTGGCTCCCGGGACCGCAGCTGCGATACCTGCGGCCAAGGCGCGCTGGGTTACCGCGATCATCTTGAGATCTTCTGCCCGCTGCTTCTCTCCCACAATGAAGCTGATGGCCGCGTCCGAAGCGATGCCGCGCAGCTTCACCGCCAAATCCAAGGTCAGCAGGTCGCCGTCGGCGAGCGCATAGTCGTACGGCAAGCCATGCAGCACCGCGTCGTTGACACCGGTGCAGATGTAGTGGCCGAAGGGACCATTGCCGAAGGCGGGGGCGTAATCGACATAGCAGGATTCCGCGCCGGCTTCCTCGATCAGTTCCTTGGTCCAGGTGTCGATTTCCAGGAGGTTGGTGCCGACCTTGACCCGGTTCTTGAGCGTTTGCAGGATGGTGCCAACAAGGCGTCCGGTGTCCCGGGCGCGGTCCAGTTCGCTGGGGGTGAGTATCTCAATCATTCCAATTATTATACCGGTCAAACTTTACCGGTACTATAATTTTTCCATGGTCAGATTGCCGCTTACTCCCCGCGAAATCGAGCAGGGAAAGAACCTTGGTGCACTGCTTCGGCGGGCGCGCGGGGAACGCACCATCCTCGATATCGCGCTCGAGGCCGGGCTTTCCCCTGAAACATTGCGGAAAATCGAGACCGGACGCGTAGCCACTCCCGCGTTCTCAACCATCGCCGCCATTGCAGCAGTGCTGGACCTTTCCCTGGACAGCATCTGGTCCAGCATGAACGACGCGGAGCCGGATAGGGCCGCAGGGCTTTCGGATAGGCGGCTGCTGCGCCGCTAGCCGTGCTGGTCCGCCGCGGAATAACGGGATGCGGCCGCTTGTTGCCCCAAACTTGAAGAACATCGGCTTTTTGTCCTTCGGCCACTGGACCGACCATCCGCAATCCGGCACCCGCTCAGCATCTGACGCACTGCTGCAGGCCATCGACCTGGCAGTCGCAGCCGAGGAGCTCGGCGCGGACGGCGCCTACTTCCGCGTGCACCACTTCGCGCAGCAATACGCTTCCCCGTTCCCGCTGCTCGCCGCCATCGGCGCACGGACCAGCCGCATTGAGATCGGCACCGGCGTGATCGACATGCGCTACGAGAACCCGTTGTACATGGCCGAGGATGCAGGTTCAGCCGACCTGATTTCCAATCGCCGGCTGCAGCTGGGCATCAGCCGCGGCTCGCCCGAGCAGGTTATCGACGGTTGGCGGCATTTCGGCTTCGAGCCCCGCGAAGGCGAATCGGATGCCGACATGGGCCGCCGCCACGCCGAGCGGCTGCTCGAAGTGCTCTCCGGCGAGGGCTTCGTCGAACCCAGCCCCAAGCCGATGTTCCCCAACCCTCCCGGCTTGCTGCGCATCGAACCGCACTCCAGCACCTTGCGCGAGCGCATCTGGTGGGGTTCGGGCTCCAATGCCACCGCAGTATGGGCGGCGAAGCTGGGAATGAACCTGCAAAGCTCCACGCTGAAGGACGATGAATCCGGCAAGCCTTTCCACGTCCAGCAGGCCGAGCAGATCGCGCTCTACCGCCAGGCCTGGAAAGATGCCGGCCATGCCCGCGAGCCACGGGTTTCGGTCAGCCGCAGCATTTTCGCGCTGACCGACGAGCGCGACTGGCAGTACTTCGGCCGCGACCGCTACAGCTCCGACCAGGTGGGCAACATCGATGCGAAGACCCGTGCGGTCTTCGGCAAGTCCTACGCCGGCGAACCCGATGAGCTGGCCAAGAAGCTGGCCGAGGACGAAGCGATCGCCGCAGCCGACACGCTGCTGCTGACCGTTCCGAACCAGTTGGGCGTCGATTACAACGCGCACGTCATCGAATCGGTGCTCAAGCATGTGGCTCCGCAATTAGGTTGGCGGTAGCACAACGAAGGATGGTGCGCCTAGATTGACCGTGCCATCATAGCCACATCATGATCAGCCCGTTGCCGCAAGGCGCGGGCTGGTTTTCTGTGTGCAGGAGAGCCAGATGGCATAGCATTCGAAGCACCGGCTAGAGCGTATCAAGGTTCGCCGCGACAGTTCCAAACCAGCCGGGCGTCGATTACAACGCACATGTCATCGAATCGGTGCTCAAGCACGTGGCCCCGCAACTGGGTTGACGCCGAACCGACTGAATCGTTACGCCGACTCCTTGCCCAGTTATTTCGTTGAGACCTGCACCACTAGTGTGGATCAAGAGAACAAGAAGATTTCACGCAGATTCAGGGAGTAACACATGAGCAAGCCATTGAACGTCGCCTTCATCAAGGCCAGCTGGCACGCGGATATCGTTGACCAGGCGCTTGCCGGGTTCAAGGCCGAGATGAAAGCTTCCGGGCAGGAATGCTCCATCAACGTCGTTGCCGTACCCGGTGCCTACGAAATGCCGCTTCAGGCCATGCGCCTGGCGAAGACCGGGAAGTACGATGCAGTGGTGGCCGCGGCCCTGGTGGTTGACGGTGGCATCTACCGCCACGACTTCGTGGCCCAGGCTGTGGTCGACGGGCTGATGCGCGTGCAGCTGGACACCGACGTGCCGACCTTTTCGGTCAGTCTGACCCCGCACCACTTCCACTCGAACGATGAGCACCAGGCCTTCTATTTCGAGCATTTCCTGAAGAAGGGTGCAGAAGCTGCCCGCGCAGTGCGGGCAGTGGCAGGTATCGAACTCTAGCGAATTCGCGAAAACAGGAGTTCCGCCTTGGCCAAGATTTCACTGGCCAAGGCGGCACACCTGCGTTGTTTCGAAATGCTATACCTGCCACGGATCTACAATGGTCATTTTTCACGCTTACCTTGCTTCCACAAGGCAATGTCCAAAACTCGCAATAGCGACAAATGATGTTGGCCTGCTGCAAGCCTGATCGCTCTGAGCATGCCGACGAATTCGGCTGCTTCAGGCGAACCGTCGTGGAACGCGGAATACCAAGCGTTCCACTGTTCTCCGCTACCCTTGATGCCGACAACTGCTTTGACAACCGAATCATAAACCGGAATTAAATCTGGCCGTTTACGAGCCATAATTTTGCTCACTGTGGTTTGGCCGAGGTTCCAAGGATCATCATACTGCCGCAGAATCTTCCACAATTTATCTGCAGGCGATCCCGGGGCGAGATATTTCTCGAATTGCTCAGGCGTCAGATTCTCAAACTTCAAGTCCTGCGGAATTTGTGACAGCAATTCACTGATTTGCTCGGCTAGTGTTTCAAGGATTCCCAAGGAAGCCTGCGCTGGCACGTCCACGGACAGCATCGAGACTGCCACCAAGTCGATCGCAGTGATCTGATTTGGATCAATGTCGACATCTTCGCCAAGAGTTTCAAAGCGGGATCCAGAATATTTTGGCCGGCCGTTTTCCATGGTCGCAAAATAGTCCTGTATATCGGTTACCGCAGAGTCGAAGTCGACTTTTGATCGAAGTTGCATTTATGCCGATCCCATCCTTGGTTGAATCTCTGATCATTACAACATATCCGAGAATACCGACGTTTTGGACTGTCAATCTTGATTTAAGAAATTAGGCGACACGTAGTTTGTCCTCCGCACTCGATACGCTCGATGCATGATCGATTTCAATAATTCTTCCGTCTTCAAATTGGGTCCCTGGGACCTGTCGCAGGTAGCTCCTGAAATCATGCCCATGCTGGTTGCTGGCGAAGAGCTGCAGGCCGCCTTCAAGGGCGCCCGCGACTACGTGGTGTTCACCGATAAGCGGCTCATCGCCGTCAATGTGCAAGGCATGACCGGCAAGAAGCGGGACTACACCTCGTTGCCGTATTCGAAGGTCCAGTCGTTCTCGGTTGAAACGGCTGGAACCTTCGATCTGGATGCTGAACTGGATCTCTGGTTCAGCTCATTGGGCAAGGTCCGTTTGGAGTTCAAGGGCAAGGTGGATATCCGTGCCCTGTCGCAGCTGGTCGCCGGCTACGTCTTGTAGCGGACCCTTTTACCAAGCCTCGCGCGGGCTCAGCCGTGCCGCGGCCATCGAGGCACCCAGGATGATGGTGCGCATGAAGCGCTCGGCCGCTTCGATGAGCAGCCGTTCCCCGTCATCCACTGCTTCCTGCAGTGTCATGGGAATGGGCATGATCGAGGCAATGGCATCGATGCCGATATCGTGCACGTCGCGGCAGCCGCGGCCCAGCGTTCCTGCCAAGGCCACTACCGGCACGCCATGCAGCGAGGCGCGCCGCGCGACTTCGGCAGGCACCTTGCCCTTGGGAGTCTGGAAGTCGATGGCGCCTTCTGCGGTGATGACCAGGTCCGCTCCGCGCAGCATCGAGTCCAGATCGATGCCGGCCAAACCCGAGTCCAGGATCGCCTCGAAGCGGGGCAGAAGCACCGCTCCCACCGCGGCCAGACCGGCACCCAGTCCGCCCGAAGCACCGGTTCCCGGGGCCAAGGCGAAATCGGTGGAGCGCGCGGACTCCAGCGCATCGCGGCGCAGGATCGAGGCCCAGCGTTCGAAGCCTGCCGACATGCTTTCCACCTGTTCCTCGGTGGCGCCCTTCTGCGGTCCGAATACGCGCGCCACTCCGCGCGGTCCGGTCAGCACATTGTGCTGGTTCAACGCCATCGTGATTTGCACTGTCCCGGCGGCCAATGCCGGGTGCAGGCCGGAGAGATCGAGCCGGTCCACGCGGCCGAGGTAATTGCCGCCGGCTTTGACCTCACGGCCCTTGGCATCGAGGATCTGTGCTCCCAGTGCCTGCAATGCGCCCATGCCGCCATCGGAGGTGCCCGAGTCGCCGCAGCCCACCAGGATCTTCGAAGCCCCGGCATCGATCGCGGCCGCGATCAGCTCCCCCACTCCGTAACTGGTCGTGGTTCCCGGATCCCGCTGGTCGCGGGGAACCAGCCGCAGGCCTGCCGCGGCTGCCATTTCCACGACAGCAGTTCCCTCCGCCTCGCCGCCGAGCATCGCGTAGTGCGACTGGACCTGCTGGCCGACCGGACCGGTGACCGTTACCGGCACCAGCTGGCCGCCGGTAGCGCAGGCCAGGGTTTCAGCGGTGCCTTCGCCGCCATCGGCGATGGGCACGGCCTTGACAGCCGCTCCGGGCAATGCCCGGCGGACGCCGGCGCCGATGGCTGCCGCTACGGCTGCGGCGTCGAGGGATTCCTTGAAGCCCGACGGTGCGACCAGGATGCGTTGTGGAAGTGCGTGTGCCATGATTCTTTGTCCTATTCAGTGAGGATGGATGCGTTGGAAATGAAGCTTTGAAGTGAGTCAGAGGAACAGCGGCAGTCCCATGGCCGGCCAGATCCAGAAGGCGAAGGCCAAGACCAGCAGGACCATGAGCGGTCCGAGCACCGCGCTCAGGCGCAGCAGGTCTGCTGGCCGGTAGGTTTCGATGCTTTCGATCTCGGAGAACAGGTTCACCGGTTTCGCGCTGCTGGTCAGGGTGTGGCAGAAACCGGCCGCGGCGGTGGATGCCAGGGCAATAGCCACCGCATTGACCCCGACGCCCGGGGCGAGGGACACCACCAGCGGGATCAGCACCGCTGAGCGGGCTGAGCGGGACTGGATGACCAGATGCGCCGCGGCGGAGATCACCACCACCAGAATGGTGAAGACCCAAGCGGCGGCAGCTCCGAGCTGCTCTACCGGGCCAAGCACCCGGCGGGCCAGCCAGTCAGCGGCTCCGGTTCCGGCGAGCGCGGTGCCCAAGGTCAAGGTCGCTGCCATGAAGATCAGCATCGACCACGGCACCGCCTTCAAGGCCTTGGCCAAGCCGACCGAGCCGTATCCCGGACTGGCGACCAGCAACGAGCCGAGCAGGGCCACGATGGCGGGATGGAGCTGATGCAGCGGCTCGGTGCACCAGAGCACCACCACCGCCGCGACCAGTAGCGCTGCCCTGGATTGCCCTACCGTGAGCGGGCCGGTCAGCGGCACCGGCGAATGCTCCTGCAGCCGTTCGATGCCCACGGCCAGCGGCTGGGCACGATCTTCAGCGCGGGTGAACATCCACAGCACCAGTTCGGCGCACAGATGAGAGGAAACGAAAGCCAACGGCAAGCCGTAGACCAGCCAGCCAGCGAAGGAGAAACCTTCATGCCCTGAGGCCGTGAGGATCTGGCTAGTGATCAAGTGCGCTCCCGCACCCAGGTAGGATGCCACCGCCGAAAGCAGGATGACCGAGGGGAAGACCAGGGCCAGGGCCAAAACGACGCGGCGGCGATCCGCCAGGGCCTTGGCCAGGGCGATGAACACCGGAATGGCCAGGGCCGCGCGCCCGGAGGTGGAGGGCACCGCAAATGCGGTGGCAACCAGCACCCCGGTGGTCAGGTGGATCAGCTGCCGCGGGGTGTTCGCGCCCGCGGCAATCCAGGCTGCGGCACGGGTCGCCAGTCCGGTGGCGGTAATCCCCGCCGCGATCACGAAGGCGGCCAGCAGCAGCCAGATGGTGTCTTCGCCCAGCGAGGAGAACAGTTCGGCTTCGGGCAGCACCCCCATGAGCACCAGTACCACGGCTGCACCCAGGGCGATGTAGGTATCGCCGACCGGCGAGAAGATCCAGAGCCAGATGGCCACGGCGAAGACCGCCAGGGTCAGGGCTCCTTGCGCAGGCAGTGCCTGCGCTGTTCCGGCCGCCGGGCCGAAGGCTCCGTAGGCGCACCAGGCAAGGAAGGCCAGCAGGAGCAGCGCGGCGATGACCCGCGCGGCGCTCTGCCTGCTCCATCGGCTTGGTGCAGCGCCGGCCTTGCCCGGTTCGGCACTCTGGCCCATGGGCCGCTGGGCGGTGTAGCGGAATCCCGCGTGGGGCGCGGTTGGCTTGATGCTCATGCCTCGCCTCCGAGGCTGCTGGCCATGGACTGGGCGAAGTCTTCCTCGCAGCTGCTGCCATTGCCGGCGTCGGCCAGCGGCAGGGAGAATCCGAAGCTGGTCCCGTTGCCCTGTCCCGATTCCACCCAGGCCGTGCCGCCGTGGGCTTCGGCAACCGCTTTCACCACGGCCAGTCCGAGACCCATGCCGGACCCCTGCTCGCCGGTACCCGGTGCGCTGCGGTAGTTCTCCAGAAGGGCACGGGCTTCTTCCGGGTCCAAGGCCGGTCCATCATTGGCAACCCAGAAGCTGGCCATGCCATCGACTGCGGCAGAACCGATCCGGATGCTTTGGCCATCTTCGGTATGCGCGACCGCATTCTGGATCAGCTGGTGCATGGCCTGGGCTACGCGCAGCGGATCCAGCCACGCCTGGGCCTTGGCGGACTCGGCGATCCTGAATCGGCGGTCCGGGTAGGCTCCCGGACGGGAAGCCGCCGCGGCGACATCCGCCGTGACTTCGCCAACGGAGATCATCTGCCGCTGGATGAAGTTCGGGGTGGAGCTTTGCGCCAGCAAGTCCAGGTCGGCAAGGGTCTGTCCCATTTGCGAAATATGGTCGTGCGCGGTGCTGATGATGGCGTTGCGTTGCTTGCGCGGAAGATCTTCCTCATTCAGCTTCTGCAGGGCGGAGGCCAGCTGGCGTTGCGGGCTGCCCAGGTGCTCGCGGGCTTCGGAGATGAAGTGGCGTTGGGCCAGATGCGAGGCTTCAACCCGGTCGAGCATCGCGTTCAGCGTGCTGGCCAGTTGCGCCAGGTCGTCTCGTCCTTCCACCAAAACGCGGGCCGAGAGGTCTTTGGCGGAAATCGATGCGGCGGTTTCGCTCATGGTGCGGATGGGGCGCAAGATCTGGCCGGCTGCCAGCCAGGCGATTCCCGCCGTCAGGGCCAGTCCCCCGGCTGCTACGCCAAAGAGCATCGTTGCCTGCCGGTTGGCTTCTTCCTGAGCACCGCCGATGAAGTGCGCGACAACCAGGTGTGCCTGGTGGCCTTCGCCATTGGCCCCTGAGGCGTCCTTCGCCTCGGCTTTCGCCCAGCGGACCGTCCCATGGTTGCTCTCCTGGATTCCAGAAGTCTTCGCGTCATTGAGAATCCGTCCCAGGAGCGCCGGGTCTTCAGCCAGCCAGCTCCCGGCCTGGTTTGCGGCGGTTCCTGCGGCGAGCACCCGGCCGTCGGCCTGGCCGATGATCGCTTCGCCGGCCATTGGCTGCTGGCGGGCCAGATAGCGTTCCATCAATTCGCCCATGGAGGAAAATGGCCGGGCAGTCTTCGGATCCAGCCCCTCGGCCGCGAACGTCCTGAACTCCTCGATTTCCTGCGCGATGCCCACGTTGGCTGCCTCGGCAACCTGGCCGGACATGATCGAACGCATCGAGACTGTGACCGCCAGCAGCGCCAGTGCAGTAGTCAGCACGATCCAGCCGACAATGCGCAGCCGCGCCGAAACCGTTGATCCTTGGTTCTCCCGGGAGTCAGTCATGGTTTCCGCCGTCCTGCTCCTGCGATTTTGCAGCATTTGGCGCCGGGGCTAAAGAGAGCTGGACAACGATCGGTTCATGATGCGGGATGGGCGGATTGGCCTTGTCGGCAAGAGCCTGGCTGGCACCTGCCAGTCCCGCTGGCACGGCCAGCACGACGAGGATGAGAAGTATGCGACGAATCATGTTTTGAACATTAAAAAACCCTTGTGAGGGGGTCATTAGGGACTTGTTAGAAGATCATGGCTCGCCCATGAGAATTAAATGAGAGCGTTCGAAAACCCCGTGATCTCGCGCTTTCCCCGGGCTCTGAGTCGCGGAGAATTTCATGAAGATTTGTTCAATCCCGCGGATATCCATGTTCTTGGTGCTGTAACAATTGCTGGTTGGCCTTCGGCCACTGAAGAAGGCAGGGAATCAACGAGGTCCGCGGATGGAAGGCTCTTGAGGTGCCGGCGCGAAAAAGCGGTACAAGAAAAGAGGCTCCGCCATCCTTGATTGGATGGCGGAGCCTCTGCGAATGCGAGCTACTTCGTAGCCCAGAGCACCGATTCATCGGAGAACGAGATCGTCTCGCTCACGCGGATTTTCGCATCTTCCACGGCCTCGGCCGGCACGTCGAAGACTACCTGGTAGCTTCCCTTGCCGCCGTTGGCCAAGGTAGGCAGGTCCATGCCCGGCTTCGCGGGGACCGCGGTCGCGCTGGAAGTGCTGTAAATGCTGGCATCCGATCCCACGAGTTCCGGATTCAGATCCAACCAGGCATCACCTTCTTCGTCCCCGTTGTAGACCACGGAGAGGTCAACCAGCACATACTGGCCTTCGGCCTTCTCATTGAACTCGTTGGCCTTGGCGATCTCTGCTCCGGCGTCCAGGTTCACTGCGCTGACGTTCACCGAATACTCGCCAACGGTAGCCGCCTCACCCAAGGCCAGTACCTGTGATTCATCTTCGGCCTGCTCGATGACCTCCGCCGGGGCTGCCACCTCGCCGTCCGATGCGTCGGCAATATCGTTGGCAACCTCATCGATCGCCTTCACGTACGCTGCCTGGGTGGCAAAGACCAGGATGATGGCCACGATGGCAATGATGCTCGATGCGATGCCCAAGCCCTTGCTGCCACGGCGCTTGGAGGCGACGACGAGCGAGATGACACCGAGCACCAGGGCAATGAAGCCGAGCACCGCGGCGATGTTGTTGACGATCGGCACCCAGCACAATGCCAAGGCAACGATGCCCACGACCAGGGCCGCGATGCCCAGGCCCTTGCCAGCCGTGGTCCTGGCCTGGGGCGCCGGCGGCGCCACGTTCGGGTCGAGCGGATTTTGTACAGACATGAAAGTTTCCTTCGAGTGAAGACGGCGCCACGCTGGCACCGAGTCGGCGATCGGCTCAAGCGGATGACTGCTCCAGCCGATTCGGAGTCCTTGTTGACTCTTCAAGAGCTTGTCATTGCGCACCGACAATTTAGCTTCCCGCAATTCTTTGCCTGCGATTCTGCCGAGAATTTTCGTCCCCTTGGCGGGCCGTTCGCACAACCCGGGCGATTAATTACAGAATGCAGTCATGGCCACTTCCATTGAACGTTCTCCGGGCCGCAGCACGCTGCGCTATGTGCGCCTGATGCTGCTCGTGGTGCCCCTGCTCCTCGTCGTCGCGATTGTCATCTATGGCATTGCCAACCAGCGCATCGAAGACTCGCTGAGTTCCTACTACCTGGGACCGGCACGAGACCTCTTCGTCGCAATGCTGGTGACTACCGGGGTGTTGCTGGTGGTCTATACCGGAGAAGAGCTGGAAGATTTTGCCCTGAATTTAGCCGGCTTCTACGCCATGTTCGTTGCAGTGGTCCCCACCAGGCTGGGAGAAACGCTGGCAGACCTGCCAATCGGCGAGCAGCGGCGGCTGATCTTCTCCGTGCAGGTATCGGTCATTGCGGTACTCGTCGTCAGCGTGGTGTTCATCTGGCTGGGAATCCGGACCAGCAACGCTCCGCACCGCGCGCTGTTCCAGAGCAACTTGACCAAAATCCTGGGATTGCTCAGCACCCTGCTCCTGATCGCCTTTGTCCTTCTGCTGTTATGGCGGACCATCGAAGGCGGGCAGTTCGCCGGAGTGCATGCCGGCGCCGCGTTCCTGCTGATATTCTCCATGGGCATCGCCATTGCAAGCCATCTGGATCATAGGCCACTGTGCTCGATGGATACCAGCGGCGGCAAGAAGACCCACTATGCAATCCTCTTGGTGCTAATGCTGCTTGGGCTGATTGCCTGGCCGATTCTGCTGGCGCTGGGCATCGAAGAAGCGTTGTTCATTGTCGAATGGTTCGAGATCGGGTTGTTCTCGTACTTCTGGTATCTGGAATCCCGGCGCTTGTGGAACCCAGCGGACTGACTGCTACTGGGAAAAATTGCACCGGCATGCCCGGCCCGAGGCCCCGATGCACGGCTCGTGGATTCCGGCTTTTCAGGCGAAAATAAAAAGTTCCGGCTCGCAGATGCGAGCCGGAACTTTTCTGTAAGCTCCTCCAACTGGACTTGAACCAGTAACCCTTCGATTAACAGTCGAATGCTCTGCCAATTGAGCTATGGAGGATTGCAACGAGATATAACTTTACCCAAGAATCCCGTGATTGCAAAATCGGGATCCTAGGTCCCGCGCAAGATCCTCCGGCGCATTTCCAGTTCCATTAATTCCCGGTTGATCTGCGCATATTCTTCACCCTCAGGTTCCATTTCCGCACGCTGCAGCCGGCCGATGAGCTCGGCCTTGCGGTGTGTGATTTGAAGCTCAATCAATCCATTGATGATGTCGGCGCAGTAGCGGTTCAGGCTGTGCTCATCCGATGCCGGAATGCTGGTCACGGCAAGTTCCGAGACGAAGCTGCGCAATTGCTCCGGGACTTCGTTGCGGATCACTTCAACCCAAGAGGTCGCCGAAGCTCCTGCACTGGAAGCGGCAACGATCCCGTCGTGGACAGCCGAGTGGGCCGGGGCCAGGAACCGGGCCTCGTAGAACGCCTGCCATTGCTCGTCCTTCAGCCGTTGCGGCTGCTGGATGACAACTTCCAGTGCCTGCCGTTCAAGGCGCATCACCGGGTCTCGGTGATCAGGGCGTTCGAAGGCCGGCGCGGCCGGGGTGGCCGGTTCGGCTTCGCCTGGTTGCGGGCGCGGTGCCTGCAATTCAGCGTTTTTCGGCAACCGGGCGCGCTTGATGGAGGCGCCGACCGAGCGGTTGACGTCTTCGTTGTTCATTCCCAGCCAACCGGCCAGCTCACGGGCATACGCCGGACGAATGGCGGAGTCGCGAATCTGCGCAACGATGGGGGCGGTCTGGCGCAAGGCCTGGACGCGTCCTTCAACGGTGTTCAGATTGAATTTCTTCAGTTCGGCACGGATGGCGAATTCGAACAGCGGACGCTTGAGCTCAATGAGCTCGCGTACCGCTTCATCCCCGCGGTGCAACCGCAGATCGCAGGGGTCGGCACCGGTTGGCTCAACGCACACATAGGTCTGGGCGATGAACCGCTGGTCTTCTTCGAACGCGCGCAGCGCGGCCTTCTGCCCCGCGGCGTCGCCGTCAAAGGTGAAGACCACTTCGCCTCCGGTGCCGTCATCCTGCAGCAGGCGGCGGGCAATCTTGATGTGGTCGGTGCCGAACGCGGTACCGCAGGTGGCCACCGCGGTGGTGATGCCAGCCAGATGGCAGGCCATCACGTCGGTGTAGCCTTCCACCACGACAATCTGCCGGTTCTTGGAGATCTGCTTCTTGGCCAAGTCGATGCCGTAAAGCACCTGGGACTTCTTGTAGAGCTGGGTCTCCGGGGTGTTCAGGTACTTTGGCCCCTGGTCGTCCTCGTAGAGCTTGCGCGCACCGAAGCCGATGGTTGCCCCCGACAGGTCGCGGATCGGCCACATGACCCGTCCGCGGAACCGGTCGTAGATGCCGCGGTTGCCTTCGGAGAACATGCCGGTGAGCTTCAGCTCGTCATCGACGAAGCCCTTGGAACGCAGGTGCTTGAGCAGCGAATCCCAGCCCTTGGGCGCATAGCCTACCGAGAATTGGGCTGCGACTTCCGCGTCGAAGCCGCGGCCAGCGAGGAACTCGCGGCCCGCGGCGCCTTCATCGGTGGCCAGCTGCGCGCGGAAGAATTCCTCGGCGACCTTGTGCGCGTCGACTAGGCGCTGGCGCTTGCCGTAGTCCTCGCGGCGCGGCCCCGGTCCCCCGTCCTCGTAGTGCAGCTCGTAGTTGATCCGGGCTGCGAGCAGTTCCACCGTTTCGGTGAACGAGGAATGGTCCATTTTCTGGATGAAGGCGATGACATCGCCGGACTCGCCGCAGCCGAAGCAATGGAAGGTGCCCAGCTGCGGGCGGATATGGAAGGACGGGCTGCGTTCGTCGTGGAAAGGGCACAGGCCCTTGTACGAGCCGATGCCCGCGGATTTGAGCGTGACGTAGGATTCGACAACCTCGCGGAGGTCGGTGCGGTTGCGCACCTCGTCGATATCTTCACGCTTGATCAGCCCTGCCATGATTCCCTTCTAGAACAACTTTGCGTCAGGGGCTTCGCCCTTGACCAGATACGAGTGCCACTCGGTGGCCGACAGGTCGGTGAGCGAGGCGACCTGGTCAATCACCACGCGCAGCTGCGCGGCCTCATCAGCGGCGTCCTCCCAGTCGGCTGCGAAGATCGGCTCCAGGTTATCCCGGCCGGTCTCGAAGAGCAGCTGAACCAGTTCGGCCAGCAGCGTGCGCTGGTCCTCATAGAGCGGCTGGCGCACCTCGGAGGTCATCACGTAGCTGGCGGCGATGCCCTTCATCACGGCAATCTCATGCTCGGTTTCCTCGGGCACGATCAGGCTCGCGTTGTAGCGGGTGAGATTGCCGTCCCCGTAGCGGGCACGGGTGGCATCCATGGCGGCGGCGGCGAAACGGCCAATGAACTGGCTGGTCATGTCCTTCAGCGCGGCCATGGAACGCCGCGAGCCGTCAAAGTGGGCAACCCACTCCTCGCTGGCTTCCAGGCGGCGCAGCGCAGCATCGATATCGGCCTCGTCGGTCATCGGCAGGTACCAGTCCTTGGTCACCTGCAGCGCACGGTCGCGCTGCATATCCTGCTTGAGCCAACGCAGCTGCAGCTTGCCGCCGACAATTGCGTCTTCCACATCATGCACGGAGTAGGAAATGTCGTCAGCCAGGTCCATGACCTGGCCTTCCATGCAGACTGCTCCCGCGGTGGCCTCCGGAACATTGCGCAGCCACGCGAAAATCGTCGCGTCATCTTCATAGACGCCGAACTTCTTGGTCTTCTTGCCGTTGACTTCGGGGGCATCAGCCTTCAACCACGGGTACTTGCATGCCGCGTCCAGCGAAGCGCGCGAGAGATTCAGCCCGGCCGAATGCCCATTGTGCCTGAAGGTCTTCGTTTCCAGGCGGGTCAGCAAGCGCAGCGTCTGCGCGTTACCCTCAAACCCGCCGATGTCCTTGGCGACCTTGTCCAGGGCTTTTTCCCCATTGTGGCCGAAGGGCGGATGGCCCAGATCGTGTGCCAAGCAGGCGGTATCAACGACATCCGGATCGCAGCCCAGGGCTGCACCGAGCTCGCGGCCCACTTGGGCCACTTCCAATGAGTGCGTCAGCCGATTGCGTACGAAGTCATTCTGGTTCGGTGCCACAACCTGGGTCTTGGCACTCAAACGGCGCAATGCAGAGGAATGCAGGACGCGGGCACGGTCCCGCTCAAACGCGGTGCGGTACGACTTCTTTGCTGGTTCAGGCACCCACCGTTGCTGGTCGGCTTCGGTATATCCGGGGATCTGAGTCATGGTTCCCAGTCTAGTGAGTGATTGCCTGCATTTCGGAGTTATCCACTAGTGGCGTAGCCGTGGCCAGCGAATGGGACCTAGCCGCCGGAAATATCCAGTTCGGCGGCCTTGATCATTTCGCGGTGGGCGTCGCTCATCACGCGGTTATCCAGCCAGCCGTCGGGCACGTGGGTTTTCTTCGGGTGGCCGGCGCGGCCACGGGTGCCCTCAGCGCCCTCGCCCGGGTACGGCAGGTCCAGATCCAGCTGGTCCAGCAGTTCGCGCAGGCGGGCCAGGGATGGCACCTGGGCCAGCTGCGAGCGGATCTCGCCGCCGACCGGGTAGCCCTTGAAATACCAGGCGATGTGCTTGCGGATATCGCGCATGCCCTTGCCCTCATCCTCGAAGAACTCGGTGAGCAGCTCGCCGTGGCGGTACACGGTGTCAGCCACCTTGCGCACCCCGGGACGGAAACGGTCCGCGCGGCCCTCGAAGGCAGCCTGCAGGTCGCCGAAGATCCATGGGCGGCCCTGGCAGCCGCGGCCCACCATGATGCCGGCGGCACCGGTCTGCTCCACCATCTCGATGGCGTCCTCGGCGCTGAAGATGTCGCCGTTGCCCAGCACCGGCATGTCGTCCATGGCCTCGCGCAGGGTGGCGATGGCCGACCAGTCCGAATGGCCGGCATAGTACTGGCCCGCGGTGCGCGCATGCAGGGTCACTGCGGCGGCGCCGTGGTCGCGGGCGATCTTGGCGGACTCCAGGTAGGTCACGTGGTCCTTGTCGATGCCGATGCGCATCTTCACGGTCAGCGGGATATCGCCCTTGGCGGCCTCGGACGTGGCTGCTTCAATGATCGAGGTGTAGAGGTCGGTCTTCCAGGGCAGCGCCGAGCCTCCGCCCTTGCGGGTGACCTTGGGCACCGGGCAGCCGAAGTTCAAATCGACGTGGTCCGCCAGGTTCTCGTCAACCACCATGCGCACGGCGGCACGCACGGTTGCCGGATCCACGCCGTAGATCTGGATGGAGCGGATCTCTTCATCGGGGTCGTGCGAAATGATGCGCAAGGATTCGGGGTTGCGTTCCACCAGCGCGCGGGCGGTGACCATTTCGGTCACGTACAGCCCGCCGCCGTATTCGCGGCACAGGCGCCGGAAGGCGCGGTTGGTCACGCCGGCCATCGGAGCAAGGACCACCGGGGTATCAATGGTCAGCTTGCCCAGCTGCAGCGGTGGCAGCTTGAGGGTCGGAGTGTTGGTGGGCGCATCAGTCAGGGTCGTCACCCATCCATTGTCTCGCATGAACGCAAATCGGGAACTGAGATCTTGATCAAACTGTGTTCGGCAGACGCTGGCTTATTGCCTCGTTATCAACCAAAATGGTGCAATGACAAGTAAATTTTCGGCGGCGCGGGTGGTTCTGCTCGCCTTGGCCGCCGTCATTGTGGCTTTGGTTATAGCCGCGCTGCTCGTGGTTTCGCTGCGCCCGGCACCACAGGCCCACGCGGAGAATACCCCCGAAGGGGTCGTGCAGCGGTATCTGATGGCCTTCGAAGCCGAGGATTTGCCTGCCATGCAAGGCTATGTCATGGAGGGCGAATCCAGGACGCTGTGCAATCCGGAGCCCTATGCCACGCAGCCGCTGGACGTGCAGCTGCTCAGCAGCACCGTGGGCACTGCGAGCGCTACCGTCCACACGAGGTTCGATTCCGGGGATGCCAGATTCCTGCCCTGGCCGGATCTGTCCTCCTACGAGGATGCCTTCGAGCTGCGCAAGGTCAACGGGACCTGGCTGATCGACCGCATGCCATGGCAAGTCGGACTGTGCACCGCCGAGGAGATGGGCTACTGATGGCCACCACTACTGCTCCAGCGCCGCTGTCGCGAGGCGGCAGCGTGCTGCGTCCGGTGATCCTCCACGGACTGCTGTTCATCTTGCTGATGGTCGTGGCCACCGGCCTGGCCGCCTTGCTCACCGCGGTGTTCCATGGGTTCGATGCGCAGCAGGTCAGCACCGAACAGCTGGCGATGGCCTGGGCGTTCAGCTTGGTCGGGATCCCGTTGGCCTGGTTGCTGTGGCGCTCCATCCGCAAGCGGCTGGCCCACCCGACGGCCTTCGATTCGGCGGTCTGGTCCTTGCAGGCCTCGGCCGCGTATCTTGCGACGCTGGCTGCCAGCAGCTGCGCCGCGTTGGCGGTGCTCTCCGGACTGGTCGCCCCTTCCATTCAGGGGGCGTGGCAGCCGACCCTGGGCACGGCTTTGGGATGGGGAGCGGTGTGCGCCTGGCAGCACCGCCAGATCGTGGCTGCGCGGACCGCGCCACGGCAATTCGCGCATCTGGCCGCGGCGGTGGGGAACTACTTCAGCATGGTGCTCGTCGCGCTGTCGCTGGTGGCCACGCTCAAGGCTGCACTGGAAATCCTGGTCCGTCCGGACAACACGTTGGCAGGTCCTACCGGCATGCGGCATCTGCTGGTTGCGTTGATCTGGCTGGCTGGCTCCACGGCACTGTGGTTCTGGCATTGGAAATTGCGCCGCGTGCAGAAAATGTCCGATCCCTTCAACGACATCCTGTTGATCGCTCTGGGACTGGCCGCACCGGCACTGGCGCTCCTGCTCTCGGGCGCCAAGCTGTTTTCCTGGGCGTGGCCGCAAGCGTGGACCACCCAGGAACGCACCGGGCTTTTCCTCGCCGGCGGTCCAGAGCTGCTGGCCATCGTGGTGGCGGCCGCGGTGATCTGGATCTACCACCAATTGCAATTGCGGACCGGGTTGCGCTCGGCCTCCGTAGTCGACGCGGCGCGCCTGGTGATTGGCGGGATCGGCCTGGCGGTGCTGGCCACCGGCTTGGGGATGGTGGTCAATGCGCTCTTCGCGGCAATCGCCGCCAGCGTCACGTTGGAATACTCGGCGGGATTGCTGGGCCATGGCCTGGGACTGCTCATCCTCGGGGCGGCGGTGTGGGTTGCCTATTTCAAGCCGTTCAAGCCTTCGCCGGCGGATTCCCGCAGCGTCTACCTGGTCTTGTTCTTCGGAGCCAGTTCCGTGGTCGCCCTGATTTCCCTGCTGGTCCTCGGATACCGGATTTTCGAATACTACCTGGGATCCGAGACTCGCCTCGATTCCCTCCTGGACACCGTGCGTGCCCCGCTGGGCTGGCTGGTCGCAACCGCTGCCGTGGCTGGCTACCACTTCGTGCTGTGGCGTGCGGACAAGCAGTCCAAGGCCGAGGCTTCCGGCGTATCCGCGGTGGACCACAGCGCGGTGACGCGCCGTGCCGTGATCATCGTTGGCCCAGCTGCTTCCGAGCCGATGGCCGCGCAGCTCGTAGCGCGGCCCGAGCTGTCGGTGACGTGGGTTGCTTCGGCCGGTCCGGCCTTGGACGACCGGGCCGAGGTGTCGGTGCTGGCGAGAATCGAAGAATATCTGGACTGCGAGTCCGGGCCGTTGCTGGCCATCGCCAACGACGATGGCACCGTGCAGTTCACCGATCTGGCCTAGGCCAAAAGGCCCAGCAGCACTCCCCCGAGCCCCGAGATGGCAACCACGATCCATGGTGCCGTCTTCCAGGCGGTCAGCAGGACGAAGCAGAGCAGCGCCAGCACGAACGCGGGAGCGGAAGTAATCGCCGAGGTGAAGACCGGGTCGTAGAGGGCGGCGGCCAGCACGCCGACCACTGCCGCGTTGGCGCCGCGCAGGATGGCACGTGCCGCCGGCCAGTGGCTCACCCGGTTCCAGAATGGCAGCACGCCCAGCAACAGCAGGAATCCCGGAAGGAAGATGGCCAGCAAGGCAATGGCCGAGCCGAGCACACCGCCGGGGCCTGATTCAACGAGGACGCCGAGGTAGGCGGCAAAGGTGAACAGCGGTCCGGGGACTGCCTGGGCGGCGCCGTAGCCGGTGAGGAAATCCTGCGAGCTGATCAGCCCGGGATCCACGACTGCGCTTTGGAGCAGCGGCAGCACCACATGGCCGCCGCCGAAGACCAATGCGCCGGAGCGGTAGAACGCATCGATGAACGCCAGCAGATCCCAGCCGGTAGCCCAGGCAGCCAGCGGCAACCCGACAAGCATGAGGGCGAACAGCGCCAGGCAACTGATCCCCAAGGTCCGCGAGACCGGGAACCGCAGGGCCGACGCTGGACCCGAATCCGCATCACGGCACCAGAAGTACCCTGCCGCGGCGCCGAATGCAATGGCCAGCAGCTGCCCGAAGGATCCCGCCAAGAGCAGTGCAGAGGCCGCGGCCGCCACGGCGATGGCTGCACGGGTCCGGTCCGGTGCCAGGTTCCTGGCCATGCCGGACACCGCCTGGGCGATGATGGCGACCGCAACGATTTTCAGGCCGGTCAGCAGCCCGGTTCCGGCAGGGCCGGTAAACAGCGACGCACCGAAGGCGAAGACTGCGAGCAGAACCGCTGAGGGAAGGGTGAAGGCGAGGAATGCCGCCAAGGCCCCTGGCAGGCCGGCGCGGTGCAGGCCGAGGCCGAAACCTACCTGGCTGGAGGCCGGGCCGGGCAGGAATTGGCCCAGCGCGACCAGCTGGGCGTATTGCTGGTCATCCAGCCAGCGGCGCCGGTCCACCAGTTCGGTACGGAAGTATCCCAAGTGGGCGATGGGACCGCCGAAAGAAGTCAGGCCGAGCTTGAGGAAGACCTTGAAGACTTCGCTGGCCGAGCCCTTGTCCAGCTGCTGTGATTCCATGGATTCCAGCATAGGAGGAGAAAGGAAACGGACGGTGAACACCCACCGCCCGGCACGCTATTCGCGCACTTCCAGCGGCCTGCGTCCGCTGGATTCCTGTGCGCTGCGCGCCCCGGAGATCGAGGCCAGGCCAACGGCGAGCAGCGTCAGCACGGTGCCCATGACGGTGGCCGCGGTGACGGAGGAACCCGGGGCTGGGAAAAGCACATCCATGAGCAGCGAGCCGGCCAGCTGTCCACCCACCGCCGCGAGGCTGGTGACCAGCACTCCCAGCCGCTTGACCACCAGCGCGGTGATGCCCACGAACAGGCAGCCGAGCAGCCCGCCGATGTAGTACCACCACTGGCCGGGCAGCGGATGCAGCTTCGCGCCGGCCGGCAGCCGCACCAGCATCACCGCCGCCAGTACCAGGAACCCGACGGAGAAGTTCACCAGGGTTGCCGCCGTGGCGCCGCCATAGGCTGCCGCTTGCACGCCGTTGGCGGCGGCTTGGAAGCCCATGAGCATGCCGACGGCTGCCGAGAGCGCCATCGGCACCAGCAGCGATGTGAGCTGCGCATCCGCGCCGCGCGGGCTGACCGCCCAGATCACTCCGGCAATGGTCAGCACCACGCCGAGGATGCGCAGGGCATTGATCTTGCGCGGTTCGGCCCCGCCAAAGCCCACCCGGTCCATGAGCATGGAACCGATTGCCTGTCCGGTCACCAGGCAGACGGTGAACAGCGCCACGCCGATGAGCGGCACCGCGGCGGCCTGGCTGAAGACCACCAGTGCGCCCACCGCGCCGGCCACCAGGTACCACCGCGGGAAACTGCCCCGGGCCAGTGCGCGCGGCACCTGCCGCACCGTGTTGCGCACCCGGGGGACGGCGATCGCCAGCAGGATCAATGCCGCCAAGCCGACGCCGAAGCTGATGGTTGATGCCGCCATGGCATCTCCCAGCTTCGCGCCCAGCGCCCCGTTGATGCGCGACTGCACGCACAGCAGCAGGCCCGAAGCGATGGCAAGCAGGATGAACAGGAGCTTTCCGCCGGTGCGGACCGGCGTGGCGGGGATGGTGCTGGTGGTCAACGGGGTTCTTTCAGGGATCTGGAGGATGGCTCGGCAACGCAAGAACGGGACCCGCCTGGCGGGTCCCGTTCTGTCTGGCATTACTTCGCCGCGTCGCTGGCGAGGATATGCGTCGTGGAAATGACGGTGGCCTGCTCAACCGCTGCCAACGCGTCGATCAGCGAGGAGAGGACAAACATCGACGAGTCGACTTCCAGCTTCACCGGGTACTGGTGGATCAGCATGGCGACCATGTCGCGCACCGCTTCGGCCACCTCGTCATCGCTGAAGGCCGGATTATGGCCCACCAGCACGTCGGTCGGGGCGTTCTCGCGGGCCGGCACGTAGCTCACCGCGAAGGCCAGCGGCACGCCGCCCTCGCGCTTGGGCTTGTCGCGCAGCACCAGTGCGCCCTGCGCGCCGGTGTGCTCATCGAGCAGCATGCGCTGCGCCGAGCCTACGGTCATCTTGGCCGGATCCCAATCGGTGTGCACCGCATTGTAGAAGTCCATCACCAGCTTGGTCAGCTCGACGCTGCCGGTGGACAAGTCCTCGATCACCCGGTCGTTGGTGTCGAACACCGGCTCGGCCAGCGCTCCCGGTTCCAGCACGACATCGCGCGAGACCTCGATTTCGCCCAGGCCCAGCGACTGGCAGAAGCCGGCCGCCGCGGTGGCCGGATCTCCGGCCGTCACGGTGTAGCGGGCCTTGAGCTCCTGCGCCTGGCCTGCCGGGATCTGCTGGCGCAGCTGATGCACCAGCGCGGTGCCCACGCCGGAACGGCGCTGCTCGGCAGCCACCTCGACATAGAGCCAGAGGCGCTGCGGATGCAGCGAGGAGGCGAATACCACGCCGGCGCCGATGGCCACACCGTCAACCGTGGCCACCAGCGTGCGGGAGAACGGCGCATCGCTGTTCTCGCGCAGCATGGTGCGGTCCTGGTGGGCCTGCGGCGAACGCGGGTCCCCGAAGATCTGCAGCAGCTCCAGGTCGTCGCCGGAACGCCAGGGACGGAATTCCAGTTCGTTCATCGGGCTCTAGGCTCCGTTCAGGCGCTCGGAAAGGTAGGCGGTGACCTGGTCCAGGGACACGCGTTCCTGGGACATGGTGTCGCGTTCGCGGATGGTCACTGCCTGGTCTTCGAGGGTGTCGAAGTCCACGGTGATGCAGAACGGGGTGCCGATCTCGTCCTGGCGGCGGTAGCGGCGGCCGATGGCTCCGGCATCGTCGAAGTCGATGTTCCAGCGCTTGCGCAGCTCGTTGGCCAGGTCCTTTGCCTTCGGCGAGAGGTTCTCGTTGCGGCTCAGCGGCAGCACGGCGGCCTTGACCGGGGCCAGGCGCGGATCGAGCTTGAGCACGGTGCGCTTGTCCACCCCGCCCTTGGTGTTCGGTGCCTCGTCCTCGGTGTACGCATCGACCAGGAACGCCATCATCGAACGGGTCAGGCCGAAGGACGGCTCGATCACGTACGGGGTGTAGCGTTCCCCGGTGGCCTGGTTGAAGTAGGACAGCTCGGAGCCCGAAGCCTTGGCGTGGCTGGACAGGTCGTAGTCGGTGCGGTTGGCGACGCCCATCAGCTCGCCCCACTCCGAGCCGGCGAAGCCGAAACGGTATTCGAAGTCGATGGTGCCTGCCGAGTAGTGGGCGCGCTCGTCTTCGGGCACGTCGAACTGGCGCAGGTTCTCTTCCTTGATGCCCAGGTCGATGAACCATGCCCAGCAATCCTTGACCCACTGGTCGAAGAACTTCGGTGCGTCTTCCGGTGCGGTGAAGAACTCGATTTCCATCTGCTCGAACTCGCGGGTGCGGAAGATGAAGTTGCCCGGGGTGATTTCGTTGCGGAAGGCCTTGCCGATCTGGCCAATGCCGAATGGCGGCTTCTTGCGGCTGGCGGTGAGCACGTTGGCGAAGTTCACGAAGATGCCCTGCGCGGTTTCCGGACGCATGTAGGCCAGGCCGGCTTCGGAATCAACTGGGCCCAGGAAGGTCTTCATCAACCCGGAGAACATCTGCGGCTCGGTGAACTGGCCCTTGGTGCCGCAGTCGGGGCAGGCGATCTCGCTCATGCCGTCCTTGGGCGCACGGCCCTTCTTGGCTTCGAAGGCCTCGATCAGGTGGTCCTGGCGGTGGCGCTTGTGGCACTGGATGCATTCGACCAGCGGGTCGGTGAAGGTGGCTACGTGGCCCGATGCTTCCCAGACGGCCTTGGGCAGGATGATCGAGGAGTCCAGGCCCACCATGTCCTCGCGGCCGCGAACGAAGTTCTGCCACCACTCGCGCTTGATGTTTTCCTTCAGTTCGGTGCCCAGGGGCCCGTAATCCCATGCGGAACGGGAACCACCGTAGATCTCACCGGCCTGGAAAACGAATCCTCGACGCTTTGCGAGGGAAATAACCTGGTCTAGCTTGGACTGTGGCGCCATATCAACTCCAATGGGACTTACGAGGCCGCTGGTTGCGGTCCGTAGAAAAATACATACATTTCAAGGGTATCGTTTCAATGCCCTGCGCACGAAGCCGAATCAGGTAACGCTGGCGTGAACTTCCACGCCTTTGGGCCATATCCACGGTGCAGGCCGGTTATATAGGGAAGAATGGAAGCCATGAGTGCCAATGAAGCTTTTGACCTAGAAATCCGTGACGAGTCCATCCGCTTGGGCCAGCTGCTCAAGCTCGCCTCGCTGGCAGAGGACGGCATCCACGCCAAGGAAATGATTTCCGAGGGAATTGTCACCGTCAACGGCGAGGTGGACACCCGCCGCGGGGCGCAGATCCGCCCCGGCGACGTGGTGTGCGTGAACGGCGAATGCGTGCGCGTCACCGCCCAGCCGTAGCTAGCCCTTCTTCAGGACGACCTTGGTGAGGAAGCCGGCAACGTCCTGGATTTCTTCCATGCACACCGAGTGGCCGATCTGCGGGTAGGTTTCGCTGGTCAACACGGTATGCCCCGGGACCCAGCCCAAGGTGTATTCGATCTTGTCCCGGGTGATCACCGGGTCAGCCAGGTCGCGGCCCCAGAACATCGGCAGCGGCTTGTCCGTCAGCTTCGCATCATCGAAGATGTCCAAGGTCTTGGGATCCACGGCAAACCCGGAGAGACCCACGACTGCTTCAATGGCATCGCGCTGGTAGCGGGCCAGCGAGGTGGCCATGGCCATGCCCTGGGAGAAACCGAGCAGGGTGATCGACGAGTGCTGCTGGGACAGCGGTTCCAGCAGTGCCCACAGCGCTTCGACGCTGCGGGCCACCGACTCGATGGAGTAGTCGATTTCCTGGGTCAGCGGGAACCAGCTGTATCCCGGGCCTGCCGGCAGCGGTGCGCGCACGGAGAGGTAGGTGAATTCTTCGGGCAGGTGCTGCGAGAGCCCCATGAGGTCTTGCTCGTTGGAGCCGTAGCCGTGCAGGAACACCAGCAGCGGAGTTCCTAGGCGGGATTCGTCGTTGCGGGAGATGATGGCTACCGGAGCCTGGTCTTGGTATGTCATAGTTCCCCAAGACTATCGAACAGCGCCGCGCCGATTCGGCGGTTCCGCAAAGCCCTGCCATCGTTTCCCCGGGTATCGCGATCCGCAGCGCCAGGATGCAGGTGAAAGTCCGGTGTTTGGCCGATGGAGCGGTTGCCAACGGCATGGAAAACCAGTTTCTCCACCTCCATAAATCCGCATGGCATGTAACAAGATAATAAAACTCCAAAATTATCTTAGGCATTCAAGCGCTTTTCGTGTTCAACTGGATTCACTGCTTCACGGCCGCCTGACTTGGGGATCCCACCGGTAGAAGCTCCAACCGGCAAAGGACAATGGCACCATGGGCGAAATCGAATACAGCGAGGAAATTTCAGGACTGGCACCCGAGGATCTTGCTGAACTCGACTACGTCGATTTGGATCCCGGCACCTCGTCGTCGCTCTTCGATACCGTCGACACGATGTTTTCATTCAGCCTTCCCTTGTTCTGCGTGCTTTTCATCGCCTTTGCCGGACTCATCATCTTCGTCATTGTGCGCAACTTCCGCAAAGCCAAGAGCGCCGGCTTCGATCCGTTGACCATGGAAACCGACCTGATGGCCAGAGCAGCGAATTCAGCTTTGCTGGCGCCGAAGAAATCCATTGAAGACAAGCTGTCCGAACTCGACTCGCTGCACTCGCGTGGAGTCATTACCCGCGACGAGTACCTGCAAGCACGCAGGGATGCCCTGGGCGGGTAGAGTGGCGCCCACCGAATCATCCTCTGGAATGATTGACTAGAAGTTACCCTTTGGTAACAATGGATTCGTGCCCAACAATATTGCTTCTGAACCGTCAAATACCGCCGACTCCCCGCTCCACCCATGGCGCCGCTATGTAGCCATCGGGGACTCGTTCACCGAAGGCATCGGCGACCCCGATCCATCGAGCGCAGGACGGCACCTAGGCTGGGCCGACCGCTTGGCCCAAGAGCTCAGCCGCACCGTCCCGGACTTCTCCTATGCCAACCTGGCCATCCGCGGCCGGCTCATCGGCCAGATCGTTGCCGAACAGCTCGATCCCTGCATCGATCTGAAGCCGGACCTGATCTCGCTGTGCGCGGGCGGCAACGACGTGCTGCGCCCGGGCGGCGATCCAGACAAGATTGCCGACATCCTCGACGACGCGGTAGCCAAGCTCACCGCCACCGGTGCCACGCTCCTGCTCTTCACCGGGCCCGATATCCGCGATACCCCGGTCCTTGGAAGCATCCGCGGCAAGGTGGCGATCTACAACGAGAACGTGCGCACCGTCGCTGCCCGGCATGACGCCATCGTTGCCGACATGTGGGCATTGCAGGAATTGCACCAGTCCCAGATGTGGGCGCCTGACCGCCTGCACTTCTCCCCCATCGGCCACCAGCGCATTGCCGCCATGGCACTGGACTCGCTGAACGTCCCGCATCAGCTGGATACCGACATCGTTCCGGTCGTGGATGAGCGCAGCTGGCGCGAAGCACGCAAGGAGGATCTGCAGTGGGCCCGCGAGCATCTGGCACCCTGGGTGCTGCGCCGCCTGCGCCACCAGTCCTCCGGCGACGGCATCACCCCGAAACGGCCTTCGGCTACGCCGTTCGCCGATGCCAAGCCCAACGACTCGCTCGGTGCCGGCGACAGCGCCAAGTAGCAAGAAAGACTGAAGCGGTTCCGCCGATTACTGGCGGAACCGCTTCAGTCTTTAAAGGCTTGCCAAACTTCGCCCAGATTCTAGTCTCCGAAGACCAAGGTCCGAAGCACCCCGTCCAGCTGCGTCGCATCGGTCAAGAATCCGTCATGGCCAATGGGCGAATCGATGTAGTGCACCGGCTTCGGCTTGGCCAGCGACGAGGCCAGCTTCACCGACTGCTCGGGGAAGTACAAGCGGTCGGTGGTAACCGCGGCAACCACCACGTTGACCTTCTCCAGGCGCGCCAGGGCGGCCTCCAGGGATTCATGGCCACGAGCAACATCGTGGCTCATCAGCGCCTCGGTCAGCACCAGATAGCTGTTCGCGTCGAAACGATTCACCAGCTTGCTGGCCTGATGGTCGAGGTAGCTTTCCACCTGGTATCGCCCGCGCGGCCCGTCCAGCTGGCCCGTCGGCTTCTCGCCATCCTGCGGATTGCGCGAGAAACGGGTTTCCAGCTCGGCCTCGGAACGGTAGGTGATGTGGGCCAGGCGGCGAGCCAGGCCGAGACCGGCGTCAGGACGGGCATCGTTGCCGTAGTAATCGCCATTGCAGAAGTGCGGATCCAAGCGGATGGATTGGGTTTGCACCTGCGCAAAGGCAATTTGCTCGGCAGTCGCCCGGGCGCTAGAGGCCATCACGACCAGGTTCTTGACCTGCTCGGGGAACTCGACAGCGTATTCCAGCGCGCGGGCACCGCCCATCGAACCGCCGATGACCGCATGCCAGGATTCGATTCCCAGCTGCTTGGCCAGCCGCGCCTCGAGGCGCACCGAGTCCTTGATGGTGACGAAAGGGAATCTGGAGCCGTAAGGCAGGCCCTGCTCGTCCAAGGACGAGGGGCCGGTGGATCCATTGCAACCACCCACCATGTTGATGGACACGACAAAGTACTCATTGGTGTCAACCGTGGCGCCGGGGCCAACGAAGCCTTCCCACCAGCCGGCGCTGTGCGAATCGCCTTGGGCGACGTGGGCGTCACCGGTGAGTGCATGCATCACCAGCACCGCGTTGGAGCCATCAGCTGCTAGCTTCCCCCACGTCTCGTAGGCCAGCACCACGTCGGGAAGGTATCCACCGAATTCAAAGTGGTACTCCCCCACGGAACTACGGCGCAAAATGCCGTCTTGTCCGCCAGCGAGCTCTTCGGCGCGCAGAGTATCTTCAGTAGTCACAATGGATGGCATGCCTAGAGGGTTTCCTGCAATTCCTTGTTTTCAAGGGCCGCAACAGCTTCGAAGCCCAGCTCAAGATCGGCCAGGATGTCCTTGATGTTTTCCAGCCCGACGCTCAGCCGCACCAGTCCCGGGCTCACACCGGCGGCAATCTGCTCCGCTTCGGAGAGCTGGGCGTGGGTGGTGGAGGCCGGATGGATGACCAGCGAGCGCACGTCGCCGATGTTCGCGACGTTGGAGTGCAAGACCAGTGCGTCCACGAATGCCTGTCCGGCTTCCGCGCCGCCCTCCAGCTCGAAGGCGATGATCGAGCCAGCGCCGTGATCGCTGTACTTCTGCGCGCGCTCATGCCACGGAGAGGACTGCAGGCCGGCGTAGGCGACCTTCTGCACTTCCTCGCGGGCTTCGAGCCAGTTGGCAACTTCCACTGCGTTCTGGCCGTGGCGCTCAATGCGCAGCGACAGGGTTTCCAGGCCTTGGGCGATCAAGAACGCATTGAACGGCGCCACTGATGAACCCAGATCGCGCAGCAGCTGCACGCGTGCCTTGAGGATGTAGGCCAGATTCGCGCCGAGGATGCCGTTGACGCCCAGGTCGCGGGCGAAGACCAGGCCGTTGTAGGACTCGTCCGGGGTGTTGAATCCCGGGAAGCGTTCGGCGTCCTTGGCGAAGTCGAAGTTGCCCGAGTCCACGATGACCCCGGCGATGGCATTGCCGTGGCCGCCAAGGAACTTGGTGGCCGAATGGATCACGATATCGGCGCCCCACTCGATGGGGCGGATCAGGTATGGCGTGGCCAGGGTGTTGTCCACCAGCAGCGGCACGCCGGCTTCGTGGGCGATCTCCGAGATGCCCTCGATATCCAGCACGTCCTGCCGAGGATTGGAGATGCTTTCGCCGAAGAAGGCCTTGGTGTTCGGGCGCACCGCGGCACGCCATTCGTCCAGGTTGTCCGGGTCGGAGACGAAGCTGACTTCGATGCCCAAGCGCTTGAGCGTGTGCTTGAGCAGGTTCTGGGTTCCGCCGTACAGGCTCGGGCTGGCTACCAGATGGTCGCCGGCTTCGGCCAGGTTCAGGATGGCGAAGGTGGTGGCGGCCTGTCCCGAGGACAGCAGCAGCGCGCCAACGCCGCCTTCCAGATCAGCGATGCGGGTTTCCACGGCGTCGGTGGTCGGGTTGCCGATACGGGTGTAGATCGGTTCCAGTTCCTGCAACGCGAAACGGGCAGCGGCACTCTCGGCGCTCGGGAAGACAAAGGAAGTGGTTTGGAAAATCGGGAGAGCTCGCGCTCCGGTCGTCGGATCCGGGGTCTGGCCGGAATGGATCTGACGGGTTTCAAATGACCAGTTGTTGCTCATGGTTTCCTCCAAATAGCGTTTCATGACTATGGGGGTACGCCGCTGAAAAGACACCGACAGGAAGCACCGTATCGAAACGACTTCCAGGGGGTAACCCGCGCTTGTCCTTGATGCCTTGTGCATTCAAGGGCCAGGTCTTCACCCGGGGCACCCCACCGCGGTTGGAGGGTTGCCGCCCAGTAAGCCGGGGCTTGTTACTGGAACTCATGACCTGCTATCAGTTTGCCCGAAAACCGAAGATCTTTGCAACGCAGTGGACCAGGATTGGACTCAATCGGTCATATTTCGCGAATTCCGCAGATTTTCCGCAGAGTATTCGATAACATCAGCGCACTTAGGGGAGCCTAAGTAGAGACTCGCATCACATGTTGCCATGATGGGCACATGATGAGGCTAGATCACGTAAGTTATGCATGCGGCCCGGACGGGCTGCTGCCAACCGCTGAAAGAATCTCCGAGTCCCTGGGACTGGAATTCGTCAAGGGCGGCGTGCATCCACGATTCGGAACACGCAATGTCATCTTCCCGCTCAAGCATGGCCAGTACCTGGAAGTGGTTGAAGTCCTGAACCACCCGGCCAGCGACAAGGCTCCCTTCGGCCAGGCCGTGCGCGCCCGCTCGGAGCTCGGCGGCGGATGGATGGGATGGTGCGTCTCCGTGGAGGATCTATCCAGTGCCGAAGACCGCTTGGGCCGCAAGTCCGTGCCGGGGAACCGCAAGTTCCCGGATGGCCGCGAACTTACCTGGCAGCAAATCGGCATCAAGGGCCTGATCGCTGATCCGCAGGTCCCGTACCTGATTTCCTGGGATGAAGGCTCCGAGCCGTTGCATCCGTCCAAGGCGCTGGAGCCTGTCGGCGAGATCAGCCAGATCTCCATCGCCGGCTCACGCGATCGGGTGCTGGATTGGCTGGGCCAGCCGCAGAACGTCAATTTGGGCGCCGTCACCATGCAATATGAAGCGCCGAATGGCACTCCGGGCATCATGTCGGTAACCTTTGAAACCGAGTCCGGCACCGTGGTGCTGTAGGAAACTCGGAAACGAACGCAGGTAGGCGGGGACAATGGCGTCCCCACCTACCTTTTTCGTTAATGGCGTTTCAGTCGCTGGCGCAGGCCTTCGGGCACTACTGGCCGATTCCGATGGCAGGCCCAATCAGCGCGTAGCCGACGAAGCCGATAGCATCGAGCAGGAAGTGCGCGATGACCAGCGGCATCACCCGGCCGTACTTCTGGTACACCCAGCCGAAGACGATGCCCATGAGCATATTGCCGATCATCGGCCCCACGCCCTGGTAGAGGTGGTAGCTGCCGCGGAGCACTGCAGAACCGATAATGGTGCTCCACAGTCCCAGCTTCAGCTTCTTGGCATAGGTGAACAGGAAGCCGAGCATCAGCATTTCTTCGAGCACTGCATGGCGTACAGCCGACAGCAGCAGCACGGGGACGCTCCACCAATAATCACCGAGATTGGCTGCTGACAGTGCTGTGGTGACGCCCAGTGCCCGTCCGGCAGCATAGACGCCCAGCGTCCCCACGCCCATGGCCAGGAACAGCCCCGCCCCGAGCATCGTGTCCTTGCCCGGACGTCGCATGTCGAAGCCGATGTCACGGATGGTTCGGCCGGTCGTGCGCTTCATCAGATAGAGTGCCAGCACCACGGGCACCAGCGCGAAGATAATGTCCAGAAGCTGGTAGATGAAATCAAAGAACTCGCGTGTGCTCAGCGGGTTGTTCAGCGATGTCGTCTGATCACGCAACGGTGCCCTGGTGACTTTATCCGCAAAGCTCAGCAGCGAGTAGACCGCGCTCTGCCCCAAGGACAGGGCGAGAACCAAAATGATCTCGAACCTGAGGGTTCTGCGGGTTGCCGTCGACTCAATTTGTTCAGCGTTCACGTTCTCGATCATAGGCCGATCTGGCTGTGCGCGTACTGAGTAGCCACGTGGCAAACCTGCGATAGCCTGAAAGTGAGACCACCAGCGAGCTGAACGAGAAGGGTACGAATGAGTCGTCCTGCCACGAGTGGAGAACTGCAAATCGCCCGCCAGCTCTGCCCCGATCTTTCGTGGGAAGATGCGGCCGTGAATGAAGGCGGACAATTCCACAAGGTGGTCATTGGCAATCCGCAGGCGGTGATTCGCATGGCGCGCACGCCAGCGGCGACCGAACAGATGCCGCGAACCGTCGAGCTGCTGTCTTTGCTGGAAAGCCAGCTCAACTATCAGATCCCGGTGGCGGTCTCCGAGATCCTACATGTCGACGGGCTCAGCTCAGTTGCCATGTCCTTCATCCCCGGAAGCGCGCATGAGCCTCACTACGGGGATCCAAAGGTGCTGGGCCAGCTGGTGAAGGAATTGGCCGAGGTGCCGCTGGAACAGATCGGCGCTCATCTGGCCAAACCGTTTTCATTCCGTGGCGAATGGACCCAAGCCCGGCAGCAGCAATGCTTCGATGCGCTGCCCGAGGAACTTCGAGCTCCTGCAACCGCACTTTGGGATCAGCTCGATATTCTGGCGCAGGTTCCAGCGGGACTGGTGCATGGTGATTTGGCTGGCCACAACATGCACTGGATTGACGAGAAGCTGATTGGCATCTTGGATTGGGACCTCGCAGCAGCGTGGGACCCTGCCTTGAACACCGCGTACCTGAGCCTGTGGCATGGTTTGGAAATGGTGGATTTGATTGCTCCCAACTCTGAGGAAGCGCACCGGGCCAAAATCTGGTTGGGTCTCATGAGCCTTGAACGGTTATCGGATACGCTCTCGCGCTCGGACAACCCGAAGATAGGCAAGCTCATGCGCAAGATTGGTCCGCGCATCCTCACTGCAGCGCAATCAATCAATGGATAGGAAGCAATTTGGCCTGACCCGCCGATGAGCAAGCCATCTGGAGCGTAAAGAAAACCCGCCTGAATGTTGTCAGGCGGGCTCTCATGCACCGTATCGGGTGCAATGCTTGCTTAGCTCAGGGCTGCGATAGCTGCATCGTAGTCAGGCTCGGTGGTGATCTCCGGGACGATCTGGTTGTAAACAACCTTCCCGTCCTCATCCAGCACAACAACCGAACGGGCCAGCAGGCCAGCCAGTGGTCCATCGACCTGGGTGACTCCGTAGTCCGAACCGAAGTCGGAACGGAAGACCGAACCAGCGGTAACATTCTCGATGCCTTCGGCACCGCAGAAGCGGCCCAGTGCGAATGGCAGGTCAGCAGAAACACACACGACGGTGGTGTTCTCCAGGCCGGCAGCCAGTTCGTTGAAGCGACGCACGCTGGCAGCGCAAACGCCGGTATCAACCGACGGGAAAATGTTCAGGACAACGCGACGGCCAGCCAGCGATTCGCTGGTGACATCTGCAAGGCCGGTGTCGGTGAGAGTGAAAGCTGGAGCCTGCGAGCCAACGGCTGGCAGATCACCAATAGTCTGTACAGGGGTTCCCTTAAAAGCAGTATTAGCCATAGGTCTTGTCTATCATGAATGCCTAATTCGGAGCTATATTTTCAGCCTACTAGCGCAAACAAGTCGTTCAGACACTGTATCCATGCAAAACTGTGGACATGGGCCCCAACTACGATTCATACGCGGCGAAAATGCGTGCTCAAACAATGGACGGGATTGATCTGGACGTAGTTGCCCGTTTCGCGGACATGCTCTGTCCTCGTAATTCACGAATTCTCGATATCGGTTGCGGGATTGGCAATACCGTCAATGCGTTGCGTCGCTGCGGACATGATGCCTATGGCGTAGATCCAACGCCCCAAGTTCTGGATGTAGCAAAAGACCTATTCGATGGAAGCTGGTTCAGACAGTTATCAGCCGACCAGCTGAGCTTGGGTACACTCAACGAGCATTCGCTGCCGGAACAGTACGACGCCATATTGATGACCGGAAATGTGCCTGCCTTCATTTCACGTGGCGAACTGCGAAGCGTATTCGATTTTGCCGATCGGGTGATCCGTTCAAATGGAGTACTCATCGTTGGGACCACCAGCAACGCCCATGGCGGACCCACGGACCAGACCGATCTTCTCAAAGGAACCTCGCTGCAGCTCGTACATCGATTTGCGGACTGGCATTTAGGCCCCTGCGGTTCAGACTCTCTGTGGTCCGTGAGTGTGTATGCGCGGACTGCGCAACGGTCCGGGTTCGGGATGCCTGACGGAATATTCGTCTTGCCTTCCTAATGTCGTAATTCCCTTCGAAACTCTAACCGCTACCGGATTGGGCACAAGCTCTGCAACTCCGGAAATCATTTCCTGAAATCGAACGGTACTTCGTAGCCAACTACATTAAAAATCGAGATGATCGCTCTATCCCACCGGATGGCCGGATCATGTCTCCTTTGGAAGAACAGCTTCCGAGGAATCACGTAAGTCGATCAACTAGTTCGCCCGCCCGATACACGCTATGCGTCAGGTTCATTCCGGGGCGGTACGCCAGATGCGCCGCAACCGGAGCGTCAAGCACATGCAGATCTGCGCGCTTGCCGACCTCGATGGATCCCACCTGGTCGGCAACCCCGAGCGCGAGCGCCCCTCCGTAGGTTGCCGCCTCGATGGCTTCAGCCAGGGACAGGTTCATCTGGAGCACCGCCGTAGCAACGCAGAAGTTCATGTTGCTCGTATAGCTGGTCCCCGGATTGCAGTTGCTCGCCAGCGCGATTCGCACCCCTGCATCAAGCAGTTCGCGGCCCGGCGCAAGCGGCTGCCGGGTGGACAGGTCGCAGGCGGGCAAGCAGGTAGCTACCGTGCCCGGCTTGCCCGAACGCGCCGAGGCATCCCAACCGGCCCAGCTGTCGGCGAGCGCCTTGAAGTCCTCTTCATCCAGGTAATTCACGTGATCTACCGAATGGCTGCCGAATTCTACGGCCAGCTTCACTCCCGGGCCGGGGCCCAACTGGTTTCCATGGACCTTGGTCGCCAGCCCTTTGCGCTGCGCGGCTTCCAGAACCCGGCGCGATTGATCCTCGGTGAATGCACCGCGTTCGCAGAAGACGTCGACGAAGTCGACGTTGCCTGCCACCGCATCAAGCATCGGTCCGGTGACCAAATCCGTATAGGCCTCGGCAGCCCAACCAGCCGGAACCAGGTGGGCTCCAAGGAAGGTCAGTGAATCCACCAGCGGCTTGCCGAGCACGGAATGCCGAGTCTCTTCTTCCAATGTCAACCCATAGCCGGTCTTGGTTTCCATCCAGGTGGTGCCCATGGCCAGGGCTTCACGGCGGCGTTCGCCCACAACGCCGGCCAGCTCCGTGTCGGAGAGCTTCCCGGTGGCCGAGGTGGTGACCGCGATGCCTCCGGCGGCGTAGGTCTGGCCTGCCATGCGGGCCACGAATTCTTCGGCGCGGTCGCCGCCGAAAATCAGATGGCTATGGGAATCAACCCAGCCGGGCAGCACCGCACGGCCGCCCAAATCGATCTCGTGCGCCGTTGCTGGCGCCAGCGCCATGTGGCCGACCCATGCAACAATCCCATCTTCGATTAGCACCGCGGCGTCTTCCAGCACGCTGCCTTTCGAGTCAACCGTCGTCAGCTGTCCGATGTTGGTAAGCAACAAGGTTGCCATGAGCGCTCCGCCTTCGTGGTAATTCCAATCCTTCAGGCACGAGCCTACCTATGGCTTGCCGCCTGCGGGGCAGAACAAGAGGGTGCCCGTCTGAAATTTCAGACGGGCACCCTTGTGCCTTGTTTCAGGGCAGGTTTATCCCTTGGTGGCGCCTGCCAGCAAGCCGCGCACGAAGAACCGCTGCAGCGCGAAGAACACCGCCAGCGGAATGATCATCGAGATGAACGCGCCTGCGGTAAGCAGCTCCCAGGATTGCCCATAGGTACCCGAGAGGTCCTGGAGCGCCTTGGTAATCGGCAATTCCCCACCCGAGGTGAAGACGGTTGCCACCAGCAGGTCATTCCACACCCAGAGGAACTGGAAGATTCCGAAGGAAGCAATGGCCGGCATCGACAAGGGCAGGACGATTTTCGAGAAGATCTTCCCGTGCCCGGCTCCGTCAACGCGCGCGGCCTCGATGACCTCATCCGGGATCTCCGAAATGAAGTTGTGCAGCATGAAGATCGCCAAGGGCAAGGCGAAGATCGTGTGCGCAATCCAGACCTTGGCGTAGGCGCCATCCAATCCGTTGACGCCCAAGCCTGGCAGGATATACAGCCCGCCGATTTTCACCCCGTCCGAGAAGAGCTGGAGCAGCGGCACCAGCGCCATCTGGATCGGAACGATCTGCAGGGCGAAAATGAGCACGAAGAGCGTATTGCGTCCCTTGAAGTTGATCCAGGCGAACGCGTAGGCAGCCAAGCTGGCAATCAGGATCGGCACAATCGCCGCCGGAATGGTGATGACCAGCGAATTCAGGAAGGCCTTGGACAGCGGAAGGCTGTCGCCGGAGGCGAAGGCCTGCACATAGTTGTCCAGCGTGAACGACGGGTTGGACAGGGCCGTCCACCAGCCCGTGGTCTTGATGTCATCAGCCTGCCTGAAGGAGGAAACGAACAACCCGAAGGTGGGGATGGTCCACACTGCGGCAATGATGAACGCCGCAATGGTGGCGCCGCGGGAGGTCGTGGCCTTGCGCAGTTTCCCGCTGGATTTCTCGGTGGCCGCCATCAGGCGCCGAGTGGATTCGCCGACGGTGCTCATCGCATGACCCCCTGCTTCTTATGCTGCCTGACGTTGTAGATGATGATCGGCAGCACCAGGATGAACAGGATGACGGCCAGGGCCGAGCTGTAGCCGGTACGGGCCCCAAGCTGGAACTGGCGCACCATTTCGTAGGCCAGGACCGTCGTATCCGAGCGGCCGCCGGTCATCGAGGAGACGATGTCGAAGACCTTGAGCGAGGCAATGGAAATCGTGGTCAAGACAACGATGACCGTGGAGCGGATCCCCGGCAGGGTGACATTGGCGAAGCGCTGCCACGGGCTGGCTCCGTCCAGGGCCGCCGCTTCCAATTGCTCTGCCGGCACGCCCTTGATGGCCGCGGACAGGATCACCATGGCGAATCCTGCCTGTGTCCAGATCAGGATGACCACCAGGAACAACGTGTTCCACGGTTCGAGCCCGAGCCAGTCGACCGGCTTGGCGCCGAATGCCGTGATGATCGCATTGAGCACGCCGATCTGGTCGCCTTGGCGAATGTCGTAGAAGAATTTGAAGATGATTGATGCGCCCACGAAGGAAATTGCCATGGGCATGAACACGAGCAGCTTGAAGAACTTCTCGCCGCGGCTCTTGTCGATGAACACCGCATAGGCCAAGCCGATGATGGTGGAAACCACCGGCGCCACCAGAACCCAGACCAGGGTGTTGAGCAGGGCTGTCAGGCCATCGGGGCTGGTGAATACCCAGCGGAAGTTCCCTAGGCCCACGAAGCCCGACCCGTCATTGGCCATGAAGGCGCTGATGGCGGTGCGGATCGTCGGGTAGATCAACCCGATGGCAAGCAGCAGCATGGCCGGAGCCAGGAACCCTGTCAGCTGCAGCAGCGAGCCGGCACCGTGCCGCGAGCGCCGGTCCGCGAAGAACAGCACCGCGCCGAGCACGGCGGCCAGCGCGGCCACCCACATCACCGAGTTGTACAGCCCCAGGACCAGCAGGATCGCTGCCGGAACCACGACCGCGGCGAGGAAGCGCACCACGGCGAATGCGCGTCCGCCATTGGTTGCTATCTCGACAAAGCCGAGGATCGCCGCGATCAGGATCGCGAAGGCAAGCAGCACCACCGGCACCTGGATCAGCGGCGGGACGCCGGCAAGCCATTGGAAGAATTCGGTCATGGTCTCAGGCTCCTGTCATCTCGCCAACGGCCGGGATTCCCGGCCGTTGGCGGCTTGCAAGTTGGTGGCTAGGAGTCATAACCGGACTGGATGTTCTCCAGCACTTCCTCGGTCGGCTTGCCGTCGATCCAGTCCACCAGTCCCTTCCAGAAGGAGTCGGAACCCACGCTCTTGGGCATCAGATCAGACCCGTCGAAGCGGAAGGTGGTGTTCGGATCCTGCAGCAGTTCAACGGCGGAGCGCAGCAGGTCGCTGCTGGCGTTCGCTGGATCGAGCCCGGAGTTGGCCGAGATCACGCCGCCGAGCGAGACCCTGCTATTGGCCCAATCCGCGCTGGCCAGGTATTCCTGGACCTTGGCGGTCTCTTCATCGTTGGAGAAAGCTGCGACGAATTCGCCGCCGCCGACGATGGATACCGGGTCATCGGCCTTGGCTGGAGGTGCGACGAAGGCCCAGACATCTCCGTCAGGTGCCACGGTGGCCTTCTCGCCATCGGCATTCTTGGAATCGAGGACATAGCCTTCCAGGAAGGAGGCCTGGTGGGTCAGCGGGCAGGTTCCCTTGGCCACTGCCGTACCGACATCGCCGAAGGCGGTGGCGTTGATCGACTTCACATCGCCATATCCGGCATTGACTTGTTCGGGGTCGAGCAGGATCTTCCCGACGGACTCGAAGGCGCTGGTGATTTCAGGCGAGGTGAATTCCAGGTCGCCGGAAACCCACTTGTCGTAGGCCTCGGGCCCGGACTGGCGCAGCACCGCGTCCTCGATCCAGTCGGTGCCCGGCCACCCCGATGCCTCGCCTGATGCGAATCCGGCACACCAGGCCGGTTCATCGGTCTTCTTCGAGATTTCGGTGCCCAGGGCGATCATCTCATCCCAGGTTTCAGGCACGCTCACGCCCCACTGCTCGAACTGCTTGGGCGAATACCAGATGTAGCCCTTGACGCTGGCCATCAGCGGCACCCCGTACTGCACGCCATCGACCTTGCCGTAGTTCTGCCAGTCCTCGGACCAGTTGCTCTGCAGCTGTGCCTGCACTGCTTCGGGCAGCTGCTGCACCTTGCCCTGTGCCACGGTGGCGTGCAGCAGGCCGGGCTGCGGGAAGACTGCCAAATCCGGGGTGTCGCCGCCCTGGACCTTGATCCCGATCTGGGATTCGAAGTTCTTGTCTCCGGTGTAGCGGATCTTGATGCCGTTTTCCTCGGACCACTTGGCCCACGACTTTTCCAGCAGTTCCGCCTCGATGCCGGTGACCGGGCCATAGATGTCCACGACACCGTCGGCTTCGCCCACCTGGGCTGCGCCGCCTCCGGAGGCGTTGGGGTCATTGGGGTCTGCCCCGCCGGAGCAGCCGGCCAGGAGCATGCCGATAGCTGCCATCGAGATAACCGGCGCGAGCTTCAGCCTGCGTTGTGCTTTCTTCATGATGCCCTCCACGTTGACTAGTACCTTGCCGAGTGAAGCGGCCTGGCACGAATGATCCTCTCTATAGTGACGCAGGTCATCGACGCGCGTCAACACCTATGGAAGTAGATCGTCCAGAGATTGTCGTGGGGTGCTCAGCGCGGAGCCGGGCCGGTGCTGTCGCGGACCGTCATCAGCGGCGCGATAAGCTGCTGCATGGCACCCTGGGAACGGCCTTCGATTTTCTGCACCAGTGCGTCCACCGCCGCATGGGAGACCGCCTCGCCCGGTGGGGCGACCGTGGTCAGTGCCGGGGCTACCATTTCGGCCGAGCGATCGCCGACACCCAATGCAATTACCGAGAGGTCTTCTGGGATGCGCAACGACGCCATGCCAGCGGCGTTGACGAAACCGGCAGTGGCGAATTCCTTGAGCGCCAGCACCGCCGTGGGGCGCGGGTGCAGGTCCCGGTAGGCATCCAGCGCCGTCCGTCCGCCGCGCGCGTTGTTTTCCACCGGGACTTCCCGCATCGACATGCCGCGGAGGCGCGCGGCTTCAGAGATGGCGCGGGCCGTGCGGATGGCCGGACCGTTGCCGGCCTCCTGGTCTTCCACGGAGACGTTGATGTACATGATGGATTGGTGGCCGAGGTCCGCCAGGTAGTCCACCGCGATGCGCCCGGCCTGGGCGAAATCATTATCGACATAGGACAGGTCGGCATTGTCATCGGGACGGCCAATGGAAGCGAAAGGTATGCCCGCGCGCCGAAGGACATCGAAGCGCGGGTCATTGATCGATACTTCCATCAGCAGCACCCCGGCCACCAGTTTCTGCCCGACCAGGCTTTCCAATCCCATGACATCGGTCATCGGATTGGACCATAAGAGCATGTGGTAGCCCAGCGCGCGGGCACGCTCCATGGCGGCGGTGACGTATTCGAACTCGGTGGAGGAATAGCCGTCCACGCTGGTGGGAAAGTGCAGGGCAAGGATCCCCCGGCGGGATCCGGCCAGGCCCTGGGCAAAGGCATCCGGGGTGTAGTTCAGCTCCCGCATGGCCGCCAGGACCCTGGCCTTGGTCGCCTCGGAAATGGTGCGCCTGCCGCTGATCACGTAGGACACGGTACTGGGAGATACGCCGGCCAAGCGCGCCACATCATCCCTGGTAGCCATGAGCCCTCCGCCTTTGGTTATGCCAATTCGTCATCCCTATTGAAACACGGCGCCGGGCCAACCGAGCTGGTCAGCGGCTGGCGACGAAGGCCTGCACGCAAGCCTCGATGTCCTCGGCCGAATGCGCGGCGGAGAGCTGCACGCGGATGCGCGCGGCGCCCTTGGGCACCACCGGGAAGCTGAAGGCGGTCACGAAGACGCCCTGTTCCAGCATCTTGCCTGCCACCTCTGCGGCCTTGACCGCGTCGCCGAACATCACCGGGATGATGGCGTGCTCGCCGTCGAGCAGCTCGAAGCCCTCTTCGGTCATGCGGCGGCGGAAGTGCGCGGCGTTCTCGAAGAGCTTCTCGCGCAGGTCCCCGGAATCCACCACGAGGTCCAGCGCCTTGAGGGTCGCGGCGACAATCGACGGGGCCAGCGAGTTGGAGAACAGGTACGGGCGGGCCTTCTGGCGCAGCATCGCGACGATTTCGCCGCGGCCGGAGACGTAGCCGCCCGAGGCTCCTCCCAGGGCCTTGCCGAAGGTGCCGGTGTAGATGTCCACGCGGTCCGAGACCCCTGCATGCTCGGGAGTGCCGGCACCGGTGGCGCCCATGAAGCCCACCGCGTGGGAGTCGTCGACCATGACCAGCGCGTTGTACTTGTCGGCCAAATCGCAGATGGCTTCGAGCGGTGCCAGGTAGCCGTCCATGGAGAAGACGCCGTCGGTGACGATGATGGTGCGGCGTGCACCGGCCCCGTCGTTGAGCTGCGCGGCGGCCTGCAGCTGGGTTTCCAAATCGGCCATGTCCTGGTTGGCATAGCGGAAGCGCGCGGCCTTGGACAGGCGGATGCCGTCGATGATAGATGCGTGGTTCAGCGCATCGGAGATGATGGCGTCTTCCTTGCCGAACAGCGACTCGAAAACGCCGCCGTTGGCATCGAAGCAGCTGGAGAACAGGATGGTGTCGTCGGTGCCCAGGAACTTGGAGAGCTTGGCTTCCAATTCCAGGTGCAGGTCCTGGGTGCCGCAGATGAAGCGGACGGAGGCCATGCCGAAGCCGCGCTCGTCCATGGCGGACTTGGCGGCGTCGATGATCTGCTGGTTATCGGCCAGCCCCAGGTAGTTGTTGGCGCAGAAATTCAGCACCTTCCGTGCATCGTCACCCAGCGAGCCGGCCAGGATGGACGCGGACTGGGCCGAGTCGATGTGGCGTTCTGCCTTGAACAGGCCGGAGGACTTCAGCTCGTCCAGTTCGGCGGCAAGCTGGTCTTTGAGATCCGTGTACATTGCAAATACTCCTTGTTGATCCGGGAAATTCTTAGCCTGGGAAAACGGTCCAGTCGAGCACGACCTTGCCGCCGTGGCCGCTGCGGGCAGCTTCGAAGCCCTGCTGCCATTCGGTGGCCGGCAGGAAGTCGGTCACCACCGAGGCAATGCGCTCGCGCATCACTTCCGAGGAGGTGAGCATGGCGCTCATGGCGTACCAGGTCTCGAACATCTCGCGGCCGTAGATGCCGCGCAGGGTCAGCATGTGGGTGACCACCTTGCCCCAGTTGATATCGATGGAGGTGCTGGGCAGCCCGAGCATGCAGATCTTGCCGCCGTGGTTCATGTTCTCGATCATTTCCGGCAAGGCGGTCTTGTGCCCGGACATTTCCATGCCGTAGTCGAAGCCTTCGACCATGCCCAGCTGCTGCTGCGCTTCCCTGATGCGGGTGTTCGCGACGTTCACGGCCAGGTCGATGCCCATGCTCTGGGCCAGTTCCAGGCGCTGCTCGGAGACATCGGTGATGGCGATGTTGCGGGCGCCGACGTGGCGGGCCACTGCCGCGGCCATCAGGCCGATGGGGCCTGCACCGGTGATCAGCACATCCTCGCCGACCATCGGGAATTGCAGCGCGGTGTGCACGGCATTGCCGAAAGGGTCGAAGATGGCGCCGAGCAGCGGGGTGATGCGCTCGTCGCGGTGGATGTAGACGTTGCTTTCGGGGATGACCACGTATTCGGCGAAGGCGCCGTCGCGCTGCACGCCTACCGAGTCGACGTTGATGCACATCTGCTTGCGGCCCGCGCGGCAGTTGCGGCACAGCCCGCACACGACATGCCCTTCGCCGGAGACGCGGTCGCCGACCTTGACACCGTGGACGAAGCTGCCGACCTCCACGACCTCGCCATAGAATTCGTGCCCGGGAACCAGCGGGGTATTGATCATGGCCTTGGCTGCATCGTCATAGGCTTCGATGTGCAGGTCGGTGCCGCAGATGCCAGCAGTCATGACGCGGATCTTCACGTCATGGGCGCCGGTTTCCGGTTCTGGGCGGTCAACGAGTTCCAGTCCCGCGTGCGGGCCGGACTTGTACAGTGCTTTCATGCTGGTTCCTTAGGATTGTGCACCTGCTGTGCGCAAGACAGACATGGGATCGCTTCAAGTGTCGCACCCAACAGCACGCGGTAACACCTTAGAAGATCACTGATTTACTGATCCAACGATTTAGTATTTACTTCATGGAATTGCATCAGTTGAGGATTCTGCGTGAACTCGCGGATCTGGGCAGCGTCAACGCTGTCGCCAAGGCCCTTTTCGTCTCGCCTTCGGCGGTCTCGCAGCATTTGGCGCAATTGCAACGCAACTTCCCTGCGCCCCTGACCCAGAAGGACGGACGCAGGCTGGTGCTGACTGCCGAGGGAAAATTGCTGGCGTCCGCAGCGGCCTCGGTCGCTTCGACCCTGGCCGAGGTGTCAGCGAGAATCCGCACCCAGGAGCAGGAACGGGACACCCCCATCCGGATCGCCGGATTCCACTCCATCGGGCAGACCATCTTCGCCCCGCTGCTGAGCTACCCGGAAGGGCAGTTGCCGCCGCTGCGCTTTTCCGACGAGGATGTCTCGCAGCAGGATTTCCCTGCCCTGACCTCGACGTACGATCTGGTATTGGCACACCGGATGCCGCACACGGCCCCTTGGCCAGAAGACCGGATCAGCGTCATCCCGCTGGCTTTCGAACCGCTGGATGTCGCAATCCACCGGGATCATCCTCTGGCCGAATTCGAACAACTCTCCCCCGAACAGGTCATCGACGAACCATGGGTCGTTTCACGCGCAGGGTACTCACCGGCCGATGTCCTTGAAACCATCGCCGCACTGGCTGGCCAAGGCCCGCGAATCGAGCACCGGGTCAATGATTACGCCACCGCCGGCGCTCTGGTTGCAGCCAGCGGCTGCCTCGGGATCCTGCCTCGATATACCGCACGGAAATCACTGGACAGTATGGTGACTTTACGACCAATCAAAGGCCTTTCAGCCGGTCGACAAATCGACGTTCTGGTGCGTGCGGAGCACCTCCACCGTGAACCAGTCATGGACGTCATCGAGGCGATCCGGCAAACCATCCAGGGGCTTGTCGGCGCCTAGACGGGAACTTCCTTTCCACCTGCCGAAGCCGCCGCTGAATCAAACCTGGCTGCTTGAGAATCTGCAAGGAACACGTTCCGGAGTAAACCGCCGAAATATGCATGCAGGATGGCCATCGACGCGACTCCCGCAGTTAAGCTGGGGGCGTGGTTGATCAGAAACGCGGCATGGGTCCGCTGTACTTGGCAGGATTCACGACGGCCTTCGGCGCCCACGGCGTCGCTGCGGCGCTTGGCACCGAAACCGAAAATCTCGGCCTGTCTTTTGCCGCCCTCGGCCTCATCCTGGCGACCTACGACATCGCCGAGGTCATCTTGAAACCGGTCTTCGGTGCGCTGAGCGACCGGATCGGGGTGAAGCCGGTAATCGTGGGCGGACTGCTGGTGTTCGCGGCGGCCTCATTGCTCGGTGCCTTCGCCGCATCCCCGCTGCTGCTCGCGCTTGCCCGCCTGGCGCAGGGAGCCGCCGCGGCAGGCTTCTCCCCAGCCTCTTCTTCGGCCGTTGCCCGGATGGTCGGGCCGTCCATGGCTGGACGCTACTTCGGCAAATACGGGTCGTGGAAGGGGCTTGGATATGCCGGTGGTCCGCTGCTGGGAGCAGCCCTCATCACCTGGGCTGGCTTGCCGGCTCTATTCCTGGTCCTGGCAGTGCTCTCGCTGGGCGCGGCCCTGTGGACCGGCATTCGCATGCCGTCCATACCTGTGCTGCCCAAGCAGCGCTCCACCCTGGCTGACATGGTGAAGCAATCCACCGCGCCGGCCTTCCTCGGCCCGGTGCTCTTGTTGGCCGTAGCCACCGCGATTCTGGGGGCCGCGGTGGGCTTCATCCCGCTGCTGGCAGCCCGCCTCGGCGCGGACCCGATCATCGGCATGGGAGCCGTCAGCATTCTGACCGTCATCTCGGCCGTGGTTCAGCCGCGGATCGGGCGGATTCACGATACAGCCCCGCAACGGGCCAACACCCTGATGCTAGTCGGGGCGGTCCTGCTGATTGCAGCAGTGGTGCTCTTCGCGACAGTTCCGTCCGTACCGGTGATCCTGCTGGGCGCCGCGGCGATCGGTCTGGGAGTCGGCCTGATTACCCCGCTCGGATTCGCACGCCTGGCGGCATCCACGCCGCCAGAACGCATGGGCCGCACCATGGGCAGCGCCGAGCTTGGACGCGAGGTGGGAGATGCAGGTGGTCCGATCCTCGTGGGACTGGTAGCCGGTGCAGTTACCCTGCCACTGGGTCTGGGCGCGCTGGCTGTTGCCTGTACTGTGGCGGTGGCCGGCGGCGCCAGCATGATGCGTTCCACGGCTTCATCCGCGGATCGGCCGCAGAGCGCCAGCTAACCCGTTCCCGGATCCTGCAATGCCCTACAGCCACAGAAAACGACAGCGAGGTAGGGGTGCCGCGAGGACCTTTCGGCGCGTACAGTATCCGCATGAAAACCCTTGAGCTACTCACTCTGCGCGGTGCCCATGTCACCCTTGAACCGTTATCCATGGACCACCATGACGATCTGGTGCAGGCTGCCAGCGACGGCGAGTTGTGTAACCTCTGGTACACCTCGGTGCCGCGTCCGGAGAACATGCGCGAAGAAGTCGACAGGCGGCTGGCATTGCAGTCAGAGGGTTCAATGCTGGCCTTCACCACCCGGCTCAATGTTCCAGTTAGCGGGCTGCCTCACAGGAGCAAGACCCGCATCCCTGACCGAGGTCGATAATTGGACCAAGAAATCAGAAATACCAGACGTGAATGCTGAACGTGGAAGACCACGAACCTGCGCAACTAGCACCGCGAAAGTGGTTGCTTTCCCGGCCGCCAAACTGTGGGATAGCCTCACCGCAGCCACCCGGCCTGGATTCTAAGTCCTTTCGAAATCGTTGGTGACGAAGGGTTCTGCGCAATGGTGCTCGCCATGCTCAGCGAGCAGACATCCAAAGCGGATACCATCAGAAGAGCCTACCCAGATCTCGAGGCTCCTCCCCTAGCGCGTGCCGCATGTGAACATATGGGTCGGTGCAGACCGATACATATTTCCGTAATATGACCCGCTACTTCCTTTTCCCTTTCTTTGGTGGTCAAATCATCAAATACGGGAATACACATATAACGATCCACTGTGCAAAGCGGCACCTGGCGCGAATCAGCCAAATCAGTGCCACCGGCACCAATTAACCGGCCAGCACATCCAAACTTGGAATAAGTAGGAGCAGCACTGTGAAAATTGGAGTCATCGGCGCTGGCGGCGTCGGCGCATACTTCGCCGCCGCCCTGGCCAAGAGCGGATCCGAAGTACACCTACTGGCCACCGAACGACACATCGCACCCATCACCGCACACGGGATCACCGTCACCACCGGGGATGGGAGTCTCGGCTTCACCACCCCTCTGGCCAGTGTCAGCACCGCGGCAGAATCAATCGGCGCTTGCGACGCGGTCATCCTGGCCTGCAAAGCCGGGCAGGTCTCCGCAGCCATGAGCGGGGCGCACGCCTTGATCGGGCCGAACACCGCGGTCCTGCCGCTGCAAAACGGCGTCACGGCCTCCGAGCGCATCACCGAAGCGGTCGGTCCGGGCCACGCACTAGGCGGGGTCGCCATGATCATTTCCTACCTCCAGCAACCCGGCACCGTCCACCACGTCGGCGGGCAACCAGCCATCACCCTGGGCGAACTCGACGGAACAACAACAACCCGGGCCACGCAACTGGCCCACGCCTTGAACGCAGCAGGAGTCGCCACGACCGTTTCGGCCGATATCATCACCGACATGTGGCGAAAATTCATGCTCATCACCTCCTACGGCGGAGTCGGCGCACTATGCCGCCAACCGGTTGGCCAAACCCGCACCAACCCGCAAACCCGAGCCCTGGTCGAAGATGCCATGCGAGAGGTTGCTACCCTTGCCGGCCACGTCGGGGCGAAGCTGGGCGAATCGGACGTGGCCCGGATGATGGCGCAATTCGACGCCTTCAGCCCGGATAGCACCGCCTCAATGCAACGCGATCTGGCCGCAGGGCGTTCCTCGGAACTCGAGGAGCAAAACGGTACTGTCGTCCGGCTGGCTCAACATCACGCAGTCCCGGTTCCCATCCACCGCACCATCTACCGCGCGATGACCCTGCTCGACGGAGCAGCCCTACACCCCTCGGCCTAGCGGCTCTTGTCTTTTGGGGGATGCACTGTGGTTTCGCCAGCACTGCCCCGGTCAGGGTTCCGCTTGCAGACGGCGAGCCGATGCTGGAATGCATGCCTGATTTGACCTGATTGCGCCTCTCCGCAGTGCTGAGCGTCTTCGATAGACGCCGGTGAGAAGATCTGGAAGAGTTGCAGCATGGAAAACACCTGGCTGCTCGTTGTTCTAATTCTCGTTATTCTCTTCGCGAGCATAAGTATCATTGGTGCGCTGAATCGGATAAGGAATGCGAGCGAAAAGGCCCTTGCGCTCCTTGAAGAACAATTCGCGCGGCAAGGTACGGGGAAAGCGTCCCAGTAACACTTCTTCGTTCACAACGTGCCTGGAAGATCCAAGCCTGAGATGCTGCCCGTGGCTGTTTGAGGGCATGGGCAGCATCCAGGTTGCTGTCATCAAATCAGCCGTTGAAGGTCTCCGGATGCGGGCCGGTGCGGCCTTCGCTATCCAGCGCGTCAATTGATGCCAATTCCGCGGCGGACAGCTCGAAGCCGAACAGATCCAGGTTCGCAGCGATGCGTGATTCAGTCACAGACTTCGGGATGATCACCCGGCCCTGCTGCAAGTGCCAGCGCAGGATCACCTGGGCGGCGGTCACCTGATGGGCCTGCGCGATCGCCAGGATGGTCTCATCGGTGAGCACGGCACCCTGAGCCAGGGGGCTCCAGGCTTCGGTGGCAATGCCATGCTGCGCATTGGCCGCAATCACCTCGCGGTTCTGCAACGCCGGATGCAACTCCACCTGGTTCACGGCAGGAACGATCGTTCCCTCATCGATCAGCTTCTCCAGCTGCGCCGGCTGAAAGTTCGACACGCCGATGGCGCGGATCTTCTTCTCTGCATACAGCTTCTCCAGCGCCTTCCACGTCTCAACGTAGAGATTCTTTTCCGGGGCTGGCCAGTGAATCAGGAACAGGTCGAGGTAGTCCAGGCCCAAGCGCTCAAGGCTTGCCTCGAAGGCTTCCATAGTCGGTTCGTACCCCATGTCGGCGATCCAGACCTTGGAGGTGATGAACAGTTCGTCACGAGCAATTCCAGACTCGGCCAAAGCCTTGCCGACACCCTCTTCGTTGCCGTAAATCGCGGCCGTATCGATGCTGCGGTAGCCAGCCTTGAGAGCTGACCTCACTGCGTCGGTGGTTTCCTGGTTGGGGACCTGGAAGACGCCAAATCCTACTTGGGGCATTTCTACGCCGTTGTTCAGGGTGATGGTTGGAATGGCGGTAACCATGCCTAGCTCCTAAAAATTAGTTGTGGGAGAGGGGAAAACTGCGGATTAGCCGGCTGCGACCAGCTGGGGCGATGCGACTGAAGCCTTCTTGGCCAAGATCATGGCCAGAACGATAACGAGCAACGCAACGAGGGTGATCAGTGCACCAATCCAGATCGGAGAGGTGTATCCGAGTCCTGCCGCGATGCCGAGTCCTCCGGCCCATGCACCTAGGGCGTTGCCAACATTGAAGGCACCGATGTTGGCGCCTGAGGCCAAGGTGGGCGCGTCGCCGGCGTAATGCATGATGCGGCTTTGCAGGCCAGGAACGGTGCCGAAGCCGAAACCGCCCATGAACAGCAAAGCGAGTACGGTGGCGACCTGATTGCCTGCAAAGAATCCGAAGAGGACAAGCACCACCAGCAGCGCGGAGATGAAGAAGAGCAGTGTGCGGTCGATGCTCTTATCGGCCATGCGCCCGCCGATCCAGTTGCCTGCGAAGAGGCCAACTCCGAAGAGCATCAGCAGCCAAGGCACGGTGGTTGCGTTGAATCCGGTAATTTCGGTCAAGGTGTAGGCGATGTAGGTGAAGGCACCGAACATGCCGCCGTAGCCCAGGATGGTGACGCCCAGGGACAGCCAGACCTGCAGCGAGGTGAATGCGCCAATTTCCTGGCGCAGCGAGATTCCCTCGGCGACGTGCCTGATGGCCGGAACCAGTGCAAGAATCCCAACGAGCGCCAGAACGCCGATGCCGGAGATTGCCCAGAAGGTCGAGCGCCACCCTGAGTGCTGGCCGAGCAGGGTTCCAAAGGGTACGCCCAAAACGTTGGCTGCGGTCAGGCCAGTGAACATGATGGCAATGGCGCCGGCCTGCTTGTTGGCCGGCACCATGTCGGCAGCTACAACCGAGCCGATGCCGAAGAAGGCACCATGGCACAAGGCGGCAATCACCCTGCCGAGCATGGCCACTTCATAAGTTGAAGCGATTGCGGTGAGCGAGTTGCCAACGATAAACAAGACCAGCAGGCCGACAAGCACCGGCTTGCGCGGCAAGCGGATGGTTGCCGCTGTAAGCCCCAATGCACCAACCACAACGCTGAGTGCGTATCCGGAAATGAGCCAACCAGCTGCTGCCTCGCTGACGGCGAAGTCGGCGGCCACATCTGGCAACAAGCCCATGATGACAAATTCAGTAAGCCCGATGCCGAAGGCACCGATGGCTAACGCAATAAGGCCGAGCGGCATAGCGATACTCCTGATAGACTGGACAAATTAGTTGCACACGCTTGTTATTGCGCGATAGTCAATATCGTTGCACACGCAACTAATAGGCGCAAGCAAGTATTTGTTGGAGGAACCATGGGAATCGCAGATGATGCTGTCGAAATCCGTGCTCGCGGATGGCGCACTTTGGCGTCATTGCACGGATTAATCGATGCCGCACTGGAAAAGGATCTGACTGCCCAGGTCGGCCTTTCTGTGGTCGAGTACACATTATTGGACGCCTTGAATCGGCAGGATGGGTGGCATATGCGCATGGCTCAGCTCGCCCGCGCCACCGCCTTGAGCCCGAGTGCAACCACGCGCTTGGTCACCCGGCTCGAAGACCGCAACCTGCTTTCGCGAGTTCTGTGCGCCGATGACCGTCGTGGAATCTATACCGAGCTGACCCCCGCAGGCCACGAGCTGTATCAAAAAGCCAAGCCCATTCACGATGCCACGTTGGAACGCGTACTGAAACAGGCCGAAGAACAGCCTGAGCTGGCGCCGCTGGCCCGCATTCTTCACGAATTCTCCGCAGTCTAGCGAATCGCACATTTGAAGGAAGAGCCAGCCATGTCCTTGTCGCGTCCAAAATTCTCCGCCGCCCTGTTCGATTGCGATGGCGTGTTGGTCGATTCCGAATCCATCACCAACGCAGTGCTCCGCGAAATGCTCATTGAGTTGGGATGGAACATCAGCCAGGAAGAATGCATCAGCATCTTCATCGGCAAGGCCCTGAAAGACCAGTGGGAACCCATCTTTGTGAATACGGGTGTACGAATTGATGAGCAGTGGATCGCTGCCTTCAGGCAGCGTCGAGATATTGCCCTACGTGAAGGCTTGCAGGCCATACCTGGTGCCCTGGATGCAGTGAAACACATCTCCGCAAACTACAACGGCATAATTGCATGCGCCACAGGAGCTGACCGCGGAAAAGTCGAGATGCAGTTGTCCCTGACGAAAATGGCACCATTCTTCGGCGAGCATGTTTACAGCGGCATGGAGTGCGCGCGGAGCAAACCTGCTCCGGATGTCTATCTGGCAGCGGCTGCTGGCTTGGGAATCGATCCGAGCCAGGCAGCGGTCATCGAGGACACTGTCACCGGCGTAACTGCAGGCGTCGCGGCCGGAGCTACGGTCTTCGGCTACTGCCCAGGCGGACCTATCAGCAGCACCAGGGAAAACCTCTTGGCCGCGGGGGCCACCGCCGTGTTCACGGACATGGCTCAGTTGCCAGGACTTCTCACCCAGAATTAACTGAGCTCATGCCTCCCAGACCCGGACATCACTTCAACCCAGCCCCACGGTTCTCGAGCGAAGTCGTTGCTGCGGCACGAGCGCCAGCTCAACCACGCGAACGGAATCGAACACTCGGCTCAAAATCACGTTCTTGATAACTGGTCAAGGCTTGGCTCTGTAGCCGTTGTCAGTTATCTATTTCTATTCTCATACTTGCCCCGTGCATGGTCCCGCGAGAACCAGTGAATGCATGAAGAGCTCCTCTCAATTCCGAAAATGCGTACTGTTGGCCACCGGTAAACCCTCTCGGCATTCGAATGCCGTTCAAACCAGCAAGTTCGTGTTCCGTAACCCGCCAATTCACGACGGCCGTGCCGTTGTCGTCGAAATTGGGGTATTCAATATAGATACCCCATGGTGTTACCCGGGCGTCATATCCGTGTTCACCCACCAAGTAATCAACGTACTTTTGGCGCTTGCTGGTCTCCATGAATCAAGTCTAAGGAAACACTCCTGCGGCGTTGTCGAAGACCTCCGATTATGAATCCTACGATTGACGTTGAAATCGTTCTATCGTCAAAAGGACCGATCAGGATTCCTAAGGTCATTTGGAACTCAGCTGACGGACTGAGACAGGTCGGATGGATCTGGAGTGCGCCTACACGGAACTACCCAAGAGTGAGTTCAGGGTCTCCCGCCCAACTATGCCCAGAAGATCGTCGGCGCCTAGATTTGCGGTCATCATGGCGTAGCGCAGACCCCAGCCTCGCGCTCGCCTCCACGTTGGGCTTCCCACCGCGATGCCGTATGCCTCGAAGGCTTGGCCGATGCCCGCGGAACTGAAATGCATCCAGCACATGCCTAGATCTGATGCCGGGTCGCCGACGCATAAGTCACCGTAGTCAATCAGAGAAACGGTCAGGGATGGCTCTTCGCCGTCTACAACAGTGTTGGATGGATGCGGATCTCCGTGCAGCCACACTGGGCTGCCCTCGTACACCTCCGCATCCAGCGCTTCCTGCCAAAGTTCCAATGCCGCCCTCTGAAACGACGGGTCCAAGGTTGAGATTTGCACTCGAGTCCGCTCATCAACTTGGGACAATGCGCAGCCTCGGAAGTCGCTTCGTGGTTCCGTCGAGTTTGCGATTTGATGGATGGCTCTCAGCAAACGAGCAAACTCCTGCACGTATTCATCGCGTTCCTGCCGATTGAGCCGAGCTGCACTTATGCCCGGAACGTAGGGGCAGATCGAAAAGGTAAAGGGATAACTGGAAGTGGGACGGCCTTCAAAGATCGCCAGGTCGATGTCCACCCCGGAGTCGTGTGCCAGCTGAGGGAGCCAGCGTCGCTCCTTGACTCCGATGTCCTCCCCCAGCTGTCGCCGGGGCAAACGAATCAGCAGGGATTCTCCGAGACGATAGACTTCGTTATCCCAACCGGTAGCCAGGTAACTGATCTTTTCATGGTCCCATTGCGGAGCTTGTGCTGCAATCAACTCGCGCACCAATGCCAGATCAATGGACACTTCAGCCTCGGGCATGGCTGTCTTCTTAACCGGTGGCAGGTTCATCGCTCAATCGTAATCGTCCTCATTCGCAGGCCTCAACCTTGTTCTTCAGGCCGATCTGCCCAAAATCACGCAGAGTCAGGCGCAAATCGAATTCAACCAGCACTTGGGGCATCTGGAAATTACCCGGGACGTGCTGGTCCTCCCCGCTTCTTGAAACCCTGGGCGTAGAACTCAGATTTACACATCGTTCCAGTCGAAGGCGGTCGTTTCTCCTGACTCCCAGTCCTGGCGGAGAATGGCGTAGGCGACCGAAGCCAATCGTAAGCCGTCTTCAGCTGGCCAGCCCATCCGGTAGTGGGCTTCCTTGAGGAAGCCGGACTTCAGGAACACCTTGCGCATCGCAATGTTGTCTTCCCGGGTTTGCCCTTCGAAGCGCACAGTCTCCGGGTTCTCATTGAAGACCTTGGTGCACAGTTCCTTCAGTATCTGCGTACCCAATCCTTGCCCCCGATAAGCCTCCGCAAGGCGGAGGTCGAACATCGGGGTGTCGTCTTCCAGATCTTCAAGAACAACCATGCCCAGGCAATCGCCATTGCCCATGATCCAGAAACCTTGGCTCTCGCTGTTCCAATATCTTCCGCCATCAACCAGTGCCCGCAGCTCCGTCTGCGTCCAGTCTCGACGGACATGGAAAGGGAACTTGTTGCCGAGCAGAAATGTGACAATGCCATCGCTGTCTTCAGGACCCAACGGCGTGAACGAGATATTCATGGCCCAAGCCTATCCAAAACGGCGTTGCCTTCGGCCGACCACCGTGGCAACTTCGTATTGCTCGAACCAGGGGACCCGGAGCGGCACAGGGATGGCTATGCGGCTTTCCTGTTCATAGAAACGTAGCGCGAAAAGCCAGCACGTTTCGTGAACCTGGCCGGGCGCGAATCCGACTCGCTAAAACCGAGCTTGCGGTACAGCGACAACGCAGCGACATTGGTGTCCTTGATATCGCGGAGCACGAATTCATCGAACGGCAGGGCCAGCAGGTGCTTCATCAACTCCGTGGCCACCCCACGGCCTTGGTATTGGGGTGCGGTAGTCACGAATCCGATTTCCGCCAGTCCGGGCCGAGCCCCCTTGAAAGCTCCCAGGAACTGCGTGCGGACGATGAAATAACTGATCAGCCCGTGCCACGTTCCGAGATGGCGCTGGAATTCGCTCCGGTCCGGCGTGAAGCACTCCTGATCGGCTTCGGTGAGGCTCGCGATGGCGGCGGGAACCCCGTCCACCAGCGCCACATAAAAACGTTCCGGGATGATCATGTGGGCAAACGCCCGCGCCAACGTTTCCTGATTCTTCGAAAAATAGGCGAAGTCCTCGGCGAAACCGCCGACGAGCACCGCGGCAATGTCCGATGGCTGAAATCCGGCCAGTGCATCAACCCGTTTAATTTCGATCATTGCGATTCCTTCAGCCTCGGTCAGCTCAATGCATTCGACTCAGCCCCCGGAGGGGCCTGTGCATGTGCTTACGCATACTCTAGCGAACCCGGAGTCCGGGTTCGACCTCTCCGAATCCATCCGCGTGCAGCCGCCAAGCCGCATTCGGCTTGATAACCAGCACTCGGCTTCCCGGCAGTGCCGTGATGCCGGCCCTTCGGCCAGCTTCGATGCAGTGCATGCAGGGAGCCGATGACGAAGAAGCCCAAACGAGACAGCGGCGGCCCGTACTCCCCACCGGGAATACGGGCCGCCGCTGCAAGAATGCGGACCTTACAGGCCCAGTTTCTCCATCACGATCTCGCGAACGCGGCCGGCATCGGCCTGTCCGCGGGTGGCCTTCATGACAGGGCCCATCAGCGCACCGATGGCCTGCATCTTGCCGCCCTTGATCTTCTCGACCACATCAGGCATGGCGGCCATGGCGTCATCCACAGCCTTGCCCAGGGCATCATCGTCATTCACCACAGCCAAGCCGCGCTTCTCGACGATTTCGCTTGGGGTGCCTTCGCCGGCGATGACGAATTCAAGCACCTGGCGGGCGATCTTGTCGTTGATCTTCTTGCCCTCGATCAACGAGTTCAGCTCGACGATGGTTTGAGGGGTGACGCCCAGATCAGCGATCTCCTTGTCCGCGGCCTTGGCCAGGCGCGCGATCTCGCCCATCCACCACTTGCGGGCCACGGCAGCGCTTGCGCCGGCAGCCACGGTGGCTTCGATCTCGTCGAGCACACCCGCGTTGACCACGTCGCGGAATTCCTTGTCCGCGTAGCCCCACTCGGCCTTCAGGCGCTTGCGGCGCTCGGCTGGAGGCTCCGGCAGGCGTGAGCGCAGCTCTTCGACCCACTCGGCGGTGGTAACGATCGGCACCAGGTCAGGCTCCGGGAAGTAGCGGTAGTCATCGGCGTCCGACTTCGGGCGGCCCGAGGTGGTGGAGCGGGTGTCCTCATGCCAGTGGCGGGTTTCCTGGACAATCTTGGCCCCGGAATCCAGCACTGCAGCGTGGCGCTCGATCTCGAAACGCACTGCATGCTCCACAGCGCGCAGGGAGTTCACGTTCTTGGTCTCGGTACGGGTGCCGAACTTGTCCGCGTCCTTTGGCATCAGCGACACGTTGGCGTCGCAGCGCACGTTGCCGCGTTCCATCTTCGCATCCGAGACGCCCAGGTTCTTCACGATCTCGCGGATCGCCGCCACATAGGCGCGGGCCAGCTCCGGGGCGCGCTTGCCGGCGCCCACGATCGGCTTGGTGACGATTTCCACCAGCGGCACGCCGGCGCGGTTGTAGTCCACCAGCGAGTAGTCGGCGCCCTGGATGCGGCCTGCGGCGCCGCCCATGTGGGTCAGCTTTCCGGCGTCCTCCTCCATGTGGGCGCGCTCGATCTCCACGCGGAAGACCTCGCCGTCCTCCAGCTCGATATCCAGCCAGCCGTCGTGGGCGATCGGGTCATCGTACTGGGAGGTCTGGAAGTTCTTCGGGGTGTCCGGGTAGAAGTAGTTCTTCCGGGCGAAGCCGCACTTCTCGGCAATCTGGCAATTCAAGGCCAGGCCGATCAGGATGGAGTACTCCACGGCGGTCTTGTTGACCACTGGCAGCACGCCGGGCAGGCCCAGGTCCACCGGGGTGACGTTGGTGTTCGGCTCGTCGCCGAAGGCGTTCGGGGCGTCGGAGAACATCTTGGTCTTGGTGTTCAGCTCGACGTGGACCTCGAAGCCCAGGACCGGGTCGTAGCGGTCCAGCGCCGTATCGAAGTCGACCAGTTCATCGGTGTAGTTGCTCATGGTGCCTAGGCCTCCTGCGCGATCGAAGCGGTGTCAATGGCTGGTGCCTGCGAGATCAGCGAGTGGCCCCACTGCTTTTCGAGCAGCGCTTCCAGCGCCGCGCCGGCACGGTACAAGCGGGCGTCCTCGTAGGCCGGAGCCAGGAACTGGATGCCCACCGGCAGGTTCTCGGACAGGCCGCCAGGCACGGTGATGCCCGGGACGCCGGCGAGGTTGGCCGGGATGGTGGCCACGTCGTTGAGGTACATGGCCAGCGGGTCGTTGTCGTTCGCGCCCAGCTCGAAAGCCACGGTCGGCGCGGTCGGCGAGACCAGCACGTCTGCCTGCTCGAAGGCGGCGTCGAAGTCGCGCTGGATCAGCGTGCGGACCTTCTGCGCCGAGCCGTAGTAGGCGTCGTAGTAGCCGGCGGACAGCGCATAGGTGCCCAGGATGATGCGGCGCTTGACTTCGTCGCCGAAGCCTGCGGCGCGGGTGGCGCCCATGACGCGCTCGATGGTCATCGGGCCGTCTTCCGGCAGCACGCGCTTTCCGTAGCGCACCCCGTCGAACTTGGCCAGGTTGGAGGAGACCTCCGAAGGCATGATCAGGTAGTAGGCGCCCAGCGCGTACTTGAAGTTCGGGCAAGAGACCTCGACGATCTCGGCGCCGGCAGCCTTGAGCAGTTCCAGCGATTCGTTGAAGCGCGCCTGCACGCCTTCCTGGTAGCCCTCGCCGGTCAATTCCTTGATGACGCCGATGCGCAGGCCCTCCAGGTCCCCGGCGGCGCCGGATTCGGCGGCGGCCACCAGGCCTTCAAGGGCGTTCGGCAGCGAGGTGGAATCCTTCGGGTCGTGCCCGCCGATCAGTTCCTGCAGGTAGGCCGAGTCCAGCACGGTACGGGAGACCGGGCCGATCTGGTCCAGCGAGGAGGCCATGGCGATCGCGCCGTAGCGCGAGACAGCACCGTAGGTCGGCTTCACGCCGACGGTGCCGGTGACGGCGCCTGGCTGGCGGATGGAGCCGCCGGTGTCGGTGCCCAGGGCCAGCGGTGCCTCGAAGGAGGCCACGGCTGCGGCCGAGCCGCCGCCGGAACCGCCCGGAATGCGGTTCAGGTCCCACGGGTTGCGGGTCACGCCGTAGGCGGAGTGCTCGGTGGAGGAACCCATGGCGAATTCGTCCAGGTTGGTCTTGCCCAGCATCGGCAGCTTGGCGGCGCGGATCTTCTCGATCACGGTCGCGTCGTACGGGCTCATCCAGCCCTCGAGCATCTTCGATGCCGCGGTGGTGGGCTGGCCCTTGGTGACGATCAGGTCCTTGATGGCGATCGGCACGCCGGCCAGCGGGTGCAGGGCTTCGGCTCCGGCACCGCCGGCGGCGCGGATCGCGTCCACCTCGGCGGCCACGGCGAGCGCCTCGTCGGCGTTCACGTGCAGGAAGGCGTTCAGGGTGCCGTCGACTTCGGCGATGCGGTCAAGGTGGGCCTGCACGGCTTCGACGGAGGTCACCTCGCCGGCGCGCAGCTTGGCTGCCAGCTCGGTGGCGGAAAGCTTGATCAGTTCATTCACTGGGATTATTCACCATCCAGAATTGCCGGGACCTTGAAGCGGTCCGAGTCCGAATCAGGCGCGTTGAGCAGAACTTCCTCGATGCTCAGCGTCTGCCCCACCGTATCTTCGCGCAACACGTTGGTCAGCGGGATCGGGTGGCTGGTGGCTGGGACGTCGGAGGCGGCGACTTCGCTGACGGACGCGATGGCACCGACGATAGCGTCGAGTTCACCGGTCATTTTGTCCAGCTCCGCGTCGCTCATCTCGATGTGGGCAAGGTGTGCCAGATGCACAACGTCCTCACGGCTGATGGCAGACATGTATCTCCCTAGAATGGCGGTTGGGTTTCATAGACAAGTCTATCCCTTGCGCGCCGGGCCCGAGGCATTATTCCGGGGCCTTCATTATGCTGTGCGCAATACCAAACCGCTCAGATCCTGCCCGAGGGCGTTCTCCCAGAACCCGATCACCCCTGCTTCGGCTGGTTCGCCGGCCACCGGCTTGCGGATGATCTCCGCCTGCTTGCCGGCGGTCTGCCCGCTGACTCGGATCCGCGGATCGTCGGTGAAGGATTCGGTGCGGTGCTGCGGCACCGCGTTCCCGGCCAGCAGCTCGCGGGCCTGGGCGAGGAAGACGGGATCGCCGGCGGCATCGTAGACGTAGCGCAGGCCCAGGATCGCGTGCTCGCTGGTGCCCAGCAGGTGCTGCTCCGCGCCTTCGATAGGGGCATCTCGATAGGTCAATGGAACGTGGTAGACCACGTCGGAGGTGTCGGCGTGGTCGGCGTAGAAGCTCAGCTCGATGCCGACCTCGCCCTGCGGGTCTTCGAGGCGGAATCCGCCGATGTTCTCAAGTTTCGGGGCGCCCTGGCCGGTGTAGAACTCCTGCTTGGCCAGCCAGGCGGTCACCAGCTCGGTCTTCGTTGGAGACATGGTGGTGTTGTAGACGATTCCCATGAGCATAGTCTGTCAACAGCTCGTATTAGGCACAAGTGTTGGCGCAATGGTTCTTGGTCCGGGCAAAAGCTCCTACGATGGATCCATGCACACCGATGAGCCGTGGAATGATCTCCAGCAGGCGCAGCAGTACGGCGAGCGCCTGCTGCGCGATGCCGCCGTTGAACTGCGCGAGTCCGAGCCGGAGGACTTCGCGGCCATGGCCCGGTGGTGGAATGACCCGGCTTGGGCGGTGCTCCAGCAGCGGATCATCAAGCCGCGCCCCGAGACTGGGCTCATGGACATGTTCGCCCAGTGGAGCCGCAACGAGCCGAATAGCGGCGATGCCGGTTTCAGCATCTTCGAGCGCGGCTCCGGAAGCTTCATCGGCCACATCACGCTGCATGGCGGACAGCTGCCGCATCGCGCGGCCGAGCTGGCGGTGATGATTGGCCCGGACTTTGTCGGCCAGGGCTTCGGCACCCGCGCCACGAAGCTGATGTCAGCCTACGGTTTCCGCGAGCTGGGGCTGCACCGGATCAGCCTGTGCGTTGCCGCCTTCAACCAGCGGGCCATCAAGGCCTATGAAAACGCCGGGTACATCCAGGAAGGACGCCAACGCGAGGTGTATTTCCATGACGGGGCATTCCACGACCAGGTGCTGCTGAGCCTGCTCTCCGGCGAATATTTCGCCCAGCAAGGCTGAGCGGCACCCCGCGAAGCTACTTGGCAGCTTCCTGGAGCATGGACTTCACCAGTGGTCCGGCCGATTGGGCACCGCCGTCCCCGTCCTCGACGAATGCGGCAATGGCCAGATCGCCCTGGGCGGCTATGGCCCAGGCATGCGCGTTCTTCTCGCTGTCGTATTCTGCGGTGCCGCTCTTGCCGATGATCTTGCCGCTGCCTGTCCCCTTCAAATCCTTCAGGGTTCCATGGTCCACGACCTCGGCCATCATCGCCGACAGCTGCTCGGCTTCCTTTTCGGTGAGCGTAGACGCCGGCTTGGCAGCCGCCTCGGGTTCAGGCGAGAGCACCAGCTTGGGTTGCACGGTGGATTTGGCCTGGATAGATGCCATCACGGTGGCCATGCCCAGCGGCGAGGCTTCCACGACGCCCTGGCCAATCATGTTCGCGGCCTGGGTGGTGCCTGTCGAATCCTCGGGCACCGAACCGAACACGGCGCCGGTACCGGTGCCGTCCTCGGCCAGCAAGCCGAGCGAGGTTGCGGCGTCGGCCAGCTTCTTGCCGCTGATCTCCTGCCCCTGGTTCACGAAGACCGTGTTGCAGGATTGGGCAATCGCCTCGGAGAGCGGGATGGTGCCTACCGCTGAGGCCGGGTAGCCGTCGTAGTTCTTGAAGCTCTTTCCGTCCACCACCGTGGTTGCCGGGCATTTGACCTCGGAGCCCGGGGTGGCGCCTTCACGCAGCATGGCCAAGGCGCTGATGACCTTGAAGGAGGAGCCCGGCGCATAGGACGCTTGCAGGGCGGTGTTCAAGCCGGAGGATACCGGGCCGGAAGATGCAGCCAGGACGCTGCCGTCCGAGGGCCGGATAACCACTATGGCCGAGTTCGATTCGGCATCTTCCAGCAGTTCATCCGCTGCTTGCTGCAGGCTGGTATCAAGGGTGGTCTTCAGGTCCTTGCCTGGCACCGGGGCGTTGGCGAACAGTTCCGCTAGCTCTTCATGCTCAGCATCGTATTGCGACACCGTGACTCCGGCGGTTCCCGAGAGGGTGTCATTGTAGGCGGCCTGCAATCCCGATTTGCCTACCTGGTCGCCGGCCTTGACCTTGCCCTCGGACTTCTCGATGATTTCCGCGGTGGCCTTTCCTACGCTGCCCAGCAGCGGACGGGCGAAGGAACGGGTGGGTGCCAATGACAGCTCGTCATTCTGGAAGTTGGCTCCCGGGATGGCCTTGATTTCTTCGTCGGTAACCTCACGGGTTGCGTCATCGCGCAAGACGATGGCTTCCACCCATGCCTTATCGCCTGCGGCCATCACGCGTTTCGCGTACGCGTCCTCATCGATGTCCACCAGCTTGGCCAGCTTCTTCGCTGAGCTTTCCCAGTTCTCCTTGCCGGTATGGGTCTTGTCCATGCCGACGCGGATCACCGGCCGGTCAGCGACAATGTTCTCGCCTTCTGCATCGGTGATGCTGCCGCGTGCTGCCGGCTCGAATGCCGCCTTGAGATAGTCGCCGCTTTCGAATCCCGGGGCGAGGATTGACGGGTCGAAGCGCAGTTTCCAGGCCTCGGCTTCCTTGTCGTATTCCCAGACGGCCCGGGTGTCATAGCTCAGGTCCTTGTCCGATGCGTCGACATCCCACACCGTGGTGATGTTCGCGGTGGCCGTCTTGACTCCGTCTTGTTCCTCTTCGTCCTCTGCGACCGAGCTGACGGTACTCGTGTGCTTGATTTCGCCCATGGTGCCAAAGGCTGTTTCCTGGGCCTTCGCCGCGTCCTGCGGGCTGGTGCCGGTAAATTGCACGCCGGCGAAATCGCCGCTGTTCATGGCGGCCACCAGCGCATCGGCTGATGGTGCCGGGTCGGGTGCGCCGGCGCTGCAGGCGCTCAGCGACCCGAGGGCGAGAGCGGCGACGGACAGGGCGGTGACACTTCGGCGAACAGCACTCATGGCGCCATTCTATTCATGCGCTTTGGCAGACCACAATGCGTGTCTGCCTATGTCATGGGCAGTTCAGCTGGGGCGTGGAAGAAACCGTCAGGACTGCAGTCGATAGGCGTAGACCACCAATTTGATATCGGTGTTCGGCACCACCCAATCGCGTTCTGGATGGTGGGCGAATCCGAGGGTTTCATACAAACCCCGGGCGGAAGCCCAGGTGCTGCCGGTGGTCAAGGAGACGGCGTTGATTCCCGGAATAAGCCGGGCACGTTCAATGGCGGCCAGCACCATGGCCCGTCCGATCCCGCCGCGCTGCGCGGCGGGATCGACGCTGAGCATGCGGATTTCCAGCTCGTCGTCCCGGGCGATGTCCGCATAGTCGCTACCCGCGCGGATCAACGTCATGGAACCGGCAATTTCGCCGGCTCGGCGCACCACATAGATTTCGCTCTGCTTTGCACGCTCGGCGACCTTGCGGACAAAGTTCAGGTATTCGTCCTGCGGGCTGCTGAAATGCCCAGCGGCAAAGTAGGACTCAGCGGTCAGCTCCCCCACCCGCTGGTAATCGGCCGGCGTGGCTAGTTCAATCGACAGATCGCCACTGCAGTATGAAAAAGTTTGCTCGTCAGTCATGATCTTCCAAGTGTGCCACGGCTCCTGGAGGTTTTCCGCAGTTGACCGGACGCTGCGGAAACAATGCATCGTTGCAAACTCTTGCCGCCGACGATTCTCCGATTTGCAGCAATTGGCGCAAAAGACTCTTTCTATGCAATGTCCACGGAGCAGACTTGCCCAGAGGTTTGTTAATAGAGTTAACTAACCCTGTGACTTCCCCGCGCAAGGACTGGAATGTGCTGACCCACGGCAGCGCCATCTTGCCGTCCCATGGAAGGGAGCACAACCTGTCGCTGGTTCTGCAAACTCTTTCAGACCGAGGTGCACTGAGCCGTGCAGACCTGGCCCGCGCCACGGGCCTGACACGTGTCACCGTCTCGGAACTCGTCGCCGAACTGCTCAATCGTTCCCACGTGATCGAAACCGGCCAGCAAGAAGGCAAGCGCCCGGGAAAGCCCTCCACCCTCGTCGATTTGAATCGTCCTGGGCTCAGGATCATCGGCGTGGATCTCTCCGGAGTTGTCCCGTTCCAAGCGGCGGTCATGGATCTGGATGGCACCATTCTCAAGAGCTTTTCTTCCCCGAATCGTGGAGCAACCAAAGAAGCCGCCACCGCCCAGCTCCTCGAATTGCTCGACACAGCCATAGGGCACTGCGACTCACCGGTACTTGGCTTGGGCATCGGCTCCCCCGGAGTCGTGACCGACCAGGGAATTATCGTCGATTCCGAAAAATTCGATTGGCGTGGCTTCGACCTGGGCTCTGCCGTCAAGCAGGCCACCGGCATCAACACCCATATCCTCAATGACGCCGACTGCGCCATACTCTCCGAGCACACCTTTGGCCAAGGCAGCGACCACATGATCCTGCTCCGCCTGGGACGCGGCGTGGGGTGCGGCGTCATCACCCACAACACCCTGGTGCGCGGCTCGAATTTTGCCGCCGGCGAGCTGGGCCATGTCCGCCAGCGACCAGAGGACACTGCCCCATGCAGCTGCGGTGAAATCGGCTGCCTGGAAGCCTACGTTTCCATTCCTGCCATCTGGAAGGCCCTGGCCGAGGGAGAGTCGAAAGAGCAGCTGGATCAGCGGATCGCCTCGTATCTTGCAGGCGCGGTTGCTCCGCTGCTTTCAACCCTGGACATTCGCAATGTCGTTTTCACCGGCATCCCAGAGGTCGTGGACCAGCCGCTCGCCAAGGCCCTGCACGAAGCATTGGCCCTGCGCTCGCATGCTGCGCGTGCCGAAGACTTCCGTCTTTCGCTCAGCGAAGATCCAGAACATCTGGTACTTCGAGGGTGCGCGGTCAACGTGCTGTTCCATGAACTGGGGATCACCTGACCGAACCGTTCCGTTCACCTCACACCTGCTACACCGCTCATCATCACTGATATTCATCACTGCCAAGATTGGAGAGTGCACACCATGCGCGTGCTCATTGGTTCATCCCCAGAAGAAGTCGCAAAGATCGCAGCCGACAACGTTTTAGCTGGTCTGGCCCACCATAGTGCCGGCGCTGCCCCGGTCCTCGGGCTCGCCACCGGCTCCTCCCCGCTGGGACTGTATCGTGAACTGTCCCGCGCAGTTCAGGAAGGACGCGCCGATTTCAGCCGTGCACAGGGATTCGCCCTCGATGAATACATCGGGATCCCTGACACCCATGAACAGTCCTACCGACAGACCCTGCTCAACGAAGTCTGCAACGTCATCGGCTTGTCTGCGGACTCATTGCATGTTCCGCAGGGCATGGCCGCCTCGGTAGAAGCCATTGAGGCAGCGGCCCGCGCGTACGATGCGTCCATCGCACAGGCCGGAGGCATCGATGTGCAAATCCTGGGCATCGGATCAAACGGCCACTTGGGCTTCAACGAACCGGGCAGCGCGCTGCGAAGCCGCACCCGAATCAAGCGCTTGGCGGCGAACACCCGTGAAGACAATGCGCGCTTCTTCGACGGCATTGAGCATGTTCCCACCCACTGCGTCACCCAGGGCCTCGGCACGATCCTGGACGCAGGTCGCCTGGTCCTGGTTGCCGTGGGCTCCGGCAAGGCAGATGCAATTGCTGCTGCCGTGGAAGGCCCGATCTCAGCTTCCTGCCCGGCATCTGTCCTGCAACTGCACCAGGACGCAGTGGTAGTCGTTGACGAGGCAGCGGCCGAGGGCCTGAAGCTGCGTGACTACTACGATGACGCGGCTGAAGAACTGACCGTTCTGGACCTCACCGTCCGCTAAAACTCCCATGCCAGTGGCATACTTTAGCCATGGCCGTCTACTTTGAATGCGTTACGCAAGCCAACCTCAGCCCTGCTGAGCTCTTCGAGAAATCGTTGAGCATCGACGCGCATACAGGCTCGATGGCCGACGCGAAGGAGAAGGCAGTAGCTGGGGTGACCAGCGGAACCATTGGCCTGGGCGAGCAAGTTACCTGGCGGGCCAAGCACTTTGGCATTCCCATCCGGATGACCTCCACGATTTCCGCCGTGGATGCCCCGCGCAGCTTCACCGACCAGCAGCTGCGCGGACCGTTCAAGTACTTCCACCACGTCCATGAATTCCATGAGTTGGACCACGGGACGTTGATGATCGACAAGATCCAATTCAGCGCTCCGCTTGGTCCATTGGGGTGGCTGGCCGAACGGCTCGTCCTCGGATGGTACCTGCCCAAGCTCATCCGGATCCGCAATGACTACCTGGTCGCGGAGCAAAGCTGACTCTGCAGAATGGGAGCACCGGAACTGCTTGTACAGTGGACTAGTCGCATAGTCGTCAGCAACCCGCTACCCAGATGAAGGCCAATGACCCGAATACAGCAGACCTCGCAAGCCAGCGCCCCGACCGCAGCGCGAAAATGCGCTCTGGTGGTTTCCCACCTGCTCTCCCCTATCATCTTGGCTACCGTGCTGCTGCTGGCCACTCCATGGCGGGATGCTTCGGTGCGCTGGAGCGAGTCGGTCACCGCGGCCCTGTTCACCACGATTATTCCGTGGCTGATCCTGGCCGGCGCGAAACTGCGTGGCAAGGTCACCGACATGCACGTGACCGTAAGGCATCAGCGGCATTGGATCTACGCCTATACCGCCGGATTGATCCTCTGCGGCCTGCTCGTGCTGCGGCTCATGGACGCCGGGACGCGGATGTACCTCGAAGTGCTCAGCATCCTGCTGGGATTGGCAGTCGTCGCTGTGATCAATATGTGGTGGAAGGTCTCGGTGCACCTGGCCGTGGGCACCTACGTGATCTTGCAGGTGGCCGGGCAGTTGAACGAGCTGATGCCGCTGGTGGTGTTCTTCATTGCGGTGCTGTCCTGGGCACGCATCCGCAGTTTCCAGCACACCGCCACACAAGTGTGTGGCGGTGTCGCCGTGGGCATTGCCATCCACTATGCGCATGAGTGGATGGCAGCCGTTCTGCTTTAGGCGCCAGGCTCCGCGAGCTTTGCCGGGTCCACAAATCCGGCGTACTGCCAGCCCGGATTGCTGCTGGGCCGGCCAACCTGGCATCCTGCTTCCTCGGCAATCAGCGCGCCGGCGGCCCAGTCATACTCCTGGGTGCCGTATTCGGCGTAGGCGTCCAAAGACCCCTCGGCCACGAGGCACAAATCCAGCGCAGCCGAGCCGAGCCGGCGCACATTCACATAGTCCTCAAGCATTGTCCCGAGCACCTGGGCTTGGAACTGCCGGCGCTCGGAATCATAGCCGAAGCCGGTGGCCAGGATCCTGGTTTCCGATTCAACCGGGCCGCTGAGCTGGGTGAGCTTTCCGGAACGCAGGTCGAGTTTCCATGCGCCCAGTCCCTTCCCGGCAAAGTACTCCACCTGCAAGGCAGGGGCGACGATGGCCGCGGCCACCCAGGTCTCGCTGCCATCATCGTTGCGCTGGCAGACGCCCACCGACGAGCAATAATAGGCAATGTTGCGCACGAAGTTCGTGGTGCCATCCAGCGGATCAATGCTCCAGCGCAGACCGCTGGGATGCGCCGGCTTGGCGCTGGGATATTCTTCGCCGGTCAACTCGTCGTTGGGCCGGGAGGTCACAATGGCATCGCGAATCGCTTCCTCGGCAGCCCGGTCGAAGTCGGTGACCCAGTCCCCTGCCGCCGACTTGTCGGTGAGGTTGAACTGCGATTCGTCGCGGCGGCCAAGTACTTCAGCGCCGGCGGCGGCAGCCCGGCGGGCCACCATCACCAGCGGATCGTGGGTTACTGTGCGGTCCATGTCTAGCCTTCCGTTGGTGCGGTGAGTGCTGCCTTGCGTGCTGCTTCCGGTCCTTGCTCCAGCAGGATGCCGAATCCGGCTTCGTCCAGTACCGGAACGCCCAGGGACTGGGCTTTGTCCAGCTTCGACCCGGCGGATTCGCCGGCCACCAGGAAGTCGGTCTTCTTCGAGACGCTGCCGGTGGCCTTGCCGCCACGGACAATGATCGCTTCCTTGGCGGTATCCCGGGAATAGTTCTCCAGGGTACCGGTCACCACGATGGCCAGGCCTTCGAGGTTCTTGGTGATGTTCGCATCCTGCTCGTCTTCCATCTGCACGCCGGAGGCCTGCCAGGAGGAGACGATCTCGCGGTGCCAATCCACCGTGAACCAGTCAACCAGCGCTTCGGCGATGATGGTGCCAACCGAATCGATTTCGGCCAGTTCCGCCACCGCGTTGCCCGAGTCCAGGACCTGAAGCAGGGCGTCCATGGAGCCGTAGCGGGTGGCAATGGCCCGCGAGGCGTTCGGGCCGACGTGGCGGATGGACAGGGCTACCAGCACCCGCCACAGCGGGTTGCCCTTGGCCTTCTCCAGCTCATCAAGCAGCTTCAGGGTGCTCTTGGTCGGCACCGAAGGCTTTTTGGCGGTGGCCTTGGAATAGAAGTACGGGACGAGCTCGTACTTGCCGGTGTCCTCCCCCTTGGAGCGCTTTTCCCGCCAGACCTTGACCTCGCCAAGCTCATCGAGCTTGTCCTTGAGGTTGAACAGGTCGGCCTCGTTCTTCAGCGGGCCGGGTCCGGCGGGCAGGATGACGCCGCCCTGGGTGGCCGGGTCCTCGCCCGGACCGCTGGTCAGGGCAGCAGCCGCTTCGTAGCCGAGGGCTTCGATGTCCAGTGCACTGCGTCCGGCAAGGTAGGCCACGCGCTCGGTGAGCTGTGCCGGGCAGGATTCAGCGTTGAGGCAACGGATATCCACGTCGCCTTCCTTGGCCGGGGCCAGCGGCTGCCCGCAGGAAGGGCATTCGGTGGGCATGACGAAATCACGCAGGTTCTCGTTGCCATCGCGCAGCGGGAGCACCGGGCCGACAATCTCCGGGATGACGTCTCCGGCCTTGCGCAGGATGACTGTGTCGCCGATTTTGACGTTTTTCGCCTTGACGACTTCCTGGTTGTGCAAAGTCGCGCGCGCGACGGTGGAGCCGGCGACGAGGACTGGTTCCATCACGCCGAAGGGGGTCACGCGGCCGGTGCGGCCCACCTGGACCTGGATGTCCAGCAGCTTGGTGTGCACTTCTTCGGGCGGGTACTTGTAGGCGACGGCCCAGCGCGGAACCCGCGAGGTGTAGCCCAGCTGTTCCTGGGTGGCCAGGTCATCGACCTTGATGACAATGCCATCGATGTCGTGGATCAAATCGTGGCGCTTCTCGCCGTGCTCGGCGATGTAATCCTTGGCTTCCTGGCGGCTGCCGACCACGCGGCCGTACGGAGAGACCGGCAGGCCCCAGCTGCGCATCAGCTCATAGGCCTGGGACTGCTCGGTCAGGTTGAAATCGCGGCTGCGGCCCAGGCCATGCACGAACATGCGCAGCGGACGCTTGGCGGTCTGCTCCGGATCCTTCTGGCGCAAGGACCCGGCGGCGGCGTTGCGCGGGTTGGCCAGCGGCGCCTTGCCCTGGGCGATCAGTGCCTCGTTGAACTTGTTGAAGTCCTCGGTGGCGATGAAGACTTCGCCGCGGACTTCGAATTCCGCAGGCCAGCCGGAGCCGGACAGCTGTTGCGGGATATCGCTGATGGTCAGCGCATTGTGGGTCACGTCTTCTCCGGTGGTGCCGTCCCCGCGGGTGGCCGCGCGAATCAGCTTGCCCTCGCGGTAGGTCAGGTTCAGTGCCAGGCCGTCGATTTTGACTTCGCACAGCCATTTGACCGGGGTCTGCGGGTGCAGGCGTTCGGCATTGGCCTGGGCACGCTCCAGCCACGCGTCGAGTTCATCAAGTGAGAAGACGTCTTCCAGCGAGTACATCCGGCTGGCGTGGGTGACCGATGCGAAGGCGGCGGAGGCTTCGCCGCCGACTTCCTGGGTGGGCGAATCCTGTCCAGCAAGGATGGGATAGGTCGCCTCAAGCAGCTGGAGCTCCTGGAATAACGCGTCGTATTCTGCGTCGGAGACCAGGGGAGCATCATTTTGGTAATAGGCCTCGCGGTGGGCGCGGATCTGCTCGACCAGCTGTTCATAGCGGGTCTTGTCAGCTTCCGGCGGTACGTTGGCGGTCTCGACTGGTGCTGCGTCTTTTTCACTCACGTATTCAATTGTGCCCCACCGGCGGACAGTTTAGCTGGCTTGGAGCCCTAGTTCCCAGGTGCGTCCGCTGGTGCGGGTTCGGCTGCCAGCACGTCAATCACGATCACTGCGATGTTGTCCCGGCCGCCGGCTTCCAGCGCAGCCGCAGTGAGAATCCGGGCCGCTTCGGTGCGGTCCTTGTAGTTCACCAGCAGGGTCTGCAAAATGTCCTCGGTCAATTCGCCGGAGAGCCCGTCGCTGCACAGCATGTAGCGGTCGCCGATGCGTGGCTGCAGGACGGTGACGTCCGGCTGGCTTTCGGCGCCTGCGCCCAGGGCGCGGGTAATCAGGTTCCGGTGCGGATGGTTGCGCGCTTCCAGCTCGGTGATCTGCCCGGCATCCACCATTTCCTGCACGGCCGAGTGGTCGCGGGTCAGCTGCTGCAGCGCACCGTCGCGCAGCCGGTAGCCGCGCGAGTCTCCCACGTTGACCAGCAGCAGGCTCGGGACTTCCTCGGTGGCCACCGGCAGCGGCGCGGTAGCCGGGGCCAGGTTGGCGCGGTGGTTCTCCAGCATTTGCGGAGTGATCTTGGAAATCACGTCGGTATTCTGCGTCATTGCGAAGCTGGAGGTCCACGGCGGAACGGCGGCCAGCGGAGCGGTCACGCTGTCCCGGCCCTTGCTGGGGGTCCTGATCTGCACCAGGGCGCACAGGGTCGTGCCGCCGCGCGATTCAAGCGCTTCGCGGATGCGGTCATCGGCCAGCTGCACCTGCCGCTGGACATCCGGCACCGAGGGCAGTTTCCGCACCGAGGTCTTATTGGCGAAGGTGCAGATTTCTTCCATGGTTTCCACCGCAAGCTGGCTGGCCACCTCGCCGGCTTCATGCCCGCCCATGCCGTCGGCAACCGCGTACACGATGTCGTGCATCAGGATACGGTCCTGGTTCTGCGAGCGCTTGCGTCCCACGTCCGTCAGGCCCGCCGCGGCGAGGATGAAGGGAACCGGGGCTGGTTCATTAGCCATCAGTCAATCACCAGTCCTGCTCCCTCGCCTGCCGAGAGTTCGTAGGGTTGGATATCCCCGAAGCCGCGCACCGCGGTAATTTCCTGGGCGGTGAGCACGAAGCGTGCATCATTGCGCAGCGTATTCGCGGTAATCGCATCGGTCAGCACGGTACCGGGCTCGGCCAGCGAGGTCAGCCGGGCCGCCATGTTCACCGTCGGTCCGTAGATATCGCCCAGGCGCGAGAGCAGCCGGCCCCAGACCACCGCTCCGCGGGTTTGCGGGAAGAGCTCGTCCTTGGCCAGCTCGCGCGAGAGGGACAGCGCGATCTGCGCGCCGGCCTGCGGGGTTTCTGCCACGTAGAGCACTTCATCGCCGATGGTCTTGACCAGGCGGCCGCCGCCCACAGAAATGATTTCCGCGCACTTGGCCTCGAAACGCTGGACCAGCTGGGCCAGCGTGCGCTCGTTCATGCGCCGCGACAGCGAGGTGTAGGAGACCAGGTCGGCGAAGCCCACCGCACGGGCCAGCGGCAACGGGGTGCCGCCATCGTCCTCGCCGCGGTCCTGGTTGTAGGCGGCCACACCGGTTTCCACGCGCAAGGCCATGCGGTGCACGGCGGAGTTCAGCTGGCGGCGCCACGAGTAGAGCAGCAGGTCCTCGATGGCGGGGATGATTTCAGGCAACAGACTGAACAGCTGGCGGCGGGCTTGGCGGTCGGACAGGTTCTGGTTGGCGATCATGTCTTCGACCAGGGCCTCGATCTGCCAGACCACCATGCGGTCGGTCATCTGGCCGACCGAACGCATCAGCGAGATGGCGGTTTCCTCGGTCAGCGTGCCTTCGCGGACCATGCCCACCATGGTGCCCAGGGCTTTCTTGTCGGCCTCGGTGAAGAACACTTCGTCATCGCTGAGTTCCGGGAAGCCTATGGCGCGCCACAGCTTGCGTGCCGAGTGCAGGGAGACCCCTGCCTCGGAAGCGACTTCGCGTCGGCGGAATTCGCGCTGGCCGCCGATGAGCCGTTTTTCCAGCGAGGCGACGGTGTCGCGGACAGCCTCGGGGGTGTGGGCCGGAATGCGCAGCGGGCCTTCCATGGCCTCGGCAAGTTCGAGAATTGGATCCGATTCGGCGGGGGTTGCCGCGGGAGCGTGCTGGCGGGCGCCACGGACAGCCTCGGCGGCGGACTGCGGAGAGTCTGCCCGAGGTGTGTTGGTGTGCTCGGTGCTCATGCCCCCATGCCCTCACTGTTCGTCGTTTCGGTGTGCGCCATACTCTGGCTGCTGCGCAGGTTCGCCATCGCCTCCATTGCCAGGGAACGGAAATACTGTACCGAGGGCACATGCGAGAGCCGCACGTATCCCTGGTTCAGCACGATATCCAAGGTTCCCGCACGCGTCATGGCATTTTTCGCCTTGCTGTGCGCGACCAGGTCGCGAACTGTAAATAATCCTACAGATTGCAGCTTGCCGTCGTTATACGTCGGCCGGAACATGATCCGCTCGGTAGTCAGCACGATGCGGCTGCGCAGCCACCGGGCCCAGGGAATCACGCTCCAGATGAGCACCAGCGCGGCCCAAAGGACTACCGCAACGATCATCCACACATTTGCATTGGAAGCCAGCCAGTCCGAGAGATCATCCCGGGAAAGATAGCCAAGCGAAAACGTGCATAGTGCGGTCAAGACGAGGAAGGCTCCCACGGGCTGGCGCAGCACTCGGGAATGCTCACGAGTTTTGATGATCACTCGTTCCCTTTCATGCAGCGGCAACTTCATCGTGTTGTTCCTCGTCCCTCCTGTTCCCGGCTGAGTGCTTAGGTCGTCTCTTCCAATACTAGTCCCGGGCCAATACCCAAGCCGGGTTAGGCATACTTTCCGTCGGCGCGCCGCACGTGGTGCACGTCGCCTGCCAGCACATGTTCACGCTGCCCGGTGCCGTGTTCCAGCACCAGCGAGCCATCGGTGCCCAGCTCTATGGCAGTGCCCACCAGCGTGGACCCGTCAGGGAATTCCACACGCACGTCATGTCCCAGCGTGGCCAGTTTGGCGCTGACCAGCTGGTGCAAGGATTTGCCGTTGCTTGCCGGCAACGGCATCTGCGCCATGCCGCCGACTTGGCGGAATCCCCGGTCCAAAGCCGCAAATTGCTTCAGGTACTCAGCCAGCAATTCGGTGCGGTTCAGGTTCTTCGCACCGGCCAGCCGCAGGGATGTCGCGGTAGCCACCGGAAGTTCCTCCCGGCTCTGGTTCACATTGATTCCGGTCCCGACCACCACGCCATAGCCGTTGCCGGCAGGAACCATTTGCGCCAGGATGCCGCAGACTTTCTGCTCGCCAGCCAAGAGGTCGTTGGGCCATTTGATGCCCAGTGGAACGCCGCAGGTATTCTCGGCCGCCCGGCTCCAGGCCAGCGCCGCCAGCATGGTGTACCAGGAGAGGGATTCGGGAGGGAAGCCAGGTCCGGGCACGGCCAGGACGCTGACGGTGAGGGAAGATCCTGCCGGGGTCACCCATTCACGGCCCAAGCGCCCCTTGCCGGCCTGCTGGTGCTCGGTGTAGTACACGCTGAGATGTCCGGCCTCGCCGGTGCTGGCCAGTTGCGCCAGCTCGGTATTCGTAGAACCGGAGGTTGGCTTGAGATTGACCAGCCCCAAATCCAACGGGGCGGTGAGCTCATTGAAGATCCGGGAATCGAGAACAGCGCGGTCGGTGCCATACGGGTTTTCCATATCTCCAACCCTATGGCACCGGCCGCCCATTATTCCCTGTTTTACCCCGCTTGACTGCCTACAGGAAGATGTCCTGGACCAGCGGGATCTGCGGGTTCAGGGTGTACTTCTCCAGATCCGTCTCCCCGGCCAAGGTCAGCACCTGGCCGTCGGTGAAGAAATTGCCGCTGACGCCCGCGGGCGGGCTGGCAAGAATTGCCATGGCCGCGTCTGCCACGACCGAAGCGTCGCGTGCGCCCTGGACCATTTTCTGCCCGCCCGGCAGGTTGCGGATTGCTGCGGTGTCGATCAGGGTTTCAGGCCAGAGCGAGTTCACCCCGATGTTGTCTTCCTTCAGCTCCTCAGCGAGCCCAAGGGTGGTCAGCGACATCCCGTACTTGGCCATGGTGTAGGCCAGGTGCTGCCCTGCCCACTTGGGGTCCAGGTTCAGTGGCGGGGAGAGGGTCAGGATATGGGCATGCTCGGAAGCGTGCAGGTACGGGAGCGCGGTCTTGGACAGCAGGAAGGTGCCTCGGACGTTGATGTCCTGCATCAGGTCGTAGCGCTTCATATCGACCTGGTCGGTCTTGGCCAGGTTGATCGCCGAGGCGTTGTTGACCACGATGTCGATGCCGCCGAATTTTGCCACCGCTTCCTCCACGGCGCGCTGCACGTCGGCGTCCACGCGGACATCGCCGACAACGGCCAAGCCCTGGCCGCCGGCTTCCTCGATCTGCGCAACGGCGGTATGGATGGTCCCTTCCAGCGTCGGGTGAGGTGTATCGGTCTTGGAGAGCAGAACCACGTTGGCCCCTTGCCGGGCTGCGGCCAACGCGATGGCCAGGCCGATGCCGCGGCTGCCCCCGCTCATCAGGATGGTGCGGTTCTTCAGGTTGCCGGGAACGGGCGCGATATGAGTGCGAGATTCAGTAGTCATGTGATACAGATTACGCGATGATCCGCCACTAAGCTACCGATCAGTAACTTATTCTGGCGTGCCACGCACCAGATATCGGGCCATTTTGTAAGATTCCTACAACCGAAAGAGCTGTTTCCCCAGCTAGACTGGCTTGGATGGCATTTTTCTTGTGCCATTCCTACACATTGAAGACAACTCAAGGGAGTCGAAGGCATGACGCAGGGCAGAACTGAGGCAGCCGAGTCAATCGACCTGTCCACCACCGCCGGAAAGCTTGCTGAGTTCCGCCGCCGCCAGAAGCTCGCTGAAGCGCCAAGCGGCGAAGCGGCGATCGAAAAGCAGCACTCCCGCGGCAAGCACACTGCCCGCGAACGCATTGAAATGCTCATGGACGAAGACTCCTTCGTCGAGTTCGACGCACTTGCAGTCCACCGCTCCACCGCCTTCGGCATGGAGAAGAAGAAGCCATTGGGCGATGGCCTGGTCTCCGGCTACGGCACCGTGGATGGCCGACTGGTGGCCGTCTACTCGCAGGACTTCACCGTTTACGGCGGCTCGCTGTCCCAGGTCAACGGCGAGAAAATCGTCAAGGTCCAGGAATTCGCGCTGCGCAACGGCTGCCCGGTAGTCGGCATCCTCGATGGCGGCGGTGCCCGCATCCAGGAGGGCGTCGCGTCCCTGGCCATGTTCGCTGACATCTTCCGCAACAATGTCCACGCCTCGGGCGTTGTCCCGCAGATCTCGCTGATCATGGGCCCATCGGCCGGCGGCGCCGCCTACTCCCCCGCGCTGACCGACTACGTGATCATGGTCGACAAGACCAGCCACATGTTCATCACCGGCCCGGACGTCATCAAGACGGTGACCGGCGAGGAAATCGACATGGAAACCCTGGGCGGCGCCCGCCAGCACAACGCCAATACCGGTACCGCCACCTACCTTGCCTCCGATGAGGAAGACGCTGTGGAGTTCTGCAAGGAACTGCTGGACTTCCTCCCGTCCTCCAACCTCTCGGATCCGCTGGTTGCCGAATTCGATGAAGAACTGGATATCACCGCCGAGGACCTGGAGCTCGATACGCTCATCCCGGATTCGGCAAACCAGCCTTATGACATGCGCACCGTGATCGAGTCGGTTGTCGATGATGAGCACTTCTTCGAGATGCAGTCGCTCTACGCACCCAACGTGATGATTGGCTACGCCCGCATCGAAGGCCGCACCGTGGGCATTGTTGCCAACCAGCCAATGCAGTTCGCCGGAACCTTGGACATTGCCGCCTCGGAAAAGGCCGCCCGCTTCGTGCGCAACTGCGACGCCTTCAACATCCCGATCCTCACCTTCGTGGACGTGCCGGGCTTCCTGCCGGGCAAGGACCAGGAGTTCCAGGGCATCATCCGCCGCGGTGCAAAGCTGCTCTACGCCTACGCCGAGGCCACCGTGCCGAAGCTGACAGTGATCACCCGCAAGGCCTACGGCGGAGCGTACATCGTGATGGGCTCGAAGAAGCTGGGCGCAGACCTGAATCTGGCTTGGCCTACCGCGCAGATCGGCGTGATGGGTGCCCAGGGCGCGGTGAACATCCTCTACCGCCGCGATCTGGCCGCGGTGGAAGCCGAAGGCGGAGACGTCGAGGCCCGCCGCAAGCAGATCATCGACAACTACGAGGCCGAACTGCTCAACCCCTACCAGGCCGCTGAGCTGGGCTACGTGGATGCGGTCATCGCCCCGAGCGAGACCCGCTTCCAGCTGGTTCGCGGTCTGCGCGCGCTGCGCGAGAAGCATGCGACCCTGCCTCCGAAGAAGCACGGCAACATTCCGCTGTAAGCGGCAGATCCTGCCCGACCAGTACTCACCAGAACCACAAAGGAGCACGCCGATGGACCAGAACAGCGCCTTGCCTGTTGCCCCGCAGATCCGCGTCACCAAGGGAAACCCGAGTGACGAGGAATTGGCGGTGGTCACCGCATTGCTCGCTGCCTTGGGCAACGCTCCCGCGCCTGCACCGCAGGCCGCAGAGCCCAAGAAGCGCGTAGATCGGATTCGCCGGCGCCGCGCACTCGTTCCGCGTTTAGGCTGGACCATCGGACGCCGCTGAGCATTCCAAAGGCCAATGTGCTGAACAATTCCGCGGGGAATCGTCCAGCCCATTGGCCTTTGGCGTACCAGCCGGGAACCTAGTCTTCGTCGGGTACTTCGGAATCCAAGATGGCCAAATCGGCACGGGTGACCAGATGCGAACTCACGGCGTGCTCCACCAGCCGGGCGCGACGGTTGGTGGCCAGTTTTCCCGGTCCCCCGCGCAGTCCGGCAACGCCCGCCTTGTCCAATTTGTCGCACACGTTATCGAGTTTGCGATTGAACTTCGTAATTCCCCACCCCAGCCGTGCGGCAGCCGCCGCGCTGGTGGGAATCGAGCTCAGCCCGGTGCCTTCGCGGCGCAGCATCGGCTCAGCCAAGACCACTACCAGCGCCCGCTGGGCACTGGTCAGCAGCACCGGCCCAATGGTGGTTTCTCCGCAGGCATCGTATTCCAGGTAGTCCTGGCGGAATGCCGGCTGCGCGACATGAATAGACAGCTCATAGGTGGTGGGACCGGCAGTGAACACCACGCCCACCCGGTTGAGCACCAGCGGCAGGCTCGACTCCGGCGACAGCCAGGCTTGCAGGCCGCCGGTTCGATCCGCAATGGTCGCGGTCAGCCGGCTGCCCACGTTGTTGAGCCACCACAGCCCGCTGTGCTTGCTAATCGTCAAGAAGTGCCGGTGCAAGTACGGATTGTCGTCGATTGCGAGGTCGCCTTCACGTCCGATGGTGAAGGGCTTGCCGTCCTGGACAGGATAGTACTGCCCGCAGTACTCGATAGTTACTTCACTCATCGCTTATGCCTACCTTGCTTAACCTGCGCCGGTGCAGAACCGTGCTCCATCCGAGATACGTCCATCATCGCGCACGAGCTTGACCTCGATACAAGTTTGCCCGCCTTCGCCGATGTCGGTAGTCGCGCTGGGAGACTTCGTCTGCTTGAACTCTCCCGTTTCCGTTGCGGTAATGGGAGCCCAACGGTAATGGTCATCCTTATTCGGTTCCGGGTTGGACCAGCGGAAGGTTACCGTTTCTCCCACCGTAGAGTACTCGAAATTATCCACCTTGGGGACGGTGCCGCCAACTAATGCGTCCTTGGGACCGTCCGTGGCGGTAATGGGCGGGCCGGTACGCTGCGCGGCTTCCTGCTCCGGCAAGAACATGTTTGCAATGAAGGCGCCGCCAACCAAGATGAACAGCACTATGCCCACCGCGATGAATACCTTCGGCAGGCTCTGGCGTTGCTTCGGCTCTGCCGGCTTGGCCGATGGCGTTCCGGATTCGTCTTGCGCTTTATCTTCTGGGTTCGGAGCCGGCGCAGGTTCCTTCGGCATGTGCAGCCGCGGTATCGGCGCTGACGGTCGTACCCGCCGTGCCTGTTGCCCGGGAACGGAGGAAATCATCGGTGCAGAAGGCAGCGGACGCTGCACGTCGCTGATCGAAATGACATTGCGGACGCGCGTGCTTTCACCGTCCTCCTCCTCAGCCGCTTCGGCAGGTTCTTCGATAACCTCAAAAGGAGTGACCGAGAAGCCCAACTCGATCTGGATTCGTTGCAGGGAGCGGGCGAATTCGGCGGCCGAGCCGAATCGCGAAGCCGGGTTCTTCGCCATGACTACCGACAACGCCTGGTTCAGCGACTCGGGAACGTCAAGTCGCTCCAACGGCTTCAATGGAGAATTGCAGATCCGCTCAATGAGCACTGGCTGCGCATTATCCTGTCCCGGCCGGACGAACGGCGAATGCCCTGCCAGAACTGTATAGATCGTGGCACCGAGCGAGTATACGTCCATGCGCACGCCCGGAGGCGTGTCGCCGCTGAACGCTTCCGGGGCGGACCATGGCACCGACAGCCCTGCGGTGTGCGATCCGATGGTTCCCGAGATGCCGAAGTCGGTCAGGGCCGGCCGGTTGTAGTCAGTAGTCAGCACGTTTCCCGGCTTGATGTCTCGATGCACGATGCCCGCTAGATGCGCGGTATGGACCGCTGAGCACAATTGGATGGCCAAGGTCAGCGTTTCATCGATGCTCAAGACACCGCGGCGGTAACGGGCATCCAAGGAAGGCCGGGAGCAATACTCCATGGCCAGATAGGAACGTCCGTCATCGGTGATCTCCGCTTGGTAGATCGTGACGATATAAGGATGGGTGGACAGCTGGGCCATCAAATTGGCCTCGGCCTCGAAACGTTGGCGGGCTTCCTCATCACTGACATCAGCCAGCAGCACCTTGACCGCCACCTTGCGGTTGGGCCGGTGCTGCTCGTAAAGATAGACATCGGAGAATCCGCCGGTACCCAGTGGCTTGACGTACGCGAATCCCGGTATTTGCGGTGCCGGAGCTGGCGCGCGCTTTGGGCTCACGGCAGATCCTCGAAGCGGATGCTGACGCCATCACCCAAGTCAGCGACGTCGCCGTTGATCAGCATGATCTCCTGGTGGCGGGACAGGCGCCGTGGCCGCTGCCCTTCGCGCAGCAGCACGGTGCCATTGGTCGCACCAAGGTCCACCAGTTGCACATGCCATCCCTCCACACGCACGTGCAGGTGCGAACGGGAGATGTCGCCGCTGGGGCTTTCAACCTTCAGCAGGCGGGGTTCGCTGTCGGATTTGACGGCTCCTGCGCTTGGCTGGCGTCCGAGAACCACCGAGCGGTTCAGCTCGTGGGCGTATTCGCGGGTACCGCCGTGGTCGCTGACAATCATGCGGCCCATGGCAGGCTTGCGAACCTGCTGCGCCTGGGCGGTCAATCGCTCGCCGCATTGCCTGCACGTCGACGCGGTGGGTGGATTGGGGTGCCGCTTGGAGCAAGAGCGCGCCAGGATGAATTCATTCAGGGACACCGAACTTTCTGTACCGTCCTTGGCATCCAGCCCTGATGAAGGTCTGGATTTCGGAACACTGGAGCCGCGGATGATCGTGTGCTCGTCGTCAGCTGGTTCGGCGGGAGGCGCAGCGATGGCAGGACCTGCCGGACGGGGCTTGATAATCGTGTCCTGGTCATCGCCCTGGCCGGTATCGTAAACGGTCTCTGCCGCACCTCTGGCTCCGAGCAGCTGCCCGGCAAGCGAGAATTCCTCCGAGGAAACTTCCTGCTCGTATTGCGCTGGATCCTGGGTTGCTTCTGAGTCAAAGGTCCGGTCGTCCTCGGCATCCTTTGCCGATGCCTTGACTAGCGTGGCCTCATCGGCCGCCTTGGCAGCGTCGGCTGCCCGTGCCAGCACATCAGCTGGGCCCTTGGGATCTGCGGCTTCCTTGGCTGGTGCAGCGTTCGGTGCAGCAGCAGGCTTGGCCGCCGCCGGTGCCGTGTCCTTTGCTGGCGGCGCAGCTGACTTGGCAGTAGCCGGTGCTGGATTCTTCGCTGGCGTTGCATCCGACGTGGCAGCCGCTGGTGCAGGATTCTTTGCTGGCGCCTCAGTTGGTTTGGCCGCATAAGATGCGGAAGCAGCCTTAGCCGGAGCAGAAGCTGGCTTGGCCGCAGCCGGTGCCGGATCCTTTGCTGGCGCCTCAGCTGGTTTGGCCGCATCAGACGCAGAAGCAGCCTTAGCCGGAGCAGAAGCTGGCTTGGCCGCAGCCGGTGCCGGATCCTTTGCCGGCTCCGCTGCCGGCTTAGCCGTGGCAGGCGCAGGGGTCTTGACCGCAGAAGGCTTAGCCGCGGCAGGCGCAGGGGTCTTGACCGCAGCAGGCTTGGCTGCGGCAGGCGCAGTGGTCTTTGACGAGGCAACAGCCGGCTTGGCAGCATCTGTCGCAGGGGCAGACTTAGCTTCGGAAGGCGCAGGAGTTTTTGCCTGAGCTACCTCAGGTTTTGCAGCATCGGATGCTGCAGCGGGCTTAGCCGCAGCAGGAGCCGGAGCCTTCGCCGGATCAGCGGTAGGCTTGGCATCAGCCGGTGCCGGGGCTTTAGCCGGTGCCGGGGCTTTAGCCGCGGCTGGAGTCTTTTCCGCAGCGGTGGGGTCCTCTCCTGCGGCCCATTCCAGCTGCGATACGCGTACGATGCCTTCGCCAATTGGCAGCGCGAATGGGGCTTCGGCTTTCGCCGAACCGGTGCTCAGCGTCCACGACTTCGACTCCCCCAGCTTGCGTTCGGCCCAGGTGGCGATGCCTGCGCCGCTCACCTTCTCCTCGCCGGAGGCAGTCCGGGCGATGAATTCCGGGGCACCGCGCAGGATCAGATGCGGTGCGCTGTCACGGGAGATCAGAGCGAAGTTCGGCAGGTCGGCAATGGTCATCTGGTACATCGGCAACAGCTCCGAGAGCAGTGCTTCCACCGTGGTCTTCCCATTGAGCTTGGCCCACAGGCCATTGACCTGTTCCGCGCTCGCGCTGGAAGGAAGGAGGACAATGTGCTGGCCATTGACTAGTGCGTACCAGTCTCCGGGAAGGTAACGCAGGCTGTTCATGATTTCTCCTCTTGGTGGCTCGTAGTCGATACGCGCGGAATAGTAATGCCAACATCATCGGGGTGCCCATGCTCCACATCGGCAACGATCACGCTGATATTATCGCGTCCCCCGGCATCCAGGGCCGCTTGGACCAGTTCTTCGGAAGCTTGCTGGGGATCCGGGAACCGCGCAAGGATTTCCTGGATTGCGGCATCGCCGACTTCGCTGCTCAGACCGTCTGAGCAGACCAGGATGCGCTCCTGCCCTGCCAGCGGCACCAGCCAGTAGTCCGGTTGGCTGTTGGCGTTGATCCCCAGGGCGCGGGTGATCACATGCCGGCGTGGATAGGTGGCTGCCTGCTCGGCGTCCAGCTCTCCGATATCCATCAATTCCTGCACTTCGGAGTGATCTACGCTGACCTGTTGCAGCACTCCCTGGGTCCACAAGTAGGTGCGCGAATCGCCGACATTGAACACCAGCAGCTGGGGTTCTTCCGCCCGCCCGCTGGCGGCGCCTGCATCAATCAGCACGGCCCCGGCCAGGGTGGTGCCGGCTCGACCCGAGCCCGCCTCCACGATGCTGCGATCAGCTTCGACCAGCAGGGTATCCAAGGTCTCGGGATCCAGTTGCGCGCCGGCATCCATGAATCCATCGCCAAGGATCTTGAGGCACAGGGCGCTGGCTATTTCGCCTGCTTCATGCCCGCCCATGCCGTCGGCAATGGCCAGCAGCCGTTCAGAGGCCAGCAAGCTGTCCTCGTTCAGGGCGCGGCGCAGTCCACGGTCAGTTGCCTGGCCGTGGCTGAATCTGAGGCTTGCCCCAGGGTTGAGATCTGTCACGGACGTTCCACCTGGAAATAGCGGTCGCCAAAGTACACGGTATGGCCAATCATTGCCTGCTCCGGCTTGCCCGGAACAAGTTCGCGCACGTTCCCGTCCTCGTCGACAATGCACGAGCCGTTGCCCGAATCCCGGTCGGTCACCCAGACGCTGCCAACGCCTGGCTGGATCAGCAGATGCGTTTTGGAGACCGTGCGGTCCGGATCATCCAGTGCAACCAGGTGGACACCCACATCGCCATCCGAGTACGAGGGGTTGCGCCCGATCAGGATGCTGCCGGCCAGGTCGAGGCACTGGCTATCGTCGAAGAGCAGATGCACGGCATCCGGGGATTGCGGACGAATTTGCGTATGACCGAGGTCTTCATCCGGATCAGCTGCGGCCTCGGTGGAGGGAACCTCAACGATCTTCGCTTCCGGCTTGGGCCGTGCGGAGGGACGGGGACGAACCGATTCCTGCGCTTCGGGGGCAGCGGCGCGCACAGCACCTGGCACCGAATCGATGACTCCACCAGAAGTGCCCTGCGCATCGTCCGGCTCCCCCACAAAGCGCCGGCCCGGAGCATACTGCTGCGGAGGCGCGAAGGACTGCGGCCCTGCGGCGCCCCCGGTGGTCAGCGGGTCACGTCCAGTCTTGATATCCAGCACCAGCGTCCCGGCCATCTTGTCATGCCAGCCCTGCTTCTTGCCGTTCGCATCGAAGTGATTGGAGATGACCATCAGCACCGATCCAAGAATCGGGACGATGCCTGCCACAGCGATCAGCAAGCGGCGGATGATGGTTTTGCCCCAGCCCGGGCGCTCGCCCTTGAGGGTGGTGGTGCGCAGCCCGAGGAGCACATTGCCCAGGGTCTTGCCCGAGGTAGCTTCCCACCACCACAAGAACACCGTGTAGGCCAGTGCGAGGACGCTGTACAGGATATTTGTTCCGGCGATTTCGCCCGCAAGCTGCGGAGCGCTCAGCGAGGCCACCATCTTGGAGGCGATCATCGGCAGGAAAATCACCGACAGGACCAGCACCGGCAGGAAGTCGATCAGCCATGCGAGCAGCCGCTGGGTAGTTCGGGCATCGACCAGATCCATCTTTACCGCCATGGCTTCCTCCGGTTTTTCTGTTGCAGTATTCGTGCCGTCTTGGCTGTCTTCGCAGCCAGCTCATGTATCAGGGATCGTGGGGAGTACTTCACGCGCATCTTGCCGAAGAATCCCAGCGGTTCCTGCATCTTCCGGGTATGCGCAATGACATCTTCCCAATACTTCCGCACCTGTTCCTCGGTCGGCTGCTCATGGGAGAAGTTCGCCGCGTCCGCACGCTGCGCCAGGGAGCGCACCGGATCGGACAGCGCCGGGAAGCCGGCGGCCAGCACGCTCGCGCTTTCCCGCCGGGTCGCGCCGTTGGCCGTAGCGATACGGTGATCCGTGGCATGGCTGAGCAGTTCCTGCCAGCCGCCGCTCATGCGGTCCCCTGTGCTGCCGGACTTCGCCCGCTTCTCGCGGCGGCGCAGCTTCAGCAGGGCAATCAGCAGCAGCGGCGAAAGCAGGAGCAGCAGCGACCCCAGCGAAATGCCGACAACGATGATGACCTGCCCCCAGCGCTCCCAGAAGGTTTCAGGTTCCTCTTCCACTTCCTGCGGCTCCGGTGCGGTTTGCGGCGGCAAGTCGGCTTCTTCCTGCGCCGGCGGCGGAGGCTGCAGCACCTGCGGCTGCGGCACGGCCTTGGGTTCCTGTTCCGGAGGGGTCGGCTGCTCATCCTCGTTCGGGGTCGGGTTGAAAGCCACCCAGCCCACATCTTCAAAGGCGATCTCCACCCAGGCGTGGACATCGGAGCCCTTGATCTCGACCGCCTTTTCAGGCGCGTACTCCTCGGGATAGAAGCCCATGACCACGCGCGCAGGAATCCCCTGCTCGCGGGCCATCAGCGCCATCGCAACAGCATACTGCTCGTCATCGCCAATCATCTGCTCGGCATCGAGCAGGCTGGTGATGCGTCCCGCGCCGTGCCCGGACAGCGAGGGCACCTGTCCCTCGGTGCCGTTGGAGAAGAACCCGGTTCCGGAGAGCATCGCTTCGATGCTCCGCACACGCTCCAGGTCCCCGCGGCCCGATCCGGTGAATTCAGCGGCTTTCGCTCCGGCAATGGCTGGCACATTGGCCAGCTCAGGCATACGGAACTGCGCCAAGTCCAGTTCGTTGAGCTGCTCATCGCTGGGCTTGGCCGGGAACAGCACCTTGGCCGTGTAGGCATCGCCCTCCGCCAGCCCGATGGAGCTCAGCGCGCTCTCGGAGGAATCGCTGTAGAACAGCGAACGGGCCAGTTCATCTTCACGCCCGCCGGTCAGTTCCATGCCCAGCAGCTTGCCACCGGACGGAACCCACACGCCTTGATAGTCCTTGATCGAGAATTCAAGCTCGGCGGCTTCGCGGCCTTCCACCGTGTCGGCCGAACGGATATCGCTGGCATCGCCCACCGGGGCGAAACTGCCACCCGCGGACGGATCCACGTTGATGACCATGCCGTTGTAGGAATCCAGGGCGGCCAGGCGGATGCGCTCGTCCTTGGGCAGGCCCTTGACGGTCATCAGGGTGTCGTCAGCCATCGTTTTCACATATTTGCGGAAACGCGTCAGGGGGCTTGGGTAGTCATAGAGGTCCACCGGCGGTTCCAGTGCATCGCGCAGCACCTGGCGTGGGGTTTCCGGGGCCAGCAGCGGCGTGGCCGCCGCGGTCGCGACGCCGGCACCGGCCAGCACCAGGGTTCCGGCAATCACGCGGCGCAGCAGCAGCTGCTTGGAACCCTGGGAGTCTAGCTGCTCGTGGTTCAGCGAACTGAATCCGCCGGAAACACGCGTATCGATGAAGCGCCGCCAGGCAAGCCAGCCGACCAGCACCGCGATGAAGGCGACGCCGCGGGCGACGGGCATCGGCACATCGCGGGTGCCGAAGACAATGCCGAGCACGAACATTGCCAATAGCGGCAGCAGCGTCCAATACGGCGAGCGCAAATGCCAGGCGGCCAAGCCGGCCAGCAGCGCGGTGAGCAGAGCGGACAGGAAGGCCACTATCAGCACGCCCCCGTAGGAACCTACAGGTGGCGCCACGGTGAGCATGTCTTTCCAGCTGAAGACCAGGCCGGTCAGCAAGGTGCGCAGGGATTGGCCGGTGGGCAGGAGGCCAAAGGCTGCCTCGCGCGGGGTCGCCAACGGCGTGCCAAGCACGAGGTACAGCAGCGCGAACAGGCCCAGGGTCCGCCAGGTGCCCAGCTTGAAATGCACATTGGCCCAGGCCAAGGCCAGGCCGGCAACCAGTCCGCCAACAGCAGCGAGGATGAAGTTCAGGCTCGCGCCGTAGGCTTCCAGCAGACCCAGCGCGCCAAGCACCAGGGCCAGGGCGAGGCAGGCCGCGTCGACGCCATAGCGCCAGAGGGGAATCGTCTGTTTCATGCCACGGCCTTTCGCAGCATCACGCCGAGTTCTTCCAGCTTGCCGAGGCTCAATACGGTCAGCTCGCCAATATTCGAGCGCGAAGGTTCAATCCCGGTTTCGCAGCGGATGGCGATGGCGCGCACGCCGGCCGGCACGTGCATCCATGCCTCGCGCAGCGATTTGGCGCTGGTTCTGGTGCCGGTGAGGAAGAAAATCACCGAGGCGCCGGGCACCGTGCCAGCGGTGTGGCGCACCACGTCCACCAGGTTCTCGCGCTGGCCGGTGGCCGCCTCGATGCGGGTCAGCCCGTCCATCATCTGCCGGCCGCTGCCGGTGCGCACCGGGCCCTGCTGGGTCAGGATGGCCAGCTTGCGCTGTTCGGCCACGGCCTGCTGGCCGATGGAGGCCGCCACCGAGATGGCCAATTCGAAATCCTCCTCGGCGTGCGCCTCGGCGTACTCGTCCAGGTTGGTGCTCAGCGACAGGGCCAGGTGCGAGCGCCGGGTCTCTTCGAACTGGCGGACCATCAGCTCTCCGGTGCGGGCCGTGGATTTCCAGTGGATGTGCCGGCGGTCATCTCCCGACTGGTATTCGCGCAGTGCGTGGAAGGACACGTCGGAATTCGAGAGGTCGGAGGTGGGCATGCCTTCCAAATCACGGATGAACCCGGCCGAGGAGCCATCCAATGCGGTGGTGCGCGGATGGATGAACAGCTCGTAGCTTTCGGTCCATTTCACCTGCCGGCGCAGGATCGCAAAGGGGTCCTGGCGGACCGAGCGGACCGGGCCCACATCGAGCACTTGGCGGCGCTGGGTGGGGATGGTGAACAGGTCCTCATGCGTTTGCTGCGGTTCCAGACGCGGGATCCGGAACTGGGCGGCGCCGTGGCCCACCGGAAGTTCCATCATCACCGGTGCCGAGCTGCGCGAAGCCTTGTTGGCTACCTGCATGGCTCCCACGGCACGGTCCCCCACTGCCACGCGGGTGCGGTGCAGATCCAGGTCGACGCTGAAGTCGTTGCGACCCAGGACGAAACCCACCGAGGCGAGCAGCAGCACGGTGGCCATGAAGGCACCCAGCAGGGCTTCCTGCCAGCCGAAGTTGGCGCCCAGGATCCACAGCAGCACCGCGGTGCCCAGCAGCACGAAGCCCAGCGGGGAGATGACCGTGGCGATCGGTGCGAGGTACCGGGTGGACAGTTCCCTGGCCCGTGCCGTGGCAGGGTCCAGGTAGTCGCGCAGCACCGCTATGGCCTCGCTGGCCATGGTCAGCGACTTCTCGGCCCCGCGATTCAGCTTGCTGTTCCGTGCAGGACGCTTAGCTCGTCGGCTCATTAATGCTCGTCCTGGTCCTTGCTCTCGGCTTCGGCGGAGTCCTCGTCGCCACGGCGGGTCGGGGCCGGGACCTTGCGCAGCACCGAGGCGATGACCTGCTCGGCGGTGGTGCCGGTGAACTCGGCTTCCGGGTCAAGCACCAGGCGGTGGGTGAAGACATGCGGCGCCAATTCCTTGATGTCATCGGGCAGCACGTAGTTGCGGCCCTGGCTGGCGGCCCAGACCTTGGCCGCGCGCACCATCGCCAGGGCGCCGCGCACCGAGACGCCCAGCCGGGTGTCGGCGGAGTCGCGGGTCGCTTCGCACAGGGCTGCAACGTATTCCAGCACGGCGGTGTCCACGTGCACGGCGGTGGCCAGCTCGGCCATTTCCACCACTGCTTCGGTGGTGATGATGGCGTTCAGCGCGGCCGAGCGGTCGCGCTGGGTGCTGCCCGAGAGCAGCGCCACGGTGGCCTCGCGGTCGGGGTAGCCGATGGAGGTCTTGATCAGGAAGCGGTCCAGCTGCGCTTCGGGCAGCCGGTAGGTGCCTGCCTGCTCGATCGGGTTCTGGGTGGCGATGACCATGAACGGGCGGGCCTGCGGGTAGGTGGTGCCATCGACGGTCACCCGGCCTTCTTCCATGACTTCCAGCAGCGCCGACTGGGTCTTGGGCGAGGCGCGGTTGATCTCGTCGGCCAGCACGAGGTTGGCGAAGATCGGCCCGTGGTGGAAGTCGAATTGGCCGCTGCGCTGGTCGTAGATGGTGATGCCGGTGACGTCCGAGGGCAGCAGGTCCGGGGTGAACTGGATGCGCGAGTTGCTGCCGCGCACGGTGGCGGCCAGCGAACGGGCCAGCATGGTCTTGCCGGTGCCCGGTGCGTCTTCGAGCAGCACGTGCCCTTCGCTGAGCATGGCGGTGAGCACCAGCTTGATGGTCTGCTCCTTGCCCAGCACGGACTGGCCGACGTTGGACACCAATTTGGCGAAGGTATCGCAGAACCAGTTGGCCTGCTCGGTGCTCATGGTCATGGCAGTGTTTGTTCTTTCTGTACGTCTTGATGCCCGGTCGATGCCGCGCTTATCTGAAATTAACGTGGTCGGATTCGGTGCCGTCGATGCGTGCGAAGTACGGCTGGGAGTATCCCGGCTCGATCACGCATGGCAGGTCCTTCGAGGCCCGGCCATTGCCGTTGACGTTGAAGGTCACGTAGTTATCCGAGAACATCCCGCCGGAGTGGTAGCACTGGGCCAGGTAGGTGTGGGTTCCCGGGGCGAAGTTGTAGAGCTCCACGTGGTACTTGTAGCAGTTCGGCGGGCAGGTCGAGTTCGAGTAGCCGTTGTACATCGGCCCCTCGGACAGCTTCACCGAACGCGCCGGCTTCGGGTTGGTCTTCTCCGTCTTGGACCATGACCTGGATTGGCCTTCGGTGTCCGTTGCCACGATCTTGATGGTGCGGCTGGTGGAGTAGCCCAGGCCGGTGACCTTCTGCGAGCCGTCGTTCTTGGTGCTGTTGCCGCCGATCTTCACCGTCTGGGTGACCTTGCGCCCATTGGATTCCCCGGCAGCCGTATTCCAGCTGAAGGAGATCCAGTCGTTGCCATGCGAGGAAGAAATCTTCGCGTTGTCGCGCAGCGGACCGTAGGCGCTGGTCTTGTTGCTGGCCGGGCTGGCGGTGCCTGCGCCGGCGGCATTCAAGGCGCGCACGCGCCAGGTGTGCGCGGTGCCGTTGGAACCGGTGTCGATCACCGAGCCCGGTCCGCCGAAGGAGTTCCATCCTCCGCCGTCAGTGGAGTACTGGTATCCGGTGATCTTCGATCCGTTCGCGGCAGGGGCCTGGAAGTCCAGCCGCACCTTGCGGTTGGCTCCGGTGGCCTTGGCGCTCACGCTGGACACTGCCTTGGGCCGTCCGTACGGGGTCACCGCCACCGACTTGGAGCTCTGTTCCGAGCTGCCCTTGCGGTTGGTGGCGGCAATGGTGAAGGTGTAGGAACCGGAGGTGCTCAGGCCGGTGACCGACTGGCTGGTCTGGTTGGCGGGAATCGAGCCGATGGTCTTCTCCAGGGTGCCGGACTTGAAGACGCGCAGGGTGTAGCCGGTGATCGGCGCGCCGTTGGTGCCCGGGGCGTTCCATGCCACGTTGACCACGCCGCCATCCACCGCGGAGTCCTTGCGGGCCGCGGTAGGCGCCGCTGGCTTGAATGGCTTGCCTGCCGGGGTGACCGCTGCCGAGTAGGCGCTGAAGGCCGATGGCTTGGAGGCCTTGTTCACCGCGCGCACGCGCACCTGGTAGTCGGTGCCGTTCTTCAGACCCTTCCAGGTGTAGGAGGTGCCGGTGATGCCGGTGACCTGGGTGACGCCGTTGGCCGGTGCCGGGGAAATCTCCAGGGTGTAGCTCTGGATGGCCGAACCCCGGCTGACCGGGGCGGTCCACTTGAAGGCGGCCTGCTGGTCGCCGTCAGTGCCGGTGGGGGCGGCCGGCTGCTCGGGTTCCACGTCCGGACGGGCGTCGGCCGATTGCGCCGAGGCCGGGGATTCGCCGATCTCGTTGGTGGCGGTGACGGTGAAGTTGTACACGGTGTCGTTGGCCAGCGGGGTGATGGTGCAGGTGGTGGTGGCGCACTTCTGGGTGTGCCCGCCGCCGCGCACGGTGTAGCCGGTGATGTCCGAGCCGTTATTTGCCGGTGGATCCCACTGCAGCACGACCTTCTGGTCGCCGGTGGACTGGACGCGAGGCAGTCCCGGGGCTTCCGGGGCGCCCTTGACGTTCAGCGTCACGGTGCCGATGACGTTGCGTGCCACGTCTTCGGTGACATCGCCAATGGTGTATTCCACCCGCATGGTGCCCACGAAGTCGTCGTTCGGGGTAATTGCCACCTGGTCGCCGCGCTTTTCCACCGTCCCGGTGTCTTCCAGGGCGCGGGCGTTGATCAGGCGCAGCGGACCTTCATCCGCGTACGGGTTGTGGTCATTGGCCAGCACATCAACCACTTCGGTCTTGCCCTGGGCGGCATCGGGGACGTTGTCGGCCACGGCTACCGGCAGCTCGCGCACCGAGCCGGTGACGGTAATGGCCATGGCGGCCGGGACCGGCGGGTTGACGCCGTCGCTGACCGTGACGGTCACGCTGCCGGTGGTGCCCTTCGGGGTCGATGCTTCGGCGCTGACCTTCAGGTTGTGCCCCTCGACCAGTTCGGCCGTCACGCCCTGGATGTCCACCGAGGCAATGGCGAACTTCAGGTTCGGGACGTCCTCTTCATTGGCATCGCCGGCGGCCATGCGCAGGTCCAGGAAGGCAGGCTCCTCGCCCTGGCCCACGGCCAGGGAATTGGCCTGCAGGGTCGGAGCGAAGTTCTCCTCGTCGGGCTGCTCCTCTTCTTCTTCCTCTTCCTCAGGCTCGTCCTCTTCCGGCTGGCCTTCCTCGTTCTGGTTCTGGCGTTCCTCGGAATCGTTCTGGCGCGGCGCCGGGGTGACGTTGATCGGCAGGGTCAGCTTGGACTTCAGCCCCTTTTCATCGTCGGGGCCGGTGCCGTCGGTGACTTCGAAGCTGACGGTCGCCGAGCCGTCGAAGTCAACCGGGGCGCGGAAGGACAGCTCGGTGGCGGACTTGACCAGTTCGCCGTCGTTCTGCGGCATCGAGGTCACCGATTCCTCGGTGGTCAGGCGCGGGGTGCGGCCATCGCGCACGAGGACCAGGTCTTCCAAGTTCAGCGGCAGGACTTCTCCCGCCTGGACCTGCAGGTTCAGCCCGCTGCGCAGGATCGGCCGGGCTCCGGCGGTGCCCGGCACGTGGACGAAAGCAGTTGAGGTCAGTTCGTCCGGGTCGGTCAGGGTGTAGGCGATGATCTGCGCCTCTTCGGTGGCGGTGACCACCAGGCCGTCCTCGGTCACCTGGGCGGTGGACGGGTTATCCGGCAGGCTGATTTCAAGTTCGCTGGAGCTGCCGTCCGGGTCCTCGTCGTTGCGCAGGATATCGACGGTCACCTGCTCATCGGCAATGACTTCTTCGAGCGACACACGGTCGTCGCGGGCAATCGGGGCGAGCAGCTGCGCCTCGGGATCGGACTTGACGCTCAGCGTGCCCGCCGCGGTGCCGCCGCGGCCATCGGAAATCATGTAGCGGATCGACACGTTGCCGTCTTCCGGAGGCGAGGTGAGGGTGACGCGGCCGTCAACGACTTCCACTTCAGTGCTGGATTCGGTGGAGACCTCGCTCATCAAGGCGATCGGGTCGCCGTCCGGGTCGGTGTCGTTGTCCATCACGTCCACGGCGACCGGGCGGTCCGGGCGCACGGTCAGGAAATCGTTGACCGCTACCGGGGAATTATTGGATTCGGCCAGCGGCGCCACACCGATCTTGATCGTGCCGGTGGCGCGGGCACCCAGGCGGTCTTCCACCACGTAGCTGAATTCGTCGGTGCCCGAGGCATCGGGATTAGCCGTGTAGTCGATGGAGGCCCCGCGGATCTTCGCGGTGCCCATGCGCGGCGAATCGCCGAATTGCACGAGGGACACCGAGTCGCCATCGGGGTCGATGGCGTCAATCGGGACCAGCACGTTGGTGCTGGATCCGGCGAACACGCGCCCGGTGACCGGTTCAGGGTTCGGCGGGCTGTTCTTCTCCAGGTCGTTGGCTTCCGCTTCGGGCAGCACGTTGAAGGTGACGCTGGCGCTGGTTTCCTGGCCGTCGGGTCCGGCCACGGTGTAGACCGCGGACACCTGCTTGGCCTTGCCGCCGAAGTCGCCGGCACGGAAGCGGATCGTCTCATCGGCGACCGAGATCAAGGATCCCTCGCCCAGGTCATCGGCTTCTTCCAGATCCGGGCGCAGGATCAGCTCTCCGCCGTTGGGGTGGATGTCGTTTTCCAGGACCTTGACGGTGGCCACGTCGTTTTCGCGGACGGTGACGGTGTCGGGGTTGGCCTGCGGCGGATCCATGCGCGGCGGGGCCGGAATCGGGATCACCCGGATGGAGCCGGTCGCTTCGCGGGAGCCGTTGGAGACGGTGTAGCTGATGGTGGTGGGGTCGGTGAGGCCGCGCACGTCGGTGATGCGCACGAACGTATTGCGTTCCACCGAGGTGGAGAATGGCTTGTCGCTGGCGGTCTGCACGCCGGTGACCACCAGCACGCCGCCGGCCGGGTCGGTGTCGTTGCCCAGCACGTTGACCAGCACATCCTGGCCGGCAGGCAGCAGGGCTACATCGCGGACAGCGATCGGGTCCTCGGCCTTTTCCTCCGGCTTCTTGATGTCGATGCGGGCCAGGCCGGGGGCGCTGGCCGGGCCGTTGGTGGCCATGTATTCGACGTAGTAGGTACCGGCCCGTTCGGCGCGGGCGGTCACGGTTCCGGTCTGCGCATTGGTCTTCAGTTCCAGTCCGGGCACATCGTCCACGCCGGCCAGGCGCAGTCCTTCTCCGGTGGGGTCCGTGTCATTCTCCAGCGGTGTGAAGCTGGCGGATTCATTGATGGTGGCCACCACGTGGTCGGTGGCGGTCACCGGCTTGACCACGGAGTCGGCCAGGACCTCGATCAGCACCCGGCCCTTGGTGCCTTCCTGGCCGTCGGAGACCTGGATGGCCAATTCCTTCTGGCCCAGCTTCTTTCCATCGTCCTGGAAGGTCAGGGTGCCATCGGGCTGGACCCGGATCACGTCATCGCCCTCGGAGGTGCCGCCGAGCAGGCGCAGGTCATCGCCTTCCGCGTCGGTCCAGTCGGTGAGCACGTTGTGGCTGACCGATTCGCCCTGCTGCACGCGCAGCACGGTGGTGCGCTGCTGTTCCGGGGCCTTGTTGGTGTCTTCATCCACCACGTTCAGCTTGACCCGAGCGGTGTCCTGTCCCCCGCGGCCGTCCTTGGTGGTGTAGGCGAAGCTCGCCCCGCCCTTGGCGTCCTCGGGAACCACAATCTGGAATCCGGTGCCGTCATGGACCGGCTGCACGGCTCCGATCGAAGGCGCAGCGCCCTCCAGGTTGGCAGTCAGCAAGTCGCCGTCCGGGTCCACGTCGTTATAGAGCACCGGGAGCAAGGTGGTGCGGCCGGGGCGCACCGAATAGGTGTCGTCTTCGGCAATCGGCTTCTTGTTTTCTTCGGTGCGGTTGGGCAGCTCGATGGCGTCGGTGATTTCCTTGGTTTCTTCTTCCTTGGCCTCGCCCTCGCCGGCAGGCGGTTCCAGATCGCTCCAGTTGCTGACGATTTCCATGCCTTCATTGGCCAGCCAGACCTGTCCCGAATGCACATCGTTCAACACGACCACGTCGCGGTTGACGCGGAATGCCAGTTCAGCGCCCTCGGTCATTTCCGGGATTCTGGTGTTCTGGTTATCGGCCGGGTTGTCGCAGAAGCGAAGGTACTCGCCGCTGGTCTGCCAGGCCGCGTAGGTGCAGGATCCGACGCGCACCGGCTGGATCGGGGTGCCTGCGGTTTCCAGCTGCTCGTAGTTGGTGTCTTTGCCGGACAAGCTCACCGTTGCCAGCGACTGGTCCAGTGCGACGGCAATGCTCTCGGCTTCCGGACCCGGGGACTGGATTTTGGCGTTGGCCGGGTTCTCCAGGATCGCGGAGCCGCCTTCGGAGGTGACCAGCTGGCCGCTGGCATCGTCGAAGACCACGCCGACCTTGCCCACGGCCGAGAGCTGCGGCTTCTTCATTTCGGCCAGTTCGGGAATTTCGATTTCCTCGCCGAGCTCGGCTGTTCCCTCGTCGTCCAGGGTGAAGCTGGACAGGGTTCCGGCGCCAATGTCTGCGGCCCAGATGGTGTCATCGGCGCCAACCACGGCGGCGACTTCGCCCTTGGATTCGATCAGCGGTTCGGCGCCTTCGCCTTTGAATTCCGCGATCTGCTCGAGATTGCTGGCATGGACGGTACCGTGTTCTGCGTCGGTAACTGCAACAACTGAGGCGCCGAAAGAGAAGGACGAGTTGGCAGGCAGGTTGTTGTCGCCGGCGAATTGCACCATCGCGGGGTCGATGGTGGTCAATGATGCCTGTTCAATGTTGCGCACCAGCACGCTTTCCTCATGCTGGACCAGGTCGTAGTTGGCCAGAGGGGTGGCGACGCCGCCGTCAATGGTGCGCGACTGGTAGTTGACATGCCCGATTTTGCCTTCGGACTGATTCACCACCCAGACGCCGCCGTCGTTCAGTTCCACGTCAGCGGTTTCGAAGCCCGGATAGATAATGGCACCGGTTACGGCAAGCGCCGCCACCACTGGAATAGCAGTCACCTTGAAGCCGGTGCTTTTGAGCAGTCCGGTCCATCCGGTCGAAGCGGCTTTTGCCATCTAGAGGTCAGTCCTTGTTTTGCTGGTACGAGTGCGCGCTGGAATCCGGCCTTATTCCCCAAAATCAGATTCGTCGCCCTCCAATTCTAACGAACTGACAAAACCATCGCCATGGAGAGTTCTCCCCATGCATGCTGACTAGGCGGTTCGGCAACGCAACACAATCCGGAAGGCCGTTCATGGCTTACCGCGGATCACTGCTTTCCAAGGTGTTGCACACACACATCCATCGCTGGCAACTCTAGCGATGCAGCCCTCACCCTTTGAATGCCAGCTTGGGCGAGGGATAAGTAATAGAGAATGAACCCGCGGAAAAGTCTTCAACAAATCTTTCATATCAACTACTGTTAGCTACATGACATCCCCCGCACCGCACCGCGATCCCTCGGCCATCGACCAGATCGCCGAAGATTTCTTCGCCAAATCCCTTGAACTGACCCCGGAGTGGGGAGTTTCCCTTGGCATGCCGGGTTACGAAACCGCCTACGGCGACTATTCCCCTGCCGGCACGACCCAGATGATCAGCTTGCTGCGCGAGACCTTGGGCGCATTGGCCAACGCCACCCCGGTCGACGCCATTGACGAGGTCTCCCTCGATGCGATGACCGAGCGATTGAGCCTGCAATTGGAAATCCTGTTCACCGGGCGCACCGAACTGAACAATATTGCCAGCGCGGCACAGGAAATCCGCTCGATCATCGATTTGATGCCGCAGGATACCTCCGCGGATTATGCCTTCATCGCCCAGCGGATGTCGAACATCCCTGCCGCGATTGACGGCTACATTGCGTCCCTGCGAGATTCCGCCTCGAACGGCTTGGTCGCCGCACAGCGACAGGTCTCCATTGTGATCACGCAAACCACCGACTACGCCAAGGACGGCGGCTTCTTCGACCAGCTGGCCGTCTCCGGCACCACGGTGGATGCCGCATTGCAGGAACAGCTTCAAGCCGGTGCAGACGCCGCAAAGACGGCCTACCGCAAGCTCACCACCTACCTGCAAGATGAACTCCTGCCGCGGGCACCAGCCGAAGACGCGGTGGGCCGGGAGTACTATTCGCTGATGTCCCGCCGCTTCCTGGGCGCAACAGTGGACCTGGAAGAGACCTATGCCTGGGGAGTTGGCGAGCTCGATGCCATCATCGCCGAGCAGCAGCGCGTCGCCGAGCAGATCAAGCCGGGCGCCACGATTGAGGAAGCCAAGAGGATCCTCAACGAGGATCCGGCACGAAAGCTGAAAGGCACCGACGCCTTGCGCGATTGGATGCAGGGCAAGGCGGATCAGGCCATGGCCGATTTGTCGGGCACGCATTTCGAGATCCCGGCACCCATGGACCGCATCGAGTGCATGATTGCGCCCACCCAGGATGGCGGCGTGTACTACACCGGACCGTCGGAAGACTTCAGCCGTCCGGGCCGGATGTGGTGGTCGGTTCCGCCGGGAGAAGATGAATTCACCACGTGGGCCGAACTGACCACCGTGTACCACGAAGGCGTGCCGGGCCATCACCTGCAGATTGGCACCGCGCAGATGCAGGCAGCTACGCTGAACAGCTGGCGCCGATTGATGTGCTGGGTTTCCGGCCACGGCGAAGGCTGGGCACTGTATTCCGAGCGTCTCATGCACCAGCTGGGCTACCTCGACGACCCAGGCGACCACATGGGCATGCTTGACGCGCAGCGCCTGCGTGCAGCTCGCGTGGTCTTCGACATCGGTGTCCATTTGGGCTTGGAAGTCCCCGCGCAGTGGGGCTCCGGCACCTGGAATGCCGAAAACGGCTACGAGTTCCTCGAGAAGAATCTGGACATGTCTAAGGGGCAGCTGGACTTCGAGTACAACCGCTACCTCGGTTGGCCGGGCCAGGCCCCGTCCTACAAGATCGGCCAGCGACTCTGGGAGCAGATCCGCGATGATCTCGCAGCGGCCCAGGGCGAGAACTTCTCGCTCAAGGATTTCCACACCGCGGCATTGCAGCTCGGTTCAGTGGGCCTGGATACCCTGAAGCGCGCACTGGTCAAGTAGCTTCCAGCAATGCGAATTGGCGGCCCTGCAAGACTGCAGGGCCGCCAATTTGCATTACGCCTTGTAGCTGGAAATCTGGATCAGATTGCCGCAGGTGTCATCAAAGGTCGCCACCATCACGGGACCTGCGTCCATTGGCTCCTGGGTGAACTCCACTCCCAATGAGCCCAAGCGCTCGAATTCCGCCTGGACATCATCAACGGCAAAAGACGTTGCGGGGATGCCATCGGCTTTCAGGGCCGCGCGATATGGCCCGACAGCTGGATGCGCCGCCGGCTCGAGGAGGACTTCAGGACCATCCTCCTGGTCGGCAGCGACGAGGGACAGCCAGCTGTACTCCCCGACGGGAATGTCGTGTTTCACCTTGAAGCCCAGCACCTCGGTATAGAACGCCTTGGCTTTCGCCTGGTCATCGACGAAGACACTCGTGATGTATACGCGCATTAGTTTCCTTCTTTCCGCTCCGGAATGGACCACGGCAATAAATTCGCACCGCTTTGCTGGCTCCTACGTTTCCACAAGACACCGACAGGTCAAGGCTGGCAGGCCCTGCGTGCGAGATCACCGCCCCGAATCACGGAGTCCAGTAGCGTGAAATCGCGATACACTCGACAGATCTTATTGATAATCGATAGATTATGATTGATAATCAATCGTATGACGAATTCTGCCATTGCTCTGCTTCGGGCTTCGCTGATCGCTATCTTCCTCGGCGCACTCTCGGCCCAGACGCTGATTTTGCCGCTGCTTATCGCAGAGTCCGTCAGCATCCATCCCGAAGTTGCCTATCTGGCCACCCCATACCGATGGGTGGTGACGGCGGGAATCATATGCCTGCAGGTTGCCCTGGCCTGCATCTGGATACTGCTGTCAAAGGTTCAACGCCAGAGAATCTTCGAGAATAGTTCATTGCGCTGGGTCACCACCATCATCTGCGCATCCGCGATCGCCACCTTCTTGGTCCTGGGATTGGGATTTCACTTGCTGGCGATCGTCGGCGCCGGCGGTCCCGGCGTATTCTTGATGGTCGCTGGCACCGTGGCATTCGGCAGCGCCGCCACCTGGCTGCTGGTTGTGATGCGCAATCTGCTCGCGTCGGCAATAGGACTGGAAGCCGAGATGCGTGCAGTGATCTGACTTTCCAGTACACAGTCAAGGCAAATAGTCCAGAGACAATGAACGACACGCAGAAATTCCCAAATGGCGAACTTTGTTTCGGCGCCCAAGGAACCCTTCATTTCTCGCGTAGTTTCGCCGGATTTGTGACCCCCGGCACCGCTTTGGAGTGCAGTGAAGCACAAACAACGAAATATCGTCATGTTCAGTAACATTGACTGCCGCCCAAGCAGATGAGCACCCTAATCTTGAACGCATGTCTACTAACGCACCTGCATCTAAGCTTCCCCGCTGGATGACCAGTTTCGGACCGCAGATCATTGCGGCACTGATTGTCGGTCTCCTTTTGGGCCTCGTGGCCAAGTACACCGGCAGCACCGCCGAAGAGCCCAACGGCCTGGGTGAAGCCCTGTCGATCATTGGATCCAGCTACGTAGCCCTGCTGCGCACCGCGGTAATCCCGCTGATCTTCTTTGCAGTTGTCGCCTCGATTGCCAACCTCGCCAAGGTCACCAATGCAGCACGGCTCGCATGGCAGACCCTGCTGTGGTTCGCCATCACCGCTCTGGTCTCCGTTGTCATCGGCATGGTCCTCGGCACCGTTTTCCGCCCCGGAGCGAATACCGGCCAGGACATGCCGGACGACTACACCGGCAAGACCGGCGACTGGCTAGGCTTCCTCACCGGATTGGTCCCAGCCAATTTCCTGGGCCTGGGCGCCAGCACCAAGCTTGCCGATGATGCCACCGCCACCACCTCGATCAGCTTCAATGTCCTGCAGATCCTGGTGATTGCCATCGCTGTGGGCATCGCCGCACTCAAGGTCGGAAAGGCAGCAGAACCCTTCCTGGCGTTCTCCACTTCTATCTTGGCGATCATCCAGAAGGTCCTCTGGTGGATCATCCGCATTGCACCGATCGGCACGGTTGGCCTGATCGGCAACGCTGTAGCCACCTACGGCTGGGACACCATCGGCGCGCTGGGCAAATTCACCGTAGCGATCTATGTCGGCCTGGCACTGGTGCTGTTCGCGCTGTACCCGGTCCTGGTCCGTGCTCATGGCCTGTCCATCAAGCAGTACTTCTCGGGCGTTTGGCCAGCCGTGCAGCTGGCCTTCGTCTCGCGCTCGTCGATTGGCACGCTGCCATTGACCCAGCGCGTCACCGAACGCAACCTCGGCGTGCCTTCGGGCTACGCTTCCTTCGCGGTGCCGTTGGGCGCCACCACCAAGATGGACGGCTGCGCTGCCATCTACCCGGCGATCGCCGCCATCTTCGTTGCCCAGTTCTTCGGCGTCGAGCTCTCGCTCACCGATTACTTCCTGATTGCCCTGGTATCCGTCCTGGGCTCGGCGGCAACCGCAGGCACCACCGGCGCCATCGTGATGCTGACGCTGACCCTGTCCACCCTGGGCCTTCCACTGGCAGGCGTCGGCTTGCTGATGGCCGTTGACCCGATTATCGACATGGGCCGCACCGCGGTGAACGTCGCGGGACAGGCACTGGTTCCAACCATTGTCGCCAAGCGCGAGGGCATCTTGGACATCGACATGTACAACGCTCCACGCAATGGCAATCCTTTTGCCGACGAAAGCATCTCGGCTCCAGATGCTGAGGCAGCCGCGGCCAAGTAGGCATTGCTGGTGATGATCGGCGCACGGGCATTTTCGCCCGTGCGCCGATTTCTTGTTTAAGGTCACACCCACTCCTTTTGCACAGAGTGCAACTTTGCACGTAGTGTAATCATGTGACTTCTCCAAGTACCGGCACCCGCCGCGAACTGAACAAGCAGGCGACGAAACAAGCCATCGTCGAAGCCGTCGCGGATCTGCTCCGCCACGGCTCTGGCACCGCGCTCACTGCGACCCAGATCGCCGAGGCGGCAGGAATCTCCCGGCGAACGCTCTTCAACTACTTCCCCTCGGTGGATGCGGTCTATTCCTATCCGCTGCATCAGGTTCTGGGAACCATGGTGGATTCCATCAGCGACCTGACTGATTCCATGCCATTGGTGGAAGCGATCATCGAAGCGCTCAAGTCCGATGATGTCGCGCGGCTGCTCGGACAGGTGGCTCACTTCGGTGCGTTCTTGCGGACCGAAGGTGCCAACTGCGGCTTCCCCGCCATGATGAATGAATGGCAGACAGCCGCCACTGAAGTCATCGAGAAGGTGGCCCGACGCTATCCGCACGCCAATACCTTCACCGTCAGGGTCTTCACCCATGCGCTGCTCGGCGCAGGCCAAGCCGCCTTCGACGAGTGGATCGAACGTCTGCCCGCCACCGAAACTGTCGGCATGGACATCTCCCCCGAACTCATTTCCGTCTTCCATTCCTTGATTACCCAGGCCATGGAAACCCTTGACGAGGGTTTCAAGGCCTTGCCGCTTTCCAGCACTAGCACCATGAAGGACATCTAAGCTCATGGCTTCCCTCCTCTACCGCCTCGCGCGATGGGCACACCTGCACCGCTACCGCGTCATTTCGATGTGGCTGGCAGCCTTCATCTTCATTGGGCTGTGCGCCAGCTTGTTCATGGGCCAGCTGTCCAATACCTTTACCCTTCCGGGAACCGAAACCCAGCGCACCCTGGACCGGATGAAGGAAGAACTTCCGGATCTCGCCGGCGGTTCCGGCTCCATCGTGTTCCGCGAAAGCTCGGACCGGCCGCTGAATGAAACCCAGAAGCAGGCCATCGCCGAGTCCTTGGACCAATTGGGCATGCATTCCCAGGTCATCGAGGCCATGAGCCCTTTCGAATTGCAGGAACAGCTCGACAAGGCGCAGCCTGAGCTGGACAAGGCGCAGCAGGAACTGGTTGACGGCCAGAAAAAGCTGGACGATGCCAAGGAGCAAATTGCCGAAGGCAAGGTGCAGCTCAAGGATGGCCGTGAGGAGCTCACCGAAGGCTGGGCCCAGTACTTCGACGGGCAGAAGGAAATCCAGGATGCTGAACCGCAGATCGCCGCAGCCGAAAAGCAGCTGGCCGATAGCCGCGCACAGCTGGATGCCGGGCAGCGTGAGCTGAACTCCGGCCGCGAGCAGCTGGAGGCTGGCGAAGCGAAGTACGAGGCCGGATTGGCCCAATACAAGGACGGCAAGGCCGAATACGACGCGGGCCGGGAACAGTTCAAGGCTGGCGAGAAGAAGCTCGAAGCCGCCGATGCCAAACTGGCCGCGGGCGAAAAGGAATACCAGGCTGGCATGGACCAGCTGCTCGGCGACTCCTCCCGCAAGGAATTCGAGGCAAACCTGTCCGACGGCAAGAAGGAAGCCACCGCGGGTCTGAAGGCTGCCGAGGACGGACTGGCCGAGGCACAGGCAGGCCTGGCCGAAGCTGAAGCGGCGATCAAGAATCTGCCTGCCCGGATAGAGAACACCCAGCAGCTATTGGCTGAGGCCGAGGCCGCTGGAAACCAAGAAGAAATTGATACATACACCAAGCAGCTAGCGAAGCAAGAAGGCAGCTTGGCTGAGGCGAAAGCCGCGAAAACCGCAGCAGAAACCGGAATCGACGAAGCGACCGACGGCAAGCAGCAGGCTACCGACTCGCTGGAGCAGATCGCCACCGCCGAAGCCGGCCTGAAGCAGCTTGATGCCGCGCGCAAGGAACTCGACGCCGGCCAGGCCCAGGCCAAGGCCGGCCACAAGGAACTGGAAGCCAACCGCGGCCAGCTTGATGCCGCCGAAACCCAGCTGGATGCAGCCAAAGCGCAGCTGGATGCAGCCAAGAAGGAAATCGCCACCAACAAGGCGAAGCTGAACCAGGGCCAGGCCGAGCTCGATGAAGGCCGCGCCAAGCTGGAAGCCGGGCAGCGTGAATTCGATGCCAAGAAGGCCCAGTTCCTTGAAGGCAAGGCTGAACTGGCAGCAGCCAAGAAGCAGCTTGAAGACGGCGAAAAGACCATCAAGGAAAAGACCGCCGAGCTCGAGCAGGGCGAAAAGGATGTCGAGCAGGGCCTGAAGGACCTGGAGTCCGGCCGTGCTGAGCTGGAATTCGCTTCCCGACAGGTGGGCGCGAGCTCCGGCATGCGTTTCGTTTCCGAGGACGGAAGCACCGCAGTTTCGCAGGTAAGCTTCAAGGTCCAGACCGATGCCCTGACTCCCGATGACCGCGAGCAGATCAAGGCCATCGCTGCAGGGCCGCAGGCCAATGGGGTTCAGGTGCTGTTCTCCAAGGAGATCATGCAGGACATGTCCCAGGTCTTCGGCGCTTCGGAAATCGTTGGCGTGGTGATCGCCGCCATCGTCCTGCTGGCCATGCTCGGCACCTTGGTTGCCGCCGGCTTGCCGCTGCTGCTGGCGATCCTCGGCGTGGGCGCCGGCGTGGGCACCACCATGGCGTTCTCCTCGCTGATCGACATGGCCTCGATTACCCCTGCCTTGGCGCTCATGCTGGGCTTGGCGGTGGGCATCGACTACGCGCTGTTCATCATCCACCGCCACCGCTCGCAGCTGCTGTCCGGCATGGAGGTCGGAGAATCGATTGCACGCGCAGTGGGAACCAGCGGCAACGCGGTGGTCTTCGCCGGCCTGACCGTGATCATTGCGCTGGCAGCACTGGCTGTCCCGGGACTTCCGTTCCTGACCGTCCTGGGCCTGTCGGCCGCGTTCACCGTATTGTGCTCGGTGCTGCTGAACATCACCCTGCTGCCTGCGCTGCTGTCCTTGGCTGGCAACAAGTTGGTATCCAAGCGGGCCCGCAACAAGGCGGCCGCCGATGCCGAGAATCCGAAGGTCAGGGAATCGGTCTCCACCCGCTGGGTGCGCATGGTCACGAAGATCGCAGTCCCAGTGGCCTTGCTGGTGGTCGTCGTTCTGGGTGCCATCGCCCTGCCGGCCACGCAGATGCGTACCGCATTGCCCGATGGCAGTGCTGAACCTGCTGATTCGCAGGCCTTCCAGGCCTACGAGCAGACCAGCGACAAGTTCGGCTCGGGCTACAACGGCCCGCTGCTGGTCCTGGCTGACCTGCCGGCCGGGCTGAGCGAGCGCGAAGCCGAGGAGAAGAGCCTCGACGTGGCTGACCTGCTGCGCGAATACGACGGTGTCGTGGCCGCCATCCCGGTCACCATGACCGACGACCGCAGCTTGGCCGCCATCCAGGTGATCCCTACCGATGGCCCGTCCTCGGAAGCCACCGAGGCGCTGGTGCACGAGCTGCGCGCAGACTACTCGAAGTTCTCCGAAGCCACCGGCACCGATATTGCATTGACCGGCCAGGTTGCCGCGCAGATTGACGTCTCCGAGAAGGTCACCTCCGCGCTGGTCCCATACCTGAGCATCGTGGTTGGCCTGTCGCTGATCCTGCTGCTGCTGGTCTTCCGCTCGGTAGTGGTTCCACTGCTGGCTACCGGCGGCTTCCTGCTTTCGCTCGCGGCCGCCTTCGGCGCCAGCGTCATGGTCTACCAGTTCGGCTGGTTCTCCGCGCTGTTCGATGTCAACGTCCCAGGTCCGCTGCTGTCCTTCCTGCCGATCCTGCTCACCGGCATCCTGTTCGGCCTGGCCATGGACTACCAGGTCTTCCTGGTCTCGGCGATGCGCGAACGCTACGCCCACGGCGAGCCTGCCAAGGAGGCGGTCCGTTCCGGCTTCTCGATGGCAGCACCGGTGGTCACCGCGGCCGCGCTGATCATGATTTCGGTCTTCGCCGGCTTCGTGTTCTCGCACCTGGCAATGATCCGGCCGCTCGGTTTCGCGCTGGCCTTCGGTGTGCTCTTCGATGCGTTCATCATCCGCATGACCCTGATTCCTGCAGTCATGCACCTGCTGGGCGACAAGGCCTGGTACCTGCCCAAGTGGCTGGACAAGATCTTGCCCGACGTTGATGTGGAAGGATCGAAGCTCAACGAAATGCTGGAATCCGAGGACAACGCTTCCCAAGACGGCTCCAGCCAGGACCAGACCAAGGAGAACGCGGCAGTATGAGCGAACAGCTGAATCCCGAACCCCGGCTGCTCTTGGCTTCGGCTTCCTGGGGACGCAAGAAAGTTCTGTCCGATGCCGGCATCATGTTCACCACCCAGGTATCCGAGGTGGATGAAGACGCAGTGCTTGCCGCCGCGGTGGACCGCGATGGCGATCAGTCGCCAGCGCAGACCGCCTTGCTGCTGGCCCGTGCCAAGGCTGAGAATGTGGCGCAGGCCGGGCAGCCGGATGGCACCGTGGTGCTGGGTTGCGATTCGGTCTTCGAGCTTGATGGCGTGGCCTACGGAAAGCCGCACACCGCGCAGGTGGCCCGCGAACGGTGGCAGCAGCTGAGCGGTGCCACCGGCATCCTGCACTCGGGCCATTGGCTGATCGATACCGCCGATCCAGCCCAGGCCCGCGGCCAGGTCTCGTCGACCGTGGTGCATTTCTCCACCGTGAGCGATGCCGAGATCGAGGCCTACGTAGCCAGCGGGGAACCACTGCCCTGTGCCGGAGCCTTCACCATTGATGGGCTGGCCGCGGCCTTCATCGAGTCCATCGAAGGCAACTTCCAGAACGTTGTCGGTTTGGATGTCTTCGTGCTGCGCGGCCTGCTGGCGCAGGCCGGGATCAGCCTCGTGGATCTCTGGAAATAGCCCGGCTCTTGCCGGATGGTGGTGCCTTCCGCTGCATGGCGGAAGGCACCTTTTTCATGCCTGCAGTTCCTTGCTCAGCAGCATCTGCTCCTCGGCGAAGCCGCGCTGGCGCATGATGCGGCGCCGGCATCGGCGGCATTGGAGGTATTCAACAATTCCAGTGGACGTCGGATGGCTGGATTCGGTCTGCCAGCAATGCTCGTGGAGACCAGTTTCTTCGCGGGAACCAGCGGCTTGGATGTGCTGTGCAGTAGTCATGGCTCCAGCATGATGTAATCTTCTTATGCAACTCAACCCTTACGGAGAATATGCGGTGCTGCTGGCCGCATCGCTGGCCAATGATTGGCCCGCGGACCGCGATGGCATCGAGCGACGCGCCCGTGAGCACGGCATGACCATGCCCTTTCCGCGGCTTGGTTCGGACTACGTCCAAATGCGCGCAGTGATGGATGACTGGCTGGACATCGTTGACGCACCGTCGGATGCCGAACGGGCACGGCTGCTCAATGCGCAGACCGCTCGCGCTTCAGCCTATCCGCGCCTGGTTGACCATGATGACGAGGGATGGCACCTGCACTATCGCGATGACGGCCAGAGCATGCCCCAGGTGCTGCGCTCCGTTTTTTCCGTTGGCACGGCATTGCATCTGACCACCCGAGGCATGCACCGGCTGCGGCACTGCGAAGCGGAACCGTGCACCAACGTGGTTGTGGACGTGACGCGCAACGGGCGCCAGCGCTACTGCTCTGTGCGCTGCGCCAATCGCGCGGCAGTCAGGCGCCACCGTGAGCGGCAGGCGTAGCTGCCGAGCCCGCTCCACGCTGAATCCAAAGCACATTGACTTGGCTGGATGCCCCGTGGGTTTGCCAAGGCATGAAGTCCCGTCCACAGTTGCCTGTCCCGGGCGCGGCTCCGGCATGGGCGGGCCCCTCAGAGCGCAAGGTAGATTGGATTAATCAGCATTTCAGGAATTCCATGCCAGCCACCCAGCTAGAACACGAGAACGTTCTCGTGGATCCTGGTCCACCCCGCATCTTCCCAGTGCGAGATGTCAGTTCCGGCCCGGACCAGCATCATCGCTGTTTCGGGAGTACTCACCTCAACAATGGCATCCGCACCCCCTGCTCCGCCGCATCCGCCAGCAGCGGAGTCTTCTCCATCGACGAACTTGAAGAGGCAGGCAGTCTGCTTATCGGCAGAAGCGACGGCGAAGTAGTCAGCACCGCCATTTGCCACCAGGAAACGCACGGACTGCGAGTCAAGGTTTGCCAGCTGGCTCTTATCGCCTGGCCACTTGTCAGCTTCGCCAGGTTCTCGGTCCAGCGCCGGAATTCCGGTCCCGCTGGAACAGGCTGCCAGTGCCAGCGTTCCAGCAGCGAGCAGCGCGCACAGCGCCTTTCTCCGGTTTCCCACGGCGGCCTCCTTGTTTTTCATAGTATCGACAGCCTAGTTCGACCGGCACAGGACGGATAGGGCAGATGCCAGCACCTCCGACATGCAAGCGGAAAGCGGCGTTCCCTCCATGGCCCGGCGGGTGGTAGCGGCCGCAGGCCATATCGGGCGGGTGCAACGAAGCCATAGAGCGAGGCAGCTTTGTAGGATTCCTCTAAAAATTTCACCCTAACACCCTCGTTTTAGGCGATAACTACATATAGTTCCCACAAAAACGATAGGCTCTAAGCTGAGAAACCCTATTTTTAAAAGACAAGGTTCATGATGAATCCATTGACGAAGGTGCTTATCGCCAACCGTGGCGAGATTGCAGTGCGTATTATCCGTGCCGCCCGCGACGAGGGAATCGAGTCTGTTGCGGTCTATGCCGACTCGGATCGCGATGCGATGCATGTGCGCCTGGCTGACGAAGCCTACGCACTGGGCGGTACCACCGCCGCTGAATCGTACCTTCGCATTGAGAAGATCCTGGACGCCGCCGAACGCTCCGGCGCCGACGCAATCCACCCTGGCTACGGCTTCCTCTCGGAGAACGCCGAGTTCGCCCAGGCCGTGATCGACGCAGGCTTGACCTGGATCGGTCCTTCGCCGGAATCCATCGACAAGCTCGGCGACAAGGTAAAGGCCCGCCACATCGCTGAAAAGGTGGGTGCTCCGCTGGTGCCCGGCACCAAGGACCCGGTGGCCTCGGCGGACGAGGTGTATGCCTTCGCCGACGAGCACGGACTTCCATTGGCGATCAAGGCCGCTTACGGCGGTGGCGGACGCGGCATCAAGGTTGTCCGCAACCGCGAAGAAATCGGCGAGATGTACGATTCGGCAGTCCGTGAAGCCGTCGCGGCTTTCGGCCGCGGCGAATGCTTCATCGAACGCTTCCTGGATGCACCGCGCCACGTGGAGACCCAGTGCCTGGCCGATACCCATGGCAATGTGGTTGTCGTTTCCACCCGCGACTGCTCGCTGCAGCGCCGCAACCAGAAGCTGGTCGAGGAAGCCCCGGCCCCGTTCCTGAGCGAAGAGCAGACCTCCCGGCTGTACGAAGCTTCCAAGGCCATCTTGCGCGAGGCAAACTACACCGGCGCCGGCACCTGCGAATTCCTCGTGGGCCAGGACGGCGTGATCTCGTTCCTCGAGGTCAACACCCGCCTGCAGGTCGAGCACACGGTCTCCGAGGAGATCGCCGGCATGGACCTAGTGCACGAGCAGTTCCGCATCGCCCGCGGCGAGGAACTGGGCTACGGCGACCCCGAACTGCGCGGCCACTCCTTCGAATTCCGCATCAACGGCGAGGATGCCGGCCGCAACTTCATGCCGACCCCAGGCACCATCACCAAGATGAACCTGCCCACCGGCCCCGGCGTCCGCGTGGATTCGGGCATCGAGCAGGGCGAGACCGTTTCGGGGAACTTCGACTCGATGATCGCCAAGCTGATCGTCACCGGCCCGACCCGTGCAATCGCCGCCGCCCGTTCACGCCGCGCCTTGGAGGAATTCCAGATCGAGGGCATGGCCACCGTGCTGCCATTCCACCGCGCAGTCATGAGCGATCCGTCATTCGTTCCGGCAGAGGGATCCTTCAAGGTCCATACCCGCTGGATCGAAACCGAATTCGATACCGTCATCGAGCCTCACCCTATGCCCATGGGCGGCGAGGAGGCAGCCGAGGAAGAACGCACCTGCGTGACCGTCGAGGTTGGCGGAAAGCGCTTGGAAGTCACCCTTCCCTCGTCGCTGGGCTCCGTATCCTCGAACGGTGCCGAGAAGGCCGCAGGCAAGAAGAAGCGCAAGCCCGGCCGCAAGGCAGCCGGCGCCGCTGGCGCGAACAGCGCAGAGCTGCGTTCGCCAATGCAGGGCACCATCGTGAAGGTTGCCGTCGAGAATGGCGACACCGTTTCCCAGGGTGATCTGATTGTCGTGCTGGAAGCGATGAAGATGGAGCAGCCGATTACCGCCCACCGTGATGGCGTGGTCAGCGGCCTGGACATCGCTCCGGGCGAGACCCTGTCATCGGGCGCCGTCATCGCGTCGATCGACGAAGCCAAGTAGTACCCGCCATGAACACCTGAGGGCCTGGACAGAATTGTCCAGGCCCTCAGGTGTTCTTCTTTCAGCCCGCTGCTTCTATCCTGGCGCCTGCCCATGCTCTGCCCAGTGCACCATGGATGCCCTGAGATGATCGGGCATGAGCAGGAACTTCGGTTCAAGTTCTTCCCAACCCGGCATTTTCGCCTGGCGGCTAGCCGCTTCGTGGGTCGCATCGATATCTTGTTCGGTATCGAGCCCGCTTCCGTTCTCGCCCACCAAGCTCAGGTGGTAGATCCACACCGAACCATCGGCTTCCACATGCTTGAAGGTTGCTTCCAGCGCGGCCCGCTGCGCGGATAAGGATGCTTCGCATTCGTCGTAGCGATTATTGAGCGTTTCCATCCAGGCACCAAAGTTCTCGTCTTGCCCATCCTTGATCCTTGAACGGCTCAGCTCCAGCCGCATGCCCTGCGGCACCGAAGACGGCATAGCAAAACCGGGAAAGTCACGAGGCGTGGGGTTATAAGGAACATAAGGCTCTTTGTCGTCCATGATGTGATGCTTGCAGAATCCGCCAGTTTTGTCACGGCCACGCAGAGGTGGGAATTCGGGCAGACCCAGGCTACTGCCGAGCGAGCCAGGCTTCGAATGTTTCGTGGCCTAGCCTGGCGGAACTGCCGGGCAGCAGTCGCCCATCGCGCATTGCCTTGCCCATGGGACCGGGAACAGGCACTTCAACAATCTTTGGCGACTTGCCGCGGGATTTCAGGTACTTGGCAATCAAGTCGGGAGCGTATTCCTCTTGCGGTCCCGCAAGGTCTAGCACCACACCCTGTGCGGGTCCCCCGGCAAGGGCAACGAGCGCGGCGGCCACCTCGCTGCCTGCGATGGGCTGCATCCGCATTTTCGGCGCCATCTGCACCGGCCCCGCGCCCAGCCGGCCGACATTCTGACCAATGAATTCGTGGAACTGTGTAGTGCGCAGCAGGGTGTAGCCGCCGGGAAGCATTTGCAGCATCCGCTCTTGCGCCGCTTTGCCGGCGTAGTAGCCAGAATCCACCGTGGCTGCGCCAATGATTGAAAGCGCCACGTGGTTCTGCACCCCGGACTCGCGTCCTACGCTGACGAGGTTGGCCGTCGATTGGGTGAAATAACGCATGGAGGCCGCCGCACTCGCGGTGCTGGCTCCGGAAACATCGATGACCGTTTGGCAGTCAACCAGCCACTGCTCGACCGCGCTGCGGTTCGTCAGGTCGCATTCCGCAGACCGTGCGAGCACCACTGGTTCGTGGCCTGCATTCTTGAGCTGTTCCACCACCAGCGTGCCGATGGCACCGGTGCCTCCCGCAACTGCGATACGCATGAGCGCTCCCCTTCGGTATGGAACATGTCGTGTCCCATGCTTCCATGCCGTGCATGAAGTTGTAAGGGCGGGGCACTCATTCATCTCGCCTTCACCCATGCTCGGCGGCAATGGGAAACGGCCCGGCGAATCATCATTGCCAGATGATTCGCCGAGCCGTTCACTCAGCAAAGCTGTCGAATTACTCGACCCATTCTTCCATGTCCATGTCCGAGGTGTCGCGAGTCATGAACAGCGCAACCAGGGTCAGTACCGCACCAAGCGCCAGGTACAGGCCAACACCCAAGGTGTTGCCGGCACCGGCCTTCCACAGGGCCACAGCCACGAAGGAGGCAGGGGCCGCGCCGATCACCGAGGACAGGTTGTAGGCAACGGCCGAGCCGGTGTAGCGAACGTTCGAAGGGAACAGCTCTGGCAGGTAGGCGGCCATCGGGCCGAAGGTCAGGCCCATCAGGGTGAACCCGATGATCAGACCGGCCATGGCAGCGCCCTGGCCTGGTCCGAAGAACAAGGTCCATGCCAGTCCGAAGACCAGGATGCCCGAGGTGACCCAGATCAGGAACTTGCGGCGGCCGAACTTCTCAGCCAACGGGCCCGAAACCACGGTGAAGATGCCGAAGAAGACAACGCCGATGATCAGCATGGTCAAGAAGGTTGGGCGTTCAATGCCCAGGCCTGGAACGAAGCCGGTTGCGTCAAAGGTCTTGCCCTTGGCTTCAGCGGCAGCCGTCGCCTGCTCGACGCTGGCTGGCTGGGTGCCGTAGGTCAGGGTGAAGGAGGTCATCAGGTAGAACAGCACGTAGGTTGCCAGCATGATGAAGGTACCTGCCAAGGTTGGCCGCCAGTGCTTCTTCATGGTCACCGCGAATGGCGACTTCACGACCTTCTTCTGGTCCAGAACCTTCTGGAAGGAGGAGGATTCGACCAGCTTCAGGCGTACCCACAGGCCAATGATCACCATAACTGCCGAGAAGTAGAAAGGAACGCGCCAACCCCAGGCCATGAACTGTTCTGCAGTGCAGAAGGTCTGCAGGGCCACGAACATCAGGTTTGCAATGATGAAGCCGATTGGGGCGCCCAGCTGAGGGAACGTGCCGTAGATGGCGCGCTTGTTCTTCGGAGCATTCTCGGTGGCCAGCAGCGCCGCACCGGACCATTCGCCGCCCAACGCCAGGCCTTGGGCGAAGCGCAGCAGCACCAGTGCGGTCGGAGCCAATACGGTCCAGTGGCCGGCAGCCGGCGGCAGGAAGCCGATCAGGAAGGTAGCGATACCCATCAGCAGCAACGAGGCTACCAGCGTGCCCTTGCGGCCGAGCTTGTCGCCGTAGTGGCCGAAGATGATCGAACCCAGCGGACGAGCCACGAATGCCACACCGAAGATCGCAAACGAGGAAAGGATCGCGTTGATGGTGGAAGCGTTGGGGAAGAACAGGGCTGGGAAAACGAGAACCGACGCGGTGGCGTAGGCATAGAAGTCGAAGAATTCGACAGTGGTGCCAATCATGCTGGCGAACAGCACGCGACCGCGGGTGTTTTCCTTCGGCGCCACTGCTTGGTTAGCCTGCGACATGTGAGGCTGCTCCTTAGAGTGAAAGTACGAGTGAGATATACAATTTTGCTGTCATAATCGTAAACCTCAGTGACCAGTATTCGGATATTGATGTCCATTATTTGGACACATGCTTAATGGAATCTGAACCACGATCGGCAAATCGCAGGCCTACTAGCGCGAATATGCACTTCCACATATTGAGACGTGACCTGAGAAAACAGTTTTTACACTTATATCAGAGTCGTTCGCCAAAGTGAATGGAGTCACAACATCTTGTATTACGGATGTTGGGAAAACATGTCGCGTTTCAGGACTTCGCTGGCGTTCTCGGGCAGGTTCAGCATCGTTAAATGCCAGAGGCGGCATCTGCCCCCCCAATAAAGGACAGATGCCGCCTGGAAAAGCTCTTCAGGACCTACCGATGGCGGTGCAGGCGGCGAGCCGCTTCAGCCAGCGAACCCGACAGCGACGGGTACACGGTGAAAGTTTCAGCCACGTCGTCAACGTGCAGGCTGTTCTGGACTGCCAGTGCCAGTGAGTAGATCAGCTCGCTCGCGCGCGGTGCAACCACGACACCGCCGATGACGGTGCCCGAGCCCTTGCGGGAAACGATTTTCACGAAGCCCTGGTCCACGTTCATCATCTTGGCGCGGGCGTTGGTGTTCAGGTCAACCTTGATGATGTTGGCCTGGTACTTGCCCTCAGCCACCGCACGCTGGGTAACACCCACGGTAGCGATTTCCGGGGAGGTGAAGACGTTGGACGCCACGAGATCCAGATTCAACGGCTTGACCGAGTCGCCAAGCAGGTGCGCCACGGCAATGCGGCCCTGCATGGCTGCCACCGAAGCCAAGGCGAATACGCCAGTGCAGTCGCCGGTTGCGTAGATGTTGGTTGCGGTGGTGCGCGAAACGCCATCCACCTTGATGTGACCCGAGTCGGTCAGCTGCACGCCGGCTTCTTCCAGACCCAGGTTGGCGGTATTAGGGATGCCGCCCACGGCAACCAGGCAGTGGCTGCCTTCGAGCACGCGTCCGTCAGCCAAGGTAACCAGTACCTTGTCGCCCTGGCGCTCCACGCCTTCGGCGCGGGCCTGGGAAACAACATTGACGCCGTTTTCCTTGAAGGCGTCTTCCAGCACGCCCGCTGCGTCCGCATCCTCGCCGGGCAGCACGCGGTCGCGCGAGGAAACCAGCGTGACCTTGGCACCGAGCAAGTTGTAGGCCGAAGCGAACTCGGCACCGGTCACGCCAGAACCGACAACGATCAGGTGCTCAGGCACCTCGTTCATGTTGTAGATCTGGGTCCAGTTGAAGATCCGCTCGCCATCGGGCTTGGCGGTAGGCAGTTCGCGCGGGTGGGCACCCACGGCAATCAGCATGGCGTCTGCTTCGATTTCCTGCTCGGAACCATCTGGGTGCGATACCGCAACCGTGTGGTCGTCGAGCAGGCGGCCTTCGCCGATCACGATGCGCACGCCGGCGCGTTCAAGGGTGGTGCGGATATCCGAGGACTGCTCCTTGGCAAGGTCCAGCAGTCGGTGGTTCACCACCGAGAAGTCGGTGACGGCCGAGTCGAGTCCGTCAACGTGAACTCCAAAGGTTTCCGCGTGCTTCACGCGGCGCACCGCATCCGCCGTGGCAATCAGGGTCTTGGAAGGCACGACGTCGGTCAGCACCGCCGAACCGCCCATGCCTGCACGTTCCACGACGGTGACATTGGCACCCAACTGGGCTGCGCCCATGGCGGCTTCGTAGCCGCCTGGTCCTCCGCCGAGAATAACTAAACGGGTTGCTTCATTCCTACGATCTGCGCTCACAATCACCATTGTTCACCATGCCGGGTAATTGCGCACATCGAAGCACAATCCCGGAACGTGATTTTGATTCTGAAGCACTAGTTTCACCTGACAAAGCGCCCCGCTAGCGGTAGCGTATTTCCCGTGACTGATATGCAAAATGACCCACAGGTCCTGGCAGCGCAGGCTGCCCAGGCAATCGCCGAACAGACCGGCGTCGCAAAACACGACATCGCGCTGGTCCTGGGCTCCGGTTGGGGCCAGGCCGCCGAACTCATCGGCGAAACCACCCACACCCTGGATGCCACCGAAATTCCAGGCTTCCATGCCCCGGCCGTACCCGGCCACAAGGGCAGCATCTCCTCGATCCTGACCTCCACCGGCAAACGGGTTCTGGTCCTGGGTGCCCGCACCCACTACTACGAGGGACGCGGCGTCCGCGCGGTAGTCCACCCGATCCGCACCGCGGCGGCTGCCGGCTGCGAGCAGCTGGTGCTCACCAACGGCTGCGGCGGCCTGAATCCAGACTGGAATCCGGGCACCCCCGTAATGATCTCGGATCACATCAACCTGACGGCCACCTCCCCACTCGAGGGCGCGACCTTCGTCGACCTGACCGACTTGTACTCCTCGCGCCTGCGCGAAATTGCGCTCTCCGTTGATCCGACACTGGATCAGGGCGTGTACGCGCAGTTCACCGGCCCGCACTACGAAACCCCTGCCGAAGTGCAGTACGCCAAGACCATCGGCGCGGATCTGGTCGGCATGTCCACCGCGTTGGAAGCCATCGCGGCCCGCGACGCAGGCATGGAGATCTTCGGCATGTCCCTGGTGACCAACCTGGCAGCCGGCATCAGCCCGGTTCCGCTGAGCCACGAGGAAGTCATCGAAGCCGGCCAGGCAGCCGGTCCGCGCATCTCCAAGTTGCTGGCGCAGATCATCGCGAAGCTCTAGGCCTCGCGTACTTAGCGCACAGCAAGCAGTCAGTGTCCTTTGAAGGGAAATCAGTGAACCACACGCAGAAAATCCAGTTGCTTGACGCGGCGGGCCAATGGGCGGCCCAGGATCCCGATCCGCAAACGCAGGAAGAACTGCAACTGCTCATCCAGCGCGTCAACGACGGCGACGCGCTGGCCTTCGAGGACATTTCCGACCGCTTCAGCGGCGTGCTGGAATTCGGCACAGCCGGACTGCGCGCCGAATTGGGCGCCGGCCCGATGCGCATGAACCGCGTGGTGGTCATGCGCACCGCGGCGGGCATAGCCCGCTTCCTGGCCGAGAAGGCCAATGGCCAGTACACGCCCAAGGTGGTCATCGGATTCGATGCCCGGTTCAACTCGGATGTCTTCGCCAAGGATTCGGCCGGCGTCTTCGCCGCGGCCGGGTTCGAGGTGCTGCTGATGCCTTCGGCACTGCCCACCCCAGTGCTGGCTTGGGCCGTGCGCGAATTCAGTGCCGAAGCCGGCATCATGGTGACGGCCAGCCACAACCCTCCGCGGGACAACGGCTACAAGGTCTATGTCGGCGGGAAGATCACCGATGAGTCGGGTCGCGGAGCCCAAATCGTCTCCCCGATCGATGCGCAGATCGCTTCGCTGATCGACCACGGCCAGCCGGTGGCGCAGATCCCGCGCGCCGAAAACGGCTGGAAAGTGCTCCCCGCAGCCGGCGCAGAAGGCGACATCGAAGCAGCCTACCTGGCTTCCATCCGCCCGATTATCGACGCTGGCCAGCCGCAGGATCCAGCGCGCAAGAACCTGCGGATCGTGGTTTCGGCCATGCATGGCGTGGGCGGCCACACCATGCGCCAAGCCCTGCTGAACGCCGGATTCACCGACGTTCACATGGTTGCCGAGCAGGAGCACCCGGATCCGCTCTTCCCTACCGTGAAGTTCCCCAACCCCGAAGAACCCGGGGCCATCGACCTGTCGCTCGAGCTGGCCCGCACGGTGGGCGCAGATCTGGTGATTGCCAATGACCCGGATGCCGACCGCTGCGCGGCGGCGATCCAAGATAACGGCAGCTGGCGGATGCTGCGCGGCGACGAGGTCGGCTGGTTGCTCGGAGACCAGGTTTCCAAGACCTTGCCTGAGGGCAAGAAACTGGCCAATTCCATCGTGTCCTCGCGCATGCTGGCAGCCATTGCCAAGGATGCCGGACGCGAGCACGAGGAAACCTTGACCGGTTTCAAGTGGATTTCCCGCGTTGAGGACCTCGGCTACGGCTACGAAGAAGCCCTGGGCTACTGCGTGGCCCCGGATCTGGTGCGCGACAAGGACGGAATTTCAGCTGGCATCGTCCTGGCTGATCTCGCAGCGCAATTGAAGGCAGCCGGAAGCACCATTGCCGGCCGCCTCGATGAGCTGGCGGCCAAGCACGGCGTGCACGTCACCGACCAGCTCTCCCTGCGCTTCACCGATCTGGCGCAGATCCCCGCGCTCATGGACAAGATCCGCAACGACGCTCCGGCAACCCTGGGCGGCTCCGAGGTTTCCGAGGTCACCGACCTGTCCCAAGGCACCGAGAAGCTGCCGGCGACCAACGCCATGGTTCTGCATACGTTCTGCGGTTCCCGGGTGATCGTGCGCCCCTCGGGAACGGAGCCGAAACTCAAGTGCTACTTGGAAACCATTGAACCGGTCGATGATCCGGCCGAAGTCCCCGAAGCCCGCCAACGCGCAACAGCGAAGGTCCTGGCCATCAAGGAAGAATTGGCAGCTTACCTGAATGCCAACTAGGCTTACCCCTTCGAGACCTTCATTTGAAATGATTGAATTCTTTATTGTTAGAGGAAAAGATGACTGAACTAAGCGCCCGCGAGATCGCCAGCTACATCGACCACACCCTGCTGGCCCAGAATGCTTCCCGCGAACAGGTGGTGCAGATCTGCGACGAGGCCAAGAAGTACGGCTTCAAGTCGGTTTGCGTCAACCCTTTGTGGGTTTCAACCGTTTCGCGTGAGCTGGAAGGCTCGGACGTGCTGACCTGCTCGGTCATCGGCTTCCCGCTGGGTGCTTCGGCCACCGACACCAAGGTCTTCGAAACCAAGCACGCTGTTGCCGACGGCGCCAACGAAATCGACATGGTCATCGACGTTGCCGCCGCCCTGCGTGGCGATCGCGATGCCCTGGTGAACGAGATCTTCGCCATTGCGCAGGCTGCGCATGAAGGCGGGGCCATCTTGAAGGTCATCATCGAAACCTGCCTGCTCACCGAGGAAGCCAAGGTCCTGGCCTGCGAGGCTGCCAAGGCCGCCGGCGCCGATTTCGTCAAGACATCCACCGGTTTCTCCACCGGTGGCGCAACCGTTGAAGATGTGGCGCTGATGCGCAAGACCGTCGGCCCGGAGATGGGCGTCAAGGCCTCGGGCGGCGTGCGCAGCGTTGAAACCGCGCGGGCAATGATTGCAGCTGGCGCAACCCGACTAGGTTCTAGCTCAGGAGTTGCTATCCTAGAAGGAGAGCAAAGCGGTTCCAGCTACTAGGAATTCGCCCCCATCTGTTTCCCAAGGAGAAAAAGTGTACTCGAACGGCAAGAACACTGCCCATTCCGGTGAAGGCCGCCTTGTCGGCAATATCGTCAGCTTCGTGATCTTCTTCGTATTGTTCGCGGCTGGCGTTTACACCTTGGGCTACTGGACCCTTGAGGTTGCCTGGTGGCCGACCCTGGTCAGCTTCGCTCTGATGTTCTTGGCTTTCGCCATCCCGATGCACCTGATGGGTCGTGCGGAGAAGGCTGAGGATCTGGTTGCCGCGGCTAACGCCCACCAGAACTAGCTAGAGCTTTCCGAGAGAGGGAAACCCGACTCCGGGTTTCCCTCTCTTGGCGTTTAATCGCATTTCCTTGGCCTAGACTGGCCGGATGGAATCATGGGACCAACACATTGAAGAGTTCTGGAACTCGGTCGCAGGCAAACGCCCGGAACAGCTGCGCACCGAGCTGGCAGGTCTTGTCCAGGGCCGAGATCCGCAGGATCCGCGGGTGCTCTTCGAAATCGCTTCCCTGCACGACTATCTGGGCGAAGAAGAACAGGCGGTTGGCCCCTACCGGGCAGCGCTGGACGCCGGGCTGGACGCGCCGCAGCATGATGAAGCGCTGCTCCAGCTGGCCAGCACGCTGCGCAACCTCGGGCAGTGCACGCAATCCATTGAGCTGTTGCGGCAGATCCCATCCGGCTCGCCGATCTTCACCGACGCCCAGGCATTCCTGGCTCTGGCGCTGCACGATGCCGGCCAGCCCACCGAAGCCCTGCAGCTGGCGCTCAGCGCCATAGCGCGCCATGCCTCGCTCTACACACGGGCGATCAACGGCTACGCCGCCGAACTGGGCGCGCCAGCTGGATTAGAACAGCGCTAGCAAGCGTGGGCCAGCGGCCTGCCGGAAACGGCAGGATCCTGTCCCACGCGGTCAGCGACCGCCGCATCAGTCGTTCGCTGCCGGGGTCGGCTCGAAGATCGCGTAGAGCAGCTTCTCTGCCCATTCAAGGATCTCCCCGTCGGCCAGATCCCTGCCGCCGATTGGCGAGGTCTTCGGCTTCGGAATGAAGATCGAATTCAGCGCCGGCTTGTTCGCAGCCCCCGGGTACAGGCGTTCCAAGCGCACCTGGCGCGAAGCAGGCAGGTCCTCGATCTTTGCCGGGGCCAGCTTGATGTGGTTGCCGATCTGCTGGATATCATGCAGTCCCACGGCACGCGCACGGATGCGCAGGGCCGCCACCCGCATCAGGTTCTCCACCGGAACCGGCAGCTTGCCATAGCGGTCCACCAGCTCATCACGGACCTCGGCGAGCGCCTCGTCGGTCTCGGCCTGCGCAATGTTGCGGTACGCTTCCAGGCGCAACCGCTCGCCTGGTACGTAATCGTGCGGCAGGTGGGCATTGACCGGCAGGTCGATCTTCATTTCGGTGGCTTCTTCCTCGCCCTCCCCCTTGTAATCGGCCACGGCCTCGCCGACCAGGCGCAGGTACAAATCGAAGCCCACCCCGGCGATGTGCCCGGACTGCTCGCCGCCGAGCAGGTTGCCGGCTCCACGCAGTTCCAGGTCCTTCATGGCCAGCTGGTAGCCCGAACCCAGCTCGTTGTGCGCGGCCACAGCCTTCAGCCGCTCCAGGGCGATCTCGCCCAGCGGCTTCTCCGCATCCCATAGGAAGTAGGCGTAGGCGCGCTCGCGGCCACGGCCCACGCGGCCGCGCAGCTGGTGCAGCTGGGACAGGCCGTAATTATTCGCCCGGTCGACGATCAGCGTGTTCGCGTTGGAAATGTCCAGGCCCGTTTCGATAATGGTGGTGGAGACCAGCACATCGAATTTCTTTTCCCAGAAGTCCTGGATGATCCGTTCAAGCCTTGATTCGCTCATCTTGCCGTGGGCCACCTCCACGCGGGCTTCGGGAGCCAGTTCGCGCAGTTCGGCCGCCACCCGTTCAATGGAGCTGACCCGGTTGTGCACGAAGAACACCTGGCCATCGCGCATCAGCTCGCGCTTGATGGCAGCGGAAATCTGCTTGTCGCTGCGCGGACCCACGTAGGTCAGCACCGGATGCCGCTCTTCTGGCGGGGTGGCCAGGGTGGAGGTTTCGCGGATGCCGGTCAGCGACATCTCCAAGGTGCGCGGGATCGGGGTGGCACTCATCGCCAGCACGTCCACGTTCGTGCGCATCTTCTTGAGCTCTTCCTTGTGCTCCACGCCGAAACGCTGTTCCTCGTCGATGATCACCAGGCCCAGATTCTTGAATTCCACGTTCTTGCTCAGCAGGCGGTGGGTGCCGATGACGATATCCACACTGCCGTCCTTCAGCCCGGCCAGGATCTCCTTGGATTCCTTGGCAGTCTGGAAGCGCGAGAGCGTCTTCACGCGCACCGGGAACCCGGAGTAGCGTTCGGTGAAGGTCTGGTAGTGCTGGGAGGCCAGCAGCGTGGTGGGCACCAGCACGGCCACCTGCTTGGAGTCCTGGACCGCCTTGAACGCGGCGCGCACCGCAATCTCGGTTTTGCCGAAGCCCACGTCGCCGGAGATCAGCCGGTCCATCGGGATTTCCTTCTCCATATCGGACTTCACCTCGTTGATGGCGGTGAGCTGATCCGGAGTCTCGATGAAGGCGAAGGCTTCCTCCAGCTCGTTCTGCCACGGGGTGTCCTGGGCGAAAGCGTGGCCGCGGCTGGCCATGCGAGCCGAGTACAGCTTGATCAGGTCGCCGGCGATCTCCTTGACCGCCTTGCGGGCCTTGGATTTGGTGCTGGCCCAGTCCGAGCCGCCCATCTTGGACAGGGTCGGCGCTTCGCCGCCGACATACCGGGTGACCATATGCAGCTGGTCCATCGGGACGAAGAGCCGGTCCCCCGGCGCGCCGCGCTTGGAGGAGGCGTATTCCACCACGAGGTATTCGCGCTTGGCGTCCTTGCCCGAGCCGTTGACCTTGCGGGCCATGAGCTCAACGAACTTGCCGATGCCGTGCTGCTCGTGGACGATGAAGTCCCCCGCTTCCAGGCTCAGCGGGTCAACCGCATTGCGCTTGCGCTTGACGGTGAGCTTGCGGCCCTTGCGGTTAGGGTAGGCGCTGGAGCGGCCCAGCAGGTCTGCTTCGGTGAGCAGGCCCAGTTTGAGCTCCTCGAAGACGAACCCTCGGCCGGCGGTGGCCTGGGTGATCTCGATCAGACCGGCGGTTGGCTCGGCGGACAGGTCATCCACGCGGTGCGCTGGGATCTTGAATTCGGCAAAGAGCTCGGAGAGGCGGGCAGCCGGGCCCGGTCCCTCGGTCGCCACGACAAAGCGCCATTGGTCCTTGACCCGCCCGGCAATGAATTCCATCATCGCCTCGATGTCGCCTTGGTAGCCGTGCGGTTCGCGGGCCAGCACGCGGATGGTCGCGGCACCCAGATCCAGTTCGTCATCGGCGCCCAGTGAGGTGATCGCCCACCAGGAGACCTTGGCGGCGCGTGCGTGCTCCACCGTTTCGGCCAGCGAGGCGAAGTCGCCGGTGGCCAGCTTGCGTTCAGACCCGGCGGTGGCCAGATCCAGCGGGGCGCTGGCCCCATCCGAGGCCGAGGCCCACGCGGCTGCCAGGAACTCGGCGTTGGTGGCATTCAGGTCCTGGGCTCGGGCGCGCACCCGCTCTGGTTCCATGACCAGCGCGATGGAGGATTCGGGCAGCAGCGAGAGCAGCGGCACCATCTTGTCCACCAGCAGCGGAGCCAGGGATTCCATGCCTTCCACGGCGATGCCGCCGGCAATCTTGGTGAGCATTTCCTGGGCGGCCGGGAACTGGTTCTTCAGGTTCGCGGCCCGGCTCATCACCTGCGGGGTGATGAGCATTTCGCGGCAGGGCGTGGCGATGATCCGCGTAGGCCCGGGGTCATCGGTGGAGCGCTGGTCTGCGATGGCGAAGTAGCGCATCGAGTCGATCTGGTCGCCGAAGAAGTCGATGCGTACCGGATGGTCCAGCGTCGGAGGGAAAACGTCAATGATGCCACCGCGCACAGCGAACTCGCCGCGGTGCGTCACCATGTCCACGCGGGCGTAGGCGGCGGCCGCCAGGTCCTTGATGACGTTGTCGAATCCCGGCTCGGCGTCCAGTTCCAGTACCACCGGGCGCAGTTCGCCCAGGCCTGCGACCAAGGGCTGCAGCACAGCACGGATTGGCGCGATGATGATATTCAGGCTCTCGTCCCGGTCGTGCAGCCGGCGCAGCACTTCCAGCCGGCGGCCCACGGTATCGCTGCGTGGCGAAAGACGTTCATGGGGCAGGGTTTCCCACGAAGGGAATTCGGCGATTTGCCCTGCCGGGAGGAAGGCGCCCAGGGAGCTGGAGACCTCTTCCGCCTCGCGGCCGGTCGCGGTGACGATCAGCGTCACGCCCGGATGCTCGCTGCGGCTCAGTGCCTGGCTGATGTGCGCCGAGAGGATGGGGCGCATGCCCTGCGGGGCGGCGATTTCCAGTTCTTCGCTGCGTGCATGGTAGTCATGAGCGGCGCTTTGCCCAATGCGCCTGAAGGAAGGTTCTTCGCGCAGGAAATCATGAAGTCCGCTTAGGCTCATGGGGGTTCGGGTCCTCTCATGCAGACGCTTGGCTCGGTGCTTTCGTGCGGCGGTGCGCCGATATGACACCACGAGCGCCGGCCGTCGATGATTATCCACGGCCGAAACGTCAATATGTTGTTTTGGGTGCAGTCCTAGCCTACCCAATGCGCCTTTGCGGATAGGGTTAATACTGTCCGTCGCCGGGCCTGCACTTTTGCTGCCCGGCCACTTAGATTTCCAGATTGGGATTAGCTTTCATGGCATTGAACGCAAGCACTCAGATCGCCCACCCTGCAGACCAGGTCATCGCAACACTCAGCGATCGCGGCTTTGCCGAGCACCTGACCAAGGTGGCAAACGGTTCCCTGACCGACTTCTCCGTGAACGGTGACACCGCCGGCGCCTTCACCGTGACCACCGTTCGTTCGGTCCCCACCGATCGCGTCCCGGATATCGCCCGCAAGTTCGTTGGCGCAACCATCGAGATCACCCAGGTGGACCAGTGGACCGCCCCTGATGCTGCCGGCAACCGCTCGGCCACCGTGAAGATCTCTGTTGCCGGCGTTCCGGTGAACGTTAGCGGCACCGAGCAGCTCACGGCGGAGGGCGAAACCTCCGAATTCTCCATCGATGCCAAGGTTTCTTCCTCGATTCCGTTCATCGGCGGCAAGCTGGCTTCGGCTGCGGAGCCATACCTTGGCAAGGCACTGAATTTGCAGGCAGCCCAGGTCGATGCCTGGCTCTCGAAGCAGGCCTAGCGAATAGTTACGCAACAGCTTAATCCCCGGACGTGCGATTTCTCGCAATACGTCCGGGGATTTGTGCTCTGGAGCACTGTTCGCGCTAGTGTTGATGGCAGGTGTGCCGGGAAGTCTGGTCGGCGAGAAATATTCATTAACGAAGTAAGCGAGTTAAACGCATGAGCCAAACTCCGTCTTCGGGTTCCGGCAAGAACCTGTTTTCGCGCCCCAGCTATAACGAATCGGTCCGTATCGGCGACATCCTGCGCAAGGAAACCGTCGGCGGCATGGTTCTCATCGCCGGCGCCCTGCTGGCCCTGGTCTGGGCCAACACCCCGCTGCGCGACTCCTATTTCGCACTGCGCGATTTCCACTTCGGTCCAACCCTGTTCGGCGTGGACCTGAATCTGTCCATCGGCCACTGGGCCGCCGATGCGCTGCTGGCGGTGTTCTTCTTCCTGACCGGCTTGGAGCTGAAAAAAGAATTCGTCATTGGCGATCTGCACAATGTGAAAACTGCAGCAGTTCCGGTCGCCGCCGCTTTCGGCGGCGTGCTGGTGCCGGCGTTGATCTTTGTCGCCATCGCGTCCATGTCCGGTGGCGGCGAGCTGCTGCGCGGCTGGGCCATCCCGACGGCAACCGACATTGCCTTCGCCGTGGCGGTCCTCGCGGTGATCGGCTCGGCGCTTCCTGCTGCGCTGCGCATCTTCCTGCTGACCCTGGCTGTCGTCGATGACCTGATCGCCATTGTCATCATCGCCGTCGTGTTCACCGACGATCTGAACTTGTCCTACCTGGGCCTGTCGCTGATCCCCATCATCCTGTTCACGGTGCTTGCCCGTACCCTTGGCAAATTCTTCGCCAAGCGGGCGTGGGCCGCGTGGGTCATCTTGCTGCCTTTGGGCATCATCACCTGGATCTTCGTCTTCGGTTCTGGCATCCATGCCACGATCGCCGGTGTGATCCTGGGCTTCTGCGTCCCGGTCAAGCGCACCGATGGCCGCGAAGGCATCGGCCTGGCCGAACGATTCGAACACCGGTTCCGCCCGCTGTCCTCCGGCTTCTGCATCCCGATCTTCGCCTTCTTCGCCGCAGGCGTGACTGTAATTTCCCCTGATAAGGGCAGCGGTGGCCTGCTCACTGATCCGGTGTTCTGGGGCATCGTGCTGGGTCTGGTGCTCGGCAAGCCGATCGGCATCATGGGCTCGACCTGGGTGCTGACCAAATTCACCAAGGCCTCGCTGGACAAGGACGCGCGCTGGGGCGATCTCTTCGGCGTCACACTGCTGGCAGGCATCGGCTTCACCGTTTCCCTGCTGGTTTCCGAATTGTCCTTCGGGCTGGAGTCCGCGCACTATGAGCACGCAAAGGTAGCGATCCTCGCCGGATCGTTCCTTGCCGCGATCCTCGGCGCCCTGTGGCTGATTCCGCGCAACCGCCGCTACAAGGCCCTGCACGAGCAGGAGACCCGTGACGACGACAAGGATGGCATCCCCGACGTATACCAGCAGGGCGACGAAGCGAACTAGTTTTTTGAACTGCTGAGGATACAGCTCGGGCGCCGGCTTTCAGATGTGAAAGCCGGCGCCCTATCTATTTGGTTGTGTTGCTACTTGCGCGCTTCATGCATGGCGACCTCGGCGGCCACCCAGGCGAGCATGGCGCACTTGACGCGTGCGGGGAACTTGGAGACGCCGACAAAGGCGGCGGCGTCTTCCAGCACGTCCTCATCAGGCTCGAAGTTTCCCTTGGAGCGCATCATCTCGCGGAAATAGTCCCGCTTTCCAAGGAATTCTTCCTTGGTCAGTTCCGGCAGCATCTCGGCCAGCACCGATGCCGAGGCCATGGAGATGGAGCAGCCATCTCCTTCCCAGCTCATCGAGGTGAAATGGTCCTGGTCATCGAGCTCGACGCGGACCCGGATCTGGTCGCCGCAGATCGGGTTGTGCTGATGCGATTCACCGTGCACTAGCCCTTCGGTGTGCTCTACCAGCGGCGAACCGATCCGGCGTTTCGAGTGGTCCAGGATGACCTGCTGGTAGAGCTGATCCAATTCGTTCATTTAGACTCCAAAGTATTCGCGCACGGAGCCCAAGGCCTCAAGCAGGGCCTTGATGTCTGCTTCCGTGTTGTACAGGTAGGTGCTGGCGCGGGTCGTGGAATTCACGCCCAGGGCGCGGTGCAGCGGCTGCGCGCAGTGGTGGCCCACGCGCACCGCGATGCCGCGCGAATCCAGGTACTGGCCGACGTCGTGCGGGTGCACGCCGATCACTTCAAACGGGACTGTACCGATGCGCTTGGCATCGGCCGGGCCGAAGACGCGCACGCCCTCGATCTTCGAGATGCCCTCGTAGAGCATCGCGCCGAGGTGCTCTTCCCAGGCGGCAATCCGGCCCATGCCGATTTCATCCAGGTAGGCAACGGCCGTGGCCAGACCGTGGGTCTGGGCAATGCGCTGGGTACCGGCTTCGAAGCGCTGCGGCGATGGCATGTACTCCGCATGCTCCATGTCCACCACGGTGATCATGGATCCACCGGTCAGGAATGGTGGCATGGCGTTGAGCAGTTCTTCGCGTCCGTAGAGTGCGCCAATGCCGGTTGGGCCGAGCATCTTGTGGCCTGAGAAGGCCATGAAGTCCACGTCCAGGGCCTTCACGTCGACCGGCAGATGGGGCACGGACTGGCATCCGTCCAACACCGTCAAGGCGCCGACATTGCGGGCGGCATCAACGAATTTCTGGGTATCGGTGATGGTTCCCAGCACGTTGGACACGTGGGTGAAGGCCACCAGCTTGGTGCGTTCGGTGACCAGTTCATCGAGCAGGTCGTAGCGCAGCGCTCCGTCTTCGGTGATCGGCACGTAGCGCAAGGTGGCACCGGTTCGGAAGGCCAGTTCCTGCCATGGGATCAGGTTCGCGTGGTGTTCCAGTTCGGTGGTGAGGATTTCATCGCCCGGACCCAGACGGAAGCGGGCTGCAGCTTCTCCCCCGCGGCCCAGGGAGGCATTGGACATCGAGTAGCTGATCAGGTTCAGCGCTTCGGTGGCGTTCGCGGTCCAGACCAGTTCGTTGGTGCGTGCACCGATGAACTTGGCCACCGTCTCGCGTGCCTGCTCATAGATTTCGGTCGCTTCAACTGCCAGGGAATGCGCACCGCGGTGCACCGCGGCATTGGCGTTCTCGTAGTAGTGCTGCTCGGCTTCGTAGACGCAGCGCGGCTTCTGGCTGGTGGCGCCGGAGTCCAGGTACACCACGTCAACGCCGTTGACTTGGTGCTCCAGAATTTCAAAGTCGGCCTTGATGCGCTCAACTTCTCCAGCTGTCAACGCTTCAAGTGCTTCTGGCTGACCGGTCATCGTGTGCACGTGGTCCTCCGAATAATTGTCTTGGATGCCTGGCAGAACGCGGAATCAAGTAATCGGCGACCTATTAGGCAAGGGGTACATTGGGTAATTATTCCATTCTGGGCCTCGAAGCACATCTAAGTCAGGCCTTAGTAAGGAACGCCTCGCTACATGGCATTCCCAATTTTTAACGAGAGGAGGACCGCTGCGAACTGGTCCAGTCCGCAGCGGTCCCCCGCTTCACCGCTCCCGCCAGGGGCAGCGATCAGCTGATATGGAATTTTGCCTGGGCGGCTTCCAAGCCCGAGGTCATCAGCAATTCCACTGCGTCAGCGCAATTGTCGACCAGGAACGGAAGATCCGCCTTCTCGGTCTTTGAGAAGTCTTGCAAAACCCATTTGGCGGTATCCATGCGGCCCGGAGGACGTCCAACGCCTGCGCGCACGCGCAGATAATCCTTGGAGCCCATGGCCTTTGAGATATCGCGCAATCCGTTATGCCCGCCTTCGCCGCCACCGCGCTTGAGCTTGATGGTGTCGAACGGAATATCGATCTCGTCATGCACGACGATCAAGCGGTCCACTCCGATTCCGAAGAACTTCGCGGCATTGGCTACCGGCCCGCCCGAAAGGTTCATGTACACCATGGGCTTGGCCAGCACGATGCGCGGACCGCCAACCCCCATGCGCCCCTCGACCACTTGGGAGCGCGAAGAGTGGGTCTTGAATTTCGAGCCGACGCGATTGGCCAGCTCGTCGAGCACCATCTGCCCGATATTGTGCCTATTGCCAGCGTAGCCGGACCCGGGGTTCCCGAGTCCGGCTACGAGCCAAGTTCCATCACTCATGATGCTCAGCTGAAACCTAGGTCGCTGGAATTAGGCAGCGATGATCAGGTCCAGGTGATCAACGGTGCGGTTCAGCGCGTGGATCTGGATGTCCTTGATGGTGGTCTTGACGGTCTTGCCTTCGATGTTCAGAACCAGCTCAACACCGCGGTCGCGAACGGCCAGGGTGGTTTCGCGGCCTGGCAGCAGGACGTGCTGCGGCTCGGAGCCTGCGCCGTAGACTACAGCTGGGATTTGGCCGTCGCGGCGAGCCTGGCGGGCAGCGCCCTTGCCGAAATCGGTGCGTACAACGGCGTCAAGGTTGACAGATGCCATGATGATTCTCCTTAGGAAATGGTTGCTTCGTTCAGGCCCTTGCGTGGACTCGGGAAGCAACCAACATCTAGAGATGAAAGAGCTTTTCCGGCCTTGTCGATAACGGTCCCACCATTGCTGGTGTTTCCCTCGCCTGGGCACAGTCCACAATTCTACCAGCTGAAATCCCCAACGAGAAACCCTGTAGCGAACGCCACTAAACCCTGATTACAATTCAACGGCACCGGAAAACAAAGGTATCGGCTAACGCAAAGCCGTTGGTGTCATCGCAGCGATAACCGCGCAACCACGCCACCTCGTCCACAACCCGCAGATAGAACCCACGAGGAAAATCCTCGCCTCCCACTGAAGCAGAAGCGATGGTCAACGATCCGGCCGGCTTCTTCCCAGCACTGAGCACCGAATCGTCGGAAGCGGCTTGATCCAAGAAATCCAGGCGCAGATATGGCCCGGCATAAGCAGGGCACAACTTCAATCCGACACTGACCGCACGCTCAAAAATCTGCGGCAATGTAGCTCCGGCGTCCAGACCCAGTTGCTGCAGGTTGCGGCTGGTCAGGGTTAGATTATGGGCTGGCACCAGCTCATCGAAGATTTGGTGCTCCAGCAGCTGTTTGGCAAAGCCATTGAGCTGCACTCCGGATTGGGCCAAGTGTTGCATCAGCTCAGCGCGTTCCAGCCCGCCGACAGCAACCTGGCGTATTCCAAATTCCATGCTGTCATCTTCTGGTCCTTGGTCCATCATAAATGGTCGTTTTCGGTGTCCGCATAAGGCACCCTCACCGGGCATTTTATCGGGCGGGGTATACGGGAATTTCAAATACTTGAAACCTCAGAGTTTCAAAAAATGAATGAGTCACAGAGACAGAGGTCCCGCATAAGGACCGTCTTACGGGACATATTGAACGTACAGATCAAATGACCTGCGCGGACACTTATCTAGAGCCAAAATCTTCGCAGAAACTACTCACCCGCAATGACGCGCGAGATAAATTGAGCTTTTCCGTTGTTGTAGGAGAGCCGGTCAGTGCTGTAGCGGTCAGCGAGACCGGACTTAAGCGTGGCGTATTCGGCGGCAAGATTCGGATCGGCTCGAAGCTTTTCGCGGAAACGCAACACGTCGTGTTCCCAAGCTGATCCTTCTTCGCAGACGTGTATGTGCACGACGCGAGGTTCACCGGCTGGTGGGCGAAAGAATCGGTGGTCGGGTTCGCGTTGCCGAAGCACGAGACCTAACGATTCAAGTCCAGGACGATAGGCCGATTCATCGTTTATATCTGGCACAGATACTTGTAGGTCAAGTACGGGCTTGGCGATCAGGCCAGGGATCGATGTTGACCCTACATGTTCTATTCGCGCAACCGTGGGAACGATGGCCGATTGGATTCGGTTAGACCATTCAGCCGCTACCAATGGCCACAGTGGATCAGCTTCCTTTAGTTCCACTGGCTCCCCACCAGGCTTATCAAACCACTCATTTGTCATGATCCAATTCTCACCCAAATTTCCCGCTCAAGGTTCGGCAAAAGGAACAGTCATCTGCACTAGCAGCACCGTTGAAGCTAGTGCTGAAGGATCTTTTCTAGCTGAGCTGTATTTAGCTTGCGGTCAGCGTAAATGAGTCGGATAGCTTCGCCATCTACATTTCCGATGTCTGAACCCCGATAAGCCACTTCAAGTCCGACCTTTTCAGCGATGCGAGCGGACGCCGCATTGTGCTCAAGTAGGAATGCAATGATCGGCAGATCAGGTCGACTTAACAACGCCTGGCGCGATGCTTCTAATGCAACCTCTGTTGCATACCCTCGGCCCTGCGCTTCTACTGCGAACCGGTAACCAAGATTCCAGAAGGTATCTCGTTTGAGTGAGCAGCCACCGTAACCAATAACTTGGTTTTCGTTCGGCTCACGGACTATCCATGGACCCAGCGAATCTCTTTCCCACGACTCATTCCAAGAATTGAGCATCGCTTCGGTTTCGTGGATAGATGAGTGACGTTTGGACGGTGCATGGGTCCACACCCGTGGGTCACTGAAGATTTGATGCACATCCTGGGTGTCTTCAGAAGTGGGGCGCGCGAGGTACAGTCGTTTCGTTTCTGTTTGCATTCCGCAACTCTATCGGAGGCTCAGGACACTGTATGCGGATCTGTCCCAGTCAGGGTTCCCCCTACGGACCATCTTGCGGGACACGGATAAATTTTCATCGAACTGGCGGTAGCCGGCAGCATGTCATCGAAGTTGAAAAGTTTTTAGGTTGAAGCTTCGAGGAAGTCGTGGCTAACTAGTTGCACAGCAATACGTTTTGAGTCATGTCGACCATGCAATTCTCAAAAGCTGATCGACTGCCCCGCAGAGCGTTCTCTCTAAAAGGCTCCTTGGATGCTGGTTTAAACGCCTCTGGCCGGCGCCCATGCGGGTGCCGGCCAGAGGCGGTGCGAAACGAGGGCTGCTAGGCGCGGCCGTCAAACAGGTTCGTAACCGAACCGTCGTGGAACACCTCGGAGATCGCGCGGGCGATCGTCGGTGCGATCGAGAGCACGGTCAGGTTCTCGAAGCGCTTCTCTTCAGGGATCGGCAGGGTGTTGGTGACCACGACCTCGCGGGCACCGCACTCGGCCAGGCGCTGCGCGGCCGGATCCGAGAATACGGCGTGGGTCGCGGCGATGATGACATCCTTGGCACCGGCTTCCTTCAGCACGCGCACGGCGCCGGCGATGGTTCCACCGGTGTCGATCATGTCGTCGATCAGGATCGCGGTGCGGCCCTCGACCTGGCCCACCACGGTCTTGGACTCGGCCTGGTTCGGCACGGTCAGATCGCGGGACTTGTGCACGAAGGCCAGCGGAGCGCCGCCCAGGCGGTCAGCCCACTGCTCGGCCACGCGCACGCGTCCGGTATCCGGGGACACCACGGTCACTTCGCTGACATCCACCTTGGACTTGATGTAGTCGGCCAGCAGCGGGAAGCCGAACAGGTGGTCCACCGGACCGTCGAAGAAGCCCTGGATCTGCGCGGTGTGCAGGTCGCAGGAGATCACGCGGTCGGCGCCGGCGGTCTTGAACAGGTCGGCAACCAGGCGGGCCGAGATCGGCTCGCGGCCGCGGCCCTTCTTGTCCTGGCGGGCGTACGGGTAGAACGGCGCCACGACGGTGATGCGGCGAGCCGAAGCACGCTTCATCGAGTCGATCATGATCAGCTGTTCCATCAGCCAGTTGTTCAACGGTGCTGGGTAGGACTGCAGCAGGAACACGTCCTTGCCGCGCACCGACTCGTCCGAACGCACGTAGATCTCGCCGTTGGCGAAGTCGTAGGCGTTCAAAGGCAGCAGTTCGGTGTCGAGTTCCTTGGCTACTTCTGCGGCAAGTTCCGGGTGCGCGCGACCGGTGGCCAGCACCAGCTCTTTGTCGACGTTATGGCGGATTTCACTCATGGGGTTTGCTTTCTCGCTCGCTTCGCTATCACGTATGAGGTTGTTGTCGAGGAAATGTAGTCCGTAGCTGGATTACTCGGAAGCCGAGGAGTTCAGCGAGGACTTGAATGCTGCGTCAGCCGAAGGGGTGCCTGGGCGCTTTTCCAGCGTCCATCCCTCGGAGTTGCGCTGCGGTGCCACAGACAGTGCCAAGGCACCGGCCGGGACGTTCTTGCGGACGATGGCTCCGGCTCCGGTGTATGCGCCGTCGCCGATTTCCACCGGGGCGACGAATACGGTGTTGGAGCTGGTGCGCACATGCGAACCGATCTTGGTGCGGTGCTTCTTCTCGCCATCGTAGTTTGCGGTGATATTGCCGCAGCCGATGTTGGTGAATTCACCGATTTCAGCATCTCCGGCGTAGCCGAGGTGCGAGAGCTTGGAGCCACGGCCAATCGTGACATTCTTGGTTTCGTAGAAAGCGCCGATCTTGCCATCTGCACCGAGGTCGGTGCCCGGGCGCAGGTAGGCGAACGGGCCAACCGAAGCGCCGTCAGCGATGCGCGAGTCGGTGGCGTCAGTGCGCTTGACGGTAGCGCGCTGGCCAACCACCACGTTGGTCAAGGTGGTGTCCGGGCCAACGGTGGCGTTGGCGCCGATGACAGTCTCGCCATGCAGCTGGGTTCCCGGCTTGATCGTGGCGTCCTGGCCGATCATGACGTCGGCGTCGATCCAAGTGGTCGCAGGATCGACGATGGTCACGCCCTGGCGCATCCAGAATTCGGTCTTGCGCTGGTTGTAGATGCGGGCCAGGTTGGACACCTGCACACGGTCGTTGGCGCCCTCGATCTGCCAGCGGTCGGCGATCTGCGAGGAAGCGACGCGGCCGCCTCGTTCACGGGCGATGGCGAGCACGTCGGTCAGGTACATCTCGCCCTGTGCGTTGTCGGTGGTGACCTCGGTCAGTGCCGAACGCAGCATCTGGGCATCGAATGCGTAGATGCCCGAGTTGATTTCCTTGACTGCCAATTCCTCCGGCGAGGCGTCCTTCTGTTCGCGGATGCCGGAGACGTCCCCGTTGGCGTCGCGCAGGATGCGGCCGTAGCCGGAAGGGTCATCCAATTCGGTGGTCAGCACGGTCACCGAGTTGCCGTTCGACTCATGGGTGGCCACCAGTTCCTGGAGCACCTCGCTGGTGAGCAACGGCACATCGCCGTAGGTCACCACTACGGTGCCCTCAAGCGACGGGTCGACAACTTCCAAACCCTGCTGCACGGCGCGGCCGGTGCCCGGGATCTCATCCTGGTCGGCAATGGTGATGGAAGGGAACTGCGTCAGGATGTGCTCTGCGACCAGATCGCGCTGGTGGCGGACAACTGCGACCAGATTCTGCGGCTGCAACGCCGAAGCCGCGTGCAGTGCGTGGCCAATCATGGACCGACCTGCAATTTCATGCATGATCTTCGGCTTCGCCGATTTCATGCGAGTACCGGCGCCGGCGGCGAGGACGATGACAGCTACTGGTGCATTGACCTGATCACTCAAGTGCATTCTCCTGCAAATTGGTTTCAAGGTTTTGGGCAGAGAAGTAAAACCTCAGAGCAAGTCTATCGCGAGCGACGGGATGTGCTGAATTGATTAAAAAATAACGGCGCCACATCCGTGGCGCCTTATCAATGGTTCCGCCCCTAGGATTCGAACCTAGAATGCACAGCTCCAAAGGCTGGCGTGTTGCCATTACACCAGGGCGGAAAATCGCTTGCGCAGGGCATGCCCGACAAGCACGCTAATTATTCTGCCATGATCGGCCCGTTGTGCGAAATCGCAAAACACCGTAGCTAAACTCACTTTTGTCCTCTGCTTTAAACAGCCCGGGCCAGCCTGCAATGACCTCGATTTGCCTCCGGAACGTAAAATGGGAATCGTGGCTCATTTACTCGGGGGCGAAGCCCTGCATCTGGAATATCCCACCCATGTCGTTTTCGACTCGGTCACCATCGGCATCTCCGACGGCGACCGCATCGGCCTGGTGGGTCGCAACGGTGAAGGCAAGTCCTCGCTGCTCGGCATGCTCTCCAACAGGATCGAGCCCAACTCCGGGCGGGTGACCAAGCGCAACGGACTGCGCGTGGGCGTGCTGGACCAGTCCGACACCCTGGATCCCGAAGCAACCGTGCACTTCAGCGTGGTCGGCGAAATGGACGACCACGAATGGGCCGGCCAGGCCCGGATCCGCGACATCATCTCCGGGCTGGTCGCAGACCTGGACTGGGAGGCGAAGGTCGGCACCCTTTCCGGCGGCCAGCGCCGCCGCGTGGCCCTTGCCGCGCTGCTGGTGCAGGATTGGGATGTCATCATCCTGGACGAGCCGACCAACCATTTGGACGTCGAGGGCATCTCCTGGCTCGCCGAGCACATCAACAACCGCTGGTCCAAGAACTCCGGCGGCCTGATGGTCGTGACCCACGACCGCTGGTTCCTCGACGCGGTCTGCACCACCACCTGGGAAGTGCACGACCGCCTAGTCGAGCCGTTCGAGGGCGGCTATGCCGCCTACGTGCTGCAGCGCGTGGAACGCGACCGCATCGCCGCGGTCACCGAATCCAAGCGGCAGAACATGATGAAGAAGGAGCTGGCCTGGCTGCGCCGCGGCGCCCCGGCCCGCACCTCCAAGCCGAAGTTCCGCATCGAGGCGGCCAACCAGCTGATCGCCGACGTGCCTCCTGTACGTAACCCGCTGGAACTCAAGCAGATGGCCACCAGCCGGCTGGGCAAGGACGTCATCGACCTGCTGGACACCGAGGTCTCTTTCGGGGAAAAGCAGGTGCTCAAGCCCTTCACCTGGCGCATTGGCCCGGGCGAGCGCACCGGCCTGCTCGGGGCCAATGGCGCCGGCAAGTCCACCCTGCTGGGCCTGATCGCCGGCACCGTGGCGCCCACCGGCGGCAAGATCAAGCGCGGCCAGACCGTCAAGCTGGCGGTGCTTGACCAGCAGTTCCGCGAGCTGGAGCAGATCGGCGAGGACCTGGTCCGCGAGGTGCTCGGACGCTTCAAGACCACCTTCAATGTGGACGGCAAGGACCTGACCCCGGCGCAGCTGCTGGAGCGCCTGGGCTTCTCCTCCGCGCACCTGTCCACCAAGGTCCGCGAGCTCTCCGGCGGCCAGCGCCGCCGCCTGCAGCTGCTGATGATCCTCATGGGCGAACCAAACGTGATGATCCTCGATGAGCCGACCAACGACGTCGATACAGACATGCTGGCCGCGCTGGAAGACCTGCTGGACTCCTGGCCGGGCACGCTGATCGTGGTCTCCCACGACCGCTACCTGCTCGAACGCGTCACCGACCAGCAGTACGCCATCCTCGATGGCACCTTCCGCCACGTGCCTGGCGGTGTGGACGAGTACCTGAAGCTGCGGGCCGCCCAGGGATCGGCTGGCGGATCGAATCCCACCCAGGCTTCTGCCCAGTCTGGCGAGAAGCCTGCCGGCCCGTCGGGGGCCGAACTGCGTGCCGCGCAGAAGGAATTGAACGCCAATGAACGCAAGGTAGGCCAGCTGGAGGAAAAGATCGCCAAGGTCCATGCCAAGATGGCCGATCATGACCAGAGCGACTACGCGGGCCTGGCCAAGTTCACTGCCGAGATCAACGACTACCAGTCGCAGATCGATAAGCTGGAAGAGCGCTGGCTGGAACTCTCCGAGCTGCTCGGATAGCGCCTACGCGCTGCGACTGAACTGGAGGGCCCGGAAACGATCGTTTTTGGCGTCCGTATAAGGCACCTTCACCGGGCATTTTCTCGGGCGGTGTATACGGGAATCTAGCATTTGCGGATACAAGCAGTTTTCGAAATTTTCCAAAGTCCTCTGCACCTGAACCGGTGAACGACCGTCTTACGGGACATTTTGCGAACCCTCTATGGACGCCAATGAATTTGACGTTAATCGTCCGTGCAGACGACTTCTGAAAGCTGCACCATCACCTAAAATCGGTTCATGACCCACACCAGCCCCTTCCCCGAGGCACCTAAGCCTGACAATGACCCCAATCGGCCTCGGCCTTTGGAATGGGGACAGTATTCCGACCAAATAAGGGCGGAGTGGTTCAAATTACTGAGTACTAATCCTGAAGAACACGAAGTCCAGGCGTTCATGGAGCTCCATCCGGCGATGATTCCTGGCGGTAGCGGTGACATCGGGCCGGGAGGACACCACGGGTCCCAAATGTCTGCAGTTTTCCGCCAGCCGACGCTGTCGGGTGCCGGCAGTACATTCGTTCCCGACTTCATGTGGGTCACGAAATCTTCAGGACTAATCACCCCGATCCTGATCGAGATCGAGAAACCTTCTAAGCCGTGGTTCAACAAGAATGGCAGCCCCACCGCAAAGTTCTCCCAGGCGAAGGACCAGCTCGATGAATGGCGGTCCTGGTTCGCACAAGACTCGAACCCTTCGATATTTCGTCAGAAATACATGTTTGAGGATCTTCATCTGAATCGCCCCCTGAAACCACAGTTCGTTTTGATCTATGGTCGAGACGTTGAGTTCACTTGGGCCGGTGGTCATTCAAACCCAGACGGTCTGCGCCATAAACGCGAGTCAAAGCGCAATTCCGACGAGACGTTCATGTCCTTTGACTCTGTGATCCCCCGGTATGATCACCGGAACTCCATTACTGTTTCCATGACCGCCAACGGGCCTGTACCTTTCGCGTTTTCCCCCGTTTACCAGACCAACTCCATGACAGGCATCGACGCCAGAATACTTGGAAACCCAGCAGCCGCTCTGGAGCGATCAGTCATGATGACTCCCGAACGCAAGGCCTACTTGTCTACGCGTTGGAAATACTGGCAGCAGGTGGAGGATCAGCAGGATCCCAATAAGACTTACCTTCGCTCGTCCGGGCTAGAATAGACGTCGCTACCCTAATGTCCTGTCGCCAAAGACGCTGGGAGATCGGGCACCCTGATTGAGTAGCTGCATAGGCGCTAGCTGACCGAAGCCTTTCCAATCAGCTTTCGTCGTCGATCTTCATCGAAGACTTGATCTCGCCTTCTTCCGAAACGAAGCTGCTGTCACTGTCACTCGGTCTTTACGTTGCCACAGCTACCGCGTCTTGATTTACAACGCGGCACGAACGAGGCTGCTAGCTTTGAACCTATGTCGATTCACCCGAAAGACTCAACGATGACCTACTGGCAGACCATGCCGTCCACGTACAGCGATCGCCTCGAGGAGTTGGCGCAGACGTTATCGGCTTGCCGCGAGGCCTTCCACAAAACCGCCAGCGAGTTTCACTGGGAACCGGCAGCAGGATCGGGTGCGGCTCAAGCAGCGATGGAACTGCCATCGCCGGATCCGGCAATCCACAAGCCGAGTGGCGAAACCGGCCACCGCCTCATCACAGAGGCCATCCAGATTTTTCTCTTCAACGCCGCGGCGCATTTGGGTAGTTGGGCTGCTCTACTGAGAGCTACAGAGGTGGTTGCCACTCCGCCATTGCTTCTGCGCGCCGTAATCGAGAATTGCGCACACGCTGTGTGGGTGACGGGCAACGACCCGACGGAGAATCCGGAAAACCGTCTTGCTCGCGCCTATCTCGAGGAGTTGATTAGCGCCGAAGAAGCCAAGAAGAACGCTGGCCGTCTTCACGGTAAGAACGGCCCAACTTACACGCGAACGGTGGACGCCTACAAGAAGGTTAAAGCGGACATTGCCACCCGTTTCCCCGGCTCTACCCCAGAGGACCTGGGCAAGAACATGCTTCACGGTCAAAAGCTGCCCGGCCTTGAAGACTCCGTCAAGTGGATGTATGACCTCACTGCCAGCTTCGGTGGGAGTATTGATGCGAATGTGGCCTCGGGCATGTATGGGTTGCTCTCGAACCTCACCCACCCTACCCTCTACACGGTGAGAGAGATGCGTGTCTGGACAAAGGACAAGAAGACAGGCCACAATGTCGCGAACGTTCGCGTCACTATCGAGTCGGTTGAGAAGGACGTTCGTGCAGCTCTAGCGACCTTCTACAACGCTATGAGCTACGTGACTAGCTACTACGGTTGGCCAGAGACGGCACTGAGGACTCTTGAGAGCAAGATCGAAGCGGTGATCCTAGACTTCTTCAATGCCTCCCTTGAAGACGAATGACAAGGTCTCGCAATCGCGGTGGACGAGTACCCCCGACCGGGAATGCTGGACCGTTGTGACGTCCGCAGATTCGGCGCCAACTTTCAGGACCTCTGTGAGCGCGTGATAACGACGACGCTCCAACCGGACTCCGAAAACAATTGCACCAAGGAACACCCAAGTCCTCGATTGGCACCAGTTAAGACGACCAGCTTCTTCAACCTTCAGGCCGGCCCTCGCACGAGCATCGGGGTTGCGCTGAATCGTGTCCCGCAGTGGGTTCGGCTTACGGAACCTGCCTGGGAGCGCTCCTGCGGAGGGCGTGAGCGCTAGTCTTGTGGGATGGAAGAGGTTCACCTGGCAGGAGGCAACGCCACGGATGGCGTGGTGCGCGTCGGCTCGACGGTACGTAAACCGTGGACGGCAGCCACTCCGAGTGTGCTCGCATATATGCAGGCTGTTCGCAACGCGGGCGTTGATGTGCCTGCGGTATATGGGCAAGACCCGCAAGGGCGACAAGTGACAGAGTTTGTCCCCGGTTGCCTTGCCATGGGCTCTGGGCCGTTGTCGCTCTCAGAACTTTCCCGGGTAGGTTGTCTGGTGCGCGCTATCCATGACGCTAGCGCAGCCTATGAGCCGGACTTCGGCTCACCTTGGATCACGCACATTCCGGCACCCGGCGCCGACCTGATCTGCCACAACGATCTGGCCCCGTGGAACCTTCTCATCGGTGATCGATGGGTATTCATCGACTGGGACGCCGCCGCACCAAGTACACGCCTATGGGATCTTGCATACGCGGCGCAGTCCTTCACACTAAACGACGCATCGGCCGACCCGCGTATGGCCGCACAAGCACTGGCAGTCTTCATTGACGGCTATGGCGCCGATGACGAGCTCCGGGCAGCGCTCCCCTCCACGATGTGGCAACGGACGATGGCTATGTACGAACTGCTTAAAAATTCCCATGCCAGGGGAATCGAGCCGTGGGGGACAATGTTCACGACTGGCCATGGTGACCACTGGAACACGGTGACCCAGTTCGTCAGGAACAACGAGTCTCTTTGGCAAGAAGCGATCCGGGCTGTCCGATAGACCTTCCTCTGACAGACGGACCGGGGCAGTGCTGGGGACTATGGAAAGAAATCCTGAGGACTTCGGAAACTGACAAAGGACTTTGAAAGCACATACTTTGGGTTGTTCCGTATACCCCGCCCGCGAAAATGCCCGGTCAAGGTACCCTATACGGACGTCAGAAACGACCGTCGTTGATTTGTCAGATTCGGCCGTTGATACGCCCAATGAACGCCGCCTGCCCACCAGCAAGTACGTGAGACTGATTGAGGCCGATCCAGTAAAGCTCAAACCGTGTTGGGGTCCCAATATCGTCGTGGGTCTCTTGCCATTCCCACTATTCAGGTACTTTGCCATCGTCGGCAGTGAGGTGGAAATAGTGGCGCATATGAAATGCATCCGCGTATGGGCGCATATTGTACTCACCCGCTCCCAAATTGGTCACGATTCGAAGGTTCTTAAGCCCTGTTTCTTCGTAAGCTTTCCGCAGGACAGCTAGCTCAGGCAGTTCCCCTGGCTTGGTAGTTCCCGCAGGAACCTGTAAACCGGTCTGCTCTAACGGGAAGTCAGCATGACGAATCACCAAAACACGGTCATTCTTGACGATGTACGCTATGACTTTCTGCGGACGCTCCATATTCGACCTTCGTTTCGTCTCATAAGGACTCACTAGCGATGGTATCCGGGTCTCCAGCTTCTCAGGGAATTTTTCTCCCAGTCTGCCACCGATCGTGGCAGACTTGCTGGTATGGGAACCGTGATCTTGGAGGGACGCCTGCTGTGCAAGGACGCGGCTGAGGCTGAGGTAGTGAAGAAATTGCTGCCGAAGCATATCCGCCTGACCAAGGCCGAGCCCGGCTGCATCTCGTTCTCTGTCACGCCAACCGAAGATCCCTGGGTGTGGCTGGTCCACGAGGAATTCGAAGACAGTGCCGCCTTTGAAGCCCATCAGCAAAGGGCCGCCGCTAGCAAGTGGGGCCAATCCACATCCGGCTTGCAGCGGATCTACAAGATCAAGGGTTTATAGGCAGCCTCATCTTGAAGCCCACATGCGACGCGGTGAAGCCCAGCGCCTCGTAGAATCGGTGCGCATCGGTGCGCTGCGCATCGCTGGTCAATTGGACCAGCTGGGCATTGTTGTTCTCTGCTTCGGAAATAGCCCAGCGGATCATTGCAGTTCCCAGTCCCCTGCCGCGCAACGCGGAGGACACGCGCACTGCTTCGATCTGCATCCGCGTCGCTCCCCTGCGTGCCAGTCCCGGCAAGTGGGTCAGCTGCATCGTGCCGACCAGTGTTCCGTCCTGGGCTTCCACCACCATCAGCGAATGCGCCGGGTCCGCATTAATTTGGTTGAACGCGTGGAGATACTGTTCCATATCCTCCTCGGCGCCCTGATGCTCCGCTCGGCGAATGTCATCGTCTGCCATCAAGGCAATGATCTGATCGAGATCCGCTGCTTTCGCTTCGCGCAGCAGGTAGTCCTGGCCGCCGGCCCACAAGCTTCCGCGCTTTGCCGTTTCCATGGCCACAGCCTAGGCCTTGCAAGGCCAAGCCCTCAAGGCTTCCCGGTGATCTTGTCGGCCAGTACTGCCAGTGGAGACGAGCTGGCACGCCCCTTCAGCTCGCTTCGATCTGCCGCGCCATAGGCCGCATACAGGCCCTTGGTTGCCAGCCAGCGCAACGGTTCCGGCTCCCATTTGCGCACCTGGTGGTTGACCCACGGCAGGCTGGTCAATTCAGTGGTTTCCCCGAGGATCAAGTCGCGCAGGGTGCGTCCGGCAAGATTCGTCGTGCTGACCCCGGTGCCGACATAACCGCCGGCCCAGCCAATGCCGGTCGCCGGATCCAGTCCCACGGTAGCCGCCCAGTCGCGAGGCACGCCAAGCACCCCGGACCATGCATGGTCGATTCCTGCGCCACGGGTCTGCGGGAACATGCGGTGCAGGATTTCCTGCAATCCGTGGACGGTGCTGTGCGGCGTCATGCCGTCTGTATCGGTGCGCGAACCGTACTTGTACGGCACGCCCCGCCCGCCAATGGCGATGCGATCATCCGCGGTTCGCTGGGCATACATGTACACGTGGGCGTAGTCGCCCAGCACCTCGCCGTGATTCCATCCCAGCTCATCCCACACGGACGGCGCCAGCGGTTCGGTGGCGATCAGCGAAGAATTCATCGGCAGCCACAAGCGCTTGTGTCCGGGCAGCCCGGCGGTGAACCCTTCGGTGGCACGGATGATGCATTCGGCGTCCAGCGCGCCGCCGTCGAATTCGACGCGGTGCGGGCGCAACGCGGTGGCACGGGTGTTTTCATGGATCTTCACGCCGAGCCGCTCCACCGCGACGGCGAGACCGCGGACCAGTTTGGCCGGGTGGATCCGGGCGGCATGCGGATGCCACACCCCTGCCCGGGCGTTGGCCACGTTGACCTTGCGGCGCACCGCGTCGGCTTCCAGCAGCTCGGTGTCCGAGTGCTGCCATTGCGCAGCTGCCACAGCGTCGGCACGCAGCCGTCTCTCCTGGGCCGGGGTGTACGCGACTTCAAGTTCTCCGCCTTGCAGGATATCTGCGTCAATCCCTTCGGCGGCACACACCTCGATGACCTCGGCAACGGTACGGTTCATTGCCAGCTGGAAGTCGTTGACCGCCTGCCTTCCATGGGATTTCAGGTAGCGTTCGCGACCGGCGGTGATGGTATTGGTGAGCCATCCCCCGTTGCGTCCCGAGGCGCCATAACCCACGTGCCGGGCTTCGAGGATCGCAATGCTCAGCTCCGGGTTGGCCTTGGCCAGGTAGTAGGCGGTCCACAGGCCGGTGAATCCGGCACCTATGATGGCGATGTCTGCGCTGCCATGGCCGCGCAGCTGCTGGCGTGGCTCTGGCAATCCGATCTCTTCCCACCAGTGCGAGACGCGTCCGTTGAGCATGTTGTGTTCCGTCCCAGAGTCATAAATGAATAGTCTTCAATATTTGCTTTGGGATTCAGCCTAGGGCCATGCCGAAGCGGCAACAAGGGGACGGGAGCAAATGATGAAAGAAATCCCTGCCCGGCTCAACGCCAGACAGGGATCTATCGGAAGATTATTCTGCGAGGGTGATGTGCGCTCCGGGTGCTGGTGCTGTCACCGGGATGGTAGCCACACCCACCTCGTCGCCCAGCTGGGCCATGACCTCCTCGGCATGCTCGGCGTCCTTGACCAGCAGGGCCAAGGTCGGGCCTGAACCGGAAACCATGGCGCGCAGCGCGCCGGCGCCTTCTGCCATATCGCGCATGGTGCCCAGCTCCGGGGCCAAAGCCAGGGAAGCCTGGGTCAGGTCATTGGCCAGCACCCGGGCCAAGGCTGGCGCGTCCGAGGCCATCAGCGCCTCGATCACCGCAGGATCGATTTCCTGCGGAACTTCGATTTCCATGCCCGCGCGCAAGCGATCGAGCATGCCATAGACGCGCGGGGTCGACAGGCCATAGCTGGCCGGAATCAGCACCCAGTGGGTCTTGGCGCGGGTCAGCAACGGGGCCAGCTTGTCGCCGATGCCCAGTCCAATGGCGGCCCCGCCCATCAAGGCGAAAGGCACGTCGGCACCGAGCCGTGCACCCAGGCGGCCGAGTTCCTCGCGGTCCAGCCCGGTGCCCCACAATTCGTTGCAGGCCACCAAGGTGGCCGCGGCGTCGGCGGAGCCGCCGCCCATGCCGCCGGCGATGGGAACGCGCTTGGTGATGTGCAGGTCCGCGCCGAGGCTGCAACCGGTGTGCTCGCGCAGCAGCTGGGCCGCCCGGTGCACCAGGTTACCGGCGCCCAGTGGGAAATTCTCCGGTTCGGAAACTACCGGGGAATTCGGTTCCAGGCTCAGCTGCAGCTCACCGTCGGTGCGCAGCCTCGCTTCGATCTGCTCGGTCAAGGACACCGCGACGTAGAGGCTGGCCACCTCGTGGTAGCCGTCTTCGCGCGGAGGGCCGACCTTGAAGTAGCAGTTGATCTTGCCCGGTGCGGTTGCAATGACGCGCTGCTTGGACATGCCTAGGCCTCGCTCGCCGCAGCTTCAGCCGGAACATCGTGGGCTGCCCGGGCAATGTCGATGTATTGCTCGATGTCCAGTTTCTCGCCGCGTTCCTTCGGATCGATGCCGGCGGCCACCAGGATCTGTTCTGCGCGCGCACCGGATCCGGCCCAGCCTGACAGGGCCGCGCGCAAGGTCTTGCGGCGCTGGGCGAAAGCCGCATCGATGATGGCGAAGACTTCTTCGCGGTCCGGGGCATCGCTGCGGTCCTTGTCGCGGGTGAAGCCCACCAGGCCAGAATGGATCTTCGGAGCTGGCCAGAAAACATTCATGCCGATCACGCCGGCCTTGCGCATGGTTCCGTACCAGGCGCCCTTCACCGAAGGTACGCCGTAGATCTTGCTGCCTGGGGTGGCGGCCATCCGGTCGGCCACTTCGTCTTGCACCATGACCAGGCCGTTGCGGATGGACGGGAAGTGCTCCAGCAGGTGCAGCACCACCGGGACGGCGACGTTGTAGGGCAGGTTGGCGACCAGCGAGGTGGGTTCGCCGGGAAGTTCGGTGACCTTCATGGCGTCGGAAAGGATCACGGTCAGGTCGTCTTCGCGGCCCGGGCGGAATTCGGCCATGGTCTGCGGGAGGCGCTTGGCCAATGGCGGATCAATTTCCACGGCCACGACCTTGGCGGCGGCGTCCATGATGCCCAGGGTCAGGGAGCCCAGGCCCGGGCCTACTTCCAGCACCGTTTCCGAGGGGTCGACTTTGGCGGCGGCGACGATGCGGCGGATGGTGTTCCCATCAATCACAAAGTTCTGCCCCAGCGTCTTGGTAGGGCGAATTCCCAGCTCTTCGGCCAGACGACGGATTTCGGTGGCCCCAAGCAGCGGCAAAGATTCCTTAGACATCACAGATCCAATTCTAGTTCAGCTAGATTCATCCAAACATAACAACGCGACGCGTCCACCGTGATGGTGGACGCGTCGCGTTGCTGCTTGGCTTATGTCTTTAGCGCAGGCCCAGCTTGGCCGAGCATGCTGGCCAGTGGCCCCAGCCACCGGAACGGCGCAGTACCTCAGCCGCGGCGATCTGCTCCTGCGGGGTTGCCTGGTGCGGCAGCGGTGCGTACTGGGTGCCGCCGACTGCACGCCATGAGGAAGCGGAGAACTGCAGGCCGCCGTAGTAGCCGTTGCCGGTGTTGATCGACCAGTTGCCACCGGATTCGCATTTGGCCAGTGCTGCCCAGGTTGCGGAGATGCCGCCCGGGGTTGGCGTGTTCTTGGAGGAAGATGATTCCTTCTTCTCTTCCTTGGTGCCCACGCGGATTTCCTCGGCCACTGGCTTCTTGGTGACCTTGGACTTGAGGACTTCTTCCTCGCCCTTCTTGCCGTTGCGGGTTTCCTGGCGCAGGGTCAGCTGGCGCTCGCCCTTCTTGCCTTCGGTCTTGACCTCGGTGTCGCCCTTGTCCAGCGAGCTGTCCTTGATCTTCTTGGTCTCGAAGTCGATGTCGCGGGTTTCGTCCCAGGTCTTCACGGTGACGTCGATGACCTCGACGGTAATGCCGGCTTCCAGCTTGACGCTGTCCTTGACGTTCTTGTCGGTTTCGTCCTTGATCTTAACGTTGATCTCGTCGTTGCCGTCGACCTCGATCTTTTCCTCGGCAAGCAGTTCCTTGACGGTCGAAGCGGTCGTTGCGACCTTCTTCTTCTTATCCTTGACGACCAGGGTCATTTCCTTGGGCGTGATGACTTCCAGGTCATCGCTCAAGGCGGCCAACTGCATGTCCTCGTCCAGGGATACCTCGGAACCCTTTTCCAGGTCGAGCTGCTCGACAACGTCGGCAACGGTCATGCCGGTGGTGTGCACTACACGCTCGGTGCCATCCACGGTGACTTCAATCGACTTGTTGCGCTTGATGTCAACCAGCTGCTGGTCGACAAGTTCGGAATCCAGTGCTGCGGAGATCTCATCGCGCTCAGCCAAGGTGACATCCTGCTGTTCCAGCAGTGCGCCGACGGTGGCGGCACGGGTGGTGATTTCCTGGCGCTGTCCGTCAACCGACATGACAACCGACTTCTGTCCGGAAATGTAGAAAACAGCGCCGGCGATAACCACGGCTACGGCGAGCGCCTGCGCCAGGTATTTCACCCAGGTCTTCTTGAGCAAGTGAGTCACGGTAATGAGATCCCCATCGTTTGTAGGCCCGCTTCCGCCGATTCCGTCCAGAATCATCGGTGGGCCCGGCAGTGTTCGCTGCCTGTCCTTCAATCAAAATTGCGCCGTGTTTCCACCTGCTGCAAAGCGTTGAGGATCAGGCTGTCCCGAACACGCCTTGCCAAAAACAGGCAGAGGCGGTACCGGACATCTCATCCACCGTAACCGAATTGTTATATTTGTGGCAAGTGTCCTGTAACGAGACACACAACCGGCGGGTCTAGAATTCTCCGTACACTTCCCGGGTATTCGCATCGATCAGGGTGCAGAATTCTGCCAGCTCGATTCCCTTGTTTTCCGCCAAGAACCTAGTCGTGTAGGGAATCATGTAACTGGCGTTCGGGCGGCCACGGAAGGGGTGCGGGGTCAAAAACGGCGCATCGGTTTCCACGAGCAGCAATTGCGGATCCGCCAGCGACAAAGCCTCGCGGAGATCGTGGGAATTCTTGAACGTCACGGTTCCGGAGAACGACATGTACCAGCCGTTGTCGTTGCAGACCCGGGCCAGCCGGGCATCACCCGAGAAGCAATGGAAGACCACTTTCCCAGGCAATGGCGCATCCTTGAGCACCCGCACCACATCCTCGTGGGCATCACGGTCATGGATCTGCAGCGCCTTGCCCTGCTCCACCGCAATGCGCAGGTGCTCGCGGAAGGAATGCTCCTGGGCGCCCCGCCCGTCTTCGCCGGTGCGGAAGTAGTCCAACCCGGTTTCGCCAATGGCACGTACCCGCGAATCCGCGGCGAGCTCCTCGATCCGGGCAATTGCCGCTTCCAGCTCTCCGCGCTCGGCCAGGCGCGCGGCATCGTTGGGGTGGATGGCCACCGCGGCCAGGATATTCGGGTACTGGTTGGCGACCTCGACCGCGTACTCGGATGATTCCACGTCGCAGCCGACTTGGATCAGCCCCTTGACACCAACGGAGGCGGCCGCGGCCAGCGCATCGGCAGCCTCGACCTTCACGGTTCCATCCAGGAAATCCAGATGCGTATGGTTATCGACCACGGGCACCGGCAGCGGCTCGGGCGCTGGCGGGTAGTGCAGGTTGCGCTGGCTTCCGCCATTTTCGTTGCCCGTGGCGCGCGCCCGCTCCCCCTGGCCTGCTGCTGTAGCTTGCTCCGCGGGGCGGTAGGCCTCGGGAACCAAGGTGGGATCAGTGTGCTTCTTCTTGGACACGATAATCCTTTGCGCGTGGGTACTGGGATGGAATCTGTGGTTAATTGTGGCACCACTAGGCGCATTGGCAACAATCAGGCGCTCATTCCGCTGCAGTTAGGCTCTGTTACTGGATAAAAGAACCCCATATGATGTGATGCAAGACCCAATTGAATGCATCCCGGGACGGTGGATCTTGTCCCTGGTTCATTCTCCAGGAGGAACTGCGCATGAGTGCTAACCGAACAGTGCCGTCGCTCGATTCGGCATTCCAGTCCAATTGCCAGCGCATTTTCGACGCTGTCCAAAGCGTCATCACCGGAAAGCCCGAGGCTGTGACCAGCGCGTTGACGGTCCTGCTGGCACAGGGCCACCTGTTGCTGGAAGACGTTCCCGGTGTCGGCAAAACCATGCTGGCCAAGTCATTGGCCCGCAGTGTCAACGGTTCGGTGCACCGCATCCAGTTCACCCCGGATCTCTTGCCCAGCGATGTCACCGGCGTCTCGGTGTACTCCCCGCAGACCCACGAATTCACTTTCCATCCCGGGCCGGTCTTCGCCAATATCGTCATCGCCGATGAAATCAACCGCGCGAACGCCAAAACCCAGTCGGCACTGCTCGAATGCATGGAAGAGCAGCAAGTCACCGTCGATTCGATCACCCATCGGCTGGAGCAGCCATTCATGGTCGTGGCCACGCAGAACCCGGTGGAGTCCGAAGGCACTTTCGCTTTGCCCGAGGCGCAGCGCGACCGATTCATGGCACGGCTGTCACTGGGCTACCCGCAACGCGACGCCGAAATCACCATACTGACCGGCCGGCATGAATTCGACCCCCTGGAAGCGCTGCAGGCAGTGGTGCAGCTAGCGGATTTGAGGCACATGATCGAGCAGGTGAAAGCGGTAACGGTCACCGAACGGCTGGGTGCCTACGTGGTGGACCTGGGCCGGGCCACCCGCGAGCATCCGCAGATAGCGCTCGGCGCTTCGCCCCGCGCGCTGATCCAGTGGGTTCGCGCTGCCAAGGCCCACGCAGCGATCCATGGGCGCGACCATGTCTTGCCGGAAGACGTCCGCAGCGTCGCCGAGATGGTGCTGAACCACCGGTTGATCCTGACCCGGCGAGCGGTGGCGGACGGGTTGGGTGCCAGTGCGGTAATCCAGGAGCTGGTTGCCAGCACCCCGGTGAACTAGCGCCGCAACCATGGAGAAGATCCCCCGCTATGATTCGCGCGACGCGCTGTCCTGGACGCGCACCGAAAGCGCGGATACTGCATTGCGCCGCTGGCACCTTGACCTGTTCACGGTGCGCGGCTGGTGCACCGCCGGGGCAGGCGGGCTTCTGCTCTTCCTGGCCTATCTGCTAGGCCGGCACGAAATGATGGCCTTGGGCCTGGGCCTTCTGGCCTTGGCTTTGGCCAGCTGGGGTTTGGCCATGCGCCTGCGCGGACGCACCAATATCCACCGCGAGCTGCTCTCGGAGGTTCCCACAGTCGGCGAGGTCAGCAAGTTCCGCTTGTCCTGTGCTGAGCGGTCCACCATCCAAGAGCGATTGCCCGAAGATTTCGGTCCCGGCCCACGGCTCCAAGCTCCGGGATCCATAGAGTACGAATTGGTGTTCCGCACCCGCGGGATCCATCTCATGGGCCCAGCCCAGCAGATCGTCGTTGACCCGCTGGGGCTGATCCAGGGCATGGTGCGCACCGGTGAGTCATTGCAGGTTCCGGTGCGCGCGCAATTGCATGAGCTGGATCGTTTCGCCTCGCTCGGAGAGCGAACGCTCACCGGCGATGCGAAGTTCTCCCGGAGCACCACCGCCGATTACTACGATGTCGCGACCCGCGACTACCAGCAGGGCGACTCCATCCGCCAGGTGCATTGGAAGGCCAGCGCCCGCCACGCCAAGCTCATGGTCCGCCAGGAGAACCATGTGGCAACCGCCCAAGCCCTCCTGGTCTTGGATACCTCCTTCGAGCATTGGAACCACAGCGGATCGGATCTGCGGATCTCCCTGCCGCAGGCTCACGCTGAAGCGCTGACCAGCAGCCGCCGCTTTGAAAACGCGTTGTCCTTGGCCAGCAGCATCGGCCTGAGATACGCCACCAGCGGCTACCAGCTCGCCTTCCGCAACCTCGCCGGGACCTCCTTGGCCCAACGGGACCTGCATAGCATCTCCGAGCTTGGCGCACTGAACAGTTTCGAGGATTTCCATGCCGCGACCACGGAGCTGTCCTTGGACAACGGCAGCGTTGAAGCCAACGGTCCCGAGATCCTGGGCAGCACCCTGCACAAGGAGCTGCTGGGATTCCGCGAAGAACCGGTCATCATGATCCTCGGCGAACTCGATGCCCCGCAGGCAGCCTGGCTGGCGACGCTCTCACGCACCGTACGCCATGTTGAAATTTTCCTGCTGGTCAGCCACCCTGAACGCTATCTGGCGATCCAGCATGAGCTGGCACGCACCAGCTGGAAGGTGCATATCCTTCCCGGCAATATGGCAATAGACGAGATGTGGGGATGATGAGCGCTGGCCTTGCTGTGGCTCCCGGTCAATCCCTGGAGCCCGAAAATCACGTTCCGCGCCCCGGTCCTGCGGCCGCGATGCGGTTCTTGCTGCTGCGGGTGGCCGCTGCCTGCTGCCTTGCAGTCGCAGTCTTGGCCGGGACCGCCTCGCTGTCCGGGGTCATCGAAGGTTCCGGCTGGTTCCCGGCCATCGTCGCACCGGTCTTCGCCGTGCACCTGTGCGCCGGGCTGCTGCGCGCAGTCCGCGGCGTGCGCTGGGCCGCCCTCCCTGCCGCCGCTGGCATCGCCGTGGCATCCATCGCGCTCAGCCCTGCCAGCGAAATCAACATCTATGGGGTGCCGTTCGCCCAATGGGTCTGGTCTGCGCTGGCTGAAGCGGGCATGCAATTCGCTACGCAGGTTCCTCCGGTAGCCAATTCCCGTTATGTGGCGTTCAGCATCTTGTGCTTCACCCTGGCCATCAGCCTGCTCGTCGAGCTGCTGGCCAGCTTCCGGCGCACCGCCATGCTGATCATCATGCCCTTGTCCCTGGCACCTGTCATTGCCTCGCTGTTCAAGCAGGAAGGTGCGGGAGTCGGCTATCTCTCGCTGCTGGTGCTGGGAGTTCTCGGCTACATAGCGCTGATTCCCTATCTTTTCGCCCCTGCATCGTCCAAGCACTCTCAGCCGAAGCTTCCCACGCCCAGGTCGCTAGGCATTCTCGGCATCAGCGCGATGACCTGTGTCGGTGTGCTCTTGGCAGCCAGCTTCTGGATGCCTGGTTTCCGCAGCGGCATGTTCCCCGAGGGGCAACGGCCATCCGGCGACCTGCTGGCCAGCAATGTCGATCCGCTGATCAACCTCGGAAGAGACCTCCGCTCTAACAGCGGAGCTCCCATCCTGGACTATTACACCACCGCTGGAGAAGCGCCCTACCTGCGCACGCAAGTGATCAAGGATCTTTCCACGGACCGCTGGGAACCAACTGAGGGCCTGATGCAGCACACCCTTGATGGCACGTCAGCGGTGACACGGAATTTCAGCACGTTCAACAGCACCAGCGAAGTACTGCGCATGAGTTGGCCCGAAGGCATCAGCAGCCCCGTGCTCCCCCTGCCCAATCAGTCCTATTTCGTGCAGGGCATCGTCGGAGACTGGAACTGGACCCACGAAACTTCGGTGGCCAGGCTCACTGGCGACGCCATGGCAGCCACCAACGACATTTCAGTGGCCTACTCGGATCTGGACATCAGCACGCAAATGGTCCGCAATATCGGGCACTTCGGAATTGATGCCGGGGACCAGCTGGCCGGTGAATACCTGCGTCTTCCGCAAGATCCGGACAACACCCTGGAACCGCTGTTGCAGCAAACCCTCGACGAGGCCTTCGGCGACGAGGGGAAGCCGGCCAATGACATCGATGCCGCTGTGGCCTTGCAGCATTTCTTCCGTTCCGGGAATTTCGTGTATTCCGAACGCACTCCCCTGCGCGAAGGCTACGACGGGGCCAATCGCCGCGTCGTTGAAGCGTTCCTGACCCGGCGCCAGGGGTACTGCGTGCACTTCGCCTCGGCCATGGCCCTGCTGGCCCGTGAAGCCGGCATCCCATCGCGTATTGCCGTGGGGTACGCACCGGGCGAAGCCAACGGGGAAACCCTCGAAATCACCGGGGACACAGCCCAGAGCACGCCGGAACGCCGTCTGGCAGAAGGTACCGAGCTCACCGGCTACACCGTCAGCGGAAAGCAGTCCCACGCATGGCCAGAACTGTATCTGAACGGGCTGGGCTGGATTCCCTTCGAACCCACACCTGGGCGCGGCTATGCCCCGAGCTACGCGCCGGAACCAACCCGCACCACTGCCCCGCAAGAAAGCACAGCACCTCAAGTCCCCACCGAGCGCAGCAACCCTAGCCTGCCTGCCAGTGGCAGCCCTTCCGTCCAGGCGCAGCCCGCAGAGCCCGTGGAACAAGGCGCGCAGGCTGCGTGGCTGCTGCCGGCCATCGTGCTGCTGGCCGCCGTGGCGCTGGGGATCGCCCCGTGGCGCCGCCATCGCCTCCGCGAAGAACGGCTGGGACGCGTGCGCCAAGGCGGGGATGACGCCGCGCCAGCGCTGCTGGCCGAGCTGCAGGCCATCGGGGCCGATTACCGGGAACCAGCCGGCAACCACGAGTCAGCCGGCGACTACACCACCCGGCTGGGCGAAGACCACCCCCAGATCGCCAAGGAACTGCAGTCCTTGAAAACTGTCATCCAGGAAAGCTTCTACGCCAACCGGCATCTGGGCGCTGATGATGCCGCCACGTTGCTGGATACCTTGCATGCGGTCCAAGCCAATTTGCGTGGCGAGCTGACGGTGTTGCAGCGAATCTCGGCGTTCTTGTTCCCTGCTTCGGTGCACGCGCGTCATGGCCGCACGCGCAGCTCCCGTCGAATCCAGCTGTAGCACCCGGGTCTTAACGGCCAACGCCCAACCGGAACGTTCCGGTTGGGCGTTGGCAGGAGCTGGAGAATCTACTTCTTGGCTGCGTATGGATCGGCAATGCCGATGTACTGCACGGTGGTGTATTCCTCCAGGCCTTCGGCGCCGCCTTCGCGGCCCAGACCCGACTGCTTAACGCCGCCGAATGGAGCAGCGGCGTTGGAGATCACGCCAGCGTTGAATCCAACCAGGCCGAATTCGATCTGCTCGGAAACGCGGAACATGCGGTTCAGGTCCTGCGAGTAGATGTAGGAAGCCAGACCGTATTCGGTGGAGTTGGCCAGCTTGATTGCCTGGGCCTCGTCCTTGAAGGTGGTCACTGGTGCCACTGGGCCGAAGATTTCCTGGGACAGGATCTTGGCGTCGTTAGCGACATTGGCCAGCACGGTTGGCTGGTAGAAGTAGCCCGGACCCTCAACTGGGGCACCGCCGGTGACGGCGGTCGCGCCGGCGGCCACGGCGGCCTCGACCAGCGAGTGGACCTCGTCGCGGGCCTTTTCCTCGACCAGCGGGCCCACGGTGGTGTCGGCTTCGGTGCCGCGTCCTGGCTTCAGCGCCTTCATCGCCGCGGCGAACTTGGCGGTGAATTCCTCGGCAACATCCTCGTGAACCAGGAAGCGGTTGGCCGCGGTGCAGGCTTCGCCCATGTTGCGCATCTTGGCGGCCATGGCGCCCTCGACAGCGGCGTCCAAATCTGCATCTTCGAAGACGATGAATGGAGCGTTGCCGCCCAGTTCCATCGAGGTGCGCAGGACCTTGTCAGCCGCGTCCTTCATCAGCTGTTTGCCCACTGGGGTCGAGCCGGTGAAGGATACCTTGCGCAGGCGGTCATCGGCCATCAGCGGGCCGGAGATCTTCGAGGCCGAAGCGCCGGAAACCACGTTCAGCACGCCTGCTGGAAGTCCTGCTTCCATCATGGTGGCAGCGAACAGCTGGGAGGTCAGCGGGGTCAGCTTGGCTGGCTTGAGCACCATGGTGCAGCCTGCTGCTACTGCCGGTCCGACCTTGCGGGTAGCCATGGCCAGCGGGAAGTTCCATGGGGTGATCAGCAGGCAGGGGCCAACCGGCTTGTGCTGGACCAGCACCTTGTTCTTGCCCTCCGGGGTGGTGATGTAGCGGCCGTAGTGGCGTACGGTTTCCTCGGAGAACCAGCGCAGGAATTCGGCACCGTAGGTCACTTCGCCGTAGGCCTCGGCCAGCGGCTTGCCCATTTCCAGGCTCATCAGCAGCGCGAAGTCGTCCTTGCGCTCGGTGACCAGGTCGAAGGCGCGGCGCAGGATCTCTGCGCGTTCGCGTGGTGCGGTCAGTGCCCATTCGGCCTGGACAGCGTCAGCCGCATCCAGGGCTGCCATGGCATCTTCGCTCGTAGCGCTGGACAGGGTCAGCAGCTTCTCGCCGGTAGCCGGGTTAAGCACGTCGAAGGTGCCGCCGTCGGAGGCATCCCTCCATTCGCCATTGATCAACAGGCCGGTTGGTACCTTGGCGAGCAGCTCTGCTTCGCGCTGGGCAGTAATCGACATACGAGCATCTCCTGATAGAAAATAATGAAAACTGATCGTCTTTGATGTCTACGCTATTCCCGGCAGATGGCAGCTGTAAATCTCCGTCTGCACCATGGAAGCGAGCATTCATTGTGCATTTAGCCTATGCGGTCACGGCTATTTTTCCGCTTCGTGACGTGCTGCCAGGACCGCCTCGTAGAGCTCGCGTTTCTTCACGCCGGATTTTTCTGCCACTTTGGCCACGGCCTGCTTCATCCGCATGCCTTCGTCAACCAGTGCTGCAACCTTGGGCAGCAGGTCCTCGATCGAGGCGGCCTCGGCTTCCGGGGCGCCGTGGATGACCACGACAATTTCCCCGCGGACGCCGTCTTCCGCCCAGGCGCGCAGTCCCGCCAGCGAATCCCGGCGGACTTCCTCGAACTTCTTGGTCAGCTCGCGGGCTACGGCGGCCTGGCGATCCGGGCCGAACGCTTCGATGGCAGCGTCCAGGAAATCGTTGAGCCGGTGCGGAGCTTCGAAGAACACCATGGTGCGGTCCTCGGCAAGCAGCGAGTCCAAGCGCTTGCGGCGTTCGCCTGCCTTGCGCGGCAGGAAACCTTCGAAGGTGAAGCGGCCGGTGGGCAATCCGGACAGGGCCAGCGCGGTGAGCACCGCCGAAGGCCCAGGTACCGCGGTGACCCGGATGCCAGCGCTCATAGCGGCTGCCACCAATGGGTACCCGGGGTCCGAGACCGCCGGCATGCCGGCGTCGGAAACCACCAGCACGGTAGCGCCCTCGGCGGCCAGTTCAATCACCTCGGAGCGCTTGTGCGCCTCGTTGTGCTCATGCAGGCTCATCACCTTCGCGGTGATCTTGATGCCCAAGGCATTGGCGAGGTGATGGAAGTTTCTGGTGTCCTCCGCGGCGATGATATCGGCGCTGGCCATGATCTCCCGCAGACGCGGGGAAGCATCGGACAAGTTGCCAATCGGGGTGGCACCCAGGACGATTACGCCCTCATTATCTGAGTTCTGCACATTCTTAACCCTACGCGACGCAGGAAAAGCCCACTTTCTGGACTTTCCACCGGTAGCATGAACTGGTGATGGGCACCTCGGCTTTAGACACTCCGCACACCGGCCACGTACGCTCGGCGCGACAGGCCTTCACCTTCGAGAGCCTGAAACAGCGGCTCCTGCCTGTGGTGGCCCCTGGCGGCCCGCTGATGTGGATCGTTCCGCTCGTCGTAACAGCCATTGCCGGCCTGCTGCGCATGGTCAATCTCGCCCACCCGCACCTGCTGATCTTCGACGAAACCTACTACGTCAAGGATGCTTTCGCGATGCTGCAAAGCGGCTATGAGCGCGAATGGGCCGACGACAGCGACGAGCAGTTCATCGCAGGCAATCCGCAATTGGAAAATGAATCTTCCTTCGTCGTCCACCCGCCGCTGGGCAAGTGGATGATCGGCGTGGGAATGCTCCTGTTCGGCGACTTCAACGGCTTCGGCTGGCGTTTTTCCACGGCCCTGATCGGCACCCTTTCGGTTCTGCTCGTCACCCTGTGCGCCCGACTGCTCTTCGGTTCCCACCTCCTGGCCGGCATCGCCGGGTTGCTCATGGCCATCGACGGGCATTCAATTGTCATGTCGCGCACCGCATTGCTGGACATCTTCTTGATGTTCTTCGTGCTTGCAGCGTTCTATGCCTTGCTCAAGGACCGGATCCATGGCAGAACCGCGCTGGCGCGGAAGCTCTCGGTGCCCGAGGGCAATCGCCCCGATGATTTCCTGCTCATGCATGGCCCCATGCTCTGGTGGCGTCCTTGGCGGCTGATCGCCGCAATCATGCTCGGCGGTGCCGTTGGCATCAAGTGGTCGGCGCTGTCCTTCGTGGCAGTCTTCTGCCTGATGGCAGTGCTCTGGGATTTCGGCGCGCGGCGCACCGCAGGAATCCACAAGTGGCAATCGGCGGCATTCATCCGCGACGGCGTGTATTCCTTCTTCACCATGATGCCGCTGGTGCTGCTGACCTATTTGTCCACCTGGACCGGATGGCTGGTAACCCAGGGCGGACGCTACCGCCATTGGGCCGAGGAGAACCCCGGCGAAGGCATCAGCTGGCTGCCAGCTCCACTGCGTTCCTTGTGGCACTATCACCAGGCCGGCTACGAATTCCATACCGGGCTGAATTCCGAGCACGGCTGGCAGTCCTCGCCGTGGACGTGGCCGTTCGCTGGACGTCCCGTGCTGTTCTACTTCGAAGGCTACGACAAGGGCGTCAACGGCTGCGAGCTGGACCGCTGCACCGAGGTCATCACCGACCTGCCCAACCCGCTGATGTGGTGGGCCTGCACCATCAGCATGTTCCTGCTGATTCTCTGGTGGATCGGCGCCCGGGACTGGCGCGCCGGAGCGATCCTCTCCTCGGTGGCGGCCGGGTTCCTGCCGTGGCTGATGTACCCGGAACGCACCATGTTCTTCTTCTATACCCTGCCGCTGGTCCCGTTCATGGTGCTCGCATTGACGTATATGATTGGCAGGTTCATTCCACGCCATCCGAATTCCGGTGCCGTGTACCGGTCACGCGTCATCGCGGTCACCGCATTCATGGCGCTGCTCCTAGTCACATCGGCCTTTTTCTGGCCGATCTGGAGTGGGGAAATGATCGCGGATGACTACTGGCGCTTGCACGTGTGGCTCCCCAGCTGGGGCTAGGCCGCCCGTGGCTTGGCCACCTGTTTCCATGAAATAGGCCACTAAGACGACCATCGATTTCCAAAGGATAGTTCCTCAATGCAAGAAGTGACCGTCGAGCTGCTGACTGATCTGGCACCAGAGGTCAACACGACGAACCTGCTCCTTGATCGCGTAGCACGCGGCGCACAACGCCCGCTGTTCAGCGTGCAGCGAGACGGCACCTGGCATGATCTCAGCGCCGGTGATTTCCTCATCGATGTCAAGCGCCTGGCAATGGTGCTGATCAATGATGGATTGCAGCCCGGCGACAAGGTCGCCATTATTTCCCGCACCCGCTACGAGTGGGCCTTGGCCGAGGAAGCCGTGTGGTTCGCCGGCGGCGTGTCGGTGCCAATCTACGAAACCTCCAGCGCTTTCCAGGTCGAATGGATCCTGCGCGACTCCGGTGCGCGCGTGGTGTTCGCCGAAAACCATGAGCTGCGCGCTACCGTCCGCCAGGCGGCGGCTCAGCTCGGCGAACCGGTACGCACCCATATCTTCGAGGGCTCCGACGCGGACGATACGACGCTCATCCCCTCCGCCGGTCTGCACCAGCTGATGGTTCCGGCCGATCAGATCGACGAGCAGCTGATCGAGTCACGCCGCGCATCCATGGCCCTCAAGGATGTGGCCACGATGGTCTACACCTCGGGCACTACCGGACGCCCCAAGGGTTGCAATATGACCCATTCGAACTTCGCCATGGTGGCGCACAACCTGGCCGGAAACATGCTCGAAGTGCTCGGTGAAGAACGCCGGACGCTGATGTTCCTTCCGCTGGCCCACGTATTGGCTCGTGCCGTCCAGCAAACCTGCATCCACGGCGGATCGGTGATTGCGCACTCCAGCTCGATGGCCAACCTGGTCGAGGACATGTCCGCGGTCAAGCCCGGCTTCCTGCTGGCCGTGCCGCGCGTCTTCGAGAAGATCCGCACCAGCGCCCTGGCCACAGCTGAACGCGGCGGCAAGGCTGACCTCTTCCTCAAAGCCGAGCAGGCGGCCATCGAGGTCTCCAAGATCCGTGATGCGCGGTCGCGTGGCCTCAAGGCGCGCATGCCGTTGGGCTTGCGTGCCCGCCATGCCATCTTCAGCAAGGTGCTCTACCCGAAGCTGCAGGCAGTTTTCGGCGGCCAGTGCGGTTACGCGATCTCCGGAGCCAGTGCGCTGAATCCGGATCTGGCGCACTTCTTCCGCGGCGCCGGCATCCAGCTGCTGGAGGGCTACGGCCTGACCGAAACCACCGCACCGGCCACGGTGAATCAGGCATCGCGAAACCGCGTGGGCACCGTGGGCCGTCCGATTCCCGGCACCTCCATCAAGATCGCGGATGACGGTGAAATCCTGGTCAAGGGGATCGGAGTTTTCGCCAGCTACCACAACAACCCTGTAGCCACGGCCGAGGTTTTCGACGAAGACGGCTATTTCAAGACCGGCGATACCGGTGTCCTGGATGATGGCGGATTCCTGCAGGTGACGGGCCGCAAGAAGGAACTGATCGTCACCGCCGGGGGCAAGAATGTCTCGCCAGGCCCGCTGGAAGAGATGGTCCGCGCCGGACGCATCGTGGCCCAGTGCGTGCTGGCCGGCGAACAGCGCCCATTTATCACGGCCATGATGACGCTCGATCCCGAAGAGTTGGCAGTGTGGGCCAAGGCCAAGGGCCTTGGGGCAATGACCTTGGCTGAGGCGGCGGTTGATCCTGCGGTGATCGCCGAGGTCCAAGGCTACGTGGATACCGCCAACTTGACCGTTTCCAAGGCCGAGTCCATTCGCAAGTTCGTGGTGCTGGAAGAGGAATTCACCGAAGCTTCGGGGCACCTGACGAACTCGCTGAAGCTCAAGCGCCAGAGTGTTCTCGAGGAATTCGAAGACCGGGTGGAAGCCCTCTACCGCAAATGATTCTCGCTGGAAATAGCCAAGGGGAGCAGTTCATGGTGAACTGCTCCCCTGCTGTTTATGGCCTGTGCCGGCTAGTTGCCAATGCCGAAGGCGCGGGCCTCCTGGCGCAGCCGGGCTGCCTCGCGACGGCGCCCGGTAGGCCAGCAGCTGATGATCACGGCGATGATGGTGGCCAGCACCAGCACGGCAATGGCGATCGCGCTATCGAGCCAGAACTGCTCCGGGTACAGGCGGATCAGCGTATCGCTGACGTTGAAGGTCCAGGTGCCGTCTGAGAAGAACAACGCGTGGAACTGGGTGAAGAAGTTATCCCATCCCATGATCGCAAAGACTGCCAAGGCTGCAATGCCGACCAAGGCCAAGATGGCTCCGGAGAACAACGCACGGCGTACGCCGCCTGCATAGCGCTTGGCCAGATACCAGATCCCGATAATCAAGATGACCGCGAGCACCGCTCCGAGGATGTAGGCGAACCCGATGAGGTTCTTCACGTCCACCATGTGCTGGACCTCCCCCTCGGTGAACATGCTTGAACCGGTGGAAAGCTTCAGCCCGGACAGGTATTCCGGTCCGGCGAAGTTGTTCAGGTAGTCCACCCCGTAGCTGCCGTAGGTCAGGCGCTCGGCATCGGTGAAGCCGAAGGAATCGCTAGGGAATCCAGGGCGGCTGTAGGACAGGGCAAGGAACGCCGGTGTAGCGACCAAGCGGATCGCGGCAATCAGGGTCAGCAACGGGAAGACCAGCGCCACAATCACCTGCGCCGTGCGCCCGAGGGCAGGCTTCGAGTTCAGCGCCCGTTCACGTGCAACCCTGCGCTTCATCGCCGCTTCGGAGGGTTCTGGCTCTGGGGCGTAGCTGCCGAAGACGCGATTGCGCGCTTGGGCGACGGCTGCCTTGGTTGTCGGCAGGGATCCGGTCTTCGGAGCGGCGGACACCGGCGGCACGCTTTGCGCAGTGGAGCTCTTCTCGTCGGCTTGCGGCTCTGCGGTCTTTCCGGCTGTTGCCTTGGCTTCGCTCTGCGCACGCTTCTCGGCTTCGATTTCGTGCGGCAGCTTGATGGCGCGGATGACATCTTCCACCGGCTCTTTGGCTGCCGGCTTGGCGGCGGCCGGCTTGGCCGCAGCCGGCTTGGCGGCGGCCGGCTTGGCGGCGGCTGGCTTCGCCGCGGCCGGCTTGGCCGCAGCTGGCTTGGCTACGGCTGGCTTGGCTGCAGGTGCCTTGGCTGCGGCTGGCTTGGCTGACGGGGCCTTGGCTGCGGCTGGCTTTACCGGGGCAGGCCGCGCCTTGTCCGCTGGTGCTGGAGCAGGGTTCTTGGCATCGGCTTCGGTCTTGCCTGACATCGCGCGGCGGATAGCCTCCTTGCGAGCCTTTTCCCGTTGGGCAACGGCGTCGGCTTGGGCCTGGTTCTTGTGCTGTTCCAGGCGCGCAGTGAGCTCTTCAGCTTTTTGGCTCAGGCTGGCCTGTGGGCTTGGCACGTTGCCAGTGGCAGCCGGTGCCGGCTGGCCCGTAGATCCTTGCCCTCCAGTGGGGTTCTTCGCCGCCTCAGCCATGAGGAGTCCTCCTGCAATTCGCGCGATGGTGTGCTGTTTTAGGGTCGCATCATGGGCCGAACACGGCCCATGCGCCTTTAGCATATCCAGCACGCCCAGCCATCCGGCGGATTACCACACCAAAAACGGGTTTCAGCTAGGACACAAAGCGGTGGGGCAAATGCCGCCAACGAACGGAGGCAGCTTCAAGAATTCGTGGGAAAGAGGTCTAGGATTCTTCGTCGGCCGCCGGAAGAACAGCCAAGCGGACCCGGGAGTCGAAGCGCTGGGCACTGGTTTCGCGGGTACGGACCGAATCAATGGGCGAATTCGATGCGTGGCGTGGTTGGCGAACCTTCGGTTCCCGATCACGGACGGCATTCACCAAGGCGTTCAGTTCGTCCTCCGGTTCCAGCACGTCCGGGATGGCTCCACGGATCAGGTTCCAGCCGCTGGGAACAGTCAGGCGGTTGGCATGCTGGGCACACAGGTCATAGCAATGCGGTTCGGGGTATGTCGCCAAAGGTCCAAGAACGGCAGTTGAATCTGCGTATACGTAGGTGAGAGTAGCGCGGGCCGCTTCACGGCAGGCAGGGCGAGAACAAAGACGAAGACCTTCCACGCTTCCCATTCTACTTCGCCGGCCAGCACATCTTTGGGATCTTCGCCCAATTGCGGGCTTATGGGCATCGGCACAGCGCCCGACGCGCTAGGCTGAATCAATGAGCTCCGAGTTGCCTGATCGTCCCAGCGGTCCGCGGCGCGGCCGTCACGGACGCGGGCGGCGTGGTCCGCTGATGCCCATGCATCTTCCCGCCTACCGTTCGCGCCCGGAAAGATTCGATGATGCGGTGATGGCCAGCGCGCAACGGCTGTCGCAACGCTGGCCCGGAGAAATCGAGAAGATAGATTTCCTGATCGATCCGGTGCCCAGCGGAAAGTTGCTGGATCAGGCTGCCGCGCTGGGCGAGCGGGTGCCGCTGGCATCCTCCAAGCCGGCTGCGCCCGGCCGGCCAGCGCGCATCGTCATTTACCGGTTGCCCATCGAGCAGATTGCGGAGAACGCCGGCGAACTCCTGGACCTGGTCCACCAGTGCGTGGTGCATGAGGTCGCCCAGCTCTGGATGAAGCCGATCTCGGAAGTCGATCCCATGTATTTCCCTGAGGATCCTGACTTCTAAGCGGACATTTCCCTAGCCGTTTTGGGGCTGGATGCCACGTGCCGTTGCATGGGAGGCCAAGCCAACGCGCACGGCGCCGATCCAGACCAGCGCAGAACCTACCAAGTGGGCCACCACCAGCAGCTCTGGCAAGCTGGTCACGGCCTGGACCACCCCGATCAGCCCCTGCCCGGCCAATACCCAGATGAACAGCTTGGCCTTGTGCGCCACAACCGGAACTTGCTGCTGTATTGCCTGATGCCACAGCACCAGGGCAACAACCAGCGCGCCGACAGCTGCGGCGGCATGCACGATGGTGATCTGCAGCCAGTCGAAGCCCATCCGCGGGACCTCGGCCGAGTCCCCTGCATGCGGGCCTGATCCGGTCACCCCGGTGCCGATGATGACCAGCAGTGCGCTGATCGCCACCAGCCAGGTTCCCATCGACTTGAGCGAATCGGTGCTGGTCGCCTCGCTGGCAAAGCCCAGATTCTGGACCTTGTCCCAAGTTGCCGCCGCGGCGGTGAGCAGCAAGGTTGCGGCCAGGAAATGCGCGGCCACGACATAGGGGTTCAGTTTCACCCAAACGGTGATTCCGCCGATGACCGCATTGAGCACGACAAGCCAGAATTGGAACCATGCCCATCGGGTGATGCCCGGAACCGGCTCGCGTTGCAGCCGGGCGGCAATGATGACCCAGCCGACGGCCGCGCACAGCACAAAGGTGAGCAGCCGATTCACGAACTCGATGGTCGCGTGAATTCCCATTTCAGCGCTTGGGGCGATGGAACCACCGGTGCAGGTTGGCCAGTCCGGGCAACCCAGCCCGGAACCGGTGACGCGCACGACACCGCCGCCGACGATAATCAGGATTGCCGCGATCATCGCCGAGAGCGAGGCCGCCTTGAGCGAGCGCCGCTCCAGCTTGATCCGCTGCGCCAGCCACGCGAAGGGAGTCGTCAAAGTTCCAGTTCCTTAATGGCGCGTTCCTAGCCGCCGATGTTCACCACAATGCCGTCGCGTCCGGCATTCGCCTGCGGCATGGCAGCCCAGGCGATGGAACGGTCCGAGCCGAGCACCAGCTGGGCCAGGTAGGCGTTGGCATCCGTCGAGAAGATGACTGCCTGGGCGTCGTCGGAGACCGACTTCGGATCAAAGACAATGCTTTGGCCGGCCTTGATCTGCAGTTTCTCTGGGTCCTCCAGCTTGCCGTCCTTATTGACGACCACTGCTTCCACCGCCGAGTCCGCCGCGACGGCGGCGATGGCGAATTTGCCGGTGCCGTTAGCCGACAGCGGCATGGCTTGCGTCCCGGCGAGCACATTGGAGCTGGCCGCCCACGCAGTGTCCGAGGACTCCTTGGGATCAGCGCCGCGGACCAGCTTCACCGCTGCGGTGACCGGGGCATCGGATTCGACGACCACCGTGTAGTACCCGCCAGCCAACTGGTTCAGGTTCACGACCTTCGTGGCGTCCGAATCAACGGCAAGGTTCTCGTCGAAGCTGGCAGCAACTTCACCGTCAGCCCCCAGGACCTTCACCTTGAACCCGGCGCCCGAGGAGCCGGTCGCCGAGACATGCAGCTGCGGAACCAGGGATTTGTCGTCCTTGCTCAGCTTGGAAACATTTTCCTTGCTCTCGATCCACACGCCCGGAATCACCTGGCTGTTGGAAGCCGTCGCGTTCGCGCCGACCAGTTCAACACCCGATGGGGTCAAGCCGCGCAAGGCGGCCTGCTGGACCGAGGCGGTGATCTTTCCGCCAATGCTGGTGACCTCAGCCGAAATGGAATTCAAATCCTGCGCATAGCCGCCGAGCACGATCGCCCGGCTCTCCCCCGCTGCCAGGACAATGTTCTGCAGCGTGGAGGTGTCGATCAGGCCGTCCGGGCCCCGAAGACGCAGGGACACCTGGGCCGTGGTGTGCGTTGGGTTGGCCAAATGCATCACGCTGGTGGATCCGGTGCTGGTCTGCAGGCCGGTGAAGCGCCAGTTGGATGCCGGAGCCTGGCATGTTGCGGCGGCAAGCCCGGCGAGGTCGCCGTCCTTGGCCTGGTAGCTGCGCAGGGCGCTGCCCTTCGAAGCGAGTTGGCCCAGCGGCTGCAACGTGTAGACCTGGGTGTCATCGATATCGTTGGCAGTTGAAATCTTGCTGGCGCGCCCGGTCAGCCCCTCCTCATCGGCGCCACGGGCCTGGGCAGCTTCATCCTCGGCGATGCGCTCGGTCAGCTGACGCGCATCGCTGCCATCAAGCTTGGTGAAGGATGAACCAGGAATGCGTTTGGCCAGATCCGATACGGCAATGCTGCGCAGGTTGCTGGAAACGTCCTTGGCGCCAGGGGCGAACTGCGCGTCGGTGCCTTCCACGCCCTTGAGCAGCTGCGGGGTTCCCGGGCAGACGCTGCTGGAGTCGCCGGCGGGCAGGTTCGTCACGGCAGCCGGCAACGACTTCTCGGCCGGTGCCGGGGCAAAAATCGATCCGGCGCCTACGACAGCTCCGGCGGCCACCACCGCAGCCAGGCTGAGCAGTACCGCGCCGGTTTTCTTCCGCACCGGCGCGGACACCGCATCCTTGGAAGCCGCGGCTCGGGCCTTGTCCAGCTTGTGGCGGCGCTCGGCGACCTTGCCGTCTGCAGGCTCCGCCTCCGGCTCGGCTGCCGGATGAGCAGCCGTGCTGGCAGCCGCAGGGGCAGCTTTCGCGGCTTTCCGTGCGCGGACCTTCTCCAACTTCTGGCGGCGCTTGGCGGCTTTCGGATCTTCCGGTGCTTGTGCCGTCGCGGCTTCTTCTCCGGACTGTGAATCGCCGGCTTTGGCCTTCCCTGCGGCAGCAACGGCTGCCGCGGCGGCACCAGCTTCTGAATCCTTGGCGGAGGAGGTCTTCGACTCAGCCTCGCGCGCAGGTGCAGAATCGGCATTGCCGGCTACTGCCGTTGCGCCCTCCTCCTTGGAAGGCTCCGCCTCGGCGACGTGATCCGGCTTGGCAACCGGTTCTGGGTTGGCTGCTGCATCGGTCTTGCCGGCAGCGGACTCACCAGCCGTTGCCGGCTTGGCGGGCGCGGCTTCGGGGGCCACCGTGCTGGTCTTGGCGGAGTCGTCCTTGGCTGAGCCGTCCTGAACGGAATCAGGCTTGGGTGCCTGTTCCTGTGCTGCGCGCTTGCCTTCAGCCTGCTCGTCGGCCGGAACCGCAGCAGGCGAGGTTACCTTGCTGTCCTTTGCGCCGGAGTCCGCCTCGGGCAGCTGTTCTGGCTTTGGATCTTCCTGCTTAGCGGCCTTGGGCTCAGCCTTCGCGGCCTTCGCCGCTTCCTTCGCCTCGGTCTTGGCCCGGGCTTGGGCTTCCTTGGCGCGAGCCTTCTCCAGCTTGGCGTCGACCTTGGCCCTGGCCTTGGCGGCCTTGGCCTCGGCACGCGAGAGCGTCGCCGACACCGGGGTGGCGTCCTTGGCTTCCGGCTGGGCCGAGACCGGCTTCGGGGCCGGGGTCTGTGCAGTTGGCTGGTCAGCAGAATCCGCTGAGTCCACGTTCTTCTCGTCGCTCACTACTTCTTCTCCTGCTCGGCATCAGCATCCGAAATCCGGTCGCTGAGCTTCGGGGTCAAGTTCTCACGAATCTCGCTGGCGCGTTCGCGTGCCTCACGGCGGCTCAACGGCATCGTTCCGGTGGCCGTTGCCGGGCTCTGGACTTCGGCCGCGGCCAGAACTGCCGAACCATCGGCAAGTTCTTCGTTCTCGCCGCGTGGTTCACGGAAGCGGTATTCGATGTTCCGGTAGTTGGCCAATCGGCGCGAACTTGGCACTGGAATGGCCAGCAGCACCGTGATCAGCAGAACCACTGCACTGAGCAGCAGCACCGGAATGGCCATGGAGTCCTTGTGCGACAAGGTCAGCTTGCCGCCCTCGGCAGGAAGCTCGTAGGCCTGGGCCCAACGGGTTTCCGAATCCTCGGGATAGGCCACCGAACGCAGGGATTCGCCATCGACGCTGGCGCGCAGCTTCGGATCCGACGCGGTAGCCAGGACCAGCGTGCGCTCGGAATCCGCGGACGGGATCTGCAGATTGGTGATCTTGCCACGCTGGGTCGGCAAGACCGTCACGTCTCCATCGGCGGAGACGATCCGGGCAAAGCCAGCGCTTTGCTGCTCGTCATCGGCTTCGTAGTCCACGCGCCACAGCCAGCCGCTGTCGGTCTGGCCAACCGATGCCAACCCCGTTGCCGCATCCAAGGTGCGTACGGTCGCCGGGACGGATTCGCCGGTTTCGTTCAGCACCACGAAGCCCACGCCCAAGTCGCGCAAGGACTCGCGCGAGTCCAACGCGGATTCGGACAGCAGCATCGCTACGGCATTGCTCTGGACCTTTGCGGTGGCGGAATCTTCATTGCGCTCAGGCTCCAGCAGCGGACCGGCCAGCTGCTTGACCTGCGAGTAGCGGCTGATGCTGTCCAGCGTCTCGCCGGAACCCGACACCAGCTGGCTGTCGATCTCGCCGGAGGACCGCGGGCTGAGCACCAGGGTGCGCTTCTGGAACTCGGAGCGGCCTGCATCGGCTGCGGTTGCCGGCAGGGTGCGCGGCTGCGAGCCGTGGACCTGCTGGGCCGAGTTCATCGCGGTCAGCGTTTCGGATTCGGCTGCCGGATTCAGCTGGGCGCCGAGCAGCACGCTGCCCGAGGCCAGCACGGCAAGCACACTGAAAGCGGCCATCAGGCTCATCGCCGGACGTGAACCGGCGGCACGCATTGAGCGCGGCTGGTCCTCGTGGCGCAGGGCGGCCAACGCGTTGGCGGCAGCTGCCAGCAGCGCGAACATGGCGAAGGAAACGTACGGGCCGGTGTAGGCGCTCACCGCGGTATGCGAGTCCAGGGTGAAGGGCACAAAGCCGACGGCCCAGCCCGCTGCCAGCGACAGCACCGCGCCCCACAGCAGGCGCCGGGAGTTGCGGCGCATGCTGGCGCTGTGGCTGAACGAAGAACTCAAGGTTCCGAAGACCGCCAGCGCGAGGATCGGGGCACCGACCAGCAGGGCTGCGACCAGGGCCCACGGTCCGGCAGGCAGGAAGTCCCAGCCCACCAGCGAGGCGTTGGCGTTGAAGGCTTCCGGGAAGCCCAGCAGCATCTGCCACGGGGCAGCCGGCGTGAACGCATTCGCGGCGCCGGGCTCAGTGAACAGCAGCCGCGCATCGCCCAGGCCGGCGAACAGCAGCGGAAGGTTCCACACGATCGCAGGCAGCGGGATCCACCACAGGCTGCGTGCGCGGCGCACCGAGAAGAAGGCCAGCACGTAGACCAGGATGCTCGCGGTCAGGAAGAAGGAGACGGAGCCGGCGGAGATCACCCAGAGCAGCAATGCGGCGCTGGCCGAGGCGGTCCATGCGGAAACCGACTGCTGCTTCGCGGTCTTCGGCTTCGCGCCCTCGATCGCCACATGGGCGTTCATGGCGCGGATAATCGCCAGGAAGAACAGCGGCAGCAAGATGTGGATCAGCACCGAGCCGATGCGTCCGGAAGCCAGCGAAGAAATCAGTGACGGCAGCAGCGCCCAGATCAGCGCGGCAAGGAACCGCACCGCGCGGGAGCGGCTGACCGCGCCAATCCCCCACCAGGCGGTGAGTGCTGCAAGCGGCATCGCGGCGAAGAAGAGATAGACGGAGGCTTCATTGGCATGGTTGAAGGTCACCAGCGAGAAAAGCCAGAACAGCAGGTCGGAATTATCTGGCGGGGCGCTCAAGCCGGTGGTGATGTTCTGCCACCAGGACAGGGCGTTGGCGCCGATTTCCCGGCTGCTGTTGGACAGCGGGCGCAGCGCGCCGCCGGACAGCGCGGTGGAGCCGAACAGGCTGCGCCATGCGATCAGGGAGGCCGCCGCGGAGAGCAGCAGAGCCAGGATCAGCGAGAGCACCGCGGTGGTGCGCGGCGGGCGGGCGATCCGCACGAAGTCGGAGAAGTTGTCGCCACTGGGTTCAACCATGGCGTCGGCACCACTGCCATCGCCATAGACTTCGCCATCGGCACGCCCGGTATTCACATTGCGGCGGTACTCGCGCACCTGGGCACCGGAGACCATCAGCTTGCGGACCTGGCGGCGCGGGATCTCGCGGATCTGGGCGACATTGCGGCGCGATGCCGCCAGCTTGCCCGGGGAGAACAGCCCGCGCAGCACCGATCCCAAATGGCCGAACCCGTGGCCCGGATCCTTGGCCAGCAAGGCCACGAGGAAGTGGCCGATGCCGCCGAGCAGCAACCCGATCCACAAGAAGGGCAGCACCGCTGGCGAAGCGAACTTCAGGCGCTGGAAGACCTCGGAGCGCTTGGCTTCGCGCGGACCAGCCAGCGAGTCGACAACTTCGACCTGGTGGTACATCTTGGCGCTGGGCACCACGACCACGCGGTGCCCGGCCAGGCGGTTGCGCCAGCACAGGTCCACGTCGTCGCCGCGGCCCGGGATCGCCGGGTCGAATCCGCCCAGCTGCTCGAAGACCTCGCGGCGGATGAACATGCCGGCGGAGGACACGGCGAAGTAGTCGCTGCGTCCGTCGTATTGGCCCTGGTCGACTTCGTCGATGTCGATCATGGTCAGGCGCTGGGCCTTCCGGTCGACGCTCAGGCCCACCTCCACCAGGTGGCGGGGGTTGTCGATATCCAGCAGCTTGCATCCGGCAATGGAGACGGACTCGGAAGCCTCGACGGTGCGGGTCAGCTGTTCCAGCGCGTCGGGAGCCGGCATGGAGTCATCGTGGATGATCCATAGCCATTCGTCGCGGTCCGCACGCGCTTCGGGCAGCTGCGACACCGCCACTTCCAGCGACAGTCCCAACGACCCCTCATCGGCCACCAGCAGGGCGGCGTTCGACGGCAAGTTCGCCCGCAGGACCTCTAGCGATGCGTCGGAGGACGATGCGTCGACTCCGACAAAGCGTTCGATAGGCCGCGACTGGTTGCGCAGTGCGGCCAAAGTGCGTGGTAAAAAGTCAGCGCCATCGTGCGAAGCAACGATGGCGGTGACGTGAATTGGCGGACGAATTAGATTGCTCGTTTCCGTAGACGGCGACGTTCACGCTCTGAGAGCCCTCCCCAGATTCCGAAGCGCTCATCATTGCTCAAGGCATATTCTAGACATTCCGAACGGACAACACATGCGCCGCAGACACGTTTCGCGTCGCGGGTCGAGCCGCCCTTTTCAGGGAAGAATGCCTCGGGGTCGGTCTGTGCGCACAGGGCACGGGCCTGCCAGCCCAGCTCACCCTCGTCAACTTCTCCGCCAACACCAAGCCATACTGCCTTGATGGTCTCGCGCACTTCGTCATCTTCATCGAGCTCCGGCGCCCAGGATCCAACCGAGGAGATTTCTTCGGTGTCGGATAACGTGTCGTGTTCTTTCAAGAAGTTGTCGGCCGCGGTCTCCAGATCGGCTGCAACTGCAACCCGTGCGGACTCACCGGCTTGAGGATCGACAAACCAGTCGGATGGTGCGTCCTCCAGCCCGTATTGAGCCGACGCAACAGCCGAGGTCGAAAATTCGGAGTACCCCTGCTCCAGATTCGCCATGGTGATGTTGACCTTTCGATTGGTTTGAGAAGATCGGACCATCACTGCTCCCGATCCATCCGGCAGCATTTATTCCATCGAACTAGCGAAAAGTGATGAACCTGCCGGGACTCACCATCTAATTACAGCCGTGTAACTCCGCTAGAGTCAAGTGGGGAGGTCATTCTAAGAAGACTTCTCAGGAAACTCCCGGCACAACACGCCGTCAAAAGATGCAGATGAGACGGGCATGTCCCGTCTTGGCTGAATTCTCGGTGAATTCTCAGTAATTAAATTTAAGGACACCCAATGAGCAACACCCTGCAATCAGGAACCTTTGTGGAGAATCTCCTCGCGCCGCGGCGCGCTTCGGCCTCGCCGTGGCTTACCTGGTACTCCGCCAGCGGGGAACGCATCGAGCTCTCCGGACGGGTATTCGACAATTGGGTCGCGAAAAGCGCCAATCTCCTAGGCGAGGTTTTCGATCTCGAAGAAGACTCGCTCGTGGTGCTTGACCTGCCAGCGCATTGGAAGTCGCTGGTGGTGGCCCTGGCCGCCCTGCATCATGGCGCCACGCTGGTTGATGCCGAGCATGATGATGCCCAGCAGGCAACGCTTTGGGTTACCGCCCAGCCGAATGATGAGCGCATCCCCGGCAGCTGTGAAATCCTCGCCGTGAACCCGGCAGCTCTCGCGCTGTCCTTCGGCTCGGATCTCGGCCCGGTCGCAGAAGACTTCAATGCCTCCGTGCGTTCCTATGGGGACCAGTTCTATCCCTCGCCGGTTGCTGGTGGTGCAACAGCCATCGCAACCAATGGCGACGCCCCGATCAGTCTTGCCACGCTCTTCGGCGCCGAGGCGAAGAGCCAAGGAACCATTCTCGTGCGTGCCCAGCTGCCTGTGCTCGACTTGCTGCCTTATGCCATCGGCCAGTGGGTGGCAGGAGATGGAATTGTGCTAGTCGAAGATGGAGTGGAAGTGACCGCGCGCCTGCGCGACGGCGAACGCATCAGCTTCGACTATTCGCCTCAGGACTAGCGAACCACCGTCGGCACGGTGCCGGTATCGCCCTGGCCAGCGGAACCCGCTGGTTCGGTGTCGGTATCGGCCTTGTGCTTGCCCAGAACCTCGTGGTCATGGGCAAAGGCTTCCTCCTGGTCCATCTCCTTGCCGAAGACCCAGAAACGGTAGGCGAAGAAACGGAAAATCGTGCCGAGCACCAGGCCGACGACCGAACCTGCGATGAACACCGAGGTCGGATCGGTCAGGCCCAACCAGTATTTGGTGACCCACACGCAGGCCGCTGCAATGCCCAGGCCGATGGCATTCATGATGATGAACATCACCAGTTCGCGCAGCACATTGGCCTGGCGGCGGTGGCGGAAGGTCCAGTAGCGGTTGGCTACCCAGGAGAACATCGTCGCGACGACACCAGCGACGATCTTTGCCTTGACCTGCGAATCGCTCATGGGACCATGCAGGAGCCAGACGTAGATCCCCGAGTCGATGACGAACGCAACGCCACCGACCACGCCGAACTTCGCCACCTCACGCCACAGCAGCGAGATGAGTCCGGCTATTTTGAGTTTGATGCGCTCGAGCAATTGTCCTCCAGGGAATGAAGTTCCCGTCTGGCTAGCAGTAACAAGGCGCGCTCAGCACTGGGAAAAGCGCGCGATCTTGCTATTTTATCGGCACTTTCTGGAAATTGGCCGAATTCTGAGAGTAATCAGACATCGCGCATGCGATTCTCCACGCCGCTTTCGTTACCCTTGTAATCGTGAGCTTTCCAAAAATTGGTGTGATTGGTGGCGGGCAGCTGGCCCGAATGATGGCCCCCGAGGCCTTGAACCTAGGTTTTGAACTGCATGTTCTCGCCGAAGGTCCGGATGTTTCGGCTGCGCGTTGCGTTCCCGACGCACCGGTAGGCGATTACAAGGACCTCGATACCCTGCGCGAATTCGCCAAGGGCAAGGACGTCGTCACCTTCGACCACGAGCACGTTCCCAATGAATTCCTGACCACCCTGATCAATGAGGGCGTGAACATCCAGCCGCGTCCGGCAGCGCTGATCCATGCCCAGGACAAGCTGGTCATGCGCGAGGCCATCGAGCGCCTCGGCCTGCCCAACCCTGCCTGGGCCAAAGTCGACGACGTCGAGGCGCTGATCGCTTTCGGCGAGCAGACCGGCTGGCCCATTGTGCTCAAGACCCCGCGTGGCGGCTACGACGGCAAGGGCGTGCGCATGCTCGACGGCATCCAAGATGCCAAGGATTCCGCCGACTGGTTCGCCAACGGCCCGCTGCTGGCCGAAGACAAGGTTGGCTTCTCCCGGGAGCTGTCCGCATTGGTGGCCCGCACCCCTTCGGGCGAGGCCAAGGCGTGGCCGGTGGTCCACACCATCCAGGTCGATGGGGTCTGCGACGAAGTGATCGCGCCCGCCCAGGACATCGACGAGGCTACCGCTGCCACCGCGGCCGAAGCCGCCCTGCGCATCGCCGAGGAATTCGGCGTCACCGGCGTCATGGCCGCCGAGCTCTTCGAAACCCCGGGCGTCGGCGCCGGCTTCGTGATCAACGAATTGGCCATGCGCCCGCACAACACCGGGCACTGGACCATGAACGGCTCGGTCACCAGCCAGTTCGAGCAGCACCTGCGTGCGGTGCTGGATCTGCCGCTGGGGGAAACCCGCGAGCTGGGTGTGACCGTCATGAAGAACTACCTCGGCGGCGCCAACCAGGACCTCTACTCCGCGTTCCAGGCCGCGCTGGCCGCCGGCCCGGAAGTCAAGGTGCACGCCTACGGCAAGTCCGTGCGACCGGGCCGCAAGATCGGCCACGTCAACGTCGTGGCAAACGCAGGGCAAAGCGTAGATGAACTTCGTTCGCAGGCGAACAAGGTGGCCGCGCTAATCCGCGACGGCGCCGGCACCGCCAACTAGCATTTATATTAATCAAGAGCCGCTGCCTGCCGGGCAGCGGCTCTTACTGAAGCACTGCAAGGAAATATCTGATGACTCAAGCACCACTCGTCGGCCTCGTAATGGGTTCTGACTCCGATTGGCCGGTGATGCGCCTGGCCGCGCAGGCGCTGGCCGAATTCGGCATCCCCTTTGAAGCGGATGTCGTTTCGGCGCACCGCATGCCCGAGGAAATGATCGATTACGGCAAGAAGGCCCACGAACGCGGGCTGCGCGCAATCATCGCCGGCGCAGGCGGCGCAGCGCATCTTCCCGGCATGCTCGCAGCTGTTACACCGCTGCCCGTGATCGGAGTTCCAGTTCCACTGGCTAAACTAGATGGAATGGACTCCCTGCTCTCCATCGTCCAGATGCCTGCAGGAGTCCCCGTAGCAACTGTTTCCATTGGCGGAGCACGCAATGCCGGCCTGCTGGCCGTGCGCATGCTCGCAGCGGGAACCGATGAGCTAGCCGAGTCGTTACAGGTAAAGTTGCTTCAGTTTGCAGATTCGCTGCGCGAGCAGGCCCATGCCAAGGGCTCGGCTCTGCGCGATGAAGTTGCCAACGAGAATTTCGCCTCCTAGGGAAAGTCCAAAAGTACATGGGTTCTGCCAGTCACCGCGCACCAAGTCCGTTGCGCCAGCCGGAGACCATCAGCTCTCCGCAGCGCAGCAAGCGTGCCCTGATCCTGGTCCTGCTGACCATCTTCTTCCCCGGCGGCGCCCAGCTGGTTGCCGGAAATCGCAAGCTCGGACGGATCGCGGTGTCCATCACCATGCTCTGCTGGGTGGCGGTGCTGGCGCTGGTTGCCCTGTACTTCATTGATCGCTCGATCCTGCTCGGCTGGGCGGCCCACCCGAACTTCCAGCTGTTCCTGATCATCGTGCTCGGCACGCTGGCGCTGGGCTGGCTGATCATGTTCATCAACACCCTGGTGATCATCCGGCCCAAGCTGCTGGCCCCGGGCATGCGTGCCATCGTCACCGTCTTCACCCTGGCAGCCGTGGTGGCCACCAGCGGCCTGTTCGTCTACGGCGCCTCGATGCTGAACACCGGACGCGAAACGATTCAGGCAGTTTTCGACGAGGGCCCGGCCTTCGATCCCATCGACGGCCGCTACAACATCGCGGTGTTCGGTGCCGACTCCGGTGCCAACCGCGACGGTGTGCGCACCGACGTTGCGGCGTTGCTGTCCGTGGATGCCAAGACCGGCAAGAGCCTGCTGATCTCGGTGCCGCGCAACTTCCAGAGCGCACGCTTCGCCCCTGGCTCCCCCATGGAGAAGATCTGGCCAAACGGCTACAACTGCGGTGATGAATGCATTTTCAATTCCATCTACCGCAACGCCGAAATGGAGCATGCCGATGCGTTCCCCGACTCGGTGAAGAACGTCGGCGCGCAGGCGGCCATGGACGCGCTGGAAGGCACCACCGGCCTTCCGGTCCAGGGCTACGTCATGGTCAACATGGCCGGCTTCGAGCAGTTCGTCGACGCCCTGGGCGGCGTCACCATCAACTCCGGCGGCTGGGTTCCGTACAACGGCAAGTACTACGAGAACAGCACCGTGCGCACCCACTGGTTCGCCCCGGGAACCCATGAATTCACCGGCAAGCAGGCCCTGTGGTTTGCCCGCTCGCGCGACTTCACCGATGACTACCACCGCATCAAGCGCCAGCAGTGCTTGCAGCAGGCAATCATCAAGCAGTTCACCCCGCAGACGATCCTGACCAATTTCACCTCCATCATGTCCGCTGGCGAACAGCTGGTGGAAACAGACATTCCTGCCGGCCAGCTCGGTTCCTTCGTCTCCCTGGCTGAAAAGGTGTCCAAGGAGCCAATGGCCCGGCTGACCCTCGGTGCCCCGGACTTCGAACGCAGCTTCTCCACCTACCCGGACTTCGACAAGCTGCAGGAGCGCATCCAGTCGCTGATCGCGAAGCAGAACGAGCCGAAGAAGGACAAGAAAAAGGACAATTCGGAGAAGGGCAAGGATTCCTCCAAGTCCTCGGCTCCGGAAGAAACCACCGAGGCCTCCGAGGAGGCTGAGGAAACCACCGACGTGAACAATGCTCCGAAGCTGTCCAACAAGGAGGACCGGGAATTCACCCAGCCCGATGGCAGCCCGATCACCGAAGAATACTTGGTGAATCTCGAAATGGCTGGCTACCGCACGTTGATCTCGGAGATCGCGGCAAACAACGACGAATGCTCGGTTCCATAAACGGTTAAGACCCCCCGACCGCCATGCGACCCATTTACCGCTCTTGAAAGGCTATGGTCAAAAGACGTGTTCGAGTTGAAAAACGCGATTAGGGACTACCACTGGGGATCTGCTTCGCAGATTTCCGATCTGCTGGATCTGCCTGCAGAAACCACCCCGCAGGCCGAAATGTGGCTCGGCGCCCACCCCGGGTGCCCGAGCCGGCTCTCCGATGACGGCACCGCGCTCAACGATTTCATCGCCCAGGACCCGGAGCGCATTTTGGGTTCGGCGGTTGCCGAGCGCTTCGGACGCCTGCCTTATTTGTTCAAGGTGCTCTCGGCGACCCAGCCGCTGTCGATCCAGACGCACCCGACGTTGCAGCAGGCGCAGGAACGCTTCGCCCAGGAAAATGCCCAGGGCAAGCCGTTGGATGCCGCCGACCGCAACTACCGCGATGACAACCACAAGCCGGAAATGCTGTTCGCCTTGACCGACTTCGTGGCGCTCTCCGGGTTCCGCCAGCCAGCGCAGATCGTTGAAGACCTGCAGTTGCTGGCCGCGCACCTGCCGGACTCGGCCCAGGCCCCGGTCAGCCAGCTCGTCGGCCTGCTGCAGGGCAGCGATCCGCTGGCCGCGATTTTCAAGCATGTGCTGACCGCCGGGGACGAAATCTCCCAGCTGGTACGCCAGATCAGCGATGCAGTGGCGGCCAGCGGCGAGCTGCAGCGCAACGTGCATTTCGCCGAACTGGTGTCGATCAGCAAGATCTATCCGGGCGATCCAGGGGTCCTGGTGGCGTTGCTGCTGAACCTGATCTTCCTCGAACCGGGCCAGGCCATCAGCCTGGGTGCGGGCAACGTCCACGCCTACCTGCGCGGTTTGGGCATCGAGGTCATGGCCAATTCGGACAATGTGCTGCGCGGCGGGCTGACCAGCAAGCATATTGATGTTCCCGAGCTGCTCGATGTCACCATCGCCCAGCCCTCCCCTGCCCCGTTACTGGAGCCGGTGGCGCTGGATACCCACGATCGGCTGTACAAGCCGGACTTCGAAGAGTTCCAGCTGCAGGTTCTCGATCCCACCGAACCCGGCCTGGCCGCCGACCTGCAACTGCACGGTGCCGCCGTCCTGCTGTGCACTGCCGGCGAGTTCCTGGTGGCCACCCGCGAAGGCGAGCACCACATCAGCCGTGGCCAGTCGCTGTTCGTCACCGCGGCCGAGCTGCCGGCCACCGCCACGCTGCAGGGCATCGTGCCGGGCCAGCTCTTCGCCGCCAGCGCCCAGATCGACTAGCCGCGCTGCCGCAAGGCCCCAAACGAAAACTGCGAGCCATGGACTTGTTTCAAGTCCATGGCTCGCAGTTTTGCAAGCAGCTAGCGGCTAGCGGGTGTAGGCTTCCCACTTGTCCTGGTGGTGCTCACCGTCGACGAAGCGGATGGTGCCGGACTTGGCACGCATCACGATCGACTGGGTGTGGATGCGGCTGTTCTTGTAGCGCACCCCGCGCAGCAGATCGCCATCGGTGATGCCGGTCGCCGCGAAGTAGCAGTTGTCCGAGGTCACCAGGTCGTTGGTGGTCAGCACGCGGCCCAGCTCGTGGCCTGCGTCGATGGCCTTCTGCTTCTCATCGTCGTCGGTTGGCCACAGGCGGCCCTGGATCACGCCGCCCAATGCCTTGATGGCGCAGGCAGTCACGATGCCCTCGGGGGTGCCGCCGATGCCCATCAGCGCGTCAACGCCGGTGCCTTCGCGGGTTGCGGCAATGGCGCCGGCAACGTCGCCGTCCATGATCAGCTTGGTGCGCGCACCAGCCGCGCGGATCTCTTCGATCAACCCGGCGTGGCGTGGGCGGTCAAGGATGGTCACGGTCACTTGGCTGATCTTCTTGCCCTTGGCCTTGGCGATCAGGTGCAGGTTCTGCTTCACCGGCAGGCGGAGGTCGACAAGCTCGGCTGCCTCTGGCCCGGTGACCAGCTTCTCCATGTAGAACACTGCCGAAGGGTCGAACATCGAACCGCGGTCGGCAACAGCCAGCACGGACAGGGCGTTGTTCAGGCCCAGGGCGGTGAGCCGGGTTCCGTCAATCGGGTCAACTGCGACGTCGCACTCGGCGCCGGTTCCATTGCCAACCTGCTCGCCGTTGAACAGCATCGGAGCTTCGTCTTTTTCGCCTTCGCCAATCACGACAACGCCATTGAAGTTCACGGTGGACAGCAGGCCGCGCATAGCGTCGACTGCGGCACCGTCTGCGGCGTTCTTGTCACCGAAACCAACCCATGGCGAGGAAGCGATGGCTGCCGCTTCGGTTGCGCGCACCAGCTCCAGTGCCAGGTTGCGGTCCGGCTCCGCGTCGGAAACCGACAGTCGCGGAGAAAGGTGGGCAAAATTGTTCTTTTCGGTCACGAAAGATCCCATCACTGAGTCGTAGTCATTGCGCCTATGCAAACAAGGCCATTCTATCCCCTAGGGTTTTCCCTTTACAGTTCGTGTCGGGCGCGCCTGATCATCGGTGGACGTGCGATTGGGCACTCCAGTTCGAATTACACAGAATCTTCGGGGAGAATGGAAGGCGTGGAACCTGAGAACAACACCGAGAACAACGCCCAGGCAGCCGCCAATGCGGCAAGCGGTACGCAGATGCCTGCCACGGCTCGTCGAAGCCTCGACGATCCCAACGCCACCTTCGAGGACCTGCCGTTCAAGCCGCAGCTGACCGAGAAGCAGGCCAAGCGCGCGAACCAGACCTTCAAGGGCATGGTGCTGTCCATCGGTTTCACTATTGCCATCCTCATTCCGGTGCTCATGCTCAACCCTGCGCCCAAGGACGACGCGTTTGAAAGCGACGTCAACCTGCAGGCCACCGCAGAACAGACGGAGAAGATTTCAGGCTTTGAGATCTTCGCCCCGGAATTGGGCGAGAAGGAATATGCGAACTTCGCCCGCTGGCAGGCTAATACCGCACAGGGCGTCCCCTATTGGGAATGCGGACTGGTCTTCGAGAACAAGGACTTCGTGTGGGTTCGCCAAGCCGCTGAAGCCAACCCGACCTGGATTGCCCTGATCACCGATGCGGCGGTGCCAACCGAGACCCGCACCATCGGCGGAGCCCAGTGGGAAGTGCGCACCAAGGACCAGGGCACCTACCTGATCTCCGAGTTCAAGGACTCCACCGTGGTGCTGTCCAGCGACACCTCTGACGAGCAGCTGAACGTTGTTGCTGAACAGGTTGCCAGCGAACTGGGTTAAGTCACGTTCACGGGGATAGCCAGTCACATATTCGATATTCGAATACATTCCCGTAGAATCTGAGTCATGCACGCAGAATCAAAAAAACCATCCATGACTCCTCAAGAGGCGTGGGAAAAGCTCAGCGCAGGAAATTTCCGTTTCGTCAATGACGATACCCAGCACCCTAACCAGGACAGTGCACGACGCGAGAAGCTGATTTCCGGCCAGGAACCCTTCGCTGTCATCTTCGGCTGCTCGGATTCCCGGCTTGCCGCTGAGATCATTTTCGACGTGGGATTGGGTGACATGTTCGTGGTGCGTACCGCGGGCCACGTCCTGGACCCGGCTAGCCTCGGTTCGCTGGAATTCGCCGTCGACATCCTCAACGTCCCATTGATCGTAATCCTCGGGCACAACTCCTGCGGTGCGGTCACCAGCGCCATCAAGGTCAAGGAATCGGGCAACATGCCCAAGGGCTTCGTGCGCGACCTCGTTGAGCACATCACCCCATCGGTCCAGGCCGCCGAGCGCAAGGGCATCACCGACGTGAACGGCACCGTCGTCGAGCACGTCAAGCAGACCACCGACCGCCTCGTCGATTTGTCCAGCATCATTGCGCTGGCTATCGAAGAAGGCCGGACCGCAGTCGCGGGCGTGTCCTACCACCTGCACGATGGCCGAGCCCAGCTGGTCTCCAGCCTGGGTCTCGACTAAGAACTCGAAGTTCTCGGGAAAAGCCTTGTAAAACGGCTTTTATTCCCATTTCGGCGAAGCGTCACTGTTGGTTGTGATGTTTACGTCAGAGCCCTGTCCTTTGATTGCGGTTCGGGCGTACTCTGGGCTCATGACTAACAGTGACGATTTCCGCATCGAACATGACACCATGGGCGAAGTCCGGGTTCCGGCTCAGGCCCTGTACCGCGCGCAAACCCAGCGCGCCGTCGAAAATTTCCCGATCTCGGGCAAGACCCTGGAATCCTCGCATATCAAGGCCCTGGCCCAGGTCAAGAAGGCCGCCGCCCAAGCCAATCTGGCGCTGGGGGTGCTGGATGAAGAACGCGCCACCGCCATCGTGGCCGCGGCCGATCAGGTCGCTACCGGCCAATACGATGAGCACTTCCCGATCGACGTCTTCCAGACCGGATCCGGAACCAGCTCGAACATGAACACCAATGAGGTGCTCGCCGAACTGGCAACCCGCGCCCTGGAGGCCAAAGGCAGCGGCACCGAGGTCCACCCGAACGACCACGTGAACGCGTCGCAGTCCTCCAACGACGTCTTCCCCACCTCCGTGCACGTTGCCGCCACCGGAGCGCTGATCAAGGATCTGGTCCCGGCGTTGGGCACCCTGGCCTCCGCACTGGAAGCGAAGTCTGCCGAGTTCAAGGATGTAGTCAAATCCGGCCGCACCCACCTGATGGATGCCACCCCGGTCACCCTTGGCCAGGAATTCGGCGGCTATGCAGCACAGGTCCGCTACGGCATTGAACGCATCGAAGCCGCGCTGCCGCGAGTTGCCGAAGTTCCCTTGGGCGGCACCGCAGTAGGCACCGGTATCAACACTCCGGATGGCTTCCCCCAGCGGGTCATCGAATTCCTCCGCGAAGACACCGGGCTGCCCATCACCGAGGCGCGCAACCACTTCGAAGCCCAAGCCAACCGCGATGGCCTGGTCGAGGCATCGGCTGCTTTGCGCACCATCGCGATCTCGTTGATCAAGATCGCCAACGACCTGCGCTGGATGGGCTCCGGCCCGAATACCGGATTGGGCGAAATCGCGATCCCAGACCTGCAGCCCGGTTCCTCCATCATGCCCGGCAAGGTCAACCCGGTCATCTCGGAGGCAACCATCCAGGTGGCAGCCCAGGTCATCGGCAACGACACGGCCATCGCCTGGGCCGGGACCAACGGAGCCTTCGAGCTGAACGTGGGCATCCCGGTCATGGCCTCGAACCTGCTCGAATCCATTCGCCTGCTCTCCAACACTTCGACGGTGATGGCTGAGAAGATGATCGACGGCATCAAGGCCAATGTGGAACGCGCGCGCTTCCTGGCCGAGGCTTCCCCATCGATTGTCACCCCGCTGAACAAGCTCATCGGCTACGAGAATGCCGCCAAGATCGCCAAGAAGGCTGTGGCCGAGTCGCTGACCGTCCGCGAAGCAACCATCGCGCTGGGCTTCGTCGAGCGCGGCGAAGTCACCGAGGAGCAGCTCGATGCGCTGCTGGATGTTTCCACCATGGTGGGCAAGCACTAGCACCGAGCTATTCCAAGCTCAGCTACCGCGGACAGTTGCCGGCAACTGGCCGCGGTAGCTTGCTTAATCAGTTGGGGCGCAGCTAAATGAGCCGCCGTGGGGTGCCTCCAGCGAACTAGACCAGTTCAATCCAATAGCGTCGCAGGTCCTCCCGGGAGCCGAAGCGAGGACCGATTTCGGAAACCGGAGCGATGCTTTCGAGGACTCCTCCGCAAGCTTCAATAGTTCTCGCCGAAGCAATATTGGAGTCGTTGCACGTGAGCATGACTCGTGGCAGGCCCAGGTTGCGCGCCTGTTCCAAGGATCCGGCGAGCGCGATTCTGGCCAGGCGGTTTCCGCGGGCACTCGGGCGTATTCCATAGCCGATATGCCCGCCAACTTCGCGGAGGAAATCATTGCCCAGCTCATGACGCAAGCTGGCTGCACCCAAGTATTCATCGCCATGCACTAGCCACAGTGTGCTTTGCGCGACGAAACCTTCTGGTGGCGTGAAGTTCGGCGTTTCCAGATCCTTGAGCAGCTGGACCCATTGAGCGAAGTCGTCCGCGTTGTGCAGATCCCAGCCGTATTTGGCAGCGAAGAAGACCGAGGCGCCGTCTTGATCCGTTCCCGCCCATTCAGCAGTGCTCCGTATGAAAGAAGCGTGGAGTGAGGCAGTTGGTTCAATCAGTTCGATCCCAGTCATGGAACAAGCCTATGCTCATGCCATCGGCAAGTGATTGCCGGACTCATCAGCTGGCGAAGTATCCGCCGGGCCGCGGGTCCAGTGCCCACTGCACAGCCCGCTCATGCAGCGGCGGGAGCTCTGGCCGCTCAGCGAGCTCGAAATATCCCACTTCCAGGTTCTCGTCATCGTTGACCCTCGCATCGCCGGAGAGGTGGCGGGCTTTGAAAACCACATCGAGGTACTGGGCGTGGTCCCCATTGGGATAAACCGTTGGCGCGGTCACTCCGACACCCAACAGGTCCGTGATCTCGCATTCAACGCCGGTCTCTTCCAGGACTTCGCGATGCGCAGTGTGCGATGGTTCTTCGCCAGGGTCGATAATCCCCGCCGGCAGGGTCCATTGCCCATTGTCGGCACGGCGCACCAGCAGCACTCGGCTGTCCCGGAAGACAACAACTTTCACCCCGGAGAGCCACAGCGGTTCATGTCCGATACGTTGCCGAAGATGGGTGATGAATTCAGGAGTTGCCATGATTTCATCGTGCCATAAGCAGTACTGCCAATGCTCCAACCAGCATGAAGGGACCGAAAGGGACAGCTGATTTCAGGGTCAATTTCCGCACTGCCATTCCCCCGATCACCCAGCAGGTCGCCAGCACGAAGGTCAGCACGGTTGCGAAGAACAAGCTGGGCACAGAATAGTAGCCCAGGTTCAGTCCCAGCACTCCGGCCAGCTTCACATCTCCCATGCCCATGGCGCCGGCGGAGATCAGCGTAATGAGCAGATATCCTCCGCCCAGCAGCAGCAACCCCAGCAGGCCCATGAGCACGCCGTGAGCATCAGAACGGAGGATGCCCAGCAACACGATCACCACGGTGCTGGCCGCCAGCCAGTACGCGATAAGTCGATTGGGCAGGCGATGCGTTGCGATGTCTTGCCTGGCCAGGAGGAACCCGAAGCCGGCAAAGCAGGTCAGCTGGACAACGACTGCTGCCGCGACCGCCGGGCCTTCCTGGGCTACGTTCCAAATTTCCGACATGTGTAGAGCATAAGCATGTCCACGCCTGTGCGGCAGAGGGGTGTTCCCCTTGTGAATAATTCTGCCGCTTCTACAATTAGGGTATGGACGTTCCTGCAGTTCCACTTCTTTTCCCCGGGCAGTCTGCCCCTGAATCCGCTGCTCGGCGCCGTTTCCGCGCCCTGGCCCGTTCAGCCCCTTGGCTGAGCACCTCGCTGCAGTTCCAGGTCCAGGTCCCGGGCGAATACGCCAAGCCGGAAGATGGCTTGGAAGGAACGCTGACCGCCATCATCCGCCAGCGCGAAGCCATTGCCGTGCGTTCGGCAGATGGGCAGCTGGTGTACCAGCAGGAGAAGTTCACCGCGGACCGCAGCCGCGGCTATGTCGCTGCCACGAATTCCTCCTGGAAGCTGCCTGCCTCACTGACCTCCCCGGTGTACACCTCGGACCAGTTGATATTGCGCCGTCCAGATATTTCCGGCTTCAACGGGCTGCTGCCACTGGAGCATTGGGAATCGATGCTCGATCCCGTGGAGCTTGCCGGAACCGAGCCCGCCTCGCATGATCTGGCATTCGACCACCCCACCTACATCCACGAGCTGGCCGAGATCACCCACGACGGCCGGCCAGCGCTGGCCGCCGTCCTCACCGCGGGGCATACCTACCAGCCCACGCTGGCCAGCGCTCCCCTGGTTCCCGAAGGTGCTCGGACACTCTTGGTCCTGGATCTGGCAACCGGCGTCTGCCTGAACCGCCGGGTGCTGGCCGCCCCTTCCGGAATGCCGCCGGCCCCGGAACTCTCGCTCCAGGTTCTCGCGCACAACGAGTACTACATCGATTCGCTGTTCACGGCCCCAGCTCCCACGCTGACCGATGTCCGGGCACCGATTCCGTGGGAGCTGCGCAGCGAACGCCGGTCCTAGGCCAGCGTCGGAGTATCCAGCAGGTTGGTGACCAGCGCGGCGATCGCAGAGCGTTCGGATCGGGTCAGGGTCACATGCCCGAAGAGCGCGTGCCCCTTGAGCTGTTCCACCACCGCGGCGACGCCGTCATAGCGGCCCACATGCAGGTTGTCGCGCTGCGCCACGTCATGGGTGAGCACCACCTTGGAATTCTGCCCGATGCGCGAGAGCACCGTGAGCAGCACATTGCGTTCCAGGGACTGGGCTTCGTCGACGATGACGTAGGAATCATGCAGCGAACGCCCGCGGATGTGGGTCAGCGGCAGCACTTCCAGCATCCCGCGTTCCACCACTTCATCGATGGCGTTCTTCGACACGATCGACCCGAGGGTATCGAAGACCGCCTGGGCCCACGGTCCCATCTTCTCCCCTTCGGATCCGGGCAGGTAGCCCAATTCCTGGCCGCCGACAGCGTACAGGGGACGGAACACGGTGATCTTCCGGTGCTCCCTGCGTTCAAGCACCGCTTCCATGCCGGCGCACAGCGCCAACGCGGACTTGCCGGTGCCGGCGTTGCCGCCCAGCGAGACGATGCCCACGGAAGGGTCCATCAGCAGGTCCAGGGCGATGCGCTGCTCCGCGCTGCGGCCGTGCAGTCCGAAGGCCTGCTGGTCTCCGCGCACCAGCTTCACGGTATTCACATCCACCTTGCGGCCCAGGGCGCTTCCGCGCGGTGAGGTGATCACGAAGCCGGTGTTAATCGGTTCATCGGCTGCCGCAGGGTGGTTCAGCACCTGCTCATGCTCGTAGAGCTTGGCCATGGTCTCTTCATCCAGGTCCAGCTGCTGGATGCCGGTCCACCCGGTCGAGGCGATCAGCTCATTGCGGTACACCTCGGCATGGATCCCCATAGCCGAGGCTTTGATGCGCATCGGCAGATCCTTGGTCACCAGGGCAACGTCGAGGCCTTCATTCAGCAGGTGCTTGGCGACAGCCAGGATGCGTGAATCGTTATCGCCTGAGCGCATGCCTACCGGCAGGACCTCGGGGGCAATATTATTCAATTCGATGCGCAGCGTTCCACCGGTCTTGGACACTGGCACCGCCTGGGCCAGCCCGCCATGGCTGGCGATCAAGTCATCAAGCAGCCGCAAGGCCTGGCGTGCGAAGAAACCCAGATCCGGGTCCTTGCGCTTGTTTTCCAGCTCGGTGACTACGGTCAGCGGAATCACGACATGGTGCTCATCGAATTGGAACATGGCTTTCGGATCGGAAAGCAAGACCGACGTATCAATGACGTAGGTTCGTACACCCTGTTCGGCTGTTCGTGTCATGGCAGCGCACCCATTCTCGAATCCGGCGTGGGGACTCTCCCCACGCGTCAGTGGGGAATCCCGGCACCGGATGCCCAAGGCGATTCCGGAAAGCAATCCGGCTGGCGCTGCATTTGGTCATCTAGTGTGGAACCCTTCGCTCAGCTGGGACTTGATGCCCCAGCCTTATGATCACTTTAGACCCCGAAACGCCACCAAGAGACGACGCACACACTACGTTCAGGTAACGATTAGTTGAACAGCCGAGCCTGGCGCAACGCGCTCGGCTCAGGTTCCGAAGCGGCGCTGGCGGTCAGCGAAGTCGCGCAGGGCGCGCAGGAAGTCAACGCGGCGGAAATCCGGCCACAGCGCCTCGCAGAAGTAGAACTCCGAGTAGGCGCTTTGCCAGGTCAGGAAGCCGGACAGGCGCTGCTCGCCGCTGGTGCGGATCACCAGGTCCGGATCCGGCTGGCCCTTGGTGTAGAGGGCCGATTCGATGTCTTCGGTAGACAGGCCCTCGGCTAGCTCGTCGATCGTGCGCCCATCCTCGGCGGCCTTGCACAGCAACGCCTTGAACGCATCGAGGATCTCGCGGCGCCCGCCGTAGCCGATGGCCACGTTCACATGGACGCCGGTGCGGTTGGCAGTCACGGTTTCCAGGGCGGCGAGCTTCTGCGCCAAGTCCTCAGGCAGCAGGTCCTTCGCTCCCACCTGCTGGACCTTGACCCGGTTGGTCTCGCCCAGCCGGTCCAGGGTCGAGCCGATGACCTCTAGCAGGTCGCGCAGCTCGCCGGCTTCCCGGTTGAGGTTGTCGGTGGAGAGCATGTACAAGGTGACCATCTTGATATCCAGGTCCTCGCACCAGTCGAGGAATTCCAGGATCTTGTCGGCACCGGCCTGGTGGCCCGCCATGGTCGGGGTGCCGGCCAGCTTGGCCCACCGGCGGTTGCCGTCGACCATCACGCCAATATGGTGCGGAAGCTTGTCGGCTGGAAGGGACTTCGCCAAGCGCCGTTCATAGTAACGGTACGCAAGGTTCGGTAGCTGCACCTTGTCCCTTCCTTTCGGTAGATTCCAAAACTCTAGATTCTAAATCTACCGCTATTTATCACCAAGCGCGGGCATCTGCCCGCCGCACCGCGTCCACGGCGGACGCTTCGCCCTGGACTCAGGCGTCCTTTCCGGAGGCGAACAGCGAGAAGAATCCGTCCATCCCGGCCACTGGCATCTGGCACAATTCCTCGCGGCACGGCTGGATCTGCAGGCCGTTCTCCGCGCCGGGCAGCGACGGATCGTGACGCACAATCATCCCCAGGCTCAACGCCACGGAACGCACGCGCTTGGCTTCTGCCGAATCCCACTGCGACAGCGCAAGATACTGGACGGGGCTGGAAACGATGCATTGCACTTCCAAGGCGGTCGCCACCTGTGTCGGCGCATCGCTGGCCAACGCCAGCGCATGGGCCGAGAGCACGCGGGCGCTGTCCAAGGCCGCCGCATCAGCTTCGCTGTACTCCCCTACAGCCATGGACTGCAGCGCATGCATTGCCAACGCCTTGGCGTAGAGCGCCCCCGAAGCCGGCAGCGCGTCATCAAGCACCGTGACCGCAGCGATGTTGCCGCGCTGGGCGGCGATCCGCGCATCGGCACCCACCGCGTCGCGCGGCACCCCGGTTTCCGGATCCACGAAGTCGGCTGCACGTCCCAGCAACTGGCTGGCCCTCGCTGCCCACTGCTTCTGGCCGCTGGCCTGGCCCAACGCCAAGAAGCCCAGGGCCAAGGCGGCGTAGTCCTGCAAGGTGCCCTCGTTGCCGTGCTCGGCACGGTTGGAGAAGCTCACCCGAGCCAGCCGTCCGGCACGCTCATCCCACTGCATCTGCCACACAGAATTGGCCGCCTTCTCGGCGAGCTCCAGGGCCCTCGGCTGGTCCAGCAGCAGCGCGGCTTCAGCCAGGGCTTCGATGGCCAGGCCATTCCAGCCGGCGATCACCTTTTCGTCGCGGACCGGCATGATCCGCGAGCGGCGCAGCGCCCGCATTGCCTCGCGCAGTTCCTGCAGGACGCCCAGTTCGCTCGGCTCGGGCACCCGCAGCAGCGAGAAGCAGAAATTCTGCGGGTCCTCGGCCACCGGCGCGAAACGCAGCAGCCCCTTGGGCAGGCGATGAATCAGCGGGTCGGAGACCAGCGCCATCTCCTCGCGGTTGAAGGTGTAGTACGCACCTTCGATCTGCTTGCCATCACGGGATGAATCGGCATCCAGCGACGCGGCGAAGGCCGGAGCGGCGGACGACGCGGTGAGCAGTTCCTCGTTGAGGAAATCGATGATGCCTTCGGCGCTGCGCCGGGCCAGTCCTGCAAGCTTCTGCGCGCGCTGGGCCGCTTCCCCTTCGGAGGTACGGGAGAATTCGGCGGCCAGCACGCTGGTGCGTGCCGCCAGCGACAGCAGCCCGGCATTGTCGTAGAGCATCTTCTCGAAATGCGGGACCGACCAGTTCTCGTCGACGCAGTAGCGGGCGAAACCGCCCTCAACGTGATCCTGCAAGCCGCCGAGGAACATCGCTTCGAGGTGGGTGGCCGCGGCAGTGAAGGCCTCTTCGGCGCGATCCGGGGTGGTGATTACTGCACGCCACAGTGTTTTCAGGGCCCAAGTCGGAGGGAATTTGGGTGCAGGGGTGAAGCCGCCTTCCGGCTTGGTGCCGGCGATCCACCGGTCCAGCGCTGCCCCGAAGGCCTTGTCCGCTGGTTCCTGGGATTGCAGGGACAACAGCGAGCTTTGGCGGCTCCCGAGTTCGGCCAGATGCCCGGCGAGCATCTGGGCCTGCTCTTCCAGCGCTTCGCGCTTGGTCTCCCAAGCCTCATGGACCGCATCGAGCACTTGGCGGAAGCTCGGGGTCTTGCCGCGGGGCTCCTTCGGATAGTACGTGCCGGCATGCACGGTTCTCCCGTCGGGCAGCGCGAAAATGGTCATCGGCCAGCCTCCGGCACCGGTGAGCGCCTGGGTGGCCAGCATGTAGGTGTCGTCGACGAGCGGATGCTCTTCGCGGTCGACCTTGATGGCGACGAAGTTCTCGTTCAGCAGCGCCGCGATCTCGGGATCGTCGAAGGACTCGTGGCTCATCACGTGGCACCAGTGGCAGGCCGCGTAGCCGATGGAAAGCATCACAGGTACGTCGCGCAACCGGGCCTGTTCGAAGGCTTCGTCCCCATAGGGGAACCAGTCGACTAGTTGATGCGAATGCTGTCTGAGGTATTGGCTGGATGAGCCAGCGAGTCGTTGTGCCACGCAATCATGCTATCGCGCAGCTCACAAAGCTCCTACTGCTGCTCGTCGGTCTTCGGGTCGTGCGGCTCATCGGGTTCCTGGAGCTTGCGCTCTTCGCCCTTGGACACCATCTCCTGCTGCTTTGCCTCTGCTTCCGAGGTGTAGCGCACGCGGCGGACACGGCGGATCATGTCGCGGATCAGGAAGATCACGGCAACGACCATGGCTGCGGTGAAAATGAATCCGAGGAATCCTGGACCGTAATCGCTGGCGGTCTCCGTGCCGAAACCCAAGGTCGAGGAAGTCAGAGCCAAGGATTCAAAGATCGTATTCACGATGTAAAGACAACTCATTTCTAGTACTGGAAAAGCGCTTAGTACTATCTTAGTCCGGCGAACAGGTCGGTCTCGGGCAACTCGGTGGCTACCTTGGAGGAGATCAGCGTGTAGTCCTCCCACGGCCAATGCTCCGCGTAGACGTGTTCCGGCACGGCGAAGAAGAAACCTTCCGGATCAATCTGGGTTCTATGCGCCAGCAACGCCTGATCGCGCTGCGAGAAGAAGTCCGCGCAGTGGATCTGGGTGGTCGTGGTGTGTGGGGAAACCCACTTGAACATCTGGTTGCCTTCGTCCGCTTCCCACTGCGCAACGCGCTCGGTGTACGGGGATTCGTACCCGGCTTCCAGCATCGCGTAGTGCAAGGTGCGGAAGCGATCCGAGGCGAAGGCACGGTCGTAGTACAGCTTGCTGACCGACCACGGGGCGCCCAGCTCCGGGTACATTTCAGGATTGGCCGCATGCTCGAAGGCAAAGGTGGAAACCTTGTGGCAGTGGATATGGTCTGGGTGGGGGTAGCCGCCATTTTCGTCATAGGTCGTGATGACATGTGGACGGAATTCCCGGATCAGCTTGATGATCCCGGCAGCGGCGATTTCAACTGGCTGCAAGGCGAAGGCACCAAAAGGCAGCTCGGGCATCGGATCGCCTTCCGGCAGGCCGGAGTCGACGTAGCCCAGCCAGCGGTGCTTGACGCCCAGGACCGCAGCGGCCTCGGCCATTTCGGTGCGACGAACGCCCGCGAGGTCGCGGTGCGCATGGGCGAGTTCGCCAGCGGCGGCGTTGAGGATATCTCCGCGCTCTCCGCCGGTGCAGGAAACGACCATGACCTCGGCACCGGCATCGACATAGGCGGCCATCGTTGCGGCGCCCTTCGAAGATTCGTCATCCGGGTGCGCGTGAATAGCCATGAGCCGCAGACCCTGCGAAGGAGCAATTTTCTTCACGTCGTGAATCTCCACTTATCTTCTTTCCTTATGCCACGTTTTTGGACAGCCCGAAGCCTTAAATCTGCCCGTCATCCATAACAACTCATAGCCGACCACCGGTTATTCCCCCATGCCGAAAGACGGTAAACTTGAGCAGGGAACCTCTATACGGCATTCCCTATTCAAATTCCGCCAGGCAAGAGAGTGGTGCAAGGCAAGTAATGTCTGATCCAAGCTTAACGGCTCGCTACAACAACCCCAAGAAACGCAGTCTTCCTAAGAAAACGCGTAATTGGCTGATTGCTGCCGCGCTCTCCGTCGGCGTTGCCGGGGCCGCTTATTTCGGCTTCAGCAACTACACCGCCATCCAGGCGCAGGACATCGAGTTCGAGGTCGTTTCCGCAACCCAGGCCAAGGCCATTGTCGCGGTTGAATACAACGCCAAGCACCGCGTGCAGTGCGACATTCGAGCGATGAATGAATCCAAGGCGATTGTCGGTTACGAAACCGTATTGCTTGATCCAGGAGAAGCTACCGGGCACATCACCCAGCGCCTGGATGTCGACCTGCACACCGATAACCTTGCGACCACGGTTGGCGTGGAGTCCTGCTACGAGGTTCCGCAAGAATACAAGGGTTAACATTTCAGCTTGTTCATCCCCTAATAGCTGAATCTATTGGGCTTAAAGCGTTTTGGCGACTACTATCGTTGAAAAGATACGTTTCGCCCCGCATCGGCGCATGGTTCTAGCAAAGCAAAAGGACATGAGCCTAGCGGGGTCTTTGCTTGCATCTCCAATAACGTGCGAGCCCGCAGATCCGTACCGAATCCGACTTCGTCGACGCCACCGTTCCGGTGGCGTTCGGCTTTAGGACCTGTTGCAGGTTCCCAAGGCAGAGCGAAGTCCCTACTGACCAAAGGAAGTACAACGTGAGCACCAACAGCAACGAACCTGTCGTTTGGCTGACTCAGGAAGCCTACGATCGGCTCCAGGACGAACTGACTTTCCTCTCAGGCCCGGGACGTGCCGAGATCGTTGCCCGTATCGAGCAGGCACGTTCGGAAGGTGACCTGAAGGAGAACGGCGGTTACCACGCCGCTCGTGAAGAGCAGGGCAAGGCTGAAGCCCGCATCCTGTACCTGAAGGATCTGCTGCGTCGCGCCGACGTAGGCGAAGCTCCTGCCGATGACGGAGTTGTCGAGCCTGGCATGCTGGTAGTCGCCAATATCGCAGGCGACGAAACCACCTTCCTGTTCGGCTCCCGCGAAGTCGCCGGCGACACCGACCTCGAGGTCTACTCCGAGCAGTCCCCTATCGGCGTTGCCGTGCACGGCGCCAAGGTGGGCGACAAGCTGTCGTACCTGGCACCAAACGGCCGCGACATCAAGGTTGAGATCATCTCCGCGAAGCCTTACCAGGCCTCGTAACAGGATCCACAGAAAAGCGCGATGGCCGCCACCCCTGCGGGGTGGCGGCCATCGCGCTTTGCTGCTCGTGGCTAGGCGACCGAACCGCCAGCCGTGTTGGTGACCTGCGGGTCGAAGCCCTCGGCACGCAGGTTGTTCAGCACCGTCTTGGAATGCTCATGGCCCTTGGTTTCCAAATCGATGGTGATCGCGACATCGCCCATGGACAGCGAACCGCCGATGCGGGTGTGGTCCAGGCGGGTGACGTTGGCATCTGATTCGGCGATGATGTTGGAGATCTGCGCCAGCGAACCGGGACGGTCCGGAAGCATCATCCGGATGGTCAGGAAGCGGCCGGCCGCAGACAGGCCGCGCTGGATCACCTTGAGCATCAGCAGCGGGTCGATATTGCCTCCGGAAAGGATTACAGCGGTGGTTGCCGGGTTGATCCCGTGTGCCTCCAGCTTGTTCTCCAGCAGGGCCGCGACGCCCACCGCGCCAGCGGGTTCCACCACGAGCTTGTTGCGTTCCAGGAGCACCACCAAAGCACGCGCAAGCGTATCTTCCGATACCGTCACCACGTCGTCGACCAATTCCTTGATGATCGTGAACGGCAGCTGCCCCGGCTTGCCGACGGCGATGCCATCGGCAATGGTGTGCACGGTATCCAGCGGGACCAATGCGTCAGCGGCCAGTGATGGCGGGTAGGCCGCGGCGTTTTCCGCCTGGACGCCCACCACCTTGATCTCGCGGCCCAGTTCGCGGGCCTTCTCCTTCAGCGCGATGGCAACGCCGGCCAGCAGCCCGCCGCCGCCCACGCCCATCAGCACGGTGTCGACCTCAGGCAGTTGCTCAAGCAGCTCCAGGCCGATGGTGCCCTGTCCAGCGATGATGTCCGGGTGGTCGAAGGGATGCACGAAGACTGCGCCGGATTCGTCGGCGAAACGCTGCGCCTCGGCCAGCGCTTCATCGACATTGTTGCCGAACAGCACGACTTCCGCGCCATGGTCACGCGTTGCGGTCAGCTTCGGCAGCGCGACGCCTAGCGGCATGTAGATCCGCGCCTTGATGCCGAGGTGGCTGGCGGCCTGGGCGACGCCCTGCGCGTGGTTGCCTGCCGATGCGGCGACGACGCCGCGCGCCTTCTCCTCGTCGCTGAGCTTGGACATGCGCACATAGGCGCCGCGGACCTTGAAGGATCCGGCGCGCTGCATATTCTCGCATTTGAGGAAGACTTCGGCGCCAACGTGCTGGGAGAGCACGCGGGAGTGCTCCACCGGGGTGCGGGCAATGACCGGCTTGAGTACTTCGGCCGCGGCTTCGATCTCAGCCAGCGTTACGGGCAACGTAGTTTCAGTGCTCATGGTTTATTCCTCATCTGCTGTGGGCTCAGGGTGCCGGGACTCCGGAGAAGCTTGTGGGGCGGGGGCGGCGCCTGCAGCCGTTGCGGCTGGGCTTGCCTTCCCCGGGTCGCTGGTTTTGGGACTGTCCGCCGCGATCTGGCTACCGTAGAGCTCAATCACGAAGTCATCGGTTTCCCAGGCTCTGCCCGACAGGTATTTCGCGACCGCGTTGATCACTGCCAGCAGCGGTACCGCGAAGAGCGCGCCGGGAATGCCTGCGAGCATCGTGCCCCCGGCGACGGCCAGGACGACTGCCAGCGGGTGCAGGCTGACTGCCTTGCCCATGATCAGCGGCTGCAGGATATTGGATTCGGCTTGCTGGACCAGCAGCACGACGGCCAGCATGATCAGCGCGTTGATCCAGCCATTGGCGACCAGGGCGAGCAAAACTGCCAGGGCGCCGGTAAACAGCGCACCGACGATCGGGATGAAGGAGCCGACGAAGACCAGCACGCCCAGCGGCATCGCCAGCGGCACGCCGAGGAAGAAGGCGCCGAACCCGATGCCGATAGCGTCGATCAGCGCCACCACCATCTGGACGCGCACGTAGCGGACCAGCGAGCCCCAGCCGCGGGTCAGGGCCCCGTCCATCGCCGGGCGGGCGCGGCGCGGCAAGAGGTTCACCAGGAACAAACCGATCTTGCGTCCGTCGAGCAGCAGGAAAATCAGCGCGAAGACTGCCAGCAAGGTGCCGGTCAGGATCTGCCCGATCGCGGAAGTCCAGCTGATGGCCTCGCTCAGGATGTTGGTGGCATTGCCGCGAAGCTGGACCAGGGCGTCGTCCAGCACGTTTTGCAGGTCGTCATTGGTCAGCTTGAGCGGGCCGTTGAACAGCCAACCCTGGACCTGCTCGATGCCCGACAGGGCTTGGGTCCACAGGGCGGTGAATCCGGCTGAGAGCTTTTGCCCTGCAACCGAGAGTCCAGCTGTAACTAGCGCCAGGAACCCGATGAGCGTAATGCCGACGGCCAACCCGCGGGGCACCGCCAGCTTGCGGTTCATCGTGTTCACGACCGGTGAGAGCAGCCCGGCCAGCAGCGCCGCGACGAGAACCGGGATGACAAGCAGGGAGACTTTTGACAGCGCCCACACCAGTACGCCCACGGCCGCGACGATGATCAAAAAACGCCAGGCCCACGCGGCTGCCATGCGCACTGCGTAGGGCATGTCCTCGGCGCTTTTGAAATCCGTCAGGTCTGGGCTCGGTGCGGCAGGGATTTCCGCCGGCTTGCTCGGAAGCGAGACACGAATACGGCGTAGACGTTCCAACCGGCTGCTTTTCATGGAACTACGCTATCGCGTTTGCCAGACAGCGTCTTGATCCATGTCTCAATTGTGACAAATTCCAAAGACCAGTGCCCGATATGGGCACTGGTCCTAGAAATCTAATTCAATATGTGTATTTCACTCCGCCGCAGGTAACCAGATTGCGCAGGCCGCCCAATCCTGGACATGGGGCGTGGAAGCCGCGGTTCATCAGGCGTTTCGCGCACCCTTGCTCCGGCGGCGCATGACAGCTTCAAGGACCTTTTCCTCGGCGTCTTCGCCGGGCTTGATTCCGGCTGGCACCTTGAAGAAGTAGATTGCGCCCAAGGCCCACCAGATGGCGAAGATGGCCCATGGTTCCCAGCTCAATGATGCAGGCATGCCCGGCATGTACAGGCTGAAGAGCGCAGCGGTAAGCAGGACCGAAATCCAGCCGATGACCGCTCCAGCATTTCCGGTGCCGCCGACGCGCAACGGCCGGTCCATCTTCGGTTCGCGCTTGCGCAGCACCAGGAAGGTGACCGAGACCAGGAAGTAGGCAACGATGATGCTTGGCGCTCCCGAATCAACGAGCCATCCCAGCATTTCGGCACCGAAGAATGGGGCCAGCATTGAGATTCCGCCGATGAAGACCAGGGCGTTGGCCGGGGTGCGGTACTTGGGATGCAGTTTGCCGAACCAGGATGGGAGCATGCCGCTGCGGGCCAGCGAGTAGACCAGCCGGGAGGCTCCGAGCAGCAGCGAGTTCCACGAGGTCAGGATGCCGGCGATGCCGCCGGCGATCAGCACCTTGGCCATCAGATCCGAACCGAACAAGGCTCCGAACGCATCCGCCGTTGCAATGTCGGCTCCGGCCAGTTGCGCTGCCGGCATCGCCGAGGACGTGGTCAGGACGACCATCACGTACCAGACGGTGGCTAGGATGACGGAGAGGACCACGAGCTTGCCAATTTGCTTGGCCGGAATCTTCACTTCCTCGGCAGACTGCGGAATCACGTCGAAGCCGATGAACAAGAAGGGCACGGCCACCAGTACGGCAAAGAACCCGCTGGTTCCCGGGGTGAAGAACGGTTCCATGTTCTTGGCTTCGCCACCGGCAAAGGCCCCGGCTATCATCAAGAGGCCGATGGCCACGAGGAACAGCACCACGAAAGTCTGCAGCACCCCGGCTTGCTTCACGCCGCGAATATTGATCCAGGTGATGATGATTGCCGACAGCACGCCGACCAATGCCCAGGTCAGGTTTACTTCAAAACCGGCAATGGTCCACAGGGGAATCCGGCTCATGCCGGGGAAGATGTATTCCACGGTCCGCGGCAAGGCGACCGCTTCGAAAGCCACGATGGTCACGTACCCGCCGGTGATCGCCCAGGAACCGATAAATGACGGCCGGGCTCCCAAAGCACGCAGGATGAAGTTGTGCTCGCCGCCGGCTTTCGGCATGGCCGCGGTCAGTTCGGCATAGGTCAAGCCGACGACAGCCATGATGCCACCGCCAACGACCATGGCCAGCACAGCGCCCATGGTGCCAGCGTTATCCAGCCATCCACCGGTGAGCACCACCCAGCCGAAGCCGATCATCGCTCCGAACCCCAGGGCCAGGGCATCCAGGTTGCCCAGGGACTTCACCAGACCCGGCGAATTTCCTTCTGCTTGCTCGACTGCCATTGCGCTCTTCCCTGTCAAAATAACTGTGAGTTGGATAACTGAATAGCTACAGGGAAATCTAACCAAGGATTCGCGTAGCTGCCCAATCAGCTGTCATTTTCCATCGCATTGGCGGTTTCGGCAGTACATATTGGATTCATATTTGAACAGCCGCTTAATACAGAAAGACCAGCGCCCTGAATGGGCGCTGGTCCTTGTAAGCTGTGCTGCTGCGGCTAGTCGTCGCCGCGCAGGATCGCGAGGATGCGTAGGATCTCGGTGTACAGCCAGATCAGAGTCATGGTCAGGCCGAAGGCACCGCGCCAAGCCATGATGGCCGGAGCGCCCTGGTTGGACAGTTCCTCGATCATGGTGAAGTCGGCAACCAGTGCGTAGGTTGCCAGCAGTACGGCAACGACACCGATAACCAGGCCGAGCACGCCACCGCGCATGCCGAACATGCCGTCGATCACGCCGGTGAGCATCAGGACCATGTTGAGCAGCGAGAAGACGATCAGGCCCACCATGCCGATCATGAACATCTTGTTCAGCTTAGGCGTCATCCGGTACTTGCCCGAGCGGTACAGCGCCAAGGTTACGCCGGCAACACACAGGGTCGCAAGCACCGCCTGGATGGCGATTCCCTGCATGCCTTGCATGTTCTCGAGGAAACCGGACAGACCGCCGAGGAACAAGCCCTGGGCTGCAGAGTACAGGAGGATCAGCACTGGCGATGGGCGCTTCTTGAAAGCGTTAACCAGGCCGAGGACGAAACCAACCAGGGCGCCTGGCAGCATGAGTGCCGGCATGACCCAACCAATCGCGGCGCCAACGACAACCAAGGCCAGGCAGAACACGGTCTTGTTGATAGTGTCACCGATGGTCATGCGGCCTGTGTCGGCACTGGTTGCGGCAGGCTGCTGGTACATCTGATTCAGCTGGTCTGCGCTCATGTTTTCGGTGTCGCGGAATCCAACAGGACTTCCAGGCTTGGTTCCCCAAGCATCGGAGCGGCTGCTAGAACCAAAAATTGGATTGCCCAATGTCATTCCCCTATAGATTGCGAATTCGCCAGCCGCTTGGCTAGCTGAAGATCTTTTGCTTAATCCTATTGAGGATTGCTGTGAAATCACTCAGTCGGAAGGATGATATAGGGCAATCTCCCGAGGAAAAACTACTCTCTCAGCGATATTCTTGAAACTTCCAGCATCATGGTTGCGTCAGACGAAAATATGGTCGAGGAACGATGCCGGAGGGTGGACGGCGAACGTGCCCTTGCTGGCGGCAAGAGAAAAGACCGATGCGGACCGGAAAATCCGGAACACGTCGGCCTTACTCTGTACCCCCAGTGGGACTCGAACCCACAAGCCTTGCGGCAGCTGATTTTAAGTCAGCCGTGTATGCCAATTCCACCATAGGGGCAGGACTCTCAAATTTTACGTGATCGGCAAAGCAAATAGAAAATTCAGCTTTGCTGACGCATGCGAGGAGCCAATCGCTTGGCCCCTCGCATCATCGTCGATCATCTGCGTCCCAAGCCTACTTCTTTGGCTTGGCCGACTCCTCGAAAGCGGTGCGTGGCGCTTCGAGGTTGTTCAGCTGCAGCGCATCGCGCTTGAAGAACAACGCAACCAGCCAGTCGCCGACAACGCGGAACTTGCGCTCGAAGGTTGGCATGGCCATGCCGTGGTAGCCACGGTGCGCCATCCATGCTGGCCAGCCCTTGAGCTTGATGCCGACAACCTTGGCAACGCCCTTGTTCTTGCCGAAGCCGGCGACCGCGCCGAGGTTCTTGTGCTTGTATTCCTTGATGGTGCCAACGCCGTAGCGGGCAGCATACAGGTTCTTCGCCAACAGCTTGGCCTGGCGCACAGCGTGCTGCGCGTTCGGAACGCAGGTGCCGTCTGGCAGGCCACCGGTGACGTCCTTGACTGCCGAGATGTCGCCGGCTGCCCAGGCGCCTTCCAGCGGTTCGCCGTTGGCGTCCTTGATGCGCAGGTCGGTGCGGGTCTCGATGCGGCCGCGCTGCTCGATCGGGAAATCGGTGGAGCGGACCATCGGGTTGGCCATGACGCCAGCGGTCCAGATCAGGGTGTCTGCACCGAACTCGCCCGCTGGGGACTTGTCAGCCATGTTGATCAGTTCCAGGTTGCCTTCTTCAGCGTTGTTCAGCGAAGTGTTCAGCAGTACCTCGATGCCGCGGCTGCGCAGGTGCTCGACAACCCACTCGGCCTGCTCCGCGGTGACCTCTGGCATGATGCGGCCCATGGCCTCGACGAGAACGAAGCGTGCTTCCTTTCCGTCAATGCGGTCATTGAGCTTGATCAGGTGGCGAGCCATGTCTTCGAGCTCGGCGATGGTTTCGATGCCGGCAAAGCCGCCACCGACAACGACGAAGGTCAGTGCGCGCTTGCGGGCCACTGGATCAGTCATGTTCGAAGCGGACTCGATGCGCTCGGCAACCTTGTTGCGCAGGGCGACGGCCTCTTCGATGGTCTTCAGGCCGATGCCGGTTTCAGCCAGGCCGGAGATCGGGAAGGTACGGGTAACCGCACCAGCGGACATCACGATGTCGGTGTACTCCAGCTCGAACTGCTCGCCATTGACCGGAGCAATCACGGCCTTCTTGTTGGCGTGGTCGACGCTCAGCACGCGGCCGTTGACCAGCTCGGAGTGCTTCAAGTGCTGGCGGTGCGAGACCACAACGTGGCGTGGCTCGATCTGGCCACCTGCAACTTCTGGCAGGAAAGGCTGGTAAGTCATGTAGGGGTTCGGGTCGACAACGGTGACGATGCCGCCGTGTGCCTTGACCTTCTTCTGCAACTTCATCGCGACGTACAGGCCAACGTAGCCACCGCCGACGATCAGGATGCGCGGACGCTTCTGGGAGGTTTCGATGATCGACATACTGTTGATTCTACGCGGATTTTCCGAGTTAGTGAAAACATTCACTAACGAATTTCGTTCGGTGCGTCACGTCTTCGCAAGGCTGCGGAGCTTCCTGCCGGCACAGCCTGCATCCAGCGGTCGAATTAACTGCCGGCAAGCGCGCAAAAGCGGGGTGGATCTTCAGGATCCACCCCGCTGGAAACGCTATTTACTTCTCTTCTTCGGGAATCTCGTCGAACAGGTCCCGTCCATCTGACTGGTCCGGGACTTGCAGCGAGCTCAACGACGCCGAACCGAGCTGCGCCGCGGCCTTCTCGCGTCGGCGGCGCACCAGGGTCTGGGTGGAGCCGGCAATGAGCACCAGCAGCAGGAGCACTCCCCCGCCCACGATGAGCACCGGCTGCAGCGCCGGTGCCGAGTCGTCCGGAAGGATCGGCTTGGGCGCAGCGACCTGCTTGAGGTCCGATTTCTCCATCGAAACACCCGGAGCCGGGGTATCGGTGGTCTTCTCGGTGTTGCGGCGATGCACTCGGATCCACTCGCTGATCGTGCCCAGCGGGTTTTCCGAAACTGCAGGGACGGTCGCCGTCACCGCAGCCTGGGCATCGATGATTCCGTAGCCGTAGAGGTTGTCCACGCCGGGTGCGCCGGTGTCCTTGGCAGTCTTCAGGATGCGGTTGATGACCTCGGGAGCCTTCATCTCCGGGTACTGCGAGCGGATCAGCGCTGCCACGCCGGCCACCAGCGGGGCCGCGCCGGAGGTGCCCGACCAGCGTGCGTAGCCGTCATCCGGCAAGCCGCCGACCAATTGCTCGGCAGGGGCCGCCACGCCGATGGAGATGCCTTCGGTCGAGGAATCCTGCGACGCCTTGCCGCTGGTATCGACGCCGGCCACGGTCAGCACCCCGGGAATGGTCGCCGGGGCGCCCACCTGGCTCATGCCGCCCGAACGGTTGCCCGCCGCTGCGACAATGACGACGTCATGGTCTTCTGCATACTTGAAGGCGTCATCCCAGCTTTCCGGCCACGCCGGGCTGGTGGAGCCCAGGGACATGTTGATGACCTTGGCTCCGGAATCCACGGCCCACTTCACCGCGCGGGGAATCTGGGTTTCCACCGGAATCTTCGACGGGTTGCCCTCGCCCATCCACAGCGACACTGACAGCAGATCCGCTGCCGGGGCGACGCCGAGCACGCCGTCCTTGCCGCTCTTCAGCTTGGGAACCTTTTCGTATTCAGGCTCCTCGGGAATGTCCTCGTCTTCTTCCTCGGCGTGCTTCTTGGCCTTTTCCCACGCGGCCTTCAAGCGCTCGTTCTCGGATTTGATCCGCTTGATCTCGCCCTTGTTGTTCCCGCGTCCTGCGAGCAGGGTCGCCACCAGGGTGCCGTGCTCGCTCATTACGCCAATCGGCTTGTTGCCTTTTTCGCCGCCCGAGCCGGACATGTCCGCACCGCCGACCACAGCACCCTTCAGATCCGGATGAGTGGTATCGATGCCGGTGTCGATGACCGCGACCTTGACGCCTTCGCCCTTGGTCGTCTTGTGCGCTTCGGTCACGCCCAGGGAATCGAGCCAGTACTCGGACTCGCGCATGTTGTCGGCGCGGGCCGGAGCGCCCACGCTGAGCAGGGTGGCCGCCAGCAGTGCTGCGACGAGCAGAGAGCTGAGCTTTATCAAGCCCGTTCTATTCCTGGCGCGCAAAGCTGAGCTCAAAACAACTCCTTGGGTCGGTGACTGGATGACAGGTTCAGGCCACGGCAGCTGAAGCCGCGATTCCGTCGAGGATATCGTGTTCCGAGGCAATCAGGACCATTTCGCGGTTTCCGCTGGCCTTTTCGAGGTAATGAAGGATGCGTTGGACAATTGCGGCACCGGCCTGGATCACGTCGACGCGGCCAGGATGCATGAAGCCCAGCGCGGCGCGCTCGTCCCGGGTGTAGGACAGCATGCTTGCGGTCGCCTGGCGCATCTGGGCGAAACTCAGCTGCGCCCCGTGGATCTTCTCGGACTCGTACTGCTTCAGACCCAGGGCCTGGGCGGTGAGCGTGGTGAAGGTGCCGGCAACCATGATCACCGCATCCACCTGCGTCACATCAACGGTTCCGGACAGGGTTTCCAAGGTGCTGTCCATGAATTCCAGCGCCTCATCCGAACGCAGTCCCGTCTGGTGGAAGCGCTCGGTGACGCGTACGCACCCCATGTCCAGGCTCTTGGCCGCCAGCGGACCGGTGGCATCGCCGAGCACGAATTCAGTGGATCCGCCGCCGAGGTCGATCACCAGCGACTTGCCGCTTTGCCCGGCCCGGACCGATGCCGCCCCGGCAAAGGACAGGGAGGCTTCCTCCTCGCCGCTGATCACTTCAGGGGCCACGCCCAGGATCTTGGTGATCCGCTCGGAGAAGACCTCGCGGTTCGATGCATCGCGGGCTGCGGAGGTCGCGGCGAAGCGGATCGCTTCCACGTCGTGCTCATCGCACAGCTTCTTGTACTCGCGGGCGGCTTCGAAGGTGCGCTCCAGGGCTTCGGGGGCGAAGGCGCCGGTCGCGTCGACGCCCTGGCCCAGGCGCACGATGCGCATGGTGCGCAGCACGTCGACCAGCTGGCCATCGGCATCGACGTCGGCAATCAGCAAACGGATGGAGTTGGTTCCGCAGTCAATACCGGCAACGCGCATCAGGCATCACCCTGCTCGGCGGACTCGGCCGCCTGGGCCGCCTCGCGCTCGGCACGCTTGCGGGCACGCTCTGCACGCTTGGCCTCCGGGTCCTGCTGTTCCTGGGTCTTCACGTGGCGCGAGCGGTCACGGCTCGGCGCCTCGGATTCGGTGTCCCACGCGCCAACGCAGTAGCACTTGTCCTTGGTCCACCACTCGGCGATGGCGGCCAGCGCCTCGTCGCCCAGCGGGTTCACGCCCTCGCCAGCTGCCAGCGAGTGGCCTACCAGCACGTGCAGGCACTTGACGCGGGTCGGCATGCCGCCGGCGGAGACGCCGGCGATTTCCGGAACGGCACCGGTGCCCGAGCGCTGGCCGATGGCATCGCGGTTGGCCAGGTACGACTCGTGGGCCGCGGCGTAGGCCTGCGCCAGCTGCGCGTCTTCGCCCAGGCGGTCATTCATCTCGTTCATCAGCCCGGCCGCCTCCAGGCGGGAAACAGCCGAAGTGATCACCGGGTGCGCCAGGTAGTAGGTGGTCGGGAACGGGATGCCCGAGGACAGCCGCGGGGCGGTCGTCGCCACCAACGGATTGCCGCACACGCAGCGCGCACCAATCTCCACCACATCGCGCACCGGGCGGTTCAGCTGGCGGGACAGGGTGTCCAGGTCGGCTTCGCTCGGTACTCGTCCGGCGGCGTCAAGTGCTTCGCGGATTGGCTGTTCAGTCACGGTTATAGGTCTCTTCGCGTTTAAAGTGGTTAGTCGGTGGCAGAACGTCGAACAGAGTCGAGCAGCGCATCAACCCATGGAAGTTCCTGGCGCACCTCGAAGGTGCTTCCATTGCCGTCGGCGGGCGTCTCTTCATCCTTGGGGCGTTCGCCCACCACCATGTAGAGCTTCTCGCCGGGCATGACCAAGTTTATCCGCTCGCGTGCCTGCTGCTTGATGTACAGCGGGTCATCCCAGCGCGCGATTTCCTCCTTGAGGTCATCGCGCTGCGCCTCCAGCGCTTCGATCGAGGCATGCAGCTCGTTCAGTTCCGCCATCTGCGTGCGGTAGAAATTCACCGTCGGCACCAGCATCACTGCGAAGAAGGCCAGGACCACGATCAGCGCGGCGATGCGGCCGGAAAAACGGTGCGCCGCAACGGGTTCGCCCTCGGGGACCTGGTTCTGGTCCACCGGCTTTTCTCCCGGCTTGCGGCGGACCGCGGCGGAGAACTTCAGCCGGTCATCGCGGCGGCGTTCGCTCTGCTTTTCCTTGGCGCGTTCACGCAGCGGCACCTTGGGCTTCTGCGCGTAGATGCCGGCAAATTTTTTCGGCGCACGTGACGCATCTGACGCTGGGGAGGCACCCTGTTTCGGCTTGGCGGCAGCGCTCTTCGGCTTCGGCGCGGAGGAGGCGTCCTTCACCCGGCGGGGTTTCGCGGGAGCCTGCTTGGCCGCCGGCTGCGGCTCGACAATGCGCAAGGCGTCGGTTGGCGGTTCAGCCTGGAAATCCGCGCCGGCGTGTTTTGTCTGGTCAACCGGGGTTGCTGTGGCGTCTTTAGCCGGATCCGGAGTATTACGACGAGGCATTCGCGGTGGTCGCTGAGCCATACTCCCCCAATTCCCATGGTGCTTGTCGTGCGGTCTTGCCGTGGACTTGGCAAGATAATTCCATTAAATAACGAAAAGCCCGCCGGTATCCACTACCGACGAGCTTATTCGCTATTGCTGAATATTAGCTGTTGAAACGCGGGAACGCGCTGCGGCCAGCGTAGACCGCCGAGGCGCCCAGGTCCTCTTCGATGCGCAGCAGCTGGTTGTACTTGGCTACGCGCTCGGAGCGGGCCGGTGCACCGGTCTTGATCTGCCCGGCGTTGGTTGCCACGCAGATGTCAGCGATGGTGACATCCTCGGTCTCGCCCGAACGGTGCGAGGTGATGGTGGTGTAGCCGGCACGCTGCGCCATGGTCACCGCATCGATGGTCTCGGTCAGGGTGCCGATCTGGTTGACCTTCACCAGCAGCGAGTTGGCGGTGCCCTTGGCGATGCCGTCGGCCAGGCGCTGCGGGTTGGTGACGAACAGGTCGTCGCCCACCAGCTGCACCTTGTCGCCGATGGCGTCGGTCAGGGTCTTCCAGCCATCCCAGTCGTCCTCGTCCAGCGGATCCTCGATGGACACCAGCGGGAAGTCGGCCACCAGGCCGGCGTAGTAGTCGCTCATGTCCTTGGCGGACAGCGCCTTGCCTTCGAACTGGTAGGCGCCGTTCTCGTAGAACTCGGAGGAGGCGACGTCCAGCGCCAGGGCGATATCCTGGCCCGGGGTGTAGCCGGCGCGCTTGATCGCTTCGGTGATAAGTTCCAGTGCCGCGCGGTTGCTTGGCAGGTTCGGGGCGAAGCCGCCCTCGTCGCCCAGGCCGGTGGACAGGTTCTTTTCCTTCAGCACTGACTTGAGGCTGTGGTAGACCTCGACGCCCCAGCGCAGGCCCTCGGAGAAGGTCGGTGCGCCGATCGGGGCGATCATGAATTCCTGGATGTCCACGTCGGAGTCGGCGTGGGAGCCGCCGTTGAGGATGTTCATCAGCGGCACTGGCAGCACGTGCGCGTTGGGGCCGCCCAGGTACTTGAACAGCGGCAGGTTGGAGCTGGTTGCCGCGGCGTTGGCGACGGCCAGGGAGACGCCGAGGATGGCGTTGGCGCCGAGCTTGGACTTGTTCGCGGTGCCGTCCAGCTCGATCATGGCGGCGTCGATGGAGCGCTGGTCGGTGGCGTCCAGGCCCTCCAGCTCGTCGGCGATCTCGTCGATGACGGACTCTACAGCGCCCAGTACGCCCTTGCCGAGGTAGCGGTCCTTGTCGCCGTCGCGGCGCTCTGCCGCTTCGAAGGCGCCGGTGGATGCACCGGAAGGAACAGCGGCACGGCCGTGCGAGCCGTCGGAAAGCAGGACCTCGACCTCAACGGTCGGATTGCCGCGGGAATCGAGGATTTCGCGCGCGTGAATGGCGTCAATCAATGCCATGAGTATGGACTCCTTGTAGAAAGGGGTGGTCTTGGGGCAGGCCAACCAGCGGTCGCTGATTAGACCGTCGGCGCCATTGCCTGTCTCTAGCCTAGCGCTTCGATGGTGATTTACGCGATGTTATGTCATCCAGTTCCGCGCCGTATTGCTGGTTCAGGGCCGAGCGCAGCACCGACTCTGCGTCCAGGCCCAGCTCCTCGGCCCGCGCTGACAGGGCCATCAGTTCATTGGCCAAGGACTGCTCATCGGTGATCCGCTGGCGAACCTGCTCGGTGGCAAGCCCGCCAGCAGGCTGCGCCGACCCGGCCCTGGCATGGCGATCAAGCAATTTCTGCGCGAGCGCCAGGGAAGGCAGCCCGGCGGGCAGTCCCGCGTTCTTCCGCTTCTTCGGCTGCCCGGCGCGCTCGGCCTGCTTCGCCGCATCCCAAACCCGGATGATTTCATCGATGTCAGTGATGATGTCTTCGCGGACCTGCCCCTGCTCGTCGAAGATATGCCGGTTGCGGCGCAGCAGCTTCGCGTTCAGGGTTTCGGCAACGTCCTCCAGGCCGAAGTGCCCGTGCTCCTCGGCGATCAGCGAGTGCAGCAGGATCTGGAAGTACAAGTCCCCCAGCTCCTCCTTGAGCAAGGCCGGGTTCTGCTCCGCGATGGCATCGAGAACCTCATAGCTTTCCTCGATCAGGTAGGTGCGCAGGGACTCGTGGGTCAGCGCCTTGGTCCACGCGCATCTGCTGCGTAGGGTCCGGACGGTGGCGGCGAGCTGTTCGAGTTGCGTTCTGTTCTCCGGCATATGGCCATGCTATCGAAGCGGGTGTTCAGCTGGCGGCCGATTCGGTCCCATTCACTGCCTATTCGGGCTAGCATGGCCGTAGTTCATCCCGACGACGCGAAGGATTGCCAATGACCATCCAAGATACCGCCCGGCTCGAATTCCTGGAGCAGGTTCCAGCCAAGCTCTTCATCGGCGGCCGGTGGGTTGAAGGGCGCTCCGAACACGTGTTGCGCACGGCCAACCCGTTCGATGACTCGCTGCTGGCCGAGATCCGCCAGGCCTCGACCGACGACGTCGACGCCGCCTACCAGGCCGCCGAGCAGGCCCAGGCCGGCTGGGCGGCGCTCTCCCCCGGCAAGCGTTCCAAGATCATGGGCCAGGCCGCAGACTACCTGCAAGCGAACTTCAAGGACATCCTGGCGCTGCTGATTGCCGAGTCCGGTTCCACCCATCTGAAGGCGAACATCGAATTGGGCGGCACCATCGCCGCCATCCGCGAAGCCGCCACCTTCCCCACCCGGGTGCACGGCAAGATCCTTCCCTCCAATGCCGAAGGCAAGGAGAACCGGGTCTACCGCGAACCGGTCGGCGTGGTGGGCATCATCAGCCCCTGGAACTTCCCGATGCTGCTCTCCGCCCGATCCGTGGCTCCCGCCCTGGCACTGGGCAACGCAGTAGTGCTCAAGCCTGCCTCGGACACCCCATTGGTTGGCGCCCTGGTCCTGGCCAAGGCGTTCTCCGCGGCTGGCCTGCCCGAGGGTGTCTTGAACGCGGTGGTCGGTTCCGGTTCGGAAATCGGCGACTACTTCGTGGCGCACAAGACCCCGTCGCTGGTGTCCTTCACCGGATCGACCCCGGTAGGCAAAAACGTCGGCAAGATCGCGGTCAGCGGCGAGCACATGAAGCGCGTGGCGCTGGAACTTGGCGGCAACGCGCCCTTCGTGGTGCTGGAAGATGCCGACCTCGACGAAGCGGCCAAGGCCGCGACCCTGGGCAAGTTCCTGCACCAGGGGCAGATCTGCATGGCAATCAACCGCATCATCGTCCAGGCCCCGGTCTACGAGGCGTTCATCGAGAAGTTCATCGAGCAGGTCAGCAAGCTCGGCTATGGCGATGCCGCGGATCCGGCCAACCTCGTGGGACCGATCATCAATGATGCGCAGCTTGAGTCGGTCAGCGGCAAGATCGCCACCGCCCGCGAGCAGGGTGCGCGCGAAGTACTCGCCGGCTCGATTACTGGCCGGGTGGTCTCTCCCCACGTCTTCGCCGATGTCACCAGCGGCATGGAACTGTTCCGCGAGGAGATTTTCGGTCCGGTCGTGGGCATCGCCAAGGCCGACTCCGAAGAGCATGCGCTTCAACTGGCCAATGACACCGAATTCGGCTTGTCCTCGGCAGTCTTCACGCAGAACCTGGAGAAGGGCGTCGCCTTCGCCCGCGGCATCAAGGCCGGAATGACCCACGTCAATGACATCACGGTCAACGACGAGCCGCATGTGATGTTCGGCGGCGAGAAGAATTCGGGGCTGGGCCGCTTCAACGGCGAATGGGCCATCGAGGAGTTCACCACCGACCACTGGGTCGGGGTGCAGTCCACCAAGAAGCAGTACCCGTTCTAGGCATCCTCCCGGATGCAGCGAAGCCGCCCGTGCACTGCACGGGCGGCTTCGCTGTTTGGGAATTGAATCCCGGGAACTAGTCGGCGACGTTCTCGTATTCGTCTTCGTCGTAGTCTTCCTCGTCATCCAGCAGGTTGTCGTAGTAGTCGTTGATGTACTCGACCAGCAGCTCGCGCATTTCCAGCGGAACGAAGGCGGCCTCAGCTGCATTCAGCGTCAAATCCAGCAGGTCTTCCAGGTCGTAGTCGAAGGCTTCGACCAGCAACTCGAACTCGTCGGACAAGCTGGTGCCGGACATCAGGCGGTTATCCGGCGAGATGGTGACATTGAAGCCGGTCTGGACCAGCAGGTCGATTGGGTGGTTCTCGATGCCTTCGCCGAACTTGGCGGTGGCGCCGGTCTGCAGGTTCGAAGACGGGCAGACTTCCAGCGGGATGCCGCGTTCGCGAACCCAGTTCGCGACCGGGCCCAGGGAGACCAGGCCGGTATCGTCGCTGAGTTCTTCGCCGTTCTCGTCGATCGCGCCGAACTCGATCTCAATGTCCTCGGCAACGCGGACGCCGTGGCCCAGGCGCTGGGCGCGGCCCACCAGGATGGCTTCCTTGATGGAGTCCAGCCCGGCTGCTTCGCCGGCGTGCACGGTGGTCGGGAAGAGGTTCTCGGCCAGCAGGTCGAAGGCTTCCTTCATTGCCGATGGCGGGAACCCGTCTTCGGCGCCGGCGATATCGAAACCGACCACGCCGCGGCCACGGTGGCGCAGGGCCAGCTTGGCGATTTCCACGCCCTGGTCGCCATGGCGCATGGCGACCAGGATCTGGCCGATCTGCATTGGGTGGCCTTCGGCGTTGAGCTGCTCGCAGGCCTGGTCCAGGCCTTCCTGGATCGCGTCGACGACGTCGTCCAGGCTCAGGCCCTCGCGGCGGTGCTGTTCCGGGGCGTAGCGGACTTCGCCGTAGATGACGCCGTCCTCGGCGAGGTCCTCGACGAATTCGCGGGCTACGCGGATCAGCGCATCGCGGGTCTGCATGACCGCGACGGTGTGCTCGAAGGTTTCCAGGTAGCGTGGCAACGAGCCGGAATCGGCTGATTCACGGAACCATTCGCCCAATGCTTCGGCTTCGGTCTCTGGCAGCTCGTGTCCAATCTCGGCGGCCAGCTCGATGATCGTCTGAGGGCGCAGGCCACCGTCGAGGTGGTCGTGGAGCGAAACTTTAGGCAGATCCCGGAAGTCGAACTCGGGATCGTAGTCAGTATGAATCATTTCTTCAGTCACACCACTGAGCCTAGTCGCATTTTCGCTGAACTGACAGCTCCTGCGGGTAAAGATCTGCAAGCCGCAATGTGACCCTGGTCAATACTGCAGGTTAACCCTCGTCACCGGTTGGCGGCACGGTCTCGCGGACCCGTTCTTCCGCGTGTTCTTCGCGCTTCTCGGCACGGCGATGCAGGCGCCCCAGCACCCAGCTGACGATCCGGTCGATGACGAAGCCGAGCACCACGGCAATGACAATCGAGACGATGATTCCCAGCAGCTTGTTGTCGTGCATCCAGTTGCCGGCCAGTGCGCCGATGCTGATGGAATAGGTGGCCCAGGTCAGCACACCGATGGTGTCGAAGAGGGTGAAGCGCTTGTGGCTGAACCCGGTGGCGCCGGCGGTCAGGTTGACGGCCACACGGCCAATGGGGATGTACCGGGCGGTGAAAATCAGCAGTGCTCCGGAGGTTTCAAGTTTTTTCTCGGCATAGGCCAGCACCCGCTGCGCGCGTTGCCCGCGCATCCATTTGAACCCCCGGGATCCGATTTTCCGCCCGATGGCGTAGGTGATCTGGTCGCCGATCAAGGCACCGCCGGCACCCAGCAGGCCGATCAGCACGAGGTTGGGAACGCCGGTGTGGACGCCGACCGCGGCCAATGAAACCAAAAATGATTCGCTCGGCACGATTGGGAAAATCGCATCGATCATGCAGAACAGAAACAATAACGGCAGGATCCACCATGCGCTGGCTGCCTGCGCAATTGCTTCATTGACTAATTCCATGCGTGCTTACATCTACTTTCCCAATGCGCTCAATGCGCTGAATTTCTATCCATTTTCGCTCGAGAACTCACCCGTCCGCATCCTGCTTAAGTGGCGTTGTGGACAATTCCCACCCGCTACCTAGGTAGGAGATAACTTGTCCAACGTTTGACTACTCCGTTTTGGTTCCCGGGAAATCTCTGGGAACTTCCATGGGGCATCTCCCGCTGCGCAAGCAACGAAAGAGCCGGGAAACACTGCACAGTGTTTCCCGGCTCCTTGCCATGGATTCTTGTCCGCCTACTTGGCCGCGATGCGATCCAGGATCAGACGAGTGTCCGGACGGTCATCGGCCGAACCGATCATGATGGCCCGCTGGACCAGCTCGATGGCACGCTCCATTTTTTCCGGGGTGTCGGTCAGCAAAGTGGCAATCGGCTCGCCGCGGCGGACCAGGGCACCCGGCTTCACGTGCATGCGCACGCCTGCGCCGGCCTGGACGCTGTCTTCCTTGCGGGCACGTCCCGCACCGAGGGTCCATGCGGCCAAGCCGATGTCCATCGCATCGAGCTTGAGCAGCACGCCCTCGGCCTCAGCCACCACGGTGTGCGACTCCTTGGCTACCGGCAGCTTGGCATCCGGGTCGCCTCCCTGAGCGGCGATCATCCTGCGCCACACATCCATGGCCTTGCCATTTTGCAGCGCGCCGGCGACATCCACGTCCTTGATGCCGGCACCGGCCAGCATCTCGGTGGCCAGGGCCACGGTCAGCTCCACGACATCGCTGGGTCCGCCGCCGGCCAGGACCTCGACGGATTCCTCCACCTCGATGGCGTTGCCTGCGGTCAGGCCCAGCGGGGTTTCCATGTTGGTCAGCAGGGCCACGGTGTTCACCGACGCATCGGTGCCAAGGTTCACCATGGTTTCTGCCAACTCGCGGGCCATGGCCTCGTCCTTCATGAACGCGCCGGAACCGACCTTCACATCCAGCACCAGGGTGCCGGTGCCTTCGGCGATCTTCTTGCTCATGATCGAGGAGGCGATCAGCGGGATGGCTTCCACGGTGGCGGTGACGTCGCGCAGGGCGTAGAGCTTCTTGTCCGCCGGAGCCAGCCCGGTGCCGGCGGCGCAGATGACCGCGCCGACGTTGGACAGCTGGGAGAACAGCTCGTCGTTGGACAGATCCGCCTTCCAGCCGGGGATGGCTTCGAGCTTGTCCAGCGTGCCGCCGGTGTGGCCCAGCCCGCGTCCGGAAAGCTGCGGGACGGCCACGCCGAAGCTGGCGACCAGCGGAGCCAGCGGCAAGGTGATCTTGTCCCCCACCCCGCCGGTGGAGTGCTTGTCGGTGGTGGCCAGCTTCTTGCCCGACGGGTCGGTGAGGGCGGAGAAGTCCATGCGTTCGCCGGAATTGATCATCGCGGCGGTCCAGCGTGAGATCTCGTTGCGGTTCATGCCCTGGAAGTAGATGGCCATGTTCAGCGCGGACATCTGCTCTTCGGCGATGACCCCGCGGGTGTAGGCATCGATGGTCCAGTCGATCATCTCGTTGCTCAGTTCGCCGCCATCGCGCTTTGCGCGGATGACTTCGACGGCACTGAATTGCTCGGCAGCCATGTAAGGCACCTTCCGTTCTGCTGTTGGCCGGTGTGCTCCGGCGCTAGGCGTTGAGGTTGTTCGGCCCGAACGCGTCAGGCAAGAGGTCGTCGATGCCGAGAATTCCGCGGGCGGTCTTGATCTTCATATCCGCCCCGCGGTGCTCGAAGAGCAGCTGGCGGCAGCGGCCGCACGGGGTGATCAGCTCCAGCTCGCCGTCGCGCAGCTGGCCGAAGCACAGGAAGTATTCAAGGGTGCCCCCGCCGGTGGCGAAGAGCTGGCCCACCATGGCGCATTCGGCACACAGGGTGACCCCGTAGGCGGCATTCTCGATATTGCATCCGGAAACCAGGCGGCCGTCGCTGGCCAGGGCCGCGGCGCCCACCCGGAATTCCGAGTAGGGCGCGTAGGCCTGGGACAGCGCGGCCGCGGCCGCTGCTTCGAGCTGCGGCCACGGCGCGTTGTTGCTATCCATGGGTAATCGCTATTCCTTCACATACGGTTCGCCGGCGGCGGCAGGTCCGCGGGAGCGGCCCACCAGGCCGGCCACCGCGAAGATGGTAACCAGGTACGGCAGCATGGCCATGAACTGGCTCGGTACCGGGGTGCCGATGATGGTCAGGATGACCTGCAGGTTGTCGGCGAAGCCGAAGAGCAGGGCGGCCAGGAAGGCGCCGATCGGGTTCCACCGGCCGAAGATCACTGCGGCCAGGGCGATGAAGCCGCGTCCGCCGGAGATTTCCTTCGTGAAGGAGTCGATGGCCACCAGGGTGAAGAAGGAACCGCCGATGCCCGCCACGATGCCGCCGAGGGTGACGTTCCAGAAGCGGATCGAGTTGACCTTGATGCCCAGGGTGTCGGCGGCCTTCGGGTGCTCGCCTACGGCGCGCACGCGCAGGCCCCACTTGGTCTTGAACAGGCCGAACCAGACCAGGAACACTGCCAGGTACATCAGGTAGCCGATGACCGACTGCTTGAACAGGATCGGTCCGATGACCGGGATGGCCGAAAGCAGCGGGATCTCGATGACCGGCAGGTGCACCGGCGAGTTGAACAGCTCCGGGTCTTCCTGCATCACGGTGGTGAACAGGAAGCCGGTGATGCCGGAGACCAGCACGTTGAGCACCACTCCGACGATGATCTGGTTGACCACGTACTTGATGGAGAACAGTGCCAGCACCAGGGACACCACGGCGCCGGCCAGGCCGGCGGCGATCAGGCCCGCGAAGGCGTTCTGCGTCACCGAGGCGACGATGGCCGCGGTGAATGCGCCGCCCAGCAGCTGGCCCTCGATGGCGATGTTGACCACGCCGGCGCGTTCGGAGAGCACGCCGGACAGGGAGCCGAAGACCAGCGGCACGGCCAGCACCACGCCGCCGGCCAGCAGGCTGGCCAGCGAGATGCTGTTGATGTTGGCGCCGGAGACCACCCACACCAGGAAGCCGAGCACGAAGAGGATGGCCGCGACGGCGATCATCCAGGTGGCCAGCGCCTTGCCCTGCTTGCGCTGCATCCACGAGTAGGCGGCGATGGCCAGCAGCAGCACGCCGAACACGATGTTGGTGATCCGGCCCGGGAAGACCAGTTCCGGCAGCTCGAAGGCGTCGCCGGCGCTGTTCAGCGTGAAGTGCGCTGCCTGGTCGTTGCCCAGCAGGCCGAAGCTGAAGAAGGTGATCACGGCGATCACCGTCAGGATGATCGGGGTCTTCTTGCTCGGCAAGACGTTGATTGCTGGTTGCAAGGTGGTTGCGGTCACTTGGCACCTGCCTTAGTAGGTTCGAGCTTGGAGCTGCGCTTCTTCTTGCGGTTCATCCCGAAGATGGCTTTCACCAGCGGAGGTGCGGCGATGAACAGCACGATCAGCGACTGCACCACCGACACGATGTCGATCGGGGTGCCGGTGGTGATCTGCATGTTCACCGCACCGGCCTGGAATGCGCCGAAGAGCAGGCCGGCGAAGAAGGTGCCCCATGGGGTGGAGCGGCCCAGCAGGGCCACGGTGATCGCGTCGAAGCCCAGCGAGCCGGCAATGCCGCCGGTGAGCACCTTTTCGGTGCCCGCCACCTGGGCCACGCCGGCGGCGCCGGCCAGGGCGCCGGCCAGCGCCATCGCGATGATGGTGGTGCGCGCGACGTTGATGCCGGCGGTCTGCGCGGCCTCGGGGTTATGCCCCACGGCACGGAATTCGAAGCCCACGGTGGAGCGCTTGAACATCCAGGCCACTGCCAGCACCAGCAGCACCGCCATCACGAAGCCCAGGTGCAGGCGCGAGCCGGGGATCGCCGGGAAGATGGCCGAGCTGTCGAGGATCGGCGAGATCGGGTTGGTCTCGCCGGGGCGGCGGAAGGCCTGGGTGTTCATCAGGAAGTCGATCAGGTATACGGCCACGTAGTTGAACATGATCGTGAGGATCACTTCGTGGGCGCCGGTCTTGGCCTTGAGCAGGCCCACCAGTCCGCCCCAGATCGCGCCGCCGAGCAGGCCGAAGACGATGACCAGCAGCAGGTGCAGGCCGATCGGCAGGTGCCAGGCGAAGCCGATGTAGGCGGCCAGCACCGAGCCGATGATGATCTGGCCCTGCGCGCCGATGTTGAACAGGCCGGCGCGGAAGGCCACCGCCACGCCCAAACCGGCGCAGATCAGCGGGGTGGAGACGGTCAGCGTCTCGAGGAACGGCTTGAAGCCCTGCGTGGAGTTGTAGATCGAGCCGTTGAACAGCGCCACGTAGCTTTCGGTGGCGGCACGCCAGAATTCGCTGAAGAACGCCGAGGGCTTGGCCAGCAGGTAGCCGGCGGTTTCGCCGACCTTCTCGTCGGTGACCGCGATCAGCAGGCCGCCGATGACCAGCGCGACGATGACGCCGAGGACCGAGACCAGGCCCGGTCCCTGGGTGATCTGGCGCAGCAGGTCGTTGCCCGGCTTGCCGGAGTCGGGAACCACAGGTGCTTTCTCGCTCACTGCGCTTCTCCTTCCTGGTTGTCGTGCTCGCTGGCCGGCTGCGCTTCAACCGGCTCCTTGTCCGCCTTGGCGTATTCGGCCTGGGCGAAGGCCTCTTCCTGCGATACGCCGGCCATCATCAGGCCGAGCACCTCGCGGGAGGTGTCCCCCGGCACGATGCCGTTGATCCTGCCCTTGTATAGCACGGCGATGCGGTCGGCCAGTTCCATGACCTCGTCCAGCTCGGTGGACACGATCATCACCGGGGTGCCCTTGTCGCGTTCGGCCACGATGCGCCGGTGCAGGAACTCGATGGAGCCCACATCCACGCCGCGGGTCGGCTGCGAGGCGATGAACAGCTTCAGATCGCGGGACAGCTCGCGGGCCATGACGACCTTCTGCTGGTTGCCGCCGGAGAGGCTGGAGGCCGGGTTCAGCGGGTTGTCGGTGCGCACGTCGAAGCCCTCGATCTGCTCCTTGGCGTTCTTCTTGATCGCCTCGAGGTTCATCGAGATGCCCTTGCCGAACGGCGGGCGGTCGTAGAGGTCCAGCACCAGGTTCTCCTCGATGGAGAACTGGGTGACCAGCCCGTGCACCGAACGGTCCTCGGGAACGAAGCCCAGGCCCGAACGCAGGATCGACTTCACCGACTTGCCCACCAGCTCTTGGCCGGCCAGCTTGACCGAGCCGCCGGTCACCGGCTGGGTGCCCAGGATCGCTTCGGTCAACTCGGTCTGGCCGTTGCCCTGCACGCCGGCCACTGCAAGGATTTCGCCCTCGTGGATGGTGAAGGACACCGAGTCCAAGGTGGTGGTGCCTGCCGGGTCGACGACGCTCAGGTCGCGCACTTCCAGGGCGGCGGCGCCAGGGGTGGCGGCCGCCTTGTTCAGGTTCAGCTCCACCGCGCGGCCCACCATCAGGTTGGCCAGCTCGGTGGTGGAAGCTTGCGGGGAGACCGAGTCGATGACTTCTCCGCGGCGGATCACGGTGATGACATCGGAGACGGCACGCACTTCGCGCAGCTTGTGCGAGATGAAGACGATGGAGGTGCCGTTGGCCTTGAGCTGGCGCATGATGTCCAGCAGCTCGTCGGTTTCCTGCGGGGTCAGCACGGCGGTCGGCTCATCGAGGATCAGGATGCGCGCATCGCGCACCAGCGCCTTGATGATTTCCACGCGCTGCTGCACGCCCACCGGCAGGTCTTCGACGATCGCGTCGGGATCCACGTCGAAGCCGTAGCGGTCCGAGATTTCGCGGATCTTCTTGCGGGTGACCTGAAGGTCCAGCATGCCGCCAGCCTTGGTGGTCTCGGCGCCCAGCGCAATGTTCTCGGCCACGGTGAAGACCGGGACCAGCATGAAGTGCTGGTGCACCATGCCGATGCCGGCGGCCATGGCGTCGCCCGGTCCGGAGAACTCGACGGGCTTCCCGTCCAGCAAAATTTGGCCCTCGGTCGGCTGGTACAGGCCGTAGAGCACGTTCATAAGCGTGGACTTTCCAGCACCGTTTTCGCCAAGCAGACAGTGAATCTGGGCGTCGTCGACCGTCAGGTCGATATCTTTGTTGGCGTAGAAAGAACCGAAGGCTTTCGAGATTCCTCGTAGTTCGAGTTTCACGATTCCACCATCTTCATTGTTCGTTTGGCGAAGTTCTTGCTTGCAAGTTGTTTTGCCCCTTAGGCAGGCATAAAGCGCGTCACCTGCCCACCGCTGTGCTGCGGCGAGCGGTGACGCGCTCCATGGCTGACTAGCCTAGTCCTACTTGGGGCTGGAGGCCGATTCGATCTTCAGCTCACCGGAGATGATCTGCTGCTTCAGCGCCTCGATCTCCTTCTTGGTGTCCTCGCCGATCTCTTCGTCGAAGTTGTGGAACGGTGCCAGTGCAACGCCCTCGTTCTCCAGGGTGCCGACGTACGGGGTCGAGTCGAAGTTGCCCTCGGCGTCGGTGCGGATGACATCCTCGACTGCGGTGTCCATGGTCTTGACCACCGAGGTCAGCATGACGTCCTTGTAGTCAGGAGCGGTCAGGAAGCCGTCGGAGTCGACCCAGACGAGCTTGGCGTCCTTGCCGCTGTTGTTGGCCTCGACCACGGCAGCGCCAGCGCCCTTGCCCACTGGGCCGGCAACAGGCATGATCACGTCAGCGCCGGAAGCGATGAAGTTCTTGGTGATCTGCTTGCCCTTGTCCTGCTTCTCGAAGTCGCCGGAGAAGGTGCCGTCCTGCTTGTCCTTGTTCCAGCCCAGCAGCTTGACGTCCTTGCCCTTGTCCTCGTTGAACTTGTCAACGCCGTCGGCGAAGCCGTCCATGAAGATGGTCACGGTAGGGATCTTGATGCCGCCGAAGGTGGCAACGGTGCCGGTCTTCGAGGCGGCAGCTGCGGCGTAGCCTGCCAGGTAGGCAGCCTGGGCCGTGTCGTAGATGATCGGCTTGACGTTCTCGATCGGCTTGTCGTACTGGAAGTCGACGATCGCGAAGTGCTTGTCCGGGTTGGCAGCGGCGGCCTCGGCGGTGGCATCGCCCAGCAGGAAGCCGATGGTGACGGTCAGGTCGCAGCCTGCGTTGACCATGCCGTTGAGGTTGGTGGCGAAGTCCGCGTTGGACTTGGATTCCGCGTCCTTGGTCTGGATACCCAGGTCCTTCTCGGCGTTCTTCAGGCCGCGGAAGGAAGATTCGTTGAAGGACTGGTCGTCGAATCCGCCGGAGTCGGACACAATGCAGCCGACGTAGTCCGGGTACTGGCCAGCCGAGCTGCTCTCTTCCGGTGCAGCGCCGCAGGCGCTCAAAGCTAATGCCGAGATGCCGAGCATGGCTGCCGCCACACCGGTCTTGCGCGATACGAAGCGCATCTGTTCCTCCAAAGAATCTTGCGAGATAATGCGGGAGGCAAGACACCTGACCCTCGTGCAAGGCTCCATTGCCTAGGCCTTACGCGAGCACACCAAAAGTCCTAGCGTTCCCATCGTTTCCATAGCCTATCGGAGATACGTCACAGGTAAAGACGAGAAAGATTACAAACAGATAACTTGCAGGCCGCAAAACGGCAAGCGCTTAACGTCAATGCCCAAGTCACTGACCGAATTGTTAAAGTGTCAAAGAATTGTTAAAAATTTTTGGGTTTACTGTGGCCAACGCCCTATTTGGCGTTCGCCTCATGCACGGCCTGCAGGGCGGCAGCCACCATGATGCGCACTCCGACGCCGATGCACGATTCGTCCGGGATGTAGTCCCCGCGGTGCAGGTCGTAGGTCTTGCCGCCCGGGGTGCGGGTTCCCAGCCGCAGCATCGCGCCGGAAACCTTCTGCGTCATCCAGGCGAAGTCCTCCCCGCCCATGGATTGCGGGGTCAGCTCGATCGCGTCGGCGCCGAACTCGCGGCGCGCGGCATCCTCGATCAGCGCGGTCTGAGCCGGGGCGTTGACCACCGGCGGCACCCCGCGGGTGTGCTGCAGCTTGATCTCCACTCCGTAGGGTGCGGCGATCTGGCGCACCGCCGCATCCAGCAGCTCGCCGGCCTCGTACCAGACATCCCCATCCAGGCAGCGCATGGTGCCGGCCAGGTAGCCGGTGGCGGGAATCGCGTTGGGCACGCTGCCTGCATGGATCTGCCCCCAGACCACCGAAACCGCCGAGCGCACGTCGACCTTCCGGCCGAGCACGGCTGGCACCTGGGTGGCGATCTGGCTCATGGCGAAGACGATGTCCTCGGTCAGGTGCGGTCGCGAGGTGTGCCCGCCGCGGCCATTGACCTCGATGCGGATGGTGTCGCTGGCCGAGGTGATCGCGCCGATGCGGGTGCCGATATGCCCGGCGTCGATCCGCGGGTCGCAGTGCAGCGCGAGGATCCGCGGCACGCCATCGAGCAGGCCCTGCCCGATCACCGACAGCGCCCCGCCTGGAAGCTTCTCCTCGGCAGGCTGGAAGATCACCCGCACACGTCCGTCGAGCTGGCCGGCGGCATGAATCCTGCCCAGCGCCAGCGCCACGCCGAGCATCACGGTGGTGTGGATGTCGTGGCCGCAGGCGTGCGCCACACCCTCGGTCATCGAGGCGTACTCCAGGCCGGTTTCCTCCACCACCGGCAGCGCGTCGATATCAGCGCGGAACGCAATGCGGATGGGGCCTTCGCCGATGTCCACGAAGGCGCCCGTGTCGGCCATCTTCTGCGGCGACAGGCCGGCGGCGCGCAATGCCTCAAGGATCCGCTCGGTAGTCTGGTGCTCCGCAAAAGACAGCTCCGGGTTGCGATGCAGCTCGCGGCGGAAGCCGATCAGCTGGTCGATGAGCGGCTCGGTGAAGCCGCTGACGGAAGCCAAATTGCCATTTTCATTCACGGTGGACACCTTTTGACGATACTCGGCACGGCGGCGGAAATGACAGTTTTGCGTAATGTTCACGCGCACCGCGCAACAGTCGCATGAAGCAGAACGGCGGCGGGCCCCGGTTCTCCGGTGCCCGCCGCCGCCCTGCGACAGGGCTCTAGCCCTGCTGGATCAGCTCGGCGCAACGCTCGCCGATCATCATCACCGTGATGTTCGGATTAACCGTCACCAGCTCCGGCATCACCGACGCATCAGCCACCCGCAGGCCGCTCACGCCCTTGACCCGCAGCTGCGGATCCAGCGGACTCATCGCATCATCTTCGGCGCCCATGCGCACCGAACCGGCTGGATGGTAGACGGTGTTGTGGGTGCGGCGCAGGTAGTCGAAGATCTGGTCATCGGTTTGCACATCCTTGCCCGGGAACTGCTCCTCGCCGGCCCAATCAGCCATTGGGGACTGGGCGACGATCTCGCGTGCCTTGCGGATGCCGAAAGTCATCACCCTCGCGTCATGGCCTTCAGGGTCGGTGAAGTAGCGCGGATCGACCTTCGGCTTGTCCCGGAAGTCGCAGCTGTGCAAGCGCACGGTGCCGCGCGACTTCGCATGGGTGACATTCGGGGTCAGGCAGAAGGTATTCTCCCCGGTGGGGTAGCCCTGGCGCAGGGTGTGCATGTCGAAAGGCACCTGCCCGTAGTGCATCATCAGATCCGGGCGGTCCAGGCCTTCGCGGGTCGGGGTAAAGATGCCGATCTCCCACCACTGGGTGGAGGATTCGACCATGGGCTTCTTCGCTTCCCACTGGATCACGCCCTCCGGGTGGTCCTGCAGGTGCTCGCCCACGCCCGGGGAGTCGACCAGCACCTGAACGCCGACCTCTTCCAGGTGCTTGGCCGGGCCGATACCCGAAAGCATCAGCAGCTTGGGCGAATCGATGGCGCCGGCCGAGACCACGACCTCGCGGGCCGCGTTCAGGGTCGAGGTGCGCCCGAAGGCTCCGTCCACCACGTCGACGCCAGTGCAGCGCTTGGACGCGTCGAAATTCAGCTTGCGCGCCTGCAGCCCGGTGAGCAGGAAGAAGTTCTCCCGGCCGGTAATCGGGTGGATGTAAGACACCGAGGAGGAGGAGCGTGTGCCATCTGGCAGGCGGTTGATCTGGAAGAAGTTCGCACCGTTGACCACGGTCTGGTCATTGTTGAACTTCGCGCGCGGGATGCCAGCTTGTTCGGCGGCATCCAGGATCGCCACGCCGCAAGGGTCATTGGCCGGCACATTCATCAGCTTCACCGGACCCGAATCGCCATGGTGCGGCGCCTGCGGGCCGGCATCCTCATTGGTTTCCAGCTTCTTGTACAGGCGGTAAGCCATCTGCGAGTTCCAGCCGGTGGCACCGAACTTGGACTCCCATTCGTCGATGTCCTCGCGCGGCGCCCAGAAAGCGATGCAGGAGTTGTGGCTGGAGCACCCGCCCATCACCTTGGCCCGCGCATGGCGCATGAACGAGTTGCCGTTCTCCTGCTCCTCGATCGGGTAGTCCCAGTCAAGGCCGGATTCGAGCAGTTCCATCCAGCGGTCAAGCTGCAGGACCTCATCATAGCCGCGGTCATCGGGACCGGCTTCCACCAGCGCCACCGTCACCGAGGGGTCTTCGCTCAGCCGGGAGGCTACCGCCGCGCCGGCGGAGCCGCCGCCGATAACGATGTAGTCGAAATCCTTCTTATGCATGCTCACGCTATGCCCTTTCTCGTTCAGCTTTGCTTCTGTGCGAACCAACCGGTAACCTGCGGGTTCAGATTCTGGTAGACGTGCTTGGCTTCCTGGTATTCGCCCAGGCCGGTCGGGCCCAGTTCGCGGCCCACCCCGGACTGGCCGAAGCCGCCCCATTCTGCCTGCGGCAGGTAGGGGTGGTAGTCATTGATCCAGATGGTGCCGTGGCGCAGGCGCTTGGCCACGCGCGCGGCCTTTCCAGCATCCTGCGACCAGACAGCCCCAGCCAGGCCGTAGATGGTGTCATTGGCGATGGCCACCGCCTGATCCTCGGTTGAGAAGGTCTCCACGGTGATGGTCGGGCCAAAGGCCTCGTCCTGCGCCACCGACATCGAACCGGTGACCTGGTCGATGACCGTTGGCAGGTAGAAATGGCCGGAGCCCAAGCCGGCGCCGTCCTGTTCGGTGGCCCGGCGTCCGCCGCAGCGCACCCGCGCGCCCTCGGCGATGCCGGCCTGCACATAGGCGTCCACCTTTTCCAGATGGGCTGCCGAGATCAGCGCGCCGGTCTCCGCCTTCTGGTCGAAAGGCCCGCCCAGGGTAATCTGCTGCGCGCGGCGCACCAGCTCGTCGACGAACTTCTCGGCGATCGATTCGTGGATGACCAGGCGCGCGCCGGCGGAGCAGACCTGCCCGGAGTGCACGAACGCCCCATTGAGGGCATTATCCAGCGCAGCGTCGAAGTCCGCATCGGCGAAGACCACATTCGGGTTCTTGCCGCCCAGCTCCAAGGCCACCTTCTTCACCGTGCCAGCGGCAGCGGCGGCGACCTTGCGCCCGGTGACCAGGCCACCGGTAAAGGAGACTAGATCCACGTCCTTGTGCTCCGAGAGCACCGCGCCGGCCTGCGCGCCGGCGCCGGTGACCAGGTTGGCCACGCCAGCTGGCAGCCCAAGGTCCTTGAGGACCTCCATCATCAAGATCGCGGTGGACGGGGTCAATTCGGCCGGCTTGAGCACGAAGGAGCAGCCCGCGGCCAAAGCCGGAGCGATCTTCCATGCCGCCTGCAGCAATGGGTAGTTCCACGGGGTGATCATGGCGGCCACGCCCACCGGCTCGTAGTCGATCCGCGAGATGACATTCGGGTCGTTGGCATCGACTACGCGGCCGGCTTCCTGTCCAGCCAGCTTTCCGAAGTAGCGGAAGCAGGCGATGATGTCGTCCATGTCCAGCTCGGATTCGACCAGGCGTTTGCCGGTGTCCAGGGTTTCGGCCAGCGCGAATTCGGCCTTGCGCGCCACCAGCTGCTCGGCGGCTTTCAGCAGGAAGTCCCCGCGCTGCGCGGCCGGCACGCTGGACCAGATGCCCGAATCGAACGAGCGGCGGGCAGCTTCGATGGCCTTGATCGAATCGGCTTCCCCTGCCTCGGAAACGGTGGCCACCGCTTCCCCATTGGCCGGGCAGTTGATGGTGCGGGTTTCGCCGCTGGCCGCGGGCGTGAAAGCGCCGTCGATGAACAGCGTCGCGCCATGGTGCAGGAGCGGATTCTGGTTGCTCGGAGAACTCATGCTTCCTCTTTCAGGGTTGTTTCGAAATCTGATTCCCAGTCGGTTTTGGACGCGCCGTCGGAATTGATCTGGCTGGGAGCCGCCGATTCGGTTTGCGCTTCCAGGAATTCAAGGTGGGCTTCATACTGGTCCAGCACATCGCAGATCAGCTGTTCCTTGGTGAGCCCCATCAGGTCGTAGCCGTGGCTGCCTTCCTGGGAGAAGACCTCCAGGCGGTAGTACACATCGGTGCCGGCCGAGACGCGGGCGTAGGTGGGCACCGGCAGCTGCACCGGATAGATCTGGTACTTGAAGGGCCGTTCGGCGCCGTTTTCCACCACCAGGTCCAGCGAGTTCAGCTCTAGGTTGGCCACTTGCTCGATATCCAGCGCCACCGTGGCGCCGCGGGCGGTGAATTCCTCGCTGACTTCCTGCAGGGCCGGCAGTGCGACCTGCCCCAGGTAGCGCTTGGCCGAGCGGTGCCCGGGATAGGACATGGCCCGGGACAGCCGCTGCTTCCAATTGCGCTTCTCGGCGCCCGATCCCATCCGGCTGGTGAGCACCTTGTGCATGTTGTTGCGGTAGCGATCGGCCAGCGCCGATTCCATGCGCAGGGATTTGAACAGCCCCAGCATGATCAGCAGCAGCACGAAGGAGAAGGGCAGGCCCATGACGACCGTGGCGCCCTGCAGGGTGGAGATCCCATCGACGAAGAGCATGCCCAGGGTCAGCAAGCCGGTGGCCAGCGACCAGAACAATCGCACCGGCTTGGAGCCGTCGGACTGCGGATCCTTCAGGTGCGAGGTGAAGTTGGCCATCACCAGGGCACCGGAGTCGGCGCTGGTCACGTAGAACAGCAATCCGGTGAAGGTGGCGATCGCCGCGGTGATCGGTGCGCCGGGCATCTGGTCCAGCAGCGAGTAGAAGGCCCGTTCCGGGGTGTTCATCGCGACCTCGCCAAAGGCTTGATTGCCCGAGCGGACGATCGCCAACGCGCTGTTGCCGAAGATCGAGATCCACAGCAGGATGAAAGCGAAAGGCACCACCAGCACGCCGGTGACAAACTGGCGGATGGTGCGTCCACGGGAAATGCGGGCCAGGAACAAGCCGACAAACGGCGCCCAGGCGATCCACCAGGCCCAGAAGAACAGTGTCCAGCCGTTGAGCCACTCATCGGGGCGGTCGTAGGCGAAGGTGTCCAGCGCCATTGAAGGGAACATCGCCAGGCTGTCGCCGATGTTGTTCACAATGCCGTCGAACAGGTAGGCGGTGGAGCCGGCAATCAGCACGAAGAGCATCAGCGCAACGCACAGCAGCACGTTGAGCTCGGAGAGCCGGCGGATGCCCTTTTCCACACCGGTGAGCACGGAGATGGTCGCCATCACCACGGCGGCGACGATCAGGATGATCTGCCAGGAGCGGTTTTCGGGAATGCCGAACATATAGTTCAGCCCGTAGTTCAGTTGCGCGACGCCGATGCCCAGCGAGGTGGCGATGCCGAAGATCGTGCCGAGCATCGCGGCGATGTCCACGCTGTGCCCCACCCAGCCTTCGGTGCGCTTGCCCAGGATCGGGTAGAGCGCCGAGCGGATGGACAGCGGCAGGTTGTGGCGGTAGGCGAAGTAGCCCAGGGCCAGTCCCACCAGCGCATACAGGCCCCAGCCGAGCAGGCCGTAGTGGAACAGCGTCCAGACCAGCGCCTGGCGGGCCGCCTCGACGGTGGATCCCTCCATGGCCGGCGGAGCCAGGTATTGGGTGACCGGCTCGGCCACCGAGAAGAACATCAGGTCAATGCCGATGCCGGCGGCGAAGAGCATTGCCGCCCAGGTGAAGATGTTGAAGGACGGGCGCGAATGATCCGGGCCCAGCCGGGTTTTGCCCACCTTCGAGATCGCGACGCCGATCACGAAGACGAGCACCGCGACGACCACCAGGGTGTAGTACCAGCCGAAGTTCCGGCCAATCCAGGTTACTGCGGCGCTGATGGCCAGGTTGGCGGAATCGCGGTCGATAATGGCCCACAGGGCGATGGCCAGCACCAGCAGCGCAGAGCCGTAGAAGACTGCCTTGTTGATCCGGGTCTTGCCCGGCGGCGGCAGCGAGCCCGGCGGCGCGGGCTTTGCGGATTCGGACGGTTCGGAACTGATCTTGGCCGTAGTCATGGCTACCAACCTATCAATGCCCGGCAAGGGCGCCAAAGCACCGCAGGGCAAAACCCCACCTAGAATGCCATATCTGCGCAGGTCAAAGGAAGTCCCAGCAAATACCGGGCAGTAACATCCCGTGCTCCCCCAGCAGGGGCGAAGCTGTGCTAGAGCACCTCGGTGGCGCCGTCGGCCTTGAGCTGCTCCACGGTCTGCTTGACCTTCTGCGCATGCTCCTTGGTGGTCACCAGCAACGCGTCGGCGGTATCCACCACGACCACGTCCTCGATGCCCACCAGCGCCACCACGCGCGGGCGGTCCGAATAGACCACGCCGGTCGCGCTGTCCGCGTACACGCGCACCGATTCGCCACCGAGGTTGATGATGCCCTGATCGGCGCTGGCCTTGTTCAGCCGGCCGATCGCGGCGAAATCGCCCACGTCGTCCCAGTTGAACACGCCAGGGATCACCGCGACGTCCCCGGCCGCGGCGGCCGGCTCGGCCACCGCATAGTCGATGGCGGTCTTGGGCAGATCGGCCCAGACCTCGCGCATCACTTCTTCGCGCTGCCCGGTCTCCCACGCGTCGGCGATCTTCATCAGCCCGGCATGCAGCGCCGGCTCGTTGGCTTCCAGATGCTCGAGCATCAGGCTCACCGGCGCGACGAACATCCCGGCATTCCACAGGAACCCGCCGGAGGCCAGGTACTTGCGGGCAGTGTCCTCATCGGGCTTCTCCACGAACTGCACCACCCCGCGCGCCGAGGGCGCGTTGGGCACCCGCAGCGGCTCGCCGGTCTGGATGTAGCCGAAGCCGGTGGACGGGTGCGTCGGGTGGATGCCGATGGTCACGATCTTGCCGGTGGCGGCGGTGTGGATCGCTTCGCTCAGCGCTGCCTGGAACACCTCGACCGGCTCGATGACCTGGTCCGCGGCGAAGGAGCCCATGATGATGCTCGGGTCGCGGCGGTACAGGATGGCGGCGGCCAGGCCGATGGCGGCGGCCGAGTCGCGCGGCTCCGGCTCGAGGACCAGGTCCTCGTCGCAGAGCTCGGGCAGCTGGGAGACGACGGCTCCGCGGTGCGCACGCCCGGTGACCACCATGATGCGTTCGCCGGCCAGCGGGACCAGCCGGTCATAGGTGGCGCGGATCAGCGTGGAACCGGATCCGGTCAGATCGTGCAAAAACTTCGGAGCGGAGGCCCTTGACAGCGGCCACAATCGGGTGCCGACACCGCCGGCGGGGATCACGCCGTGGAATCGGGCTAATAGGTCTGCATTCACGCATTCCAGACTAATTCATTCGGTGGATAATCCCGTCCATTGAAACCTGTGCAAGAAATTAAATACGAAACCCTCCCATGAGGTATTACGGGCGGAATATCGGCCTTTTAGCGCATAATTACCCCTTTTCGGTGAACATGCTCACAGGAACAAGACACGAAATAGATCGGAGCTGGCTAAGTGGTTTAGACTCGCACAAGGAACGCTCGCACAAGTGCGTCAAATCTCATTGTGTGCAATATACACATGCGCCGTTGCGAGCCTTGGAGGTTTAGTTCAGTGTCGAAGACTTCGTCAGGCACCCTATACCGCGGCCATGAAGGCATGTGGTCCTGGGTGGGACACCGAGTCACCGGTGTCGTTATTTTTCTCTATCTGCTGGTGCACGTGCTCGATACGGCAATGGTCCGTGTCGATGCCGGCGCATACGACGCAATCATTAGCACCTACCAGACTCCGTGGATGGCACTTGGTGAAACCGGTCTGGTTGCAGCAATCCTCTTCCACGCATTCAACGGCCTGCGCTTGATCCTGGTCGACTTCTGGAAGCAGGGCACCAAGTACCAGCGCCAGATGCTCTGGGGCGTTCTGATCCTCTGGGTCATCGTCTTCGCAGGCTTCGCTATCCGTCACCTGTCGATCGCATTTGGGAGCCACTAAGCCATGAGCGTTTCTATTCCTGCTCCGCGCAGCCAGCGCATTGATCCAAAGTACAAGCGCGGACCGAAGTCCCGCGGCAGCTTCGAGATGCTGGCATGGCTGTTCATGCGCCTGTCCGGCGTCGTGCTGGTCATCCTGATCTTCGGCCACCTGTTCTCCAACCTGATGGTCGGCGAAGGCATCTCCGGCATCGGCTTCGGCTTCGTCGCCGGCAAGTGGGCCTCGCCGCTGTGGCAGTTCTGGGACCTGGCCATGCTGTGGCTGGCCATGCTGCACGGCACCAACGGCGTGCGCACCATCATCAACGACTACGCAGAGAAGCACGCAACCCGTGCATGGCTCAAGGGCATCCTCTACGTCGCAACGATCTTCATCATCGTGCTTGGCTCCCTGGTGATCTTCACCTTCGATCCATGCGTCACCGGCAGCACCCTGCCGCAGTGCTAAGTGGAACTCCCCTAGTTCCAACCAATAGCCACAAAGATTTTTAGAAAAGAGAGCATCAAGAATGCAGGTACATAAGTACGACGTAGTCATCGTCGGTGCCGGTGGTGCAGGAATGCGTGCAGCGATCGAATCCGGTCAGCGCGCACGCACCGCAGTGCTAACCAAGCTTTACCCAACCCGCTCGCACACCGGTGCGGCCCAGGGAGGCATGTGCGCAGCACTTGCCAACGTCGAGGAAGACAACTGGGAGTGGCACACCTTCGACACCATCAAGGGTGGCGACTACCTGGTTGACCAGGACGCAGCCGAGGTCATGGCCAAGGAAGCCATCGACGCCGTGCTGGACCTGGAGAAGATGGGCCTGCCGTTCAACCGCACCCCAGAGGGCAAGATCGACCAGCGCCGCTTCGGCGGACACACCCGCGATCATGGCAAGGCCGCCGTGCGCCGCGCTTGCTACGCAGCTGACCGCACCGGCCACATGATCCTGCAGACCCTGTACCAAAACTGCGTCAAGCACAACGTCGAGTTCTACAACGAGTACTACGTGCTGGACCTGCTGCTTGTCGAGGAGGATGCCTACCGCGAGGACGGCACCGCCTACAAGCAGAAGCGCGTTGCCGGCGTCGTGTCCTACGACCTGGCTACCGGCGAACTGCACGTCTTCCAGGCCAAGTCGGTCATCTTCGCCTCGGGCGGCGCCGGCAAGGTCTTCAAGACCACCTCGAACGCGCACACCCTGACCGGTGACGGCATGGGCATCGCCTTCCGCGCAGGCCTGCCGCTGGAGGATATGGAGTTCTTCCAGTTCCACCCAACGGGCCTGGCCGGCCTGGGCATCCTGCTCACCGAGGGCGCCCGCGGCGAAGGCGCGATCCTGCGCAACTCGGATGGCGAACGCTTCATGGAGCGCTACGCACCGACCATCAAGGACTTGGCCCCACGCGACATCGTCGCCCGCGCCATGGCCAACGAAGTGCGCGAAGGCCGCGGCTGCGGTCCGAACAAGGACTACGTGCTGCTGGATTTGACCCACCTGGAACCAGAGCACATCGAATCCAAGCTGCCGGACATCACCGAATTCGCCCGCACCTACCTGGGTGTGGAGCCATTCACCGATCCGGTTCCGGTCTACCCGACCGCGCACTACGCCATGGGCGGCGTGCCAACCAACATCAACACCGAAGTGCTGCAGGACAATGACACCGTCATTCCCGGCCTGTACGCTGCCGGCGAGGTCGCCTGCGTTTCGGTGCACGGCTCCAACCGCCTGGGCACCAACTCGCTGCTGGACATCAACGTGTTCGGCAAGCGCGCTGGCGTGGCAGCTGCCGAGTACTCCAAGACCGCCGACTTCGTCGAGCTGCCTCAGAACCCGGAAGCCTTCGTGTCCGCACAGCTCGAAGGCGTGCTGAACGGCACCGGCACCGAGCGTGTCGCCGAGCTGCGCTCGATCCTGCAGGAGACCATGGACGCCAACGTCCAGGTGTTCCGCGACGAGCGTTCGCTGAAGGAAGCGCGCGACGTGATCGAGGATCTGCGCCGCCGCTACAAGAACATCAGCATCCAGGACAAGGGCAAGCGCTTCAACCTGGATCTGCTCGAAGCCGTCGAGCTGGGCTTCCTGCTCGACTTGGCCGAGGTCATCACCGTTGCCGCATTGCACCGCAAGGAATCCCGCGGCGGCCACTACCGCGAGGACTACCCAGACCGCGACGATGAGAACTTCATGAAGCACTCGATGTCCTACCGCGACGCAGAAGCCGTCACCGAGGACATCAAGGGCATCCGCATGGAGACCAAGCCAGTGGTCTTTACCCGTTACCAGCCAATGGAGCGTAAGTACTAATGAGCACCGAACTGCCAGAACCACCGTCAAAGATCGAGCTGAAGCCAGGCGTCGGCGGCGGCGGAGAAGTTCCAAGCTTCGACATCACCCTGCGCGTTCGCCGCTACCTGCCAGAGGCTACCGCAGACGCATACTGGGAAGATTTCAAGCTGACCATGTACGGCACCGACCGCGTGCTGGACGCCCTGCACAAGGTCAAGTGGGACCACGACGGCACCCTGTCCTTCCGCCGTTCCTGCGCCCACGGCGTGTGCGGTTCCGATGCCATGCGCATCAACGGCCGCAACCGCCTGGCCTGCAAGACCCTGCTCAAGGACCTGGACACCTCCAAGCCGATCACCGTTGAAGCCATCAAGGGCCTGCCCCTTGAAAAGGACCTCATCGTCGACATGGAACCGTTCTTCCAGTCCTACCGCGAGATCATGCCATTCCTGATCTCCAAGGGCCACGAGCCAACCAAGGAACGCTACCAGTCCGCCGAGGACCGCGAGCGCTTCGACGACACCACCAAGTGCATCCTGTGCGCTGCGTGCACCAGCTCGTGCCCGGTCTTCTGGACCGATGGCCAGTACTTCGGCCCGGCAGCGATCGTCAACGCGCACCGCTTCATCTTCGACTCGCGCGATGATGCCGGCGACATGCGCCTGGAGATCCTGAACGACAAGGAAGGCGTGTGGCGCTGCCGCACCACCTTCAACTGCTCCGAAGCATGCCCACGCGGCATCCAGGTGACCAAGGCCATCGCCGAGGTCAAGCAGGCAATCCTGGCACGCACCGTCTAAGTGCCGGAAAAGGCCCGAACCGCCCAGCGGTTCGGGCCTTTTTGCACCCCTTCAACTCCTGCCCGTGACGTGGCATGATGGGCAGTACTCGCCCTTTTCCCAATGCACCACAACGCGCAGGAGCAAAACATGGACAGTGAACCAACATCGACAACCCAGGCAGGCATCCCGGCAGCCAGCGACCGCAACTCGCTGACCGTGGGCCCCAACGGGCCGATCGTGCTGCACGACCACCACCTGATCGAGACCCTGCAGCATTTCAACCGGATGAACGTGCCCGAACGCCGCCCGCACGCCAAGGGCGCCGGCGCCTTCGGCGAATTCGAAACCACCGAGGACGTCTCGGCATACACCAAGGCCGCCCTGTTCCAGCCCGGGGTGAAAACCGAAACGCTGCTGCGCTTCTCCACCGTCGCCGGCGAGCTCGGCTCCCCCGACACCTGGCGCGATGTGCGCGGCTTCGCGCTGAAGTTCTACACCACCGAAGGCAATTTCGACCTGGTCGGCAACAACACCCCGGTGTTCTTCGTGCGCGACCCGATGAAGTTCCCGCACTTCATCCGCTCGCAGAAGCGGCTGCCCGATTCCGGGCTGCGCGACGGCACCATGCAGTGGGACTTCTGGACGCAGAACCCCGAATCCGCCCACCAGGTCACCTACATCATGGGCCAGCGCGGCCTGCCCAAGACCTGGCGCGAGATGAACGGCTACGGCTCGCACACCTACATGTGGGTCAACGCGGCCGGCCAGAAATTCTGGGTCAAGTACCACTTCCTGAACAAGCAGTCCGAGAAGTTCGAGACCATGCGCGGCGAGCAGGCCGAGGAGCTGGCCGGGGCCGACGCCGACTTCCACCGCCGCGATTTGTTCGAGGCGATCAAGGCCGGCAACTTCCCGCAGTGGGACCTGTACGTGCAGGTCATGCCCTACGAGGAGGCGAAGACCTACCGCTTCAACCCCTTCGACCTGACCAAGGTCTGGTCCAAGAAGGACTATCCGCGCATCAAGGTCGGCACCCTGACGCTGAATAGGAACCCGGAGAACTTCTTCGCGCAGATCGAGCAGGCGGCATTCTCGCCGGGGAACATGGTTCCGGGCATGGGGATGAGCCCGGACAAGATGCTGCTGGGCCGCAATTTCGCCTATGCGGACGCCCAGCGCTACCGCATCGGCACCAACTTCCAGCAGCTGCCGGTGAACAAGCCCAAGTGCCCGGTGCACTCGTACAACTTCGAAGGGAATATGACCTACGAGCACACCGGCGATCGCAGCGTCTACGCGCCGAACTCCTTCGGGGACTCGTGGAGCGATGAAACCGGTCCGGCGGAGAATTCCTTCGAATCCGACGGCGAGCTGGTCCGCGAGGCCTACACGCTGCGCAAGGACGACGGGGACTTCGTCCAGCCCGGCATCCTGGTCCGCGAGGTGATGGACGATGCACAGCGCGCCGAGCTGGTCGAAACCGTCACCGGGGCGCTGGACGGGGTCATCGAGCCGGTGCTGTCCAACGCGATCCAGTACTGGAAGAACATCGACGCCGATACCGGAGCGAAGATCGAAGCGAACGTGCGCGCCAAATAGCGCGCATGAAAAAACGCCAGCCGCATGGCTGGCGTTTTTTCATGCACGGGATGCGCTAGGACCCGAGTTCGATGTCCTCGCTGAAGTTCCACTCCCCGCCACGGGTATCGAACAGCTGGATGCGATCGGCGGTGAAGGACAGCCGCGTCCCGGCCAGCGCTGCCTGCGCGGCGTCCAATTGCTCCGCCGGCACGTTCTGCGCGATGGTCAGGTGCGGATGGTAGGCGAAGGCCGATTCGTGCCTCAGCGCGTCGCCCAGCAGCGCCCGGTGCAGCGCCCAGCACTCGTCCGCGCCGGTATCCAGCGGCAGGAACACGACGTCGCTGGCCGGCCGGAAGGTCTGCGCAGCACCGAGTTCGATGCCGAAGGGCTGCACCGCGGCGGCCACCCGGCGCACCTGCGCGGCCGCCTTCTCCCAGGAATTCAGGTAGGAACCGGACACCAGGGTGATATGCGGGGCGATCGGCGCGGTGGCCTCTCCCCCGTATTCCTCGCGCCACGCGCGCAGCGTCTCCCGGTGCGGCTGCGGCACCGGGATCACTACGCCCAGGGTGTACTCGAAGACCATTGGCTCAGCTAGATTCCCAGCGGCGGCAGGAAGCCGACCTTCTGGTAGACATCGGAGACGGTCTTGGAAGCGACTTCGCGGGCCTTGGCGGCACCGGCCAGCAGCAGCCGGTCCAGCTCCGCCGGGTCATCCAGCAGCTCCAGGGTGCGGGTGCGGATCGGGGCCAGGCGCTCCACGACGGCGTCGGCGACGGCCACCTTCAGGTGGCCGTACATCTTGCCCTCGAACTCTTCGACCAGCTGGGGCACATGCTTGCCGGTGACCGCGGCCAGGATGTCCAGCAGGTTCGAGACCCCTGGCTTCTCGGCCTTGTCGTAGGCCACCACGGAGCCGGCGTCGGTCACCGCGGACTTGATGCGCTTGGCGATCAGCTTCGGCTCGTCGAGCACGTTGATCAGCCCTGCTGGGGACTCGGCGGACTTGGACATCTTCGAGGTCGGGTTCTGCAGGTCGTAGATGCGTGCGCCCTCCTTCGGGATGAACGCCTCGGGCACGGTGAAGGTCTCGCCGAAACGGTGGTTGAAGCGCTTGGCCAGATCGCGGGCCAGCTCCACATGCTGGCGCTGGTCATCGCCCACCGGAACGCCCTGCGGCTGGTAGAGCAGGATGTCGGCGGCCATCAGGATCGGGTAGGTGAACAGCCCGACGCTGGCGGCGTCCGCGCCGCCCTTGGAGGACTTGTCCTTGAACTGGGTCATGCGGCTGGCTTCGCCGAAGCCGGTGATGCAGTTCAGCACCCAGGCCAGCTGGGCATGCTCGGGCACCTGCGACTGGACGAACAGGGTGGACTTGTCCAGGTCGATGCCGCCGGCGATGAACTGCGCGGCGGTCTTGCGGGTGCGGGCGCGCAGCTCGGCCGGATCCTGGGTCACGGTGATCGCGTGCATGTCCGGGATGAAGAAGAAGGCGTCGTGGTCGTCTTGGGTCTTGACCCAGTTGACCAGTGCGCCCAGGTAGTTGCCCAGGTGCAGGGAGTCGCCCGAAGGCTGCATGCCCGAGAGAACGCGGGGCTTAGTCATGAAAATTCCTTAGAACTGGTAGTCGACGACCAGCGGTGCGTGGTCGGAGAAGCGCAAATCGTAGGCCGAGGCGCGGTCCACATGTGACTTGATGGCCTTGCCGGCCAGCGCCGGGGTGGCCATGTGGTAGTCGATGCGCCAACCGGCGTCGTTGTCGAAGGCCTGGCCGCGGAAGGACCACCAGGTGTACGGTCCCTGCACGTCGCCGGCCAGTTCGCGCGCCACATCCTTGTAGCCGATTTCCGGGCCGAAGAAGCCGTCGAAGTAGGCGATTTCCTCGTCCATCACGCCGGCGCGCTTATTGTGGTTCGGCTTCCAGTTCTTGATGTCCTTCTCGGTGTGCACGACGTTCAGATCGCCCACCACCAAAACGTGGTCCTTCTCGTTCTTCAGCTCCACCAGGCGCACGTTCATGCGCTGCAGGAAGCGGTACTTGTCCTCCTGCTTCTGCGTGCCCAGCTCGCCGGAGTGGACGTAGGCGGAGACCACGGTGAAGATCTCGCCGTTGACGTCGAAGTCGGCTTCGACCCAGCGGCCGGATTCGGCGAAGTAGTCCTCGCCGATGTGCTCGCGCACGGCGACCGGCTCGGTGCGCGAGAGCACTGCGACCCCGGCGCGGCCCTTGTCCTTGGCTTCGGCGTGCAGAATATGCCAGCCCTCGCCGATCAGCTCGCGCAGGATCTTGTCCGGTGCGCGCACTTCCTGCAGGCACAGGATGTCCACGTCGCGGGCGGCAATCCAGTCGGCCATGTTGCGCTTGTAGGCGGCGCGAATGCCGTTGACGTTGACCGACGCGACGCGCAGCGCGCCGGCATCCTTGCTGAGAATTTCCACACTGGTAGGTATCACCATTCCACCTTACAAAACTATGTGCCCTATTACGCGCTGATCTGGCCTGCGCCGGAATACGCGCAACGAAAAAGGGCAACGCTTTCGCGTTGCCCGGATCGGTTAGTCGATGATTTCGCCGTCCATCGGCTTGGCCGGCTTGATCATGTCCCGCGCATTCGCCGCGGTCATCTGGATCGTCTCCAGCGCCCGGTCGATCATGCCCTCGTAGTCCTCGCCCTTCGCCTCGCGCTGCTCGGCGATCACCCGGGCTTGGACCTGGACGATCTTGAATGAGTGGTCCAGCTTCATGTCGCGCTGGCTGGTGGATTCGTCGACGATCACCGAGCCGGACTGGGCGCGCGGGGTGGCCGCCGCGGTCGCTTCACGCAGCGAGCTGTTGAGCTTGTCGGCGCCGCGCTTCAGGCCGAACATCATGAATGCGGCCAGCAGCAGCCAACCGGCGGAGATGACCACGACAAACCAGCCGACGATCTCATTGGAGTTGGCGGCGAAGACCACTGCCACCAGAAGGACGATGACCATGACGGCCATTGCCAGAGTTGATGCGTTCAGGGTGACTTTCTTGCCCTGCTTCGCGCTGCTGCCTAGAGGTTCCATGCCTCCAATTCTCGCACCATCACCCCGCTTCTAGCCAATTTGAACCCTGCCCTTTCGCCCACAGCGTGGCTAGCCGAACAGGCTGTGCAGATCCTGCCCGGAAAGGCTCGCGCGAATCAGCAGGTAGCCGGCGATGCCCACCACCCAGCCGAGGGTTTCCTGGGCGTAGACCGCGGCCTTGGCCCCCATCTTCTGCATCCAGGCTTCGATACGCGGCCCGGCCAGCGCACGCGCGCCCACCAGCGCCAGGGCAGGCACGATCATCACCAGGCAGTAGCCGATGAGCGCGAGCAGCTGCACGCTGGTGCCCCAGCCGGCACCCTGCATCACCCCGACGGCCGCCAGGTAGGGAAGCATCGTGGGCAGTTCCAGCAGTCCGGCGAACAGCGCCAGTGCCACCAGCCCGGTGCGCGTATCCAGAGCGGTGCCCAGGGGTCCGCGCAGCCGCCGCGGCACCTGCTCGATAGCCTCCGTTGATTCTGCTGCGTGGGCTTGGTGCCCCGCGCCAACGCGCGCCGCGGCTTTCTTCCGCGCACTGGCAGCCTTCTGCGCGTCGGTGCGGTAGGACAGCGCCCAGACGATCATCAGCGCGCCAACCGCCATGCCCGCCAGCCGGAAGAACCGGTGCTCGAAGATGCTGGGGTCGATGAGCAGCAGCCCGCTGCGCAGCAGCACCCCGATGACCCAGTAGAACCCGGCGATGACCATGAGGTAGGCCAGCACTTTGGCGATGGCCTCGCGGCGCCCGCGCAGCAGCAGCCACAGCGGGATGACCAGGGTGCCGATGCTGGTCGAGTCGATCAGCGCCAGGATGACCAGGGAAAGTTCGGGATTGCTCGTGATGATGTCCATGCTTTCCACTCTTCCGTGCCTTGCCGCAATGCGGTATCGGCCAGTAGTCTGCGCTTTCTCCTCCTTAAGGGGGATACCCGGCGGGCAGGGCGTCGGGGATGCTGGAAGCATGAACTTCATTCGGCGGATGGGCTGCGGCGACAAGGAGCCCGAGGTCGTCGGCACCTATCTGGTGCTGACCGTGATCCTGCACCTGTCCGGGCTGACCAACCCGCCGTGGGTCGCGATCGGCGGCTACGAGTGGATTGTGCTGCTGCTGATCGGCCTGGCCGCCGTGCTGGTGCGCCGCCGGTTCCTGCTCGCCAGCACGCTGATCGTGCTGCTGTGCGGTGCCGGCCTGCTGGCGGTGGGCAGCATCGGCGGGTTCTTCCTGCTCTTCGAGTGCGTCTTCGGCCTGTTCCTGCTCGGCTCATCCAGGCTCCGGACGGTGGCCTTCGCGCTGCTGTGCCTGGCCGCCATCGTGCTGGGCATCGCCGCCTGGCTGGGCAGCGGTGATGCCCAGGAGGTGGTGCTGAGCCTGTTCATGGCCGGCTTCATCCTGTTCACCCCGATGCTCTGGGCGCAGAATGTGCGCACGGCCAAGGACCTGGCCACCGCGGAGGCCCAGCGGGTGCAGGCGGTGCAGTCCGCGGCGGCGGCCCGCGAAGACCAGCTGGTGGCGGAGCACGAATTCTCGCGGGTCGAGGAGCGCACCGCCTTGGCCAGGGAGATGCATGACGTGCTGTCGGCGAGGTTCTCCTCGATCGCCCTGCTGTCCGGCGCGCTGCTGCCCTCGGCACCCGATGCGGTGCGCGCCCCGCTGCAGAGCATCCGCGACGAATCAGTGTCCGGGCTGGAGGACATGGCCGGCATGGTGCGGATGCTGCATTCTGGCGGGCCGGCGCTGCAGGCGCGGATCGAGGACCTGCCCGAGCTGGTCGCAGGGTTCGGCAGCCCGGTGCGCTGGGAGTACCGGGTGGCACGGCCGCAGCGCTTCTCGCCGGCGGTGCACACCGCTGCGCACCGCACGGTCGCCGAGCTGCTGGTCAACCATGCCAAGCATGCCCCGGGCACCGATCTGGAGCTGAGCGTCATCCAGGACCGGAATCTGTCCATCACCGCGCGCAACGCCATGGGGCATGATGCCGGATCGTCCCCGGGCGCCGGAACCGGGCTGGAGAACATCAAGACCCGCGTCGCCGCGCTGGGCGGGCACGTCGAGGTGCGCAACGACGCGGATTTCGCGGTGCACGTCGAATTCCCTGAAACAACGGAGGAAGAATGAAAGTGCTGATCGTCGATGACCACGCCACCGTCCGCATGGGCATCCGGCTGGTGCTGCAGGCGGCCGATGACCTGGAGGTCGTCGGCGAGGCGGCGGACGGGCGCTCGGCCATTTCCATGGCCCGGGCCCTGTCCCCGGACGTGATCCTGATGGACCTGCGCATGCCGGTGCTCGATGGCATCGAGGCCACCAAGGTGCTGCACGAGAAGTACCGGGTCGTGGTGCTCACGACCTTCGACGACGACGAATACCTGTTCGGCGCACTGCAGGCCGGCGCGCACGGGTTCTTGCTCAAGAGCGCCGAGCCGCAGGCGATCATCCTGGGCGTGCGGGCCGCCGCCCGCGGCGAATCGGTGCTGGATCCGCAGGTGACCGACCGGATCCTGGCCCGGGCGCTGGCCGTTCCCGAGGCCGCGGCGTTGCCGGAGCTGACCGGCCGGGAGCGCGAGGTGCTGCAAGGCATCGGCGAGGGGCTGAGCAACCCGCAGCTGGCGCAGCGCCTGGGCATCGGGCAGAGCACCGTGAAGACGCATGTCTCCCAGGTGCTGGCCAAGCTCGGGGTGTCAACCAGGCTGCAGGCGGCGAGGATCGCCTACGGGGCTACCAGCTCACCAGGCAGAACGGGTGGTCCTGCGGATCCAGGTACACCCTGAAGGTCTTGGTGCCTTCGCCGGTGGCATTCGCGCCCAGGTGCAGCACCTGCTCTTCGGCCAGGTCCAGGTCGGCGACCTTCACGTCGATATGCGCCTGCTGCGGGTGCACATGCCCCGGCCATTGCGGCGCCACATAGGGGCTGACCGCCTGGAAGGCGAGCGCAGGATGATCCGGGGCATCGCCAATGGAGACCCAGTCGGGCTCGTTGTCGATGCGCACCATTCCGAGGAGCTGTTCATAGAATCCGGCCAGTGCATCGGGGTCCTCGCAGTCGATGACCATGGCCTGCCATGTGCCAATCATGTGGCCATTATCCGCGCAGCTTTGCTCCGCGTCTACCAGGATTCAGCCATTGCGCAGGTGCAGTGGTCGATCAGCGCCTGCACGCGGGCCGGGACCTGCACCCCCTTGGGCGTGATCGCCACGACCGCGTTCGGGTAGTTGGGCGCCTTCAGCTCGCGGTAGGCCAGCGGGCGGCCCTCGATGGAGAATTCGGCGTTGTTCGGGCGGCGCATGAGCAGCCCGTAGCCCAGGCCGCGGCCCACCATCGCGGCGACCAGGATCATCTGCGGGACCGAGGCGGTGATCTTCGGGACCAGGCCCTGGGAGGCGAAGAGCTGCATCTGGTGCTGGGTGCTCGGGTCGGACTCGTAGACAATCAGCGATTCACCGACCAGGTCGGCCAGTTCCAGCGGCCGATCGAGCTTGGCCAGCCGATGCTCGGGGTGCAGCACCACCTGCATCTCGGTCTGGTAGATCGGCTGCTTGTCCATGTCGGCGGGCAGCTGCAGGTCGTAGACGAAGGCGACGTCGATCTCGCCCTCGCGCAGCGCCGGCAGCAGCTCGTCGTGGGTGCCCACGCGCACATCGAGCTGTACCTCGGGATGGTCGAAGCCCTGGAGCGTGGCGGGGATCAGGTGCGGGGAGAGCGAGGCGAAGCAGCCGAAGCGCACCGGCCCGCGCAGCGCTCCCTCGGTTTGCGGAAATGTTGCGCGCAGCTCGCCGACCTCGGCGAGGATCTTGCGGGCCATTACCGCGAAGTGCTGGCCGGAGGCGGTGAGCCGGATGCCGTGGGCCTTGCGGCGCAGGCACAGGGTCTCCCCGGCGAGCTTCTCGATCGCGGTGATGGCCTGCGACAAGGCGGATTCCGAAATCTTCAATTCGCTGGCCGCCGAACCCAGGGTGTCGTGGATGGGCAGTTCGGCCATGATTTCCAGATGCCGCATCGAATACATAAGCCAGCCTTCAGAAGTTTTGCAGATATTTGAAGTTTACCTTACCTATGAGGGGTGCCACACTGGAGTGACCCAAAACTCACCAGCCAGTGATCGATGACTCGATCGCGGCTCGCAAGGGAAGCACACATGACTTCAACAGCACACGCCGGAAAGGCCACGCAGCGCCGCGTAGCATTCGCGACGGTCATCGGAACCACCGTTGAGTGGTACGACTTCTTCATCTACGCCACCGCGGCTGGCCTGGTCTTCAGCCAGCTGTTCTTCGAACCGGCAGGCCAGGACATCGCACTGCTGATCTCTTTCGCCTCGGTGGGCCTGTCCTTCCTGTTCCGCCCGCTCGGCGCGTTCTTGGCCGGCCACTTCGGCGACAAGATCGGCCGCCGCGCCATGCTGGTGCTCACCCTGGCCCTAATGGGTGCTTCCACCACGCTGATCGGCGTGCTGCCGACCTTCGAGACCGCTGGCCTGTGGGCACCGGTGCTGCTGTTGCTGCTGCGCATCCTGCAGGGCATCTCCGCCGGCGGCGAATGGGGCGGCGCGGTGCTGATGGCAGTGGAGCACGCTCCGGTCGATGGCCGCGGCCGTGCCGGTTCCTACCCGCAGGTCGGCGTGCCGCTGGGCATGCTGCTGGCCTCGGGCACCATGGCGCTGATGACCGGCGTGATCTCCCCCGGCGAGCAGTTCCTCGAATGGGGCTGGCGCATTCCGTTCCTCGTCTCGATCGTGCTGATCGCCGTGGGCTACTTCGTGCGCCGCTCGGTGGACGAATCCCCGGTCTTCGAGGAAATCAACGAGCAGAAGGCGCAGACCGCTGTGCCGATCCTGGTGCTGTTCAAGAAGCACTGGCCACTGGTCATCATCGCGGCCCTGGTCTTCGCCGGCAACAACGCCGCCGGCTACATGACCACCGGCGGCTTCTTCCAGGCCTACACCACCGATCCCGAGGGCCCGGTAGGCCTGGAGCGCACCGACGTGCTGGTCGCCGTGGCCTTCGGTGCCGCAGTCTGGCTGGTCATGACCCTGGTGGCCGGCTTCCTGGCCGACAAGATCGGGCGCAAGCGCACCTACCAGCTGGGCTTCATCATCCTCGCAGCCTCCCTGTTCCCGGTCTTCGCGCTGGTGAACTCGGGCTCGCTGGCCCTGCTGTACGTGGCCTTCGGCCTGTTCTCCATCGGGCTGGGCCTGACCTACGGCCCGCAGGCGGCACTGTACTCGGAGCTGTTCCCGGCGTCGGTCCGCTTCTCCGGTGTCTCGATCTCCTACGCGATCGGCGCGATCGTCGGCGGCGCGTTCGCTCCGACCATCGCCCAGGCGCTGGTGCAGGCCACCGGCGGAACCACCGCGGTTGCCGTCTACCTGCTGGTCGTCGTCGCGCTTTCCTTCACCGCGGTGAGCATGATCCGCGACCGTTCGGGCATCGATCTGTCCTTCCGCAACCAGGCGGCGCAGGAAGTCGGCGCGCTGGTCTTCGACAAGCGCCGTGCTGATGCGGTGAAGGCGACCCAGGACGCCTAAATACCCTGAAAAGCCCGATGCTCCGATTACGGGACATCGGGCTTTTTTCTGTTCGCGCCTATTTCAGTTTGGTGCGCAGCACCGTTTCGGCTCCGGTGCTTGGCTGTAAGCGCCGGCTGCGGGCCTGCGGCATCGGCCGGCGGGAGTAGCCGTATGCTCCCCCGGGAGTATTCCAGCGATATCACCGAGTGCCGTTGCGCAAGATGCCGCAGGGATCAAAAAAACCGGCAGCCCATCTGGGCTGCCGGTTTTCTCGCGTCTACTTCGCGGCGTTGCGCTCCGCGGCTTCGACCACGTTGTTCAGCAGCATTGCGCGGGTCATCGGGCCCACGCCGCCCGGGTTCGGCGAAACCCAGCTGGCGGTCTCGTACAGCGCTGGATCGATATCGCCGGTGACCCTGCCGTCCACGCGGGAGACGCCCACGTCCAGCAGGATCGCTCCGGGCTTGGCGGTCTTGATCATGTGGGCCGAACCGGCGGCGGCGATGACCACATCCGCCTGCGCCAGCAGCTCGTCCAGGTTGGTGGTGCCGGTGTGCGCCAGGGTCACGGTGGCATTGATGTTCCGGCGGGTCAGCAGCAGGCCGACCGGGCGGCCGATGGTCACGCCGCGGCCGACCACCAGCACGTGCTTGCCGTTCAGGTCGATGTCGTGGCGGGCCAGCAGGTCCACGCAGCCCAGCGGGGTGCACGGCAGCGGGGAGGTCATCGGGCGGTTGACGTTGGCAACCAGGCGGCCGAGGTTCATCGGGTGCAGGCCGTCGGCGTCCTTGGCCGGGTCCATGGCTTCCAGGATCATGTCCTGGTCGATGTGCTTGGGCAGCGGCAGCTGGACAATGTAGCCGGTGCAGTCAGGGTTCTCGTTCAGCTCCTTGACCTTGGCCAGCAGCTCGTCCTGGGTGGTTTCCTCGGGCAGGTCCACGCGGATGGATTCGATGCCCACCTCGGCGCAGTCCTTGTGCTTGCCGCCGACGTACCAGGCGGAGCCCGGGTCATTGCCGACCAGGATGGTGCCCAGTCCGGTGGTGTGCCCGGCTGCCTTGAGCGCGGCAACGCGTTCGGCCAGTTCCTGCTTAATGGCGGCCGCGGTGGCCTTGCCGTCGAGAATGCGTGCGCTCACGCGTATCCTTCCGTAGGTGCCCTGTTCAGGCGGATGGCATGCAAACCCAGGCGCGCGGCTCGCACGATTAGCTCCCTGGTGGTTACCCACCTAACGCCAGTCACGCCCTCCAGTGTAGCGAAAATGGCCTCGGGAATGACTTTGAAGTGTGCAGGGTTACCTTGATTGTGTACTCGACAATCGTGATCGGCGCAGGGCAAGCCGGGCTTGCCGCCGCCTACCATCTGGCCAAGCGCGGCATCGACTTCCTGGTGCTCGATGCGAACCCGGGACCCGGCGGGGCGTGGCAGCATCGCTGGGATGCCCTGACCCTAGGCACCGCGCACCATATCCACCCTCTGCCGGATTTCCCGCTTGAGGTGCAGGATTCAACGCGCCCGGCCTCCCAGGTGGTCTCCGAATACTATGCAGAATACGAGCGGCGCTTCGCGTTGCGGGTACGCCACGGCGCACCGGTGACCTCGGTGACGCGGGATGGCGAGAGCTTCGTGGTGCACGCCGATGCCGAGTACCGGGCCCGGACCATTATCAACGCCACCGGCACCTGGAGCAACCCGTTCTGGCCGGTCTACCCCGGGCAGTTCGACGGCCCGCAGGTGCACACCAACGGCTTCCGCTCCCCGCAGCAGTTCGCCGGGCAGCGGGTGCTGGTGGTCGGGGCCGGAGCCAGCGCCACCCAGTTCATCGTGCAATTGCGCGCTGCCGGGGTGGACACCCTGTGGTCCACGCGCAGCGCCCCGGACTGGCGCGAAGAACCCACCGGCGCGGAATGGGGTCTGGAAGTGGAGCGCCAGGTCAACGAGCGTACCAGCGCGGGACTGCCGCCGAAATCAGTGGTGGGTACCACCGGGCTGCTGCTCACCGAGACCATGCGTGCAGGAATCGCCTCCGGTGCACTGGTCTCGCGCGGGAAGATCGACCATCTGGAATCGGATGCGGTGGTCTTCACTGACGGGTCACGCGAGAAGATCGATGCGATCCTGTGGGCCACCGGTTTCCGCCATGCCCACCGGCATTTGCGCGACCTGAAGCTGCACACCGCGGCCGGCGGCATCCTGATGGAGGACGGGGTCGCGGCGGTAGAGGTGCCGGGGCTGTTCTTTGTGGGCTATGGCGCATCGGCTTCGACGCTGGGCGCCACCCGGGCTGGGAGGAAGGCCACGCTGGCGGCCAGCAAATTCCTGTCCGCGGTGGCGGTATAGCCTGCAGAGTTACTTCTTGCTGACCTTGGTGACCACGGTGGTGTATCCGGGTTTCGAGGCCGTCACCCACACGCCTAAGGTCTTCCGGGCATCGGCTTTGACGACCTTGTAGTTCGGATTGGTGGCCTTGGGGATGAGCTTTCCGGAGCGCGTCCATTGGTAGGAGATCTTTACGTTTTTAGTGTTGTAGCTGCCTGCCGTGGCTTTCAAAGTCTTGCCGGTGGATTTCTTGCCGTTGATCACCGGCTTCTTCATCACCTTGAGCTTGGCTGGTGCGATCTTCCCTGTCGCAGTGCTGGTCACGGTCTTGGTGGTGTAGTTGGTCTTGGCATAGGCCACCGAGACTGAGATCCGTTGGTTCAGATCTGCGGGTTTGAGCGTATATGTTTTAGCCGTGGCACCCTTGATCTTCTTGCCGCCGCGCAGCCACTGGTACTTCGTGGACTGGGCGGCTGGAGCCGGCATAGCGGCGTTGGCGGTGAGTTTCGAACCGACTTTTGCCGTTCCGGAGACCTTTGGCTTGGCAACAGTGATGGTTCCCTGGACGACTTTCACCGCGTTGCTGGTCGGCAGCCAGACCGATTCTCCATCCGCAGCATGCATTGTTACCCGTACAGAGATCTTGCGATTGGCGTAGGACCGAGGCGGGGTATAGGTTTTCGCGGTAGCCCGCGGAATCTCGAAACCGTCGACTAGCCACTGATAACGGCGTGCAAAGTCCGGGAAGTATGCGGACTCGAGGGAAGCGGTGAGCTTGTGTCCCACGATTTTGCTGCCGCTGATCGTTGGTTTGGCAATCGAGGCCACCGTGGCGGCGATCGGTGCGCCGTACTTCATTGTCCCTTGTGCCGAGGGGACCCATACTTCGCCGTTTTGACGAACCGCTTTCGTCTCGTAGCTCAGCGCGATGACTTTATTAGTGTCCTCGCGCACCAGCTGGTAGCTCTCCCCCACCGCATCTGGAATTGGTTCCCCGTTGCGGGTCCACTGCAGGGCAGTGTATGGGTAGTTGGTCGTGGGTGCCAGCAAGGAATCGCCGACTACCGCCGCATCATGGCCCGCCAGCGACGGGTTCCTATTCAGTGAGATCCTGCCAAGCTGGACGGTATCGCGCACGCCAATGTGCCAGCTGGCTGCGTAGCTGACAGACTTCAGGTTGTCCTGTCCGGGGATCACCGCCTCGAAGTCGGTGAGTTCTGTCCTCAATCCCGCGAATCCGGCTTTATTCGCGGTGAATCCGGTGGGGCTGATCTGACCCAGGATTCGTTCGCCGGTATATTCCCACGGCCTGAGCACACGGCCATCCACCGTTATCACCGGTTCAATTTCCGCACTGGCGCCGATCTTCAGTTCGATGAGCGGCTTGGTGTAGCTGGCGAGATCCAATTTTTCCAGATTGGACAGGTCCTTGGCCCACCGGTAATCCGTTGAACTCGTGGCCAGCACTTCAAGCTCCTTCAGTCCCGAAAGCTGGCCTAGCCCCGCCAGTTGCACCTGCTGCCCCTTGGGGAATGTCAGAGACAGGGATTCCAGCACTGGCAGCTGTGCCAATTCCGGGATGATTTCCTGTGGAGCTTTGCTGATCCGAACCGATTTCAACTGGGGGTTAGCCGCCAGGACTTCCAGACCACCGAGCACTTGATCCTTCTGGGTGTCGATGCCGATCCACTGAATATCGCCCGTCATCGGCAGTTCCTGCAACGACGTCACATTCTTGCAGGATAATCCCACGACGACGCTGGCGGTCTCATCCGTGTGTTCAAAGCAGTCTGCAGGACTGATAAGACCCTGCGCCGGAGGCACGAGCCCGGCGAAAACCAAGGCTGTTGCGCCCACTACCGAAGCAAAACGATGCAACAACCCCATGTGTTTCCCCAAGCGTGAATATGCCAAATTTATAGACATCATGCCATAGCTTTGCCAAGCACCTATCATCGGTTCGTAAGATGCCATTGACGGCGCATCAAGCATGCCTCTGGGTGCGATTGCTGCTGGTGATTGTGTTTTCTCGATGCATGACTATGTAACTCCACCGTGACGAATGTGCGTACAGCGCGCCAGCCGGTTAATCTCAATGCATGAACAAGTTCATCGTCACCCTATCTTGCATCGACCGCCCTGGCATCGTCCACGCCATTTCCGGAGGTCTGCTGGGTGCCGGTTGCAATATCACCGAGTCCCAGCAGTTCCTCTCGCCGGAGACCGGCACCTTCTTCATGCGCATCGAGGTCGCCACCGAGCAGTCGCTGGCGCAGATCCGCGCGGGGCTCGCACCGATCCGCGACGACTTCCACATGGCGCTGCGCGTGGATGACGGCGCCAAGCGCACCCGCACCATGCTCATGTGCTCCAAGGCCGGGCATGCGCTCAGCGACCTGCTGTTCGCCCAGCGCGCCGGCACCTTGCCCATCGACGTGCCGGTGATCGTTTCCAACCACTTGGATCTGAAGCCGATGGCCGACTTCTACGGTGTGGAGTTCGTGCACCTGCCGGTGACCAAGGAAAACAAGTCGCAGGCCGAGGCCGAGCTGCTGTCCATCGCGGAGAAGCATGACGTCGAACTGGTGGTGCTCGCCCGCTACATGCAGATCCTCTCGGATTCACTGTGCGAGCGCATGGAAGGCCGGGTCATCAATATCCACCACTCCTTCCTGCCGTCTTTCAAGGGTGCCAAGCCCTACCACCAGGCCTACGCCCGGGGCGTGAAACTGATCGGCGCCACCGCGCACTACGTCACCGCGGACCTGGACGAGGGTCCGATCATCGACCAGGAAGTCACCCACGTCTCGCATACCCGCACGGCCGAGCAGCTGGTTGAGCTGGGTCGCAGCGTGGAAGGCCGGACGCTGACCCGCGCCGTGCAGTGGCATGCCGAGCACCGGGTGATGCTTGACGGCCAGCGCACCATCGTCTTCTCCTAAGCATGGATTATGCAACGCTGGCAGTTGTCGCCCTGCTGGTTGCAGCCTCGGCGTGCTGGCCTTTGCTTAGGGCAGCTGGCAAACGCCGGAAGGGGTTGAAGCCCCAGGCGCTGCAGCTGCCGGAGCGTTATCGGCCGCGCTACCAAAAATCGCTGGCCTGGGATCCGCTATCTTTTCCGCTGGCCATAAGCAGCGGTTATGTGCTGTGCCGAGATGCGGACACCGCACGCTCATTCTGGCGGGCGCAACCGGACAGTGCGCTAGGCTGTGCCAACGACGTGCGTCGGACGCAGGTACGCTCCGGCCCTGAGCGTTCTTTCGCGCAGGTGGCTTTCGCCGCACCGGTACCGGCCAGCCAGCTGTTGCTTCTTGAAGCCGCGCGGGTATTGGGGCTGACTTTGCGAGCCGCCGAAGAGGATCGGGATTGGCAGCATTCGTTGGTGGCCGCGGCCCGCTCGCGGACTTGAGATCTTCGGTAGTGAACTCGCTGTAGCAATGCTTGGCCATTACAGTAGGTGAAATGACGCACATTATTACCATTGACGGCGCGACCCCGAAGGTCGGCCAGGACGTTTTCGTAGCCCCTACCGCCACCTTGAGCGGCGATGTCGAGCTGGCTGACCGTGCCAGCGCCTTCTATGGTGTTTCCGTGCGCGGCGATTCGGCGCCGATTCGCGTGGGCGAAGGCACCAACTTGCAGGACAACGTCGTACTGCACGCCGATGAAGGTTTTCCTTGCACCCTGGGCGCCGGCATCTCGGTGGGCCACTCGGCAGTGGTTCACGGTGCCAGCGTGGGTGATGGCTGCCTGATCGGCATGAGCGCCACCGTCATGAACGGTGCCGTCATCGGCGAACAGTCGCTGGTTGCCGCTGGTGCACTGGTGCTGGAAGGCACCCAGGTTCCGCCGCGTTCGTTGGTTGCCGGTGTACCTGCTAAGGTCCGCCGCGAGCTGAGCGAAGAGGAAGTCGCCGGCTTGAAGACCAACGCCGATCACTACCTCGTTCTGGCTGCCAAGCATCTGGAAGCCAACGCCTAGAGTTTTCAATGAGCTTGTCAGTTTGTTTGCGTAAGCCCCTAGTCACGTCCGTTATTCAGGGCTTCGTAACAATCAATTCAAATACGGCTCAATCCGCTCCGGGTAAGCCATCGCCAACTGCTGCAAGGCCTGCTTCCAGCCGCTCGTCCCAGCCTCTTCCACCAGATGCGCTCCAGCACCGGCCCGCGGGGTCCGACCCTTCTTCTTCGCATCCTTGAAACGCTCCCTCGCCCGCTTGTCCTCGATATTGCAGATCGCCAACCACAGCATCTTCACCGCCGCCGCATCGATAAGGAAATCGCCTCGGGACTTGGTGACCTTGCGCAGCTCATAGTTCATCGACTCAATCGCATTCGTCGTGTAAATGACCTTCCGCAACTCGGGAGGGAACTCCAAAAACGGGGTGAACCGCTCCCACACGTTGCGCCAGGTGGCCACCGCCGATGGATACTTCCGGCCCAGCTCGGATGCTTCGAAATCATCCAACGCCTTTCCCGCGGATTCGATGCTCGGAGCGGTGTAAATCGTCTTAAACTGCTTGCTGACCGCCTTGTGGTCACCGTAGGAGACAAACCGGTTCGCCGCCCGGATCAGGTGCACCACGCAGGTCTGCACGGTTGCCCGCGCCCAGGTCGCCTCGATCGCCTCGGGGAACCCGGTCAGTCCGTCGCAGCAGGCAATCAGCACGTCCTTGACCCCGCGGTTGGCCAATTGCGCGCAGACTTGCGCCCAGAACTTCGCGCCCTCGTTCTCGGTGACCCAGATGCCCAGCACGTGCTTGATGCCTTCCACGGTGACGCCGATCAGCAAGGGCCACTGCCAAGTGCTCGAGCAGAACGTGCACCTTCAGGCTCCGCGGCGCCTAGGCAAGAATTCGTCGGCACCCTGCCGAGAAGCATAGACCCTCAACGGTCTTGATGATTCAATCCGCGCCTTGCCGATGAGACTGCTTTGCAAGTGCCTTACGCAACGCCTCATTTTCAGATTCCAGCTCCAAGATGATGCCAATTCCCGCCAAATTCACGCCTCGATCAATCAACTCTGAGATTTGCTGCAACCGAGCTAAATCCTTGGCTTGATACCTGCGCGTGCCACCGCTGGTACGTGACGGGGTGATCAAACCACGTAACTCATACAACCGCACTGTTTGCACGCTCACTCCCACACTCTGGGCAGCGGTAGCAATCGAATGCGATCCAGCAAGAGGAACGGATCGAGGCGAATTTTTTGTCATTTTTTACTTTCAATAGGCTTGCATGAACTCAGAATCCCATGCTATAAAATCTACATCGTTAGACATAGATCTAACGGAAAGTGAATTGCAGCATCGTAGAGAGTCACACCAGAAAGGAATGAGTTCAGATGATGCAGACCGAGGTACTTCGCGATTTCGACCGCTTGGTACAGCGAGCTTTCAACACCCAGCTCAGCTCCGAACCTGTCCACCCAATGCCAATGGAGGCTTGGAAGGACGACACCGGATTTCACGCTGAGTTCGACCTGCCAGGGGTCGACGCCGAGCAGATCGACATGGCAGTGGAAAAGAACATCCTGACCATCCGCGCTGAACGCGCCAAACCAGGAGACCGCCAGCACATCGCCGGCTCGGAACGACTCTGGGGCCATTTCACCCGGGAACTTATCCTTGGGGATCATTTGGACACTGAAAGTATCCAGGCCACCTACGTGGATGGCGTGCTACGTGTCGACATCGCTGTTGCCGAGAGTGCCAAACCTCGCCGGATTCAGGTCGCGGTCGGCCAAGGCAAGAAGAACCCCAAGGAAATCACCAGTTAACCCAAGAAAGGCCCCTTGGAGGCCTGTGCGGAGATGATGTGTCATGTCTGCCCACATTGATTCGGAACTTGATCCGCTGGTCGCTGATGACGAGTTGCTTCTGGCCATATACGAGCTCGAGCTATCCACAGCTTCCCGTCAGCATCAGCCGCCTCGATCGCACCTTTGCACCTCGATCGAGGATGTTCCGCGGCCCAGTCAGCGGTGCCCGGAAGGAACCAACGAAGTACGAACAATTCAACGTTCGGTGCGTCGGGCGGGTCCCGTCCGGGTGTATTCACGCTCGCCACCGAACAAGAGATGACTCCCGGGGAAACTTTTAAGGAGTGGTTGATTCGGGGGTGCGTCCGGAACGCACCGGACGCACCCTGGCAACGAAAGGATCAGCACCATGCGTGAATCATTGCTCAACGTCCACCTCAATGACGAGCAAATCGAAGTTCTCAATGCTGCGCTGTGCGCCTACCGAGACCATTTCAGCGAGCTTCTTGAGTTGAACGAAGAAGCAGAAGGACCGCAAGCTCGCGAGAACAACAAGTACTGGCAGAGCAAAGTCCACGCGATTCAAGAAATGATCGATCAAGTCAACGACTCACTGTATGGTTCCCAACCCCCGGGAGGGGCCTCAATAACACCCAGACATTCCGCCACCGCACACTATTCACCTATCTGCCTGTTGATCGTCGACCTTCGAGTGTTGGAATAGGCGTTTCGAGGCTAGGTACCGTGTTTAGGAGACTGATCGAATATAGGTCTTCGAGCCGGCGGCCCGCTGCAGCGCGTGCTCCGCGATCCTGCGAATGTTCTTGCGGACCGTGGAGCACGCGCAAGGTTTGCCGTCGCATTGTGCACGCGGGCCTTCCTGAGCGGAAGGCCCGCGTGCTGCAACGACAGGTCAGGCGGTGGCCAGGCTGCGGTGCTGGATGCTGTCTGCTCCGGATGCTTTCGCGGCCGCGGCCAGCCCGCGTTCCAGATCCGCAATCAGGTCCTCGGGCTCCTCGATGCCCACCGAGAGGCGGACCAGGTTGGCAGGGATTTCCAGCGGGGTGCCGATCAGCGACGCGTGGGTCATTTCGCGCGGATAGCAGACCAGTGATTCCACCCCGCCCAGGGATACGGAGAGCTGGAAGTACTCCATGGACTCGGCGAAGGCGCGGGCCGCGGGCTCGTCGGCCAACTGCAGCGAGAGGATGCCGCCGAAGCCGCGCTGTTGGCGCTTGGCCAGCTCGTGGCCCGGGTGGGTTTCCAACCCGGGATAGTAGACGCGGGCGACCTCGGGACGGTCATCGAGCCAGCGGGACAGGGCGGATGCGGTGGCGCAGTGGCGTTCCATGCGCAGGCCCAGGGTCTTCAGCCCGCGGGCGGCTAGGTAGGAATCCTGCGGCCCGGAGACCGCTCCCCCGGCGAACTGCTGGTAGCCGACGGCTTCGGCCAGCGATTGGCCGCGGTGCAGGTAGTCTGCCACGATGACCGCCCCGCCGAGAACGTCGGAGTGCCCGCCGATGTACTTGGTGGTCGAGTGCACCACCGCGTGCGCTCCGAAGTCAAGCGGCCGCTGCAGGTATGGGGTGGCGAAGGTGTTGTCCACCACCAGCAGGGCGCCGTGCTCGGCTGCGATGGCTGCCCAGCCGGCCAGGTCCGCGATGCCCAGTAGCGGGTTGGATGGGGTCTCCACCCAAAGCAGCGCGGTGTTCGGGCGCAGCGCGGCGCGCACCGCATCCAGGTTGGTGATGTCCACCGCCGAGGAGCTGATCCCCCATTTGCCGTGCAGCTTCGAGATCAGCCGGTTGGTGCCGCCGTAGCCGTCGGCGCCCAGCACGATGTGATCGCCCGGTTCAAGCACTGCACGCAGCAGCGCATCTTCGGCGGCGATGCCCGAGGCGAAGGAGAAGCCGGCGGCGCCGCCTTCCAGGGCGGCGAGCTGGGATTCGAAGCCGTTGCGGGTCGGGTTTGAGCCGCGCGAGTACTCGTGCCCGGCGCGCAGCACGTTGATGCCGTCCTGGATGAAAGTGCTGGTCTGGTAGATCGGCGGGATCACCGCACCGGTGTGCGGGTCCTTGTGCTGGCCGGCGTGCACGGCGAGGGTGTTGAAGCCGCTCATGCGAAGCTCACTTCCTTGGTGTCGGCGGTGGCCCGGGTTGCGGCCAGCGCGTGATCCAGCGACTGGGTGATATCTGACAGCAGGTCGGCCGGGTCTTCCAGTCCCACCGACAGGCGCAGGGTGGAGGCGTTCAGCCCGGCGGCTGCCAGCTGCGCTTCGGAGAGCCGGCAGTGCGTCATGGTGGCCGGGTGGGCCACCATGGTGCGGGTATCTCCCACATTCGCGGCCAGGCTGATCAGCTTGAGCCCGTCGATGACCGGGGAAACCAGGGATGGGTGGACCAGCTCGATGGCCAGCACGCAGCCGGTGCCCTTCGGCGCCAGCGTCCGGGCCAGCTCGTGGCTGGGGTGCTCGGGCAGTTCGGGGTGGTGGATGGCGGCAATGCCGGGATACTCGGCCAGCGCGTCGATCAGCCTGGTGACGCTGCGCTGCACGTGGGCCGCGCGCACCGGCAGGGTCTCGATGCCTGCAAGGATGCCCTGGGCGCTGGCCGGTGCGAGGGTCGGGCCCAGATCGTGCAGGAACTTGGAACGAACCAGCATCGCGTAGGCCGCCGGCCCGTGGCGTTCGAGCAGCGAAGTGCCATTCAGCCGCTCGCGCGGGGCGGCGATTTGCGGCCAGCGAGAGGAATCGGAGAAGTCGAAGGTTCCCGAGTCCACAACTACCCCGCCAAGCACCGAGCCGTGCCCGGCCAGCCCCTTGGTGGCCGAGTGCACCACGATGTCCGCGCCGAGTTCCAGCGGGCGCACATTCAGCGGGGTGGCCAGGGTGTTGTCCACCACCACCGGGATGTTGCGCTCGTGCGCGATGGCCGCAATGGCCGGGATATCGGCCACGGTACACAGCGGGTTGGAGACGGACTCCAGGAAGAACGCGCGGGTGTCTTCCTCGATGGCCGCAGCCCAAGCCAAAGGATCGGCCTGGTCGACAAAGCTGACGCGGATCCCGAAGTCCGCGAAGGTGTCGGTGAACAGGTCCACGGTGCCGCCGTAGAGCGAAGAGGAAGCCACGATGTGCTTGGGTCCCTGGGTCAGCGCCAGCAAGGACAACGCCACCGCGGACTGGCCGGTGGCGGTGGCTACCGCCTGGGCCCCGCCTTCCAGCGCGGCCACGCGCTGCTCGAGGATCGAGACGGTGGGATTGCCGGTGCGCGAGTAGGTGAAGCCGGCCTGGCGCAGCGCGAACTTCTCGATCGCTTCGGCATGCGACTGGAATTGGTAGGCTGCGGAATTGTGCAGTGGCGGCAGCATCGGGCGGAAGTCTCCGCTCGGGCGGTATCCTGCGTGGACCGCGTCGGTTCCTTGGCTCATAGCTCCTCCTCGATTCTCTGCGAGGGAGTGCACCGATTAGGCATCGTGCAAAGGCACGAAGCACAGCGCGAAAGCGCGTTCGGAACTGCTCCATCGTTCCTGGCATTAGCACCTTTCGGTTTCCCGATGGTTGCTGCGACGTCAACGAGCCAGATCTCTTAGTCGCTCTTGATGGTTTGTTGTTCTTCCATGGTTGGCCATGGGCTGCGAGGGGTGCAAGCGCTATCGGGCGGCCGGCTTCATACAAGGCCGCCAAGCTTCATATGTCGTGCACTTGTCATGATGACGCGGTGGCTAGCGCCACTTTATGACGCACCGAAATGAGAAAAACCCCGAGACTTTCACGGTTTTTCCGGAAGTTTATGACGATGGAGCAGCACTCGATGACCGAGAGTTACGCTGTTGGCGGCTCAGCCGAGCACTTCCACCCCGAAGCTGGCCACCACTGCGCGGACTTCTTGCAGGTAGCGCTGAGCCTGGTCGGTGAGCGGGATCGCGGCGTGATCGATCCAGCCGATCTCGATGCGCTCGTCGATGTCCAGCGGGATGGCAACGATGGATGGATCCAGCTCGTCGCTGATGATGCCGGTGGAGATCGTGTACCCGCCCAGGCCGATCATCAGGTTGAAGATGGTCGCACGGTCCGAGACCTGGATTTCCCGCTGACTGGAGCGCGTGGAGAGCACTTCCTCGGCGAAGTAGAACGAGTTGTTCGCGCCCTGGTCGAAGGTCAGCCGGGGCAGGTCTTCGAGGTCTTCGAGGGTGACCTGGTCATGGGTGGCCAGCGGGTTGCTGCGCGATACGAAGATATGCGGGTCGGCGAGGAACAGCGGGTGGAACACCAGGCGGGATTCGCGCAGCAGCTTGTCGATGACTTTCCGGTTGAAGTCGTTGCGGTAGAGGATCCCGATATCGCTGCGCAGGGTTCGCACGTCCTCGATGATTTCCTCGGTGCGCGTCTCGCGGAGCGAAAACTGGTACTCCTCGGCCCCGCTGGCCTGGACCATCCGGACAAAGGCATCCACCGCAAAGGAGTAGTGCTGGGTTGAGACACCCAGCAGTCGTCTTGCCGCCGGCCGGCCGAGGTAGCGGTGCTCCAGCAGTTCCACTTGCTCTAGGACCTGGCGGGCGTAGCCGAGGAATTCGGCGCCGTCGCTGGTCAGGGCAATGCCCCTGGCCGAGCGCATCAGCAAGGTGCGCCCCACCCGGGATTCGAGCTCCTTCATCGCCGCGGACATGCTGGGCTGGGCGACGTAGAGCAGGTCGGCGGCAGCGGAGATGGACCCCTCGGCGGCGACCGCCACAAAGTAGCGCAGCTGCTGGAGCGTCAATCCATTCGAAACCTGAACCATAGTTTGAGTCTATATGAATCCATAGTTATATCGAGTTACCTGATATCGAGAATCGCCCTGCATGATTGACGCAACGACTTCTCCTCGGCCTGTCCAGGCCTCCCAAATACAGATTGGCCATCATGGCAGACGCATTAAATTTCAGCATTAACACCACCAGATTCGACGAGAATTACTCCCCTTCTGCGAATTCTCGCACCACGACAAACTTCGCCAATTTGGCACGCGGAGAGCGCCGCGAAGAGAACCTTCGCAATGCCCTGACGATGATCAACCGCCGCTTCAATTCCCTGGCTCACTGGGACAATCCCCAAGGTGACCGCTATGAGCTGGAATTGGAAATCATTTCCGCAAATGTACATTTTTCTGCCAATAATGCCGATCAGGAATTTCCTCTTTTAGAAGTGCTTGAAACCACGATCGTGGATAAACTCACGGGCACCCGGTCCCAGGGCATGGTCGGCAATAATTTTTCTTCTTATGTCCGCGATTACGACTTCAGCGTGGTGCTCCCAGCATCGTGCAACGACAGCGGAGCTCCGGTGCTTCCAGAAGATTTTGGCGATCTCCACGGACAGCTCTTCCAACATTTCTTGAACTCACAGGCATACCGTGAGCGTTTTGCCCAGCTGCCGGTGGTCTGCATCAGCATCTCGACTTCCAAGACCTATTTCCGCACCGGCAACAGCCATCCAGTGCTCGGTTTGGAATACCAGCAGGACGAAAATTCATTGACCGACGCGTACTTCGGAAAAATGGGTTTGAGCGTCCGCTACTTCATGCCACCAGGCGCTGTTGCCCCGCTGGCGTTCTACTTCCGCGGCGACCTACTCAACGATTACACGAATCTGCAGTTGATCAGCCTCATCAGCACGATGGAAACGTTCCAGAAGATCTATCGCCCGGAAATCTATAACGCCAACTCGGCCGCTCCTTCTGTGTACCACCCGAGCCTGGGCGCCGAAGACTTCTCCCCCACTCGCGTCTTCTATGACCGCGAAGAACGCACCCAATTGGGAAAGATCCAAGGCAAGTTCACCGAAGAGCATTTCATCATCCCGAATCGCCAACTGCTAGATCAGTGGTCTTCCTCCTACCCGACTCCAGTCGCCTAAGATTCCGAAAGATAACTCATGACTTCCCCGCTTATCCCCACGTCGATTGTCGGTAGCCTGCCCAAGCCTTCATGGCTTGCCGAGCCTGAAAAGCTCTGGTCCCCTTGGAAGCTTGAGGGCGAGCAATTGCGCGAAGGCCAGCAAGACGCCATGCGCGCAGCGGTCCTCGAACAGGCCCAGCGCGGCATCGACATCATCTCCGATGGTGAACAGACCCGTCAGCACTTTGTCACCACCTTCATTGAGCACCTGAGCGGTGTTGACTTCGAAAAGCGTGAGACCGTGCGCATCCGCAACCGCTACGACGCCAGTGTTCCCACCGTCGTCGGCGCAGTAGAGCGCGAAAAGCCGGTATTCGTTCAGGATGCAAAGTTCCTGCGCACGCTGACCGACCGCCAGATCAAGTGGACCCTGCCAGGCCCGATGACCATGGTTGATACCTTGTACGATGCGCACTACCGCAGCCGGGAGAAGCTGGCGTGGGAATTCGCGACCATCCTGAACCAGGAAGCCCGCGAGCTTGAGGCAGCCGGGGTGGATGTCATCCAGTTCGACGAGCCTGCTTTCAACGTCTTTTTTGATGAGGTGGCCGACTGGGGCATCGCTGCCCTGGAGCGCGCCTGCGAGGGACTCAAAGCCGAGACCGTAGTCCACATCTGCTTTGGCTACGGTATCAAGGCGAACAACGATTGGAAAGCGACTCTGGGCGCTCAGTGGCGCCACTACGAGAAGTCTTTCCCGCTGTTGCAGGCTTCCTCCATCGACACCGTTTCGCTGGAGTCCCACCATTCGAATGTCCCGCTGGAGGTTGTCGAATTGGTGCGCGGCAAGCGAGTGATGCTCGGAGCTATCGACGTGGCCAATGACGCTGTGGAGACTCCCGAGGAAGTCGCGCAGACTCTGCGCAACGCACTCGAATTTGTCGATGCCGACAAGCTGATTGCCAGCACCAACTGCGGCATGGCACCATTCCGCCGCGATGTGGCGCTGGCCAAGCTCAGTGCGCTCAGCGCAGGAGCTGGCATCCTGCGCGAGGAGCTTGTTGGTGCCCGCGTCTGAAGTGACAGAATCAGCGACACCATCGTTGCCCGCAGATGATTTCAAAGCGATCTTCCGCGGGCACCCCGGTGGCGTAAGCCTGATATCCGCCGATGCCGGCGACGGACCAGTTGCCCTCACGGCAACGTCCGTGGCTTCGATCAGCGTTGATCCGCCATTGCTCGTTTTCTCGATTTCTGCGCTGTCCTCGGCGGCCAAAGTGCTTACCCGCGCAATTTCTCTTGTCGTTCACAGCTTGGATGCGCATGACATCGAGGTGGCTAAATTAGGGGCAACCAGTGGGATCGACCGCTTCGCACAGAACCAAACGTGGTCAAGGCTGAGCAGCGGCGAACCGGTATTTGATGACGTTCGGGCCTGGGTTCGTTGCGCAGTCATCGAGCGGGTTCAGGCAGGAACATCCACAGTTTTTGTCGCGCGCGCCCTTGAGTCGCACATTGAACGCGATAGCGAACCCGGCCAGCCCAGCAACGGACTGGTTTACCACAACCGCGCCTGGCACCGCTTGGATGAAAACTCGCAAATAAAGAATTGAAGCTGTTCGGCCACCGTCTCAAAGACGGTGGCCGAACAGCTTCAATTGGCATTTCGCCAGTAATATCTCGCCGCGCTAGTGCTTGGCCGATTTCCGACGACCCAGAGCAACAACGACTGCACCAGCCAGGGCCAGCAGTAGCCCCACCCCGGCAGCCGCGACACCGTCAAAACCGGTGTTTGCCAGTGCCGGTGTAGCGGCGTCGGCGCTCTTCTTGGGCTCTTCCTTCTTGTCCGAAGATGCTGTTTTTGCGTGACCTGCAGGCTCGATGACAACCTTGGCCGAAGGAGATTGATTCTCGGACGGAACCAGTTCTTCTTCAGTTACAGTTCCACCAGAACCGTTATCCTCGGGAGCTGCCTCGATGCCGAAGAACAGTTCAAGATAGTACGCTCGCAGTTCGGGATCATGGGCAAATACTTCTTCGAGGAACGCCTGGAACTCAGCGGCGTCTTCATCGCTTTCGATGCTTTCGGCGATGAATGGCAGTAGCAGGTCAAGGAGTTCGAGGCCTTGGTCAGTGCTGAAGTAAGCTTCCCACTGCGCTTCATCCCAGTCGAAGCTTTCCTCGGGAAGAAGCTCGGTAATGGACTCCCAGAACGCCAGCCCTTCATCCGAAAGCTCGAATTCTTCATCCCAGAAGTCATCTTCAACAAGCAATTCCTCAAGAAGCCGATTCATCTCCTGCCCGGCTTCAGTCTGCTCGAAAGCTTCCCACTGAGCTTCGTCCCAATTCTCGCTGCCCTCAGGCATCAGCGCATTAATTTGAGCCCAGCGAGGATCTTCGTCCTCAACCGCGACGTCCGATGACGTTTCGGTGGCCTCGGCGGACTCACTAACTTCAGCAGTGAGCTCAGATCCAGGGTCAGATTCTGCCGACGCGGCTGGTTCCGTCACCGTGGGTTCTGATTCCTCGTCCACATCGGAAACTACAGTTGGAGTAGCCGAGGACTCGGTTGCCGGGTCGGTGGCAGGTTCTGATGTTTCGGCCACGGCGGGTTCCTCGGCATCGGGCGTCGCCTCTGGATCAGCTGGAGGGATGCTTTCCTCGGATTCAACGACGTTCGCTACAGGAGACTGAGACACAATGGGTTCCGACTGTGCGTCCGCTGACATTGACGATTCCGTTGGGGTAGAGACGACCTCATCCGAAATCAATTCTGCATTTGCTGCCGGGCCGCTAAGCACCAATCCCGTGATCAGTGCCGTCGCCATTGTCACCGAACTTAAATTAGTTTTCAATTATCCTGCTTCAAAGAGTGCGAATCGGCGCAAAAACCTCGCAACAGAATAAATTAGCGGTTATCGCTAAAGCCGTTCTGTCCCGTGCCGAAGAATTGATGCTTAGAATTAATGTAGCTCGTCACCCGAAGATTCACCAAGAAATCTTTTCACATAAAACACGTTGCTTGCGAGCCCAGTCAACCAAAGAATATTCGAGATGACATTAGTCTTTTACTAATGTCAAGAGACCCACCAGCAAGTCGTCGACCGCCGACTAAAAAACTGCTGGAACCTGAGCGGCAATAGATTTCTCTTCACAGTGAAAGATCGACTTATCCCGCAGATCTGGCTCTGTCACTTTTTACGACAATTCAACCCGCCATAGGTCGTGATAAGAACTGATTGTCGGGACCTAGATATCGCATTGGAAGCTACAACGTGCGGCATTGACGGAGGGGAAAACAAGAAGCCACGCGGGCAGCAATGCTGGAGCAGACCCGCCAGCGCTTCGCCACCGCCTTGATTGGTCCTTCAAGGGGATACGCATACTTAGTCCAATTATTTCATCAGGAATCTGTCAGCCACCGAAATCCATGTCCTCGGTTTTCTATCGCAGTTGTCAGCTTCGCTCTTGACAATAATCGCCTTGTCGCACCGGCATAGGGCGCCGGGCTCCACGCACTCGGAACGAGCAATCTTTTCATAAATGAAGAATCCTAGGAGTGGCCACCAGCATCAGGCAACCAGCTCACGGCACCGCCACCGCTCGAACAACGAGCCGATTCCCTCATTCAGTAGGCGTAACAACTTCACTTCTGGCGCTTTTTCAGGAATCAGCAGCGGGCGCCGCCGGACGCCAGCGACGATTTTCCCTGTCATGGAGAACATCCTCACCGTTAAGGCGCAGCAACCAATAAGCAACGGGACGCTTGACAAGTATGGAAGAGTCAATCACCACGCGTCCATCCCAAGCTCGGTGGCGACACCCCGGAATATTGGCAAAGCAGAAGCAGGACACCATGCCGAGATTGGTCGGCCGGCAGCTCCTGTGTTCCGCTGTGTTTAGGAACTGCCAACAACATAACGGGGAGAACGGTGCAGGCAATTCTCATGTGTATCTACGCGCTGTCGCAGCCCTTAGCCTATCTTTGGTGCACTCGTGGATAAGGTCTCGATTGAGCTCAGCATGAAATGCGAAAATATTGAACTAGAGCCGATCATCCGAGTGCTTGGTGTAGACGTTTTATTGACCAGACTTGAACGCGACACCTCGTTGACAAATTGTATTCATGTAGGTTCAGTGGATCCCGAGGATCGCTACCAATCATCAGTCTAAGCTCGTCCGGATCTCTAAAAACCGAAATCTTGTTTGATGTCGAATAGTTCGCCCACAATATCGGTGATATTCTGCGCCACGTGTCGACTTCGATGATTCCGAACTGTTTCTGACGCACCGAGCCTTTGATTGGCACGATACGACCAACTGGCGGTAGGCCCATCTGTTTGCAACAAAGAGACCTTCCAAAGCGTTGATACGGTGACGGAAACGTGTAGTGAGCTTTGGATCTGCGAGCATGAGCTCATTGTTGAACACGATTCATCAGATGTCGGAGCGGTATTTGTTCGCCCGATTCGTTTTCCTTTTGCCAAAAGTCCGCTCCGGGAACGTTGTCCGCTCCGGAGTGATGGGCGGCGGCGTCCAAAGTGGAAAACTCATGACCGTCAATGACGACTACCCCGTCTTGGGTGACCTCGGCGCGTAACCGAATGGAGTCGTCGGCTGGAATGAGGAAAACACCAGATGACAAGATGCCCATGTCGATTAGGTCAGCCACTTCGGTTTCAACGGAGGTGGCGGGCCGTGCCGAGACTTTAAAGACGGGGGAGGCTATCGATTTCCCGGACTTCAGCCGTTCATAGCCATCCCTTGTGACCTGAGCCATGAGGATCCGTCGCTGATGGAGGAACTCTTCATAGCCCATTTTTTCCCAGTCTTGTGGCAAAGCATGCCAGAACATCTGGCGCTGCAACGACTCCCCTTCGAACCCTCGTTCCGCAACGAGTGCCGGCCAATACTCTTCAGGATCACGATCGGAAATTAAGATATTGGTACTCCAGTCGGTGGGCGCGAAGTTGGCGACTTGGTTAATCTTCTTCAGATCCTTGATACCAACGACGTTCTCCAAATACTTGCGGGGATTTAGGTGGTGACCCTCAGTCCCCTTGACGACCGGCAGTGAAGGATCCATCCACTGCTGCACCTTGTTATTGAGCATGAACATGTCCGCATCAAGGATATTCAGAGCTGCTAGATAGGTCTGATATGCCGGAGAAAGTGCAGAGGCAGACGAAATCAGAGAGTCTGGCATCCGCAAAGTCCAGAAATCGTCTGAAAGTTCTGCAGCGATGATCGTTTCGAAGACTGTAACGAACGCTTCGGAATCGTCGCCTTCAATGGCGAGCAGGCGGTCGAGATCCTTCTGGAGCTGGGTCTCGGCGCTGCCGGTATATCGGCCAGAGAGTTGAGACATGAAGAGCCAACGGGCCATCAGATTCCGTAGGACGGTGAGGTCAACATTGAAACGGGTGCGGCCAATGAGCCACAAGGCGTAGCTGGACAGGACATTCATGTCCGAGGTGAGCATTTTCCGTGATTTGAATCCTGCAACGGCTAGGCAGCGGATGAACTCTGTCCAGTGCAGGTCTTTGAGTACCAACGGGAGTGCAGCCTGAAGCTTTGCAAGCTCGGCTTCCTGTCGATCCGCTGCCACGAAGCCAGTGCTACGGTCTTTGGCCTGCAGCGCATTGTAGGCGTCTCCGAGTTTGGCACGGTTCTGCCCCACAGCCACCAGTACGCGCACCAACTGACCCGCGTCGACCGCGAGGTAATTGTTGATAGGAGTCCATCTCACTGGATGCTCGGCAATTTCACTTGCCCGCTGCGGTGTAAGCCGTGAGTTGCGGGCGAAGTCCTCCAATTTCTCACGGCCGTCAGGCCAAAAGACACTGAGCCAGGTGAGAATAAAATCGGAGGCCTTAAGGCTTACTCCCTCCGAATTAATACGCACAAATATGTCCGCCACCACCTTTTTATCGGCGTGGTCTTGGATTTCCACGACGGTAAAGTCGTAGTTTCGGAGGTTGTTAAGGTGGTTCAAGGTTGTGACGAGGCTTTTATACTCCTCGCGTTCCATGGGTCCATTTGCACGCTCGAATCGTTCGATGAATTCGAATTGGGCATCCACGGGGCTTCGGAAGAATTCTGAGATGTTTTGGATCCACTGGCTGGAACGTTCGATGGCCTTGTTAAGCACTTCGAATTTCTCCGTGAACGGGTTGAAGCTGATAACAATCGAGCGGCTGTTGTAGTCCGCGTCGCGAACAGATTTACCCTTGAAAACCGCATAAAGACTGGTCAGACGCTGTTGTCCGTCAATAATCTGGTGTGATCCCTTACGGTCGCTGGCACCAGAAATTGCGCGTGATGTGTCCTCCTGCGAGACGTTCCAGAACATGATTTCTCCGACCGGATAGCCTCGATACATTGAATCGAGCAAGTCACGAATCTTGGATTTTGGCCACACGAAAGGCCGTTGCAGGTCGGGCAGTTGTACGGCTCCACTGTGGACGGAGTCCACAAGGCTCTGGACATTCCAAGACACTGGCTTGAATAGAGTAGTCATACTGAAATCTCCTGAGTTCCAATAGTGATCTTCCCGGTTGCGGCATCGCAAATGAGGGAGCGTAGGCGGCGGAGCCCTGCGTGCATGAAGTCTATCTCGATATTGATGCCGTTCTCCGGGCGAATTTCAATTGTGGCGGATTCCTTCACCACGTGGTTTAGCAGATCCGCTCCGTTGCGTTTTTTGAGTGATTTGTCGAGCTCGAATCGCTAGAAGATGTCTCGGGTATTCTCCGAGAAACCTCGGACACAATTGAATATGTTGGTCTAAATATTGGTCGGGCGTCAAGGAACTTGGGGAAGTTGAACTGGTAGGTCTTGAAGATGATGTCTTCCGTCGCCTCCTGGAAAAGGACGCCCATGGGGATGGTGAGGTTTTTCTTGGCCGACATCGCATTCGTGACTGCATTCGTTATTTCTGCAAATCATCCGCGGTTCAGTATCGTAGGAGGGCGGAGCGGGAAAACCGCCGGGCTCGGACTCGACGTAGGGAAATCCGACCACTAGGCCTGCGCAGTCACCAAAGACGGCACCAAGATCTGGACGCAAGACCCTCCCCAACGACGAAGCCAAACTCGTCTCGGTCTACCAGAGCCTCAGTGTCAAAGTGAACCGTCCCGAAAATCATGCCGCTAATTTACTAGCGACAACATTGGGTAACGTTTCGGTCATTTCATCATAGTAGAGTTCCTCGAACTCCACCGGAGTCCGATAGCCGAGCGTCGAGTGCAACCGAGCATGGTTGTACCATTGCACCCATTCGACCACCAGATCATCCACGTCAGCTTTGGCAGCCAAGGTGCCCGTGCGGAACGGGGAATCCCTGGCCACGGCCTCATTCTTGAACAGCCCCATCACCGTCTCGGCAGCGGCGTTGTCGAACGCGTCGCCGATCGAACCGATCGACGGGATCAGTCCTTCGGTGGCCAGCGTCTGAGTATACCTCTGCGACGTATACTCGGCCCGCGTCCGAGTGGTGCACGGTGCCCTGAACAGGGCTTTTACGAGACCCTGAGCCCTTGCGGCGCTGCCATAACGCCATCCGGAGAGCTTCCTCCACAAACTCCGTATCATGCGAGGTAGAACTCGCCCAAGACAAGATCCGCCGGGAGAACAGGTCGATCACGAACGACACGTACGTGAACCCAGCTCTGGTGGGAACATAAGTAAAATCGGTAATCCAAACCTTGTCAGGTGCATCAGTATAAGAGTTGCGGTTCAACAGATCCTTGGCCCGTACGGTGTCCTTGGCGCGGATCGTGGTGACAGTCCGCCGGCCCCGGACCAGGCCGTTCATTCCGCGCCTCGCATCAACCGGTCCACGGTGTGCTTGGAGACATCGGGGAATGCGTTGCGCTGCAGCCAGGCCCGCATCTTCCGCCGCCCGTACAGCACCTCGGGTCGAGGCCTGCCGGTCTTCGGGTCCGGTTGCTGCAGGTCGTGCAGGACGTTGAGGATCTGGGCATCGGTGACGGCCCGGGATGCCGGTTGGCGTTGCTTCCAGCCGCGATACGTGCGCGCAGAGACCTTCATGCCCTGGAATCCCAGGGCCTGGCAGATCTGCTCGACTGCGTAGCCGCACTCGCGCTGCTGGTCGATGAACTCGGTGATTAGTGCCGGCGAGGGTCGAGCTCCCTCGCGAAGAAAATCGCTGACTGCCGGAGGATTTCATTGGTCTCTTCCAGGTCTTTGACCTTGGCTTTCAGGGCTTTGATCTCGGCGAGTTCTTCGCTGGTGGGTCCAGTGCGGTCCCCGGCATCGACTTGGGCCTGGACGACCCAGCGGCGGAGCGTCTCGGCACCAATGTTCAGTTTCGGTGCGAGGTCTTGGCAGGCTCCGTAGACGGACTTGTAGCGGTCCAGACGATCCAGGACGTAGGAGACGGCGCGGCCCTTGACTTCAGGGGTGTACTGCTTGGGCATGTGTTCCATTCTCTCAAATAGGAACGGCATGAAACCCGGGACGATTCAGCTTTTGCCAACCTGTCTAAATTTATCGTGTCCGAAGTGCCTTTGAGCCCAGTTTAGAGGCGGGGGCAAGACACAATTTGGCCACAAAACACCGATCAACCCGAAGATCAGTCACCAGGCCTTATTTTGGCAGGCGAGTTCACCGACCTGAGGGGCTCATCAAGGTGGCGCTCGTGATAGCGGCACAACCGCGGAGACTTGTTCGCAGAGAACGAATGGCGGGTGCACGAGGCGCCGGTCGGTAGTGTTGCCGAGTATGGCGAGAATTGAACGGGAGAAGACGCGAACAGAGTGTGAGCGACTCGGGCGAGCGGGGTCTTCGATCTTCGGCAGGGTCAGGTGTCGCAATGCTCTTCAAATGGGGAGTGCTGTGCAGTAGCTTGGTGTTCATGGTCGGTTGGGACGTCTCGAGGCACCCGGAATGGGACATGATGTTTACCGCGGGCCTCACTGCGCGCGAAATCGCCGACCGATGCAAACAGAACATTGCCACCGTCCACCTGCACCTGAAAAACCGCGAAAAATACGACCCAGAATTCTTCGCCAAACACACAGCAGCGCTAGAAGCTCGAGGACCGCACCGAATCACCACGAAATGGCGAAAACGCCTAAACGAAGCTCAGGAATACTATGCAACGCATGGGCGCCTGCCGAGGCGTACTGGCAATCCTGAAGAGCATTCGCTCGCAGAATGGGTTGCTGAACAGCGCCGTCTCGTCGAGCGAAATGAACTGCCGCAAGCCAAAATCGTCTTGCTTTACCCTCTCCCAGGCTGGAACATCAACGCACAGACACAAGAGCGTGAAATACGATGGCGGAACAGGCTTTCGCTCTTAGTAGACTTCGTGAACACTGAACATCGCATGCCCAGATATAGAACCTACGCCACGGAAGAAGAACACCTTCTTGGTGTATGGCTTCATAACCAGCATCAACGACGCTCCGAGAGTCGGCTCGAGCTGTGGAAACTGAAAGCGCTCAATGAAGCGGTACTCGACTGGCGAAGCAGAAACTAAGCCTGGAAGCATGCCCCCGAGCAGGTTATGGCTAGTAGCCTCTGACGAGTGCACGGAATTTCCAGAAGTTGAGCCCGGTAGGATTACCGTTTCGTCCCGTATCGTAGATACAAGTAGCACTCGGAGGGTTTGGAACATGATGATAGATGGCCACCCGCTGAGCATTACAAGGTTCCATGTGATGCAGAAAGAGCGCAAGGATCACACACTGGAAAAGAAGAGCATACAGCGCGCGAAATGACGATACGACAATTTCTCTGCTTTGAATAAGTCGACTGTCAGCTCGAAGCGGAATCTTTCCGGGAAAGAAAATTCCGGCACGTGCGCGGTTTGCGCGAAGTGCCGGAATTGAGATTAATCTATATTGTGGATTACTTTGCGCCGTCTATCGACATCTGAATGTCGATAGAATCGGAGATTTTCTTCATTTCACTGTTAGGGCCAATGATGTGGAACTTCTCGCCTCGAACTGAGTACAGCGGGACGCCAACTTGCTCGTGAATTTCTGCGAGGCTGGCATAGCTTTCTGCCTCCGCTTTAGCAGTGTCATACCAGATCACGCCACCCGACCAGCCGCATCCCATCTGTGTTTCTCCTGGATGGTCGGGATCAATGAAAGGCTCTTCACACGAGTAGCCAGCATTTTCAATCGCTGTAGTGAGGTCATCGAGGGTTTCGTATTTAGAAGACGATCCGCAGGAAGCCAGGGTAAGCGCTAAAGCAGGCGCTGAGAGTGCGGCGAGGAGACGAGTGATGCGCAATGTCATTCCTATTCATTTTCCGGCAGCTGAGTGCGCGAATTTAACTTTTTCATTTGATGAAATACAGGGTTTGGAGGGTGTTGGCGAAACGAACTAGTCTTGTTTTGGAACATAATGGAGAACAGGTTGCCTGGCGATATACATTACCTTGAGAAAATTCGAGACCAAACGCATAATCCAGCGGCTTATTCGCCGGCAATGATCTTAATCAGTTTTCCTATGGATTACATGTTGTCGAGTATTTTCTGGCGCTTCTTATCGAATTCTTCCTGGGTGATCAGTTTGCGATCTAGAAGGTGCTGAAGCTCTTCAAACTTCTGAGCGGCCGATTTTTCTGGAGTCGGAGCCGGTGCTGACACCAGAACGGATGCTGGGCGTCCCGCGGTGTTCTTCAAGATGAATGCAGCAACGATCATCACGACACCAAGGATGATGAAGATCCAGGTTGGAATCGCCTGAGCTGCAGCCTTCGCTTCGCACTTCGCCTCTGAGCGACCATTCCCCGCCATTGTGTCGTAGAACCCGGCAGCCATGTGCTGCCCGTTAAACACAGTGCCACAAAGATTCCCCACTTCAACGTTGCCGAGAATCAGTCCGATGATTCCGGAAATCAGACCAAAGCCCAGAAGCCAAGCCCAAACTTTGCTGCTTGGCTCTTTGTTCTTATTTTTGATGATCGGCGGATTGATGTTTGGCTGATCCGGTAGATTTGAAAACAAAATAATTCCCTAAAATTGCAAGTGACTACACGAGATAATGTCGCTTCAACGATCGAAAGTCAAATACGAGGAAGGGATTTTTAGCATCGCTGAATCTTGCCAAGTTCCACCTTGTCTTCCAATGCGTCGTTGACTGACTCGGTGAGACCGAATCCGGTGTTTGCAACATTGGTTCCGTCTGTATGGTGAGCAAATTGCGCCTTGACGGTAACGACGAGCTTACTAGTTGTCGCAGTAAACACCCGTTCGCCTGCCCAGAACAACACCGCAGGACGAAACCAGGAACCGTATCACTCACGACGCCCCCATAAAACCATGGAAATGCAGGAGCCCTACGCCCTCAAGAGCTCCAGAGGCAAGAGCAGCCACCGATCCTAAGAGCGGCGAAGCATAAGAAGTCCGCTTGACGGCCGATACGTTGGATTTGCTGATGTACGGGGTTCTCGCAGCTACTTCTACTCCCGTAAATGAAAAGCCGATAACCCACGTTATGTAAAGTAAAGGCTTTCGCGTTACAAAATAACTTCGCGTCAAAATATTCTTACTTATTTAATTTTCGTGTGTTATTTTGTGCTTCGATAGACCCGTTCAATCCCGGCTTGATATGCGGCGCCGGCTCTTATTCGAACTGATGTGGTGACCAGCTCGGGTCCGATTGAAGACTACTAAGAAGCTTGTCCTTTGGGGATCATATTCGTTAGAGATTGGGAAAGGTTCTAAGCGATCCATCATGGTAAGCCGGAGGAACTAGTGCCATTTTAAGCTAATCCAAGATGGCCACCGCAGCACTTTGGTTGCTTCTGAGCCCCCAACTCTTAACAGAACATTCATCGTTGTGCCGCAAAGAGGGAATTTACTGTGTCACGCCCCTGGTGCTTCGCTACTTGGCTTCCAGCCGGCGGCAGGAACGCCGTATCTGTCCGACTCTTCGAATGTTCTAAAATGCCTGCTACTCAAGCTGGGGCGGATGAATCTGTAGGCACTATTGGGAACCCATACATTTTAGATCTGCCTCGACAAGATATTTACTGGCAGCATCACAAACCTTGATGCGGTTGAGTCCGTCAAGTAGCAGCTTTTGACCTTGAACTTCGACTGAAAGATCTACGCCTAGTTTTTTCTTCAGAGTCAAGACTGCTGTGAGGCTCTGGGATTGTTGGCTCGTAAATGAGCCGTTTCCATGCATCAAGGCGTTCCTCACATCGACAAGGAGCTGGAAGTCTTGGCCGATTTTTGAACCGCTAACGCTGAACCCAAAAACGTCCTTCAGGATTTTCTCGCGTTCCTTCCAGGACTGAAAGTAAGAGTCAAGGTTGTCTTTGATTAGGAAAGAACCAAGAGCTGTGGGAGCAAACTTGGCTCTGCTAACCAGTTCCCGGATCATCTCCTCAATCCTCGACTCAACCTCAGGAACAACAGTGAGGATCAAGTCTCGTGCGGTGATGGTGCTTATTCCCGCTTCTCTGATTCGACCGATCGTCAGTTCTGTAGCGAGAGTTACATTAGGAATCCTTGCCAAAGGATTCACCCCATTCGAAGGCGCAGGTGTTCAATGCTGAATCATTTCTTATTGCCTTGTCCGCTTTTCCGTATGGCGTTTGGCTTACTCGCCCAGCGACAGCAGCGAGTCCGATTTGGGAGGTTCTGGAGGCACGGGAATACAAACTCTGCACTTCTTCAGAAGTTATGTATTCGTTAACGGCGAGTAGCCATGCGGCCTCCAGCCTTACTGCTTCGTGACTATCTTTGAGCTGCTGCGATGCAAAGTCTAGAAATTCGGTTTTTGCAGTGCTGTCGTTGTCCCCAAGTCTGCTCGCGGTTGAAAAGAGCCAAATCTTGTGCCAGGGAGTGCTTCGTTCCTGCGCGGCGATTTCGTTGAGAAGTTTCCAATTATCTGCTTCAGCAGTGCGCGTCAGCAGATACTCCATCACCTTTCGAAGCCGGACTGGTTCCTTATCGACTATTCTGGCCAAGATTTCATTTGGTATCCGTTCACCAAGTGATTTTGCCCCTGAAAGCGCGACAATTCCAGCGTGGGACATGGCTCTACTACGCGCGTTATCCGGGTCACCCCAATCTGACAGGAGCTGTTTGACAGCCGCAAAATCAACATCTTCCTGATCGGGCTCTTGCAATTCGACTTCCCAATCGTCATAGCCACTTGAAACTAAGATAGCTTTAGCGAGATCTCCATATACCCGCTTTGTGTACTCTTCACTTAGCCCAGAACGTTTCTTGATATCCGCGGCTATTTCAGGAGCTTTTCTAACATGGATCTTTTGCTCAGCTAGTGCGAGATGTACTCGCCGCGCTTCCTCCATAGCAATGTCAATTACCTGAAATGCTTCTTTACGCGAGTGTGTAATTACGCGAAAGTCGTCTGCGTAGCGCCCTACTGTGTATCCGTGGCGAGTCAGACTTCGCTCAATCACGTCTAAGTAAGCGTCGGAAAGTCTATGGCTCGATGCCACTCCCTGGGGGAGACCGATTTGTCTGCCATGTACAGCGCCGAGCGTTCTCCGAGTGATTTCCACTGCGTCGGAATTTGCACCTTGAAGAATCAATTCTCCGGCGAGCACACTATGATCAATGAATTCGTAGCAAGCTGCTATATCGAAGTCGACTAACCAGGCCTCGTGGTCTTCTGTTCCAAAAGCCTCAAATTCTTGAAATTTGATGGAGCGTGAGCTGGGAGGCAGGGAGTCTTCTAGAAGTGCTATTAATGCTTCAAGCACGACTCGCGTTTGAGGGCTAAGAACAGCCAGAGGTCTATTACCGAAGCCCAGCTTAGGCATAGAAACTAATTCAACAGAGGGTATCAGTCCTGTCTGGAGCTCTGATTTTGTTTGTTTCGCCAAGTTTCCCTGAGCCTTTTCTAAGGCTCTGTCCGAGAGTAATCTCGGCAGATCAGTGAGTGATTTCGTTGTAACCAGCTCGGCGGCCTTGCCGAGATCAAGTTTTGCTACGACGGAAGCCTCTCCGGTGACCCTGTGAGAGGGGGACTGACTTGAGAAATTCGTAAAATAACCCTACCTGCGATTTCGTGCGGATCAGACAAAGAGAATGAATCCCAGAATTCTTGCCTCCGTACCTGTCGCTAGCGGGATCCCACTGGCTATTACAGGCTTCCCGCCAATAACGGCACATGTGAAACTAGAAGCCTTATGTATTGCGTCTAATGCGCATCGGTAGGTTTCAGATAATAGTCCGAATCGTTCCTCAGATGCCTGTAATAGTCGCGGGGGTTACCTCATATTGGTTGAAGCATCACGTCATTTAGGTCAGATCAAGCCATCCGGCTGCTATCCACTCGATGATAGCTGTTGATCGCGCATTTTTACGTCGTGTAGACCTGCCAAAACTAGATTAGGGAGGTGCAGCCTTTGGGTGCAGTCCCCGTTAGCCACATCTAGTTTCGTCCCATAGCTATACGCTCGTAAGCTCGATGAATTCTCTTGAGGCACATAGTGAGGACCATCAGCAGATGTCCCCCGGACGTTATGGATACGCACGAGATGATACGAACTATTGTCTCTTCATTGGGATCGAGGCTTGCGGGAGCACCGACCCACTCGGTAGATCCAACAACTACTAGGAAGAAAACCAGGATCAGTCCCCAAAGCATGGCCCATAGACAGTTGAACATTATCTCATCCAATAGTTCTAAATCGGCATCGATAATCAGAGGGTTATTGGGCAAAGAGGTTCGTAACTGGAAGAGGAACACCACAACAGCGAAGAGAAGTCCGGAAACTATAGAAATCCCCGCAACAGCGTTATCTACTTTTACCAACCTGAAGTCCAGAAACCAAGCGAAAGTACTTGCAGCTACGGGTATGCCTAGTTGCATCAAATAGTCCGGGACATGAATCTTTCCAGTTTGCCCGTTCCTAAGGGTTCTGAAATGATTTCTGGGAATTCGCCAGAGGGACAGCTTTCCCATGTTTTGCTCCTAGACTATCGCTCCAGCGTGGTTCCCAGTTTATTTTTCCAGTTATTCCCGTAATATCAGATAGCTGCTCAACGCACTTTGCCACTAGATCGTCCGTATTTAGCTGCTCTGCACTGTCTTCGTTTAGAACCAGACGAAAGCTCGGTGCACCCCCGCCCTCAACTAAAAATTTCTTTTGCCGCTCTCCGTCTACCAATGTGACATAAACATCTTCCTTTTCATGCTCCTCATCGACTGGAATCCCGACGACTCGTTTTGCTGTGCTCTTGTCAGTTGCCAACTTCCCAAGAAGATCTCGATTAAAGAAAGCACGACGATGCGGCCTTGCGATATGAGATATGACCCCAACGTCGACGTGTACTCCGTCTGCAGCATCGACTGATTTACCCTCTACCCTGAGCTCAACCTCTTTCAACTTGGCATGTTCCGCCCAAGCGTCGCTTTCCGACACAGCGGAGCAATCCATCTTAATGAGCCGTAGTAGGTCAGTTATATGTTCAGAGAACAATTGGCGAAGACGTATCCCGCCGGAGCCACGGCGTGAAGATTCCGTCATCAAGAATGCGGATCGTCCTTTTTCGGGAACCAGAAGAAGTGTCCGAGTTGTTCCAGTGGGTGCATGATGCGCTGCAAGCTGGAATTCGGATTCGCCGGTTTCTGAATCGACTACTTCCCCGGATTCGCCGCTGGAACCGACTGAAGTTTCTACTACGATGATCCGCGAAGCGTACCTAGATGCAGCTGTCACATTGACCCAGGTGTTTTTACTTTTGTCTACGGTATCTTCTCTTGTCAGCTTACTCAGCCAATTGGAGAATATATCTAACAGATCGTCGCCTAGTAGGTCAACCGGTGCGAAAACACGTCCAGCTCCTTCGCGTTTCCCCTTCTCGCGAAAAGTCAGTTCATGAATAGTAAGGACTCTTCTAGCCATCTGCTCCCCATAACAATCGAAACTAGATCTCAAATGAAACCTACAGCATCAGGCCGACAATCTGGGATAGCTGATTGGAAAGTGGTGAGCCGCCGATAGCGTTTCATCCCAATGGGTGAACAGCATGTCTAAGGTGTATCGAAATCGTTCGTTTTTGACACACCGAACCGTCACCCGCGGCGAAAATTTTGGCAGTTGAAAATTCGACAGATTTTCAGAGCCATAATGACAAAATACCCAGTGCCACAAACTATGTGCCGTAAGTACACTTCACGGCCCGAGTTCGACAAGCTCGTGGACCAGATCCGTCCTGGCGACCCTCTCGTGGACTGGCGGCTGGTCCGTCTAGGGCGATCTATCCTCCATCAGAACCTCCGTTGAATGTCTCCCTCGTGGTGCGTGCGATGCGGAGAGCCTCTCAGGCTCGCCTCGCCGATGCATTCCGATCGCGTTGGTCTCCCTGATCTCTCATACGGAATCGTACGGACAGTACTAGCATTGGAAGCACGATACTAAGGGTTACCCCCCACAGCCACGTCCACCCGAGCGCTCCAGGTACAATTGCGATCGCTGCCAACCCGAGCACCAATGAAGCTTCTGTCCAGTAGTCATAGCGTTCCAGCGCCGCACGCCGTTGCGCTTTGAAATCCTCATAGTCAGACGTCGATACTCTATTCGCGCGCCGTTCCTTGCGGTTCATCTGTTCTAGTGGATTTTGTTTCGTCCGGTGGAGGGACATCCTGCGAATCAAGAGCGCGATGATTGAGAAGGCTGTGAAACCAATGCAGGCAAGGAATACAACGGTCAAAGATTGGTCGGGCTTCGGTGCCAGTGCCGACGGTATTTTGCTGAGCAGCCAACCTGCAAAATATCCAGATCGCGCGGTAACGTTGATCAGGCTAACTGCCAAGATTAGCAATAGGATGGTTAGTCCGTAGCGGCTCCACGACGTCCAATGGAATGTGAAAAAGAACCTGATCGGGTTGCCTCCGTCATACCCGAGTGCAGTAAGTGCCCAGAGGCACAACACGGCTGCAATCAAGAGGCCCATGAAGGTCGCGAGCCATGCGGCTTCTGCATTCGACATTAATCCGAGCGCCACAACCAGAAGCAGCAGACCCCATTGCGGAGCCCGAATCGTCTGCCATACCGCATCAAGAATCCGTTTGAACCAACACCATTGCGCGGTTGCCCTTTTCATTGAATAACTCTTCTTCCCTCTCAGCGACACAAAAACAAAACTATTTTCCGCTAAGAAGTGCTGAGCTCCGGGGATGCCTCGCCGCGACGTTGCAACGGGATCCTGTGCACGTTGGGGTGACAGCTGATTCAGGACAGGCTTCGAAGAGCTCAGCGGCGACCGGATTTCAACGGCCTACCGTGCTCGGTCCGCGAATCGGGGTGTTGCACGTCGAACACGAGACTTTTTCCCCGCCCAGGTCGCCACCTGTTAGGTGAGCCTAAGCATCTACTTCTTGGAATGCCATGTCGTGATCGGCCCGGCCGGCGCAGGCTCCGGCTGCGCCGACTACCTACAGATCGGTATCGTCCAGCCAACCGAAACGTTCCAGGTCTTCCGCGGATTCCTCGTCGGGGAATCCTCCGAATCCCGCGGCCTGCTCATCACTTAGTGAGAAAATCGACTGCCCCGGAATCCATTCAACAGGCCGATGACGTCCTAGCATGAATTTCCGGGCAATTCTTCCCCCAGTCCTCCCATCTTCCTCTGTCCCTCTTTGCCAGCGACACACGCTGGTGATCTAGGCTTTCTCCTCTACCTAAAGCGCTGATGAGAGGAAACAAGTGAAATCTTTAAAAATTAAGCCGTGTCGCAATCCTCTTAATAACAGCGCTATGAATCGTCCCGGGTTTGAGTGCGAGGTATCGCCTCCCGGACCAGACGGCGCAGTAGACATCAAAGCCGGCATGGGACCACTAGGCATGGACGCCCCGATTGTCGTTGTTGAAGTAAAGTCAGAGCCCAACGCCATTGACTCACGAGTCGTCCGCGGTCTGCACTCAGCCAGAGAACAACACAAAGCCGATCAGGCACTACTCGTCGCTTGGGGCGGACTCACCCGACCAGCAAACAGGGAGTTTCGCACCGACAGCGCCTTCCGAGTATGGGATGGAGACGCTCTACTCAGGGAACTCTTCCACGTCTACGAAGATCTACCAGCCGAAACCAAAGCTAAAATTCCCCTAAAACAAACATGGATCCTCGACGAAGCCCTACGCGCTGGGGTGGGTTTGCTGTGAGGCGTTGGTACCGTTCAACCCTGACACTGTGAGACTTGGTGCAGCTGGTCTGGGACTGGCTGGCAGGATAGGGACTGGCCGTCCCGCCTCGTGATTGTGACTCACCTGACACGTGACCCATTGGTGTCTTTCCTACGACTTGTCCAACCATGGGGCGGCCGGCCGGTACCCGTCCGGCCCACCTCGGTGACTTGATCAGAAGGTTGTCCGCCTCAGGGCGTGGCTCATCACAGTGTTGTTCCGAAGTGACCTCTACCCGGACTGGTATCGGCCGGCAGTGGCCATGCCCATATCCGTGAAGAGGAAAGGAACAATGACCGCCATGTCTATCGTCGCGCATTCACATGCGTTTGTCGTCGGTGTCGACACCCACGCCCGCAACCACGTTTACGCCATCATCACCGCCACGACCGGTGAACTCGTCGATACCCGGGACTTCCCCACGACCGGCGCCGGCATCAACCGAGCCACCGCGTGGGTGGCACGCCGCACGGGTGCTGATCTCGCCGTGCTCTGGGTGATCGAGGGCGCAGCCTCCTACGGGGCCATACTCGCCGGAACCGTGGTTACCAAGGGATACTCGGTTGTCGAGGCAGCACGGATGGACGCCAAATCCCACCACGGCGTAGGCAAATCCGACGTGCTCGATGCCCAACGAATCGCCCGGGCCGTGCTCCCGATGCAGGAGAAGCAACTGCGCCGGCCGCGGCTGAATGAAGGCGTCCGTGCTGCCCTGAGGGTTGTGGTATCTGCGCGTCATTCCATGACCGGGGAGCGGACACGGGCGGTGAACGGGCTGACTGCCTTGGTGCGCGTCAATGAGCTCGGCCTGGACGCCCGCAAGGCTCTGACCGGAGCGCAGATTGCCGAGGTCTCCCGGTGGCGTGAGCAGGACGAGGAACTGGCGCTTTCCGTGGCCCGCACCGAAGCGGTCAGGTTGGCCAAGCGGATCGGTGACCTCGACAAAGACGTGGCGGGCAACACCCAGCAGATCACCGACCTGGTCAAGGTCAGCGAGGCGGCACCGCTCTTGGATGTGAAGGGCTTCGGCGCCATCACGGCCGCCACATGCCTGACCGTCTGGTCCCATCAGGGCCGGGTGCATTCGGAAGCCGCATACGCCTCCCTCGCCGGGGTAAACCCGATCCCGGCCTCATCGGGGAACACCGTCCGTCACCGACTCAACCGCGGCGGCGACCGGTCTCTGAACAGCGTGCTTCACATGGTCGCCATCACGCGGATGACTCACGACGAGGAAACCCGCGAATACGTGCAGAAGCGGGAAGCCGAAGGACTTAGCACGAAGGAAATCCGACGATGCATCAAACGCTATCTCGCCCGGCGCGTCTACCGCATTTTCAACTCACAAGCGGAGGCTTTGATCGCCGGTTGACAGACATAGAAGCTTCCCAGCGGGCTTCGCCAACGCCGAGGATGATTGAGAATTACCACTCTGCTTGCGTTCGTAACCTGGACTCTTGCGCTGAACCGGCGACAGGCGCATTCTGAGGTTGTTGGTGGTGTCGACATGCCGGTATGACTCTGGTGCCTTGAGCCCGGATAGAAGCTTGGCCTGCGCGGATTTTCACGAGAACCGTGGATTGTTGCTTCGAGCACGAGTACTAGATTTCAACGTTTCACTCCTTAATCCCACGACACCACCAACGCCAGGATCCAATGATCATGTCGGAAGGAAGTGAAGCACGATGGAGATCGTGCATGAGCTCGGCGCAGGAATCGACATCTCCAAGCGGGACGCCAAAGTTGCCGTGCGGAAACCGGGGCATCGCCGAGGAACCTACCGCACCGAGGTGAAGACCTTCGGAGCCACCACCGCCCAGATCCGCGAACTTATCGGCTACCTGGACGCCGATAAGGTCAGTGTCATCGTCATGGAAGCGACCAGCGACTACTGGAAGCCGTTCTATTTCCTGATGGAGGAAGAACAACTGCCGGTCATCCTCGTCAATGCCAAACGGGCGAGGAACATTCCGGGTCGGAAATCCGACGTCATTGACGCGACCTGGCTCGCTGAGCTGGCGGCCCATAACCTGCTGGCCGCCTCGTTCATCCCTCCTGAACCGATCCGGCATCTTCGCGATCTGACCCGGGCTCGCTCGGCGGTGGTGCATGACCGGACCAAGCTCTACCAGAAGTTGGAGAAGTTCTTGGAGTCGTCCGGGATCAAGCTCTCCAGCGTTGCCTCCAGCCTGACTGGGGTGTCCTCGCGGCATATGCTTGACGCTCTGGTGGCTGGGGAACGAGACCCGCAGATCTTGGCGGACCTGTCGATCCGTTCCATGCGGCGCAAGATCCCTGAAGTCGTAGACGCGTTGGAGGGGCGGTTCACCGACCATCATGCCGCCATGGTGAAACTTCATTTGCACCACATCGATACCCTCAATGAACAGCTCCAAATGCTGGATCAGATGATCACCGAGGCGATGGCACCATTCGATCAGGCCTGCCAGGCCTTAGAAACTGTGCCCGGGGTCGGCAAGCAGACGGCGCAAGTGATCATTGCCGAGGTCGGCGTGGACATGACTGTTTTCGCTGATGCGGCGCACCTGGCCTCATGGGCCGGAGTCTGCCCAGGACAGAACGAGTCAGCAGGCCGGCAACGCTCCTCGCATACTCGTGGTGGCAACGTGTATTTGCGGGCGGCGCTGGGAACCGCCGCGCTGGCGGCGATCAAGCACAAGGAATCGTTCCTGGCCGCCCGGTACCGGCGGTTGTATCTTCGCCGTGGAGGAAGCCGCGCGCTGGTTGCCATTGAACACACCATCATCGTGGCTATCTGGCATTTGCTGGCTAACGGCGAGGTGTTCAAGGAGCTTGGGCCGGACTACTACGATCAGCTCAACAAGGATCGTGCGAAATCCCGGGCGGTCAAGGAACTTGAACGGCTTGGCTACGAGGTCCATCTGGACTCGGCTGCCTGAACGCTTACATCATCACCTACGCTCGATAATTTGGAATCGAAATCAGCATTCCTAACCCAGCCAGGCCTCGGCTCTTGCCAGAGGCTTGGTCGATGGCATGTGCCTTGACGGTGGAAGCGTTGGTTGCGGACGCTCCAGTATTCTCGTACTAGGGTCGTAGGGTTGGGACTTAATCCGTTGTTTCATTTGATTCCTTCGACACCGGGCCGTTGCTCCCGCTGGTCATATGGGGATACGAAAACTTTATCTCCTGCGCGCGGCTGACTTACTTCTTAAGGTGTCGGGCTGGAGCGTTACACTCGCGGTATGACTGAACCATCGGAATACGAGCTCGCGGCATGGCGCGACATCCAACGATTCAAGGGCCGTCCGCTGTCTAAAATGATAAGAAAAGTTGGCGAACAGGCCGCCACTGGCGCTACGCAACTGGGCAATCGTGCTGCGCAATACTTGGAGAAGCGGCCGAGAGCTCAGGCAGCGGTGTCCCGTGGACAAAACTTCGTCGGCAAGGGCGCTAATGCGATCGGTACCGGAGCCCGCAAGGCCGCAGGGGTAATCCCCGACGGGCTGGCTGATTGGAGCGGATCTGCTTTTGGATCGATGCGGAAGACAGTGGGACGCGTCTCGCGCGCGGGACTCTCACCCCAAAGAGTCGTGGCGAAGCACAGAAAACGTGGACATGATGTTGCCTTGCTACACGACTTGCGCCGCCTTGATCTCCAACAGATTGATCTTGTTCGTGGACAAGGAACAAGTTGGGGCTATCCGATCGCTGCAGCGTTGTCCGGTATGGGAGCAGGGCTGGTGATCTCCGGTGGAGAACTGGCCGTCCCGGTTTCCGGTGGGGTTGCGGCGGCTCCTTCGGGTGTAGCGGTCGCTGGTGCCTTTGTTGGTGACGCGGCGTGGGTTCTAGGTCTCGCATCTCGTTCCGTTGGCCATGTCTCGCTGCTTTACGGCTACGATCCCGAAGAGCCAGGAGAGAAGGTATTTGTCATGTCTATCGTTAACGCGGGGACGGCAATGTCGGCCAGCGCGAAGAGCGCTGCAATGGCCGACGTCTCGCGGCTCACCCAAGCGCTCGTCCGTGGCAAAACCTGGGCTGTATTGGACAAGTCAATTCTTGCGCAGGTTTCCAGGCAATTCGCGAATAAATTTGCTCTTCGATTCACCAAACAGGGGCTTGGCAAAGTCGTGCCCTTGGCTGGCATCGCCATTGGCGGAACTTTCAACTGGGCAACATTGGAGTCAATCGTCGATGCGGCCAGTATTGCGTACCGACGGCGTTTCCTTCTAGAAAAGTACCCACGCCTCGCAGAAGAGGAGGCGCTTGATCTCGTTCCTCATCCAGGTCAGGATGACTCGGTTAGCACTGACGAAGTAATCAGCGTACTTGACGAGCTGGCAAAGGTGGGTGGGCCCGACCTGCACACACGCCCGTCTGCTTCCCAATGACCGACAATTTACCGGTGCGGGCGCACCACAGCAACGGCGATTCAGAGACAGACAGAATTTCCTCCGTTGTCGAGCGTTTCATGGGAGGCCAAGGAGGAGCTGCCAGTCATGCCAGAGTTCTGTCGTGGGACTTCTGTTTTGAGCATTTTGCCGACTTGGACCGTGTGCGAAGTGACCGTCAGGCAAGTTGTATGCAGCTGGGCTACTATCTGGCCAGTTGGGGGATGTTGCGAGGCTCATCGTACTTGTTCAAGAACACCAATGCTCGGCACTACCTGCAGGCACTTGACGTGATTGAACGATATAGCTCCGAGATGAGGGAGCTTACCCCTGCAGGCTTCGGTACACAACAGAACCAGGAACTATTAGTTTCCGCGTATCAGGAACTTGGAGATGCGCTACTGCCTGAAGGTGGACGGCGGATCACTTTGGTAACCAAGACCATGATGGGAGTATGGGGTGTCTTTCCCTCACTCGATTCATACTTCGTGCAGACTTTCGGGGCTATCGCTAAGGAGCGGAACAAAAGCAACTTGTTCTCTAAATTTAGTGCGAAGACGGTGGAACTGATCGGAGAATTCTATGACACTCATCAAAAGGAGATTGATCGGTTAGCGGCTTCACATCAGACCGTTGATTTTGTCTCTGGTTTACCTTCGGGGCGGAGTATTCCTGCGGCGAAGGTCATCGATATCTACGGGTTTGGCGCCGCGTACTATCGCTGAGCCCATAGCAATGTTAAAACCTAGTCAGGAGCGCCTGCTCGTAGCATTCGGCCCATGGTTCCACGACGTTATCTCGCTCAGATGTTAGGGAATTCCTGTGTTTTCCTACGTTCACGGATACTTGCTCGCCTCGATCATTGGTGGGCAGGTTCGCTTCGAGTAATCAGGGTACGGTCCTGAGGAACAGTTCAGAAGTGCGGCCATGGCATTCGTTGGATTAAAATCAGTCATCGATGAGACGTCTCGCAACCCATGGGTTGCAAGACGTCTCACCACCCACCACTCCCCTGCTGAAAAATCCGCGGAAAATCCACAATTCGAAGTTCTCGCAACTATGTCTCGCAACCAGTGACGTAGAATCATGTCTATACCCTTAGTTGCGAGACACTTTCGAAGGACCGATGACTAAACTGATCGGCTACGCCCGCGTATCCACCAAAGCCCAAGACACCGACCGGCAAATCCAGGATCTACTCGCTGCCGGAGTACGGCGCGATGACCTCTACACCGACCACGGCTTGTCCGGTGCGTTGGCGAAGCGGCCCGGACTCGATAAAGCCCTCAACGCCCTGCATCCGGATGACACCCTCGTGATCACTACCTTGGACAGGCTCGGACGCTCCACCCAGAAAATGCTCGACCTCGCCCAAGAACTGCGCGAACGCAATATCGGACTACGAGTACTGAACCTCGGCGGCGGTGACGTGGACACCAAAACGCCCATGGGCGCCATGGTCTTCACCGTCATGGCCGCACTCGCCCAAATGGAGCTAGAGATCAAGCGCGAACGCATCACCGACTCCGTCACCAAACGCCGCACCAGCGGCGGCGACCTCGGCGGCCGACGCCCCACCTTCACCGACTCCCAAATCCGCACCGCAGCCAAACTGATCCAGGCAGGCGAACCGGCAACCCAGGTCGCCAAAGACATGGGCATGTCCCGAGCAACCTTGTACCGACGGATCAAAGAGCTTCCATAACCAGCCGTTACTCGTCAGGTGTCATCGCGTTACTTCCCCTTGCATATCGCTCTAGAGTCCAGATCACTCGTCGGAGCAATAGGCTACGCTGAGCAGCATACGAGACAAACTTTCCACGACTGGAGCTGGATCTTGGCCAGAACAAGAAAGACCACCGCCGAAGTTGTAGACCTCCTGCGCAATGGCAGGGGTATACCCACTGCCTCAGAGGTCGAGAAACACACTATCCGGTTCTACCCTCGGCACTGGCTTAACCGGTGGGATGAAAGCATGCCGGATATTCCTTCCGTCCTCCAAATCGGAGAAAAGGACAGCAAAGGGCGACTCACCCTTAGCAGAGGCGATCTATTCACTCTGGGTAGCAAGGTGGAAACTGCACAAGATGCGGTCAACTTCTACGTCGCGGTCTGTTCATGGGGCGCCGGCGCCAAAGCCCGGGATATCTACCGTCGAATTCCAACATTGAAAGAGCCGGACGTTGGAGAAAAACTCCTCGGCGGAATCATGCTCGCCAAAGACTCGAACGTCGAAGCGGAAGATGCCTACCGCTCCTTCAGGACAAGTGACCAGTACAGACTCAAGGGTCTCGGCCCAGCCTTCTTCACCAAGCTTTTGTACTTCGCCGCTGGCCCCACGGATAGCAAGAAAATGCGTCATCTCATTCTGGACAAAAAGGTCGCAGCTTCCATTAGCTGGCCTGACAAAACCTGGTGGACACCATCGGAGTACCGAGAATACTTAGAACTGATCAATAACGTCGTGGAACACCTGCCCGAAGCAGAACGCTCCGACTGCCTCGAAATGCAACTATTCAATCCCTAGTGCAACTCAAGGAATCTTCCCGAAACGCTATGATCCCAGTTTTAGGCCACGAGCTTCCGGTTACGAGTTCCGGGAAACCGAAAACGATGCAAGGTCAGTGTTGAGTCGTGGAGATAGTGCATTAAGCAGGCGAATGAGCGTGCCAGCAAATCATGAATCGAATGTCCACGAAGCAGCACAACTCCAAACGCTATGCAAAACTGAATAATAAATAAGAATCAAACGTATCAAAGAAAGTTTTAGACAATATGGAATCTCAAGATATCATTCAAGATGGAACCCTATTAAACGCATACCCAATGGACGTCATTAGCTCGATCACAAAGATTACCGAAAGCGAAAAAGTCAGCCACTTAGTGGAGGTTGGAGAACTGCCTGAAGCAAGGGAATTTGCAAGCCAACCACTTCAGTTTAGACTGGAATTAACTTCAATGTTTCAGGCTATTGCGAACAGCCATAGCACAATTTGCGCCAACAAAAAATTATACGGCGCCGCCCTAGAAGGCGACAAATTCGCAGAGAAGTTTATGATGAGACAAGGCCCGCTTTTCGAGTTCCCGATCCGTGGAAAAATCAAAAAAGTGCGGAACGAGATTTACGAGATGGGACTGTCGGAAAAAAATCCAGCTGCGATCTATGCTAAAGCCATGACGCTTCTTCGCTCCGATGATTGGGACGAAGAAAATGAGGGGCGGCTCTTACTCATCGACTCGGCTGATTCAGGTGATGGCCACGCCATCGCAGAGGTCATAAGACTTAACTTGATAGAAAGAGATCACGAATTGGCACTTTCCTGGGCCAAAAAATTGGAAGCATCTGAGGATACAGAAGCTCTGGTCGATGCAGCATCTGAATTGATAGGATGGAGAAAATTAGAACAGGGAATATCATTACTCCGAGTTGCATGCGAGCGAAATAATAGCGACGCTCTTACACTGCTAGGTGAAGTCGCCCACATTTCCGGTGATGACGCGCATGCCAGATATCTTTGGAAAAAAGCCAGCAATTCAGGAAATCCACACGCGATGTATTACTTGGCAAAGGGTAATGTGTGGGAAGAATTCCCCATGCCGATATCTGATCCTGAGGTGCTGGGAGCTCTCCACCAATCAGCTAGATTAGGTTCTTCGTATTCTCATGACGCGCTCAAAGAGAACTATAAAAATATAGATTCTAACTTTGAGATTAGTTCTCCTGAATGTTGCATGACAGAAGCGTGGCATGAAAAATATGATTGCGTAATTCTACACGAAGACCACGGAGATGCCGAAGATTTTGTGCGCGCCTACTGGTTTGAGGAGGCGTGTAAAGGCAATGTAATTGCTCAAATCAATATGGCACTGGCATTGAAATGGGATTTCAATTCAGAGGCAGCTGAGAAGATCTTCGACAATCTGCTTCAGGCAGGGCCTGAGACGGCTGCAGAGCTAATCATTAGAGTTCGAAACCTCGAATATGTAGAAACAAGAAGACTTCTAGAAAAGGCACTCAGGCTTCATCCTCAAATTGCCCGTATAGTTCCTATTCGTGTTTATATGAGGAGGAACAACATTGAACTTCCCGCACAGCCTTAATTGAGGCTTGCAAGCCTCATTGGGCCCTCACGGAAATCATACTGCTAATAAACCGGCGGTATGATTTCCGTGACGATTCAGACTTTCACTACTGATTATGGGGCGGTCAGTTCATTATCGTCCGGGCTCAGCCATCCCTATCTTTTCGTGACCAGCCCAAAGAACCTCTCAAAGAACTCACCGAGCTTCTGAACCACCCGACGCTTCTTCTCCCCATGGTTCTTCTCCTTTGAAAAACGAGACACCGGAGGCAAGACCTTGGTGATCGCTGTTCCCGAGGCCCGAATGCTTCCCTCACGAAACGCAGCATCGATGAACTGAACTGTTTCTTCCGGCTTCAAATTCTCCGCGGCGATGATCTCGCCCAGTTCCTTCTCCCGCTGAGCTTCCAAGTATGCAGTCCACTCGTCCTCCAAGGAACCTTCCAAAGAGACCGTATCGACGAAGTTCTCGATCAGATCCTTCTTATTGCGCAAGGTCGGGCTGGAATCAATCGCCCGTGAAATCCCGGCACGGATCTCCTGATCCTGGCCATTGCCACGTTCTTCACGATACTTCTGCACCAGCATGAGGATATAGTCCACATTGATCTCGACCTGCTTAATCAGTTCAATCTCGAACACCAAGTCACTGACGATCTGCTCCTTCTCCGAATCCTTTCCAGGTTTCCGATCATTCCAGATATCCAGGTAGGTCGACTGGTAATCTTGCACGTCCCGCGGTGAGAGGATCTCGTTCTTCTCAAACTCATCGAACGAGGTCAGGATGTTGCGCAAACGCAGAATATCGCCAAAAAGCTTCACGAACGCATTCTGATTCGCTTCACCCACGACCCATTGCCCGGGCTGGTACTGTTCCATCAGCTCGGTGACCTTCTCGGCATACTCCTGGTAGTACTCCCCATACGGCTTCAACAGGACCACGCCAGTAGCTTCCTTATTGCCAAAGAGCGCGATCGCATCGTTCGTCTCTTCCTCCAAATTTCGGAAGCTCACGATATTGCCGTATGTTTTCACCGAGTTCAAGATCCGGTTGGTCCGCGAATACGCCTGAATCAGACCATGGGACCGCAAGTTCTTATCTACCCACAACGTATTCAACGTGGTCGCGTCAAAGCCCGTGAGGAACATGTTCACCACGATCACCATGTCAAGATCACGGTTCTTCAAACGCAGGGACAAGTCCTTGTAATAGTTCTGGAAGCTATCCGAACTCGTATCAAAGCTCGTGCCGAACATGGCGTTATAGTCCCGAATCGCTGATTCCAGGAACGAGCGCGCATCACCGGATAACGACTGGGTATCAAAGCCCTCCTCATCAAGGACCCCTTCCTCGGCATCCGGATTAGCCGCATAAGAGAAAATCGTCGCGATCTTCAGCTTCTGATCCGGCAGCAGTCCTTCTTGCTGGTGCTTGAACTCCTGATAGTAGGTGCGAGCCGCGGCAATCGACGCGGTCGCGAAAATCGAATTGAATCCCCGCACCCGCTTATCCCCCAGCGCATACCCCTCAGAACGCTTCGTCTTCTGATCGAAATGTTCCAAGATGTACTTCGTCACCTGGGAAACCCTCACCGGGGAAAGCAAAGCAGATTCCGTATCAATGGAAGACACCTGCTTCTCAGCTACCTGGCCCACCTTGATCGTATTCACGTAATCAATGCGGAACGGCAATACGTTCTTATCGGTGATGGCATCCACGATCGTATAGGTATGCAGCTTGTCACCAAACGCCTGGGCAGTAGTCTTCAACTGCGGGTTGCCGCCGTTCCCGGAATTCGCGGCGAAAATCGGGGTCCCGGTAAAACCGAACAGGTTGTAGCGCTTGAACGCCTTGGTGATGGCGGTATGCATATCCCCGAACTGGGAACGATGGCACTCATCGAAAATCAGGACGATATGCCCCGAATAGATCTCATGACCCTTATTGCCCGCAATGAAAGTCGAAAGCTTCTGGATCGTCGTGATGATGATCTTCTTTGACGGGTCCTCCAACTGCCGTTTCAGGACGGCGGTTGAGGTGTTGGAGTTCGCCGAGCCTTTCTCGAACCGGTCATACTCCTTCATCGTCTGGTAATCCAGATCCTTGCGGTCAACCACGAACAGGACCTTGTCCACACTAGTAAGCCGCGAGGCCAACTGTGCGGCTTTGAAACTGGTCAGGGTCTTGCCCGAGCCGGTTGTGTGCCAGACGTAGCCACCCGCGTCCAGCGTGCCAAGAGTCTTGTAATTGGTGGAGATCTCGATCTTCTGCAAGATCTTCTCCGTCGCCACAATCTGATACGGGCGCATCACCAACAGCAACCGGTCATTCGTGAGCACGCAGTAGCGGGTAATGATATTCAACAGGGTGTGCTTGGCGAAGAACGTCTTCGCAAACGCCGTTAAATCCAGGATCGGCTTGTTCTGCGCATCAGCCCACCACGAGGTGAACTCGAAACTATTGGACGTCTTCTTCGTCCTGCGGGAGCCGTGCATGTCGAGGACATGTTGGCGACGCGTGGTGTTCGAATAGTACTTCGTCTGCGTACCGTTGCTGATCACGAATAACTGCACATACTCGAACAAGCCGGAACCGGCCCAGAAGCTGTCTCGCTGGTAGCGGTCAATCTGGTTGAAGGCTTCACGAATTGGCACGCCGCGGCGTTTCAACTCGATATGCACCAATGGCAAACCGTTGACTAATACAGTCACGTCGTACCGGTTCGAGAAACTTGCCCCACCTTCGCCGCGGTCCACCGCGTACTGGTTGATCACCTGCAAGCGGTTGTTGTGAATGTTCTGCTTATCCAGCAAGGTGATGTTCTTCGTCGTGCCATCATCACGGGTCAGCAGCTGGACGTGGTCTTCCTGGATGCGCACCGTCTTTTCAACAATGCCATCCCCGGTGCTCGCGACCCGCTCCTTGAAAAAGCGTTGCCATTCAGTATCCGAAAAAGTGAAACGATTCAGGGCTTCGAGTTGGGCGCGAAGGTTAGCGACGAGATGTTCCTCGCTCGTTAGTTCTACGTACTCGTAGGCTTGGCCTTCCAGCAGGCGAATGAACTCTCGTTCCAGCTGTGCTTCGGACTGATACGAGGACTCCTTGGCAGAATCCGGAACAAACTCAGCTACGACGGTGCTCTCGTTGCCTACCGCTATGGTGTCGTATTTGCGTGCCTGTGCTTCGATCATTTGTCTGCCTCCTCCGTTTGTTGTTCCAGCCATTGTTGTCGCAACGTATCGAGAGGTGGTCCCGACTGGCTGCCGACCTTCCACGTCGTCCAGCCGTTAGAGGATTGCAGTTCTAGGGCTTTTGCGGCTGCGGTGCTCGGGGATTTATAGGAAACCCCTCGCACGATGATCTCGCCATCCGCCGTCACACTGCCTTCTGCTTCTCTTCCAGCCTGGCTTAGGTACAACGCGTGACCTGCTTGGAGTAGACCGCTGGAAACCAGGTCAGCAACGGTCACAGTTTTATTCGGCTTGTTAGATGGCACTGGCGCAGTTGAAGGTTGTTCGTCTTCGGTCAGCGTTTGAGGGTTGCTCCGGCTAATATCCAGACCAGCCAGACGCAGGGCACCGAGGATGCTTTTCACGAAAGCATCCAGGGAGATCATCATGTGCTTTGGCAGCGTCTCATCACCGCTTGTTTGTCCTTCAATCACTGTGATCTGGTGGAGGGCGTTCAGTTCGGCAGCGATACGGCCTTCCAGGTACCCGATCTCGGCAGTGTTGAACCCGGCGGTGGTATCGCGTTTCACAGCCAGCGCACGTCGCCAAGGGAGCTTTTCGTTGCTGTTGTGTTTCTGCAAGCGAGTACGAAGTCGGCGTGCTTGCCCAACGTACACACGATTAGACCCGTCCGATGTCATCAAGACATACACACCAGGTTCGTCCCAATCGCTTGAAGGCAGAGACGCCCAGTGTAGGCGATCAAAATACGCTACACGCAGGGCGTGCTCAACAAAGTCAGCAATGATCGGCGCTTCAGTATCCGAAGGAATCTGCACATTCACCGGGGTGGTACTCATAACGAAGGCTCCAGCTCCTTAAAACTCAGAAGCTTGTCACGGTAGTACTCGTACTGCTGGCGACGCGCAGACAGTTCAGTGGGGAGACTATATGCCTGATCGTCTATTAACGCTTCCATAGCTTTAAGCGCACTAACGATTCGATCCTGTTCGTCACGGGGAGGGAAGCAAATCGTAAGCTTCCGTAAAGAGTCGACTGTCAACGATACGTTCGCGCCACCGCGCATTAGAGGGACTAGTAGGAAATCCTTTCGAGACTGCAAGAAATAAGTAATAAACTCAGCGGACAGTTCGCGAAAGTCATTCGGAATAATCGCACATAAAATATTTCCTAGTGCAAATTTTCCTTCCTGAAAATAAACTTTCGAAATGCTTGCAACTCCGTGCCCTTTGGATGAAACAAGTGGCACGCAAGATGCTGCAGTGTCAAACTGATACTCAGACGACGAACGTCGTGCAGATGCTGTAACGACTAATGGATACTGGCCAGGAATCGCCTTTTGAATAGGTGTTCGCCCTTTCTCCAAGCGGCACAATTGACCGATTTGGGAAGCCTTCCAACCAACCTTTATCCGGCCGTCGATTTCAGAAGGGTCAGTTAACTTTCGCAAATAGTAGTCATACTGTTGCTTCCGTGCGTCCAGCTCCGCTTCCAGCTCCGCTTCCATTTTACTAAAAGTATCAAGAATCCGAACGATTTCACGCTGAACTTCCAACGGCGGAACAGGTACTTTGAACTCACGAATACGACTGTCAGGAATTGATGGGTAGTTTCCTTCGACTTGATTCGATTCAACATAACGACTGAAATTACCTGTGCCAAGAATATGAGCCAGAAAATTAGTTAGGATTACGTCGTTGTTCGGTCGCAATACACAATATCCGGTACTCGCGATCTGCTCATCGTATTCCTCCGGGATGACAGCCCAACGCATCTGAGTAGGACGAGTCGTAGCAAAGATAACATCGCCTGTTCGTACGACCTGACGAGCCCTGCTTGGTGCATCCGCGGCCGTGACAGAAACTGTTTCCCCGATTCGTCGGGTAACCCTGTCTACGGAAGATAGGTCAATGTACTTGAATGAAGCATCCGCGACGGAGGCCCACTTGATACCCGTACTCTTGCTCGTAATTTCGGCAAGCGGCCTAAAATCAACACCCTCAGGACAGTGTTCGGCAATCAACTCATCTATGCGGCTCACTTTGCGCCCTCCAGATCAGCCACGATCGCGTCAATGGAGGTGCGCAGTTCGGCCTGGCGGGCAACGATTTGCTCGATCCGCGCATTCAACTCAGTAATATCGATGACTTCGCGGGTGTCTTCAGCTTCGACGTACGACGAGACCGCGATGTTGTAGTCATTCGCCGCGATAGCACTGTTCTCGACCAGTGTCGCGAAGTGGTCAGAGGATTCACGCTTCGTGAATGCATCAAGCAAATTCTTTTGATTGTCGTCGCTCAGCTTGTTCTTGTTGCCGCCGCGCACGAACTCAGCCGAGCCATCGATGAAGAGCACATCATTGGTTTTCTTCGACTTCTTCAGCACAATAATGCAGGTCGCGATTGTGGTGCCGAAGAATAGGTCTGCAGGCAGCTGGATTACCGTATCAACGTAGTTATTGTCGATCAGGTACTTGCGGATTTTCTTCTCTGCTCCTCCGCGGTACAGGACGCCAGGGAACTCAACGATCGCTGCGGTGCCGTTGGTCGCCAACCAATGCAGCATGTGCATCGTGAACGCGAGGTCTGCCTTTGACTTAGGCGCCAAGACGCCGGCTGGCGCATAGCGTGGATCGTTGATCAGGATTGGGTTGGCGTCACCCTCCCACTTGATCGAATAGGGCGGATTGGAGACAATCGCTTCAAACGGCTCATCATCCCAGTGATGCGGATCCAACAAGGTGTCACCGAGCGCGAGGTCGAAGTTCTCGTAGTTGATGTCGTGCAAGAACATGTTGATGCGAGCGAGGTTGTAGGTGGTGAGGTTGATTTCCTGACCATAGAACCCGCCGACGTTCTCCTTGCCGAGCACCTTGGCGAACTTGAGCAGCAGGGAGCCAGACCCAGCAGCCGGATCATAAACCTTGTTCACTCGTGTCTTGCCGACGGTGGTGATCTTCGCCAGAAGCTCGGAAACTTCCTGCGGCGTGTAGTACTCACCACCTGATTTACCGGCGCTCGATGCGTACATCTGCATCAGGTACTCGTACGCGTCACCGAACAGATCGATGGAGTTATCCGAGAACTTGCCACCCAGAGGGAGGTCCCCGATCGCGTCGAGCAGCTTGACCATCTTGGCGTTGCGCTTGGCCACGGTGTTACCGAGCTTGCTGCTGTTCACGTTCAAATCGTCGAACAGGCCGTTGAGGTCGTCTTCGCTATCGGTACCTGTGGCTGAACCTTCGATGCCTTTGAAGATGCGTTCCAGCGTTTCGTTAAGGTTCTCATCCTGTGGCGCGTTTTTGCGCACGTTCTCAAACAGTTCGGAAGGTCGGATGAAGAAGCCTTTTTCCTTGACGATTTCCTCACGAGCGAACTCGGCTTCATCATCAGCAAGCTGTGCGAAGTCGAACTCAGCATTGCCGGCCTCGTGCTCACCGGTATTGATGTAGCTGGTCAGATTCTCAGAAATGAATCGATAGAACAGCATTCCCAGCACGTAGCTCTTGAAGTCCCATCCGTCCACTGAGCCTCGAAGGTCATTGGCGACCTGCCAAATGGTCTTGTGCAGTTCTGCTCGTTGCTGTTCTTTCACGTGCTGGTCCATCTTCTTTTATTCGGCGCTTACACGCCACACCCATTGTTATAACCTAAGGGTATCCCAGCATTCCCCCAGAAAACGCGACCAGAGTTCACTGCCGCTTTAGTGAATTGTCGGCCAGACCTCCTACACTCAAAAGTTAGAATATAGATTCTAAGATTAGGTGTTGCAATGAAAGTTGATCGAATACAAGTTTGCGAGCTGGCGACCCCGCCGCAACGGGTGGTCGCTATGGCCCTGGACCGTGTCCCGGCCGGTTATCCTTCCCCCGCCCAGGACTACTCAGATACGAAGATTGATCTCTCCGAGATGCTGATCCGTGATCAGGTCTCCACGTTCATTGTGCGGGTGTCTGGTGAGTCGATGTAGGGCGCGGGGATCAGTGATGGGGATGAGCTGATCATTGACCGCAGTGTGCAGCCACGCGATGGGCATGTGGTGATTGCAGTGATCGACGGGGAGATGACCGTCAAACGGCTCTCTACTGGCCCTGCCGGGGTGGTGCTCAAGGCAGAGAACCCGGACTACCCCGACCTGCACGTGGCAGAACTGTCGGATTTTAGGATCTGGGGTGTGGCCACCACATGCCTCCATCACCTCTAGACTCCCCCAACCCTCACCTGCGGGGCGAATACATCGCGCACGTGGATGTGAATAGCTTCTATGTCTCCTGCGAACGGGTCTTTGACCCGAAACTCGAAGCCCGCCCGGTGATCGTGCTGTCCAATAATGATGGCTGCGCGGTCGCGCGCAGCAGCGAAGCCAAAACGCTCGGCGTTGAGATGGGGGCGCCCTGGTTCAAACTCGCGGCCGACGCTGACCGCCTCGGACTGGTTGCGAAGTCCTCTAATTACGAGCTGTACGGGGAAATGTCCGCCCGCGTCATGAAGCTTTTAGGCCGCTTCTCGGCCTGGGTAGAGGTCTACTCCATCGACGAAGCGTTCCTGGGCGTGTCCGGCACCCCGGATCAGCTGCAAACCCTGGGAGACCAGATCAAGTCGGAGGTGTTCTGGCTGACCGGGTTGCCCGTCTGTGTGGGGATCGCCAAGTCCAAGACGCTGGCGAAAATGGCGAACAAGACCGCCAAACACATCAAAGAACTGGGCGGGGTATGCGTGTGGGATCGCGCCCCAGTACAGACCACCGAGAACCTATTGGCGCGTCTACCGGTGGTGGAGGTGTGGGGTATCGGCCCGCGGCTGACCAAGCGGCTGCGCGGGTTAGGGATCTGGACGGCTAAAGACCTGCGCGATGCGAACGAGGTGCGGATCAGGGATAAGTTCTCCATTGTGCAGATGCGCACCGTGCTAGAGCTGCGCGGGATTCCCTGCATCCCGATGGAAGAAGAACGGGTGATCAAGGATCAGTTGATCTTCTCCCGTAGCTTCTCCGATCCGATCACTGATCGGGTGGGCATGGAGCAGGTGATGGGGATTTATGCGCAGCAAGCCTCCGCACGGCTGCATAAGCACCAGAAACAGGCCAAGATCCTCTCTGCGTGGGCGATGACCAGCTACTACAACCAGCACCAGGATCACCAGCCAGCGATCACGGTGAAACTGCCAGGGCCAACGGCTGATCCGGTGGTGCTCACCCGCGCAGCGAAGCAGCTGCTCCCCCAGATATTGGTCGGGGTGAAATATGCGCGGGCGGGGGTGGTGGTGATGGATCTTCAACCGTTAGCCATGCAGGAAACTTTTGATCCGTTCGTGTCAGCGCATGAGGCGAAACAGATTGGCCCGCTGATCCAGCAGATTCGTTCCGAGCACGGTGTGAAGTCCATCGGTTTAGACCGTGCCGGCCTACAGCAGGGGCCGGCGTGGGAGATGCGGCGGGAGATGATGAGTCCGCGCTACACCACGCACTGGCGTGAGCTGCTGACCGTCAAAGCGGCCTAACCCCGGGAGTGTTTCTTTGGGATCAGATAGTTAGAGGTTACCGCTGATTTGCGAAGAGGTTCTAGGCAACTTTTCGCTGTGCAAGCCATCCCGGAAGGGTAATGATCAATCCGAGCAGCCCAGTCCAGAGCATAAGCCACAGAGGCGTACTGGGAACATTTGCGAGGTGAGATTCATCAGCGATCATCCCGAGGTTGATGAGTGCGATCACCGCACACACAAAAACGAGAGAGCTGCCTACTAGTGCAGTAAGCCAGTAATTCTGATTTCGCGTATTCAACTTTTCTCCGTTGCATTCGACCGGGTTGTGTAGTCCCAGGATAACGATCTTCAAGATCGCCAGTAGTGCTCACAGCGTTGCAGAGGCCGTGCACGGGCCACGATCCCCCGTCGTAGGCGAACTCAGGTACCGCAGCTTGTGGCTTGTGTGCGGGCGGTCGATTGGTTCCTGCTGTCCACGTGGGTGCAGGAAAAGCAGCTCAGCGATTGAGCTTTTGCTGTGCGCAGGTGGACAGGAGGCTTAACCGCGCTGCCCCGGTTTCGTCGCGCTCGCTTCGGCTTCGGGCAGGGTTTCCATCCAGCAGGTCGCGTTGATCGCGACCTGTAGCGCGGCCAGGGCTTGGGCGACGGCTGGTTTCGTGTCGGGATAGTCTTTGTTCCACGAGTCGGTGCTCATAGTGATGCGTCCGGTAGCGGCGAGGTCTTCCAGCTCGTTGGCCAGGGCTTTGAGGTCATCGAAAGTCTCTGAGGCGTTGCGAGTCATGGTTGCTGTCCTTCGGTGGTGAGGTACGGGGGAAGATTATCGAACGTGACCGACAAGTGCGGCAGCCACGTCCCGTATGTCTCCCCTTTCTCGTCCTCCCAGACCACGTGCACTAAGTGCGGGGTGCGGGCGGTGGCCTGTCCGTGAATTTGTGGGGTTCCGGTGGGCGTATGAATGAGAGCGGTTACGGCTTGATGTGGCTGGATGGGGTGGCCTGGGTAGTCTCCGGGCTGTAGCCGCATCACTCGATAGGGTTTGCTCTGGTGAGTGAAAACGTCCCAGGGGTTCGGTACCGGGGGTGAGGTTTGAGCGCGGCGGCCGGGGGAGCTGGCGGCGGAGGCCGCCGCGCGCGATTTCTGCAACCGCTCAGTGTCCGCTTGCAGGTTTCTTTCCCAGATACTGGGGTCGCTAGTCATAGGTTTTATTGTCCTTGGTGTTCTGGGGATATGGCTAAGTGAGGGGCTTGGTTGCCCCTCACTTAGCCGGTTATTTACTTATCGGGTGTACTGGCCTCCCCCATGGCGCTGACCGACGGCGTCAAGGCCTGGAGCGAGGCCTTCCCAGACCTGTACAAGCAGTCGCTGGCCAAGGTTCCGCTGGGCCGCTTCGGCGATCCGGAAGCCGACGTCGCACCAGTGGTCGCGTTCCTGCTCTCGGATGACGCCAAGTACGTCACCGGCCAAACTCTCATGGCAGATGGTGGAGCCAACAAGCTCTACTAGTCCCCGGAACTCTTTCCTGCACACCAGGGCCGGGATATTGTCCCGGCACTGGAGTGCTTTAACGTCCACCGGCTAACGCTTTCGCGCACCCATCCCAATGTGCACGATGTCGATTATTGGCTACTCTCGGTGGGGTCGCCAATGGCACTGACCGGCAGAGCCATGGCCTGGAGCCAGGCTGTCCCAGAACTGTCCGAGCAGTCTCTAGCCAAGGTCCTGCTAACTGTAGTTCCTCTGGACATTGTGAACACTAGGATCGGCGGCCTTGCTCCGTCAGATCGTATTCACGACCCCACGGGGAACTGCGTCTAGGCAAGCGCGGCCTGCAGTTCCTTGGCTGCCTGCGCCGGGTCGGCGGCGGAGTAGATGGCGCCGCCAGCTACGGCTACCTGCGCGCCGGACTTCTGGACGTTCGCGATCGTGCTGATGCTGACGCCGCCAGCCACCGAGAACGGCACCTGGGATGCCGTGCCAGCGCTCAGCAGCACATCCAGGTCGTAGCCCGGCTGCGCCTGCTCATCCAGGCCAGCATGGAATTCGACGAACTGGACGCCCAGCGCAGCAACTTCGCGGGCCCGGGCTGGCTTGTCAGCGATGCCGATCAGATCCACGACGATGCCCTTGCCGCGCTCGGTAGCGGCCTTGACTGCGCCGGCGATCGTGGAATTATCGGCGGCCCCGAGGATGGAGACCAGATCCGCGCCAGCGGCGAAAGCGATATCCGCTTCCAGTTCCCCGGCGTCCATGGTCTTCATGTCCGCGAAGACGGTCTTGTCCGGGTGGGCCTGCTTGATGGCGGTGATCACCGACAGCCCTTCGGCCTTGATCAGCGGGGTGCCCAGCTCGATGATGTCCACATACGGGGCGACTTTTCCAGCCAGCTCCAGCGCTTCGGCGGTGCTGAGCAGATCGATGGCAACTTGGATTTTCATGATAGTCCCTTTCAGAGGTTATTGGTGGTGGGTTGGTATTGGCGCCAAAGCACCGGTCTACTCCAGGTTCGCGTGGCGCTGCCACAGCTGCTGGGCGGTGGCGTCATCCGCGCTCCAAAGCGTGTGGAACACGATTTCGATGATCAGGAACAGCGACTGCTCGAACAGGCTGCCGGAGTATTGGCGGGTAATGGACGATCCGTGGTCCGTTTTCCCGGCGGCCGGGACTTCGACGAGAACGTGGGCGGCCGACCCGATGGGGCTGGATGGATCGGTGGTGATGGCCGCGATCCGGGCACCGACCCGCTGGGCGGTGCGGACACTCTGGACCACGCCCGCAGTGGTTCCGGATCCGGAGGCCACGAGCAGCAGGTCCCCCTCGCTGATGGCCGGCGTGGTGGCATCCCCGGCGACGTGCACGGCCAGGCCCAGATGCATCAGGCGCATCGCCGCCATGCGCAAGGCCAGCCCGCTGCGCCCGGCGCCGGCGACGAACACCCTGGGTGCCGCGCGCAGCTGCGCTGCGAGCTCGATGACCTGCTGCGGCTTCACGCCGCGCACGGTTGCCTCGATCTCCGAGTGGACCAGGTCCATGGTGTCCAGCACATCCTGCGGGGATATCGCTTCGGTGAGGGGTTCGGCCATGGTGTTCATGCCATTCCTTTCGATAGCGCCTCCCGGCGGACCGGATAGGCTTTGATGGGCATGAGTCAATTCTCCGGCCAGAAAGGGGTGGCCGCTACGCCATTTACAGGCAGTTGAACCTATCCTTTCGGATAGTGGCTGGTCCCCCGAGCTGCGACACACTGGCCTGCATGAGCATTCTGGACTCCTCTATCGTCCCTAGCCTGCAAGCTGCCGAACCGGCACCAGGGGTGCTCGAATCGATCGCGCGGCTGGCCACGGCTGCGCTGCCGCAGATCGCCGTTCGCCTGCGTGATGCCCTGGCTCCGGAAATCCGTTGCGCGGCCCTGGCCATTTTCACCGAGGAGTGCACCGATAGGCCCAGGAAGCTTGCCGGCGACCAGCACATCACGGATCTGGTGGGCATTGCGGAACTGGATCGGATCCGCGGTTCCCATCCCGGTGAGAACCGCTGGAGCGAGCGTGCCGAGATCGGCGGCGCTCCGCGGGAGATCCTCGCCCTGCGCTACCCGCCCAGCAATGCGTTGCTGGTGCTCATCGAGCCCCGCCCCGCCGGTGGCCAGCCCGAGTTGATCGAATACCTGTGGAATCTGGCCGCCAACCGGATCCGCGAGAAGGTGGCCGATGCCCCTCCGTCCTATCTGCGCGAATCGCGCGCGGTCTCGGCAGAGCGGGTCCGGGTTACCGGCGAGCTGGTGGAACAGTATGCGACGAGCCTCGATATCCTGCTGGCGACCTTGCGCTCCACGCAATTGGACGATGCGGCCGCGCGCGTTGCCGCCATCGACCTTGCGGCCAAGACCCTGGTCGGGCTCAAGACCGTGGATGACCGCACCAATAGCATCGTGGAGGAACCGGTCGCTTCGGCTTTCACCCGCTTGCGCGATGACCTGCGCCCCTTGACCACTTTGAGCGGCGTGGACCTGCAATTCGTCGAGCCGCCCAAGAACGGCAGGGCGCTGCCCGGCGAGGTGGCCCATGCCGCCCGGGCCATCGTGCGCGGCCTGGCCCTGGCGATGATGGAGCAGGAAGACATCCAGCGGATCCGGGTGCAGTGGGACTGCGACGGCGAGAATTTGCTGATCAACGTCCGCGACGATGCACGCGCGCGCATCGATCCCTCCGCGGCTGCCTTGGACCGCCTCGTGCGGCGCGTGGAGGCATTGAACGGGCTGATCGAGATCGAGGTCATGGGCGGATGGGGCACGGAGGTCGCGGTGCGGCTCCCGCTGGATGCCCCGCCGTCAGACGCGGCGGACATCGCCGAATGGAGCCTGGGCGGCCGGGAATTCGAGGTCCTGCAGCTCCTGGCTGCGGGGCAGCGCAACCGGGCGATTTCGCAGGCGCTGGGGATCAGCGAGAACACGGTGAAATTCCACGTGCGCAATCTCTTCAAGAAGATGGGCGTCAGCTCCCGCGCCCAAGCTGTCGCGCTGGCGCACAGCCATGGGGTGGCCAGCTCCACGTAGCCTGACGGCATTGATGCTGGGCTTGGAGATGACCAGGCCTGCGGGGACAAACTGGTGAAGGAAAATGCAGCGGTCGAGCCCTCATCGCTTTGGCCCTCCGACGGCTGGCCGCGCTCTTCGCCACGATTCGTGACGGGTCATTTCATGATGTTCCGGAGCAGGAAATTGCTCCACGGTCTCCAGCCACGACCCGGCGTCCTTCGAGCAAGCAATGGCAGGCATCATCCCGACGGCGAGTCCAGGCTCTAGCAACTATGGGCTACGAGGTGCAGGATAGGTTCCATGGATCCACAAGATGCTTTGATTCTTCCTGATGTCACCGCTTGGCGCGCTTGGCTCGACGAACATGAAGAAACCAGCGATGGCGTTTGGCTGGTAGTGGCAAAGAAGGGAACGACTTCCCCCACCTCGCTCACTGTCGCACAAGCATTGCCCGAGGCGCTTTGCAGCGGATGGATCGATGCCATCCGCCGCAAGCGCGATGAGACGACCTTCCTCCAGCGCTACACTCCTCGCCGGAAGAATTCTGTCTGGTCCCAGAAGAACACTGAATTCGCCCAGGAATTGATTGATCAAGGACGCATGCGGCCACGGGGCTTCGCGGAAATCCAGAAGGCCAAGGAAGATGGACGGTGGGAGCGTGCTTACCAAGGCCAGGCCACCGCCCAGGTTCCTCCGGATTTGCAAGAAGCGCTGGATCGCTCGGCCGTGGCGGCCAAGAACTTTGCGGCCTTGAAATCCCAACCGCGCTATCACATCCTGCATCAGCTGATGATTGCCCGGACGGAGAAGACGAGAACTGCCCGCTTGGCACGGTTCGTTGCAGAACTTGAGCAGGGTCCAGAAGGTTGATCCTTGGTCCGGTATAGCACTACACGGATGGTGCTGCTGAGTGCTAGCTTCCGGAGCGGTATATCGCTTCGGCGATCATGGCGCCTGCTTGCAGAATCGCTGCCGCAAGAATGACTAGCGCGGCTGCAGTGGCCCCTCCAAGAATCAGCATGACTACTCCGACAAGGCCCAAGGTCCAGGCAATGAACATTGCTGCTGTAGTCATTCCCAGTCCGGCCTGTCGGCTTTTCTTCATGCTCTGAGTCATATTGCCAGTTTAGACGCAGGGCCAAGTTCTCAGGAAAATGATTCCGTGAACTGCTCCGCCATCAAAATCAGGTTGGACGCGGAACTGATCATTTCATTCAGCACCTTGGTACGGTGGAATTCAAAGCCCGGGCCACCCCGGCACTATCTCATCTCAAGATTGGATTCATGGTTTGCGTGTATTAGTTCCGTGGCAGAGCTTGGTCGACAGCATGCAGATTCCCGGGGTCGAAGCCGTCTTGTGGAATATCAACGATGGCGAGCCGCCAGCAGCCGACGTGCTTGTTACCGAACGACCGGTGGATCCATCGCACCGAATGAGGGTGGGCAGAATTGCTGGATTGAAGCACGTCCATTTGCTATCCATCGGCTACGAATGGGTGCTGGATCATTTGTCCGAGGATGTCGCGCTTTCAAACTCCAAGGGCGCGGTTGAAGACGCAACTGCGGAGCATTGCCTGGCATTGATTCTTGCCTCACTGCGCGAACTTCCCAGGGCTTATCAGCTCCAGAAGGAAGAATCCTGGTCGCGGCTTTGGACCTCATCACTGCACGGATCGAATGTTGTAGTACTTGGCGTTGGAGGCGTGGGCACAGCCATTATCGAACGGCTCAAGCCATTCAAGCCTGCACAGATCACGGGAGTTGCCAGCACCTCGCGCACCATCAACGGCGGGATCGACGTTGTCTCCTTTGCAAACGTGCATCAGCTATTGCCCTCCGCGGATATAGTCATCTGCGCTTTGCCCCACACGCCCCAAACTGAAGGCCTGATTGGCACGAAGTTCATGGATCGGATGCACAACGGCGCCCTTTTGGTCAACGTTGGGCGAGGACCAATCGTTGCCACGGCAGCTCTGATTAAAGAGCTGGAGTCCGGGCGACTGCGTGCTGCATTGGACGTTACAGACCCAGAACCGCTGCCGGTTGGCCACGCGCTGTGGAACGCCCCGGGATGCATCATCACCCCGCATATGGCTGGTGATACAGGACAGTTCGTGGAATTGGTTTCAGAACTAGCAACTCGACAGGTTCAGTTGCTTTCTTCGGGTCAGACACCACTGAATCTCGTTCGCTGATCTTATTGCCCTCATTAGGCGCCTTATTTCAGTAGGAACCTGCGGATAAGATTGGCGGTAGAGGCAGTTCCGCTAAAGAACTCGCATGACAATCCCGTGGTATCTCGCGGCCTTTCGCCTAGGCTAGTTCATACGATGGAAACTAGAGCACAGACGCATCAGACCGGCGGCCGCGACCGCGCTATCGTCGAGCGGAATCGCACCGGTGAAGATGACTTCCGCATTGATATTGAGCGCATCCGCTTCTCCCCATATTTCTCCCGCTTGTCCTCGGTGACGCAGGTGATTCCACAGGCGGGTTCAGGGACCCTGGTCCACAACCGCCTGACCCATTCGCTCAAGGTTTCCGCTGTGGCGCGTTCCATCGCGATCAGTCTCAGAAGAAGTGACGAACCGACTAGGAGACTTATCTCCGATTTGGGAGGGTGCGACCCGGTAGTCGTCCAGGCGGCGGCAGCGGCCCACGATCTGGGCCACCCGCCCTTCGGCCATCTGGGAGAGCAGGAACTCGACCGGGTTGCCCGCGATACCTTGGGGCTTCCTGATGGATTCGAAGGCAATGCGCAGACCTTCCGGATCCTCACCGCTCTGGACAGCTGCGATGCCACACCGCGTGGCATGAACCTGACTCGCGCGGTACGCGCGGCAGTGCTCAAATACCCCTGGACGCGCAATGAATGGCGCAGCCAAGGCCCGGTCGCTCCGGAGCTGCTCCCCCGCGGCGTCGGCGCGAATCCGGCTGCTGGCGCTATGAAGTATTCGGCCTACGATATCGAGGCCGTGGAAATGGACGATGTCCTTTCGGTCTTCCCTGGCATCGGAAAATACCAGCAGACGCTGGAAAGCTCGGTTATGGATATCGCAGACGATATCGCCTACGCGGTTCATGACCTCGATGATTTCTATCGAGCCGGCATTCTGCAATACACCAGCGTCTCCGCTGAACTGCGAGCGTGGCTGGACAGCTCCGTCCGCTTCCAAGCCCTGAAGGCTCCAGAACTGGACCAACGGCAGCCAGGCCATGCATTGGAAATCACCTGGCGCCATGTCCTTGCCAAGGATCCCTGGATTGCCAATCCCGAAGCATTCCGCGCCTCGGTGCAACGGGTCGGCCATGACCTCGTCGATGGCTTGCTCGCGGTTCCCTACGACGGCGGCCTGCAGGCAGACCGCGCGGTTACCGCCTTCACCCGGCGATGGATTGACCGATTGCAGGAATCCATCACCGTTGAACGCACGCCTAATGTGCGCAGCGGCCATATCCGCTTGAGCGATGAAGCGTGGCATGACGTCGTGGTTCTCAAGTTTGTCCATGCCCGCTTCGTCTTGGACCGTTCAGATCTGGCGGTCTACCAGCGCGGGCAAACGCGAATTATCCGTTCCCTCGCAGAAGGCTTCAACACCTGGCTCAACGACCCGGAGGATGCCGGTCGTGCACCGCGACGGTTGCTGGACTCGGTGGAAGCCACCACCGAGGAATACCGCCAACTGCGCGAGAGCACCCCAGAGCTGTTCTCGCAGTCCGGCCCGCATGAAATCCAGCGGCTGGGCCAGGCCCGGGCCATCGTTGATTACATTGCTTCCTTCACCGATGCCCAAGCCGTCTCGTTGAATTCGCTGCTAACCGGCACCTCGGACAATCTCTGGGAGGCCGGGCGGGGGCTGTAGCGGCCGGGTGCTGCACCGAGCTGGCGGGGTAGCTCACCTGCTCATGGGCCCCGGCCGCAGGCCGCGGCATGTTTCATGCCGCGAGTGCCTGCTGGGACAGTTCCTCGCGCACAATCTGGGTCATCATCGACTGTGTCAGGTGCGGATTGATCCCGGCGCTGAAATGCCGCGACATCAGGATGGCCATCCGGTTGGCTGCTTCGTTGTGCCGATTTCCATCGTGTCCGCGAACCCAGCGGGCGCGGGTGCGCCCGGTACGAAGTTCTAGACTCTCGCGCAGCTCATGATGGACTTTCACAGTGCGCTGCCGTCCTTGCACAAGATCATTGACCGCTTTCACCAGGGCACGGCTGTCGCTGAAAATGGTCAGGTCCGATTCGAGCGGGGCGTGGGTCAGCGCCAGCAGGGCGCCTGTGGTTTCTGCCAGCAGGGTGTCCTGGACGTAGTGCTTCGGCGAAATTGCGCAGGCCCAATGTCCTTGCGAGGTCACCATCGCTCCAGCGCTGCGGAACTTCCTGTTCCGCGGCACCGATCCGTCCGTATAGGCAATGACTGGAAGGTTCGCCGTGTAGTCCTGTACCAGCGGGGCCAGCGCTTGGCTATTGGCCTCGTTGGCAACGCCCAGATCCAGCCCGAATTGCCACGACGGATTGAGGCAGAAAACGGGATTCAGCGATAATTCTGCCAATCCGAGATCGTCATGGTCCGGGACCAACAGGTCGATCGATGACGGCTGCGAGATTTTGCAGGTACCGGCGTACTCCGCGATAGCCTGCAGGATGGCCTGGTCCAATTCCCCGTTGACAGCAGTGCCCGTGAGAGTCAGCAATGGACGGTTCACGAAATCGCACAAGGTCAGCGCAAAATCGAAGTGGAGACCGTGCGTGCTTCGCTGGGCGAGGTGCTTTTCCTCGACAATCCGCTCCGCAAATGGAACGTACTGCTGCTTCTTACCGTGGGCATCTCGAATGAACGCTGAACGTTCGAGAACGGCGATCAGCCGTGAAGGCTGCGGCTGCCGCTGTGCGCCGGCCAACCTCCGCACACCATCCGGTTCGAGCGCAACGGGCATCTGCGGACGTGGAACTGACACCAGCATTGAGATTCCTCCTGCCTGTTTTGGTGATGTCAGGCGATACTATCGACTGGCACCTACGATTTAGCCCCGGGCCGAGTGTTCTGGTGCGGGCACCTGGGCGAGCTCGGTCTCGCGCCCGCCCGATACCCAGGCCGAAATGTCGGTGCGCCATGGCATGATCGTGGTAACGACATCACCCCCACGGCAAGGAGCACAGTGGACACGCAACTTCCCCTCAGAATCATGGAAGCAGTCGGCCTGCTTCACCGGCTGGGCTACCTCGGGCTGCGGATCCTGCCCGGCATCAATGCCTCGGGCACCGCGTGGCGGATCGTCATCCACAACGTCACCGAATGGAACCCCGAGGACAAATTCGGCGACCCGTTCAATTCTGAGGAATCCTGCGTCTACAGCACCGCCGGGGACAATGTCTTCAACAACGACGTGCAGATGCCCGAGGATGTCAGCCGCGTGAGCGTCGCAGAAGCAATCCTCGAAGCCATGCCCTCGCTACAGCGCAGCACCCCGGGCGAGACCGGAAACCTGGACTACGTGCGCTGGTACGCGCAGCTGCTCTCGCAGGTCACCCGGCTCGACGAGTTGCCGGTGGCGTATGCGGACTACTTCGATGATTCCGAGGGATGGGAACTGGGGTGGGGCAGTAACCGCCGCTTCCCGGCACCGCCGAGCTATCGGCCGGAACCCGCGGTACCGCCTGCGCTGGCCAAGCCCGGGCAGCGCGATGAGTATTATGTTCTGGAGCTGTGCGCCGAGGTGCTGGGAATACCCTTTTCGGGCAAGCAGACCTTTGACTGGTTGCTCGGCGATCCATCACTGAAGAACGGCAAACGCAAGGCGCTGCCAGTTGACGGCTATTTCGAGGAGCTGGGCTTGGTGGTGGAGTACCACGAGCGGCAGCATTCTGAATCCGTCCCGTTCTTCGACAACAAGATGACCTCCGCCGGCATGCTGCGCGGGGCGCAGCGCAAGCTCTACGATGCCCGCAAAGCGGCGCTGATTCCGCAGCACGGATTGACGTTGCTGGTCATCGACTACCGCGACTTCTTCCACAAGAAAGGCAAGATTGTGCGTGATCCAGCGCGGGATCGGGAGATCGTGGCGGCGCTGCTGGCCAGAGCCGCGGAATGCAGCGACCCCGGGGTCGTTACGAACTTCCCGGTGCCGCTGGCGGAAACACCCGCAGAACGTTAAAACAGGCAGGCGCCGTTCCCCGATAAGGGAACGGCGCCTGCCTGTTTAGCTCAAGAGACTACTTGGTCAGCAGTTCCAGAGCCTTGTTCAGCGTGGCGCTCGGGCGCATCACAGCGGAGGTCTTGGCCTCGTCCGGACGGTAGTAGCCAGCGATGTCCACGGCCTGGCCCTGGACCTCGGCGAGCTCGGCCACGATAGCCTGCTCGTTCTCGTCCAGCACCTTGGCAACCTCGGCGAACGCGGAAGCCAGCTGCGCATCCTTGTCCTGCTTGGCCAGCTCTTCTGCCCAGAACTTGGCCAGGTAGAAGTGGCTGCCGCGGTTATCCAGCTCGCCCACCTTGCGCTTTGGCGACTTGTCTTCCAGCAGGAAGGTGCCGGTAGCTGCATCCAGGGTGTCTGCCAACACCTGGGCGCGGGCGTTGTTGGTGGTCACTGCCAGGTGCTCGAAGGAAGCGCCCAGTGCCATGAACTCGCCCAGCGAATCCCAGCGCAGGTGGTTCTCGTTCACCAGCTGCTGCACGTGCTTCGGAGCGGAGCCGCCGGCACCGGTCTCGAACAGGCCGCCGCCAGCCAGCAGCGGAACGATGGACAGCATCTTGGCGCTGGTGCCCAGTTCCAGGATTGGGAACAGGTCGGTCAGGTAGTCGCGCAGCACGTTGCCGGTGACCGAGATGGTGTCCTCGCCCTTGCGGATGCGCTCGATCGAGTACTTGGTGGCCTCGACCGGGGACAGGATCTCGATGGTCAGGCCATCGGTATCGTGTTCCTTCAGGTACTCGTTGACCTTGCTGATCAGCACTGCGTCGTGGGCGCGGTTCTCGTCCAGCCAGAACACTGCCGGGGTCTGGGAGGCGCGGGCGCGGTTCACTGCCAGCTTCACCCAGTCGCGGATGGCAACGTCCTTGGTCTGGCAGGCGCGCCAGACGTCGCCGGCGAAGACCTGGTGCTCGATGAGCACGGTGTCGTTCTCGTCGACGATCTGCACGTGGCCGTTGGCTGCCAGTTCGAAGGTCTTGTCGTGCGAGCCGTATTCCTCGGCCTTCTGGGCCATCAGGCCGACGTTCGGCACGGTGCCCATGGTGGTCGGATCGTAGGCGCCGTTGGCGCGGCAGTCATCGATGACCACCTGGTAGATGCCTGCGTAGGAGGAATCCGGCAGCACGGCCAGGGTGTCTGCGGTGTTGCCCTTGGCATCCCACATCTTGCCGCCCAGGCGGATCATGGCTGGCATGGAAGCGTCAACGATGACATCCGATGGGACGTGCAGGTTGGTGATGCCCTTGTCGGAATCGACCATGGCAACTGCCGGGCCTTCTTCCAGGCCCTTGGCGATCAGCTTCTCGACGCCGGCGCGGACCTCGTCGGACAGCTCGTCCAGGCCGTTCAGGATAGCTGCCAGGCCGTTGTTCGGGTTCAGGCCGGCCGCTGCCAGTTCCTTGCCGTAGGTCTCGAACAGCTCGGAGAAGTAGGCCTTGACTACATGGCCGAAGATGATCGGGTCGGAGACCTTCATCATGGTGGCCTTCAGGTGCGCCGAGAAGAGGATGCCCTCTTCCTTGGCGCGGGCCACGGAGTTCTTCAGGAACTCGGACAGCGCTGCGGCGTGCATGACGGTGCCGTCGATGACTTCGTCCTTGAGCACGTCGAATGGCTTCTTCAGGACCTTGACTTCGCCGTCTTCGCCAACGAAGCGGATCGAGATCTTCTTGTCCGCGTCGATGACCACGGACTTCTCGTTGGAAGCGAAGTCGTCGGCACCCATGGTGGCCACGTTGGTCTTCGAGTCGGCTGCCCACTCGCCCATGGAGTGCGGGTACTTGCGGGCGTAGTTCTTCACGCTCAGCGGGGCGCGGCGGTCCGAGTTGCCTTCGCGCAGCACCGGGTTCACTGCCGAACCCTTGATCTTGTCGTAGCGTGCGCGGATGTCGGTTTCCTCATCCGAGGACGGGTTGTCCGGGTAGTCAGGCAGTGCGTAGCCGGCAGCCTGCAGCTCGGCGATGGCGGCCTTCAGCTGCGGGATCGAAGCCGAGATGTTCGGCAGCTTGATGATGTTCGCTTCCGGGGTCTTGGCCAGGTCGCCAAGTTCCGCCAGTGCGTCACCGATGCGCTGTTCCTCGGTGACATAGTCCGGGAAGGTAGCGATGATGCGACCGGCCAGCGAGATGTCGCGGGTCTCAAGTTCCACCCCGGCGGTCGACGCGAAGGCCTCCACGATTGGCAGGAACGAGTGGGTCGCCAGCATTGGCGCTTCGTCGGTGTGGGTGTAAATAATCTTTGCCATAGGTGTGGCGTCTCCCTGAACGTCGTGCGGAAGCGGTGTTACCGCCCTGAACTCAACGTTCCAAATCTACCTGATTTTGCCCAGCACCACACTTTCCGGCCAGCAGAAATACGCGCGGCAATCCCCCATTTTCGCTGAAATCCCGGGCTGGACTGCCCGCAAGCAGTTCGTCACATTTAAGTTAATCGGCGATAACTCAAGATTGGTCTTCGCTATTCGGGCACAGGCCCGGCCAGCAGCACCAGATTCATCATTGCCGCATCGAAGAGCTCAACCGGATCCGCAGGCTCCCCGGCCCGCTCCGCCTGGCCGAAGCACTGCCAGGCCACCCGCCACAGCGCGGCCAGGGTTTCGCCGATGATCAAGGCGGGCATGGCAGGCAGCAGCCCGCGGCGCTGCAGCTCCTGCGCGGTGGCCGCCGAGAAGGCCTCCTCCTGCCGGGTAATGGCCAGCAGCAGCTTCTTCAGAGAATCCCGCTCTCCTCGCTGCTCTCACAACCGCAGTCGCTTTCCTGATGCTCTGCGGAGGCGGCTTATTGCTTGATCGGCGACGCAAGAAGAAACATTCAATCTCTTGAAGGTCGCACCATGAATCGTTTAGCTAAAGCGGCTACTGCCTTACTTGTCACGACGGCCTTGTCGGCCAGCTCTGCAGGAACGGCTTTTGCCAACCCGACTGCACGCGAGACGTCAGATGAGTCCTCGTCCTTCGCTTCAGGGAAACGGAGCGAAGAAATTAAAGCAGGCTTGGACTATGTCTTGCAGACGAAAAAACCTGCCGTGGTCAGCGAGACTTCGTCCACGATTGAGAAGGACTACGAGTTTTCGGAAGGGTCGACCCTAACCATCGTTCAAGATGCCAAGGCAGCTATTGACGTTGCCAACCCTGCCCTCAGTGCAGGGCAAGACTCGACTGGCTTCTACATTGACATGTCGCCAGCAGATCAGCGATCTATTATCAACGGGGCAGCGCTCTGATTCTGGCCTCGATACGGGCGCTGATGGGGCCGTTTGCGATTGCGGTTCTTCCAAATTTGGGCTCGTATATAACTCCACAGCTCGAAGGCCTTACTTGTGCTAATGAAAATAGGACAATGCGGTTCTATTACACTCTCGACGGCAACGCGGTGTCTTCCAGACGCATCTAAAGGCGAAAGGTTCGCACGCAGGTTCTTGAAACCGCGGGTCAGAAATAGGTGACTGCTCAGATGCTGTCTTCAGGGGCGCACTGCTGACGCCCTTGCCGATTCCCGAAAAAGCTCCGTTCCAGGTTCTGCCCAGCCATCCTTCTCCCCTCGCCTGCAAGGTGATAGCTTGAAGGCCAATCAGGGAAGACCAATTGCCTTGGTCTTCCTCATCCCCGGATCACCGGGCCGCCAGATAGGGGACGCAGCATGGCAGCAGTGCAGGACACCGACATGAGCGATCTCGCGATTGCCTCGCGGGCAGTGCTCGCACCGATCTCCCGAATCGCCGAAGCCGCCGGAATTCCGGACGCTGCGCTGGAGCCCTATGGCAAATACAAGGCCAAGATCGATCCGGCGCTGCTGCCCAGTGGAACCCGGCGCGGAAAAGTGGTCCTGGTCAGCGGCATGTCCCCGACACCGGCAGGGGAAGGCAAATCCACCATGGTGGTGGGCCTGGCCGATGCGCTGGCGGCCACCGGGACCAAGACCATGATCGCCTTGCGCGAGCCCTCGGTCGGCCCGAGCTTCGGCATGAAGGGCGGCGCCACCGGCGGCGGCCAGTCCCAGGTGCTGCCCATGGACGAGATCAATCTGCATTTCACCGGGGATTTCCACGCGATCACCAGTGCGAACAACCTGCTCATGGCAATGCTCGACAACCACCTGCAGCAAGGCAACGCGCTGGGCATCGACCCGCGGTCCATCACCTTCAAGCGGGTGCTGGACATGAACGACCGGGCACTGCGCCACGTGGTGATCGGCCTGGGCGGTACCGCCAACGGGGTTCCCCGTGAAACAGGCTTTGAAATTACCGCCGCCTCCGAAGTCATGGCGGTGTTCTGCCTAGCCACCGGGCTCGCGGACCTGCGTGCCAGGCTGGGCAGGATCACCGTCGGATACACCTACGCCAAAACGCCGGTCACCGCCGATGACCTGGGCGCGGCAGGTGCCATGGCGCTGCTGCTCAAGGAAGCCATCAAGCCCAACCTCGTGCAGAGCATCGGCGGCACTCCTGCGCTGATCCACGGCGGGCCCTTTGCCAACATCGCCCACGGCTGCAACTCCGCCATCGCCACCAACACCGCCCGCGCACTGGCCGATGTAGTGGTGACCGAGGCCGGCTTCGGCACCGACCTGGGCGCCGAAAAATTCATGGACATCAAGGCCCGCTACGCCGGGTGCCCGCCGGACACGGTGGTCATTGTCGCCACCGTCCGGGCGTTGAAGATGCATGGTTCGGTACCCAAGGAAGAATTGGGGACCGAAAACGTCGAGGCCGTGCGGGCCGGGCTACCGAACCTTGAACGCCACGCGTCGATCATCTCCAAGTTCGGCATCAAGCCGGTGATCGGCATCAACCGCTTCACCACGGATACCGATGCCGAGCTGGAAGCGGTCACCAGCTGGGCCGCGCAGCAGGGCATCGCCTGCGCCATCGCCGATGTCTGGGGCCACGGCGGGGCCGGGGCCACCGAGCTGGCCGCCACGGTGCTGCGCGCCATCGAGGAACCGGGCAACTTCTCCCCGCTGTACGAGCTGGAGCAACCGGTCGAGGACAAGATCCTGGCCCTGGTGCGCGAAATCTACGGGGGCGAAGGTGTCGAGTACTCCGCCAAGGCCCGGCGGATGCTCCAGCAGATCAATGGCAATGGGTGGTCTCACCTGCCGGTCTGCATCGCCAAGACGCAATACTCCTTCTCCGATGACCCGCAGCTGCTCGGCGCCGCCAGCGGCTTCACCGTGCAGGTCCGCGAGCTGATTCCCAAGACCGGTGCCGGTTTCATCGTGGCCATCACCGGGGCGCTGACCACGATGCCGGGCCTGCCGAAGGTTCCGGCCGCCGTGCACATGGATGTCGATGAGCAGGGCAACGCCATCGGATTGTCATAGCGGGCCGACTCGCCGCGGATACTGCCCGCGGGCACCGTTCCACTGCGGGCGAACATGATAGTTCGCTGAGCGCGCCAGACTCCACGCAGCTCCCCCGGCTAGGCTGTGTGGACCAGTACCCTCCAGCTGGCATCAAGACAAGGCACGGAAGAAGGGAAGCAACCATGGGAACCGCAAACCACGACGAAACCACAGGACCACGCCAGACCCCGGATCCAGAGGGCGAGAATACTGCTGTCCCTGATCCGGACGACGCACAGAGCGCGCCCATCCCATTCGGCCATGAAGGTGCCGACGGCGAAGAAGAGGGCGAGAATACTGCTGTCCCTGATCCGGACGACGCGCAGAGCGCGCCCATCCCGTTCGGCCATGAAGGTGCCGACGGCGAAGAAGAGGACGAAGGCTAAGCGGCGCACAGTCCAGCACGAGACCGGCCCGGGGCCGGGGATTCCATACGGAATCCCCGGCCCCGGGTTTTCCCTTTCTTGGCGCAATTCTCCTGTTCGGCACGCAATTCGGGGCAATTCCTCCGGTCCTTCGTAGAGCTGTCCTCCAAACTCGACGTCAAGATTGTTGAACAATTACGGAAATTGAGGCATTCTTTTACCAAGAGGTTTTCACGAGACGGGGATCACAATGCCATATATAGACCTGAATTCGGACGTCGGAGAGTCCTTCGGCAACTGGAAGATGGGCGACGACGCCGCCATCTTCACCTCCGTTTCCTCCGCCAACGTCGCCTGCGGCTTCCACGCCGGAGATCCGAGCACCATCGCCCAGACCTGCCGCGATGCCGTGGCAGCCCAGGTCACCATCGGCGCCCACGTGGGCTACCGCGACCTGGCAGGCTTCGGCCGCCGCTTCCTGGATTGCTCCGCCAGCGAACTGGCCGATGACGTGCTCTACCAGCTCGGTGCCCTGCAGGCGCTGGCCCGCAGCGCCGGCAGCGAAATCAAGTACGTCAAGCCGCACGGCGCCCTGTACAACACCATCGTGCACCACGAGGTGCACGCCCAAGCGGTCATCGATGCCATCAAGGCCTTCGGCACCGACCTGCCGGTGCTGCTGCTTCCCGGCTCCGTTGCCCTGCAGAAGGCCGAAGCCGCCGGCCTGCACGGCGTCGCCGAAGCCTTCGCCGACCGCAACTACACCCCGGAAGGCACCCTGGTCTCCCGCCGCGAAGCCAACGCCGTACTCCACGACCCGGCTGTAGTCACCGAGAACATGGTCCGCCTGGCCACCGAAGGCACCATTGTCGCCGTGGACGGCAGCACCATCAAGATGCCTGCCGAAAGCATCTGCCTGCACGGCGACACCGCCGGAGCCGTGGCCATGGCCAGCGCCGTACGCGCCGGCCTGGAACACGCCGGAGTGCAGATCCGGAGCTTCGCGTGAGCATCCGCGCCATCCACCGGGCAGGATCGCACGACCTGCTGGTCGACCTCGATTCGCTCGACTCGGTGCTGGCGCTCACTGCCGCGCTGGAAGCTGACCCGCTGCCCGGGCAGCGCGACCTGCTTTCTGCAGCCCAAACCCTGTTCCTGAAATTCGGGACCTCCGAAGAAGCCGCCCAGGCCAGCGAGCAGCTGCCCGGACTGGACATCGGCAGCGTTGCGCACGCAGCTGGCAAGATCGTCGAGGTTCCGGTGCACTATGACGGCGAGGATCTGGCCGCCGTGGCCGAACTGACCGGCCTGGGCATCGACGGGGTCATCAAGGCCCATTCCAGCCAGTCATGGCGTGCGGTGTTCGGCGGCTTCGCCCCGGGCTTCGCCTACCTGCTGGGCGAAAACCAGCTGCTGAACGTCCCGCGCCGGGATACCCCGCGCACCAAGGTGCCCGCCGGTGCTGTGGCGCTGGCCGGCGACTATTCGGCCGTCTACCCGCGCCAATCCCCCGGCGGATGGCAGCTGATCGGCCACACCGATCTGCAGCTGTGGGACCTGGACCGCGAGAATCCCGCGCTGATCCGCCCGCAGGACACGGTGAAGTTCGTCCCTGCCACCGAAAAGATTTCCGTCCAGGCACCGGCTGCCAAGCCCGCCACCGTGCAGGATCCCGGCGTCGGGGGCCTGCGGATCCTTGATCCCGGCCTGCAGTCGCTGCTGCAGGATGCCGGGCGCATCGGCTACGGCAACCTGGGCGTTGGCGCCGCCGGCGCAGCCGACCCGGCAGCCTTCCGCCAGGCCAACCGCCTGGTGGGCAACCAGCCAGGGCAGGCAGTCATCGAGAACCTCGGCAGCCGCCTGAGCATCGAAGCCGATCAGGACCAGGTGCTGGCGCTCTCCGGAGCCGAAGCCGAACTGTGGATCACCCCGGCCGAGGACGATGAGCTGCGCACACCGCGCCAGGTGGCGATGAACGCACCGTTCGCGCTGCTGCACGGCGAGCGCCTGGACGTCGAGCCAACGGGCCGCGGGCTGCGCAGCTATCTTGCGGTGCGCGGGCGCATCGCGCAGGAGCCGGTCCTCGGCTCGCTGTCCACCGATACCCTCTCCGGGCTGGGCCCCGAGCCGCTGCAGGCCGGGAGCATGCTTGAGGTGCAGCGCCCGCGCATTGGCCACATTGTCGGCAACAGCGAACCGAGCACCCTGCCGGTCCCGGACGAGAACGGCGTGTACACGCTGCGCGTCATCCCCGGTCCGCGCGCCGACTGGTTCGGCCCGGCAGGCCTTGAGCAGCTCACCGCGCAGGTCTGGGACGTCACCAGCGAATCCAACCGCGTGGGCGTCCGCCTGGCTACCGGGCAGCAGCCGCTGCAGCGCGTGCGCGAAGGCGAGCTGGCCAGCGAAGGCGTGGCCCGCGGATCCCTGCAGGTGCCGCCCTCCGGCCTGCCGGTGCTGTTTCTCGCAGACCACCCGGTGACCGGCGGCTATCCGGTGATCGCCACCGTCATTGCCGAAGACCTGAGCGCAGCCGCGCAGCTTCCTCCCGGAAGCAAAATCCAATTCATCCTCCAACCCGCTGCCGGCCACGCGGCATCTGACGCCTAAGGAATTGCCATGAAGAAAGTACTCATCGCCAACCGAGGCGAAATCGCTGTCCGCATTGCCCGGGCTGCCGCCGACGCGAACATTGCTTCGGTAGCCATCTACTCTGATCCGGATGCTGACGCCTTGCACGTGCGCCGCGCCGACGAGGCGTACCCGCTGCACGGTTCCACCGGGGCCGAGACCTACCTGGATATCGAGAAGATCATCGACATCGCGAAGCGCAGTGGAGCCGACGCCGTGCACCCGGGGTACGGCTTCCTCTCGGAGAACGCGAACTTCGCCCAGGCCGTCATCGATGCCGGCATGAGCTGGATCGGCCCGTCGCCACAAGCCATCGAGGCCCTGGGCAACAAGGTCACCGCCCGGCAGATCGCGGTCCGCGCCGGCGCCCCGCTGGCCCCCGGCACCGACGGCCCGGTGGCCGATGCCAGCGAGGTGCGCGCCTTCGCCGAAGAGCACGGCGTTCCGGTGGCCATCAAGGCCGCTTTCGGCGGCGGCGGCCGCGGCATCAAGATTGTCAACGCCATGGAGGAGATCTCCGATGCCTTTGAATCCGCCACCCGCGAGGCCACCGTGGCCTTCGGCCGCGGCGAGTGCTTCGTGGAACGCTTCCTGTCCAAGCCGCGCCACGTCGAGGCGCAGGTGCTGGCCGATACCCACGGCAACGTGGTGGTGGTCGGCACGCGCGACTGCTCGCTGCAGCGCCGCCACCAGAAGCTGGTGGAAGAGGCTCCGGCACCGTTCTTGACCGATGAGCAGCGCGCCCGGATCCACGAGTCCGCCAAGGCGATCTGCAAGGAAGCCGGCTATGTCGGGGCCGGCACCGTGGAATATCTGGTGGCCCAGGACGGGCTGATTTCCTTCCTGGAGGTCAACACCCGTTTGCAGGTGGAGCACCCGATCACCGAGGAGACCTCAGGGGTGGACCTGGTCGCCGAGCAGTTCCGCATCGCCGACGGCCTGCCGCTGTCCATTACCGAGGACCCGCAGCCAACCGGCCATGCCATCGAATTCCGCATCAATGCCGAGGACCCGGCCCGCGGCTTCCTGCCGGCACCTGGCACCGTTGAGCGCTTCGAAGCGCCAACCGGGGCCGGCGTGCGCGTGGACTCGGGCGTGCGCAGCGGCTCGGTCATTCCTCCGTACTACGACTCGATGATCGCCAAGCTGATTGTGCGCGGTGCCGACCGCGACCAGGCCATCCGCCGGGCCCGCCTGGCCCTGGAGGAAATCAGCATTGCCGGGGTCCCCACGGTCTTGCCCTTCCACCGTGCAGTGATCGAGCATGAGGCGTTCAACGGCGATTCGCTGGGTGTCTACACCACATGGATCGAGGACGAGTTCCTCAACGAAGTCGAAGCTAGTGACGAAATGGATCTGGACCAGCGCGACACCAGCCGCGAGACCATCACCATTGAGCTCGATGGCAAGGCAGTCCAGCTGGGTCTTCCCGCGGCGCTGACCAATGCCCTGCGCAATACCTCGGGGGGCGGCACCGCCGCGCAGCAGGATGAGGATGGCGGAGCAGTGGATGCCGCCGCGGTACGCAGCACCATGGACGGGAACCTGGTCCGCTTCGCCGTGGAAGATGGCAGCGAGGTCACCGAAGGGCAGAGCGTAGCCATTGTCGAGGCGATGAAGATGGAATCCACCATCACCGCGCACCGCGGTGGCATCTTCCAGGCCGCGGATCTGGGCGCCGGGGCGGCTCTGCGCCGCGGCGACACCCTGGGCACCATCGGCTAGCGTCGTGGCCACGCCGTCCAACGGCACAGGCCAGTTGGGATAAATTGGAAGCATGAACGCCACGAACAGCATCTCGCAGCAATCCAAGGCTCCCCACGCGCACAGTGGACCTTGGGCGGCAAGCGTGTTGCGCCGCCGCATCGCCGAAGGCGAGCTGCTGCCCGGGGACAAGCTTTCCGAGCAGGCCTTGGCCGAATCGCTGGGGCTTTCGCGCAATACCTTGCGCGAAAGCTTCACCTTGCTCAATAGCGAGCTGATCATCACCCGCATCCCCAACCGTGGTGTTTTCGTGGCCTCGCCGGATGCTGATGACGTACGGGAAATCTATGCGGTGCGCCGCACCGTCGAACCGGCTTGCCTGGCCTGGGGTGAAGGCCTGGACGTGGACCGGCTGGAAGAGATCATCGCCGAGGCGCGAGCCGGACTAGCTGCTGGCGATGTGCCGCGGATGGCCAGCGCCAACCAGGCATTCCACGAACAGCTGGTGGCCTCCTCGGATAGCGACCTGCTCCAGGAGCTGATGGGCCGTGTGCTGGCCCGCATGCGCCTGGTCTTCCATGCCATGAGCGATGCCCCGGATTTCCATTCGCACTACGTAGAGCGCAATGCGCAGCTGCTGGACTTGCTGCGCGCTGGAAAACGCATGGAAGCTGCACAGACCTTGCGCGACTATCTCGACACCGCTGAAGCCGAATTGCTCAGGCACATCGAGGATCGCTCCAACTAGCTTTCCAGCTGGTCATTGCCTTTCCTGCCTGCGATTTCCCTCTCATTCGCCTTTGGATTTTCCCACTGGCCTGCGGGTGGATCCGTGTTTCCAGAATTCAATCCGTCGACGCTGCAGCGCGCATCTTCCGCTGTGGCCCTAGACGCGAATTCCGGGATCTTCGCGGGTATTCTCCACTGCAGCCACCGTTCCATGCGGTTCCACGATGTATTTTCGGTGTCCTTGCCTCCCTACGCGAGCAGCAGCTGGATGCCTTTCCAGCTGCTGCCGCTGAGCCAACCACAACCCAAGCAAGCACATAGATAGCCGACGTATGGTTTAACGAAACCATTGCGTGCCGTCGCCGTTTCATTACGGCCTAGGACGTTCTCCCCAGCTTGGAAGGTCGCTGAGTCCGTGAAATTGCCCGTAGCCGAATTGCATATCCATCTTGAAGGAACGCTGGAGCCAGAGATGATCATGGAGCTAGCGGCAAAGAACGGTGTCGAGTTGCCGTACGCCTCCGTTGACCAGCTGCGCGCAAAATACGAATTCAGCAATCTGCAGTCATTCCTCGACCTGTTCTACGAGAACATGGTGGTGCTGCGCACGGCTGAGGACTTCCGTGAAATTACTCTGGCCTACCTGCAGCGCGCCCATGACTCGGGCGTGCGCCATGTGGAACTGTTCTTCGACCCGCAGGCCCACATCCAGCGCGGCCTGGGCCTGGGCGATGTCATTGCCGGCATCCGTGCCGGCCTGAATGTGGGGCTGGAGCGCTGGGGAATCTCCCACAAGCTCATCGCCTGCTTCTGGCGCCATGCCCCGGCGGCCGAAGCAATGGACTTGATGAAGCTGCTGGTCGCCGAGAAGCACGACATCGATGGCATCGGCCTGGATTCCTCGGAGCTGGGATTCCCGCCCGAACTGTTCCAGGAAGTCTTCGACTACGCCCGCGCCCACGGTCTGCACGTCGTAGCCCACGCGGGCGAGGAAGGACCGGCAGACTACATCTGGCAAGCGCTGGACCTGCTGAAGGTTGAGCGCGTGGATCACGGCATCCGCTGCCTGGATGACCCGGCGCTGGTCCAGCGCCTGGTCGAGGAGCAGATGCCGTTGACCGTCTGCCCGCTGTCCAACATCCGATTGCGGGCAGTGGACACCATGGCAGACCATCCGCTGCCGCAGATGCTCGAAAAAGGCCTGAAGGTTTCGGTGCATTCCGATGACCCTGCCTATTTCGGCGGATACATGGATGCCAACTTCGCCTCGCTCATGGAAAGCTTCAACTTCAGCACCGAGCAGCTGGCCACGCTGGCGAGCAATTCCTTTGAATCCACCTTCCTGGATGAAGCATCCAAGCAGGAGCTGCTTGCTGAAGTCCAGACCTGGGTACAGCAGCGGACCACTTAAAAAATGAACGCGGCAGCCTCTGGGGGAAGGCCGCCGCGTCCAGTCTATGGGGGCTAGGGAACCTGGTACTGGGAATCCCTGATATCCGTGATGAGCATGTGCCCTGGCGCATGGCCGATGGCCAACGCCGGGCGGGACTCCATCACTGCCGCCTGCGGAGTGACACCGCAGGCCCAGAACACCGGAATCGTCCCTTCCGGGATCTGCACTGCATCGCCGAAGTCCGGTGCGCCCAAATCCTTGATGCCCAGCTCTTCCGGGTTCCCGATATGCACCGGCGCCCCGTGAACGGCCGGATAGCGGGAGGTAATCCGCACCGCGTCGGCCACCTGCGAGGCAGGAATCGGGCGCATGGAGACCACCATCGGACCTGACATCGCTCCGGCCGACTGCGAGCGGATATTGGTCTTGTACATTGGCACGTTCACGCCCTGGTCGATATGCGCGATGGAAATGCCGCTTTCCATCAATGCGCTCTCGAAGGTGAACGAGCAGCCGACAATGAAGGTCACCAGATCATCACGCCAGTACTCGGACAGGTCGGTGGGTTCAGCCACCTTGACCCCGTTTTCGTAAACCATGTACTTCGGCACGTCGGTGCGGATATCTCCGCCTCCCAGCAACTCGTTGCTGGTCTGCCCGGCTTCCAGGACACCGAGGATCGGGCAAGACTTGGGGTTGCGCTGGGCAAAGAGCAGCACATCGAAAGCCAGCTCCTGGGGAACGATGATCAGGTTTGCCTGCGCGTATCCGGCACTGATTCCCGCGGTCGGGAGCACCTGTCCGGCACGGAACAGCTCGCGGGCCTCGCTCGGGGCCATGGCCGCACGTTCCGCCTGCCCGAGGCTCGATAAGTCCTTCATGATTGCCTTTCTCCTAGCTGTTCCAGAGTGCTGCCAGACCCGAAATCGAGTTCCAGCCGAGATAGACGCTGAGCAGCCAGGTCAAGGCGCCGATGACCAGCAGGACCTTGGGGTAGTTGTATCCGTGCATCAGATCGCGGCGGCGCCAAGCGACCCAGAGCAGCACCGCGAATCCCACGGGAAGGATCAGGCCGTTGAAGGCTCCGGCAAAGATCAGCAGGGTTGCTGGCGCCTGGCCCAGGAACATGTAGATGATGCCGCAGACCACGATGAAGGCCACGGTGATCAGGTTGCGGGTGCGCTCCGGGGTGGTGCGCTTTGTGATGAAGGAAACCGAGGTGTAGGCGGCACCGATCACGCTGGTCAGTGCGGCAGCCCAGAGGATGACGCCGAAGGCACGGATGCCGATCGGGCCAGCCGCGTGGCCAAAGGCCTCAGCCGCCTTGTTGTCGCTGGTCAATGCGACGCCACCGGCCACAACGCCCAAGATCGCAAGGAAGAGCAGCACGCGCATGATGCCGGTGACGATAATCGCCAGGGTGGAGGTATTGGAGATCGCCTTGACGTGCTCCACGCCTGAGGTGCCCGAATCGATCATGCGGTGGGCGCCGGCGTAGGTGATGTAGCCGCCGACGGTGCCGCCGATCAGGGTGGTGATGATCAGGAAGTCGATCTTCTCGGGGAGCACCACGTTGCGGATCGCATCGCCCACCGGAGGGGCTGCCACAATTGCCACGTACAGCATCAGCAGGATCATGACGGCGCCGAGCATCACCACGATGCGGTCCAGGGCCATGCCTGCCTTCTTGGACAGGAAGATCAAGATGGCAACGACCGCGGAGATGGCGCCACCGATCTTTGCGTCAACGCCAAGCATGGCGTTCAGGCCCAGGCCGGTACCGGCGATGTTGCCGATATTGAAGACCATGCCGCCGATGAAGACCAGCGCGGCCAGGAACCAGCCGATGCCCGGCAGGACCTTGTTGCCCAGTTCCTGGGCACGCATGCCGGAAACGCCGATGACGCGCCAAACATTCAGCTGGACGGCGATGTCCACGAGGATGGAGACGACAATGGCGAAGGCGAAGGCCGCGCCAATTTGTACCGTGAACTCTGTGGTTTGGGTGATGAAGCCCGGGCCGATGGCGCTGGTGGCCATCAGGAACATGGCACCGAGCAGCGCTGTGCGCCGTGCCTTGCTGGTTTGGGATGTTGACTCAGGAAGTGCCATGCTGACGTTCCAATGCGATAGTGGTGACAACCGTCACAAGGTCAATATGATGGAGACGACTTTACAGGTTGTTGAACAACTTTGGCAACAGGTTGTTGAACAATTTACCTGCCGGACACAACACGCAGAGCAGCTGCGGCGATTAGTGATTCAGCACCAACGGTTGGCGTCTGAAGAAAAATCCCGCTTCACCAGCACAAAATAGCGCAATAGCTCGTAGCCGTCCCGAGCTTGCCGCGGTTAGACGCCAACGACAAATTTTTTTATTTCGCAGTGCTTCCGCTTGGAATATTAGGCATCGTCCACCTAGGGCGGGGCTCTTTAGGTCATGACTTCAGGCACTGACGTTGCTTCCGCGTTAGGACGCGTTTGGTTCTCTGAAGTCGAACAATTATCGGCAGATTGGGAAAATATTTTGGCGAGGATGGCGGCCGAGCCGGATCTCGATCAACTGAAGAATGTCCCCCGCAGCTATTGGCTTAGGCCAACTCCCCGGAACCCAACTCTCTTATTTAGCCCTTGCCCGCAGTGGACTCCGATGAGGCACGGTGAGCAGCCTCACGCACACGACGCAAATACTCAGCATTGTCGATCGCGCCGCGGGCAACGTCGGTCAGGTTCTCTACGCCCTCGCGGTTGGGAACCCATCCCTCGTGCCAAGCTGAGGCTAGCGCCTGACGAATGGCATTACGCTGGTTGGCGTCGAGCTGCGTAAACAGTTCCGGCCAGCGTTCCTCGATATCAAACTTCTCGGCCAAGGTCGGCTCCTTCCATGAAAGTTGCCCTACTCAATTTTACCGAGTCGCCCGAGAACGATCCATCGATAGTCACCGTTGGTTTCGGTATCGGGGATAAGGTTCAGGCAGTCTCGCCCTGGCGCGCCACCTGCATTCCATGCCATCACCAAGGAGAGCCGGTTCGATACAACTGTTGTCCCATAATGCGGGACAAGAGTTGTTAGACAAGTAGTCAAAATAGCTGTATAAGCAAGTTTCCTTGCAGACTGAAACGTAACGACGGGAGCTCTGTTGTTCTAAACGACAGAGAACCGCAGCAAAGCCTGGTGCTGGGAATAGGCGAAGGCAGACCGATTCCGGCTGCTCCCGATGCGGTGGTGGTCCGTGCCTCAGCCGTGCAGATATCCATTAAGCGCCGCGGGCCGTGCAGCCAGCGCGGCAAGCGCTGGCTGCACGGCCCGAAACGGCGTGGCTAGTTCCTAGTGGAAGAAGTGGCGTGCACCGGTGAAGTACATGGTGATGCCAGCTTCGTTCGCGGCCGCGATGACTTCCTCATCGCGTACCGAGCCGCCTGGCTGCACAACAGCCTTGACGCCGGCGTCGATCAGGATCTGCAGGCCATCGGCGAACGGGAAGAACGCATCCGAAGCGGCAACAGCGCCCTGTGCGCGCTGCTCGGAAGCTGCGCCATCAGCGTTTTCGGCACCGCCGGCGGCATCCGCGCCGGACTCGATCTGCACGCCCAAGGTGTTGGCGCGCTCCACTGCCAGCTTGCAGGAGTCGATGCGGTTGACCTGGCCCATGCCGATGCCCACGGCGGCACCGTCCTTGGCCAGCAGGATCGCATTGGACTTCGCGGCGCGCACGGCGCTCCAGGCGAATTCCAGATCTGCCAAGGTCGCGGCGTCAGCCGCCTCGCCGGCAGCCAGGGTCCAGTTCGCCGGGTTGTCGCCCTCGGCGTCGATCTTGTCGCCTGCCTGGACCAGCATGCCGCCGGAGACCTGGCGGAATTCGTTCTTGTTGCGGCCATAGCCATCTGGCAGGGCCAGCAGGCGGATGTTCTTCTTGGCCGAGAGGATCTGTACTGCTTCCTCTTCGAAGTCCGGGGCGATGACTACTTCGGTGAAGATGCCCTTGACGGTTTCGGCCATTTCCTTGGTGACCGTGCGGTTGGCGGCAATCACGCCGCCGAATGCGGATACCGGGTCGGTGGCGTGCGCCTTGCGGTGCGCGTCGGCAATCGGGTCTGCAGCACCATCCGAGGCCACTGCCACACCGCAAGGGTTGGCGTGCTTGATGACGGCAACTGCTGGCTTCTCGAAGTCGTAGGCGGCGCGCAGTGCGGCATCCGCGTCCACGTAGTTGTTGTAGCTCATTGGCTTGCCGTGCAGCTGGTCGGCCTGGGCGATGCCGGCCGGGGCGGCCTCATCCACGTAGAGCGCTGCCTGCTGGTGCGGGTTCTCGCCGTAGCGCAGCACCTCGGCGCGCTGCAGGGCCACGCCTGCGTAGGCTGGCCAATCGATGACGCCGTCGCCGTCCTCATCGAGGAACTGGCTGGCGGTCCACGAAGCGACCGCGGTGTCGTAGGCTGCGGTGTGCGCGTAGGCCTTGGCGGCCAGGCGCTGGCGGGTCTTCAGATCGAAGCCGCCTTCGGAGGCGGCGGAGATGACCTGCGGGTAGAACGCCGGGTCAACCACGATGGAGACGGCGGCGTGGTTCTTCGCTGCCGAGCGGACCATGGCTGGGCCGCCGATGTCGATCTGCTCGACCACTTCGTCCTGGGAGGCGCCGGAGGCGACGGTCTGCACGAACGGGTACAGATTCACCACGACCAGGTCGATCTGCTCGATGTCCATCGAGGAAAGGGTGTCCATGTGCTCGGCGACGCGGCGGTCGGCGAGGATGCCGCCGTGGATGCGCGGGTGCAAGGTCTTGACGCGTCCGTCGAGCATTTCAGGGGAACCGGTCACCTGCTCGACCTCGGTCACGGGAATTCCAGCGGCGGCGATCTTCTTGGCCGTAGAACCGGTGGATACCAGCTGGACGCCTGCAGCGTGCAAACCAGCGGCCAGCTCCTCCAAGCCGGTCTTGTCGTAGACGGAAATCAGCGCGCGACGGATAGCGACTTTGTCCAGCACGGTCTTACTCACGAAATTTTTCTCCCGGCGGTGAGAATGAATGGGGCGGGCAGCGCAGAGGCCACCGCCAACATTCTAACCAACGAAGGCACCGAAATTTCAGTTCGTGTCAAGCCCCTTCGGATAGTGCGGAAAGCTGCGGGAAATACGTGGAAAGCTGCTTGTCAGTCAGGCAAAGCTGCAGGAGCTTCTCGGCATGCTCCTCATCTGCGACATAGGCCACAAGATCGGCTTTGGTCCGTTCGTTCAATTCCTCGCGTAAGGACCGGGCCACCGCAACCAGCGTGTGGTAGTAGCGCTTGATGGTCGGTTCCCAGCCTTCGCGTGCGGCCAGCCCGGTCATCGCATCAGACCACAGGGTAGCCGCCGGGTCTTCGCATAAATCAATGGATGACCAGTGCCAATCGCTGGGCTCCCACTTATCGGAATAGAAGCTTTCCGCATCGTCTTCCTCCAAGTCCGCTTCCAGGGAGGCCAAGACGTCATCGAGGTCTTCCCCGTCGGAGTCCTCGTCATCTTCCAGCTCGTCGTCCTCGTCCTCGGAATCCGAGATCAGCAGCGAATCTTCTTCCAATGTGACGGTTTCAGGTTCAAGGCTTCCATCGCCTTCGGCATCGGGACGGTCTTCGTAGTCGGCAGGCTCATCGGTGTCCTCGCCGCGTTCCACCAGTTGCTCGCGGGACTCGGTGAGGCGGTCGCGTTCCAGAGCCTGCACCGAGTTCAGGGCCAGCAAGGGCATGGCGATGGTTTCGCTTTCCTCGGTGCTGACGCCATGAAGGGCAATGGCATAGAAGTCTTGGTCCGGGTGTCCAGCTATCACTTCCGCTGCGTGTCGAAGGGCAGTCACCCGGATAGCCTCTTCGAGAGCGGTCCAATCTACTCCCATGTCCGAAGATTACTCCCTTGCCGTCGCTTGCAACAGGCCTTGACGCGGCGCGATAAGAAGCGTAGAGAGCTACACCTGCACCCCGGTTTTCGGCTATGCTTCACGCGGTACACACCAATTCCGCTCGCACTCCGAAAGGTGCACCACTGTGTCTTCCGCACCCCTGCCCTCTGGCACGACCATCGTGCAAGAGCTGCCATTCAAATGGAAGGTGCAGGGCACCATTTTCATTATCGGCGGCCTCGGCTTCATGTTCGACGCCTGGGACGTCACGCTCAACGGCGCGTTGATTCCCCTGGTCGCCCAGGAGTGGGGACTTGATCGTCCCACCGCGGCCCTGCTGGGCACCTCCAACCTGGTGGGCATGGCCGTAGGCGCGTTCCTCTGGGGCGGGATCGCCGACAGGTACGGTCGCAAGAACGCGTTCAGCCTGACGCTGCTGATGTTCTCGCTGTTCACCGTCCTCGGCGCGCTGTCGCCGAGCTTCGGCTTCTTCGTCGCCTTCCGCTTCCTGGCCGGTGTCGGCCTGGGCGGCTGCATCCCGGTGGATTATGCGCTGGTCGGCGAATTCACGCCCGCCAAGCTGCGCGGACGCGTGCTCACCGCCATGGACGGCTGGTGGCCGGTGGGCGCGGCGCTGTCCTTCTTCGTCTCCGGCTGGGTGATGGCCACCGCGGATAATTGGCGGCTGATCCTGGCAGTCATGATCCTGCCAGCGTTCATGGTGTACCTGGTGCGCCGCTCCATGCCCGAGTCCCCGCTGTTCCTGGCGGCCAAGGGCCGGGATGCGGAAGCCCGTGCGGTCATCGACCAGCTGGTGGAACGCACCGGGGCAACCAAGCGCGACTACGCGATCGAGCCGGTGGAGCTGGAAAAGGCTCCACGCTGGTGGGAGCAGGTGGCCTCGTTGTGGCGGTATTCATGGAAGATCACCGCCACCAGCTGGCTGCTGTTCATGACCATTCTGCTGGTCTACTACCTGGCATTGACCTGGTTGCCGTCGATCCTCACCGAAGCAGGAATGGCCCAGTCCGCCTCCTTCTTCGCCACCGCGGTGATGGCGCTGATGGGCCTGGCAGGCGTCGTGCTGGCTGCCCTGCTGGTGGAGCGGGTCGGCCGCAAATGGCTGCTGGCGATCTCCGCCCCGCTCTCCGGCCTCGTGCTGGTCATCGTCGCGCAGAACCTGGACGTCCCGGCGGCCGCGATTGGCTGGGTGCTGGTGTTCGGCGTCATTGTCCAGGTCGCCATTCCGGTACTGTATGCCTACGTTTCGGAGCTGTACCCCACCGAATTGCGGGCCAGCGGCTTCGGCTGGGCCTCGACCATGTCTCGCTTTGCCGCCGGCTTCGGCCCGCTTATTTTCGCGGCGCTGTGGCCCGTGGTGGGGCTGGGCTGGCTGTTTGCCGGCGCGACCGCGCTGGTGCTGCTGGCCATCCTGTTCATGGCACGCTTCGCCCCGGAAACCCGCGGACTGCGACTGGACTGAATCTCTCCCCCAATAGCGAATGCCGGCACCATTGGTGCCGGCATTTTCTAGTTCTGCGCAGGTTGCGGGCGCAAGCCGTCACGCATGATCTGCACGATGCGCTCTTCCAGGCCGGGCTGGGAGTTGCTGAAGGCCCGAGGCAGCGGGCGGGTCATGGACCCGACGGCGGCAATCAGTTCCAGCCCGGAGATGTCGGCGCGGACCAGCTGGGCGTTCTTGGCCAGTTCCAAGGCGGAGTTCAGGGTCTTGGCGGCCTCGTTTTGGGCTTCGAGGATGCGCGGGCTGACCTTCTTGGGCAACTGCAGCCCCAGGGCTTCGCTCAGCGCCCCGAGGTTCTGCTCGATCAGCGTGCCCAGCAGGACATCCCAGCCCACTGCGTCATTTGCGTCAAGCCGCTCGATCGCCTGCTGCGAGGCGCTGCGGATATCCTCCAGCATGACGAGGGTGACTTCTTCAACCAATGCCAGCCGATCAGCGAAGTTCCGGTAGAGTGTGCCGATGCCGACACCGCTTGCCTCTGCAATGGTTTCCATTGCAATCTGTGCGCCGTGTTCGGCAAATAATTCACGAGCAACTCGAAGGATGTTCTCACGTCGCCGAAGAGCATCTGAACGCATGAGCGGATTCCGATCTGGGGGAACTTCCAGGTCGCGGCTTGCCACCTGTCGAATTCACGATAGCGGACGGGCAGTGCTGAAACGAAGCGGAAATCATCATTCCAGATCGAAATGCTCCTTCCGTGCGAGAAGCCATTCCGCGTTTGCGCGAAACCGTGCTATCCCTAGGATCCAGGACCGCTAGGCCAAGGAAGCAGGGGATATGCGTTTTCAACTCATCAGGCATGGTCAAACCCCGTCGAATGTTGCCGGGAAGCTCGATACCGCCTATCCCGGTGCCAGTCTCACCCCTCTGGGCCATCGCCAGGCTCGCGCCCTGCCGCAGGTATTCAGTAACGGGCAGCTGCAGTCGATCTACGCCTCAACGCTGAACCGCACGCAGCTCACAGCCCAGCCGCTGAGCGAGTCAATTGCAGAACCGGTGCACATCATTGACGGCCTCGAAGAGATCTCGGCGGGCGAGCTGGAAATGCTGGCAGATGAGGCATCGCGATCCGCCTATGTCATGTGCCTGCGTTCCTGGATGCACGGCGATTGGGAGCAGAACATGCCCGGCGGGCCGAACGGCTACGACTTCATCGAGCGCTATTCCAAAGCCTTGGAATCCATCGCGCAAGCGCAGGACTACTCTGGAACCGCAGCGGTTTTCAGCCATGGTGCGGCCATTCGCGTCTTCAGCGCCTGGGCCACCAAGATGTCCCCCGATGCGGCATCGCAGCTGGTCATCGAGAACACCGGCGGCTCCCTGCTGGAGCTGGGCGCCGGCGGGCAGTGGTCGCTGGCTCGCTGGGATACCGAACCGCTGGGCGGCGATTTCGTCCGCGATGCCCTCGACCAGGATGTCACCGGCGGCGAGGACGACGCGGCCTGAGCCCTGCCTTCTTCTGGCGAACGCGAGTTGGACCAGCTCAGCACCTGATATTTCGGTAGTCTGGCTAGGGAGCTCATTTTCTGCGGAGCGCACAAACGGAAGGCCCTGATGCACGACGACATTTCCCTGACCATCGGACGCGTCCGCCGCGTTCTGACCGAGCGTATCCTTCCAGCGATATATTCGGAAACCCTGCCGCTGGATCTGTCATGGCATGAGCTGCCCGGCGAGCCGGTCACCCCGGCCGAGGGCCTGGCACTGGACTACCAGCCGACCTCCGTCGGGACGCCCTGGGGCGCGGCGTGGGGCACCACGTGGTTCCACCTGCAGGGCCGGGTGCCGTCGCAGTGGGCGGGACGCCGCGTCGAAGCGGTGATTGATCTGGGCTTTGACGTCAACATGACCGGCTTCCAATGCGAGGGACTGGTGTACCGCCCGGATGGCATCACCATCAAGGCGGTCAACCCGCGCAACCAGTGGGTGCCAATCACCGCCTGCGCCGAAGGCGATGAGGTCATCGACCTGTATCTGGAAGCCGCCTCCAATCCGGTGCTGCTCGACTACCACCCGTTCCTGCCCACCGAGCAGGGCGATATCCTCACCTCCTCCTCGCGCCGCCTGTACACCACCCGCCGGATGGACCTGGCGGTCTTCGAGCCCGTGGTGCATGAGCTCTCCCTGGATCTGGAAGTGCTGCTGGATTTGCAGGAGCAGCTTGGGCAAACGCCGCGCAAGATGCAGATCCTGCAGGCCATGGACAACGCCCTGGACGTGCTGGATCTGCAGCGCATCGCGCAGACCGCGCAGGCCGCCCGCGATGAGCTGGCCGAGGTCCTGGCCGCCCCGGCGGAACACAGCGCCCACCAGATTTCGGCCATCGGCCACTCGCACATCGACTCGGCCTGGCTGTGGCCGCTGCGCGAAACCATCCGCAAGGTCTCGCGCACCTGCTCCTCGATGGTGGAGCTGCTGGGCGACGAGGAAGAATTCCTCTACGGCATGTCCAGCGCCCAGCAGTACAAGTGGCTCAAGACCCACCGCCCGGAAGTCTGGGAGCGGGTCAAGCAGGCGGTAGCCGACGGGCGTTTCCTGCCGCTGGGCGGCATGTGGGTGGAATCGGACACCGTGATGCCCTCGGGCGAATCGCTGGTCCGCCAGTTCCTCTACGGCCAGAATTTCTTCCGCAAGGAATTCGGCATCACCTCGAAGGGCGTCTGGCTGCCGGACTCCTTCGGCTACTCCCCCGCCCTGCCGCAGCTGATGCGCCGTGCCGGCTTCGAATGGTTCTTCACCCAGAAGATCTCCTGGAACCAGCAGAACAAGTTCCCGCACCACACCTTCGACTGGGAAGGCATCGACGGCTCGCGCATGTTCAGCCACTTCCCGTCGATGGACACCTACAATTCGCAGCTTTCCGGCGAGGAGGTCGCCAAGGCATCGCGCCAGTTCCGCGAAGCGCGGGTCACGAACAATTCCATCGCGCCGGTGGGCTGGGGCGATGGCGGCGGCGGCACCACCCGCGAAATGACCGGCAAGGCCAAGCGCCTGGCCAACCTGGAAGGCAGCGCGAAGGTGGCCTGGGAACACCCCAACGACTTCTTCGACCGGGCCAAGGCCGAACTGCCCAACCCTCCGGTCTGGGTCGGCGAGCTCTACCTGGAATTGCACCGCGCCACGCTGACCAGCCAGCACCAGACCAAGCAGGGCAACCGGCGCACCGAGCAGCTGCTGGTCGAAGCCGAGCTGTGGGCCGCCACCGCTGCGCTCTGCACCGGAGCCGACTATCCCTATGAACTGCTTGACGAGCTGTGGGAGACGGTGCTGCTGCACCAGTTCCACGACATCTTGCCCGGCACCTCGATTGCGTGGGTGCACCGCGAGGTCGTGGCCCGCTATGCGCAGGTGATCGAGCAGGCCGAAGCACTGATCCGCACCGCCCAGCAGCAGCTGGCCGGCGAAGGATCCACCCCGATTGCGTTCAACGGCGCAGCGTTCACCCGCAATTCCTTGGCCTTCGGACAGGCCAAGCCGGTGCAGCCTGCTGCCGCGTCCCCGGTCAGGGCAACCGCCGTGGACGGCGGATATGTCCTGGAGAACTCGCTGGTTCGTGTGGCGATCAATGCCCAGGGCCTGCTGACCTCCGCCGTGGATCTGGCCACCGGCCGCGAAACGATCGCCGCAGGCCAGGAAGCGAACCTGCTGCAATTGCACCAGGACTTCCCGAACATGTGGGATGCCTGGGACGTGGACAAGTACTACCGCAACCAGGTCACCGACTTGCGCGAGCTCGACAGCCTTGAGCTGTCTTCGCGCGAGGACGGCAGCCAGGTCGTCACGATTGCCCGCAGCTTCTCGCAGTCCACGCTGGTGCAGGAACTGTCGCTGGCTCCCGGCTCGCGGACCCTGCAGATCTCGCAGAGCACCGATTGGCATGAAGCCGAGAAGTTCCTGAAGGTCTCCTTCCCGCTGGATATCCGTGCGGAGCACGCAATTGCCGAAACGCAGTTCGGCTACCACAAGCGCGTGACCCACGTGAATACCAGCTGGGAAGCGGCGAAGTTCGAAACTTCCATGCACCGCTTCGTGCTGGCCGAGGAGCCCGGCTTCGGCGCGGCGCTGGTCAATGATTCCATCTACGGTTTCGATGTCACCCGTGATGCCAAGGACGCGGAGGTCACCACGACCATGCGGCTTTCGCTGCTGCGTGCCCCGCGCTTCCCCGACCCGGAAACCGACCAGGGCGTGCAGACCCACCGCTACGGCCTGGTGATCGGCGCAGACGTGGCCACCGCAACTGCGGCCGGCGCGTTGCTGAACAGCGAAGAGCGCGTCATCGACGGCGCGCAAGGCATGGACCCGCTGGTTACGATATCCGGCGAGGGATTGGTGGTCTCCAGCGTGAAGCTGGCGGCTGACCGCTCCGGCGATCTGGTGGTGCGCGTCTACGAATCCCTGGGACGCCGTGCCAGCGGCAGCTTGCGGGTCAATGCGCAGATCTCGCAGGCATCCACCGTGAGCCTGCTGGAAGACGAACTGGACAGGCAGTGCATCGAACTAGCCGATGGCGCAGTGCCACTGAAGCTGGGCGCGTTCGAGGTACGCACCCTGCGATTCACTGTGGCCAAGTAGCCGCAGAATCCACCAGCCGGGCCGGCACGCAGCTTCGCGTGCCGGCCCGGCCTGTTTCCCGACGATGATTGCCAGGGATTATTGGATCATTGCTTATTGGATCATCGTCCCGTCGGGAGCCACCGCGAACCAGACCCCGCCGACGCCTTGCCCGGCAGTATCCCCGGGCTTGGCATCCTGGGCAAAGGTGTACAGGGGCATGCCGTTGAGCGTCAGATGTTTTTCGCCATCGGGGCTTTCTATGGTGCCGACTTCGCCGGTGACGCCTTCCAGGACCGGCTCATCGCTCGTGGTCGTGGCAATCGGCCACTTGGCCAGGCAATCGCCGGTGCACGCGCTGCTCGACGTTCCCTTCTCATCCTTGGTGAAGTAGTACAGGGTCATGCCCTGAGAATCCACCACAACATCTCCCAAACCGGTGGAGGCAACACCCAAGTCAGCACCGGACCCGCTTTCGCTTGGCGCTTCGCTGGCGCTGTCTACCCCGCCGCCATAACCGCCACCATAACCGCCACCGCCGCCATCGCCGGAACCAGTACCGCCGCTGCATCCCGCCAGCAGCAATGCCGCGGAACACAGGACGGCCATTGCAACCGCAAACGGCTTGCTGTTCTTCTTGCCCATGGTCATTCCTCTCGTCATGCAGGCTCAGCCGCATTCTCGGGCAGCGTGCTTGCCACGCCTTCACCCACTAAGACGCAGTGAATCGTGATCTGGTTCACCGGCCAGGGAAGTTCTTATGCATACTTGGGGCATGGGTGAACTATTTGCTGTTGCGCTGCGTCTAGGGAAGTGAAGCCTTGGATCACAGGAAGCCGAACCAGAAGAAGGTGCCCTTGGATGCGCAGATAGTCTCCGATATCTACCGCGAGCACGGCGATGCCCTGCGGCGTTTTGCGCTGCGGGTGGCCCGCAGCCAGGAGGAAGCCGACGACTTGGTGCAGGAAACGGTGCTGCGGGTCTGGAGAGCCTCGCCGGAGGTCACCGGTTCGCTGCGCAGCTACCTCTTTGCCACGGCGCGCAATGTCATCATCGACAGGCATCGCCGAGCCGCCGCGAGGATCTCGGCAATCCCGCTGGGAGAAGTCGACCCCGAGTCCAGGGATTCGACCGCCGGCATCGCCGAGGCGCTGGACCGGATCTTGATGGAGGAAGCACTGATGCGCTTGAGCCTTGAGCATCGGCAGGTGGTCGTCCATCTGCATTACTTCGGTTCCACTGTGGCCCAAACGGCTCTGGAGCTGCAGATACCGGAGGGTACCGTGAAGTCCCGCGCCTACTATGCCCTGCGATCGTTGCGCGGGATCCTGGCCGAAATGGGAGTGGAGAAGTGAACGAGCATATCGACCTCGGGGCCTACCTGCTCGGCGGGTTGGCACCGGCAGAACACGCGGCATTCGAAGCGCACCTGGCCGGGTGCCAGCAATGCCAGCAGGAGGCCAAGCAGTTCGGCGCCATCGGTCCGCGGCTGCGCGCCCTGGACGAGGCCACCGCCCATGCCCTGCTCATGGAGCGGCCCGCGCAGCAGACTGCGGAGCACGGGCAGGCACCACCGGAGCGAACACTGGATGGCCTGCGGGCGCGGCGGCGGCGCCGGAGGATCGTGAAGGGCGCCGGCTTGGCAGCGGCCGTGGCAGCATCGGTGGCGCTGGGGCTCGGGCTCTCTCCGGTGCTGTTCCCCGCGCAGGCGCCGGCAACGGATGCCAGCTACGAGGTGCGCGGCGGCACCGGCGCGCAGGTGGATCTGGGGCTGAAGGCCAAGGCCTGGGGCACCGAAGTCCATTTCGACGGCCGCGACCTGCCCACCGATGGCCAGCTTTCGCTGTGGGTGCTGGATGCGGCGGGAAGCGCCGAGCAGGCCGGAGCTTGGCTGGCCACAACTACCGGCACGACGCAGATGACCGGCGCCGTGCCGGTGATGCTGAACGACATTTCGGTGATCCAGCTGCGCGATGCTGGCTCGGCGGTGCTCGCCGAGGTGCCGCTGGGCCGACAGGGTGCGTCCTAGCCCCGGCGCATCACGCGCGGCTTCCTACCACGGAGACGGCTGGTAGTCCTTGAGGAAGCAGCCGTACAGGTCGATGCCGCGCTCGCCGTCAACGATGGGCTGGTAGACCCGGGCGGCGCCGTCGATCAGATCCAGCGGGGCGTGCCAGCCTTCGGCGACCATGCGCACCTTGGCATCGTGCGGGCGCTCGTCGGTGATCCACCCGGTGTCCACCGCGGACATCAGGATCCGGTCGGTGGCGAGCATTTCCTCGGCGCTGGTGCGGGTGAGCATGTTCAGCGAGGCCTTGGCCATGTTGGTGTGCGGGTGCCCGGCGCCCTTGTAGCGGCGGGAGAACTGGCCTTCCATGGCCGAGACGTTCACGATGTACTTGCGCCGCGCCTCGGAGGCGGCCAGCGCGGGGCGCAGCCGGGAGGCCAGCAGGAAGGGCGCGGTGACATTGCACAGCTGCACTTCCAGCATTTCCAGGGCATCCACATCCCCGAGGATCTGGGTCCAGGAATTCTCCGTGACCACATCCGGCACCAGTCCCCCGGCATCGATGGCGGTGCCCGCGGCAATGCGCTCCAGGGAGGCGGAACCGGCGGTCATCGCCAGGTCCGCGAGCTGCTGCGCGTCGTACCCGCCCAGCGTGCTCGGGGCCAGCAGCGCGGAATCCTCCAGCCGGAAGGCGCTAGCCAGCGCCCGCGGGTGCTCGGCCGGCGGGTTCGCCTCGCCCCACAGCTGAGGTCCGCCCTGCCCGAAGGCCAGTTCACCGGCCAGCGGCTGCAGCTCTGATTCGATCAGTTGCTGGTAGGAGTTCGCGGTGCGGCGCACGGTCTGCGCGGCGTTGTTGATCAGGATGTCCAGCGGGCCCTCGGCCGCAATGCGGTCAGCCAGCGAGATCACCTGGGCGGGGTCGCGCAGGTCGATGCCCACGATGCGCAGCCGGTGCATCCAGTCCGCGCTGTCCTCCAATGCGGCGAAGCGCCGGGCAGCGTCCTTGGGGAAGCGCGTGGTGATGGTGGTGTGGGCACCATCGCGCAGCAGGCGCAGGGCGATATGCATGCCGATCTTCGCCCGGCCGCCGGTGAGCAGCGCGCGCTTGCCGGACAGGTCGGCGCGGGCATCGCGGCGTTCGCGCCCGGCAGCGGCGCAGTCAGGGCAGAGATAGTGGTGGAAGGCATCCACCGTGGTGTAGCGCTGCTTGCAGATGTAGCAGCCGCGCGGCTTGCGGAATTCCCCGGCACTCTGCCCTTGGGTCGGGGTGCTCAGATCCAGGCCCAGGGTCTCGTCGTCCAGCCGCTGCGGCGAGCCGGTGGCGGTCCGCTCGATCAGCGCGCGGTCAGCGGCGCTGACCTCGGCGCGCTTCTGCGACTTGCGGTAGCGCTTGGCGGCCTTGAACATGTTGCTGGTCGCGCGGCGCACGGCGATATGCCGTTCATCCGCGGAGTCCAGCGTGTGCACCACGGAGAGCACCTTCAGCGCGGTCGCCAGTTCCTCGTCGGTGAACAGTTCGGTTTCGGTTGCCTGCCCGGGCAACGGTGTCAATTCATTCATCTCCCCACCAATTTTACGTGGTGGGCCGCCGGCTAGTTTCCTTGGGCCAGATCCGCCAGGGTGGCGATGAGCAGGCGGCGCTCGACTACCTTGATGCGCTCGTGCAGGGATTCTTCGGTGTCGGTATCCTCGATGGCCACGGCTTCCTGGCGCAGGATCGGACCGGTGTCCACCCCGGCATCCGCAATGTGCACGGTGCAGCCGGTGACCTTCACACCGTAGGCCAGGGCGTCGCGCACGCCGTGGGCGCCCGGGAAGGACGGCAGCAGGGCCGGGTGGGTGTTGATGTAGGTGCCGTCGAAGGCATTGATGAACTCTTCGCCGACGATGCGCATGAATCCGGAGGACACCACATAGTCCGGGGCGTAGGACAGGCACTTTTCGGTCAGCGCATGGTTCCAGTCACCGCGGTCGGCATAGTCCTTGAAGTTCACCACGAAGGTCTCGATGCCGGCGGCAGCCGAGCGTTCCACCCCGTAGGTGCCGTGCTTGTCTGCGCCGACGGCAGCGATCTCGACGTTCTCCAGTTCGCCGCTGGCGACGGCATCGATGACTGCCTGGAGATTAGAACCGGTACCTGAAACCAAAACCACAATGCGCATGGGTTCAATTCTACGGTTCGCTTCTTGCCTCCCTTGAACCCGGACGCAATGTTGCACTGCGTTTCCTCTGCTGCCGCCATATTCGATGCCCGCGTGCTGTACCGGCCATAGACTGGCCTTAACAGCGCAGTTCGATGTGGAGGTCTTGATGAGCCAGATAGTTCCCGACGGCAAGGACTGGACAATTGTCTTGGATACGGTGTGCGAGCAGTGCGGCTATGACGTGCGCGGCATCTCGCCGGGCGATGCCATTGAGCAGCTGCCTGGACACGTGGAGCGCTACATCTCGGTACTCTCACGTCCCGATGCTGCCATCCGCACCAACCCTGCGCGCTGGAGCGAGCAGGAGTACGTGGCGCACGTCGCCGAAATGCTTGAGGTGATGACCGGGCGCTTCACCCTGATGCTGGAACGCGATGAACCGGAGTTCCCCAACTGGGACCAGGACCAGGCGGCCGAGGCGGGAAACTACAACGCGCTGGGAGCCGGTCAGGTCGCCGAGCTGCTGCGGAAGAATGCCGCGGGCTACGCCGCGATACTGGAGAGCCTGGATCCGGCGCAGTATTCCCGCCGCGGCCTGCGCTCGAACGGCGCCTCGTTTACCGTGGAAACGCTGAACCAGTATGCCTGGCATGATCTCGTGCATCACCTGTGGGATCTGGGTGTGGAAATCAGCTAACTGTGCCCGACACGGACCCAGCAGGTCAATGGAATGGGTTGTGGCCTTTGGCTAGACTTCTTGGCGTATGCGCGAAAACAGGTCTACGTAAGGAGCCAGGCGTCCATGCCAAAGGCATATTTCGGAAAAGTTTCTGCACTGGCAATCACCGGGCTGCTCACCCTGACGGCATGTTCGGCCGGGACTCCCCAGAGCGAACCAAGCGATGTTCCGGTCCCTTCGGCCGAGGAATACCTGCCGCTGCTGGCGCAAACGCAGGACGATGACGACAAGCTTCCCGAGGGCTTCGAGGATACCGAATCCTACGACCCGCAAACCCGCCACCTGCTGGCCACCTCGGACTTCGGCCGGCATTATGTCGCGGTCGGCAACGAAGGCCAACTGTGCATGGTGGCCATTCCCGAGCCGGTGGAAGAGGACGGCGACTACGAGATCGCCGGGACCACCTGCCCGACGATGGATTACGTGGTGGAGAACGGGGTTCCGCTCAAGGTCAACGGCGGCGAGAACAGCCTGGAAATCGTCACCTACCTGATGCCTGCCGGCATCAGCGGCGAGACGGTTCAGAACGCCGTCTCCGAAATGCGCGCCTCACACCCTGAGCTTGCCGCCGAGGATATCCAGGTAGTCACCGAAAACGACTCCGTGCTGCTGGTGATGGAAGAATCAACCGCCGCGACGCTGGGACAGATCACCATCAACCGCCCCGAGGGCGACCCGCTGGTGCTGGCCAGCCTGACCTAGCCTTCGAGCACCGGGTCGGTTTCGAAGAGCGGGGCAATCAGGTACCCGATGGCGGTGCCCAAGCCGATTTGCAGTGCCAGGGCGCCGGCGGTGGCCCACATGTTCGGGCCGATCTCGACCAGCCGGCCGATGGCCAGGGAACCGGAGGAGAGCCAGGAACCGGCAAGGCTCAGCAGCCCGGTCACGACCCCGGTGAAGACCGCCAAGCATGCGGTCGAGGCCCCCAGCGACAAGGCATTGAAGGGAATCCTGCGGGCAAACCAGTCTTCGAGGTGGTTCTCGCCCACGCGCAGGAAGTACCAGCCGGCCACGATGCCTGCGGCCACCGGGATCAGCAGGAACAGCCATTGGTGCGCCATGTCCCCGGAGGGCAGGGACGCGAGCATTGGAATCGACGGCAGCGGGCCCACCGTGGTTTCCAGGGTGGACAGGGTGCTGCCGGTGCCGATGCTGAACCCGCCGCCGCTGATCCACGACAAGACCCAGAACACCGCATTCGGGATGAAGGACAGCTGCACCAGGGTCAGCGCTGCCGAGCCGATCGGTCCCGGGCGCAGCTCCTGGGACACGTTGGCGACATCGGTCCAGTGCACACCGAGGTTGATGGTCAGCAGCAACCCGGAGATTCCCACGGCGGCCACATAGCCGAGGAATCCGGCAACGATGACATGCCAGACGTAGGATCCGGCCCAGCGGCGATGCGGCGAGATCCGCTGGATATAGGCGGCCGTGTCAACACCGAACAGGCGGGCCCAGGAGCCGGCTTCTCGGCGCGCGCCGATAATCAGGCCCAGCAGGGCGATGATCAGCGGGATGAAGGCGGCGGCAAGGATATTGACCCGCGCATAGGAATTATTGGCAAGGAAACCGATGCCGGTGCCGATGGCCCCGTAGGCCAGGAAGGCTCCGGCCAGCCCCTGCCAGAGCTGGTCGGTGTAGGATGCGCGGGCGATGCGCCGCCCGGCACGCAGGCAGAACAGGAAGGGCACCAGCGACAGCCCCAGGGGGATCAGCGTGAGCCATCCGGTCACCGAGCTGGGGTCCGCTTCGGGACCGAGATTCAGGATCTCCACCGGCACGCCGTGGACGAGCAGCCAGATGAGGCCGCCGAACTGCAGGATCGCCTCGAAGGAGTCTTCCAGAAAGCCCCCGCTGAAATAGACGGCGACCAGCGGCAGCGTGATCAGGGCAAGGCAAAAGACCACGGATTGCAGTATCTCGAAGACCCCCTGCAACGCCAGGGGCATTGGCCAGCCGTTGCGCAGGCGCAACATCACTGCCTTCATGGGTTTCTTTTCGCGGCTCATCATCTTCAATGGTGCCACCATTGGCGCCGACCGGCCTCGATCGACGCGCAATGATGAGCTGAAGGGTTGCCTAGAACGCCCGGGCTAGTAGCTGTCCGGGGTGGCGCCCTGCGCTTCGGAGGAGAAGCTTGCGGCCAGCGCTTCGGTGGCGCGGGCCAGCAACGCCACATCGGCGCCCACGCCGACAAAGTCCGCGCCGGCAGCCATGTATTCGCGGGCGCTCTTCTGGTCGAAGGCGTTCACCCCGGCATACTTGCCCGCGGCCTTGGCCGCCTTGATGGACTTGAGCACCGCGGCGACCACGTCCGGGTGGCTCTGCTGGCCGATCACTCCCATGGAGGCGGCCAGGTCCGATGGGCCGATGAAGATGCCGTCGACACCTTCGGTGGCGACGATGTCCTCGACGTTGCGCACCGCTTCATCCGCTTCGATCTGCACCATGATGGTGATGGTCTCGTCGGCACGGGCCAGGTAGTCGGGGATGCGGTTCCAGCGGGCCGAGCGGGCCAGCGCGGAACCGACGCCGCGCACGCCCTTGGGCGGGTACTGGCAGGCGGCAACGGCAGCCGCGGCCTGCTCGGCGTCGTTGACCATCGGGATGATCAGCGACTGCACGCCCAGGTCCAGGAACTGCTTGATGGTCACCGGGTCGTTGACCGCAGGGCGGACCACCGGCACTACCGGGTAGCTTCGCACCGCTTGCAGCTGGGCCAGGATGTTCTGCAGGTCGTTGGGCGAATGCTCGCCGTCGATGAACAGCCAATCGAAGCCTGCGCCTGCGCAGATCTCGGCGACCAGCGGGGAGACCGAGCAGACCCAGATGCCGGCCAGCGAGTGGTCGGCGTCCTTGAGCGCGTCCTTCAGCGACGGATCCGGCTCTACTCGAAATGGCATGTCACAGTTCCCAACGGTCCGTAGTCGGCAAAGACGGTGTCCCCGGCGTTGACCCACATGGGGCGGGTGAAGGAACCGGCAAGGATGATTTCCCCGGCCTTGAGCTTGTCGCCGTGCGGGGCGATCTTGTTGGCCAGCCAGTACACGCCAGCGGCGGGGTGGTTCAGCACACCGGCTGCGACGCCGGTTTCCTCGACGGTCTGGTTCTTGAACAAGATGCCGGAGACCCAGCGCAGATCGATGCTCTCGGGCTTGACCGGGTTGCCGCCGATCACCATGGCGCCCATGGCCGCGTTGTCGCTGATGGTGTCCACGATCGTGCGGCCTTCCATCTCCACGCGGGCATCGAGGATTTCCAGGGCCGGGATGACGTATTCGGTAGCGTCGAGCACATCGAAGATATTGGCCCGCGGGCCTTCGATATCCTTCTTGAGCTTGAAGGCCAGTTCCATTTCCACGCGGGCGCCGGTGAAGTCTTCCCACTTCAGCTTGGCGCCGGAATCGTAGACCATGTCGTCGAAAATGATCCCGTAGTCAGGCTCGGTAATTCCGGTAGCCATCTGCATGGCGCGGGAGGTCAGGCCGATCTTGCGGCCTACCAGCACACGGCCGGCCGCTTCGGACCGCTGGCGCCACAGGTTCTGGACGCGGTAGGAATCCTCTACCGTCATTTCTGGGTAACGCGCGGTCAGGCGCGGCACCGGAGTCCGCGTCTCGCCGGCCTGGACCAGCTCATCGGCAATGGCCGTGATTGTTTCCTCGGATAGCATCGACGGCTACACCTTTCACTACTCTTCAAACCTCGTTCAGCTGCCGTCATCTCGGAGAAATGACTTAGCTCACGGTTCTTGATCGTACCGAGGTTCGGTATTGATGGCACATCGTACTAACATATTGCTTCGCTTTCACGGCAATTCGATGCCACTGCGGAAGAAAGCATGGGTGAAGAAAATTGGCCCCGCTCCCAAGCACTCCGAATGGATGCAGGACAACGGGGCCAGAATGATGGAAGCAGGCCGGCTCAGGAACCGGATTTGAGGTTCGCCAGCAGCGCTTCGAACGGCAATGAGGTGAGCTCGTCATCGGGATCGGCGAATTCGCTGACCGATGGGGCGATGGAACGGGTGTCGCCCAAATCCGCGTCCGCGGATAGTTCGCCTTCGCTCAGCGACAGTGCCAGGACGACTTCCCGCGCAACCCGGCGAGCGCGATCGGCCAGCGTGCCGGACAGTCCCTGCCCGCCGAAATCCTCGGAGGCCGCGAAGACTGTGGTCGGCATGATCTGCGCCCGCAGGTAGGAGAAGATCGGGCGCATGGCGTAGTCAATGGCGAGCTGGTGGCGCTGGGTTCCCGCGGTGGCGGCGAGCACGACCGGCTTCCCGCTCAGCGATTTGGGGTCCAGGATATCGAGGAAGGACTTGAACAGGCCGGAGACCGAGGCGGTGAAGACCGGGGTCACTGCCACGAGCACGTCGGCACCCACTACCGCATCGATGACCTTCTGCAGGCCCGGGGCGGCGAAACCGGTGAGCATGTTGTTCGTGATCTCACCAGCATGCTCACGCAGTTCGATATTGGCCACGTCGGCCTGCACACCAGCGGCAGCCAGCTGGGTGGCAATATTCTGTCCGATTTGCCCACCGAGCAGCGAGGAGCTTGATGGGGTTCCCAGTCCACCGCTGATGACGACTACTGACTTGCTCACGGTTCCTGCCTTTCACGATTTATATGCGTATGCATGTATCAACGGCGGGGGCGCCCGAGGTATTCCCATTTGCCGAAAAACATTATGGCTCGTAGCGGGAGCCGTATTTTTCAGTATTGTGACGATCGCAATGTTATTGATAACATCAGCGTATGAGCACCCCGCAGCCCCAGACCGAGAACCAGCGCGAAATCGAAGAAGGCGTCCGCACCGATTTCAAGAACACGATGTCCTACGGCAGCTACCTCGACCTTGACCGCATCCTGTCCGCGCAGCATCCGGTCAGCGTTCCCGAGCACCACGATGAAATGCTCTTCATCATCCAGCACCAGACCAGCGAACTGTGGCTCAAGCTCATGCTCCACGAGCTCATCGAGGCTCGCCGCCTGCTGGGCGTCGACGACTTCGGCAAGGCGCTGAAATGCCTGGCCCGGGTCAAGCACATCCAGAAGACCCTGACCGAGCAGTGGTCGGTGCTGGCAACCCTGACGCCGCGCGAGTACGCGCAGTTCCGCGATTTCCTCGGCTCGTCTTCCGGCTTCCAGTCCTTCCAGTACCGTGCCGTCGAATTCATCCTGGGCAATAAGCATGAAGGCATGCTCAAGGTCCACGAGGCAGATCCCAAGGCGCACGAGCTGCTGTCCAAGCTGCTGCACGAACCAAGCCTCTACGACGTCTTCCTGGCCGCCTTGGCCCGCCATGGCTACAGCATTCCCGACGAAGTGCTGTCCCGCGACGTCACCAAGCCATGGGCGTTCCAGGAGGCGCTGGTTCCGGTCTTCAAGGACATCTACGAATCCGAGGACACCCGCTGGGGCTTCTACCAGGCCTGCGAGGACCTCGTGGATGTCGAGGACAACTTCCAGGCATGGCGCTTCCGGCACATGCGCGTCGTCCAGCGCACCATCGGCTTCAAGCGCGGCACCGGCGGTTCTTCGGGAGTCGATTTCCTCAAGCGCGCCCTGGATCTGACCTTCTTCCCGGAACTGTTCGCGGTGCGTACCGAAATTGGCAAGTAGCACCTCGCTTACCGCGCTGAGCCTCGATGATTTCGAGGCGCGAAGCGGAAGCGCGACATCGATTATCCGGACGATCACCGGCCTGTATATCAGGCACGAGAAAATACCAGTGGCGCGAACCCGCATCGTGGAGCTGGCACAGGCCGCCGGGATTTCGGCTCCTGCGGCGCAGACCGCCATCTCCCGGCTGATCGACCGCGGAGTGCTGGAAGCCGGGCAGCCATCCACCTTGGGCGTGCCGAGCGCGGCGCAGCAGATGTTCGAGCGCGGCACCCGGAGAATCTTCACGCCACGGCAGATGTCGGACGCTGATCTCTGGTGCCTGGTCGCCTACTCGCTGCCGGAGAGCCTGCGCTCCGTGCGCCATCAGGTACGCAAGCATTTCCTGCAGCTTGGCGGAGGCATGCTGGGATCCGGGTTATGGATTTTCCCCGAGTACCTGCGCGAGGAAGCCACGGCAGTGCTCATGGCTTTGGGCGCCAGAGAGCACGCGACGCTGTTCACTGCGCAGCAGCCTCACTTCCCTGGCACGCCGCGGCAGGCCGCCAGTGCGTGGTGGGATCTTGAGCGCCTGGCCGCGCTGCATCAGGCATTCCTGGAGAACACCAATTCCCTCGATGCCAGCGACAGCACTCCATCCAGCGCCTATCGGGGATATGTGGCGATGGTCGATTCATGGCGCGCGCTTCCCTACCTCGACCCCGGTTTGCCCGGATCCATGCTGCCCTCGCAGTGGCCTGGCGATGACAGCCGGGAACGCTTCTTGACGCTGTCCTCGGCATTCAAGGAACCGGCCCTGCACTTCGCCCGCTCGCTGCTGGCTTCCTAGCTCCAGGCTGGTTTGCTTTCTCCGTACGGCGCCGGCGGATGGGGATAATCCATTGCATGGCCTGCAAAGCTGAAGGGCGGTGGAACATATTCAAGCATTCCGTAAGAACTGTCCATCTGCCGCAGCTGCACGCCACTGCCGAAATCAGCAGGGCATTCGCGCTCTTCATCTAAGGCGAACAGGGCATGAGCCGTCCGAGCCAAGGAGAATCGCACCGCCCCGGTTCGCCCTTGGGCGCTGCGGGCGCCAGCCAGGGCAATGATTGCAGCAGCCAGCCCGTAGCCGGTGGCATGATCCAAGGCTTGCACCGGCAAAGCGCCGGGAGTCCTGCCGTCGCCGCTATAGGCTTGCGCAATGCCGGTGGCGGCTTGCACGACGCTGTCGAACCCGCGCCGCTGGGCCCAGGGCCCGGAATAGCCCCACGCACCCAGTTCAGCGATCATCAGCCGCGGATAGCGCTGGGCTAATTCATCCCGGCCAAGCCCGGCCGCGGCCAAGGCTCCGGGGCGATAGCCCAGGATGACGGCATCGGCATCCTGCAGCAGTTCATGGATCTTTGCCCGCCCCGCTGCGCTCTTCGCATCGAGCACCGTGCTGCGCTTGCCGAACCCGGTATCGACATGTTGCCAAGGCAGTTCCGGAAGCCGCGGACCGTCCACGCGCAAGACCTGGGCACCGAAGGCCGCGAGGGTTCTGGTGGCGGTGGGTCCGGCGATCACCCGTGTGAGATCCAGGACTTTCAACCCTTGAAGGGGCAATCCCGCACGCGGATCATATTTCCAAAACAGTGCCGAAGCGAGCGGACGCATGCTGAACTGTGCCCAGTGCCCGTTGCCTGCCACCTTGCCCTCGGCGGAGCTGAGCCACTGCTGCCGGGATCGCACCCGCGCGGCAACGCCGCCGGCCGCCACGATGCGCTCCTGGGCATCATGTGCAGGCAGGCCTGCCAGCGCATCGGCTATGCCGCTACCCGAGGACATCCCTAATGCAGATTTGAGCGCACTCTCATGATGAGGGTAATTCGCGTGCGTCCTGATCCAGCCATCGGCTGTTCGGTAGAAGCGCGAGTGCGGGGCAAAACCCTGCGTACTCTCCCCCGCGATCCGCAGGTGGGCAGAGGACGCAAAAGCAGCTGCGATGTCCGCCGTCGCTGATGCCGCCCGCAGTGGCGGAGTAGCAAGCGCATTGAGTGCAGAGCAGACCAACCCGACGGATCGTGCCGCGAGCTGCTCCACATCCAGAGGACCACCCCACCAGGCTATGGGCCCGGAAACGGGCCAGTTGCCTGCTGTCTCAAGCAACTGATGCTCATGGAACCCAGAGCCCAGGACGTGCTCCATGGACGCGCGCTCTTCTTCGGAATGCAGCATGCTGCTCAGCCTATACCTGCAAGACCACCGTTCCGCTGCCGGCCGCTTCAATACAGAAAACCCGCAGCGCGCAGAAGTACGCGATGCGGGTTTTCGGAAGCTCAGCGAAATTAGTTCGCTGGAACGTTCAGGGTCTGTCCAACCATGATGTAGTCGGGGTTGGACAGCTGGTCGTCATTCAAGACGAACAGGCCACGCCAGTCCTTGACGCCAAGCTTGTCGGCAATCTTGGCCAGGGTGTCGCCCGACTTGACGGTGTAGTCCTTGCCCGAGTCGGTCACATCAATGTTGAACACTGGTGCCTTCGGAGCTGGAGCAGCGTGCTTTGGAGCTGCCTGCTGCTTAGGAGCCTGCTTCTGGGTCGGTGCCGACTGCTGCTTCGGAGCTGCCTGCTGCTTTGGTGCGGCCTGCTGCTTAGGGGCTGCCTGCTGCTTCGGAGCCTGCTTCTGCGGAGTCGAGGAACCCGAAGGGGAACCGCTGATGCCCAGCTTTGCAGTACATGCTGGCCATGCGCCCCAGCCCTGCGATGCCTGGACCTTGGTTGCAATGCGGATCTGCTCGGCCTTCGAAGCCTGGTGCGGCATGCCCGAGCCGCCGAACGCCTTCCAGGTGGACAGCGAGAACTGCAGGCCACCGTAGTAGCCGTTGCCGGTGTTGATCGACCAGTTGCCACCGGACTCGCACTGGGCCAGCTTGTCCCAGGTGCTTGCGGCGTTTGCTGGTGCGGTTGCGGCAACGATTGCGGTGCCGGCAACTGCTACGGCGGCCAGCGAGGCTCCACCGCGACGGATCAAGTTCTTAGTCTTCTGCTGGATCATGATTCTCCAGTTGCTCTTCCCGCGCTCAGGTCTTCCTAGACCATCCTCGTGCACCGCTCAGCGTCGCATTTCGACTTTGATTAAATACTGCCCTGGCGAGCGGTTTGGAAGTCCCGGCAGTACCTGTTTCCCCATAACACTGCGAGTGTTATCGAAACGTTATGAAAGACCATAACGCACCAACCCACCACCCTCGCAACTCAGGAAACGGTCAGAAACCCCGTAAATACAGGTCAATTGGTCAGAAAAAAATTTAAAATCTGGCCGCGAAATCGCTCCGAACCCCTGATCAAGCGACGAAAATGTTACTCGGATGAAGTGGATATTTATCGGGACACTGTGATATAGCTTGCAATCCACTCACGGACGGTTTCCAGCACCCTTCAAGGCTGCTTTTCCGCATCGACGAAGCTGCACAATCTGGATCCGCTACGCAGCATGCACGGCATTCGGAACGAGGCAATTTCTCCCCGGCAGATCCCCTCGGCTCTCAACGCCCTCAAGATCTCAGCGTGCAATAAACACACCACGCAGTTCCAGCAACGTGTCAACTAAATTGCCCTTAGGTAATGTGATTCAAGAAGCCGGAACTGTAGGTTTGATTTCATCAGTCAGACAGGGGAACTCGATGCCACTGGGAAACAGCATGACGAAAGAACGGTTCAAGGAGTCCTTGAGCTGCTATCCCCGTGCCCTGCGGGAATTCTTCCGCAATGACGGGCTGGATATAGCGGCGTCTCTGTCCTACTTCATGGTCCTTGCCATGTTCCCCGGCCTCTTGGCCTTGATTTCGCTGCTGTCCTTGGCCGGTGCCAGCGAAAGCGGCACCAAATGGATCATGGAGCTGCTGGAACAAAGTCTCGCGCCGAACGGTGAATCGGCAAGCGGCGACTCGCAGCAGCTGCTCGACACCGCCGAACAGCTGCTCGCAGGCTTGGCATCCCAGGCCAGCGGAACATTCTGGGCAATCCTCGTCGGTTCACTCGGCGCCTTGTGGAGTACCTCTGGCTATGTCACGGCATTCAGCCGCGCATTGAACCGGCTTTACGGTGCACCGGAAGGCCGCCCGCAGTGGAAGCGCCGCCCGCAAATGTTCCTGATCACCGTGCTGATCATGCTCGTTGCCGTCGTAACCTTGGTGCTCCTGCTGACTTCGGGCTCCGTCGCCCGCGCAATCGGCAACATCATCGGCATGGGCGACAGCTTCGTGCTCATGCTGAATATCGCAAAGCCGCCATTGATGCTCATCATGCTGCTGCTGGTTCTGGCCTTGCTCTACTACTTCACCCCCAACGTCAAGCCGACGAAATTCCGCTGGTTCTCGCCCGGCACCCTGACCGCTCTGGTAATCCTGGGGCTCTCTGTCTTCGGCTTCGGCATCTACGTTTCGCAGTTCGCCAGCTACTCCGCCACCTATGGAACCATTGGCGGCGTGATCATCCTGGTCCTTGCTTGCTGGATCAGCAATATCGCTTTGCTCCTCGGGGCCTTGGTGGATATCGAATTCATCCGCCTCCGCCAGCTGCGTACCGGCATGCCGGCCGTTGATGATGTGCTGCTTCCGCTGCGCGATGACACTTTGATAGCGAAGCAGGAACTGGCCTCGTACAAGGACCTAGTCCAGGCCCAGGAGATCCGGATCAAGCACGGTGGCGACCCGCTGGAGGATATGGAAGCGGATCCGTCAACCAGTCCGAAACGCAAGATGAAGCTGCTGCCCATGGGGCTGGTTGCCGCGGCCGCCTGGACCGCTGGCCGAATGAAAGCCAAACGCGATTTGCGCCGGGACTCAGAACAGTCCCGTTAAGCTCAACAGCGCCCACCAGAGGCCGCCGAATCCCAGAATCGCGATCGCCAATAACCACAAGGAAGGAAAGGTTCGCGTCGCCACAGCGATCAAGTACGCATCGGACTGGGCAATATCCTTGCGCCTCCACAGGTGCACCGCGAGAAGCTTCACGAAGTCCTTCAAGCCCGCCAGCAGCAGGAACCCGGCAATCAGCAATGCCAGATACAGGTAGGCATCGACCGGCGCAAAGAAGACCACTCCCAATGCCACTGCTGCGCTGATCGTGCACACGACAAAGGCCGGCCAATTGCGGACGAAGACCAGCGCCAGCAGGAACAGCAACGCATAGATTCCCAGGGCCCGCCCGGCATAGCCCGCAGATATCCCCCACAGCATCAACGCTGAAACCCAAATGGGTGCGGGGTACCCGAAGATCCCGGCAATGATGACGGAGAACTTGCCCCGGCCGATGCTGCGCACTTCCCCGGAATGGTCCCAGCCCAACCGCAAGCCAGCCACGTACCTGCCGGTGAACAAGGCCGCTACGATATGGCCGAGCTCATGGATCAGCGTGGAGTACAGCCCGGTGATACGCCATACCGGACGCGGTACTACCAAGACCAGGATCAGGAACGCCAGGATCAGCCACTGCCACTGGTTCAAGGCCACGTCCACCGGCTGCGCGAGCCGGTCCCAAGCCTGGGCAATATCTAGATTCATTCCTGCTCCTTCGTGGCATCCAACATGACTCATTCTTGCAAGCCCGGCCTGCTACCGGCTGTCCGGCGAGCGCATTTCCCGGCTTTCTGGGAAACATCACAGGTGGCAGGCATAGTCTGCATAGCGAAACACTTTGCTATATCCCTTGGAGGAGTCTCATGTCCCGCATCGCTTCAACTGCCTTGGCCACCGCCGGTTTGCTGGGCGGCTACGCTACCGGCCGCGCCACGAAGAAGCGTCCGCTGGCCGCGGTAGTGCTCGGTGCCGCCGGCGTTGGCGCGTTCCTGCTGTGGAAGAAGGACGCCGGAACCGGCAAGGCGGTGGCCCTGGCCAGCGCGTACCTCGGCGGCTTCGGTGCGTCCCATCCGCTGGCCAAGAAAATCGGCGCGTGGCCAGCAGTGAACACGGTGACTGCCGGCGTGGCCCTGCTCTCGCTGGTGCTCGGCGGTTCCAAGAAGAAGGCAGAGGAGCTCTCCTAAACGGGAACGGTGAATCTGTCGGGGTCTGGTGCTACGTTGACTAGGTAAGAATCGAGTCAGCGAAAGGCCCAGGCCCCGTGTTCTTCCTGGATGATCAGTTCATCTTCTCAGCGAGCGACCTGTCGGTCTCTGTTGACTGCAATTACCAGTCCCTGTACCTGCTGGATGTGAAGCTCGGCCTGCGTCCCAAGCCGGATATGGCACGGGATGAGATGCTCGAACGCACGGCGGTGCTTGGCGACGCCCATGAGCAGAACGTCCTCAAGGAGCTGATCGCGACCTACGGCGACTACGACCCGCAGACGGGGACCGGCGTCAAGCAGTTCGCCGACCGTCCGCAGATGACCCCGGCAGGCCTGCGGGCCGCCCACGAAGCGACCATGGATGTGCTTCGCAACGGTGCCGATGTCATTTTCCAGGCCACCTTCTTCGACGGGGCTTTCCTTGGTTTTGCCGACTTCCTGGTCCGCCAGCCGGATGGCACCTGGGCCGTCTGGGATACCAAGCTCGCCCGCCATGCCAGGGTCAGCGCGCTGCTGCAGATCGCGGCCTACGCCGACCAGATGCTGGCAGAGGACATCCCTGTATCCACCTCGGCAACACTGGTCCTCGGCGACGGGACCCATTCGGTGCACCGCGTTGACGAGGTGCTGCCGGTTTTCCGGGCCCAACGCGAACGCTTCCTGGCCATGGTGCGGGAGCACCGTGCGAAGAACCAGCCGGTCGAGTGGAATTCCGACGAACTGCGCCTGTGCGGCCGGTGCGACTACTGCGAAGAGCAGGCCCAGGCATCACGCGACCTGCTGCTGGTTGCCGGGATGTCCATGGTGCAGCGTGAAAAGCTGCGCGCCCGCGGCATTACGACCATTGACCAGCTCGCCGGGCTCGACGCCGAGCCGCGCACCGCGCTGCAGCGCGTCACCGACCAGGCCAAGATGCAGCTGGGCCTGGCCACCGCGGATGGCAGCGCCCACGGCGTGTCCTACCGGGTGAAGAACGCCGGCCCGATCTCTTCCCTGCCGCGCCCCGACCAGGGCGATATCTTCTTCGATTTCGAGGGCGACCCGCTCTACCAGGACCCGTCCGATGGTTCCTGGGGGTTGGAATACCTCTTCGGCGTTGTCGAATACGACACCGGTGCGCCGGTATTCAAGCCGTTCTGGGCGCATAACCGCGCCGAGGAACGCCAAGCGTTCCTGGACTTCATCGCCTATGTCGAGGAGCGCCGCCAGCGCTACCCGCAGATGAAGGTCTACCACTACGCGCCCTACGAGAAGACTGCGCTGCGCAAGCTCTCCCAGGTGCACATCGCCGGCGAGGACGAAGTCGACCAGTGGCTGCGCGAGAATCTGCTCGTCGATCTCTACGAGACCGTGCGCAATGCCCTGGTGGTGTCCACCCGCTCCTACTCCATCAAGAAGCTTGAACCGCTCTACATCGGCGAGCACCTGCGCTCCGGGGATGTCACCGATGCCGGCGCGTCGGTGGTCGCCTACGCCCAGTACATGCTGGCACGGGACACGGAGAACGAGGATGCAGCTGCGTCCATCCTGGCCTCCATTGCCGACTACAACGAGTACGACTGCCTGTCCACGCTGCGCCTGCGGGATTGGCTGCTCACGCTCATCGACCAGGCGCCCGGCACGCTTCAGGACACGCCCGAGCCTCCCGCGGCTGGCGAGGAGTACGAGCCCACCCCCGAGGAGCTGAGGCTGCAGGACTACCTGGCGCAGCTGCCCCACGGCCAGGCGCTGAGCGATGATGACCGGGCGATCGCCATGGTCGCCGCCGCGACCGGGTACAACCGCCGCGAGAAGAAGCAATTCTGGTGGGAGCACTTCGACCGCCTGTCCGCGCCGATGGATGACTGGAGCGATGTCCGCGGGGTCTTCATCGTGAACTCGGGGGAAGTGCTCGAGGACTGGCATAAGGCCACCGAGCGGGCGCGCACCTACACGCGGGTGACGAAATTGCAGGGAACGCTGGCCGAAGGCTCGCTGCTCTCCCCCGGCTCTTCGGTGTTCGCCATGTTCGATGCCCCGTTGCCTGAGGGCATGGCAGTGGACGACTCCGTGCGCGGCGGCGCATTCAATGCCACGGTGGTCGAGCTCGGAGAAGGCTGGATCACCATTGCGGAGAAATCCAGCGGCAAGATTCCTGCCTACGGTGCGCTTCCCTGCGCCCTGGCACCCGACAAGCCGTTGGCGACCGTGAGCATCGATGCGGCGCTCACCGAGATCGCCCAGCAAGTTGGCGCCACCGTGCCGGTGCTCCCGCAACGGCCGGGCATCGACATCCTGCGGCGGATTCCGCCACGCCTGAAGACCCTGTCGGCGCCGGTTGAACCGGAACTGGTCGACGGCCAGGCCCAGGTCTATCCTGCCGTGGTCCAAACGCTGAAGGACCTGGACAATTCCTATCTAGCGGTGCAGGGTCCCCCGGGCACCGGCAAGACCTTCGTCGCTTCGCATGTGATCCGTGAACTCATCGACTACGGATGGAAGATCGGGGTGGTGGCCCAATCCCATGCGGTGGTTGAGAATGTGCTGCGCAAGGCCGTGGAAGCCGGGGTGGATCCCGAGGTGGTGGCCAAGGAAGTCAAGCACAAGGATCCGGTGCCTTGGACCGGCACGTCCAAGGAATCCGTGGCCGAGGTGCTGGATGCACCCGGCGGCGCGCTCATTGGAGGCACCGCCTGGACGCTGACCGGTTCGAAGGTTCCTGCCGGGAGCCTGGACTTGCTGGTGATCGATGAGGCCGGGCAGTTCTCCTTGGCCAATACGCTGGCCGTCTCCCGCGCGGCCCGCAATTTGCTGCTGCTCGGAGATCCTCAGCAGCTGCCGCAGGTCACCCAGGGCACCCATCCGCAGCCGGTGGATGAATCGGCGCTGGGCTGGCTCTCCGGTGGCGAACCGGTGCTGCCCGCCGAGTTGGGCTACTTCCTGGCGGCCTCATGGCGGATGCACCCGGCATTGTGCGCCAAGGTGTCGGCGTTGAGCTATGACCACCAGCTGTTCTCGGCGGATGCCGCCGGGCTGCGGGTGCTGGAAGGCACCGAAGCCGGGGTCGAAACGGTGTTCGTTGAGCACCGGGGCAATACCGTCAGCAGCGTGGAAGAAGCGGAGTCCATTGTCCGCTTGGTGCGCGAGCATCTGGGCATGCTGTGGAGCCCGGGCTCCGGCAAGCCGGCCCGCCCGCTGGCCGCCGACGACATCCTGGTGGTAGCCGCCTACAACGCGCAGGTGAATCTGGTGCGCGAGGTCCTGGAAGCCGAGGGGCTGCCGGATGTCAGGGTGGGAACGGTCGACAAGTTCCAAGGCCAGGAAGCCCCGGTAGTGCTGGTGACTATGGCGTGTTCCAGCGCCGCCGATGCATCGCGTGGCATCGAGTTCCTGCTCAACCGCAATCGCATCAATGTGGCGATTTCCCGCGGCCAATGGAAGGCTGTCATCGTGCGCAGCGAACGGCTCACCGATTACCTGCCGTCCAACCCGTCGACGCTCTCCCAGCTCGGTGCGTTCATGGCCTTGTAGCTTGGGTGCGGATTGGTCCGGTCACTTGCGGGCCGGATCGATCACGTCCTGAACATCGAAGAAGCTGTCCAGTACTGGACGGTCGCCGCGTTCTTCCTTGGCGAACTGCAACCCGTCCACGTTGATGCGCATCTGCCGCTGGTATTCATCTCCTTGCTGCATCCATGCGCGGATAGTTCCGTCGACGCCGTAGAAGTAGTCGAAGCCCTGTTCCTTGAAGAACTCGTAGCGGGCACCTGAGTAGCGTTGGGTCCGGGCAATATCCGATCCGAATGGATAGATGAAGTGACCGGTCTTCCCCACGATCGGTTCCACCTCGTCCTTCCACAGCTTCATGTCGCGCTTGAGCCGGCCCATGCTGTCGGTCCCGGTGGCAATGTGCCCCCACGAATGCGATGCGAACACCCAACCGCTGTCCTTCATCGCCTCGGCGATCTTCGTGGCCATCTTCTGGTCGGCTTCCAGCGTCGTGCTTTCCGGGTACTGGCTGGCCGAGGTGCGGTAGCCAAACGCCCCGTTGTAACCGGTCATCGCGACCAGGCCGCGGGCGTCACGATAGCTGAAATCGGGATGCTCGGCGATGAAGTCATCGACCATCGTGGTGACGTCGTATGCGCCAACGTGCGTTTCCCCGTCCGCATCCACATATTCGTTGCGGACCTTGCCGTCCTTGTCCAGCACCAGCTTGCTGGCGAAGCCATCGCCATCCATGTATTCGTAATAGCTCAGGTCGTCAACTGACAGAACCAGTGGCTTCTTATCCTTGGGCAGCATGATGTCCCGGTACTTCATCTGCCCCTGCTTATCGGGCGAAGCGAAGTCTTCAGGGTTGACCAGCACATAGTCGCGCTCATGCAGTTCTTCGAGAATGGCCGCGAATTCCTTCTGGGTCACCATGTAGTTGGCGTAGCCCTGTGAGCTGTTTCCGCCGTCAAAGGCCCGGTCCGGATCGACTATCAGCGAGTGGAAAAACAGGTGGGGTATCTGGTCCGGCTCGTCCCACGCCGAAACTTGGCTCTTCTCATCTTCCAGTCCGCCAACCATCTGGTTCAGCTCTTCGGCGCTGTCCTCCTTGGCGAGCTTGATCGCCGCGTCATAGTCGTATCCGTCAGCCAGCCGGTTGATCTCGGCCTTGACGCCGTCCACGCGTGCTTTTTCCTGCTCGGCCTTTTCAATGGCAGCGGGATCCGTGGACGGTGCTGAGGGAGGTTGCGCCGTGCTGCACGCGGCAAGGCCCAGCACCAGCCCGAGCGAAATCACAATGCGTAGGTTTTTCATTGGCTGCGACCTCCATGACCTCCACCGCGCCTGCAGGGCCGGAAGAAAACTAGTTGTCATCTGCTATTTTCGACCCTACACAGGTAGTGCTGGGGGTAAAACCCTTTCGCAATGAAATGTCGAAGAAGAGCGGTGCCTATCATCCAGCTTTTAGGGAGCTCACATTTTGGAAGGAGTCCAATGATTTAGAATTGATTGGTTAGGCATTTCAAAGATCAAGGAAGTACATGCAGCCCTCGCACCGCGCGAATAGTTTGTGGCTTCAGTCCCAGCAGTTCAAAAGCTCGGCAGCGTATCGGCTTCTGACCGCCCAGCCGTGGGCTGTGGCGTTCATCCGTGCAGAGTTCACCGCAGATCGTTCCCGTGTCGCATTGGAGCTTTTCCATGCCTCGCTGGATTCCTTCCTGAAGCAGGCACGCAAAAGCGATGACCAGATCCCTGCGTCCTATTCGGCCCAGGATTTCGCCGAGACCTGGGTCAAGCAGGGGATCCTGGCTCGTCCGCTGATTGACGGGCGCTTCGTCTATGAACCCAGTGCGCAGACCTTGCGCACCTTGCGCTTCTTGGCGGATTTCTCCACCGACGATTCGCATTTGAACTCCTCGCGCCTGAACACTTTGCTCTCGTCCTTGGAGTCGCTGGCCCACGAGACGGATCCGGATCCCGAAGCGCGTATCCGTGCCCTCGAATCCCAGATCGCGCTGCGCCAAGCCCAAATCGACCAGCTGCGCAGCGGGGACGATCCGGCGGTGCTCTCCCGCACCACCGCGTTGTCGGCCACCCGATCCGTGCTCGATCTGGCCTCCAGCCTGCCTGCGGATTTCCGGCGCATGCGCGACGGCGTCCAGGACATGCTCCACTCGCTGCGCGAAGGCATTCTGGATGCGTCCACTGCAAAGGGCGTCGCCGTGGGCCAGGTGCTGGAAGCCGATCGCCAATTGCGCTCCACCGCCGAAGGCGAAACCTTCAGCGGATTCACCGAGTTTTTGAATTCCCCCGAAGCGCAGCAGCGGTTCCGCGCGGCACTGGCCGAGGTCCTGGAACGCGACTTCGTCGATGATCTGGAAACCCCCGAACGCCAGATCCTCACCAACCTGTTGCGTGAACTGCGCCGCCAGGCGGCTGAAGTCCATGCCTCCTACGGCAAGCTCTCCAAGTCCCTGCACGCCTTCGTCCAGTCCGAGGACTACAAGCAGGCCGAGCTGCTGCGCCAGGCAGTGCGCGAAGCCGAACTGGCGATCAGCAAGTCCACGAGCCTGAAGCCGCGCAGCGGCCTGGCCCCCATGGAGCTGTTCGCCCCGCAGTTCGTCACCCTTGCCGGGCTTGGAGTCTATGACCCCTCCGAGCATGTGGCTCCGCCGCCGCTGGCCCAAGCGCCGGAATTCAGCGAAGCCGACATTGTGCGCAACCCGTCGACACCCCAGGCCGACATGCAGTTGCTGCGTGAATCCATCACCCGGCAGCTGGGCCAGTCCGGTTCCGGTTCGGTTCGGCTCGATGACGTCTTTGAATCATTGGATGCCGAGCAGCGGCACCTGAATACGATTCGCGCCCTGGTGGAGATCGGGCGCACCAATGGCGAGCCGCTGAACGAGAGCGACCTGCTCAGCATTGAATTCCAGCAACTCGATGGTTCTCAGCGAACCGCTATCCTGCCCGCGTTGAGCTTTACGAAGGAGCCGCTATGACCACGAGCGATTCATACGCCGCACCGATCACCGACCCGCTATTCGACGGCGATACCGGAAAGTTCACGCTGCCGCTGCGCCAGCTGCTGGTCCGGCTGCTGCGCGGCCCCTACCTGGACGGATCCACCGATCCTTCGGCGTGGCAGCTGCTGCTGGACCAGCAGCAGAGCATCAGCGATTACTTCTCCGAGATTTTCCTGGCCTTGCGGCTGGACATGGATCGCAAGATCGCCATGCTGGCCCCGGTCCAGATCGAACAGGTCCACACCTCCCCGATCGCTCCGCGCCGTCCGCTGAAGCGCGATGAAACCCTGCTGGCCCTGCGCCTGCGGCTGCTGCTGGAGCAGCATTCGGGCAGCGGCAGCGATGCGGTGATTTCGCGGGCAGGCATGCACGAGATCCTGGCCGAGCACCGCCAGGCATCGGACCGTGACGACAAGCGCTTTGCCGAATCCTGCGATGCCGCTATCACCCGCCTGCAGTCCTTGCGCCTGCTCACCGGCACCGAGCTGGAGAACGAGTTCCGCATTTCCCCGGCACTGGCGATGGCCTTGCCGATCACCAATATCCAGGACATCCCGCGCTACATTGCGGCCATCGACGCCAATGATCCGGCGTTCAGCCTGGCCGCCGATGACACTGAAGACCTCGCAGAGCAGACCCCCGAGTTGGTGCAGGAGTAACCGATGAGCATTGAAATGACTCTCCCGCTGGGCGGGGCGCTCAACCCAGGCCAGCATCGCCTGAGCCGAGTACAGATCGTCAACTGGGGCACCTTCCACGGCTTGCATGATCTGGCGGTGGACCGTGCCGGCACGCTGGTCACCGGCCATCCGGGCGTAGGCAAATCCACCCTGTTCGATGCGATGGGCCACGTCTTCTTCGCCACTCCCCGGCTGAACGAATCGGCCAATGATGCGGCCACCCGCGAGGACCGCCGCACCACGTTCTCCTATATGCGCGGGCGCAAGTTCAAGACCAGTGCCGGCACCGTCTACCAGCGTCCGGGCGCGACGTGGAGCGCCATTGTGCTCAGCTACGACGACGGCATGGGCAACACCGTGACCGCCGGCGCCGTCTTCGACCTGCCCGACGCCGGTCTGGAAGGCCAGGTCTCCAAGCACTACCTACTCTGCGAGGGCAAGGTCGATATCGCGGAGCTGGAAAACCACGGACCGCGCCGCTTCACTGTGTCCTCGCTGTCCAAGGCTCTGGCACCCAGCGAAGCCTTCGACACGCACAAGGCGTTCATCGAGCGCCTGCGCCGCCGGCTCGGAGTGGAAAGCGACAAGGCTTTCGCCCTGCTGCGCACCTTGCAGAACGGCAAGGGCCTGGCCAAGGGCGTCAACCAGTTCTTCCGCCATGAGGTGCTGGAAGAACCAGCCACGCTGAAGGCCGCCGCCGCGGCGGTGGAGGACTTCGCCCACCTGCGCGGCATCTACCGCCAGCTGGATACCGCCCGCGCCCAGCGCGACGTGCTGGCGCAGGTGCCCGAGCAGGACCAGGCCTACCGCGACTTGGCCGGGCAGATTGCCAGCACCCGGCAATTGCTCGAAAGCGACGTGAACACCCTGGAAGCCCAGGTCCGCCAACTGGTGCTGCGCAATGACCTGGCCTCCCATGAATCCGAGCTGTCCAAGCTCAAGGCCGAAGAAGCAGAGCTGCGCCAGCGCAAGGATCAGCTCGATGACCAGCTGGCGTCGCTGGAAGCCGCCCACGATTCCGCCGGCTCCGCTTCCCTGATGCTGCTGGAGCGCGAAGCCGATGTGGCCCGCAAGGCGCTGAGCGAGAAGGAAAGCCTCATCCGCACCCTGCAGCAGCAGGCGGCGGATGCCGGATTGTCCTTTGAATTCTCCGCCACCGGCTTGGATGAGCTGCGGGCCAATGCCGCGCGCACCCTGCAGCAGCTCAGCTCGATTACCCATGATGCCCAGACTGTCGAGTACGAGGCCATGGCCACCCTGGTCAACCTGCGCAAGCGCGCAGAAACCCTGGCCGAGCAGATCCGCTCCTACCAGCGCCGGGCCAGCAACATCGACGACCGGTCGATCGCCGCCCGCCGCGCCATTGCCTCGGCCTGCTCGCTCAAGGAAGAACAGCTTCCCTTCGCTGGCGAGCTCATGGATGTCTCGGCCGATGCCGGCAGCTGGCGCCTGGCCGCTGAAAAGTCCCTGCATTCGCTCGCCCGCACCCTGCTGGTTCCGGGCGAGCTGCTCGCCCAGGTCACCCACGCCATCGACCGGCTCGACGGCTTGGGCCGTGTGAGGTGGAGCGATATCTCGCAGCAGCCGCGCACCGCGCAGGCCGGCCCGGCAGACCTGGTCACCAAGCTGGACTTCGCACCGGGCGACGCCGGGGCCTGGCTGAAAGCCAAGATCACCGCCGACTATCCATTGGCCTGCGTCGAGAGCGCTGCTGCCGTGCATGTGCACCCCAAGGCGATCACCCCGGCCGGCACGATCAAGTCCGGCACCGGAACCTTTGAGCGCGACACCCGCACCCTGCCGGCGTCCGAGTACCTGCTGGGCTTCACCAACGAGTCGAAGATCGCCGAGCTGCAGTCCAAGGCGGCGCGGCTGGACGAGAAGATCATCAAGGCCCAGCAGGCTGCCGACGAGCGCAGCGCGGCGAAGAACAAGGTCGTGGCCAAGGCCCAGCTGCTGCAGGCGCTGATTGCCGACGAGCGGACTTTCGGCCAGCTCGATGCCTCCGAAGCGCTGGAGGCATTGCGCCGCAGCGAGCAGAAGCTCGGCGACGCACTGGCGCTGTCCGGGGACTCCTCCCGGGTCCGCCAGCAGATTGAAACGGCGAAGGCCGAAGCCGAAACGCTGGTCGGCGACCTCGCGCTGGTCCGCTCGCGCATTGCAGATCTTGAGCTGCAGGTGCAGCGCGCGCAGCAGATCCTCTCTGCCAGCGAAGAGCTGGATTCCGGATGGGAAGACAGCATTCCCCCGGCCTTGCACCAGCATCAGCTGCTGGGCCCGGTACTGCAGCAGGTTGCCGCCGGCGACTGCCCTGCCAGCGAGGACATCAGCGAAGCCTTTGCCGAGGTCAAGCTCCAGTTGGGCAGCCAGGTCAATTCCCTGCAGTCCCGGCGCCAGGAAATCGGTGGCGCATTGAGCGAAACCTTCCGTCGTTTCGCCCGCGAGTTCGGCACCTCCCACGCGCAAACCCACGGCACCACCGCTGAAGCCGCAGAGCACTACGCGCAGCTGCACGACCAGATTGTGGCCGATGGCCTGCCTCACCATGAGGCGCAGTTCCGCGAATACTTCGCGAACCGTTCCTACGAACGCTTCAGCGACCTGTTGCAGCTGCTGGATGAAGAGCGCCGGATGATCTCCGAGCGCATCAAGCCGCTGAACCAGATCCTCTCCGAGGTGGCCTTCGAGCATGGCTCGGTGCTCCGCCTGGAAGTGGCCAATGCGATTCCGGTGGAGGCCGGAACCTTCCGCAAGGAATTGAAGGACGCGTTGCAGGAGGCCTACACCACCAAGGACGAAAGCACCCTGGCCAGCTCGTACCAGGCGCTGGAGGCACTGGTCACCGCGCTCAGCGACCCAGCCATGGCCGCCTGGCGCTCCACCGTGCTCGATGTCCGCCAGCATGTGATGATCAGCTGCAACGAGCACAAGCCCAACGGAGAAATCGAAACCGGCCTGGAACCGGGCACGCTCTCCGGCGGCGAAGGCCAGCGCTTCACTTCCTTCATCATGGGTGCCGCATTGGCCTACCAGCTGGGCTTCGCCTCGGCCGGGTTCACCTCCTATGGCACGGTGATGATTGACGAGGCCTTCATCCAGGCCAACTCCGAATATGCGGCGGCAGGCATACGCGCGTTGCAGGAGTTCGGCTTCCATCTGGTGCTCGCGGCCCCTGAAGACAAGATCGATTTGAGCCGCCACCTGGGATCCATCACGGACATCATCAAGCATCCGGGATCCAACATTTCGGGCTTCGTGACTACCGGCCGTTCCCCGGCCATGGCCACCACGATTACCCTGCGCAGCTAGCCATCACGGCAAAAAGCACTCGGTCCAGAACTCGCCGTGCGGGTTCTGGACCGAGTGCTATTTACTATGGACGCTAGTGCATGCTGCGCTGCACGCGTTCAGGAATCATGAGCACCCGTGGGGTCAGCTCTTGGGGTGCGAAGCCAGGATCGATGCATTCCTTCCAATACTCCAGATGCACCTTGTCGACTTCATGGGCAGAATCCTGCACCTCGATGCCGCCCTCGCCTTGGATGCTGTACCAGTACAGGTAGTCGACGCCATCCAGGGTCTCGCTGAAGATCGTTTCCACATACATCTTCTCGCCCTCAAGGGTGTCCAGCACCGCGGGCATATGGCTGTTCAGGAATTCCAGCCATTCATTGACCTGCGCAGTTTTGCCTGGCAGGACGCGGAATCTGGTGAGTTCGACGTTCATGCTGAGAGCCTACCGGCCTCAGCCGAAGCCCAAAATAGACGGTGGCACTGGATGCTAGTGCTTCCAGTGCCACCGCAGCTTGGCTAGTTGCCGGCTACTCGGTAGCCAGGCCTTCAACCGGCGACAGCTTTGCTGCCCGGCGGCCCGGAGTCACCGAGGCCAACAGGGCTGCCACAATGCTGATCAGCAGGACCACCGCCAGCTGCCACCATGGGATCTCGTAGGTCATCGCACCCATGGAGGAGAGCGCCGAACGGGCTCCGAGCAGGCCGTAGGCAACGCCCAGCACCAGGCCGAGCAAGGCCGCTACACCGCCGATGAGCACCGCTTCGGTGGCCAGCATGCTGCGCAGCTGCTGCTTCTTCAGGCCCAGTGCCCGCAGCAGGGAATTCTCCCTGGTGCGCTCCAGCACCGAGAGGCTGAGCGTATTGGCGACGCCAATCAGCGCGATCAGCACCGCTACCGCCAGCAGCGCCGAGACGATTGCCAGCAGGACGTCGATGACTTGCGAGAACATGGACTTCATGACCACGCCGCCAGAGATCATCGATGAGTCCACACCGGTGATATCCGCAATTTCGCTGACCAGGTCATTGATCTTCGAGCTGGCCAACTGCTCATCGGTCTTCACCAGGATCCCGGAGAAGGCTTGCGATTCATCGATTCCGAGCTTGCTGAAGGTCTGCTTGCTCACGATGTTCCCATCCACCGTGGCAGTTGAGGACTTGATTTGAAGCGTCTGTCCGCCGATGCTCAGCGAGGTGTCCTCGGTGGGCCACTGCGTGAATACGATCTGCCCATCTTTTGGAACGATGCCCTCGGACAGCGCCACGTCGGCAAATGGCTGCGGGTCAACGGCCATCAGCTGCACCTCGTAGGTTTCTTCCGTGCTGAATTCCGCGGTCGCCGAGCCGAAGTCGTACGTGGCGGTGGCGTCGACGCCTTCCAGTTCCCCGATCTGCTCGGCGAAGTCTTGGGCCTCGGCTTCCTGCAGGCCGGTGCCCGGCAACGCGACCATCACATCCACCGGGAATTCCCCGGCGATGGAGTTGTTCAAGCTGGCCTTGGCGGTCTGCCCGCCAACCATGATCATCGACACCAGGGTGACGCCGATCAGCAGCGCCGTAGCAGTGGCCGTGGTGCGCCCGGGGTTGCGCACGGCGTTCAGCGCGGCGAGCTTGCCGGCCGTCGAGTTGCCTGCGACGGCCTTGCCGATCCCCGCCACGCTGGAGGGGACGAAGAGCGAGGCGAGCATCAGGATGCCCGGGAAGGACACCAGCCCGCCGAGGAAGGCGATGATCAGGTCCCCTTCAAGCGCGCCGTAGGCCAGCCCCGCTGCCCCGGCCAATGCCAGCAGGGCGCCGATGACGATGCGCACCTTGCCGGCCCGGTTCTTCACGCTGGCCGCATCGAAGGGGCGCAGCGCTGCCAGCGGCGCCAGCCGCATGGCACGGCGTGCCGGCAGGCTGGCGGAGATCACCGTCATCAGGATGCCGACGATGATCGGCATGATGATCCCGGCGGGGTTCAGCGCCAAGGTGGCATAGGACATCGACGGCACCAGTGCATGCAGCACCTCGATCAGCCCGGCCATCAGGGCGATGGCCAGCAGGACGCCGATCACCGAGGCGGCGATGCCAATGAGCAGGGCCTCGACGAGGACCGAACTGCGAATCTGCTTGCGCTTGGCGCCCAGGATGCGCAGCAACGCCAGTTCGCGGGTGCGCTGGGCGATCACCACGGAGAAGGTGTTGACCACGACGAGCCCGGTGACCACCAGGGCGATCAGCGCGAAGACCACGAGCACGACGGTGAGCTGGTCGGTGCCTCCGGTCATCTGCGCGACATCGTGGACGACCTTCTCGTCCGCGGTGAGGACGGCGATGTCCTTCATCTGCTGGCTGGCGAAGTGCTCCTGCAGCTGGGTTTCCAGCGCGGGCAGCGGACCCTGGGCGTTGATCACGATTTCCCCGAAGTCCTCCTGCCCATCGGCGAACTGGATCCAGGACTTCTCGCTGAGCCCGCCCAGGGCGGTGGCAGCCACCTGCGGGTTGGTGCTGGAGCGCTGGATGCCGACAATCTTCATGTTCTCGGTCTTGCCCTGCTCATTGCCCAGCGCCACGACATCGCCGATGGAGATGCCCATGTCCTCGGCGTGCGCCTCATCGACGATCATCTCGTTGCCGCTCAGGGGCGGGCGCCCTTCGAGCAGTTCCAGGCCGCCAAGCCGCTGGTTGGGATCCACCGGCTGCAGGGCCACGGTGTAGCCGTTGTCCGAAGTGTGCATCTGCCCGTAGGCGTAGCCCACGCCGTAGGCGGTGGAGACCCCGGGCAGGTCGCGGATCGCTGCGATGTCCTTCATGTCCAGCCGGGTCGGTTCATCGGCATCGCCCAGAAATTCCCAGTCCGGGTAGGCGACCAGGTCCGCATTCTTGTACGCATCGCCCAGGGAGTTGCGCAAGGTGGCCTGGGTGGAGGAATTCACCGCAAGGGTTGCGGCGAGGAAGGCGGTGCCGATGGCCACCGCCAGGATGACGGCGATATACCGCCGCGCATAGGTCTTGATATTCGAAAGCGCTACGTGCAGCATTGCCTACTCCGCCAGGGAGGCCAGGGCCTCGGTTACGGCAGCCACGGTGGGCTCCTGGATGGATCCGACAATCGTGCCGTCCTTCATCAGCAGCACATTGTCCGCATAGGAAGCGGCCACCGGGTCGTGGGTGACCATGATGATGGTCTGGCCCATCTCGCGGGTGGAGGTGCGCATCAAGGAGAGCACTTCGGCGCCGGTGCGCGAATCGAGGTTGCCGGTTGGCTCATCGCCGAAGACGACTTCCGGCCGGGTGAGCAGCGCCCGGGCTACCGCCACGCGCTGCTGCTGGCCGCCGGAGAGCTCATGCGGCTTGTGGTTCAGCCGGTCGCGCAGGCCCAGGGCCTGGATGACGGTGTTGAACCAGTCGCGGTCGTGCTTCTTGCCGGCCAGCGACAGCGGCAGCAGGATGTTGTCCTTGGCGCTGATGGTGGGCACCAGGTTGAAGGACTGGAAGACGAAGCCGATCTGCTCGCGGCGCATCTCGGTCAGCTGGTCATCGCTCAGTTCCAGCAGGTTCTTCCCGCCAATGACGATTTCGCCGGAATCGGCGGTATCCAGGCCAGCCAGGCAGTGCATCAGCGTGGATTTGCCGGAGCCCGAAGGGCCCATGATGGCGGTGAAGCGGGATCGTTCGAAGGAAACGGTGACGTTGCGCAGGGCTTCGACCCTGGTGCTGTCGTGCCCGTAGGTCTTGGTCAGGCCGCGGGCGGCGACCGCGTTCTCGGTTTTCGGCATAGTCTCGGAAGTCATATTAGAAAGACTACAAATCACCTAGCCATACCGGCATCAACCGCCAGGATCCAGTTCAGCGGGGCCAAGTCATACCAGGGGATGAGCGAAGCCGCGGTTCGCCTCCACCCGGTGCTGTCCGCCTAGCAACCGTGCTCGCGTTCGCTGAGCTGGTGCGAGGCCGGCTCGATCTGGAAGGTCGAGTGCTCGATGCTCACGGTGAAGTGGTCGGCCACGCATTGCTGCAGCTCGCGCAGCAACCCGCCGGCCGCGCCGGCGCTGAACACCGAGTCCTCGACCACCACATGGGCGGTGAGCACCGGGAGGTTGGAGGCAATCTGGCTGGCGTGCAAATCGTGCACCGCGATGACTCCGGGCAATGCTTCCAAATGCTCCCTGACCGCGATCAAATCCAAGCCCTTCGGCGTGGATTCGAGCAGGATGTGGGTGGTCTCCCCCAGCAGCTTCATGGCCCGTGGAACAATCAGGGCGCTGATCACCAGGGCCGCCACGGAGTCCGCCCGCATCCACCCGGTGAAGGTGATCACCAGTGCGGCAATGATGACGGCGACCGAGCCCAATGCGTCGTTGACCACTTCCAGGAAGGCCGCGCGCATGTTGAGGTTGTTGTTGCGACCCGCGGAAATGATCCACATGGAGATGACGTTGCCGGCCAGGCCGATGATGCCGAAGGCCAGCAGCCCGGCCGGCTGCACTTCTGCCGGGGCGAAAAGCCGGCGGACCGCGTCGACCGCGGCATAGATGCCCACCGCCAGCAGCAAGGCCGATTGGAAGGTAGCCGAGAGCACTTCGGCGCGGCGGAATCCCCAGGTGCGCTTCGTCGTGGGCTTGCGCATGATCAGGTTGGCGGCGGTCAGCGCGAGCAGGAGCCCCAGGGTATCGGTGAGCATATGCGCCGCGTCAACCAGCAAGGCCAGGGAATTGGTGAGGATCGCGCCAACCACTTCGGCGACGAGGATCGTCGCGGTGATGGCGAAGGCCCACGCCAGACGGGTCCGGTTGGCTCCTGAATGGTCATGCGAGTGGCCGTGGGAGTGGTCGTGTCCCATGCTCAGTCCTCCCTCCGGTCCGTGCCGTGGGCTTCGTGCCACTGGTGGTGGGCCGCGTCCTGCGGCAGCAGTGCCGACGCGGCGGCGGCCAGGGCATCAAGCGCTTCTTGCTGGCCCAGCGAGTAGATGCTGGCCCGCCCCTGGCTTCTGACGCGGACCAGGCCGGTGTCCTTCAGGCAGGACAGGTGCGCGCTGACCGTGCTTTGGGCCAGGCCCAGATGCTCGGTCAGTTCCCTGACCTTGTGCTCCCCGGTCCGCAGGTGGTCAAGGATCAGCAGCCTCGTCGGGTCGGCGAGCGCATGGAAGAGCGCCGCGAACTGGAGCTTGCCGTTGCGGACTTCCACTGCATCGATATCTGACTCTATTATCGCCATATAACGATGATAGGCCACGTGGCCGCGAAACGAAACGTTGCATGACACTGCGAGAATCCGGATGGATGGGAAGATGAAAATATGACTGAAGATCTCATCGTTGGCGAGGACGGGTTGGCGCGCCCTCGCTGGGCCGCTTCGAATGGCATGCTCCGCGCGTACTACGATGCCGAATGGGGCATGCCGATCACTACGGAAGCAGGCCTTTTCGAGCGGCTCAGCCTTGAATGCTTCCAGTCGGGCCTGTCCTGGGCCATTATCCTTTCCAAGCGCGAGGCATTCCGCCAGGCCTTCGAATACTTCGATCCCGAGAAAGTCGCCCTGTTCACCGAGGATGACTTCAATCGGCTGATGGAGGATGCAGGGATCGTGCGCAATCGGCTCAAGATCCGCGCAACAATCGCCAACGCCGAAGCAACCCTGATGCTTCGCGAAGAGGGCGGCCTGTCCGATTTCATCTGGTCATTCAAGCCGGAGCAGACGCCGGCTCCGCGCACCTTCACCGAGATTCCCACGCAAAGCCCGGAGTCCAAGGAGTTGGCCAAGGCGCTGAAGAAGCGGGGCTTCAAGTTCGTCGGCCCGACCACCATGTACGCCCTGATGGAAGCCATCGGCATGGTGGACACCCACCTGATCGGCTCGCACCGCCGCGGCACCTCCGGCATCTGGGCCTGAACAAATGGAACTGCGCCTGCCTGCAACGGGAACTCTGGATGCCAGCCACGCGCTGGCGGTGCTGGCATTGCATTCGCTGCCAGCCCAGGAGCGGCTGGACCCCGCTGCGGCCCAGGTCCAGCGCATCCTGCAGGTGCAGGGACACCTGGTAGAAATTTCCCTGAGGCTGGATGCCTTCGGCGTATCGCTCACCCATGACGCCCCGCCGGAATCCGTTGCCCGGCTGACCGGGATCATCAACCATTGGCTGGGGCTGCAGCAGGACACCAGTGCGGCCTATGCGGCGCTTGGTGCCCTGCCGGGCTACCAGCCGCTGGCCATGGCCTTCCCCCACCTGCGGCTGATCAGCTACCCGGATCCTTTCGAGGCCCTGGCGACCACTGTCATCGGGCAGCAGGTGTCCCTGGCGGCGGCACGGACCTTGGGTGGACGCTACGTCGATGCCTTGGGCCAGCCGCACAACTCAGGCCTTCAGGCCTTCCCCTCGGCTGCCGCAACGGCCGCCTGCACGCCTGCAGAATTGCAGCAGATCATACGCTGCCCGCTTTCGCGGGCGGTGACACTGCAATCGGTGGCCGAATGGTTTGAGCTCAGCGGGCAATTCCTGCTTGGCGACGCACCGGCATTCCTGGATCAGCTCCAGGCGCTGCGCGGGGTGGGCCCATGGACGTGCAATTACATGGCGCTGCGCGGATTGCGGGATCCGGAGATTTTCCTCGATTCGGATCTGGTCGTCCGCCGAGCCCTGGGGAAGCTTCGCGATGGCGGTGCGGTCGTCGCACCCCCGCCTCGGGGCGCTGGCTATCTGGCGACCCTACTGCTGTGGTCTTTTGATGCAGCAAATCCCTAGGGACGAGAAAGGGAGCTTATCAAGGTGTGCAATCTTGATAAGCTCCCTTTTCGACGAATCGGCTGACTGAGCAAGTCCGCCGATTCTCCATTCCCCTAATTCAAGCCGGCTACGCCCCTCACTGCTCCGAGGTGAGCAGCCCCGGGATGCAGTGAGCTAGCCGATAAATATCGGTCAAGCTTGACGCTTCTCCCGACCACACACGGGAGAAGCTCTGGAATAAGCATAACCTAAGAACCGGCAATAACGTCAATACCTATTTGCGTAATTTTTCAAATAGTTTCTTAGGTCGATCTAACTTCGGTGAATCAGGTGACAGACTCAGGCTAATCGGCGAAAATCTTGCCGATGTCCGTGCGCTTCTCGGCCTGGAACGCGTCTTCGGCGCGGCCGTAGGCCCAGTAGGCGGATAGCGACATGTCGCGGCGGTCCACTCCATGCTCGTCATAGAAGAAGTGGCGCAGCTTCTTCATCACTTCGCGCTCACCGTGGGCGAAGACCTGCACGCGGCCCTCGGGCCACGGGATCTCGCGGATCACCGACTCGAGAATGGTGCTTTCAGGGGTGAACTGCCCATTGCGGTGGATCCAGCGGATCTCCATGCCGGCCGGGGCCTGCAGCTGCATTTCATCGGCCTCGTCGGCGACCTCGATGACCACCAGGCCCTTCATCTGCGGGGACATGGATTCCAGGGATGCGGCGATGGCGGGGATGGCGGTTTCGTCTCCGGCGAAGAAGTGGAAATCGAATTCTTCCTTGGGGACGAACATGCCGCCCGGGCCCGAGAAGCAGATGGACGAGCCGATCTGCGCATCTCGCGCCCACGGGCCTGCCAGGCCCTCATCGCCGTGTACCACGAAGTCGACCTCGATGGTGCCCGCCTCCATGTCGCTGCGGCGCACGGTGTAGGTGCGGCGAACCGGCATGTCCTCAGGAGCCAGCTGCTCGCGCAGCGCCTCCATGTCGTAGGGCAGCTCGAGTCCCAGCTCGGGCTTGGCGAACAGGAATTTCACGTAGCGGTCGGTGACCGGCTTGTCGACGAAATTTGAGATGCCTGGGCCACCAAGGGTGAGCCGCACCAGATGCGGTGCGATGCTCTCACGCTTGAGGACCTGCAGGAGGACCTGAGGGCGCGCGGGGCGACCTCCAGTTTGCGGGCGACCACCAGCGGGCTGGGACACAACATCACTTCCTGTCTTAATAAGGGTAGATAGATCAATCCTAATTGACAGGAGCCCAAGTGCTTACTTCGGGAAGGTCGAGGGCCCTTCATATGCGCTGAGCCCTGCCCGTTCCTCAGGGCTCAGGCGCTGCACGCGCGAGGTCGCCGGGTCGAAATAGGCCAGGGTCGTGGCCGCTTTGACGCACAGGTGGTCTTCCACCGGGTCGCGGAATTCGTAGCAGATGTCGAAGCTCGCAGGCTTGATATTGGCAACCCAGAGGTCCACGTTGACCGGCACGTTGCGGTATTCCAGCGGACGGGAGTAGCGCACCCGATGCTCGACAACGAGGATCTGGGTTCCGACCGGCACCGCCGAGAAGATGTCGGCCTGCGGCTGGGCGCCTGGCGCCCCGGTGCCGCCGGGCACGCCGAAGCCGGCGATGCGCGCTTCTTCCATCAGCCGGATCAGGTTGACGTTATTGACATGGCCGTAGGCATCCATGTCGCCCCAGCGCATCGGCACCTGCACCCGCAGGGTGGTTCCATCCATGGCTAATCTTCCTTCAACAGGTTCGTGCTGTCGTTGCCCGCGATCCCCAGCTTGGCCAGTTCCCGCAGGATGCGTGCTCCGTCCGGCTCGTAGACCCAGCGCACCCCGGGAGTGGTCCGGCGCAGTTCATGCGAGCGCCCGCCGGCCAGCACCGCTTCGGAAGGGGTCAGTTGGCGGATCACGATCGCCCGGACCAGTTCCGGGTAGCGGCGCGCGAACTCCGCATAGATGGCCGGATCATGCTGGCCGTCATCGCCAACGAGCACCCACGAAATATGCGGGAATTCCTCGGCCAGCCGGCGCAGCTGGTCGACCTTGTGCTGCATTCCGCTGCGGAACCAGGAACGGTCGGTCGGTCCCCAATCGGTCAGCAGCAGCGGCCCCTTGGGGAACAGGTTGCGCGACATGAAGCGCTGCAGGGTCTGCGCGACATTCCATGCGCCGGTGGACAGGTAGATGGTCGGAGATCCCGGATGCTCATGCAACACCGTCTGGAGCATTACCGCCATCCCGGGGGTCGCCACGCGGGCATGCTCCGAGAGCACGAAGGAGTTCCAGGCCGCCAGCAGCGGTCGCGGCAGCGCGGTGACCACGACCGTGTCATCCACGTCGCTGATCACGCCAAACTTCTGCGCCTGGTCGATCACGAGAATCTTTGCCTGCGCGTCATCGCCGTCATGGGCCTGGAGGCGGATCTCGTTCCAGCCGGCAGGCAGGTCGACCATCAGCTTCACATCGATGACACCGCCGCGATCGGCCTGCACCTCGAAGCGATGGTCGCCCACGTCGATGCTGACCTTGCCGCCGGGGAGGATCGGGGAAATGAAGTTGCGGAAGCCGCGAATGCCATCGGCAATCACCTGGGCCTTGTGCTGCCCGTCCTCGAAGGCGCCCGGCTTGGCCAGGACCACGCGGGCGAAGACTCGGATCCAGCCGCCGTTCGGTCCGGTGGAGCCATATCCCACATAGGGCAGGATGACCGCTTGATGGCCATTGGCCAGGGCGCGCCGCGCGCGCCACCGATGCACTCCGTCTTCAATTCGCGACGCTACATGCCGTGCATCGCCATCAGCCGAAATATGACTCATGGCTCCAGTCTTTCATGCCGATGCCCGCGCAGGGGAAAACGAGAACTTGTGTCTCAGGCCCTTGCGCTTTTCTACAAAGAGTAGAAAACTGGTGCTATGAAATTCGAACACGAAATGAACAGTCCGGTCCTGGTCTTGGATGAGGACCAATCGTGGCAGCTGCTCTCGCACACCTCCCACGGACGCGTGGCGACCTCGGTTGCAGGGTTGATCGATATCGTCCCGGTGAACTACGGGGTGCACAACGGCAAATTGTTCCTGCGCACTGCGCCCGGAAACAAGCTGGCGGCCATGTCGATCAATGAAAAGATCGCCTTCGAAGCCGACGGCATCCTTTCCGATGAGGCGTGGTCGGTGGTCGTGCACGGCAGCGCCGAGGTGCTGGAGCATGAAGCGGATATCAAGGAGGCGCGCGAAAGCGGCGTCTCTCCATGGATCCCGACCCAGAAGGATTTCTGGATCCGGGTCAATGTCGATTCCATCTCCGGACGGCATTTCCAGCTCGGCGAGCAGCCAGAGGTCGCTGAATAGCTCCCCCGGAGAACCGCACGGAAAACGCCGCTGCCCACCCGATGCTGATCGGGCAGGCAGCGGCGTTTCCAGCCTGGGCCGTGCTCAGGAGTAAGGGTAGAACCCTTCCCCGCTCTTGCGCCCGAGCTTGCCGGCTGCAACTTTTTCGGTGATCAGCGGGTGCGGCTGATCGGCCGCATCGCCGGTTTCGGCGTAGGTCGCTTGGGCAATGAAATCGATGACGTCCAGGCCCACCATGTCCATCAGCTCGAACGGACCCATGGGGTGGCCCAACGCGGTCTTCGCGGTGGTGTCGATATCCTCGATGCTGGCGACTCCCGCGTGCGCCAGGTTCAGCGCCTCGGCGTTGATCGCGCCCATCATGCGGTTGGCGATGAACCCTGGGATCTCCTTGTTCACCAGCACCGGGTTCTTTCCGAGCCGGTTGGCCACCTCGGTGACGGCCTCGATGGTGGCGTCGCTGGTCTGCGCATTGCGAACCACCTCGACGCACTTCATCACCAATGCCGGATTGAAGAAATGCATATTGCACACCTGCTCCGGACGGCCGCTGGCCTCGGCCACCTTCGAGGACGGCAGCGTCGAGGAGTTCGTTGCAAGGATGGCGTGGGCCGGTGCATGCTCGCCGAGCTGCGCGAAGATCTGCTCCTTGATATCCAAGCGCTCTACCGCGGCCTCGATGACCAGGTCCGCTGTGGACGCGCCCAGGACCAGATCGGTGTCCTGGCCCAGGCGTCCCAGCGCCGCATCGGCTGTGGCCTGATCCAGCTTGCCCTTGGCCACGCGCCCGGCAGCCCAGGATTCCAGTTCGGCACGGGCGGCGTCCAGCGCGTCGGCAGAGATGTCCTGCAGCACTGTGTTGTATCCGCCCAACGCGCAGCTCATCGCAATCTGCCGGCCCATGGTGCCGGCGCCAATCACCAAAATACGTTCAATCGTCATTGATCATTACTCTCTTTGCAGTCCCGCCCGGCACCCTTCAGCCGCGCAGGTAGGTCGTCGTGGTGTGCGTGTAGAACTCGCGAGCTGCCGCTCCCTGCTCTTTCGGTCCGTAGCCAGAAGCCTTCGCACCGCCGAAAGGCACATGCGGGTCGGCGCCTGCTGACTCCGAATTTACATGCAAAATTCCCACGTCGAGAGTTTGTTGCGCTTCCAGAGCCAGCGCGAGATTCGAGGTGAACAGCGCCAAGCTCAAGCCGAATTCCGAGTCTTCCGCGGCTTCGAAGGCTTCCTGCCACCCGTTGACCCGGCGCACCGCCAGGATCGGTGCGAAGAATTCTTCCTGCCATGCGCAATTGGCCCGCCCCGCTTCCCCGTCAGGGAGCTCCAGGATGGTCGGGGCCAGGAAGCTGCCAGTGTCCGGGGCCTGCCCGCGATAATTCAGTGTCGCGCCCTGTTCCAGCGATCGTTCGATCCCCTGGGCTGCCGAGGTGGCCGACTTGGCATCCACCAGCGGACCCATGTGCACCGACGGATCCAGCGGATCCCCGGTCACCCACTGCGCGAGCCGCCCGGTGAGCTTGGCCAGGAACTCATCGGCAATGGACTCATCGAGGATCAACCGGCTGGTGGCAGTGCACTTCTGCCCGGTGGAGCGGAACGCCCCGAAGAGCACCTGCTCGCTGGCCAGGTCCAGGTCGGCGTCGGCCAGCACCACCGATGCGTTCTTGCCGCCCATTTCCGCCTGCACCGGAATCCCGCGCGCTGCCCCCGCGGCGCAGAGCTTGCGGCCCACCCCGGTGGATCCGGTGAAGGTCAGCCCGTCCAGCTGCTCATTGGCGATGAAGGCATCGCCCAGCGCTCCGGGTCCGATGACCAGATTGAGCACGCCGGCGGGCAACCCTCCATGCTCCAGGGCCTGCACCAGGCGCATGGCCAGCAGCGGCACCAGGCTGGCCGGCTTGAACACCACGGTGTTGCCGAAGACCAGCGCAGGGGCGATCTTCCACGCAGGAATCCCGATGGGGAAGTTGAAGGGCGTGATCACCCCGATCACCCCCAGCGGCTTATGCGTCACCAGGATCTGCTCCCCGGCGCGCGGGGATTGGAAGACGGTGCCGGCAGCGCGTTCGGATTCGCTGGAATAGTAGGTGAGGATCTGCGCTGCGCGCAGCACTTCGCCAATGCCTTCGGCCCGGGTCTTGCCCTCCTCGGCGGCCAGTTCCGCGCCGAAGTCCTCGGCATGCTCCGTCAGGTAGCCGGCGGCCTTGGCCAAGATCGCCCCGCGGGCTGCCATCGGGGTGGCGGCCCAGGACTTCTGCGCCGTGCGGGCGGCATCAAAGGCGGCCGCCACCTGGCCCGTGCTGGCTGCGGTGCCCTCGGCGAGGATGCTGGATTGGTCTGCGGCGGCCGTCGAGCCGATGCGCCCGCCGTCTCCGGGAACCCAGGCACCGTTGATGTAGTGCTCCAGGGTGGCAACTGTTGTCGAAAGTTCCATTGGTTTCTTTCCCGTCTACTGTGGCTTCGCGGCTTAGCGGAAGGCCGGCACGCCGGTGAGCTTGTTGCCCAGGATCAGGGTGTGCACCTCGTCGGTGCCCTCGTAGGTGCGCACCGACTCCAGGTTGTTGGCGTGGCGCAGCGGCGAGTAGTCCAGGGTGATGCCGTTGCCGCCCAGGATGGTGCGGGCTTCGCGGCAGATCGCGATGGCTTCGCGGCAGTTGTTCAGCTTGCCGACCGAGATCATGTGCAGATCCAGGTTCCCGGCGTCCTTCAACCGGCCGATGTGCAGGGCGAGCAGGAAGCCCTTGTTGATTTCCAAGGCCATATCCACCAGCTTCTGCTGGGTCATCTGGTATCCGGCCAGCGGCTTGTCGAACTGCAGGCGCTCCTGCGAGTAGGCCAAGGCCGCCTCGAAAGCGTCGCGGGCGGCGCCCATGGAACCCCACAGGATGCCGTAGCGGGCTTCGTTCAGGCAGGAGAAAGGCCCCTTCAGTCCCTTGACCTCGGGCAATACCGCAGTTCCTGGCAGGCGCACATCAACCATGTCGATGTCGCACTGGATCGAGGCGCGCATGGACAGCTTCTGCTCGATTGGCGTGGCGGTGAAGCCAGGGGTGCTGGTGGGAACGACGAATCCGCGGATGCCCTCATCGGTCTGCGCCCAGATCACTGCCACCTGGGCCACGTTGGCCAGACCGATCCAGCGCTTGGACCCGTTGATCACCCAGTCATCGCCGTCGCGGCGGGCGAAGGTCTTCATGCTCGATGGGTCCGAGCCTGCGGTGGGTTCGGTCAGCCCGAAGCAGCCAATCGCTTCGCCGGCGGCCATCTTCGGCAGCCATTCTTGCTTCTGCTCCTCGGAGCCGTGCTTGTGGATGGCGCTCATGGCCAGCGAGCCCTGGACCGAAACGAAGGTGCGCAGCCCCGAGTCGCCGGCTTCCAGCTCGGCCCCGGCGATGCCGTATTCCACGGCCGAGCGCCCCGCGCAGCCGTAGCCTTGAAGGTGCATGCCCAGCAGGCCCAGCTTGGCCATCTCCGGAACGATTTCCAGCGGGAAGACCGCGTCGTTGTACCACTTGGCGATATTCGGCTTGATGTTCTCGTTGACGAAACCGCGCACGGTATCTCGCAGCGCCAATTCCTCGGACGAGAGCAGGGAGTCGAAGTTGATCAGGTCCGCTGGGTCCAGCAGGCGTTCGATGGTGGTCATGGTGTATCTCCTTGAAAGTTCTTGCGATTAGCTGTTGGCGAAGGTGCCAAGAAGTTCCTGGTGCTCCCCGTGGGCCGGCGGGATGCTGCGGTATTGGGCTCCGGTGCGCGAGAGCCCGATGGGGCTGGCGATCTGCTCGGTCACCTCTCCGGTGGCCGGATCGGTGATCAGCGCGACCGGATCCAGGCCGAGCTCCTTGGCGAAGTCGATGGCCTCGGCGATGGAGTTGACCTTGCCGGCGGGGACTCCCGCGGCCATCAGCGCTGCCGCCCAGTGCGCGGCCGTGGCCGATGCGGTGGCCGCTTCGATGATGGCCTTCAGTTCGGTCCGGTGGGCCACGCGTGCGCTGTTGCTGCCAAAGCGCGGATCGTGGATCAGTTCCGGCTGGCCCAGGTGCTGGGCCAGGGCGGCGAACTGGCGGTCGTTGCCTACCGCGATCGCCACGACGCCATCGCTGGCTGCGAAGGTTTCATAGGGGGCGATGCTCGGGTGCGCGTTGCCCATGCGTGCCGGGGATTTTCCGGTGGCCAGCGTGCTGCTGGACTGGTTGGTCAGCCCGGCCAGCAGCGAGCCGAGCAGGTTGATGCTCACCCGCTGGCCGATGCCGCTGGAATCGCGTTCGCGCAAGGCCAGCAGGATCCCGGCCACCGCATTCTGCGCGGCCAGGACATCCACCAGGGCCACGCCCACCTTGCTCGGCGGCCCCGACGGTTCGCCGGTGATGCTCATCAGCCCGCCCACTGCCTGCACCAGCAGGTCGAAGCCGGGCAGTGCTGCACCCTGCTTTTCGCCGAATCCCGAGATGGAGCAATAGACCAGTGCCGGATTCAGTTCGCGCAGGCTCTCGTAGTCCAAGCCGAATTTTGCCAGGACGCCGGGACGGAAATTCTCCACCAGCACGTCTGCCTCGCGGATCAATTCGCGCAGGGCGTGCAGCTGTGCCGTGTCCGCAAAGTCGGCGACTACTGCCTGCTTATTGCGGTTCACCGACCAGTAGTAGGTGCTGATGCCCTGGGCGTTGACCGGCGGCTTCCAGCTGCGGGTCTCATCCCCGGCAGCGCTTTCCACCTTGAGGACGTCGGCTCCGAAGTCCGCCAACGTCATGGAGCATAGCGGTCCGGCCAGGATGCGCGAGAGGTCGATGACCTTGATCCCTTCGAGCGGTTGGCTCATTCGCTTCCACACCTTCAATCCACAAAAATTATAAGTTACATGTTGCATGCAACTCTATGTCGCGCAGATCACCTTGGCAAGGTTTTCAGATAATTCATTGCCCTCTAGCGGCCCATTGGGCTCCAGCTGGTGCCGAACGCTCAGGCTTGATGCTAGGAAATCAAAGCGTCCAACCGCTCCAAGAACGGTTGGACGTCCAGTCCCTCGGTCCGCGAGCAGACGGACTTGATCAGCATCTGCGCGGTGCGCATGACGTGATCGCGAACCGCCGTTGCGGCGGCATCCGGATCCTTGGCAAGAATCGCTGCCATGATTTCCTCGCGGTCCCCGGACAGATCCTGGCTGGACCGGGCGAAAGGCACCGTGGTCTGCCCGTGGGCCAGGACCAGGTTGCGCAACTCCCCCACCACGTTGTCGAGCTTCGCGTTGCCGGCCAGTCCCAGCAGGTAGAGGTGGAATTCCTTGTCCGCTTCCAGCGTTGCCCGGCCATCACCGGTTTCACCGATCTCGAGCATGCGTTGGTGCAGCGACTTCAGCTGCTTGATGTCATCCTCCGTCGCATTCCGCACGCCACGTGAGGCAGCAGCAGGCTCAATGGCCAGCCGCAGCTGGAAGACTTCGACAATCTCGTCCAGGGAAATCTGGTTGACGCGCACCCCGCGGTTTTTCGCCACGGTCACGATGCCCTCTTTTTCCAGCAGCTGCAGGGCCTCGCGCACCGGAGTCCGCGAGACGCCCAGCTTTTCCGAGATGCCGATGGCTGAGTAGTGCTCCCCCGGAGCCATCTCGCCGGCAACGATGGCAGCGCGGATCATCGTGGACACCTGCTCGGTCAGGGACGCCTTCTGCTGGATCGGTTGCATGCTACTCATGGTTTGAAGCTTATCCTGATTCGCCTCCGCGACAACGCCACGCCCGCTAGACCGTCTTGCGCAGCGGCACTTCCTTGATGAGCACGATGCATACGAAGGCGATAACTGCCACGGCTGCCGAAACGGTGAAGACGATACCTGTCGCCTCGCCATAGGCGGCTTCGACCACCAGCCGCAACGCATCGGGCATCCCCGAAAGATTCAGCGAATCCTCGGTGGCCGGTGCCGCGGAAAGCTGCCCCTTGGCCGCCAAGGATTCGGTGATGAGGTCAGCCACATTGCGGGACAGCAGCGCGCCGAGCACCGCGACGCCTGCCGAGCCGCCAACTGAACGGAAGAACGCCACCGAAGAGCTCGCCGCACCGATGTCGGTGACTTTCACCGTGTTCTGCACCGAGAGCACCAGGTTCTGCAGCATGAACCCCATGCCCACGCCGTTCAGGAACATGCCGCAGGCCAAGATCCAGTATTCGGTATCGTGGTGCATCGTTCCCAGCAGGCCAAGGCCGGCGATATTGAGGATTGAACCGATCAGCAGGTAGATTTTCCACCGGCCGAAGCGGGTGATCATCTGTCCCGAGAAGACCGATCCGAAGTAGTTGCCGGCGATCATCGGCAGGGTCATCAGCCCGGCCATGGTGGGCGTGGCTTCGCGGGCGATCTGGAAGTACTGGCCGATGAAGGCGCCGGTGCCGAACATTCCCACGCCGATCGAGATCGAGGCGAGGATCGCCAGCGACGTAGTCCGGGTGCAAATGATCTTCAATGGAATGATCGGTTCGTGAACCCGCGATTCCACGAGCAGCAGTGCGAGGGCCAGCAAGATGACCGTCGAGACCATGGTGTAGGTCTGCCACGAATTCCAGCCGAAGTAATCATCCTTGCCCACATAGGACACCCAGATCAGCAGGATGGAGACGGAGGTGGTCAGCAGGATGGCGCCCACCCAGTCGATGTGCACCGGGCGCTTCACGTGCTTCAGGTGCAGGGTCCGGTGGATCAGGATCATCGAGAGCAAACTGATCGGAATGCCGAAGAAGAAGCACCAGCGCCAGCCAAGCGGCGAGTCCACGATGAATCCACCCAGCAGCGGGCCTGCCGCGGTGGAGACAGCCATGACCGCGCCGAAATATCCCGAATAGCGTCCGCGCTCGCGTGGCGGAATGACCGTGCCGATGACCGCCATGCCCATGGCCGTCAGCCCGCCCATGCCGATGCCCTGGATGACCCTGGCGAACAGCAGCACTGGGATCGACCAGGCAAGCCCGGCCAGCAGCGAGCCGAGCACGAACACCAGGATGCCCGCTTGCAGCAGCTTCTTCTTGTCGAAGAGATCTGCCATCTTGCCCCAGATGGGGGTGGTGGCGGCATTGGCCAGCAGCGTGGTGCTCAAGACCCAGTTGAAGTCGGTTTGCGAGCCGCCCAGGACATCCATGATGGTCGGCAGGGCAATGGACACGATGGTCGCCGCGAGCATCGCGGCGAAGAAGGATGCCAAGACTCCAGCGATGGACTTGAGCACCTCGCGCTGGTCCATCTGCGGCTGGTCCGCGGCCACCTCGGTGAGGTCGGTAGGACGGTCTTTTTCCGGCATGCTCTTATCCAAGGTCGGTATTTTCTGCGTTGTTTCCGGTGGTGTTTTGCTCGGTGCCGAACTGATCGGTGCGCTGGGATTGGATACCGCGGATCATCGTATCGTTCAACTCGCCCAAAGCGTGGGCAACACTGGCCATGCGGGAGCTGTCCCAGTCGGGAAGGACCTGGCGCATGCGCTCCAGGCGCAATCGGTCGCGGAATTCAAGCCGCTCGCACCCCGCCTCGGTCACCCAAAGCACATGGCGGCGGGCATCGATTTGGCTGGGCCGCCTGTCAACCAGGCCCGACTGCTCCAGTTCCGCCAGGTGCCGGCTCATTGCCGCAGTGCCGATGCCGAGGACCTGGGCAAGGTCGGCAGCATGCGTGGGTTCACGGGATTTCAGCGTCTTGAGCACATGATGGGAGGCGTTGGAAACCTCGGGATCCGTCTGGTCCATATGCGAGAACACGCGTAGGATCCTGGAACTGCGCGCCAGCTCGTCGAGCAGGCTCTTGAGCTCTGAATCCGAATGGCTGTCTGGAGACTTGACCACGATCTATTGGCTGCCTATCTATTGTCTTTCCACCACAGTAAGTTTGAATAGTTGCTTTAGTCAACGTTTTGGCGTTCCGTGCCGGCGGTAAGCTGGACTTCGTGAATGATCAGCGAGTCCAAGCCCGCACCAACAACGCCGAAGAACTGCGCCTTGCAGCGCTTGAAGCAGCTCGCCAGTCCGCCGAACTGCTGCGCATTTCCTTCCGCGGCACCGTGCACGCCGAACACAAAACCAGCACGCATGATCTGGTCACCGACATCGACCGGCGCAGCCAGCGGATCATCACCGACGCGCTGCTCTCGGCCTGCCCCGGTTCCTGGGTGCTCGGCGAAGAGCGGATCTCCGGCGAGCACGGCCAGCAGGCTCCCGGCAAGGTGCAGTGGATCGTTGATCCAATTGACGGCACCAGCAATTTCGTCCACGGTGTGGCATTCTTCTGCATCTCGATCGCCGCCGCCATCGATGGCCAACTCGTTGCCGCCGCAATCCTCGATCCGATCTCCGGCGATGAATTCAGTGCCAATTCGGATACCGCATTCCTCAATGGACAAGTCCTTGAGCCCGGTGCCCGTCCCGAGCAGTCCCGCGCCAACCTGATGACCGATTACCCGGGAGCGGAATCCATGCTCACCGACGGAGATCTGTCGCTGAAGCTTCTGGGCCAGTGGATCCAGGACTTCGCCACGGTGCGGCGCAAGGTCTGCGCCGCGTTGTCCCTGGCCCATGTGGCCGCAGGCTGGTGCGATGCCGTGATCGGTTTCGATACCAAGGTGTGGGATGTGGCCGCCGGCGCGCATCTGGTGCGCATGGCCAAGGGCACGTTCCGCGGCCTGTCCTACGGGCAACCGGGGCTGGCCGACCACCACTGCCCCGGATTCATCGCCCAGGGGCCAGGTGCCGACTATCCCTCACTGGCCTCCGCTGCCGAGCAAATCCACCAGCTGCGCACCGACCGCTGAGCCAACAAAGCAGACAATATCGAAGTTATTGGCCCCACCCCTCGGCTTTGGCCGGTTTCGGACGTACCATGGCGGCATGGCACCACTAATTAACCGGACCGCACACTCCGCCGTGCGGCACCATGGTGGCGGAGGGGTGATCCTGGGAGGCATCGGAGCAATTCTGCTTTTCGCTACCTTCGCAGTGATGTTGGCAACCCAGTCCCTGGACTGGGAGCCACTGCTCATCGGCATTTGCCTGGGCGTCTCGACAGTGCTTTTCGGCGTGGTATTCCACTTCACCCACTGACCTGCACCGTTTCACCATCTATTAATCACCACGGCCCCGGACCCACCGCTCGTGAGAGCAGCGGATCCGAGGCCGTCGACGTGTCCGGATGCCTTTACAGGTGCGTGGGCGCGAACATCTTCAGCAGGGTGCGGACCACAATGACGTTCGGCCCGTCCGCCTCCAGCGCCTCGGCGAGCGCGGCACCGATGCCTTCCGGTTCCACCGCCCGGGCGGGGATGCCGAAGGACTGGGCCAGCGCCACGAAGTCGGGCCGCGCCAGCTCGGTGGCTGTGGCCTTGCCGAAGGCTCCCTCCATGTACTCGCGCAGGATGCCGTAGCCGCCATCATCGACGATCAGCCAGGTGACCGGTGCATGGTGCTGCTTGGCGGTGGCCAGCTCGGCGATGGAGTACATCGATGAGCCGTCTCCGCTGACCGCCAGCACGCGCTGCTTCGAGCCGATGGCTCCGCCGATCGCGGCGGGGAAACCGAAGCCGAGGCCGCCGGCGCCCTGCGCGGAATGGAATTCACCGTCCTTGGCGTCCCAGCAGCTCCACCCCCAGTAGGCGGCAATGGTCATGTCCCAGAAGGTCTGCATCCCTGCCGGGACCGCGGCCCGGATATCGGCCATGAACTTCCGCTCCTTGCCCAGGTCCTGGGCATCCAGGCGGGCCTGCACCTTCTCCAGGGTCTCGGCCACCACCTGCTGCGGGGTGTTCCCATGCCACGAGGCCTGGGCGGTGAAGCCGGTCTTGCGCATTTCCCCATCGAGGAATTTCAGGGCCTCGCGGGCATCGGCGCGGATGCCCAGGGCGGGGGTGTTGGATTCGAGCACGCGCGGCTCGGCATCGATCTGGATCATCTTGCCGCGCGGTTCCAGGGTGAAGTAGTTGCTGGTGACCTCGCCCAGGGATGACCCGATGACCACCAGCACGTCGGCGTCTTCCATGACCTCCGAGACGTAGCGGTCCTCGACCCACGACTGCAAGGAGAGTTCGTGCTCCCAGGGGAAGGCGCCGTTGCCGCCGGGGCTGCACAGCACCGGGGCCTGCAGCTTTTCGGCCACGGCCAGCAGCTCGGCCTGCGCCCCGGCCCGGCGCACGCCGCCGCCGGCGATGATGGCCGGGCGCTTCGCCTCGGCCAGCCAGCGCATGGCTTCGCCGATCAGCTCTTCGCGCGGCGGATGCTCGTAGGCTTCGGCCAGGGCGTCCTGCACCGGCGGCACCATCACCGGCGCGAGCAGCACGTCCTGCGGCACCTCGACCCAGACCGGCCCCATGGGCACGGTGATGGCCCGGGCCCAGGCGTCCTGGATGGCTGAGGGGATGCCGGAGGCATGGTGCACGGTCTGCTGGAACTTGGTGACATTGGCGGCCGAGGCCTTCTGGTCATCGAGCTGGTGCAGCATGCCCTTGCGGCGGGCGCCCAGCCCGTCCAGCGGGATCTGGCTGGCGACCACGACCATCGGCACACCGGTGGCGTAGGCTTCCTGCAGCCCGGCCAGGGAAGTCAGCGCCCCGGGGCCGGTGGAGAGGAACAGCACGCCCACTTCCCCGGTGGCCCGGGAGTAGCCGTCGGCGGCGAAGGCGGAGTTGTTCTCGACGCGCGAGGAGATGAATTCCAGGCTGGAGCGCGAGAGCGCGTCGAACAGTCCCAGGGCGTGCTGCCCGGGGATCCCGAACACGGTCTTGGCGCCGAGTGCGGTGAGGGTCTCGATGACCAGGTCGCCGCCGTTGCGTTGCGGTTGCTCGCTCATGAGGCATTCATTCCCTTGCTGGCGCGGAAGTCGCTGATCAGGCTGATCAGGTCGTAGGTGACGTGGCTGGCGGCCACGCCGGTCAGTTCCGCATGGTCGTAGGCGGGGGCCACTTCCACGATGTCGGCGCCGACGATGTTCAGCCCGCGCAGCCCGCGCAGGATTTCAAGCAGCTCGCGGCTGGTGATGCCGCCGGCTTCCGGGGTGCCGGTGCCCGGGGCGTGCGCCGGGTCCAGCACGTCGATGTCCACCGAGATGTACAGCGGGCGGTTGCCGATGCGGTCCCGCAGCTTGTCCACGATTTCGCGCACGCCCTGGTAGTAGACATCCGAGCTGGTCACGATGCCGAAGCCGAAGCGCTTGTCGTCTTCCAGGTCCTTCTTGCCGTACAGCGGGCCGCGGGTGCCCACGTGGCAGATCGCCTCGGTATCCAGGATGCCTTCCTCGACGGCACGGCGGAACGGGGTGCCGTGGGTGTATTCGGCGCCGAAGTAGGTGTCCCAGGTATCCAGGTGCGCGTCGAAGTGCAGCATCGCCACCGGTGCTCCGGCGCGCTGGGAGGCGGCGCGCAGCAGCGGCAGCGCGATGGTATGGTCGCCGCCCACGGTGACCAGGGTAGAGCCGTCGCTGGTCAGCTCCAGCGCGTTGTGCTCGATGGTCTCGATGGCCTCGTTGATGTTGAACGGGTTGACCGCCATGTCCCCGGCGTCTGCCACCTGGCTCTGCGCAAAGGGCGAGGTGTCGGTGGCGGGGTTGTAGGGGCGGATCAGGCGCGAGGATTCGCGCACGTGGTTGGCTCCGAAGCGGGCGCCGGGCCGGTAGGACACACCGGTATCGAAAGGCACGCCAACGATCTTGATGTCGGCCTGCTCCACCTGGTCCAGGCGCGGCAGCCGGGCGTAGGTGCCGCCTCCTGCATAGCGGGGAATCTCCGCGGCATTGATCGGTCCCAGCCGGCCATTTTCCTCGATGCGGATTTCCTTCATCGCAACTTCCTCCCCAGACGCACGAGGACCACAGCCCAAGTTGTCTAATATGAAACTTCAGTTTTCCATTATGCTATTTTGTCTGCTGGGTCACGTCAAGATCCAACGACAGGGCCAGGCAGAATGCGGGCATAAAAGGGCGCAAGCCGCAGTCCGGGAAAGGACTGCGGCTTGCGCTGGGATTCCAGGGAGGAGAAGTGAGGAGATCAGCTGGCAGCGCTGCGGATCTGCTGGGCAAGCACCCCCAATCCATCGCGCAGCAGTTCTTCGCCGATCACCAGCGGCGGCAGCAGGCGCAGCACGTTGCCGTGCGTGCCGCAGGTCAAGGTCAGCACCCCGGCGCCATGGCAGGCCTTGGACACTGCGGCGGCCACATCAGGGCGCGGCGCCAAGCTGCCCGCGTCGGCGAACTCGATAGCCAGCATAGCTCCGCGGCCGCGCACTTCGGCCACCACCGAGGTCTGCCGCACCAGCGGTTCAAGGATTTCGCGTGCCACCCGCTCAATGAGCTGGGCATTTTCCAGCAGCGCCCCGTCCTCGAACTGCTCGAAGACTGCCAGCGCCGCTTCGCAGGCCAGCGGGTTTCCGGCATAGGTGCCGCCCAGGCCTCCGGCGTGCGGGGCATTCATCAGCTCCTTGCGGCCGGTCACCGCAGACAGCGGCACTCCGTTGGCCAGCGCCTTGGCCGTGAGGATCAGATCGCCTGCCACGCCCTCGTGCTCCGAGGCAAAGAGCTTTCCGGTGCGCCCCATGCCGGCCTGGATCTCGTCGATGACCAGCACAATGCCGTGCTTGTCAGCCAGCTTGCGCAGGCCCGGGATGAACCCGGCCATCGGAACCACGAAACCTCCTTCGCCCTGGATCGGCTCGATGACCATCGCGGCGAAGGTCTGCGGGCCGTGCTCCACCAAGGTCTGCTCGACCGAGGCCAAGACCGCCTCGACGGTGGCCGCGCCGGCGGCGGGACGCAACGGGTTCGCCGAAGCGGCGCGCACAATATGCTCGGGCATCGGGCCGAAGTTCAGCTTGTACGGATTGACCTTGGCGGTCATGCCCATGGTCAGCAGCGAACGGCCATGGTAGGCCTCGTCGAAGACCAGCACGTTGGCCCGCCCGGTGGCGGCACGGGCAATCTTAACCGCGTTCTCCACGGCCTCGGCCCCGGTGGAGAACAGCGCCGTGCGCTTCTCGAAGTCGCCGGGGGTGTGCTGGTTCAACCAGCTGCACACCTGGGTGAAGGATTCGTATTCCGTGACCATGAAGCAGGTATGGGTGAAGTCCTCCAGTTGCTTGGCCACTCGTTCGGCCACACGGCGGTTGGAAGCACCCAGTGACGTCACGGCAATTCCCGAAGCGAAGTCGATCAGGCGATTGCCATCGACGTCTTCGATGATCCCGCCATCGGCCCGGTTGACGAAGACCGGCAGGGTGATGCCAAAGCCGCTGCTGACCTGCTGCACCCGCTGCTCGTGGAGCACAGCTGAGCGGGGGCCGGGAATACTGGTGGCAAGATGGCGGGTCTGGGGCAGGGCTGGCGCGTCGATGGCGGCAAGGGTTTCAGTCATGGCTCAAGCCTAGAAATCCGCGTGACACGCGTCATTGGCCATTGCATCCAAACTTGGCATCTTTCTTGGATAATCTACCCAATGATTACCCTTTTGCAGCTCGGCACGGAATTGGGTGCCGAATTCCTCCCCGCTACTGCCGGAACCTTCCGCGCCCTGCCGGTCAGCGGGGTGCATGTCTCCGAGCTGGAGGATCCCACCGCCTACTTGGATGGCGGCGAGCTGCTGCTGACCACCGGCATGCCCTTCGCTGCCAGCGCTGAAGCTTCCCGCGCCTACATGCGCCGGCTGCAGGCCAAGAAGGTATTCGCTTTGGGACTGGGGCTCGGTCCCTGGCTGCGCGCCGTGCCCGAGCATGTCGTCGAGGCCTGCGACCAGGCCGGCATTGAGCTGGGCATCGTCCCCGACCAAATCCCATTCCAGAATATTTCACGGGCTTACTGGCGCCTGGCCTCACGCGACCAGGAGTCGAACCTGATGGGCTCGTTGGGCACCCAGACTGCGCTGGCGCGGGCCGCGGTCCGTCCGGATGCCATCAATGCCGTAGTGCGCGGCTTGGCCGAAGCCCTGAAAGGCTGGGCCGCCTACCTCTCGGTCGATGCCCGCCCGGCGACCTGCTACCCGGCGTCAGCCGAAGCATTCCTGGACGAGCTCCGCCATGAATCCATGCGTTTCCGGCGCAACGGCATGCCCGCGGCGTCCACGTTCGAGGTCCAGGGCCACGAAGTGGTGCTCTACCCTATCCTTTCCGGGACCAGGATCCAGGGATATCTCGGCGTATCCGCAGGCCGCAAGCCGACCAAGGCCGACCGGCAGATCATCATGACCGCGTGCACGCTGCTGTCCCTGCGCGCCAGGCAGCGGGAATTGGCCGCCAGCACGCATCAGGCGCTCAGCGCGGCCACCGCCAAATTGCTGCTGCATGGCCAACCCGAGGCGGCGCGCCTGGTCGGGGAAGACGCCGGGTTGGACAGTTTGCCTTCCCGCGTGCGGATCCTGGTGTACCGGGCAGGAGCCAATACCGATGCCGCGACCGCACTGCATGCGTTGCCTTCGCTCCAGCGTCCAGCGGCGTTGCCCGATATCTCCGCCGCGGTCGAAGAATGCCAGCTCCACTACCAGGATGGCTCCGAAAATTATCTGGTCCTCCCCGAACCAGCGGAACATCCCGGCACAGACGCGCCGCTGGCGCCGCAGTCCGGCAGCACCACGGAACCGATGGCGCGCGAACCATTCGATTCCCCGGCACCCGAGGTCCGGGCGGTGCTCTCCCACCCGCTGAACCTGGCCGAGATCCCCGCCAATCTCCCTGCCCTGCGCCACGCGCTGGATGCTGTCCCGGTGGGGACCATGGTCCCCAGCTCCCCGGGCTTCGATGCCAGCACGGAAACCTGGGTCACAGCTCTCGCCGAATACCCGCGCGCCGATCTGCTTTCGGCGGTCACCTCCTATCTGCGCCATCGCGGGCATTGGGAGGAAGCCTCCCGCGAACTGGGCATCCACCGCAATTCCCTGCGCCACCGCATCAGCGTGGCGCAGGATGTGCTTGGCATCGACCTTGATGATCCGGATGCCGCCGCCTCGCTATGGCTGGCACTTCGCCGGACACAGAAATAAGCATGCCGCGGGATCTGGCAGTACCAGATCCCGCGGCGTGCTTCGGGTGCAGCGGACCTCAGCCCTTGAGCCGCGTTGAGTTTGGGTTCGGCGCAACGGTGCGGCGCCCCGCCACTGCATCCGGCCCGGTGGCACCGAGCTTGGCCTGCTGGCGGATGCTCAGCTTCTGCAGCAGCTCCTCTTCGGCGAATTCGCCCGGGGCGACCCCGCGGGGAACCCGTAGCAGGAAGCCCGTGCCCAGCACCCACCATGCAGCGAAGAGCAGCCACGGCTGCCAGGCGATGGCCGCCGGCATTCCCGGAAGGTACAGCGAGATCAGCCCGGCGCAGAACACCACCGACAGCACGCCGATTACCTTGCCGCCGTTGCCCGCGCCGCCCACGCGCAGCGGGCGCGGCATCTGCGGTTCGCGCTGGCGCAGGATCAGGAAGGCCACGCCCACCAGCAGGTAGGCAATCACGATCGATGGCGAGCCGGAATCCACCAGCCAGCCGAGCATGGCGGAGCCGAAGAATGGAGCCAGCACCGACAGCCCGCCAATGAAGAGCAGCGCGTGGCTCGGGGTGCGGTACTTCGGATGCAGGTAGGCGAACCAGCGCGGCAGCATTCCCGAGCTGGCCATCGCGTACATCAGCCGCGACGCACCCATCAGCAGGGAATTCCACGACGTGAGGATCCCGGCGATGCCGCCGGCGATCAGCACCTTGGCCATGATCCCGGAATTGAACAGCGCCCCCATCGCGTCAGCCGTGGCCAGCTCGGACCCGGCGAGTGCGGAAGCGCCCATTCCCGAGGAGGTGGCCAGGATGATCCCCACGTACCAGGCGGTGGCGATGAGCACCGAAACCACCACGTACTTGCCGATTTTCCGCGGCGCGATGTCGCATTCCTCGGCGGATTGCGGGATCACGTCGAAGCCGACGAACATGAACGGCACCACGATCATCACGCCGAAGAAGCCGGCAACACCGTTCTCGAAGAACGGTTCCATGTTCGTGCTCTGGCCGCCGCTGAACGCACCGGCAAGCAGCATGGCGCCGATGACAAAGAGGAAGATCACCACGAAGGTCTGCACCACACCGGCGGTCTTGATGCCGCGGATGTTGATCCAGGTGATCGCCACCGCCCCGGCTACACCGACCAGAGCCCAGGTCAGGTAGACCTCGGAACCGGCGATTTCCCATAATTTGATGTGCGAAAGATCCGGGAAGAGGTAGAGCACGGATTTGGGCAGGGCCACTGCTTCGAAAGCCACGATCGTGATATACCCACCGACGATCGCCCACGAACCGGCAAAGGACCAGCGGGCGCCCATGGCGCGCAGCAGATAGTTGTGCTCGCCTCCAGCTTTCGGCATGGCGGCAACCAATTCGGCGTAGGTCAGGCCCACGACCGCCATGATCGCGCCGCCGACCAGCATGGCCAGCGCGGCTCCTATCGGACCGGCGGTGGTGATCCAGTCGCCGGTAAGCACGACCCAGCCAAAGCCGATCATCGCGCCAACACCTATGGCCAAGGCGTCCCAGCGGCCCAGGACCTTCTTGAGTCTTGGTTCTGCGGAGTGGTTCTTTGCGGTGTTTCCTGCCATGGCATTCCCTCCTGGAAAGATGATCAGGATCACACTATGCGCAAACACGCCACAACGTATTGGATGTTTTGACTACATTTCAGGCCATTTCATCCAAACCGGGAGCTCAGGCCGCCTCAGAGCCCTTCTTGCTGGCATTCACCAGCGCCCGATCGACCTCATGGATGCCCAGGGCGAAGCCCGCGGACATCACCAGTGACTTGATGGTCAACTCGGAAAGGTCATCGGCCACGTATACCAGCTGGATCGGGCCGGCCAGGATGAGCAGGATGGCGGTCCACAGCGCATAGATCCAGGAGGTGCGCGCCTGCGCCATCTGCGGGAAACGGGCACGCCGGCGAATTGTCCGCACGCCGATGGTCACGATGACAACAGCGAGAATCACGGCGCCGAGGAAGAAGAAATTGCGCTGGGTGCGGATCCAGGTCAAGGTGGTGCCGACAAGAACGCCGAAAAGCACCGAAGCCCACCAGCTGATGCTGCGCAGCTGGTCCTGCGTCGCGGTTGGTTCGCCTGTCTTCACGCCTCTCCCATCGCCAATTGTTCCGAGCGCCCGGAACAACGCATCGTTCCTAGAATACGCGGTTGCCCACCCCGCCAGCGAACGCGCAGCCGCATCGCGCCGAGCGTGCCGCGGCAGCGGGCGCAGGGGCTGGGCTCAGGAGAGGATCAGCGTCCAGGTCACCACGGCCGGCTCATCGGAAGGGTTCTCCCAGCTATGCGGCTCGCGCCCCGGGAAGGTTACGGTGTCGCCCGCTTGAAGCTCCAGCCGCTGGTCGGGCAGGATCAGGATGAATTCTCCGGCGATCACGTGCAGCACTTCCAGCTCGCAATCCATCGAATACAGTTCCGCTTCGCCAGTGCCCCTCGGCGCAATCTCGGCGCGGATCATCTGCAGCCGCTTTTCGCTGCGTGGCGTCACCAGCTGCTCGGTGATCCCATCGCCACCCAGTGAAACCCGCGGTGCCTGGTCCAGGCGCACCAGCTTCGTTTCCGGAACCTCGAAAAGCGTGCCGACCTCGATGCCCAGCACCTCGCACAAGCGCAGCAGCGTCGCCACCGATGGGCTGGTCAGGTCGCGCTCCACGCGCGAGAGGAAGCCCTTGGTCAACCCGGAGAGCTCGGCGACCTGGTCAATGGTCATCCGCTGGGTCTGCCGCACCCCGCGCAGCCGCGCACCGATGTTGATCGCAGCACCGGTTGGTTCAACGGGCAGGGTTTTCATCGTTTGGCTCCATCAACGTCGTGGGCGGCAGCTGCAGCCGCAAGCACTGGGTTTTCACGGCCTGCGGGCAAGTTTACCAATGGTAAACACGCGATGCCCTAGCACGGGCTCACCACGGCCACTAGACTCTGTCCATGGACAGCACCAAGGACAGGCTCTGCGGGTACCTGGGCGAGGCACGCGAGAATGCGATCTTCAAGGCCGAGGGCCTGGCCGAGCAGCTGGCCCGCACCCCGCTCACCCCTACCGGCACCCATATCCTGGGCGTGCTGCACCATCTGGTGATCAACGAATACGAGTATTTCGGCACCTGCCTGCAGCGCGAGGCCAACGACGCCTATGTCCGCGAGTTCATCTCGCCTCATGATCCCGACGCTGATTTCCTTCCGCCCGCGGACATGGACGGGCAGCAGCTGATCGGCCTGTACCGCAAGGCCATCGCCTTCGCGGACGAAGGCATCGCCGCCTTGGCCCTGGATTCTGCAGTGCACGTCCCGTGGTGGGGGCCGGCCGGGCATACCACCTTGGATCATCTGCTCATCCATGCCTTGGCCGAGACCTCCCGGCATGCAGGGCAGCTGGATATCATCCGCGAGCAGCTCGACGGCCGTGCCGGCTGGACCGCGACGCTGGATTTGCTGCCCGGCTACACCACGGCGCAGTGGGCTGAACACCGCCAGAAGCTGCAGCAGCTGGCCGATTCCCTGGCCCCGGAGAACTGACCGGAAGTCATATTACGCAGTACGGCTTCATCTGGCGCCGCATGCGGCGGTACGCTCGGAATTGTTGCTTCACGAGACGCGGCGCCAAGCTCCGACTGGCCGCGCACCAACCCCAAGTTCATGGGTGGTTCGGATGAAGAAGCGGTCCGCGCATCAACTGGTGCACGGGCAAGAGCTCGCCAGAGAGTTGATATCCATGGCTATCCCGATTCTTCCCATCATCGACCGCCAGACCGGCCAGGTGCAGTTCACCGCCGAGGGCCGCTGGTGCACCCGCTACGTTGCGGACCCGCTCCAGCTCGAACGCCTCATCGCGCGCTGCTCCCGCCGTCCGGCCTTCGACCCGGACACCTCAGAATTGCTGCTGGTGGTGCCGGCGGCCGGGAATCCGGCCGGCAGGCGCCATGCATTTAGCCTTGCCAAATTCCCAAGTTCAGGGGCGCTGGCTAAAGTGGAAAGCTGAGCCGATCCACGGGTTTCCATGGGAAACCCCACGTTCCAGGAGAGCCTTTTCGAGATGCCACAGCACCCAGTCGCCGAACCAACCAAAGCGCAGATCCAGCGATGGCGCAAGTATCTCGCCGATGAAGTCGCCGAGGGCGCCATCTACCGCGCCCTGGCGGAAAAGAAGTCCGGGCAGGAACGGCAAATCCTGCTGGGCCTGGCCGAAGCCGAAGCACGCCACGAATCCCACTGGCGCACGATGCTCGGCGAGCATGCCAAGGAAGTCCGCCCCTCGCTGCGCCGCACCATGCTGCGCTTCCTCGCCCTGCACTTCGGGTCGGTGTTCGTGCTGGCCATGGCCCAGCGCTCCGAAAGCAGCTCCCCCTACCGCCATGACAAGGACGCCACCGCGCAGATGGCTGCCGACGAGCAGGTCCACGAGGAAGTCGTCCGGGCCCTGGCCACGGCAGGACGCGCACGGCTGTCGGGCAACTTCCGCGCCGCGGTCTTCGGCGCCAACGACGGGCTGGTATCCAACCTGGCATTGATCATGGGCATCGGCGCCACCGGCGTTTCTTCGGCCTTCGTGCTGTTCTCCGGCATTGCCGGCTTGCTGGCCGGAGCGCTGTCCATGGCGGCCGGCGAATACGTTTCGGTGCGTTCCCAGCGCGAGCTGCTGACCGCCTCGCGGCCCACCCAGGTCACGCTGACCGCAGCCCCGAACCTGGATCTGGACGCCAACGAGCTGGTGCTGATCTACAAGGCCCGCGGCATGAGCGACGAGGACGCCGAGCACCGGGCCGCCGAACGCATGGGCCTGTTCACCTGCGACTGCAACCCTGATTTCTCGCTGAACCCGGAAGGCCGCAGCGAGGAGCTCGAGAAGGAGCACCAGGAGCTGGGCTCGGCCACCGGGGCGGCCACCACCTCATTCCTGCTCTTCGCTTCCGGCGCGGTGGTGCCGATCCTGCCCTACATCTTCGGCCTCTCCGGGCTGGCCGCGATCATCGTGTCGGTGGTGCTGGTGGGCATCGCCCTGATGATCACCGGCGGCATCGTGGGCCTGCTCTCCGGAGCCTCCCCATTCAAGCGCGGCTTGCGCCAGCTGGCCATCGGCTGGGGCGCGGCGGCCGTCACCTACTGCCTGGGCCTGATCTTCGACGTCAGCGTCAGCTAATACTCCGCTTGGCATCGAAAATGCCGGGACAGCTTCGGCTGTCCCGGCATTTTCGATGCCCCGGACTAGTCGTCCTTTGCCGGCCGGGTGCGCCGGCGCAGGGTTTCCATGGACTGGATGAACGCCAGTGCTTCCTCGGCGGTGTCCACCAGGGCGATCTTCTGCTCCATCACGCGCTCCTTGGCCAGGGCCTGGAGCAGCGGCCACGCGGGCAGATCCCGGCTCCAGTAGTCCTTGCCGATCAGCACCATCGGCACCACGCGGGCACCGGTGGCGTAGTAGTTCTCGCAGGCATCCTGGAAGATTTCCTGGACCGTGCCGGCCGCCCCGGGCAGCACGACCAGCCCGCCGTTGGACTGCTCCAGCAGGATCGCCTCACGAATGGAATTGGTGAAGAACTTGGCGATCTGGGTGGCAAACAGATTCGGCGGCTCATGGCCGTAGAACCAGGTCGGCACGCCCAGCGACTGCCGACCGCCAGGGAAACGCTCCTTCACCATCAGGGCGGTTCTCGCCCAGCCGGTGCGCTGATGGATCGCATCAGGCGCTTCGGCGAGCATCTGCAAGGCCGTCGCAATATCATCTGCCCCGTAGTCGGCCAGCCACGCACCGGCATTGGCCGCTTCCATGGCTCCCGGTCCTCCCCCGGTGGCCACCGCGTAGCCAGCACGGGTAATCATGCGCCCGAGCTCCAAGGCCTGCGCGTACTGCGTGGTGCCCCGGTTCATCGCATGCCCGCCCATCACCCCGATGATCGGAGTGTCCTTGAACGTTCCCTCATACACCTGAGAGACCAGCGCCTGGCCAATGTGGTGATCGTGCAGGGTCCGGGCCAGCGCACTGTGATCGCTGTCGGCATTCGCCGCCGCATGCTGCTGGGAGTACGCGTATATTTTGGCATCGGGCACCTGCTGGTAGGTCTGCGTCCAGATCCCCGAGTACAGCTCTTCTGCCGTGTACAAGCCGCGGGCTCCGGTCTCGAACGGCAGCTGCGCCCCCGAGCTCATGCATAGCCCGCCCGTCGCCTGAACGATCTGCTGGCCTTGGGTGGAAAACTGGCAATCGATGAACAGCGCTTCGGAAAGATCCAGCGATTTCAGCACGGTTTCCCGTTCGCGCAGATCCACGCGGTGCACGCGCCAGCCTTTTCCATGGGCATGGTGGGAAACCAGCGCTTCAGCGGCGAGACGGTCGAATTCGACGAGCGAGGTGATGTTCACCGCTCGGGCTGGAAGGTAGGGCCACACGTGGGACATGCGTCAACGCTACGTCATGGATAGTGATTATTCACAGAAGGGTCCTTCAACTTTCGCGACGGCCCGGAACGTGAAACGATGAGAGGATGACTGAATCTGTTCCACCAACCATTGATGCCCGCCATTTACTGGCTTTTCTGGGCAACGTTCCTTTCTTCTATGGAAAGAACCTGGCCGCAGAAGCAAATTCCGTGGTTGACGTGGAATTCGATGAGAACATCGGGCAGATCGAGGGCACAGTCACCGATTCCGGCGAAGAATTCTCTCCGATGATCCAGGTCCACTTAGAGGGTGGCGAGTGGAAGATCGAATCCTGCGAGTGCACCTGCGACGCGCCAGGCATCTGCTCTCATATCGCGGCTTTGGCCATTACCTCCAATAAGATCGCCTCCCAGCCTCGCCCGCTGCCGGTCCATGAAGAGAAGCCGGACACCGTGTGGTCAAAGCAAATCGATTCATGGTTCGAGGAGTCCGAGCCGGGCCCGGCCGACGGGCTGCTCGGTTCGCAGCACGATCCGGTGGTGCCGATGGCGCTGCAGTTCCTGCTCTTCGATTCGAAGGACGCCACCCAGCAGCAGCAGTGGATGCCGACCGGGACCATCCCGCACCCGACCCGCAACAAGCGCTTCCGCTTGGGCGTGCGCCCCATGGTCCGCAATGCCGAAGGCCGCTGGGTGCGCGGCCAGCTGCGCTGGACCACCCTGGGCTTCAAGACCTACGGCTGGAACCTGCTGCGTGCACAGCACCATTGGTTCACCCGCTTCGCCTCCATGGCCCGCAGCGACAGCCAGTTGCAGTTCAAGGTGGACGAAGACTGGCTGTTCCTGGACGAGTACGCTTCCGAGCTGCTCTGGCCGCTGCTCGAACAGGCTGGCGAGCTGGGCATTGCGCTGATCACCACCCGTTCCGAGCAGCGCGTGCGGATCGTTGATCCGGCCAGCTTCAGCATGCAGGCCTCCCTGGATGAGCAGCAGCTGCAGCTGGACGGCGTCCTGCACATCGCCGGGCAGGATCTCGTGCTTGATCCGGAGGCGCCCAGCGGTGTCATCGCCGAGCATGGTTTCTATGCGCAGATGGCCCAGCCCGATGAAATCTGGCTGGCTCCAAGCACCGAGCCGGTTCCCGACGCGCACCGCCGCTGGTATATTGACCGCCGCCCGGTCACCGTGCCCGCACCGGAGATCAACGACTTCTTCGAATCCTCCTACCCTCGCCTGGCTCGCCGTTTCGAGCTGCGCAGCGTCAGCGACGAGCTGGTCCTGCCGGATCTGAAACCTCCCTATGTGCACGCCACCGTGGTCTACAAGCGCGAATTCAACGAGAACAAGGAACCGAACGATACCGCCGCGCTGGACTTCCAGATCCGTTACCCGGGGATCCCCAGCGACCAGGAAGTGTACGACGTGGAGGCCGAGGAACTGCTCCAGGCCGCCGTGCATGAGGTGTTCCTGGAGCATGAGGAAGCCGGCAACCCCAACCTGTCGCCGAAGTTCTACGCACGCGATGACACCATTGATTTCGTCACCGAGATCCTGCCCGCGCTGGAGCGCCTTCCGGAGGTCCAGCTCGTCGAGCAGGGCACCCGGCCGACCTTCCGCCAGCTGCGTGAACTCCCCCAGCTGAAGATCAATGCCGTGAATCATGAACGGACCGACTGGCTTGATCTCGGCTTGCTGATCACCGTAGGCGACCATGAGGTTCCCTTCTCGCAGATTGTCGAGGCCATGAGCAATGGCCAGATGAAGCTCCGCCTGCCGGACAACACCTGGTTCTCGCTGAACCACCCGATGTTCGCCAAGCTGAAGGCGCTGGTTGACGAAGCCCAGGCGATGAACGACAAGCCGAAGGAGGGAGACCTGAAGCTGACGGTCTTCCAGATCTCGATGTTCGAAGAACTGGACGAGATGGCTGAAGGCATCGACGGCGCTGACCTGTTCATCGCACGCATGCGTTCGCTGCTCAAGGTCGCCGAGGCCCACCATGCCCAGGTTCCGAACACGCTGGATGCCCAATTGCGTCCCTACCAGGTGGAGGGGTTCCACTGGCTCTCCCGCCTGTACGAGGGCGGCTTCGGCGGCATCCTCGCCGATGACATGGGCTTGGGCAAGACCCTGCAGACGATTGCGCTGATGCTCCATGCCCATAAGCTCTGGGCGGATCCCGAGGCCTGCGCCCAATTGCCGGCGGCCCAGCGTACCCGCCTGCCGTTCCTGGTGGTTGCCCCGAGCTCGGTGGTGTCCAACTGGGAAATGGAAATCAACAAGTTCGCCCCTTCCCTGCGGGTCGTCAGCGTCGAGGGCACGTTGCCGTCACCGCGGCAGCTTCAGGAACTCGCTCAGGACTACGATGTCATTCTCACGACCTACACCCTGCTGCGCCTGAACGACGAGATCTACGAAGCCCAGCGCTTTGCCGGCCTGATCCTCGACGAGGCGCAGTTTGTGAAGAACAAATCCACCAAGGCCCACCGGACCGCGGTGAACCTGCAGACCAATTTCAAGTTGGCAGTCACCGGTACCCCGATGGAAAACAACCTGTCCGAGCTCGGTGCCTTGCTGTCGCTGGTTGCTCCGGCGTTGTTCCTGAACACCACGCGCTTCAATCGCCAGTTCGCCCGGCCCATCGAGGTCTTGGGCGACAAGGAAACCCTCGCCTTGCTACAGCGCCGGATCAAGCCGTTCATGCTGCGCCGCACGAAGGAATCGGTGGTGCTGGATCTTCCGGCCAAGCAGGAGCAGCAGATTCTGGTGCGCCTGTCCGAAGAGCACCAGCATGTCTACGACACGCATTTGAATCGCGAACGCCAGAAGATCCTGCACCTGGTGGAGGACCTGGATCGCAACCGCTTCACCATTTTCCAGTCGCTGACGCACCTGCGCATGCTGGCCCTTGAGCCGTCCCTGGTGGATCCGGAACTGTCGGATATCCCCGGCTCGAAGCTGGAAGCTCTCTTCGACCAGCTCGATGACGTGGTGGGCGAAGGCCACCGCGCGCTGATCTTCAGCCAGTTCACCTCATACCTGAAGGTGCTGGCCGACAAGCTGGCCGAGCGCGGCGTGAGGTTCGTGTACCTCGATGGCAATACCCGCAACCGTTCCAAGGTCATCGAGCAGTTCAAGGAAGGCGAAGCACCGCTCTTCCTGATCTCCTTGAAGGCCGGCGGCTTCGGCCTGAACCTCACCGAAGCCGACTATTGCTTCTTGCTGGATCCGTGGTGGAACCCGGCCGTTGAAGCCCAGGCGATCGACCGCACGCACCGCATTGGCCAGACTCGGCAGGTGATGGTGTACCGGATGATTTCCCAGGGCACCATCGAGGAGAAGGTTGTGGCACTGCAGGAAAGCAAGCGCAAGCTGATTTCGACGGTGATGGATGAGGCCGATGGATTCTCCAAGGCCTTGACCGCCCAAGACATCCGAGGACTGCTTGAGTAACAGGTTGATTAAATCCGCCGTCTTAGCAGGCGGCTGTCAGCAAAACCCTGTATATTCAAAATGTCCGACGTTGTGCGCTGCGCCACACACTGTGCGCTCGTCGGGCTAGGACCCGGGCGGCTCCTCGTCCGGGTGATACGAACGACTAAGGCGGTAATATCCGTGTCCCTGATTAAATCGGAGACTCTCAGTACCCCCGATGACGACTGGATGAGCGCATCGGTGAGTATCGACAAAGATCGTGTGGTGATTGAAACCAAGCAGGAACGCCTGTCCTTGGAGAATGACCGGCTCCTGGAAAAGATCCGCAGGGTCCTGGCTTCCCCTCTCGAAGAGATTTTCTACAATCCGAAGCACCGGATGCTCCTGATCCCGGGGGCTTTCGCTGCCATCGGCTCTTCATTCCTCAGGATCGACACCGAAGCTGCAGCCGGCCTACGCGGCTAGCCTGCTTCGACTTCATGCCCCAAGCTGCCTACCGGCGGCCTTGGGGCATTTTTGCGTCCGGCAGAGACGGTTCCGGGCGCGGATGAACAGCTCACGGGATTCTTGCCGTCTGAAGCCCCTGCTTGCCCCCTGGATCCACGGCTTCAGAAACAGAGTTTTCGCTCAGATTCTCCGTTTTCCACCCCGTGGCGGACCGAGTCCTTCGCCACAGTTTGAGTTTTTCGGGCAGTTCGATCGGAGCCTTCGCCGATCGCCCGTTTGCCCTATGCTTCCGTGGCTAATCGGCGGTCGGCACGTCCGCGATCTGGCTATCTGCCCGGGCCCGCATTGGCTCAAGAGAGCCTCTCGATCAGGGAATTAATCTAATTTTTGGTAAACTTGACGATTGTCCGCTTAAGCGTTTCATCGCTCAAAGCCGGTTTTTGACCGGATTTTTGAGTAGAAATCTATCGATTTCGACGAGTCACACGGCGGCCGCAACCAGCTTCAAGGAGCAGAAATTTCGCTCCTCAACATTGTGGACGAGGATGGTCGCCGGCACCGGGACAAGATCACGAAAGATATGAGGAGTGAAACTATGGAAGCACGAAACTCACGGAAGCCACGGTTCCGCAGAAAACGTCGGCTGAAGGTCGAAGACGTCAACGTTGTCGACGATTCGATGCTCAAGAAAGCCATCGGCGGCACCGTCGTTGGCAACTTGATGGAATGGTACGACGTAGGTGTCTACGGCTACCTCGCAGTGATCATCGGCAAGCTTTTCATGCCTGACACGGTAGACCCTGCCATCCAAACCCTGTTCAGCCTAGGCGTATTCGCCGTGACCTTCGTTGCCCGCCCGCTTGGCGGCGTGATTCTGGGCCAGCTAGGCGACCGCGTAGGACGCCAGAAGGTCCTGGTCTTCACCCTGCTCATGATGGCTTTGGCCACGTTCGGCATCGGTATCCTTCCGGACTACTCGGTATGGGGTGTAGCAGCGCCAATTCTCCTCGTCGTGCTGAAGCTGATCCAGGGCTTCTCCACCGGCGGCGAGTACGCCGGTGCTACTACATTCATTACCGAATACGCTCCGGATAAGCGCCGCGGCTTCTTCGCCTCGCTGCTGGACCTCGGCTCCTACATGGGCTTTGCCTTGGGCGCCGCATTTGTCTCCATTCTCCAGCTGACCCTGAGCGAAGATGTCATGGAAGGCTTCGCCTGGCGCATTCCATTCCTGGTCGCTCTTCCGCTCGGCGTCATCGCACTGTGGTTCCGTTCCAAGATTGAAGACACTCCTGCTTTCAAGGAAGCCCAGGAAGCCGCTAACCGCGCCAGCGACGACGCGCGGAACTCCGCCGATGCTCCGAAGGGCGTCATCGACCTGGTCAAGGCCTATTGGCGCGAATTGCTGACCGGTTTCGTGCTGGTCTCGGCCGCCAACACTGCAGGTTATGCACTGACCAGCTACATGCCTACCTACCTGACCGAGACCCTGAAATACGATCCGGTGCACGGCAACCTGCTGACCCTGCCGGTTCTGGTTGGCATGTCCCTGTGCATCCCGCTGGCCGGCATGCTCTCCGATAGCATAGGCCGCCGCAAGGTCCTGTTCATTGGCTCCGGCTCGGCAGTTGTCCTGGCCATTCCAGCCTTCTTGTTCATGATGCATGGACAAATCTGGTCCACGCTGACGGGCCTTGCCCTGTTGGCCATCCCCGTGGTCTTCTACGTTTCCAACCTGGCTTCGTCGTTGCCAGCCCTGTTCCCCACCGCCTCGCGTTACGGTGGCATGGGCATCTCGTACAACTTCGCGGTAGCCATCTTTGGCGGCTTCGCACCCTTCATCATGCAGGCTCTGGTCACCATGACCAACTCTTCCCTGGCACCTGCCTTCTGGGTCATGGGAACGTCGGTTGCCGGCATCATCGCCGTGTGCTTCTTGAAGGAATCCGCACGCAGGCCGCTTCCGGGTTCGCTGCCTTCGGTGGCCACCGAGGAAGAAGCAGTAGAGCTGGTTGCAACCCAGGAAGAAAACCCTGACCTGGACGTGGAAGAAATCTTCGAGCAGGTTCCTGCTCTGGAGGAAACCTACCAGCAGGAGATTGAAGCAGAGAAGGCCAAGTCCTAGGCCAATTACCGCTCAAAGGGCGATCTGACGATGGTGGGGCTGGTTCTGCAAAGGACCAGCCCCACCGTTGTCCTACCCGGCAGAACCGCCAGCAGCCCGCATAGCAGGGCTTGCATGCTGCAGGCGCAGGTCGATGGGTTCTGCGCCGGTTAACGCCCAAGCGACCGGTAGACCGGGCAACGCACCTGGCCATTGCTTGGGGCCGTTCGATGGCATGGCAGCCGGCGGCGTTTCATCGGCATTCGGATTCTTCTTGAAGTCCGGGGTCTTGGGGCTCAGGGGTTCACTCCGGCTGGTTATCCGGCCCGCCCGTGCCCAGAACAAGCCACGGCTTCTCGGGTTAATGCGAAACGGCCGCCGCGGCTCCTGAAAAATTCAGGAGAAGCGGCGGCCGTTTGTTCCCGGATGAAACCCGGGAATCAGCCTTGCTCCAGCGTCAGCTTAGAGAGCTGCGAAGACTTCGCGCAGCAGGCGGGCGGTCTCCGAAGGAGTCTTGCCAACCTTGACGCCTGCAGCTTCCAGGGCTTCCTTCTTCGCCTGGGCGGTGCCAGCCGAACCGGAAACGATGGCGCCTGCGTGGCCCATGGTCTTGCCCTCAGGAGCGGTGAAGCCAGCCACGTAGCCAACAACTGGCTTGGTGACGTTGGCCTTGATGAATTCGGCAGCGCGTTCCTCGGCGTCGCCACCGATTTCACCGATCATGACGATGGCCTTGGTCTCTGGATCAGCTTCGAAAGCAGCCAGGGCGTCGATGTGGGTGGTGCCGATGACTGGGTCGCCGCCGATGCCGATTGCGGTCGAGAAGCCCAGATCGCGCAGTTCGTACATCATCTGGTAGGTCAGGGTACCGGACTTGGAAACCAAGCCGATTGGGCCCTTGCCGGTGATATTGTTCGGGGTGATGCCAACCAGCGCCTCGCCCGGGGTGATGATGCCTGGGCAGTTAGGGCCGATGATGCGGGTGATCTGGTTGCCGTCGGCGTCAACCTTCGACTGTGCCAGAGCCCAGAACTCAGCGGAGTCCTGCACTGGAACACCTTCGGTGATGACTACGACAAGGCCGACCTCGGCCTCGATAGCCTCAACGACTGCGTCCTTGGTGAACTTAGGTGGCACGAAGACGATCGATACGTCTGCGCCGGTCTCGGCCTTGGCTTCCGCCACGGTGCCGTAAACCTTGATGTCCTGGTCACCGTGGGTCACGGTGGTGCCGGCCTTGCGGGCGTTCACGCCGCCAACAATGTTGGTGCCAGCCTTGAGCATCAGGGCGGTGTGCTTGGTGCCTTCGCCGCCGGTGATGCCCTGGACGATGACCTTGGAGTCCTTGTTCAGGTAAATGCTCATTGTTCGCTAATCCCTCTTACTTCGCTGAGTTGGCGAGCTCGGCAGCCTTGTCGGCGCCCTCATCCATGGTTGCTGCCAGGGTGACCAACGGGTGGTTGGCCTCGGCCAAGATGGCGCGACCCTCTTCAACGTTGTTGCCGTCCAGGCGGACAACCAGTGGCTTGTTCGCTGCGTCACCCAGGGTGTTCAGCGCACCGACGATGCCGTTTGCGACAGCGTCGCATGCGGTGATGCCGCCGAAGACGTTGACGAAGACCGACTTGACCTGTGGGTCGTTCAGGATGACGTCAAGGCCGTTGGCCATGACCTCGGCCGATGCGCCACCGCCAATGTCCAGGAAGTTCGCTGGCTTCACGTCGCCGTGGTTCTCGCCTGCGTAGGCGACAACGTCCAGGGTGGACATGACCAGGCCTGCACCGTTGCCGATGATGCCGATTTCGCCGTCCAGCTTGACGTAGTTCAGGCCCAGGGCCTTTGCCTTGGATTCCAGAGGATCGGCTGCGCCCTTGTCCTCGAGCTCTTCGTGAGCTGGGTGGCGAACCTCGGATGCGTTGTCATCCAGGGAGACCTTGCCGTCCAGCGCAACGATGTCGCCGGCACCGGTCTTCACCAGTGGGTTGACCTCAACGAGGGTGGCATCCTCTTCCTTGAAGACGGTCCACAGGGTCTGCAGGGTTTCTGCAACCTTGCCGCGCAGTTCTTCTGGGAAGCCTGCCTCGGCGACGATCTCTGCTGCCTTGTCGGCGTCGATGCCAACCAGCGGATCAACAGCAACGCGGGCCAGAGCTTCTGGGCGCTCCTCAGCCAGCTGCTCGATCTCCATGCCGCCCTCTACCGAGCACATTGCCAGGTAGTTGCGGTTTGCACGGTCCAGCAGTACCGAGAAGTAGAATTCCTCGGCAATGTCGGCGCCCTGAGCGATCATGACCTTGTTTACGGTGTGGCCCTTGATGTCCATACCGAGGATGTTGGAAGCGTGCTCGAAAGCTTCGTCGGCGGTCTTAGCGACCTTGACGCCGCCAGCCTTGCCACGGCCGCCAACCTTGACCTGTGCCTTAACTACTACAACGCCGCCGATCTTCTCAGCTGCGGCTTTGGCTTCTTCCGGGGTGTAAGCGACGATACCGGCAAGCACGGGAACGCCGTGTGCCTCGAATAGATCGCGCGCCTGGTACTCATACAGGTCCACGGGTTTGTGTCCTTCGTTCGAAGTTCATGCTGACTCGCGGCACGGCCACAGACCGAAATCCATGCCATGCCATAGAGAGCGCACCGCAACTACCGGGACGTCGTAAGGCGCCGTAGCCCGTGCGCACCTCTCAGACTATCCCGACTTTCGCAAACTTCCCACTTTTACAGCATGTAGAGAAACCTGAAAACCCAGTCGGGAAGCATCAAGATGTGACGTGTAAAACAGTCAACGCCTGCAGGCTAGTCCACGATTTCCAGCGGTGCATAGCGCAGCAAAAGCCGCTTCTCAGAGTCCGGGAACTGCACCTTGGCCACGGTCTTGTCTCCTGCACCTTCCAAAGCAATAACAGTTCCCAAGCCAAACGAAGAATGCTTGACGCTTTGCCCGACTTCAGGGATGGTGATGTCCTTGTTCTGCACGACGCGTTTCTTGGACACCGGAGCGGCGTTGTGCCCGCGCACCGGTTGCGGCGACGCCGAACCTGCACCCCAATGGCTGCCGCGGTCATATCTGCTGGTGGCGAAATTCACCGCTGCGTTACCGTAACCGAAGCCCATTCCACCGCCAGAGCCCTCGCGTTTCCAGTCGATGAGCTCGTTCGGCACCTCTTCCAGGAACTGGCTCGCCGGGTTGTATTGGGCCTGTCCCCAGAGGCTGCGCTGCTCGGCGCGCGTCAGGTACAGGCGTTCGCGGGCACGGGTCAGCCCGACATAGGCCAAGCGGCGCTCTTCGGCGAGTTCCTTTTCGTCGGTCATGGAACGCTGGTGCGGGAAGACGCCGTGCTCCATGCCGGTCAGGAAGACCACCGGGAATTCCAGGCCCTTGGCGGTGTGCAGGGTCATCAAGGTGACCATGCCTTCCTGCGCGGCCATGGCCGCTCCCTCGTCATCGCTGGGCGCCTCCGGGATCTGGTCGGCATCTGCGACGAGAGCCACGCGCTCCAGGAAGCCTTCGAGGCCGCCTTCAGGTTCTTCGTTCACGTAATCGCGGACCACGGCAACCAGTTCGGCGAGGTTCTCCACACGCGACTCATCCTGCGGATCCGAGGAGAGCCGGAGAGTTTCCAGGTATCCGGTCTGCTCAAGCACCGCTTCAAGGGCTTCTGCCGGGCCCGAACCCTCCGCCACGGTCTTCAGGTCATCCATCATGGAGACAAAGGCTGCGGTCATCTTGATTCCGCGGGTTCCCAGCCCCGGCGCCTCGTCGGAACGGCGTAAGGCTTCCATGAAGGAAATCCGGTCCCGTTCAGCCAGCGCCGCCACGGCGCCTTCAGCACGGTCGCCGATGCCGCGCTTGGGCTCATTGAGAATGCGGCGAACGTTGATGTCATCGTCCGGGTTCACCAGGGCGCGCAGGTAGGCCAGCGCGTCCTTGATTTCCTTGCGGTCGTAGAATCGGGTGCCGCCAACGACGCGGTACTTCAGATCCACGCGCATCAGCTGCTCTTCCAAGGCACGCGACTGGGCGTTCGTGCGGTAGAAGATTGCCACATCGCCCGGGCGGACATCCTCGTCATCGTTCAGACGCAGAATTTCTTCAGCAATCCAGCGTGCTTCGTCGGATTCGGATTCGCCGACATATCCGGTGATCTTCTCGCCGTCGCCGCTGGCAGTCCACAGCTTCTTGTCGTTGCGGTCGGGGTTTCGCTTGATGACCTCGTTGGCGGCCGACAGAATGGTCTGGGTGGAACGGTAGTTCTGTTCCAGCTTGATGGTTGCCGCGTTCGGATAGTCCTTTTCGAAGTCGACGATGTTGCGGATGTCGGCACCGCGGAAGGCATAAATCGACTGGTCCGAGTCGCCGACCACGGTCAGTTCGCCAGGCACGGTGTCGCCTTCGGCGCCGGTGAGCTCACGCACCAGCGAATACTGTGCGTGGTTGGTGTCCTGGTATTCGTCAATGAGCACATGGCGGAACCGGCGGCGGTAGCTGTCGGCCACTCGCGGGAACGCACGGAACATGTAGACGACCTGTCCAATCAGGTCGTCGAAGTCCATGGCGTTGGCGGCGCGCAGGCGGCGGGTGTATCCGCGGTAGACCTCGGACACGGCACGCGAGAACGGATCATTGGTGTTGATCGTTGCCGCGTAGTCCTCCTCGTCAATCAACTCGTTCTTCAGCGAGGAAATCTTGTGCGCAATTGCCTTTGGAGTGAAGCGCTTCGGGTCGATCTCCAAGGACTTGGCGACCAAGGTGATCAGGCGCAGCGAATCAGTGGAGTCGTAGATCGAGAAGTTGGATTTCAGCCCAATGGTGGCCGCTTCGCGACGCAGAATACGCACGCATGAAGAGTGGAACGTCGAGATCCACATCTTCTTCGCCTGCTCGTCGCCGATCAGCTCAGCGGCTCGTTCGCGCATCTCGGCAGCGGCCTTGTTGGTGAAGGTGATCGCCAGGATTTCGTGCGGCCGAGCGCGTCCGGTCGCCAAGAGATAGGCAATGCGGTGCGTCAGCACACGGGTCTTTCCGGAACCAGCGCCAGCCACGATCAGCAATGGTCCGCCGGCATAGCGAACTGCTTCTTCCTGCTGCGGGTTCATGCCGACCAATAGCTCCTCGGCAGTGGGCATGGCCTGCTGTGCGGAATCCGGGGCGAAATCATCAAAAAGGAAATCCATGATGTAGCCAGTCTACGTGGAGCGCCGGACACTTTTCAGTGAGCGCGGGAAAGCCCGCATCGCTGGCCGGGCATAATAGAAGATATGGCAAAAAAGGTCAGGAAAAGCAAAGAGTATCGCAAGCCTGCGCAGTTCAGTGAGCAGCCGAACCAGTCGCAGGGTCCTAGCATGGGGCCAGGCAAGGTGCAGAGCACCTCCCACGAAAACAAGTCAAACCCGATGCTGCTCATCTCGGTGGGCTTGATCGTATGCGTTGCCTTGTTCGCGTACTACCATCTGCTCACGATGGTGCAGATGAAGGACCTCAGTGATTCGCTGTCGATGCCCGATCAGCGGATTTTCGGCTACACGACCAGCGATATAGAAGCATTGCGCGGCGCCATGGATGATGACGCTGTCGGCCAGCTCAACTACCTGCATAAGACCGCGGGTTTCCTCTTTCCGATGTTTACCGCAGTGTTCTCCATGCTGTTGTTCATCCGCTGGATCCCCAACCGCCAGATGCGTTGGCTGGCTTGGATTGCCCCCTTGGGCTTCGCGGCCATTGATATCTGGGAGAACTTCGCCATTGATGCCCTGTTCACTGGAGACTTGAGCAGTGGAGCCGTCGTATTGGCATCGATCCTCACGACGATCCGCTGGGCACTGCTGGTCATCACCGCCGGTCTTGTCATAGGTCTGGGTGCTCTTCGTGCCAATCGTGCGCTCAAGGCAAAAATGCTTGCGATTCGCGAAGGCACGGCCTGAGCCGTGGCGTGAGAATTACGCCCAGCACGCCCTAGTAAGATAGTGTTGTTGGTGTTTTCACGCCCATGCCTCTGTAGCTCAGTAGGATAGAGCGACCCTCTCCTAAAGGGTAGGCCGTCGGTTCGATTCCGGCCAGGGGCACCACTGAAGCCTTGTTTCCAGTCTTGCGATTGGGAACAAGGCTTTTGCCGTAGCTACGGCAGCAAGCACTGAGGGTACGTTCCATGCGGAACGTACCCTCAGTGCTTGAAGTTGGCTGTTGCTTAGCGCAGCAGCAGTGCGGTCGCCTTCGGCGACAGCGAGGCATCCATGACTACGCAAGCGCCACCGATGGCACCGACGTTGGAGCCGAGCTCGGACGTGCGGGTCTCGATTTCATGCACTCCGCGCAAGGCGAAGCGGCGGCCAATGGCATCCTGGACTTGATCATCGACCAGTTCGCGCACCTTTTCCCACTGCGGTCCGCCGAAGACAACTTCGCGCACGTCCAGCGAGTTGGCCAGCTGGCCGGCAACTTCGCCAACCTTGATCATGATCTCGGTGACCAGTTCCTTGGCGACCTTGTTTCCTTCATGGGCCAGCTCGTAGAGGCGGTTCATGCCGGCAGCGCGCTGTTCCGGACCAACGATTTCGAAGCTCGGCAGTTCCAGACCGCGCTCCTTGGCCTGGGCGGCGATGAATTCGTAGGAGGTGCCTGCGGCGAGGCAATCATCTGCACCGCATTCCTCGCAGGCCACAGATTTGTGACCGGTCGAGTAGTGGCCGATTTCGCCTGCGTTGTTGCTCGCACCATGGTGGACGTCGCCGTTGAACACGAGACCAGCGCCGAAGCCGTGTCCGCAGTAGATGAAGACGAAGTCGTTGTTCTTCTCTTCCTTGGACTGCCACAGTTCGCCAACTGCCGAGGCAATGGTGTCCTTTTCGATGATGACCTGCAGGCGCAACAGCTTGCGCAGCGGGTTCACCAGTTCAACATCTGCCCAGCCATCGAGCAGCGGCGGGTTCAGCACCACACCTTCTTCGACGTTTACTGGACCCGGAACTGCAATGCCGACGCCGACAATGTGCTTCTTTGGCACGCGGATCTCAGCAATGAGCTCCTTGACGGTGGTTGCCATGAGCTGGACAGTTTCGGTAGCAACTTCGAGGTTGGGAACTTCGATGCTGCGTTCGCGCAGGACTTCACCGCGCAGGTTCATCGCAACAAAGGTCAACACGCTAGGATCTAGGTGGATGCCAATGGAAACGAGACGGTTGCCTTCGAGCTCCAGTACGGTGCGAGGCTTGCCTGGGCCGGAAACGATAGTGCGGTCTTCTCGAACGATTCCGTCATCCAGCAAGCGGCGGACAACGTTGGAAATGGTCTGCGGCGACAGGCCAGTCGAACCGGCCAGTTCAACGCGGCTGATTCCTTCCGGTGCCCGTCGAATCGACTCGAGAATTACGGCTTGGTTGAAGTCTCCCAAGCGCCCTAGATTTGTACCCCGTCGCATTTATTGCTCCATAGATCTGTAAATTTGATGGATCGATCTTTCATTTCCAATGTTTTCGGTAGTCATCAATACCGCGGTTAGATACTGCGAGTAAATTAACCTTGATCAACTAGAACTAAAACCGTTGGAGATCCAATTAAGCACGTTACCATCTCTAACTCATATAAACACGCGATATTGTGTTTTGGTGAAGAAAAATTTGACGATCTCAGCGGCCTGTTTAATCAACAACCATGGAGAAATCCTGCTCGTACGCAAGCGCGGGACAACCATGTTCATGCAACCTGGCGGCAAGCCGGAGCCTGGGGAATCCGCGTTACAAACTATCATTCGAGAAATTCGCGAAGAACTGGGGCTGAGCTTCACCGCTGACGAACTGCGCTTCGACGGTGAATGGATCGGGCCAGCAGCCAACGAAGAAGACACCTCGATCCACGCATCTTTGTACAGTGCGGCTTTCCATGGCGAGCTCGCCCCGCTGGCAGAACTGGAAGAGCTGCTCTGGATCGACCCGCAGGCCGCGTTGGAACGCGAGGATATAGCTCCCCTGCTGCGCGACCACGTCCTGCCGCTAGCAATCGAGCGAAGCAAGAAGTAGGTCCCACACGGCCTAGCTGAAGGCCGCTGGGCCAGCGGCTAGCAGCTAGCAGCTAGCAGCTAGCTAGCATGCAGGTATTCGTCCCACGCCGCGTCAACATGCTGCAGTCCCGAAACCAGATGCCCGGCAACCCGTGGACGATGCGGTGTAATGCGCAATTGCCATCCCAACTGCGAGAGCATCTTGTCCGCTTTGCGGCTGTTGCAATGCAGGCAGGCGGCCACGAGGTTCTCCCAAGTGTTCTGCCCGCCCCTGCTGCGCGGGATCACGTGGTCAATCGTATTGGCTGCTTTGCCGCAATAGGCGCAGGTGAAGGAGTCCCTACGTAAAACGCCCCTACGGGTGACATGTTGCATGTCCCGGTAGGGGCGTCGTACATAGCGTTTCAGCACGATGACAGTTGGCCGCGGTAAATCTCCTTGAGAACTGCGAACGGGTGCGAGATCGTCTTGGAGGACGATGCTCGCTTTCTCGGTCATGACCAGCACTAGCGCTCGACGGAACGTCACTACTGCCAGTGGCTCGTATCCTGCGTTTAATACCAATGTTCGCATTGCTCGTACTACCTTCATGAACCGATGGCTACCATCTGGCATTGATGGAGCTCGCGTTCTGCTCGGAGTGTCTCTAAGCGCTAGCCTATGCGATGCTTTCGGTTATTAGTGGGTATCTCGCCAAGAAATTGTCTTCTTTTCATCACCTTGACGCCCATAGTTCATCTGAATAAACGAACATAGGCCATCGGATGTCTTTCTCATCCGATGGCCTATGAAAAGTTTTCGTGCTTAGCCAGCCAAGGTGTAGTAGCCGTACAGCGGGTTGCGCGAAACCGAGTGGATCATGGTGTCCACGGTTGGGTTCTGCGCACCGATCATCTGGCCGCCACCGAGGTAGATGCCAACGTGGCCGCCACCGTTCTGGAATACCAGGTCGCCTGGCTTAGGGTTGCTGGTGCGAACGAACTGGCCGGATCCGAGGATGGCCGAGGTGCCGCGAGCAATGTTGATGCCGTGCTGTGCGTAGACGTACTTGACGAAGCCGGAGCAATCCCAGCCGCTTGGGCCGTTGCCGCCCCATACGTATGGAACTCCAACGTACTTGGCAGCGGTTGCTGCGATGCCCGAAAGGTTGGAAGTCTGAACCTTGGTTTCAGTCTTTGGCTGGGCCTGCTGCTGCTGCTGCGGAGCCGATTCCTGTCCACCCGAACGGCTCTGACGAGTCATTGGTGCCATCGAATCCGAGCTGCCCGAGTTGCTGTTGCGGGTAGTCGGGGTGATGTCATTCGAAACTGCGATGACAACTGGCTCTGGCTTCTCTTCAGCAGTGAAGCTAGCGCGCTCGATCTCGACGTCAGCCTTCTTGTCGGCAGCAACCTTCACTGCCTTGACTGCGACACGCTCTGGGTTGATGGTGTCGACAGGCGCTGCGGAAACGTCACGTGGTGCGGTTGCCTGACCTGGCACACCGAGAGTAACGATCAAGCCGGATGCTGCTGCGACAACGGCTGCCTGGCGTCCCACCGAGCCAGCGTTGGATGCTACGGCCTGTGAAATCGCCTGTAGCGAATTAGTGCGTGGTACGTCGGCGCGGCGACGTCCGCGTGCATGACTCTTGGTCAAAGTATTGCCTCTCCTTGATACCTACGAGGTAAGCTGTCGGGTTCGAAGTGGAGTTACCTCGGTGGATTCGAAGTTGCCTTCTCTATCCACTTCACCCCTAGGGTTGTCAGCCAAAACTAACCACCCGATATTGGTTCCCCCGCCACTGCCGTACGAGTTGTGTATAACTACTCATTGCGTGTTGGCAGTGCTCGGTTCTCACGCAATGATGCCCAGGGATCCCCATGGCACGCATACAAGACTATAGGAAGTTTTTTGAAATGTCACGTTTTGATCACGGAATGGTGACGAACGTCGTTATAACCAACCTGCTGGGTCTTTGAACTGGCCGTTAACGATCACTTCAAAGTGCACGTGAGGTCCGGTCGAGTTGCCGGTGCTGCCAGCCAATGCAACGACGTCACCGCGCTTAACCTTCTGACCGACCTTCACAACCAGCTTGCTGTTGTGGCTGTAACCGGTCTCCAGGCCGTTGCCGTGGTCAAGCGTGATCCGGTTGCCGGAGTGCCCGGCCCAGCCGGATACGGTCACTACGCCGTCAGCTGCCGCGTAAACCTTGGTACCGCTCGGCACACCGTAATCGGTACCGCTGTGGATCATGAATCCAGGACCGGTTGGGTTCTTGCGGTGCCCGAACGAAGAGGTGATGCGCTGCGTAGTAACTGGCGCAGCAAGCAGACCCGAAGTGTCCTTGATAGCCGTGATGCTACCGCCCGAGGCGGTCATGACCTCGGCGAATTTCTCTTCCTTGGCAACCTCGGGGTTCAGCTCCGAGGTCAAGGCTGCGCGTTCGACGGACAGTTCCGCATTTGCAGTTGGCGCCTTGACATCCACAACTGCGGAAGTGGCGGTGCGCTGAGCGGCAATCTCGCCAGCCGTGTTCTCGCCCGCACCACCCGAAAGCTGCGGGGTTACGGCAGCCAGCGCCAAGCCCGAAACTGCGGCGACAGCTGCCACCTTGTGGGCGAAGCCGCGGTGGGTGGACTTCTGTGCCTTCGACTTCAGGCTCGAAATGAATGCGACATTGCCTGCAGCCTCAACCGCTGCAGGGGTGCTCGCAGTCGCTTGAACAGCCCCTGGCAAGGCAACGACATTGCTCGCGGTGTCCTTGCCTGCAAGCAGGGCCTGGTTAGGCGCAACGCCGTAGCGCTGCATGGAGTCGAAGCGTCGACCAACAAAATCTGCATGGACCGGCTTGACCGGTGCAATCATCGGGACGGTGGCAGCAGCTCGTGCTGCCCGGCGCCCGCCGGTGCGCTCGATCGTCGAAGCGGTGACTTCTGCAATCACATCTACTTCAACGTCGGCAGCGCGGCGACGTCCCGCAGTCTTGGTTTCTACCAAAACATTCCTCTCACTGTTGCGCCTACGAAGTTAGCTGTCGGGTTCGGCTACAGAGAATCAGCCGGCCTGCTTCACGCAGAACTTCACCCCAAGACGTTTGCACGCCGGAAAGATGGGTCCCCCGTTATTGCCCTCAAGATTTGGTGACCGTTTCTGGCGCAGGGCAACACTAGGCGGTCGCACCAGAAATGGATAGAGCTAGCTAGTTCGCTAGCTTCGATGATTAACGCTACCTGTCAACGCCGAAAGTTACAATTTCGTTATCTTTTCAGGGACTTTACAAATACGTGGGCACTGACCTCAACCGGCAGCTCCAGCGCGCCTTCGATGCCATCCACACGCACGACAACGTAGTCGTCGGCGCGCTCCAAGGTGACAATCGCACCCGGGCGGATTCCACCTTCGTTCAGTTGTCCGAGCAGGATTGGGTCGGTTTGGATCGGTTCGGCCAGACGCTCAATCGCCACCGGGCCGACGTTTCCGGACAACAGCGCGTCATCCAAATTCTCGACCTCATGTGAGATTTCGCCCACATTAGGGCCACCGAGGACTTCCAGACCCGGAATCGGGTTGCCATATGGCGACACGGTTGGCTTGCCAAGTAGGTCGAAGAGCCGGCGCTCAACACGCTCGCTCATGACGTGCTCCCAGCGGCACGCTTCATCGTGCACGTATTCCCAGTCCAAGCCGATGATGTCCGAGAGCAGGCGCTCCGCTAAACGATGCTTGCGCATCACGCCCGTGGCCAATTCGTGACCTTTCTCGGTCAACGCGAGGTGGCGATCGGTCGATACGATAACCAGGCCGTCGCGCTCCATGCGCGCAACCGTCTGCGACACAGTCGGGCCCGAGTGGCCAAGACGCTCTGCGATTCGGGCACGCAGTGCCACGATCTCCTCTTCTTGAAGCTCAAGAATGGTACGCAGATACATCTCGGTTGTATCGATAAGATCAGACACAGCAGCCGCTCCTGGAAGTCACAACAAATAAGTTCGCTCGAAAAATACGTGGCGTCAATACCCCACTCTACTTGGTTGGAGCGACAGAAAGCTCTGTAACCCGCCAAGCCTTCGGCGTAACCGACCGACGCGCTTTTCTCACGACCCCCCGCTATTTGCGAAGATATCTATTGAAACGCCAAGGCTATCTATCAATATTCCGAACCACGGGTAATAGTGGCCGGCATGGCACTTCAATCTATCGCTACAAGAGGAGCGCGATGAGCACGGACATCAACATTCCAGAAAATCTTCTGCCCGCCGATGGTCGATTCGGCGCAGGACCGTCCAAGGTCCGCGCAGAACAGATCCAGGCCATCGTCGATGCCGGCCCCGAATTGCTCGGCACGTCCCACCGCCAAGCTCCGGTCAAGAACCTCGTCGCTTCGGTTCAGGACGGCTTGAAGGAAATGTTCAACGCTCCCGAAGGGTACGAAGTTCTCCTCGGAGTAGGTGGCTCCACCGCATTCTGGGACGCCGCAGCATTCAGCCTGGTCCGCTCCAAGGCGCAGCACCTGTCCTTCGGCGAATTCGGCTCGAAGTTCGCCAAGGCCACCGACAAGGCGCCATTCCTGGAGCCTTCCTCGATCATTGTCGGCGAGCCGGGCACCGTTCCCGAGCCAGTCGCCGAAGCCGACGTAGACCTCTACGCATGGCCGCACAACGAGACCTCCACCGGCGCTGCGGCCCCAATCAAGCGCGTTCCTGGCGCCAATGATGATGCGCTGGTAGTCATTGACGCAACCAGCGCCGCCGGCGGCCTGGATGTCGATCTGGCCGAAACCGACGTGTACTACTTCGCTCCGCAGAAGAACTTCGCCTCGGACGGCGGCCTGTGGCTCGCCTTCGTCTCCCCTGCTGCCATTGCCCGCATCGAGGAAATCGCGGCAACCGACCGCTGGATCCCGGACTTCTTGAACCTGGCGACCGCGCTGGATAACTCCTTGAAGAACCAGACCTACAACACCCCCTCGCTGACCACCCTGGTTGGACTGGATGCACAGATCAAGTGGATCAATGCCAACGGCGGCCTGAAGTGGGCAGCGCAGCGCACCGCGGAATCGGCGGGCAAGATCCGTGATTGGGCCGAGGCTTCCGACGTCGCTTCGTCCTATGTTGCCAACCCGGCGCACCGCTCGAATGTCATCTCCACCATCGACTTCGACGACTCGGTCGATGCCTCGGCAATTGCCAAGGCGCTGCGCGCCAATGGCGTTGTCGACGTGGAGCCATACCGCAAGCTCGGTCGCAACCAGCTGCGTATCGCCACGTTCGTTGCAATTGAGCCAAGCGATGTCGAGGCACTGCTCAAGTGCATCGACTACGTGATCGAACAGCTCTAAGCAGCCGATTAAGGCCAAAGACCTTCGCGCAACGATTCATCATCGTTGCGCGAAGGTCTTTTTCGCTGCTGCTTAGCTTTCCTTGCGCGTGCGGTTGCGCTGCGCTGCCCTGCGGCGGGCTGCCGTGCGCTGCGCGGTGCGGCGGCGACGCACCTGGCGACGAGCTGGCGACTTGTGCGGCTGCGAAGCCTCATCATCGTTTTCGGCATTCACCGCTTCGGTTTCGGCGTCCTGGTCCTTCGCCTCAGCTGCTGGCTCCGATGCTTCCGGATTCTCCGCCGGCTTCGCGGATTCGGCTGCTTCAGCTTCGTTGCCGGATCCAGCCCCGTCTCCTGCGGCTTCTGCGGCTTCCGCCGCCTTGGCTGCTTCAATCTCTTCCTTGGCCAGACGGTCTGCCCATGGCACCCAGGCCGGGGCCAGCAGTGACTGCTCCCCTGCGATGATGCCCACTTCGCACACCGTCAGATCCTTGGACTTGGCCCGTGGCACCCGCGCAAGCGTGGCAAACCAGGTCCATCCTTGATATCCCGTTTTCTGGGAGACAAAACGATGGGTGACAAGTCGCTCACCTTCCGCCGTGACGCCTAGGTGTTCGCCGACTTCCGACGCACCGGCAATTTCTGCGAGCGCGCCGCGAGCAGCATCCACTGCTTCGGCGAGGATGGTGTCCAACTTGGGTTTACGGGCCATTATTTATGCGTCCAGATCGTCGGCTACCGCGCGAAGCACGGTAGCAACCTTCTTGCCATATGCCTGTTCAGGATAACGCCCATTGCGCAAGCTATTGGAAACGTTGTCGAGCAGCTTAATTAGATCCTCGATCAGCACGGCTTCGTCTTCGGGCTTCTTGCGCTTGGCGCGAGCTACCGATGGGGCCGCTTCCAGCAGGCGCAGGCTCAGCGCCTGCGGTCCGCGACGGCCTTCGGCAACGCCGAATTCCAATCGGGTTCCGGGGCGCAGGTCATGCACGCCTTCGGGCAATGCCGCGGCATTGACGTAGATTTCCTTGCCGTCTTCTGCGGTGATGAAACCGAAGCCCTTGGCCTTTTCGTACCATTTAACCTTGCCGCTAGGCATGATCATTTACCTCGTTCGTTCTTTAACTAAGCTGCATGGCCGAGGCCGGCTCAGCGCCATGCATATTCATATGTTCGATCCAACGGAGCCACTGCCGGAATTCTTCTGTGCTTCTTTGCCGGGTGCTCAATCTGCTGGATCGGTTGAAGTCCTTTATCTAAGATTATGTCATCACTGGCACGCGGAATTCATCTTTGCCCGCCGTTCTCGGCATTCGGCACCGCCAGCCCGGGCTCCACGGCTAAACTTGGTACCGTGAGCGATTCATCCAAAACCATGACTGCACTGTCCCGCTTGGCGATCATCATCGCCATCCTTTCCACCCTGGCGCTAATTGGAACTCTCGTCTTCTATTTCCAGGAGATCGCCATCCCGCCCGTGCTCATGCTCTTCGCGCGCGTAGGCTTGCCCATTGCATTCATCCTGGCCGCCATCGTGGTCTTCGGAAACATCGCCAAGCGCCGAAAAAGCTAAGCAGCTACCCCAGGATTCGCTCAGGAGACTCCCAGACTAATTCGGCACACTTGGATTCATGAGTCCAAAAACTGCTGAGGCAAAACTTCTCGTTGTTGACGACGAGCCGAACATCCGCGAACTGCTCTCCACTTCCCTGCGCTTTGCAGGCTTCGAAGTTGTCGCTGCCGCCAACGGGCGCGAAGCCCTCGCGGCCGTCGAGGCCGAGGAACCCGACCTGGCTGTCCTGGACGTCATGCTTCCGGACATGGACGGCTTCACCATCACCCGCAAGCTGCGCGCCGCCGGACGCCACTTCCCGGTGCTGTTCCTGACCGCCCGCGATGACACCAACGACAAGGTCACCGGCCTGACCGTCGGCGGCGACGACTATGTCACCAAGCCATTCAGCTTGGACGAGGTCGTAGCCCGCATCCGTGCCGTGCTGCGCCGCACCGCCAGCGGCGAGGACGAGAACGCGACGATTGTCGTTGCCGACCTTGAACTGGATGACGATGCGCACGAGGTCCGCCGCGCCGGCGAGATCATCGATCTCTCCCCCACCGAATTCAAGCTGCTGCGCTACCTGATGATGAATCCGAACCGCGTGCTGTCCAAGTCGCAGATCCTGGACCACGTGTGGGAATACGACTTCAACGGCGATGCCTCGATCGTCGAATCATACATCTCCTACCTGCGCCGCAAGGTGGACCGCCCGGAATGGCCAGCACTGATCCAGACCAAGCGCGGCGTCGGCTACCTGATGCGCACCCCGGACCGCCGCTAACGGCACAGGTAACGGTCCGCGCCAATAGTTGAAGGCCTTGTAAAGTCACCATATGAAGTCATTTCGAGCCCAGTGGCGCCGCACCTCGCTGCGGACGAAGCTGGTCGCGGTCATGCTTGGCCTGATGATCGTCGCGATCTTCGCTACCGCCATCGGCTCAGCGCACACGCTGAGGATCGCGATGACCAGCCAGATCGACAAGCAGCTGAACGTGTCCAAGTCGACGATGGCCTACGGGCTCAACAAGGCCTACCTCTACTCCCTGAACGAGGACAACGGCAGCCATGACGCGCTGGACGTCGATGCCACGCTGCTGGGGCTGAGCAGCGCCTACGCCGACATCCGCGACCAGGATGGCGAGATCGTCTACGTGATGCCGCGTTCGCGGGTGGGCCCATCCAACGGCACGGATTTGCCGTTGCTGAACATGGAGCAGATCCAGCAGCTGGCGGCCCACCCGAATTCCCCAGCCACGGTTCCCGGTGCTTTCCCCACCTCCGCTGGCTGGCGCACGGTCATGATCCCGCTGAAGAGCAGCGAGCTGAACCTGTTCTTGTCCCTGCCGCTGGACAATGTGAACCGCACCGTGAACCAGACCGCGGTGCTGGTGCTCTCCACCGGCACGCTCGCCGCGCTGCTGATGTCGATGATCGCCTATGGCCTCACCGGGCGTTCGCTCAAGCCGCTGATCAATGTGGAGCGCACCGCGTCGATGATCGCCGACGGCGACCTGTCCCAACGCGTGAAGGACTACCCGGCAGAGACCGAAGTGGGCAGGCTTTCCCGCTCGCTGAACGCCATGCTGGCCCAGATCGAAAAGGCGTTCAACGACCGCGAGGCCTCCGAGCAGAAGATGCGCCGCTTCATCCAGGACGCCTCGCATGAGCTGCGCACCCCGTTGGTGACCATCCAGGGCTACTCTGAGTTCTATCGCTACGGCGGGCTGGCGGATCCGGAAGCCATGGATTCGGCGATGAGCCGCATCGAAGGCGAATCCAAGCGCATGGCGCGTCTCGTCGAGGACCTGTTGATGCTCGCCCGCCTGGACGAGCAACGCCCCATGGAACGGCAGCCGGTGGACCTGCTGGTCCTCGGCCAGGACGCGGTGGAAGACACCAAGGTCCGCGCACCTGACCGCACCGTCAAGCTCGTCGGGCTGACCTCCGACCGGCCAAGCCCGGCCAGCACCGTCGGCGATGACGCCAGGATCCGGCAGATCATTGCCAACCTGCTCACCAATGCGCTGCGCTACACCCCGGAAGGTTCCCCGCTGGAAATTGCCGTGGGCGTGCGTTCACTGGTGGCCGGAACGATGGACGCAGTCGTCGAGGTCCGCGACCATGGCCCGGGCATCCCGGCCGAAGACTCCAAGCGGATCTTCGAACGCTTCTACCGCTCCGACAGCTCGCGCCATCGCGAGACCGGCGGTTCCGGACTGGGCTTGGCAATCGTCGCGGCCATCGTCCAGCAGCACGGTGGTTCGGTGGCGTTGGCTGATACCCCCGGCGGAGGCGCGACGATGTCCATCTCGATGCCCTACGTGCCGCTTCCTGAACCGAAGGCCCCGGAAGTCGACGATACCGAGGATTAGCGCCGTTGGACTTCTCCACACCCCGTGCCGGCTTGCGCCGCCACGGGGTGCGGTGTTTCTAGGGTAAGTGCATCAGTGACCGATTCACGTATTTTAGAAAGGGTGATTTCAGTGAGCACGTTCTCCACCAACACCGGTGAGATGCAGGTGAAATCCCAGGCCGTCATGAATACCATCGACCGGCTGCGCAATGAAGTCTCTACCATGCAGATGAACCTGGACCAGTTGCAAAGCACGTGGCAGGGCTCCGCCGCGGCTTCCTTCCAGTCGATCGTGGCCGAATGGCGCTCAACGCATGTCCAGATCGAAGAGGCGCTGAGCAGCATTGCCACCGCGCTGAACCACGCCTCCATGCAGTACGAGGAGGTCGAGCAGGTCAATACCTCGCTGTTCCGATACTGACCAGCGCACGCGCAGCGGCAGGTTGATCAGTAGGCTTAGCCTTATGAGCATTCTGATTGACCCGCCGCGCTGGCCTGCCCACGGCACGCTCTTCGCCCATCTGGTGTCGGATACGTCATTGGCTGAACTGCATCAGTTCGCCGAGCAGCAGGACATCTCGCGCCGGGCCTTCGACCGGGACCATTACGATGTCCCGCGCGAACGCTACGACCAGCTCGTTTCCGCCGGCGCTCTCGAGGTCTCCGGCAGCGAACTGGTGAGGGCGCTGGTCAAATCCGGGATTCGGATCCCGGCCAAATACCGTCCGGAGAAATTAGGGGCGGTGCTCGCCCGCCGGTGGTCCCGCACCTTGCCTACCGAACCGCAGCTCGGATCCGAGCTGCTGGGCTGCTGGTCCCAGAGCCACCGGCACTACCATGACCGGGTGCATCTGCTCTCCGTGCTGGAAGCCATCGACTGGCTGGCCAAGAACCAGGCCGATCATGAAGAGCTCATGCTCCTTCAGCTCGCCGCCTGGTTCCACGATGCCGTCTACGAGGGAACCAGCGAAGACGAATTCAAATCGGCAATCATGGCCCGCGAGCGGCTGTGGGGAGTGCTCTCCCCCGGTGCCGTGTCGAAGGTCAGCGACCTGGTCATGCTCACCGCAACGCATGCGCCCGCAGAAACCGATCGCCTGGGACATATCCTCTGCGATGCCGACCTGGAGGTCCTGGCCCGTCCCGCCGCGGCCTACCAGCGCTATGCCGAGGCGGTCTACAAGGAGTACGAGCATCTTCCGCGCCATGTGCTTGCCGCCGGGCGCAGCAAGATCCTGGCCAGCTTGCTGGAGAAGGAACGGATCTACGGCACCCCCGCCGGATACCAGCGCTGGGATCGCAGCGCCCGGCATAATCTGCAGACCGAACTGGAACTGCTGCGCGGCTGGCTTTAGCCCGGTGCCCGTTGCACGCACAACGGCCGATGGCCCGGATCCCTTCTTGGAAGGATCCGGGCCATCGGCGCGTTTACTGCGTGCTTAGTGCATGCGGGAAGCTTAGAAGCCGCCCATTCCGCCCATGCCGCCCATGTCATCGCCACCGGCTGGAGCAGCGCCAGCAGGAGCTGGCTTATCTGCGACAACAGCTTCGGTGGTCAGGAACAGGCCAGCGATCGATGCGGCGTTCTGCAGTGCCGAACGGGTCACCTTCACTGGGTCGTTGACGCCTGCCTCGAGCAGGTTCACGTACTCGCCAGTTGCGGCGTTCAGGCCGTGGCCCGCAGCCAAGCCCTTGACCTTGTCAGCGACAACGCCTGGCTCCAGGCCGGCGTTCAATGCGATCTGCTTCAACGGGGCTTCGATGCCAACGCGAACGATATTCGCACCGGTTGCCTCGTCGCCTTCCAGGGCCAGCTTCTCGAAAGCAGCGGCGCCAGCCTGGATCAGAGCCACGCCGCCACCGGCGACGATGCCTTCTTCAACAGCAGCCTTGGCGTTGCGCACGGCATCTTCGATGCGGTGCTTGCGCTCCTTGAGCTCCACCTCGGTAGCAGCGCCGGCCTTCAGCACAGCGACACCGCCGGAGAGCTTTGCGTGGCGCTCCTGCAGCTTCTCGCGGTCGTAGTCCGAGTCGGTGTTCTTGATCTCGGCTGCGATCTGCGCCTTGCGGCCCTCGATGGCGTCGGCTTCGCCGCCGCCTTCAACGATGGTGGTCTCGTCCTTGGTGATGACGACCTTGCGAGCGGTACCCAGGACCTCCAGGCCGACGTTGTCCAGCGACAGGCCGATTTCCTCGGAAACAACCTGGCCGCCGGTGAGGATGGCGATGTCGGTCAGCATGGCCTTGCGGCGGTCGCCGAAGCCCGGAGCCTTGACGGCAACGGACTTGAACAGGCCACGGATCTTGTTCAGGATCAGGGTGGCCAGGGCTTCGCCCTCGACGTCTTCGGCGATGATCAGCAGCGACTTGTTCGACTGCATGACCTTCTCCAGCAAGGTCACCATGTCCTTGACCGAGGAGATCTTCGAGTTCACGATGAGGATGTATGGGTCCTCGAGAACGGTTTCCTGGCGCTCTGCGTCGGTGACGAAGTAAGCGGAGATGTAGCCCTTGTCGAAGCGCATGCCCTCTGCCAGCTCCAGCTCCAGGCCGAAGGTGTTGGACTCTTCAACGGTGATGACGCCCTGCTCGCCAACCTTGTCCAGAGCCTCGGCGATCAGGCCGCCGATCTCGGTGTCGCCTGCGGAGATCGAAGCGGTAGCAGCGATCTGCTCCTTGGACTCGATCTTCTTCGCAGCGGCGAACAGTTCAGCGGTGACGGCTTCTACAGCCTTGTCGATGCCGCGGCGCAGCGCGATCGGGTCGGCACCTGCGGCAACGTTGCGCAGGCCCTCCTTGACCAGTGCCTGTGCGAGCACGGTTGCGGTGGTGGTACCGTCGCCAGCGACGTCGTCAGTCTTCTTGGCAACTTCCTTGACCAGCTCTGCGCCGATCTTCTCGTAAGGCTCTTCGAGGTCGATTTCCTTAGCGATGGACACGCCGTCGTTGGTGATAGTAGGAGCGCCCCACTTCTTCTCCAGAACAACGTTGCGGCCGCGTGGGCCCAGGGTGACCTTCACGGCGTCAGCAAGGGTGTTCAGGCCGCGCTCTAGTCCGCGGCGTGCTTCCTCGTCAAATGCAATCATCTTAGCCATTGTGGCGTACGGTCCTTTCGGGACGATTTTGCGAAAATGCAACCGACAGACAGCGCCCGCGACGGACGAGTGGACCGGTGCGGCATCGGGCCAGCAACCGTTTCAGCTCTCGCTATCTGAGGTATTTTCCACGCTCCACGCGCCGCATCCGCCATCCAGCGCTTTGGACGTCCTGGTGAACGCAAAAGCCGACCGGCGTTAGCAGTCGCAACGCATGAGTGCTAATACAAATATTGGCACTCTCGCATGGCGAGTGCAAGCCGATCGGCTCTGAGCGTATGGAATTATGAACGAATTATTCGTTGAGCCCCAGGGTGTCGTCTGATCCCAAAACGACGGTGACCCGGTTCGGAATGTTGCTGGTCTGCAGGACTTCGTCGATATTCAGGACTTCTGCGGCTTTTTCAGCGGTGGTCCGGTAAGCCTCGGACATGTAGTAGACCGCGGACACTTCGGCCGGCTTGGTCCAGTTGTCGGCGACGACGCTGGTGAACCCGGCTTCGGTCATGGCTTCCTCGCCCGCGTTGGCCAGGCCGGCGACGCTGGCCGCGTTGTAGACGCCAATCAGCTGGCCATAGAGGACGTCCTCGTCATCGATGGTGCTTGATGGCGATTCGGATTCGCTCGGTGCTGCTTCCTCGGAGGACTCGGCCGTCTTTTCCTGGGATTGCGAGGTTTCGCTTTCAGCCGAAGTCGCAAGGGTCTCCTTGAGCTGCGGACCGAAGATGAAGGACAAGGCACCGATCACCAGCACGAGCACTGCGGTCAGCACTACCCAGCGCAATTTCCCACCGGTTGACTTTGACGCGGCGGACTGCGCCCATCCGTGGGCGTGGTGCGAACCCACACGGGTGCTGAATTCCGGAACGCGATCAAATTCGTCACGCGGGTAGTTGGTCATTCTCGTCCTTGCTCGAGGTCTGATTGGTCACGGCAGGCAGGGTTATCGTCCCGTGCCGACCTTACCGCCCACGCGACGTTTTGTAGAACGTGCTCTGCGCAGGCGCTTGACCAACATCGGGTCGTAGGCCAGTGCCGCGTCGGTTTCAATCAGCTGGTTCAGCAGCTGGTAGTAATTCGTCGGCGACATCGAAAACTGCTTGGTAATGGCTTGTTCCTTGGCCCCGGCATACTTCCACCACAACTTTTCCAGGTTGAGGATCTGTTGCGAACGCTCGTCCAATTCCGAATCCGGGTTCATCACGAAATCCGCCAGCAATCCATTCTCAGCCATACGTTCTCACCTCGGTTCTTGGATCGGTTTTCTCAGGTTTCGGCTATGCATGCAATCCACCACCGGTAGATATACCACCGATATTCTAACCAATCTGCTTGCCTAACACCGTGTGGCCGAGCACAGGCACGCCAGAAAAACGGCACAATTGCCTCTATGGACGATATGCAGCCAGCACTTTTCGACGCTCCCGAGCCAGCCGCGGCGCCCGTGTATGAAGCGGCGGATTTCCCGTTCTACCACGGCGCAAAATCCATGGCCGACCACGGGTTTATTGCCGAAGACTGGGTTCCTGCGCTCAGCCGCCAGGACGCGCTGCTGCGTCGCTTGGCCAGCGATTTGGCGGCCCGCTCGGCCGCCGGCGAACAGATCCTTCCAGCGCCGGAGGTGATGTTCCGCGCACTGAGCTTGCCATTATCCGAGGTCAAGGTCCTAATTATTGGCCAGGACCCCTATCCGACGCCCGGCCACCCCAACGGCTTGGCCTTCGCGGCGAATAAGCAGGTCCGCCCGCTGCCGCGTTCCCTGGCCAATATCTACAAGGAGCTGCAGGCCGATCTCGGTCTGGATCCGGTCCCGCATCCGGATCTGGGTCCCTGGCTGTCCCAGGGAGTCTTGCTGCTGAACCAGGTGCTCTCGGTGACCGCGGGCAATGCCGGCTCGCACCAGAAGCTGGGATGGGCGCCAATCCTGCAGGCGATCCTCCAGGCGCTGGATGAGCGGCCGCTGCCTTTGGTGGCGCTGCTGTGGGGCAATCATGCGCAGAAGCTTTCCGGATCCCTGCCCAACGCCGTGCAGCTGCAAAGCGCCCACCCCTCGCCGCTGTCCGCCTCGCGCGGCTTCTTCGGCTCCAAGCCCTTCTCGAATATCAATCGGCTCCTGTCCGATAGCGGACAGGAGCCGATCGACTGGTCATTGCCGAGAACTTAGCGTCGGCGGATGCGCCGGCGCTCGCGCCGGGCGGTAGAGGTCAACGGACGGCACAGCGTATCGCCGAAGACGACCCCGCCAGCGATGGAAAGCATGATCGCCATCGCGTTGAACATTTCCACCAGGCCGGTGGCCATGTCTTCCACGTTGATGACGATTCCGTACATTGCGCGGAAGATCATCAAGCCGGGAAGCAGGAACATGATCGCGGGGGCCGCCAGCACCAGCTGCGGGGACCTGAGCTTGTCCGCGGCCAGCCGGGCGGCGAAACCGATCACCGTGGCAACCAGCGCCGGGGTGGCCCGGTCACCGAGTCCAATGCTTACGGCCAGCAGCTGCACCAGGTAGCCGCCAACAGCAATGCCGGCAGTAGGCAGCAGCAGGCGCAGCGCGCTTTGCTCGGTGACCGCACCGGCAACGATGGCCACACCCACCAGGATCACCAGCAGCCAAGCCGGATACTCTGTTGTCGCGATCTGGTGGACATCGACCTTTTCCCCGCCGAGCAGATCCGAGATCACCAACGCCGTGGCAATGCCGCAGAGGATCGCCCCGTAGATCAGGCTGGCAGAGAACAGGCGGCCTACCGCGGTCACCGGGAAGCCGTTGATGGCATCTTGCAATGCCGAGACGAACCTGCCCGACGGGAGCAGCAGCAGGATGCCGCCGGAAACCACCAGCGCCGGATCCAGGGGTGCATGGAATTGGTGCCCCAGCAAGGCGATGCCCGTGACCGCCAAGGTCGAGGCGGCGATGGTGAAGAACTCGGGCACCCGCCAGCGCGAACCGTACCGCCCGATCTGCGTCACGAGGCTCGAAGAGATCATCGCCACCAGCGCGCCAGCCCAGGAACCGCCAATGAACAGCACGAACGCGGCGGCGAACACTGCCCGCCCGCAGGCGACGATCCAACGCGGGAACGGCTTGGGTTGCCGGGTGATCTCCTTTAGCCGCTTGGCCGAGGCGGTGCGCGATACGCCGCCGGCGATGATGTCCGAGACGAGCTCGTGCACCAGCACCATGCCGGCGTAGTTCGCGGTGTAGGAGCGGACCACGCGCAGCACCGAATAGCTTTCGGCATCCGGCGGGCTGTAGTTCAAATGCAGGGACTGGTTGGTGATGTCCACGTCCAAGTGGCTCAGGCCCAGTGCCGCGGTCACCGCGATGATGCTGGTTTCCACTTCCAGGGCGCCTGCGCCGTAGCGGATCAGGGTCTCGCCCAAGTCCAGCGCGAATTCCATGGTGCGCCGGTTGGATGCGTCCTGGTCCACATTGATCTTGGGGTTGGCATAGGGCGTGCCCTGGAGGCGCTCGACGATGTTCAGCGCCTGGGTGGGAGGGGTGTCCGAGATCCACATTTTCGCCAGCAGGCGGCGGGCCACCGGGTTGGCGCGGGTAGGCATGAGGGTGATGCCCTCATCGGTGGTGTGGACCTGGCCGGTGCGCCACTCGATATCGGAGGCATCGGCAGCCGCCACATTGGCGCTGACCGCGGTGTTGAGCGGCAGTTCCGAGGCCATGGCAGGCTCTTCGGCGGGTTCCGCCGGATGGAAGCCCATATTGATCTCACTAGTGGCAATGCGGGGCAAGGCGCCGGCGGCAGGAGCCGGATCCTCGCCTGCTGCAGTCGACTCGGCGGACTGCTCCTCGCTAGATCGATGCGCCACGAATCACTCCCCCTCAACCAAAGTTTTTCCCATGGAATTCACCATACAACCCGTGCATGGAAAGTTGGCCGGAACGTGGTGAATTCGCGAGGTATCCCCGGACACATTCAGGGGTATTTTCGGCCACTGGAATACTGCCGGTCCGCAGTTGGTTGCACCAAGCGGAAGTTAGATGTGTTTGCATATATTCGGAGGTTCCAGTGACTACGCAGTTCCCCTTGCCCGAGATCGGCGCCGAGACCTTCGGCGACATCACCGAGGACGCCGACGGCAACCCGCTGAGCCATGCCCAGGTGATCCGCAATGTCATCACCGAAGGGCAGCAGGCCGAAGCCTCGAATCTTGATTTTTTCGGCGTGGGCGAGCACCACCGCGACGACTACGCCATCTCCTCCCCCGAAATCGTGCTGGCCGCGCTGGCCAGCACCACGCAGCGCATCAAGCTGGGCACCGCGGTAACCGTGCTCTCCAGCGATGACCCGGTGCGCGTCTACGAACGCTTCGCGACCTTGGACGCCATTTCCAACGGGCGGACCGAGATCATCGCCGGCCGCGGCTCCTTCATCGAATCCTTCCCGCTGTTCGGCCTGGACCTCGAGGACTACGAGGACCTGTTCGAGGAGAAGCTGCATCTGCTGGCCAAGCTGCGCCACGGCGCACCGGTGTCATGGCAGGGAAAGCACCGCTCTGCCCTGCGCAACCAGCAGATCTACCCGCTGCTGGAGGGCAAGCCGCTGACCACGTGGGTGGGGGTCGGCGGCAGCCCGCAGTCGGTGATCCGCGCGGCCCGGCACGGCCTGCCGCTGTGCCTGGCCATCATCGGCGGCCAGCCTTCGGCGTTCGAAGGCCTGGCCACCCTCTACCGCCGCGCGCTGGAGGAATTCGGCCAGGAGCAGCTGCCGGTCTCGGCGCACTTCCATGGCCTGGTGGCTGGCAGCGACGAGGAAGCCCTGGAAACGCTCTGGCCCCATTACCAGCGCACCATGAACCGGCTGGGGGCCGAACGGGGCTGGCCACCTGCCAGCAAAATGCGCTTGCAGGCCTCCATGGGACCGGAGGGAGCCATGATGGCCGGCAGCCCGGACACCGTGGCGCGGAAGATGACCAAGGTGGCCCAGCAGCTGGGCCTATCCCGCGTCGACATCAAGTACTCTGCGGGCTCCTTGCCGCACGAGGCGATGCTGGAGAGCATCAAGCTGCTTGGCGAAGAGGTCAAGCCTCGGGTGCACCAGCTGCTCGGAGCCTAGCTTCCGGACTGTGCCGGAGACGACGAAAGCCACCGCATTGCGGTGGCTTTCGATTTTGGTGGATCTTACTGGACTCGAACCAGCGACCTTTCGCGTGTGAGGCGAACGCTCTAACCAACTGAGCTAAAGATCCATCTGCGCCCTGACTTGCTAGCCAAGTGCATAAGCAATCCTACCGGGGAAACGAGCCCCGCTCCAAATCGGCCCCGGCTCAAGCCGCCGGATCCCTGCCCCAAACACGCCGATGTGCCGCATCGAACGCCGCGTTGAATCCCAGCGGCTTGGCCAGTGAGTAGAACAGAAAAACAATGCCGAATGGTTTATTTGGGATTCACCTGAAAGTACCCTTTTCCACTTGTCAAAAAGGGACTTCAGGCTCCATAATTTTTCTAGCTCATCGAGCTCAAACTGGACCCTACAAGGAAGTTGCCGGAAGCCGCCGGCATCGGTCCCCTCAAGGCCAACGAAACCGCGCAGTGGATTTTGATCCACCGCGCAAAGCCTCATCTTTCGTTCGTTCTTAGCTTTTAGGACCGTACCCCAGTGTTTGAAAACCTGAACTTTTCCTTGTCATCCCTATGCGTTCTGCCAGCCCAGCGCGATGAATTGGCGACCCTCTACACCGTGGTCGACCAGCGCTGGCATCAGAAGTTCGATCGCCTCAGCCTCCTGGTGACCGTGCGCGACCAGGGCACCCTGGTTGCCGCCGGCCTGGTGCACGACTCCATCGTGGCGCCGACGTCCTCGATGAACGCGGTGGAACTGGGCTGCATGGCCGTGCGCGCCGACTACCGCCGCCTGGGCATCCGCCAGCATGTGACCTCATTGCGCCTGGCCCATGCCCTGCGTTCGGGCAAGACCCCGATCAGCGTCATCGATTCGCAGAACCCTGCCTCCTGGGCCTTCTACGAGCGCTCCGAGCTGTGGCAGCGCGAGCGCAGCTTCGAGCACGAGGGCCGGCTCAAGTTCATCTACCGGGCCACCGAAGCCGCCTGGCAGTGGGCCGCGGACCTGCCGCAGGCTTCCGCCGACCAGGTAGCCATCCAGCTGCCCGGCGCCGCGCAGCCGGTCCCGAGCCTGGCTCTGCCCGCCAGCCCGATGCACCGCTTCGCCGCGCAGTTCGGCTCCGAGGATCCGGCCTCCGCCGTGCCGGTGATGTGACGGCCTGGGACGGCTTTCTGGATCAGGCTAGAACAGGGCGTCCTGCTGCTCGTCCACCATGGCGTGGCCCGGCAGCGGGGCGACTTCGCCGGCCCGGCGAGCGCGAGCTGCCTCGTGCAAGTCGATCGGGGTGACCTTCAGGACCGCATCGACCATGGCGTTGAGGAACTGCGGGGCGGCAATGTCGGCAGGCACCGGGGCATGGACGCACTTGACCTCCGGCTGCTCGGCCGCATCATCCCAGTCCACCAGCAGCAGACCGGTTGCGGTGTAGCCGAAGCCGTCGCCGAAGTCGCGCAGCTTGCGGATCATGTCCACGGTGCGGCGGAAGGCCGCCGGCTCGGATTCCAGGATCGTGGCGCGCTGCACGAAGAAGAACCCGACGGCGGCCAGCGGGTACCGGGCGCGCAGGTTCGCCGCGTCGCCGTAGGCCTCTTCATAGCGGTTGGCCAGGTTCTTGCCGAAGGACGAGGTCATCGCCTTGGTGCTCAGCAGCAGTTCGGGGCCGGTGGACCAGTGGGTCATCACCACGTCGGTCTGCTTCATGTAGGCGCGGCCCAGGATGCGCGCGTCGGTGCTGCCCGCCTTGCCGGCCATGATCGACTCGTGCACCTCGTCGGCCAGCCGCTCGGGCAGCTTGCGCAGCAGCTGGAGGATGTCGCTGGACAGCACCCGCGGCGCTTCGGGGCGCGGCCAGACCAGGTCGGCATCGAAGCCGGCACGGCGCAGCTCGTGGGCCAGCCAGGCATCCACGCCCTGGGCGAAACGGCCCGAACGGGTGACCGCCTTGGAACGCACCGGGATGCTCAGCAGCCGCTCGAGCACCGCGTAGGACGGGTTGAATTCCCCGGTGACCGCGCCATTATCCAGCCAGGGCGAATCCTTTGGCGCGGACATCAAGGTGGCATCGAATTCGGCGAAGGCCAGGGTCTTCTCGATCGCAGGATTGGCCACGCTTATCCCTTCACTGCTTTGCTTCGGGCCTTGCGGCGTTCGAGCATGTTCATCCGCGCCGCGCGCAGCGCCTCGATCGCTTCCGCATCCAGGCCGAGCAGCGCCTTGAGCACCACGGAATCCACCAGGTTCGCCGCTTCCTGCTTGCGCCCATGGGCCAGCAGCTCGCGCACCTCGGGCTTGATGGCGCGCAATTGCGGGGCATGGCGCTGCACCATGCCGATGGCCGGGACCGGCAGCTGGTCGGCTTCGCTCGGCTCCAGCTTCAGGATGCCGCCGCCGTAGGAACGTCCCACCATTTCGGCGCCGAGCATGGTCAGCGTGTTCAGCGACGCCACCGGCAGCAGCTCGCGGCCCAGCTCGCGCGCATCGGCACCCAGGTACACCCCGTGGATCGAGTTGATATGGTGCACCCCGGCCTCGTTGGCGGTCAGCCGCGGGGTATCGGCGTTCATGTAGGTCATGAACAAATCCGGCACCGACAGCACCGGCACCCGCCACCACGGCGAGCGCACCCGGCACTTGTAGGCCGCATCCACGTTCAGCAGTTCGCCGCTGGCCACGAAGCGCGCGCCGGCGCCGCTGGGTTCCGCGGCGGGACGGAACATCCAGGCCGCCGCCCCGTGCGCTGCCAGCTTTTCCCAGCCCTCCTCGCTCAGCTCCAGCCCGCGCAGGTGGCGCGAGCCCGGCGGCGAGATGCGGATCAAATCCTCGTCGGCCAGCCCCAGCTCCTGGACCTGCGCGGCGGAAAGCGTGAACCACTTGTTGTTGCCGGTGACAGCACCCAGCGAGGTTTCGCCCCAGGACTGCAGCGGAGCCATCCGGCCGGCGGCCAGAGCCGCGGACAGGATCCCCTGCGCTTCGAGGCCCACCAGCGATCCTGTCCAGCGGTCGTTGCCGCGTGCCGGGGTGTGCCGGGTGCCAGCGCCCAGGGTGTGCAGGTCATGGGCATTGCGGAATTGGTGCAGGCTGAAGGAATCGCTGGAGCCCTGGCGGTACCCCTCGGCCAGCAGCAGCACCACTTCTTCCTGCGCGTCGGCAAACAGGCGTTCCTCGAAGACTGCCAGGTGCACGCTGGCGAAGCGCTCGAGCAGCATCTGGCGCACCGGCCCTGCGTAGTTCACGAACATCAGCTCTGCCGGAAGCACCAGCGCCAGGCGCCCGCCGGCGGCCAGGAAGCTGGTGGAGTGCACGACGAAGGCCGCCCAGATGCTGGCCAGCTCGTTCAGCTCCACGCCCGAGGCCTTGGCCGCGGCGCGCGAGAGTTGCCGGTCGGCACCGCGGTGCAGCTGGTAGCGCACATAGGGCGGGTTGCCGATGACCGCATCGAAGTCTGCGTGCCCGGGAACCTCGAAGAAGTTGGCCTGTTCGATCTGCGCGTCGATCCCGGCGGCCTGCATCCGCGCACGGGCCGCCTGCACCGATGGCTCGTGCAGCTCCAGGCCCACCAGTTCCACCGGGCCCCTGCCGTCGTCCAGCACCGCGTTCGCTGCGGCCAGGAATTGCGCATCGCCGCAGGAGGGTTCCAGAACCCTGCTGCCGTGCTGCCCCAGCGCCCACTGCGCCATGAAGCTGGCCACGGGTTCCGGGGTGAAGTAGGCGCCGCGCGCATGGCGGGCAGTGGCCGGATCAGTCAATTCTCTACTCAACACTCATCGATCTTTCCACGCAGGCCAGACAGTTTGGCTGGCCCAGAAGACCGGGTCCGGGCTGCAACTTCTCTATTCTACGTGCGCGGGACGCCCGCTGATTTCCGTTCCTAGTGGGCGGCTTCGGCTTCGCCCTTGCGGCGCAGCTTCTGGATGCCCAGGACGATGGCGGTAATCACCGAGCCGATGATGAAACCGGCCAGGCAGGAGAAGGCGGTATTCACCAGCCAGCCGAGCATGGCGCCTGCCTGGCCGCTTGCGTCGTGGACCAGCAGCTCCACATGGTGCACGAAGCCGTACGGCGCATGCCAGCCGAGCTCGTCCATGCCGACCAGCAGCAGGTGCCCACCGACCCAGAGCATCGCGATCACGCCGACCTTGCTCAGGATGGACATCACGATGGGCATCGCCTTGACCAGGCCGCGGCCGATCTTCTGCGAGAGATGGCGCGGCTTGGCGGCCATGTGCAGGCCGATGTCGTCCATTTTCACGATCAAGCCCACGGCGCCATAGACCACGACGGTCATCAGGATCGCGATCACGACCAGGATCAGCGCCCGGTTCAGGAAGGATTCGTGCGCCACCTCATTCAGCGAGATGACCATGATCTCCGCAGAGAGCACGAGGTCGGTGCGCACGGCCGAACCGATGATCGCTTTTTCGTCGCGCACGCCCTCCTTGCCGCCCGGAGTGTGGTGCTTGATCGCGCCCATCGCTTCGAGCAGCTTCTCGGCCCCTTCGAAGACCAGATAGGCGCCTCCGACCATCAGGATCGGGGTCAGCGCCCAGGGGGCGAACTGCGAAAGGATCAGAGCGACCGGAAGGATGATCAGCATCTTGTTCCGGATGGAGCCAACGGCGATCTTCCAGATGATCGGAAGCTCGCGCTTCGGCGAGAGCCCTGCCACGTATTGCGGGGTGACTGCCGCATCGTCGATCACGACACCCAGGGATTTGGTGCTGGCCTTGCCAGCGCCCAGCGCGATGTCGTCCAGCGATGCCGCGGTGACTTTCACCAGGGCGGCCACGTCGTCCAATAGTGCTGCAAGGCCTCCGGCCATGGTCGGCTCCTCAAATCTAGGTTCTGCGCAGAATTCTACCGGCGGGATCCTAGAGCCTGCCACAGGCGCGAGGTTGCATCGGGCACAATCCGGGGTGAAAACGAAAACCGTGCCATGAAAACTCATCGGCACGGTTCCAGCTGCTGGTCCAAGACCAGATCAGAGCCCCCTACCGGATTCGAACCGGTGACCTTCAGTTTACAAGACAGACGCTCTGGCCAGCTGAGCTAAGGGGGCGTACCGGATAAGAATATCGGAAAACCCCTCGGCACTGCGAATTGGCGCAGCCGCGCAGCGCATGCCCGATTAAATGCCAATGGGAAGGAAGCCAGCATTGGCTTCCTTCCCATCGACCGGGTGCGAGATCACTAAGGATACTACCGGATCCCGGACAATTGTCCAGCGGTGGCTGGATGGGCTTACTTGTTGGCAGCGATGGCTTTCTCGACCTCGGTCGGGAAGTCTTGGGTTCCCAGTGCGAACTCCTTGCCCTGGATGAAGATCGAAGGGGTGCCGGCTACGCCGTCGTACTGGCCAGCGGTCGTGGCGTACTGGACGAATGGACGGAACTTGCCATCCTCGATGCACTTGGTCACGGAGTCAGCAGCGCCGTTCTGGATGGCCAGGTCCGCAAGCTCGGCGTTCTTCATCTCGCCCTCTGGGTAGTGGCCCCACAGCGCCTTGACGAAGCTCATGTAGGCAGCTGGGCTCTCGTCGGCAACGCAAGCCAGTGCGTTGGCGCCGCGCGAGGAGAAGTTGGTTGGCGAACCACGGTCCAGGTAGCCGACGTTGCGGTATTCAACGGTGACATCGCCATTGGCCAGCCATTCTTCGATCTGGTCGCCGTAGGTGGCCTCGAAGTCTGCGCAGTGGACGCAGTTGGCGTCAACGTACATGGTGATATTGATCGGCTCGCCCTTGTCAGCCACCGTCAGGTCGCGCGGGGTGGCAGGATTCGGCGCTTCGGCAGGCGCTTCAAGGGTCTTGATGTCCACGTTCTCGATGGTCTTCTGTGCAACGGTGTCTGGCGAGGTGACCATGATGCCGCCCGCTGCGGTACCGCCCTGCGGCACGGCGCCGGCGTCGGCAATCTTGGCGTTGTTGTTCTGCACGATCAAAGTAACTACCAGTGCGATGACCACAATGACTGCAGCCAAGACACCCAGCTTCACGAAAAGCGACTTGCGCTTCTGGGCGGCTTCTTGCGCGGCACGCATCTGCGCCGCCTTCTCACGGGCACTCGCGGTGCGCTCCGCCTTCGATGGGCGCGGGTTATTCGTAGACATGTATTTGGCGTTTCCTTGGTCAGCGGACAAGTATCATCAGGAGTCAAGCTTAGCCAATTCCCGGGGTCCGTATCCGTGAAAACTCAAGATTGATCCACCTTCACAGGACTCACATATCTTCCGCATACAGCCCCCAAAGTGCCCTTCACGGCTTAACTTGAGCGTTAAACCAAGTGACCAGCGGAAATGGTTTGTCTACTGCCATTGCCATCCTGAGTACACGGCATCTGCGCAAAAGTGACGCGTATGACGGTGCAATCCGCCCCATCGTTCCCTTACCAGCCAGTTTTCATTAGGCTAAATAGCAAGAGCGAGGAAATTAGACGAGAAGTCATTCACTCAGAACCGACGAATCTGCACCACGCCGGTGAATCAGATTGAATAAACCAGGAGGTTTGCAGTGGGTAACCCAGCGCCGAGTACAAAGACCGAGAATTCCTACGATTTCGTGGTTGTGGCCAACCGCCTTCCGGTGGACCGCATCACCAATCCTGACGGGTCGCAAGGATTCCAGCGTTCGCCCGGTGGCTTGGTGACGGCCCTGGAACCTGTTATGGCCGCCTCCGAAGGCGCTTGGGTGGGCTGGCATGGCGGTATTGGCGAGGAGCTGGAGAGCTTCGACAAGGATGACATCCATCTGGTTCCGGTCCCCCTGGATGAAGATGACTTGACCCAGTACTACGAGGGCTTCTCCAACTCGACGCTGTGGCCGCTCTACCACGACGTGATCGTGCCACCGGAATACCATCGCACCTGGTGGGACCGGTACAAGAGAATCAACCGGCGATTCGCCGATGCAGTACTGGGTATTGCCGCTCCGGACGCGACCGTTTGGGTCCACGACTATCAGCTGCAGCTGGTTCCGCAGATGCTGCGGCTGGCACGCCCTGATCTGAAGATAGGCTTCTTCCTGCACATACCGTTTCCGGCAGCCAGCCTGTTCTCGCAGCTGCCGTGGCGCACGCAGATTCTGGAGGGGCTGGCCGGGGCTGATCTGGTCGGATTCCAGCGTGAAACCGATGCCAGCAATTTCCTGCGCTGCCTGCGCCGGTTCACCGGCTACTCGACCAAGGGCGATGTGGCGTCGCCGCCAGCCGGCAACGAAATGCAGAATCTCTGCCGTGCCAAGGCCCATCCGATCTCCATCGATACGGAGCACATCGCCAAGCTATCGCGCGATCCGCAAATCATCGCCCGCGCGGCACAGATCCGCCATGAGCTGGGCAACCCGAAAACCATCATGCTCGGCGTGGACCGCTTGGACTACACCAAGGGCATCCGCCACCGCCTGAAGGCCTACGGCGAGCTGCTCTCCGACCAGACGCTGCGCGCCGGCGACGTCTGCCTGATCCAGGTTGCCAGCCCCAGCCGGGAAAACGTGGACAGCTACATCGAGCTGCGCGACCAGGTGGAACTGATGGTCGGCCAGATCACCGGCCAGCATGACACCCTGAGCCACACCACCCTGCGCTACCTGCATCAGTCCTATCCGCTGCGCGAAATGATCGCCATGTACCTGGCCGCCGACGTCCTGCTGGTCACGGCCCTGCGCGATGGCATGAACCTGGTGGCCAAGGAGTACGTCGCCGCTCACCAGGACGGCCGCGGCGTGCTGGTGCTCTCGGAGTACACCGGTGCTGCCGATCAGCTGACCCAGGCCGTACTGGTCAATCCCCACGACATCGACGGGATGAAGGCCAAGATCGTGGAAGCGGTCCAGATGAACGAGACGGAGCAGGAACGCCGGATGAAGCGCATGAACCGCCATTTGGCGCTCAATGATGTTTCCAAATGGTCCGATGATTTCCTGGCTGAACTGGCCGAGATCAATGCGGCCACCTCCGTGCAAGAAATCGTTCGCTAAGCAGATTCCCGCGGGAATCGTGATCCTTGATGAGGAACGCATTGCCAGAACTAGATCCTTCCCTGCATGCCGCGCTGGCTGAGTTTGCCGAGCACGAGCGGGTGCTCGTGGCTTTGGACTTTGATGGAACGATGTCCCCGCTGGTCGACCGGCCGCAAGATGCCCGGCCGCTGCCTCAGACCGCTGCCGCCTTCGAGCAGCTGGCGGCCAGCCCCGGGGTATACACCGCTGTAGTGTCGGGCCGTAACCTGCAGTCCTTGCGCGAGGTCTACCCGCAGCCGCGTCCAGGGATTTGCATTGGCTCGCACGGCGCCGAACGCGTGGTTCCGTCCCGGTTGGGTGCAAACTGGCAGGATGAGCCGCTGACCGCCGAGCAAACCGCACTGCTTGGAACAGTGACCCAGCGATTGGAGCACGTCGCGGCAGCGCATGAGAACGCCAGCTTGGAGTACAAGCCGTCGGCCACGGTCCTGCATGTCCGCCAGGCACTGCCGGATGCGGCTGCCAAGGCCTTGGCACAGGCGCGGCAAGCCCTTGCTGATTTGGACGGTGTGAAACTGCTCGATGGCAAGGCGGTCTTGGAAGCCACCGTGCATCACGGCGACAAGGGCCAAAGCCTGCAGTGGCTGCGTGAGACCCTCGACGTGCAGGCGGTCCTTTTTGCTGGCGATGACGTCACCGACGAGAACGGATTCAGGGTCCTCGGCGCGGAAGATGTGGGCATCAAGGTGGGATCCGGGCCAACAGCGGCAGCGTATTCTATCTCTTCGCCTGCTGATCTGCCAGAACTTTTGAAAAGTCTCATTTCCATGCGAAACTGAAGTGTCCCAATTCACTTTCACTACGGATCGTCGGGCACGTACCTGCCCGTGAAAGGATTGTCATCATGGCAACTGTGACCTTTGAAAAGGCCACCCGCATTTACCCGGGCGCACTTGTGCCCTCCGTCGACGCAATCGACTTGGAAATCCAAGATGGAGAATTCCTTGTTCTAGTTGGCCCCTCGGGTTGCGGCAAATCCACGACTCTGCGCATGCTTGCAGGCTTGGAAGAAGTAAATTCCGGCCGCATTCTCATTGGCGACAAGGACGTGACCAACGTTCCGCCAAAGGACCGCGACATCGCCATGGTCTTCCAGAACTACGCGCTGTACCCCCACATGACCGTCGCCGAGAATATGGGCTTTGCCTTGAAGATCGCCGGCGTCGACAAGGAAGAGCGCAAGCAGCGTGTGCTGGAAGCAGCCAAGCTTCTGGACCTGGAGAAGTACCTGGACCGCAAGCCCAAGGCCCTCTCGGGCGGCCAGCGCCAGCGTGTGGCCATGGGCCGCGCCATTGTTCGTTCGCCCCAGGTGTTCTTGATGGACGAGCCGCTGTCCAACCTCGATGCAAAGCTGCGAGTGCAGACCCGTACCCAAATTGCTTCGCTGACCCGTCGTCTCGGAGTCACGACCGTATACGTGACCCACGATCAGGTGGAAGCGCTGACCATGGGCGACCGCGTTGCAGTGCTCAAGGACGGCGAGCTGCAGCAGGTAGGCACCCCACGCGAGCTCTATGATCGCCCACGCAATGTGTTCGTCGCAGGTTTCATCGGTTCCCCTGCCATGAACCTGGTGCAGCTGCAGTCGTCCAATGGACAGGTGGCTTTCGGTTCAACCACCATCGACGCACCGGGAGCCCAAGGTGGAACGACTTTGGGCTTCCGCCCAGAAGACATCGAGATCGTCAGTGCCGGCGAAGGCGTCGAGATTGTTGTAGACGTGGTTGAAGAGCTCGGCGCAGATGCCTACATCTACGGCTCAGCGGAGCTGGGCGGCAAAACCCAGATGGTAGTTGTTCGTGTTGATGGCCGTACGCCTCCTGCACGTGGAGCGCGCATCAACATTGCACCAAATATGCAGCACGTGCACCTGTTTGATACTGAAAGCGGTCTGCGTTTGGACAACGCCTAGTACCTGCAACATCGGCGGCTCGGAAATGAATTTCCGAGCCGCCGATGAATTTAAACGGTGGCGTACCTTCTCGGTTAAACATCGAAGGCCCCGAACTCTCGTTCGGGGCCTTCGGCAAATTATGCCCGGCGATGACCTACTCTCCCACACCCTCCCGAGTGCAGTACCATCGGCGCTGTGGGTCTTAGCTTCCAGGTTCGGTATGGAGCTGGGCGTTTCCCCCACGCTATGATCGCCGTAACTCTATACCTCATGGATAACCATGGGAAAACTACGGTGTCATTCGCGATTGCGACAACTCCATAACTATATCAAGCACGCAGGGGTTGCGCCACTTCAGAACCGGTTAGCAGCAGTGTCCTTCGCCATACTCAGCTGCCAGGTCTAGCTCCAGATGTTATCCCCGCGCAACGTCGCCTCCGCACCGCCGTCGCAGTAGATGGTTTGGCCGGTGACGTGAGTGTTTTCTTCACTCGTCAGCCACAGGAGCAGCCTGGCGATCACCACAGCCTCAGAGTGGTAGTTCAGCGGCATCGGCACATTCTTGTCGACCATTGCTTTGCCTTCGTCGGTGGCCAGCAATTCGCGAGTCATGTTGGTGATCACGGTGCCAGGAGCCACAGCATTCAATGGGATTCCTGCGCCGGCCCACTTCTCCGTGATGCATTCACGGCGTACCCAGCGGCTCAGCGCGCGCTTGGAGGACGGGTAGTTCAAATAGCCGGCTCCAGGGCCAGCGGCTTCCAGCTCTGCGCCAATGGCCAGGGATGCCTCTTCGTCGCCCGTAAGCAATGCTTCAACCAGTTCAGCGGAATTCTGCTGGATCGAAGCCATCGAGGACACGACGGCCACACGCGGTGCCTCCGATTGCCCCAGAGCTGGCAGGAGGCCTTCCAGATACTCGGTAACACCGAAGTAGTTTACCGATACCGTAATTGCCTTAGGAGCCGAAATTCCCGCGGCAGCGATGACAGCGTCAATCTTGCCTTCGGAAAGCTCTAGAGTCTGCTTGATGGCGCTTTGCCGGCCTTCCTGAGTCGACAGGTCAGCCGCGACGTCAGTATCACGTAGATCAACGCCGATGACCTTGTGCCCACGTTCGCGAATCAATTCAGTTGTGGCTGCACCAATGCCGGAAGCAGCGCCAGTAACGACATAAGTTCTCACGTTTGGTTTCCCTCTTTCGCAATTGGAAGATGAGTCGAGAGACCATCGATGAGTCAGTCGCGGCCTCGCTCATATCCCACACTAGGCCTATTTTCGGTGTCCTCTTGAACTACGATGCCTAAGTCAAGCATTTGTGGTCGCAGGTCGACACGGCAGCGGCCAGCGGCCAGCGGCCAAACCCCCTTAAACACGAACAGGCCAGACGTTGCGCCTGGCCACCCGCACCACACTCACGGGTTAAACAGGTGAGGCTCCAACCATCACTGGCTAGAGCCTCAAACCCACTTAGGTTAAGTCCGGCGGTGACCTACTCTCCCACACCCTCACGAGTGCAGTACCATCGGCGCAATGGGCCTTAGCTTCCGGGTTCGGTATGGGACCGGGCGTTTCCCCCACGCTATGACCGCCGTAACAATCACGAAGCACACAAACCCCATGGTTTGATGCATTCCGGTGTCATTAATGCCTTATGTTATTTCTGGCTAGAGGTTGTTGTCTCGTAACCGCATAGTGAACGCGAACAGCATTGAAAAATATCAGTTCAAATTATTGTTTTATTGTGTGTTGTAAGCCATCGGCCTATTAGTACAGGTCAGCTGCACAAGTCTTCAGTCCTTGCTTCCACATCCTGCCTATCAACCCAGTGGTCTAGCTGGGGGCCTCTCACACACAAAGGTGCATGGAAATCTCATCTCGAAGCAGGCTTCCCGCTTAGATGCTTTCAGCGGTTATCCCTTCCAAACGTAGCTAATCAGCGATGCACTTGGCAGTACAACTGACACACCAGAGGTTCGTCCGTCCCGGTCCTCTCGTACTAAGGACAGCCCTTCTCAAATTTCCAACGCGCGCAGCGGATAGGGACCGAACTGTCTCACGACGTTCTAAACCCAGCTCGCGTACCGCTTTAATGGGCGAACAGCCCAACCCTTGGGACCTACTCCAGCCCCAGGATGCGACGAGCCGACATCGAGGTGCCAAACCATGCCGTCGATATGGACTCTTGGGCAAGATCAGCCTGTTATCCCCGAGGTACCTTTTATCCGTTGAGCGACGGCCCTTCCACGAGGTGCCGCCGGATCACTAGTCCCGACTTTCGTCCCTGCTCGAGCTGTCACTCTCACAGTCAAGCTCCCTTGTGCACTTACACTCGACACCTGATTGCCAACCAGGCTGAGGGAACCTTTGGGCGCCTCCGTTACATTTTAGGAGGCAACCGCCCCAGTTAAACTACCCATCAGGCACTGTCCCTGAACCAGATCATGGTCCGAAGTTAGGTGACCGGTACAGCCAGAGTGGTATTTCAACGATGACTCCACCTGGACTAGCGTCCAAGCTTCACAGTCTCCCACCTATCCTACACAAGCTGCACCGAACACCAATACCAAACTATAGTAAAGGTCTCGGGGTCTTTCCGTCCTGCTGCGCGTAACGAGCATCTTTACTCGTACTGCAATTTCGCCGAGTTCATGGTTGAGACAGCGGGGAAGTCGTTACTCCATTCGTGCAGGTCGGAACTTACCCGACAAGGAATTTCGCTACCTTAGGATGGTTATAGTTACCACCGCCGTTTACTGGGGCTTAAATTCTCAGCTTCGCCACAAAAGTGACTAACCAGTCCTCTTAACCTTCCAGCACCGGGCAGGAGTCAGTCCGTATACATCGTCTTGCGACTTCGCACGGACCTGTGTTTTTAGTAAACAGTCGCTTCCCCCTGGTCTCTGCGGCCCACACCCGCATCAGAGAAGCAAGTTCTCATCACGGGGCAGGCCCCCCTTCTTCCGAAGTTACGGGGGCATTTTGCCGAGTTCCTTAACCATGATTCTCTCGATCGCCTTAGTATTCTCTACCTGATCACCTGTGTCGGTTTGGGGTACGGGCGGACTGGGACCTCGCGCCGATGCTTTTCTAGGCAGCATAGGATCACCGAATCACCCCATAAACGGGGCGCCTATCAGGTCTCAGAATACATGAGCGGCGGATTTGCCAACCGCTCTTCCTACACCCTTGGACCAGGTCAATTCCATTGCCTGGCTCGGCTACCTTCCTGCGTCACACCTGTTAATACGCTGACCTCACTGCATCGGTTCCCACCACACCACCAGCAACCATTCCCGAAGGAACAAATCACCGGATCCGTCATGGTTAGCATCCACAGCTCAGTATGGGCGGTCCTTCGCCGGTACGGGAATATCAACCCGTTGTCCATCGACTACGCCTGTCGGCCTCGCCTTAGGTCCCGACTAACCCAGGGCAGATTAGCTTAACCCTGGAACCCTTGATCATTCGGCGGACGGGTTTCTCACCCGTCATTCGCTACTCATGCCTGCATTCTCACTCGTGTGGCCTCCACCGCTGGTTTACACCGCGACTTCACCGTCCACACGACGCTCCCCTACCCATCCAAACACCCAATCGAAACCAGGTTAATATTTGAATGACGCAACTTCGGCGGTGTGCTTGAGCCCCGCTACATTATCGGCGCGGAATCACTTGACCAGTGAGCTATTACGCACTCTTTCAAGGGTGGCTGCTTCTAAGCCAACCTCCTGGTTGTCACAGCAACTCCACATCCTTTTCCACTTAGCACACGCTTAGGGGCCTTAGTTGGCGTTCTGGGCTGTTTCCCTCTCGACTATGAAGCTTATCCCCCACAGTCTCACTGCTGCGCTCTCACTTGCCGGCATTCGGAGTTTGGCTAAGGTCAGTAACCTTGTAGGGCCCATCGCCTATCCAGTAGCTCTACCTCCAGCAAGAAACACGCAACGCTGCACCTAAATGCATTTCGGGGAGAACCAGCTATCACGAAGTTTGATTGGCCTTTCACCCCTACCCACAGCTCATCCCCTCCATTTTCAACTGAAGTGGGTTCGGTCCTCCACACGCTCTTACACGCGCTTCAACCTGGCCATGGGTAGATCACTTCGCTTCGGGTCTAGATCACGCCACTCAAACGCCCTATTCAGACTCGCTTTCGCTACGGCTTCCCCCCACGGGTTAACCTCGCGACGTAACACTAACTCGCAGGCTCATTCTTCAAAAGGCACGCCATCACCACACACAAGGCATGGCTCTAACGGATTGTAAGCGCACGGTTTCAGGTACTATTTCACTCCCCTCCCGGGGTACTTTTCACCATTCCCTCACGGTACTGATTCACTATCGGTCATCAAGTAGTATTCAGGCTTACCAGGTGGTCCTGGCAGATTCACACAAGGTTTCACGGGCCCCGTGCTACTCGGGTATCAACACTAGAACGGCAGACACGCATTACACCTACGGGACTATCACCCTCTCTGGTCCGGCATTCCAACCGATTCACCTATACGCCTGCACCTCATCCCACCAGCAAGATAGCGCTGGTACATGTCAACCCCACAACCCCGATGATGCAACGCCTATCCGCTATCACACACCAACCGGTTTAGCCCCATCCGCGTTCGCTCGCCACTACTAACGGAATCACTATTGTTTTCTCTTCCTGCGGGTACTGAGATGTTTCACTTCCCCGCGTTCCCTCCACACAGCCTATACATTCAGCTGCAGGTCACACCACATAACATGGTGCGGGGTTCCCCCATTCGGAAATCCTGGCCTCAACGTCCGGTTATCGACTCCACCAGGCTTATCGCAGATTCCCACGTCCTTCATCGGCTCTTGATGCCAAGGCATCCACCGTGCGCCCTTAAAAACTTCAACACAAATCAAAGTCTCAGAATTGAGCAATAAAACAATCTAACAAAATCACGCAGACAAGACTCCAACACCAGGCAATCCAAGGAAAAGGACCACCCAGCTCATCTCATCTGCAAGATGCTCGCGTTCACTATACAGTTCCCAAACAACAACCCGCACCCCCGCAACAACACCCAAAACCAACACCAACCAAAGGCCAGCATCAATCCAACAGGACATCCTTGCAGCAAACACAGGACAAACACCGAAACACCAAGAACCCCTCACCCAAGCGAACACCACCAGGACCCTCCCCACAGGAAGAACCCCGGCAACCATTCACCAGGAAAGGAGGCTTGTTGCCTCAAAACCCAACAGCATGCCAAACCATACAAACCACACAACACCCACACACCGCATTCCAGCACCGCAAGAAGAAAACCCCTGCAATGCGTACTAGCAGATGCCCAAGCACCACGCGGCCACAGCCAATACCCGCACCAGCATCAGCCAGCACGTTTTCCGGTATTGAGTCCATTGATATTCCACCCATGAGCAACCCACCCGGACAACACTCGTGTCCAGCATGGGCAACCAATAATGGTTAGCTCCTTAGAAAGGAGGTGATCCAGCCGCACCTTCCGGTACGGCTACCTTGTTACGACTTAGTCCCAATCGCCAGTCCCACCTTCGACGACTCCCCCACACAAGGTGGTTAGGCCATCGGCTTCGGGTGTTACCAACTTTCGTGACTTGACGGGCGGTGTGTACAAGGCCCGGGAACGTATTCACCGCAGCGTTGCTGATCTGCGATTACTAGCGACTCCGACTTCATGGGGTCGAGTTGCAGACCCCAATCCGAACTGAGACCGGCTTTTAGGGATTAGCTCCACCTCACAGTATCGCAACCCATTGTACCGGCCATTGTAGCATGCGTGAAGCCCAAGACATAAGGGGCATGATGATTTGACGTCATCCCCACCTTCCTCCGAGTTGACCCCGGCAGTCTCCCATGAGTCCCCACCACTACGTGCTGGCAACATGGAACGAGGGTTGCGCTCGTTGCGGGACTTAACCCAACATCTCACGACACGAGCTGACGACAACCATGCACCACCTGTGAACCAGCCCGAAGGGAAACCCCATCTCTGAGGCGGTCTGGCACATGTCAAGCCTTGGTAAGGTTCTTCGCGTTGCATCGAATTAATCCGCATGCTCCGCCGCTTGTGCGGGCCCCCGTCAATTCCTTTGAGTTTTAGCCTTGCGGCCGTACTCCCCAGGCGGGGCACTTAATGCGTTAGCTACGGCGCGGAAAACGTGGAATGTCCCCCACACCTAGTGCCCAACGTTTACGGCATGGACTACCAGGGTATCTAATCCTGTTCGCTCCCCATGCTTTCGCTCCTCAGCGTCAGTAAATGCCCAGAGACCTGCCTTCGCCATCGGTGTTCCTCCTGATATCTGCGCATTTCACCGCTACACCAGGAATTCCAGTCTCCCCTACATCACTCTAGTCTGCCCGTACCCACCGCAGATCCGAGGTTGAGCCTCGGACTTTCACGGCAGACGCGACAAACCGCCTACGAGCTCTTTACGCCCAATAAATCCGGATAACGCTTGCGCCCTACGTATTACCGCGGCTGCTGGCACGTAGTTAGCCGGCGCTTCTTCTGCAGGTACCGTCACTTTCGCTTCTTCCCTACTGAAAGAGGTTTACAACCCGAAGGCCGTCATCCCTCACGCGGCGTCGCTGCATCAGGCTTTCGCCCATTGTGCAATATTCCCCACTGCTGCCTCCCGTAGGAGTCTGGGCCGTGTCTCAGTCCCAGTGTGGCCGGTCACCCTCTCAGGCCGGCTACCCGTCGTCGCCTTGGTGAGCCATTACCTCACCAACAAGCTGATAGGCCGCGAGTCCATCCCCCACCGATAAATCTTTCCACCAACAACCATGCGGTCAAAGGTCATATCCGGTATTAGACCCAGTTTCCCGGGCTTATCCAGAGTCGGGGCAGGTTACTCACGTGTTACTCACCCGTTCGCCACTAATCCACCCAGCAAGCTGGGCTTCATCGTTCGACTTGCATGTGTTAAGCACGCCGCCAGCGTTCATCCTGAGCCAGGATCAAACTCTCCATAAAAAAATAAAAAGCCACCAGCAACCCCTTGGAAAAGAAGGGCGAAGCCGATGAAGTCCTGGCGAATAATAAAACACTCAAGAACACTGCACGGGGGTGCAATGCCTCAAGCAAATGTTATGTATTCACCAAATAAAAATATTCGGTATCAACAAACTTGGCACACTATTGAGTTCTCAAACAACAAACACTCTCGACACCACAACCACCAATCCTTCGATGACTGCTTCGCTCCGGAGCAACTTTTCCAACTTACCAGAGTTCCTAATCCGATCAAAATCGGTGGAAAACCTTGAGTAGAAAGTGATTGGCTGCCGGGTAAACATTCGGTAGATTCCGTGGTGTTTCCGTTCCGGCAACAGATAAAAACTATACACAGGTTTTCAGGGCTCCGCAAATCGATAGGACGCTTTTTGCAGTGATCGTCGTTACACTATGAGGGCATGTTCCACGGCGGCATATTGGCACGCCCCAAGAGTCTTTCGCATTGGTTCGAGAATCTAAGGGCCCTCGCCTCGATGTCTGCTGGATCTCCATACGAATAGCGAACATTCCCAGGATGGCAGAATCGTCAATGCCCAGGATCCGAAGACCATGCTAAGCAAAGCATCGAAACGGATGTCAGCAATGCAGCCTGTGAACGCCTGGTCCATGCGGGATAAACGTAGGACCCCGTGATTCCAAGAACCTTGACCAGACACCCAAAGTGCCGCCACGGTAAATCCCCTAGCTGCAATCGCTATGCAGAAGAATTCGATGGGCTGTATTCGTTTGTAGCCAAAAGTAATGTCATCAAAAGTTAGGCGTCGAACGGCGCTTGGACGCCACGGTGGCCGTTGCCCTAGCCACAGGTGATCTGGAGTGGACTAGTCCCGCAGGCCGTAAAACGGGAGTTCATGATTCGCAACGAGGCAAGACGGATACCGTGTCGTTCTACACCCAAGAAGGCGCCGGCCTACCTTCGATGCCGTTTCAGTGTTGCGCGCAATCTGAGTCAGTCCGTATTTCACTGGTACATCCATTGAGCCAACGACTCAGGCGATCACGACAGGTTTCAGTAGGACCTATGAAGAGATCGTTGAAACGCAGTGGTGGCTCTACGGCTCTACGGCTCTACGGCTCTACGGCTCTACGGCTCTACGGCTCTACGGCTCTACGGCTCTACGGCTCTACGGCTCTACGGCTCTACGGCTCTACGGCTCTACGGCTCTACGGCTCTACGGCCAGTGTCCCGTCATCCACATTAGAACTGCAAACCAGGCCGGCCTTGTCGAAGGGATGCCTAGTTTGGGGAAGCTCCAGTTAAAGCCGAATTCGAAACCGTCCATAGTTTCCGTGCATAAAAAAATCGCGGAACATAAGTTCCGCGATTTTTTTGCTTTGGTGACCCCAACGGGATTCGAACCCGTGTTGCTGCCGTGAGAGGGCAGAGTACTAGGCCGCTATACGATGGGGCCGTATGCTGAAGAAAATCTTCAGCTCACCAAATTTCTTTGGTGAAGCGCTGGGATACCAGGACTCGAACCTAGAATGACGGAACCAGAAACCGTTGTGTTGCCAATTACACCATATCCCAATGTGACTTGGTATTCGTTTGCTTCAGCAGCCGAAGCTGATCCGCATTGAATGCCTTAGCACGAGATATAACTATACCTAAAAAAATCTCAGATCGCACATCCTGAGGCGATATCCTCGAGTGATCTGCAGCTCGTTTGCTGGAACGCTTGTTATGGAACTGCCATTCGCTACAGGACAGCCTTCAAATTGCCCCCTAAAACCCAGAAGGCTATTTAGGTTTTACCGGGTGTTGCTGGGGCGGCTTAACGCAAAAAAAGGGGGAACCGTAGTTCCCCCTTTTGCTGCAAGTCGGGATAACAGGATTTGAACCTGCGACCTCGTCGTCCCGAACGACGCGCGCTACCAAGCTGCGCCATATCCCGTGGTTACAACCCTTTCACTATACACCCGTGCAGGACTATTTTCAGAGTCCGCCATGCCTGCGCGTTTCGCATCGCCAGTTCATTGGCTGCCCCTCGTAGGTTCTTACTTTAAATGGCTTTCCCGGGATTCAAGATATTCAACGGATCCAGAAGACGTTTGATCTGCTGTTGGAGTTCGACCACTTCACTTGATTGCTCCCATTGCAACCAATCCTTTTTAATCAATCCGACACCGTGTTCACCGGTAATCGTGCCGCCTAGTTCCAAAGCAATGCGCACTGAGGCTTCAACCGCACGGTCTAGCCTGGCTAAGGGGTCCACACCGTCTTCTGGTTCTACAGAGAATGTCGGGTGCAGATTGCCATCGCCCACATGCGAAATCATCCGCATGTCGACGTTCTCTTCGCGTGCCACTTGTTGAACGTGGTGCACGTATTCAACCATTCTGCTTTTCGGAATGGCGACATCTTCGCCAGTCCGGTAAGCATCATCTTTGGTATCACCGCGGCTGGTTCGGCGCATTTCGATCAGCTTCATAGCTCTGGGATCCGCTGAATTGCTTAGCTGTGCATTGCGTTCTTCGAAAACTTCACGGAGAGCAGATTCTTCACGCTCGGCGCCATAGCCATCTAGTCGAGCCAGCAACATGGCACCGCCGAGGCCTGCGTAATTCGTTGAGTACTGTTCATCGAGAATGAGCAACGTCGAGTGATCGATCAGTTCCAGAATGGCAGGTTGGATTCTAGCTTTGGCAATCAATTGAACGCCTTCGACCGCCGCCTCCAAGCTGGGGAACAATAGCGTTATGTCCCTTTCATCCACTGGAAGATAGCGCAATCGAACAACTGCGCGAACGACGACGCCCAATGTGCCCTCGGACCCTGTGAATAGGGCAGCGAGATCATAGCCAGCGACGCCCTTGAACGTATTCTTGCCAACTCGGATTAGCCGGCCGTCAGCCAATACGACGTCTAGTGAGAGGACAGATTCACGAGTGACGCCATATTTCGCGCAACGCAAACCACCAGCATAGGTAGCGATATTGCCGCCGATCGTCGACATCTTGTAGCTCGCAGTATCCGGGGCATACATGAGACCAAATTCTGCAACGGCTTCGTTCAGCTGATGATTGATGACGCCAGGTTCAACAACAGCAACTTCATCTTCCGGGCGGATTTCTAGAATTCTATTCATTCTGCTCAGGTTCAACACGATGGCATCGCCTAGCACGTGAACGCCCCCGGAAACACCAGTGCCGGCACCGCGGCTAATCACCGGCACCTTGTATTCAGTGGCCAAGCGTAGAACATGTTGGACATCCGCTACGGAACTGGCGAAAACCACGGCTAGCGATTCAACGGGATTCCCCGACAATTGCCCGAAGTCCCTGGAGTTTTCTCGAAGCACCACACGCGATGTTTCGAGGGCTCCGTCCGGTAACGCTGCGCTTAAGGCATCTAGGAATTCAGCGTGGGTAGTTGCCATCGTCATCTCCACGAGTCGGTGTCTGCAGGTATTTACCTGAGACTAAGGCTTACGGCAGGCAAAGGTGAACTAGATGACTTGCCTATGCAATAGCTGTCCGGTGCACGGCGCTGTTTGTGCCCTCATTACGGGTCACCTTGCAGCAGGCCTAGGTCACGGCCCCAGCATTCTTTGAGGCTATCGCCGTTCAGCTGCTGAAGTCTCTTCCATCTTCGTTGCTTGGGTTTCAGCTGGACTAGCCTTTACTCTTACGAACAGCCGATAGCAGATGCCCAGGATTGCAACCCAAATTAGACCAGTAATGAGCGCACTGCGCGTTTCCGGAATAATGCCAATAAGGACGATCACAAAGATCATGAAGGCCAACGCCAAGTAGCTGCCCACGGGCCACAACGGAACTGGGAATGCTGATGGTTCAAGAGCATCTCTGTCTATCCGATGCTTCATCCGGATATGCGAGATCAAGATCATCGACCAAACGACAACGGTCGCGAACGTAGCCAATGCAGCGATCAGGAAGAAGATCTGGTCTTCGAACCATATGTTCAGCACGACACCGATAAGCAGCGCACCGATCATCGATAAAGATGTCACCCATGGGACACCGTTAGCCGTGGTCTTCGTGAACACCTGGGGTGCCTGGCCTTGCTTGGCCATGCCGTGAATCATGCGTCCTGCGCCGAAGATGTCCGCGTTGATTGCTGAAAGTGCCGCTGTGATGACGATGAAATTCAGAACGTTCGCTGCAGACGAGAAACCGATGCTGGAGAAGATCGAGACGAATGGACTCTCATTGCCATCGATCGTGTTCCACGGCTGAATGCACATGATGACACCGAGCGTCAGTACGTAGAACAATAGGATGCGCACTGGGACAGAGTTGATCGCCTGCGGTATGACCTTTCGGGGGTTTTGTGCTTCGCCGGCAGTAATGCCGATTACCTCGGTGCCACCGAAGGCAAACATGACGATCGTCAGCGAGGCGAGAACTCCCCAAATGCCGTGCGGCATGAAACCCTCGTTAGCGAAGAGATTGGAAAGACCAGCAGCGCCTTCGCTTTGATTTCCCAGACCGAAGACGATTACGAGAACTCCACCGGCGATCATTGCAACGATGGCGACGACCTTGACCAGCGAGAACCAGAACTCCAGTTCCCCGAAGACTTTGACCGAAAGCAGGTTCACGGCAGCGATGAAGAAAACAACCGCCAGGATCCAGATCCATCGTTCAACGTTAGGGAACCAGAAGCCCATATACACGCCAAAAGCTGTCACATCTGCCAGAGCCACCACAAACATTTCAAAGGTGTAAGTCCACCCTGTGGCGAAGCCAGCGAAACGGCCAACAAATTCAGTGGCATAGTTGCCGAATGAGCCGGAGGTCGGATTGCGGACGGCCATTTCTCCCAACGCACGCATCACCATGAACACCACTGCGCCACCGAGTATGTAGGCCAGCAGCACGGCTGGACCAGCCATTTGAATGGCGCTTGCAGAACCGTAGAATAAGCCAGTGCCGATGGCAGACCCTAGGGCGATAAATCTGATATGCCGTGTACTCAAGCCGCGTTTCAAGTTTTGGCTTGTCTGGCTAGTTCGCATATTGCTCCTCCGTGATTCCTAGATGCTCAGTGGGCTCCTACTCACCTTTGCTGGTGCGCTTCAACCCCCGCCACCTATGTAATCGCAGTCACAAGCATGTCGGATCGGCGAAATGGTCAAGAGAGTCCGGTACCTCAGACTAGTGATAATTTGAAGCTGAGATACCGGACTGCAGTTCTTTCAAGGGCTTTATTGAATCGTCATGATAAGCCTCTTGGAGCTTCGCCCACTAGAGCTGGCATGGAAATGTTTATCTGGTCTGGCTCCGTGCGCATTGCCGCCACAGCCTCCTGAACTAGCCAACCGACAAAGTGGTGCGCTCCGGAAAACTGACAGCAGGAACACGCATCTGTGGACCACAGGCGATCTATTGGAGGCCGAGGCTTCTGCTGTGCGCCTATGTCAGTGCTTTCGTAAAAAGAGGTGCGAGGCCTCGCAATTGCGGATTCGGTGCCCAGTCGTCGGAAAAGCCGAACTAAGTGATTGCTCGTGGACTTGAGAACAGGTCAAAACAGCCAATGACGCTGGCGCTCAGTCGAGAATCACGCGACGAAACGTGGCTGCCACTTTTGCTTGGAAGTCACGTCCTGCACCGCTCGACTTGCCTCGATCTAGCAGTATTATTTCGCCGGGCGATCGAACCCGGCGAAGAACTGGACGGAGCTAATCGATAGCGTCAAGCAGGATAACGAAGTTGAGAGTAGGGGAGCATTTTAGCTTGGCGCAGGCAGTTTTCAATTGGCTATGACACCATCTGGCATGCCTGGCAACCACCCGTCAGTGGAAACAATTGAAACTAGAAAACAATCCTCTGCCCCCTACCCGGTTGCACTCGAACATCGGCTATCGGACTAAGTTGAAGTTCAATCCTTTAAGGTTGCTAGTCATCACAGCTGGCACCGCAACCCAATGCCGGCCTGATCCGTTGCGGGCGGGCCGCGGCAGCGGCCAGCGGCCAAACCCCCTTAAACACGAACAGGCCAGGCAATAGCACCTGGCCGCACTCCTGCGGGTTAAACAGGTGAGGCTCCAACCATCACTGGCTAGAGCCTCAAACCCACTTAGGTTAAGTCCGGCGGTGACCTACTCTCCCACACCCTCACGAGTGCAGTACCATCGGCGCAATGGGCCTTAGCTTCCGGGTTCGGTATGGGACCGGGCGTTTCCCCCACGCTATGACCGCCGTAACAATCACGAAGCACACAAACCAAATATTTCCTGGTCAGTGTTTTCCGGTGCTACAAAGTCTTGTAACTCATCTTGCATTTATTGGTTAGAGGTTGTTGTCTCGTAACCGCATAGTGAACGCGAACAGCATTGAAAAATATCAGTTCAAATTATTGTTTTATTGTGTGTTGTAAGCCATCGGCCTATTAGTACAGGTCAGCTGCACAAGTCTTCAGTCCTTGCTTCCACATCCTGCCTATCAACCCAGTGGTCTAGCTGGGGGCCTCTCACACACAAAGGTGCATGGAAATCTCATCTCGAAGCAGGCTTCCCGCTTAGATGCTTTCAGCGGTTATCCCTTCCAAACGTAGCTAATCAGCGATGCACTTGGCAGTACAACTGACACACCAGAGGTTCGTCCGTCCCGGTCCTCTCGTACTAAGGACAGCCCTTCTCAAATTTCCAACGCGCGCAGCGGATAGGGACCGAACTGTCTCACGACGTTCTAAACCCAGCTCGCGTACCGCTTTAATGGGCGAACAGCCCAACCCTTGGGACCTACTCCAGCCCCAGGATGCGACGAGCCGACATCGAGGTGCCAAACCATGCCGTCGATATGGACTCTTGGGCAAGATCAGCCTGTTATCCCCGAGGTACCTTTTATCCGTTGAGCGACGGCCCTTCCACGAGGTGCCGCCGGATCACTAGTCCCGACTTTCGTCCCTGCTCGAGCTGTCACTCTCACAGTCAAGCTCCCTTGTGCACTTACACTCGACACCTGATTGCCAACCAGGCTGAGGGAACCTTTGGGCGCCTCCGTTACATTTTAGGAGGCAACCGCCCCAGTTAAACTACCCATCAGGCACTGTCCCTGAACCAGATCATGGTCCGAAGTTAGGTGACCGGTACAGCCAGAGTGGTATTTCAACGATGACTCCACCTGGACTAGCGTCCAAGCTTCACAGTCTCCCACCTATCCTACACAAGCTGCACCGAACACCAATACCAAACTATAGTAAAGGTCTCGGGTCTTTCCGTCCTGCTGCGCGTAACGAGCATCTTTACTCGTACTGCAATTTCGCCGAGTTCATGGTTGAGACAGCGGGGAAGTCGTTACTCCATTCGTGCAGGTCGGAACTTACCCGACAAGGAATTTCGCTACCTTAGGATGGTTATAGTTACCACCGCCGTTTACTGGGGCTTAAATTCTCAGCTTCGCCACAAAAGTGACTAACCAGTCCTCTTAACCTTCCAGCACCGGGCAGGAGTCAGTCCGTATACATCGTCTTGCGACTTCGCACGGACCTGTGTTTTTAGTAAACAGTCGCTTCCCCCTGGTCTCTGCGGCCCACACCCGCATCAGAGAAGCAAGTTCTCATCACGGGGCAGGCCCCCCTTCTTCCGAAGTTACGGGGGCATTTTGCCGAGTTCCTTAACCATGATTCTCTCGATCGCCTTAGTATTCTCTACCTGATCACCTGTGTCGGTTTGGGGTACGGGCGGACTGGGACCTCGCGCCGATGCTTTTCTAGGCAGCATAGGATCACCGAATCACCCCATAAACGGGGCGCCTATCAGGTCTCAGAATACATGAGCGGCGGATTTGCCAACCGCTCTTCCTACACCCTTGGACCAGGTCAATTCCATTGCCTGGCTCGGCTACCTTCCTGCGTCACACCTGTTAATACGCTGACCTCACTGCATCGGTTCCCACCACACCACCAGCAACCATTCCCGAAGGAACAAATCACCGGATCCGTCATGGTTAGCATCCACAGCTCAGTATGGGCGGTCCTTCGCCGGTACGGGAATATCAACCCGTTGTCCATCGACTACGCCTGTCGGCCTCGCCTTAGGTCCCGACTAACCCAGGGCAGATTAGCTTAACCCTGGAACCCTTGATCATTCGGCGGACGGGTTTCTCACCCGTCATTCGCTACTCATGCCTGCATTCTCACTCGTGTGGCCTCCACCGCTGGTTTACACCGCGACTTCACCGTCCACACGACGCTCCCCTACCCATCCAAACACCCAATCGAAACCAGGTTAATATTTGAATGACGCAACTTCGGCGGTGTGCTTGAGCCCCGCTACATTATCGGCGCGGAATCACTTGACCAGTGAGCTATTACGCACTCTTTCAAGGGTGGCTGCTTCTAAGCCAACCTCCTGGTTGTCACAGCAACTCCACATCCTTTTCCACTTAGCACACGCTTAGGGGCCTTAGTTGGCGTTCTGGGCTGTTTCCCTCTCGACTATGAAGCTTATCCCCCACAGTCTCACTGCTGCGCTCTCACTTGCCGGCATTCGGAGTTTGGCTAAGGTCAGTAACCTTGTAGGGCCCATCGCCTATCCAGTAGCTCTACCTCCAGCAAGAAACACGCAACGCTGCACCTAAATGCATTTCGGGGAGAACCAGCTATCACGAAGTTTGATTGGCCTTTCACCCCTACCCACAGCTCATCCCCTCCATTTTCAACTGAAGTGGGTTCGGTCCTCCACACGCTCTTACACGCGCTTCAACCTGGCCATGGGTAGATCACTTCGCTTCGGGTCTAGATCACGCCACTCAAACGCCCTATTCAGACTCGCTTTCGCTACGGCTTCCCCACACGGGTTAACCTCGCGACGTAACACTAACTCGCAGGCTCATTCTTCAAAAGGCACGCCATCACCAGGGAACAAGTCCCCAGCTCTAACGGATTGTAAGCGCACGGTTTCAGGTACTATTTCACTCCCCTCCCGGGGTACTTTTCACCATTCCCTCACGGTACTGATTCACTATCGGTCATCAAGTAGTATTCAGGCTTACCAGGTGGTCCTGGCAGATTCACACAAGGTTTCACGGGCCCCGTGCTACTCGGGTATCAACACTAGAACGGCAGACACGCATTACACCTACGGGACTATCACCCTCTCTGGTCCGGCATTCCAACCGATTCACCTATACGCCTGCACCTCATCCCACCAGCAAGATAGCGCTGGTACATGCTGACCCCACAACCCCGATGATGCAACGCCTATCCGCTATCACACACCAACCGGTTTAGCCCCATCCGCGTTCGCTCGCCACTACTAACGGAATCACTGTTGTTTTCTCTTCCTGCGGGTACTGAGATGTTTCACTTCCCGCGTTCCCTCCACACAGCCTATACATTCAGCTGCAGGTCACACCACATAACATGGTGCGGGGTTCCCCCATTCGGAAATCCTGGCCTCAACGTCCGGTTATCGACTCCACCAGGCTTATCGCAGATTCCCACGTCCTTCATCGGCTCTTGATGCCAAGGCATCCACCGTGCGCCCTTAAAAACTTCAACACAAATCAAAGTCTCAGAATTGAGCAATAAAACAATCTAACAAAATCACGCAGACAAGACTCCAACACCAGGCAATCCAAGGAAAAGGACCACCCAGCTCATCTCATCTGCAAGATGCTCGCGTTCACTATACAGTTCCCAAACAACAACCCCGCACCCCCGCAACAACACCCCAAAACCAACACCAACCAAAGGCCAGCATCAATCCAACAGGACATCCTTGCAGCAAACACAGGACAAACACCGAAACACCAAGAACCCCTCACCCAAGCGAACACCACCAGGACCCTCCCCACAGGAAGAACCCCGGCAACCATTCACCAGGAAAGGAGGCTTGTTGCCTCAAAACCCAACAGCATGCCAAACCATACAAACCACACAACACCCACACACCGCATTCCAGCACCGCAAGAAGAAAACCCCTGCAATGCGTACTAGCAGATGCCCAAGCACCACGCGGCCACAGCCAATACCCCGCACCAGCATCAGCCAGCACGTTTTCCGGTATTGAGTCCATTGATATTCCACCCATGAGCAACCCACCCGGACAACACTCGTGTCCAGCATGGGCAACCAATAATGGTTAGCTCCTTAGAAAGGAGGTGATCCAGCCGCACCTTCCGGTACGGCTACCTTGTTACGACTTAGTCCCAATCGCCAGTCCCACCTTCGACGACTCCCCCCACACAAGGTGGTTAGGCCATCGGCTTCGGGTGTTACCAACTTTCGTGACTTGACGGGCGGTGTGTACAAGGCCCGGGAACGTATTCACCGCAGCGTTGCTGATCTGCGATTACTAGCGACTCCGACTTCATGGGGTCGAGTTGCAGACCCCAATCCGAACTGAGACCGGCTTTTAGGGATTAGCTCCACCTCACAGTATCGCAACCCATTGTACCGGCCATTGTAGCATGCGTGAAGCCCAAGACATAAGGGGCATGATGATTTGACGTCATCCCCACCTTCCTCCGAGTTGACCCCGGCAGTCTCCCATGAGTCCCCACCACTACGTGCTGGCAACATGGAACGAGGGTTGCGCTCGTTGCGGGACTTAACCCAACATCTCACGACACGAGCTGACGACAACCATGCACCACCTGTGAACCAGCCCCGAAGGGAAACCCCATCTCTGAGGCGGTCTGGCACATGTCAAGCCTTGGTAAGGTTCTTCGCGTTGCATCGAATTAATCCGCATGCTCCGCCGCTTGTGCGGGCCCCCGTCAATTCCTTTGAGTTTTAGCCTTGCGGCCGTACTCCCCAGGCGGGGCACTTAATGCGTTAGCTACGGCGCGGAAAACGTGGAATGTCCCCCACACCTAGTGCCCAACGTTTACGGCATGGACTACCAGGGTATCTAATCCTGTTCGCTCCCCATGCTTTCGCTCCTCAGCGTCAGTAAATGCCCAGAGACCTGCCTTCGCCATCGGTGTTCCTCCTGATATCTGCGCATTTCACCGCTACACCAGGAATTCCAGTCTCCCCTACATCACTCTAGTCTGCCCGTACCCACCGCAGATCCGAGGTTGAGCCTCGGACTTTCACGGCAGACGCGACAAACCGCCTACGAGCTCTTTACGCCCAATAAATCCGGATAACGCTTGCGCCCTACGTATTACCGCGGCTGCTGGCACGTAGTTAGCCGGCGCTTCTTCTGCAGGTACCGTCACTTTCGCTTCTTCCCTACTGAAAGAGGTTTACAACCCGAAGGCCGTCATCCCTCACGCGGCGTCGCTGCATCAGGCTTTCGCCCATTGTGCAATATTCCCCACTGCTGCCTCCCGTAGGAGTCTGGGCCGTGTCTCAGTCCCAGTGTGGCCGGTCACCCTCTCAGGCCGGCTACCCGTCGTCGCCTTGGTGAGCCATTACCTCACCAACAAGCTGATAGGCCGCGAGTCCATCCCCCACCGATAAATCTTTCCACCAACAACCATGCGGTCAAAGGTCATATCCGGTATTAGACCCAGTTTCCCGGGCTTATCCCAGAGTCGGGGGCAGGTTACTCACGTGTTACTCACCCGTTCGCCACTAATCCACCCAGCAAGCTGGGCTTCATCGTTCGACTTGCATGTGTTAAGCACGCCGCCAGCGTTCATCCTGAGCCAGGATCAAACTCTCCATAAAAAAATAAAAAGCCACCAGCAACCCCTTGGAAAAGAAGGGCGAAGCCGATGAAGTCCTGGCGAATAATAAAACACTCGAGAACACTGCACGGGGGTGCAATGCCTCAAGCAAATGTTATGTATTCACCAAATAAAAATATTCGGTATCAACAAACTTGGCACACTATTGAGTTCTCAAACAACAAACACTCTCGACACCACACCAGCCATCCTGTGATGGCCACTGCTTCGCTCGGGAGCAACTTTTCCAGCTTACCACCGCGTTGACCATTGTCAATTCGGTATTTCAGACTGGTTCACCCCGCTGTTTCCGATTCGCCTTTTCAGGCCGTCCGGATCAGCGGCGCGAGATAAAACTTTACACGCATCCCGCCACGACGCAAAATCGGCCTGTTTCCAGAACTTGCGGGCTAAAACCCCCGGAATCATGCGGATCCTCAGCATTCCAAGATGAATAGCGGCTGAAAACAACGGAAATTCGTTGTTATGAAGCGGGTCACCTTAACGACCGTGGGTCATAACTTGCCTTGGCAAGTTATGACCCACTCGTGATGCTTGGAAGCTACTTGGCCTTCTCAGCACGCAAACGCGATACCTCGTACAGCGAGATGCCAACAGCCATCGAAGCATTCAACGATTCCATGGCCGAGTCGATTGGAATCGACACGATCGCGTCGCAGTTTTCGCGAACCAGCCGGGACAGGCCCTTGCCTTCGGAACCAACCACGATGCACAGCGGGCCGGTTGCCAATTCGAAGTTCGGCAGCTGCATATCGCCACCGGCGTCGAGGCCGATCACGAAGATGCCGGCAGCCTTGATTTCCTTCAGCGCGCTGGTCAGGTTGCTGCACTTGGCAACAGGTACGCGAACCGCTGCACCGGCGCTGGTCTTCCACGCCGAGGCGGTCATGCCGACGCTGCGGCGTTCTGGAATAATCACGCCATCTGCGCCGAAGGCCGAAGCCGAACGGACAATCGCGCCCAGGTTACGCGGGTCGGTGATGCCATCCAGTGCCAGGAACAGGGGCTGGGTCTTGGTGTAGCCCTTGTCGAAGTCCTTGATGGTCTTGGTAGCCAGCTGGACTGCGTCCTTGTACTCGTATGGCGGGATCTGCAGGGCCAGGCCCTGGTGGATCGCGTCATCGGTCATGCGGTCCAGCTCAGGCTTGGATGCCTCCAGCAGCGGGATGCCATGCTCGGCAGCCAGCTTCAGGGATTCGCGGACACGGTCATCGACGTCGATGCGGATGGCAACATGCAGCGCCTTGGCAGGGATCCCGGCGCGCAGCGCCTCGACGACGGAGTTGCGTCCGGTGACGAATTCGGCGTTGACCTTGATGCGTTCGGTACGGCGGCCGGCGCTGCGCTTGGCAGCCGAGCGCTCGGAAAGCTGCTTGGCACGGTACGCCTTGTGGTACGGGCGGTCCTCTGCCTTAGGGGTCGGGCCCTTGCCCTCGAGGGATCGACGTCCCTTGCCACCACTACCCTTGGTTGGGCCCTTTTTGCTCATTGGTAATTGTCCTTTGGTTTTTGAGTTCGTTGGCGTCGCGCTGATTCGCGACTAGTTGTCCAGGGTCCAGCGGGCGCCATCGGCCGAATCCACCACGGTAATCCCGGCGGATGCCAGTGCATCGCGGATCGCATCGGATCGCGCCCAGTCCTTGGCTGCCCGGGCTTCGGCGCGTTCGGCCAGCTGCGCCTGGATCAGCTGGTCCAGGGCCTCGTGCTCTGCGGAAGAATCCGACCCTTCATTGCTGCCAGCATCATCCAGGCCCAGCACCTGGGTCATGGCCAGGACCTGGCCCAGGGCCTTGGCGGCGGCAGCGTCATCACGCTGGTCCAGGGAAGCGTTGCCCAGCCGCACGGTTTCATGCAGTGCAGCCAGGGCCATGGGAACGTTCAGGTCATCATCCATCGCGGTGCCGAAGGCTTCCGGCACCGCGGTGGCTGCGATCGCCTCGGCGGCGGCACCCAGGCGGTAGCGCGCATTGGAGATGAAGGTATCCACGCGTTCCACCGCTGCCCCGGCCTCGGTCAGCGAGTCCGCGCGGTAGTCGAGCATCGAACGGTAGTGCGCCTGGCCCAGGAAGTAGCGCACCACGCGGGCATCGGCCAGCGCTAGCATTTCTTCCGGAGAGATGGTGTTGCCGATGGACTTGGACATCTTCTCACCCTCATAGGTGACCATGCCGTTGTGCATCCAGTAGTTGGCGAAGCCGTGGCCTGCCGCATTGGACTGGGCCATCTCGTTCTCGTGGTGCGGGAAGCGCAGATCCAGTCCGCCGCCGTGGATGTCGAATGCGCTGCCCAGGTATTTGCCGGCCATCGCCGAGCACTCGAGGTGCCAGCCCGGGCGGCCGCGTCCCCAGGGGCTGGGCCAGGACGCGGTCAGCGGATCGGTATCCTTGTGCCCCTTCCAGAGCGCGAAGTCGCGTGGGTCCCTCTTGCCGCGCGGATCCGAATCCGGGGCGTCCTGCATGTCGTCGACCTTCTGGCGGGTCAATGCACCGTACTGCTCATAGGAGCGCACATCGAAGTAGACATCACCAGAGCTGTCGGCTGCCGGGTAGGCGTGGCCTCGGTCGATGAGCTGCTCGATCAGCTCATGCATTTCGGTGATGTGCCCGGTCGCGCGCGGCTCATAGGTCGGCCGGCGCACGCCTAGCGCCTCGTAGGCAAGCGAGAATTCCTGCTCGAAGCGGTACGCCAGGGCGAACCATTCTTCGCGCGGCTTGTAATGGGCATCGGCTTCGAAGTCCGCGGCGAAGGAGTTCGCCGACTTTTCCAGGATCTTGTCATCGATGTCCGTGACGTTGCGGACGGTGGTGACGGCGAAGCCCCGGTATTCGAGCCAGCGCACCAGGATGTCGAAGACGATGGCACTGCGAACATGGCCCACGTGCGGCATGCCCTGCACGGTGGCGCCGCAGTAGTACAGCTTGACTTCGCCTTCCGCCAATGGCTGGAAGTCGCGTACGGATGCTGTTTTGGTGTCATAGAATCGCAGGCTCACGCCTTTAAGGTTATCCGATGGATGCACGCTTTGTGCTTCACTTGTGACGCTCTCGATGAGCTAAGCCCGCGGCAGCGCCGACGGGCCTAGTGCGAAACCGGATAGACCAGTGCGGTGGCATAGGCGGTCACGCCCTTGCCCTCCCCCTCGTACCCCAGCCCGTCGCTGGTAGTCGCAATGACGCTGACTGGGGCGCCGATCGCCTCGCTGAGCACCGCGTTGGCCTCCTCGCGGCGCGCGGCGAAGCGCGGGCGGCGGCCGACGAACTGCACCGAGACATTGCCGATCTCGAATCCTGCCTCGCGCACCAGGCGGGCGGCTTCTGCAATCAGGCTCACACCGCTGGCCCCGGCGAATTCCGGGCGGTCCACCCCGAAGTGCGTGCCCAGATCGCCTATGCCCGCTGCGGAGAACAGCGCATCGCAGGCAGCGTGCGCTACCGCGTCGCCGTCGGAGTGGCCGGACAGCCCGATGTCGTCCGGGAAGTGCAGTCCTGCCAGCCACATTTCGCGGGCCGGGTCGTCGCTGACCGCGTGGACATCGATGCCGTTGCCGACTCGTGGCAGGATCATGGCTTCTTCCTTTGCACTGGGGTTGCTGGTCAGGTGGCTTGCCGCGAGCTTGCCGGCGGCGTCGAGGTCTTCGGGGTAGGTGACCTTCAGTGCTTGCTGCGATCCGGGCAGCACCTGGACTTCGGCGCCGAAAGCCCGCACGATCGACGCGTCATCGGTGACCAGCTCCAGTTCGGCTTCGGTGCAGGAATCCAGCCGGGCGTGCGCCGCGCGCAGCAGCGCCGCGTCAAAGCCCTGCGGGGTCTGCACCGCGCGCAGGGTGGAACGCGCCGGGGTTTCCTTGATGATCTCGTGCTCGCCGGAGGCATCGGGCTGGACCACGCAGATGGTGTCGGTGACGTCCAATGCCGGAATCACCGCGCTGCACTGCTCATCGGCCAGGGCATACAGCACCCTTTCATGCAGCTCGGCCGGGGCGAAAGCGCGGGCTGCGTCATGGACCAGGATATTCGCGGCCTCTGAACTGGCGACGGCCAGTCCGGCGCGAACCGACGCGGCGCGGCTTGCACCACCGGGCACGGTACGGACCCGTTCCCCGTACTGGGCCATGGCTGCGGCCAGGCGCTCGTCCTTCGGCGGGGTCACCACAATGATTTCGGTGATCTGCCCAACCCCGAGGATCCGGTCCACTGCATGTTCTGCCAGGGACTTCCCGGCCACCTGAACCATCGCCTTGGGAATTCCTGCGCCAAGACGGGTTCCCATACCGGCCGCAACCAGGATCAGGCTTGAATTTTGCGCTTCGCTTTGCTTCACAGCGCCCAGCTTATCGTGCCTCGTCATCCTGATTCGGCTGCTTTAACGCCAAAAGCCGTGAAACGCTTGGGAGCGTTTCACGGCGATGCGTTACCGGAACTGGGTTAGGCCGAAGCCAGAACCTCGTCCAAGAGGCCTTCCGCCTTGGCCTCGTCCAGATCCTTGGCCAAGGCCAATTCACTGATCAATACCTGGCGAGCCTTGGCCAGCATGCGCTTTTCGCCTGCCGACAGACCACGGTCGTTTTCTCGGCGCCACAGGTCGCGAACTACTTCTGCAACCTTGATGACATCGCCGGAAGCGAGCTTCTCGACATTTGCCTTGTAGCGGCGCGACCAGTTGGTCGGCTCTTCGGTAAATTCAGCACGAAGGACATCGAACACATGGTCCAAGCCTTCCTGACCTACCACGTCACGTACGCCAACAAGATCAACGTTCTCGGCTGGAACCTCAATGGTCAGGTCGCCCTGAGCCACCTTGAGCTTGAGATACATTTTCTCTTCGCCCTTGATCTTGCGCATCTTGATCTCTTCGATCATTGCGGCACCGTGGTGCGGGTAGACAACAGTCTCGCCAACCTCAAAAACCATGTGGATAAACCCCTTTCCCACGTCCTAGTCTACCATGTTTGCTATTCATGGCCTTGCGACTGTGCCCCATATAACCGCGAATTCATGCGGAATTGCCTCTTCCACTTGCAAGAGAAACATGCTATGAAGAAGATAAGGCAGTCGATTGCACACCTCCCCCTTTCCCAGCGACGGTTGTCTACAACTTGTCGAAAAGCGTGTGTTGCACGTCGCTAAATCGCGTCTTTGCGTGAAAAACAGCTAGGCTTAGAGATAATCGTGGTCCTTTTCGCGGCTGCCCCTGCCCCAGGTGCAGCCGATTCAACCGGCCACGAACCCGAAGCAACTCATTATTCTCACCGAGGAGTTAGTGTCGTGATCACCGCACGCATGACCGCTGGACGTCGCATCGCCGCGTCCCTCGCTGTGGCTGCCCTGGCATTCGGTGTCACCAGCTGTGGCGCCATCAACGAGCAGGCCACCAACATGGACTACGCCGCCAGCGATGGCGTCAACGTCGATGTCGCAGACGCCAAGGTCCGCAACCTGATGTTCGTCACCAACAGCGACGACACTGAAGCCCGCCTGATCGGCTCCGTAATCAACGCCGGCGATTCCGCGCTGACCCTGTCGGTCAAGGCCGAGAACACTGCACCTGTCTCCATCCAGGTTCCTGCCGATGGCACTATCAAGCTTGAAGATGAAAAGAACGAGCAGATCATCAAGAACTTGGGCATCCCTGCTGGCCAGCACGCACCTTCGGTCTTCACCGTCGCCGGCGAGAACGTGGAATTCAGCGTTCCAGTAGTCGATGGCACCCTTGCCGAATACCGCGACTTCGTACCGGGCGGTGCCGATGAGTCGGTCACCGAGCACCTGACCCCGGAAGAGACCCACTCGACTTCGGGCCACTAGGCTCCGCAAGCCGAAACAGCAGCCCCGGACAGAATCACTGATTCTGTCGGGGGCTGCTGCCGTATCCGGGCTATTAGGCCTTAGACCACGAACTTGTAACCCAGTCCGCGCACGGTCACCAGGCGTTCGGGGACTGCCGGGTCAACCTCGATCTTGGAACGCAGGCGCTTGACGTGCACATCCAGGGTCTTGGTGTCGCCCACATAGTCGCTGCCCCAGACGCGGTCGATCAGCTGTCCGCGGGTGAGCACGCGGCCGGCATTGCGCAGCAGCATTTCCAGCAGTTCGAATTCCTTCAGCGGCATGGACACCTCGGTGTTGTCGACCGAAACCACATGGCGTTCGACGTCCATGCGCACCGGACCGGCAGTGACCACGTTGCTGATCAGCTCCTCGCCTTCGCCCTGGCGTCGCAGCACGGCGCGGATGCGGGCCAGCAGTTCGCGGGAGGAATACGGCTTGGTGACGTAGTCGTCCGCACCGAGTTCCAGGCCCACTACCTTGTCGATCTCCGAGTCCTTCGCAGTGAGCATGATGACCGGGACCTGGCTGTTCAGGCGGATCTGGCGGATCACCTCGGTGCCCGGCTGGCCCGGAAGCATCAGGTCCAGCAGCACCAGGTCTGCGCCGTGGCGTTCGAACTCGGTGACTGCCTTCAGGCCGTCGTCGGCGATCCGGACTTCGAAGCCTTCGCGTTCGAGCAGGAAGGACAGCGGGTCTGAGAGCGACTCCTCGTCCTCAACGATCAATATGCGGGTCATCGGCGTCCTCCTTCACGATCGGACGCACTCGCCTCGATCGTTCGTTCCTTCATCGTCTGGCCGGCAAGCGCATTGCTGGTCGCCGGTTCTTCGTCCGCTAGGGGAAGTCTTAGGGTAAATGTTGATCCGTGGCCGGGCTGCGACCACAGGGACACTTCGCCGCCGTGGTTGGCCAGCACGTGCTTGACGATGCTCAGGCCCAGCCCGGTGCCGCCGGTCTGCCGCGAGCGTGCGGAGTCCACGCGGTAGAAGCGCTCGAACACGCGTTCCTGCTCCTCGGGCGAGATGCCCGGTCCCTGGTCGGTCACCGAAATCTGGGCGTAGCCATCGCGCTGGCGGATCCCCACTCCGACCGTGGTGTGCTCCGGCGAATAGCGGATGGCATTGTCGATCAGGTTGCGGATAGCGGTCATCAGCAGGTCCGCATCGCCCAGGATCGGCTCTTCGAGATGGCCGCCCACGGTAATGGTGATGCCCTTTTCCTCGGCAATCAGGTGGCTGCGGTCCACGGCTTCTGCCACGACGCTGTCGATATTCACTTCCTGGCCCTGCACGATCGCGTCGGATGCCTGCAGCCGGGAGAGCTCGATGATGTCCTGCACCAGGGCCGCCAGGCGCCGCGATTCCTTGTCCATCCGGGTGGAGAAGCGGCGTACCGCCTTCGGGTCGTCGGCGGCTTCGGTGATGGCTTCGGCCAGCAGCCCGATGGCGCCGACCGGCGTTTTCAGCTCGTGGGATACGTTGGCCACGAAGTCATTGCGCATCGCTTCGGTACGGGTGATTTCGGTGCGGTCGTCGGCCAGCAGGAGGATGTATTCGTCTCCCAGCGGAGCGACGCGCACGTGGACAATCAGCTGCCCGGCACCGAGCGTGGAGCGCTGCAGCTCGTACTGGCTTTCGGCAATCACGCCATCGGCGCGCACCTGGCGCACAAGCGAGAGCAGTTCGTTGTGGACCAGCGTGTGCCCGCGCACCAGCCCGTAGGCATAGGAGGCAGGGTTGGCCCGGACCACTCCGTCAACGTCATCGAGGATCACGAAAGCTCGCCCGATGACCGACAGGACGGCGGCCGCCCCCTCGGGGAGCACTGGCTCGTCGACTTGCGGCAGCTTCGAAGAGCGGGCCTGGGAGAGCCGGAAGGAGATGACGCCAACGATCCCCAGAGCCAGGCCGAGGACGCCGGCTATAAGAGTCGAGATCACTTCGTTCACATCTTTAGACTAGCTTCACCTGTGGGCGGCTCCAGCCCTAAATGACGTGTTTTAGTCGATTTCGGCGCGCTGTTCACCAAACGTTCACCTTTCGTGGCATATTCGTTAATCACCCGCTGACAAGCTGGAGCAAGACCCTCCACCATGCCACAAAACTGTCTCGTGGCGGGTGGCTGCCACGGCAGTCCACCATCCGGCATGGATACCGACACTCGAAAGGAACTGCTGTGCGTAAGGTATTTCAGGCAGACCTGCAGCAAATTGGCGAAGAACTCATTGAGATGGCCAACCAGGTAGCAACCGCAATGGACCGCGCTTGGGAATCGCTAGCCAACGTGGACGTCGATCTGGCACAGGAAGTCATTGCGGCGGACGCGAAGATCGACTTCCTGCAGAACCAGCTCGACGAACGGGCCATCGACACCTTGGCCCTGCAGGGGCCGGTAGCCAGCGACCTGCGCATGATTGTCGGTTCGCTGCGCATGAGCGCGTCGCTGGAGCGCATGGGCGATTTGGCCCGCCACCTGGCGCAGCTGACTCGTCTGCGGTTCCCCAACCCGGCGATCCCGGCCAAGATTTCCGACACCTTTGCCCAGATGGCAAAGATCGATATCGACATCGCCAAGGCGGTCGCGCGCCTGCTGGACACCCGCGATCTGAAGATCGCCACCGAAATCATCGAACTGAACCACGAGCTGGATCGTTTGCACTCCAGCGTCTTCACCCAGGTCGCGGCCGAGGACTGGGACGCCAACGCGCCAACCACCGTGGATGTGTCGCTGACCAGCCGCTACCTTGAGCGCTTCGGCGATCACGGCGTGTCCGTAGCCCGCAAGGTCACCTACCTGGTGACCGGCGAATGGGATCCAACCGAAATCTAGCTTCTCGGAGCATCGGCTCGATTGCATAGCCATGGCGCCTGCCATCCGGTACCAACGGATGGCAGGCGCCTTTTTTGTTCTTCAATTTTGCTTGGACGGGGCATGGGACTTCCGGCTGGGCGCTCCAGAGAGCACGCTGTGCGTCCTTGTTGGGCCCCGATGAGGAAGCTGGCCCAGCCAAGGATTCCAGCTCGTTAAACGGGCAGAGGGCTGCCCACCGATCGGTGGGCTGCCCTCTGCCCGTTCTCGGCGCACGAATGGCGCCAGCGTCTAGCGGGTTTCTAGCCTTCGCACTCGACGCAGAAGCCTACGTTGCCTTCTTCGCGCACCAGCTGCGAACGGTGGCGGATCAAGAAGCACGAGCCGCAAATGAACTCGTCGTCTTTCTGCGGAATGACCGTAACGGTCAATTCCTCGTTGGAGAGATCCGCGCCCGGCAGATCCATGCCATCGGTGTGATCGGTCTCGTCGAGCTCGCGCACCACCGACTTGGCGTCCGGTGCGTTTGCGGACTTCACCGCATCCAGAGAAGCCTTGCGTGCCTCAGCAACGTCTGGGCGGACTTCATCGTAATCAGTTGCCACGAATTGCATTCCTAACGTGAGCCATTGAGCCTATTCGAAATAGGAGATTACAGCATACTAATGCCAAAAATACAATCGTGCGCAGTTGTTTCGCTCACAGCCGGATGCCTGGCGTTATCCCCGCGTTAATAAGCAGACGGCGGCTTCGCGATCACCGGCCCATGGCCGGTCATCGCGAAACCGCCGAAAAGCGTGTCCTACTTGCGACCTTGGTTGGCGACGGCCTTGATAGCGTCGGCCGCGGCCTCTGGATCCAGGTAGGTTCCGCCCTTGGTGATTGGCTGGAAGTTGTCATCCAGTTCATAGACCAGCGGGATGCCAGTCGGGATGTTCAGGCCGGCAATGTCTTCATCGCTGATGCCGTCCAGGTGCTTGACCAGTGCGCGCAGGGAGTTGCCGTGGGCGGTGACCATGACGGTCTTGCCTGCCGACAGATCGGCCTTGATGTTGTTCTCCCAGTACGGCAGCATGCGCTCCAGCACGTCCTTGAGGCACTCGGTACGCGGGGCGGAGTCGCCCAGCGCCGCATAGCGCTCATCATTGATCTGGCTGAATTCCGAGGAGTCGTCCAGTGCTGGTGGCGGGGTGTCGTAGCTGCGGCGCCATTCCATGAACTGCTCTTCGCCGAATTCGGCCAAGGTCTGCGCCTTGTCCTTGCCCTGCAGCGCACCGTAGTGGCGTTCATTCAGGCGCCAGTCGCGGTTCACCGGAATCCAGGAACGGCCAGCGGCTTCCAGAGCCAGGTTCGCGGTGACAATTGCGCGGGTCAGCAAGGAGGTGTGCAGCACCTCCGGCTTGTAGCCTGCTTCGGCCAGCAGCTGGCCGCCGCGGGCTGCTTCAGCACGGCCCTTCTCGGTCAGCGAGACATCGTACCAACCGGTGAACAAGTTCTTTTCGTTCCATTCGCTCTGTCCGTGGCGAAGCAAAATCAAAGTGTGGCTCATGGAATCTATCCTAACCAATGCGCAAGCCCACTCGCGCGAAAGTTAAGGCCCGTGGTTAAAGTGCGAAGACCTGCGCTCCGCCATCAAGCGGATGCAGGTCTTCGTGAAAACTTGGGTGCCTTGGCGCGGCCTAGTAGTTGTACCAGCCGCCGCCCTTGCCGCTCACTGCTGGCTTGACGTCCGCAAGGTACACGCAGGCGATGCAGGCGCCGATTAGCTGCAGGAAGCCGATTCCGCCCTGTCCAAGCATGCCCAGCAAGGCTACAGCGGTGCTGGCCACTGTCAGACCGAGCCAGAAGCCCTTGGTGCGCTTGCCTTCCTGGGCGAAGCGATCCGCGCCATGGCGCAGGCAATCAACCAGAGCCCAAACGGCGAGCGCCACGATGACAACGCTCAGGGCGATCATCATGTAGTACTCGATCAGTCGGGCTACGTGCATCATGTTCATGCCTTCACTCTACCTTTGCGACGCATTTGATGGGCACTGTGCCACGCGCGGAAATTGGCCCCGCGGCATCAGAGCCGGTCCAGGGCCTGCTTCAGATCTGCCCAGAGGTCTTCCACTTCTTCAATGCCTACCGACAGGCGGATCAGGCTGGCAGGGACGCTGGCCGGTTCGGAAGCGTGGCGTGCCCGCCGCTCGGCCAGGGACTCCACTCCTCCCAGCGAGGTGGCACCGGTGATGAGCGTGAATGCATCCAGCACCCGGTCGGCTTCTTCGGCAGAGCCGCCCGCTTCGAAGGCGATCACCGAACCGAACCCGCCCATGAGTTCGGCAGCGCGCGCGTGGCCCGGGTCATTGGCCAATCCCGGGTAGCGCACTGCCTGCACCTTGGGATGCGCCGCCAGCCGTTCGGCCAGCAGCTGGCTGTTCGACTGCGAGCGTTCAAGGCGTACGGCCATGGTGCGCACCCCGCGCAGGGCGAGGAAGGTATCCATCGGTCCGGCGATCGCGCCATGCAAGGTCCGGTATCCGTGCAGTCGGCTGTGCAGCTGTTCGTCGCTGGTGACCAGCGCGCCCAAGATCACATCCGAGTGGCCCGAGAGGTACTTGGTCACCGAGTGCACGACAAGGTCGGCGCCGTGGACCAGCGGCTGCTGCAGCAGCGGGGTGGCAAAAGTGTTATCCACGATGCTCAGCACGTTCTTCGCTTTCGCGCCGGCCAGCAGTGCCGGCAGGTCTGCAACTTCCAGCATGGGGTTGGTCGGCGATTCCACCCAGAGCACATCGGCCCCATCCAACGCGGCGAGCACTTCGTCGGTGTTGGCAATGTCCACCGGGCGGATGCTCAGCCGTCCAGCTTCTTGCAGTTCCGAGCTCAGCGCCAGCGAACCGTTATAGGAATGCCGTGGCATCACCAGCACGCCGGCCTCTGGAACGAGGCTCAATGCCGCGGCAATAGCTGCCATGCCGGAGGAGAAGACCAGGGCCGGCAGGGTTGCCGCTTCGAGCTGGCCCAGCACTTCCTCGAAGGGATCCCAGGTGGGGTTGGAGAACCGCGCATAGACGCGTTCGCCGGGCGCCGCCTGGCCCTTGGAATGGTAGGTAGAGGTGAAGGTGACCGGGTGGTTGACTGGAACGTCGTAGCCATGGGCCGGACGCCCACCGGCAACGAGCAATGTCTTCGGGTCCCAGGCCGGGTTGGAGCCTTGTTCTGCGGTGCGGGGGTTCATGGAAAAAACTCTACGCTGGATCGGGTACTGCCAAACGGTGGATTTCACTACATTTCATGTGACTGATCCACCACACTTGACGTATTTCCAATGCCCAACCAGCCGTTGCAGTACGCATCTTTAAATGTCCTTGGATAGGCTAGTGGGGTGAGTAGAGATTCGAGTTCCCCAACCCGTGGCTTGTTCATCGTTTTCGAGGGCGGCGACGGCGCCGGCAAGTCCACGCAGGTCGCGCTGGCCAAGCAGTGGCTGGAATCCCGTGGAGCCAAGGTCGCCACGACCCGCGAACCAGGTGGAACCCAGATCAGCGAAGAGCTGCGTTCCCTGGTGCTTGACCACGGCCACGGCGACATCGATGCGCGTACCGAGGCTCTGATCTACTCGGCGGCGCGTGCCGCCCATGTCCAGCAGGTCATCTCCCCCGCGCTGGAGGCCGGAACCCACATCATCTGCGACCGGTTCGTCGATTCCTCGCTGGCCTACCAGGGCATGGGCCGCGAACTCGGAATTGATGCCGTCGCATCAATCAACGACTTCGCAACCGGCGGTTTGAAGCCGGATGCCACCATCATCCTCGACATCTCCGCCGAGCAGGGGCGCGCCCGGCGCATTGCGGCCAGCGGCGGGGTGGAGCAGTCGGATCGCTTGGAATCCGAGCCGGATGATTTCCATGAACGCATCCGCAACGCCTTCCTCGATTTGGCTGCCCGTGAGCCGCAGCGCTACCTGGTCCTGGATGCCACCGCCAGCGTGGAGCAGCTGCACCAATCGGTTGCGCAGCATCTGGCAGGCCTGCTGTGACCCGGCCGGTCTTCGCGGACCTCGCCGGGCAGGAACGCGTCATTGACACGTTGACCGCCGAGGTTGATCGCGGCAACCCCACCCATGCCTGGCTGGTAACCGGCCCCCCGGGTTCGGGCCGCACCACCGCGGCGCGTGCTTTCGCGGCGGCATTGCAGTGCACCCAGACTCCGGCCGGCTGCGGTGAGTGCGCCAATTGCAAAATGGTGATGAATTCGGAGCACCCTGATGTGTCCTTCGTTTCCACCGACAAGTTCGAGTACCAGATTGCCGATGTCCGCCACCTGATTACCCGTGCGCAGGAAAGCGCTGGCACCGGCCGCTGGCGCATCATCATCATCGAAGATGCAGACCGCATGTCCGAGCGCAGCACCAACGTGCTGCTCAAGGCCATCGAAGAGCCTCCAGCCAAGATGATCTGGATCCTCAGCGCCCCGTCTCCCGCCGATGTGCTGGTGACCATCCGGTCGCGTTGCCGCGCGGTAAACCTCTCCGTGCCTTCCACCCAGGACGTTGCAGATCTCCTGGTGCGCCGCGATGGGCTGGAACCGGATCAAGCATTGTTCGCTGCCCGGGTTTCGCAGTCGCATATCGGTGTGGCCCGCTTGCTGGCTCGTGACGAGCAGGCACGCATCCAGCGCGAGAAGGTCGTTACGCTGCCGCTGCGCACCACGACCTTGCCGCAGGCGATGGCGGCGGCCGCAGAAATCTCCAAGCTGGCCAGCGAGCGTGCCGAAAACATCACCGGCACCGACCTGCAGAACAAGATTGCCCAGCTGCGCCATGCCAATGGCTTGGGTCCGGAAGAGACCATCCCACCTGGATTGCGCGGGCAGTTCAAGGCGCTGGAGGATGATGCCAAGCGATTTGCCCGGCGTGCTGCCTTCGATGCCCTGGACCGGACGCTGACTGACCTGACCACCTTCTTCCGCGATGTCTTGAGCATCCAGCTGAAAACCGGTACCGAGCTGATCAACGAGCACCTGCGCGAGAAGCTGGAGCGGTTCGCTGCGGAACAGTCCAGCGAGAAGTCCTTGGCCCAGCTTGATGCCATCAATGAAACCCGCGGCCGCCTGGCCGCCAACGTCAACCAGCTCATGGCGCTGGAAGCGCTCATGACCCGTCTGCTGCCACAGCCCGGACGCCGCTAACCCATCCCAAGGAGACACGAACAGTGCCTGCACGCTCACCGATGAAGCGCTTGGCCGCAGTAGGGACTGCCATGGCTTTGGGCCTGGCAGGCTGCTCTTCCCCCACAGCGGATTCGCCATCCAGCGCATCGAATGCCCCGAAGCCCGCGCCGAACACCAGTGCGCCTGAAGGATTGGAAACCTTCTATACCCAAAGCCTCGACTGGGAAAAGTGCGGCAGCGTCATCGAATGCGCCACCATCCAGGTTCCGATGGATTACGACAATCCCGAAGGCGAGAGCATCGAGCTGGCCCTGAACCGCCGCGCCGTGGACGGGGCGACGCGCAATATCCTGGTCAACCCCGGTGGCCCTGGTGGATCTGGACTGGACATGGTGTCGTCCACGGTCCCGAGCATGTTCAGCGATGACCTGCAGCGGGCCTACAACGTCATCGGCTTCGACCCACGAGGCGTGGGAGAAAGCTCTCCGGTCACGTGCCAGAGCGCTGCCGAAACCGATAAGGGGCGCCAGGAAAACCTCCGTGCGTGGGTTCCTGAAGACCAGCACGAGATCATCGAGAGCACCGAGGACTATGCGGCTGACTGCGCGTCCAATACCGGCGAACTGCTCGACCACGTCGATACCGTATCGGCCGCCAGGGACATGGACGTGATCCGTGCTGTGCTCGGTGATGCGCAGCTGGACTACCTCGGTGTCTCCTACGGAACCTTCTTGGGCGCAACCTATGCTGACTTGTTCCCGCAGAATGTGGGGCGTTTCGTGCTGGACGGCGCCATGGATCCAACCTTGTCAGCTTCGGACCTCACCTTGGCCCAGGCGGTTGGGTTCGAGAAGGAAATCGACGCTTGGCTCGCCAGCTGCCTTGAAAGCGGCAATTGCCCGTTCACCGGAACCGTCGAAGAGGCCAAGGTGCAGCTGCAGCAGTTCTTTGCTCAGGTGGAGAACGAGCCGATGACCGCCAGCGATGGGCGAGTCGTTCCGATCATCGACTTCGTCAACGGCTTCATTTTGCCGCTCTACGATGATGCCAGCTGGTCCTATTTGACCGACGCCATGAACGCCGCGGTCAACGAAGGGAATGTAGACATCATCCTCAGCTTGGCGGATCTCTCGGCAGACCGCCAGAGCGACGGCACCTATGCTTCGAATTCGAGCGACGCCTACGTAGCCATTGATTGCCTGGATCGTCCAACGGACAGCAGCCAAGAAGCCATGCAGGCCGAAGCGACCGAGCTGATGCGTGCGGCTCCGACCTTGGGCAAGTATCTGGCCTACAGCGGCATCGCCTGCGAGGCCCTGGACTTCGAATCCACTGGCAAGCCTGAGGTGCTCGACGCGAAAGGCTCGAATGAGATCCTCGTCATTGGCACCGTCGGTGATCCAGCCACCCCATATAAGTGGTCCGAGGCCCTGGCCAAGCAGCTGGATAACGCGACCCTGCTGACCTATGAAGGCCATGGCCACACCGCCTATGGGCGTTCCAACGAGTGCATTACCAAGGCGGTGGATGAGTACCTGATCGACGGCAAAGTCCCCGAAGCCGGCACCCGCTGCTGATTGGGCCTGATGATGTCATCGCCGTTTTGACGTTCAGACAATTCCTCGGATAAAGTGACGTGGTGCCTGTTTGCAGGCACAGGCCTCCTTAGCTCAGGGGTAGAGCAGCTCCCTCGTAAAGAGCAGGTCGCCGGTTCAAATCCGGCAGGGGGCTCCACGTGAAGAAAACCCCGGAATCGCGAACAACTCCTGGTTCCGGGGTTTTCGCCATCTTCAGCGGTTCTTGCCAACTGGGTTCGGCCTTTGCACCCCACGGACTTCATTCGCGTCCCATATATGCCCCAACGACAACTTGGGATATGCGAACAGGCCCTGGTTCCAGATGAAACCAAGGGCCCGTTCTTGGGGTCGGTGTTCTATTCGAAGTCGGCGGTGGCCGGGTCAGCCGAGATGCGGCCTTCGGCGCCGCGATCCAGGGTAGCGATGGCTGCCAGATCTTCTTTGTCCAGCTTCACATTCAATGATTCGAAGTTCTCGACGATGCGCGATTCGGTGGTCGACTTCGGGATGACGACATTGCCTAGGGCCAGATGCCAGGCGATGACTACCTGCGCCGCCGATGCGCCATGCTTCTTGGCGATGTCCGCCAGTACTGGGTCGCTCAGCAGTTCACCGCCGTGGCCCAGCGGGGACCACGACTCATGCAGGATGCCGTGCTCGGCTTCGTAGGCGCGCAGCTCGGTCTGGGGGAAGTACGGGTGGGTTTCAACCTGGTTGATGACCGGGCGGACTCCAGTTTCGGTGTAGAGCTCTTCGAGTGCTTCCTTGGTGAAGTTGCAAACTCCAATGGACTTGGCCTTGCCGTCCTTCTGCAACTGGATCAGCGCCTTCCAGGTGTCCACGTAGGTGCCGCGCTTCGGCTGCAACCAGTGGATCAGGTACAGGTCGACGTACTCGAGGCCAAGACGCTGAAGCGAAGCATCCGCTGCGGCCATGGTCTTCTCATAACCCTGGTCCGAGTTCCAGACCTTGGTGGTGATGAACAGTTCTTCGCGCGGCACGCTGCTGGCGGCAACTGCACGGCCGACTCCAGCTTCGTTTCCGTAGATGCGCGCGGTGTCGATGTGGCGGTAGCCAGCGTCGATGGCCTTGCCAACGACCACTTCCGCGTCGGCGTCGGCGACCTTCCAGACGCCGTAGCCAAGCTGGTCGATGGTGTTTCCGTCAAGGAACTGCAGTTCAGGGATTGTTTGGGTCATGGAACTAATTTAGTTCACCGATGCGTGCGGCACGGCGAAAAACCACGCCAGCGATCGGGAAAACCCAATTATTCGCTGGAAGCGAGATTTTGCGCGGCCCGGCTGACGTCTTCTTCCACCAGCTTGGCCCGATGGCGCACCGCCTCGATGTCGATCGGCCGGCCGGCTTCCGCCTGCATCCGCATCATCGCGATCACCTGTGCGGTCGTCGCCAAATCGTTGGCCGCCTTGGTCAGCGAACGGTGCGCCGCCGAGGTCAGCTGCGGGATCGTGTCGTCATTGCTCGGGGTGATCCGCTGCGCCGCGCAGCATAGCTGGCGCACGGTCGGCAGGAGCACTGCCATCTCGTTGGCTTCCTTGACGAGCTCGTTGTACGCCTGGACATCAGTGATGCCTTCAACCACCTGGAAGACCCGGTCCAATGACCGCTGGAAACGGTCATGCGCGCGACGCCAGACGCCCTCGCCGAGTTCGCGAGTAGCAGCACGCTCAGCGCGCAGTCGTGAAAAGAACGCCATTACACTTCTCTGCCGGTGGTTTCCGATGGATTACTGGTTCTAGCCTACCGGGATCACCGCAGTGTTCCCGGCAACGCAGTCGACATAAAACGAAACCGGCCGTGAGGGCCATCCGCTGTCGCGGATGGCCCTCACGGCCGGTTCCAGTCGGGTTCAGCAGCAACGCCCCTCGGGGTTCTTTTCCTGCCAGTCGGTGTAGTCCTTCCAGAACTCACGCTCGGTCATCGGCTTGGCGCCGGGATGATTGCGTTCGTGGTGTTCCAGGTAGTGCTGGTACTTGTCGGCACCGAGCACTCCGTCGACAAACTTCTTGGCTTGCCCCAGGCGTTCCAAAAGCGTAGCCATGGCTAGTGGCCGCCGCGCTGGACTTGGGCTTCGGCAGGGACCTGCTTCCAGGCCTTTTCAAGCTCCTTTTCAGCAGGCGACGAGATCAAGCCGGCAGGTGCGTACATCTTCGATGGCACGGCCGGATCCTCGGTGCTGGTGCCGCCGCCGTTGCGCTTGGCCTTGATGGTTGCGACGACAGCCGAGACCAGCACGATCGCGGTCAGCAGCAGGAAGACCACGGACAGCCAGCCCTGGACACCGGTGTTGCGCACCACGGCCTCCATTGCTTCAACGCTGCCCGCCGAGCCGAGGGAAGTCTCGCCATTGGCCAACGCTTCCTTGTAGGCGTTGTGGTTCGCGAAGTAGCCGACCTTGGTGTCTGCGGAGAAGATCTTCTGCCAGCTGGCCACGAAAGTGATCACCACGGTGAAGGCCAGCGGCAGGGCGACAACCCACAGGTACTTGAAGTTGTTCTGCTTGGCGATGATGGTCATCACCACTGCCAGCGCAATCGCTGCCAGCAGCTGGTTGGCGATGCCGAACAGCGGGAAGAAGGTGTTGATGCCGCCCAGCGGATCGGTTACGCCGAGGATCAGGATGTAGCCCCAGCCGGCGACCATGATCAACGTGCACAGCCACACGCCCGGACGCCACGAGGTGTCCTTGAACTTCGGGATGAAGTTGCCGATGGTGTCCTGCAGCATGAAGCGTGCAACACGGGTACCGGCGTCAACCGCGGTCAGGATGAACAGCGCTTCGAACATGATCGCGAAGTGGTACCAGAAGCCCATCATCGCGGTGCCGCCGAACCACTGGTGCATGATGTGCGCAATGCCCACAGCCAGCGTCGGTGCGCCACCGGTACGCGAGACCACCGAGTTCTCGCCGACGTTATTAGCCAGTTCGGTCAGCTGGTTCGGATCCAGGCTGACGCCGGCCAAGCCCAGCGAGTTCACGAACACCGCGGCGGTTTCCACCGTACCGCCGGTGGCGGCAGCCGAGGAGTTCATCGCGAAGTAGATGCCGCGGTCGATGGAGATCGCTGCAACCAGCGCCATGATGGCCACCATGGATTCCATCAGCATGCCGCCGTAGCCCAGGAAGCGGGTCTGCTTTTCCTTCTCGACCAGCTTCGGGGTGGTACCAGAGGAAATCAGGGCGTGGAAGCCGGAGAGCGCGCCGCAGGCGATGGTCACGAACAGGAACGGGAAGATATGCCCGGCCACGACCGGGCCATCAGCTCGTCCGGCGAACTCGGAGAAGGCAGGAACATCGATTTCCGGGCGGACAACGATGATCGCCACGGCCAGCAGGGCGATGACGCCGATCTTCATGAAGGTCGACAGGTAGTCGCGCGGAGCGAGCAGCAACCAGACCGGAAGCACCGCGGCGATGATGCCGTAGATGATGATCGCCCAGGCGATGGTGGTGCGCTCCAGGTGGAAGAACTCGGCACCCCACGCGGATTCGGCAATCCAGCGGCCGGAGATGATCGCGAACATCAGCAGCACGAAGCCGATGACGGAGATTTCCAGGACCTTGCCCGGGCGGATGAACCGCAGGTAGATGCCCATGAACAGAGCGATAGGAATAGTCAGGCCCACCGAATAGACGCCCCAAGCGGACTCGCCCAGCGCATTGACGACCACCAGCGCCAAGATGGCGGTAATGATGATCATGATGGTCAGGGTGGCGATCAACGCGGCGGTGCCGCCGATCAAGCCCAGTTCCTCGCGAGCCATCTGGCCCAGCGAGCGTCCACCGCGGCGCATGGAGAAAAACATGACCAGGTAGTCCTGGACCGCACCGGCCAGCACCACGCCCACGATGATCCAGATGGTTCCGGGCAGGTAGCCCATCTGGGCTGCGAGGATCGGGCCAACCAGCGGACCGGCGCCGGCGATGGCCGCGAAGTGGTGGCCGAAGAGGACCCGGCGGTCGGTGGGTACGAAGTCGCGGCCGTTATTGACCGATTCGGCCGGGGTAGCGCGGAAATCATCCGGCTTGGCGATCTTGCGCTCGATGAACTTCGAATAGAAGCGGTAGGCAATCAGGTAGGTCGCGACAGCGGCAAAGACGAACCAGATGGCATTGATGGTTTCCCCGCGCGAGAAGGCGAGGATCGACCATGCGATGCCGCCGACCAGTGCAATGGCAACCCAGATGCCGATCTTGGCCGGAGTCCAGCGCTTTTCTTCGCGTTCGGCAACCTCAGGATCGACACCCGCTGGTGGCAAGGTATTTTGGGTCCTCAATTTGAGCAACCTCCTAGGAACGGTGCAAGTGATGTGAGTGACCAGTGGTTATTAAACAAGTCACGTACTTTAATGACTACGCAGTCACCTTACAACCGGTTCGCCCGTTGCATTAAACCTTTATGACAACTTTTCCGGTGTGTTCGCCAGAATCAAAGTATTCATGGGCGGCGGCCAGCTCCGCGAAGTCCATCGTCTTGGTGACGTTCAGGGCCAGTTTTCCCTGTTCCAGCAGCGGCAGCACCTTAGTGGTGGTCTGGCGAACGATTTCCGCCTTTTCGCCCAGCGGGCGGGAACGCAAAGTCGTGCCGATGATCCGCGCCCGCTTGTTCATCAGCAGGCCCAAATTCAGTTCCGCCTTGGCACCGCCTTGCAAACCGATGACTACCATCCGCCCGCCGACGGCGAGCGCTTTGACGTTCTCCCCCAGGTACTTGGCGCCGACAACATCCAGGATCAGGTCAACGCCCCTGCCATCGGTCAATTCCTTGACGCGGGCAGAAAAATCCTCTTCGCGGTAGTTGATCCCTTCATCGGCGCCGAGCGCACGGCAGTAGTCCAATTTTTCTGCCGACGAAGCGGTGACGATGACGCGGGCCCCGGCGGCCTTCGCGAGCTGTATGGCCATGGAGCCGATGCCGCCGGCACCGCCATGGATCAATAGCGTCTGCCCCTGTCCCAGTCCGCCTTCGATGAAGAGATTGGAAACCACCGTGGCAGCGACTTCCGGCAACCCTGCGGCGTCGATGGTCGAGACCTTCCCTGGGATTTCGATGAGCAGCTCTGCCGGAACATTGACGTACTGCGCATACCCGCCGCCAGCGAGCAGGGCTGCAACACGCGTTCCCGGTTTCCATCCGCTGACGCCTTCACCGATGCCCGCGATGGTGCCGGCCACTTCCAGCCCAGGGATGTCGCTGGCCCCGGGAGGTGGCGGATACACGCCCTTGCGCTGCTGCACATCCGCGCGGTTCAGGCCGAACGCCTCGACTTTGACCAGCACTTCTCCCGCCGCAACGACCGGAATTGGCCGTTGCACCAGCTCGAGGACTTCTGACCCACCGGCACCGTTGTAGATATAGGCGTTCATAACGTCGTTCATGGTCTTCAATTCCTTTCGAGCGGGGTTCATGCCGTATACTTTTTCGGGTTGGATGGTTGTCCGAGCGGCCGAAGGAGCTGGTCTTGAAAACCAGTAGGCGGCAACCCCGTCTCATGGGTTCAAATCCCATACCATCCGCGTTCTAAGATTTGGCGGGCTGATCTTCGGATCAGCCCGCCAAACTGCTTAATCCTGTTCTGCGCTCAACCCTCCGTTGCCGTTCAGCCCCGCTAGACGCGCCACTTCGTTCACCACGTTGGCCGCGTCGTGCAAGGTCCGGGCCGCAGGCCTGCGCAGGTCGCCAGCTTGGGCGGCAATTGCCGTTCCCCACTGCGCAGATGACAATTGCAATCCCAGCACAAACAGCCCACGGTGCGCCAGTCCCTCGCTGTTGACCAGACGGTATGGCTCGCCAACCACGTCGAAACCAGATCCGGGCAGGCTTTCGCCTTCCGCATTCTTCCACCTGTGCACGCGCGCCACATGATCACCCAACAGCTGCTTGATCAGCGCAGAGCTATTCTGCAAGACGCGGTTGCTCGGCATCATCGCCTCGCACATGGTCTTCGCGGTGTGCACCTCCGCATCGACCCACGGCGAGGATGCCGTGAACCGCTCCGACACCTCATCGAAGCCGAACTCCGGATCCGGGCCGACGAAGGAGACGATTCCCGCACGCGACAGCGCCAGCAGCTGCTCAATGCGTTCCAGCGGTGGACCGGATGACAACCCTTCGACCAATGGCTCGAAGTGCGCCTGGATTTCCTCGATGCGCGACTGCTCGTCGATCACGCCCGAAGCGATCAATTCCTTGATCAGCATGCGCCCGGCATTCATCGTCATGATCGCGCAGGACAACGGGTCGTCAAGTCCACCGGTGCTGTGCCGGGCATTGTCGACGAGGTAGTCGCGTACGCTCTGCTGGTACTGCTCATCGGAGTTGAATCCGACTTCCTCGAATGGCTTGGCCAGCTTTGGAACGTCGAGCCACTGCAGCTGCGGGAACTGCTCGATGAATTTGCGCAGTTCGCCAAGCCACACCTGGCTTCCTTCATGATGCTCGGCAGAGAGAATCGCTTCGAGCCGCTCAACGAACTCGCGCTCGCCTAAGCCATCAGGGGCGCCATGCACGCGGGCACAGCTGCTGTAGTAGGCGAACAGGATGTCGCGATGCAGTTTCGGCCAAATATGGCGTGAGAACACCAAGGACGCGGCAGGATTGGTGGCGCGGGCTTCGGCGAGGCGTCCAATCAGTTCCGGCGCGTCGAAGTAGCGAAGCTCGATTTCATCTGGAATGAACTGGTCCACCACTGGTTTGCCCCAGTACGGGGTTCCTCGCCGCGAAGCCACGATCAGTGCCGGCTCCCGACCTGAGGCAATGTATTCAAGGCGGTGCCCCGGCTCGGTGCTGGACTCGCGGAAGATTCCGCCACGGCCCGCTGTCAGCTCGGCCATGCCGTCGAAGAAATTCAACCCCAACCCGCGGATCAATGCCGGCTGGCCTTCCTTGAAGCGGGAATAGTCGAGGTCTGCAGGGACGTTCGGCGGCATGTAGGTCGCCCCTGCCTGCGCGGCTGCTTCCTCGAGCTGCTTCTGCCACGGGTTCAGCTCAGCCGGCTGGTGGCCCAGGGCCAGCACCACGGCGTCGGCGTCGAGCTGACGGGTTTCAGCACTGTCCTGGGCACTGCTGAAATCGACCTGGTAGGCGTTGCCTACGGGGCGGACAGCGATCACTTCTGCGGCAACATGCTGGATGCTGAAATTCTCGTGGGCGGCGAGAATGGAGGCGCTGCGGTCATAGACATGCTCAAGGTACTCGCCGTAGATTGCGCGTGAGGGATAGGTCCCGGGTTCAATCCGCTCGATCAGCTTGGCGTGCTCGTCGGTGAGTTTTCGTCCGTCGCCGCGAAGCTCCACGAACTGGCGAAAGCTCAGCCCCGGTTCAGCGCCTTCCCGTTCGGGGGCAACCGTCGGAAATGACGACGGGGTGTTCATCAGGAAATTCTGGGACTGCTTCGGGTTCCACACGTGGCCCGAACCCGGAGTGAATGGGTCGAAAACCGTCACTTTCAGGACGGTGCCTTGTTCCGGGAGGTTCAACGCCAAATTGGCGAGTCGTTCAACCACGCTGGTGCCGCGCGGGCCTGCCCCAACCAGGACCAGGCTGAACTCGTTCTTTGGTGCTGCTTTCTCGCTGTTCACTTCTCTAGGTTATTACCTTTGGACCACGTCATGGGCCAGGCGCATAGACTATGGCCATGACTGAGCATGTTTCTGAGGTTGCAAGCACCGATCCATATTCCTGGCTTGAAGGAATCCACGACGAAACGGCACTCGAATGGGTGCGGAACCAGACCCAGCGCACAGAGTCTGAACTCTACGACGGCACGTTCCACGCAAATGCGCAGCGGATCAAGACGGTTCTCGATGCCCAGGACCGCATTCCGATGGTGACCAAGCGCGGCGAGCACTACTACAACTTCTGGCGCGACTCGGCCCATCGCCTTGGGCTGTGGCGCCGCACCACTTGGGATTCCTACCTCAGCGACAACCCGCAGTGGGAAGTCCTGCTGGATCTTGACCTGCATGCGCGGCAGGAAGGCCACGAATGGCATTTCGCTGGTTCAGCACTGCTGCGGCCCGCCTCCGGTGATACGTATGAGCGTGCGCTGCTTCGGTTGAGCCCTGACGGCGGCGACCAAGTACGCATTCGCGAATTCGATCTGACGTCCAAGAGCTTTGTTCCCGACGGATTCGACCTTCCTGTTGCGAAGACCCAGGCCTCGTGGATTGACCGCGATACCTTGCTGGTCGGTTCCGCAAGCAGCGAGCAATACACCACCCGTTCAACCTACGCGAACACCTTGCGGCGGCTCAGCCGCGGCATGGAAATTGAACAAGCCCCAATTCTCTTCGAAGTCGACAAGGAACATGTCGCAGCATTCGGCTACTACGACTCGACTCCCGGATTCGAACGAATCGTCACCACCGACGCCATCGACTTCTACAATTCCACTGCCGGGGTCTTCATCGATGGGGAACACCATCGGATCGATGTACCAACCGATGTGCAGGTGAGCCTCCACCGGCAGTGGGTCCTTTTTGCCCCGCAAACCCAATGGGAACACCAAGGCCAGCAGATCGCTGCCGGTTCATTGGCCATCGCCCGGTTGGACGCATTCCTAGAGTCCGGCAGCATCGAGAAGGTCCTATTCACCCCGGATGCGCACACGGCTCTGGAGTCACTGAGCTTCACCGCCAATTACCTGTTGCTCACCGTCTTGCACGACGTGGCTTCGCAGGTGCGCATCATCGATCTGGCAGACCAGTTCAGCCAGTCCAACATGCCGTTGGAGGATCCAATGCTCAGCGTCTCGGTGGGAGCTGTTGACGATGAAGATCCGGCGCACGGCGATGACTATTGGATGACCATCACCGGCTTCATCACCCCGACGACCCTGTTGCGCGGCACTGTCGGCGCCCAGGCAGAAGTTGTGAAGAAATCACCGGATCGTTTCGATGCCGACGGTTTTGAAGTCACCCAGCACTTCGCGACATCCGCGGACGGAACCAGGGTTCCCTATTTCCAGGTCGCGGCAGCTGATCTGGTGCACGACGGGAAGAACCCGGTACTGATGGATGGCTACGGCGGTTTCCAGCACAGCATGACGCCCGGCTACGCAGCGGCGATGGGCACCGGGTGGCTATCGCGCCGCACCGATGACGGCCGCAAGCCGGTATACGTCATGACGAACATCCGTGGTGGTGGCGAGTACGGCCCAGCTTGGCATCGTGCGGCGCTTCGTGAAAAGCGCCATCGCGCCTATGAGGACTTCGCCGCCATCGCCCAAGACCTTGTGGCCCGCGGGGTAACCTCCCGAGCGCATTTGGCTGCCACCGGCCGGTCCAATGGCGGATTGCTCATGGGCAACATGATCGCCGGCTACCCGCACTTGTTCGGCGCAATCTCCTGCGGCGTTCCGCTTTTGGACATGCAGCGCTATACCCAGTTGGCGGCCGGCCACTCCTGGATTGCCGAGTATGGCGATCCGGAGGTTCCCGGGGACTGGGACTTCCTGCGGACCTTCTCCCCCGTCCATCGGCTCACCGATCAGCCTCATCGAGTCGATGACTATCCGGCCTCATTGATTTGGACCACGACGTCCGATGACCGTGTAGGTCCATCGCAGGCACGCATCATGGCAGCGAAGATGATGGATCTGGGCATTGGCAACGTCAGGTACCACGAGCCGCAGGACGGCGGCCATGCCGGCTCAACGGACAACGAGTCCACCGCGAAAATGCTGGCGACCAGCTACGAATTCCTGTGGCGACAGGTGCGTTAGCTCTCTCGTTTTGGAACACGCACCCATCTTCAGGTAGGCTAGATTCTGCTGGAAACAGCGGATGGACACGTGCCAGAGCGGCCGAATGGACTTCACTGCTAATGAAGGGTCGGGCTAAAACTCGACCGGGGGTTCAAATCCCCCCGTGTCCGCCAAAAAACCCCTAGTCAACTAGGGGTTTTTTCGTTTCCAGGTCAAGGATAAGACCCGTGGGTCAAAACAGTCGGAATACTTCTCCATGCTGTTTTCGTAGCGAACCGCGAGAAATACTCAACACCGCTTGGCCACACCCAATGCAGGGCCAGATGGAGAACAACCGGTGCAGTTCAATTCACCGTCATTCGACATCAACTAAATGCCATGCGGAAGCCTATATTGGCCACAAGATTTGCTGTTTAAATTAGTCCAGCCCCCGCTGATGATGCATCAGCGGGGGCCAGGTGCGAGTTTTGCGCCAAGAAACAGAATCCCCATTCTGTTTCTTCAAGGACTTTCGATTCCCCAAAAACGATTGCCCAGCGTGAAACCTAAGCCTAGGATACGTCGTTAAACCTTTAACGCCTAGCAATTTTTCAAACTGGGAAAAGTATTTAATTTCTTCGTTCCACTTCTAATTTTGCTCTTCTGGTATTACAGTTGCCATTGGCTTATGCCAATCAAAGAATCACCAGTCAGGCATCGAGTTCGCAGCCCCCAAACGCGACCTCGAAATGGTGAAGCCCGTCAGTCTCCCCCAAAACTGGCGGGTTGCCTGCTTAACGAAGAAAATTCCCGACTGGCGCATTGAAAGTTGACCAGCATTTCGTAAAGTGGTCCGTTTCGGCAAACATGCCCTGGGAATCGCTAACAGTCGTTTGGCGCGCCTTAGGCACGTCCATGCGCCACCCGGGCACAAGTACACGTTGGGCATCCTAGGGCACTGGAAGCAATCACCCGAAGCGCCGGCCTGATTGCGGTGACGTTCTTTTTCGCCGTCGCACTGACCTGCAGTGCCAATAGCTTGCGAGCAGAAAACGCGAACGGGCGAGCACACCGCGTCGACTTCGGCCAGTTGCCGGTCCAGTCGGGGGCGCAAATGGCTGACCATCCAACGTCACTGGATTGCCGCTGCTAATCCTCGCGCTTCACGAAAGTCCGCAGCATGTTCTGCACGATATCTTCCGGCAACGACGTATGGCGGACGATAATTTCCGACATCCGTTCCAGATCGGTATCTGCGATGGCATCGAAGAGCGCTTCGCGTTCAGCTTCCGGAAGCTCGGCAGCATCAAAATGCACAGGGCCATCCGGTCCCTGGCCTTCAAAACGGAAGTCTGCGACATTCCCGTTGGCGTTAGCGCCAGACATTGGGGATGTGGAGATCATGCGTTCCAAATCCTCGACCGGCAGGTCCGTATAGCCGTGAAGAATCTTTGCCGCTGCTTCAAAGTTGGAATCCCGCAGCATCGAGAACAGCTGGTCGTATTCATTGGGCGGCAGCTGCTCGCTGGAAAACTCGCGGCTCTCGCCATCAAGCTCAAATGCCATCTTGAAATGCGTGGCACTGGGTTCCTGGAGGGAACTGAACTGCTCGCTCCATTCCTGGGGAACAACCCAGGGATCATCGCCCGATGCTGGCGCTGACTCGGCAGCGGCAGTTGCCGCCGCTTCTCGATCTTCGCGCTCAACTTGGGCTTCGAGCTTGTCGCCCAGGGCCTTGAGCTCGGTATCATCGTTCGGTAATTCCTTGGCAGGGGCAGTCTGCGGGTACTTGTCGAGGCTGCGGACTGCGATCACGCAATTCTTGACCGAGTCGCCGGTAGCCTCGCGGAAGTCCTTGACCGCGCCCATTATGTCGCCCTTGGCCAAATTGCGGTACACCGAATTGCGGGATGCATCATCTAGTCTCGCGTTCGCGGCCTGTGCCGCCTCACGGGAAATCGCCTGCGCGATTTGCGCAGTGTTCTTCTTGCGAAGCGCTTGCAGACCGAAGTAGCCCAGGGCAATCACTGCAATGAGGACAACGAGCCAGATGAGAAATTCCATGCTTCCAGACTACTTTGTTTAACTGTGCGATTACCCAGCTACGCCCAAAGTGAAAGGCATGACACCCGGAGCGCCGGCGATCCGCAAAGCCCGTCCAGCCATCGCGATAGACCACCGCGAATCGACCAGGTCGTCAACGAGCAGCACCGGCCCTGGAGCATTGGCAATGAGCTGTTCAAGCTGGGTTGGAAGTTCGAACGCATCAGCTACCGCGGCAACACGGAAAGCCGAGTTTCCTCCGGGACCGTTCTGCGGTCCGGGACCGCGATATTCGAGCTGGCCCAGATAGCGCAGCCGACCTACTTCGGCCAGGCCTTGGGCCAGCGAGGTGATCAGCTGGGGGCGCTTATTCGATGGCATGGCCACCACACCCACCGGGCGTTCCTCCCAGTTCCATTCGGCCAGCACCTTGATGCAGGCCTCGAACATCGCCTTGTCGATCGGGTTGTCGGCAGGGTCGGCGAAGATCTGGCGCAAGCGGTTGCCCCAGCCGAGGTCGGTCAACCGGGCCAGCGCACGGCCCATGGCCACCTGCTCGTCAACAGGGATCTTGCCTTTGAGCGCGTAGCCCAGCCGATCCAGTCCGGAGGGGTACAGCTTGCGCGGCTCGATAGGCACACCCACCCGGCCCAAGGCCGCCTGCGCACTGTCCTTGGAGTCGTCGGGAATATGGTCGTCGAACCACACGCCGGCGCAGTTGTCGCACCGGCCGCACGGCGCGGACTGCGGGTCATCCAACGCATCGGTCAGGAACTGCATGCGGCAGCCACGCGTGTTCTCATAGCTGACCATGAGGTTCTGCTCATGGACCCGGCTCTGCGCCACCCGCTTGTAGCGATCGGCATCATAGGTCCACGGCATGTCCGTGCGCATCCAGCCGCCAGCCACGCGCTCCACTGCGCCGTCCACCGCCAGGACCTTCAGCAGCAGCTCAAGCGGCGAGCGCCGAAGGTTCACCGCGCTTTCCAACGCCGGGACACTCATCGCCCCGTCGGCCTTGGCCAGGGCCTCGAGCACCTGGGTGGCACGCTCTTGGTCCGGCATGGAGCTGGTGGCGAAGTATTCCCAGATTTCCGAGTCGTCGGGCCCGGGCAGCAGCAGCACATCCGCGTTGACGCTTCCACGTCCGGCACGGCCCACCTGCTGGTAGTAGGCCACCGGCGAGCTGGGCGCACCGACGTGCAGCACGAAGCCGAGGTCCGGCTTATCGAAGCCCATGCCCAAGGCGCTGGTGGCGATCAGCGCTTTCACTTCATTGTTCTTCAACGCCTGCTCAAGGCGTTCGCGTTCTTCCAGATCGGTGCGTCCGGTGTACGCGGCAACTTCGTGCCCGGCGTCCTTGAGCAGTCGGGCAATATCCTCTGCGCCAGAAACCGTCAGGGTGTAGATGATCCCCGAGCCCTTGAAGTCCTCGATGTGGCTGAGCAGCCAGGCCAACTGCATCCGCGGCGAAGCCAGGCGCAGGACACCCAGGCGCAGCGAGTCGCGGGCCAGGGTGCCGCGCAGCGTGAAGACCTCTTCGGTGCCTCCGGCCAGCTGTTCGGCCACATCCTGGACGACTCGGCTGTTCGCGGTGGCGGTAGTCGCCAGCACCGGCAGGCCCTGGGGCAACCGGGCAATCAGATCCCGGATGCGGCGGTAGTCGGGACGGAAATCGTGGCCCCAGTCGGAAATGCAGTGCGCTTCGTCGATCACCAGCAGGCCCAGGCGCTGCATCAGCATCGGCAACTGCTGCTCGCGGAAGGATGGATTGTTCAAGCGCTCCGGGGATACCAGCAGCACATCGAGCTCATTGCGCTGCAGCTTTTCGAGAATCTCGCGCCATTCGAGCACGTTGGCCGAGTTGATGGCCGCGGCGCGGACGCCCGCACGCTCCGCGGCCGCGACCTGGTCGCGCATCAGGGCCAGCAGCGGCGAAACGATCAGTGTTGGCCCGTAGCCCTGTTCGCGCAGCAGCAGGGAAGCGATGAAGTACACCGCGGATTTGCCCCAGCCGGTGCGCTGGACGACGAGTGCACGGCGCCGCTGGGCCACCAGCGCGCTGATCGCTTCATACTGTCCGTCATGGAACTGCGCGTCCGGGTTTTGCACCAGGGCGCGCAGCTTCTGCAGTGCCAGCGTTTTCAGATCCACTTGCGTTGAGCCATTCATGCCTCCAGTATTTCAGTTCCCGCCTACGATTTGGCTCGCGGCGCCCGCTGATTGTGGATGGGCTCTGCCCGGCGGAGGTGCGGCAAGGATCCATCAGCAGAAATGTTAGGCATTTCCCACCTGGATTGGCTTGCATCTCAATGATTTGAATCGGCCTAGCCGGTAGGCTGAAAGGCGTGAGTGAACAGATTGACCTGAATCAGAGCTTTAAGGCCTACGACGTGCGTGGCGTGGTCGGCGAGACCCTGGACGCCGAAGCAATTGAAGCTATTGGCGCCGCCTTTGTCGACGTGCTGTCGCTGTCCGGCAAGGACGTGCTGGTTGGCGGCGATATGCGTCCGTCCTCCGCGGAATTCGCCCAGGCCTTCGCCCGCGGCGCCACCTACCGCGGTGCCAACGTGGTCATGCTCGGATTGATTTCCACCGATGAGCTGTATTTCGCCTCGGGCAAGTTCAATGCCGCCGGTGTCGTCTTCACCGCAAGCCACAATCCCGCCCAGTACAACGGCATCAAGATGTCCAAGGCCGGCGCCCGCCCGATTTCCTCGGCAACCGGCCTTTTCGACATTCGCGATCTTGCTCAGCAGTACCTGGACGAGGGCCTGCCGGTCTCCGGCGATGCCCCGCAGGGCAGCATCAGCGAACGCGATGTGCTGGCCGACTACGCAGCCTACCTGCGGGAATTAGTGGACTTGTCAGCCATTCGCCCGTTGAAGATCGTGGTGGACGCCGGCAATGGCATGGGCGGCATGACCACCCCTGCAGTCCTCGGGGGCACGGTGCTGGCCGAGTTGCCGCTGGAGATCATCCCGCTGTACTTCGAGCTGGACGGCACGTTCCCCAACCACCCCGCCAACCCGCTGGAACCGGAGAATCTCAAGGACCTGCAGGCAGCGGTGCTGGAGCACGGCGCCGACCTCGGCCTGGCATTCGACGGCGATGCCGACCGCTGCTTCGTGATCGACGAGCGCGGCCTGCCGCTGTCCCCCTCGGCCATCACCGCACTGGTTGCGGTGCGCGAAATCGCGCGAGTGCAGGCCGCCGGCGAACAATCCCCGGTGATCATCCACAACTTGATCACCTCCAAGGCTGTGCCGGAATTCGTCGCCAAGGCCGGCGGCACCCCGGTGATGACCCGCGTGGGCCACTCCTTCATCAAGGCCGAGATGGCCGCCCAGGGCGCGGTCTTCGGCGGCGAGCATTCGGCCCACTACTACTTCCGCGACTTCTACAATGCCGATACCGGGATGCTCGCCGCCATGCATGTGCTGGCCGCCCTGGGCGGGCAAGACCTGCCGCTCTCCGAGCTGGGCGCCGAATACGAACCGTACGTTGCCACCGGTGAAATCAATTCCGAGGTGGAGGACAAGGCAGGAGCCACCGCCCGCGTGGTGTCCCACTTCCAGGACCAGCCCGTGGACGTGACGACCATGGACGGCACGACCATTTCGGCGGCCGACGGAAGCTGGTGGATCAATCTGCGCCCGTCGAACACCGAACCGTACCTGCGTTTCAACGGCGAGGGCCGGACCGCGCAGATCATTGAGCCCATTCGCGATGCCGTGCTGGCTATCGTGCGTGAAAACACCGTCGCCAACTAGCAAAGGGAAGACATGAACCTCGAAGAACTGGATGAAGGCGTCAAGGACGCGCTGAACAAGGTCTTGGGCACCGCCCTGGGCGTAGCCCGCGAACAGCTGGAGGAGCAGGGCGTGTTCCTGCCTTTCGCCATCGCGCTGGAACCGCAGGAAGGCGAAGACGAGCCGGAGCTGCGCCTGATTGCGGTTCCGCCAACGGACGATCCCGAGGATCCGGAAGCCGACATCGACACCGAAGCCATGGTTGCCGACCTGATGCAGGTGCTGAACCAGCAGGGCACCCACTTCCAGGCCATCGCCGTCGCCTCCGACGTGCTGCTCCAGGACAATGACCAGGACGCCATCCACATTGTTGCCGAGCACCGCATCGGTGCCGCGCTGGCCATCGTGCAGCCGTACACCATGCCTGCCGAGCCAGGCGGAGAATGGCACTTCGATGAGCCGGCGGCGGAGTCGGCGGAAGCCATCTGGGCCAACGCGCTCTAGCCCGCATCGGGTGCTTTCGGGGTCGGCATAGTCACTATGCCGACCCCGAAGCGCTTTTCCCGCGTAGAGTGGGAAGCATGAAACTCAGTGCCTTCACCGACGTGTGCCTGCGGACCGTGATGGTCCTGGCAACTCCCGGCACCGGGCAACTGACCAGCCGCGAGATCGCCGATTCGGTCGGGGTTCCCTACAACCACGTTGCCAAGGCAGTGCTGGAACTGCGCACGCTGGGCATCCTGCAGGTCACCCGCGGCCGCAACGGCGGCGCCGCCTTGAGCGGAGAAGCGCTGGATTTTTCCCTCGGCGGGCTGCTGCGCAAATTGGACAAGCGCACCGATATCGTGGACTGCACCGATCATGACGCGCAATCCAACTGCCCGCTCTCGGGCAACTGCCGCCTGCGGGCGGTCTTCCGCCAGGCACGCGAAGCCTTCTACGCCTCGCTGGATCCGCTGACGATCAGGGATATCTGCCCGACGTCAGCAGCGGAGCCCATCACGCTGCTCCCCTTCCCTACGGTGCGCAGCATTTCCTAGTTCCACTTCACCCATGAAGTGATACCGGTCACTTCTGTTGCGAAACCGGCCAATTGATTTGCAATCCTTTTCTACTGAGCGTAGAAATGAATCATAAATCTTGTATTTCAGATACAAGTAATCACCTACGCCCAAGGAGACCCGATGCTGTCCACCAAGTCCTTCCCGGTCATTGAAGCCACGCTGCCGATCATCGCAGAGCGCATTTCCAGCATTACCCCGAACTTCTACAACCGCCTGTTCGCCGCCCACCCTGAACTGCTCGACGGAATCTTCTCCCGCTCGAACCAGAAGAACGGCACCCAGCAGCAGGCCTTGGCAGGATCCATCGCGGTCTTCGCAACCTACCTGGTCAAGCACCCGGGCGTCACCCCGGAAACCATGCTTGCCCGCGTGGCCCACAAGCACACCTCCCTCGGTGTCGTCGAGGAGCAGTACCCGATCGTCTACAAGCACCTCTTCGATGCCATCGCCGAAGATCTGGGCGATGCGCTGACCCCGGAGATCGCCGAGGCCTGGACCGAGGTGTACTGGCTGATGGCCCATGCGCTGATCAAGATCGAGAAGGGCTTGTACGCGCAGCAGGCCAACGCCGAGATCTACACCCCGTGGAAGCTTGTCGAACGCACCGAAACCGGTGTCGATTCGGTCAGCTTCAGCTTCGAGCCAGCTGACGACACCCCGGCAACGGTCGCCAAGCCAGGGCAGTTCGTTTCGGTCCGCATGCCGATGGCCGACGGCGTCCGCCAGGTTCGCCAGTACACCCTGAGCAGCGATATCGAGCAGGCCAACCGCCGCACCATCACCGTCAAGCTGGATGTGAACGGCGAATTCTCCCCGGTCATCCACAACGACCTGAAGCTCGGCGACGTGCTCGAGCTGTCGAATCCGTATGGCGATCTGGTCATCGATGAGGAGGGCGCGCCGCTGGTGATCGCTACCGCTGGCATCGGCTGCACCCCGAGCGCCGCCGCGCTGCAGACCCTGGCCGCACGCGGCTCCAACCGCAAGGTCACCGTGCTGCATGCAGACCAGGAAGTGGGTGCCTGGCCATTGCGTGAGCAGATGCTCGATTCCATCGCCAAGCTGCCCCAGGGCACCCTGGGCACCTGGTTCGAACGCGGCGAACTGCCGGAAGAGCTGAACGCCAAGGCCGGCTACATGGATCTGACCGATGCACTGGCCGAGGACGCCGAGGTGTACCTGTGCGGCCCGCTGCCATTCATGCATGCCGCGCGCAGCCAGGCACTGGAAGCCGGCATCCCAGCCGAGCGGATCCACTATGAGGTCTTCGGCCCGGATGTGTGGCTGGCCGCCTAGCATCCAGGTCTTGCAACTGTGCTGCAGGTGGAATCATGGGGAATCCACCTGCAGCACTTTTTTGCCGCTATTTTCCGGTATCCGCGGCAGATTCCGGCTGATCACCCTTCTGCGGGGCCTTCTTCTTGAAGTCGAGTTTCTTCGGATCCAGCTTCCGCGGATCGATTTTGCCGCCGAGCTTTCCAGGCTTCCTCGCCTCCGCCCCTTGGACTGGCGGTGCCGGCAGATCGGCATCGCGGTCTTCGGATTCCGGAGCTTCGGCAGGCTGCTCGGCTGGCGCAGCCTTGGCGCCGCGTGCCGGTTTCGCGGCCTGCGGGTCCACCAGGATCTGGTGCAGCCCTTCCTCTGAGATCCACTTGCGCAGCACCGAGTTGAACAGGATCGGGTTCTCGATGTTCCATTGGTGGTGCATGCCAGGGACCACGCGCGTGATCACCTGCGGGAGCTTGGCGCGCAGCGCCTCGAAGGATTTCTGCACCACCTTCGGCTCCTTGGCTCCGACCAGGGCCAGCACCGGACCTTGGTAGGAGTCGAGCTTCTCCGGAAGTCCCCCGGGATCCATCTCGTCCATGATGGCCCGCAGGTTCTCGGCCTTCAGTTTCACGCCATGCTCGGTGAACAGCTCCCGCTCGTCATCCACCATGCCGTAGGCTCCGGCCTGGAATCGCCAGTACCACTCGCTGCCGATGAGCTTGAGCTGCATCCGCTGGAAAGCCCTGGCCGCCTGGCCCACGCCGGTCACCGGTGTTCCGGTGATCATCACGGAGTCAACCAGTTCCGGATGCCGTGCCGCCACGTGCAGCGCGATGACGCCGCCGAGGGACATGCCCACCAGGTGCACGCCGCCTTCGGAAACTTCGTCGGCGATCAAGGCCGCGACGTCATCGGCGGCGGATTCCAGTCCTTCCCAGGTTTCCTCGAACCGGGCGCCGAAGGCCGGCAGGTGGAGGGTCAGGATGTTGTAGTCGCCAAAGGCCAGCACCTGCGGGTCCCAGCTCCAGTTGCCGACGTTTCCGCCATGGAGGAACACCAGCGTCTGCATCGAACGCTGGGCATCGTGATGCCGGCCGGGATGCACTTCGGGATAATCGGTGGCATCGCGTGATGCATCGCTTGCAGGGGTCTTGTTCTGGTCTTTGGCTGCAGTCATGGCAAGTACTCCAATACCGCGTCGAGCCATTCCAGCTCTGCGGCTTGTTGTCGGATTGCATGGTCAAGTGTGGCAGCCATCAGGAAGCTGCGACGATCCGCAGCGGCGCGCATGTCAATGCCTTCGCGCTGGGAGAGGTAGTCATCGAGGGTGTACTGCGTGGCTTGGCGGCGTTCCTCCAGCAGATTCTGGATCTCATCGCGCTCGAGTTCGGCGGCAAAGAACACCTGCCCCATGAAGGGGTCGCGTTCGGGAGACTGCACTGCCCCGGCAGAAAGCCACTGGGCCAAGGCCTCGCGTCCTGCTTCGGTGATGTGGTGCTCCTGGCGGTCCGGGTAGTTCGACTGCGCGACGGTGCGCACGGTGGCGTATCCCTTGTCCACCAGCTGCGCCAACGTGCGGTAGATCTGCGCCTTGTCCGCGTTCCAGAAGTGGTTGATAGAGGAGTCAAAGTGCTTCTTGAGCTCGTAGCCAGTCATGGGCGACAAGCACAGCAGCCCGAGAATCAATCGTGCCAAAACCATAGGGCAATCTTTTCACACATAGTTGATTTTGCACCCACTTCGGCCCGGCGTGTGGAAACTGTACCCAGATTGTGACAATTCCTAGGCGGCGCATGAAAATACCCCGGCCACTGGAATTCCAGTGGCCGGGGCGTTCCCAAGTGCGGATCTGCGGGAGATCCAGTTTTGCTAGGCGCTCAGGCGGGCCTTCAGGCCATCGAGTTCTGCGCGCAGCGAGGACGGCAGTGCATCGCCGAAGTTGGCGTACCATTCCTCGATGCCCTCGACTTCCACGGCCCATTCGTCCTTGTTGACAGCAACTGCCGCTTCGACATCGGCTGGGGTGAAGCCGTCCAGTCCAGTCAGGTCCATGGACTCGCCGGTCGGGACGTTGCCGATGATGGTTTCGCGGGCGTCAGCGGTGCCTTCGATGCGCTCGATGGCCCACTTGAGCACGCGCGAGTTGTCGCCGAACCCTGGCCATGCGAAACCGCCGTCAGCGGTGCGGCGGAACCAGTTGACCAGGAAGATCTTCGGCATCTGCTCCGGGTTGAGCTTGTCCGAGATCTTGTCCCAGTGGTTCAGGTAGTCGCCTGCGTTGTAGCCGATGAATGGCAGCATCGCCATTGGGTCGCGGCGGATCACGCCGGTTGCGCCGGCAGCGGCCGCGGTGGTCTCCGAGGAGAGGGTCGAACCCATGAAGATGCCGTTGGTCCAGCTGCGGGCTTCGGTCACCAGCGGGATGGTGGTCTTGCGGCGGCCGCCGAACAGGATCGCGTCGATCTTCACGCCGTTTGGCGAGTAGTAGTCGTCCGAGAGCATGTCGACCTGGTCGATCGGGGTGCAGAAGCGCGAGTTAGGGTGCGCTGCAGGACGGCCGGACTCAGGGGTCCAGTCGTTGCCCAGCCAGTCGGTCAGGTGCGCTGGGGCCTCGTCGGTCATGCCTTCCCACCAGACGCCGCCCTCATCGGTCAGCGCAACGTTGGTGAAGATGTTGTTGCCCTTGGAGATAGCGCGCATGGCGTTCGGGTTGGTGGACCAGCCGGTGCCTGGAGCCACGCCGAACAGGCCGTACTCAGGGTTGACGCCGCGCAGCTCGCCGTCCTTGCCGATGCGCATCCAGTTGATGTCATCGCCCAGGGTTTCGGCCTTCCAGCCTTCGATGGTTGGATCCAGCAGCGCCAGGTTGGTCTTGCCGCAGGCCGATGGGAAGGCCGCGGCAATGTGGTACGACTTGTTCTGCGGGCTGGTCAGCTTCAGGATGAGCATGTGCTCTGCGAGCCAGCCTTCATCGCGGGCCATGGCCGAGGCGATGCGCAGCGAGTAGCACTTCTTGCCCAGCAGCGCGTTGCCGCCGTAGCCCGAACCGTAGGACATGATGGCGCGCTCTTCAGGGAAGTGCACGATCCACTTGTCTTCGTTGCATGGCCATGGAACATCTTCCTGGCCTGGTTCCAGGGGTGCGCCGACCGAGTGCAGGGCCGGAACGAAGAAGGCGTTCTCGGCTTCCATCTTGCGCAGCACTTCATTGCCGATCTTGGCCATGATGCGCATCGAGGCGACAACGTAGGCGGAATCGGTGATTTCCACGCCGTAGGCAGGTACTTCTGCGTCCAGCGGTCCCATGACGAACGGGATAACGTACATGGTGCGTCCGCGCATCGAGCCATCGAACAGGCCGTTGAGCATGGACTTCATCTTGGTCGGGTCTTCCCAGTTATTGGTGAAGCCCGCATCTTCTTCCTTTTCGGAGCAGATGAAGGTGCGCTCTTCGACTCGGGCCACGTCCTTGGGGTCCGAGAAACCGGCGTAGGAGTTGGGGAAGTTCGGATCGGTCAGCTTGACCAGGGTACCGGCTTCAACCAGCTCGGCAGTCAGGCGATCATTCTCTTCGACAGACCCATCAACCCAATAAACACGATCCGGCTTCGTCAGTGCGGCAACTTCCTCGACCCAGGATGCCAACTTCGCGTGCGAAGTAGGTGCTGCGTCGATAACGTTCTGATCCGAGCTCGTGCTCATTATCCATTCCCTCCATTGGGCTGAACTTGCAATAAATCAAGGCTAGGTTGTGCTCGACGCCCGCGCCGTGTGATCGAAACCTCATGAAAGTGGAACCCCGGGGACCAAAAAGAGAAAATTCCCGTAATTCCGGGGGTTAGGCTAACCAGCGCACCCGCATTAAGTGACTAAGGTCACGTAGACCGGTACCCTTTCAATGTCTTCACATAACCTTCTGTTCACCTGGGCCCAGTAGCTTTGCCCGTCGATTTGTACAGCGCGAAATCGACCTGTATAGTTATTCGAGGTTCGTGAGAACGAGCTAAACAAAAGAATATGCGCCCATAGCTCAGCTGGATAGAGCGTCTGTCTACGGAACAGAAGGTCAGGGGTTCGAATCCCTTTGGGCGCACAAAATTGAAATTCCCACTCGATCGAGTGGGAATTTTTTGTTTCCCGCAAGGAATGAGCCGATGAACCACGTCGCCTTGGATGGCCAGCTCAGCCTGCGCCCGTTGGAAATTGCCGACGCGCGGCAACTCGCCGAGTCCTACCGGCGCAATCGGCAGCACCTCCAGCCCTGGGAACCGGCCCGTCCCGCCGAGTTCTTTACCGAAGCCCATCAGGCGGCAAGCCTCGCCGCAGCCGCAGAAGCGCGGCGGAGCGGACTAGCCTTCCCTTTCGGACTCTTCGAGCACAAGAAGCTCATCGGTCGCTTCAACATCAGCGGCGTGGTCCGCGGCGCATTCCAAACCGCCAGTTTGGGCTACTGGATCGATCATGAGCACACCGGCCGCGGCTTGGCTTCCCGGGCCGTGGCCAAATTGCGCACCGCTGCGCTCAACGACCTGGGGCTGCACCGGCTGGAAGCCAGCACGCTCCCCTACAATCACGGGTCGCAGCGCGTTCTCGAGAAGAACGGCTTCGTCCGCATAGGGATGGCACCGAACTACCTGAAGATCGCCGGACGCTGGCAGGATCATTACCTCTACCAGGCGATCTTGCACGATTAGCAGGCTTCCAGCTCCGTCGATTCCGAAGTCGACTAGTTATTTTGTGAAACACCGCACTTTTGGCCGTTTTGGTTATTGCTCCCGGAAAATCTCGTGTAAAGTTATTCAAGTCGTCAAGACGGCAAGCAATTGAATAAGCGCCCATAGCTCAGCTGGATAGAGCGTCTGTCTACGGAACAGAAGGTCAGGGGTTCGAATCCCTTTGGGCGCACAAGTTGAAATTCCCACTCATTCGAGTGGGAATTTTTTTGTTATTCCTGCTGATTCAACGCAGGCACCGCGAGGGACTAGCCCAAATTTTTCATGAGGACTCCGCCGGCCGCCGAATTCCGATACCAAGGGGTTCTCGGCGGCAGTTCCTGACTCTGTTCATGCCAAATAGCGCCTTGACGCACCGGCGCTGGGTGCGAGGCTCCACGCACCCGGACCAAACGGAGTCCTTTCAAAATTTCAGAAGCAACAGAGCAACCACCAGTTCAGGCAGCCAGCAATCCGTGGCGCCATCGCTGGAACAACGAGTCGATGCCCTCAATCAGTTGGCATAGAAGTTGCGCTTCTGGTGCACTTTCGGGGATCAACAGCCGGCGCTGCCGGCCGCCAGAGACAATTTTCCCGGCCATTGAGAACAGCCGGTACCGCCACCGCTTCACATCCCAGCAGCCTGCCTCATGCCCGCCGGGCAACACGACCAGCTGCAGCCATGACACCAAATTCAGTGCGAACATCGCCAGGTTGGCCCATGCTTGGTTCGCGGCAAAAGACCAATACGGCAGCTTGCCCAGCCCCGTGTTCTTCAGCGTTTTGATCCTGTTCTCGCACCGGCCCCGCGCCCGGTGCCTCGCATCGAGGAACGCCACGTTGAACCGCGGGGCATTGGTCAAGAACGCGGTCACCCTGTTCCCGTCCGTGTCGAACAGGTTCGCTTTCGCCCCGGGATGCAACGGCTCAGCACGCAAATAGATCCGGGTTCCTGGCGGGTAGTCCTACAGCTCGATCACCTTGGACGCGTCAATCACCCACGCATCATCACGCTGATCCCCGCCAGCGCCCAGCGCTGGTTCCCAGTATTTCTTCTCATCGATCCACCGGATGAACCGCTCCTTGATGACCGGCAGCGAATACGAGGTGGAGAACTGGATCCCCAACGAATCCAGGTAGTGCAAGAACTCACGGGACGAACCGGCACTATCGGTACGGACCAGGACCTTCTCTCCATAGAGGTTTCCGTGCTCGTCGTAGAACCCGTCCGGCAGCTGCGCCAACGCCTGGTTGAGCACCTCGATATGGGATGCAGCCGAGTTCGCGCCCGGTTGCCCGGGCGCAACTGGACCGCGAGGACTTCGCCGGTGCCATTCTTCTTGCCGTAGTCGGCCATCGCGATCATCGGTGAAAACCCGTACCCGCCTTTATAGGTTCCAGCACTGCCTTCTTTTTCGGAGTGCACGTGCACCAACGAGGCGTCGATGACGATGATCAGCGGGTTGGCTGGTGTGGCCAGCCGGCCGGGATTCCGTGGCCCGGCCGCAGCCCACACTTTGGTGCGCAGGGTCCGGGTCATGGTGGCGAACCCATGTTCGAAGGCTTCGGGTTGCTCCTTGATCCGGTTCATGAACCTGCTGATGGTGGCATCCGACGCTACCGGGCCGAAGAGTCCTGGTGCGGCTCGTAGTTGGTCGATATCGGTGGCTTGCTCCCCGCCAGCCGCCAACGATAGAGCCAGTGCTCCGAGGATCTTGCCTGGACGGTGGGTTGCGGTGGCTGGCACGAACTGGCTGAACCGGTCCTCGCAAAGCTAGCGGAAGCCTACCGCGTTCAGGAAGCTGGTGAGCACCGACAACCCTGCATGGGAGACCAGGGACTGGCCGGTGAGTTGGGTCGAGAGAGCAGGGAAAACGGGGGGAGAATGGTTCACTGAAAAGGTGATCCATTGAACTGGGTGGATGATGATTCGACACCACTATTTTCCCAGTTCAGGCCGCCTTTTCTCCTTTTAAGTCAGTTAATGACTGCCGCCTTCATGAAATACCCGGGCTAGTGCGAGGCGCGCAGCACCAATTTCGTGTCCATGATGCTCCACTCGGGCACCTGTTCCCCGTTGATGCGCTTGATCAGCAGCTCCGCCATGATCTCGCCCTGGCGCTCCGGGTTCTGCGCAATGGTCGTCAACGGCGGTGTCGAGCTCCGCGCGAAGGAATCATCATCGACCGACGTGACCGAAATGTCCTCGGGAACTTTCACGCCGGCCTCGGCCAGGGCCTGCAGGGCGCCGAAGCCCATCTGGGCGCTGGCGGCAAACAGGCCGTCGACCGCGAGATTAGCATCCAGCAGCTGCTGCATGATCCGCCGTCCGCTCGCCGGGGTGAAGTCGCCGATCTCGATAGCTACAGGTTCCAGCCCGGCGTCCTCAACCGCCTGCCTGAAACCCACCAGCCGGTCCAGTCCCGCACCCATGTCCTGCGGCCCGGCAATCGTTGCCAGCTTGGTGCGGCCCTGGCCAATGACGACCTCCGTCGCCTGCCTGGCGGCGGCAATGTTGTCGATATCGACAACATAGATGTCCTTCTGGTCGGTGCTCATGGTGCGACCGCCATAGACCATGGGCAGCACGTTTCCGAGATCAGCATAGGAGCGGTCATCTGCGTGGTGCGAAAGCACCAGTGCGCCATCCACGTTGCCGCCTTGCAGGTAGCGGGTGGTCTTTGCCGGATCCGCTTCGGTGGACAGCAGCAAGGTGAGCATGAATTCGGTGCCGGCCAGGTACCGGGCCACGCCCTGGACCACCTTGGCGAAGTAGGGATCGGCAAAGAACTTCGCGGTGTTCTCGGGGACAACCAGGGCAACGGAATTGGTCCGGCCCTGCGCGAGGGAACGGGCAGCGCGGTTGGGCACATAATTCAATTCGCGGATCGCCAATTCAACGGCCTTGCGGGCCGCGGGCTTCACCCGATCCGAGCCGTTCACCACGCGGGAAACCGTGGCGCGCGAGACACCTGCGCGTTCTGCCACCAACTCTAGGGTCGGCTTCGGACTGCGCGCTTCGTGCATGCTCATGTTCTGTACCCAGGTGCCTTGCAGTAGTTCGTCGTGGAAACGCGATGGTGGCCCGCAGCACCGGGAGCGGGCTGCGGGCCACCATGCTCAGGTGTTATGCCATTGTACGGTTCGCGGCAATCAACCCCGCGTAGGTCCGGCCGCTATTCTTGATTGTCCGCTCCTGGGTCTGGTAATCGACGTGGATGATTCCGAAGCGCTTGGCGTAGCCCCAGGCCCATTCGAAATTATCCAGCAAGGACCAGACAAAGTAGCCGCGGACATCCACGCCATCGCCGATCGCGCGGGCGACGGCATCGAGGTGGTTGAGGATGTATTCCTCGCGTTCGGTGTCTTCAATGGTTCCGGCCTCGGTGACCGTATCCGTGTAGGACGCGCCGTTCTCCGTGATGTACAGCGCCGGCATATTGCTGTAGTCGCGCTTCAGGCGGTTCAGCAGCACGCGCAGCCCCTCGGGATTCACCTCCCAGCCCATGGCCGTGCGCGGCAGGTCGCGGGCCGGGAAGCTCACGTACTCGCTGCCGACAAACGGCGAGGACTTCGGCGCATCGGTGGGCACGATGGCCGGCGGCTGGCCGGCTGGCAGCGGATGGCCCGAGACGTTGTCGTCGTGGTAGTGGTTCACACCCAGGAAATCGATTGGCTGCGCGATGATCTCCAGATCCCCGGGCTCGATGGATTCGGCCAGCCCCAGTCCTTTGACGTCCTCGAGCAGGTCTTCCGGGTATGCGCCGCGCAGGATCGGATCCAGGTACATCCGGTTCCACAGCGCGTCGATGCGGCGCGCGGCTTCCAGGTCCACAGGATCTTTCGGGTCGTTCGGCACCGCGTTGGTCAGGTTCAGCGTGATACCGATCTGCTCGGCGCCCAATTCGCGCAGCCGGGATGCGGCCAGCCCGTGGGCCAGGTGCTGGTGGTGCACCGCGGCCAGCGCGGCCTCGGGCTCCTGGCGTCCCGGGGCGTGCTCGCCGGCGGCGTAGCCGATGAGCGAGGAGCACAGCGGTTCATTGAAGGTCGTCCAGTGCTTCACCCGGTCGCCGAGTTTTCCATGCACCGCTTCGGCGTAGTCGAGGAACTTGTACGCGGTCTCGCGGTTGGCCCAGCCGCCGCGCTCTTCCAGGGCCTGCGGCAGATCCCAGTGGTAGAGGGTCAGCCACGGCAGGATGCCGTTCTCCAGCAGCTCGTCGACCAGCCGCGAGTAGAAGTCCAGGCCCTCGGGGTTCACCGTGCGCCCGCCCGGAACGATGCGGGCCCAGCTGGTGGAGAAGCGGTAGGAGTCCAGGCCCAGTTCGCGCATCAGCTGCACATCTTCGCGGTAGCGGTGGTAGTGGTCCACCGCAACGTCGAGATTATCGCCGCCTGCGATGGCCCCCTGCTTGCGGGCGAAGGCGTCCCAGACGGAATCCTCCTTCCCGTAGGAGTGCGCCGCCCCTTCGATCTGGGCTGCCGCGGTGGCAGAGCCCCACAAGAAGTCCTTCGGCCATGCGAATTGCTGGGATAGGTGGTTCATCATCAGCCCTTTACAGCTCCTGCCATAATTCCGGATACAAGTTGCTTGCCTGCAAGAATGAAAAGCACCAGCAGCGGGATCGTCGCCATCAAGGCTCCGCTCATCACGATGGTGTAGTCAACGTATCGTGCAGACTGCAGCTGGCTCAACGCCACCTGCAAGGTCGGGTTCTGCGGCGCCACCAGCATCGGCCACAGGTAGTCGGTCCACGCGGTCATGAAGGTGAACAGCGACAGGATCGCCATCGCGGGCCGGGCCGCTGGGACACCGACATGCCAGAAGGTGCCGATCATGGAGGCGCCGTCCACTCGGGCAGCCTCGATGAGCTCGTCGGGGATATTATCCACCAGATACTGGCGCATGAAGAAGACGCCAAAGGCTGTCACCAGGGTTGGAATCATGATCGCTCCCAAAGAACCGGTCCACCCCAGTTCCTTCATCATCATGAACATCGGGATAATCCCGAGCTGAGTCGGCACCGCCAGTGTTGCAATGACAAAAACCAGCAGTCCCTGGCGCCCGCGGAAGCGCAGCTTGGCGAAGGCGTAACCGGCAAGGGTAGAAAACATCACCACCGAGAAGGTAATAACTGAAGAAACAATCAAGCTGTTACCCAGCGCAGCCCAGAACTCCACCGAGTCAAAGACCTCAGCCACGTTAGTCCAGAACTGTCCGCCCGGAAGCAGCGGTGGCCATGCCGAAGAAAAGACTGCACCAGTAGAAGAACCAATCACAAAGGAATACCACAGCGGATAGGTACTTCCGATAAGGAAGGCCAGCAGGATGCCGTAGGTGAGAAATCCTGGACGCCGGTCGGCAGAAAAGTTCTTGTTTCGGGCCTGGCGCATCAACTTGGGTCTAGCAGTTGATTGCAAGGTAGCGTTACTCATCGTTGGCACTTTCTCTGAGTGAACCGGAAGGATGGGATTCGATACGTTTGGCTTTTCGGCCTGGAATCCGTCGAGGTCCGCGCTTATCTGAAGACGAGGCGATGGTGCCGGAGATCAAGAAGTTGATCACTCCGATCACGATGATGATCAAAAACAGCATCCAAGCCACGGCCGAGGCCCGCCCAAAGTCCCCGCGGTTGAAGGCCAGATCCCACAGATAAAGCACCGTGGTTTGATACTGCCGATCAGGTCCGCCCGGAACCGAACTACTGGGGCTAAAGAGTTTGGGCTCGGTAAAGATCTGTAAACCTCCGATGGTCGCTGTGATGATCACGAAGATCATGGTGGGACGGATACTTGGCAGGGTAATGGAGAAGAAACGGCGAATCATTCCTGCCCCATCGATCGCCGCCGATTCGTGTAATTCGCGAGGTACGGCCTGCATGGCCGCCAGCAAGATCAACGCGTTGTACCCAGTCCAACGCCAGTTCACCATGGTGGCAATTGCCATGTGGGAGGGGAACACATCGGTTTTCCAGGCAATCGTGTCCAGGTTCAGTGCACCGAGCAGGTTGTTGATCAGTCCGTATTTCTCGTCGAAGGCAGTGGAGAAGATCAGCGTGACAGCCACCGGAGTCACCACGTAGGGAACCAGCACGCTCATCCGCCAAAAAGTTTTGGCCCTGATATTTTGATCAAGCATCGCTGCGATGAAGGTGGCGACCACCAGCTGCGGGATCGCAGAGAGCAGGAAGATGCTGAAAGTGTTGAACAGCGAATTCCAGAACAGCGGTGAGGCTAGTTCTGCCTGGTAGTTTTTCAGCCCCACCCAGTCACCGGCTCCACCTAGCAGGTCCCAGTCGTTGATTGATACCACGAAGGTGTAGATCAGTGGGAAGAGCCCAACCAGCGCGAAGAGGATGAAAAAGGGCGAGATATAAAGGTATGGGGAGTACTTAAAATCCAGTCGGCCACGCAGGTGCTGGCGTCGCATTTTGCGTTCTGCCTTGGCTTCCTGCAGCCTTTCTGGGGTGGGCGTACTGGGTTTTTCGGCCCGTAGTTTCGGCCGTGACATGGGTGTCGTGGTGCTCATCGGTGTCTTCTTTTCTGCTGCAGTTGCGCTCTGTGGGGCCAGGTCAGTGATGAACGCTGACCCCACAGGGCGCTATGTCGGCCAATCCGATTACTTGATTTCCAGTTCCTGCAGCGTTGACAGAGCCGTGTTCCACGCGGTGTCCCCGTCAGTGCCCTTGTCAATGGCGATAGTTGCTGGACCGAAGACCTGCTCCTGAATCACCGAATCATCCGCGCCCTTGTACTGTGCCTTTACGCCCTCGGCACGGTTCGAGAGAATTTCACCGATCGGTGCACCATTGAAGAACTTGGTCAGGTCGTTCTCACCGGTCACAGCCTTGGACTTCTGTGCTTCGATGTTGCTTGGGAAGGCTCCTGCTTCTTCGAAGGAAGTCGCCTGCGAGGTGGCGTTGGTCAGGTACTGCGCGAGCTTGGCCGCCTCAGCGGGATGCTTGGAAGTGCTTGGCACCGTCAGGAATGCACCGCCCCAGTTGGCTGCGCCGCCAGGGAAGACATCGGCAAAGTCCCAACCGTCCGATGCGTCGCCACCGGCGCCTTCAACCTGACCCTTGACGTTGCCCAACATCCAGCCTGGGCATGGCATCACTGCGAAGGAGCCGTCGACAAATGCTTGTCCCTTGCCCCAGTCCCATTGGGTCTGCGCCGAGGACAGGCCCTTGGACGCTGCAGCCGACAGTTGATCCCACCGCTCACGCAGTGCGGTGTTTCCCTCAATGTTCAGTGAGCCATCAGCCTTGTAGTAGCCTTCATCGAGCTGGTTGACCATGGCGTTCCAGACGAAGCCGGACTGGTCATAGAAGGCCTTTTCGGTTTTCTTCACGTAGTCCTCGCCCACGGAGAAGAAGTCATCCCACGTCGAGTCGGCGCCGCCGAAGAGTTCTGCAACCTGTTCACGATCGCTGGGCAGACCGGCTGCCTTGAAGAGCTTGCTGTTGTAGCACAGGCCCATAGGTCCGATGTCGGTGCCGTAGCCGATGGTGCGACCATCGGCGTCGGTGGCCTGCTGTACTTTCCAGTCCACCCAGTCGCCGGCGATATCTTTGGCACCGTATTCGTTGAGGTCGGTGAAGCTATCTGAAACGGTCATGACTTGGCCGAGCCAGCCTTCTTCCACAGCTTGAACATCCGGCAGGCCTGCGCCCGCGGCTTGTTTGGTTTTCCAGTCGGTCAGTGCGTTGCCACCGGTGTCGATGTTGGTGGCTTCAATGGTGATGCCTGGGTTATCGGCTTCGTACTGCTTGTACAGAGGATCCAAACCCTGGGTGCCGAAGGTGGTGATGGTCAGGGTGACAGGATTATCCGCGGAGGCTGGCTGGGCGGCGTCCTTGCTATCGCCCGATGCGCAGCCTGCTGCGAGCAGGGCAATACTTGAGCTCAGGGCTACAACCTTGGCTAGCCGAGCTGTTTGTGAGGGGTTCACGGTGACTCCATTCAAGTCTTGTTTGTGCGAGTGAGGTGAGACCAACATATTTTGAGAGCGCTCTCAAAATGTGGCAAAAATATGAGGGTTCTTCCTGAACCCCATTTGCCATAGCAATGACAGCAACTCCGCTTAGCTATTTTGTGAGCGCTCTCACAAAACTTCTTCCATAATTCTCCACAATAGATTCTGCTTGTCAACCCTTAACGAAAGAATCGGCCAGACAACTGCCCCATTGGGAGTTGCCTGGCCGATAAAACTAGCTGAAACTAGCCCTTCTTGTTCAACTGCAATCCAACCAGAACCGGATCATGATCCGATGAACGGTACTGGTTCGAGCTAAACAGGTTGGTGATGTTGTAGTTGTAGCGGCTGTATTCATAGCCGACGGATTCGATGGCGTTGATATTCCAGATATCCTGGCCGGTGACCTTGGAAGCCAGCTCTGGGGAAGCCAGAATATGATCCAAGGAACCGCTCAGCCCACCATAAACGTAGCTCTGCGAGTCAGCCTTGGCACCGAGATCAACGTAGCCCGCCTCGGCGAGCACTCGAATTGGATCTTCGGCAGCGTAGGAATTGAAGTCGCCAGCGAGCAAGACCTTCTGGGTGTTGCGTGACTTCTTCAGCTGATCAGCAAAACTGACCAGCGCCTTAGCCTGATCTACTCGATCGGCGTTCCAGGCACCCTGGCCATCGCCGGAGTCAGCGTTGCCCGAACCGTCTTTCGGGTCTGAGCCCTTCGACTTGAAGTGATTGGCTACGACCACAAAACGAGTCTTCTGATTTCCGCCGACCTTCTGGAAGGCTTGACCCAGTGGTTCGCGCGCATTATCAAAGGCCTCGTCTTCGAGAATGACCGATTCGCCGATCGGCTTCACAGCTTTGTTGCGGTAGATGATCGCGGTGCGGATCACGTCTTCATCAGCCGGGGTAGCATCCGGGCTTGGGACAAATTTCCAGATCTTTGAACCGGCTGCCGAATTCAACTGATCAACCAGATGAGCTAGGGCAGCATCGCGATCCTGACCAAAACGGGCCGAGTTTTCAATTTCTTCAAGTACCACGACATCCGCGGTAAATTTGCTCAACGCAGCAACAATTTTGGACTGCTGACGTTCAAAACTGGCCTGGTTGGCAGCTCCACGAGCGTCGCATCCTTGACGGACGGTCACTGGATTACCTTCGCGGTCCGAGTAGTAGCTGCAACCGGAAAGTTCATCGCCGGTAGTGGTGAAGTAGTTCAGTACGTTGAAGCTGCCTACGGACACGTTGCCGCCGACATCCTGTGGGGCACTATTATCGATCTGCTCAAAGTGCAAGGCGATATCTGCGTCATCGGAGCCGATCACCTGCCCCTGAGGCTGTAGTCGCCACAGGTCATACCGGTAGTCCAGAATCATCGGTCCGGTGAAAGTGGCTTCCGCTCCAACACTGACGCGATGGGCAGAATCAATATATGGCAGGGCAACGGTGGTGTTTTTGGCGGTGCTGAAATTCAAGGTGGCACCATCGTCCACCACGATCGAGCGCTGCTCGTTTTCTTTCCCTAGCTCAGCGGCCTGCGCACTGCCCGGAGCAAAGACGTCGGTGGGCTGACGCAGCAGCTTTTCGCCTGGGAGGATCGAGCTTGTTCCCATGGCTAGGGTCAGTTCACCATATTGGTTCAGCGAATAGTTATCCGAGACAGTGAACTCACCCTGAGGTTCAATGAGCATGGATTCGATCTGCTCGCGCCCGGCTTCGTCGCTAGGCAAGGTGATGGCCAATGGCTTAATGCTTTCGGCCGGCTCACTCAGGGACTTCACACTCTGGGCTTTGATCTGGGTGAGCCCGTAGTACTCACTGACCGTTCCAGAGACCTGCAGGTGGTCCCCGACCTCAACTGAAGCTACATCGTCCGGGGCGTAAATGAATACCGCCGAGCTTCCTTCTGTTGGAATCTGTGCCCCACTACCGGCGCTTTGTAGGTAGAATCCGCGAATTCCACCCTCTGCATAGGCGGCGGTCACCACGCCACGCACGGTGGTCTTTTGGCCGACCAATGGGGAGGTATCCCCCGTACCTTGCACCTGCTCGATGGGGGTGATCTCCACCGTGTCAGCCTGAGCTGCGGTGAAGGTGGATGCAACAACAGCGCCGGACAGCAGAACTGCCGCAATACTGGTAGTTCGTCTCTTGCTCATAGTTTCCCTCGGTTGATGATCGTTGGGCGGTAGTCAGAACCGCCAATGGCGACTAGGCTTCGAGGTAATCAGAGTTCAGTGAACTACTCGTGAACTCCACACCGCGTTTATAAGGCTTAGCCAAGAACCATCCAAGAGCATCAAGCGGTTTACGTCTAGACGTGATTAAAGGAATATTTTCCCTATTTGAACTGACCGGTCAGTTCAATTAGTCTTGCTTTGTGCTTATCGCAGATTCAGTTTCCGTCAAGGGACGCCACGATTTACTGGTGTCCCCCACCTCGCTTCAAGTAACTCGCGGAGAGGTACACCTTGTGGTGGCCGACCCGCAAATCTCACGTACCGCCTTGGCCCTAGCCCTGAGCGGGCGCATGAAACCATCTACGGGGACCGTCTCGTGGGGTCACGCTGACTCCCTGAAAACCCTGCGCCAGCACACTGCCCTCCTGGATTCTCCAGAGGTCAACGAACCTGAATCACATATGAAGGTCCGCGATCTCATCGCCGAAGACCTCGCCCTTCTGCCGGGCCCGATCTGGAAAAAACCACGCAATAAAAAGTGGACGGCACTGCACGGATTCGATGATGTGGCCAAGGATTGGGCAGATTCCCTAGATCCCGCCCGCCGGTTGGAACTGCAACTTTTACTGGCCGCAGAAGACTCCCGCATCGAACTTATAGTCCTTGACTCCCCTGATCGCCACGACATGCAAGATGATGTCTGGCTGGATCTCCTGCTTGAATTTGCTGGCTCGAACCGCGCATTCGCGATCGTCGCCATTGTCAGTAACGCCCCTTACGAGTGGGATGGACCGATCACTTACCTGGGATCCAACGAGTACGAAGAATTTGAATCACCGGAAGAAGCCACCGCGCTCATCTCCGGAGAACCTCTGGTTGAAGAGCCAGAAGAACCCGAAGAACTAGAAGAGCCAGAAGAGCCCGAAAATTCTGAAGCGCCTGCAGAACTAGAGGAACCCGATAAAACAGAGGTTTTGTCGCAAGAATCTGTTCAAGATGAGCTGGATCTAGACGTTCCAGAAACAGTGGAGCCCAAGTCCGCGGAGCAAGAATCCACACCGGCAGAACACAGCGACGCAGTACCAACTGTCGCAGAGGATAGCGACGCGAAGGAAAAAGAATGACCACTTTGCAACTTGCGCTCTCCGAGCTAAAGCGCATGACCCGTGGCACCCTGCCAAAGCTGGCGCTCATCGCGGTGACCTGTGTACCTCTGCTTTATGGTGCCCTCTACCTCTACGCCAACTGGGACCCCCAGGGAAACTTAGACAAGGTCACCGCGGCCGTCGTTAATCTCGATGACGGCGGGGAAAAGGACGGCAAATTCACCCGTGTCGCCGACGATGTCGTTGAGAACCTCGAAGACGATGGGACCTTCAGCTGGGCGCATCTCGATTCGAGAGACGAAGCCGCCGACGCGGTGGCCAGCGGCAAATACGCCTTCGCCCTCGTTCTACCCGATAATTTCACCGCTGCGCTGCTGTCCCCCGGCGACTTCAAAGATGCCAGCCAGGCCAATATTGAGTTGCTGACCAATGACGCGAATAACTTCATGGTCTCCAACTTCGCACGGACCCTGACCACCTCGGTGCGCACTTCGGTCTCCGAAGAAGTCGGCACCGAAACCGCGTCGGCGATGATCGCCGGCTTTGTAGACATTCACAGCTCTATGGATAAAGCCGCGGACGGCGCACAACAGCTCTACGACGGCACGATCACCCTAGGTGATGGCATCGTGACCCTGGCCGATGGCACCACCAAGCTTGTTGATGGCAGTAGTGAACTCTCCGACGGTGCTGTCCAGCTCAAGGATGGAACCAGCGAACTTTCCAGTGGCCTTTCTCAGCTGGTCACAGGTCAGAAGAAACTGCTCGATGGCAGCAATTCTCTGGCCGATGGCACCGGAGAGCTAGCCACCGGTGCAGATACGCTCAGCGATGGTTTGAGCGCCATGAAATCCAAGACCAAGACCCTGCCAAGCTCGGTCAAACAGCTCAACGATGGCGCCCAGAGCGCCAAGAGCGCTGCCGACCAGTTGGCCACCGGCGCACGTCAAGTCGCCGATGGAAATAAGCAGCTCTCCGACACCGCCGATGACGCCATCTCGGTGATCAACGAGCTGCAGGACGAAACCGACAAGCAACTGCAGAACGTCAAGACCGATACGCAGGCCGAGCTGGACAAGCTGGTGGCCGACGGTGTGTTGACCCAAGAGCAAGCAGACACCATCAAGTCCAAGGTCAGCGATAGCGTGGAGAACTCGACGCTGAGCAACACCTTGAAGAACAAGGTGGACAAGGTCAACACCGGCCTTGCAGGACTGCAAGATAACCTGCAGACACTCTCGGATGGTGCCGACAAGGTCGCCGATGGTAACGAACAGCTAGCTACCGGTCTGGGCACCCTTGCCCAGGGCACCAAGACGCTGAACGCTGCGGTACCAAGCCTCGTGGACGGAATTTCCTCGGCCGCTGACGGCTCAGCGAAACTTGCCACCGGCGCGGACAGTGCCCACGACGGTGCCAAGCAGTTGGCCGAAGGCCAGAAGTCCGCACTGACCGGTGCGACCCAGGCCTCCGAGGGTGCCAAGAAGCTGGATTCCGGAGCCGGTTCCCTGGTGACCGGCGCCGACCAGCTCCACAGCGGTTTGGTCCAGCTTTCCGATGGTGTCGGCGATCTGTCCGACGGTACCACCAAGCTCCAAGATGGCTCCAACGAGCTGGCCACGGGCCTGGATGACGGCGTCAAGCAGGTTCCTAACCCCGATAAGAAGACCAGTGAAGAGCTCTCCGATGTGATCGGTAACCCGGTGACGGTGGAGAACACCAAGCAGTCCGAAGCCCAAGTCTATGGTGAGGGTCTAGCCCCATTCTTCATGACGCTGGCGACCTTTATCGGTGTACTGATCCTCACGCAGGTGATGCGCCCCATTACCAAGCGCGCACTGCTGTCCAACGGCAGCAACTGGAAGATCTCGCTCGGTGGTTGGATACCATTCGCGGCCGTTGCCGTGATCCAGACCAGCTTGCTCTACGCAGTGGTGCACTTCGGACTGGGTCTACACACGGCGCACCCATGGATGGCATGGTTCCTTCTGGTACTCGCCGCCCTGTGCTTCAGCGCCCTCATCCAAGGCTGCTTCGCCCTGCTAGGAACTGCCGGCAAGTTTGTGGTGCTCGTCTTGATGGTGCTTCAGCTGGTCACCGCCGGCGGTACCTTCCCGTGGGAGACCCTGCCAGCGCCATTGCACTTCCTGCACCAGATCTTGCCGATGGGTAATGTGGTCGTCGGACTGCGTCACCTGGTGTACGGAGCGGAATTGAATGTGCTCTCCGCGGTCGCAGGCTCATTGCTCATCTACACCGCGATCGGACTCTTGCTGAGCATGCTCGCGGTACGTAAGGGCAAGACCTGGACCCTGAAAACACTGCAGCCGGAGCTGAAAGAATGACAACGCCAACCGGCCAGCGCCGCCGCGTGCGCGCCACGGATTCGAAGGAAAAACTCTTCGAAGCGGCCATGAAGCTGCTCGGTTCGCGCTCCCCCGAGTCCGTCTCGGTGGACGAGATCGCCGCGGCCGCCGGCGTTTCCAAGGGCACCGTCTACTACAATTTCGGTTCCAAGGACGAGCTGGTCAGCCAGCTGCTCAGCTACGGCGCGCAGAAGCTCATGGGCGAACTGGCACGCGTTGCTTCCGCGGAAGACCCCTACCTGGCGCTGCGCCAGATGCTGGAATTCGCCATGGATTTCGTGGCCAGCTACCCGGCCTTCGCCCATCTGTGGATGCAGGAGCAGCTGAATGCCGACACCGCCAATGCATTCGCCGGCACCCCGCTGAATACGCAGGTGACCGGGCTGATCATCGAGGTCCTCGAACGCCTCGTGGTGCTCGCCCCGGAGCAGAAGCTGTCGGTAGCCACCAGCATTTTCGGCGCCGCCTTGTTCACCGCCCGCATGCGCGCCTCGGGACGGACCGATCTGGACCGCGAGCAGACGGTGCGCGCCGTGCTGCTCACCGTGGACGGGCTGCGTGCCACCCGTCCACCAGCCAGCAATTAGGCCCGCGCTTCCCAGCTGGCGGTTTCGCTGATGCCCGGCAATTCGCCGCTGAAGATCAGCACCCCGGGATAGTCGTTGAGCAATTCGGCCACCGTGGCATAGGCAGCATCGGGCAGGCGGGCCAGCAGCGAATCGAGCACCAGCAGCGGCGGTTCGCGCAATAGCGCCCGCGCCACCAGCAGCGAGGCCTGCTGCGCGGAATTCAGCGGTTCTCCGCCCCGGCGCAAGCGGGTTTCCTCCGCATCGGGCAGGTGGGCCATCTGCAGCCCGCAGGTTTCCGCCAGTGCCACTGCCTTGCGCAGCGACGCGCCCGGATGGCGGTAGCGCAGCGCGCGGGCAACGCTGCCGCGCTCGGGAACCATGGACTCCAATGCGGCGCCGATCAGCTTGCGGCGGCCGGTCGCAGGCAAATCCTCGCTTCGCCCCTCGGCGATCCACACCCCGGCCTGCGGGTCGGCGTCATGAGCCAGGCTGCCGGTGGCGATGGCCGCGAGCAATGCGGCGCAGTCCCCCTGGTTTCCGCGCACCGCGATGCGCTGCCCGGGCTGGGCGCGCAGCGTGGGAAACTTCCCGGCCATCGATTCCGGAAGCTGGATGCGCACTGAGGACGGCTGGAGCATCAGCTCCTTCGCATCGCGGGTGCTCACCGGCGATGCTTCGCTGGCCTGCCAGCGATCCTGCTCGGCCAGCAGCGGCGCGATGATGCGCCGGCCAGCCTTGTAATTCTGCCGGTACTCCACCACGCGGCCCCACTCGCCCAGGGTTCCGGCGCAGATTCCCATCAGCGTCAGCGCGGTCGCCACGGCGGCTGCCGGAAGCTGCGCCTGCGCGGCCGCGGCCACGAGAAGCGCGGTACCCAGCAGCGGAATGGCCAGCGCCCCGCCGCGCAGGGCCGCGGCGAACCGGGCGCGATGCACCGACGCGTCAATCACCTTCTGCGAGGTGTCCTGAACCCTTTGCACTTCCCGCTCGATGCCGCCCCCGGCGGCAATCGCGGTCCGCGCGGCCACGGTATCGGCAATGCGCGCAGCCAGGTTCCCGCGGTGCCGGCGCAGGGTCCGGGCGCTGAGGAACGTCCCCCCGGCCAGGCCCGCCAGCAGGATGCCTTCCAGCACCAGCGTCGCGCCCAGGCTGAGGGCCAGCAGCGGATGCAGGAACCACAGCCCCGTGCCGCTGACGATCAGCAGCGGCAGGCCGGCCACCAGCGGGACCATGCCCTGCACAATCCAGTTGCGGATCGAGGACAGGTCGTTGGTGGAGCGGGCAATGGTAATGCCCATGGACGGGCCGCGCGCGCTGCGCAAAGCGTGGGCCACCAGCCCGCGGCGCAGCTGGGCCACATAGTGCTGGCCCAGCTTCTCGGCCAGCACCCGTTCAGCGTATTTGGCCAGGAAGAAGCAGCCCACCAGGCCCAGCACCGCGGCTAGCGCCCCGGCGCTGAGGCTGGCCGAGAGCTGCCCGATCAGCCAGCCAATGGCAATCGAGAGCAGGCCGGCGAGAACGCCTAGGCTGAGCAGTCCAGCCAGGAGCATCCGCCGGCCGGGCGCCACCAGTGGCGGCAGGCGCTCGGGCTGGGCCACCGGCGCGGCGGCGGTCTTCTGGTCCAGCATTGCGGCTCCTAGCGGGTTGGCAGCAGCGCGGCGGCCACCTCGGCCTGGCACAGGTCGAAGGTCCCGATGACCGGGGTGGCCAGCTGCGCCTGGGCTTCCTTCGCGGCCAGCGGGGAGGCGGTGAGCACTCCGGACACCGCGGCAACATCCAGGCCTGCTTCGCGCAGGATGCGTTCGCCGGCCAGCGCGCCCAGCGCGTCCTGGGCGCTGAACAGCACGCGGTCCACGTGCTCGGAGAAGACCGGGTCGAGCAGCAAGCGGGAGGTCTCGCCCTGGAACAGGCCGTCGGCGATCTCGATGACCACTGCGTCCGCGCCGGTGGCGCTCTGCTCGCGGATCATCGCCACCAGCAGGTCGCGGACGGTTTCGTAGTCCAGGCGGTAGGTGGTCGGGAAGCCGAAGTCGGTGAAGTCGCAGACGCTGAAGGCGCCGGCATCGGTGAACAGGTCCGGGTCGTTGCCTGCTCCGGTGCCGGTGGCCTTGCCTGCGGCAACTGCCATGCCGGAGTTGACCAGGCCGTTGACCAGGCATCCGAGCGTGGTGGACTTGCCGGAGTTCATCGAGGTGCCCAGCACCGCGATCACCGGCGGGCGCTGGGCGCCGGCCTGCGCCGGGCGCGGGGAATCGTCCTCGATGCCCAGCGGTGCGAAGTCCGCCAGGTTCACGACCTTGCCGTGGCGCATCAGCAGGCCGGTTGGCTGCAGCTGGGTCGCCATGTCGATCGTGGCGTGCTGCTCGATGACTTCGCTGGCGACGCCGCCGCCGGCCACCAGCTGGCAGGGGCCCAGGTTCTGCGGCACATGGGCAAGGAACTGGTCCGGTGCGTAGCGGTCGCCGTAGGCGACCATGATCTCCTGGCCGACGAACATCAGCTGGCGGCGGGAAACCGGGGACTGCAGGCGCGTGTGCTTGCCCAGCTCGGTGACGGTGGCAATCACGACGTCGCCGGCACGAGGCGCCATGTTCGCGCGGCGCACGACCTGGAAATCCTGGGGGTTGCGCTGCAGCTCGGCTGCGACAAAGCGGGTGGTGTAGGCGGCGCGGATGGTGCGAGCACGCTGTGCATCGATCTGCTGCTGCACTTCGTTGCGGGCTGCGGTGGTCTGCGTTGGAAGCGATTCTGCGATGATGGCCATTTGCCTGTTCCTCTTTCACTGTTTCCGGCCTGCGGTTGCCGTGTGCCGGTGCTGGCTGTGCTGCCAACGATTCCTAGTGAAACGAGCAATAGTGAACTCAAAGTGAACGGTTCATGAGACGACGAGGTGGATTCGATGAGAGGGTTATCATCTGCTTCTCATACATCCAGATCATCACTTATTTACATGCTGACTAGTGCGTTAGAAAAATCTTGATGAGACTTCTCTCATGCAGGCCGAGGTGCGGTGAAATGTGTGACGCGCGCATCACGGGCATCCAAATGCGAGTACGGGTGCGAAGTTTCCAGCACCGTGGTTCCCAGGGTCGGATAGTTCATCGCCAGCTCGTAGACGGCTTCTTCATCCGAGTCCATAGCGGCCAAGCGCAACGCCAATTCCTGCAGCACCGGCTGATGCCCGATCACCAGCAGGCAGCTGACCGTATCCGGGACCTCATTGATGATGGAGCACAGCTGGGAGACGCCCGCGGTGAAGATGCGCGAGTCGATGTAGGGGGTTGGACCCTTTTCACCAAGCTCGGACAGCACCCACGCGCAGGTGGCGCGCGCACGCAGCGCATCGGAGCAGATGATGTAGTCCGGGATCAGGCCATTCTCTACAAGCCAGGCTCCGGCGGCGGGAGCCTCGCGGTGGCCGCGGGCTGCCAGCGGCCGGTCGTGATCCGCGACGCCTAGCGGGTAGTCGGCCTTGGCGTGGCGCATCAGAATGAGCTTGCGGGAGTGAATGGTGTTCATTGTCCCAGCTTAAGACAGCAGTGGCGGGCAAACCGAACCCGGTTTGCCCGCCACTGCTGTCAGCAACTGCTAGATGGAGTATTCCGGAGCAGCCCAGACGACCACTTCTGGGTGCTCGTAGAAGCGGTAGCCCTGGCCGCGCACGGTTCGCACGGTGTTGGCCAGGCGTCCCAGCTTCGAACGCAGGCGACGGATATGCACGTCGATGGTGCGTTCATTGGGGACTTCTTCGGCGTTGCGCCACAGGTTTTCCAGCAGCTCTTCACGGCCTACGGTGCGGGTGCCGTTTTCCACGAGGAAGTTCAGCAGCTCGAATTCCTTGAAGGTCAGGTTCAGGGTTTCGCCATCCAGGTAGACTTCGCGGCGCGAGAGGTCAATCAGCACACCCGATGGGCGCGGGGTGGATGGGCGGGCTTCAGCGCGAGGCCGGCGGGAAATCGTCGGGTCGCCCAGTGCCTGGCGAACAACATCGATTGGCTCGCCCTGCGCACTGGTTGGTGCCAGCGCTACGGCGGCGTGGGTCTGTGCCTGCGGCGACAGGGTGGCCAGGAAGGCGCGCACCTGGGTGGCAAGCTTGCCTAGCGAGGTGCCCTGCGCCTGGGCTGCGGTTTCATCCAGGCCTACGTAGAGCACGAAGCCGCGTGCTGAGGTATCGGCGCTCGGCTGGCCGGTTGGCTGCACTGGAGCCTGAGCTGGCTGATGCGATGCATCACGAGTTTCATGAACATTGGAAACTGCGCGCAGTGGGCGATAGCCCGCTGGTGCATAGTTGCCAGAAGCTGCACGCTGGGCAGCTGCTGCGCGGTTCTGCGCATTGCGAATTGAAACGTGGACGTATCCGGAACCAGCCGACATAATCTTTTTCCTCTTTTAGTGCGAAGGCCAAGTGGTTTGGCGCTCATGCTTCGGGTTTTGCTTGCGCTGTCCGCGGCCTTCGTCCACGTTCAGCAGTTGGGTTTCCCGTCAATAACACCCAAAATCCGGATTGCGAATCACTCGCAATTCGATCTGGACGCCAAGGACGCCGAGCATTCGTTGAGAACAATCACGGGCAATTCGAGGTCGTTATTCGAGGTGCCTTTGCTGTTCTGCGCCGTACTCACACCTCTAGTTTCCTCGTAACATTGACAACTTGCAAGTAACAATGGACACCCGTGTCCGCATAGTGAGACGAATGTTTCCAAACGTGACGCACGCCACTTTAGGCAATTCTGGACTGTCTAAGCGCTTAACTAAACAATATGCTCAAGCTTTCAATTGAACTTCGTCATTTCGCCTAGTCCATTCAGAGGCCTGAATATCCATTCATCACTCCCTCTTGTCCACGCTTCAATCATTCGTCGTTCTTAGGGGTTGACCAAATTAACCACTATCGGTTTGGGTTTTCTCCGCATAAAATCGATTTGCAGTCATAGCTTGCACACAGCAAAAACATATTCTCGGCCCATGGCAATAGGACAAGCTGATAAACATGAATGAATCTCGATTTTCACCTTCGCAATTGCCTCGGCTGACCCACCCTGACGGCACGGCAATCAAAGTTCTCGTGGTCGATGATGAACCTTCGCTGGCAGAATTGGTCACCATGGGAACCCGCATGCTCGGCTGGGAAGCCACGATGGCCCACGATGGGCCGGAAGCAGTGGCGACCGCCCGCTCCTTGGCCCCTGACGTCCTGGTCCTCGACTGGATGCTGCCCGGATTCGACGGCCCGGAAGTGCTGCGCAAGGTGCGCACCCATTTCCCGGAGATCCCAGTTCTCTTCCTGACCGCCAAGGACGCGGTCGAGGATCGCATCGAAGGCCTGGGCGCGGGTGCAGACGACTACGTCGCCAAGCCTTTCAGCCTCGAAGAGGTCCTGATCCGGTTGCACCGTCTCGTGGAACGTTCAGGCGCGGCCACCGCAGATTCCGCTGAACTAGTGGTCGGCGACCTGGTGCTGAACATGGACTCGCACGACGTATCGCGTGCAGGCCGCGAAATTTCGCTGACCGCCACCGAATTCGACTTGCTCAGCTACCTGATGAGCAATGCCCGCCGAGTGGTGTCCAAGTCGCAGATCCTGGACAACGTCTGGCACTACGATTTCGACGGGCAGGCGAACATTGTCGAGTTGTACATCTCGTACCTGCGCAAGAAGATCGATGTTGATGCTGAGCCGATGATCCATACCGTGCGTGGTGTCGGCTACGTGCTGAAGCCGGCTGCATGAGCTTCTTTTCCCCGAATACCAGGGTGAGCTCGCCGCACGCGCTGCAGCGCAAGCTGCTGCTCATCCTGCTGACCTCGGTCACCGCAGTATCCGTATTGCTCGGCCTGCTCTACAACGCCGGCATGCGCCAGACGTTGATGGACCAGCTCAACAGCCAGCTGCGGCTCACCACCGAACGCGCGCTGAATTATTCGCAGGGCGCGCCAGCGGTGAACTCCCGGTTGGATGCTCCGGGCCAGTCAGCCGGCACGCTGACCGCCCGATTCGTCGACAAGTACGTCTTCAACGGCGGCGTGCTGGATGAACGCACCGGCGAACTGAAGCAGCTGAGCCAGGAAGACGCCATCCCGATGGTGGATCTCGAACTGAGCACGTTGCGTGCCGGAGGGCAGTTCAAGCCGGTACGCGCCCACCTGACCGTGGGAGACTACTACCTGGTCGCCGTGAAGGACTCCGGCTCCAACGGCATCCTGATCGTCGGCTTGCCCCTGCACGGCACCGACCTGGCGCTGCGCGGCATGGCGTGGCTGACGCTGTTCATTGCCTTGATCCTGATCGCCGGTGCAGGCCTGGCCGGCTCATGGCTCATCTCGCGTTCGCTGGCCTCGCTCAAGCGTGTGGCCGCCGTGGCAGGTTCGGTCGCCGCCGAAGATCTCGATTCGGGCAAAGTGGACCTGACCCAGCGTGTGCCCGCACGCGATGCCATCCCCGGCACCGAGGTGGGCAATGTCGGCAATGCGCTGAATGCGATGATCAGCAACGTCGCCACCGCACTGACCGCCCGCGAGAAATCCCAGGCCCAGATGCGCCAGTTCGTCGCCGATGCCTCGCACGAGCTGCGCACGCCGCTCTCGGCAATCCGCGGCTACACCGAGCTGCTCTCCGCTACCGAGCATTTCTCCCCTGACGGGCAGCGCTCGGTGGATCGGGTGCTGCAGCAAAGCAGCCGGATGAGCTCGCTGGTGGAGAATCTGCTGCTTCTGGCCCGCCTGGACGAAGAGAACGCTTTCAAGCGCAGCAAGATCGATTTGTGCTCGCTGACCGCGGATATCACCGAAGATTTCAGGCTGACCGCGAGCGACCATCATTGGGAGTTCGACTGCCAGGCCCCGCAGACCTTCGTCTACGGCGATTCGGCCTCGTTGCGCCGGGTGATTACCAATCTCCTGGCCAACGCACGCAAGCACACGACCGCCGGGAACACCGTCACCGTATCGGTGGACCGCGATGAGGACACCGATGAAGCGGTCATCCGGGTGCACGACACCGGTGAAGGCATTGCCCCCGAGTTCCTCCCCCGGGTGTTCGAGCGCTTCACCCGCGCCGACAAGGCGCGCTCCGGCTCCGATGGCACCACTGGGCTGGGCCTGCCGATCGCCAAGAGCATCGTCGAAGCCCATGGCGGCAGCATTACGGTGGCCTCCACGCCGGGAGACACCGTCTTCGAAGTCCGCCTGCCGCTGGACGAACCCGAAACTGATGAAGAAACGCCGAAGGCTGCGGTGTAGTCACCGCAGCCTCCGGACGCATGGCTTAGCTGATGCTAGGCAATCGGCGGGGTCACGCCATACAGTCGGTCACCGGCATCGCCCAGACCTGGGATGATGTAGGATTTCTCGTTCAGCTTCTCGTCCATCGCCGCCAGCACGATGTGCACGCGGTCGTCGCCACCGTGGATTTCCTTCAGGCGCTCGACACCTTCAGGAGCGGCGATCAGGCAGATGCAGGTGACGGATTCCGCGCCTCGCTCGAAAATGAACTTAATGGACTCAGCCAGTGTGCCGCCGGTGGCCAGCATCGGATCAAGCACGAAGACCTGGCGACCGGTCAGGTCGTTTGGCACGCGGTCGGCGTAGGTGATGATGTCCAGGGTTTCCTCGTTGCGGGCCATGCCCAGGAAGCCGACTTCAGCGGTTGGGACCAGGCGGGTCATGCCTTCGAGCATGCCCAGGCCTGCACGCAGGATCGGGACAACCAGCGGGGTTGGCTTGGCAATCGAGGTGCCGGTGGTGGTGGCGACCGGGGTCTGCACCTCAACGTTTTCGGTTTTCACCTCGCGGGTGGCTTCATAAGCCAGCAGGGTGACCAGTTCGTCGGTCAGCTGGCGGAAAATCGAGGAGGGGGTGTTCTTATCACGAAGAACCGAAACCTTGTGTGCCACCAGTGGGTGGTCGACTACCTGTACGCGCATAAGTAGAAATCTATCAGCACCGCCTCGGCCAAATCGAGAGAAATCCTCGATTTCGCGCTGTTAAAGGTCTTTGGTGTGCCCAAGGAAACAGCAAACTTCAGTGCAGCGGGCGGTGATCCACGCTCCCGGAGCCCGGCAGCCGTCGCAAAACACGTAAAGTGAAAGCACTATGGTGCACGAATTTGATGCTTGGATGGACCTCGCCTTGGCTGAAGCGCGCAAAGCGCTAGCCACCGATGACGTGCCCATCGGCGCCGTTATCCTCTCCCCCGAAGGCGAAGTGCTGGCCACCGGCCGCAATGAGCGCGAGGCGGTCAAGGACCCTACAGCGCATGCCGAGGTGGTCGCCATCCGCAATGCGGTCAAGGCACTGGAAGCCACAGGGCAAGACGATGGCTGGCGCCTATCGGACTGCACGCTGGTGGTGACCTTGGAGCCCTGCGCCATGTGCGCCGGGGCCATCGTCCTTTCGCGCATTCCCAAGCTGGTCTTCGGGGCCTGGGACGAGAAGGCCGGGGCCTGCGGCTCGGTTTTCGACATCGTCCGTGAACCGCGCTTGAACCATTGGGTCGAGGTGTACTCGAGGGTCAAGGAAGACGAATGCGCAGAGCTGCTGCGTGAATTCTTCCGGGGCAAGCGCGGCTAGGAGCCGACGTTGATGTGTTTCGGAACACTTCAAGCCAAAAACAGCGTTCTCGTTTTTGTTTTCACCTGATGTTCGTTATAGAGTTATCAGGTCTGGTGACGTGTCCGAGCGGCCGAAGGTGCAACACTCGAAATGTTGTGTACGGTAACCCCGTACCGTGGGTTCAAATCCCACCGTCACCGCGTAGAATAGCCCCGGGATCCTTGTGATTCCGGGGTTTTTTCTTACCTAATTTTGGCTTGTTGCCTTAAATCCCGGATCTGTTGCCTTAAGGATCGGACAGCCGAGGACAGGGGTAGAAGTGGCGACAATACAGAAACGACCGCTCAAACACGGATATAGCTACCGAGTTGTCTGGCGAGAACCAGACGGAACACTTCAGCAGCGCACCTATCGCAACGATGAAGAAAAAGCTAAAGACCTCAAGAGCTTCTTAGACGCGAACAACAACAGCATGAACATCGCGCAGCAAGCGAAGCTAAGGTCGTTGTCCACCGCGCCAACTGTGCGTGAACTAGTGCAATACCATATCGATCATCTGGGCGGTGAGGTAGAGCCAGGAACAGTGCAGACTTACCGAGGAATGCTCAGGATCTACTTCACCGGTACAGGTATTGGGGAAACACCTATCGACGTTCTCACCACCAGCCAAGTGCGCACATGGTTCGATGAGCTAGATAGATCGCCCAAGACTAAGAAGAACGTTCATGCGCTCCTATCAGCCGCGATCCGCACCGAGCTACGTCAGGACAAGCCACGTGTCAAAGCCAACGTTGCTGAGGGTGTACGCTCCCCCAAGTCCGTCAAGAAAACCCGTGACCCCGTATTCCTAGAGAAGCACGAGATTCAAGCTCTCATAGACGCAATGCCAGATGAGGTGTATCGGCGTATGGTGGATCTGAAGGTTTACACCGGGATGAGGTTCGGTGAAATCACCGCATTGCGCCCCAGTCATATCACTGAGCGCAGAGGCCGGCTGATCATCTCCGTGCGCGAAGCCTGGAAGCGGCACGCCGGAAAAGAAGTTGGACAGCCGTTGGGCGCACCGAAAACCAACAAGGGCACTCGCAACATCACGCTTAGCAAGAGCGCAGCAGAACGCTTCAGGCCATGGCTGGACAGCATTGAAGGCGACAACCTAATCTTCACCGTCCCGTCAACTGGCACGCAGATCACCAGCTCTTACTTCTCTCGGATCATCTGGGCACCAGCAGTCGCCCCGTTGGTAAAAGCGGAGCGCGGCAAGCGTCCAGTGCTCCATGCGCGACCTACCCCGCACGACCTTAGGCACACTCACGCGTCAATGCTGATCGACGCCGGAAACGACTTCATGCGGATACAGGAGCGCCTTGGTCATGAGTCGATCACTACAACGATTGGAACCTACGGGCACCTGCGCAACGATGCTGATGCCGAGGCGGCGGACTCGCTGGACTAGCCACTTAAACAAAAATGAACCCCGCAGAATCTCTCTGCGGGGTTTGTTTATTGGTCGTAGTTGACTCGGATGTTGAGTCGTTGTGCGCCTTCTGGGACTAGTTTGAATGCTTCGTCGCGGGCGGTGTAGTAGTCGGCATGGTTGACGGACACTCGACCGTGTTCGCCGTCTTGCTCGTAGGTGACAATGACTTCCATAAGGCGAATTCTAGTCGGTTGTGGTGCCGGTTTCTTCTTGTTGGTAGACGGTCCATGGGTCTGCCCGGTATTTGATTTTCTGGTCTTCGTGTTCGTGCCAGTCGTGGTCGTCTTCGGTGGATAACCAGATACTGTCCGTGCGTCGGATGCGTATGGCGGCGGCGGTGGGTACCCATGCGACGTCGAGTTGGCCTGTGGTCACGTAGTCGCGGATCTTGAGTGGGTATTCGATGAACACTTGGCCGGGTATCCAACCAATAACCCTCGCATGGTATTTTCCGAGGTCTGGGCCGGTTACTTGCACGTATGGTCTGCGCCCTGGCTCATAACGTTGCATACGCTCGAAACGCGGGTCACGGTCAGTCATAACTTTATTGTGCCTTAACGAGGAAGAGACCCCGCTCGATATGAGCGGGGTCAATTCGTCTATTCAGCTACATGTTTGCCGGGTTCGTCCTTGGCGGGTACGAGCCAGCCGGCGATGATAACCAGCAGAGTGGTTACAGCGCCCTGCACTTCGCCGGGTGCGTCAATTCCGAATCCGGTGAGGACCCAGAAAATAATCGTGGTTAGCGCCGCCGCTCCTGCTGCCGCGCCGGTAACTGGTCCTACAGTACGAGATGCCATTTACTTCACTCCTCGGTTTGCTTTGAGATTCAGGTATCCAATTTCGGCGTTGACTGTCATTGCCTGCCGTTTGCCGTCTGCTTTGCCGTTGTAGAGGCGCTTACCATCGTCGCCCTTGGTGTCGTAGAGCTTGCGCTGCAGAGCCTTGATTGACTCGTTGCTGAAGTCACCGTCGAGCTTGAACCGCTTGGTGTCGTAGTAGCCTCGCCCGGTGCGTGGGTCTTCCAGTTTCGATAGCCACTTCTGAAGAGCTAGACCAAGATCCTTGTCCTTGTAGCCGATGGCTTTCATGAGTTCGCGCCATGCCGCATCGGACTGGACGGTGTGCTTGTCAGTGACCTTGAGTGGTTTCTCAGGCCACGCACCAGACTTATCCTTGGTTGGCTTAGGCTTGGGCTTTGGCTTTGATGCAACGGGGGTAATGGTTCCGCCGTTGATCTTCGCGGCGACAGATGCAAGCTTCTTCACGCCACCCTGTAGCTCGAAGTGCATTTCATCCTTGCGGCCGGCGTAGTCACCACCCCAACGCACAGCACCGTCAAGATCCGCCAGGATACGGCGGATAGAACGCACCTGTGCGCCGGAGAATGTGCCAGACAAGCCGAGACCATGCGCGGGTGCGTTGAAGTCCACAGCAGTGCCAGCAGAGTGCTCAGACGCTACGGACGCGCCACGCACAGGACGCTTGGCGTAACCCCAAGACCAGTCCTTGCGGATCTTCTCCACCTCGCTGTTGAAGCGCCGGCCAAGCTCGTTGAGGATCGTGTAAGCGTCACCGGAGCGGACTTTGCCGGTGATCCAGGGTAGGGATTTGAGTCGGTTAGAGCTGGGTTCGAGTACGTCCCAGCCGAGGCGAGTTAGAGCCATGCTTGCCACCTTTCGGGCATAAAAAATGGACTAGCAGTTTTGCTAGTCCTTGTCGTGTTTCTGTTGGTCTCGGTGCTTGCGTTGTTCTCGGATGATCGTGCACCCGAGCCACCCCACAACGAAGATGAGGATCGAATACAGTCCGAGGTAGATGTACGGTCTGCCAGGGAATGCCGGGAAGAACCCAGACAAGGTAGCCAGCAGGAGGATCGCTGACTGCACACCGAGCAAAGCCATGAGCACACGGCCGGCAGGGAAATCAGTCCAAGCGCCCTTAGTGATCCAGTTCCACCCGAACATCACAATCACCGTTTCCACCAGAACTATCGCCATGAGGATTGCTGTGGTTGGTTGAACTGTCATGCTGGCTTCCCCCTGAACGAGCGTGTAAGCCCCTCGCTGAAATGATTTTGCCGGTTGATTTCGCGTAGCTTCTCCGACTGCTGAGCCACTTCGCGTTGCATCTCCCTGACTGCGGCAAGCTCAATGTCAGCTTCGATCTTCGCTGCCAATGCTTCTTCAGCGTCGTTGCCTGCCTGCTTATGTCGCTTCCAGAAGATCATGTGGACTCACCAGCCCGGTTAGCGTCCTGAACTGCTGCCATGACCTTGGCGACGGTTTCCGAGATGACTGCTTGATCCCGGATAGTTTCAGCTTGAACCTGGATGATTTCTTGCTTTTTCGCGGCGGTGTCTCGCCACTGGTCGCCACGAGTTGTTTCCCGGTCTAGGGTTGCTTTAGGCACGAGCTTGCCTGAAAGGATCAACCACACGGCGAGCATGAGCATGCCTGACGGGGTGAGTGCACCTATCGCCGCCCAAGGTATCTGCTCAACCATGGCGCACCCAGGGCGGGTTACGGGACGGCTGAAAACATTGTGTAGGCATGAAACCTCCTAAGGGTTTCTGATACAACAAATGCCCCCACCCCTATAGGTGGAGGCCATATGTAACTATTCGATCTTGTTTGCGATGCCCCGTAGAACCCTAACCGCTAGAGAGTCTGAGTCCCCGCGACTGAGCCTGCCGGCCCGCCAGACGTTATCTAGTAATTGATTTCCTCATGCTGATTGATCATGAGAAGATCTAGGCATGCTACCCGAGGTTCATATCGCCATGTTTGGCCCCCTTCCTGACCAACCAACAGGACTTGCTATGTCAGTGCTTCGTCGCGCTCAAGCTTTCGCTAAAGTTGGGACCAAATCGATAATCCTTATCGACCAGTTCATCCCGGACATAGATCGTCATGTTGCAGGCTTGAAAGCCGACGGTCAACTCAGCGGTGGGATGATCGAAATTAGATCGATGCACTTGGATCTTGCGGGTAGGAAACCGCTCAGCGCGCCCCTGGACTACGTCACACCTAGAAATGACGAAGCCCCAGGGTGGGAGTATGTACAGGATTCAACCAGGCCAGAAGTATGGCGAGGGTACCTCGAAGGCGATTACCAACACTTCACTTGGATGCGTTCAGAAACGAACGTAAGCTTCATAGACCATCTGGTGAATGAAGGGCAAATCCGAGTAAACCGAACTTGGTACGACGAGCTGGGGCGGCCTTGCAAAATCGAACTCATGGACGCGAGAAACAAGCCGTACAAGATTCAGTATATGGACCTGCATGGCCGGGTGTACTTAGAGGAATCGGTCAACGGGTCTCCGAGGTACAGGCTGATTGGACGTGACAAATCGACCAATCATTTTAATTCATACGACGATCTGTACAATTATTGGCTCCGATCTTTCGTCTTTGCGTCTGCGGTGAAACCGACTCTTATATCTGAATACGGCAAGCGGAAGAAAGTTCTAAACTCATTAGCTGAAGACTTGGGCGCGAACGTTGTCTATACGTTCCACTCAAGCCATCTTGGTGCACCCTACACCTATGGCAGCCCCATCAGGCAAGACCAACGAGAATTCATTTCTGGCATTCGTGATCTTCCGTCTCTGGTTGTACTAACTAACGAGCAGAAGCTGGACTTGGAAAAACAGTTCGGCGCGTTGGATAATGTGCATGTTATCCCTCACCATGTACCAAAGGTAGAGTTGGATACTGTGCGGGACCCCAACAAGATTGTTCTTGTTGGACGGTTCGATGATGGCAAGGGCCACTCGGATGCGCTCAAGGCATTCAAAAGAATCCTTGAGCGCCATCCGATGGCTAGTCTGGAAATATACGGGCGTGGACAGACCGAAGATTCTATCCGCAAAGAGATAGCTGATTTGGGCATTTCCGAATCAGCCCGCATAATGGGCTTCACGAAAGATGCCGCCTCAGTTTTCGCGGGAGCGGCTGTTGCATTCGTACCGTCGAAGTATGAAGGATTTTGCCTCTCAATGATTGAGGCCATGTCTCAGGGGTGCGTTCCAGTAGCCTACGGTTTCAAATATGGTCCGTTAGATATTATCCAAAATGGTGTTGACGGATTCATTGTTGCTCCGGGCAACATCTCTGAATTGGCCGATTCATGTTCGTTCCTCCTATCGAACGATTCAGTGCGAGAGAATATGAGCGACACCGCGAAGAAGGTCATCCAACGATTCTCTGAAGAACGCCTGATCTCTGAATGGTCGTACTTATTCGAAAAGATCGGGGTAACAGGCCTGCTATAAGGTAGGTCCCGCCCCGGCAAGTCATTACCAAACCGGTGGCGTGACAACTACCAAATAGTGAGGCCGCGATCATGAATCTCGACCCCACTATTTCTACGTGTACTGGATGTTGCCGTAGGAGGTTCCGGTACCGGTCAGTGCTGCTAGACGGGTTGTTACGCCCTCGATCCGGTTGTCCAAAGTAACCCTCGTGTTGGTCGAGCCTGAGCCACCAACACCAGTGATAGCGAACGGCAAACTGTCCGCCGCAACACTGTTCGAAGAAACCAGACCTGCGTCGGAACCGGAGAACAGGATGCCAGTCGCTGAAGCTAGACGGCACGGATTGATCACCTTATTAGAAATAATTTCGAATCCGAGAGTCGCATTAACTCCGATCCCGTGGGTTCCGGCGTCGATAATAGAGTTGTTTTCGACGTGGACATTCGAGGCAGGGAAAACATCAACCGAACTGCTGTTGTCAGCACGAACACCATACTGGGCTGTGTCCCGAATGTGATTCCTTGACACAATCACGTCTTGCGAGGCTGCAATGGTGATCCCGTGTATGGCTTGCCCGCCAATATTGTGCTCTACGATGACTCTCTTGCTGAGCATGACGCGGATGAACTCGTTTGGTGTGCGCCCAGCATCGGTTCGCACACGCGTGTTTCCGGTGATCTTGACGTCGCTAATCCACCCCCATGCGCCGTCAACGCCTGATCTGGTTGTCCCTAGCACACTAATATCTGTGGTCACAGTGTTGGTGAAGGTGTTGTCACAGATTGTCAGGTCTGCTGGATTTTCGCGTGTTGGTGCTGTCACCCAGTCACGCAACGTCGTGTCCCATGCCTTAGCTGAGGTGAAGTTGTTGGCCCGGATTCCGAGCTGGCATCGGTTGAATCGGTTGTCCCTGATCGTGACGTTTTCCCACGTGTACACGGATATGCCCATGAATGTGCATCCGTCGAAGTCGCAATCGGTGATGTTGATGCCACCGGTTAGCAGTCCTCGTGAGCGGTTGATTGCACCGTGGTTTCCTACGCCAGCCGGGTATGCCTGAGTTCCAGGTGTGCCCGAAGCGCCGAAGAAGCATTTGTCGCTGATCGTGATGTTTCGGGATGCAGCACCGTTGATATCTGCGCCCCAGGAGATGTTGTCATCGTCGGATGGGCCGATCTGGATTGCTTCGGTGTATCCCCTGGATTGGTCGGCGGTTCCGTCGATGAAGCCCCTGAATTGGCACCTTTGGACACTCAAACCCTCAACACCGTTGATATCTAGGCAGTGGTTTGTGACCACGTCTTTTACTGTGACATCTCTGAATGTGATGTTTCTTGCGGCGATGAAGTAGAAGCAGTTGTATCCGCCGGGCGTGTAGGCCTCGGTTTGGACACTGCCGTCCCAGGTGCCTCCTTCGATGGTGATGTTCCCGTAGCCCGAGTAGGGGTCGTTAGTGTTGGCGAGTGGGCTGGTTCCGTCCTGTGGCGTGTTCACCCCACCCCACGACAAGCCAATGCGCTGATAGACCACGCCAGGCGCAGATCGGAACTTCAGGTTTCGTGGGAAATAGAATTTTCCGACCCTGTACGGCTGGCCGAAAGTTGGGAGCGGGACGAAAAGTTCTCCACCACCAAGGTCACCAATATGGTCGAGTGCAGCCTGGAACTTCGCGGTTTCGTCCGTGCCGTCACCTTTGGCACCGAAGTCAGCTACATTAACTGTCAGCTCTCCGCGCTTGGTGTAGCGGTTATCTGCTGCGACCTGTACAGCTGAATCTGGTGCATTGAAAAGGACGCTGACTGTGTTGTCAACACCCTCATTAGTCACCCAACGTGCGTCACCAGCGGTTTGGGTGAGCGTGTCACCCTGCACGAGAGTAGCGACCACCTCATCAGCAGGCGCCTCAACTAAACTGGCGGCCTGCTGTGCAGCTGCTGCCGCATCCTGAGCGTCGGCACGTGCCACGGTCGCGGAGAGCGCTGAAGCGCTAGCATCCTCAGAAGCAGTGAGCGCCTGCTGTTTGATCCCTTGGAAGGACTGCACCACACCAACCAAGCCAGCAGCAGTCCACCCGACCTCATCAAGTTCAGCGTAGAACACGCCGATGAAACCTTTATCATTCGTGGCCATCGGGTTGTCAACTTGTAGGCCCTCAGAGTCGGTCAGAGAAATAGGTGCACGATTCGGGTCGGCAGGATCGAAAATAGTCAGCTCAGAATTGGCCGCAACATTCTGCGTATCCGTAGGGTCAATCGCAAAAAGCCCCGGGTAAGGGAATGTCATGGGGTCTCCTTAAATGAAAAGAGACCCCATATTGGAGTCTCTAAAAAGTGTTTTGAGTTTGGAAACAACGATTAGTCCACGAAGTACATGCCGCCTAAGCTGTACTCTCGGCCCGCTTTAATTTCTTCACCGGGTGCGACGGCTGTGAGGGTTACGTCACCATTAGGGCTGATCGTCCCGGAGGCCACCGGGCCAACGACTCCGCTAGATAGCGGCATCCAGTCATCAGCTGGTCGGGATGGCACTGGGGCTGTAGCGATCTTCGTGTTTTCGATATTGCCATTTGACGGGTTATCGACAGTTCCGCTCTTCACACTGAAGCGGACACGGAATTGACACATACCGTTCTTTACCCGGTAGACCATGTAAGAACCCGATCCGCCAAAGTTAGGCGCGAAACCTGAAGTGGTTCGAACCCAACCAGAGTCCGAAACCGTGCCTACTCTCTGCCAAACAGCCGTACTATTCACGCCGACCGTACGCTGCCATAAGATACCGTCCACGTTGACTTCCGTGCCGATCGCGCCAGTGTAAGACCGTACAAGGTCATGCTTAGCAAAGAGCATCCCACCGTTACGTGACCACACTCGAAGATCAACGATCTCCTGAACTGCGGTAGATCCTGCCATCACGCGAACCAATGCGAGTGGCTGATCATCCAACACGCCAGGAGTCCCCATATTTCGGCCAGAAGGAATTTGCTTAGCAGAGCTCCCCTTCACCACCGCAACAACGGTCGAACCGCCAGGCGGGGTCCAGTCTCGACGCAAAACGATCAGATCCCACCGAGAGCCGGTGGTGACCGAATCCAGAAGAACACTCACCGCACTATCTGACACGTCAAGAACACCCATACCCCACGCAGTGCCCGGAGCCACCGCTACGGCGCGATCACCGGCAATAATAGACGTGGCGAAATCCCCAGCACGATCCACGCCATACTCAGACACCCCAACCTTAGACACCATCTGCGCCCACTGTGTTTCATCAACAGTGCCGTCATAGCCAATAGAAACAATTGCCATTACTGACTCACTTTCAAATTTGTGGTGACCTTTTGGATTGCCCGAACACGCTTAGCAAGAACAAGATCCGGGTCGTCACTGCGCTCGCCGACAGCAGGAGAAATTTGTAGGCCTTCATCATGCGACCAGCGAAACGGTGCTTCACGAAGAATGTCAGTGATCATGAGGCCATCAACATCAACCGTGATCTTGTCGCCCACCTGATAATGCTGGCCATACCTGAACGATTCCGACTGCACCAGCTCAGCAGTCAACCCAAATTTAGGTGCGCCATCCTCTAGAACTTCGGCCATCCGACCGCTAATCTCGGCAGGATCGTCCGTATCTCTCGCATCAACAAAACTCTCCACCGCCCACTTATAAGACGACTCAAGAGCCGTATCGATAGTCTGTAATGCTGTGCGCAGATCGCCCACGCCCTGCCCACCAGCAACAACCCGCGTCACAGTCGGACCAGCATTCGACCAAGACCACTTCGTAAGGTTGCCCGACAGGACAGACAAAGGCTTCCGCACCGTCTGCTGCTCACGCACATCAACAACAATCTGCGAATCATACTGAGCAACGTCCACGATCAAACCAGCCTGCTCAAACGGGGTCATTAGCCGGTCCGCAATAGGATGCCACCGGAACTGAACCCCACCAGGAATCACATTCCCACGATTCAAATTAGGTGCAACAGACAAGACCTCCGGGAAGCGCCCCTTGTTAGCGTTGAGAACATCTTTCAAAATCTTCTCCGCACTACCCGAATACTTCGCATAAGCCTGCCCCTGCGAACCAATAGGCGCAGCAGGGTTAGGCCATGCCAACCAATCCCAGAGAATCCGAGCATCAGACTTCACGGTGAGCGTGATAGAAGCGTCACCCGGCCCAGCGCCCTGCGCACTCACCACAGGGCCACTAAACCGAATAACACCCGGCACATCAATCACAAGACGAGCGCCCGCCTGCATCGCATCAGCCACCCTAGGCCGATGTGGAGCAATCGTCACAAGGGCCTGCCCCACACCATTCGCCACCGGGAAAAACTCAACCGACGAAGCACCGCCAAGAGAACCTTGACGAACCATATTCTTGTCATACACGAGAATTTGCAGGTCATCGCCAAGCATGCATTACCCCCAAGCCCGATAGAAGCGCGGAACAATCGTCGCGTGAACCGTTCCAGTGCCCGCCATGGACAAATTCAACGGCATCGACTTGCCAGAAGGGATCGGCGTGAAACCATAATCACCAAGATCGCCAGTCACATCAACACCGTTGACCAACGCCGTCTGATCGCGAGGGTCACTATCTAAAACAAACTTCGAACCAGCACCAACCGACGCAACATACGACACCTGCCGAGCCCCCACTCCCAAAGCAATCTGAGTAAACGGACCCTCAACTTCCCACACCGGCCACGCCTCAACATCGCCGGCATTCGTAAATGACGCCGAAGACAAAACCGAACCAGAGTTAATATTGAACAACTGCTCACCAGTCACCTTATGGAAAAAGAGTTTCGTCTCAGGCTGAGCCCAAGCACGACTAACAGGTTCCCCATACCAGAACGGATCATCAGCAACCAGCGTTATGCCGTAGTGAGCCCACCCGAAATAAAACGGGTCACGTTGCATAGCGCCATCAACAGCCTTGAACCGGGCGCTAATCGTCCTAACGCCACCCGGAGTCTCAACACTCAACGTACCCAGCTCTCCGGGCTTGAGTGTGGCCCAGAACCGAGCGTCCATATCATGCCAAGCCTGAGACGCTCCATCGGCATACAAGTAGATAGGCAAGAAAATCTCTCGCGCTATAACCGTATGCCCACGATATTCCTGGCCATGGACGAAAGGCGACAGAGCAGAAACCCAATCTTGACGCTCAGGAGAACCGAGGCCCTCAATGCCATCCTGCTTAATGAACACACCCTGCCGCCAGTTCGTCAGGTCAAACGCGTCCCCATTAGCTCCCGTCCACACAATTTTCACGCGTGAACGGAAGCTAGAGGTTATCGGAGGCGGCATGGATGGAACTGCATAAACTAAACCAAGCACCAGTACCTCCTAGAAAATACCCGCCAAAGTATTCGCACGACGCTTACGCTTTTCAGCCGCTTCGAATATTTCATTAGGGTCATACCCAACATTGCCCAAGTAGTATTTGTCTCCACCACTCAGCCCGCTGGCAACATGGTTTGCAAGCTTCGCCATAGAATCCCACTGACTGTTCGACAATATAGCTTCTGGTTTACCGGACGCATTCACGATCGAGCTAAGACCAGTCGGCAACACACCACCACTGTCATACAGATACGACATGAAGTTGAACGGCTTACCACCATTCCACAACTCCGCATGCAAGTGAGGGCCAGTAGACCGACCAGTATTACCCGAAGAAGCGATGCGCTCGCCGGCCTTCACCTCGTCGCCTGGCTTCTTACCCCAGCCACTCAGGTGGCCGTAGTACGACGACAGCCCGTTCGCGTGATCAACAACCATGCCCTTACCAGTACGCCCAGCAACAGCATTCCAGCCGATCTTGCGGACAACACCATTCAGCATCGCCCGAACAGCGCTACCGATACCAACCGCGAAGTCAATACCAGCGTGAGGGTAACGCCCACGCGAAGCACCAAACCCGGAAGTAATCGGACCATTAGCAGGCTTCGCGAACGAACCCAAAGGCCCGTCATAGAACATCGCCCCACCATCAGATGAAGCCTGACTATCCTCACCCTTCAACCACGAAATTGCACCCTCAATAGCCTTCTTCGCCAGCCCGGAAGCCATACCACCGAAACCCTGCGAACCAAGATCACCACCAAGATTGTCCAGGAGAGGATTGAGCACCCACTCGGCAGCCTTAGCCAGACCGCCACGCACCCAATCCAAACCCTTCTTCATCGTGTCGCCAACCTTGCGAGCAGCAGTCTTGATACCCTCGCCCAAGTTCCCCCAGAAGCCACCAATTCCCGCGTGAGCAGGAGACAGCACCCCGGCAGCGTTCAACCCGTCAAAAGCGCCCGCAGGAGCCTGAGACTGACCAGCAAGCATCGCCTGAGTCTCCGAAGCCGTGTAAATGCGACCAGGGTTAGCGAAATTAACCAGCTCAGGCCCTTCTTCACCGACCAGAGCCCAGCCACCCTTATGCAAGCCACCCTTGGCGAACGCCGGGATCTCGTTAGCGGCATCTAGCTTGTTGATGCCGACAATGCCTGCAACCTTGTTGAACACCTTGCGGATACCGTCGTTATACACGGTGCCGATGACGAAGTTGATCGGCTTGCGGACAACGTTCGCGACACCCTTCCAAATCCGGTCAATCGCATCCTTAGCCGTTTGGAAAGCGCCCTTGAAGTCACCCTTCAGGACTTGCATGATCGTGTCGAAAATCGGTTTGATACCATTCGTCCACACGTTACGGATAATCGTCTTGATCCCATTCCAAACAGGATCAATAACGTTATCCTTCAGCCACCTGAACGCCGGCCCCAAGGTGTTCTCCAAGAACCCCTTGATCGTATTGAAGATCGGCTTGATAACGTTATTCCACGCACCCCGGATAATGGTGCCGATGAAGTTCCATACAGGGCGGATAACTTTCTCATACAACCACTTGAACGCAGGACCAAGAACATTCGTCAAGAAGAACTTGATCGCGTTGAACACTGGTTTGATCCACGCGTTCCAGTGATTGGAAATCGCTTCACGAATCCACTGCCACACCGGTTTGATAACACTGTCCCGGAACCAAACGAACGCCGGAGCCAGCACGTTTTTCACGAACCGGCCGATCGCATCAAACGCCGGCTTGATCACGCGCTCCCACGCAAACTTCACCGCATTCTTAATGCCAGTCCACGCCGCATCAATAATCTTCCGCGCCGTCTCATTGTTGTTGTACAGCCAAACAAGCGCACCAACCAACAAAGTGATCGCAGTGATAATCAAACCGATAGGATTAGCCCGCATCGCAGCGTTCAAACCCTTCTGCGCCACCGTCGTCGCCGCATACCAAGCCTGAATCGCCTTGAACGCAGCCATCGTCTTAGTAATCGCGAAGTAGGTCGCCAAACCACCAGCAGCAGTAGCCAACACCGGAACAAAACCAAGGATCGCGTCCTTGTTCTCAGTAACCCAAGTAGTGAAGTTTCGGAGCGCGCCACCCAACTGCTGGCCAATGACCTTGCCCAGCTCCTCAACCGGCCCCATCCAACCCTGGAAGGCGTTGAAGAACGACGTCACCTGCGGGTAAATATCCTGAATGAGGTTCGCACCAAAACGACCAACCGCAGCCATCGAGTTATCAAAGGCACCAGAGAGCGTCTTGCCCGATTCCTGAGCAGCGCCACCCATGCCCTGAGTCATAGCTCGTTCGAAGACCGCGAAATCAACGGCACCGCTAGAAGCCATCTCAGCCGCTTCCTCAGCAGTGACACCCATCTCCTTAGCGATCAGCTGCAACGCCGGCACACCAGCGTCATGCAACTGGCCAATGATGTCCATTTGGACTTTGTTAGACGCCGCCGCCTTAGCGAAGATTGCGCCCATCTGGTCGATGCCTACACCGGCGATCGTTGCCGAGTCACCAACAAGAGTTAGCGTCTTCTGCAAGTCCTGTCCCGGCTTGATACCGGAAGCGACCAACTGCGCGGCAACAGTCGCAGCGTCACCCAGACCAAAGGCAGTGCCCTTCACGGCGGCGTTAGTGTTCTGCATGATCTGCTCAACCGACTGCGCCGAATGCCCCAACCCGGTTAGCGTTGCCTGCGCCTGCTCAATGGACTTGAGTCTGCCGAAGCCCTTAGTCAGCGCAGTACCAATAGCAACCGCGCCACCAGCAAGACCGGCAACAGCTGCACCCTTTAGGGCTTGACCTACTCGCCCGCCAGCTTGCTTTACTGGCGCGGAGTCACCTAGTCCGCTGATCTCCTTGCCAGTTTCGCGTTGCAGTCCCTTGAATGAAGGTGTCACAGCGATTTCGGCGATTCCGATTACAGCCATATGGGGACCTCCGTGGAACGCAAGAAAGCCACCCCGATAAGGAGTGGCCTCACAGAATATTTAGTTACTTACCGAACCCGAACATTGACTGCATCTCGCGGAACAAGTTCAAATCCTGACGCTCACGCGCCCGATCAATAGCCGTCTTCGGAGTCGGGAACGGCTTAACCTGCTTAGGCTTACCCCCACCAGAAGCAATCACCGTCTGCGAAAGAAGCTTGATCTCATTGATCAAAGACACCAGCAACATATTCGAAAGGTTGAACTCCGCAACCCGAGGCGACCAAGCAGGACGCTCAGCATCATCCTGATCACTGAACTTCACCAGCTCATCCGCCGCCTCATCATCCTGAGCAATCGCCTCATTCAGTCGGGAAGCGGACGGCAACTGGTCAATCAGCTCTAGCAGAGCTTCCCAGCGTCCGTCCGCCACCCACTGCGCCAAGTCCACACGGTATACCTCTAGGAGGTCGGCGCGGATCTCAGCCTTGAACCGGCTCAGGAGACCGGCTAGGCGTTGCCTTTTCCCGCATCACCCAACGAACCCTGGAAGTGAGCCATTACCCGCTTAGTCAAAGCCTCGTGCGTGCGGATAGGAAGATCCTCGTCCCGATACTTCTTGAAGTCCGCCTCAGACAGGATCTCCTTCAACAAGTCCAGATCATCAGCGTCACCACGCTGAGAAGCCTCATACAGGTCCATGATCCGCTGACGCTCAGACAGCTTGAACCCAAACGGGTCCTTGAACGTGATCCGCTTGTTCTTCGATAGAACAACGGTGAAGGGTTCCGGCTTGCGGATCTCCTTCTCAAGGTCGGACAGGACAAGATCAATCTTTGGTGAATCAGTCATTTGGTGTTCCCCCGGATGTGTTGTTGTTTAGTTACTTCTTGGCAGGTGCAGCAGGCTTAGCTTCATCAACCAGCTTGAAGCCCTGCGACTTCAACGCCGTAATCTCAGAAGGAAGCTTGGTGGTGACCTTCAAGTCACCCTTAGTAAGAGTTGCCATGATTAGACTCCTAAGTCAGTGCCCCGGATAAAGAATGGGTGCGCCACTCCGGGGGAAATGGCGCACCCAAAAATGTGTTAGACAGCCTGGGTGTAACCCAAAACGTCCTTGTACTTCACAGCACCAGTGCCGCCGAGATAATGGCGGACAGGTGCGCCAGTCTCGTCATCGCTGAAGACTGAGAAGGTCAGCTCCTGAGAAACCGCGCCCTCCTGCCCCCAAACTTCTTCACCAGTGCCGGTCAGCTTCACAGCAGGGAAACCCTTACCCATGATCCATTCCTCATCCGCTGGGCCGTCAGCACCAACAACGATGAGGCGGTATTCCTTGGAGTTCGGCAGGTCAGGCTCATCGAACACAACCTCACCCGTAGCGGCATCCTGAGTCTCAGTGATGACGGTGCCGTACTTGAGCTCCTGAATTTCCTTGCGGTTCGACTCAAGCGCAGTCACGGTCACCGAACGTGGGACGGTCGTGATGTCAGTGCGGACCGGAGAGCCGTAACCGAGGGCGTTGATGTCCTCAGTCTCGATCTCACGGGCGAAAGTCCAACCATCAGGAGACACCAAACCAACACTGATAGCGCCCGGAGTAGCACTGAAATCAGTCAGCGAACCAGTGGTATACAAACTAGTCGGAAGCGGTGCGGTAGTCGGAAGCAGAAAAGCATACGCCTTCTGGATCTTGCGCACCATTGAACGATGATCCGCGTTCTGCCGGATCTCTTCTACAGTTGCCAAAATAGGCTCCTTAAATAGGAAAGGCCACCCAAGGGTGACCAAAGAATGAATGTTTAGTAGTTAGAGAATCGGCCTAGAAGTGACCGACAGCATGAGCGTCGCCATGCTCACCGTCTCGTGATACGGGATCTGCGTGGGAACCTGATCAGCTTTGATATTGTCGATGAACCCCGCCGGCGTATCAATGTTGTCGCCCACCAGCTGGGCACGCATCGACTTAGCAATATCAAGCGGATCGTTATACGGCCCATAGATTTGGATGCGCACACGCTCAACCTGATCCACATAACCCGGTGGCCCACCCTCACCAATGACCAGCGCGAACGGCTCACTGTCGAATGAGGTCAACGGCAAGTAAGTTCCAGCGCGAACCTGCTTGCCAGCGAACACCTTCGAATCAATCAGATCCAAAACAGCCTGCACGCTATCAGGGAAAACAAGAACCTCAGCCACGACCAGACTCCATCCCCATCAGCACGTCAACCATCACCATACGGCGAATAGCATCACCAGACCCCGGCTTCACCTGAACAACGGCAGCACCAGCACGATCCTCATGCTTCCAACCAGCCTTCACCGTGCGCTTCTCCGCCGTGTACTCCCCCTTCGGGTCATACTGCCGGCCAAGAGCAGCACCACGCTGAGCAGCCTGCAAAGCAAGATCACCCAACGCCGACGACTGACCAAGTTCGCGTAGCCCACGATCATCAGCCATGTACTTGCCCTTAGACCCAGGAACCTTATGCAAAGCCACTATGCAGCACCTCGCCTCAATGGAACCTCGACACCCATCGGCCATACTTTCGGATCACCATCAACCATCCACTCAACCCCATCAGGAGTACGAACACGATCAGTCGAAAGAAAAACGAAAGACGGCTGAGGGTCACGGTAAAGAACCGCCGAAGCATCCACCAGATCAGCACGATCAACAGGCTCCGAAGTGGAACGCGGACCAATCAGACAACCCGCAACCGGCAACTCAACCACCGGCAACGGATCACCACGATCATCACGCCCACCACCACGAATAACCACAACATCAACACGCCAATAAGCAGGGAAACGAGAAACTATACCCATTGCCAACCACCACGCTGATAATGCTGGCTATACGAGGACGAAGACGGGATCATGTCAACCATGAACGCACGCTGTCCAGACTTGTTCCCTTGCAAAGCAGACAGTTCGTCATCAGTCAGAATCAAACCGCCAGGCGTATCGCCACCAAAAGTAGTTGACTCGGAAAACGCGCCAGTAGTTTGCTGAATGGAGCGCCGGCCATCAGGATTACGGAACACGCGAGTGACCATCGAGATAACAATGTCACGCACCGTGTCCAGCAGATCAGTAACAGGTGGCACCAACTCCGCCTCAACATCAAGGCGGCTCTGCAAATCAGGAACCTCACGTCGGATAAGACGCTCAGCCATACCAATCCAAGTATCAACTTTTGTCAGATCAGTTGGCGCGCCGTCACCAATCCACGCATTCAGAACGTCCTCAGCAGTAGTCCAAGCCACGGCTCACCACCAACCTAACCAGATTTACGGGAACGACTCTTGCGTGTCGGTGTAGGTTCATCCTCAACAGGATCAACAACAGGTTCTGCCACCACACCCGGCGACGATTCACCCCAAGCCTTAGCCTGAGGTGAATCGTCGTTGACCGTAACGGTCACGCCAGTGTGCGGATCAGTCACCTTGATCCGAGCCAAAATTAGGCTCCTACAACACCGGTCAGGCGTGCGTAACGGTTCACGTCACGAACGATGAAACCGACCTCGATCTCGCAGATGACCGAGAACATGTTGTCCTGACGGCCAGCATGCTTCAGGGAGCCATCAGCGTTGAAGATTGGGCCACCGTACTCTTCGTACTTGATGCCCTCAACGGAACCCCAGTAAGCGGTGTTCCAGTCACCGGCGAGGCCCAAGGTCTCGTCAGCACCAACACCACCTGCTGGCTGGTAAACATTGCGCGACTTGTAAACATCGCGGCCCAGAAGCGAACCGATGGAACCATCAGCCTGCGGGTTAGAGGTGAACAGTGGGCGGTTGTTGCCGTCCACTTCGCCCAATACCTTGATCTCACCCTGTGGCGAGAGGCCCCAAGCGGTAACGTCTCCGCCAGCAGCAGATACGGACGACATAGCGCCCAGCAGGCCCGAGTAGACCGAGCCAGCGGTATTGATGCTTACTTCAGGCGCGGTTGCGAGAGTGTCAAAGTCGCCAGTTGGCGCTCCGATACCATGCAATGCGGCGTTGTCGAAGGTCTTGGCAATAGCGCCGGCCATGCGAGGGCGAAGCACGTTGAACAGTGCAGCCTTATCTCGACGGAACTCATCCGAGAAGGATTCAGTCAACGCGATCTTGTATGCGCGCATGGTCTTGGAGCCAAAAGTAGGCTCAACGTTAGGCTTACGATCAGTCTCACCAACGAACGACGCAACGCCGTCACCAGTGATGATCTGAATAGTCTTACCCTCGCCTGGCAGGTCAGTGCGGGCTGCACGCTGCATGACGAAAGACTGTTCCTGAGCACCGGCCCAGATCTCAGCGGAAACCTGTGGAGGTAGCAGTACACCTGCGGTAGTGCGGTTGGTATTTACACCAGCCATGATTGTTCTCCCTTATTTAGAGATTGCGGAAGCTGTTTTCCGACCACTGCGCGAACTCATCTGCCACAGACTGTGGACCAGAAGTGTTGACACGCTTCAGGGCGGGCGAGGAAGGGGCAGAAGGTTTCTGCTCTCCCCGGAATTCGATCAATGCATCAGCAGACGCTTCCAGCTCTTCACGAGTGGAACCGGCAAGAAGGTTCAAGGGCACGCCCTTAGTGGCTGCAACCTCAGAACGTAGGGCGCGAGATTCAAGCTCAGCGGCCTTCGCTTCAGCGGCAGCAAGCCTTTCAGCCTGCTTCTCGGATTCGGTCTTGTTCGCTTCTTCAATCTCAGCAAGCTTCGCGGCCTGAGCACGCAACTCGTCATAGTCCCCATACTTTTTGTGGGTACGAGCAACAGCCGTATTGATGATACGGTCTAGTTCTTCCTGAGAAGTTGGAGCTTTGAACTCAACTTCGACAGCGTCTGCTTCTTCTCCCGCTTGTGCGGTAACTTCAGTGTTTTCGGACATGCCGAATACACCCCTTTCCGTTTTCGCCCCGTCGGGCATTTATTGGACCGTGCTAACGTGCACGTAACCGCTTCGCAGGAGAACTGCGGAAGTCTATTTCACGCCAAGGTCTAGGCGCATCGCAGCCAGAATGTCTGCGGTGCGTTCCTTGGGGTTTCGGGCTTCGCCTTCGGCGTTGACCCATTCGTACTTGTTCTTGAGTCGTTCCTTAGTGCTAACGTCAGTGACCTTCAGGGTCAGGCCGTCGTTCACCTTGTCCGCCGATTCACGGTAAGCCTCATAGTATTTATCGGCACCCTGCTGCAATTGCACATAGTTTTTCTCGGTGACAACAACAATCTCGCACCGGCAAAAATCGTGGAAGTCCTCACCCAAAGCGCGAGAGCCGCGAGTCTTGACTCCAAGGGCTTGTCCGCCACTTTTTCGGATCGCGTTCCCTCTTGCGTTATAACCCAAGATCGTCGCTTCAACAGGAAGCCCGCGCCCGCCCACAACGCCGGCAGATTCGGTGGAAGTGTATTCAGCAAACCGACTCGCCAGCATCCCGCAAAATGCGCAGCAACCAGGCTTAGGGACACGCTGAGCACTCGTAGGAACCGACTGTATCGACGCGTTGCCGATCATCGTGTCAGCCGCGAACTCAGTAAGCCGTTTAGTCAGACCACCCGCGATCAGCGAGTACGCCAGCATCATCCCGCCACGCTCCATAACGCGATCAGACAGCCCAAACCCAGCAAGCGCAAACCACGACTGCGCAGGAGGCAAAGCAAGCGTCTCAGGAGCTACAGGCTTCTTCACTTCCTGTAGATCCATCAGCTCGCCACTAAACACCGCAGCAACTTCACCAGTTGCCGACGCATACTGATTACCAAGCGCCGGCAACAAGTCCATCATCGCTTCACGCTGAACAGCCGGCGACTCATCAGCCACCGCACGCATGATCTTGTCCAAATCAACCAAAGCCGCATCAGACAAAGCCCCACGAAGCAACGAATAACTCTGCGTCACGCTATAAGGAATCAGCATTACGCCCCCTGGTTATTCGAACCCGCCTGCTGAGCATCAACCACGTTCGAAGGCGGTTGCTGATTATTCAAAATGCGATCAACCAGAGTTGAAACGCCACCCTTACGCCGATCAGCAACAACACGATCAATCGTCAACTGATCAAACCCGAGCAGCTCCAATGCGACCTCAGATTCAGGAGGCAATACTCCTACCTGAATCATCTTCATAATCATGTCGCCCTGAGCGCTCTTAGATTCGTACATCGGGTTACGCCACTTAGTTGAAAGGAGATCCAACTCTTCAGGCACAGCGCCGTCGCGGATCTGAACCGCCATGCGAATCGCATCAACCCATGCAGCCCCAAAAGGTTCATGGGCTGACTCAGCATCAGCAGCCAACTCCAAATACTTAGCCTTGATAGCCTCTTCTGAATCAGGGTTGTCGCCAATGAGGCCGAGCGTGTGCGTAGGAAGTGAAGTCTCGCCCGAGAACTTAGCCGCAATCATGCGGAACATATCCACATGCGGCTGCATCGTCATTTGGGAGAACTGGCCTACTGTAGGTTTCTCGTCATTTTCTGCATCATTGCCGAGCACCAAGACGCGACCAGTAATAGCCGACCAAGCATCCACCGGGCGACCATCAGGGCCAACGAAAGCACTCTCATCAGCACCCAGAATGTAACGCTGCGGTGAGCTATAGAACTCAGCAGATACTTCCATACGCAACGAAGTGCGAATAGCCTCATCCGTAATCCGCATGACACCCTGAGAGATCCGTGAACGCCCAAAAGGATACTCCGGAGACGAATCATAAGAGATCATCACGACCGGGCAACGCCCAAGGGTATGTTCAACCGTCTCAGACTTCCAGCGAGAACCATCAAACTTAGCTGTTACAACTTTGTCTTCAAGGAAGAAGATCAGCTCAGTGATATTTCCGGCGTCAGACTCAGTGACAGTAACAGCCGCATAAGTCCTGCGCCGGTTAGCATCCCAAAGCGCAGTCGTAGTCAGCGGCGACAGGGCCCGAATAACAACCTCAGGCTCACCGTCACCACCCGCCAAAACAGCGACAAACGAAACACCATAAGTCAAAGCTGACATATGCGCGTGATGAGACTCAATGCCAAGCTTATTCTCAGCCCACAAGCGATCAATACCGAAAGCCGAACCCTCAGCACCAGGAACCGCGAAGCCATCAAACTTCACACGAGAAGCAAGAGCCTTCACCGCCTTATAAGGCCAGCCAAGCGCAGTCTCAAAGTTCTGCAACTGCGGAGGAATCGCAATACCCAAATGCTGAACATACTGCTTAGCCTCAAAGTATCGGCGGCGAGTAGCGTTGATCGCCTTCGAATCTTCCAACTGCTTCAAGCACTGCCCGAGCAAATCACGCTCATCCTCGGTAATTCCAGGAATGTTCAGAACAGAACTCAAGACAGCACCACCATTCCCTTATGACCATCACCGGGCTCTTTAGCCTTGCGGTTCTTACCAAATTTCACAGCCCCGAAGTGAGCACAAACAGCACTCATCAACGGGGTCAAATCAATATCAAGATCATCGCGGGTAAATGCCCACGCGCCAGCCTTGCCAACAGGCTTCTTAGTCGCACCAGCAACCGAATCATTCAACTCAGCTTGGCCAAAATGGGTCACAGTGCCTTCCTTCACAGCATCATGCAAGCCCATGCAAGCCTGCGGGAACTCATTACCACTCAGAACCCGCACGAAGCACTTCTCCTGCTTCAAAGGAGCCTCAAAAACACGAGCAGGACTATAAGCATCAATGACAACAGGGATACGCCGGCGAGCCGTCTTCTTGATCCACTTCAACAACTCGTCCGAACCCCCCTCCGTATACGCTTCCGTCTCGGTAAGCTCCACATGCAAACCATCGTCAGTGAAAAACGCGAAAGACACCGAAACCCACGTACGATCCGGATTCATATCAATCCCAATCGCCGCAATCGGCCAATCATCCGACGGATTCTCAATCGCACACGCCTCCCACTTACCCGCAGGAAAAGCAACACGACGATTCGAAATCTCATCCCAAATACCCATCGCCTCACGCAAGAAAGAATCCTTCGTGAGCTTGCGACGCATACGAAGCATCGCCTTTTCCTTAGTGCGCGACGGGTACGACGGGTTAGCTTTACGCCACTGCTCCCGATCATCAGGATCAGCTTTAGGATCAGCACTGAACTCGATATACAACGAATCGTCACTATCACCAGACAACGCTGCACGTCGAGCTTCCTCGAAAATCTCCGACTGATCAATAGGCTTCGGAGGCGTGCCAATCATGATCGTCAAAGCATTAGGAGAAGCATTCTGCGCCGGAATCATGTCATCAACAGCACGCTCAGTAAGGATCTGAGCCTCATCGAAAACAACAATGTCCACCTTCGTGAAACCACGGCCAAAACCACGCTCACGAGCACCAAACACCACACGAGAACCGTTAGAAAACTCAATCTTCTGCTCGGTCCCATTATCCGGCGTACGGTCAATATGCGGGGCCATCTGCGCAGTGGAGGCCATCGACTTCATACCGTCGAACGTTTCGTCAGCCGTGTCCTTCTTATGAGCCGACCAAGTAACAGTCAGCCCCTTATGCTTGATGCACAGCGCAAAGACGATCCAGCCGATCATAAATGTCTTCCCGACCTGCCTGGGGATGCTCATGGTCACGCCGCCAACAGTGCAAGCGTAGAAACCATCAGAATCCTTCGAAAGGATCAACTGGCCAGCACCCTGCTGCCAATTATCAAAGACAATGCCAAGCTCAGCCAAAGTGTCACGCACAGAAGGCCATTCGGTCGAAACAATCCCCTCCGGGATAATTACGTGCCGCGCCAGATCGTGAAGCTTGTCAGACCGCTCTCGGGTCGAACTTCGCGTCATCAGTATCAGCCGCCTTACCAAGAGCATCCGGCTTATCGGCTAGCTCTAATTCCTCAATCTCCTTCGAGATCGCCATCTGCCGAGTAACCAACGACGCAATCTCGCGAGCCAAAGTATTCGGATGCTCAATATGCGCAGACACGATTCGACGCAACGCATAAAGTTCATCAAGCCTCGTACCATGCGCAATCGCATCAGCGAGACTCATAGGCTCCAACGGCACATCATCATCAGTAGCAATCCGAACAGGAGGAAGTTGCTTCTTGCCAGCCATAAAGGATCACCTCCAAGGTGTGGATGAACCGATGCCATCTGTGGAAATATGCCTGTGAGTGCATATAAGACTATGCCGGAGGGGAAGTTGGCGGGGTGGGGAGGGGGTACTGCCCCGGTCGCGTTTGCCCTTGTCAGCGCCACTTTCGAGATGTTTTCAAAGGTTTCGCGTATCGGATTTGGTTTGGGTCACGGTTGCCGCGTCGTTGGTTGCATATGCGGTGCGCCAAGCGGATGTTGTTGCGGTCTATGTGTGATCCGCCTTTGGATACGGGGATTATTTCGTCTGCTTCGGCGCTCATTGGGTCGAGCTTGCATCCTCGGCAGTTCGGCTTTGAACAGCTTGGATTATGGACGCCGTTGGTGAACCTGAGTTTCTTGTCTACGTGTTCGCCGCATAGCCAGCAGTGGGTTTCTTCTCGTATGACCCGGGCCCGTATCTTGTCCCGGGTGTGGCCTTGTATGCGCCTGGGGTTTGTCATGGCACCCCCTGGGGTCTTGTTGCTACCCGCGTCAGTTGTCCGGTTCTGACGCGGGCGGCGGTGAGGCGGTCCAGTAGCCGTCTCGCTACCCCATCGTGGGCTGTGTAAGTTGTGCGGGCAGTTGTAGATCCCCGTTCGAACCCGTGGGTTTCGGATCGTGTCTATACTTGGCCGCCGATCACGACTGTTGGAGTCGTGCGGTTAGGCGTGAACCCGTCGTGCGCTACCCCGTCGTGAACGGTCGAGGACATACCTAGTAGCGCTCTATCAGGCTCGTGTTCCTGATAGCTATTCAGTTGTAATCCCACGCTTCCAAGGAAGGTCTGGGCTGTCCGTCCACCGAAGCGGTTGGATGGTAGTGTGTCGGGTTGTTTCTGGGCGGTTCTCCCGACGGCCGCCACGATGCCCGGTTTGGGCATAAAAATAAGCCCCAACCAAAAAGGTTGAAGCTTCGTTTGGGTATAGGAATACCCGCACTTGCGATTATTCCATAACATTAAAACGGTTGCAAGTCTATTCATGTTGCCGTGTCATGTGCACGGCTAGGACTTCCTTTGCTGAGTAGAGTGGTCGCTTTGGTGTTGAGCCGGGGTGTTTGCGGATCTTGCCACGGTGATGCCAGTCGTTGATTGTTCTGCCGGCTATCTTGATACCGGCGTTTTCCCGTAACCATGTTGCGCAGTCGCGTGGTGGTAGTGGTTCTGGGAATTGACTGTCTAGCTTTTCGCGGGCTTGGAGGATGGATATCTCTGACGGCGCGTCTTCCTCGGGCCCGCTGATCAGCAGTTCGGCTTTGGTGTACCAGTCTTGGATTGTCCAGGCGATACCTGCTGCGTGTTGGTCTTTGGCGTAGTGTTCGGCGGTTTGGGTGAGCGATGCGAGGTTGATCTTGAGTTGCATTGCGTCGAGGTTCAAGGGTGCTGATGATCCTGCGCTACGTGACCCGTTGCCTCCTTCGTTGTTGCTGACTCGTACGTTGTCGAGTCGTGCGATGGTGTCGTCGAGTTCGGGCAGGATTTCGGCGCATTTGCTCAGCCATGCTTGGAGGTCGTTGATGCATTGGTTGCAGATGTAGAGGGTTGCGTCTTGCCCGCAGTCTGGTGTGGTGCAGTTGGTCATTAGATCGCCCCCGCTAGCCCAAGGATGGTTGTACAGATGATCGCTAGAGCCACGACCACTCCGAATATGATTTCCATTGGTTCCCAGTTCTTCACTGCCCCTCCTTCGGTATGAGCATCTCGTTGTCTTCGAGCCATCGGAGGAATTCGTACGCGTCCTCTGGTCCGTAGCCGCTTTCGAGTGCTTGGTCGCTTAGCCATAGTTCGGTGATTATCTTGGCCAGGAATGTGCGTTGATCTAGTGGGCTGAGCGCATTTAGGTAGTGTTTCGCCTGCGCTTTCAAGCTTGGATTATGGATGCCTGAGCAAATAGATCCCGTGTCGTATGCAAACATTCCTTCGAGTGCGTCTCGTGCTTCGTCGTAGTTCACTGTCCCTCCTGGATGGTTAGGTGGTCGCGATCCGTGTGGATTGCCTGCATGATTTTTGCTAGCACGGCGTCATGCTCTTGGTAGGTGTTGTGTTCAGTGTGATCACGTAGTATGTCCGAGATTATGGCCTCTAACTTGCTCTCTTTTTTGGCCTCATGTTGGATGGGAATCCCTGCGGCTTTCGCGGCTTCCTCCCACGCCCACGCTGTGCTGAACCCTTCGCGTTCGTCTGTGAATTTATTGAACATCGAGGCGTAGCCGTCGTAACCGGTTAACGTCCAGAACGGTTTTGATTCCGTGTCCTGTTTGCCGATGATTTTGATGTCACCGTTTGGGTATTTGATTACTTCGGCAACGTTGTCGGTCATCGAGATGTGGATGCCGTCTGGTTGACAGCTGATGTCGATGCAGTGGTCTTGGTGTGGTCTGGTCTCCATGATTGGGTCGAAGTGGATCACTTGTCCTCCTGGATGGTGATTGGGGTGTCCGGGTTGAGTTCGAGTGTGTGGATTCCGCTTGATGTTGGCGGGTCGAGATGTACCCATGTGCCGTCTTCTTCGTGGTCGATTGCGGCAATGTTTCCGGTTATGCCGATCGGGGTGGTGATGGTTTTGCTGATGTGGTTGCCGGATAGTTCTTTGGCGGTGATGTTCATTTTTTGGCCTCTCGTGAGCTGATGATGTGGTAGATAGCTGGATCTGTTTTGCAGGTGACGATGGTGAATGTTGCGCCGCGGGCGCGCTTCATGTGCCACATGGCTTGCTTGAGCGCGGCTTCTTTGCTCGAATAGCGGTTCTTGAGCGATTTCATATGGTTGCGGCAGACGCATCGAGGTTCACTCATTGGTTTCTCTTCCGTCGAGTGAGTGGTGTTGGTATAGGTTGATTCCGCTTTCTTGTTCCCATGTTGGCCCGCAGATGCATTGGTCGTTGGGGATCGCGTGGATGATGTGGTCGTTGCGTGGGATGATGTGGATTTCTTCTTGGCCGGTGTCGTCGTGTTCCAGTTCGAGTAGTGCCCAGTCTTTGGGTGGTTCTGGTTTGCGGATGAGGTTGATTAGGAGTTTGAGGAACCTCATTCGTTTTCCTTTGTGAACGTCTTTACAAGGTTTTCTGGGTGTGCGTGCGGGAGTGTGGCGAAGCGTTTGAGTGTTGCGACTTGGTGTGCTGCGCGTATTTCGTCGTTGCGGGTGAATCGGGTTTCGCCTCCGAACCATTCGACGGTTAGCCCTTCGGTTCCTGCGTTGAATTCACCTGATGCGAACCAGAATTCGGCTGCTAGTTCCGCGTCGCTGAATCGCTGGCTCATGGTGTCCTCTTTTCGTAGTTTGCGAGCTTTAGTAAGCCTTCGACTTCGGCGCGGGTTAGGGTGACGTTGTCGCGGTCGTCGTAGGCGAGTGTGCGGGTGGCAATGACCTTGTTGTCATCTCCGTTTCCGAACACGTCCGATGGCCATTGGCGGCGTTCCCATGTCTCATGCATTGTTTTTCCTGTCTGGGTGGCGGTGTTCGAGGCCGGTTTTGACTTTTTCGCAGTCTTCGCGGTCGGTGGACTGAATGATGAGCTGCGTGCCGAGTAGGAGCGCAAACGTGCCGAGTGGTGACTCTTGAATCGTGTAAGAGGTCATCGTTGGCTCCTAAATTCCTTTGGGCATCCTTTACGCGTGCATGACCACAGAAGCTCTTTTCGTGTGACGCAGTGCCGGCGATAGTCCCATCCCTCTGCATAGACGCGGGTGTTGATCCTGCTCCCGACTTTGATGCTGTGGCCGATGATGTAGCAGGCTGGGTTCTTGCTTGATCGTGCGATCTTCCTGATGAGTGAACCGAGTAGCAGGAGGATGACGAGCGCGAGGAATAGCCCTCCCGCAATTTGAAGGGCGAGCTCGATTATTGTGGTGCTCATTTCCGTTCCTTTCGTTTGCGGGCTTGGAGTCGCCGGGTGTGGTTGATTTGGGCGCACCATGTGTGCCAGGCATCGATTGATTCGCGCCCGGACTCTGCTTGATCAAAGACTGCAATCAACTTCGCCTCCTTCTTTATTGACCGTCGGATAGCGTGCCGGTACGTGCGAGAAGTGAAGATCAATTGATGGCCTCGGTTTTCCAGCTGACGTGGACACGGATATGCCCCTTGTCGGTTCCGTTGGCGAATCGCCCATCTACGCGGATAGTTGCGTTCTCTGGCGCGCCCTGATCTTCAAGAAGCTGAATCATTGCCTTGAGATCCTTGATGCTTGCTTTGTCTCGGTGAATGGTCAGGCCGTGATCCACTGCGAGCCGTTTCCGGTCTAGGGTTAGCTGCTCGTGGCGTTCGCTGGTGATGATGAGCTCTTCACCGAGTTCTTGAATGTTCTCCATGATTTGCCTTTCGTTGCATAAAAAATGCGCCTCATCGGGCGCTCGGGGTTGGGGTGGTGCTGCGGTTTAGGCGGAGATGATGGTCAGTGATCCTAGGTCGAAACCTTCGTCGGTCACGTCAAATACGAGTAGGCCGGGGTCACTGTCACGGCCAGCAACAGTGCGGAACCAGTCAGACCCGTTGTCGAGTGTTGGTGCGCCAAGGCACCAGCGTTGACGGTCAGTCTTAGGGTTACGTCCTGCAACGTTGGCACTGAACGAGTGGTAGTGACCGTGAACGAGGATGTCGGCAGTGGCAGCGGATTGCGCACCGAACGTTTGCTTCTCCCACCAGGTGACTGCTTGCCCTGCGTTGAACTGGTTTCCGTGAACGAGTCCGATGCGTGTTCCAAGCAGATCCACGGCGACCGATTCGTCATACTCTGACGGGCGGTTCCATGTAACGTCCATGTTGCGGTCTTCAGTTCGGTATTGCACTTGCTTGTGCATGAGCAGTCCGAGGTCGTCACCGGGGCGGCCTAGGTTCTGCTTACCGTTCCTCCAGGCGGTGTGGTTGCTCGGAACCGCAGCGACGTCAACGGGTGCGTGCTTGTGTGCGATGTTGATGAATTTGAATAGCTCGGTGCCGTAGGTGTCCATTTGCTGTGCTAGTGACAGGTCGTTGGTGAACATTGGGTTGCCGCCTGATTCGAAGCCTTCGAAGCCGTCGCCTGCGTCGGCTAGGAGGATGCGTTGCAGGTGCTTGGTTGCGAGGTGCTGGTCTAGCTTTCGACGGATGATGGTGGAGCGTTCGATAAGCTCTGGTGTTCCTCCGCGTCGGCCTACCTTCCCGATCTGGGGGTCCGAATAGATGATGACGGTTGCGCGTTTCGCTGTGCTTGTTGCTGGGCGTGGTGTTGATGCTTCAGCGGCAGCGTAAAGCGCGGGCAGATCCTCAATGGTTAGATCCTTGTCGGATTCAACCTCCGGGATAGGCCGAACATTGTTCAACTTATTCCAGAAACCAGATCCGGTCGCGTTGCTTGTCCAGCCCCAAGTGAACGTGACCTTATCGGGGTCTTGCCCACGGGAGGCGATGAATGCCCGGTAGTCGTCGTGCCCCCACGGTCGCTTGCTGAACCGGGTGTAGTTCGACGAGCCATCGGGGTTGTGCGTCTCAGATTCGCCTACTGGGATGCTGAGCTTTGCATCGCCGGCTGGTTTCGCTTCGGTTTTCTTGGTTTTACTGCTGGATGGTTGGTGTTTTCCGTAGCAGATGCATTGTTTGGCGTTGTGTCGGCGGATGGTGCGTTCACCGATGCCTAGTTGGACGGCTTGTTCGGCTGGGTTGCTGGTGGGGTTGGTGCTGTTGGTGGCTGCACCGTATTTGCACTGTGGCATAAGGGGTTCCTTTGGGTATGAAAAATAGCGCCCTACGTTGGGGCGCTGTGCGTTAATTTAAGGCGCTAGAAATGGTTGGGTCGTCCACGGGTAGCTTCAAGGGCTGTTCGTGCGTCCTAGGTGGCGTGGGAGGTTAATCAGCGGGGGTTACGGGTTCGATACTGATCGACGCGCCCGGAGTATCCAACGCCCAGCGTTTCTTGGCCACCCAAGTAACGATCCTGGAATCATCCTTCAGTAGCCCGGACTGCTGCAACGCATCCCCGACACCGCGACAGAGCTTGTCGAGATCAAACGGTGTCGCCGGATAATCCGCGAACTTTGGCCGTCCAGGGCGTTCAATCCAAAACGTTGCATAAACGCGCACCGGCAAATCAATCGGCGCGTCCAACGCGTGAAGCTTGGCGACTCTGGTCACCTCATCCCGCCAAGGCTTGAGCTTCTTGGATGACTCGGCCATCCGTCCTTTGCCGTAGAACGTCTTCGACCCCTGACCGGCTGGTGTGCCTGGAACAAAGAAACTGATCACGACTCGCCCCCTTGGGCAAAAGAATGGCCACCCTCGTTGAGAGTGGCTTGCATGTGTTTGGGTGGGTTTACTTTTATTCCGCGCCTCGTGAGTTCGTTGTACCGGTCCTCAGCGCCTTGTCGAACGAGTTGATCCCAACGCTCAGGATCACGCTTACGGAAGCTGATCGGGTTAGGTGCGCGTCCTTTGGGCGGCTCTAGTGCGCGTTCGGTTTGTTCACGCCGGTTCAGTTCAGCAGTGATCAATCTGCGGATCGTTGCCGGGTTCACGACGTGCGCACCTTCACCGTTCGCGTTCTGCCCCGCATAGTGCTTCTTGATAGCCCAACGCGCCGCATCAGCAGACACGGTTTGCAATCCGGCCCACCAGACTTCCACGGTCGCATCATTCGTTTGCAAGCGTGCGTCAATCTGGTTGGCGTAAGTCATCGCCTGAGCTACTTCAACTTCGTTCACTGTTCAATCGCCTTCCCTTCGAATGGGTCATAGTTGAATGCGCCTTCACCACGGGCAGCGGTTCGCTGGACCAGTTCGGCACCTTTGCGTAGGCGTTCGTCAGATCCATTGCTTCGGGTGGTGGTTGCTTGCATGCGCATCGTGTCGAATTTGTCGCGCAGTTTCTTCGCGCTGAGGATGTGGGCTTTCCAGAAGTGGTGATTGGTTGCCCAGTCGATAGCTCCGCGTACTTCATCTACGGTGTGCTTGTCGTTGTCCACGAGCAGTCGCATTGCATCAATGTTGGTTTTGGTGCGGTTCGGTTTCTTGGCTCCGTTGGCAGTGATTCGTGAATCGAGGTGGTCGAGGAGTTCCAATATTTCCTGGCGAATAGGCGCGTCAGCGACTTTCGCTTTATCTTTTAACTCTGTCTCTGTCTCTGTCTCTGTCTCTGCTACGTTTTCGCTAGGCGGTTCGCTTAGCGATTCGCTAGCGGTTTGCTTAGCGTTTCGCTTTTTTGCGATGCCTCCACGCCGCCCGTTCTCAGCATTGGCGCGGGATCGGGCGGTTATCTCTGCTTTGGTCTCGTTCATGTCCGAGTAGCCGTGCAAAGTGTAGGAACCGTCCTCGTTTTCGATGAGCGATGGTGTTTCGGGGTCGTTCGCTAAGAGTTCGCTAAGCGAATCGCTACCGAGTCGCTTAGCGATTTGCTTAGGGATTCGCCCGTCTGTCATGTGCTTGCGAGCGTAGAGGATCATCTCGATATGAGCCCTGAACGCGGCATCGGATAGCACGATGATTTTGGGGTGATCTGCGTAGTCCAGATCGAGGCGTGCAAACAGTCGCGTATCCTTGCGTGCCACAGTGTTGCCTCCTTATTTCATTTGTTGGTGGATGAGGTATCGGATGAACTGTTTGCGGTCGTGTTCGCGGTCGGCGAGGACGTACTCATAGCCGGGGTCGTGGGGTTCGTACTCGTCGCCTTCGAATTCGAAGATCCTGCCGTCTAGCTGGTGGAGTTCTTGAACTTCGGAGAGGATTTCGGTGATCTTCGCCGGGGTGGGAACAGTGCCGAGATGCGGTGCGATGGCTGCGATCAGCCTGGTTTCTTGATCTGTGGTCAGTGTGAGTGGGTACTGGTTGCCGGCTTGCTGTTCCAAGTACGCGGTTTCGAATGCGTTGAGTACGGCTTCGATGGATTCCGCTGTTTCCGGTGTTACTGGTTTGATGCTCATGACTGGTCCTTGTCTCGTCCGTTGGCGTGTAGTCCACGCCCAATCCGGCCTGCTGCTATTTCCATGTCCGCAAGTATGTAGGCACGGTTCACTAACCCCTTACGCGGGAAGATTCGCTGAAGGTATCGGGACGTTTCCCGAACCGCTTCTGCTTCCTGTTCTTTCATGTGCTGTTCGAGCACCTCGGCAACATGAGCGCGGTGCTGATCATAAATGCTCACGTCTGTTCCATTGAACGGGTCAGGGTAAAAGCCACATGCACATTCGTAATTGCCGACATCATCAGCCACCCACTCAAGCGTGTGCGCTTCGAGGATTTCTTGGATGGTCATGACTGCTCCTTGTTTGCGATTTCTCCGCCGAGTGCGATGTACCCGGCGGCGTCGATCCATGAATCCTTGTGTGCGGGGCTTGTGATGAGGCGTGCGACCTTCAACTGGGTTAGGCATAGGGCGACGTCGGTGGCGGTGACTTGAACGCCTAGGATTGGTGTCCACAGGTTGGCGATGCGTTGGAAGTTTTCTGATGCGTCGCCGTAGTCTTTCGCCCGGTCTCCGTTGATCAACTGTTCTGCGGTGGTGAGCACGGTTTCGCGGGTGAACGGTGGAACCACCTCGTGCGGGTCGCTTGGCTGGTCTGGTACTTTGGCGAGGATTTGGGCTGCGCGTTCGATGCAGTCCAAGTCGCCCTGTTCCCCAAGTGCGTCGTTCTGGATCTCGTAATCATGGGTGCTCATTTGTTGTTCTTTCTGGTTACGTTCCCAACTGCGAGGTTGGCTGTCGGGTCTCGGTGGGATAAACGGTTGGGTGTGCTCACTGCGAGTTCGTGTGCGATCTTGTGGCAGATACAGTCCTTGTTTCTGCACATGAACCAGGGTGCGGAGCCTCGGCAGCAGGATTGGCATTCAGCTACTTCGTTCATCCCTTCGCCTCCCTTGCTTTGCGTTCCTGGTGTTTGATGCGGTGGTGTGTGTTGTTCGCTAACCGGCAGGGTTCGCAAGGGGTTTCTTTGCGTCTCAGGTGTTGGTCGTACCCTTTTTTGGTTCCGTGCTCACGTGGTGCTGGTGGCCGGCCGCCCTGTTTCGCTGGGCCTTTGTTGCGGTGGTAGGTTTCGCGGGCGTAGGCTCGTTCGGCTTCTTTGCAGGGTTCGCATTTGTGTTCGCCGTGGTCTCGGTGGTAGTTCGCGCCGGCACGGGTTCCACACCGCTCACGGGTTACCGGGGGTTGGAGTGGGGTGTTTGCGCGTTCGGTTTTGATGCGGTCACGTCGTTGTTTCTGGTTGAGGCGTTGCGCTTCCCTGCATGGGTCGCAGATCGGTTCACCTTTGCGTCGGTGCCGGTTGTACGCTCCGATGGTTCCGCAGGGCGCGAGTTCAACCTTGCGTGGTTCCCGTACCGTTTTTGGTCGTACACGCTTCGGCTTCGGTTTCGGTTCCGGGATTGGTTTCGGCTTCGGTGCGATCACCTTGCCGTCGACAATCTTCGCGCCAACCAGTTTCATCCAGTCCTTGCAAACCCGGCACGATTCACCGTCACGCAAATGCTCCTCAATTCCGCGAGGGGTTGCGCAGTAAAGGTATGAGCTCACTTGTTCTTCTCCTTCCGTTTCCGTTGCTGGTACTCCCAACAGGCGATCCGGTGCGCTTCACGGCAGGCATCGTCGATGGTTTCCTTGTTGCGGATGTGCCGCCTGTATGCGGCATCTGTTCCGCATGGGTGTTGCCGGCGCATCATGGGTGTTGGTTCTTCGGGTTCGGCTTTCAGGTTGAGCGGGTTAGGGAATTCGGTTTGCCCTAACGCGACACGGAATTTGCGCCGTGATGCGAAGTAGTCGAGGAGTGCGCGACGGTTGTAATCCGTGTCCGGCCGCTCAGGAACACCGACCACGTCTGCTGGTTGTGTTTCCCGGATCTTCTTAGTGTTGCAACCGGAGCACTTGCCGTTTCCGGCGTGCGCTAGAGTTCCTGGATGCTTGGCGGCTGGCCAGTGTTTTGGTCTGATTGGCCTGCCACAGTCGAGGCAGGGTTTGATTGTGCCGGTACCGTTTCGGCGTGCCATGATGTGCTCCTAAAGGGTTTGGGCTGGCTTCTCACCCCCAAGATGTGAAGCCAGCCCTGTTTTGGGTATAAAAAATGCGCTCACCCGGTTTGGGTTAGCGCTTGTGGATATATTGTGGATTCCGGCTATTCAGTGGAAAGCTCGTAAGACTCCATTGCTGTTCCTTAGATCCCGTTGGGAAATAGTGCGCCTGTTGCGAGCGCGATGGATAGGCCTATCAAAGAGAAGCCCACAAAGTAGACCAAGAAGAGTATGAGAAAATCTTTCATTGCTACTCCTTAGAATGGTGGTTCGTCGTTGCCGGGCTGCGGGTTGCCCCACCCGCCGTTAGCGTTCGCGTTCGAAGACCACGGATCATGCCCCGGCGCAGGCGACTGCCACGACTGACTCTGCTGTGGTGCCGACTGCTGCTGAGGTGCCTGCTGGAAACCGCCACCTGAGCGCTGGGTGCGAGTCACCTTCGCAGAAGCGAAACGGAGAGCAGGCCCAACTTCCTGAACTTCCAGCTCGTACACAGTGCGCTTCTCGCCGTCCTTGTCGTAGGAGCGTTGCTTCAAGTACCCCTGAGCAATTACGCGCATACCCTTAGTTAGGGTCTCAGCGACGTTCTCAGCCTGTTCACGCCAAACACTAGAGCGCAAGAACAACGGGTCGCCGTCCTTGAACTCATTCGTCTGCCGATCAAACGTCTTAGGGGTCGAAGCGATGGTGAAGTTAGCGACCGCCGCACCGTTCGCAGTGAATCGCATTTCCGGATCGGCGGTCAGATTGCCAACCACAGTGATAAGAGTTTCGCCAGCCATTAGTTAGGCTCCTTCGTTGTTGTTGATGGTGTTCATGATTAGGGGTAGTTCGTCTGCGTGGATTGCGTTCGGGCCGGGTAGTTGCCGGCCAAGTGTTTCGGCGACGAATGCGCCAGGGTTTTCGATGCCCTTTTCGGCGCACGCCTTGACGATCTCTTGCCACTGGTCCTGCGTGATCATCTGCACCGTGGGTGCTTCATGCGCTGGTGCTGGCTGTGGCGCGTGTGACGACTTCTTCACTTCGCCAAGGTCTGCCAGCTCATCCGGCGTGTAGGTGACACCGTATAGCGCTTCAGAACACGCGAGGCGGGCAACTGCTGAGATGGCACGCCACTGCAACATAGTGGTCGGCTGCTTCTTGTAGTTGTCCTTGGTTGCCAAGCCCATCTTCTGTGCCCACGCCATGTCTCGGACAACACTGTGCGGGTACTCGGGATCGTCGGCACGCCAGATCGTTGCGCGTACTGATGTGTTCGCTTCGTCAACTTCTACACGTAGCTTGTGTCCAGCCTTGCGGACGTTTGACGCGATCAACTCTGCGGACGCGGTAGGCTTCCCCTGAATCACGTCGATCCGATAAAGAGATTCAGCGGCACTCAAACCCATCGCCTGACCAAGGCCGATAGCTACCAGCGCGTTAGCAGGCTTCCCACGGTACGCCTGCGGAACCATGTCCCCTTGCGATGCGATCTCACTAAACTGCATCTGCTCAGACATGCTGAGTGTCTGCGGTTCAACACGGACAATTTCACTCATTGGTCATTTCCTCGTTTCTGATTGATTCCCACGGTGTGAGGCCGTAGGTGTATTCGGTTTCGTAGCCTGGCCAGTTACCCGATGACTGGGCTTCCTGGTATCGGCGTAATGCAATGTCGATTCGTGTTTGTGCTTGCCGTAGTGACTCGGGGTCGAGTGATCCGATGCTGACTGTGTATGGTTCGCTGTTTTGCACGAAGATGAACTTCCAGTCGGGCACGAAGCCTGTGGCCGCCTGTGCGCCGTTCAAGTAGTGTTGCGCTTGGATGTAGTAGCCGAGGTCGCTGATGGACTTGCGCACGTCGTTTGGTCGTGCTGAGCGGGTTGTTTTCAGGTCGATGATCTGACCGTGGTTTGGCCGGTACGCGTCAAAACGAGCTTTCAACGGCGTGCCGGCGTGCTCCCAGAACGCGCTAACCTCGGGCTTGAAGTCAGTCAGCAGTGAGGATGCGAGATGGTGGTTCATGACGCTATCTGCCATGCGCTCCACCGGCTGTAGGATGCTTTCGACCTCGCTGTTGTTGATTGGGATCTTCCCGGCTGCGTACGCGGTGGCTTTCGCCTGTTTCGCGTCGTTGGTTCGCCACGCGTCCACGTCCACACGCTCCACGAGCCGGTCAAGGCTTCCTTCGAGGATCAGCGCGTGCGCCAAGCTGCCGGTATCAAAGACGCGCTTGTGCTCATTCGTGGACAGCAACATTTTGACCTCGGCCATGCTGATGCCAGTATCCGAGAGCGTCTTGATGCTGGTCGACCCAAGAGCCTCGTTCGCGTGATACTCAGCTTCATCCAAGTCATAAATCAGTGTCGCCACAGTCGGCCTCCTGGTCGCTTTCGGGCATAAAAAATGACCCCGATTCTTCGAGGTCTAAAGGTTCACAGCAACCACAGTTCGCGTCGCAGTGCTGTGCGTATGGGTGTGGGTATCGGCTCATTGTTCGCACCTGTGCTCGGTTTGTTCTTCCCGTACTGGTGCTTCAAACGACCATTCACGGCCTACCCAACCACACGGGCAGGACGCTTGGAATACAGGCAATTTAGGACGTTCAAACGAACGAGTCTTATGAGCAGTCACTGATTCTCCTTGTACTGGCTAGCACGGACGGTCATGCAGTTTTCCATTTCGGTCATGCGTTCCGAGCAGTGTTTGAAACGGTATTCCTTGTGGCGTTGGTGAAGGTCGAGTTGCCAACGGGCTTCCTCATGGAGAATGCGCTCAGCATCCTTGTATGCTTCTGCTTTCGCTTCGGCGCGGACTGTTTCAAGCCAACGATCAAACTCGGCATCCATCTGCTGTCCGCCTACGTTCTGGTTACGCGTCACTCGACCGATCTTGAACAGGCACCTCATGATTTCTGTGTCCGGCGTGTATTCCGCGCCGTGGTAGGTGGCAGCGTGCTTCTCATCAGCGCCCATTGTTTTCTCCGTTCTTGGTGGTGCGGGCTAGGTTGTCGCCTAACCCTTGGTCAGCGAGACGGCGGGTGTCACACGGCCAGACTTCCAAGCATCCATGGCACAGGCTCAGCATCGAACTACGCACGTTCGGCACATGCAGTTCTTGGATCGCCTCTAACGCGGCACGCATGGCCGGGATCTTGTGCAGGCCGTTCTCACTCATTGGTTTCATCTCCGATTGGTTCACCGCGTTCATCGAACGGGCATTCGTCCTGCAACGTTGTGTCCATGAAAAGTCGTGCCGACCGGCGGGCAGTTTCCCACGCGCCTTTCACGGTGTTTCCAGTGCCGCTGACTGCTGTTACGTCATTCATGTCAATGGTGATCGTGAATCGCGGCTCACCCATTAGCCTTCCCAGCCAGTTAGCTTTGACGCATCTAACGTCCAGTTCCTCAGCCACGTCCATCACCGTCCAGGGCGCGGCGGATGCGTGCCGAGAAGTCCTCGGGGATATACCCAAGCTCAACCCGCACCTTCTGTATCTGCTCTTCGGTTTTGCGTAGCTGGTTCCGGTATCCATCACGTTGCCGACACATAGCATCAAACCGGTTTCGCAGTTTGACACGATCCTGCTCAGCCTGTTCGAGGCGGGTAGTGAGGTCCGCTGTGCGCTTGCTGATTATGCTTTCGACGATGCCAGCGAGATGACCAACATCAATAGAGCCTTCCCACTCACCGAAAACAATTACTTCGTCCCGCTCTTCCCATTCGAGGTCGCGGCTTGCAAGATCAGACAGCCAACCAGTTTCTGGGTCTTCCAATGCTTCATACTTCAGTTCCGAGATGATCGATTCACGATCAAACTTTTCACTCATTACCACCACTCCATGTCTGCTATCACGATAAAAAGTAAGGCCGCGAACGGGATAAGACACGACCAGATGAACACTGTGGCGGGGCTAAACCGTCGACGTGCCGGCGGATCATTCAACGGCAACAACGACACCGGGATTGGTTCAGGCAGCATGATTAGCCTCCTGCACCTCAAGAATCCGCTTATGCAGCTCCTCCAACCCCTTCGCCGTCACACGAATAGTCGGCGCAGGATTCTCCATCTCACCCGTCCGCGTATTCAAGAACGCAGCCGACATCTTCTGCACCAACCGCCCACAATCAACCTGAGCTTGGTACGCGTGCCAACGATTACGGGAACCATGCCGGTAGATCCAGCCCAGCGACTCCATGAATCCGAACAAGCGTTGCCGGCCAGTCGTGATCCTGTCATCACGTGACAGCATCTTCGCGGCCTCATCCACGCTGTAGTCGCCGTGAGCTTCAGCTAGCACCGACCATGACCGGGCAGGAGCTTCCAACTCTCGTGCGCGTGCCTCAGCCAGTTCCCGTGCTTCAACACTGCTGGCAAGCTCACGCAACGCCTCCGCATACGACTGCGGAACCTGCGGGGCTACCGAATACGAACCGGATTTACGAATGGCTGGCAAAACATCGGCAGTGACCCACCGTTTGAACTTCTTAGCGCCCTCAACATGCGACCCGAGAACTGCGACGTAAAGTCCAGGCTCGTTGATTACGGTCATCTGCTGTTCGCCTGAGGGGGTACGCACTGAGCGCGTACCCTTATCTTCTTCATCAAGGCGACGGGTCATGTCGGATGCCATGCGATATCCGAGGATCTTCGCAACGTCCGAAGCAACGAACCACGGCTCATCGTCAACAAGAATCGTTCGAACCTCCGAGCCGTTGAACTCGAATGGCTGTAGACTGTTATTGTTCATTTCGTTTCTCCTTAGAAACACGAAACCCCAGCGTGCAGGCTGGGGTTTTCCTTTATGCGGCGGCAAGCACCTTATTGACTGCCGTTTCTCCGGTCGGATCTGAATACTGAATGACCCGCTCAAGTTCAGGATCAAACAAGCCCTTCTTGAACTTGTTGGCCAGCTTGTCAGCGCGTGCCTTGGAAAGCGTCTCGCCGTTGTCGCCGGCCAGAATGATCAGCCAGTCACGAATGTCGTTCTTCTTGGCGCTGCGGTCACAGGCGATATACATAGAGCTCTCCCTAGGAAACGCGAGTCTCGAAAGACAAGCGGGTAATACAAAAGGTGGTGTGATGCCTGATTAGGCGAAGGGGTCTTGCTTGCGGTTCTGCTGGTTGCGGGTCTTGATCCAGGTTTTGATGTTTTCGATATCGTCCGGATCGAGAGCCATGCGGTTTTTGCTGAGTGTGGTGAAGTGCCCGGATTCTTTGGCGTACCTTCGGAGTTCCGTCTTTGTCATCCCGAGACCGGGGGCGACTTCTTCAGGACTGCGGAAGTGTGGCGTTTCAGCTTCGGCTGTCATGCTGCCACCGACTGTACGAAATCTGGGTAGCTGATTGCTTCACGGGGAATTCCGAGAGCGTTTGCTATTTTGGCTATATTTTCCACTCCGGTCTGTCGCGTTCCTTGCTCCAACCGGGAAAGATAACCAGGAGTTACTGAGATCCGCTTGGCGAGCTCCGCCGCCTTGACCCCCTGAAACTCGCGGATAACTCGGACTGCGGTGCCATTGAGTCGCAACTTGAAGTTGCAGCTTGGCGTAATTACATCGGTGTTGTTCATGGGTCAATCTTAGGCACGGTTTGGAAACTATGGCAAGTTTGGCAATGAACTAATTTCAAGAACCGCGAGAATCCGCGCTTCCAGACTTGCAAAAGTTGTCAAATGTTGCCAAGATGTAGCTATGAACATTGATGGATTGGCATTACAACTCGCACGGCACGCGGACGGACTTACCCGTGACGAAATGGCCGAAAGGATCGGCGTCTCCGGTCGCACAATCGCCAACTGGGAAAAGAATGGCATTCCGCAGCATAGGGAAAGCCTCGTGCTTAGCAAGCTCGGGCCGGGCTTCAACAGCGCAATAGCCGAAGCTGGGAGGATTAGATACCTCGAAACCCCGGAGGGCGCAAAGCAGGAAAACGAGTGGCTAGAACGCCAAGCTGAAATCCTTGGGTATAACGATCAGGCCCAAGCCTCGGGCCTCTCTGTCGAGGATGTTCTGCGCCCATTCTCGACTAAGGCATTGCTTGCTGAAATCGAGCGGAGGGCGGAGAAGCTTCAGTCACTCGTGCACAAACTTTCCTCTGCTATTGACGAGCGCGTACCCGTGGATAGTGACGGACTTCCGGATTACTCCAACATGTCCGACGAGGATGTTAGAAAGAACAGATACGACTTGGCCGCTCGGCCGGCTGAACCGAACATTGGATTTGACGATTTACCTAACGAACCTTGAGCAGTTAGCTCACGAAATGGGGGTGCGGGTGCGATACGCGCACCCTCCCGGCACGATGTGGGGTGTGTATGAACACCGTTTCCGACTCATCACATTGCGCCCTGGCATGGGGATGCCCCAGCTGGTAACAACATTCGCTCACGAACTGGGCCACGCCCACTTCGGGCATTCTGGGCACCACCCCAAGACCGAACGCGTCGCTGATCGCTGGGCGGCAAGGAAGCTACTCACAGTGGATCTAATCAAGGAGCACTCCGTGGCGAGCTCTGACACCATGTCGGTTGCTGCGAGCCTCGGAGTTCTACCCTCAGTAGTGGAGTCTTTTATTGACACTCTGAGCATGGGGCAAGTTGTGGACCTGATGAACTACGTGGCAGAGCTCCACGCGTAGATAAACCCAGTTGCCAGAGGCAACAATCACTGGTTTAGCTTAGGAGCGGACTCAGTAGAATCCGCGAGAACACGCGAGAACAGAACGATCAGGAGACGGAAATCCTACTCAGGGGAGTTTTCAAATCCCACCGTCACCGCCAGAAAACCCCGGTAATCAGTGATTACCGGGGTTTTGCCTTGTCTAGCGCTAGTTCGCGAAGGTATCGGTGAGCTTGCCCTTGGCATCCCACAGTGCCAGCGAATCACCGGCATTGTTCAAGATGCCCGGACCGTCCACGTAGAAGGCTTCTTCGCTATTGGTGCCTGGGCCCGAGTACACGCGCAGCTGCTCGCCTGGCTCTAGCTCGTAGCCCTTGCCGATTTCCAGTATGTTGTTGGCGGCATCGCGAATGATGTAGCCGCTGACATCGATGGTGCGCTTGCCGGAGTTCTCCAGAATCACGTGTTCGCCATTTTCCGGAGCGACGTCATTTCCAGGCACGTCATTGACCGCGTCGGCAATCACCACGCCGTTGTTGGCCGGGAAGTCCTTCTGGCCATCGAGGTGGCGGTTCACCTGTGTTGGGAAGTCGCCGGTGATCCGCTCGACACCCAAAGCCACTGCATCGTCAGCAGCTTCGGCGGCGTTGACCGTGTAGACGCCCAGGCCCAAGCCTGCGTCCTTCACGCGCTGGGCACCGGCGGCATCTAGCGTGCGGTAGTTGGTGCCGAAGGTGTCAGCATAGGTCGCGTAGTTTGCCAGTTCCGCGGCAGTTGGCACGGTTCCGGTCAGCTGCTGCAACGGAACTTCCGGAGCCAGTTGGGCGAAGATCTGGTTGGATGCCGCGTCGAAGCTGAGCACCTCGATCTTGTTCTCGTCGGCGAGCGCCTTCCACTGCGGATCCTCGGCCAGCGCGTCCGCTACCAGCTTCTCCACGCCTGGGGACTTGGCCGGATCCTTGATTTCGATGAAGACGCCGGTACCGCCGGACAGTGCACCTGGGACCTCATCGAAATGGGGAATCTTGGTTCCCTTGAACTCGTCCGAGAAGTAGGAACCGGCATCGAGCTGCTGCAGTTCGTCCCAGGTGAATGACGTGATGGGGTCATTGACGCGGTCAGGGAATACCTCTGCCACGTTCGTGGTGCGCGAAGGAGTTCCGTCATGGAAGATGAACGGCACCCCGTCCTTGGACAGCTGCACGTCGATCTCGATGAATTCGGCGCCAGACCGGCTGCCTGCCTTGATGGCTGGCAAGGTGTTCTCTGGAGCCACACCGGCTGCTCCGCGGTGGCCGATGATCAGTGGATCGGAACCAGTCGGTTCAATCGGTGCGGCTCCTGCAGGAGCGGCCAAGGTGAAGGCCAAAGCCAGGGTTGCTGTGCCGAGGATGATTTTGCGCAGTTTCATGGAGCTCTTCCGTTGGTGTCATTGATGTACACCGGCCATGCTTCCGCTCGCTGATGACGGCGGCGGCACACTGAGCTAAATCAGAGATTAACCTTTGCTACTCAATCTCATGCAAGCTGAACTGCGTTTCCAGATTCGTTCCATTCAATTCAAGATAGATTTGCCCCTCGGTCACCGAGACGGACATGGTGTTGCGGCGTGTCAGTGCCTGGGTTGCCGCATCGACGAACTGGGGGTCGAAGGAACGCACCATGATCTGTTCCGACTGGTGGATCGTCTTTCCACGCCAGGAGGCCAGAAGCTTGGCAGGGTCGCGATGCGTGTAGACGGCGGTGCGCCCTGCCCGCTTGCTTCCCGTATGCAGCCGCTGGGCATCAGGAGCACCCACTTCAATCCACGCGGTGATCAGGCCGGTCAGATCCTTGACCAAGATGGCAGGCTCTTCCCCGGTGGAAACTCCGCCGGCCGAGAAGGAGATGCCTTCCTCGTATTCGAGGCAGTATGCCAGCACGCGGGTAACCAGATAGGCATCGGTTTCCGAAGGGTGCTGCGCAACCCGCAGGGAAAGATCCTCGTACACCCCGCGATCCACATCAGCAAGCTGGATTTCAAAGGTGTGCATAGTCGCGCCGATAGCCATAGTCATCGAGTTTACCGCGAATGCCATGGCCCGTCCGACGAGCAGCCGGCTTTCTAGGCTTTCGCCCCGCGGCTTCGAACTACGAAGAAACCTGCCAGCGAAGACAAGCTGGCCACGGCTGCAACTATGCCAACCAGCAGATTCCCGCCAATTGATAGTATCGAAAACGCAGCAAAAAGGATCGCGGAAACAATGAACAGGGTTTTCATAACTAGACCCTAACTGACCCAGCGCGCAAATGATTGATCTATCCAGCAGGTGGGAACTTTCCATCCAGGTCTTTGAGCCATTGGCCAAAGAGCTCAACAGCATCGGGCATATAGCTGCCGGGATTCCGCTCAATGTCTGCCAGCAGCTCACGATGCTCCATCCAGCGTCCGCTAGCGACTTCCTCAGCTTGCAGGCTGAGCTCCCCGCGGGCAACCGTCCAATACCGAAAAGCCCGGTACCGGGTATGCGCATCTGCGTAGTTCTCTGGTTCCAAGCGCACGAGCTCACTGTCGATGCCCAATTCTTCCTGGGCTTCGCGTATTGCTGATTCGTCGGGATCTTCGCCTGCTTGAATCACACCGCCAGCGGTGAAATCGAAGAGTCCGGGGTACACGTCTTTGCTCATCGTGCGCTGATGCACAAAGACCTCGCCCTGCGGGTTGAACACCAGAATCCCGGTAGCGCCATGACGCAGATTTTCCGCTCTGACGCGTGAGCGCGGGGCTTGCCCGATTACCTGCCCGTGCTCATCAAATAACGCTGCTTGTTCTTCCACGATTCATTTTCCATCACGGGCCCTGGTGCCGCGCAGCATGCCGGCAACCACCAAGGCGAAAGTTCCCACGAGCACCAGCAGCCAGAGACCTAAAGCGTAGGAGTTGGATTCGGCATGGTAGGTGGCGCCCATGGCCAGCGGCGGGAAGTAACCGCCCAGGCCACCGGCAGCCGCCACGACACCGGAAACGGCGCCAACCTTTTCCGGAGGTGTCGACGGGCCTATCCAAGCAAAGACCGCGCCCATTCCAAGGCCCATGGCCGAAGCCATCAAGATGAAGGTAACACCGGTCAGGATGCCTTCAGCAGGTTGCTGTCCAACAATATAGGCGAGCGAAACGATGCCGGCCAGCGAGATCAGCGCAATGACTTTCGGACCGAATTTGTCGGCCAGCACGCCGCCGACAGGTCGAGCAATCACTGCGGCCACAGCAAACAACGCCGTACGGGTACCGGCACCGATCGGGTCGACATTCTCCGGGTAGATGGTCATCAGGTATTTGGGCAAGAAGGTCGAAAATGCGACAAAACCGCCAAAGACTATTCCGTAGAGGAAGGACATTTCCCACGTAATAGCCAGCTTCAATGCACCGAAAACCTTCGGGAACAGCGGTTGGCTGCTCGGCTTCCATGCCGGAGACTCGCGCATCAAGAACCACACCAGGATCGCGGCGGCGAGCAGAAGACCGGCCAGGAACAGGTGGGTTCCCCAGTAGCCGAAATCTTGCAGCAGACGAGGTGTCTGGAAGGCCGAAATGGCGGTGCCAATCATTCCCATGCCAAAGATGCCGTTGGCGAAGCCGCGCCTATTGGCCGGATACCAGGCACTGGCGAAGGGGACGCCCACTGCAAAGATCGAACCGCCAACACCAAGGTAAGTTCCTGCGATAATCAACAGCGCAAAACTGCCTATGCTGCCGGCGAGCGCCACCAGCAGCACCGCCGGAATCGTCGCCAGCAGCACGGCGGTGAACATTTTCCGGGCACCAAAGCGGTCGGTCAGCGCACCGGTGAAAATGCGTCCGATAGCGCCTACGAGCACCGGTGTTGCCAGCATCAGGGACACCTGTCCCTCGCTCAGATCCATCCCCTCGGCATAGAAACGCTGGATCGGTGAAATCAGCATCCATGCCCAGAAGCCCACGGCGCTTGCGAAGGTGGCCAGCAGCAGTTGGAAGAATCCTCCCCGCAAATCGGGCTCATTCACAGTGGTGTTTGCGTCAGATCCTGCGCTCATTGGACCCCCTGGTCGCACGGTTCAAGTAACGTCGAAGAGCCTTTTAAGCCAGTAGTCTATTCCTTTCCATCACGGAATTGGAAGAGTTGATCCGGTTAATTATTTACCGAATGACAGGGAAAAACATTAACGGATAATTCTGGAAAATACTCTTGAAACTCGCGATCCAAAAGACGAAGCTAGGGATACTAGCCACAGTTGGAGGAGATCCGGCAATGAGCGATAGTCCAAACCACACACAGCCTGCCACTGATGGACCGGTTGCTGATTCACTGCTTTCGATGGGAAAGTTCCTGCGCCGCGGTGACACCAGTGACGACCTGCGTGCCATGTTCCTCCAGGGAGGGCGCAAGGGCGATGTCTTCTACCGGGACCGATGGTCCCATGACAAGGTGGTGCGCTCGACCCACGGGGTGAACTGCACCGGCTCCTGCTCCTGGAAGGTCTACGTTAAGGACGGGATCATCACCTGGGAAACGCAGCAGACCGATTATCCCTCGGTTGGCCCGGACTCCCCCGAATACGAGCCGCGCGGCTGCCCGCGTGGCGCGGCGTTCAGCTGGTACACCTACTCCCCGACCCGCGTGCGCTTCCCCTACATCCGCGATGTGCTCGCCGAGCTGTACCGCAGCGCGAAGCAGGAGCACCCGGATCCGGTCGATGCCTGGGCATCGATTGTCGAGGACCCTGCCAAGGCCAAGCGCTACAAGAAGGCCCGCGGCAAGGGCGGGCTGATCCGCACCACCTGGGATGAAGCACTGGAAATCGCCAGTGCGGCGCAGGTCTATTCGGTGAAGAAGTACGGGCCGGACCGCATTGCAGGCTTCTCCCCCATCCCAGCCATGTCGATGGTCTCCCATGGGGCCGGCTCGCGCTACATGAATCTGGTCGGCGGCACCATGCTCTCCTTCTACGATTGGTACGCAGATCTTCCGGTCGCCAGCCCGCAGGTCTTCGGCGACCAGACCGACGTGCCGGAATCGGCCGACTGGTGGAACTCGCAGTACCTGATCATGTGGGGCTCCAATGTGCCGGTGACCCGCACCCCGGATGCGCACTTCATGGCCGAGGCTCGCTACAAGGGCACCAAGGTGGTCACGGTATCACCGGACTACACGGACAACACCAAGTTCGCCGACGAATGGGTGGCCCTGCAGCCCGGCACCGATGCGGCGTTGGGCTTGTCCATGGGGCATGTGATCCTCAAGGAGCACTACGTCGACAAGCGCACCAAGGCCTTCGAGGACTACATGCTGCGCTTCACCGATTCCCCGTTCCTGGTGGAAATCGATGCGGCCACCGGCACCCCGGTGCCTGGCAAGTTCCTCACCGCCACCGACCTCGGGATGTCCGACGAGCAGAACGCAGACTTCAAGCCTGCCCTGCTTGATCTCGATGGCACCGCCCGGGTTCCGCGCGGCACCCTGGGCCACCGCTACTCCGAACAGGACAAGGGGCAGTGGAATCTGGACCTGGGCGATATCACCCCTGCCCTGTCGGTCATGGACCTGGACAGCTGGGATGGCGCAACGGCAGAAATCAGCCTGCCGCGCTTCGATCTGACCCCGGAGGCCGGGCAGGAGCATGCCGGAGGCTCGGGCGTCGTGCAGCGCGGCGTCCCGGTGGTGCAGCTTGCCGGCAAGACGCTGACCACGGTCTTCGACTTGATGCTCGCCCAGTACGGTGTGGGCCGCGAATCCCTTCCCGGCCAGTGGCCAACTGATTTCATGGATGCCTCCACCGTCGGCACCCCTGCCTGGCAAGAAGAGCACACCGGGGTCCCGCCAGAGCAGGCCATCCGCATTGCCCGCGAATTCGCCGATACCGCAGAGAAATCCGGCGGCCGCTCGATGATCCTGATGGGTGCCGGCACCAACCACTGGTTCCATTCGGACACGATCTACCGCACCTTCCTGGCGCTGACCATGATGACCGGCTGCCAGGGCGTGAACGGCGGCGGCTGGGCGCACTATGTGGGCCAGGAAAAGGTTCGCCCGCTCACCGGCTACCAGCAATATGCTTCGGCCGGAGACTGGAACCGCCCGCCGCGCCACACCATCGGCACCGCCTTCTGGTACCTGGCAACCGACCAGTGGCGCTACGACGGCCTGCCGGCCAACCAGCTGGCCTCGCCGCTGGCCAAGGGCCAATTCGACGGGCGCACCACCGCGGACTGCCTGGTCGAGTCGATCAAGCGCGGCTGGATGCCGGACTACCCGACCTTCAACCGCAATCCGCTGGATCTGGTGGATGAGGCCGAAGCGGCCGGCAAGGATCCGGCGGCGCATGTGGTCGATTCGCTGAACGACGGCTCGCTGTCCTTCGCCTGCGAGGACCCCGACGCCCCGGAGAATTTCCCGCGGGTCGTGCTGATCTGGCGGGCTAACATCCTCGGCTCCTCCGGCAAGGGCAATGAGTACTTCCTCAAGCACCTGCTGGGCACCGATGCGTCGGTACGCGCCCCGGAAGCTGCCGTTGGCCACCGCCCGGCGGACATCGCCTGGCACGATGAGGCGCCGGAAGGCAAGCTGGATCTGCTGGCCACCGCGGATTTCCGGATGACCAGCACGACGTTGTTCTCCGACCTGGTCTTCCCGGCAGCCACCTGGTACGAGAAATACGATTTGTCCTCGACGGACATGCATCCGTTCATCCACTCCTTCAACCCGGCCATTGCTCCTCCATGGCAGACGAAGACCGACTTCGAGCTGTTCGGGTCCATGGCCAAGCGCTTCGGCGAGTACTCCGCCAAGCACCTGGGTGTGCGCAAGGACCTGGTGGCGTCCCCGCTGCAGCATGACACCCCCGATGCCATGGCCACCGTCAAGGGCAAGGTGGCGCAGGGCGCTCCGCTGGTTCCGGGACTGAGCATGCCCAAGCTGAAGGTCGTGGAACGCGACTACCCGAACCTCTACCGGCAATGGAGCACATTAGGTCCCCTGACGCAGGAACTGGGCATGGTCACCAAGGGCATCAATTACCGCGTGGGGCCTGAGATCGAGGCGCTCAAGCACGCCAACGGGGTTTCCGCCACCGGCGCGGTGCTGCTGGACACCGACAAGAAGGCCTGCGAAATGATCCTCGCCTTCTCCGGCACCTCCAACGGGCGCCTGGCCACCGCGGGCTTCAAGCAGCTCGAAGAGCATACCGGGCAGAAGCTGGCCTTCCTGGCCGAGGAGCATGAGGGCTCGCGGATTTCCTTCCACGATGTGCAGGTCCAGCCGCGCAGTGTCATCACCTCACCGGAGTGGTCCGGCTCGGAGCACGGCGGCCGGCGCTACACCGCGTTCGCGATCAACGTCGAGCAGCTCAAGCCCTTCCACACGCTGACTGGGCGGATGCACTTCTACCTGGACCACGACTGGATGCAGGAACTGGGCGAGTCGCTGCCGGTCTACCGGCCGCCGCTGGACATGCACCGGCTGTTCAACGACGCCAAGCTGGGCGCCACCGGACAGCATGAGTCGGGCAATGCCGAGGTCGCCGTGCGCTACCTGACCCCGCACTCGAAGTGGTCCATCCACTCCGAGTACCAGGACAACCTGTTCATGCTCTCGCTCTCCCGCGGAGGGCCCACCATCTGGATGTCCCCGCAGGACGCGGCGAAAATCGGGGTGAAGGACAACGAGTGGATCGAGTCATACAACCGCAACGGCGTGGTGGTGGCCCGTGCGATCGTCTCGCACCGCATGCCCGAGGGCACGGTGTACATGTACCACGCCAAGGACCGCACGGTGGATGTGCCGATCGCGGAAACCAGCGGCAAGCGCGGCGGCATCCACAACTCGCTGACCCGCATCCTGATGAAGCCCAGCCACCTGATTGGCGGCTACGGCCAGCTGGCCTGGGCGTTCAACTATCTCGGACCCACCGGAAACCAGCGCGACGAGGTCACCACGATCCGCCGCCGCAACCAGGAGGTGCAGTACCGATGAAGGTCATGGCCCAGATGTCCATGGTGATGAACCTGGACAAGTGCATCGGCTGCCATACGTGCTCCGTGACGTGCAAGCAGGCATGGACCAACCGCACCGGCGTGGAGTACGTCTGGTTCAACAATGTCGAGACGCGTCCCGGCGTGGGCTACCCGCGCACCTACGAGGACCAGGAGAAATGGCGCGGCGGCTGGACGCTGAACAAGCGCGGCCGGCTGACCCTGCGCGATGGCGGGCGCTTCAAGAAGATCAGCCGCATCTTCTCCAACCCGAAGCTGCCCGAGATCCACGACTACTACGAGCCGTGGACCTACGACTACGACATGCTGCTGAACTCGCCCTCCGGCGAGCACACCCCGGTAGCCACCCCGAAGTCGCTGCTCACCGGCAAGGACATGAAGATCGGCTGGTCGGCGAACTGGGACGACAACCTGGGCGGCTCGCTGGAGACCATGGACCAGGATCCGCTGCTGGCCAAGATGAGCGAAGAGGTGAAGGCCGAATACGAGAAGGCCTTCATGTTCTACCTGCCGCGCATCTGCGAGCACTGCCTGAACCCCTCCTGCGTGGCCTCCTGCCCCTCGGGCGCGATGTACAAGCGGGCCGAGGACGGGATCGTGCTGGTGGACCAGGACGCCTGCCGCGGCTGGAGGATGTGCGTCTCCGGCTGCCCGTACAAGAAGGTCTACTTCAACCACCGCACTGGCAAGGCCGAGAAGTGCACCTTCTGCTACCCGCGCGTGGAAGTCGGGCTGCCGACCGTCTGCGCCGAAACCTGCGTAGGCCGCCTGCGCTACCTGGGCCTGGTGCTCTACGACGCCGACGCGGTAGCCGCCGCGGCCAGCGTCAAGAACGAGCACGAGCTGCTCGACGCCCAGCGCAATGTCCTGCTGGACCCGAACGACCCGGCAGTCATCGAGGCCGCCCGCGCCGAAGGCATCCCGGACGACTGGATCGCCGCCGCCCAGGCTAGCCCGATCTGGAAGCTGATCCGCGACTACCAGGTGGCCTTGCCGTTGCACCCTGAGTACCGCACCATGCCGATGGTCTGGTACATCCCGCCGCTGTCCCCAGTAGTGGACGTGGTCACCAATACCGGCAACGACGGCGAGGACGCCAACAACCTCTTCGCCGCCATCGACAAGCTGCGCATCCCGATCGGCTACCTGGCCGAGCTGTTCACCGCCGGGGACACCGCCCCGGTGGACCTGGCCCTGCGCAAGCTGGCAGCCATGCGCTCCTACATGCGCGGCGTTTCGCTGGATGATGTCCGTGACGAGTCAATCGCGCTGGCGGTGGGAATGGACGGGCCGGCCATGGAGGAAATGTACCGGCTGCTGGCCATCGCCAAGTACGAGGAACGCTACGTGATCCCGCCGGCCCACGCAGAGCAGGCGCACGACCTGGAGGAAATGGGCTGCTCGCTGGACTTCGAGGACGGCCCTGGCATGGGCGGGGCCGGCCCGTTCGGCTCCTCCTCGGGCGAGTCGGTGCCGGTGGCGGTGGAGAATTTCCACTCGCTGAAGAACCGGCAGACCGCGGACCGGCCTTCCAGCCCGGGACGCGTGAACCTGCTGAACTGGGACGGCAACGGCCGGCCCGAGGGACTCTTTCCACCGGAGGATGAAAAGTGATTCCACGACTGTTCAACCGGGGCACCCCGCGCCGCCGGCTGCCGGGCGCCCTCGAACCGGTTCCCATGGCCCGCGGGGAACGCGCCCAGGTGCACATGCTGGTCTCCCTGCTGCTGGATTACCCGGACGCGGCATGGTTCGCCCGGCTGCCGGAGCTGGAGCGCCATCTGGGTGCGGTGCCGAAGCCGCTGGCCGGCCTGCTGGCCGAATTCATCGATGCCTCCACCGAGCTGGGTGCCGCCGAGGTGCAGCGCCGCTACGTGCAGACCTTCGATTTGAAGCGCAAGTGCAGCCTGTACCTGAGCTATTTCGCCACCGGGGATACCCGCAAGCGCGGCACCGCGCTGGTGACCTTCATCGAGGCCTACCGGGCCGCGGGCTGGGAATTCGAGGCCGAGGAGCTGCCGGACTATTTGCCGGCCGTGCTGGAATTCTCCGCACGCAGCGATGACCCGATCGCCGAGGCGCTGCTCGCGGCGCACATCGAGGGCATCGAGGTGCTGCGCGCGGCACTTGAATCCATGGACAGCCACTGGGCTGTCCTGGTCCGCTGCATCACCCTGTCCTTGCCGCCAGTCGACCAGGAAACCCAGGAACGGGTGCTGGCCCTGGTCAGCGAGGGACCGCCGACGGAAACCGTCGGTCTGTCCTTCCTGGGAAATCTTCCGCCATTCAGCCCGAGGGGGAACGGATGAGTACGTCAGCGATTCTGCTCTGGGTCGTGCTGCCCTATGCCTGCGCGGTGGTGTTCATCGTCGGCCATATCTGGCGCTACCGCTACGACAAATTCGGCTGGACCACGCGGTCGAGCCAAACCTATGAGAACCGGCTGCTGCGCTGGGGCTCGCCCATGTTCCACCTGGGCATCCTGATGGTGATCGCCGGGCACGTGGTCGGCCTGCTGATTCCACGCGAATGGCTGTACGCCATCGGGATCAACGAGCACATCTACCACCTCGGCGCCACCTGGCTCGGTACCGCGGCGGCCATCCTGACACTGGCCGGCCTGGCGATCCTGATCTACCGCCGCCGCACGGTGGGCCCGGTCTTCCTCGCCACGACCCCGATGGACAAGATCATGTACGTGTTCCTGGGAGCCACGCTGTTCTTCGGCACCTTGGCGACGGTCGTGTACCAGGTCTTCGGGCCAGGCTATTCCTACCGCGAATCGATCTCGCCGTGGATCCGGCAGATGATCATCTTCCAGCCGCACCCGGAAATGATGCTGGAGGTGCCGCTCTTCTTCCAGCTGCATGTGATCACCGCTTGCCTGCTGTTCGCGTTGTGGCCGTTCACCCGGCTGGTGCACGTGTTCTCGGCGCCGATCCCGTACTTCTTCCGCCCCTACATCGTGTACCGCTCGCGGGATGATTCCCGTGGCGCCGGCAGCCGTCCGATCCGCCGCGGCTGGGATCCAATCACCACGCCGCCGCAGACCCGCGGCCGGCGCAGCCGGTAGCACCGCGGGTTGCCGGCTGTCCGGAGAATTGCGATTCCGGGGAGGCTGCGAGCAGCCGGACTAGGCTATTCGTCCGGGTGCTCGTCAGCCCAGCGGTGGGCGCGCGAGACCAGCTGCTCGGATAAGCCAGAAAGCTCACCCTTGCCGCTGCCCATGGCCAGTCCGAGCAGGAAGGTGCTCAGCGGGGCTGCTGGCCGGGCAACCTCGTGGGCTACATGCTTGGCAACATCAAGCACGGTGGCGATGTCCACCTCGCCGGAGTCCAAGCCCAATTCCTTGGCGGCTGCTTCCAGCCAATCGTTCAATGCTTCTGGCGGCAGATGCTGTGCCATGGCTTCCCTTCGGTTCATGCGGGCGCTTTCCAGCGCCTGCGGCGTATCTATGTCACTGCTGATTCCATCATCCACCTGCACCCGCGCCAACTGCAGCTGATTCAAAGCCCGGCGCACCGGGGCATTGACCAGGTCCGCGCCCAGCTGGGCGCAGATGGCCGCCAGTGCCGAAGTGCGGTAGATTCCTGCCAGCCACTGGGTGTGTCCTTCCGCGTCAACCAGCAGCAGGCCATCGGCTCCGCGTTGCCCGAAGCCCGTCAGCAGCGCGCTGGCCACAGCGACCGGGCGTTGCAGGTCGCAGGCCAAAACCATAGTCCATTCCGCGTTGGCGCTGCCAGCGAGTTCGGCAAGTCCAGCGGCGATTCCCGCCAGCGGACCGGCAAATGGCGGGTCCTCCCGGACGACTGAATCGGCTTGGGTACCGGTGGATTCCGGGCCAACCACAACCACCCGTCGTGCGCCGGATTTGCGGGCCGCGGCAACCACGCGGTCAACCAGGCGCTGGCCGTGCAGCTGGATTTCGGCCTTGGCCTCGCCCCCGAGACGCGTACCCCTGCCGCCGGCCAGCACCAGGGCGTTGAAGCCGGGAAGCTGTGCGGCGCTCATGGAATCATCCTCAGTACTTCGACCTCATCGCCCGGGTTGACCCGGTCGACGCCAGCCGGAACCAGTGCATAGCCTTCGGCGGCGCCGAAGCCGCCCACCGAGTGGGAGATGCTGCTGGCTTGGACTGCCGGGGCGCACCGCAGTTGTTCCCCGTGCTCGAAGACGACGGGAATGACTTGCAGGCGTCCGGCCGCCGCTTTCCAGCCCACCGCGGCGATGGCGCGCAAGGTTGGGCGCAGCACCTCGCGGTGCCCTTGCATGGCCCGCAGGCAGGGGCGCACGAATAATTCGAAGCTGACCGCTGCGCTGACCGGGTTTCCGGGCAGGGCGAAGACCATCGCGCCAGCCTGCAAGCGTCCAGCGCATTGCGGCTGGCCGGGGCGAATCTTCACCCGGGCCGCCTGCACCCCGGGTTCGGCATCCAGCACCTGGCGCATCACGTCATAGGCGCCCGGGCCGACTCCCCCAGTGCTCAGGACGACATCATGGGTTGATCCAAGCACCTCAAGCTGTTCGCGTACCGCTGCGGTGTCATCCACGCAGTGCACCACGGTGGTTGCCTGGATGCCGGATTCGGCCAGCAGCCCTGCCATGAGCAGCGAGTTGGTTTCCGGGATCTGCCCGCGCGACAGCGCTGTGCCGGGTTCAAGCAATTCCGCTCCGGTGATCAGCACCGCCACCCTGGGAGCGGTGCGCACCGGCAAGCGGCTGGCCCCGGCGGCCGCCAGGGCCGAAAGACGGGCGGCGGTGAGCTGCTCGCCGGCATGGGCCACCGGCTGGCCTGCGGCCTTGTCCTCGCCGCGGCGGCGCAGGTCCTTGCCCGGCTGCACCGGCACGTGGATCTGCACGGTCGCCGCATCCCAGCCGGTCACCGCGGCGGAGGTGTCCTCGATGCGCACCACCGCATCGGCATCACTCGGGATCGGGGCACCGGTCATGATCTTCACGCACTGGCCCGGTTCCAGTTTCGGGTCCCAGCCGCTTCCGGCCGGCACTTCGCCAATGACGTCCAGCGCAACCGGCGCTGCAGCGGTATCCACCGAGCGCACCGCATAGCCGTCCATTGCCGAGTTGTCCCATAACGGCAACGGATGCGTGGAGCACACATCCTCGGCCAGCACCGCACCGTGCAGGGCGGCGAAGCCTCCAGCCACCTCGATCTGCCGCGGGGCCAACGGCACAGCCTGCGACAAAAGCCGCTCACGGTGCACTTCAAGTTCCACTGGTTGGATGCCGGTACTCATGGTTGCTCTTCCTGGATGCTCATCGGATGCTGTGCTGGCAAGGTGGCCGCCACCGCACGCACAAAGCGGTTGGCAGGTTCAGCGAAAACCTGCTGCACCGTTCCCTGCGCAATGATTCTTCCGCGCTCCAGCACCAGCAGGTCATCGGCGAGCGCCAGGGCGTCGGCGGCCGAATGCGAGACGACAATGGCGCTGGTTCCGGTGCGGTCCAGCTCTTCGCGCACCAGGGCACGCATGTCCATGGCCGCTTCGACATCCAGCGAAGCGAACGGCTCGTCGATAAGCAGGATCTTGGGCGCGGCGGCCAAGGCCCTCGCCAGCGCGATGCGCTGGCGCTGGCCGCCGGAGAGGGCCTCGGGCCGGTGCGTGGCGATTTCTTCCAGGCCCAGCCGCGCGATCCATTCGGCGGCCGCGGCCTTGGCGGCAGCCTTGTCCAGTCCCCCGGCCCGGGCGCCGAAGGCGATGTTCTTCAGCGCATCCAGGTGCGGGAACAGGTGCGGGTCCTGGCCCAGCAGGCCGACCTCGCGCAGGTGCGGCGGGCGGTGCTGCTTCGCATCGGCCAGCACGGTGCCGGAGAGCTCGATGCGCCCGGCGGCAATCTTCTGGATCCCGGCGATGGCATGCACGATGGTGGACTTGCCTGAGCCGCTGGGTCCCATCATCGCCAGCGTGCTGCCGGCAGGCACCTGGAATTCGACGTCCACGTCGAATCCGGTGCGCGGCACGCGCAGGGCAACCTCCAGTGTCATTTCAAGGCCCCCGGACGCCAGGCGCGCACCAGCAGCAGCACCACCACGGCGGTGGCCAGCAGCAGCAGCGACAGGGCGACCGCGGAATCCCGTCCGGTGCCGGCCCCGTTGAATGCGGTGTAGATGGCCAGCGGCATGGTCTGGGTAATGCCCGGCGCGTTGCCGGCGAACAGCGCGGTGGCCCCGAATTCGCCGATGGCCCGCGCGAAGCACAGGATCACCCCGGCTACCAGGCCCGGGGCGGCCAGCGGCAAGGTGATGCGGGTGAGCACCATCCAGCGTCCGGCACCCAGGGTGGCGGCGGCTTGCTCGTAGCCGGCCCCGGCGGCTCGCAGCGAGCCCTCCACGGAGAGCACCAGGAAGGGCAGGGCCACGAAACTCTGGGCGATGACCACCGCCGCGGTGGAGAAGGGCAGGGTGATCCCCCACAGGGAATCGATGAATTCGCCGATGGGGCTGGTGCGTCCGAAGAGGAAGAGCAAGGCGACGCCGCCTACCATCGGCGGCAGCACCAGCGGGACGGCGATCAGCGCGCGCAGCAGCTGGGCTATCCGGGCCGGGCTGCGGGCCATCAGCACCGCCAGCGGCACGCCAAGCAGCACACACAGCACGGTGGCCGCCACCCCGGTGCGCAGGCTCAGCCACAGCGCCGAAAGGGCCTGAGGGCTGGTTGCATCGTCCACCAGCGTGGCCCAGCTGGCGCGCGTGATCAGCGCCAGCAGCGGAAGAACCAGCAGCCCGACGCCCAGCAGGGCCGGAGCGATGGCGAAGCCGGGAACCCGTACCCCGGTATCGCTAGCCATTGGCCTGCTCAGCGCCGGTGCCGAAGCCGTGCTCGGCAAGGATCTGCTGGCCGCGCTCGCTGATCACGAAATCCATGAACGCCTGCGCGCCGGGATTCTCGCCGAGCGTCGTAATCGGATAGGTGTTCACTACGTCCTCGGCTCCGTCCGGGACAATCGAGGCGACGTTCTCTTCGTTGAGCACATCGGTGGCGTAGACCAGCCCAGCATCCGCTTCGCCGGCGGCCACCTTCTGCAGCACCGCGGTGACGTTCTGCTCCTCGCTGGCCGGGGTCACCTGAACCCCTTGGTCTTCGAGCAGCTGGCGGGAGGCCGAGCCGCATGGCACCTGCTGCGCGCACAGCACCGTGGTGGCCTGCGCCAGGTCATCTAGCGAATCGATATCCGCCGGGTTGTCCTGCGGCACCGCGATCACCAGGGTGTTGCTGGCGAAGATCACCGGCTCGTGGCCGAACCCGGCCTCGGTTACCTCGGACATGTTGCGTTCATCGGCCGAGGCGAAGACGTCCACGTCGGCGCCTTCGAGGATCTGCGTGGCCAGGGTCGAGGAGCCGTCGTAGGAGATGCTGGAAATCTGCACCTCCGGGTGTTCTGCGCTGAATTCTTCGGAGATCTGCTCGAAGGCGCTTTGCAGGGAGGCCGCCGCGGAGATGGTGATGGGTTCGGCTGCTGCATCCTCGGATGGGGTGCTGGCCGAACAGCCCGCCACCGCCAGCACGGCCACCGCCAGCCCGGCAAGGGCTCGGAACCGTGGGAAAGGGCGGTGCTGCATGGGTTCTCCTTGAAATCGGGGCTGGTGCCAATGCTACCGTCGCACCTGCCATGCCGATCCATTTGCGTAGCTGATTTGTTACTTTCAGGTTAACCGTCTTCCACGCGAGGATGCCGGAAGCTACTGTGGAGAGTATGAAAGCACAAGCGGCCGGCGCTCTGGGCGATGCCCGTGGACGGCCCCTGCACGACCTGCGGATCTCGGTGACTGACCGCTGCAATTTCCGCTGCGTGTATTGCATGCCCAAGGAGATCTTCGGGCGCGATTTCGTCTTCCGCGAGCGCTCCGAGCTGCTCAGCTTCGAGGAAATCGAGCGGCTGGCTCGTATCAGCGTTTCGCTGGGGGTCACCAAGCTGCGGCTGACCGGAGGCGAGCCGCTGCTGCGCCGCGGAATCGTGGACCTGGTTAGCATGCTTTCGAAGCTGAAGACCCCCGAGGGCCAGCCGGTGGATTTGGCGATGACCACCAACGGCTCGGCGTTGCCGGTCATGGCCCAGAAGCTCAAGGACGCGGGGCTGCGCCGTGTCACCATCTCGCTGGATTCTCTGGATGACGAGAAGTTCAAAGCGATCAATGACGTGGATTTCCCTGTCTCCCGGGTGCTGCACGCCATCGATGTGGCTCAAGAGGTGGGCCTGGGCCCGGTGAAGATCAATACGGTGGTCAAGCGCGGGGTCAACGATTCGGAGATCCTGTCGCTGGCCGAGCATTTCCGCGGCACCGGTGCGATCCTGCGCTTCATTGAATACATGGATGTGGGCACCACCAACGGCTGGAAGCTGGACGAGGTGCTGCCCTCTTCCGAGGTTGTGGCCATGGTCAATAAGCGCTGGGCGCTGGAACCGGTCAGCAAGACCGAGCCGGGTGAAACCGCCAACCGCTGGCGCTACACCGACGGCGCCGGGGAAATCGGCGTGATCTCCAGTGTCACCAATGCCTTCTGCGGCAATTGCTCGCGCGCCCGGGTCTCGGCCGAAGGCCAGCTGTACACCTGCCTGTTCGCCGGCTCCGGTTATGACCTGCGCGCCCTGATGCGCGACGGCATCAGCGATGAGGAGTTGGCCAACGCACTGGCCGGACACTGGCGCAAGCGCGATGACAACTATTCGGAACTGCGCGCCGCACTGACCCCGGGCAACCGCAAGCGCATCGAAATGTCCTACATCGGGGGCTAGCCCATCGATTTCTGCCCGTCCAGGGATTCGCGAATGATGTCCGCATGCCCGGCGTGCTGGGTGGTTTCCGCAATGATGTGCAGCAAAGTGCGGCGCACCGACCAGTGCGTGTCGGTGAACCACGGGGCAGAGGGCAATTCGTAAACCGTGTCCAGGTCGATTTCTGCCAGCAGGGCATCGGTCCGCTCGGCTACCAGCGCGTAGTTTTCCAGGAGCCCGACCAACGTCTCGTTTGGCTGCATGTTGAATTCGTTCTGGAAGGCTTCGATCATCTCCGAGGTCGGTTCGGAGAAGTCAATGCCGTCCCAGGCCATGGCGGCCCGCCCTTTGACCATGAATTCCTGCCATTGCTGCTCGACTCCGGTCACATGCTTGATCAGCCCGCCGAGGGTCAGCTCGCTGACGGTGGTTCGAGTGGCTGCCTGCTCATCGGTGAGGTTCTGGGTGGTGAACCGCAGGAAATGCCGGGCATTGGCAAGGGCCTGGAACAGGTCGGCGCGTTCCCCGGTGAGGGTGGTGTTGGTGCTGGCCATGGTGCTCATGGTTTCCTCCTGGCATAAGCTGCAGCGGGTATTTCCAGCTGGTAGTAACCAGAGTAGAAGCCAAAAGTGCCATTTTTTGTCCTAAATCAAGGCAGACTTGTTGCATGAGTACCAGCACCAGATTCCTGCGTTTGCTGTCCCTGCTGCAGACCCACCGCTACTGGTCCGGGGACGAGCTGGCTGAACGCTTGGACGTCAGCCTGCGCACCGTTCGCCGCGACATCGACAGGTTGCGCGACTTGGGCTACCCGGTGCAGGCGGATCGCGGTGTGGGCGGCGGCTACCAGCTGTCTTCTGGCGCCGCACTGCCTCCGTTGGTGCTTGACGACGAGGAAGCGGTCGCGCTGGTTGCCGGACTGCAGTCGACGGTCCACGGCGGCGAGGATGCGCTTGCGGAGGCGGGGCTGCGTGCCCTGTCCAAGGTGGTCCCGGTGCTGCCGTCCAAGCTCCGGCAGCGGGTGCAAGCGCTGGCTTCCAGCACCGTCCCGCTGAACTCCCCGACTTCCTCACCTGATTCCGTGGACCCGGCAGTTCTGGTGGCTTTTGCCCAGGCATGCCGCGACCATGAACGAATCGCCTTCGACTACAAGGATGCCAAGGGAGTTGCGAGCTCGCGCAGGGTCGAGCCAGCCCAGTTGGTGAATGTCGGCAACCGCTACTACCTGGTGGCCTTCGATCTGGATCGCGATGATTGGCGCAGCTTCCGCGTGGACCGCGCCGAGAACGCAGATCCGCGGGCGTTGCGCTTTGCGCCGCGGCAGATCCCCGGCGGCGATGCAGCCCAGTTTGTCCGCAATGGGCTGCGCGGCTCCGGAGTGCAACCAGTCAGCGCACGGGTGCACGCCGGCGCGGAAGCGCTGGAACCACGCATTGGACGATGGTTCGAGATCGAGCCGATCGACAAGCACACTTGCAGGGTGCGCACCGAGAATGCCGATTTGCGGTGGGCGGCTTTCGGGCTGGCGCTGAGCGAAGCACCGGTCAGCGAGGTGCAGCCAAAGGAATTGCGGGAGTTGCTGTCGGAATGGTCGGCCAGACTTGCACAAGAGCCTGGCACGTAGAATTCCAGCTGTCGAAACCAGCTAGCTGCTGTGCTCGCCGAAAAATGCCGTACGATTGCTCGCTGGCCTGGAAGCCGCGCGCAATGAACAGACCACGAAACGTGGGCTTGTTGAACCGTGAAGCGTCAACCTGGTGACTTGGCTCGGCTGCTGGTCGATTCAATTGCGCCGTTGCCAAGATTAATTGCTTTCGAAGCTGGCCATGGCCACGCCCCCGCGAAGTCCGGATCTCCACGTGCTAGCGCACGGAACCAACCGAATTGTTAAAGCCCCACCCATTCGGAGCTGCCGGAAGTGAAGTGCTGCTTTTTCCAGATCGGCACCTCGGCCTTGATGCGTTCCACCAGGTTCTCGATGGCGTCGAAGGCTTCCTTGCGGTGCGCCGCGGCCGAGGCCGCCACCAGCGCCGCATCTCCGATGGCCAAAGGTCCTACGCGGTGCACCGCTGAGAGCTTCAGGCCAGTGCGTTCTTCTTCCTCGGCGATGATCTTTTCCAGGAACTCTTGTGCCTGCGGGTGGTGGGAGTAATCCAAGGAATTCACCGACTGGCCGCCATCATGGTTGCGGATGATGCCATGGAACATCACCAAGGCTCCCGAAGTATCGGATTCCACGGCAGCCTTCACCGCATCTTCATCGATCGGTTCTTCGGTAATCAGTGCGTAGCTCATGCTCAAGCTCCTTCAATGTCTGCTGGTTCTGCCAGCAAGTTCGGGGCAACTTCGGCCAGGGCCGGCAACCCGCCGTCAAGATAATTTGCCTTGATGCCTCGTGTGGCGAGCAAGGATGCCGCGCGTTGCGAACGCGGTCCGCGTGCGCAGTACACGGTGACGTTTTCAGGGATCTGTTCCAGCTCGGCACCGGATTCGATCGTCGCTTCCAGCTGGGGCAACGGCAGGTGCAGGGACCCTGCAATATGCTGCTGTGCGCGTTCGTCCTCGTTGCGCACATCCAGCAGCACCGGCGCATCCGCACCGGCCAGTGCGTCGGCGAGCGCTTCGGCGCCGACGGATTCGGCCTCCGGCAGTGATCCGGCGCAGAAGAGCACGTAGTCGATCAGCCCGGAGATTTCGGGGGCTTGCGGGTCGCGGGAGTATTCCAGGGTGCGGGTGCTTGCAGCCAGCGCATCATAGATCAGCACCTTGCCCACCAGCGGCTGGCCCAGCCCAGCGATGAGCTTCAGTGCTTCGGTGGCGAGCAGCGAACCGATGGTTCCGCATAATCCGGGCAGCACTCCCCCGGCCGCGCAGTCCGGGATGGTGCCCGGGGCTGGAGGAACCGGGAAGAGATCGCGGTAGCCCGGACCTTGCTCATGCCAGGCCACGGAGACCTGGCCGTGGTGCTGCAGGATGGATCCCCAGATCAGCGGGATGCCGGTGAGCTGCGCAGCATCATTGGACAGGTAACGGGTCGGGAAGTTGTCGCTGCCGTCGATCACGAGGTCATAATTCGCAAAGATCTCCAGCGCATTGGAGGAATCCAGGCGCAGGTTGTGCTCGATGATCTTTACGTTCGGATCCAGCGCGGAGGCCGCCTGGGCCAGCGACGCGGTCTTGGATTTGCCGATATTCGCGGTGGTATGGGTGACCTGGCGATGCAGGTTGGACAGTTCCACCACGTCGTCATCCACGATGCCAATGGTGCCTACCCCCGCCCCGACCAGATACGGGATGCAGGCGCTGCCCAGGCCTCCGGCGCCGATCACCAGCACGCGGGCGGCGGCCAAGCGGCGCTGGGATACCTCATCGAATCCGGGCAGCGAGAGCTGGCGTGCGGCCCGCTTAGCCTGTTCGCCGCTGAGTTCCGCACCGGGTGCGACTAGGGCTGGGAAGTAGCCTTCGCTCATCATCGTGTCCTGTTCGCTCTAGCGCGATAGCATGAAGTCATGTCGAAGATCACGATACGCTACTTCGCTGCCGCCGCGGCGGCGGCGGGCACCGAGCAGGAAACCTGGGATCGGCCGGAAACCCTGGCGCAGCTGCGCACGCAGCTCATCGACACCCACGGGACCGAGATGGCCCAGGTGCTGCGTGCCGGAAGCTTCCTGGTCAACGGTGTGGTGCGCCGCGATGCCGGCGAGCTGGGACCCACCGGCGAGCTCACCGTGGACGTGCTGCCGCCTTTTGCAGGCGGATAGCCAATGACCTGCACCCTTGAAAACCATCGCGCCGAGCTGGCTAGCCTGCTCAAACCGGTCTTCGATTCGCTTGGCACGCAATGGCTGCCCGTAACCAGCGAGCAGCTGTGCGACCGGATCACCAGCGAGGACACCTTCGCCGTGCTGCCCATCCCCGCGTTCACGAATTCGCAGATGGACGGCTACGCCGTACGCAGCGCAGATCTGTTGTCCGCGGCACCCGATGCCCCGGTCTCCCTGCCCTTGGGCTTCACCGCCGCCGCCGGGGACCCGCAGCTGGAGCTGCAGCCGGGCACCGCCAGCCCGGTGATGACCGGCGCAATGATCCCGGCCGGAGCCGACACCGTCATTCCCGTGGAGGAAAGCGCCACCGGAACCTTTCCCGAACTCGTGCGTTGCGGCCACGGCACTCCCAGCGGCCAGGCAGCATTCACCGCGCCGAGTGCCGAAGGGCGCTTCATCCGCCCGGCCGGCGTGGATCTGGCAGCAGGCGCCCTCGTGGCACCGGCCGGCACCCGCTTGGCCCCTGCAATGATCGCGGCCCTGGCTTCCAGCGGGCTGACCGAAATCCCGGTGCGCCGCGCCCTGAAGGTGGCGCTGTGCACCACCGGCGATGAGCTGAGCAATGGCCAGCTGGCCGAAGGGCAGATCCCGGATGCCAATTCGCCGATGCTCGCGGCCCTGCTGCGCCGGCACCAGGTCGAGGTCCGCACCATCCAGCTGCCCGATGATCCGCAAGGCTTCGTCGCGGCCATCGACGAGCTGCAGGCAGAAGTGGACCTGATCGTGACCGTCGGAGGCATCAGCGCCGGCGCCTACGAGGTGGTCCGCCAAGCCCTGGCCGAACGCGGCGGGAACTTCCACCACGTGGCCATCCAGCCCGGCGGCCCGCAGGGCTATGCGCAGCTGGACGACGCAGCAGTGCTGTGCTTCCCGGGCAACCCGGTCAGCGCGCTGCTCTCGGCCGAGCTGTTCCTGGTTCCGCTGCTGCGGGAATTCAATGGCCTGCCCGAGCCTCGGCCCGAGCAGTACCGGCTGGCATCCGATGCCAGCTCCCCCGAGCACAAGCACCAGGTGCGCAGGGCAGTGATCCGCGATGGACAGGTCACCATCCTGGATCCGGGGTCCCATCTGGTGCACGACCTGGCCCGCGCCGATGCGCTGGTGCACATCCCGGTAGGCATCAGCCAGCTGGCCGCCGGCCAAAGCATTGAAACTTGGAGCATGAATGTCTGAGAAACTCACCCACCTGCGCGAAGATGGCAGCGCCCACATGGTCGACGTCAGCGACAAGGCGGTCACCAAGCGCGTGGCTACCGCCGAGGCCATCTTTGCCACCCGCCCGGATGTCATCCCGATGCTGATGACCGGAGACCTGCCCAAGGGCGAGGCGCTGGGCACCGCACGCATCGCCGGCATCATGGCGGCCAAGCGCACCTGGGAACTGGTCCCGCTGTGCCATCCGCTGCCGATTTCCAAGGTGTCCATTGATTTCACCGCCGAGGAATCCGCAGTGCGCGTCACCGCCCAGGTGACCACCAAGGGTGTCACCGGAGTGGAGATGGAAGCATTGACCGCCGCCAGTGTCGCCGCGCTGACCCTCTACGACATGGTCAAGGCCGTGGACAAGCACGCCGAGGTCCGCTCAGTGAAGGTGCTGTCCAAGTCCGGAGGCAAGAGCGGGGACTGGGTTCGTGGAGACTAGCCGCACAGCGGCGGTGGTGGTCGCCTCGACCAGCGCCGCGGCCGGCAAAGCAGAAGACAAGACCGGCCCACTGATCACCCGGTGGCTGTCCGAGCGCGGTTTCGACACCGGGCAACCGACGGTGGTAGCCGACGGGCAGCCGGTGCGTTTCGCCGTGGATGAGCTGCTGGCCAATGGCAGCCAGGTAGTGATCGTCACCGGCGGGACCGGGGTCTCGCCCGATGACCAATCCCCCGAAATGGTTGCCCCGCTGCTCGATGTCCAGCTGCCCGGTATCATCGAGGCCATCCGCCGGCGCGGAGAGGCCTCAACCCCGATGTCCATCATTACCCGCGGGGTGGCAGGATTCGCTGGCAGCAGCTTCGTGATCACGCTGCCCGGATCCACCGGCGGAGTGAAGGACGGGCTGGCGGTCCTGGAACCGATCCTTGAGCACCTGCTGGCCCAGCGCAGCGGTGTCGGTGCCGGGCACGGCTCGCGCTGAAGTTTTCCTGCATCCCAATTGACCAGAAAGGCCGCCACGGTGAGCATCGAACCCGGCATCTACCAGCATTTCAAGGGACAGCGCTATGAGGTGCTGGCCGTGGGAAAGCACAGCGAGACCGAAGAGCCGCTGGTCTTCTACCGCAAGCTCTACGATGACTACAGCTTCTGGGCCCGGCCGCTTCAAATGTTCGCGGAACACGTTGAACGCGACGGCTACAGCGGACCGCGGTTCGCCAGGATCGCATAGGTCCGGTCGCGGAATTCCCTGGCTCTACTGCGAGTCGGCCTCGTTATAGCGTGCCAAGGCTTCGGCAAAGGTGGAGATCTGCTCTTCGCTCCAGCCATCCAGGCGGTCGGCTACCGCGGCGCGGTGCACTGCGGCGGATGCCTGAAGCCGATCGCTTCCCAGCTCAGTCAGTTCCAGTACGCGCCCGCGCCCTGATTCGGCAGCGTCATAGGCGATGTATCCCAACTCCAGCAGCGTGCCCACTTGCCGGGAAACTGTCGACCGGTTCAGCGAGAATGCCTCGGCAATGTCGGTAGCCCGGGTTCCGGGAGTATCGGCAATGAAGCGCAGCAGGGAATGCTCCACGAGCGTCAACGGCTCGGCCAGCTGGCGGGAGCGCGAATTTGCCCGCCGGGTAATCAGTTGCATGTGGTGGAAAATCGATTGGATGTCGGCTTCGCGCTGTTCCTTGCCCATGTACCGAGTCTAGTACCCAGGGCTTCATCGGAATCTTAAAGTTGCATCATGCAACATTAAGAGTATTCTTGGGTGCTGATGACTCTCACCGACACCGCCCCGCGCCCATCCTCCGACTCCACGCAGAACGTCTGCGTGGACGCAAAGCCGTCCCCTGCGCCCAAGCGGGCACCGCTGGGCTGGGGAAAGCTGGCCTTGACCATGCTGATCCCGTTCTTCCTGTGCGCAATCATGGGCTTGTTCTATCTGGGCGCGTTCCATGCGCCCAGTCCGCACAACGTGCAGGTAGCAGTCGTCAGCGGTTCCGCGCAGTCCAAGGTCTTCGCCCAAACCTTGCAGGATGAATCCGACGGCGCCTTGGGAGTGCGCACCGTCGCTGATGCCGCGCAGGCTCGGAAACTGGTCGGACAGCGCGAACTCGCGGCCGCCTACGAAACAGGCAACGGCACCGCAACGCTGTACATTTCCAGCGCGGCGTCGGAAACGTCGGCGAATATCGCCCAGAAGATCTTCATGGACGTGGCCTATGAGCAGGACCTGCCCTTGCGCATCGAGGATGTCGTGCCCACCGGAAAGCAGGACACCACTGGGCAGGGCCTGTTCTTCCTGCTGGTTGCATTGAGCATTGGCGGCTATGCCAGCGCCGTTCCGCTGGCCGGGTTCATGGGCAAGGTCAAGCTGCCGGTGCGCCTGGTCCTGGCGGCGGTCGCCGCCGCAGTGGTTGCCACGATCGCAGTGCTTATCGCAGGTCCGGTCTACGGGATCATCGAGTCCCGGTTCACGGGCATCTGGATGATTTCCTGGGTTTATGCCGCCGGCATCACCTTGCTGGGCCTGGGCCTGCATCCGCTGATGCGCCACTGGACCACTCCGGTGCTGACGCTATGCTTCGTCGCGTTGAACTTCACCAGTTCCGGCGGCATCTTCCAGCCCCAGATGCAGCCCGGCTTCTATGGTGCACTGAACTCGTTCTGGAATGGCGCAGGGTGGCTGCATGCTGTGCAGACCCTGGTCTACTTTCCCGAGCAGTCCATTAGCATGGATATCCTGCGGCTGCTGTTGTGGCTCATTCCCGGGATCCTGCTGGTGATCCTGACCCACGCCTGGAGCGTGCGCAGAACCCGCATCGCGAACGAGCATGCCGCGATCCAGGACGTCGAAGAGGCTGTAGCGGCCTAGCCGGCAGGCAGCCTTGATCGTGCTTTGGCCAGCGCGCGCCGCAGTCCGTCGACCGCATCACCCATCGCCGGGGTGCCGGCATCCTGGAATGATCCCATGCCGCCTTGGTAGTGCCGCATCGCCTGCGCGGCGGCCTCACGCAATTCCTCACGGGTCGAGACCTGCCCGAACAGCTCGCCGAGCGACTGTGCCACGCCCGCCCGCTGCGCATCGCCGTCCATTGCCGCCGCCTCGCGCAGATTCGAGATGGCTTGCCGGATCTCGCGCAGGCGTTTCTCTACTGCGTGCATGCTTCTAGGCTAGCCGCCGCCTTGCTGCCGGCGCTATTGGCCCAACGCGGCGCGCACTTGTGGCAGGACTTCTGTGGCCAGCAGCTCGATGGAACGCAAGGTCTGCGCCTGCGACAGGCCGCCCAGACCCACCTGCGCCAGGAAACGGGTGTGGCCCAGGATCTCGTGCTCCCACAGGATCTTGTCCACGATTTCTGCCGGGCTGCCGGCAAAGAGCGCCCCGCGCGGGGAGGCCCATGCCTCGAAGGATTCGCGATCCAGAAATCCTGCACGCGGCATGTTCTGCCCGATGTAGGAGCTGTAATGCGGGTAGAAGCTGTTCCGGGCGCCCTGCGAGGTTTCCACGGCATAGAAGTGCGAAGTTACCCCGATGCGTCCTGGCTCGCGCCCGGCTTCGTGCGTGGCACGGCGATAGAGCTGGGCCAGCGGCCCGAAGCGTTCAGGTGCGCCGAGGATCGCCAGGTACAGCGGCAACCCTAGCCGGCCGGCACGCACCGCCGAGACCGGCGTGCCGCCTACGGCTGCCCAGATGGGCAGTTGCTCCTGAACCGGACGAGGCCAGACCCCCGCCTCATCCAGCGGCGCGCGGGTGTTGCCGCTCCAGGTCACGGGGTTTTCGTCGCGGATCTTCAGCAGCAGATCCAGCTTTTCCTCGAAGTACTCGTCGTAGCGCTCCAGCGACTGGCCGAAGAGCGGGAAGGATTCCAGGTACGCCCCGCGGCCGGCGGTGATTTCGGCGCGGCCGCCGCTGATCAGGTCCACGGTGGAGAAGTCCTCGAAGACGCGTACCGGGTCGGCTGAGGAAAGCACCGTGACGGTGCTGGTCAGCTTGATGTTCCTGGTTTGCGCTGCGGCGGCCGCGAGCACTACCGGAGGGACGGACACCGCGAAGTCCTCGCGGTGATGCTCGCCCACGCCAAAGACGTCCAGTCCGGCCTGGTCTGCGACCCGCGCCCATTCAAGGATGTCGCGCATCCTGGTGGCCGCATCGATGGGCTTGCCGTCGGCATCACTGGTCAATTCCCCGAAGGTGAAGATGCCGATTTCAAAGGGCGCGCCCTGGCTCATGCGTTGCCTGCCGCCATCGCATCCAGCTGCGCGGAAATATGGCTGCGCACGTCGTACAGCTCATCCATGTTGATGCCGTGGGCCAGCCCCGGGTAGGTCCGTTCATTCAGGGTCGAGTGCTCGGGCAGGAACCCGGCGGTCCGTTCGATGGCGACCGGGGCGATGACCCGGTCTTCGGTGCCGCGGCCCCAGAAGACGGCGGGTCGCTGGGCGGCGATGATTTCATCGGCTGGCTGGGTGCCGCCAAGCACGAAACCGCCGAGGATCGTGGTGGCCAGGACGCGCTCGGGACGGGTGCGCAGCAGCTGGCTGGCCATCAGCCCGCCCTGGGAGAAACCGACCGGAATAATCGTGGTGGAGGCGTCCGCATTTGCGTCGATCCAGGCCCAGATGGCTGCGGTGGCCGCTTCCACCGGTGCCGCGTCGGGGACGCCCGGTGTGGTGATCTGGAACCAGGCGGCCCCGCCGTGGCCCAATTCCAGCGGTGCGCGCAGCGAAGCCCACGGCAATTGAAGGCCCAGCGGTTCGGCCAGCGAAGCCAGGTCGTGCTCATTGGAGCCGAAGCCATGCAGGAAGACCAGCACGGCGCCGGATTCCGCGGCGTCATCCCAGTTGGAAGAACGCACATCGCTCAACAGGTTGCTCATGGCAGGTCAGCTCCTCATCAGTTGCCGGGGGCAGTGCCGGAGGCGGAAGTTCAGCTTTCACGGCAGCCTTCCCGGCAAAGTTCATAGTCCAAGCATACTGGAATTGATTGAAGATACAAGTAAATTTTTTCCATCCACCTCGTCACATACACCCGACCAGGCCCATTCGGAATTTCTGAAGCGAGCTACACTGCGATCCAGTTCACCCTCTGCCAAGAGCCGCGCGGCAGCAGGACGAACCTGCTGGTCAACAAAGATAATCCCGGCCCGGAATCGGCCCGAAGCGAATGCGAAAACTCGGGGATTCGCCTTGGCGGAATCATTGAATCCGGAGGTATCCCATCCCACTTCACGCAAGAATTCGGCGGCAGAAAACTCTGGACAGCGATCAAAATTACTGTGATCATTTCGTTTTACTACTGGCCGGTAGCAAGTTTCTTCCAACTTTTACCCGAAGGACAACCATGCAACGACGCATACTCTCCGGTCTGGGCGCACTGTGCCTGGCCGCCGCAGCACTCGCCGCTCCGGCCGTCGCGCCAAGCCCGGCAAGCACCGCGCAAGCCGGCACGGTTTCCACTCTTGGCATCAGCCCAGTGGGAGCCAACGACTGGGACTGCACGCCCGATGCAGAACACCCCTACCCTGTAGTCCTGGTTCACGGCACCTTTGAAACGATGGACGTCAACTGGATCTCCCTGTCGCCCAAGCTCAAGCGCAACGGCTATTGCGTTTTCGCACTGAACTACGGCTTTGAAAACGGGCTTTCCGGGGCCGCGCATGTCCCCGACTCGGCGGCCGAACTGGGCGATTTCATTGACCGCGTACGCCAGGCCACCGGTGCCAAGAAAGTGGACATCGTCGGGCACAGCCAAGGCGGAATGATGCCGCGCTGGTACATGGGCCACATGGGCGGTGCGAAGTACGTCAACGACCTGGTGTCGATCGCCCCCTCCAGCCACGGCACCCAGGGCATCCTGGTCCCGACCGCCACTGGTGTGGCAATTGCCAACAGCATTGACACTTGGATCTGCGATTCCTGCGCCGACCAGGTGTCCGGCAGCGACTTCATGACCGAGCTGAATGCCATCGGCGACACCGTTGCCGGCCCGGACTATACGGTAATTGCCACCAAGTACGACGAGATCGTCATGCCCTACAAATCGCAGTTCCTGAAGGGAGAGAGCGAGCAGGTGACCAACGTCCTGCTGCAGGACAAATGCCCATTGAATATCTCGGGACACCTCGGCGTGAACGTTGATCCGGTGGTCCATCGCTGGGTGCTCAACGCCCTGGCCACCGATGGCCCGGCAGACCCCGGCTACCGCCCATCCTGCTACCTGTAAGCAGGCCAGTACGCGTCCCGGCATCGGCTCCCGGTGCCGGGACGCACCCGGAGCACCCCTAGGCAGTGCGCCAGCCAGCTACTAGATTGGTGGCCATGGACGTACTTTCCAGCAGGGTGCTGCTGCGGCCGGTGGATCTGGCCGCAACCCAGCGGTTCTACCGCGAAGTGCTGCAGCTGGCCGTGGCCCGGGAATTCGGTCCGGCCGAGCAGCCAGGCATGGTGTTCTTCCTGGGCAATGGCCAACTGGAAGTCTCCGGGCGCAGGGCGCCTGGCACGCCCTCCACCTTGGTGCTCTGGATGCAGGTGCGGGATGTGCGCGCGGAACTGGAACAACTGTCCGCCCGCGGCGCGAAGGTGCTCCGCGAGGCATGCCAGGAGGACTGGGGCCTGGTCGAGGCATGGATCGAGGATCCCGACGGAACCAGGATCGTGCTGGTGCAGGTGCCGGCAGATCATCCGCTGCGCCGGGACGTGCGCGGGCCGCGAAAATAAAAGCTGGCGTGCGTGCCGTGCCCGTGGCAAGCTGAAACCGAGCGCCGCTGAGGAGGTCGGCGGCCCGTGGAAAAGGGGCATGCCATGCGTTTCGACCCGTCCAGGACTGCAGTGGTGTCCATCCACAATCAAAGGGACATCATCGGGCCCGATGGCGCCTTCGCGCACCTGTTCCACGAGCAGATCACCGCCCGGAACGTGGTGGGCAAACTGTCCGGGCTGCTGGACCAGGCCCGCACGGCCGGCGCCACCATCATCTACACCCGTATCGCCTTCGCCCCGGACTACAGCGACCTGGTGCCCAATTCCCCGCTGCTGCAGCTGGTGCAGCAGGCAGGCGCCCTGGTGGACGGCACCGAATCGGCGGCCATCATCCAGCCGCTGCTGCCTGGCCCCGGCGACGCGGTGATCACCAACCAGCAGGTCGGCGGCTTCGGCACCGAACTAGCTGGGCTGCTCGAATCCGGTGGCATCGACACCCTGCTGATTGCCGGGGTGGCGACGAATATCTCGGTGGAAAGCACCGCCCGGGCGGCTGTGGACCACGGCTGCCGGGTAGTGATCGTGGAAGATGCCTGCTCGGCGGCCGCCGAGGCCGCCCATGCGGCGAGCATCGAATCGCTCGGGCTGCTCGCCACGATCACCGGCTGCGCCGACATCCAATGGGATCCGGCCGCTGGCTGATCCACGGCGGCCGCTAGCGGCTGGCGGCCAGCGCCTCGCGCACCTGCTGCGCGGCTTCGAGAAGCCGCGGCAGCACCGCCTGGGCGGCATCCTGCGCAGTATCAGCGGTATTCGGATGCACGCTCATCGACACGTTCATCGCGGCCACTACGGTGCCATCGGCGCTGAATACCGGCACCGCCACGGAGCGCAGCCCGATTTCCAGTTCCTGGTCCACCACCGCATAGCCCTGGGCGCGGATCTTCTCCAGTTCCTCGCGCAGCGCAGCCGCATCTCCAATGCCCAATCCGGTCATCGACTGCACCCCGGCGGACAGCACCTCCTGCTGGATTTCCGCCGGCTGGTGGGCCAGCAGCACCCGGCCCATGGAGGTATTGGCCGCAGGGAAGCGGGTGCCCACCGAAATACCTACCCGCATGATCGAACGGGTATGCACGCGGGCGATGTAGACGATATCCGAACCGTCAAGGATGGAGGCGGAAGCCGATTCGTGCACGGCGGCCGAGAGTTCCTCGAGCACCGGTTCGATCAGCTGCGGCAAGGTGGCGCTGGACAGGTAGGCATAGCCCAGCTGCAGGACCTTGGAAGTCAGCTCGAAGTGCTTGCCGTCGGTGCGCACATAGCCCAGATCCACCAGGGTCAGCAGGAACCGCCGGGCGGTGGCCCGGGACAGGTTTGTGCGGGCGGCGACCTCGGAGAGGGTCATCGACGCGTGTTCTGCGTCGAAACTGCTGATGACCGCCAAGCCCCGGGCCAGTGACTGGACCGATGCGGTTGGTGCTGCCTGCTCGCTCACCGTGCTCCTTGCGCGTGCTCAAATGATTGCGGGGTGCGCGTCCGGGTTCCCCGATGCGCACCCCACTAATCTACTGTGTCTGCTATGCCTTGGTCAGTTCCACCGGGACCTTGGCCGCCAGCTGATCGAAGCTGATGCCATGGGTGGACCGCACGAAGACCTTGGAATCGCGCAGCTCGAAGACCGCGACTTCGGTGTAGATCCGCGAGACGCAGCCCAGGCCGGTGACCGGGTAGCTCAGCGCCTCGACGAGCTTGGATTCACCGGCCTTGGTGAACAGGCTCATCATTACCCAGGTCGCCTTGGCGCCGATGGCCAGGTCCATGGCGCCGCCCACGGCGGGGATGGCGCCTTCGGCACCGGTGTGCCAGTTGGCCAGGTCGCCGTCCTTGGAGACCTGGAAGGCGCCGAGCACGCACACGTCCAGGTGCCCGCCGCGCATCATCGCGAAGGAATCAGCGTGGTGGAAGAAGGAGGCGCCGGGCAGCTCGGTGACCGGGATCTTGCCTGCATTGATCAGGTCCTCGTCGATGTCCTCGCCGGTGGCGACCGGGCCCATGCCCAGCATGCCGTTCTCTGTGTGCAGGGTAACCCCCTGCTCCTTGGTGAGGTAGTTCGAGACGTTGGTCGGCTGGCCGATGCCCAGGTTCACGAAGGCGCCGGCCGGGATGTCGGCGGCCACCAGCTGCGCCATTTCATCGCGGGTGAGCTTCGCCTCGGTGGTGCTGAATGCGCTCATTACTTTTCCCCTCCCAGTTCCACCACGGTATCCACGAAGATGCCCGGGGTGATGACGTTTTCCGGATCGATGGCACCGGCCGGAACGACCTCGTCCACCTGGACGATGGCCTGCTTGGCCGCGGTGGCCATGATCGGGCCGAAGTTGCGTGCGGTCTTGCGGTAGACCAAGTTGCCCAGCGTGTCGGCCTTCAGCGCCTTGATCAGTGCGAAGTCCGCATGGATCGGGGTTTCCAGCACATAGCCTTTGCCATCGATGATGCGGGTTTCCTTGCCCTCGGCCAGCAGCGTGCCGTAGCCGGTGGGAGTGAAGAACCCGCCAATGCCGGCCCCGGCGGCGCGGATGCGCTCGGCCAGGTTGCCCTGCGGCACCAGTTCCAGCTCGATTTCCCCGGCCCGGTAGGCCGTATCGAAGTGCCAGGAGTCGGACTGGCGCGGGAAGGAGCAGATGATCTTCTTCACCCGGCGCTCCTTGATCAGCAGGGCCAGGCCGGCATCGGCCTGCCCGGCGTTGTTGTTGACCACCGTCAGGTCGGTGGCGCCGCACTCCATGAGCGCGTCGATCAGTTCCATCGGCTGCCCGGCGTTGCCGAAGCCGCCGATCAGCACGGTGGATCCGTCGGTGATCTCGGCGACGGCGTCCGCGGCCGAGGTGGCAATGCGTGGTGCCATGATGCTGCCTTTCTACAAGCTACTTGGTTGCGTTCACGTTCTCGACGACGACTGCCAGCCCCTGGCCCACGCCGATGCAGATCGCGGCGATGCCGTATCGTTCGCCGGATTCCTGCAGCCGGCGGGCGACGGTACCCAGGATGCGCAGGCCCGAGGCGCCCAGCGGGTGGCCGATGGAGATGGCCCCGCCCCAGGCGTTGACGATCGCCGGGTCGATATCCCAGGCGCGGATGCAGGCCAGCGACTGGGCGGCGAAGGCTTCGTTCAGTTCCACCGCGGCGATGTCCGACCACTTCAGGCCGGCCTTGGCCAGCGCCTTGTTGGCCGCCTCGACCGGTGCGAAGCCGAAGAACTGCGGGTCCAGGGCGGCAGTGCCGTTGGAGACAATGCGGGCAATCGGGTCTGCGCCCAGCAGTTGCCCGCCGCGCTCGGAGCCGAGGAAGGCGGCCGAGGCGCCGTCGCTCATCGGCGAGGCGTTGCCGGCGGTGACCGTGGCGTTCTCCCCGGTGCGGAAGACGGTGCGCAGCTTGGAGAGGGTTTCGGTGGTGGAATCGGCGCGGATGGTCTCGTCGCGGGTGACTTCCACCCCGCGCTTGGTTGCCGGAGGCACCGGGACCACCAGGTTCTCGTACTTGCCGGCCTCCCAGGCGGCCGCCGCCTGCTGGTGCGAGCGGGCCGAGAACTCGTCCTGGTCCTCGCGGGAGATGTTGTGCTTCTCGCGCAGCTGCTCGGTGGCTTCGCCCAGCGACACCGTCCACTGACCCGGCATGGCCGGGTTGACCAGGCGCCAGCCCAGGGTGGTGTTGGCCAGTTCCATATTGCTCATCGGGAACGGGCGCTCGGTCTTGGGCAGCACCCAGGGAGCGCGGGACATGGATTCGACGCCGCCGACCAGAACCAGGTCCGCGTCGCCGGTGGCGATCTGCCGGGAGGCGGCGATGGAGGCATCCAGCGAGGAGCCGCACAGGCGGTTCATCGTGGTGCCCGGCAGCGAGGTGGGCAGGCCAGCGAGCAGGGTGGCCATGCGGGCCACATTGCGGTTTTCCTCGCCGGCGCCGTTGGCGTTGCCAAAGATCGACTCGTCGATTTGCGCACTGTCCAGCTGCGGAGCGCGGGCTACCAGTTCGCGCACCACGTGGGCGGCCAGGTCGTCGGGACGGTGGCTGGACAGGGAGCCGCCGATTTTGCCGAATGGCGTGCGGATTGCGTCGTATAGGTAGGCCTGCTGCATCGTCTCACTGCTCCATCGCTATAAGATGTTCACATTGTGAACTTATGTTCGTATGTTGAACTTTACCAGTTTCCACCCATCGGGCACAAGGGTTTGGCCAGTCCCACCTGTTCGCTGTGCGAACTTTTGGTCACTATGCGAATGAGGTGCTAGTCTCACTTGGTCATGAACTGCATCACTGCCATGGCGTCGCGTCTTCGAAAGGATCAAGATTGTCCGCGCCCACCACTAGCACCTCCCCACAACGACTCGGTGGCTGGATCGCCGCCCTCTGCTTTTTCATCGTGGTCTTCGAGGGCTACGACATTGTCGCACTGGGCGCCACAATCCCAATGCTCACCGACCCGGATGTCGGCGGCTTCAGCGTCGGAGCCATGAACTGGGTCAACACCTTCTCGCTGATCGGCGTGGGCGTGGGCGCCGCATTCATGGGCCGCTTGGCCGACCGCTTCGGGCGGCGCCGCCCACTGCTGCTCGCAGTGCTCGTCTTCTCGATCTTCACGCTGGTCTTCCCGCTCATGCCCTCGGCGTTCCTGATGGGCCTGGTGCGCTTCATCGCGGGCCTCGGGCTGGGCGGCTGCATGCCGGTAGCGCTGGCGCTGATGCAGGAGAACGCGCCGGTGGGACGCCGCGCGCTGGCCAACAACTTGCCGATGGTCGGCTACCACCTCGGCGCGGTGCTGGCCTCGCTGGCTGGCAAGGCCGCCGGCGTGCACTGGTCGCTGCTCTACTACCTGGGCGGCGGCCTGGGCCTGGCGCTGCTGGCGCTGCTGTGGTTCAAGCTGCCGGATAGCGAAGTGGCTGCCGCGGATGAGCGGACCTCGGCAATGGATGTGCTCAAGCCCAAGTACCTGCGCAGCTCCATCGGCTTGTGGATTGCCGCCTTCATGGGCCTGGTGCTGGTCTACGGCCTGAATGCCTGGCTGCCGAAGATCATGGGCGCTGCCGGCTACCCGGTGGCCGATTCTCTGACCATGCTCTTCGTGCTGAACCTCGGCGCGATTGCCGGCCTGATCATCAGCGCCTACGCGGCGGATGCCAAGGGCATCAAGCTCATCTCGCTGCTCTGGTTCGCCGCGTCCGCGGTGTTCCTGCTGCTGCTGGCCGTGCCATTCGGCAGCCAGGTGCTGCTCACCGCGATCCTGTTCGTCACCGGCATCTTCGTGTTCAGCGCCCAGTGCCTGATGTATGTCTATGCCGGGCACGTGTACCCGCGCGACATGGTGGCTACCGGCATCGGCCTGGCCTCGGGCATCGGCCGCTTCGGCGCCATCATCGGCCCCTACGTCACCGGCCTGATGGTTGCCGCGGGTACCGCCTACCCGGGCGCGTTCTTCCTCTATGGCGGCGCGGCTCTGATCGCAGTCCTGGTCATCGCGCAGATCCCGAAGCCGAAGAGCGCGTAGCCGCGCGCAGCAGCTGTTCCCTGCAAGCAACGCCGGGCCCCTTCCCAAGGGGCCCGGCGTTCTTCATGCTGCGATCGAGGCGCCTTTCACCTGTGCACTGCTATTGGGCGTTGAAAGCGACATCCAGCGGCTGCCACCCGGTGGTTTCGTCGAACTCCGGCTCCTGCACAGCCAGCCGGCAGATCGATCCGATGAAGTTCCCATCCTTGTCGTAGGCGACCTCGTCCCAGGTGCTGTCGATGCCCTGGCAGGACACCGGCTCAATCTGGCCGCTCGCCTTACCCCCGGAATCGAGCACCTCGCCGGCGGCGCGTTCCATCCCGAAGTTAGCAAAGGCCACCTTGTCATCGCCATCTTCTTCCTGGAACTGGTCCAGGCTGCTGGAGATCTCGACGATGCTGAACTGCCCGTCGGCAATGCTCCCGCCCTCGGCGTACACCCGGTCGATTGCGGCGATCTGCTCCTGGCACAGCGAGCAGTCCGGAGCGGAGAATTCCTTGAGCGACGCAGTGTCTCCGGTGGCCACCGCATGGTTCAGCAGGGCTACCCAGTAGTCGACAGCGGCTTCAAGGCCCTCCTCGGTTTCCTCCTCCAAGCCCGCAGGCGGTTGCGGCGCCTCGGCAGCCTGCTGCGCAGAATCCGAGCCGGATGCCGCCGTGGCGTCCGGCTGATTGCCGGCACCCTCCTCGGACACTCCGACGCAACCGCTGGCGGCCAGCGCCACGGCAGCCGACAGCGCAACCAGTTCCACTTTATGAATTCGAACCATGTCCACCCGCTCCTCAATAGGTACGCCCCCACCTGCAACCGACAATACATCAATCGGTTGGAAAATAGGATGCCGAGAGGCTAATTCATTCTCCGCTTCTTCGGCCTACTGGCCGCGGCCTGGAGTGGGAGGCGTTGGAGGCTGCTCATCGTGCGGATTGCCGGCACCCGGGTCGGGCTCCGTTCCCGGCTGGGGGACGCGCGGCGCCATGCCCGTGGCGGGACGCGGCGGGGTGAGCACCGAGGCATAGTCGTGCTCGTCCGAGTACCGCAGGAAGGACAGGTGCGTTTCGTAGCGGTCCAGCACATCGTTGATGACCTGGTCGCGTTCCAGGCCCATCAGGTCGTAGCCTTCGGAGCCGGTCTGGGTGAAGACCTCGAGCCGGAAATACACGTCGATTTCGCGGGACATCGAACGCGCGCCGAACATCGGCACAGGAGCTTCCACCGCGGCCACCTGGTAATGGAAATCCCGGTGGTCCGGGATGTGGATGACCAGAGCATGCTCGGGGATCTTCGTCTGCTCGTTGGGCGTGGTGGACAGCTCGGCCTGGTAGCCGAGTTCCTCGAATTCCTTCGCCACTTCCACCAGCGCCGGGTGGATGACCTTCTCCACGTAGCGGGCCACCTGCTTGTTCGACGGGTAGGAGCGCAGCTGGGCCAGCCGCTGGCGCCAGGTCTTGTCCGGGGCCGCGCCGCCATGCGCGGCGGTGGCCTTGCGCCGGTTCATCCGGCCCTCGCGTTCGGCGCGCTCCATGCGCAGCACCTTGGAGAAGGAAACCATCACCAAGTAGGCGATGATGGTCACCGGCAGCGCGAAGATCAGCGTGGCGTGCTCCATGGTGGTCACCCCACCGGCCACCAGCATGGCAATGGTCAGCATCGCGGTGGCCAAAGCCCAGAAGATGCGCAGCCACTTCGGCCCGTCCTGCGACGGGTCCGGGATGGTCGAGGAGAAGTTGGACATCACCATCGCGCCGGAGTTCGCGCTGGTCAGGTAGAACAGCAGGCCGGAAAGAGTGGCCAGGCCGATGAGGAAGGGCGCGCCAGGGAACATTTCCAGCAGCGCATACCATCCGTGCTCCGGCTCCGCCATGGCCCGCTCGGCGAAGCCGGTATTGCCGTCCATGACCACCTTCAGCGCGCTGTTGCCGAAGATCGAGACGATGAAGAAGTCGCAGAGCACCGGGGCGGTGATCGCCGCGATGACGAATTCGCGCAGGGTGCGCCCGCGCGAGATGCGCGCTAGGAACATGCCGACGAACGGTCCCCAGGCCAGCCAGAAGGCCCAGAAGAACAGCGTCCAGCTGGCCATCCAGTCGGGCCCGTCGGCCTCGTAGGCGAAGGTCTGCAAGGTGCGTTCGGGCAGGGTGAAGATGAACCGGCCGATGTTCTCCACCAGCGCGCTGAGCAGGAAGGAAGTCTTGCCGGTGACCAGGATGTAGAGCATCATGGCGGCCGCGGACCACAGGTTCAGCTCGGAGATGATGCGGATGCCCTTGTCCACCCCGGAGGTGCAGGCAGCGATGGTCAGCACCACTGCCACCCCGATCAGGGCGATCTGCAGGGCCAGCCTCTCGGGCAGCCCGAAGATCATCGAGAAGCCCACATTCAGCAGCACGACGCCGATGCCCATGGAGGTCGCGACGCCGAAGACGGTGCCCACCAGGGCGAAGATGTCGATCACGTCGCCGGTGCCGCCGCGCACGCGCTTGCCCAGCAGCGGGTAGAGCGCCGCGCGGATGGACAGCGGCATGCCCCAGCGGTAGGCGAAGTAGCCCATGGCCATGCCCAGCAGCGAGTACATGGACCAGCCGGCGATGCCGTAGTGGAACATCGTCCAGACCACCGCGTCCTGGGCGGCCGCGGCGGATTCGGGATCAGCCGCCGGAGGGGCGATGTACTGGGTAATCGGCCCGGTCACCGAATAGAAGAGCATGTCGATGCCCACGCCGGCGGCGAAGAGCATCGCCACCCAGGTGACCAAGTTGTATTGCGGCCGCGAATGGTCCGGGCCCAGCCGGACGCTGCCTTCCTTGGAGAAGGCCACCCAGAGCACGAACAGCACCACCGCGGTCACCGTCAGCACGTAGAACCAGCCCAGGTTCGTGGAGATCCACGATACCGCCGAGCGCATCGCCGAGGCCGCGGCATCCGGGGCGAGCATCGCCCACAGGGAGAATCCCAGAATGACCGCGGCGGCAATCACGAACACCCGCCAGTTGACCTTGGGACCGGGGTGCTCGATGAGTTCCCCGGGGCCCTTGCTCAGTTCAGTACTGGTGATCGGCGCCCTGAATTCCTCGGCTTCGGGATTCCTCGGCTTCTTGCTGACGCCGAACTTGCTGCGTTCAACGATAGGATTCGGCTTCTCGTCTGGATCCGGCGACGTGCCGCTGTGCTCTGCCATCATGTCCTCCCTGAAGTCCTGGTGCAATCACGACTCCGGATCCGCTCGTCCGCCTGTACTGCGCCACTCGCCCGGCGGGCGCGTGGCCCCCTCCGCAAGGCCGTGGTCATCGGTGTACCTGTGCTCAGCCTAGGCACGTTGCGGTTCGCGGGCTAGCATCCCGGGAGTTGAATCGCTCTCTTTCGCCTGGCCTCAGGCCGCTGGCCTGCTGGTCTAGAGTAGTGCCATGGCCAATTCGCCCAGCGGGGATTCGATGCTGGACCGCCTGGTGCGGATCCTTGATGCCTTCGACGCGCATAACCCGCAGCTGACCGTCAGCGCGCTGTCCCGCCGGGCGGATGTCCCGCTGGCCACGGCCTACCGGCTGGTCGAATCGCTGGCTGCCCACGACCTGCTCTCCCGCGACGCGGACGGGCAGGTGCGCCTCGGCTTGCGGCTCTGGGAGCTGGCCAATCGCAGCGCGTCCACGCTTGGCCTGCGCCAGGCGGCCCTGCCCTTCATGGAGGACATCAACCAGCTCATCGGCCAGAATACCCAGCTCTCGGTGCTGGACCGGGACGAGGTGCTCATTATTGAGCGGCTCTCCCGACCAGGTTCCGTGGTGAACCAGGCCAGCGTGGCAGGCCGGATGCCGGTGCACCGCACCTCGATGGGCATGGCCCTGCTGGCTTTTGCCCGGCCGGATGCGATCGCCGGGTATCTTGCCCGCCATCAGGCATCGATGGATGCAACCCACCCGGACTTCCGTGCCGAGATCGCGGAGATCCGCCGCAACGGCTACGCCTCCTTCGATGGTTTCATCGACCCGCAGACCACGGGCGTCGCCGCCCCGATCCTCGACGAGTCGGGCTACCAGATCGCGGTAATCTCGGTCGTGGTACCCAGGGATTCGGGAATCCTGCACTCCGCCGCGCTGGCGCTGCGCACCGCGGCCCGGGGCATTTCCCGCGCGCTGGCTCCGACCACCTGATTCCGCCGGTTCCCTGCCCAGCTAGGCCCATTGGCCCTGCAGGGCCGCCAGCGTCTCAACGACTATGGCGCTGCGGCTGACCGATTTCGGCATGGCCGCCACCAGCGAATTGGGCTCGGTGTGCTCGGCGAGCGGCCGGAAGACCAGCGGCCGGTCCTCCATGCTGCTCTGCGTGGGTTGCATCAGCAGCGAGTACGCCAACCCCCGGCCCACAACCGCATGAATGGAGGGCACATTCGACAGCAGCCAGCTGACCTGCGCCGTAGCACCGTGGCGCTTGAACTCGTCCAGCGTATGCTGCAGCGCCGGCTCCAAATCAAGGAATGCGGCCGGATACTCGGCCAGCTGGGCGAAACTGATCTGCTCATGCCGGGCCAGCGGATGTTCCGGGCTCACCACCACCTGCCGGTGGAATTCCTTGAGCACCACCAGCGCGCAGTCGGGACCGAATTGGGTTTCATAACCGAGGGACAGCTGCGTGCGTCCGGAGAAAAGTGCCTCCTGTATTTCGGGGCCGCTGCCTTCGATGAAACTGAGCTGCAGTTTCGGATGCCTGCTGCTGAACCACTCGATGAGGTGCGGGATGACATGGACCGCCAACGTGGTGAAGACTCCCACGGTCAGCCGCCCGGCCAGCCCGGTATGCACCTGGGAGACCGCATCTCGCAGATGCTCCACCTGATCGGTAATAATCCTCGCTCGGGTGGCAACCTCCTGGCCCTCGGCGGTCAGCGCGACGCCGCGGCCACGCTGGCGCATGGCGAGCGTGACTCCCAGCGCCTGCTCGAGCTGACCGAGGGCCAGGCTGACCGCACCCTGGCTGACGTGGCACAACCGCGCTGCCTGGGTCACAGATTGGGTTTCGGCGATTGCCGCGAAGTATTCGAGCTGCCGCAATGTCAGTTCGCTCATTAGTTCTCCTTATGGCCGTCTGCAGTAATTCTAGCTAGGCAAATGTGACGGCGGACACCAAACTGGAGTGAGCGTCCCGGGAAACCAGTCCATCCCCGGCATCATCCGTTGAAAGCGAGAGATCCAGCATGAGCCATTCCGAGCCCGCCGACCTGATTCCATACGTCGTCACCTTGGGCACCGCCGGCGGCCCGCGCTGGTGGAAAGACCACCGCGGCACCCCGAGATTCGGCATCGCCACTGCGGTGGTGGTCGGCGAGACCTGGTACCTGGTCGATTGCGGCCAAGGGGCTGGGCGCCAAGCCAACGCGGCAGGGCTGCAGATGTCGCAGCTGGGCGGAATCTTCATCACCCACATGCACTCGGACCACACCGTGGATCTGCCTTCGCTGCTGCTCTTCGGCGCCTTCGAGCTGAAGAACGCCACTCGCGGGCCAATTCCCATCATCGGTCCAGGCGACCGCGGCAAGCTGCCGCCACTCTCTCCCCGGGCGACCTCCGTGCCCGAGCCCATCGCCCCGACGCGTCCGACCCCCGGAATCGATGGCCTGGTCACAGGAATCCTTTCCGCCTACGCCACCGACTGCAATGACCGGATCTTCGATTCGCTGGCACTCTCCCCCTCCAGGCAATTCGACCCGCGAGAAATCCGCCTGCCCGAATCGATCGGCTTCGACCCCGACACCGAAGTGGCTCCACCGATGGAACCCATCGAAGTCTTCCACGATGGCAACGTCACCGTGACAGCCATCTTGGTCTCCCACCACCCCACCGCCCCGGCTTACGCCTTCCGCTTCGATACCACCGGCGGTTCGGTGACGATTTCCGGGGATACCGCGCCCTGCGCCAACATGGCGGCCCTGGCCCGCGGCACCGACCTGCTGCTGCACGAGGCCATCAATCTGGACATCCTGGCAGCGCAGTACTCCGACGCGCAAATGCTGCAGGCCACCATGGACCACCACCGTCGGGCGCACACCACGGCAGCCGAGGCGGGGCAGATCGCTGCCGAAGCGGGGGTCGCCCATCTGGCCCTGCACCATCTGGTCCCCAGCTACAGCCCTCCAGAGGCTTGGCAGGAGGCGCGCTCGCGCTTCAGCGGGCAGCTCTCAATCCCCGATGACCTCGACGTGATCCCCTTCGGACCGGGTGCCCGCGCCTCCTTGGCGCCGGCAACAGCCCGCACCAGCAACAACTAGCATCCCCAGCACGCACCGAAAGGACAGAGCCATGAGCCAGAACCCGCAGGCAATGCCACCCACACCGGCACCACAAGGCACGACCTACCATGCCAACCCCAAGGAGATGCGCAGGATCCTGTTTTCCAGCTTCCTGGGCACCGCCGTGGAGTACTACGACTTCATCCTCTATGCCACCGCCGCGGGCATCGTCTTCAACCAAGTGTTCTTCGCCGGCCTGGACCCGAACGCCGCACTGTTCGTTTCCTTCGGCACCTTGGCCGTGGGCTACATCGCCCGCCCATTGGGCGCGTTCATCTTCGGCAACCTGGGCGACAAGATCGGGCGCAAGGCCATCCTGATCACCACGGTGCTGGCCATGGGCATCGCTTCCACACTCATGGGACTGCTGCCCACCACCGCGCAGATCGGTGTCTGGGCACCGATTCTGCTGGTCAGCTTGCGCGTTTTCCAGGGCCTTGCCGTGGGCGGCGAATGGGGCGGCGCGATGCTGCTGGCCTTCGAGAACTCGAAAAAGAGCTCACGCGGCTTCGCCTCGGCCTTCGCCTACATGGGCGCGCCTGCGGGCACCATCCTGGGCACGCTGATCCTTTCCGGGATGTCGCTGCTGCCTAAAGCCGAATTCCTTGCCTGGGGCTGGCGGGTGCCGTTCCTCTTCTCCGCTGTGCTCATGATGCTGGCGATCTTCATCCGCATGCGCGTTTCCGAGTCGCGGATCTTCACCGAGGTCTCGGCAGCGGCTAAGAAAACCAAGAAGCGCATCCCCCTCGCCGAGCTGTTCCGCGATCACCGCACGCCGCTGCTGACCGCCGTGGTGGCCGGACTATCGGGCCAAATGGCACAGGGATTGATGGGTGCGTGGGCGATTTCCTTCGCCGTGCAGCAGGCCATCCTCGCCCAGACCGAAGTGCTGAACATCAAGGCCATTGGCGGGGTATTCACCGTGCTGGCCATCATCACTGCTTCCAAGCTCAGCGACCGGCTAGGCCGCCGCCGCATACTCATCTGGGGCAATATCGCAGCGATCCTGCTGGCCTTCCCGGTGATGGCCTTGCTGGAGATGGGCAGCACCGTGGCCTTCATGCTTGCGATCGTGCTGGGACTGAGCTTGGTACAGGGCTTTACGTCCGGGCCTTACGGCGCCTTCGCCGGCGAGCTGTTCCCAACCGCAGTGCGCTATTCCGGAACCTCGGTGGGCTATCAGCTGGCGTCCACCCTCGGTGCCGGTTTCACCCCGATGATCGCCACCGCCCTGGTGATAGCTGGCGGCGGGAAGCTCTGGCTGGTAGCGATGCTGTGGATGTCATTCTCCGGCATGTCCCTAGTTGCCTTACTGCGCTCGCAGGACCGTTCCGGTTCAGAGATCCAGAATTTGGACGCTGAGATGGGCTCGGCCATGACAGTCGGCAAATCCAGCGAGGCCCAAAGCCAGGAAGCCGCCGCAATGCGAAGCTGATTCCATCACTGCCGAGGAAAGGGCGAAGCCCGGGGCGATCCATCAGTGCGGATCACCCCGGGCTTCGCCCTGCTCCTGCGCGGCTCTTGGCTGACGCCGGGAATCTTCGCGCAGCTGTTCCAGCGCATCGGCCACTCACCGTGGCGACATGCGCCAGGCGACCAGACCACTTCCAAATTCTGCTCCATGTCATCAGCCACCAGCATGTGGGCGACTTCAGCCCGTCGAAGGTGTTCCGCGTGGCCGAAACGCCATGGGCACATGTGCCGACAATTCATACCGGGCCCGAACTTGCTAGCTGCTTCAGCAGGAGCCGCAGCAAGGGAACAACCTGCCGTCGAAAGCCAGAGTAAGCCCACTGACGAGCCGCACGGCGTACCCCAGCATCAGTTCCTATTTCGGGATGCGCGCCATGGCGGAATGGCTGCCGGATTCGCTAGATCCCTGGGTGAAATTGCGTTGGCTTCAACCTGCGGGACGCCCTAGCGCACCCTGAAGACATCGATGCGCACGCCGTCGGGACGCCGCTCGCCCACGCCGAGGAACAGCGTGCGGTTCATCCAGGCATGCGGACCCGAATCATCGGCCGAGAGCTGCGGGACGCAGCGGAAGTAGACCCGGGACGGATCCACGCGTTCCCCGGCCATCATTTTCTCCAGGTCCGCAGGGGCCGCTACGCGCACCGCCCGGTTCTCCACCAGGATGCGCTGCCCGTCCTGAAGCTCTAGCACGTAGTTCGCTTCCAGCAGGGCCAGATCCGCGGATGGGTAGCGCTGGAAGTCGGCTCCGGCGTCCAGCACCTTCCCGGCCAGCCCGGGGCCGGCGACGCGTCCGCCCCGGATCGGGGCCACCCTGCGGATGCCTTGGGCCGTGCTGCCGATCTGGATGGTTTCGCTGACCTCGACATCGATGCTGGCCACGAACTCAAGTGCCGGCGGGGTTGGGATGTGCGGCATTCCGTCTCCTTCCAAGAGCGCTTGCCTGCGGTTTTCGGCAGGCACAGCCTATTCTGCCTTGGCAGGCTGAACTGCGGCTTGCGCGGGCGCTGGCTGCTGCGCGTTGCCTGTTCCCGGCGAGCGCAGCAGCGCCAGGGCCACCGCGGCAACCAGCACCACGACGCCCACGCCCAGGTAGAGCTGGCCCGCGGTCCACGAGGCGTCGAGCAGCGTGCCTGCGGCCAGCGGGGCGAGGATGGCGCCGAACCGGCCGATGCCAATGGCCCACCCAACGCCCGTGCCGCGCGACTGCGGGGCGTAGGAGGCCGGGGCCAGGGTGTACAGGCCGGCCACGCAGCCGTTGATCAGCATGCCGACCAGAACCCCGAGCACGAAGGCCAGGGCGAGGACTCCGACCGCCGAGATGAAGACCACCATGAGCACCGAAGACAGCACGGTGAACGCGATGAGCACCTTGCGCACCGCCCACTTGGCAGTGAGCGCACCGAAGAGCAACGAGCCGAAGGTGCCGCCCAGGGTCAGCATCAATCCGCCGACCACGCCCTGGCTCTCGGTCATGCCCGCGGTGACCAGTAGCTTCGGGGTCCAGCTGTTCACGAAGTAGAAGCCGAACATCACGGCGAAGAAGGCCACCCAGATCACCGTGGTCACCCGTCGGGTCTGCGGGGAGAACAGCGCGAAGACGGCATTGCGGCCCGAGCCGGACGCGGTGCCGCCCTGCTCGGGCAGCACGACATCCTCGGTTCCCAGGCGCATCTTGCGGGCCAGCCGGCCCAGCTTCTGGGTAGTGCGCACAGTGCGCCGGGTGAGCAGGAAGTCCACGGATTCGGGGACGACTGCCAGCAGGGCGAGGAAGGCGACCATGGTCAGCACGCCGCCGAAAATGAAGACCGAGCGCCAGCCGTAGTGCGCCTGCAGCCAGACCGCTGCCATGCCGCCCAGGGTGGCGCCGACGCCGTAGCCAGCGGTGTAGATGCTCACCGCCATGCCGCGCCAGCGGCCATTGGAGTACTCGCTGGTGATCACGTTGGTGCAGGCCAGGATGCCACCGACGCCCAGCCCCGTGACGATGCGCCAGATGGCAAGGCTCGTCATGGAATCCGCGGTGGATGAGAGGAACATGCCCGCGGCGGCGAGCGCGGTGGTGCCCAGCAGCATCGGTCGGCGTCCGAACAGGTCCGCAAACGGGGCCAGGAACAGCGACCCGGCAGCCATGCCGAACAGGCCGGCACTGAGCAGCACGCCCAGCTGCGCTCCGTTCAAGGAGAACTCTTCGGAAACCTGGTTCGCGGTAAATGCCATCGCCAAGACGTCGAACCCGTCGAGGGCGTTGAGGAAGGTGCAGACTGCGACGACCAGCCATTGGAAGGCCGACATCGGCGAATTCTCGATTCTCTGCTTGATGTCCATGGGGAGCTGTCTCCAGTTTCGGGGTGCACCGAGCCGCCCGCGGGCCGGTTTCTGCGCGCGGGCGGTGGTGCTAGGATGGATGGTCGGCTAGTTCGGTTCGATGGTCACCACGGCCGGCCCGCTGCCGGCGGCGGCATCGGCCTTGGCGCCGGTCGGCGAGGTGATGGCGCGCGAGACGCAGCAGTTCATCTTGCTCGACTGGCGTTTCTGGCGTTCGGAGTAGAACACGTCGCGGTGGTCGATGCGCCCGGTGATCTCGGTGATGCGCACTTCGCACAATCCGCACTCGCCCTTGCGGCAGTCGGACATCATGTCCGCGCCGGCATCTTCCAGGGCTTCGAGCATGGACCGGCCCTGCGGGACCCGCACTTCCAGGTCCAGCTTGGGAACCCGGACTATGAATTCTTCCGGGTCATGCCAGCCCGAGTTGCCGAAGGTTTCATAGCGCAGCGCCGAAGGTTCCAGTTCGCGCTCGAGCCAGCCCCGGCGCACCGCATCCATGAGCCTGATCGGCCCGCACATGTACAGTTCGGTCTCTTCGCCGGCGCGGGCCAACAGCTGATCGACCTTCAGCGAGGTGCCTTCGTCATCGACGTGCACCTCCAGCCGGGAACCGTGCTCGGCCTGCAGTTCCGGAAGGTAGGCCATGGCCGAACGCTTGCGTCCGGCGAAAACCAGCGTGTAATCGGCATTCAGCCGCTTGAGCACCGACGCCATGTTCACCATGGCGGTGATGCCGACCCCGCCGGCCAGCAACAGGTAATGGCCGGCTCCCACGCGCAGCGGGAAATTCTGCAAGGGCTGGGTGATCTGCAACCGATCCCCCACCGCAAGCTCGTGCATGAAGGATGAACCTCCACGGGACAGCGGGGCCTTGAGCACGCTGATCACCAGGGTGCTTCCGTCCGCGCTGGACTCCACCACGGAGTAGGAGCGCTTGGCGTTATCGCCGTTGATCCGCACCATCACATCGATGTGGGATCCCGGCTCGGCGCGCTTGGGCTGCTGCGGGGCGAGCTCAATGCGCCGGATCCCGTCGGCCACCTCGACGCTGCGGGTGACTTGCGCGTCCTGCCAGACTTCAATATTTGTCGCTGCCATGATCGAGGCACCAACCTTTCATCTTGTGGGAAGGGCGCGCTAGGCCTTGGCCGGCTGATTCGCCTCGGCGGCGATCATGGATTCGAGGATCCGGCGCACCCACATGCCGCCGGCATCGATGTTCAGGTTGTAGAACTCGTAGTCCGGGTTCGCATCGATGGCTTCCTGCTGGGCCTTGAGCATCGCCTCGTCTTCGCCGAAGACGCCGTGCACGCCGTCGCGCAGCTGCGTGGTGATCAGCTGGCTGTCCAAGCAGTAGTTGCGCATGAATGCCCAGAAGTAGTGCGAGGAGCGGTCGGTTTCCGGGGTGATGGTGTTCATCACGAAACCGTTCACGCCTTGGCTGCGATCGCCTTCCGGCGCCCCGGTTCCGGCTTTGGCTACGCCCACGTCAATGGTGATGGTTGCCGGGGCCTCGAAGTGGATGATCTGCCAGCGGTCCACCTTTCCTTCGAAGCCGGGGAACTTGTCGCGCATGTTCTTCAGCCAGAATGGCGGGGCATCGATGTTATGCATCCAGCGGGTCACGGTGACCTTGTTGCCCTCATGGGTGGTGATGAATTCCGAGTCGCTGAGCTCATCCTGGCCAATCGAGGAGGAATGCACGAATTCCTCATGGGTCAGGTCCATCAGGTTGTCGAGGATCAGCTGGTAGTTGCAGTCAGCGGCGATGGTCATGCCATCCCCTGCCCACTGGTCGGAAGTCATCTGGTGCATATCCGGGACCAGCTGCGGGTCGGCCAGGGTCGGGTCGCCCATCCAGACCCACACGTAGCGGTAGCGCTCGACCACGGGGAAGGACGGAACCGTTGCCGAAGGGTTGATGGTTTCCTGGGCGGGCATGGAGACGCAGCGGCCGGCGGAATTGTAGACGATGCCGTGGTACGGGCACTGCAGCCCGTCCTTGCCCACGGTCTTGCCCATGGACAGCGGGGCCAGCCGGTGCCAGCAGGAGTCGGCCAGCGCGACCGCCTTGCCGTCCTCGGTGCGGTACAGCGCCACCGGGCGCTTGGCGATGGTGCGGGACATCGGCTTGCGAGTGACCTCGTGGTCCCAGGCTGCGACATACCAGGCGTTCAGCGGATGGCCCATGATCTTGGCGGTGGTGGTGCTCTTGGCTGCAACCTCGGTCATGACGGTCCTCTCGGTCATGGATCCGGCAGTGCTCGGCTGCGGCAGATCCAGCGTGTGGTTTGCTCAGGGTGGAATGCGCGAAACTATCTATGTACATAGATAGTTCGCATGCCATTAGACTAGCTATGCAGATAGTGATGTGCAATACATTTCTGGAAAGAGGCGGATTTGAGTCTTCGCAACGCGCTGCTTTCGTTGCTCACAGTTGAGCCGATGACCGGCTACGACCTGTACAAGGTCTTCGAATCCTCGGTAGGCCACGTCTGGCACGCCCCGGACTCCCAGATCTACCCCGAGCTCAAGCGCATGGAATCCGAAGGCCTCATTACCGGCCAAGATGTGCAGTGGGGCCAGCGTGGCAAGAAACGCCAATACACCATCACCAACGAGGGCATTGCCGAATTCAAGAGCTGGATGAACACGCCGCTGGAGTACGCGCGCACCCGCGACCCCGCTCACCTCAAGGCGGCATACTTGGAATGGGCGGACCCCGAGGCGGCACGCGAGCAAATGCGCCGGCATATCGCCCATTACCAATCCCTGCTCAAGCAGTGGCAGGAGCGGATTGTTGAATTGGAGCAAGGAACGAACTCCATGCTTGCCAAGCGCTTGAACAGCACGCCGCGCAAGGACTGGGAAGCCACCATCGCCTACAAGCGGTTCACCTATGAGGGCCTGGTTTCCCGGGCAGAGGCCGAAATCCAGTGGGCCGAGCGCGGGCTTCAACTCATTGACCGATTGAACGCCTAGCAACAGTTTGCAGGTACAGGAAAGCCGCCGGCCCAGAAAGGACCGGCGGCGTTCTCGTGCTACTTGGGATTCGTCAGGAACTTCGTCTTGGCTTCCTCCGGGCGATGACCCTGCTTGGCCTTCTGGATTTCGGCATAGACGTGGTGGCGCAGCTCGGTGAACCGCGGCAGCGACCGGGTCTCCAACTGGTCGCGCTCGTCGGGCAGATCAATCAGGATATCCTCCTGCACCACGGTCGGCGACGAGGAAAGGATAATCACCCGCTGGCCCAGGTAGATCGATTCGTCGATGTCATGGGTGACGAACAGGACCGTCACGCCCAGCTTCTTCCAGACGTTGCGGATCAAGTCCTCCAAATCGGCACGCGTCTGCGCGTCAACTGCAGCGAATGGCTCATCCATCAGCAGCACTTCTGGCTGGTAGGCCACCGCGCGGGCAATGGCCACGCGCTGCTGCATGCCGCCGGAGAGCTGCCACGGGTAGGACTTGGGCACATGGGCCAGCCCCACGGCTTCCAGCGCCTCGTCGACCAGCTTCTTGCGTTCGGCCTTGGGCACCCCCGCATTCTTCAGCGGCAGCTCGACATTGTCCGCCACGCGCAGCCATGGGAAGAGCGAACGGCCGTATTCCTGGAAGACCACAGCCATTTTCTTCGGCGGGCCGGTGACCTTCTGGCCATCGAGCAGCACCTCGCCGCTGGTCGCGCCCAGCAGTCCGGAAATGCACTTGAGCAAGGTGGTCTTGCCCGAGCCTGAGGGGCCGACCAGGCAGACCAGCTCGCCATGCCCCAAGTCGAAGGTCAGGTTGCGAACGGCCTCGATATCGCCGCCGTCGGTGTGGTAGACCTTCTGCAGCCCGCGTACCGACAGCAGCGCCTCGCCCTCCGGCAGGGTGCGGCCGCCGGTAGTCCCATTCTGATTAGACAGCATTTTCGACCTCTTTCAGACCGTTGTACCAGCGCAGCACGCGGCGTTCGATCCACTGGAAAATAAATGACATGATGACGCCGATCAGACCCAGCACCACGATGCCGGACCACATTTCGGGGACAGCGAAGGACCGCTGGAACTGGACGATGGCGAAGCCCAGGCCGGAGGAGGATGCGAACATCTCGGAAATGACCATGAGGATCAGACCGATCGACAGGCACTGGCGGATGCCGGCCATGATGGTCGGCGTGGCGCTGGGAAGCACCTGGTAGCGGATCCGCGAGATGCCGCTGATCCCGTAGGAACGGCTTGTCTCGTTCTGCACCGGGTCGATGGCGCGCACGCCCTCGATGGTGTTCAGCAGCACCGGCCAGATTGCGCCGGAGATGATGACCGCAATCTTCATTCCGTCGTTGATGCCCACCAGCAGCATCAGCACCGGGATCAGCACCGGTGGCGGCAAGGCGCGGAAGAATTCGAAGACCGGCTCGGTAATGGCCCGCGCGGTGCGGTTCATGCCCACCAGCAGGCCCAGCAGCACGCCGATCACGATGGCCCCGAGCACGCCGAAGACCAGCCGCTGGATGCTTGGCAGCACATCGGTGAACATGCGTTCGCCAATCCAGGTGTCGATGAACGTCGCAACCAAATCCGCAGGGGTGGGCACGAAGAAGCTCGCTCCGCCCGCGGTGGCGGCAACCCACCAGAGCACCAGCAGCACAGGCAGGGCCACGATGAAGATCAGTGACTTCACGGTTCTCATGCGATAATTTCCCCTCGAACCGAGGCGTGCCAGGACAGCACGCGCTTCTCGACCACGCGCATGCACAGGTTGATCACCACGCCCAGCAGGCCGGTGGCAACGATCAGCGCATACATTCCGGCAATGGCGCCGCCGGACTGCGCCAGCTGGATTTCTTTGCCCAGACCCGGGGAGCCGATGATCAGTTCAGCCGTGATCGCAAGGATCAGTGCCACCGCGGCACCCAGGCGGATGCCGGTCATCAGGTAGGGCAGCATGGTGGGAAAAATGACGTCACGGATGCGCTGGAAACGGGAAAACCCGTAGGAACGCGCGGTCTGCATCGCCACGTTGTCCACGTCCGCCACGCCGTAGAGCACCTGGATCAGCACCTGCCAGAAGCAGGCGTAGATGATCAGCATCAGCGAGGACTCGATCTTGGTGCCGAACAGCAGCACCGCGAGCGGGATCAGCGCCACCGAAGGAATCGGGCGCAGGAATTCAATCGTGGAGTTGGTGGCGCGGCGCAGGAAGGGCGACATGCCGATGACCAGTCCGAGCACCAGCGCCAGCAGCACGGCAGCCAGCAGGCCGATGAACCAGGCCAGCAAGGTTTCGCCCACGGCCACCCAGAAGGCGGTCAGCGTGAGGTCGAAAGCCAAGGTCGCCAGCACTTCCGAGGCTGGCGGAAGGTACGCGGCCTGGACGATCCCCAGGGCCGGGAGCAATTCCCAGATGCCTAGGAAGACCACGATGCCGATCAGCCCCCACACGGCGTTGGGAACAGCTGAGCCGGTCCTAGCGCGCTTGGCCCTGCGCACCCGTGCCGGTACTGCGCTTGCGGCACTCATGGCAGCAGCTTCTCGATGTCAACCGGCTTGGACAAAGTTCCGTAGCTTTGCGCCGCGTCGCCGAGCTTCTGCACTGCTTCGCGGTTGAAGTCCGCGCGGAAGCGCGGGAGCACCATCCCGGCGCGGACGTCCTCGCTGATCTTGGTGTAGGTGCCCACGATGTCGCGGACCTGATCGGGGTGCTGTTGCGCGTAGTCCAGCGACTTGTTCATCGCCGTGGTGAATTTCTGCGTCACCTCGGGGTTCTCCTGCGCATACTGCGCGGAGGTGAAATATCCGGCAACATCGAGCTCCGGATCGAACTCGGCGAAGTTCGCCGAGAGCATCTTCGCCCCTGCGTCCATGGCCGAGCTCTGGAATGGCTCCAGGATCCAGGCCGCATCGACAATGCCGTTCTCCAGCGCCGCCGGGGCATCAGGGAACGGGACCTCGACGAATTCAATACTCTCCGGGTCTCCCCCGTCAGCCTCGACGATCGACTTGATGGTGGTGTCGCCGATATTCGACAGGTTGTTGACCGAAACCTTCTTGCCGGCCAGGTCCTTCGGCGAGGAGATCTTGGAATCGCCCTTGACCAGCACGGAACCGACATCGGAGCTTTCATCTCCCGTCGTGGAGATGCCATTGGCCACGAATTCCATGTCCAAGCCCTTGTCGTTGGCAACCATCACGGAAATGAGGTTCGAGAAGGCGAAATCGTAGCTGCCGGACTGGATCCCCGGCACTATGGCCGAACCGCCGGTGGCGGTTTCGATTTCCAGGTCCAGGCCTTCCGCGGCAAAGAAGCCTTTGGCTTCCCCGAGCCAGATGGGTGCGGTGTCCACGATCGGGATCACGCCGACGGTGATCTGCTCCAGGGATCCCTGGGCATCGGCGGAGCTGTCCGCCCCGCCACTGGGCGAGCCGGAGCCGCAGGCGGCCAGTGCGAGAACTGAGATGGAAGCAAGCGCGAGCTTGAACGAGTGTTTCATGGCAAATTCCCCCATTTAGGTGCGGTTGCTGCCGCGGACCCGGCTTCTGGGTCCGCGGCAGCGCGAATGCGAAGCGGTTGGATTACTTGATGACCAGCTGGTCCATGTCCGGGGCCTTGTCCAGGAATCCGAACTTGGCTGCCAGATCGCCGAGCTTGGTCAGTTCGGGAATCGGGGTCTCGGCGTTCCAGGTTTCCATTACCAGGCCTTCGGCCACCTTGGCGTCCATGTTGATGAAATCCGGGAGCATGGCGCGTGCTGCGTCCGGATCGCCTTCAGCCGCGTCGAGCACTTCTGCCATTGCGGCCTTCCAGTTCGTGATGACTTCGGGGTTCTCCTCGGCGAATTTGCCGCTGGTGAAGCTGACCATGGTCGGCATGCCGACAATGGCGTCCTGGTTCGGGTAGCCCACCAATTCGTTGTCCTTGTTGGCCAGCGCACGGGAGAGGAACGGCTCGGGAACCCAGATCGCGTCGACATTGCCGCGGTCCAGCTGGGCTTCCATATCCGGGAACGGCATTTCACTGAACTTCAGGTCCTCGGGATTGGCACCGTCCATTTCCGCCGATTCCATGATGGTCAGATCCCCTTGGGTGCGCAGCGCGTTGACCGACGTGGTCTTCCCGGCCAGGTCCTTCCAGCCGCCGATATTCGAGCCCTTGCGGGCAACTACGCCGTTGACGTCTTCGCCGGAGGAGCGGGAAGCGGAGTAGCCGGTGACGATCTTCATATCCAGGCCTTTGTCCGCGGCGGTCATCACCGACAGCGGGTTGCCTACGGCAATCGCCAATTCGCCGGTGGACACTGCTGGCAGCATCGCCGCGCCGGCATTGGAGGTGCTCAGCTCTACATCCAACCCGTGCTTCTCGAAGGTGCCGGCATCGATGCCCTGCTGCACTGCTACCGACGGCGCGATGGGCAGGATGCCCACGGTAATCTTGGTCAACGAGCCGTCTTCAGCAGCTGCCGAATTACTTCCCTCGGATCCCTCCGAGCCGGAGAGCGACCCTCCGCCGCAGCCAACCAGGCCCAATGACAGGACCGCCGCACCTGCGAGCAATGTAGACCAGCGCTTATTCATGTTTCCCCCTAGAAAGCCAGTGCCCCGGTCCCCATTGGCGGACCGCGAATTGCGTGTGATTTGAGACACATATCCAGACTAGATCAATCATTGAAAAAGTCAATGGTTGATCTTATAACGATTTAACTTCAGGGATTCCTGGCCAGATCCTGTCCGATGGCCAACGCGTTCCAGCCCGAGCGCTTCCGGAAGCGCCCGGGCTGGGAATCCTCAGCTGTACTGCTTGCGCAGATCCGCTTTGCGGATCTTACCGCTGGCCGTGCGAGGCAGTTCCTCGAGGAATACTGCTGTACGCGGAATCTTGTAGCGTGCCAACCGGCCATTGAGATGTGCCACGATGCCTTCTTGGGACATTGAGCTGCCGGGCTTGAGCACGACGATTGCGCGCGGCACTTCGCCCCATTTGTCATCCGGGATCCCGATGACAGCGACAGACTCGACTTCGGGCAGCTCCATGATGGCTTGCTCGACTTCTGCCGGATAGATGTTCTCTCCGCCGGAGATAATCATGTCCTTCAGGCGGTCCGAGATGAACAGGAAACCCTCCTCGTCCACATGCCCGATATCCCCTGAACGGAACCAGTCGGGTTCGTAGAATGACCCGGCCGTCGCTTCGGGACGGTTCCAGTATTCCTTGATGACGTTGGGACCGCTGATCAGGATTTCGCCGACCTCGCCGGCGGGCAATTCATTGCCCAGTGAATCGGCGATACGGATATCGGTGAAGAAGTGCGGCAAGCCGGCCGAACCCATTTTCGGACGCGAATGCACCGCCTGCAGCAACGTGGCCCCCGGCGCGGTTTCGGTCAGCCCGTACCCGCCGCTGAATCCCAGTCCGCGGGCTTCGTAGGCTTCCAGCACGCGCAGCGGCACGGCCGAGCCGCCGCAGGTGAGCATCTGCAGCGAGGATAAGTCCGTGTTCGCCCAATTCTCATGCTCGGCCAGCAGCTGGAAGGTGGTTGGCACTCCCGAAAGCTGAGTGACCTGGTAGCGTTCCACAGCATCCAGGACCGCCGCTGGTTCGAAGCGCTCCTGCAGCACAACGGTTCCGCCCTTGAGCAGCACCGGCAGCGCGCCCATGCCCAGTGCCGCCACATGGAATAGCGGAGCGATGAGCAGGACCACCGATGTGCTGGTGATGTCGTAGTCCACGATGACATTGTAGGAATTCCATGTCATGTTCGCGTGGGTGAGGACCGCGCCCTTGGGTGTGCCTGTAGTGCCCGAGGTATACAGGATGATGGCTGGGTCTTCGAGTTCCACGGCCAGGTCCGGGTGGGTTGCCTCACCGGCTTGCAAGGCCCGCTCGTAGGAGCTGTCTTCGCAGGGGACCAGCGCAACGTCCCATGCCTGGGCCACCGGGCTGCCCTCGATGGCTGCATGCGCTTCTGCGGCGAAGTTCTCGACATAGATCAGCACTTCGCTGCCCGAATCGCGCAAGGCGAAGTTAAGTTCCCTCGGAGCCAAGCGCACGTTGAGCGGAACGAACAGCGCTCCAAGCTGCGTGGCGGCGAACATGGTCTCCAGATAGGCGGCGTGGTTGGCCCCGAGGAACGCCACCCGGCTGCCCCGGGTGATCCCCTGGGCGGCCAAGGCGCTGCTGAGCTTGTCGATGCGTTCGGCGAGCTGAGCGTAAGTCAGGCTGACTCCCGCATGGATCACTGCAACCTGCTGCGCGGATTTCACCCGGCGCCGGTGGATCCAGTTGCCAAACCCCTTATTCAACATCTGTCACTCTTTTCGTTAGGTCGATCGGTGCGGTTGCAGCCCAGGCCCAGCAGCGCTGCGGACTAGGCGTAGAAGCGGTAGAGTCCGCGGGAGACCACGGCCGGCTTCGTGCCGCCCTCCACTTCAACTACCTGGTCTACGGCGATCTGGTAGCCGCCCTTGACCTCTTCCACGTCGGCAATTTCGGCCTTCATGCGGATCTTGGCGCCCACCGGCACGGGCGATGGGAAACGGACTTTTTCCAGGCCGTAGTTGACCTTGGTCTTCACGCCGGTGACGTCGAAGAGCTCGGTCCAGAAGGCGATCTGCAGGCTCAGGGTCAGGTAGCCGTGGGCGATCGGGCCGCCGAAGGGGCCGTCCTTGGCCTTTTCCGGATCGGTGTGGATCCACTGGTGGTCATCGGTCGCGTCGGCGAAGGTGTTGACCTGATCCTGCGTGACCACGCGGTACTCGCTGTAGCCCAGGTCCTTGCCCTTGGCGGTGGCGAGGTCTGCGTAATCCAAAATGGTCGGTGCCATGGTGTTTCTCCTGATGTTGTAGTCGTTTGTTGCTGAAGTCCGGTGCTGCAGAAGTCAGCGGAAGGCGCTGACGCCGGTAATGGCCCGGCCGATGATCAGCGAATTGATCTCGTGGGTGCCCTCGTAGGAATAGATGGCTTCGGCATCCGCGTGATGGCGGGCCACGCTGTTCTCCAGCAAGATCCCGTTGCCGCCGCATACTTCCCTGGCCAGCGCCGCGGTCTCGCGCAGCATCCGGGCCGTGAACATCTTGGCCATCGCCGAGTTCTCGTCGCGGTAGATGCCTGCTTCCTGCTGCTGGGTCAGCCGCACCACCATGGCCAAGCTGGCGGTGGCATTGGAGAGCATATGCGCCAGTTTTTCCTGGACGAGCTGGAAGGAGCCCAGCGGCTTGCCGAACTGGCTGCGCTTGGCGACGTAGTCGCGGGCCGATTCATATGCTCCGAAGCACACGCCGGTGGCAATCCAGGCGACATCCGAGCGCATATTGCGCAGGCAAGCCGCGACGTCCGCGAAGGAGTTGATCTTCTCCAGACGGGCGGAGGCCGAAACCCAGACTCCGGACAGCTCGATATCCGCGTTCTGCATGATGCGCAGGCTGGTCTTGCCCGGGATTTTGCTGATCTTCACGCCCGGCGCATTCGTTGGCACCAGGAAGCACTTGACCTGGGAGTCAGCCTTGTCGCGGGCGAAAACCGCCAGAACATCTGCCTGGCCGGCGCCACCGATCCAGCGTTTTGCCCCGTTGATCAGCCAGCCGTCTTCCCCGTCGCGCTGTTCCCGCTTGGCTGAGGTTGCCAGCCCGCCGGCGATGTCCGAGCCGTGCTCCGGCTCGGTCAGGGCAAACACGCCCTTGTAGGCGAAGGACGTGATCTGCGGTTCCAGCTGCGCCACCTGCTCTGGGCTTCCGCCGAGATTCACGGTGGTGCGGAACAGTCCCGATTGCGCGTTGTAGAAGGTGGCGACCGAGGCATCCATACGACCCAGTTCGAAGTTGCGGAAACCGGCGTAGAGGCCCGTGGGCCGCTCGCCAGCCTGGAGCACTTCGGCTGGTTCCATCAGCTGGGCGTCGACCAGCGGCGCGACGATCTGCTCCGGGAATTCCCCGCGTTCCCAGTACTCATCGAGCACCGGGCGCACGTACTCCTGAAGCAGGCCACGCAGACGCGACAACGCGCTGCGCTCGGCCTCGCTGAGCAAGTCCGTGAATCCGTAGAAGTCACTGGTGGCTACGGCTTCCATCAGCCCTCCACCCCCAGCACGCGCAGTGCATTGCCCTTCAGGATTCCCGGGCGGACCTCGTCCCTCAGCTCCAGATCGGCAAATGCGCCCAGCCATTTCTGCGGGGTGATCAGCGGGAAGTCGGTGCCGAACAGCAACTTGCGCGAAAGCACATTATTCCCCATTTTCACCAGCGAGGCCGGGAAGTACTTGGGGCTCCAGCCCGAGAGGTCGATGTAGACATTCGCCTTGTGCGTGGCAATCGAGTTCGCCTCGTCCTGCCACGGCACCGAAGGGTGCGCCATGATGATGACCAGGTGAGGGAAGTCCGCGGCAACATCGTCCAGCAGCAGCGGATTGGAATAGCGCAGCTTGATGCCTCGGCCGCCGGGAAGCCCTGCGCCCATTCCGTTCTGCCCGGTGTGGAAGATGCAGGGCAGGCGCAGTTCCTGCAGCGTCTCCCAGAGCGGGTAGAAGCTTTCATCGCTCGGGTCGAAACCCTGCAATGACGGATGGAACTTGAAGCCGCGCACGCCCAAGGTCTCGGCCTGGTACCGTGCGTCTTCAATTGCCTGCTTGCCGCGGCGCGGATCCACCGAACCGAAGGGAATCAGCACGTCATTGTTCCGCGCGCACCCTTCCACCAGGTCCTCGATGGAGTTCGGCTCATGGCCCAGTGCGGTGCGCGCATCGACCGTGAAGACCACCGCTGCCATCTTCTGCTCGCGATAGAGCTGCGCAATGCTGTCGATGGACGGGGTCCGGTCTTCCGACTTGAAATAGGCCGCCGAGGCATCGAAGAGGTCTTCCGGCATGGCCTTGTGGCCGCATTCGTCGACTTCAAGATGCACGTGCATATCGATGGCGTCCAAAGCCGCGAAGTCGACTCCTAATTCATAGCGTGCAGTCACGGGTTTTCCTCCGGAGGTTACTTGGCTGGTTCTGGGCGGAGTTCTTCAGGAAGCTCCGGGAACTTCTCGCCAACGGACTGCTGGTTGCCCGCGAAGGGGAACCGCTCCTGAAGTGTTGCATAGTCCCAGCCGCCGTCGTTGAATTCCGAGGCGATGGCCTCTGGGTGGCTCCACAGCTGCAGGCGGTCGCCGCCGGCGCCAATAGCCTGGCCAGTGATGCCGCCTGCTTCCTCGGAAGCCAGGAATGCGATCAGTCCGGCCACATCGTCTGCGGTGCCGAAGCCCAGATCCTTGCGGAAGAAGTCAGGCATGGCTTCGCCGCGCTCATCAGCCTCGACGGCCTTGGCGAAATACGGAACGGTCTTGGTCATTTCGGTGGCAGCCACCGGGATGACAGCGTTGACGGCAATGCCGGCGCGCTTCATTTCCAGCGCCCAGGTGCGCACCATGCCCACGATGCCGGCCTTGGCTGCCGAGTAGTTGGTCTGCCCGAAGTTGCCGCGCTGCCCGGTCGGTGAACCGATGGCGATAATGCGGCCGCGGATATCGTTCTCCTTGAAGTAGGCGTAGGCCTCGCGGACGCAAGTGAAGGTGCCACGCAGGTGGACGTTGATGACCAGGTCGAAATCCTCATCGGTCATCTTCAGCAGCGACTTGTCGCGCAGCACTCCTGCATTGGTCACCAGGATGTCCAAGCGGCCGAAGTTCTCGACTGCGCCAGCCACCAGCGCCTTGGCGGCTTCGGTGGAGCCGACGGCCGCGACGATGCCGGCGGCTTTGCCGCCGGCTGCGGCAATGGAGGAAACTGCAGCTTCCACAGCAGCTGGGTCAACATCGTTGATGATGACCGCCGCGCCCTGGCGAGCCAATTCTTGCGCGTAGCTCAGACCCAGTCCGCGTCCGCTTCCGGTGACGATGGCAACTTTTCCTGCTAGCGACATGAGTTCTCCATTTCAATGGGTGTTTCGATTGCTCCCCCTTGGTAGAAAGTGGGAACCTTGACTACATACATAAGATCTTTAATCCTTGAGAAAGTCAATGGTTTATTTTTTCATGAAAAATGGGGATAGTGGAGTGAGCAATAAAATCACCGCCAAATCAGCGAAGGAAGAACAGTTCATGAAATGCGATCTCGTGCAGGAGCTGAACTTCCTGGTGGCGCGCATGCGCTCCCTGGGATCAAGCCGGGCCAATCAAGCACTGAAGCCCCTGGGCTTGAAGGTGCGGTCCTACTCGGTGCTCTCGCTGGCCTGCAGCGACATCGTGCCAACCCAGCGCGATCTGGCAGAATTCCTGGCCCTGGATCCCAGCCAGATCGTCCCTCTGGTGGACGGCTTGGAATCCAGCGGGCTGGTCACGCGCATGCCGGATCCCAAGGATCGCCGCTCCAAGGTCATCGTGGCCACGGACGCCGGGCGCAAGCTCTACGCGCAGGCCAGGAAGGTTACCAAGGCGAACGAAAATGAAACCCTCGAGGCGCTCACCCCCGATGAACGCCTCCAGCTGCGCGACCTGCTATCCCGCGTGGCGTTGGCCGAAACGCAGTAGCCATTCCTTGATTATTCTCATTCATTGAGAACGTCGCTGTCGTCCAGGTCACTCGCGTCGCATGCTTGTGGAAGTTCCCCAATACTTCCCTCGGCCAGATGACCCGGCCCGGCAACGCAGCCGGCCGCACGGGACATGGCCCAGACGACAGCAAGGCAAGGTCCCATGGTTCAGAATCCACGCATCCTCAAGACCAAGGTCGGCATCATCGGCGGCGGTCCGGCCGGGCTCATGCTTTCGCATCTGCTGGCCAAGACCGGCATCGATAACATCGTCGTGGAAATGCGCGACCACGAAACCATCCGCAATACGCATCGCGCCGGAATCCTCGAAGCCCAGGCGGTGCAGATGCTCACCGAGTCGGGCGTCGACGGCCGCGTGCTCACCCACGGCGACGAGCACGCCGGCATCGACCTGCGCTTCAATGGCGAATCCCACCCGCTGGACTTCCGCGACCTGGTGGACGCCACCGTCACCCTCTACGCGCAGAACGAGGTGTTCGTGGATCTGTCCGCGGCCCGCCACCGCGACCACGGCGACGTGCGCTACTCCTGCGAGGTCACCGAGATCCTGGACATGGAGACCACCACCCCGAAGTTCCGCTTCACCGACGCCGAGGGCACCGAGTTCGAAGTGCACGCTGATGTGATCGTCGGTGCCGACGGCTCGCGCTCCTTCGCCCGCCGCCAGATGCCCGAGACCGTCAAGCAGGACTTCAAGGTCACCTACCCCTTCGCCTGGTTCGGCATCCTCACCGAAGCGCCGAAGTCCGCACCCGAGCTGATCTACGCCAACTCCCCGCATGGCTTCGCGCTGATCTCCCAGCGCAGCGAAACCGTGCAGCGCATGTACTTCCAGTGCGATCCGAACGAAGACGTGAACGCCTGGAGCGATGACCGCATCTGGGCCGAACTGCAAAAGCGCGTGGACGGGCCGGATGACTTCCAGCTGAAGACCGGGCCGATCTTCGACAAGACCGTGCTGGGCTTCCGCTCCTTCGTGCGCGAACCGCTCTCCCACGGGCGCCTGTTCCTGATCGGCGACGCCGGGCACACCGTCCCGCCCACCGGCGCCAAGGGCCTGAACCTGGCCTTCGCCGATGTGAAGGTGCTCTTCGAAGCGCTGGATTCCTACTTCTCCACCGGCAGCGACCAGCTGCTGGAAGGCTACTCCGACCTCGCGCTGAAGCGGGTGTGGAAGGCGCAGAACTTCTCCTACTGGATGACCTCCATGCTCCACACCCCGGTAGGCGGCGACCCGTTCATGGCCAAGCGCGCCCTGGGCGAGCTGGAAACCGTCACCTCCTCGCGGTTCGGCCAGCAGTACCTGGCCGAGTCCTACACCGGCTGGCCCCACGCCTGAACTCCCTGACTTACCACCGCATCCTTGAAAGGAGCCCGCATTGAGCACCGGCACCACGCACCAGGACGGCACCGAGGCCGAATCCTTCGCCAACTCGCATCTGCTGGACCCGGCGGCAACCACCGCCAGCCAGGATGAGATCAGCGGCGAAATCGCAGACATCCACGAGGCCTACCGCCAGGAAGTCCTGGCCGGCAAGAAGGCCGAAACCCAGCCGCGCATCGATTTCGCACCCTACCGCTCCTCGCTGCTGCGCCACCCGACCAAGAACCTGCATCACGCGGATCCGGAAACCATCGAGCTGCACTCCCCGGCCTTCGGCCAGCGCGACGTGCACGCACTGGAATCGGATCTGACCATCCAGCACAACGGCGAGCCGATCGGCGAGCGCATTGTGGTGGCAGGCCGCGTGCTGGATGGCGACGGCCGCCCGGTGGCCGGGCAGCTGGTGGAAATCTGGCAGGCCAACGCCGCCGGCCGCTACATCCACAAGCGCGACCAGCATCCGGCCCCGATCGACCCGAACTTCACCGGCGTAGGCCGGGCGATCACCGGCCCGAACGGCGAATACTCGTTCACCACCATCAAGCCGGCGCCGTACCCGTGGAAGAACCACCACAACGCCTGGCGCCCGGCGCACATCCACTTCTCGCTGTTCGGCACCGATTTCACCCAGCGCATGATCACCCAGATGTACTTCCCCGGCGATCCGCTGTTCGCGCTGGATCCGATCTACCAGTCGATCACCGATGCGAAGGCCCGCGACCGCCTGGTCGCCACCTACGACCATTCGCTGACCAGCCACGAATGGGCCACCGGCTACAACTGGGACATCGTGCTCACCGGCAGCAACCGCACCTGGATGGAAGACGAAGAGGGAGAGCACTAAATGGCACAGGCACCTGAACTGAAACTCGTCCCGACCCCGGGACAGACCATCGGCCCGTTCTACGGCTATGCATTGCCCTTCGAGAAGGACAACGAGCTGGCCAGCCAGGCCAACCCGAACTCGGTGCGCCTGCACGGGGTCATCACCGATGGCAACGGCGAGGTCATCCCGGACGCGCTGCTGGAAATCTGGCAGGCCGACGAGCACGGCAAGGTCGTCTCGCGCGACGGCTCGCTGGTCCGCGACGGCTACACCTTCACCGGGTGGGGCCGCGTGGCCGTGGACAACGTCGGGCACTACACCTTCACCACGGTGAACCCTGGCCCCACCGAAGAAGGCAAGGCGCCGTTCATCATGCTCACGGTCTTCGCCCGCGGCCTGCTCAACCGGCTGTTCACCCGCATCTACCTGCCGGAGGACACGCAAGCGCTGGCCAATGACCCGCTGCTGGCATCGCTGAGCGAAGCAGAACGCTCCACGCTGATCGCCACCCGCGAACAGGACGGCTCGCTGCGCTTCGACATCCGGTTGCAGGGCGAGAACGAGACGGTGTTCCTGTCCTACCCGCGCGAAAGCTAGAACCCATCGCACCACCCCGCCAGGCTGCCCCGGCGCCCGTACTGTTACGGGCGTTGAAGCACCCGGCGGGGTTTCGCCCGTTGCCGGGCACTAGAGTTCTAGAAGAACGGCGTGCACGCTTACAGCTAAGAATCGAGGGACTAAATGGAAGGCGCAGACTACGGCGTACTGGCCCCTGCCTGGGCTGGTACCGCGGCCTCGGCGCTGGCCAGCGACGCGGCTTTCGTCCAGGGGATGCTGGATGCCGAAGCCGCCTGGGTGCAGGTCCAGGCGGACGCCGGCCTGTGCAGCATCGAGGATGCGCAGGCGGTGCGCGAGGTGGCCAGCGTGGACCGCTACGACCTGGCGCTGCTGGCGTCCAAGACACCGGACGGGGCCAATGCGCTGATCCCGCTGCTGGGCATGATGCGCGAGCTGCTCACGCATGATGGCGCGGCGAAAACTGCCAGCACCGCCTTGCACCGCGGGGCGACCAGCCAGGACATCATCGACACCGCGCTGATGCTGGTGCTCTCCAAGACGATCACGCTCACGCTGGCCGATCTGCGCAGCACCGCTGGCGGGTTGGCGGCCCTGGCGCGCGAGCACCGGTCCACCGTGTGCATTGCCCGCTCGCTGACCCAGCATGCTCTGCCCACTACCCTGGGCTGGAAGGCCGCCAGCTGGTTAACTGCCGTACTGGATGCCGAACGGCAGCTGGACGCCGCCACCGGGCAGCTGCGCCTGCAGTGGGGCGGAGCGGTGGGAACGCTCGCATCCTTGGAGCAGCTGCTATCCAGACACACGGAAACAACAGCCACGAGCAAGTCGCTGGCCTCGCAGCTGGCAGGCCTGCTGGGCCTGGCGGATCCGGGAACGCCATGGCACACCAACCGCATGCCGATTCTCCAGCTCGGCTCCGCGCTGGGCGCGGCCATTGCCGCGCTGGGGACCTTCGGCGCGGATGTGCTCACCGCCTCCCGCCCGGAAATCGGCGAGCTGTCCGAACCGCGCGAGGCTGGCAAGGGCGGTTCCTCGGCCATGCCGCAAAAGCAGAACCCGGTGCGCTCGGTGCTGCTGCGCAATGCGGCGTTCAGCGCCCCCGGCCTGCTCTCCACCCTGTTCACCGCCGCCGGCACCGCAGTGGATGAACGCCCTGATGGCGGCTGGCATGCCGAATGGAGCGCCCTGCGCGAACTGGCCCGGCTGGCTTCCGGCGCCGCCTTCCACGCCGCATTCTTGGCCAACGGCCTGAGCGTGAATTTTGCAGCCATCGAACGCAACCTCGCCCTGGGCGGCGACGCGGTGCTCTCCGAGCGCCTCGCGGCCGTCCTGGCGCCACTGGTGGTTGGCGGAAAACCGGCCATCCAGGCGCTGGTGCGCCGCAGCCTGGACGAGGATGTTTCCCTGCGCGAACTGCTGCGCCTGGAAATCCCCACCCATGATCTAAGCGACCAGGACCTCGACGAATTACTTGATCCAGCCGGCTACCTCGGTGCCGCGGATCGCTTCACCGAAACAGTACTCGCCGATTACTCGGCACGGAAGGAACTATGGCAGTCCCGCAACTAACCCCATCCTTGCTGCATACCAGCAAGGAACTTCCCACCCTCATTGCCGGCCCTTCGCTGGGCACCGCCGCCCTGCCGCTGTGGGCACCGGCCCTGCCCTACCTCAAAGAGCACTTCCAGGTCATTGCCTGGGACCTTCCGGGGCACGGCGAGAGCAAGCCATCCACGGAGGAATTCACGCTGGCCGAGCTGGCCACCGCTGTCACCGAAGTTGTTCAGGCGCTGCGTGCCGACGGCGTCATCGCCGAGGGCTCCAAGCTGTACTACGCGGGCGTCTCGGTGGGCGGGGCAACCGCACTGCAGCTGGCGGTAGACCACCCAGGCTTCTTCAACGGGCTATCCTCCATCTGCTCGGCCGCGAAAATCGGCACCCCGGAAGCGTGGACCGACCGTGCCGAGCTGGTCGCCAAGGCCGGCACCCCGACCATGGTCGCCGGTTCCGCCGAACGCTGGTTCGCACCGGGGTTCATCGAGAAGCAGCCGGTGATCAGCACCGAGCTGCTGCACAGCCTGCAGGACGCCGACCGATTCGCCTACGCCCACGTCTGCGGCGCCCTGGCAGGATTCGACGTGCGCGAGCAGCTGGCTTCCACCAGCGACCCGATTATTGCCATCAACGGCGCGCAGGACCAGGTCTGCCCTCCTGCAGACGCTGAATTCATTGCCGAAAATGCACCGCACGGAACCATGGCGGTCATTGATTCGGCAGCCCATCTGGCCCCGGCCGAGGCACCGGAAGAAACTGCGGCCTTGCTGGTCGACTTCTTCCTGGCCAACTAGCAGCGAGGACTAGCAGACAATGACTGAATCATCACGCCTTCCTGGCGACACCTACGATGCCGGCATGGCGGTGCGCCGCCAGGTCCTGGGCAATGAGCACGTGGATCGTTCCACCAAGAACTCGAACGAGTTCACCGACGAATTCCAGGAGATGATCACCCGCTACGCCTGGGGCACCATCTGGACCCGCGAAGGCCTGCCACGCACCACCCGCAGCGCCATCACGCTGACTGCAATGATTGCCGGCGGATACTGGGAAGAGCTGGAAATGCACGTGCACGCCGCCCTGCGCAACGGCATGACCCCGGAAGAGATCAAGGAAGTCTTCTTGCAGTGCGCCATCTACTGCTCCGTTCCGGCAGCGAATGTGGCGTTCAAGATCGGCAAGAAGGTGCTGGACGAGTACTCGGCGGCCGAAGGCAACTAGCCGCTAGCGCCGCGCATCCGCGGCCTGCTGGATCGAGTGCAGCAAGGCCCACGGGACGATGCCGCTGGTGCGCGGGTTGCGCGGCGATGGGTAATTCTTGACCGAGAAGCTGTACTCGCCGGCTGGCCCGTGCGCTTCGATGAGGTGCTCGGTCAGCTCTGCCGCCGGATCGGCGAGCAGCCTGACCTGCACCGCGTCCCAATCCCCCACTGTTAAGGCCACTGCCGCGGCGACATTCAGCGACTTCTGGAAGTCGCGGGCCGCCACCGCAGCCGGACCATTGAATACCTCTACCGGGCCGCTGGCCTGCTCCAGTTCGCGGCGCCGCCGCGCATCCATCCACGGCTGCACCAAGGTGGCCGGCAGCTTGCGCGTAGTTACCAGCACCTGCTCGATGCCGCTCATTCGTGCCGCCGCACCAAGCAGGTCCAATCCGCCAATGGCCCCGGCGGTGCTGATCAGCCGGCCTGGCCCGGCAGCTTGCACTGATGCGGCAAGATCCGGGTCGGCCAGCGCTCCCATGGAACTGGCCAGCAGGTCGACCCCTGCCTCCAGGATGCGCACCGCATGCTCCCGCACAGCGTGCTGGCCCGCGCATTCGACCACCAGGTCGCAGCGCTCCAGCGCCTGCTGGAGATTCAACTGTTCAGGTTCCAGCCCCGGCTGATGCCGGCGCAGGATCACCCCTTCAAGCTGGGCGCCCGCCACGCTCCCGGCAGCCAATCGATCCGCCACCACGGAGCCGATGGCGCCATAGCCCATTACTCCCACCCGATACATGCTGCCCACGGCCATGACCGTCCTGTCCGAATTCTTTGATGCCAGCTATCGCCAGCTTAGCCAGCTGGCGCGACCATCACGAACCGGCGTGGTCCCGGAACGACAGGAGCTCCGCGCTATTGCCCGGCCGCGGAGGCATGGTCGCCGCGCTCCATGAGCCGGGAGGCGGCATAGCCGAAGAGGATGCCCCAGAAGGCCGCGTGGATGTTGAACAGGTCCAGACCGGAAATTGTCACGACAAATGTCACCAGCGCGCCAAGGGAGAACTTCGTGGCGAAGGCCGCCACGAACGCCTGCTGCAGGGCCTTGAGCATGGCGATGCCTCCCAAGGCCAGCACGAATGCCTCAGGGGTGGCCAGCATGAAGCGGGTCAGCGTCGGAGCCAGCAGGGCGAAGACCAGGGACAGGAATCCATAGACCACCGCCGCTGTGTAGTGGCGGTGCTTTTCGCCCGATGAGGTGAGCAGCGCGTTGGTGGGCCCGGTGACGCAGGCGGATACCGCGCCGAAGCAGGCGTTGAGGATTGAGAAACCGCCGGAGGCCAGGGCGAAGGCATTGACCGGCGGCTGGTGCCCGGCGGCACGCAGCACCGCAACGCCCTGGCCGTTCTGCACGATCAGCACGGTGATGGCCAACGGTACCACCAGTTCAAGTTGCGCGGCCCAGGTGAATTCCGGAGCGGTGAACACCGGGGTGGCAAGTACCGGACCGCCCGCGGCATCCAATGCGAACTGCCCGCCGGCGGCCATGGCAATGATGCCGGCGATCAGCGTGCCCAGCACCGGTGGCAGTTTTCGGCCCAGCGCCGGCACCGCACTGAGCAGCACGAAGACCAGCACCATGGGAGCGGCCACCACCGGGTTGGCTTGGGTGGATGAGACGATGTCGGTGCCAAAGCGCAGGAAGACCGCCGCCACCATGGCCATCACAATCGGCATCGGGATGGCCGCCATGATCCGGCGCACTACCCCGGTGGCTCCCAGCGCCAGGACCAGCACCCCCGAGACGAAGAACGCCCCGACCACTTCGGCGAAGGACAGGTGCTGCAGCGAAGGACCCAGCAGCACCGTGCCGGGGATGGACCAGGCGAAGCCCAGCGGCTGGCGGTAGAGCAGGGACATCACGATGGTCGCCAACCCGGCGGAGAGGAAGATCCCGCAAACCCAGGAAGCCATCTCGGCCTGGGATAGCCCGCCTGCGGCACCCACGGCAAGGGTGACCGCGATGGGGCCCGAGGCGGAGAAGACCAGGCCGATCACCCCATTGCTGGCATAGACCGCGCCCAGATCGCGCAGCAGCGCGCGGATCCCGGCGGGCCTGCTCGCGGGCCGTTCCAGCAGCGGTTCGCGCGGTGACCGCGCGGGTGCTGGAGCCGATTCGTCGGTGGGCAAGAAATTGGCTGGCTTGGGCATGCGCTCTCCTGGATGACGGTGGCAGTGGCATTAATAGTCCATCACTAATGCACCGCTTAGGGGGCCGTGGGAAGTGGCACATTGATCCGGGGTATGCCAGTCCTAGGATAGTTCTGGCCTCGGACCAGCACCGCAGGCAGGGCTAGGATGAGACCGGGGCGATGCGGCCCGCGGATGAAAGGACTGCTCCGATGAATTCCAATACAGAGCTCGGCGAGTTCCTCAAGGCGCGCCGGGCGCTGGTCAGCCCGGCAGGCGATGGTGGTCCCCGGCGCCGCGTTCCTGGCCTGCGCCGCGAAGAGGTCGCGGTCCTGGCCGGAGTGAGCACCGACTACTACACCCGGCTGGAGCAAGGCCGTCACAAGCGCCCCTCCGAATCAGTGCTCGGCGCGTTGGCCAAGGCCTTGGAACTGGATGAGGCGGCGACCGGGCATTTGTTCAATCTGGCGCGCTCGCTCTCCGGCTCCGGGCGCGACAGCCCATCAAGCGGCGTCCAGCGGGTGCGCCCATCCCTGCACAAACTGCTGGATTCCTTCACCGCCCATCCGGCCTTCATCCGTGGTCGGCGCACCGAGGTGCTGGGCATGAATCCGCTGGCAGCCAGCCTGCTCACCGATTTCCTGGCCAAGCCGGTGCGCCACCGTAGCCTGATCCGCTGGGCATTCCTAGATCCCGAAGCCAGGCAGCGCTATGCCGACTGGGAGCAGGTCGCCGCGTCAATGGTCGGCACCTTGCGCCTGGATGCCGGGCGCCATCCGCATGATCCGTTGCTCGCGCAGCTGGTCGGAGAGCTATCGATGAACAGCGGAGAATTCCGCACCTGGTGGGCCGACCACCGGGTGGTCGAGCGGCGGGACGGAATCAAGCGGTTCAACCATCCCGACGTGGGTTATCTGGAGGTCAACTACGAGGCGCTGGACGTAACCGGGGCAACCGACCAGACCCTATTCATCTACACCACCGAGCCGGGCTCTGAGTCCGAAGCGAAGCTGCGCGATCTAGCAGCGCGGCTCAACAGCCCGGGTGCGGCGCCGAGAGGCTAGCCGCGTGCCGGGATCAGCGATTCGCTGAGCCAGCTGCGCTCCAGCTCGTTCAGCGGCCGGGACGAAACGCCATCGGCTGCTAGCGGAACCATGACCGTGGTCGAGTCGAATACCGGCTGCCCATCCTGGTAGCCGATGCCGCGCACGGTGAATGACTTGTTGCCCAGCCGGCTGATGCCCATGCGGATGTGCATTTCGGGCTGGTAGTACAGCGGGCGCAGGTAGTCGATCTGGATGGATGCCACTACTGTGCCGAATTCGAATCGGCCAGTAGTTCCGTCTTCGCGCGTCCAGCGGATGCGCGCTTCTTCCATCAATGTCACGATGCGCGCATTGTTCACGTGGCCCAGGGCATCCTGATCCGACCAGCGCAATTGCAAGATGATCTCGGTTGCGGCGGCCAGTTCATCGTTTTTCGCGTCATTCATGAAACCCATTGCACCAGAAACCGGGGCTGGCCACTGCGCCCGTGACAGCTCATGAACTTGGAACATTGCCAGCAGGCACCCACCGCGCATCCTCGTTGTTGGCATCCAAGCAGAACCATTCCTTTGCCGGCCCATAGCACCGCAGCTCATCGGTGAACCAGAACGTCTGGTCCGGATCCCACCCGGCAATCACGCTGGCGTACTTCTCATCGATGTCGAGGCACTGGCCGGCGAGCGCCAGATAAGCACCAATGCCCAGATGCACCCCGTCATAGTCGCGCGCCACTGCCAGCCAATCAGGGATCATCCATGCGCCGTCGCGCCCAGTAGCCAAATACCAGTCGTGGCGTTTCTGCGCGGACACCTCGAGGCCGTATTCGCGGCAGAGACGGATCCAGTCCTCCGCCGTGGCGATCTCCAGCATGTTCGCTGCGGGAGGCACACTAGCGTGCCTGACGCTGGCCTGCTCCCATCCGAAACCGTCTTCCACGCAGCTCAGGCCCACAGGCTCGCCGCCAGGGAAGATACCGGTGCTGGCGGGCAGGCGGCTGCTGGGCTTGGACCACCATTCGCCACTGAAGCTGCCCAGCTGGATGTTATGCAGTTCCGCGGCATCGCGGGCTTCCGTCGCCAGAACCGCGCCCCTCCAGTCCTGCAAAATGCCAAGGGCATCGTCATCGGGAGCTTGCGACTTACCCACGGGATCATGCTGGTCGAACTCCACCTTGAACTGGTTGCGCAGATCCACGGGATCCATCCACCAGTCCGCGAGCCCGCTGTCCGCCAGATGCCGGGCGACCCGCTCAAGAGGCCCGGCGAAAGTCGGCAACGCCAGCAGGGTGTCTTCCCCATCCGGTTCCTGCCAATAGCGCGCGTAGTCCACCGAACGAACTAGCGCGTGTTGCAGGAGCGCCGCAGTGGGCGTCACCAGGTTGGTGCTATCAAGGAGCCGTGCAATCTCCTCGACACTGATATCGGGCACGCCTGGCTCGTCCATGCCAAACAGGCCAACGCTCTCGCCACGTTCGACCGCGACCCGATGCGCGGCATAGAACATCGCCGCCCGCAGTGGATGCTCCGCGAATTCCGGTTGCAGCTGCTCTTCGCTGGCAATTGCGAATTCCCACAGCAGCCTGCGTCCCCGCGCGCCTGCCATCAGCGCCTGCACCAGTTCCATCGCCACCACTTCATTTCATTAGCTGGAGATACCTAAATCCTGCCAAGACAGTCGATAACTATTTACGGGATCGATGAATCGACATTACCTGGGCATGGGTTGCAATTCACCTGTCCTTGGCACCGTGGGATACGGCTGGCCAACGGGCCGGCAGATTGCCCCCACCCGGAGGAACGTACGTGAAATTCTTCGCTCGACCCGGCAAAACCAATCATCTCACCCCACTGCATCTGACCGCCGGAAGCCTGGTTGCCATTGCCGCTTCCACCGCTTTGATCAGCGCCAGCCCAGAAGTCGAAGCGGCGCCTGCCGCCAAGACCACCGCGGATTGGAGCTCCTCGGCCTACCGCGGGTCCGTCGAGGTCATCCCTGCTAAAAATAGCGGCAACGCCGCCGATCAACAGACGCTGGACGGCGTGGTCTTCGAGGACCGCAACAAGAACTCCAAGCAGGATGCCGGTGAACCCGGCCTGCCGAACGTCACGGTGTCCAACGGCCGCGACGTTGTGTCCACCGACGGACAGGGCCGCTACGAACTGCCGGCCTACAACAACATGACCGCATTCGTCACCCAGCCGCGCGGCTTCCAGGTACCGGTTGACGAGGACAACGTCGCCCAGTTCTTCTACAACCACCTGCCCGGAGGCTCCCCGGAACTGAAGTACGACGGCATCGCCCCGACCGGCCCGCTGCCCGAGGCGGTCAACTTCCCGCTGGTGCGCAGCAGCGCCACCCAATCGCCGGAGCAGAGCTGCGTCATCGGCGCGGACGTGCAGACCTACACCCAGCAGGAAGTCGAATACGCCAGGGACGGCGCCTTCGCCGATCTGGCGGCCCGCACCGACTACATCGGGTGCGGCGTCTTGTTCATCGGCGACCTCGTGGGCGATGACCTGACCTTCTTCCACCAGACCCGCGAGCTTTCTTCCATGCTCAACGGCCCGGCCCGCTTCCTGCCGGGCAACCACGACATCGACTACGATTCGCTGGACGGGCAGCATGAGTTCGATTCCTTCCGCGCCCAGTTCGGCCCGGAATACTACTCCTACGACACCGGCAAAACGCACGTCATCGCACTGAGCACCATCGACTACCCCACTGCGGTTCCAGCTAAGAAGAGCGACTACACCTATGATTTGGGGCAGCGCCAGCTGCAGTGGCTGCGCGAGGACCTGGCCAAGGTTCCCAAGAACAAGGCCATCGTGCTGGCCGGGCACAGCCCGATGCTCGAGTTCTTCTACAGCGACGAGCATTCCACCAAGCAGGTCAAGGAGATCTACGAGCTGCTAGAGGGACGCGAGGCCGTTTCCCTGGGCGGGCACACCCACATGTCGGAGAACCTGCGCGCCGGGGACCTGATGGACGGCTGGCGCGATGAGGTCGGCGAAGCAGGCTTGCCCTTCACCCATCTGACGGTCCCGGCAATTTCCGGGCAATGGTATGACGGCCGGGTCTCCGAGAACGGCTACCCGACCTCCATCCAGCGCGACGGCACCCCGCCGGGCGTGCTCACCTTGGACATCAAGAACACCGGCATCGTGGAGCGCTTCACCGCCACCGGCCAGGATCCCAGCAAGCAGATGTCGCTAGGCCTGAATACCCCTCAGTACCGGAAGTGGTACGAAGAGAATCTGGACAAGGAACGCGGCACCGTCCAGCCCCTGGCCGACCCGCTGGCAGTGAGCCGGCAGGGATTGGCCCAGGACACCTGGCTGACCACGAACTTCTGGATGGGCAGCACCGGTTCCACCGTCGAGGTCTCCATCGATGGCCAGGACCCGGTGGCCGCCGTGCGGACCCAGCAGATGGCGGGCGAGCGCCCGCTGACCGGAGCCGAGTACTCGGACCCGTCCGCCATCGCCGAGCAGTTCGTCCACGGCGGCGGCCTCGCCGAGAAGACCAGCCACCTGTGGCGCATGGAACTGCCTGATGACCTCTCGGTTGGTGAGCACACCGCGACGGCGACCGCCACCGACGTGCATGGTCGCTCCTACACCGAGCAGCTGGAATTCACCGTCGTCCAGTAGCATCGCTGCTTTGAGCTGGTGCCTGCATGATGCAGGCGCCAGCTTTTTGTTACGCCAGCGACAGGACAGCAGCGGCCGCAGATGCCTAGGATGAAGCCATGCGCATTGCAATCCTTGATGATTACCACAACGTGGCCCGCTCGCTGGCCGATTTCGATGGCCTCGCCGCCGAGCTGGACGCCGAGATCACCGTCTTCACCGAGCACCTGGGCCATGAGGACCACACTGTCATCGAGGCATTGCTGCCCTTCGACGCCATTGTCGCCATGCGCGAACGCACGCCTTTTCCGGCCGCCCGGCTGAACGCCTTGCCCAACCTGAAGCTGCTGGTCACCACCGGTCGCCGCAACGGATCCATCGACCTGCAGGCAGCACAGGACCGGGGCATCGTGGTCAGCCACACCGGCTATGTGGCCACCGATGCCGCTGAGCACACCTGGGCGCTGATTCTTTCCGCCGTGCGCCGACTGGATGTGGAACTGTTTTCCGCGGACCGCCCGCTGGCGGCCGACTCGGGCTGGCAGACCACGTTCGGGATGGGCCTATCCGGCAAGACCCTGGGCGTCTACGGCCTGGGAAATCTGGGGTCGAGGGTGGCGAAGGTCGGCTTGGCATTCGGCATGAGGGTCATTGCCTACAGCCAGAACCTCACCAAGGAGCGCGCCGCCGAAGCGGGCGTGGAGCTGGTCTCGGAGGCCGAACTGTTTTCCATCAGCGACATCGTGACCGTGCACCTGAAGCTCTCCGAACGCAGCACCGGGGTCATCGGCCCGAAGCAGCTGGCTTGGATGCGGCCTGATTCCATCCTGGTCAACACCTCGCGCAGCCGGATCGTGCAGACCGACGCGCTCATCGACGCGCTGGAAAGCCGGCGGCTGCACCTGGCCGCGGTGGATGTCTTCGATGTGGAACCGCTGCCGGCCCAGGACCGGCTGGCGAACACCAGGGGCGTGATTGCCACCCCGCATATCGGCTACGTGACCATCGAGCAGTTCGAGATGTTCTACCGCGATGCGGTGGAAGATCTCCGCGCATGGGCTAGCGGCGCGCCGATCCGCGTGCTGGCCTAGAAGCTGCGGGCCGCGGCACGAAGAAGTAGTGCAGGATTGCCACCACGGCGGCCCAGGCGGCCCCGATCAGCAGGCCCACCAGCACATCCGAAACCCAATGGTGCCCGATGTAGATGCGCGAGGCGCCCATCGCCAGCACGAATAGCGCCGCGATGATGGCGATCAGGTACGCGTAGCGGCGCAGCCCGTAGATGATCGCCAGGTAGCTGGCGATACCGATCAGCGCCGCCGAGTTCAGCGTGTGCCCGCTGGGGAATGAAAAGGTTTCAGGCGGCGCAGGTCCCCCGGGGATGCCCTGGGGACGCGGCACCTGGAGGTTGGCCTTGAGAATAACAGTCAGCAGCACCGAGACCAATGCCGTGAACGCGACGGCCGCCAGCGGCCACGCGCTGCGCGTTTTCCAGCACAGCAGCCCGGTGATCACCAGCATGATCATGGTCATTCCCGGAGTGGATCCCCAGAAGTACAGGAAGTCGGAGACCGCGAACAGGAACGGCGACTGGTGCTCCAGCGCCCATTGGTACACCGGGGCGTCCAGGTCCTTGGCCCATCCGCCCGCATGCAGGGACACCAGCACCCTGCGGGTGAAGTAGAACATGGCGACGACCAGCCCGAAAATGATCCACAGCACCTGCGCGCCGCCAGGACGCTGGCCTTGCCGGAAATACCAAGAGGATCTCATGGCTTCCATCGTATCGGGGTGGAAGCGAAGCGCTGAACCCGCTGGATGCGGAACAATGGAAGCATGACGATCAAGGTGCTGGCAGTTGGCAAGAAACACGAGTCCTGGGTGGACGAGGGAATTTCCCGCTATGAGAAGCGGCTGAAGAAGCCCTTCGACCTTTCCTGGCAGCTGCTGAGCCACTCCTCGCGCGAGAACGACGCGGCGCGCACCGATGAATCCGGACGCATCCTGGCCAAGATCGACGACCGCGACTTCGTCGTGCTGCTCGATGAACGAGGGAAGAACGTGGACTCCCCCGCGCTGGCCAACACCCTGCGCACACCGATCGATTCCTCGCGCAATGTGGTGATCATCATCGGCGGCGCCTACGGCGTGGATCCCACGTTGCATGCCCGCGCCAACTTCACCTGGTCGCTGTCCAAGCTGGTCTTTCCGCACCAGCTGGTGCGCTTGATCCTCACCGAGCAGCTCTACCGGGCGCAGGACATCCTGGCCGGCGGCAAGTACCACCACATTTAAGCCAATCCCTTGATTTTCTGACATGGAAATGCGAGACTTTCCGTGACGGAAAGTGAGTAATTCATGGCTTCATCAGGCGATTTCATGGACGGACAGCACGCGGCCAAGCTGTTGCAATCTGCCGAGCAGCACTCACAGGAGATGGTCCAGACTTCCGGGAGTCCTCGCGGCTTCACCACCACCTTGGTCGCAGTCTCGGCCGTAGTCCTCACGTTGTTCCAGGCTTACCCACCCCAGGCTTTTTGGACAGCACTGCTGTATATACCGTTGATCCTTTGGTACGTGCTGGCCCGGCGCCGTCGCGCAAAGCCACGGACATTGGCCGATACCCCGAGCCTGCTGGCGGGCGCCTATGCAGGATATTTCTTCCTCGGCATCCTGCTGGTCAATTGCCTGAGGTTTTGGGAAGCGGCACAGGCAGAGGAAGTTGTGGCGAAGATTCTTGTCACCTTTATATCCTGCATGTTCTTGGTGGCCAAGATCCAAGCTGCCTACAACATGGCGCGCCTGGAGGACGGCAATGACCAAGTCGTCTAGCGACGCCCGGTTCGACGAATTAATCCACGCTCCATTGCGGCTGCGCATCTGTGCCAGCCTGGCTCCGGTTCAGTGGGCTGAATTCGCACACCTTCGCGGTCTCCTCGATATCGCCGACTCGGTTCTGAGCAAGCACCTCAAACAGCTCGCCGATGCCGGTTATGTCGGCATCGAGCGATTCACCAAGCTGGGCCGCAGCCATGTGCGCGTTTCGCTGACGAAGGCAGGCCGCAGAGCATACGTTGGCCACGTCGCAGCCCTTCGTGAAATTACCGCAGGATAAGAATTCTCGCGAGCTGAGCATGTGAAACGGCCCCCCAGCACCCCGCAACATAGCTTTGGCTTCGCTAATCGATGGCAAGCATTACTCATTCCAACGCTTATTCCGACAACCATTGGCATGGCGGATTCATGTGAATGCCTGAGCAGGGTTCTAATTGGCCACCGCTTCAGTTTGGGCGGTTCCTGTTCCCGAACTGTCGAGTCCAGAACGTAGTATCGATTCCATGAGTGATGTGCTTTCCCGGTTTGGTGCAGCCACCCGCAAGTGGTTCACCGACGTGTTCTCAGCGCCCACGGTGGCGCAGAGCGGCGCCTGGGAATCCATCTCCGACGGGAAGCACACCCTGGTCATCGCTCCCACCGGTTCTGGCAAGACCCTGGCCGCGTTCCTCTGGGCCCTGGACCGGCTGCATCATGCGGAACTCGACGCGCCAGCGCTGCCCGGAATGGAATCCGATGCGGACCACCCGGCAGGCACCGGAACCAAGGTCCTCTATATCTCCCCGCTGAAAGCCCTGGGCGTGGACGTGGAGCGCAACCTGCGCTCCCCGCTGGCCGGCATCCGCTCCACCGCACACGAAATGGGGCTCTCCCAGCCATCGGTCACCGTGGGTGTGCGCTCGGGAGATACCCCGGCCAATGACCGGCGCAAGCTGCTCAAGGACCCACCCGACATCCTGATCACCACGCCCGAGTCGCTGTACCTGATGCTCACCAGCCAGGCCCGCAAAACCTTGGACCAGGTGCATACCGTCATCATCGACGAGGTCCACGCCATCGCCAATACCAAGCGCGGCACCCACCTGGCCCTGTCCCTGGAACGGCTCGACGCGATGCTTGCTGCCCCGGCCCAGCGCATCGGGCTCTCGGCCACGGTGGAACCGCCCGAAGAAGTCGCCCGGTTCCTGGCAGGCTCGGCACGAGTAAATATCGTGCGCCCGAAATCCACCAAGAAGTGGGAGCTCGCGGTGCGGGTCCCGGTCGAGGACATGACCGACTTGCCGTCGGCGGCCGGCGCCCACGACCTGGGACCCGGTTCCTCCCCGGCGGCCTCGGCCAGCATCTGGCCGCACGTGGAAAACCAGCTGGTGGATCTGGTGCTGGAGAACCGCTCCACGATCATCTTCGCCAACTCCCGGCGTTTGGCCGAACGCCTGACCGGGCGGCTGAACGAGATCTATGCCGAACGCGAGGGGTTCAGCGCCGCGGATACTTCCACGTCCACACCGGCAGTGCTGATGGCCCAGGCCGGGTCCACCGCCGCCTCTAACCCAGAGGCGCCGCTGCTGGCCCGGGCCCACCACGGCTCGGTCTCCAAGGATGCCCGCGCCCAAATCGAAGAAGACCTGAAGCTGGGCAAGCTGCGCGCCGTGGTGGCCACCAGCTCGCTGGAACTGGGCATCGACATGGGCCTGGTGGATCTGGTGATCCAAGTCGAATCACCCAATTCGGTCTCTTCCGGGCTGCAGCGCGTGGGCCGTGCCGGTCACCAGGTCGGCTCGGTCTCCCAGGGCATCTTCTTCCCCAAGCACCGCGCGGACCTGCTCTCTACCGCACTGGTGGTCACCCGCATGCGCGAAGGCAAGATCGAGAAAATGGCCATGCCGGCCAACCCGCTCGACGTCCTCGCCCAGCAGACCCTGGCCGCGGTGGCCATGGAGGACCTTGAGGTCGAAGCCTGGTACGACACCGTGCGCAGGGCCGCGCCCTACCAGCAGCTGCCGCGCAGCGTGTACCTGGCGACCTTGGACATGATGGCGGGCAAATACCCGTCGGACGAGTTCGCCACCCTCAAGCCCCGGCTGATCTGGGATCGCGATGCCGGAGTGCTCAGCGCCCGCCCCGGCGCCCAGCGCCTCGCGGTGATTTCCGGTGGCACCATCCCGGACCGCGGGCTGTTCGGCGTCTTCCTTGCGGGATCCGAGGATGACAAGGCCCCCAAGCGGGTGGGCGAGCTCGACGAGGAAATGGTCTACGAGTCCCGCGTGGGCGACGTGTTCGCGCTGGGCGCCACCAGCTGGCGCATCGAGGACATCACCCACGACAGGGTGCTGGTCACCCCGGCCTTCGGCCAGCCCGGCAAGCTGCCCTTCTGGCACGGCGACGGTCTGGGCCGCCCGGTGGAACTCGGAGCGGCGCTGGGCGAATTCACTACCGGGCTGCTGGCCGGCGAGCGCAGCGCCTCCGCCGCCGCGCTGCGCGAGCACGGGCTGGATCCCTTCGCGGCCGAGAACCTGCTGAACTACCTGGGCGAGCAGCGCCAGGCCACCGGGCAGGTGCCCAACCACCAGAACTTCGTAGTGGAACGCTTCCACGATGAGCTGGGCGACTGGCGGGTCATCCTGCATTCGCCCTTCGGCCTGGCGGTGCACGCCCCGTGGGCGCTGGCCATCGGGGCGCGCGTGCGCGAACGCTGGGGCCTGGACGCCTCCGCGATGGCCGCGGATGACGGTATCGTGCTGCGCATCCCGGCCATGGATGATGAGCCGCCGGGTGCCGACCTCTTCGCCTTCGAAGCCGATGAGATCGTGGACGTGGTCACCTCGCAGGTGGCCAACTCGGCGCTGTTCGCCGCGCGATTCCGCGAATGCGCGGCCCGAGCGCTGCTGCTGCCGAGGATCAACCCGACCAAGCGCACCCCGCTGTGGCAGCAGCGCCAGCGGGCCAGCCAGCTGCTGGACGTGGCCCGCAACTACCCGGATTTCCCGATCATCCTGGAGACCGTACGCGAGTGCCTGAACGACGTCTACGACCTGCCGGCCCTGACCGAGATCCTGGGCCAGGTCTCCTCCCGCGCCATCCGTCTGGTGGAAGTCACCACCGAGCTTCCCTCGCCCTTCGCCCAATCGTTGCTCTTCGGCTACGTGGCCCAGTTCCTCTATGAGACCGACGCCCCGCTGGCCGAACGCCGCGCCACCGCGCTGAGCCTGGACCCGGTCCTGCTCGGCGAACTGCTGGGCCGCAACGATGTGCGCGAGATCCTCGACCCGCAGGTCATCGCCGCCCTTGAACAGCAGCTGCAGCACCTGGCGCCGAACCGCCGGCTATCCGGGATGGAGGGCGCCGCGGACCTGCTGCGCCTGCTCGGCCCGCTGAGTGCAGAGCAACTGGCTCAGCGCCTGCGCTCAACGGAGGATGAGCAGGAAGCCCTGAATGCCGAGACCGCCCGGGCCCATGCCGAATCCCTCGTGGCCACCCGCCGCGCCTTCACCCTGCGGGTCGCCGGGCAGCTGGCCTATGCGGCCATCGAGGACGCGGGCAAGCTGCGCGATGCCCTGGGCACCCCGCTGCCCACCGGCATCCCCACCGCCTTCCTCGAACCGGCGGCCCAGCCAATTGAGGACCTAGTGTCCCGCTTCGCCCGCACCCACGCCCCGTTCACGCTCTCCGAGCTGTCCGCCGTACTCGGCCTGGGCGTCGCGGTGCTGCGCCCGGTGCTCGACCAGCTGGTGGCGGCCGGCCGCCTGTCGCTGGGCGCGTTCCGTCCGGTGGAGCTGATCCCGCCTGGAATCAGCGGGGATGAATACTGCGATGTTTCGGTGCTGCGCACCATCCGCACCCGTTCGCTGGCCGCATTGCGCGCCGAGGTGGAGCCGGTGGACCAGCCAACGTTCGGACGTTTTCTGCCCGCCTGGCAGCAGGTGGGCTCCCGGCTGGAAGGCAGCGACGGGCTCTACGAGGTGCTGACCCAGCTGGCAGGGGTTGAAGTTCCTGCCTCGGCGCTGGAATCATTCATCCTGCCCGCCAGGTTGCACGGCTACCAGGCATCGTGGCTCGATGAGCTGACCAGCAGCGGGGACGTGCTGATCTGCGGGGCCGGGGCCGCCGGCGGCAAGGACGGCTGGCTTTCGTTGCACACCGCAGAGTTCGCCTCCCTGAGCCTGCCAGCCCCTGACATGTCCCAGCTGGATTCGCTGGCCCGCCGGGTGCTTGATTCCTTCGACGCTACCGGGGCCTACTTCGTGCAGGAACTCGCCGCCCGGCTGCACTCGGAAGAGGGGCTGCCGCCCACCGAGCAGGAGATCACCGAGGCCTGCTGGCAGCTGTTCTGGGCGGGGTTCATCTCCCCCGACACCCTCGCCCCGGTGCGCGGCTACCTGGCTGGCGGCACCACCGCGCACAAGATCGCCAAGCCGGCGCCGCGTGCCCGTGCCGCCCGGCTGAATCGGCTCTCCGGGCTTACCCGGCTAGCCCGGGAACAGGCGGCCGGACAGCTGGCACGCAATACCCGCGGCTCGGCCCGCTGGGCGCTGTTGCCCTCCCCTGCGCTGGACCCGACCATCGCAGCGCATGCAACCGCGGAAATCATGCTTGAACGCTACGGGGTGCTCACCCGCGGTTCGGTGGCCGCCGAATCCGTGCCCGGCGGCTTCGGCCAGCTCTACCGGGTGCTGTCCAAGCTGGAAGAGGCGGGCCATGCCCGCCGCGGCTACTTCATCGAGAAGCTCGGCGCCGCGCAGTTCTCCACCGCCAACACCATCGACCGGCTGCGCACCTTCACCCTGCCCGATGACCCGCAGCGCCAGCCGCAGGCTGTGGTGCTCGCCTCCACGGACCCGGCCAACCCCTACGGCGCGGCCCTGCCGTGGCCGGCCACGCAGACCGGGCACCGCCCGGGGCGCAAGGCCGGGGCGATCGTGGGTCTGCTGGACGGAGAATTGGCGCTCTATCTGGAGCGCGGCGGGCGCACCGTGCTCGCTTTCGGCGAGCCAAGCGAAGAGTCATGGCGGCTGCTGGCAGGAAATCTGGTGGCCGTGCTGCGCACCGCGACAGTGGACAAGCTGGCCATTGCCACGGTCAACGGCGAGCCGGTCCTTGAGCACCCCCTCGCCCACGCGCTGCTGGCGGCCGGATTCTATTCCACCCCGCAGGGGATCCGCTTCCGGCGCTAAGCCGCAGCGCAGGCAAGCACCGGCGCTACTTGCGCGCCCTGCCCCAGATCCAGGCAGCATTGGTGACCTCGAAGAGAACCTGCCCATCGCAGCCGAGCGAGCCATGCAGAGTCACCAGGGCCCGGTCCTCGCGCTTGAACTGGATATCGGTGATTTCCAGTTGCCCGTGCAGTTCCATGCCGGGACGCACCGGAGCATGGAACTGGATATTCTCCATCGCCCTTCCGGCCACCACCCACCAGTGCCGGTAGGCTCCCAGCACTGCCAGGCGCTGGAAGATCGCCAACGAGTGGATGCCGCTAGCGATAATGCCGCCGAAATGCCCCTGCTGCGCAAATTCCTCGTCAGTGTGGAAACGCTGCGGATCCCACTGCGTGGCGAACGCGTGCAGATCCTCCGCGGTCATCTTGTACGAGCCCAAATCAACTATGTCCCCGACTGCCAAGTCCTCGGCATAGACGGTCGGTTAGGTTGGATCGATCTGCTCTTTTGCTGCAATGCTCATGCGCCCAGCGTAGGCCACGGCCGTGACGAACTGCGCTTCGTCACGGCTGCACCGTACGATGGGTTCCTGGATTGATTCTAGGGAGGACGCATGCCAGAAGGAGATTCCGTCTACCGGGCCACCGCCCGGCTGCACCGCGCGCTGGCCGGAAAAACCATCGTTCGCTCGGACTTCCGGGTTCCGTCGCTGTCCACCGTGGACCTGGCCGGGTACATGGTGTCCGAAGTCGTCCCGCGCGGCAAGCACCTGCTGGTGCGCCTGCATCCGCCCACGGACCCAGACCCTGCCTTCAACCATCCTCCCCTGACCCTGCATTCGCACCTGCTGATGGAGGGCCGCTGGGACCTCTACGGCTCCGGCGACCGTTTCAAGCGCCCCGCCCACACTGCCCGTGTGGTGCTGCAATTCACCGGGATCACCGCGGTCGGATTCGACATCGCCCAGGTCAAGCTCGTGCCCACCGCCGACGAGCAGGAACTTGTTGGCCATCTGGGCCCGGACCTGCTCGGCACGGATTGGGATGCGCAGCAGGCGGCCGCGAACTTCCGCGCGCAGCCGCAGCGCGGCATCGGCGAGGCGCTGCTGGACCAACGGCTGATGGCCGGGGTCGGCAACATCTACCGCAGCGAGGTCCTGTTCCTCACCCGGCTGCATCCGCTCACTCTGGTGGGGCAGGTGGTGGGCCTGGAGAAAGCCATCGAGATGTCCCGGCGCCTGCTGGAGGTCAACAAGGACCGGCCGCGCCGGGTCACCACCGGCCTGGCGCGCACCCGCGAGCCCTATTGGGTGTATGGACGCGCCGGCAAGCCCTGCTTGCGCTGCGGCACCACCATCCAGGTCTTGAAGATCGCCGCCGAGGACTCGGGGCCAGAACGCGACTGCTACCTCTGCCCGTCCTGCCAGCCGGCACCGCGCAGCTGAGGCCGCGGATCAGCGTGCTCCCGGCAAAGATGGGAGAATATCCCATATGGCTATGGAATCCCCGCTTCCCGTTCGCAACGGCGTCAATGCAACTCGGCTTCGACTCCCGCGGACCGGTTCATGGGCAACTGTCGCCGATTATCTGCTCGAACGCTTTGGCCATGTCGATCCCGAGGGCATTCTGCGCCGCTTCGATGAGCAGCAAATCGTTGGCCTGGGCGGCACTCCGCTCACCCGCCAGACTCCCCTGGGCGAGCATGAATTCATTTGGTACTACCGCTCCTTGCCGGAAGAAACCCCGATCCCCTTCGAGGCCAGAATCCTGCACCAGGACGAGCACCTGATGGTCGTGGACAAGCCGCACTTCCTCCCCACCACACCCGGTGGACGCTTCATCCAGGAATCAGCGCTGGTGCGCTTGCGCAACCAGACCGGCATCGACGACCTGGTGCCGATGCACCGGCTGGACCGCGCCACCGCCGGCGTCATTCTTTTCGCGGTGAATCCGCAGACTCGGGGCGCCTACCAGATGCTTTTCGAGCGCCGGGAGATTGCCAAGCGCTACAAGGCGGTCGTCGCCCTGCAGCCCGGTGAAGGACTGGAAACCGGACGCGTGCTGCACCCCAACGGCGGGCATTCCCAGGTCAAGACTGAATCCGAACTGCGCGATCTGCTGCAGCGCATGCCGCTGGTTTTCGAAAACCGGATGTCCAAGGTCAAGGGCCAGCTGCGTTCAATTGTGGAAGAAGGCGAGCCGAATGCCCAGACCCTGATCAAGGTCGAGACCATTGGAACCAGCCATGGTTTCCATTCCGGGACCGAGGTTGCCTTGATGGATCTGGAACCGCATTCGGGCAAGACCCATCAGCTGCGGATCCACTTGGCTTCCCTGGGCCTGGGCATCATCAATGATGCGTTCTATCCCCGGCTGTGGGATCTGGCTCCTGATGACTACCGGCGCCCGCTGCAGCTGCTGGCGCACACCATTTCCTTCACCGATCCGTTGACCGGCGCCGAACGCAGCTTCAGCAGTGAACAACGGCTGACGGAAGCCCCTTCAGCTCAATAACCCCTTCTCATGTGGGAGGAACTGGCCTAAGCTGGTGCCCAATATCCCGTGACCCATAAGGATGAAGGCAAGATGGCCGAACACGAGTCGACCCCGCAACTTGATTCCCTCGTGGCCTCGGCCCGTTCCGCCATGGCATCGGCCAGCGAACGGACCTCCTTCGAGTTGCCCTATGCACCGCCGGATCATCGCCCCAACCCTGTGGTGGAGCCCTTCGACAAGATCCGCGGATATCTGCTGGGCGCTTCGGGCCTGCTGCTGTTGCTGACCACTTTGGCGTTGTCTTCCGGATTGCATGGACGAGCCGAAGCCAGCTTGCTGGATACCAGCCTGGTGCACTCGGTGCTGTGGCCGGCACTTGCCATCGCGCTGGTCCTCAGCGCAGCGTTCTCGCTGCGCAGCGACCAGCTGTCGGCCCGGCGCCAGCGGATCATTTCCATCTACTCGATCCCGGCAACAGCGTTGATGGCGTCCGCCATCACTCTGGCGTCCGGCTTCATGCCCGTCGGCGCTGCCATCCTGGCGACCATCGCTTCGCTGCTCTCCCTGTACGGCGTACTGCAGCTGAACAAGAATACTGCGCGCAACCGCTTGGAGCGTTGGGCCACCGACGCCCCGATCAGCTTCTTTGCAGGTGCCAGCATGGTTTACGCCCTGCAGCTGTGGTTTGCCGCGGCCGGCTGGCATGACGGCGAGCACGGAATCCAGGCCGCCCTGATAACTGCCGGAATCTCGGTGGCCGCCGGCGCTTTCGCCCATTCGGAGCGCGGCCGCCATGCCTTGGCCAGCGGCTACGGGATCTGCATGATTGCTGCCGCCATCCAGGGCTGGCTCAATGATTCAGCGCCGCTGTGGGTCTGCGCGGTCTGGATCTTCATGGCCCTGCTGGTGTTCCTGATGGCCGAGAACCGCCGGTTCCAAATCATCCATGCCGAGCACCGGGCGCAGCGCGGCAAAACCGTAGAATTCTAGGTTCTGCCACGCCCGCCACGAATGCTTAACGCGGTGCCATGCGGATGGCGCCATCAAGGCGAATGGTTTCGCCGTTGAGCATCGGATTGGCCACGATATGCTCCACCAAGGCCGCGTATTCTTCCGGACGTCCCAGGCGCGATGGATGCGGCACCTGGGCACCGAGCGAGTCCTGGGCTGCCTGCGGCAATCCTGCCATCATCGGCGTATGGAAAATGCCCGGCGCGATGGTCATGACGCGGATCTGGTGGCTTGCCAGCTCTCGGGCCAGGGGAAGGGTCATCGCGGCCACGGCTCCCTTGGACGCCGCGTAGGCGGGCTGTCCGATCTGGCCGTCAAAGGCGGCCACCGACGCGGTGTTGATGATGACGCCGCGTTCGGTGGTTCCCTGTTCGTCGTTCAGCGCTTCGCTATGCGCCATGGCTTCTGCGGCCAGGCGGATCACGTTGAAGGTGCCGTTGACATTGATGTCCAGCACCTTGGCGAAGCGTTCCAGCGGCAGCACCCCGTCACGGCCCAGCACCTTTCCCGGGGTGGCAACACCGGCGCAATTGACCAGCACGCGCAGAGTGCCCAGTTCCTTGGCACGTTCGATGCCGGCGGCCACCTGCTGCGCGTCGGTGACATCGGCAGGCACGAAGCGGACATTCGACCCGATCTCAGCCGCAATTTCATCGCCGTCCTCGCGCGGCAGGTCGAGCACCACCACGTGCTTGGCCTGGGCGGCCAGCGTGTGCGCCGTGGCACGCCCCAATCCCGATAGGCCGCCGGTGACGAGTGCGACTGAATCCTGCAACTGCATGCTTGCTCCTTCGTAGACAGTGAACCTGTGATCTACATTACTGGCCAGTTGCGTCCAGGCGAAGAAGCTTGCCAGCAGGCATGGAAAAACCGCTGGATCCCATGATGGGATCCAGCGGCTATCGTACGCTTCTGCTGCCTAGTGGCTCGGAACCTTTGCAGGTTCGGCTTCAGCGGCAACGGACTTGTTCTTCCCGCCGAGCAGGAAGCCGATGACCACGATGCCCACGCTGCAGGCGGCACCAACCAGGAAGCCGGGCTGGAACCCTTCAACCGAAGCGGTTAGCGGGTCGACGCCGTCCGCGATCTTCGAGGCGGTGGCCGCGGCGACAACGCCAACGAGCAGCGCGGTGCCCATGGCGCCAGCCAACTGCTGCAAGGTGGACAGCAGGGCCGAACCATGCGAGTGCAGGCTGTGCGGCAACGGGTTCAGCGCAGTGGTGAACGCCGGGGTGAAGATGAAGGCCAGGCCCAAGCTCATCACCAGGTGCATGACAACCAGCAGCCAAATCGGGGTATCCGCGTTCAGGATCATGGCGTAGCCAAGCAGCGATACCAGCAGCACCAGGGCGCCGGGAACGATCAGCGGACGGGCGCCGACCTTGTCGTAGAGCTTGCCGACCATCGGTGCGAGGATGCCCATCAGCAGGCCGCCCGGAAGCATGATCAGGCCGGTGGTCAGGGTCTCAATGCCCAGCACGTTGGTGAAGAACATCGGCAGCAGGATAATCACGCCGAACAGCGAGATCATCGAGAACATCATCAGCACCAGCGAAAGGGTGAAATCCTTGTAGTTCAGCGGACGCAAATCCAGCAGCGCCTTGTCCTCCTTCTGCAGGTTCAGCTGCAGGAAGACGAAGGCGACCAGGCACAGGACCGCGCCGACCAGGATGCCCAGGTTCAGCGGGGTGATTCCTGCCGAGAGGCCGCTCAGTCCGTAGACCAGGCCGCCGAATCCAGGGATCGCCAGGATCAAGGAAGGAATGGACAGCGGAGCCGAGGCGCCGTCGACGTCCTTGGACAGCCGCGGGGTACCGATCAGCAGGGCTGCTACCGCAATCGGGATGATCACGATGAACATGAAGCGCCACGAGAGGAACTGCAGGATCAGGCCGGAGAGCGTCGGGCCGATGGCCGGAGCTACGGAAATCACGATGGAGACGTTGCCCATCAGCACGCCGCGGCGCTCGGCCGGGACCAGATGCAAAATGGTGGTCATCAGCAGCGGCATCATGATGGCGGTGCCGCTGGCCTGGATGACACGGGCCAGCAGCAGGACGCCCAGACCCGGCGCGAGTGCAGCCAGCAGGGTGCCGAGGGTGAATAGGCCCATCGCCAAGACGAAGACATTGCGTATGCTCAGCCGCTGCAGCAAGAAGCCGGTCATCGGAATGACCACGGCCATGGTCAGCATGAAGATGGTTGACAGCCACTGGATTGCGTCAGCGGTGACATTGAATTCAACCATGAGCACAGGCAGGGCCACGTTCATGATGGTTTCGTTCAGGATGACCACGAAGCTGGAAACAATCAGCACCGCAATCGTGGTGAAATTCTGTTTGCTCAGTCGTTCTGGAGCGTTCGTCACGGCAGGAATCTGCTTCCACGAGGATTCGGAAAAAGGAAATGCCATTTGATGCCTGCAGCTGTTCGCCGGACTAGAAATTCAAATAGCTCTACCGATTTTATCGCTTGGGAATGCGGCGCACTAGGGTTGCGGGAAATCCGCATCAGTGAGTTCGGCAACACAGATCCAGCTTCATGGAATGTCGAGGGTTTGTGTACCAAGATAGAACCATGAACGTGCGCACACCTGACCCATACCCTGGATGGCTCTCCGAGGAAGACCTCTACGAGGCACGCCAGCGCCTGCCGATGCTCTACGTCGAGGCCATTCCCGTGCGCCTGGATCCGCTGGGCTACGTCAACGAGGTGGGCCTGCTGCTGACCGGCGATGACGATGGCCGCATGCTGCGCACCTTCGTTTCGGGCCGGGTGATGTACCGCGAGACCATTCGCGCAGCGTTGATCCGCCACATCGAAAAGGATCTGGGCACCATGGTGCTGCCGCAGCTTCCGGCCTCACCGGTGCCATTCACCGTTGCCGAGTACTTCCCGGCGCCGAGCGAAACCGGCCTGACCGATGATCGCCAGCACGCAGTGTCCATGTGCTACATCGTGCCGGTCCGCGGCGAGACCAGCCCGCGCTCCGACGCCTTGGAACTGACCTGGCTTTCGCCAACCGAAGCGCTCAGCTCGGATATCCAGGGCGAGTTCGCGGGCGGCCGTGAAAATATTCTCCGTCAGGCATTAGCCCACGTCGGAGTGAATATCTAGTTCTGCTTTCCGCCCTTGGGGACGATTCCCTGACGACGCTTGACGATCGATCCGACCCAGCTTCCCAAGAGCACGCCGAGCATGCCCACGATGCAGCCGATCAGTGTTTCGACCACGCGGTCGTACATAACCCAGCCGCTCAGGCCTGTGGCCAGCGAGACGCCTACCAGTGCCATCGGGGTAATGAAGACCTGCGCCAAGAAGTAGTTGCGCATGACCAGCAGCTCGGCCATGAACTGGCAGAAGCCGATGAAGGCAAGCAGGATCCACACCTGCGGATTCAGGAAGATCAAGATCGCCATCAGGATCACCCCCACCAAGGTGCCGAGCATACGGTGCATGCCGCGCCGGATGCGCAGGCTAGTGGTGTGCCCAACCAGGGGAACCACCGCGGCCACCATCGCCCAGTAGTTGTGCCCGGCTTCCAGGTTGTTGCCCAAGGTATTGGCCAGGGCACCGGCGACGCCGGCCGTCAGGATATAGAACAGCCCTTCCCACCAGATGGCTTTGCGGACGTTATCCGAAAGCGGCGGCAACGGGGTGCGCTTCCACAGGCTGGTCCACTGCCCGAGCGCCCCGGCAGCGCCGATGGCTATCGACAGCAAGATCGTCAAGCCCGCCACGAGCAGGGCCTCGCCAAAGGGCACGGGCCCAGGAATCGAGGCAATCGCCGCAAAGGCGAAGATGTGGAACAGCGAACCGCCAGGCCGCAACCGCATGAAACCGACCAGCACCGAACAGGCACCGGCAACGAGGGTCGTCGCACCAACGACTTGCCACTGCTTGATCCCGGGGTCCGAATGGTCGATCCACCAGTGGGAAGCGGCCAGCGCCAAGGCAATCACCGCGAAGAACAAGGCACCGGAACGGACCTGCATCCGCAAGCGGTTCCAGTAGCCATCCACGCGCCCATACACGCCGGTGAAGGCACCGAAAACGGCAAAGACCACCAGGTCCAGCCGGTCAATCGCGAAAAGGGCAAGCAGTGGCGCAAAAACACCTACGCCAGTGCGCAAGCCGATCCAGTGGTCTTTGCGGGCAGGCCCCAGCGTCACCAGCGCCTTGGCGGACTCCTTCAGATTCTGCAGGGCCACATCTTCCTTCCGTCGCGTTGGACACAACACGTATGCCCCATTATTCGCGCTTTGCCTTGTGACACGTTAGGTTTTGGCGCACATTGACCCTGTCGTTTTCCTCACCGCGCGATTAATACGGCAAACTTGTTACGTGCCCGAAAAGAACTTTGACCCCAGTGCCCCGCATGCCCGCCAGAACGAATTCGGCTTTGAAGTCGGAACCCGGCTGACCGCTGAAGACGGTTCCCCGATGCTCGGGCGTACCGGCGTGATCCGTACCCCGCACGGCGAAATCAAGACGCCAGCGTTCATTGCCGTAGGCACCAAAGCCACCGTCAAGGCGGTCACCCCCGTTCAGGTCGAGGAGCTTGGCGCGCAGGCAGTGCTGTCCAATGCCTACCACCTGTACCTGCAGCCGGGGGCGGACATCCTCGATGAGGCCGGTGGCCTGGGCAAGTTCATGGGCTGGGAAGGTCCAACCTTCACCGATTCGGGCGGATTCCAGGTCATGAGCCTGGGTTCGGGCTTCAAGAAGGTCATCGACATGAAGTCCGTCGACCAGTCGGGTCCGGATGATGCTGTGGCTCCGGGCAAGGAACGCCTGGCCAATGTGGATGAGGACGGCGTCTGGTTCAAGTCCCACCTCGACGGCACCAAGCACCGCTTCTCCCCTGAGATCTCCATGGGCGTGCAGCACCAGATCGGCGCGGACATCATGTTCGCCTTCGACGAGCTGACCACCCTGCAGAATTCCCGCGGCTACCAGGTCGAGTCCCTGGAGCGCACCCGGCGCTGGGCCGAGCGCTGCATTGCCGAGCACTTCGCCCTGACAGATTCCCGGGCGGGCAAGGATTACCAGGCGCTGTTCGGAGTCATCCAGGGCGCCCAGTACGAAGACCTGCGCCGCAAGGCCTGCCAGGATCTGGGAGCCATGGCCTTCGACGGCTTCGGCATCGGCGGCGCCTTGGAAAAGGAGAACCTGGGAACCATCGTCGGCTGGTGCGCCGAAGAACTGCCCGAGAACAAGCCACGCCACCTGCTGGGCATTTCCGAGCCGGATGACATCTTCACCGCCATTGAGAACGGCGCTGACACCTTTGACTGCGTCTCGCCCACCCGCGTGGCCCGCAACTCGGCGTTCTATACCCCCTGGGGCCGCTTCAACCTTTCAGGTGCACGCTACAAGCGCGACTTCACCCCACTGGTGGAAGGCTGCGAGTGCTATGCCTGCAGAAACTTCACCCGTGCCTACATCCACCACCTGTACAAGTCCAAGGAACTGCTCAGCCACACGTTGATTTCCATCCACAATGAGCAGTTCACTGTTTCGCTGGTCGAGTCCGCGCGCCAGGCCATCGAAGACGGAACCTTCTTCGAACTGAAGGACAAGGTGCTCTCCAGCTACTACGCTGGCAAGCCCGATCCGCAGGGCCAGCCAGTTACCCAGTAGACGAGGATTCCTAGAACAGCCAAGGCATCGGTTCTGAACGCGCCAGCCAGCGTGTGGAGAACCGATGCCTCGGTCTTTTCTAGGCTGGAATGCCCTGCCCTGCGCGGATCATCGGCAAATGCATGATCCCGTCGTCATCACAGTCTTCCCCAGAACGCTGGAACCCGAACTTGCCATACCAGCCCTCCAGCTGGGTCTGGGCGCTAAGCTGGATCTGAGCATCCGGGGCGCACAGGTCCACGGCACGTTGTGTGAGTTCCCCGGCAAGGCCGCGGCCGCGGGCCTCCGCTGCCGTCGCAACGCGCCCAATGCGCGGAGCGCAGCTGTCGATATCCATGATTCGAACCGTGCTCAGCACTTTTCCGTCCTCGGCAACAACCAGGTGCACCGTGCCGGCATCCAGATCGCGGCCGTCAATGTCCGGACAGCACGAGCGCTGCTCGGCGATGAAGACGTCGGCCCGCAATTTCAAGATTGAGTAGAGCAAATCCATGGACAGCTCATCGGGCTTATAGATGGAAATCATGTCGTTCATCGTACAAGACCATCTACGCCGCTCCTCCCCGTTTCCTGCCGGCAACGTGAATCAGCGAATTTGCGCCGAAGAGCATCGCGGCAACCCACAGCAATGGGGGAATGGGAGTAGCCGGGCTGAGCACCAGGCAGAAGATTGGCGAGAATGTGGCGGCCGCCCGAATAAACGTAGCGGTTTCCATGAAGAGCTGTGTGGCCATGGCCGCGTCATTGGTCGCTCCCCCGAGTACTGCGGACCAATCGCGTTCTGCTCTCCTTGCATGCGCAATGCTGGCAGCAGCGCATCCCAACGCGGCAACCACGATTGCTGCGATCCAGAGCCAAATACGCTCCAGCTGGATCATGCCAACCAGTCCCAGCCCTCCGGTCAACAGCAGCAGGCTGATGGCCGAGAAGAGCATCGCGTACAGCGTTGCTTCCCGCACCAGAGCTGCTTCCGATATCCCAAGTGGCTGGGTCAGCTGTTTCTCCGAGACCAGCGGGGCAATGGTCGCGGAAATGCTGAACGCCAGAATCAGGCAGAGCACCAGGTAGAAAGCCGCTGCACTCAGCGGATTGGCGATCCGCTGGACCGTGGCGGCCAGCGAAAAAGCCAGGAGCAGGAATCCGGCCACCGGATGCCAGCGGCCTGACCGCAGCAAGCGCAGGCAGAGGATGCGCCAGGCCACGGGCAATGCGGCGGTGAGCTTGCTGCCCAGGGTCATCCTGCGGCTGATGGCGGACTGCGCCGGAGCTGCGATGCCCCGCGAGTCGCCCTGCATCAACGTCCCCATGGCCAGTTGCTGGTGCTCTCCTGCCAAGCGCAAGGCCGGGCCCGGAATCCGTTCGACATGGCGATACGCCCAATACGTACTCACCGCGCCCAATGCCAGGACGACAAGCAAGGCGAACAGCCACGCCGCCGGATCCAATGTGGCGGCAGCCACTGCGCCAACCAGATCCTGCGCCCAAGGAATCTGGAACAGCAAGAGCAACCACAACACCGCCACTGCGGTGAGCAGTCCGAGGCCCACCCCATCGCAGATCCGTCGTGCAGCAGCTTGGCGGTTCATTGCTTGGATCGCCGTGGCCGCGTTGGCAAGCCCTGCCCCGGCCGCCGCAAAGCAGGCGAGCCCCAGGACAGCGACTGGAAGCGGGAGCGATCCGGCCAGCCCCAGCATCACGATCAGCCACAGCGCGCCTGCGAAGCTGCTTGCGAAGAGCCCAGTGAGCATCGCATTTCGCCACGCCGGTCGGCGGATTGCCCGGAGCGTGACCGGCAGCGGCAGCCACCAGTCGGCCTTGGCCGCGCTAAGCCCGCACGGTCCCAGATAAATCATGAGCCTGAAGATTGCCAAAGCTGACAGCATCAAAAGCACGAAGGACAGATCCTGCATGCGCCACACGGCGCTGGGCAGCTCTTGGTGGGCTACGCCTTCGCCCAGGAGCACGAACAGCATGCCGAAGAGCGCACTGAAGAGGTAGGCCAACGCAATCAACGCGGCCAGCACCCAGACATAGGCATCGGAAAAGCTGTCGAATTTCTCGGCGAAGTTCCTGCGCTTCCTGGCTCGACGGAGCAGTTCGCGCGGATCGAAGGCAACCCTTTGGCTGGCGGCTGGACTAGCGTTCAAGCCACTGCGCCCCTCGGTGCGGATCAAGCAACTCGCCCTCGTCGGCGTCCAGCAGCAGTACCCGGTCCATGCAGCTTCGCAGCATGAGCGGATCGTGAGTCACCGCCAGCAACGCTGTTCCGCCGCCGCGCAACCCGGCGAGCCGATGGTAGAGCTTGTGCCTGATGCGCAGATCCAGGCGCTGTTCCGGTTCGTCGAGAATCAGCAATTCTGCCGGGCGGATCAGGACCGCGGCCAGCAGCAGCTTGCGACGCTGGCCGGAAGACAGCTCGCCGGGCAGATGACCGGCAACGGCAGTGATTTCAAAGAAGTCGAGTTCTGCTTGGACAGCCTGGCCCCAGTTGTGAAGTCCGTGCCCGCGAGCGACCATTTCCAGATGCTCGCGCACCGTAAGTTCGTCGAAGAATGCGCCATCGGTGACCTGGACGGCGACGGTACGGCGAAAATGCGCCGAGCTTTCATCCACGGGAAGGCCTTGGAACGAGACGCTGCCTTCAAGCGGAATGAGATGCCCCAGGATTGTGCGGATCAGTGTCGACTTCCCGCTGCCATTGGCTCCGATAATTCCCATGCCAGCGCCCGGAGACAGCCTCAGGTTGATTGGCCCGCAGATTACCCGGCCGGGATAGCCGATAGCCAGGCCCCTGGTTTCCAGCTCGAATGTGTCGTCTTGACCTGCCTGCATATCCTCGACTCTAATGTCCGGATACAGCTGCGGGCATCGCCCTCACGGATGATGCCTACAGGATGATCAGCTTTCGACAGCCGCTTGGCTGTAGCCGGGCTCGCGCTTCTTGAACCATTTGATGACCATTGAGGTCACCGGAACGAACAGGATTTCCACTGCAGTCTTGTAGATGAAGCCCACCACCACATAATTGATGAAGCTCGGTACATCGGCGATGCCGATCACCGGCGCGGCAATGGCGCAGAAGATCAGGGTATCCAGGAATTCTCCAACACCGCTGGAACCGATAAGCCGGAGAATCAGTCCACGCTCGCCGGAACGTTCCTTGAGTTTGACCAGCACCCATGAATTGGCGAACTGGCCCACCAGGAAGCCGCAGGCCGAGGCGACGACGATCTGCCAGATCGGGCCCAGCGTGCGTTCAAGAGCTTCCTGCCCGTCGTAGAACTCGGCTGCCGGCAGCTGGATCATGATCCAGAAGCAGAACACCGCGAAGAATGCCAAGATGAACGTCACGAGGATCGAACGGCGGGCTGCCTTCAATCCATACACTTCCGAAATGACGTCGCCCAGGATATAGGCCAGAGGGAAGAGAAAGAAGCCGCCATCGGTGATGAGCGGTCCGAAGCTGACGCCTTTGGAGGCGCCGATGTTCGAAAGAATCACGACGGCACCCATCAACGTGAGCACCGTGGAGAAGTAAGGGGAACCCGAAGAAGCGAATACCGCGTTCTTGGTTCGAATCAAATTGTTGCCGGCGGTGGAATCGCCCATGAAATTTTCCTTGTCAAAGTGGTTCGCCAGAACACCGCTCACATGGCACGGCCCGACCCATGAATCAACAGGGTGGAGTTGCATGCCTACGCGCTGTCCCGCTGTATTAGCACTTACGCAACAAGTATCCCACGCATAGCTGGGGCCAAGTTCTCACCTGTTGCCGGCCAACCATGTTTCGAGAATCAGGATTTTCTGAAATTCATATCTCACTAGCCATTCTTCGGACTATGAATTCGAGGAAACAAATGGAGCAGTGACCGCTCTCCCGTACTTGAGCGTTAAATTTTTCCTTTTTTGAACGCGTTCAAATAATTGCTAGAATCGAATCCACCCGCTTTCCGTTCAAAGGCCCCATGACAACGCAACCCCGCACCGAAAAAGGTCAGCAGACCCAAGCCAAGCTCTTGGCTACTGCTTTGGAGTGCTTTGCCAAGGATGGGTATAAGGCCTCGAGCATGCGTGCCATTGCCGCGAAGGCAGGGGTCTCCCTGTCACATGCCTACTACTACTTCAAGTCCAAAGAGGACATCGTTGCCCAACTGCTGCTCAACCTGCGCAGGGAGCAATATGAGCAATGTTCGGGAATGCTCAATGAAGGCAACACGCTCGAAGCCAATATCCGCGCCGTGCTCGATTCGGGCGTCGAAGCGTTGGCCCGGTATCACGATTTCGGGCCGGCATTCCTGCGCTTGATGCTCTCGCGCGACATGGGCAACGACGAGATCTCGCGCATCGAGTTGGAGCTCTGGGAGAAAGTCGTTGCCGGATCCCGCCCATTGCCGCCAATGGGCATCCGACGGGATCTGCCGAAGTTCCTGCTGCTCGTCTCCCGCCAGATCTTCTCCGCATGGGCCTTCGACCAGTCGCCGCAGCAGCGCCGCTCCAGGCTGCTGATGAAGAATATGGCACCGGTTGCCGCCAAGTTTGCCGTGCTCTGCCGTTTGCCCGTGGTGCGCTCGCTCTTTGAAGATGTCCTCGCACTGATGGATCCCGGACCAGCAGAACTCGCCGCGGCAGCCGAGTCGCCACCTGCCCAGCTAAGAAGGCCCAAGGCCTCCTGAAATGCTGCGCATCGCGCTAGCTGGCAAACACCCAGACACAGAGTTCCGTATCACCGCGGGTTAAGGCGTAAAGTCAAAGATGCCGATAGGTGATCCCTAGCGAACCAAAGGAGAGCGCAGCACTATGAGCGCAATGGCACGAGCACTGCCAAGCTGGACCCACGACTACGCCACGCTGCGTGATCGCATTGCTTCTTTTCCGAACCAGCATGAGATTCGCTCGGTCAACCAGGACGGCGAGGACGTGGAAATCCTCCGCTACTGGCCTGATGCTTCCTGGACAGTGCCAAAGGATGCGCAGCGCTTGATCCTCTTGGGCCCGCCCAACGACAGCACCGCTGCAGAACTCGCCAAGGCAGGCTGGCAGCAAAGCACGACCATGCACCTGCTGGCCGGCAAGCCTGACGATGTCGAGCAGGTAGTCAAGCTCGCCGACACATCCGGGCTTTTCGAAGCTCCCATGGACAACTACGACGTCGTCGAGGTGACCGACTTCGACCGCCCGGTAGCCCGAGGACGCATGCGCTACGGCGAGAACTACGGCTTGCTCACCGACCCGGACCTTTTCTCTCCTGCAGATCCCGATACGGCCCGCCGTGCAGTGCTGGCAAACTTCGCTGGCGCCGCGTTCGGCCATGGACTGCCTTGGCTGCTGCTGGTGGCCACCGCAGAACATGCCCAGCAGCTTCCAGAAGGCTGGTCCAAGGCAACAACGCTCAGCTTCTGGCAGCACGACTAAACCCATTCCCTACCCGCACTACCTGCAATTGAGACTATGACTAATACAAACACCGCTTCTCCAGCAATGACCCTGACCATCGCCGGTTCCGAAGCCACTGGCGGCGCTGGCGCCCAGGCCGACCTGAAGACCTTCCAGGAACTGGGAACCTACGGCATCGTGGCCTTGACCTGCATCGTCTCCTTCGACCCGAAGGATTCCTGGAACCACCGGTTCGTTCCAGTTGACCAGCAGGTCATTGCCGATCAGCTCGAAGCCATCCAGGCGTGCTACGAGGGCAAGCTCGGCACGGTCAAGCTGGGTATGATGGGCTCTCCAGCAACGATCAACACCGTCGCCACTGCGCTGAAGTCCCAGGACTGGGAGAACGTGCTGCTGGATCCGGTGCTGATCTGCAAGGGCCAGGAACCAGGCCACGCGCTGGACACCGACGAAGCGCTCAAGTCCACCCTGTTGCCGCTGGCTACGTTTGTCACCCCGAACCACTTCGAGGCCGAGCAGCTCTCGGGAATCAAGATCACCACCGAAGATGACCTGGTCGAAGCCGCCAAGAAGATCCACGAGGTCTCCGGTGCAGCGGTCCTGGCCAAGGGCGGGGTCCGCATCGCCGGCGAAGACGCCGTGGACGTGTTCTACGACGGCAGCACCCTTGAGGTATTGCGCGAGAAGAAGATTGGCGAAGTCGCCGTCTCCGGCGCGGGCTGCTCGCTGGCCGCCGCCGTCACTGCAGAGCTGGCCAAGGGCGCGACCCCTCTGGAGGCTGCCCGCACCGCCAAGGCGTTTGTCACCGAAGGCATCCGCAACCGCGTGTCCGGCAAGACCCCGTTTGACGCACTGTGGCAGGGCGGCCGCCGCTAGGCCCCAGCCGCTGGACTTGTTGCTGGCCACCGCCGTTCACGGCGGTGGCCAGCAAATTGCTTTAAGCGTGATCGCAGTCATTGGCCTAAGCCAACCGCACTTGCTATCGTTATTTCGGAAGTGCTCGGAATCAATGCGTGGAGAACCACAGGAAGGGGCGGTCGGCTATGCAAGCCACTTTGACGCTCTGCCCGTTCGTCTGCGCATCGAACGGGGTTGTCAACGTATTTTCCGCTTAGGGCACCTGCCTTGGGCGTTGTTCTAGCGCCCCCCGAATTCTCGATGCCTCGCAGACCTCAAAACCTTTGACGATTAGAGACTCCGCGCGCCGGTAAAGTGCCCGCGGACCATTTGAGGATTTCTCATGCAGCCATTGACCGAAAAAACCATCCGCTCTTCCTTCATCAACGCCAGCCGCCAAGAAGCGAAGAAATTGACCCTGCCCGAAAACTTCGACTCCCTCGATTGGGATTCGCTGGATTACCTGGGATGGCGCGACCCGAAAATGATGCAGCGCGGCTACCTGCTCCACACCGATGGAACGGGTCGGACCCGTGGCATCCTGCTGCGTCCCACCGACGGTGGCCGCAAGCCGAATAACGCCACTATGTGCGAGATGTGCCGCGATGTGAATATCCCCTGCGCGGTAGGCATGTGGACGACCAAGCGCGCTGGCCAGGCCGGGCGCGACGGCAACACCTTGGGGACCTTGATCTGCCTGAACTTCGAGTGCTCCCGCAACGTGCGGATTCCGCCTCCGAAGAATCCGATCTATCCGGATCCGATGGTCGTCGTTGCCGAGCGAATCCAGCTGCTCGACGAACGCGTGCATAGCTTCCTGAACCGCCTCTAGAAGGCAGGAGGAGCCAAGCCGATCCCGGCGCAACCCGCCCAGCAAGTAGTGAACTGATGAGTAACAAAGCGTCTAAAATTTTCTCAAGGATTAGCGCGCTCATCAGGCCTCGCTGGGCGGGTTTGTCGCAGTGGTTCGCGGATTTAATTATGAAATTCCCAAGCCAGCTCGATATCCGGCCAAAGGTCACTATTCAATAACCCCTTGATATATGAGCTGGGTCACCTAAGATTCCAGCTAGGGGTATACGCACTAGCGGACGTTTACCCCGGACGATCATCAAGGCTCGCACTGCTTTAATGTCGCCCGCCCATGACGGGAGCAGTACCGCTATCCAGCCCAGCTAGGAGAATCATGGTCACTCGCCGCACGCAGAGAGTGCCGCGCCTGATTTTGGGATCAGCCACTGCACTTGCATTGGCCGTTACCCTCTCAGGACCGGCAAGCGCAGCAGGAATCCCCCAACCAGGCGACGGCGAAAACGCCGCTTCCCTGCCAATCACCAATTCATCAGCGCTCTCCAATTTGAAAGTCTCCGGACCGCTTGCCAAAGCTACTGGCGAGGTGTCGGTTTACGTTCAGCTCCAAGGCGATGGCGCCTTCGAGACGGTGAAGAAGTCCGGCAAGAAGAAGGATGCCGCCAAGGTCAAGAAGATGGACAAGGAGGTCAAGGCCAAGGGCAAGAAGCTGGCCGCCGAGTCCAACTCGAAGGTCATCTACACCACGCATAACGCACTGCAGGGTGTCGCCCTGACCGGCGATGCCGCAGACCTGCGCAAGCTGGCCGAGCGCAGCGACGTTGCCAAGATCAGCTCCATCGTTCCCAAGAAGCCGTCAAACCGCAGCTCGGTAGTTGACACCGGAGCCCTGGAATCCTGGAAGGCCCTGGACAAGACCGGCGAAGGCGTCAAGGTGGCCGTGCTGGACACCGGCGTGGACTACACCCACGCCAGCTTCGGCGGCCCGGGCACCCTGGAGGCCTACAAGGAAGCCCAGGGCTCTGAAGAGCTGCCCAGCGCAGACTCCGGCCTGATCGACCCCGACAAGTTCATTGGCGGCTGGGACCTGGTCGGCGACGACTACAACGCCAACTCCGACGACCCCACCTACCAGCCAATCCCCCATCCCGACCCGAACCCGCTTGACTGCCAGGCCGCCGGGCACGGCTCCCACGTTGCCGGCACCACCGCAGGCTACGGCGTCAACGCCGATGGCTCGACCTTCACCGGGGACTACTCCTCGCTGGACGCCGACGCACTGGCAGAGATGAAGGTCGGCCCTGGCTCGGCCCCTGACGCACAGCTCATCGGCATCCGCGTCTTCGGTTGCGGCGGCTCCTCCGCCGTCGTCGGCCAGGCGCTGGACTACGTCCTCGACCCGAATGGCGACGGCGACTTCTCCGACCGTGCCGACGTGGTCAACATGTCCCTCGGGTCGGATCATTCCCCGGCCAATGACCCTGAAAACGACATTGTCGACGCCCTGAGCGCAGCCGGCATCCTCTCGGTTGTCGCTTCCGGCAACGCCGGCGATGTCACCGACGTGGGCGGCTCCCCGGGCAACTCCCGTTCCTCGCTGACCGTCGCCAACTCCGTCGGCTCGCACGTCACCCTGGACAAGATCCAGATTGACGCTCCAGAAGATGTTGCCGGCTCGGCCTCGGGCCAGTACTCGGCAAACTTCAACTACACCAATGCTGATCCGGCTGCCCTGTCCGGAGAAGCTGTGATGGCTCCGGCCGATAACGCATTCGGTTGCGAGGCGTTCGAAGAGGGTTCGCTGGAAGGCAAGTGGGTTTGGCTGCAGTGGAGCGAAGGCGGCGAGTTCCCTTGCGGTTCCGGCGTCCGCTTCAACAACGCTGAAGCCGCCGGTGCCACCGGCGTCCTCTTGGATGCAGAAAGCAACCTGTTCGATGCGGGCATCGCCGGCAACGCGACCATCCCGGGTGCGCAGTTCACCTTGGACGAGTCGAATCGGCTGCGCCCAGCAGCTGAAGCGGGCACGCTGAAGGTGACCCTGTCCCCTGAATTCGTTGGCGGTTCCTCCAGCGAGTCCGGCGTTGGCGACACGCTGAATTCCTCCTCCTCCCGCGGCGTCCATGGTTCCAACGGCGTGGTCAAGCCGGATGTGGCTGCCCCAGGCACCCAGATCGGCTCGGTTGGCGTCGGCACCGGTACCGGCACTGCCGTGATGACCGGTACCTCGATGGCGACCCCGCTGGTCGCTGGCATCGCCGCACTGGTGCTGGAAGGCACCGACTACACCCCGTACGAAGCCAAGAGCATCATCATGAACACCGCGGCCACCGACATCAAGGACGCCGACGGCGAAGCCTACGGTCCTAACCGTGTTGGTTCCGGTCGCGTCATGGCCGATGCGGCACTGCAGACTCCTGCCTTCGCCTACGATTCCGAAGCAGCGGACCTGACCAGCGTGGTATTCGGCGTCATGGAACTGGACGGCAAGAAGCCGTTCACCGCGAAGCGGGAAATCACCATCGAGAACACCAGCGGCAAGGCGCAGACCTACGATGCCAACTACGTGGCAGCTACCGAGATCCCGGGTGCAACCTTCACCCTGGATCGCAATAGCGTCACCGTGCCGGCCGGCGGCAGCGCCAAGCTGAATGTCACCCTGAAGGTCGACCCGAAGCAGTGGGCCAAGACCATCGATCCGACCATGGCTACCAGCCAGTCCGGATTGGCCCGTGCCTGGGTCGCCGATGCAACCGGCCGTGTCGAGCTGACTGCGAACGATGCCCCAACCCTGCGTATTCCAGTCCAGGCAGCACCAAAGCTGGCTGCTGACATGGAAGGCAAGCTCAAGAAGCTGAAGAAGGGCGCGGATACCACCAGCCTGAGCCTGAAGGGCAAGGACATCACCGCAGGCGAGGGCGCTACCTCGGTCACCTCGCTGCTCGGCGCTTTCGAGCTCGGCGCTTCGAGCGAACGCGGCGATGACTCGCTGGACAGCATCCCAGCTGCCCGCTCGATGGACCTGCAGCACGTTGGCGCTTCGAGCACCGCGGGCCGCACCGGCATCGCTGACGGACTGCTGAATATCGGCATCTCCACCTGGGAAAACTGGGCCCACCTGGCCGGCGGCACCGAGCTGGATGTCGAGATCGATACCAATGGCGACGGCAAAGCCGACTTCGTGACCTTCAATGCGGCATTTGATGAAGTGGACCTGGACCTGGCGGCGACCTTCAATCTCGCCACCGGCGAGCAGGTTGACCTGCAGCCGGTGAACGGCGTGCTGGGCGATGTCGATACCAACACCTTCGACACCAACGCGGCGATCTTCCCGATCTCCCTGGCGGCACTGGGACTCGATGAGGATTCGGCAGAGATCTCCTACCGTGTTCTGGGCTACTCCTGGTACAACACCGATGAGAACGGTGCAATGATCCCGGTTGACCAGACCGACTGGATCGATTTCAACGTGGCGACGCCACAGGTTGATTTCGGTGCGGAAGGCACCCTGTTCACCGATCTATCCGGAACCAGCATCCCGGTAACTGTCGCCGACAGCTCCAAGGCATCGAAGGCGCTGCTGCTGCACCTGCACAACGGCAGCGGCGACCGCGCCCAGGTTCTGGACGTGACTGACGGAAAGACGAAGGGCAAGAAGTAGGCCTTACGTCTCCCAAAACCAGGCCCGGGGCACTTCCTAGCGAGTAAGGAAGAGCTCCGGGCCTATCACTTTTAAGATTCCGTCCTATGGCCTATTGGCTGCGCAGCTTCTCTTCCAGGACTAGCACCGCCGCTTCCCTGACCTTGCCCGCGAATTTGCTGTCGGATTTCGCTTCGGCAGCCAGCGCCTTCGCCATGGTGATGGCCGGAGCCGAATTCACGCATAACGGAACCGTTCCGCCAGCGGCAATGAATTTCACGGCACGCTCGCCCACCGGCACGTGGCCGACCTGCTTGGCTTCGCAGAGATCATCGGAAATCACGATTCCCTCGTACCCCATCTGCTCACGCAGCAACCCGGTGATGATCTTCGAGGAGAACGGAGCATCATTCTTCGCATCGAGACGGGCATAGCGGGCATTGGACACCATGACCCAGGACTTGCCCTGCTCGATAGCCTGCTCGAATGGCTGCAGATCGCTGGAGTCCGCACCGATCTTCGTATCTGTCACCCCGGTATTGGTATCAGTATTCTCGGCAACCCTGCCCAGTCCTGGGAAGTGCTTGACCACCGGTTGCACCCCTTGGGCGTGCAGCGCTTCATTGACCATTGCGACGGCTTTGGAAACACCGGCGGCGTCATGGGCGTACTCGCGGCCGAAGTAGCCGATGGGTGCGTTGCTGGTGCCGATGCTGGATGGAACAACGTCAGCCACCGGAGCCAGATTCACGTTGATGCCGGCTTCAGCCAGCTGCTTTCCGGCGGTTCCCACTTCGCGTTCCAGCTTCGAGGTGGACCACTGGCCCTGCTTCAACGCCGTGGGCAGTTCGGCAAAGCCTGCTCCCTGGAGCACCCGGACAAAGCCTCCCTCCTGATCGGTGGCAACCCAGACCGGCAGCTGCCCGGGAATATTGGAGTCCAGGTCCTGGGTAATTTTTTGGACCTGGGCAGCAGTCTGCTTGACCGCCAGCTGGGAACGCCCGCGCAGGAAGACATTGGAAATCCCCTGCTTCTTCATCGCTGAAATTTCCGCGGCGGATGCGCCGGTTGCCGGAACACCCGCCATCACCAGGCTCGCTGCCTGTTCGCTGGCGCTCAGCTCGTCAACCAATTCTTCGGCTTGCTGGCGCAGCGAACGTTCCTTGCTCTGGCTAGGGGTTGAACTCTCCTCAACGCCGGCAGTGCTCGACGGGCTTGGGGAGTCCGGCTGCGCGGGCGCACGCGTGCCGCTCGGGCTGCTGGCGCTGGGGGCGGGCGTGCTTGGAGCTGGTTCTCCGGCATTCGGCGCACTGCAGCTGGCGAGCATCGCTGTCATCAGGATTCCGGTTGACATGATCTGCATGGCACGGGTCATCATGAATTCATCCTCCCACCGGAAACTGCGAAGTTCCCGTAGAGCCGCCATTTTTTGCCGTTGGCCGGCCTCAGGCGCGCACCACCAGCAGCTCGTCCCAGTCGGTGGTGTAGCGCTGCGAGATATGCTCCCGTTTCATCGACCATTCGGGGCTCCTGGCCAATCCGGCATGCCCCAGGCCGATGGACTTGGCGCCGAATCGAAGCGAAATGTCCTGGACAACCGAGGAGACATTTTCCTGTTCCTGCGCAGCTGGGTCAACGTTCTGGCCAAAGAGATCCAGCTGCTGCTCGCCGGGGGTGTCGCTGAGCCCGGAGAGGATCACTCCCCCGCGGACGTAGTCCATTCCCGGTTGCATCAGATCCCGCATCGCGGCGATGGCCAGCTTGCTGAGCAGGATCGGATCCCGGGTCGGCCGTGGCAGTCTCACCTGGGCACTGGGGAATGACGCCTCTCCGCGCGCGAAGCGGCTGGTGCCTGCGGTGACGGTGAGCAGTGAAGCGTAGCGGCCTTCGCTCGCCAATCGGCTGGCGGCCTTCTGCGCATAGATGGACATGACTTCCTCCATCGCCTCATAGGTGCGCACCGGCGTGGAGAAGGAGCGTGTGAACATGACTTGGCCGCGGTCCGCGCGTTCTTCCACCGGACCGATGCAGCGTTGCCCATTGAGCTCGAATACCGTGCGCTGCAGGACAACCGAAAATTTCTTGCGGATCGCCAATGGGTCGGCCGCTTGGAGGTCAGCGATGGTTTCAATGCCCATGGCCGCAAGCTTGGCACCGGTTTTGCGTCCTACGCCCCAGACATCGGTCACCGGGACCCGGTTCATGATGCTGCCCAGGACCTCGGGATCCATGAGCTGCTGGACGCAGACGCCTCCGAGCCCCGGATTGTGCTTGGCGATGTGGTTGGCCAGCTTCGCCAGGGTTTTGGTGGATGAAACACCGACGCAGACCGGAACGCCAATCGTCTTGTCGATGGCGGCACGGATCTGGGCGGCGGTGCTGCGCACCTGCTCCAGGTTGCCTTCCAGCCCGACGAACGATTCATCGATGGAATACACCTCATGCCAGGTCCCGAAGCGCCCGAGCAGTTCCATGACCCGGGCGGACATGTCGCCGTACAGCTCATAGTTGCTCGACCGCACCGCAAGGTTGTGCGAGTCCATGTAGCGCTGGACCTTGAAGAACGGCTCGCCGGTGGGAATGCCCAGGTCCTTGGCTTCCTGCGAGCGCGCCACCACGCAGCCGTCGTTGTTCGACAGCACCACTACCGGGCGATTGCGCAGCGAGTAGTCGAAGGCCCGCTCGCAGGAGACGTAGAAATTATTGACGTCCACCAGGGAGACGTGATCAGCGGACATGATGCAAGCACCTGGTGATGACGCCGAAGACGCTGACTTCATCGCCTTCGGCCAGGATGACCGGCAGGGGCGATTCATCGCTGAGCAACCCGACCTGCTGGCCGTCGATCTGCCAGCGGCGCACCAGCATCTGGCCATTCAGGTTGACGATGACCACCGATCCGTGGCGCACGGAAAGGGACCGGTCCACAATCACCTCATCGCCATCGAAGATCCCCGCTGACTGCATGGCATGGCCCGAGACGCGCATGATGAAGGTGGATACACGGTCGCGGACCAGCAACCGGTTCAGGTCCAGTCCGCCGTCGAAGTAATCGCGCGCTGGCGAGGGGAAACCCATCGCCGAAACCGCTTGCACCGGCCCTTGGGATGCTCCCGGAGGCATCAGCTCCTGCTCTTCAGCCACACCCCACCACCTTCTAGTACAAATATTCGAATACTTGAATTGTAGCGCGTTAACCAGCGTCATGCTTCCGGCGAGCGCCTACCCCACGGACTCGGCCACGGCGCGCTGGCGGCGAACGCCGCCCCGCGCCGTGCGGCCCAGGAGCACCGCGGACAGGATGATCGCCAGCAGCGTCACGGCACCGGAGACTACGATGATCGTGCGGGCGGCGCCCACGAGCAGTCCCGGGGTGCCGATCAGGTAGCCCAGGGCAACCATGATGTTGATGAGCATTCGCAGCTGGGCCCAGGCAGCGCCATGGCGGCTTTCCGGCACATGCTCGTAGATGGCAGTGCGCACACCGGTGTTGTGCAGCCCGTTGCCCAGGCCGCCGGCCAGGAATACCATCGCCAAGCCGACCGCGTTGGCCCAGAGACCTTCGATGAGGATCGATGTACCCACCAGCCCGCCACCGAGCAAAATCGGCAGGGAGCTTCGGGCACCGAAGCGCCGATTGCCTCCCAACAGGGAACCGAGCACCGCGCCGACGGACCAGGCACCGAGCAACACCGCATATCCCGTGTCGCTATCGGTGATCTCGCGCAGGTAGAACACCCCCGCAACCCCTTCTGCTGCGGTAGACAGGACGATCGCCGCTACTGGCAGCAGCAGGATCCGCAGTCGCGGATGGCGTACAGGCGCGGCACCGCCACCAGTAATCCTGGCATTGGGAGCGGGCTCAGAACCTGTCTGAACCTCATGCCCTCTGGCTGCCATCGAGCGCGACAGGACCACGGCCGCCATTGCCAATCCCAGGAATCCCGCCGTCGCACACCACAGCACCGCACCGATCCCTGCCCTCGCGAAGGCGATCGAAGCGATTGCCGGCGCAATAATCCCCGCCAGGGAGGTAGCCACGACAAGGAAGCTGCTGGCACGGGCAAGGCTGAAGCCACCGCGGATGCGCGGAATGATCTTGAAGACCACCGCACCGTTGATCACCGCGCAAACACTGGCCACCGACATCAAGGCAAGGCTCAGGAGAATATTGGAGAAAATAGCCATCACCGCAAAAATCCCGATATGCACGCAGAGGTTCAGGATCCACACCCGGAACAGGGCAGCGCCGTCAACCCACCGCCCGATGGCCGGAGCGGCAAGGATCGGCGGAACCAGGCCAATCAAAAATAATGCTGTCACGCCCCATGACCCCAGCTGGTCCGCGGATTCAAGGGTCAAGGCAAAGAGCGCCATCCCCTCACCAAGCATGGATAGCAGCGCAATCACGCAGAACAGGACGCAACGCACTGACGACCGCACCTGCACCCCGCCCCTTCGCACATGCCGCATGGATCTGGAGGTTCTATCCTATGGGTAGGAGGATCCGCCTCCAAGGACATCTCTCACCCAAGGAGTCTCGTGAAAATTTTACTTGTCAGTTGCGGAGATGTCGCCACAGAGGCCGGACTGCGCTTCGAGCAGGCGGGCCATCGCATCACCGCTTGGCGGCGCAACAGCAGCAAGCTGCCCGCCGGATTCGACGGACACAGCGTGGATCTGCTCGATGCGTCCCAGTGGCCAAGCATTGATCCCGGCACCGAGATCGCCGTACTCACCCCTGTACCGGCAACCCGCGATGCCGAGGGCTACACGCGCAGCTATCTGCAGGTCGCCCAGGAACTGGTTTCCCGGCTGGAAACGCAATGCCCCGCTCTTCGCCGGCTAATCTATGTCTCCTCCACCGCGGTCATGGGCGGCGGCAACGGAGAGCTCGTCGACGAATCGGCGCCGCTGTCACCAGCCACCCCCACCGCGAAGGTCCTTGCGCAAACCGAGGAGGCGCTCGCCGGAAGTGGCCTGCCGGTCACCATCCTGCGGGCCTCCGGGATCTACGGTCCGGGCCGCACGCGCTTGATTGACCAAGTCCGCGCGGGCACCGCTCAACTGCCAACGCAGTCCCACTGGACCAACCGCATCCACCGCGATGATCTGGCAGCGGCGATTGTCCACGTCGCGGGGCTGGGCGAGCATGCTGCCGGGCTCTATCTGGCCAGCGACAGTGCCCCCGCCCAGTTGGGCGAGGTCTACCAGTTCCTGGCCAAGGAACTTGGTCTTCCGGAGCCGGAAAAGGCGGGACAGGCCCCAGCTCGAAGGGCCGCCGACCGCAGGCTCGATAATGCCAGGCTGCTCGCCAGCGGGCTTGAACTGCAGTATCCGGGATATGCAGAGGGCTACCGCGCGATCCTTGCCGGGACGTCAGTCCGACATCCGTAAAGGGCAATAAGGACAGCAATAAAAGCAAACCGGCTTGCGGCGCATCTGAACGATGCACCGCAAGCCGGTTCCCTTATTTCGTTCCGGGTGTGGACCGAAACGCCTAGAAACCCTTGCGCAATGGGTTGAAGTGCCGGGCAATGCCGGGAACCTGCTGGCCGGCAATCTGGGCGGCCAGGATCTTGCCAGTCAGCGGGCCGAGGGCAACGCCCCACATGCCGTGGCCGCCACCGACCGAAACCCGCGAAGATGCGGTCTGCCCGATCAACGGCAGGCCGTCGGCGGTGCATGGGCGTCCGCCCACCCATTCCTCCTTGCGGTTCTCCCAGTTGATGCCCTTGTAGACCGGGGTCGCCGCGGCAACGATGGCCTCGATGCGCTTCGGCTCCAGCTTGTGGTTGGCGTCGCGGAACTCCATGGTTCCGGCGATGCGGAAGCGATCGCCCAGCGGGGTGCAGGCAACGCGCTGGGTCGGGAAGTAGATCGGATGCGTTGGCATGTCCTCTGGCTCAACGGTGAACGAGTAGCCGCGGCCCGCCTGGACCACGACGTTCACGCCGAACTTGCTGGCCATGTCGGTCATCCACGCGCCGGTTGCCAGCACCACGTGATCCGCGGTGATTGCACGGCCTTCGGAACCGATGACGGTGACCGAACCGCCGTTGTCGCGCACATCAGTGACATTGAACGCGCCAATGATGTCGCCTCCGCGGGCAATCACGGACTCGGCCAGCGAATCCATGAACTTCGGCGGGTTGATGTAGCGCTGGTTCTTGATGGCCACACCGGCAGCGACCTTATTGGACAGGGTCGGTTCAATGCCGCGCAGCTCATCGCCGGTGAGCAATTCGTACTCGACATTGCCGCCAGTCTTCTCGATCATTTCGAATTCGTGCAGCAGCGCATCACGGTCGCTGAGCGAAGTGAAACCGGTCAAGAATGGTTCGGCGGGCTTGGTCAGCTCCTGCACGCCAGGTCCTGCTGTGGTCGACTGCGCGATTTCGTCAAAGGCATCCAGACCGGTTGCGCCGATTTCCGAGAAGACCCGCATGGCTTCTTCCCACTTCTTCGGGGTCGAGTGCCATGCGAAGCCGATGAGGAAGCGCAGCAGTTTGGCGTCGGCTTTCAGCGGAATGTAGAGCGGCGATGCAGGGTCAAGCATCATCTTCAGGCCGTTCTTGAAAATCGACGGCTCGGCGATAGGCAGGGTCAGGGCCGGGGTCAGCCAGCCGGCATTGCCCCAAGAGGATCCGGATGCGACGCCGCCACGGTCCACAACGGTGACTTTAATGCCCGCTTCCTGCAGATACCACGCGGTCGACAGTCCAACAAAGCCGGCGCCCACAACAACTACATGATCTGGCACGTTTCCTCCAGCCATGATCCACTCTCCTAGCATTTCGGCGGGCTCTCCACACGAGCCCGCATGTGTTCACTGTCGCGCGATCCCCAGGGAAAATCAACGCGTGCTGACGATTCGACGGTGAGCGCCACCACAGTGGCGCCAAGTTCGCTCTTTTTGCGGGAAATTATGGCTTACCCCGAATTTCCAACAAAGACTTGGCCGTGCATGACAACTTTCCCCATTGACTGCGTCACCATGGCGCATCGGGAACTTTTGCCGAATCGCGTCCTGCGTAGACTGGAGGCAAGCGATTTGCCTACCCTGCCGATCAGCCATTTCTAAGGAACCGCACCACACTTATGGCCTCACGTAAACCAGCCAAGAAGAAGCCTGCCCAGGGCCACCCAGCCCGCCGTACCGGCGCCAGCAACGTGCCTTTCGAGTCGGAAGTGCGCCAAGCTCTTCAGCCATTCAAGTCCTCGCTCTTCCGCCACTTCCATGAAGAGGGCCAATCAGCCAGCGAGACCCGTGCAGCGCTGGAAGGCCTGACCACCCTGCTGACCGTTCATGCCCAGCTGCGCAAGAGCGTTGACGTCAAAACCCTGGATCCGACGATTCTGGGCGAGCAGCTCGGCCACCTGACCTCGCTGGGCAAGGAAGTTTCGGAAGCCAGCGCTGCGATCCTCAAGCATTACCTGACTTTCCTGGGCACGACCGCTAATTTCGGCGGAAGCGTGGATGAGTTCAAGCAGACCTTCGAGTTCCTCTCCCGCATGGCCGGGGATTCGCCAATTGTGGCCCCTTACCTCGAAGATGACGAGGCCAACGGCAACCTCGAAGCGATGCCTTTCGTTTTCGCGGCTCGCGAATTGATCGACTGGGTTGGCGAAGGCAAGCCAACGACCCCTGCTGGAGTGCTCACCGGGGAGACGCTGCAGGATGCAGCCGGCGCACTTGGCTTATTCGTCAAGGTAGATGAGTCAGCCGGCATTCCAGAGGATTCCCAGTGGGAGCCGGAAGACGGCACGGTTGTTTCGTCGCTGGCCGACGTTCCACGCCTGTCGGCATATTGGGATGCCTTGATCGGCACGGCCATGCTGCGCTACGAGGCACCGAACGCGACCCCCACGGAGTCGCTCAGCGATGCACTGCTGGCCTCCAGCGGGCAAGGCGCACGCCTGGTCAAGGAGCTGATTGCCGAGGTTCTCTATTCGCATATCCTGATCAACACCTTGGAGGAGCCGGGCAAGGCGCAGATCGCCGAGATGGTAGCCGGCGTATTGAGCAATGCCGCATCATCAACCCCGCCGCGTGCCGAGTTTGCGTTGCAGGTTCCAACCGAAGAAGACCTGCCCGCCGAGCAGCATCACCTGATTGCCAGCCTCGAAGAGGTGGTCCCCCAGGTCGAGTCGCTGCTGCGGGTTTTCGAACGCGAAGGCCTTGTCGAGATCAACGACGAGATCACGGTTCCCTTTGTCTTGCGTTCTTCGCTGGAACGCGCTCTGGCCAAGGTTTCGGATCACGTCTTGAAGGGCGCCGAAGAAGCAGCAGATCCTCAGGCTTAGGGCTCCAAAAACGACGAAGGTGCGGGAACGATCAAGTTCCCGCACCTTCGTCGTTGAATCATCGATCAGATGCTGCGCGTCGCCAACTCGGCGTCATGCCGTGGCAGGCGATCAAACCATGGGTTCTCGCCCGGCTTGCCAACATTGACGACCAGGAAGGACTTGTGGTTGTTGTCTGCGTTAATCGCGGCATCTACCGCATCGCTGTCAAAGCCACCCATCGGGCCTGCCGCCAGACCAACTGCGCGGACAGCCATGATGAAGTAGCCAGCCTGCAGCCACGCATTATTGCTGCCCACTGCGGTGCGGACTCCAGCGTCCTGGAACATCTCCTTGCGTTCCGGAGCGTGGGGGAAGAAATTCGCGAATTCCTCGTGCCACTCGGTATCGAACGATAGAACAGCCAAGGCAGGTGCCGAAAGCGCCTTCGCGGCATTGCTTCCGGGCATGGTGCTCGCTACTGCCTGACGCGCTTCAGGACTCTTGATCCAGGTGATGCGCAACGGTTGGTTGTTCATCATCGTCGGCCCCATTTTCATGGCCTCATAGATTGCGTCCAGCACGTCGTCGGTCACCGGTTCATCGCTGAACGAATTGGCGCTGCGGGCTTCGAAGAACAGCTGATCTGCGGCTGCCTGGCCGATAGCCATCGATTCGTAAAGGTTGGTTTCTGCCTGGACGCTCATGCGGACTCGCTTTCAAGACGGGAAGTTCTCTCCCTAGGCACAACGCCACGTCCTTCAAGCCAATTCCAAGCTAAGATGTGAGTCAGCGCACAGAACTGTGGGCTGGAGTTAAGTTATAAAAGGTACGTTGCATTACTGACAGACAGCGGCGTGCGATGGGGGCACAGCGCCGATGAAAGATCAGTCCGTTTACGCAATGCAACGTACCTTTTAATCACCCTTGGATCCTCAGTGATGCCACTCGCAAAACACCACCGAGTACCTTCTCGGTGATCGGTCTTCACCGATACATGTCTAACTTATCGCGTCCTGCAAAATTCCGAAATCATACTTTAGTAGGAGGGCAGGAGTCAGAACGGGATACTTGCGCGCAGTCTCCAAACACCATTTTTGGAATCGGTTGCAAACTTTCCACCGAATGCCCGCATTCTGTCGCCCATGCCGATCAGCCCCGTCCCGCCCTCCGGAAGGCCACTCGCTTTCTTGCCAGAATTCTCTATCTGATTAGTAATTTCCAGGACAGCTTCAGCTCCGACGACCGTTAGGCTGAAAGTGCACTTCGCGCCTAAAGCCCCGTGCTTTATCACATTCGTTGTACCTTCTTGCATGACGCGGTAAATCGCAGTCTGGGCAGAACGGGGCAATTCGGAAATTTTCTCATCCGTGGTGGAGCTCACCTTGAAATTTGCATCCTTTAGCCTCTGGACAAAAAGTTCGGCGCCCTGAAGCGCATACACAGTTGTAGCGGCCGGCTTGTCATTGCTGCGGGACAAAGGATCAGCCATGGTTCCGTCGGCCCTCAGGACATTGAGCATCAGGCGCAAGTCATGCAAGGTTTCCGTACTCAGCTTGGCGATGATATCGAGCGCTTCAAGAGCCTTCTGCCCATCGTTGGCGAATTTCGCGGCCTTCGACTGCATGGCCACAACCGTTATGTCATGGGCGACAATATCGTGCAGGTCCCGGGCGATGTTCTTTCTCTCCCGGTCGACAGCAAGACGAGTCTGCTCTTCGACAGTTTGCATTTGCCGAAGCGCAACAGCGTTCTTCTCGCGCAGCATGTAGATGCTTCGGGTCAGGAAAAACGCCATCGCCGTCAACGGGGCGAGCCCAACGAGCAACACCGCATCATTCCCTGCTTGGATACCGAACTGCACCATCCAGGCCGCGGACAAAGTCAGATACAAAGCCCTAACACTCAGTGATTTGGCCGTCGCAGCCAGGGCCGAGAAAATCATGAAGGAAACGAAGGTCCAGAAAAACATGCCGCTGTCGGTGAGGAAGAAATAGGCAACGGCCACAAACAACCCGACAGAGACCGCAACCCATCGAAGACCAAGTGCAAGAATTACGCAAAGCCCCAGACCGAGCAAGGCGCCTCGAACCGATACATCTGACGAACCGCTAAATCCGTCTTCCAGCAGAGTCACAAACTCGCTACTGGAAACCGCGATCAGAACCGCAATTCCCGTCCAAACAATGACACCCCGACCAGCGAAGAGCTTGGTCAGGGTGTCTTTGAGTCGTCCATTCATATGCCGAATAATTCCCGGCTCAGATGATCAAGTCAAATGCAATGCGTTATGGGCAACCGATGCCGTAGCGGTTGCAGAACCACTCGGAAAAGGCGGAACCAAAACCAGCAGGAGTCGCAACGCTGCCGCTGCTGACGTTTGGCGAGGTCGCGGCAGATGCTGGAGCTGCCACGGCAGTCAATGGTGCCAGTACTAATGCTGCTACGGCCAGCATTTTCAAACCCTTCATAACAAACTCCACATCAGGTCAACTTATATACTTTCAGGTGAACAGGCCATCTTGAGGCCCTCGGCATCGAATCAAAGGAATCAGATGGAACAAATAAAGGTCCTAATCGTCGATGATGAACCTCTAATTCGGCATGCTTTGGGCACAATCCTAGCAACAGATAGCGGAATTGTAACGGTTAATTCTGTTGAAAATGGGCAGGCCGCCGTCGATTACTGCAAGGACCATCAAGTAGACGTTGTGCTCATGGATTTGCAGATGCCAATTATGGATGGAGTTAGTGCGACTAAAGCCATCAAATCCGTCGAAGACAGCCCATCAGTGCTTGCTATTACCGCCTTTTCCTCCGATGAATATCTGGTTCCTGTTCTGAGCGCTGGGGCCAGTGGATACTTGGTCAAGGATTCTGAGCCGGATGAAATTATCCGCGCGGTTCATGCCGTTCATCAAGGAACGGCAGCCATTTCCCCGTCGGTTTCTTCCGATCTCGTTTCTGCCGTTCGCGAGGCTTACCGCGACAATTCCCAAGACATTCAAGATCTTGCCTATGATCTGGGAATCACCAATCGGGAATTCGAAATTCTAAAGCTGCTGGCCCGGGGGCTAAACAACACCGAGATTTCAAGAACTCTGGCTATTTCCGAGACAACGGTTAAAACCCACATGGCCAAGATTTTCGTTAAGCTGGATGTTCGCGACAGGGTCCAGGCGTTGGTTGCCGCCGCCCGCATGGGACTCATCGAAATCCCGAAGGACTAGCCGCTGGCTGCCTGCCATTTGTGTGAACTCAACCTCTTTGGCACCTCTCCCGCTTGGTCCGGGAATATTTGCGCGCCGTATGCGTTGAACATGAGCATAGACCGCTCAAGTTTCTATTAGGAGGCTCACTTGCCAGCATTCTTCGGCGCACCATCAGATGGCTCGTTTGAGGAATTCCTCTCTCGGTTCCTGTCGTCGCGAGCTCAAGCTGCGCGCCCCATCGACATCACGCGTCTGCTTTCTGCCCGTACCCACGAAGCGGTAGCCACCGCGGCGGCGATTTCCCAAGAGCACGGCCATGACGAGATCGATTCGCTGCATCTGCTGATGGCTCTGCTGCGCACCGAACCAATTGGCGAGCACCTTACCGCCATGGGAATCGACATCGAGGCTTTGAGTGCCGACGCCATCGCACGCATGCCCAAGGCACAGGAGCGGGACGAGAAGCCGTCCCGCCTCTCGTCGGCAGCCCAGCGCAGCCTCTTTGACGCCTATCAGGTTGCCCGCAACTACGGCTCGACCTACATCGACCCGGATCACCTTTTCCTGGCCTTCGTCTTCAATCCGGAATCACCGGTCAGCCAGCTCTTGGCCCAGCATGGCGTCACCGGACAGTCGCTGCAGCAAGCTGCCATGGAGCAGGCCCAGCGGGGCAGCAATGATGCCCAGAACCAGAACGATGCCGAGTCCGACGTGTCCATGCTGGAACGCTACGGAACCGATCTGACCTTGCTCGCAGCCGACGGCCAGATCGATCCGGTGATCGGCCGCAAAGAGGAACTGGACCAGGTAATCGAGATCCTGGCCCGCCGCACCAAGAACAACCCAGTGCTGATCGGCGAGGCCGGCGTGGGCAAGACCGCCATTGCCGAGGGCCTGGCCCGCGCCATCATCGACGACGAGGTTCCAGCGCAGCTGCGCAATGCGGCCCTGATCTCGGTGGACCTTCCGGGCATGCTCGCCGGCACCCGCTACCGCGGCGATTTCGAACAGCGGCTGACCGGCCTGCTCGACGAGGTAGCCGCCGCCGAAGGCCAGGTGCTGCTGTTCATCGATGAGATGCACCTGCTGGTCGGTGCTGGTTCCGGCGAGTCCGGAAACATGGATGCCGCGAATATCCTCAAGCCGCGCCTGGCGCGCGGCGAGCTGCACATGATCGGCGCCACCACGCTGGATGAATTCCGCAAGGTGGAGAAGGACAGCGCGCTGGCACGGCGCTTCGGCAAGGTCACTGTCGCCGAGCCATCGGAGGAAACCGCGTTGGCCATCTTGGAAGGGCTGCGCGAATCCTACGAGGAGCACCACCAGGTGCAGTACACCCCCGAAGCGCTCAAGGCCGCGGTCACGCTCTCTGCCCGCTACCTGAGCGACCGGCAGCTTCCGGACAAGGCCATCGACCTGATCGACATCGCCGGCGCCCGCCGCTCCATCGCCGCGGGAGATGCCGAAGACGTGCAGTCCTTGCGCGCCGAATTGGTGGATGCCGAACGCGAGAAGTCGCGCGCCATCGGCGAGGAGCGGTTCGAGGAAGCTGGCGCATGGCGCGACCACATCGCGGAAATGACCGCGCGGATCAAGGCCGCCGAGGAATCCGGCGATGCCGAAGTGACCCGCGTGGTGGACGAAATGCAGATTTCGCAAGTGATCTCCCGCTTCACCGGCATTCCGACCTCGCGCATCTCGGGCGACGACAAGGCGCGGCTGGCATCACTGGAAGATTCGCTGCATGCCTCGGTCATCGGCCAGCACGATGCCGTCGCCGCGGTGGCTCGCGCCGTTCGCCGCAACCGCACCGGAATGTCCCCGGCTGGCCGCCCGATCGGCTCGTTCCTGTTCCTGGGTCCAACCGGTGTCGGCAAGACCGAGCTGGCCAAGGCCCTGGCCGCAAACCTATTCGGCTCGGCTGATTCGCTGGTGCGCATCGACATGAGCGAATACGGGGAGAAGCACACCGTGGCACGCCTGATCGGTGCGCCTCCGGGCTACGTCGGCCACGACGAGCCCGGCCAGCTCACCGAGAAGATCCGCCGCAACCCGTACTCGGTCGTCCTGCTCGATGAAATCGAGAAGGCCCACCCGGACGTGTTCAATGTGCTGCTGCAGGTGCTCGATGACGGCCGGTTGACCGATTCGGCCGGCCGCACCGTCGATTTCTCCAACACGCTGATCCTCATGACCAGCAACCTCGGCGGCGAGTACCTGGCCAACAAGGCCGGGAGCTTCGGCTTCACTTCCGCGAATGCGGCCAGCGAAGCCGGCGAGATCCGCGCCAAGGTCATGGGCAAGGTGCGCGAGTTCATGCGTCCGGAGTTCCTGAACCGCCTGGACGAGGTGCTGCTGTTCTCCAAGCTCTCGCCATCGGAAATCGGCCAGATCGTCAAGCTGGTCATCGCCGAGACCGAGGCGCGGCTGGCAGACCAGGAGCTGAAGCTGGAGGTGAGCGACGCTGCCGTGCAGTGGCTGGCTGGCGAAGGCTACGATCCCGAGTTCGGCGCCCGCCCGCTGCGCCGACTGGTGCAGCGCAAGGTGCAAGATGCCATTGCGGACCTGCTGATCAGCGATGCGCTTGCCGCTGGCGATACCGTGTCGGTGGACTATGTCGCGGACAAGCTGAAGGTGCAGAAGAAAGTCGACCTGCCGACGCCACCTGCCCACAGCGAGCATGCGCCAAGCTACTTCGATAGCTGAGTCGGCGTCGCCAGTTGAGGCGCTGGTTTGGCTGGGACTGGAATCCCAGCCAAACCAGCGCCTTTTGCTTTTCCGCATTTGGCCTCGTCGACCCGCGGATTGCAGGCGGCCTCTAGCTAAGCGGAGAGACTGGCGGTACCTTTGTCAGCATGGCGAATATTGGAATGATCACCCTCGATGCCCTTGATGAACGGTCAGCGTCTGCCTGGTGGAGGGCGGTCTTGGGCGGGCAATATCTGGGCCAGTACCCGGGATTCACGATGATCAGCGTCCCTGGCTTCAGCGCGCGACTGGGGTTCCAGAAAGTCGATGAGGTAACCGCAGGCAAGAATCGCGTCCATCTGGATTTGGAAGCCGGCTCGAGCCGTGAACAGGAAGTCGCCCGTTTCGTTGCCGCCGGCGCAACCCGCGTTGAGGACCACACCGACGATCCCTCTTTCGGCTGGACCATACTGCGTGATCCCTACGGCATCGTCTTTTGCGTTTCAGACCCGCACGAGGATTGACGCCATGTCGCTGTTCGCCAGGAAAACATCAGAAGCCTCAACGCACCGGGTGCACATCCATTTTGCCCAGCCAATGACCGAACGGCTGCGCAAAGACCATGAGGCGGGCCTGATCGATACGCTGCTGCCCGCATGCAATTCTTCCGGGTCCATCACCAACGCCAAGTCCACGCTGGACGCTGCCGAAGAACCGATCTCCAGCGACATTGAACTCGAAGTGACCACCTCCGATCCGAAGAAGGTGTTTGCCAAGCTGCTCTCTTCGCTCACCGAGAGCGGGCTGGGGCGGGGATCCTGGTTAGTCATCGATGACCAGCGCACCGACGTAGGCGACAGCGAGTACGTTTTGCTGAGAACCAGGCTCGCAGACGAATCGGATGCGCATCTGGAGCCAACCGTCAGGGCGCTGCAGCATGCTTTGGGCGACGGCAGCATCGGTTGGCACGAGGATGTCTACTACCGTCACGATGGCCCGGTATTCGTCTATAACGGCAACTCCGCCCAGGCCATTATCCATACCTTGGAAGCAGAACTGGTCAAGCATCCGTTGCTTAGCAAGGCCGAAATCGTTCCGGTTTCCCCTCAGGAGTAAAAGGACCCGATGGAACTCTCTACCACCAAGGTGCCTTCCGGAGAAGAAGTGCTCTCGCTCTACAACTCGGTCGGCTGGAGCGCTTACACAGACCAGCCAGAGGTGCTTTTCGAAGGCCTGAAGAATTCAGCCTGCGCGATCTATGCCTACGATGACGAACACCAGCTCGTCGGTCTTGTGCGTGTGGTCTCAGATAACGCCACCATCTGCTATGTCCAGGACATCTTGGTGCGCCCGTCTGCGCATCGCTCCGGCGTAGGCCGCGCCTTGTTCTCCGCCGTTCAAGCGAAGTATGAGCATGTTCGCCAGCTGGTCCTCATCACCGATGACGAACCCGGGCAACGGGCTTTCTACGAATCCATGGGACTCACCGAGGGGTCGGACTTCCGTCCCGGCGTCATCCGGACCTTCGCCAAATTCTCTTAACAGATCGCTCCTCGTTGCCTGGCCTGTATAGACTGACCATTCATCACTTGCGAGGAGTTATTCATGCGCGCCAGGTCGGTTATTGCCCTATCATCGTTGGCTTTGCTTGCAGCAGGGTGCAGCGCCGTTCCTGAGCAAGCAGCGCCCGCTGATTCGACGGTATCTGCGGTCGCTGAATCCAGTCCAGCCGCGAAACCCACGGCAGCATTTCGTGAAACTGCTGAATCTGCTGAAACCAGTCCTGCTACCGTCACTGAAGCCGACGCCAACGTTAATTCAGGACAAGCCTGGGCAGATTCCAAGATTGAGATGTGGAAAGAAAACTCCGGTATCAAGTCCACAAAAGGGTTTTTGTATCCCTACAATCTAATGGCTTCTTGGGCGTCTCCATCCCCCGGCGTCATCAATATCTTCTTGGACAACAGCATGGAATTTGGCACTCAAATGCCGCAAAGCTACGAAACCAATGAGGATGAGTTGCGCACAATGGGACTCATCATGTTCGAGAGCGTCGGCGAGGCTTCGCCAGAGCTCGAGTCCGTCACTTTCGCGACAGAGAATGGCAAGCATTCCGGAACTTACACGCGTGCACGAACCGGGGCTGATCCCAAGGATCGAAAAGCATGGGCCGAGGAAAAGTTTGTGCAGTGGCTCGACTCCATGAATGATACGTACGAATCCTTCTGCCACAGCGAAATCACCGAGCTCGAGGTGTATCGCAATTGCTTGCCAACCGATCCGCATGGCTACGTTGAGAAGGTAGAGTCTCCTGCTTTCGGTGAACTCGTCGTCACCCTTGAAGACGGTCCATGGATCGATGGTGAATACGACATTCCCGCTTCAGTGTTCGTAGGTTCAAATATGAGTATCAGAATCAACCAAAAGGCCGCTCAAGGCGAGAAGGTCGAGAACCTGACCGTCATCGCCAGAAACGGTGCTGATACTCATACAGAGACGATCTCGACGGCCATTAATTAGTACGTCTGGTTTCCGGACAATCATCCGCCACCTATCGAGCCGATAGGCTGGAAACCATGACGCAGGAATTTTCCATCCCCTTTGACGAGATCGAGCTCAGTGCCCTCTGGGACCGCGCACAGAATGCGAAAGCTGTTGTGGTGCTCGCTCACGGTTCCGGTGCCGGCAAGGATCACGACTTCATGGCTGGCTTTGCGCTAGCCGTTGCGAATCTCGGTGCCAGCGTCCTGCGTTTCAACTTCCCCTACATGGATGCCGGAAAGAAGTTTCCCGACAAGGCTCCCGTTGCGGTTGCAGTTTGGCACCAAGTCCGCCGTTGGGTGGAAGAAGACCTTGCTGAGGGCCTGCCCATCTTCACTGCAGGAAAGTCCTTCGGCGGACGCATCGCCTCGCTTGCAGTTGCCGAGGGCATGCCATCGGCAGGCTTGATCTTCCTGGGTTACCCGTTGCATGCGCCGAAGAAGGAAGAGAAGCTGCGCGATGAGCACCTTTACCCGCTTGAAGTGCCGATGCTCTTCCTCGAAGGCACCCGTGATCCGTTTGCCAACCCCGAAAAGATGGAGAACGTGGTCAGCAAGCTGAACTCGCACAGCGAACTTTCGTGGTTCGAAGGTGGCAACCATTCCTTCAAGGTCGCCCGTTCCGGCCGCACTGTCGCCCAGGACGGCGCATGGCTAGCCGAGGCTGCTCTCGACTTCATCGCCAAGCACGCCGCTTAGCCCAGCAGACCTAGTCGACCTGCTTTTCCAGGAATCGATAGACCTCGGTTTCATCCACGCCGGGAAAGGCACCGGTCGGCATGGCCGCCAGCAGGTGCGTATTGGCACGCGTTGCAGGCCACGCATTACCGAACCATTGGCTGGACAGGTCGGCAGGTGGTCGGCGGCAGCAATTCTCGTCTGGGCAGGTGGACTGGCAGCGTTCCTTGGTATCGCGTCCCCGGAACCACTTCACGTGTTCAAAAGGCACGCCAATGGATAATGAATACAGTCCCGAAGAGTGACGCTCGGTGCGTGCGGTGCACCAGAAGGTTCCATTGACGGTATCGGTGTACTGCTCGAAGGAGCGGAACTTGTCCATCTGCTCGAACACGACTCGGCTTGTCCAATAGCGGCAGATGGTCTGCCCTTCAATGGCACCGGTGTGGTCGGCCGGGAAATTCACCCGATCATTTTCATAGGCCTTGTGCAGAATGCCTGATTCGTGGACTTTCTGGAAGTGGCAGGTCATTCCCAGATGCTCGGTGGCAAGGTTGGTGAAGCGGTGGGCCGCGGACTCATAGGACACGGCGAAGGCATCGCGCAGATCCTCGACGGCCAATTCACGATTGTCTTTGGCGCGCCGCAGGTACTCCACCGTGGACTTCTCCGGCATCATCAATGCCGCTGCAAAATAATTGGTCGCCACGCGCTGCGAGAGGAAATCGAAATAATCGGTTGGCGGCTTATGCCCCAATACATGATGCCCTAGCGCCTGCAACAGCACCGAGCGGGGATCATGTTCCGAGCGGTTGGTCTGGGTCAGGTAGATGCGCTTGTTCTTCTGATCAGTCACCGAACGCGTGGAATGCGGAAGATTGCCCACGAAGCGCAGGCTGAATCCCAGATGCTCGGCAATATCCGCTGCTCGATGATGCGAGAGCGGGCCTGCATCGTGCCCAACTGCCGCGAGGACCTTGGCGGCTTCCTGCTCAATGTCCTTGTAGTAGTTATTGCGCTGGCGCATCTCATGGCGCAACGCGGTATTGGCCCGCCGCGCTTCCTCAGGGGTAGCGGCCTGCTCATTCAAACGGCGTTCCAATTCATTCTGCAAACCCACCAACGACTCGAGAACATCCATCGGCAGGCGTGCGCCAACGCGCACAGTCGGCAATCCCAAGGAAGCGTACAAGGGGCCGCGCTGGGCACGTTCCAATTCGATCTCCAAGGCAGCGCGTCGCGATGGCGGTTCGGTCCCCAGAAGATCATCGACGCCGACTCCCAAAGCGCCTGCCAAGGATTTGAGCAAAGAGAGCTTCGGTTCGCGCTTTCCGTTTTCAATCAACGACAGTTGGCTCGGCGCGGTATCGACCAGGGCCGAAACATCATCCAAGGTCAGTTGCTTGCTTTTGCGCAGAAAACGGATTCTCCGGCCTAGGGCGATGGAGTCGAGTTCCGTATCTTCGCTGCCAGCGTCGTTGCCCGCTGAGTTCACTGAGCGATTCCATGTGGTTGCAGTCACATATCAAGATTAGGCCAAGAACCAGGAAATTTTCCAGATCTTCCTGCTTTTGACGGTAATTCTTTGACCCATCCTGAGTTCGCCATCAAAACTTTCCAGTTCTTCTTTCATGCCGGGACGAGCTTCTCTCATCAAACACACAGCCGTTCTGCGGAATCATCGTTGCCGCACACACGTTGAAACTTCAAAGACGCTTTCCGAGGAGCAGCATGCACGCAATTTCCACCAGCCCGCTACCCGTCACGAGCCCTGCCCACGACCCACCCCAAACATTGGTCATCGTCGGAACCGATGGCGCAGGCAAGAGCACCAGCATCGATGCCCTGGTGCATCAGTTGCGCAACGAACGCATTCAAGCACGCAAGCTCGCAAACGTCTCCGCCCGAAGCTGGCTGACCAAATTCTCCCGCGCGGCGGGAATCACCTTCCCGACGTTCACCCGGGATTTCCTCGAAACGTCCATCCGCTGCTTCAACGTTGCACGCAACACGTTCATTGCCGCGCATTCCCCCGGGCTCAGCGTGATGGACCGCCACCTTTATTGCCAGCTGGTGCTGCGGCGCCTGCGTGGACATCCTGACGGATTGCTCCTGCCCTGGCTTGCCCGGAAAAGTACCGAGGAGGCGAGAATTGTCCTGCTCGATATGGATCCCCACCTTGCCTTCAAGCGAATCAATACCCGCGGCACAGATGAAGAAAGTTTGGAGTACCTTGAAGCGAGCCGAGCTGAATACCTCCGCCTGGCGCAACATCATGGCTGGATCATCCTTGATGCCTCGATACCCACACCTCAATTGGTTGAACAGCTTCGCATGATCGCCGGCAAGTAGACTCATCCTATGAGCGAAGCACAGGCATCTCTAGCACCAGGTTCCATCCTCGAATTGGCGCAGAGCACCAAGAAGCAGTGGGAGCTGGGCCAGGTCCGGCTCATTGCCAGCGGCACCTTGGCGCAGGACGGAACTTTGCAGCCCAGCAGCCTGCACGAAGCCACCTGGCAGCTGTCGATTCGTTCCATAGAGAAAGCCGCAAGCTTCACGCCGGCGCTTTCGGCTCAAGTATTCACCTTGATCGCCGGCGACTTCGCGCAATTGGAAGTTGATGGGCACCAGCACGGACTGGAACCTCTGCGCCCCCTGAAGTTCGACACCGGCAATCCCGTCGAGGCGAGCCAGCCCACCGAGGAATTGCTCATCGTCCACGTGGCTGCCGAACCGGCGCAGGTGCGGGCCACCGTTCGCATTGTGGAACTGTCCAAGAAACGCGAGCAGTACCTCTTTGACGGGCAGCTGGGCATCATGGTTCAAGGTTCTGCCAAGCTCTTGCTCGGCGACAACGAACAGCAGCTAAATCTGCGCGACACCGTCGTAGGCTCCGATGCCGCTGAACCACGCATCTCTGGCCGCGGTTTCATGGCCGTAGCCTCTTTCGACCAGCCTTAGCCTATTCCGGCGCTCGCATCCGTTTTCGCAAGATCCGTAGATCTTCGCGCCCCGCCATTCGCAGTTCCGGCCAGCAATGCCTGGGCATAACAGCAATCCCGGTCGTTCACCTGGCAGCGACCGCGACCCGCCCGAAACTCGGACATTTCACGTTTCCTGGCTCGTTCCACGGCGACCTAATGGGCGAGCCAGCACCTGCGGATTACCGGAAATGCCAGCTCACCGGCGATTCGTGGGCTTCTGCGAAGGTCCGTTTTGAGAGGCCCTTCCCCCCTTCAGCTGCCCGAAGGTTTGAGTTAAATTTCATTCTTCTTCGCAGCCGAATCGGTCACTTTCACTAATTTTCCATGTTTTGGCTCACAAGCACCGCAAGAACCCAAAAATTTTCATTTTCGCGAAGAACCGCAAATCTTAATTCAAAAAACCTCTGGTGAACCCCTTGCCCCTGCGGAAAAGTAGTTGTCACGAAGAAGTTCACAAGATCACCTTCCGATCAACATGAACCCGCAGCTTGTGCGAAGGAGCCAAGGCAATGACTACCGAGAACACCAACGAAACCTCGATCGACAACCGCATCGCAGCCATCGAAACCGACTGGGAAAACAACCCCCGCTGGGCCGGCGTCACCCGCGATTACAGCGCCGCAGACGTTGTGAAGCTCCAGGGCCGGGTCCAGGAAGAGCACACCCTGGCCAAGCGCGGATCCGAGAAGCTGTGGAAGCAGCTCACCGAGGAAACCCCTACCGGCGGCTACACCAACGCATTGGGCGCACTGACCGGCAACCAGGCAGTGCAGCAGGTCAAAGCCGGCCTGCGAGCCATCTATCTTTCGGGCTGGCAGGTGGCAGCAGATGCCAACCTCTCGGGCCAGACCTACCCGGACCAGTCGCTGTACCCGGCGAACTCGGTGCCGCAGGTTGTCCGCCGCATCAACAACGCCTTGCAGCGTGCCGACCAGATCGAATTCTCCGAAGGCATCCAGACCGTCGAGGACTGGATGGTCCCGATCGTCGCCGACGCGGAAGCCGGCTTCGGCGGCCCGCTGAACGCCTACGAGCTGATGAAATCCATGATCACCGCGGGCGCCTCGGGCGTCCACTGGGAAGACCAGCTGGCATCCGAAAAGAAGTGCGGCCACCTCGGCGGCAAGGTGCTGATCCCGACCCAGCAGCACATCCGCACCCTGAACGCGGCCCGCCTGGCTGCCGATGTGGCTGGCACCCCTTCGGTGGTCATCGCCCGCACCGACGCCGAAGCGGCAACGCTGATCACCTCGGATGTCGACGAGCGCGACCAGGAATTCATCACCGGCGAGCGCACCCCCGAAGGCTTCTACAAGGTCCGCAACGGCATCGAGCCATGCATCGCCCGCGCCAAGGCCTACGCACCGTATTCGGATCTGATCTGGATGGAAACCGGCACCCCTGACCTGGAGCTGGCCCGCAAGTTCGCCGAAGCAGTCAAGAAGGACTTCCCGGACCAGATGCTTTCCTACAACTGCTCGCCATCGTTCAACTGGAAGAAGCACCTGGACGACGCAACCATCGCCAAGTTCCAGCGCGAACTCGGTGCCATGGGCTTCAGCTTCCAGTTCATCACCCTGGCCGGCTTCCACGCCTTGAACCACTCGATGTTCGATCTGGCCCAGGGCTACGCGAAGGACGGCATGAGCGCCTACGTCGAGCTGCAGGAACGCGAATTCGCATCCGAGGCTGCCGGCTACACCGCCACCAAGCACCAGCGCGAAGTCGGCACCGGCTACTTCGACGCGATCTCCACGGCGCTGAATCCCAACGCCTCCACCCTGGCCCTGGTGGGATCCACCGAAGAAGGCCAATTCCATTAGACCCGGATGGGTCGATGGTGCTAGCCGGCAAAGGCGCCGGCTAGCACCAACACCATTTACAAGTTTTTAAGGACGCTGCCATGAACTCCCCCATCACCCTGAACAACATCACCATTACCGCTACCCCCGTTCGCTACCAGGAGCAGATCCTTACCAGCGAAGCCCTGGACTTCCTTTCGGCCCTGCACACCGCATTCGAACCGCGCCGTGCCGAACTGATGCAGCGCCGCCAGGTCAACCGGGCCCGCATTGCCAACGGCCGCGATCCGAAATTCCTGGACGAGACCCGCGCAATCCGCGACGATGAATCATGGCAGGTGGCCCCGATTGCACCGGGGCTGGAAGACCGCCGGGTGGAAATCACCGGCCCGATCGAACGCAAGATGGCCATCAACGCGCTGAACTCCGGCGCCAAGGTCTGGCTGGCCGACATGGAGGACGCATCCTCGCCGACCTGGCAAAACGTCATCAAGAACCAGGTCAACCTAATCCGCGTGCTGGATCAGGAACTGGACTTCACCGCACCTGATGGCCGCGAGTACAAGCTGAACACCTACGACTTGAAGCAGCTGCCGACCATCGTGGTCCGCCCTCGCGGCTGGCACCTGCCGGAGAAGCACCTGCTGGTTGCCGGCACGCCGATGTCCGGTGCGCTGGTGGACTTCGGACTGCACTTCTTCCACAACGCCAAGCGTCTGCTGGCCGCCGGACGCGGTCCGTACTACTACCTGCCGAAGCTGGAAAACCACCTGGAGGCGCGGTTGTGGAACGACGTGTTCAACCTGGCCCAGGACCTGATGGATATCGATCGCGGCACCATCCGTGCCACCGTGCTGATCGAGACCATCACCGCAGCCTTCGAGATGGAGGAAATCCTCTACGAGCTGCGCGAGCACTCCTCGGGGCTGAATGCAGGACGCTGGGACTACATCTTCTCGATCATCAAGAACTTCCGTTCCCGCGGACCGCGCTTCGTCTTCCCGGATCGCGACACCGTCACCATGACCGCACCGTTCATGCGGGCCTACACCGAGCAGCTGGTGCGTGCATGCCACCGCCGCGGCGCTTCGGCCATTGGCGGGATGAGCGCTTTCGTTCCGAACCGCAAGGACGCCTCGATCAACGAGATGGCCTTCGGCAAGGTCCGCGAGGACAAGGCCCGCGAAGCCGCTGACGGCTTCGACGGCTCCTGGGTGGCCCATCCGGACCTGGTGCCGGTGGCCCGCGAGGTGTACGACGAGGTGCTGGGCGAGAACCCCAACCAGTTGCAGCGCACCCGCGAAGATGTGGAGGTGTCGGGTGCTGCCCTGCTGAACGTGGAAAGCGTGACCGGCAAGATCACCGAACGCGGCATCCGCGACAACATCGAGATCGGCATCCGCTACATCGAGTCCTGGCTGCGCGGCAATGGCGCGGTGGCCCTGCGCAACCTGATGGAAGATGCCGCCACCGCGGAGATCTCCCGTTCGCAGCTGTGGCAGTGGATCCACCAGTCGGCAATCACCGACGAGGGCGAGATCATCACCCGCCGCTGGGTGCAGGAACTGACGGAGGAAACCATGGATTCCCTGGAGCGCTTCGAAGGCGATCGCTTCGAGGAAGCCGTGGAGATCTTCGAGGCTTGCGCACTGCGCGACGACTTCCCGACCTTCCTGACCAAGAACGCCTACCTGCGCTACCTGGACGCACCAGCGCGGACCTTGGAAATGGCAGGCTAGGCAACCGCCAGACCTGGCCGGCAAGAAACAGTCGTCCCTGAACACCGGCCGCGTCAAACGGCATTCACCAGTTGGCAACCGCTCCAACGGGTGAATGCCGTTTTTCGTGCGCAAAAGTGGATACGCTATACCCATGGCCTTCCAGTTCAAGAACCCGGCCGAGGACCTGTGGCAGCCAGACCTGCTTGGCGAGGATTTCTCGCAACGGCTGCTGCCGATGTCCGATGGTTCCACCGCGACTCTGGTCAGGCACCGTCCGCGCAGATCGCTGCGCTGGCCGCCTCCGTTGCGCGGAATCGCGGTGCTCTACGTGCATGGCTGGTCCGACTACTTCTTCCAGTCCGAGCTGGCCGAGTTCCTTTCCGAAGCCGGCGCGGATTTCTACGCCCTGGACCTGCGCCACTATGGGCGGAACCTGCCCGTGGACCGGGCCACGGGCATCGCCGAGCACAGCAGCCCCGGCTTCACCACCGATCTGGAAGAGTACTTCGAGGAGTTCGACGCGGCCCATCGGATCATTTCCAGCGCGCATCCGGGAACCCGCTTCGTGTTGCTCGCCCATTCCACCGGCGGGCTCAGCGCGTCACTGTACGGGGCAGCCAACCCGCAGAAGGTCGATGCGCTGGCGTTGAACAGCCCGTGGCTGGAATTCCAAGCCAGCGAGATCGGGCGCACCGCGTTGGCCCGGATCGTCCAGGCTGCCAGCAACCGGAACCCGCACCGCCTGTTGCCCACCGTGGACCCCGGGTTCTACACCCGCACGGTCTCCAGCCAGTTCTCCGGGGAATGGGACTACGACCTGGGCTGGCGTCCAGCCAACGGCTTCAAGCTCACCGCAGGTTTCATTTCTGCGGTCTTCGCAGCGCAAGCCAAGGTGAAGAAGGGGTTGGACCTGCAAATGCCAACGCTGGTGATGCTCTCGGCGGAAGACTACCTGCTGCCCCGCTGGCATGACACCGCTACCCGCGCCGATGTGGCGCTGAATGTGCAGGTCGTTGCCCAGCGCAGCATTGATCTGGGCCGGGAACTGCATCTGGTGCGCCTGCCCGGCGCGCTGCACGATGTGTTCCTCTCCTCGCCGAAGATCCGCTCCAAGGCCTACATGGCGCTGGGTTCATGGCTGGCGGTGGTCAAGAACCGCCAACGGGATTCGCAGCTGGCCTCCGCAATCCGCCGGATCCTTCCTTCCGGCAGCTAGCATGGCCTAGCCCGCTACCCGGTTGGGCACCTGGTCGTTGACCAGTTCCAGCTGCCAGGACCCGGACTCATTGCCAATGATTGCTACCGAGCCATTGCGGATGGTGTCCAGCTTGTAGCCGGCGAAGTGCGAGAGCGTGTAGCGGATAATGGTGCCGTGGCAGATCACCGCGACGTTCGAATGAAAACCCATGGCATAGAAGCATCGAAAAATTTGATGGAAGAGGTTATCTGGCAAATACACAGGTCAAACGCTAGCCTCATAAGGTAAAAACTACGATGCGAGAATTCGGAACATCATGTTCCACCTGAATATCCATACAGGCACGAAATGGATTACAAGAACCATGAGCCGATGCCCTTTCGGGAGAAGTATGACGTTGGGCAAACCACGTGCATTATGTTCTCTCTTGGTAAGAAAGTAATTTACTGGTGGCCAAACGCAACAATGAAGGGTGCCTCACGACTGTTCTTGTATGATATTGAAAATTCAACCGATCGTTACGGAGGCTGCCTTGTTACTAAATGGTCCAATCAAATCTTATTGTTCGGCCAATGGGTTAGAAAGCTTGCCAGCACATCAGAAGTTCGAGCACTTTAGTGTTCATGTCACTCATGGCAATGAGTACTTTGAAGGCGTCGACCAAAGCGATTTCATGGCAGGCGACGGAACTGTGGGAATCGATTCAGCCGCCGTCCTAATAAATAGCATCCCATTCATCGATCCAGAAGATGCCGAAGAGTACATTAGATCTCAGCGGCAAATAAACGTGACATTTATTTTTTTACAAGCAAAAACGAGCTCGAGTTTTAGTCGCGATACCGCCCTGGGTTTCATTGACTCTATAAAGGGATTCATAGAGGGAAGGAAAAGTATAACGTCCGACCCATTCTGGTCAAAGTTGCGAGCATTATTCGATAGCGTTTTTGAGAATAGCGCTAAGTTTGCTGGGCCTCTTCCAGAACTGAGATTATTCTTTGCTTTCGATGGGAAGAAGCCCGAGCAAGCTGTCATCACTGAAAGCATGGGCTCACATGTTTCGGATCTCGAAGAGAAGAACCTCTTTTCGGAGGTTGACCTCCAAATAGTCGGCTCCGTTGAACTGCTAGGACTATACAGAGCTACTCTCAACAGCGTACAAAAGACAATCAATTTTCAAAGACGTGTACCAATACCAAGCATTAGCGGAATCGACCAATCTTTCATCGGCGTTGTAGCTGCAAGTGAAATTTTGAAACTCGTAACTTCTGACACAGGAACACTTCGGAAGTCGATTTTCTTCGACAATGTGCGCGACTTCCAACAATGGAATTCCGTGAATCGGGAAATTCGTGACACTCTCCATGGGGATCAGGCAGATCTTTTCCCTGTACTCAACAATGGAGTCACCGTGGTAGCTAAGTCAGCTCAAGTAGTCGGAGACGACGTAATTCTAGACAACTATCAAGTGGTAAACGGTTGCCAAACTTGTAGCGTGATTTTTGACTCTAGAGATCAGGATCTCGAAGGTGTCCTCGTGCCATTACGAATAATAGTTACAAATAATGGAACCACCTCAGTTATGATCACCCGCGCAACGAACAGCCAAACTGAGGTATCGAGACAAGATTTGCTTGCATCTACAGAGTTTCAGAAGCGATTAGAGAGCGTTTATGAATCTTACTCAGAAACAGATTCTCGTCTCCGTTTATACTATGAGCGCCGGTCTGGACAATTCCTAAATGAGGGAATTGAGCAAACACGAATTATTTCAAAAACTACTCAAATGCGCTGTTTCGCGGCAACCTACCTTGAGCTGCCCCATATCTCAAGCCGTTACCCCGGGGCACTAATTGAATATAGTGACAAACAAGAAATATTCAACGAAGATCATGAAGTTCAACCATACTTTGTAGCCGCTTTTTGTTGGTACAAATTAGATGTATGGTTCCGCTCTGGTAGGATTTCACTCGATCTCAAACCTGCACGTTTTCTGATGATGAATTTGTTCATGAAACTCGCCATTGGAAATGAAAGCGTTCAAGTCGTTGGGAAAAGAAATGTTGAGAAGCAAGCCAAAAACATTTTGAACATTCTACTAGAAGACGACAAAGCAGTTGAAATATTTAATAGAGCGGGTGCCATCATCGAACAGGCTGCCGAAGGAAACGTTACTCGCGACAAAGCTAAGAGAGAGAAGCTTGTTGTAGATTCGCTCAATTTGTGCCGCGACACAATTTCGAGCCTGCCGGAGCGAACTCTTTAGTCATGACTGCGACTAGGCGGCATTTTTACGACCGATAAATTAGGTCTCGAGCCCGGCGTCTGTGCGTCACACGTCGGTGGGATCAACTGCCCTATTAATATTGGAGACCCATCCCAGCGTTCAAACTTTACCGTGAGCGGGCAACTGGTCATTGACCAGTTCCAGCTGCCAGTCCCCGGACTCATTGCCAATGACCGCTGCCGAGCCATTGCGGATGGTGTCCAGCTTGTAGCCGGCGAAGTGCGAGAGCGTGTAGCGGATAATGGTGCCGTGGCAAATCACCGCGACGTTCTTGCCAGGGTAGTCGGCGGCAATCTGCTCGATGGCGCGCAATCCGCGCTCGACCACCGAATCCAGCGGCTCGATTCCGCCGCCGTGCTTATCCGGCCACAGAGCCAGCGCCTCGGTTTCCACCATGCCCTCGCCCTGCGCGTAGTCGCGCTCGATCAGCAAGTCATAGCTCGGGCCCAATTCAAGACCAAGCCCGTCGGCGATGATCTGCGCGGTCTCGCGCGCACGGGACAGCGGCGAGGAGACGATGGCATCCCACTGGCCGGGCTCCAGCACGGAGACGGCCTCGCGGGCCTGGGCGCGCCCGGTGTCGTTCAAGGGGATGTCGCTTGAACCCTGCAAGCGGCCTTCGAGATTCCATTGCGTCTGTCCGTGGCGGACGAATCCAAGTTTCATGAGCCCCATTCTTCCACCCTGTCCAGTGGCCCGTGTACTGGCTGGTGGCAAAGCTCACGATAGATCTGCAACACTTAAGTGCGTCAAAAATCCTGGGAACACATAAGATTTTCACGGCTGCGCCCTGCCATTTGCACGGGCCCGCCCCATCGAACGCACCCCTTACAGGATCCGAGCATTACTATCGTGAACGAAATAAAGGCGTCTCTCGCCCGCGGGCTGACTGCCCGCCACATCCGCTTCATGGCCCTCGGCTCAGCTATCGGAACGGGCCTTTTCTACGGCTCCTCTTCTGCCATCCAGGCTGCTGGCCCTGCCGTTCTCTTCGCGTACATGATTGGCGGCGCTGCCGTTTTCATCGTGATGCGCGCCATGGGCGAGATGGCTGTCAAGCATCCGGTGTCCGGATCCTTCGCTCACTACGCTTCGCGCTACCTTGGCCGCTTCGCAGGCTTTGTCACCGGGTGGACCTTCGCCTTCGAGATGGCTATTGTCGCGATTGCTGATGTCACCGCGTTCGGCATCTACATGGGATTCTGGTTCCCGCAGGTCGCGCAGTGGATCTGGGTCCTGGCCATCGTCTTGCTGATCGCCGCGATCAACCTGATGAAGGTGAAGGTCTTCGGCGAAACCGAATTCTGGCTGGCCATCGTCAAGGTGACCGCGATTATCGCGATGATCGTTGGCGGCGCGGCGCTGATCATCTTCGGCTTCAATTCCCCTGAGACCGAAACCGCTACCGGCTTCGCCACCCTGATGAGCGCCGGCACCCTGTTCCCCAATGGCTTCGTGGGCCTGCTGCTGTCCTTCTCCGTGGTGATGTTCGCCTTCGGCGGCATTGAAACCATCGGCATCACCGCAGGCGAAGCTGACGATCCGGCCAAGTCGGTTCCGGCTGCCATCAACACCGTGCCGTGGCGCATCCTGCTCTTCTACGTAGCTTCGCTGGCAGTGGTCATGATGCTTTTCGACTGGCGCCAGATCGACGGCTCGGCGTCGCCGTTCGTGCAGATTTTCGACGGACTGGGCATCCCGGCCGCGGCCCACGTGCTCAATGCCGTGGTGATCACCGCGGCCGTCTCGGCGATCAACGCCGATACCTTTGGCGCTGGACGCATGCTCTTCGCCATGTCCGAAATCGGCCATGCCCCGAAATCGTTCGGCCGGATCTCCCGCAACGGCGTGCCATGGATGACCGTGGTCGTCATGGCCATCGTGCTGCTGGTCGGCGTGGTGCTCAACGCCCTGCTGCCCGAAGCGCTCTTCACCATCATCGCTTCCATCGCCACCTTCGCCACCGTCTGGGTGTGGATCATGATCCTGACCTCGTACCTGTCGATGCGGCGCAAGGAAGCCGCGGCGGGCCGTGGACCGGGTGTTGCCCGCGAGTATGCGGTGCCCGGCGGTACCGTAGCCGCGTGGATCGCGTTGGCCTTCATGGTCTTCGTCGTTGTGCTCCTGGCCCTGAGCCCGGCTACACGCGTAGCCCTGTACACCGGCATCGCCTGGCTCGTACTCCTGGCCGTGCTCTTCAAGCTGCTGGTTCGCCCTGCGGCTCCGGTCAAGCAGGACAGCGACTCGCTGCTGGGCTAACCACCGAGGAATAAAATATGCTTGGCTTCGCATATAGAAAAGCCAAGCATATTTTTTTCTTCTTACTCGATCTCGGTCAGGGATCCGTTCCGCGGTTCCGGGGAAGCATCCGGGCCCTTGGAGGCGCGCTGCTCCTGGATTAACGCCAAGCTCGCCCAAGCAAGCATGCCGGCAGCAACTATCCACAGGCTGCCCAAACCCAGCCGCAGATAGGCCAGGACGCCACCCAGCGATCCGATGGTGATCATCAGCCACAGCAGTGCGTAGCGTGTCCATAGCATTCGGTAGCCGCCACGATCCGAGCCGGTGGCCAGCCCGATGATTGCTCCGCCCAACGCCTGGCCGAGCTTGACCAATGTGCCGGTCATATACGTCAGGCCCAAGGCAACCTCGCCCGAACGGGTGTAGGAAACATTCACCGCTCCCATGGCGGCGGCCAGCAGCAGCGCCGTCAGCTGCGGCAGGGCCTGCCCTGAAATGGCCGCAGCGAGCAGCAGCACCGCACTGAAGTACATGGCCACTGGCCGGCGCAGCTTCTCCAGCCGGAGAGTCAGCAGGGTTGCGAGGATGACGCCGCCAACGAAGCAGCCGACCAGTGACATGGCCAGGGCCCATCCGGCAAAATCTCCTGTCATCAGAGCTGCGGAGGAACGGGTGGAGTTGCCTGACATGAACGACAGGAAGTAGCCGCCGAAGTGCACGAATCCGACACCATCGACGAACCCTGCCATCGCCGTAATCGTCCCGGCGAAAAGGATCCCCCGCCATCGAAGATTCTTTGCCACCTGTCTCGCTTTCTCTCGCCATCGCCGTTGTCCCCATTCCGCAGGAACCCTCCCATTATCTCTAGCCGGAGTCGGCAACCACGGATGCGGAATGCCCGGGGAACAAAAGTTGTTACCTCAAGCATGAGTGAAAATACTGCTGCCCCATCCCTGGAAGAAAAGCGCATCCGCGTCGATATCTTCTCCGACATTGCCTGCCCATGGTGCTTCATCGGCAAGCGCCGCTTCGAGCGGGGTGTCGAAGCGTTCGAATACTCCCAGAACGTGGATGTCTACTGGCATTCGTACCAGCTGGATCCAAGCCTGCCAGAGAACTACGACGGCAGCGAAGCCGAATACCTCTCCAAGATGAAGGGCTTGGGCCAGGAGCAGGTGTCCCAGATGCTTGATCATGTCACCGCCCAGGCAGCTGGCGAAGGCTTGGACTACGACTTCGCCAATCTGAAGGTCGCTAATTCCTTCACCGCGCTTCGAGTTCTGGAATATGCCAAGCAGCATGGCGCTGGAAGCGAAATGAAGGAAGCGCTGCTTTCTGCGCACTTCGAAAAAGGCCTGGATACCGGGGATGAAGAAACCCTGCTACAGCTGGCCGGATCGCTAGGCTTGGATACTGGCGAACTCCGCGCAGATCTGGCTTCCGGCGCCTATGCCGAAGAAGTCAACGCAGATATCGCCCAGGCCCGTGAGCTGGGAATCAGCGGAGTCCCCTTCTTCATCATCGATGGGAAGTACGGCATTTCCGGCGCGCAGCCAGCCGAGGTCTTTGCCAACGCCCTGACCCAGGTCCACTCCGGAAACGTGCAGACCCGGTAGCGGGCTATTTAGCGCAGACGAGCTTGCCATCCGAAGTATCGAGCTTGCGTTCTTTTACGAGGCCTTCGAACTTCTCCCCCAGCGCCAGGTCCACCCGGCTTCCCCACTTCGTCTCGTCGTAGATGAAGACGATGCCGGGGATCTGGCGCTGCACGGTGAATGCCTGGGCATAGCCATCAGGTCCGGCAATGACTGCACCGGCGGTATCGGAGAGCGATTTCCACCCGGAAGTCAGCGAAGAAATCTTGAAGCCGCGCTTTTCCAGTGCCTTGGCGGTGTCACCGGCAAGCCCTGGAATGCTGGTCGTATTCAGCACGCGTATTTCTACTTCTGCAGGCGTCTGGTACTTGAAGTCGATGGCCGGGCAGTTTGGATTCTCGATTTCTGCTTCGCTTGGCTCCGGGCTCTCCACTGCGGCGGGTTCGGCACCCAATTTGATCGTTCCATTGAAAACCAGCACGGCGCCGACCAGTACCGCGATCACCAGCAGGGCCATCACGGAGAAAACAATATTCTGGCGTCTGCGGGCACGCTTCTTTGCTTGTCCATCCGAGCTGAAACTCAATTCCTGCTCGTCGACAATATGCGCACCGTGCCATTGCCCCGGATCATCGCGATCACGCATCATTCCACCTTGCTCTGGTCAGCCTTCGGCAGCCGCTGGCCTGAAGGAGACCTCATCGTCATCCTAGTGGCGCTAGCTTATCTAACTGGCGTCCAGATCCAATACGCGCGCGTGTATTACGGAGCGATGATGAAGCGCCGAACGCAGCGCACGGTGCATCCCGTCTTCCAGATACAACACGCCCCGATAGCGCACCACGTGCGGGAACAAGTCGCCGTAGAAGGTGGAATCCTCGGAGAGCAATGTTTCAAGATCCAGGGTCGCTTTGGTGGTGACCAGGTCGGCCAACTTCACCTGCTGAGGTGGAAGGCCGCTCCAATCACGCGTCGACGAATAGCCGTGGTCTGGGTATGGCCGGCCCTCACCGACCGCTCGAAAAATCACTATTCAAGCATACGGACAAACTCTTGCGAGCCCCATATTTCCAGATCAGTGAGGGGTTCGCGGTTGCCGGAGACACCGGTTCCGAAGACGGTGCGGGCTGGCCGCCAGCACCCGGGCTCGGCCCCCGAACGCCGGGAACATAATACAAATGAATGCGAATAATCGGGCACGCAATGGGAAAATGCAAGGATTGTTACGCTGCGGGAAACGTGGGGGAACCGGGCGTAACTTTAGCTAGTAACAATCGCGTCATAAGGTGCACTCTAGGTTTATGAATAACGTAGTCACCGAGATCCCACTGCTCGATATCTCTACCGCGCGCAATGCTGACGGCTCCTTCAACGAGGAATTCGTAACCGCGCTTCGCGATGCCGCACACCGCGTCGGGTTCTTCCAGATCGTCGGCTACGGCGCGTACGCCGGCCAGGACCAGGAGCTGCTCGACACCATCGCGGAGTTCTTCCGCAAGCCGGTCGAGCAGAAGGTCAAGCTCGATAACCGCAACAGCGCCCAGTTCCGCGGCTACACCCGCATGGGCACGGAAATCACCCGCGGCCGCGCCGACGCCCGCGAGCAGATTGACTACGGACCGGAACGCGAGACCCTGAGCGTCGTTCCCGAGGACAAGCCGTATTTGAACCTGCAGGGCCCTAACCAGTTCCCTGCAGACTTCCCCCAGCTCGAAGAGCGCGCCATGGCGTGGGCCGAACTGATGAACAAGACCGGCCACGAGCTGCTTTCGGCCATCGCCGTAGGCCTGGGCCTGCCCGAAGACCACTTCGATGAGCCATTCGCCGATACCCCGTCATGGATGGGCAAGCTGGTGCACTACGTTTCGGGCGACGTTGTCCCGGAGTCGGGCAACCAGGGCGTTGGCCTGCACGCGGACTACGGCTTCGTCACCCTGCTGCTGCAGGACCAGGTTGGAGGCCTGCAGGTGCAGCCCTACGGCCAGGAAGAGTGGATCGAGGTGCCGCCTACCCCAGGTGCACTGGTAGTGAACCTCGGGGAAATGCTTGAAGTGGCCACCAATGGCTACCTGATGGCCACCATCCACCGCGTCATTGCTCCTCCAGCCGGTGTAGACCGCTACTCGGTGCCGTTCTTCTACTCCCCTCGCCTGGATGCAGTGATCGACAAAGTCGAGCTGCCAGCCGACCTGGCTGCCGACGCCCGTGGCGTTTCCGATGATCCAGAGAATCCAATGCTGGCTTCCTATGGCGCAAACGTGCTCAAGGGCTGGCTGCGAGCCCACCCGCAGACCGCGGCCATCCACTACCCGGAGCTGGCCAAAGGGCGCAAGAGCGCCTAGGCATTGAGCTCCTGCGGGGATCAGGAGCCCAACCGCGAATCCTGTTGGCGTCGAGCCGGTGAGAAATTGCCGACCCGGCGCCACAGGTCATTAAAGCGGCTTGCTCATTCAAGGCTTGAAAGCACGCAGAATTCATTTCCCTCAGGATCAGCCATCACGATCCAGCTCTCGTCCTCTTGCTGGCCCACTTCGGCATAGCTGGCCCCCAAGGCAAGGAGACGGTCGACTTCTTCTTGCTGGCTGGAGCCTTGAGGACGCAGATCCAGATGGAGGCGATTCTTGACGCTCTTGGCTTCAGGCACTTGAGCGAACGTCAGCTTCAACCCGTGCTCGCCGCGGGCTTCGGATCCAATGCTGACCAATCCGGCTTCTTCTTCCAGCACCTCGAAGTCCAGTGCTTCGCACCAGAACCTGGCCACCAGCATCGGGATGGCGCAATCGACAGCGATTTCGCTCAATACACTTGCCATAGTCTTACCTTGTCGAAAGATTGCTGAACAGTTGCCACGGATACTACCCCTCAGATTCGGGCAATGCCGGCAAGCAAAAAAATAATGTCTCGGGACATCGTTCGTACGATGTCCCGAGACATTACATTGGCGGAGGATAGGGGATTTGAACCCCTGAGGGCGTTAACCCAACACGCGTTCCAGGCGTGCGCCATAGGCCGCTAGGCGAATCCTCCTCAGTTTGCTCCGAGGAGCAGGATCCAGCATATCTAAATTCTCGCTCAATCACGAATCGAGCACTCGCCCGACGATCCCCGGAGCATCTCCAAGGTGCCAAACCCCTGAAATTCGGCGGTATTTCACCTTTTCACCACCTCGATTCTTTCTTTGAGAACCGCAGTTTGAACAGATCGATACTGTAAGCATGAGTAAAAGAGAGGCATTTCACAGCCAAGATGATCCTCGGCGGCTGCCCATAAGCCCTCCGGGGACAAGGCGCATCCCCGGAATTGACGGGCTTTGGGCAGCGAACCTGGATAAGGACAATCTCTTTACCCAGATTGCCGCCACCGCCACACACCTCTACGAGCAGCCACCGGTCTCAAGTTCCGCCCAAGGGCTGGAACGGCTGAAGGCCATTGCACGGTTGCACAGCATGCTCGATGCTGCCGAGGCAGCAGTATTGGCCGATAGCTACGAATATTTGGTTGCCGAGACAGTCAGCCAGGGATCCCAAGAACCTCTGCTGGATGACCTTGGGGAAATTGAAGAGCCCGTTGAAGATCAATCCGCATATTTCTACGGCGTCAATCGTTCCGATGAATCGCTGATCCGTTCATCTTTTGTCGCCGAAGCAGCGGTGGCCCTGCGATCCTCAGAAAGGAAAGTCCAGGACAAGTTATTCTTTGCCGAAGGGCTGCGCCATCTTTGCCCAGATATCTTGGACGCGCTGAGCGTCGGCGAGATCACGACGAGATCCGCGCAAGAGATCGTCAAGCACTCCCAGGATCTAGCACCCGAGGATGTGCAGCTGATGCAGCAAACCTTGCTGCCGATAGCTCGGCAGGCCACCGACTCCGCAGTTGCCCAACGCGCTCGGAAAATGCATGAACGCCTGCACCCCAAGCCGATCGAGGAACGCCACAAGAAAAGTGCAGAGGACCGCAAGGTCATCTATTGGCACGAGGCCAATGGCATGAGCGTCATCCAACTCCACCTGCCAGCAGAAAAAGCATTGGCCATCATCAATACGGTCAATTGGCATGCAGTACGCAATGCTGATCCAGATGATCACCGGACCGAACAGCAACGACGGCTGGATATTATCTGCGATGCCTTGCTCGATGGCTGGCCGGCAACCGAAGGGACCCCGCTGAAAGCCCGTGTCGCTGTCACGATTCCTGCCCTGGAAATGCTCGCTGATCCTAAACGCGCATTGGCGGATCTCGAAGGCTACGGACCCATCCCCGTAGGGACGGCACTGCTGATTGCCAAGGATGCCCCGTCTTTCATCAAGGTGCTCACCGACCCCTGGTCCGGGGCGGCCATAGACGTCGGCCGCGAAAAGTACCGTCCGTCGAAGGCACTGCGTGATCTGCTGCGGAGCCGGGATGTGGTTTGCAGATTCCCAGGATGCAATCGGCCAGCCGAATCAGCTGAGATAGACCATATCGATGCATGGGCCAAGGGCGGGCATACCACCCGGAGCAACACTCATCTATTGTGCAAGCGGCATCAGATGTTCAAGCATGTGCTGGGGTGGCAGGCGACATACCTTCCGGACGGTTCGGTGAACTGGCGCTCCCCCAACGGCATGATCTGCGTTGAGCTTCCCGGCAGCGTCACCAGCGTGCAGAACTTCGATTTCGAGAAAGAGCAAACGCCCATGCTGCCGACCATCGAACTCAATGACCGTGTTCGCCGCGTGCTTGGCTGGTTAGAACCGCCTGAAGAAAGCACCGCCTGAGAACTAACAGCAACCCTGCTCAGGATTGGCCAGTTGAGATCAAGCGCACGCCTGCCGATTTTATCCAAGCGCCAACCTCAGGTAGTATTTTGGGTGACCCCTCGTGTGGTGTCATCCTGTTGAACTCCCCCAGGACCGGAAGGTAGCAAGGGTAGATGGGCTCTGGCAGGTGCATGAGGGGTCTTTTACTTTCTTACGCAAGCCGAATGGAGTCCACGTGGGCGCTGGCCGTTTCGCCCCTAGCCCTTCGGGGCCGCTCCATCTTGGCAATTTGCGCACGGCAATTCTCGCCTGGCTTTTCGCCCGCTCCACGCAACGCGAATTCCTGTTGCGCATTGAGGACCTGGACCGTGTTCGTTCCGGCGCCGAAGCCACCCAGATTGCCGAGCTAGCGGCCTTGGGCATTGACTTCGACGGTGACATGCTCCGCCAGTCCGACCGCCTTCCGATATATCTTGAAGCCGTTGAGCGGCTCAAAGCGCGCGGTCTGGTCTACGAATGCTACTGCTCGCGCAAGGATATTGCCGAAGCCGGAAGCGCTCCGCATGCTGCGCCCGGTGCCTACCCGGGAACCTGCCGCAATCTGAGCGCCAGCGAGCGCTCGGCCAAAGCGCAGAACCGCCCGGCCGCCTTGCGCCTGCGTTCAGAAGTGAACGAATTTTCTGTTCACGATGAACTATTCGGCGACTACACCGGCGCGGTTGATGATTTTGTCCTGGTGCGCAACGACGGCGCACCAGCCTACAATCTTGCGGTGGTCGTCGATGATGCTTTCTCAGGCATCGACCAGGTCGTACGCGGAGATGATTTACTCTCTTCCGCGCCACGTCAGGCCTACCTGGCAACGCTTCTGGGCCACGCAATCCCCTCCTATGCACACGTCCCGCTTGCACTGAATGCCAAGGGAGAGCGCCTGGCCAAGCGCGATGGCGCGGTAACACTCGAAGAGATCACCGAACAAGGTGTGCATCCAGCCAACGTTGTGGCGGTTTTGCTAGAGTCATTGGGCTTGCCCAGCACAAGTTTGCAGGCAGCCTTGGAAGCTTTCGATCCGGCGAATCTGCCACGCGAGCCGTGGATCGTCGAACCAGAGAATATTGTCCAACAGCTGATGCCCAGGGCATCAGGAAACTGATAGGGAACCGGTGTGAGTACAGCGCTTTATCGCAGATATCGTCCCGATACGTTTGGCGACGTCATCGGGCAGGAGCACGTTACTGCGCCCTTGATGACGGCTCTGGAGAAGAACCGCGTCAACCATGCGTACTTGTTCTCCGGCCCGCGCGGTTGCGGCAAGACGACTTCTGCCCGCATCCTGGCCCGCTGCTTGAACTGCGAGCAAGGTCCCACTCCGGTTCCTTGTGGCACCTGCCCAAGCTGCGTGGATCTGGCCAATGGCGGACCAGGTTCGCTGGATGTCATCGAGATCGACGCGGCCAGCCACGGTGGCGTCGATGACGCCCGCGACCTGCGCGAGCGCGCAACGTTCGCGCCTACCCGCGACCGCTACAAGATCTTCATCATCGATGAGGCCCATATGGTCACCGCGGCAGGCTTCAACGCCCTGCTGAAGATCGTTGAAGAGCCACCGGCGCACATCAAGTTCATCTTCGCGACAACCGAGCCGGAAAAGGTCATTGGCACCATCCGCTCGCGTACCCACCACTACCCATTCCGCCTGGTTCCGCCCGAGGCGCTGTTGGCGTACCTGCAAGTGCTCTGCGAACGGGAAAGCGTCGCAGTAGCCGAAGGCGTGCTGCCGCTGGTGATCCGTGCTGGCGGCGGTTCGGTCCGCGATACCCTCTCGGTGCTGGACCAGCTGATCGCTGGCGCCCGCGATGGCAGCCTTGATTACGAGACCGCGGTTGCGCTGCTGGGCTACACCCACTCGACGCTGCTCGACGAGGTCACCTTGTCGCTGCACGAATCCGATGGCGCCGGGCTGTTCGGCGCGATCGACCGCATCATCCAGACCGGTCTGGATCCTCGGCGCTTCGTTGAAGATGTGCTGGAGCGCTTCCGCGATCTGATCATCGCCAAGGCGATGCCCGAAGGCCTTGAGAAGATCTTGCGCGGCGTGCCAGAAGACCAGCTCGAAGCCCTGCGCTTGCAGGCGGGACTGGTCGGCGCAGGCGAACTGTCGCGATGGGCAGACGTCACCAACAAGGCCCTGAGCGAGATGACCGGCGCTACCTCGCCTCGGCTGCACTTGGAATTGCTGGCGGCGCGCTTGATGCTGCCGGGTTCGCAGAACTCCGACAGCTCCTTCGCTGCCCGTCTAGATCGCCTGGAGCGCCATGCGATGACCGGTGGAGCGCTGCCTGCGCTTAATGAAGACGACGCCGAGGGTGCTGCGCCCTCAACGAATGCTGCCCCGAATCCTGGCGCCGCGCGTCAGGGTGCCGCCGCTGTGCGCGAGGCCTTGGCCGCTGCCAAGTCCCGTCGAGGAGGCGCCCCGGAACCGGCTGAAGAGCAGGAACCACAGGTCCAGTCGGCTCAGGCTCAGCCGCAGCAGGATGAGCAGGCTCCCGCACCGGCACAGCAGCCTGCGCAGCACGCAGAATCAGCGCAGGCACAGCGCACCGAGCAGCCGCAGCAGTCCATGCCGCCACAGCCACAGCCGCAGCCGGCTGATGATGACCCAAATGCACCGCTGGATCCTGGCGCGGCAGCTTCCCTGAACACCGGCGAAGCCGCTGACTGGGGCGCCACTTGGGGGCCAAAGGGCGAAAACTACTCGGTGACCACCGAGGTGCAGCCTGGTCCGAGCATTCCGGCAGCCCGTCCGGAAGGCGTGGCACCATTCAGCTTGGTTCCTGATCCATCCAGCGGTGAAGATCTGTCGTTCGGCACCGGTGTCTCCATCGATGACGTGAAGCAGAATCCTGCCATGGCCGAATTCGCACGTCGCGCGGCAGCCAACCGCGCAGCACAAGCACCGCAGCCTGCCCAGCCGCAGCAGTCGCAACAGGCGCCGGAGGCCAGCCAGCCTGGCATGAATGCCCAGCGCAACGCTGCCCATCCGGCGCAGGAACATGCCCAGCGCGAGCAAGCAGAACGCGAAGCACAACAGCGCGCCGCACAAGAACAAGCACAACGCGAGCAAGCAGAACGCGAAGCACAACAGCGCGCCGCACAAGAACAAGCACAACGCGAGCAAGCACAACAGCAACAACGGCCGCAGTCTCCCCAGCAGCCGCAGCACGGCGCGCCTGGCGGAACCCCGCAGGGCCAGCAGCCAGCACCACAGGGCGCCGGCTCGCCGGTGGCGATGTTCCAGCAGGCGTGGCCTACGATCCTGCAGCAGTTGCAGGGCAGTTCGCGTGTCCTGCATTCCATGGTCGCCACCTATGGCTCCGTGGCAGGCTTCGATGGCCGTACACTTACCTTGGCGTTCAGTAACACCGGCCCCATTGTGAATCTGCGCAACCGGCCGGATTTGATGAATACATTGACCGGAGTCCTCTCCCAGGTCGCAGGTTCGCCAATCGAAGTGGTCCTGACCGAAGGCGGATCCAACCCCAACGGTGGTGGTTCCCCAAAAGGTGAGCGCCGGCCAATCCCGGCGCCAACCCCAGCACCAACTAAGTTCACCAAGGCTGTAAGTTCTGCTGGGGCTGCTGCGCGCGCCGCAGCACGGGCCCAAGCTGCCGCTCCGGCACCGCAGCAGCGTCCTGCCTCTGCAGTGCAGACCTCGGCACCAGCCGCACCTGCGCCACGCGCCCATGAGGGGTACGCCAGCTCCTACGACGACGTTCCGCCACCCGCGGAAGAGTCGTATTTCGACGAGCCGCCGTTCCCGGATGACCCGTACTATTCGCCGGCTGGCCCCGTCCCGGTGGCACCGCAGGTTCAGCCGCAGCAGCAGTCTCCGGCCCCGGCTGCCCAGCCAGAGCCGGTGGCGCCCGCCCCGGCAACCAGTGCGCCACGCAGTTTCGACGGGCCTCCGGTGGCCCCCAAGCCCCGGATGACTGCCGGCATGGCAGCGCGCCAGGCCGAAGGCGGAGTTCCGAATATTGCTCGCCCTGTGTCTTCGACTCCGTTGCACCCGGACAGCACCACCGATTCCTTCGAGAATCTGGCGGTTGATGCACCAGAACAGCCGGCTCCGCAAACTCCAGAGCGATCGGTTCCGGAGCCTGCGCCCGCCCCTGCACAGCCTCAGGTTCGCCCACGCGAGCAGGAGCAGCCCCGCCCGGAGCCGGTTGCACCGGCGCCTTCGCCAGCAGCCCCGGCACCCGCTCCGGAGGCGGCACCGCGCTGGGGTGCTCCGCAGCCTGAGCCTGAACCAGCCCCCGCTGCATCGGCACCGGCAAGCACGGGCCGCATGAGCCGGTACCAGCAGCTGATGAACCAGGCGAAGAACGCACCAAGCGCGCCAGCGCCTGCCCAGTCGGCACGCGGCTGGGGCGGCCCGGCATCGGCTCCCGATCCTGCCCCGGCGCAGGAGCCGGAGGAGTTCGTCCCCAGCGACGATGACATCGAGGTCGAGGATTCGGCACTGATCGGCGTTCCAGCCGTGGAGCGCCTGCTTGGCGGGATGGTCATCGAGCAGCGCGACGTGAACGGGAATGTAGTGGAAATCAAACGCAGCTTGTAGCCGGCACCACGGCGAGCTGTCGGAGTGAGACACTAGGGTGTACCACGGAACAATTTCAAGGTAGTGAAGCAAGCTAGAAAGTAGGCGCACGTGTACGAAGGTGCTGTACAGGAATTGATCGACGAGCTCGGTCGCTTGCCTGGCATCGGCCCGAAGTCGGCTCAGCGCATTGCTTTCCACATTCTCGATGCCGATGCCGAGGACATGACCCGGCTCGCCGCCTCGATCCAGCTGGTCAAGGAAAAGGTGAAATTCTGCGAGATCTGCTTCAACATCTCGGAGCAGGATACCTGCGCCATTTGCCGCGATGAGCGCCGCGATGGAACAAAGATCTGCATCGTGGAGGAGTCCAAGGACGTCCTGGCCATTGAACGCACCCGGGCGTTCTCCGGCAAGTACCACGTGCTCGGCGGTTCCATCAATCCGCTGGCAGGCATTGGCCCGGAACAGCTGCACATCCGCGAGCTGGTCACCCGCTTGGCCGATGACTCGATCACCGAGCTGATCCTTGCCACCGACCCGAATCTCGAGGGCGAAGCCACCGCCGTGTACCTGGTGCGCGCGCTGGCTCCCTTGGGCATCCGCATTACCCGCCTGGCTTCCGGCCTGCCGGTGGGCGGCGATTTGGAATACGCCGATGAAGTGACCTTGGCCCGCGCCTTCGAAGGACGCCGGTCCGCCGGCCGCACCGCACCCGGCCCGGCCCGGCTCAAGGCAGAGAAGCAGGAATCCGAGCAGGAAGCACCGCAGGCAGAAGCCGGGGATGCCGCAGAAAAGCCGAAGGCGCAGCTTTCCGAGCCACGCCTGCTGCGCGTTGCCGGCGAGACTGGCGAAGCGTCGTCGCATCCAGTTGTTCCCGAGATGGACAGCCGCCGCAGCCACTAATTCCCGCAGTTCTTGAACGCCCTGCACTCGACCGCTTCACCGGCATGAGTGCAGGGCGTTTTTCCATTCCTGCAGCGCGATGTGCGGTGAAACACGCTTAGTTGATAAAGGTCAACTATCGTCGTATAGTTGACATCAATCAACCATTCAGGCTTTCCACGCCTGACCCTATTTTTTTTGGAGCTTTAATGGCCGCAACCGCACCGGTCGCCAAGCCCAAGATGACTCACCGCGAAATCCTCACTGCCCTCACAGGCATTTTGATGGGCATGTTCGTCTCCATCTTGGCCAACACCGTTGTTTCCAGCTCGCTGCCGCTGATCGTCTCGGATCTCAACGGCAGCCAGACCTCCTACACCTGGGTGGTCACCGCCACGCTGCTGGCGACCACCATCGCCACCCCGATCTGGGGCAAGCTCGCCGACCTGGGCAACCGCAAGCTGCTGCTGCAGATCTCGCTTTCCATCTTCGTCCTGGCCTCGGCCGCGGCAGGCTTCTCGCAGGACACCAGCTTCCTGATCGCCATGCGCGTGGTCCAGGGCCTGGCTGGCGGTGGCGTTGGCGCCTTGGCACAGATTGTCATGGCCGATTTCCTCTCCCCTCGTGAACGCGGCAAGTACATGGGCCTGTTCGGCGCTGTCATGGCCGTTGGCACCGTGGGCGGCCCGTTGATCGGCGGCTTCGTTACCGATGCCATCAACTGGCGCTGGAACTTCTTCATCGCCTTGCCTTTCGCCATCGCCGCGGTCATCCTGATCCAGCGCACCTTGCACCTGCCGGCCATTGCCAAGCGCAAGGTCAAGATCGACTACTGGGGCATCGTCCTGCTGTCCGCCGGCGTCTCGCTGCTGCTGATCTGGATGTCGCTGGGCGGCTCCCAGTTCGAGTGGGCCTCGGCGACCAGTTACCTGATGATTGCCGGCGCGGTAGTCCTGCTGGCACTGTTCATCCTGGTTGAGACCAAGGCTACGGAGCCGCTGCTGAGCCTGGGCCTGTTCAAGAACCGCACCTTCACCTTCGCGGTCATCGCCTCGCTGGCCATTGGTGTTTCAATGTTCGGCACCTCGGTGTTCCTCAGCCAGTACATGATCATGGCCCGTGGCGCATCAGCCACCATGGCCGGCCTGATGACCTTCCCGCTGATGGGCGGCTTGCTGGTCATCTCCACCATCGGCGGTGCGCTGATCTCGCGCACCGGCAAGTGGAAGGCGCTGGTCGTCACCGGTTCTGTGCTGGTTGTCATCGGCTTGTTCCTGCTGGGAACCATCCACTACGACACCAACTATGCGCTGGTCGCTACCTACATGTTCATTCTCGGCGCCGGCATGGGCCTGGTCATGCAGAACATGGTGCTGGTGGTGCAGAACTCGGTCCACGTCAAGGAACTGGGCGTAGCTTCCTCGGCCGTGAACTTCTTCCGCACCCTCGGCGGCACTGCAGGTACCGCGGGACTGGGCGCCGTGCTGGCGACTACCGTGCCGAGCATGATCGCCGACCGCCAGTCCGATTTGGCCGCAGCCCTGGCCTCCCTGGGCGACCAGGCCAAGGAACTGGCCGCGTCTTTGGGATCAGGCAATCTTCCTTCGGTGGCCGCGATGCCTGAACCGGTCCGCGTGATCTTCGAGTCCATCTACGGCGATGCAGTGCCTTCGCTGTTCGCCATTGCCGCTCCGCTGTCGCTGATTGTCGTCGTGGCTGTTTGCCTGATCCCCAACCAGTCGCTGAAGACCCAGACCGCAAGCGAACGCATGCAGGATCTGGACGCGGAGGACAAGGGCGCAACCAAGGCAGAAAAGCCAGCTGGCAACTAGGAGATCCAGTGCAGGTTCCAAGCAAAGCCGATGAGGCCCCGGTGGCGGAACGTCCCGATTTGTACGCCAGTGCCGAACAGGAGCTGTTCTCGCTGATCGCGCTGACGGCGCGCGCCAAGCGGGAACTGGCCACCCGGCTCGACAGCAGGCTCACCCCAGGCTATCTACCGGTGCTGGGCATGATCCTGCGCAGCCAGCGCATCACCCAGTCCGAAATCTGCGAAAGACTGCTGGTCGACAAGGCCTCGCTGTCGCGAATGATCACGAAACTGGAACAGCTGGAACTGGTCAAGCGAGAAGTCGACCCGGACGACCGTCGGGTATTCCACCTCCTGCCTGCCGAATTTGCGGCAGAACGGTGGCATGAAACCTTCCACGGGTGGCGCACGGAACTGCGCTCGCGGATGACCGATTGGGACGATGAGGATCTGTCGAAACTCATCGATCTGCTCAGTCGATTGAACTTGGAAATCCAGTCACTCTAGTTCGCTTCACCCTCTGGCCGGTCTTCTCGGAAATACCGAGAAGACCGGCCAGAGAAGCTTAAATTCCCTTGCTTGCAGGGGCATTCCTCCGCGCTGAAATGTGCAGCAGCCATCCTGTCGGTTCGGGTTGCTACGTTCATGCACATGAGCGAATCCTTGAGCAAAGCAGAGAAAATCGAAGACCACACCGGTTCAAGCATGGGCGAATGGGCAGGCACGATGGACGCCGCCGGCCTGCGCGACTTGAAGCAGAGCGAACAGGTGCAGATGCTGCTTCCACTGATGAAGGACCGTGATGAAAGCCAGAGGCTTCTCTGGGCCCGGCGCATTGCCTCCGAGTACCGGCAGCTCTAAGCGGGTCGTAGACTGAGCTCATGGCAATCAAAAGCAGCAACACGTCAGCCATCGCCAATGCCACCGGCATCGAGTGGGACCAGTGGTGCGCCAAACTGCGTGCCGGCGGAGCCGACGAGATGACGCATAAGGAGATGGCCGAACTGGCCATCACCGGCATTCCCGCAACAGTCGAAAATCCAGAATGGTGGGCCCAATCCGTCGCCGTGGCCTATGAGCAGCACATCGGAAGGCGCGTACCTGGCCAAGCCCAGGACGGCACCTTCCAGGGCTCGGTCAGCAGCACCATCGATGCCGATTTGGATACGGCACTGGAGCGCTGGGTCGCCTGCGTGAAAGACCGCAAGGAATTCAACGGGAACGAACTATCCGAACCTGCACGCGCCAGCGGTTCCGAGCGCTGGCGCTACTGGCGGGCGGACTTCAGCGATGGCACCAAGACACAGGTAGACATTGGGCTCAAGGGCGAAAAATCCTCGGTAGCCATAAACATCACTAAGGCTGAATTACCTGATCAGGTGTCTGAATGGAAGAGCTTTTGGCGACAAATTTTGGCTGAATTCAAGGGATAGCCAGTGCTTTTCGACAACTCGCACTGGGGTTTCTAGGCAATATGACCAATGGTTACCGCGCCAACTAGGACATGGCACCTCGTAGCTGTCACAATATTTATCTGGTAGATGCCTCACGCCAAAGTTCTATCAGCAACCACCGGCGGCGAGGCACAGCTTTCAACAGGTGGAGTGAGTGCCCATGGGCCTAATTGTTCAAAAATTTGGCGGTTCTTCCGTTTCAGATGCCGAAGGCATCAAGCGTGTAGCGCGCCGAATTATTGATACCAAGTCCAAGGGCCATGACGTCGTCGTGGTTGTTTCCGCAATGGGCGACACCACCGATGACCTGCTGGATCTGGCAGGCCAGCTTACCGATGATGCACCGGCTCGCGAAATGGACATGCTGCTCTCCGCCGGTGAACGCATCTCGATGTCGCTGCTGGCAATGGCCATCAACCAGTTCGGCGAGCAGGCCGCATCATTCACCGGCTCGCAGGCAGGCCTGATCACCGATTCAACCCACGGCAAGGCCCGCATCATGGAGGTCTCCCCGCAGCGGGTGCGCCGGGCCATCGACCGCGGATTCGTTGCCATCGTCGCTGGATTCCAGGGCATGAGCAAGGAATCCAAGAACATCACCACCATGGGCCGTGGCGGCTCGGACACCACTGCCGTGGCACTGGCCGCGGCCCTGGGCGCCGATGTCTGCGAGATCTACACCGATGTGGACGGCGTCTACACCGCCGACCCACGCGTGGTCGCCTCGGCAAAGAAGATCGAGAGGATCACCAGCGAGGAAATGCTGGAAATGGCCGCCAGCGGCTCGAAGATCTTGCACCTGCGCTGCGTTGAATACGCCCGCCGCTTCGGCGTGCCGCTACACGTGCGCTCCTCATTCAGCACCAACGAGGGCACCTGGGTGCTCCCGGATCCCGAAGACAAAATCAAAATTCAAGAGGGAGAACCCTTGGAACAGCCAATCATCTCAGGTGTCGCCCACGACCACTCCGAAGCCAAGGTCACCATCATTGGCGTACCTGACATTCCGGGCAAGGCCGCACAGATTTTCGGTGTGATCGCCGCTGCGCAAGCCAATATCGACATGATTGTGCAGAACATCTCGACGCGCGGCTCTGGTGCCACCGATATCTCCTTCACCCTGCCGATGACCGAAACCAAGCACGTGCTGGAAGCGCTGAATACAGCAAAGCCGGAAATCGGCTTCGAGGATATCGAGCACAATGACGAGGTCGGCAAGCTCTCGCTGATTGGCGCAGGCATGCGCTCGAACCCAGGCGTATCCTTCACCTTCTTCGAAGCACTGCACCGCGCAGGCGTGAACGTGGACATGATCTCGACGTCCGAAATCCGCATCTCCGTGGTCACCGATGCCGACAAGCTCAATGACGCAGTACGCGCAATCCACACCGCGTTCGACCTGGACACCGACGTGGAAGCCACCGTCTACGGCGGCACCGGACGCTAAGCGCTGATTAGCCAAGCGAAGAACGCCTGCGAAACAATTCCTGTCTCGCAGGCGTTTTTCATTTTGGTTTCTACTTGGCCGGTTCCAGCGTCTTGGTGTAGACGATGTCGCCCAGCCCATTGCGCAGCGTGACGGTGAACAGGTCCTGCTCGTCAAGATCGACGTGGCCGAAGAACTGGCCCTTGCCATCGCGCGGCGACTGGTTCGTGGTGCCTGCGAGCGAGAAGTCCACACGCGGCCCGAAAGTACCGTCCATCTGGTTCGGCCCGAAGGAACCGGCATTCACTGGCCCGGCCACGAATTCCCAAAACTCATTGAACTCGCGGAATGCCGCGCGTTCGGGCGAGTAGTGGTGGGCTGCGCAGTAGTGGACATCGGCAGTCAGGAAAACGACGTTCTTGATGCCGCGGTCCTTGACCGCCTTGAGCAGCCGGGCCAATTCCAGCTCGCGGCCCAGCGGTGCCCCGTGGTCAGCGTTGGAAATTGATTCCTGGGCTTTGCCATCTGGAACGATGATGCCCAGCGGAAGGTCATTGAGAATGACCTTCCAAGTGGCCTTGGACTTGGCTAGGGAATCCACCAGCCAATTCAGCTGATCTTCGCCGAGAATGGATGTGGACTTCCCTTCCATTCCAGCGGTGTTCTCCGACTTGTAGCTGCGCATGTCCAACGCGAACAGGTCAAGCGCAGGGCCGCGGGAGATCTTGCGGTAAATTCGAGCCGCCTCGAAACCGGTGCCTGGGCGCAGGGCGCGCGGGTCGGCGATGGGCTGGTATTCCTGCCAGGCCTGGCGTCCGCGAGCTGCCAAGGTGTTGATATCGCGAACGGTGTAGCGCTCATCTTCGATGATCTCGCCCGGCCACCAGTTGTTGTGGGTCTCGTGGTCATCCCACTGGGCAATCACCGGAACTTCGGAATACATGGCCCGCACGTTGCGGTCCATCAGGTTGTAGCGGTGCCGGCCGCGGTACTCGTCCAGGGTTTCGGCCACCTTGGAGACTTCTTCGGTGACCAGGTTGCGCCAGATCTGGCCATCAGGCTCCACGACCTCTGCGGCGATCGGGCCATCGGCGTAGATGGTGTCGCCGCTGTGCACGAAGAAATCCGGCTTGGTCGCATGCATGGCCGCGTAGGCGCGCATACCGCCGATCTCTTCATTGATGCCCCAGCCCTGGCCAGCGGTGTCGCCGGACCAGACAAAGCTCTGGGCTCGGGAGGCGTCATGATTGCGGCGACCGGTCAGTGCAGGTGCGGTGCTGAACCAGCCATCCTGCGTCTCGCCAAGGGTTCCATTGTCGTCCTCAAAACCGATGGTGACTGCGAAGCGGGTTCCGGCAGGCAGATGCTGGGCATTGATCTTTGCGGTGAAGTCGGTGGCCTCGCGGGCGTAGGCGCCGTGCAGTGTCCTGGCGAATGATCCGCGGCCGCGGATGATTTCCCCGGTCTCGTCTACCGCGCGCAGTTGAGCACGCAAGCGGCCTTCGCCGGAGCTGCGTGCCCAGAGCACGGCATTGCTCGTGGAGACATCACCCATGGAAAACCCGCTGGTCAGGCCAAGTCGGGAACGCACGAGGCGGGGGCTGCTGGAAGCCAGCGCTGCTCCCGTCGGCCCGACCAAGGTCAGGGCGCTGGCACCGAGAGCACCGGTGAGCAATTTGCGACGCGAAATATCAGTCATGCGCCTCAGTGTTCACGACTCGATTAGCCGTTTCCTTGAGCCAAGATGAACACAAGAAGAAATTAATTCCTGGCAATCCAGTGGCTGTGCACGAGCGAGCGCACCTGCGCGAATTTGCAAGCCGCTTGGCGTTCCTCCAGCCTGCCACCGGAACTCCGATTGCTGGCAGACTTGGACAATGAGTTCAACGCGAGTGATTTCTGGCCCGCCCTCGGCGGATCATCCTGTTCCCCCGGCGGTGCGCGCAGCAGCTGGTCCGGCAGAAATCGAGGGTATCTGGCAAAACGCGCTTGGCGGAGTCACCTACCGCATCGGCTCGGGCGAACAGATACGCTTCGCCAAGTGGTCACCGGGATGCCCTCCGGAAGCGGAAGGCGATCTGAAAACTGAAGCCCAGCGCATGACATGGGCAGGAAAATTCATTCGGGTCCCGGAAGTGCTCTCCTGCGAAGAACAGGCTGACGGCCAGCTGCTCATCACCGCCGCATTGCACGGGCACAGCGCAGCCAGCAGCCTGGGCAAAAGCGACCCTGCGCGTTCAGCCCACGCTGTCGGCCACGGACTGCGTCAAATGCACGATGCCTTGCCCATTGGAGCATGTCCCTTCGACTGGGATCTGGAATCCCGTATTCAGCATCTGCCAGCCGATCAGCAGGCCGAGTTTCTCGACAACGCCCCGGAACTGGATCTTGTGGTGTGCCATGGCGATGCGTGCCTGCCAAACACGATCATCACCGACGACCATGAATTCAGCGCGCATGTGGATTTGGGCATGCTGGGACTCGCAGACCGCTGGGCAGATCTGGCCATTGCCGCGTGGAGCACCGAGTGGAACTACGGGCCTGGTTTCGAACAGTACGTCTACGCGGGCTACGGCATCGAACCGGATGAGCGGAAGATCTCTTTCTATCGCCGGGTCTGGGACGCCACCTAGGGCGCCTTCGCTAACGTGCCACGTATCGGTGTTCAGGTCGGCCACGGGTTCCGTATCCAAGCTGGAGCTCCAGGGATTCATTGGCCACCAGCGCCGCCAAATAGCGTTGCGCTGTCGCACGGGCAACCCCCACCGCTTCTGCAACCTCGGCAACGCTCATCGGTTCGGCCGCTTCCTTCACGCAGGAAAGCACTGCATGCTCGGTCGGGGCGGCGCCCACTGACGCACTGGATTCCTCGCCGCCTTGGAGCGACCGGTACAACCGGTCCACGCCCTGCTGGTTGAACTCCGTGGTCCCGGCCAATTGGCGGCGGTAGCGCGCCCAGCCTTTGAGCTTGGAAGCCAGGGTCTTGGCATCGAAAGGCTTGATGATGAAGGCCAGCGCGCCTGAGCGCAGCGCCTTGTCGATGTTCTTCGGCTCAATCGCCGCGGAGATCATGATCGCATCGACATCGAGTTCTCTGAGCAGCTCGATTCCGCTCACATGCGGCAGGTAGAGGTCCAGCAGGACCAAATCGGGTTTCAGGCTCTGCACCAATTTGGGGACCACGCGCGGATCCTGCACAGGTTCCAAAGCCTGGAACCCGGGGATGGCATTGACCATCTCCGCATGCAGCTCGCCAACCCGGAAATCGTCATCAACGATCAGCACCCGATAATTTCCGCTGCTGTTCTCGTTCAAAGTTGCACTCCTTCGCTGTGGTCATTTTCTGAACTGGATGGTTCAGCCAGCACCGCCGGCAAGCGTGCTGCAAACACTGCACCTGAACCATCGGTGCCGCGATCCGCGATCCAGACATCCCCGCTGCGGGCCTGGGCGAGCCGCTTGATCAGCGGCAGTCCTACGCCACGCCCATGCTCGTTGCCCAGATGGGATCCGGTGCTGACGTCCCGCGCGAAGACATCCTCGTCGGTGGTGATGCCAGGTCCCGAATCGGCCACGGCAATGTGCAGGGTGTTCCCCTCGGACAGCAGATCGATTTCCACCCAGGGTTCAGCATCCGCACTAAGCGCCGCGGTGAAGGCGTTATCCAGCAGATTTCCCAGGACCGCGGTGGCATCCTGGGCATCATGGGCCGAGGCGATCTGCCCGAAAAGCATGGATTGCGGGGACACCCGCAGTTCGATACCCAATTCGTGGGCACGCACCGCCTTCGCCGAAATGAACGCCGCGAGGTAGGCATCCTGGATGGCCTCCAGCCCGGGAACCTGGGCGATCTTCGGCCCTGCTTCCATCACCTCGCGCAGGTAGTCTTCGGCCTGTTCAATCTTCCCCAGATTGATCAACCCGAGGACCGCATGCATGCGATTGGCGAATTCATGGCGTTGGGCGCGCAGCGCGTCGGCCATGTCCTGCACCGCGTCGAGCTTGGTGCCCAGCGCTTCGAGCGTGGTGACGTCATGCAGCAGCACGACCAGCCCGAGATCCACCCCGTCACGGACCACCTTGTTCACGCGGGCGATAAGCGAATTCCCATTCGCCCCGATGCGCACCGGCGCGGGGTCGCATTCCTTGATCGCCTTGACCAGCCGGGGATCCAGGCCAGCGGATTCGAAGTGGCGGCCCACCACGTCTTCCAATTCCGTGCGGTGCGGCAGGCCCAGCAGCTGCCGGACAGCCTTGTTGCGCACGGTGATCCGCTTGTCTGCGCCAATGCCCATGACGCCTTCGGTGACACCGTAGAGCACAGCCTGCTGGTCCCTGACCAGCTGGGCGATTTCGGCCGGCTCCAGCCCCAGGGTCTGGCGCTTCAAGCGGCGGACGGTCACCCGTCCGGCGAACACTGCCACGGCCGCGGCGAGCACCGCGAACAAGACGATCCAGGCGAAGGATTCAAGCAGCGCCCCGGTCAGGGAATCAGTGGTCACGCCCACGGAAACCTCGCCGACAACGGCACCCGAGGCGGCATAGATCGGGACCTTGGCGCGCACCGATTCCCCGAGGGTTCCGTGTTCCCGGGAAACCGCTTCAATGCCCTCCAAAGCGACCGGGTCGGTGGAAACCATCTGGCCCAGTTCTTCGGGGTTCGGATGGCTCAGGCGCAGTCCGCGGTCTTCGGTGATCACCACGAAATAGGCTTGCTCCTGCTCGATGACGGCGTCAGCAAGACGTTGCAGCTCTCCCTCGGCGAGCGCCTGCGGATCCAGCTTGTCCTGCTGGGCGTAGCGTGAAACCTGCTCGACGACTTCCGGCAGCACCGCCACGGTGCGGGCGATGGTCAGCGAAGTGTCCTCCGCTTTCGAATACACCCGGTCATAGCTGGCGAAAAGCGTTCCTGCGGTAACCAGGACAATCAAGACACCTACGACCAGGAACTGCAGTCGCATGATGCGGGAGGCGAAATGCCGGGTGCCGGCGCCAGAACGGAACATGCCACCCAGCATAAACCCATCCTCCCACGCTCGTGATTTTAATGAGCAAAAAGATGGCAAAGAACTTAACCGTTCAACAATAAACACAAGACGCGCAAAGTGAGCACCGCCACGTACCTTGGATTAGTGCCTCGCCCGGCTTGCGGGGCCAAAGGATTCACTCACACTGAAATGGAGGTCGGGTCAATGCTTGTTGCACTCGGATTCCTCATGGTCGCCACCTTCATGGTGCTGATCATGACAAAGCGCATGACGCCCTTGCTGGCATTGATTCTGGTACCGACCATCTTCGGCTTGTTCACCGGTGCCGGATTCGGCCTGGGCGACATGGTCATGGACGCAGTCAAGGACATGTCCGGAACCGCAGCCCTGCTGATGTTCGCGATCATGTACTTCGGCATCATGATCGACGTCGGATTGTTCGACCGCCTGGTCTCCGGCATCCAGAAGCTGGTTGGCAACGACCCGGCCAAGGTCGTCATGGGCACCGCGCTGCTCACCGCAGTCATCTCGCTGGATGGCGATGGATCGACCACCTTCATCGTGGTCACCGCCGCCATGCTGCCGATCTACCAGCGCCTGGGCATGAGCCCAGTGGTCCTGACCTGTGTCGCCGGCCTGACCAACGGCACCCTGAACATCGTTCCGTGGGGCGGCCCAACGGCCCGCGCCGCCGCGGCACTGGGTGTGGACGCTTCGGAAATCTTCGTGCCGATGCTGCCTTCGCTGGGCATTGCCCTCATTGTCATTGCCCTGTTCGCCTGGCAGATGGGTGTTTCCGAGCGCCGCCGCCTGCAGCGCGAGCGTCCGGAAATCTGGGGCACCGAGCTCGGCGGCGGCAACGTTGCCACCCCAACCGAAGGCAAGACACCGGGTGGCACCTCCCCTGCCGGTGGCAACCTGGCAGTTCTGGAATCCGTTGCCCGCAAGGGCGATGGCACCGAATTCTCCACCATGGACGGCACCGTGCTGGATCCGGACCGCGAGACCCTGCGTCCCAAGGTGTTCTACTTCAACCTTGCGTTGACCGTCGCCATCATGGTGCTGCTGGTGGTCGATGTCATGCCGCTGCCATACCTGTTCATGGTGGGTACCGCGATCGCGCTGATTGCCAACTTCCCGAAGGTCTCCGACCAGGTGAAGATGATCGCCGCTCACTCCAGCGAAATCATTGCAGTGGTCTCCATGGTGCTCGCAGCGGCAGTGCTCACCGGCGTGCTCTCCGGCACCGGCATGGTTGACGCCATGAGCCAGTGGCTGGTGGATGTCATTCCTGCCTCCATGGGCCCCTACATGGCGGTGCTGACCGGCTTGATCTCGATTCCTGCCACCTTCCTGATGAGCAACGACGCCTTCTACTTCGGTGTCTTGCCGGTTCTCGCCGAAGCCGGCGCGCACTTCGGTGTTCCAGCGGTGGATATGGCTCGCGCCTCCATCACCGGTCAGCCGGTGCACATGCAGTCTCCGCTCGTTCCAGCCATCCTGCTGCTGGTGTCGCTCTCTCGTGTGGACTTGGGCGATCACCACAAGAAGGTGCTGTGGCGCGCGTTGGTGGTCTCCCTGGTCATGCTTGCTTCAGGCATGCTCCTCGGTGTCATCCACATGGGCTAATGCCCCAAGGGCCGATGGTCCGTCGTCAGCCTGGCTCCGCGCCACCCGGATTTCTCGATTCGGGCAGCGCGGAGCCCGGTGTTTAAGCTGGGCCCAGCACTTTGAGCCGGACACCCATAGCGGCTCTCCGCAAACCGCCACTTCCGCATCCGCTCGGCAAGCTCGGCTTCTCGTGGAATGCTGGAGTCAGGGCCAACCCTCCGGGATTCAAGGAATTCACCCACCCCGTCCCCAAGCGAAGGAAGCATCCAGCGCATGGAAAGAGAACCTCTCGAGAACAGCATTTCCCTGGCCCAGCTCGAAGCCGTGGTCATGATCGTGGACTACGGCTCATTCACGGCCGCCGCGGATATCCTCGGCATTTCCCAGCCCTCCTTGTCCCGCCGCATCAGCGCCCTGGAACGCACCTTGGGCCTGCCCGTCTTCCGGGCCTCCGGCAGGGACATGGTCCTGACCGAGATCGGCCGGAGCATCATTCCCGCCGGACGCCGCGCATTGCGCGAAGTCGCCGCGATCGGAAGCATCGCTTCCTCCACCCGTGCGCTGGCCACCGGGTCCCTGCGCATCGCAGGCCTGCCCTCGCTGGTTGGCGGAATCATGCCCGAGTTCATCGGCCCATTCCATCGCCGCCATCCCGGTGTCCGGATCGAGATCCTGAGCGTGGAGGATGGCGAGCAGCTTGCCGACGCGCTTCGCTTGAATCGCGCCGATCTGGCCTTCGGCGTGAACGAGCGCATCCCTGCAGATCTCATCGGAAAATCATTGCGCGATCAGCAGTTCTCGGCGGTCGTATCCGAGGAGACCGAGGTGGACCCCGATACCGGGCTGAGCGCTGAACTGCTCAATTCCCTCACCCTTGCCACGCTCCCGCAGGGCACCTCGATCCGCAAGATCACCGACGAGGTGTACCGCAGCTTCAAGGCCACCGCTCCACGGCTCATCACCACAACGCAACGTGACGCGCTGGTGCATCTGAGTGTCGCGACCGGCGGGATCACCTTGGTTCCGCGAATCATGGCCAGCACCGCCGTGATCTTCGGCGGCAAGCAGGTTCCACTGCTCTTGCCGGCCAGCAGGCCGCTGGGCGTGATCTATCGACGCGACGAGTACCGCAATCCGGCAGTGGACGAGTTCCTCAAGTTCCTCTGAGACCGAAGTCTCGGTGCGGCTGCAGTGCCCTTGGGCTTCTGCGGGAAATTGGCGTTTCATGCGCTGAATGCATGGATCGTCCCAGCCTTGCTATTGGTTCCTTCCGCGTTTGACGTGGTCAGCTGGAGGGGTAATCCAGCCAAGGCTTGACCAAGGAGTGCAGAATCGTGAATTCCCTGCGGACGGCATCCGCTGCCACGCGAAATTCCAAGCGGACGCGGCGCAGGATGTTCGCCATCATGGCTGCTGCCCTGGTTCTGGCTCTCCTCGTGACTGCGGGCTTCGCGTTCCTGCGCCTGCAGGGGAACATTTCGGTGTCTGCGCTCAGGGCGTCCGACTCGGAAATCCCCGATTCCAGCGAAGGGCTGAGTGTGCTGGTGCTCGGTTCGGATAGCCGGGATTTCAGTTCCACCGGTTTCGGCTCCGACACCGGTTCCCGGCGCAGCGATTCGATGCTTCTGGTCCATGTGTCTCCCGGGAATGAGCGCATCGAAGCGATCCAGATTCCCCGCGATACCGTTATGCAGCTTCCCGCCTGCGCGGATACCGGATCTGGTTCCTATGCCGGTGGCTACGGCATGATCAACTCCGCGCTGAATTACGGGCCCGCATGCTCCGTCGCAGCGGTGGAAGCCCTCACGGCAGTTCGCCTCGACCATTTCATCGAAGTGGACTTCGAAGGATTCATTTCGATCATCGACGCGCTGGGAGGTGTCAAGGTGTGCCTTGCCCAGCCGATGTCGGATCCGAAAGCGAATCTGGATCTTCCGGCCGGGCGGCAGGAACTGGACGGAACCGACGCGCTGGCCTTGGCCAGGACGCGCCATGCCGTTGGCGATGGCAGCGACCTGGCCCGGCTGGGAAACCAGCAGAAGGTCATGTCCGCCATCGTCCAGCGTGCCACGAGCAAGGAAGTCCTCGCACGCCCTGACCGGCTCTATTCCTTCCTCGACGCCACCACCTCCTCGATGACCGTCGACCCGCAGCTCAGTTCGCTGCAGGACCTTGCGTCACTGGCGGCAAGGATCAAGGAGGTCCCCACTGACAAGATCGTCTTCATGACCATGCCGAACCAGCCAGCGCCATCAAACGCCAACCGGGTGGTCCCGGCCCCTGACGCTGCCCTCATCTTCGACCGCATCAAGCGAGGCATCCCGGTGAATCCCGGCTCCGATTCCGCGTCCGGAACAACTGCTACCGAGAAACCCGCCAGCCGGAAGTTGCCTCTGAGCATCGTCAACGGCGCGCAGGTGAGCGGTCTTGCCGGACAGTTCGCGAACGACGCCACGAAGCAGGGCTACACGGTCATCTCGATCGCTACTGCCGCGACTTTGCAGGCGCAGACCAAGCTGCTGATTCCGGACACCGATGATGCCAGGAGCACAGCCGCTGCATTCGCAAAAGCAATGAATCTCGATATCAAGGCCTCTGTCGCCGAGGTCGAAAGCATCGAATTAATCCTGGGCCAGGACTACCAGGATCTGGAGCGGCCCGAGAAGAAGCCCGTCCAGTTGAACAGCCGCATCGCCGACCAGGATCTTTGCGGCTAGCCCGGCGCCAAGGCGGGCAAGACCGGGAATCCCGACTGCTTTCGTCTGTCCAAGCTCTACATTGCGAGGTGGTTCCCCGTGAGCATTGCAGGCATCAACGGCAATGAATTCATCGTCCTGGCCATTCTGGCGGCCGTTCTGCTCGGGCCCGAGAAACTGCCGGACTATGCGCGGAAAACTGCCACGCTGATTCGGCAGTTGCGCCGTCTCGCCGCTGATGCCGAAGAACAGCTCCGCGAGGATCTCGGTGATGAATTCGAGGATCTGGATCTGAAAAGGCTCGACCCTCGGCAATATGATCCTCGCAGGATCATTAGCGACGCGCTACGCGAGAATCTCGATGAACTGACAGGCCAGGCGCTGTCGGATTCCGCTACTGCGAGGAAGCCGGCTCCGCCTCGCTCACCGCCACCGCCAGCGCCTTCCGGCCCGGCTCCCTTTGACGACGAAAGCACCTAGTTGGCTTCGCTCTCAGGTGCCCGGGCGGCCGCGGGCCACGCAGGGTCGGCAAAGCCAGGCTTGATCCAGCAGAAACCAATCATCGATGATTCGGAAAGCCGGCCCTGTTTCGCAGCCCGCGGCACTCGGGATCATCATCGCGAGCACACGAATTCCGGACCCAACGGGGACCGTTGCAGTTCCGGTGGCTTGCCAGCCAACAGTGATGGCCAGCAAGCAACTGCCTGCCTAGCTTGCGGACTTATCGAGGTTCCAATTCGGAACAGTATTTTTTCCCCTGGTGCCTTCGCAGCAATTCCGGGAGCAGGCACCGCTGCCCGGGCCCAGCGCCTTGCTGCCGGAGATGGTTCTTTGCTCCGGGTGCTCTCCACGCACTTGAGCTGCGCGTTCCAGGACCAAATCGACCAAGCCGCTGACAAAGGCGGGCAAAATGCCGACGCTATCGGCACGGAGAAACGCCATCCCCAACTCACGCGCTGTCTGCGCCGCTTCGGTATCCAAATCGAATTTCACCTCCATGTGGTCGGAGACGAAACCTAGCGGAACCACCAGTACCGCTTCAATTCCAGATTCCGAAAGCTCGCGCATGCGGTCATTGATGTCCGGTTCCAGCCAAGGGGTGTGCGCAGATCCGGATCGGGAGCAGAACACCAGCTCGGCATCCAATTGTTCATCTCCATGCAATTCCCCGCTAAGCCACGCCATGAGCTCTTCATGCTGCCCCTGGTAGCCAGCGGTGAATTTCTCCGATGATTTCTGCATCGCCGTCGGAATTGAATGGGTTACGAAGAGGATCTTGTGGCGACCGCGATCCAGGCTGCCGACAAGCCGCTTGAGATCTGCCAGCCCTCGCCGGAGGCATTCGAGCTGGGCCTGGGCGAATCCCGGGTGGTTATAGTACTGGCGGACTTTGTCAATCATCACCTCGATGCCTTCTGCTTCCAGTGCGGCCACGGCACCTGCAAAATCCTCCCGGTATTGCCGGCAAGAGGAATACGAGGAGTATGCCGAAGTGTCAATAGCCAGGAACCTGCGCGAGCCGTGCATGCGCGCATGGTTACCGACCACTTCAGCGAGATACGGTTCCCAGTTCCGGTTGCCCCAGAGCAGCGGCGCATCAATGCCGCGGCTCGCGAATTCATCTTGGAGCGCCCGCAGCAAAGCCTGGTTCTGCTCGTTGATCGGTGATTTTCCACCGAACATGTAGTAATGCTCGCCCACCTCTTCGAGGCGTTCATCTGGAATCCCTCGTCCCCGAGTGACGTTCTGCAGGAAGGGAAGGACATCAGCTGGCTTCTCCGGTCCGCCAAACGACATCAACAGGATTGCATCGAACGGGGCTACCGACATGTTTCCCATCAGGATCTTCCACACTTTCTCCTGGAACAACTGCCGGCATGGGCAAGCTCCTCCCGCCGCCGGCAGATGCAAAAATTTATCTAGATTGGCTATTATCTAGCTAAGCTAATGATAATCCGTTGGCTGGCATATCTCCAATTCGCCTGCACCCGGCTGGGCGAGCCCGGTTCCCTGCAGCGACCTAGCGCTGGAGCATTCGAAGCGTGGCAGGGGGTTCCAGCACCTAGCTCGCGCCGAGGCTATGGGCCAGTTCGAGCTCTATCCGCTCGTTGCGGAATTGATGCCCGGAATCAAGCAGCTTGCGCGGGACGATCCGCTGATCGGCCATGGCCAGCAGTTGCGACCCTTCGGCGCCAAGCACCAATTTCGGGGCAGCACCGGGGACCGGTATTACTGCGGGCCGGTGCACCGCGCGCGCCAGAGCCCGGGTGAATTCGGCGTTGCTGACCGGCTGCGGCGCTACCGCATTGACGGGGCCAGCCAATTGTGAATCCCAGAGCGCGCGATGGTAGATGTCCAGCAGGTCATCAAGGCCGATCCACGACAGCATCTGCTGTCCACCGCCCAAGGGTCCGCCCAGGCCTGCGGAGAATATCGGGCGCAGAACAGCGAGCATCCCGCCCTTGGGGCTGAGCACGACACCGGTGCGGATCTGCACCCGGCGCATTGAACCGCCGCCTTCTTCGGCAGCTTGCTCCCATCGCTGCACGACGCCTGAGAGGAAGTCCGGGGTGCCGGCCGGCGGGGAATCGAACTCGTCCAGCGGGTCCGCTCCGGCTGAAGCGCCATAGAACCCGATGGCCGAGGCGCTGATGAAGGTACGGACATCTGAACGTGCCGCCAGCAGGGCGAGGGAGCGGGTGGGCTCGATCCGGCTGGAGGCGATCGCCTGGCGATGACCCTGGCTGAATCGTCCGAAGATGCTCGCCCCAGCCAGATGGATGACCGCATCGCACCCTTCGAGCAGGCTTTCGTCGGGGTCCGCCGGGTCCCAGCGCCGTTCGCTAGCCGTGTTCGGCGCGTGCCGCACGAGCTTGATGACCCGGTGCCCTCCGGTGGACAAGAAGGCGCAGAGGGCCTGGCCGACCAGTCCGCTTGAACCTGTCACCGCGATCACCAGGGGTTGCAGCCCGGCCTGCGCCGCACGGTGGTGGGCGGCAAAGTCGCCCGCCAACTGGCGGTGCCGGTAGGCGAGCATCGATTCGATCTGCCGCCCGGGCATATTCGACTCGATCCAGTCGCGCACAGTGGTGGACTGCGGCCCAGCGGGCTCGAAGTAATGCTCATGCCGCCACCTCACGGCACGCGCAGGAAGGCCGCGCAGCCCAACCGGTTCGAGCTGGTCGACGAAGCTGCGGTTCTGAGCGAAGCCTTCGGGCTGGTGCTTGGCGTTCCACAGCAATCCGCCGGGAAGACCCAAGACGGCTGTTCCGTCTTTCAGCGAGCCCGCTTCCTCGATGACCTTCAGCGGAAGCCACGGTGGCAGGAGCCGGTGGATGGCCCCGGGTCGCGAGAACCAGTCGAAGACGACAGGGGCAGATACCGGCAGCTGGCTGGAGCGCTCAATGTTCATGGCCCCATCGTAGGGGCGGGGACATGTTTTCCCCATGGGCTTTCAGGTTTCTTCCATAAGTCGCGCTGAACCGGCACCGGCTCAAAGGCCCACCAAGGTTCCAGGCCTCTGGAAACTGCAGCGGAGGAAGGGAAGTTCCTCCTTCCAGGCGCTACTCCCGGTACCACGCGGGCAGATAATCCCACGGAGCATCTTCGCCCACTCGCCCGTCAACTGCTTCCCGCAGGAGATCTGCATGCCCTGCATGCCGGCCGTACTCTTCGATCAGATCGCAGATGATTCTGCGTATCGACGCATGCTTGCCTTCGAATTCCAATCCCGAGTCCGCATCCAGCGTCCCTTCCTCGATGATCGACTGCTGGATTTTCCGGCTCTTGGCCACCGCATGGTCGTAGCGTTGGTAAAGGATCTCCGGATCGTCGTCCAGATCCACAACGAACTGCTCACGCCCGTCGGCTGTGAGCTCAAGGAGCACCTCGGGCCGTTGCCCGGCGATGAAGTAGGTGAATTTCTCGTCCTCGACCAAAGCAAGGTGCTGCAGCAATCCGCCCAGGGTCAGCTGGCTACTGGGCAGCTTCGTGGCCAGCTGGCGGATGTCCAGCCCGTCGGCCTTGTACCGGAAAGTGGTGCGCAGCCTGTCGAGCATCCCGAACAGATGCTGCTGCTCGGTACCGCCCATGGGCGGTTCCCAGACAGGAAAGTCTTGCATCGCGTCCCCCTTTTCCAGGAAGTGTGAGTTGGCGTACCAAACTGGTTTCATCGGCCCATGAATTGAATAATTAGAAGTATGCCTCTGACCGCCACCATTTTGGAACCCTCGCAGTGGATGCCTGATGCCGCCGAGCATGAAGCACGGGCGCGGGCCTTTGGCGAACCTTTCGTGGATCGGCGCATGAAAGGCAAGAAGCACCCTATCGAGGATTTCCTGTTCACCTACTACACGCAAAAGCCTGGCCAGCTCTACCGATGGCATCCCGGAATGGACGTGGTTCTCACCGGAGAGGCCGCCCAAGAACGCCGCGACTGGAAGTTCTACCGCGTTGTCCAGGGCAGCCACGGCACGGGCTACCAATTTGATGCGCCGGCGTTCGGCAAGGCGCGCGCACGCGCCATCGAGTTCGCCCGAATCATCCTGGCCGGCACCTCTCAGCGTTCAGGCAATTTCTCCTGCTTCGGCCTCCACGAGTGGGCGATGGCCTACAAGTCGGAGGAAAACGGCATCCGCCATGAATACCTTCCGCTGCGCCTGGGCGCGCAGGGAACCGATGAAGTGGTGGAAACCCACAAGATCCGTTGCACCCACTTCGATGCCTTCCGCTTCTACGCACCCCAGGCCATCGAGCTCAACGAGCTGCAGCCAACCAGGGAAACCCAGCGCGATCTGGAACAGCCCGGTTGCTTGCACGCCAACATGGACCTGTACAAGTGGGCCTACAAGCTCTCCCCGGCGGTACCCAGCGAACTGGTCATGGACTGCTTCGAGCTCGCTTGGGACATCCGCACCATGGACATGCAGGCGTCCCCCTATGATTTGGGCGATTGGGGCCACGAACCCATCCGGATTGAAACTCCCGAGGGCAAGGCCGAGTATGTGCGGTTGCAAAAGGAATTTGCGCAGCGCGCCGATGCGCTGCGCAAGCAATTGCTGGACGTTGCCAACAACCTGCCAATCTCCCGGGAAGACTAGAACTCTGGTTAGGGCCGGGGCATCATGGATGCATGGGCGCAGCACGCGGAAACCACCTGCTGCTGGCCGGCATCGCGGCCAGCGCCGTGGGCCTCTTGCTGGCTTCTTGCGCCGCCGGCAGCGGCCATGAAACTCGCACCCGACTGGAAATCACCATCCGCGATGACGGCACCGAAATCTCGCAGCAGTACACCTTGGAATGCTCTGGCGAGCAAGCCGCTGATTCCAGCACCCTTCCCGACGCGTCCAAGGCCTGCTTGCAGCTCGAGCTTGAACCCGGCGTCATCACCGGAAAGCCCGGTCCGGACGAGATCTGCACCGAAATTTATGGCGGGCCGCAGCGGGCCGAAGTCAGTGGAACGCTGCGAGGCGATCCGGTCGATGCGAGTTTCTCTCGGCATAACGGCTGCGCCATCGAGCGCTGGGACACCGCGGCATTTCTCCTCGGTCCAGTGAAACGATAAGTCAATAATCCCGATTAGCCACGTGGAGAAACTAGAATAGTTAGACTATGGAGTTTTTCCTGCTGATCATCGCACTGCTATTCGCCACGATTCTGATTGTCGGCATCGGGGAACGCATTAAATTGCCCTACCCGATCTTGATGCTGATTTTCGCGACGTTGGCGGGCTTCTTGCCGTTCATGCCCGAAATGCACATCGAGCCAGAACTGATCCTTCCGATCTTCTTGCCCCCTTTGCTTTTCGCTACGGCCCAGCGCAGCAGCTGGTCAGTATTCCGCTTCCGATGGAAGGCCTTGATCAGGCTAGCCGTGGTGCTGATCGTAGTGACAGCAGGCACAGTGGCCGCCACCGCGCTGGCGTTCTCCCCGATCGTTTCCATTCCGCTGGCCCTGGCGCTGGGAGCCGTTGTCGCCCCGCCCGACCCGGTGGCCGTGGATGCCATTGCCACCAAGGTGAAGATGCCGCGGCGCCTGACCTCCCTGCTGGAAACCGAGGGCCTGTTCAACGACGCCATGGCCATCGTGATCTTCCAGCTGGCAGTGCAGGCAACCCTGAATGGCTCGGAGGTCGGGCTCGAGATCATTCCGCAATTCCTGCTTGGCGCCGCAGGCGCCGTAGTCCTGGGCCTGGCCATGGGCTGGGCCATCGGCGCACTGAACCGCTTCGTTCCCAACCTGGCGGCACGTTGCGCAGCCACCCTGGTGGCACCCTATGCGGTCTATATGATTGCCGAGGAACTGCATATTTCCGGCGTCATCGCGGTCGTGGTCACGGCCCTTGAAATGGTGCGCCGCGACCGTCCCCAGGACTCCGCCGAACGCCTGACCCGGCAGTCCTTCTGGGAAGTGCTCGAGCTGCTGGCCACCGGCTTGGCCTTCGGCTTGATGGGCATCGAGATGAACCAGGTGATCCAGGAGGAAGGCAGCAATCTGATTGGCTTCATCCCAGGCATTGCCGCGATCTGCTTCGTGGTCATCGCCGTGCGTGCGCTGTGGATGCTGGGGACCTACTACCTGCCCAACCGCGCCAAGCCCGCGATTCCTGCACGCAAGGACGCGCTGGTGCTCACCTGGTGCGGCATGCGCGGCCTGGCGACACTGGCCCTGGCGCTGGCGCTGCCAAAGGTCACGGCCGATGGAACTGCCATCGAGGGCCGCAATTTCGTGGTGGTGGCCGCCTGCTCGGTCTTGCTGTGCACCCTGGTGCTGCCGGGCCTGACCCTGCCGGCGCTGATGCGCGTGCTGAAGCTGCGCAATAACGAACAGGACACCAAGCGTGCCCGCCGCGCCCTGGCCCGCCGTGCCGAAGCCGTCGCCTTGTCGGCGCTGCGCAAGAACGTCGAGCTGGAAGAGCTGCCGGAGAACTACCAGCAGGCGGTGCGTCGGCGCATGAACTCGCTGCACACCATCCTGGCCAAGGACCCGGATCCGCATGATGCGATCTCGGACGAGAAGTACACGCAGATCCGTGCGGTGATCGCCAAGGCAGATTCGATCCAGGCCATCGCACTGGAAGCCGCCCGCGACGAGCTGCTCAAGGCCCGCCGCGAACCGAATATCGACCCGCACCTTGTTGATGAGATTGTCGGGCGCCTCGACCGGCGCACCGCAACCCTGGATCGCTAGGCGACCTTGCGCTCCAGCTTCACGATGACCTCGTAGTGGCTGGTCTGCGGGAACATGTCCATCACGCGGGCCAGCTGCGGGGTGTAGTTATCCAGCCGCTCCAGGTCCCTGGCCAGGGACTTCGCATTGCAGCTGGAGTAGATGACGTGCTGGACATCCGACTCGTTCAGCCACGCCGCCAGCTGCGCGGAAATGCCGCGGCGCGGCGGATTCACGATCACCGCGTCCGGTGCCCAGCCGGCATTCAGCGCGAATTCGGTAGCGTCCTGGGCCTTGAAGTGAACGTCTTCCAATTCCATGGCTTTCGCGCTGGTCTTGGCCGCTTCGACAGCGTCCGCGCTGGTCTCGATACCGTACACGGTGCGGTCCTCCGCAGCGCAGTGCAGCGCAAAACCGCCCACCCCGCTGTACAAATCCCACACGCTTTCCGGGTTGGCATCGTTGATCCATTGGCGGGCCTGGCGGTACAACGCGGCGGCGATCTCGCTATTGGTCTGGAAGAAACCCTGGGGACGCAGGTGCATCGGGACACCATTCAACCCGAATTCCAAGGTGCTGCGGCGGGTCAGGATGATTTCCTCTTCGCCTTCCAGCACCGCCTTGTGCTCGGGCAGGAAGTTCACCGACACCACGCTGTGGCGCGGAAGCTGCTCGAGGAACTGCGGCAGCGAATCGCGCAGCGCGACAAAATGCTTCTTGGTGCGCAGCACCCAGCGGACCATCACCGAGCCGGTGTCCGACAGGGTGAGAATCACATGCTTCAGTTCGCCCTTGCGCTTGGGAACATCGTAGGGAATGAGCTTCAAATCATGGATGAACTGCTCGATGACCGGGAACACCGCACGCAACGGTGCCGCGATGACGCCGCAGTTGCGCAGATCGACACCATGGCCGTCGGCATCCAGGATGCCGATGGTCGGTTGCTCGGTGGTCCCGGAAATGACCATCTTGGCCTTGTTGCGGAAGCCCTGCTCGTTGCTGGCTTGGGGCGGAAGGAATTCCAGGGACTGGAAGCCGGAGAGCAGCTGCTGGCAATCCTCGACTTTTGATTGCAGTTGCCGGGCGTAGGGCACCGTCATCAAGGTGCACGAGCGGCAACGGGAGGCAGAAAAGTAAAGGCAATCCATGGTGCTAATGATTTTAGCGAAGATCGGCAGGGGCCGGGCACAGAGCAATCTCGGCGCCGATTGACCGCAAATTTTCAGCTTCGGCCGCTAAGCTCGCAAGTGATCAAAAGTTACTGAGCAGAGTCCCTGGATGGTGCGAAAACCATTCCGGGATGGGTTGTTGAACCGCGAAAGGACAGATGGCACTTCATACCGGTCCCACCACGAACCGCCGTGGATTGGCATTGCTGGCGCTACCGCTGGCCGCGATCATGGGCGCATGCTCCAGCTGTTCCGCTTCCTCGCCCCAGGCCCAAGAAGTTGCTTCCAACCCGGCTCCCGCCCCTGCCTCCACCGCTTCAGCCCAGGCATCCATGCCTACCCCGGGCAAGGCCGCATCTGGCTCCAGCCTCCCGGCTCCGGCTTCCTCCCAAAGCGGCACCACCGCACCGACCACGACGCCGGGCAATACGGCCCAGCAGACCAGCAGCCCTGCCGCCCCGGAAAGCTCCGAGACAACTCTCTCGCCACTGGCTTCGGGCGCCAACACCGGCGCTTCCATCAAGGCCCTTCCCAGCGCATCGGCTGGCATGCCCAAGTCCACTACCCAGCTCTTCGCTGCGGTGAACGAGGGCAAGCTGAAGGACGTCAAGGCGGCATTGAAGAAGGGCGCCGACGTTGATGCGCAAGACCAGTCCGGCCGCACCGCGTTGATGCGTGCTGTCATCAACAAGAACCATGCCATTGCCAAGGAACTGTTCAAGGCCGGTTCGGATCCCAATAAGAAGGACGACTTCTACGAGACCCCGTTCCTGCGTGCCAGCGCCAACGGCCAAGTTGAAACGCTCAAGATGCTCATTGACGGCGGAGCGGACCTCGCCTCGGTCAATCGCATGGGCGGCACCGCGCTGGCAGTCGCAAGCGAGAATGGCCAGGTCCAGGCCGTACGCCACCTGCTGCGCACCGGCATCCCTGTCGACCAGGTCAATGACCTGGGCTGGACTGCCCTGCACGAAACCATTGTCCTGGGCCAAGGCACCAGCAACGCCATCACCATTGCGCGCTTGCTGATTACCCACGGGGCCAACCCGCACCTGGAGGACCATTCCGGTTCCGATGCGTTCAAGCTGGCCCGTGAACGCCAGCAGACCCAGATGCTGACCATGCTGCAGGCCGCGGCCAAGCGCTGAGCGGCTGAACCCCCAGCCCTAGAGCGCGTCGAGGTAGTACCAGGCGCCGTCCTGCTTCACGAAGGTGCTCACCTCATGCTGCTGCGCCTCATGCCGTCCATCGCGGTAGTGCGCGGCGAATTCCACCACCCCGCGGGAGGCTGTTGCACCGCCGGCGCGGGTTGAAATGATCTCCAAACCCCTCCAGCGCAGCTGCGCATCCAATCCCAGCTCCTTGGGCCTGGTGCTCTCATGCCAGGTCGCCAGCAAATACCGTTCCAAGCCGAGCACGAAGGCGCTGTAGCGCGAGCGCATCAGCTGCTCTGCGGTCTCAGGCAGCACCGAACCATCTTCCCTTCCGTCATGCAACGGTTTGCAGCAGTTTTCGTAGGACAGTTTCGCGGCGTCCAGAACACGGCAGGCGCAGACGGCTTGACTAGCATTTTTCACAGTTTCAGCATACGCGCCAAGCGCTGCCCGGAATCCCGTGAGCCAAAGATCACATGACTTAAACCGCGAGATATCGGTGCTATCGCACACAGGCACGTTTTCCCTGTCACATTCACGGGTAGACTATGAGGGCAAGCTCGCGGAGCGCCAAATCCCCCTGGTGTGAGACGGCATCTCCGTGTGGCATTTAACTTAACCTCGCCAACAGGAGATATGCCGGATGCCCCGCATCGTTGTAGATGTCATGCTCAAGCCAGAAATCCTTGACCCACAGGGCAAGGCCATTGCGGGAGCGCTTCCCCGCCTAGGCTTCACCTCCTTCGAAGCTGTCCGCCAGGGCAAACGCTTTGAACTGTCAGTGGACGGCGAGGTGACCGAAGAAATCCTCGCACAGGCTCGCGAGGCAGCAGAAACCCTGCTGTCCAACCCGGTGATCGAAGATGTCGTCAACGTCGAGGTAGTCGAAGACTAATGAGCGCCGAACTTCCCCTGATTGGCGACTATTCAACGCCAAGCACCGAAATTTCCGGAGCGCGCATCGGCGTGGTGACCTTCCCGGGCACCCTCGATGACCGCGACGCCGCGCGCGCAGTGCGCGCCGCCGGTGCCGAGGCCGTGTCCCTGTGGCACGCCGACACCGACCTGCAGGACGTCGACGCCGTGGTGATCCCCGGCGGCTTCTCCTACGGCGACTACCTGCGTGCCGGCGCGATCTCCCGCTTCGCACCGATGATGGCGAAGATCGCCGATGCCGCGAACTCCGATGCCAAGCTGCCCGTGCTGGGCATCTGCAACGGTTTCCAGATCCTCACCGAGTCGCACCTGCTGCCCGGTTCGATGATCAAGAACGATCACCTGAAGTTCATCTGCCGCGACCAGCTGCTGCGCGTGGAGAACAACCAGACCGCGTGGACCAACGGGTTCGAAGCCGGCCAGGAGATCACCATCGTGCTGAAGAACCAGGACGGCCAGTACGTCGCTGACGAGAAGGTGCTGGACGAGCTCGAAGCCGAGAACCGCATCGCGTTCTCCTACGTGGGCTGGAACCCGAACGGCTCGCGCCGCTCGATCGCCGGCGTGAGCAACAAGGCGGGCAACGTTGTCGGCCTGATGCCGCACCCGGAGCATGCCATTGAAGCCGGCTTCGGCCCGGATCACCGCGGCACCGACGGCCTGGCATTCTTCACCAGTGTTCTGACCCACCTTGTTGGAGGCAAAAAGTGAGCCAGGAAGCCACTAAGGAATTCAATATCGACACCGTCGATAACGCAGCGGGCACCCCGGACGTGGAACTGCCCTGGGCAGAGCTGGGCCTGAAGGACAACGAGTTCGCCGAGATCGTCAAGATCCTCGGCCGCCGTCCGACCGCCGCTGAATTGGCCATGTACTCGGTCATGTGGTCCGAGCACTGCTCCTACAAGTCCACCAAGAACCACCTGCGCCAGTTCGGGCAGAAGGTCACCGAGGAGATGAAGAAGGACCTGATGGTCGGCATGGGCGAAAACGCCGGTGTCACCGACCTGGGCGACGGCTGGGCCGTGACCTTCAAGATCGAATCGCACAACTCCCCGTCCTACGTGGAGCCCTACCAGGGGGCTGCCACCGGCATCGGCGGCATCGTGCGCGACATCATCTCCATGGGCGCCCGCCCGATCGCCGTGATGGATCCGCTGCGCTTCGGCGCGATCGACCACGAGGATTCGCAGCGCGTGGTGCACGGCGTGGTCTCCGGCATCGGCGGCTACGGCAACTCGCTGGGCCTGCCGAACATCGGCGGCGAAACCGTGTTCGACCCGATCTACCAGGGCAACCCGCTGGTCAACGCGCTGGCAGTCGGCGCGCTGCGCCACGAGGACCTGCGCCTGGCCAACGCCTCGGGCGTGGGCAACAAGGTGGTGCTCTTCGGTGCGCGCACCGGCGGCGACGGCATCGGCGGCGCCTCGGTGCTGGCCTCCGAGTCCTTCGACGACACCAAGCCATCCAAGCGGCCGGCCGTGCAGGTCGGCGACCCGTTCGCCGAGAAGGTGCTCATCGAGTGCTGCCTGGAGCTGTTCAAGGCCTCGCTGGTCGAGGGCATCCAGGACCTGGGCGCCGCGGGCATCTCCTGCGCCACCAGCGAGCTTGCCTCCAACGGCGAGGGCGGCATGCAGGTCGAGCTGACCAACGTGCTGCTGCGCGACTCCACCCTGACCCCGGGCGAAATCCTGATGTCGGAGTCCCAGGAACGCATGATGGCCGTGGTGACCCCCGAGAACGTCGAGGCATTCGAGGCGGTCATGGCCAAGTGGAACGTGGAGTACTCCTGGCTGGGCGAGGTGACCGACACCGACCGGCTGATCATCACCTGGGACGGCGAGGTCATCGTCGACGTGGATCCGAAGACCGTCGCCCACGACGGCCCGGTCTACGACCGCCCTTACGCCCGCCCCCATTGGCAGGACGCGCTGCAGGCAGACACCTTCAAGTCCTCGGCAGCCGGCGCCAACCTGCCGGCCACCGGCGAAGAGCTGAAGGCCGCCACCCTGGAGCTGATCGCCAGCCCGAACCTGTGCGACAAGTCCTGGATCACCAGCCAGTACGACCGCTACGTCGGCGGCAACACCGCGCTGGCCGCCCCGGATGATGCCGGAGTGGTCCGCATCGACGAGTCCACCGGCCTCGGCGTGGCCATCGCCACCGATGCCAACGGCCGCTACACCTACCTGGATCCGTACGCCGGCGCGCAGCTGGCTCTGGCCGAGTCCTACCGCAACGTCGCCACTTCCGGCGCCGTTCCTGCTGCCGTCTCCGACTGCCTGAACTACGGCTCCCCCGAGGACCCGGATGTCATGTGGCAGCTGGCCGAGGGCATCCGCGGCCTGTCGGACGCCTGCATGGAGCTGGGCGTCCCGGTCACCGGCGGCAACGTCTCGCTGTACAACCAGACCGGCGACAAGGCCATCCACCCGACCCCGGTGGTTGCGACCCTGGGCAAGCTGGATGACGTCGCCCGCCGCACCCCGTCGGGCTGGCGCGAAGAGGCCGACGGCCAGGCCATCTACCTGATCGGCACCACCGCCGATGAGCTGGACGGCTCGGAGTACGCGAACCTGCGCGGCCACCTCGGCGGCCTGCCGCCGAAGGTCGATCTGGCAGCCGAGAAGGAACTGGGCGAGATCCTGATCAACGCCAGCCGCGACGGCATGATCGACGCGGCGCACGACCTGTCCGAGGGCGGCCTGGTTGCCGCGCTGTCCGAGATGGTCCTGCGCTACGGCGTCGGCGCCCGCGTGGCCCTGGACGAGATCAAGCAGCGTGACGGGCTTGATTCCTTCACCGCCCTGTTCTCTGAGTCCCAGGCCCGCGCCCTGGTTGCGGTTCCACGCAGCGAAGAGGTCCGCTTCAACGACATGACTGGCGCCCGCGGCGTCACCGTGGCCCGCCTCGGCATTGTCGATGCGCAGTCCGGCGCCCTGGAAATCCAGGGCGAGTTCACCGTATCGGTGGACGAGCTGCGCGAAGCATCCGAAGGCACCATGAAGAAGTACTTCGGCTAGGCTCCAGCCAACCTGTCAACGGCGGCTCTCCTCATTGAGGAGGGCCGCCGTTTTGCCTAGGCTGGTTATTTGGCGCTGAGCACTTCTTCGAGCTTTTTTCCGCCAACAAGGATCCGGGCCTCGCCGGTACCGGCCGCGGTCATCGCGGTGTACTGGAGCTGTCCGATAATGCGCGGATCATCGCAAGTGCCGCCGGAGCTCACGGTTCCGCTCAATTCGACGGTCACCACATCGCCATCCACTGCCGATGAAACGTAGTCGAGGTCAGAACCGGCCAAGGCGTTGCGCAGCCCGGATTCTCCGAGCATTTCCTCCTCATCATCGAGCAGCGCGTCAATCGAGGCCTCAATTTGGTTGGTGAATTCCTCTGGCCCCGTTTCGGTCGCGACCAGCGAGTCGCCGCAGCCGATCTCCGGCCCTGCTTTCCCTTCATCGCCCACGGCAACATAGAACAGCGTCAGGGCCGCTGTAGTTGGCTCCGCGACGCTTGCCGCCGGCTCCGTGCTCTGCGCCGGTGTAGAGCCGCCAGGGCTAGTTGGCGATGCCGATGTTTCCGTACTCGCGCTGGTTGGCGGTGCAGGGCTTTCGGCCGTCTCGCCACCGGGGCCTTGGCTGCAGCCTGCAGCGAGCATGAGCACCGCAAGAACGAGCGCCAGTGGCGCTGGAGAGGTTCGTTGAATTCGCATGGTGATTCCTCCTCGCCAGACTCGAACGAATGGTTTTCCTACCGTAGCCATGCGCGGTGAACCCAATCCAGCACGAATCCGTTGCAGTTTGGCTCCTTTGCAGCCCCAAATGAATCAGCTGGAGAAGGCCGAATTAAAGTGGTTGACACGTCAACGACATTGAGTGATAATTGATGCATCAACCAAGTATTTGAAACGGGGAACACGCAATGACCGCCAGCGAGACTATCGAATTCGGCCTTGACACCTTCGGCGACGTGCCCAGCGACAAGACGGGCAAGCTGGCAACCCACGCGCAGGGGATCCGCGCCACCGTCCAGGAGGCCATCGCGGCCGACCAGGCAGGCGTCGACGTGATCGCCGTCGGCGAGCACCATCGTCCGGAGTACGCCATCTCCAGCCCCGAAACGGTACTGGCCGGCATTGCCACGGCGACCGAGCGGATCCGCCTCGGATCCGGCGTGACCGTGCTGTCCTCAGATGATCCGGTCCGCGTCTTCCAGCGCTTCGCTACCGTGGATGCGCTGTCCAACGGCCGCGCCGAGGTCATGCTGGGCCGCGGCTCGTTCACCGAATCCTTCCCGCTGTTCGGCTACGACATGGCCGACTACGATCTGCTCTTCGACGAGAAGATCGACCTGTTCCACAAGCTGCTCGACGAGAAGCCGGTCACCTGGCAGGGCACCAAGCGTGCGGCGCTGGTGGACATGGACGTCTTCCCGAAGACCGAGTCAGGCCGCTTGAACACCTGGGTGGGCGTAGGCGGCTCCCCGCAGTCGGTCATCCGCACCGCGCACTACGGATTCCGCATGATGCTCGCGGTCATCGGCGGCTCGCCCGAGCGCTTCGCACCCTACATCGATCTGTACCGCCGGGCCAACGACCAGTTCGGCCACGCAACCCTGCCGGTGGGCCTGCACTCCCCCGGCTTCGTGGCGGAAACCGACGAGCTGGCCCGCGAGCATATGTTCGACGCCTACAAGGAGCAGCGCGACCGCATCGGTGCCAGCCGCGGCTGGAGCCCGATGAGCCGCGGCGAATTCGAGCATGAGATCAGCGAAGGCTCGCTGTATGTCGGCTCGCCGGAAACCGTGGCGCGCAAGATCGCCAAGACCATCAAGTCCCTGGATATCGGCCGTTTCGATTTGATCTACTCCGGCGGCGCGGTGGAAGCCGGCGCCCGCCTGCGTGCCGTGGAGCTCTACGGCGAGAAGGTCATCCCGCTGGTGCGCGACATGCTCGCCCAGAGCTAGGAACGGATTCGCGAACATGCCTGAAGGAGAGAAAATGGCTCAGCAGACCATCGGCATCCTCGGTGCCGGGAAGATCGGCACGGTCCTTGCCCGCCGCGCGGTGCAAGCCGGCCACAAGGTGCTCATCGCCGGCTCCGGCGACCCCGGCCCCATTGCCCTGACCATCGAGATCCTCACTCCCGGAGCGGTGGCCGTGGATCCGGAAACTGCCGCACGGGATGCCGATATCGCCATCTTGGCGCTGCCGCTGGGCAAGTACCGGAACATTCCGGCGGCCGCACTCGAGGGCAAGCTGGTGATCGATGCGATGAACTACTGGTGGGAAACCGACGGCATCCGCGAGGATCTGAACGATCCTGCGGTGTCCACCAGCACGCTGGTCCAGGACTTCCTGCCAGCCTCGCGGATCGTCAAGGCCTTCAACCACATGGGCTACCACGATCTGGAGGACGAGGCCCGTCCGTCCGGCGTCGAGCGCCGCAAGGCCATCGCGGTGGCCGGGGATCTGCCCGAAGACGTTGAGCAGGTGGCACGGATTGTTGACGAGTTCGGCTTCGACCCGCTGCCCATCGGTTCCCTGGACGAAGGCTTGCGCCTGCAGCCTGGCCAGCCTGCCTTCGGTGCGAACAAGCCGCGCGCGGAGCTCGCCGAGCTGATCAGTTCCGCACAAATCCAGGCCTCAGCCTAGCTGCCCGAGCACCTCGTTCAGCGCCTCGGTGGACGAGGGGTGGGTGAAGATCTGGTCGCGCAGTTCGGCAGCGCCTATGCGCTGCCGCATGGCCAGTGCCACCAAGTTGATGACCTCCTGGGAGTCCACGTGCATCAGCGCCGCGCCGAGGATCCCATCGCTGCGCGCATCAACGACGAACTTGATGATTCCCCGCGGATCACCCACGATCTTGGGGCGCGGCATTGCCGCAATCTCCGCAACCTTCTTCACTGCGATCCTGGTGTCCAGCCCTTGCTGCGCCGCCTGCTTTTCGCTCAAGCCGACGCGTGCCAGTGGCGGGGTGGTGAAGATGGTGTACGGAACGGCCACCCGGTCCTTGGTGCTGCGCGATCCGTCGCCCAGCAGCCGGTTGGCCAGCACCCGATGGTCATCAAGCGAGATATAGGTGAACTGCGGACCGCCATTGGCATCACCCACGGCATAGATGCCCGGAGCGCTGGTGGCCAGGAACTCGTCCACCACGATTTCCCCGCGGGAACCCGTGCGAACCCCGGCGGCTTCCAAGCCCAGGCCGGCAGTATTCGGCACGCGCCCCAGCGCGATCAGCACCGCATCGGACTGCAACCGATGCACCTCGTCCTCGCGTTCATAGCTGACGGTAGCACCGTGCTCGTCCTGGCTGATTGAGCGCACCGAGGCCGAGCTGATGATCTCGGCTCCCGCATCTTCCAAGCATCCCTGGACCTCGGTGGCCACATCCGCATCTTCCTTGGACAGTGCACGGCTTCCGCGATCCAGCACCGTGACCCTTGATCCGAACTGGGCAAACATCGACGCGAACTCGATGCCGACATATCCGCCGCCCACCACGGCCAGGGTCTTGGGCAACGGGGCGTGCTGGATGGTGGTGGAGTCATGCACCCGCCCGCCGATCTGCGCGCCGTCGATTTCCGGGACTGCAGGGAGGGCGCCGGTGTTGATGATGATCGTTTCTGCGCTCAGTTCCAGCTCTTCTGAACCGGCATTGACCTTGATGCTCTTCGGCCCGGTGAATGCAGCCGTGCCGTTGACCACCAGCACCGAGTCCAGCTCGTCAAGCATGGAGAAGTTCTTGGCGCGCATCTTGGCGGTGAGCTTGTCCCGGCGATCGACTGCCGCGTCGAAAATCTGCTGGTCATATCCGCTGCCGTCCCGGTTTTCGGCATCATGGATCAGCGCCTTGGTGGGGACGCAACCGATATTGATGCAGGTGCCGCCGTACATCTGGGAAGACTGCTCGATGATTGCCACGCGCTGGCCTGCCCGGGCCAATGTGCCGGCCAGGGTCTTGCCGCCCTTGCCCCACCCGATGATTATCGCGTCGAGCTTTTCGTCCACGCTTGCTGAATCCACGGCAAACCCCTCGCTGCTGAAACCTTCTTTCCACCACGAGTCTTGTTCCCGCGGGCCGCTTCCGTCAACACTTCACGGATCTTCCCCAGCGGCAGACAGAAGCGCTGGGCATGCCACTTGTGGGAACTGCCATGAGCGTCTGAGTTCGGGATGCTTTCCATCGGAGGATTCTGGGACCTTATGGGACTCCGGATTGGAAAACTAGATCTTCTTGACGATGGAAGACTTCAATTCCATCTGCCCAAAGCCATCGACCTTGGCCGCGATGTCATGGTCGCCTGAACCCTGGACCAATCGGATGCCGCGGACCTTGGTTCCGGCTTTCAACGCGCTTTGCGCACCCTTGACCTTCATGGTCTTGGTGATGCTGACGGTATCGCCGTCCTGCAGCACATTGCCGACAGCATCCTTGATCACCGCTTCGGCGGTTTCGGTGTGTTCGGCCTCGGCATTCCATTCATGCGCGCACTCTGGGCAGACCAGCAGGGCATCCATTGCGTAGGTGTATTCGCTGGAGCATTCAGGGCACGGTGGCAAGGTATCAGACATGGGGCTAATTTTAGTGACCGGATCTGCTCATTGTCGAATGAATCGAATATCGAATAATCCGCGGAAATCCGCGGTAGAAATGGCCAAGGCGCCAGGCGCATGGAGCTTGGCGTTCTGCAGATTAAAATGACTTGTTTTCCATGCCCGATATCCCCCATACTCAGGCATACAGGCGGGTGCTCACACCGGCCGGGTTAGGGGCACACCATGTCTAAGCATCACAAGTACAAGAGCTACGGTCCGCAATACACGGTGACACCTAGGGAAGGGTTCACCCTGGAAGTCCTGGCCCAGGCAGAAAAGGCTGGAGCGAAGGCCGGATACGCGGTGGCCAAGGAGCAGTTATACCGGAATATTGGCGACAACTCGGTGCTCAACGAGCAGCAAACCGACGAACTGCTGGCAGCTGCCGAACGTGCCGGTGCCGCCGCAGCGCTCGCCGCCGCACGCAAAGTCCTGGATAAGACGCTGCGCACCTCTTTCAAGCACTACCACCACCCGCCGGCGCAGGCCTCGCCCGCCACTCTTGCTCCGCCACCCGCAGTCCCTTCGGAAACGCGCAGCTACGCAGAAACCTATGAGGAGCCCCTCGCCAGGCACACCCCTGCCCTGGGATATCAAGAACCGCCAAGGAAAAAGGTTGATCAGCACGTTCTGACGATCACCCGGGTAGAGCGGCTGAATGACCAGATGGTGCGCATCATCGCCGGTGCCCCAGATCTGGATGGCTACCGTTCCAATGGAGCAATCGACGAATATGTCAAAGTCTTTGTCGCTGATCCTACCCTTGGACTCGAGCCTCCCTATGATTTGCGGGCCTTGCGACAACGCCTGCCCCGCGAACATGTTCCACGTTCCAAGTCGTACACGATCCGATGGATCGACGCGCTGGTCCCGGAAATCGCTATCGACTTCGTTGTTCATGGCGAGCCGGGCACCGTTGGCCATTGGGCTGGAACGGTGCAGCCCGGGGCTCCGCTGGTCATTTCGCCATCGCGCAGCAAGTCCTCGCTGTCGCTGAACGCCGACTATAATTTACTGGCAGCGGATGAAGCCGGCATCCCGGCGATCTGCAAGGCTCTGGAAGCATTGCCCGCCGATGCGCACGGCATAGCGCTGCTCGAGGTTGCGGATCAGAACGCAATCTTTGACGTGAAACATCCTCCTGGAGTTGATTTACGCTGGTTGCCGCGCGATGGCATTTCGGCGGGACGCAGCACATTGCTGGCCGATGAGCTCCGTTCCCTGCCGCTGCCTCATCTTCGGATTGGGTTAATCGCTCATGCAGAGCGTTCCGCGGTCAAGGAGATCAGCCACGTTGCCCGGCACTGGCACCTCGACAAGCGTTCCACCCATATCTCCTCATATTGGACCCTCCGTGAAGAGAGGTTGCGCCGCTAAAGACCAGGCTGCATGCGCGCCGGCATCGGCAATGGCTCTTCCGCGGCTCCCCTGCGCAAGAAGCAGCGGTTTACGCAGTCAACGTGATCCGCTTGTTCTTGCGCCAAGGGGCGTGACTGCGGCTGGGGAACATAAAATGGGTTCGGAAAGAGATTTCGAGTAATACATTGCCGTCATATGCCGCCTGGCCAGTTTTTGGCCATCGGCCCAGGAGAACTTTAGTGCGCCCCAGCTTGTCACGAATCGCAGTTGCCTTGTTCATCAGCGCATTAGCCTTCTCCCTTGGCTCGTGCGCGACGACACCTGCCGAGCCAGCGCGGGATACGGACACAGCGGCATTTGACGTCGGGCACTGGCCTCGCACGTTCACGGATTCAATGCAGAACACCGTGAGGATTCCGGCAAAACCTGAACGCATAGTCTCGACCTCGGTAGGGCTTACGGGCTCTCTGCTGGCCCTGGACGCGCCGGTCATTGCCAGCGCGACGGCACCGGAAGGACCAGACGCTGATCGCGACGGCTTCTTCAAGCACTGGGCTGATGTTGCCTCGGCTCGCAAACTCGATCCGCTCTATGAAGTTGGAAAGTTCGATCTGGAAGAAATCGCTGAGCAGAAGCCTGACCTCATCATTGTGGCGGCGACAGGCGCAGACTCCGAATTAGGCAAGATTGGTGCGCTGCGAAAGATTGCACCAGCCATTGTCTTGGACTATGCGGATGAGGATTGGAACGAACTTTCAAAACTGCTGGGGGAAGCCACCGGCACCGAAGACAAGGCACAGCAGAACGCCGCAGCCGTTGCCGAACGGATCTCAACACTGAGAGCGAAGCTGTCAATCCCTCCCGGAACCACCGCCTCGCTCATTTCCTATGCTGCCCGTGGCACCTCTCCGATCGCCAAGGCCGCCGGGCCGTACGCGCAGCTGCTGAGCGGACTCGGCTTCACGATGGTTTCAACGCCAAAGCAGTTCGACACGTCCACGCAGCCAAGGGAGGATTTCAGTTTCGTCAGCTACCAAGACCTGCCAGCGGCGCTCACTGGCGATGCCACCTTCCTGCTGGCGGCGAACAAGAAAACCGCCATGGAGTTTACCGCGGATGAATCATTAGCCCAGCTGCCTTCGGTGCAAAGCGGCTCCGTCTTCCCGCTCAGCGCCCCGCACCTGCTGGATTACTACGCAGCCCAAGAGATCCTGGACTATTTCGAGCACGATTTCCCAGGGCTGAGTTCTTCCGAGCTTGAATAGCAGCAGTCTCTTATGCCTGTGCATTCAAAGTCACGCCACCACACGAAGCAGGCACGGCTAAATCGTCAGCCCCACTGCCTATAGTTCAAGTCAGAGGCATTTTCATGCTCAAGCACCGGCCACTTTTAGGAGTAGTACCACCGCATGCGTTTGCTGCGTCGCACCTTAGCGTTTTTCACCCTCGTATCCACTCTTGTACTCAGTTCGTGCTCTTCACTGGATAGCGCAGAGTTCCCTCCCCTGCCTGATGCGCAAGGCGCACCTGCCCCAAGCACCGCAGTGCAACGTGAGATCTATGCGGAATCCCTCGAACTGCTCGACGAAATTGCTGTGAAGGGCCGCGCGCCGAAAACCGGCTACGACAGAGCAAAGTTCGGCAAGGGGTGGAAAGATCCGGACCGCAATGGATGCGACGCGCGCAACGACATCCTGTCGCGAGATTTGGTGAACGTGACCTATAAGTCGGCCGCTCGACCCTGCGTTGTCCTGAGGGGACGGTTCGATGATCCCTATACGGGCAAGACCATTGAATTCAAGCGTGGCCAAGGCACCAGCACCGCGGTGCAGATCGACCATGTTGTCGCGTTGTCCGATTCCTGGCAAAAGGGAGCGCAGGGCTGGGATGCCGACACCCGACTGGAATTTGCCAACGACCCGTTGAACCTGCTGGCTTCCGATGGGCCGACTAATGCCGCTAAGGGCGACAAGGACGCCGCATCGTGGCTGCCGCCGAACAAGAATTTCCGCTGCGACTATGTCTCGCGGCAGACCCAGGTAAAAGCCAAATACGGAGTTTGGATGACCAAGGCAGAGCACGCCGCGATCGGGAAACTGCTGAATTCCTGCATCTAGCAGCCAAGCAGCTTTGCCTGCATCAATAGCCGGACACAGGATATCCCAAGGTAATATCCACCTTAAGGCCTATCGTAAAGTCGATGGATTTGTGGCAAGATGGATGTTATTCAACACGATAGCGATTATGTTCTGCGATCGTTTGGCCTAATCCTCCACTGCAAAGGCGCATGATGAAGACACGAATTCCCGGAGTCCTCCTGCTGGTTTCCAGCGGATTCATCTTCTCTTTTGCCCTGAACACCGCGCAGCGCGATACGGCCACTGCCTGCTGGGTCGTCTCCACCCTCATGTTCATTGGAGCAGCGATGCTGCTGCTGAAAGCGATTGTTGGCTCCTCCACCGTTACCGCGGGAGACCCTCCGCGAAAGCGTCGGCAATAGCTGCAAACTTCCATTTCCAGAAGCAACCTCTCGGCCTATGGCTGGGAGGTTGCTTCTGTTGAATAACCGCCAGAACTTGTACTTCTGCACCTAAATTTAACGCTAAAGCATCGACATGTTCATTCAGATGCGATAGACATATACCTTGTCACACTCGTCACATTTAGGAGTACCCATGTCTGCATTCAGGCAGATAAGCAAACTCGGTCTCGCCTCGCTGGCGACGATTTCGCTGGCGGCCGGCGGTGCCGCAGCAGCCCAGGCTACGTCCACGCAGAGCCCATCTTCTTCCGCAGCCGCGAATGCCGCAGCAGTCACCGTGGACCTAGTCGGCATCAATGACTTCCACGGTCGCATTTCCGCAGACAGGAGCTCCGCCGGTGCTGCGGTGCTCGCCGGCGCCGTTGATGAACTGCGCGCAGAAAACGAGAACACCCTGTTCGTCTCTGCCGGCGACAACATTGGCGCTTCGACCTTCGCTTCCGCGTCCCAGGATGATGAACCAACCATCGCGGCGCTCGGAGCCGGCGGCCTGGATGTCTCGGCAGTAGGCAACCACGAGTTCGACAAGGGCTTTGCTGATCTGGCTGGACGCGTCATCGACAGCTACGCTGATTCCACCGGTGAAAACGGTGCAGACTTCGCATTGGGCGCCAATGTCTATGAAAAGGGCACCAAGACTCCTGCCCTGCAAGAATTTGCGATCCGTGAAGTCTCCGGCGTTTCCGTGGGCTTCATCGGCACCGTTACCGAGGACATGCCCTCGCTGGTTTCCCCAGCCGGCATTGCCGATCTGGATTTCGGCAGCGAACTGGAAGCAGCGAACCGGGTAGCAGCCCAGCTCTCCGACGGCGATGAAGCGAATGGCGAGGCCGATGTGGTGGTGCTGCTGACCCATAATGGTTCCGCTGGCGACAAGTGCGCTGATATTGCTGCCGAAGACAGCACCTATGGCAAGCTCATCCGCGAAGCCAGCGATGAGATTGACGCGATCTTCTCGGGCCACACCCACCAGTCCTACGATTGCGACATCGCGGACCGCCCAGTGATCCAGTCCCACCAGTACGGCACCACCTTGGGCAAGGTTTCCCTGCAGGTGGATCCCGAAACCGGCGAAGTCACCGAAGCCGACACCGAACGAATCGCCTTGGCCACCGAGGGCGCCGACGGCGAATGGGCGGGCAACTTCGAGGCCAACGCCCAGGTTGCAGAGATCGTCAGCAACGCTGAAGCCGAAGCCGAAGTGGTCGGCAGCGTGAAGATCGGCGCCATTTCCGAAGACATCCTGCGCGGCGGCGAAGAACCAGGCTCAGACCGTGGAGTCGAATCCACCCTGGGCAACACCGTAGCCGACATCCACCTGTGGGCCACCTCGAACGACGACTTTGCCGGCGAACCAGCCGAGATCGCGTTCATGAACCCGGGCGGCCTGCGTGCCGACCTGCTCTACGGCGAAGACGGCACCGTGTCCTACAAGGACGCGGCCGAAGTCCAGCCATTCGCCAACACCCTGATCACCTTCAACCTCACCGGAGCGCAGATCCGCGAGGCGCTGGAGCAGCAGTGGCAGCCGGCTGGCTCGGAGCGCTCCAAGCTGCATCTGGGCATTTCCGAGGGACTGTCCTACACCTACGTTGAGGAAGCCGCCCAGGGCGAGCACATCAAGGACATCACCTTCAACGGCGAGCCGCTGGACGAGGAAGCAACCTTCCGGGTCGCGGCCAACGCCTTCCTGGCGACCGGTGGCGATAACTTCATCGCCTTCGCAGACGGCACCGATCACGCCGACTCCGGCCAGATCGATTTGGACGCCACCGTGAACTACTTCAAGGCGCACGACGTCGTCGAGCCGGCTCCCCTGGGCCGCGCGGTCCTGCTCGAAGAGGAAGAGCCAACTCAGTCGCCGGTTCCTTCGGATGACCCGACCGAGGATCCAACCGAGCCAACCGCTTCGCCGGAACCATCTGAAGATGCGACCGACGAGCCAACCAGTTCGCCAGAGCCAACTGGGGATGCAAGCGAATCCCCAGATGCTTCTGACGAGCCAAAGAAGGACTCCCCGGATCAAAACACCGATGATCTGGCCGACACCGGCTTCAACGCCAGCTGGATCGGCATCATCGCCGGTGTAGTTGTCCTGGCCGGCATCGCCTTGATTCTGGTACGCCGCTTCGGCAACAAGGCCGGCCGCTAAGGTCCACAGGCAAAGGCAAAGGGAAGAACCGCTGAGGTTCTTCCCTTTGCCTTTATCCCGGTAAATTAATCGATGACCAATTCGCCCATGGAATCCCAGCCCTCGCCATCCACCTTGCGGGAGACGATCTTCGGGGTGGAGACCAAGTGTGGCCGCATGGATTCAAGACCTGCAGCGAAGTGCGCCGAGTTCACATGTGCCGCAGCGGCCTCGTCATCACGGAAGGCCTCGACCAGCACGAATTCGTTGGGGTCTTCGACACTCACGGACCAGTCGAAGAAGATGTTGCCTTCCTCGGCGCGGGTAGCCGCGGTGAATTCAGCGACCTGATCCATGAAGGTCGGGGTTGATTCTGGCTTTACCTGGTATTTAACAACGATGAAGTACATGCCTCTATTCTATGCTCCCCTTGTTAATTGTGCCTTGCAGGCGGATGTATTCTTTGTCCCTCCGGGGCATGCCGTCGACCACCAGATCATAGGAATCCTCGATGAGTTCACGCATCAGGTTCGGGTCGAGTCCAGCACGCACGGAATTCCAGTGCTTCTTGTTCATGTGATAGCCCGGGGTGATCTGCGGATGCTCGCTGCGTTGCTGGTCAGCAAGGGCAGGCTCGCATTTCAGGTTCAGCACCAATTCACCATTCAGGTGCATGATCAGCCCGAACATCTTGCCTTTGCCAGGATCCCTGCCCGCCACCTTGAATACGGTGCTCTCAGGGCCAAAAGGATAATCGGCATAAGCGCACGGCATGCTCAGGCACAGCTGCGCCCACGCATTTTCCAGTTCATCTTGAGCAGCTGATATCGCCATCAAAGCCTCGCTATCGGAATGGGTACTCAATCTTAGGGCAGGTATCCATCACCACGTCCAATCCCGCGTCCCTGGCCCGCTGGGCAGCGGCTTCGTCGATCACGCCGAGCTGCAGCCACACCGCTTTGGCGCCCACGGCGATCGCCTGGTCAACGATGTCCCCCACCTTAGAGGAGTTCACGAAGCAATCCACCACATCGATGGGTTCCGGGATATCAGCAAGCTTCGTGAATCCCGGTTCGCCCATCACGGTTTCCCCGCTCAATGACACAGGAAAAATCTTCATCGACAGCTCGTCGCGCAGGAACCGTGCGATGGAAGGAGCCACGCGAACGGGATTATTGGTCAGGCCGACAACGGCCCAGCGTCCCGGTGTGCTCAACAGCCTGCGGATCGTCTCTGGATCATTTACGTGATGGGTGCCCATGCACGACACCATACCGCGTTGCCGGCGATTCAGCTTCCGGGCATCAAAGAAAGACCAGTGGCTCGGACCCATCCATGCCACTGGCCTTTCAAGCTTGCGGAATTCAGTGCTGCAGCTGCGCTGCTTTCTGGGTGGATGCTGCGCTGTTCTGCGTGAACGCTCCGCGGTATTGGGCCGCCGGATGATTTTCCGGAAGCTTGTCCCCGCGGCCGAACACCTTCTGCCGCAGGCTCCCCGGCGTGTACCCGGCTTGCGCCAGGCCGCGGCGACGCAGCTCCGGAAGGACGCCTTCGATGAAGTTGTCATAGGATCCGGGCAGTACGTGGTTCATGATGTTCAACCCATCAATCCCCGCGTCCTGCCATTGTTCCAGCTCATCAACGATCTGTTCCGGAGTGCCGACGATCTGCTGCGCCTTGGCGCGGTAGTGCGCCAGGTCGCGAAGGGTTGGGTTGCGTCCCGGGGTCGAGGCAAGCGCCGCTTCCAGCACGCCTTGGGCGCCTTCGGTCTTCACATCCCCCAGCGGGGTATCCAGATCCAGTCCACCCAGATCCACTCCGATGCCTCCGCCGATGTGGGCGATGATGGCGTGCGGATCCAGGTACTGGTCGTATTCAGCTTCAAGGGCCTTGGCTTCAGCTTCCGTGGAACCGACCACGAAGGACAGTCCGGCGAAGACCTTGATGTCTTCGCGGGTGCGGCCAGCGGCCTGCAGGTTGCTGGTCAACTGCGCATTCTTCTTCGCCACATACTGCGGGTGCGGGGCGAACAGGAACGTCGCCTCCGCATGCGTCGCGGCGAATTGGGAACCGCGTGGCGAGGAGCCTGCCTGGAATAGGAACGGGGTGCGCTGTGCGCTGGGCAGAGCCAGATGCGGACCATCGATGGAGTACAGCTCGCCACGATGGTTGATCTTATTGACCCGAGCAGGGTCGGCGAAGATGCCCGACTCCTTGTCGGCCAGCAGCGCGTCGTCCTCCCAGGACCCTTCCCACAGCTTGTAGGCCGCTTCCACATATTCCTCGGCCCAGGCGTAGCGGTCATCGTGCGCGACCAGGCTCGCACCGCCGAAATTGCGGTGCGAGTTCTCCAGCACGCTGGTGACGATGTTCCACGCCACGCGGCCCTGCGACAGGTGATCCAAGGTGGAGATCTGCCGCGCAAACTGGAATGGGTGGGATTGGATAACCGAGCTGGTCATCGCCAGGCCAATATCCTTGGTGGTAGCGGCCAGCGCGGAGAGCAGAACCATCGGGTCGTGGCTGGGCACCTGCATGCCCTTGCGCACGTGGGAGGCCCAGCCGCCTTCGTGGTCGCCGTAGAGGCCCACCACGTCGGCGAAGAACAAGTTGTCGAACTTGGCGTCTTCCAGCTTCTTCGCCAGGTCCACCCACAGATCCAGCTCGTTGAACTTGTGCTGCTGCGCCTCAGGGTGGCGCCACATGCCGCCGAGGATGTGGCTTGAGGTGTTCATGAGGAAGGCCGACAGCAGGAAGCGCGGCCGGGATTCGAAGGTTCCCATGGCTACTTGGCTCCCTTGGCTTCGCCGATCGAGTGCAAACCCGTCGGGATGGTTCCGTTGATGAAGTAATCGCCCACCGAACGCGCCTTGAAGGCCACTGGATTGTGGGTGGCGACGGTGCGCGCGTTGCGCCAGAAACGGTCCAGCGACTTCGAGGTGGATACCGCTGAGGCGCCGGTGACGTCGAAGAGTTCGCTGGTGGCATCCAAGACCAGCTTCGGTGCGGCCACGTGCGCCTGTTGCACGGCAAGCTCGGCGCGCAGGAAGGCTTCCTCCGCGTTCAAGCCGAGGCTCGGTTCCAGTGCTGCGTCCAGGTCGCGGGCCGCCGACACCACAATTGATTCTGCGGCGAATACGTTCGAGGCAAGGCGTCCTACGAGCTCTTGGATCTGCGGGTCGTCCTTGAACAGCGCGCCGGAGCCGGTGTTGAAGGTACGGGTGCGGGTCGCCACGATTCGGGCGGCTTCGTTCCGGGCTGCTTTGCCGATGCCAACCAGTACCGAGAGCAGGCAGAGCTGGAAGAACGCCGGCTCCAGGGTGGAAGCCACCTTGCGCTGGATGATGTTCTGCTCGTCCACCGCGACGTCGGTGAAGATCGCGGTGCCGGTGCCGGTCAGCGGCTGGCCGAATCCGTCCCAGTCGTCCAGGATTTCGACGCCTTTGGCGTGGCGTTCGACTACCGCGTACTGCCGCCCCTCAACGCCTTCGGTGGTGGCCATGACGACAACCCAGTCCGCGAAGATCGATCCGGTGGTGTAGTACTTCTCGCCGCGCAGCACCCACCCGGCGTCCGTCTTGACGAGTTTGGTGTTGGTGCTGCCCAGGGCGTTGCCGCCGCGCTCGGTGGCGGCATTGCCGAAGATTTCCCCCGCAAGCACCCGCGGGAACCAGCGGTCCTGGAACTCCTGAGGCTGCAGGGCAATGGTTTCCACGAACGAGAAGTGGCTGCGCAGCAAGTGGGCTACGTTGGAGTCGGCTGCCGCCAGCTCGATAAGCAGGCGGAACAGGTGCTCATGGCTAATCGGCGAGCCACCGTGGCTGGCTGGCACGCGCAAGGTGGTGAATCCTGCGTCCTTGAGCCACTGCACCTGTTCGAAAGGCAGGATGCGCTGCTGTTCGCGTTCGGTGGCGCCCTGCGCGATACGGGCAAATACCTGGCTGAAGTGTGCCAAAAGTTCTTGGTAAGCGGCTTCGGTGTGCTGCTGGGCGGAAGGACGGAATGTTGCCAAGGCTTCAGTGCTCATGGATGCTCCTAGTAGATTTTGGAATTGGTGTGAAATGGCTAGGCGGTACGCGAATCGGCCAATTCGCGAAGTACCTTGCCGGGATTCGCCGCAAGCAGGGTCCTGGTGTACTCATGCTGGGGATTGGAATAGATTTCATCGACGGTTCCCGACTCGACAATTTGCCCACGGCACATCACGCCAACGCGGTGGCTGATCCGTTCCACCACATGCAGATCATGGGAAATGAACAGGTAGGTCAGTTGTTCTTCGCGCTGCAACTGGTCGAGCAACTCAAGTATTTGTTCCTGGGTGAGTACATCAAGTGCGCTCAATGCTTCATCGAGGACGAGAATTTTGGCACCGCTTGCCAGAGCCCGGGCAATGGCGACGCGTTGGCGTTGTCCCCCGGAAAGCTCTCCTGGGCGTCTTCCGACCAGCTGTTCTGGCAGATTCACCTGATCCATCAACTGCGCGACTCGCTGGGCACGCCAAGCGGAATCACCCAGACGGTAGTTGACCATTGGTTCATCGATGATCGAGCCGATCGACTGTCGCGGGTCCAGGGCAGAGTCGGGGTTCTGATAGACCAGTTGCGCGTCCCTCCACAGGTCATAGCGCTGCTTGCCGCTGATGTTGGCAACTTCTCTGCCGTTGACCAGCACCGATCCTTCGGTGGCTGGATGCATTCCCATGATGATTTTTGCTGTTGTGGATTTTCCGGAACCGGATTCGCCTACCAGCGAGAACGTGGTGCCTCGCTGCACTTCGAAACTGACGTCGGAAAGAACCTGGTGCTCGTTGCGGCCTTTGCCGAAGACCTTGCCGAGTCCCTCCACTGTGATCGCGATGTCGTCTGAGGTTGAAGGTTGCTGCCGGTCCTGATGCGCATAGGCCTGGTCGAGCAGTGCCTTGGTGTACGGTTCAGTGCTCTGTGCAACCAGCGCCGGAACGCTGCGATCTTCGAGGAGCCTCCCCGAATTCATGACCAGTACCCGGTCTGCGATGTCAGTCGCAACAGCCAGATCGTGAGTTACGAAGAGTACAGTGGTTCCCTTCTTCCGAGCCAGCGAAACGAAAACTTCCAAAACTGTGCGCTGGACGGTGACGTCCAAGGCGCTGGTGGGTTCATCCGCAATGAGCAGTTGAGGATTCAACGCGAAGGCGATGGCAATCAATACACGTTGCTTCAGCCCGCCAGAAAGCTCGTGCGGAAATTGATCCAGCCGGCTTTCCGCCCGGTCGATGCCAACGCTCTGCATCAGTTCGATTGCCTTAGAGCGCCACTGGGCCTTTGGAACTGAGCGTGACGGATGCAAACGGAATACTTCGATGATCTGGGAGCCAATGGTCTTCACGGGATCCAGCGAGGCGCCCGGATCCTGCGGGACTAAGCCGATTCCGGCACCACGAATGGCACGCCAGTCGGACAAAGAAAGATTGGTGACTTCAGTACCGCCGAAACGCACGCTTCCCTGGACCTCAGTCCCCTGTGGCAATAGGCCAATCAGGGTCTTGGTCAGCGTTGATTTGCCCGAGCCGGATTCACCGACAATGGCAACGATTTGTCCCGCTGGAATTTCCAAGTTGATGCTGTCAGCAGCTACGGTGCCTTGGGCATACTGGACTGTTAAGTCCTCTATGCGGATCACCGCAGAAGAAGCGTTGCTGGTTGCGTTCATGGTCTTGTCCGTTCATCGAAGTGTAGAGCTAGAAGCGGAATGCCTTGTTGATGGCACGTCCCAGTACGGCTGTCAGCATGACCGCCGACACGATGACCAATCCCGGCAATGTCGTCAGCCACCAAGCCACCGAAAGGTACTGGCGGCCTTCGGAAATCAGCAGTCCCCATTCAGGGGTTGGCGGTGGCGACCCGAAGCCGAGGAACCCTAAACCGGAGATCGCAAGAATTGCAGCACCCAGATCCACAGCTAGCAAGGACAGCACCGGACCGACGATATGCGGGATGATGTGCCGACGCAGCACCGTGAAGTACTTCCCGCCACTCATTAACGCTGCCTGCACGAAATCTCGAGAGCGGACCCTCAGCACCTCTGTGCGCACGAGGCGTGCGAATGCCGCGATCGAGGCGATGCCTACACCCAGGCCCAAGGACAGCGGTCCAGGTTCAGTCGCGGTGACCAGAATCAGCGCAATGAGGAAGGCCGGAACTGCCAGGACAATATCGACAAATCGCATTGCCACGGTATCTGCGAAACGTCCAGCAGTGCCCGCCAGCAGACCGAGGATCGAGCCGACAACGCTTCCAACCAAGCACGCCAGGCCCGCGGTCAGCAGGGTCTGGCGCGTTCCGTAGACAACTCGGCTGTAGATGTCACGCCCCAGATGGTCGGTTCCGAACAGGTGTTCCGCGGATGGCGCTAGCAGCTTGTCAGCCGGCACACCAGTAATCGGGTCGTGGCCCGTAAAGAGCGATGGAAGAAAAGCCCACGCCACAAATACGGCCAGCGGAATGAGAACCCACCAAGCGGCAAACCAGCGTGCTGCTGGATTTCCTATTTTGGTTGCAGTCTTGGTTGAAGCTAGCGGCTGGTCAGCAGTGTCCACCGATCCAACGTGTTCGGTTATGAGACTCATTAGTCCTACTTTCCTTACGCAACAAGCGAGCGGGTTGCGCCGCTTGTTGACGTGACGATGCGTGGATCGAGCTGCGGGTGGATGAGATCAACGAGCAAGTTGACTGCGGTGAAAACGACTGCGGTCAGCAGCACCAATCCCTGGACCAGTGGAATGTCCTGCGCCGTCACTGACTGCAAGATCAGCTGGCCTAATCCCGCGCGGGAAAACACGGTCTCGGTGATGACGGAACCAGCGAGCAAGGCACCAATGGTGATACCGGCAATGGATAGCGCGGCCGGGGCCGCGTTCTTCAAGGTGTGCCGGTAGAAGATCCATGCTTCGCTTGCGCCTTTGGCGCGCAAAACTTCAATAAACGGTTGCCTATTCACTTCCTGCACGCTCTTGATCAGGACCTGGGCAATCGGAGCGCTCAGGTGCACGGCCAGCACGAAGATTGGCACCGCCAACGACATGAACGATCCATCCGGGAACAGCGACATCACGCCGAGCTGCACGGCCAACAGCTGCAAGAGCAGCAGACCCAACCAGAAAACAGGTATCGAAACCATCAAAGGTGGCAGGTTCAGCAGCGCCTTGCGCAACTTCCCGCCTCTGGCCAGGCTCGCAGCCGACGCGATAATCAGGGCGAATACCACTGAAAGAACGAATGCACTGCCAGCCAGAATCAAGGTTGATCCAGCGACTTCCCCGATGCGCGTTGCCACTTCCGAACCATTGGATAACGAATATCCAAGATCCCCGCGAAGCAACCCGAGCAACTGCGAGAAGTACTGCACGAAGAGCGGCTGGTCGTATCCGTAGTATGCCTTCATCTGGGCAATGGTGGCCGGATCCGCCGCCGAGTCAGTGCTCAGGAAGATCGTGACCGGGTCATTCGGCAAGGATTGCACGGCAATGAAAACCGCTGTGTAGGCAAGCCAGATGACCAGAAGCGCCTGTCCCAGTCGTTTTACGATGTAAGTGCCCATGGATTTGGTTCCTAGCCTTCGCTCTTCCAAGCACCTTGGAAGATGGGCGCGGTACCGGAAGTGAACTCGACGTTCGCCGAGCTATTGGCGCCATAGACCTGGACTTCGTCCCAAAGAACCAGCGTCAGGGCCTTGTCCAGCACCAGGGCACGCTGTTCTTCTTCGACCAGCTTCAGGTGTTCCTCATCGGTGGTCGCCGACTGCTCTTTGGTGAAAAGCTTGTTCAGTTCAGGATCAGCGCGAAGGGTCTGGTTGTTGTTCGCAGGTGCATAGACCGGGCCCAGTCCGCCGTACGCAAACTGGCGAGTTCCGAAGAACTCCACCTTGTCGTCGACAAGTGCGTTGGTCAGGAAAGTATTGTCCGCCGCGCGGTTGATCAGCTGGACGCCGATCTCGCGCCATTGCTGCTCAATCAGTTCGAACGCTGGCTTGATGACTACGGAGTTATTGGAGGTGGAAACCGTGACTTCCAACTTTTTCCCGTCCTTCTCCCGAATGCCATCTGTGCCCGGATTCCATCCGGCCTCGTCCAATAACTGCTTGGCCTTTTCCGGGTTATAAGCCAATTCTGCTGACAGGTCTACAAACCCTGGTGCCTTGTGGTTGAGGATCGATCCCGAAATGACATAGCTATCCGAGAGAACGGTGTCTTTGATGGCCTGGCGGTCGATTGCAACCTGCAGTGCCTGGCGGACTTTGACGTCTTCCAGCTTTCCCGAGCCAATGCGCACGGCCGCGTGGTTGGTGGTCAGGTCCACCCCTTCGGCGGCATAAACCTTGCCGCCGCTGGAGGCCAGCACCTGTTCGTCTACCGGCTGCAATCCTCGGACGAGATCCACCTGCCCGGACTGGGCGGCGCCGGCACGGCTAGCGACCTCTGGAAGGTACTTGATAACCAGGGTATCCAGGTAGGCATCGCCCTGGTTCGGGGCAGTTTCTGGCGCCCAGGCGTAGTCATCCCGGCTGCTGAAAACGACTTCTTCATCAGGCTTTTCCGATTCGAAGACGAATGGGCCGGAACCAACTATCTTGGAGATCGAAGACTGCGCGGCATTGTCCAGTTCAAGGGTCTTCGGGGACACCAAACCAGCAGTTACGGAGGAAGTCGACCTGAGGAAATTGGCATCTGGTCGCTTGAGCGTTACCTTGACCTTGTTGCCCCCTACGACTTCTGCCGACTTATAGGCGGCAAAATCAACGTTTGGCGCAATCTGGGCAGACTTGATTCCCTTTCCAAGGGCGTCCAGGTTCAGCTTCACAGCCTCAGCATCCAGCTTGGAGCCGTCTGAGAAAGTGACACCGTCGCGAATGGTGAAAGTGAACTCCGTCTGGTCCTCATTGGCTTCGAACTCGCTGGCGATCCAGCCAACCAGTTTGCCGGCTTCCACGTCATAGTAGGTCAGGCGATCAAGCACTGAGTTCAGAACATTCGCCTTCTCATAGAAGCGTGCTGCCTGAGTCTGCCAATTGTTGATAGGGGTGACTTCAGCGAAGGTGAAGGTGCCACCTTCAACCGGCGTCCCTGGATCGGCTACCGCCTGCGCTGCGCCCGTCTTATTGGCGTTGCCGCCGCACGCGGTGAGCGATAAGCCCAGAACGGCAAGAATCGCAGTGGTCTTCAGTCCAAAATGTGCTGTACGCATGATTTCAAATGTCCTCTCGGTTGGTGACCCGAGGATTACGCCTAGATTCCCTGTACGTTCTGCCATGATTCGTGGGACTACTCTTGGCGAGTTTCTCCCGGCAGACTGTCGTGAAAATTAGCAATCTCCATCGGTCCCGGCCTTAGCACCGCTCCCGTTTACGGGTGGTTGCTGCGACTTCAACGAGCCAGGTCTCTCGGTCGCTCTGGATGGGGTGTGCGGCTGTACCGGCCGAACAATTCAAGTCTGCAACCCGTGAATTCAGCAGACAAGCGTTACGTAAGACAGGGGTCATGAAGTCACACAACGCATTCTGAAATGCCCGATGTTCGTAATATTGGGCGTAATGCTCTGTCACAAGTCCAAGGATTAAGCACCTTGACAGGAAATCCTTGACGCTGCTGGCCTCGGCGGAGACAATGCGTCATCAGGAGCGCGAAGCGGCCCGGCTCCTGTCGGTGCCGGGCCGCTTCGCGCACGCCGAAACGTGCGGCGCAATGGGGGTTGCCGTCAGGAACCGGAGACCGGGGTGAGCACTCCCTGGACCAGCGGATCCTCGGTCGTGGCCAGGTACTCCTGCAGCCGCGGATCGGAAAATGCTTCCACCAGCTTCTGCGCATCGGCGCTCTTGGCATACTCCGCGCCCATGATCAGGCGGGAGGCAAAGGTCTTGGGCGGCTCGGGGAACAAGATCCCCTGGTCGCGGTCGACCTTGCCCGCATCGAACTGGGAGACGTAGCCGATCGCCACGCCGACGTCGTCGAGCATGCGCGGCATCGCCAGCAGGTCGGCTTCCTTCAGCTCGAAGCCCCGGGGGTTATCAACCACATCGGAGATCTTCGCGGTGCGCGGTTCGATGTCCGGGTCCAGGCCGAGCAGACCCTCGCGTTGCAGCAGCCACAGCGCCTGGCCCTGGTTGGCCACGTCGTTGGGCAGCAGCAGCGAGGCGCCGCGCGGGATGTCCTCGACCGAGTCGTAATGGTTCGAGTAGAGCCCGAAACCCCACTGGAAGAGCTCCACCGTGGGTTCCAGCTCGACTCCGGCAGCCTCGGCGGACTGCTCCATGTACCACTGGTGCTCGAAAATGGTGGCATCGAATTGGCCGCTGGCCACCGCCTGGTTGGCCTGGATCGGATCCTGCAGCCCGACCTTCTCGATTTCGATGCCGTAGTCAGGCGCGATCTGGCGCGCCACGAAATCCAGGATCTTCTCCTCCCCGGCCATGGCCGGTTCGAAGTGGACCGTGAACTTCGTCTGGCTTCCGGCGGCCGAGGCGGCGGCAGGGGCGGAGCGCTGCTGGCCCAGCAGCACGCCGAGGATGAGGGCGGCCACGGCCGCGAGGGCGGCGATGGTCCAGGGAAGGGCATTGCGGTTCTTGCGCAGCGTGAAGCCGTGGTCGTGCCCGGTGTGCGATGTAGTCATGGTCTCGCTCGTTCGTTCGTCGATGGTGTTCAGGGACGCGCCAGGGCGCGGGCGATGCGGTCGCCGAGGAATTGGACAATTTGCACGGTCAGGATCAGCACCACGATGGTCGCCAGCATGACATTCATGTCGAAGCGCTGGTAGCCGTAGGTCACGGCGAGATAGCCGATGCCCCCGGCCCCGATGGTCCCGGCGATGGCCGAGTACTCGATCATCGAGATGGTGTTCAGCGTGATGGCCGAGGCCAGGGCCGGCAGCGCCTCGCGGATCTGGGTGGTGCCGATGATCTGCGCGGCCGAACCGCCGGTCACCAGCCCTACGGCCAGGTTGTGCCTCGGCAGGTCGTTCAGCGCGTTCTGCACCAGCCGGGCGAAGAACGGGATGCCGGCAATGGTCATGGGCACGGCAGCCGCGGCAATGCCGATGGTGGTGCCGGTGACCCATTTGGTGAAGGGGATGATCGCTGCCATCAGCACCAGGAACGGCAGGGAGCGTCCCATGTTGGCGATCCAGCTGAGCACCGCATGCAGGCGCGCCCGCGGGAAGAGCCCCTGTCGATCGGTGTTGTACAGCGCGATGCCCATCAGTCCTCCGAGGCTGATGACCAGGGCCATGACGATTCCGACCATGGCCCAGGTCTGGCCGTAGGCCGGCAGCATCAACTCGGGCAATTGCTGCCACGGAGTGTCGGTGCCCACCGCTGCGCTTTCAAAGGGGATTCTCATGCGTTGGCCTCCACCAGTTCGCGATTGTTGCGGGCCAGGCTGCCCGGGTCGGCCTGCAGGCCCCACCCGTCCAGCAACCGGACCAGGTCCTGAGGGCTCGTGCCCCGCACGCCCAAGCGCACGCGGCCCAAGGTCCCCTCGTGGTGCGCCTCGACGGCACCGCCAAGCAGGGCCACCGCGATCCCGTGCTCGATGCCCAGCCGGGAGATCCAGCCGGGATCGACCCGGTCTTTGCGGTAGGCCACCGTCACGGCATAGTCGAAGCCTGCCGGCAGGTCCTCGGCCCGCAGCGGCAGCAGCTTCTCCCCGGTCGCCGAGCCTGGGGAGGCCACCAGCTCATGCAGGGCTCCGTGCTCGGCAATGCGCCTGCCGGCCAGCTGGGCGACCTCGTCGGCCACATGCCGCACCACATCCATCTCATGGGTGATCAGGATGATGGACAAGCCCAGATCGCTGCGCAGCGAATCCAGCAGCCCCAGCACCTGGTGCGTGGATTCGGGATCCAGGCCCGAGGTGGCTTCGTCGGAGAGCAGCAGCCGTGGCCGCAGGGCCAGGGCCCGGGCGATGCCGACGCGCTGCCGCTGGCCGCCGGAGAGCTGCCCGAGATAGGCGTTCGCCTTCTCCAGCAGCCCGACCCGGTCCAGCAGCTGGGCCACCCGCTGCTGCATTTCGTGGTGGACCACCCCGAGGTTCCGCAGCGGAAGGGCCACGTTCTCGGCGACGCTCAGCCGGCTCAGCAGGGCCGAGTTCTGGAAGATCGTGCCGATGGCGCGGCGTTCAGCGCGCAAGGCCCTGCCAGAGAGCGCGCCGAGATCCTTGCCGTCAACGAGGATCTGCCCGCTGCTGGGCTTCTCCAGCAGCGAGATGCAATGGGACAGGGTCGATTTGCCTGCCCCGGAAGGGCCGACCACTGCGGTGATCGAGCCTTCCGGCACCGACAGGTCGATCCCCTTGAGCACCTCGATGCGCCCCTGAGCGGTGTCATAGTGCTTGTGCAGGTCCTTGATCTCGATCATGCTGCGTGCTCCTTGGATGTTGCACCGGGAAGGACTGCCCAGGGCCGAGGCTGTGCCGGCTCGTAGCCAGGCGTGGCCCGGTGGCAGCCACTGCTCCATCGGTCCTGGCGGTAGCACCGTCCCGTGGTTCGGGTGGTTGCTGCGACGTCAACGAGCCAGGTCTCTCGGTCGCTCTGGATGGGTTGCCCGGCCTTGGAGGCCAGGTGTTCCCAGCATGCGTTCCCTGGCCGGACCAAGCCAAGAGTTGCGCAACACTGCGACATCACGTCATTTCCGATCCGGCACTGCGGGCCGTCGGCATCATCTTCGGCGTCATGATTCGTCTCATTGCCGTTCATATGACTTTCCAAGTCGGAAGTGCTCCGGCGGATTTGCGCTCGGCCGGAGCCTTCCCCGGCAACCGCCGGCCGCTGATGCCGCGGCCCGGCCCGGCATCGGGAATACTCGATGCCGGCCTACGGTTGGAATCACCGACTGCTTTTGAAAGGACTGCCATGAAGATCGCAATTACCGGAGCCACCGGACAACTCGGAGGACTCGTCATCGATGCGCTGCTGGAGCGCGGGGCCGATCCCGCGCAGCTGATTGCCATCGGCCGTTCGGAGGAAAAGCTGGCCCCGCTGGCAGGCAAGGGCTTGGAAACCCGCGTTGCCGATTACAACGTCCAGCCAGATCTGGTTTCTGCGCTTGAAGGCGTCGACAAGCTGCTGCTGATCTCCTCCAGCGAAGTGGGCCAGCGCGTTGCCCAGCATGAGAACATCATCAACGCCGCCAAGCAGGTGGACGTCTCGCTGATCGCCTACACGTCCATTGCCAACGCGATGACCGGCGGCATGGAGCTCGCCGAGGAGCACATCGCCACCGAGCGATTGCTGGCCGGATCCGGCATCGGGTACGTGCTGCTGCGCAACGGCTGGTACATCGAGAACTACACCGACCAGCTCATGGGCTACCTCAATAGCGGCGTAATCCTCGGTGCCGCGGGCGAGGGCAAGATCAGCGCTGCCGCCCGGGCCGATTTCGCGGAGGCAGCCGCCGCGGTGCTGCTGTCCGATGAAGAGCAGAACGGCAAGATCTACGAGTTGGGCAGCGACAAGCCATTCACCCTCAACCAGCTTGCTGGCGCTGTCGGCGCCGCCGCTGGCCAGGACGTCGCCTACCAGGAAGTGGATCCCGAGCAGCTGGAAAAGATCTACGCTGATGCCGGAGTCCCAGGACCCTTCGCGCACATCCTCGTCGATACCGACGTGCGCATTCGCGAAGGAGCACTGGAGGTTAGCACCGGTGACCTGGCCAAGCTGATCGGCCGCGCTCCAGCGTCCTTGGGCAAGGTCATCAAGGACAACCTGGACAAGTAGCACCGATCATCGAGGGTCCAGCGGGCAGGCACTCGCGGCAGTCGCTGCCGCGGTGCCTGCCCTGCAGCATTTAAGCTTCATAACCGCGAATATTCGCGCGACAAGGGTGCAATTTAACGCCCAGATAGATTGTGCTGCGTGTCACAAGCTCGCTGGGAGGTTCCGCTCCCGTAAATTTGCGCATACTTCATCCCCACCTGAAGAGGAGATCAAAGTATGCCACGAGCACGTTTGAGGCCAGTTGCCTGCGCTGCAGCCATCGCCTTGGGCCTGGGAGCTTTCTCGGCTGTCCCGGCGAGCGCGGATCCACGCCACACCGAAAAAGTCCCGACTGCCATTGGAACCGGAGGCGCGGTGTCTTCGGTGGACCCGGAGGCCACCGCCGCCGGCATCGAAGTCCTGCGCAAGGGAGGCAACGCCGTGGATGCGGCCGTGGCCACCGCGGCGGCACTCGGCGTCACCGAACCCTACAGCGCCGGCATTGGCGGTGGCGGATACTTCCTCTACTACGATGCGCAATCGGGAAAGGTCAGCACGATCGATGGTCGCGAAACCGCCCCGGCAGGCATTGCCAAAGATGCATTCATCGATCCTGAAACCGGCGAACCGTACAACTTCACCCCGGAACTGGTTACCAGCGGCGTGGCAGTCGGCGTGCCCGGAACCTTGGCCACATGGCAACGCGCCCTGGACAATTGGGGTTCGCAGAACCTGAAGCAGGTCCTGCGGCCGGCAACCAAAATCGCTTCCCGCGGCTTTGCCATTGATGAGACGTTCCGCGAGCAGACCTTGGACAACAAGGAACGGTTCGCCGCGTTCCCTGCCACGAGCGAATTGTTCTTGCCCGGCGGGGATGCTCCCCAAGTCGGGACCATCTTCAAGAATCCGGATCTGGCGGACACCTACCGGATGCTGGCCAAGCAAGGCCTCGACGGGTTCTATGCAGGCGACTTGGCCGCCGAGATCGCCCACACGGTGCAGGCACCGCCAAAGAGCGAAGACACCACCCTCCCGGTTCCCGCGGGGCAGTTGTCCACCGCCGATCTGGCCGGCTACAAAGTGGTTGAGCAGGAACCCACGCAAGTGGATTACCGGGGCTACGATGTCTTCGGCATGGCTCCATCTTCCAGCGGAGGAACCACCATCGGCGAATCGCTGAACATCCTGGGCCAGTTCGACGTGGCGGCCATGGACGAAGCCGATGCGTTGCACCATTATTTCGAGGCAACTGCTCTTGCCTACGCTGATCGCGGCAAGTTCGTCGGCGACCCGGCTTTCGCCGATGTTCCGACCCAGACCCTGACCGATAAGCTGTTCGGTGCGGATCGGGCGTGCGCCATCAATCCGGACCAGGCCGCGGCCAAGCCGGTCGCTCCGGGCGATATCGAGAACCATGATGGCCAGTGCCCTGCTGCCACCAGCGAGCCGGTTGAAGAGCGGGACACGGAAAACATCTCCACCACCCACCTGTCGGTGGTGGATCGCTGGGGCAACGTCGTTTCCTACACGTTGACCATCGAGCAGACCGGCGGCTCGGGCATGGTGGTTCCCGGCCGCGGATTCCTGCTGAACAATGAGCTGACCGATTTCTCCACGGTCTACGATCCGCAGGATCCGAACCGTATCGAGCCTGGCAAGCGCCCGCGCTCCTCGATGGCGCCCACCATTGTCCTGCAGGAGGGCGAACCGGTGCTGGCCATCGGTTCCCCGGGCGGTTCAACCATCATCACCACGGTGCTGCAGACCCTGGTGAACCGCATCGACTTGGGCATGAGCATCAGCGAAGCCATCGCCGCGCCGCGGGCATCTCAGCGCAATACGGCCGCGGTCACCGCCGAACCCGAGTTCATCGAATCCTATGGCCCTGCGCTTGAGGCCTTTGGCCACAAGCTCACGCCTGCTGGCGATTCCTTCACCCCGCAGGCTGAAATCGGTGCCGTTGAAGCGGTGGAAATCGCAGCCGATGGCACGCTCACCGCGGCGGCCGAGCCCACCAGGCGCGGCGGCGGTTCGGCCATGGTGCTGGAGCCAACCGAGTAGGCGTGCAGAAAAACGGCGGCCTGCGGCAACATTCTTGCGAAGTTGCCGCAGGCCGCCGCCTATTGCGCGAGCTGGCCAGCCGCTCAGGCCTGGGCGGCCAGCCGGTTGGCGACCTTGTACTGGGCTGCGCGGTGGGTGCCCTTCACGCGGTCCCCCTCGCCGAACAGCTTGTTGCGCAGCGAGCCCTTGGCGTACTCGGTCTTGTATGCGCCGCGCGCTTGCAGCTCGGGAACCACGTACTTCACGACGTCCTCGAAGGTGCCCGGGGTGATTGCGTAGGCCAGGTTGAAGCCGTCCACGTCGGTGTAGTCCACCCAGTCGATGAGCTTCTCGGCGACCTCGGCGCCGGATCCGACGGTGATCGGGCCGAAGCCGCCCACGCCCACCCATTCGGCCAGCTGGCGGATGGTCCACGGCTTGCCCTCGTCGCCGCTGGCCTTCTGGAAGGTTTCGACCGTGGACTGGATGGCGTTGGACTTCACGTTGGCTCCGATGACGTCGTCCGGGCCGTACGTGGACAGGTCAACGCCCATCCATCCGGAGATCAGCACCTGGGCGCCCTCGATGTCGGCGTAGGACTTGTAGTCCTCGAACTTCGCCTGCGCGGCGGCCGAGTCCTCGCCGGTGATGATGGTCTGCATCGCGAAGATCTTGATGTCGTGGCGGTCGCGGCCAGCGGCCTGCGCCGCGTCGCGGATCTTGGTAACGGTGGCCTTGAGCATTTCGCGGGTAGGGCTGGTCACGAAGACCGCTTCCGCGTTTTCCGCGGCGAACTTCATGCCGCGCGAGGAGGCGCCGGCCTGGTAGATCACCGGGGTGCGCTGGGTGCTCGGTTCGGTGATGGCGATGCCGGGCACCTTGAAGTACTTGCCCTCGTGCTCGATCGGGTGCACCTTGGCAGGGTCGGTGTAGATGCCGCTGGCCTTGTCGGCCTGCACCGCGTCCTCCTCCCAGGAGCCTTCGAGCAGCTTGTAGACGACCTCAAGGTACTCGTCCGCGTGGTTGTAGCGCTCGTCGTGCTCCATCTGGTCGTCCTGGCCCATGTTGCGCGCGGCGGAGGGCAGGTAGCCGGTGACCACGTTCCAGCCCACGCGGCCGTTGGTCAGGTGGTCCAGGGTGGCCAGGCGGCGGGCGAACGGGTACGGGTGCTCGTAGGCGGTGCCGGCGGTGACACCGAAGCCCAGGTTCTCGGTGACCGCTGCCATCGCGGAGACCAGCATGAACGGGTCGTTGACCGGGGCCTGGGCGCCGGTGCGCAGCGGGGACTCGTTGCTGTCGTTGAACACGTCGTAGGTGCCCAGCACATCGGCCAGGAACAACCCGTCGAACTTGCCCTCTTCCAGCACCTTGGCCAGGTGGGTCCAGTAGCCGATGGTCTTGTAGTCGGCGGCTTTGTCCTGCGGGTGGCGCCACAGGCCCGGCGACTGGTGCACCACGCAGTTCATGTCGAATGCGTTGAATAGGATCTCGCGCTTGTTCTCGCTCATGTCTTTGCCCCCATTAGGTCGATGTTCATGGAAAGTATCTGGTTTGCGTCGCGGGCGCTCAGGCCCGCTGGGTCGAATCTTCGCCGGTGACGGACAGCCGCTGCGGCTGGACTCCGTTGATCTCGTAGTCCCCGACGATGCGCGCCTTGTAGATCGCCGGGTTGTGCGTGGCGATGGTGCGCGCATTGCGCCAGTGCCGGTCAAGGTTGCAGCCGCTTCTGGTGGACGAGGCACCCAGCCCGTCGAAGAGCTTGCTGGTCACCCCGATGGCCAGCGGCTGCACCACGGTTTGGGCACGGTTGGCGGCCAGCTCGCAGACCGCATAGCGTTCCTCGTCGTTCAGTCCCGGATCGCCCAGGGCCGCCTCGACTTCGAGCACCGCGCCGATCACCACCGAGTCAGCGGCGAAGGACTCCGCGGACACCTCGCCCACCAGCTGCAGGACCTGGGGTTCCTGGTACACCGGCACCCCGGTTCCGGTGGTGAAGATGCGGGTGCGTGCCTGCACGGCGCTGCGCAGGTCGTTCAGCGCGGCGCGGGCGATGCCTGCCTGCACGGACATGAGCACCAGCTGGAAGATCGCCGCTTCGGAGTCGTTGCGCTGCTGCGGCATGAAGCAGTCCACCGGGACCTGATGGAATTCGGTGGTGCCGGTTCCGGTCAGGCCCTGGCCGAATCCGTCCCAGTCATCGAGGATCTTGACGCCGCTGCGCTGGGTGGACACCACCGCGATCTGGCGTCCGGCAAGCTCAGGGTGGGCCACCGCAACAGTGGTCCAGTCGGCAAAGATGGTGCCGGTGCAGTAGTACTTCTCGCCGTCGACTACCCAGCGCCCGTCCACGAAGCTGGCCTTCGTATTCAAGGTGCCCAGGGCGTTGCCGCCGCGCTCGGTGTAGGCGTTGCCGACAATCTGCCCGGCGGCGATGCGGGCCACCCACTTCTTGCGCAGCGCCTCGTCTTCCAGTGCCAGCACATTCTCGACAAAAGCGATATGCGCGCGCCACAGCTGGCCTACATGGGAGTCGGCCTCGGAGAGCTCGATGAGCAGGCGGAAGACATCCACCAGCCGCGCACCGTAGCCGCCGTCGGCCACGGGAAGGCGCAGTGCGCCGAAGCGCTCGCGGTTCAGCAGGCCTACCTGCTCGAAGGGAAGCACGCGGTTCAGGTCGCGGTCCTTGGCGGTCGCGGCGATCTGGGCGAAGACCGGGCGGAAGATTTCGGCCAGCCGGTCGTACTGCTCATCCGCGCCGGGGCCAGGGGTGATCTTGAGCAGCTGCCGGGTGGGCAGCTGCTCCTCGAACTTGTCCAGTTCCAGAGCGCTGGCTTGCGAAGGATCGCTGAGCTGGTTGAAGTCCAGCCCTGGGGCATTCGGTGATTCGCCAATAGGCATCAGGGTTCTCAATTCTTTCCATCGGTCCTGGCGGTAGCACCGTCCCGCTCTTCGGGTGGTTGCTGCGGCGTCATGGAGCCAGATCTCTCAGCCGCTCTGGATGGGTCGTCATTCATTTGTAACGGTAATAATCCGGCCCTTCCAAGCCGCGAAGTCATATTTCGCCTCAGAGCGTGGAGGCCCTAGGCTCAATTCCCACAGCCTAATCGCCGTCCCATCGAAGATGAGTTGCACGGATTGGCTTGCAGTCGATCAAACCGGACCTAGGTGAAATAAATAACGAAATTTCTGGGCAATGTGACGCAGTTGTCGAAGATTTTTTCATGTTACGCAAGATTTGCGTCCAAATCGTTCGACTCGCTGTAATAGAAGGGTAACCATCCCGAGCGGCCGAGAGATCTGGCTCTTTGACGCCGCAGCAACCACCTTCGGAGCTCCACCTCCGCAGGCCGGTGCTACCGCCAGGACCGATGGAGATTGATATGGCTCTTACCATTGCAGCGCCCGAGGCAACTTCAACCACCTCAACCGCACTGGACGTCCAATTCAGCAACGTGTCGCGGACCTTCACCACAAAGAAGGAAAGCCGCACCGTGCTGGCCGACATCAACTTGCACATTCCAGCCGGCCAAGTACTCGCGATCCTAGGCGCCAGCGGCTGCGGAAAATCCACGCTGCTGCGTTCGGTCTCCGGGTTGGACCACCCCTCCACCGGTGACATCCGCACAGGCACCCACGAGGTCAACGGCATCAACGAGCTATGCGCCGTTGCTTTCCAGGAACCACGGCTGCTGCCGTGGCGATCGGTGCGCGAGAACATTGCGCTGGGTCTGGCCCCAGGAACCGAGAAGGCCTCTGGCGACGCGCTGATTGATGAGCTGATCGAGCTGACCGGGCTGAGCCATGCAGCCAGCCTGCGCCCGCGGGAGATTTCCGGCGGCATGGCCCAGCGTGTTTCGCTGGCTCGCGCGCTGGCCCGCCGCCCGGGCGTATTGCTTCTCGATGAGCCCTTCGGCGCACTCGATGCCCTGACCCGCCTGAAGATGCAGGATTTGCTGCTCTCAATTCACGCATCATTCCCCACCACGGTACTCATGGTGACCCATGACGTGGACGAGGCTTTGACCTTGGCTGACCGCGTTATCGTCTTGGGACGCAGCACCGGGAACGGCGCGGCTGGTGTCATCGAAGACCTAGCGATCTCCGCCGGGCAACCGCGCCGGCACACGGACGAGAAGTTCGTTGCCGATCGCCTGCACCTGCTGCGCCTGCTCGGCGTCGACCCAACCAACCATTAATCCAGGGAACGCATTGGATCCTCGGCGATCCTTGCTCTTTGCCCTATCGTCCATCCGCTTGCACGCATAATTCTAGGATTCTCCATGCTCTTGAACCGCTTCTCCCGCCGCACCGCACTGTCCGCCGCCGCTTTGCTCATGGGCGCAGTTGCCCTGACCGGCTGCGCTGGCGAAAACGCTACGGCCGACTCCGGTGATCAGACCTTGTCCATCGACTTTGCCACGTACAACCCGCTGAGCCTGGTGCTCAAGGAAAAGGGATGGCTGGATGCGGCCGCCAAGGAACAGGGCGTTGACGTCGAGTGGATCCAGTCCGCAGGTTCCAACAAGGCCAATGAGGCGCTTCGCGCCGGTGCTATTGATGTCGGTTCCACCGCCGGTTCCGCAGCGCTGCTGAACCGTTCCAACGGTGCACCAATCAAGACCGTCGCCCTGTACTCCCAGCCGGAATGGGCAGCCCTGGTAGTGGACAAGGATTCAAAGATCGAGTCCGTTGAAGACCTGGCAGGCAAGACCGTGGCCGCCACCAAGGGCACCGATCCCTACTTCTTCCTGCTCCAGGCTCTGGACACCGCGGGACTGAGCGAAGATGACATCAAGCTGCAGAACCTGCAGCATGCCGATGGCCGCACCGCGCTGGTCAACGGTTCGGTCGATGCCTGGAGCGGCCTGGATCCAATCATGGCCGCCGCCGAAGAAGACGGCGCGCAGCTGGTTTACCGGAACCTGGACTTCAACACCTACGGTGCGCTGAACGCCCGCGAAGATTTCATCGAGCAGAGCCCCGAACTGGCCCAGCTCGTGGTCGACGCCTATGAGAAGGCTCGCGGCTGGGCTGCCGAGAACCCTGGGGAAACCGCTGAGATCCTGGCCGACATTGCAGGGCTCGAACCAGAAGTTGCCAAGACCGTGATCGAGGAACGCTCCAATCTGGACGTTCCGGCGGTTCCCGACGCCAAATTCACCGGAGTGCTGAGCAACATTGGCCCCACCCTGGTGGCCAGCGGCGATGTTTCCAAGCAGGAATCCGTAGATGAAGCACTGGCAACCCTCGTTGACGACCAGTTTGCCCTCAAGGCAGATGCTACGAAGATCTCCGGAGAGTAAACAGCGATGAGCACCGCAAACGTAGCTGATACCCGGGAAAATCCGACACCTGCCAAGCACAAGGCAGGCATCGCCGCAACGATCCTGCGAGCACCCAAATGGCTGCTTGCGCTGATCCTGCCGCTGGCCACCCTGGCTGTCTGGCAATTCGTCACGGTGAGCGGCACCGTTGCCCCGTGGACGCTGCCGACTCCAGGCTCGGTCGTTGCCGCCGCCTTTGAGCTCCTCGAAGATGGCGATCTTGGCAAGCACATCGGCATTTCCACCCAGCGTGTTCTGCTCGGCTTCGCCTTTGGTTCCCTGCTCGGCCTGGCGCTGGGCGCCCTCGTCGGCCTGTCCAAATTGGCAGATGCGTTTCTGGGCCTAAGCATCAGCGCCCTGCGCGCCGTCCCTTCGCTGGCTTGGGTTCCGTTGCTGGTGCTCTGGATGAAAATGGGCGAAGATTCCAAGGTCACGCTCGTGATCATCGGCGCGTTCTTCCCGGTCTTCACCACCGTCGCCTTGGCATTGCGCCATGTCGATGCCCACCTGATCGAGGCCGCTCGCTCCTTCGGCTTGAAGGGACTGAAGCTGCTGCGCACAGTCCAGCTGCCCGCGGTAGTCCCTTCCATCTTCTCCGGACTGCGCTTGGCACTGGCCCAAGCGTGGCTCTTCCTGGTCGCGGCTGAACTGCTCGGAGCGTCGATGGGCTTGGGCTTCCTGCTCACCGATTCGCAGAACAATGGCCGCCTGGACCGCCTGATCATGACCATCGTGCTGCTGGCCGTCTTCGGAAAAATCACCGATGCCCTGCTATCGATAGCCGAACGCTGGGCGATCAAACGCTGGACCTAGCCCCGGACGAGCTAGCACCGGCTGGCAACGCTATCCCTTCCCCCACCAAAGAAAGTTTGCAATGACCACCGAATTGGCAACAACCTCAGCACCTGAATCAGAGGCGGCACGCCAGGAATTCTGGGACGAAGCGGCGCACCTTTTGGATTGGGACACCCCGTGGCACACCACCAGCCGCATCATTCCGGCTGACCCCCAGGCGCAGCGCGGCCCGGAAATTTCCTGGTATCTCGGCGGCAAGCTGAACGCGGCAGTGAACTGCGCCGACCGCCACGTCGCCGCAGGACGCGGCGAGAAGGTTGCGCTGTACTTCGAAGGCGAACCCGGCGACCGCGTTGCAGTCACCTACAAGAATCTGCAGGAGCGGGTTTCCCAAGCTGCCAATGCCTTGGAATCCCTGGGCGTGGTGAAGGGCGACCGCGTGGTCATCTACCTGCCGGTGCTCATTGAAACCATCGTCATCACCTTGGCATGCGCCCGCATCGGCGCCATCCACTCGCTGGTCTTCGGCGGGTTCTCTGCCGAAGCGCTGAAGTTCCGCGTGGAAGACACCAAAGCGAAGGTGCTGGTCACCACCGACGGCCAGTTCCGCCGCGGCACCTCGGTCCCGGTCAAGGACAACGCCGATGCGGCAGTTGCCGGCGAGAACGAAATCGAAAAGGTGCTGGTGATCCGCCGAACCGGAGATGAGATCCCGTGGACCGAGGGCCGCGACGTCTGGTGGCATGAGGTGGTTGATACCCAGTCCACCGAGCACACCCCGGAGTTCTTCGACTCCGAGACGCCGCTGTTCATCATGTACACCTCGGGAACCACCGGCCAGCCCAAGGGCCTGGTGCACACCACCGGCGGCTACCTGACGCAGGCGGCCACCAGCTACAACATGCTGTTCGCCAATCCAGACGAGTCCCAGCGCGGGCACGATGTGCACTGGTGCACCGCTGACCTGGCCTGGGTCACCGCCCACACCTACGAGATCTACGGTCCACTGGCTAACGGCGTCACCCAGGTCATCTACGAGGGCGTGCCCAACGCCCCGCATCCGGGCCGGCACTTCGAGGTCATCGAACGCTACAAGGTCACCAGCTACTACACCGCTCCCACCTTGGTCCGCTCGCTGATGGGCTGGTTCCCCGACGGCATCCCGGCAGAATATGACCTGTCGTCGGTGAAGATCGGCGGCACCGTGGGCGAAGCGGTCAACCCCGAGGCGTGGAAATGGTTCCGCCAGCAGATTGGCCGCGACACCGCGGCGGGCCTGCCCATGGTCGATACCTGGTGGCAGTCGGAGTCCGGCGCGACAGTGCTTTCCCCATTGCCTACGGATGAGCACTTCAAGCCGGGTTGCGCCGCACGTCCGCTGCCGGGCATTTCGGTGGACATCGTTGACGCCAATGGCCGCAGCATGCCGGCCAACGAGCAGGGAAATATTGTCATTACCCGCACCGGCCCGTCGATGGCCCGTACCGTTTGGGGCAATCCGGCACGCTACTACACCAGCTACTGGGAACAATACGTCGAGCAAGGCTGGTTCCTGGCCGGTGACGGTGCCCGCTTCGATGAGGACGGCGACATCTACATCCTGGGCCGCACCGATGACGTGATCAACATTTCCGGCCATCGGCTGTCCACCATCGAGATCGAGTCGGCGCTGGTCACCAACCCCGGTGTGGTGGAAGCCGGCGTCTGCCCCACCCCGGATCCCAAGACCGGACACGCTGCTACCGCCTTCGTGGTGCCGCTGGACAAGACCCTGATCGCCGAGTCGCCTGATGCGGATCTCGCTGCCCGGCAGGCCGAATTCATCGCCGAGCTTCGCGAGACCGTCGCGGTCCAGATCGGCCCGATTGCCAAGCCGCGTGAAATCGTCCTGGTTCCAGATGTGCCCAAGACGCGTTCTGGCAAGATCATGCGCCGCCTGCTCACCCAGTTGTTCGAGGGCACCACGCTCGGCGACACGACAAGTCTGCAGAATGAGCCGTGCATCCCGGAGATCAACGCGATCTGCCGCGCTCGCGGCTAATCAGCCAGGCCAAGCCTCCAGAGGTTGAATAAAGTGAAGCTTCTTCCCGGAATCGGGAAGAAGCTTCACTTGCTTTGCCGGTAATTACTCCCCGGCAGTTGGCTTCGGGCTCTCGCCGTCGCCCTCAGTTTTCTTGCCGTCCTCCACCGGGTCAATGGTGGCCTCGGTGGCTTCGGTGGCGAAGATCTTCACTTCAGCCTCCTTGCCATCGGCACTGACCAAAGGAATTTCGGTGGTCATCAAGCTGAACTGGCTGCCCTCATGGCGGTCAATCGCCTGGCCCACGGAATGCTCAAGCACCTTGCGGGCCACCTTGTCGCCCAGCACCAGCGGATCGTTGCTCAAGTCCTTCCACAACGCCACGCAGAGCAGCAGCATCACGATGACGAACGGCAGCGCCGAAACAATGGTGATGTTCTTCAGGCCGTTCAATGCCTCCGCCGGATGATCACCGCCAGCCAGCAGCATCACCGCGGCAACAGCACCGGTGGCCACGCCCCAGAAGATCACCGCCTTCTTGGTTGGCTCTTCGGCGCCGCGTTCGCTGAGCGCACCCATCACGATCGAGGCCGAGTCTGCGCCGGTCACGAAGAAGATCGCAATCAGCAGCACGGTGACGACCATCAGCACGGTAGCCACCCAGCCTGCCAGCGGCAGGCGGCCGAGCATGTCGAAGAGGATCAGATCGAAGTTGATGTCTGGGGCGCCATCGACGATATTGGCCAGCTTTTCCCCGGTTTCCCCGGCGCGTTCGGCACGTTCCTGAATGCCGATTGCGCCGCCACCGAAGATCGAGAACCAGATCAAGGTGACAGTCGATGGCACCAGCAGCACGCCGGTAACGAACTGGCGAATCGTGCGGCCGCGGGAGATGCGGGCGATGAACAGGCCGACGAATGGGCTCCAGGAGATCCACCAGGCCCAGTAGAAGACGGTCCACGAGGACAGCCAATCAGACATTGCAACATCGCCAGCCGCCGTGCGCGAAGCCATCTCCGGCAAGTCGCCAATGAAGGAGCCAATGGCGTTGGGGATGACATTAAGGATGAACAGCGTTGGACCGCCAATGAATACGATCAACGCGATGATCACTGCCAGCACCATGTTGGTGTTAGACAGCCACTGGATGCCGCGCTCAATGCCGGAAACAGCGGAAGCAACGAACAAGGCAGTCAAAATCGCGATGATGACCACCAGAACGCCGGAACCGACTTTCTCCATCATCCCGGTGGCCTGGATGCCGCCGCCAATCTGCAATGCGCCAAGGCCCAGCGAACAGGCCGAGCCGAAGAGCGTGGCGATGATAGCCAGGATGTTAATCGTGCGGCCGCCCCAGCCGTGGATGGCGCGGTCGCCGAAGAGCGAGCTGAACATGGCGGAGAACAGCTGCGGGCGTCCCAGCCGGAAGCTGCCGTAGGCCATGCCCAAGCCGACAATCGCGTACATGGCCCATGGGAACAGCGTCCAGTGGAAGAGCGTGGTGCCCATAGCGGTGCTCAGTGCCTCGTTGGTGGAGCCTTCCACGGTTCCCGGAGGAGGCGACATGTAGAAGTACAGCGGTTCGCCGACCCCGTAGAAGACCAGTCCGATGCCCATGCCGGTGGCAAACATCATCGAGATCCACGAAACCGTGGAGAACTGTGGCGATTCACCGTCCTTGCCCAGCGGGATGCGCCCGAAATTCTTCGCTGCTACGACAATAGCGAAGACCGCGAATAATGCGGCGGCGATGACAAAAAGCCAACCAGTGTTGGTGATAACCCAGTCCAAGGCTGCGCTGGAGGCCTTGCCCAGCCCCGACGGGGTGGAGAAACCCCAAATGATGAATGCCAGCGCGATAACGCCGGCGATTCCGAATACCCAATAATCCGTACCGGAAAGGGAGTACTTCTTAGGTCGCCTGTGGCGAACTGAATGCAGTTCCTCAACGAGGTCTACGATTGATTGATCCGTCTGCTTCATTGCGTTCTTCCTTCACTGGTGAGATCCCGTGGAGAAGTTCCAGACGGAATCTGCCCAGCCATCGTTTCTAGAGTCAACGATCGCCATGCAGTGTGATTGATTGCGAATTGCTTTTCGGGTGTCGGTCCGTTGTCTCTAAATCCAGCGTCAGAACTGCCTGAAAGAAACAGCTATTCTGCGCAAATATCCCGCGAAATGTTCCTGCGAAGTGACCCGATTTAGCACGGAATTGACACGATAAATCCAAAATGGGCCTTTTCCAGCATTGTCGACATCTCACCGAGGGTCAAATCAGATCCTTGATTTCACGCCATTTTCAACGTTGGATACGCACTGGATCAAGATGTTTTCGCTGGTGCCGCGATCCGTGTGAGCTTCCTCGCCTCACTCGAATTTCCGGTTTCCGCTTCCGCTAAATCCTTCCCCGCCCCGAATTACCTCCGAAATCGGAATGAACCATTCTCCACTTCGTTTATTCGTCTCGAATATCCGGAATTCAACAATCACCTCAGCTTCGATTCCCCTCCGCCAAGGCATGCCTCAAAAGGCATACTTCCTGCACAGAAGCTCTTTCGGCGCATTGTTGCCACTCACCAACTTGTAACCTGTAATACATTCGAACTTATCTTGACTCATTCAAAATAAGCGGGCATGCTGGTTACATGACATCAAAGGCAGGGATCGAGCAGGTGCTGAAGGCGGCATCGATGCGGGTTACACAACCCCGCGTTGCGGTACTGTCCGCTGTCGCTGCGCACCCGCACGCTGATACCGAAACCATCATTTCGGCCGTTCGCGAAGGGCACCCCAATGTGTCGCACCAAGCTGTCTACGATTCGCTGAAGCTTTTCACGAAGCTGGGAGTCATCCGGCAGATACAGCCGCAGGGCCATACCGCCCGCTACGAAGCCCGCGTTGGCGACAATCACCACCATGTGGTGTGCCGCCAGTGCGGCAAGCTGGCGGACGTCGACTGCGCTGTCGGCGGCGCCCCGTGCCTGCATGCGTCCAACGATCACGGCTTCAGCATCGACGAGGCCGAAGTGATCTACTGGGGCACCTGCCCTGATTGCCAGGCTACGAATGCGCAGAAAGATGTCGTAGTAAACCCCTAGATTTGCCATCACGCAGGACTCGTTCCCGCGTGGCGGACATGAACCGCACAATCCCCTAAAAAATCCGGAAGGAAGAGCACATGTCTGAGACGACCGCAGGTCAGTGCCCAGTAGTTGGCGCGGGTCGAGTTCACCCAACCCAGGGCAACGCCAATACCGAATGGTGGCCGAACAAGCTGAACCTGAAGATCCTTGCTAAGAACCAGCAGGTATCGAACCCGTTGGATGAGGACTTCGATTACATCGAGGCGTTCAACGCACTGGACATGGAGGCCCTGAAGGCCGACTTGGCCGAGATCATGACCCAGTCCCACGACTGGTGGCCAGCAGACTTCGGACACTATGGTCCGTTCTTCATCCGCATGGCTTGGCACTCCGCCGGCACCTACCGCTCCCACGATGGGCGTGGCGGCGGCGGCGCAGGCCAGCAGCGCTTCGCCCCATTGAACTCGTGGCCAGACAACGTATCGCTGGATAAGGCTCGCCGCCTGCTGTGGCCGGTAAAGAAGAAGTATGGCCAGGCCATCTCCTGGGCCGACCTGATCCTGCTGGCCGGCAACGTGGCTCTGGAGGACATGGGCTTCGAGACCTTCGGCTTCGCCGGCGGCCGCAAGGACGTCTGGGAAGCTGACGACGACGTTTACTGGGGCCCTGAAAAGGTGTGGCTGGACAACGAGCGCTACACCGGCAAGCGCGACCTGGAAGCCCCTCTGGCTGCAGTCCAGATGGGCCTGATCTACGTGAACCCCGAGGGTCCAGACGGCAACCCGGATCCGCTGGCTTCGGCCATCGACATCCGCGAAACCTTCCGCCGCATGGGCATGAATGACGAAGAGACCGTAGCGCTGATCGCTGGCGGCCACACCTTCGGCAAGACCCACGGCGCCCACGCCGATGACAAGATCGGTCCGGATCCAGAAGCAGCTCCGCTGGAAATGCAGGGCCTGGGTTGGAAGAACGGCCACGGCACCGGCAAGGGTGCAGACACCGTGTCCTCCGGTCTGGAAGTGACCTGGACCTACCACCCAACCCGTTGGGACAACGAGTTCTTCCACATCCTGTTCGCTTACGAGTGGGAACTGTTCGAGTCGCCAGCAGGTGCCAAGCAGTGGCGCCCGGTCAACGGCGGCGGAGCCGGCCTGGTTCAGCCTGCGTTCGACACCTTGGAGAAGCGCGAACCGCGCATGCTGACCAGCGACCTGGCACTGCGCTTCGATCCGATTTATGGTCCGATCTCCAAGAACTTCAAGGAGAACCCGCACAAGTTCGCCGACGCCTTCGCCCGCGCCTGGTTCAAGCTGACCCACCGCGACATGGGCCCGAAGTCCCGCTACTTCGGCCCAGAGGTTCCAGCCGAGGACCTGCTCTGGCAGGATCCGCTGCCGGCTGCTCCAGAAACCACCCTGGGTGCCAAGGAAATCGCCGAGCTGAAGTCCCTGATCAACGACGCTGGCCTTTCGGTGCAGCAGCTGGTCTCCACCGCGTGGAAGGCCGCAGCGACCTTCCGTTCTTCGGATAAGCGCGGCGGCGCAAACGGCGGCCGCATCCGCCTGGAGCCGCAGGTTTCCTGGTCAGTGAACCAGCCGGAGCAGCTGAAGCCAGTAATCGCCAAGCTCGAGGAAATCGTTGACCAGTTCAACGCCACCTCCGAGATCAAGGCATCCTTCGCCGATGTTGTGGTCTTGGCCGGCAACGTCGGTGTTGAGCAGGCTGCCCTGGCAGCCGGACAGCAAGTCGAGGTTCCATTCACCCCGGGTCGCGTTGACGCAACCCAGGAGCAGACCGACGTGGAGCAGTTCGCTTGGCTGGAGCCAGTCGCTGACGGCTTCCGCAACTACGACTCCGGTTTCCTGAACTTGCCTAGCGAGTACCTGCTGATCGACCGCGCGAACCTGCTGGGCCTGTCGGCTCCGGAGATGACCGTGCTGCTCGGCGGCCTGCGTGTCATCGGCAACAACTGGGACGGCTCGAACAAGGGCGTCTTCACCGACACCCCGGGCGCTCTGACCAACGACTTCTTCGCGAACCTGCTGGAACTCGGTCTGGAGTGGACCCCGTCGGCTGACGAGCAGACCTACACCACCACCGACGGCCGTTGGACCGGCAGCCGCGTGGACCTGGTCTTCGGCTCCAACTCGGAACTGCGTGCTCTCGCCGAAGTTTACGCCTCGGACGACGCCAAGGAGAAGTTCGTCAAGGACTTCGCTACTGCATGGGCCAAGCTCATGGACGCGGATCGCTTCGAACTGCTGGCCAAGTAGCCGCTAACCGGCCGCTAGCTTCTGGCAGATAGTGCTGGGCTGTTGCTCCCCTGGTGGGGAGCAACAGCCCAGCACTTTTTTTATGCAGTTTTTGGCCGCTAGAACAACGTCGCCGCGCTGCCGGCGAAGTCCGGATTCTCCAGTTTCAGCAGTTCCGTCTTGGCTTCCAAGCCACCCAGGTAGCCACCCAGCGAACCATCGGTACGCAGCACGCGGTGGCAGGGCAGCACGATGGGAATCGGGTTGGTGGCGCACGCTGAGCCGACGGCTCGCACCGCCTTCGGCTTGCCGATCTGCTGCGCCAGCTGGGCGTAGCTGAGGGTCTGCCCGTAATCGATATGCCCCAGTTCCAGCTGCACTTGGCGGCGGAACTGCGTAGAGAGCTGCAGATCCACCGGGAGCTCGAAACTGTGCCGTGTGCCCGCGAAGTACTCATCGAGTTGCCGGGCGGTCCCATCCAGGCTCGACTTGTCGCGCAGGATGCGTGGGCTGAGCTTTTCCGAGAGCAGCTCAAGTATCCGGTCGTGGCCCTCGGATTCGAATGCCACCCGCACCAGCCCGGCATCGGTGCTGGCCAGCAGCAATGAACCCACTGGGCTGTCGACCACCCGATAGGCGACATCGACAAGTTCAAGCGCGCGGGCTTTTTCAGCGAGCTGGCCTTGCAGCGCGTCGAGGGTTTGCATTTCAGCGGCCGTCGCCTGCTGCTGATAATTTTTTTCGTTCATGGCTGCTCCCGCCATAGTTCCTGGTCGTCTAGCCGGACCCGCAGGTTCTTGATCCCGTCGGCACCGGCCCTGCGGGCAGCGGCTTCGCTGCCCGAAAGGATTTCGGCAATTTGCGCGTAGCTCATCCCGCCCAGGTACCGATAGGCCACGACCTGCCTTTGCTTGCCGGGAAGCTGATTCACCTCGTGCCAGAGCTGAAGATTGTCCAACTGCAGATCCGGCCGGTTCATCCCGGACGCGGGACCATCCATGTCCTGGTCATTAAGGATCTCCGGCTTATGCTTGCGCAACTCGTCAATGGCCTTGTTCCGGGCAATGCGCACCAGCCACGCCAGGACATTGGCATCATCTGGCAGCTGCGGGTACGCCTTGAGCGCGGCGAGGAAGGTTTCGGACCAGGCATCTTGCGCGCGGTGCTCATCCAGCAGGGCGCGGCAAACACGCAGGACGTTCAGTCCATAGTCTTGGACTATCCGCTCGAATGGTGCTTGCATGGCTCTCCTGGGATTTCGCGACCTGCTGGCCTCTCACCATGTAAACGCAACGGCCACCTGTTCTGTGAGGTGTGAATGAAAAATTTTTTCATTCACCCCGCTGCCGCACGGATTCCTAGAATGCCACCAAGTCGGATTCACCGGCGAGCTGCTCAAGCCGGGCCAAATCCACGTCGATAGTTTCGCCATTCTCCACGCCTTGGGCTTGTCTGGTTCCTGCCAAGGCGTCGCGAATGGTGCGCATGGTGGCCCCATGGCTCACAATCATGATCTTGCGTCCGGCATGCTTGCTGGCTAGGCCCAGCAGCGCTGGCACCGCGCGGATCAAGATGTGCGCACGCGGCTCAATCTGGTCTGCGGCGGCAGCCGATTCCTCGTCGCTGACCTCCGCCATGATCCGGCCCTCCAGCGGGCCGAAACCGCGTTCAATGAGTTCCGGAACTGCGTTGCCCGTTTCTGCCCCGATCTGCTGGGCAATCAGCACGGCAGTTTCCCGGGCACGCGCCAAAGGGGATGCCAGAATGAGCGAAAAGTCTTGGCCGATGAGCTTGCGCCCGACTTCGCGAGCTTGCTCGCGTCCGGTTTCGTTCAGCGGGATGTCGGTTTGCCCCTGCAGTCGGCCTGCAAGGTTCCAATCGGTCTGCCCGTGTCGAACCAGTGCCAGCGAAGTATCCATGACTCCAGCCTACCGGTGCCATAGATGTCGAAGAATCTCCGATCACAGGCCCGATACGCAACGTTACGACTCATAGTTGGGTCACGAACGGTCATGTTGCGAAGATTATTACACCATCCCGAGCGGCTGAGAGATCTGGTTCGATGACGCCGCAGCAACCTGCCACATCCGGTGGTTACGGTGCTACCGCCAGAAACGATGCAGCCGCTTACCCGTTGGAGAACGGCAGGAAGCGACATTGATTCCGGGATTCCTGCCTCGATCGCGGCCCGCCCTGCGGTGCACGCGAAACCCCAATCGACAAGGAGTCGTAAGCCACCATGGCAGATCACAAGTTTGGATTCCGCACCCGCGCCCTGCATGCCGGAGGCACCCCCGATGCCGAGCATGGCTCACGCGCAGTGCCCATCTACCAGACCACGTCGTTCGTGTTCAAGGACGCTGACGATGCGGCCAACCTCTTTGCCCTGCAGAAGTACGGCAACATCTACTCACGCATCGGCAACCCGACCGTGGCGGCCTTCGAAGAGCGCATGGCTTCGCTGGAAGGCGGCATCGGCGCGGTAGCCACCGGCTCGGGCATGGCCGCGGAATTCGTCACCTTCGCGGCGCTGACCCAAGCCGGCGACCACATTGTCGCCTCCTCGAAGCTCTACGGCGGCACCATCACCCAGCTGGATGTCTCGCTGCGCCGCTTCGGCGTGGACACCACCTTTATCGACTCCAACGATCCCGCGGACTTCGAAGCCGCAATCCAGGAGAACACCAAGGCCGTCTACACCGAGGTGGTGGCCAACCCGTCCGGCGACATCGCCGATCTGAAGGGCCTGGCCGAGGTGGCGCACCGCCACAACATCCCGCTGGTAGTGGACTCGACGCTCACTCCCCCATACATCCTTCGCCCCATCGAGCACGGCGCGGACATCGTGATCCACTCGGCCACCAAGTTCATCGGCGGGCACGGCACCACCCTGGGCGGCGTGGTCATCGAGTCGGGCAAGTTCAACTGGGGCAACGGCAAGTTCCCCACCATGACCGAGCCGGTAGCCAGCTACGGCAACGTCTCCTGGTGGGACAACTTCGGCGAATACGGCTTCTTGACCAAGCTGCGCAGCGAGCAGCTGCGCGACTTTGGTCCGTCGCTGCCGGCCCAGTCGGCATTCCAGCTGCTGCAGGGCCTGGAGACCCTGCCGCAGCGCATGGACAACCACCTGTCCAACGCCAAGCAGGTCGCCGCCTGGCTGGAATCCGATGAGCGCGTCACCTACGTGAACTACGCAGGCCTGGATTCCCACCCGCAGCACGAGCAGGCCAAGAAGCTGCTGCCCCTGGGCGTCGGCTCGGTCTTCAGCTTCGGCGTGAAGGGCGGACGCGAAGCCGGTGCCAAGTTCATCGAGGCGCTGCAACTGGCCAGCCACCTGGCCAACATCGGCGATGCCCGCACCCTGGTGCTGCACCCCGCCTCCACCACGCACCAGCAGCTGAGCGCCGAGCAGCTGGTCTCCGCTGGCGTGCCGGAAGACTTGATCCGCTTGTCCGTGGGCCTTGAAGACGTCGAGGACATCCTCTGGGATCTGGACCAGGCACTGGCCGCTTCGCAGGAGGCTGCCGCCGGTTCCGCCGCGCAGTTCGAAGCGCCAACTTATGACGGTTCCGCCTGCGCATTGCCAACCGCTTCGAAGGGAGCAAACTAATGACTGCCGTTGAAACCACCTGGGAAGGCCCGGGAGCCGCGCAGCGCCTGGAGATCCTGCGCGAGACGAAGACCATCGCCATTGTCGGCGCATCGAACAAGCCGTCGCGCGCCAGCTACTTCGTGGCTACCTACCTGCTCTCCTCTTCACGGTACAAGGTGTACTTCATCAACCCGGTACTCGATGAGATCCTGGGCCAGCCGGTGTACAAGTCGCTCGCCGATCTTCCGGAGACCCCGGATCTGGTGGAGGTCTTCCGCAAGCATGATGACCTGCCCGGCGTGCTGGACGAGGCCCTGGCCGTGGGCGCGAAGACCCTGTGGCTGCAGCTGGGCTCCTGGCACGAGGAAGTGGCCCATCGCGCCGAGGCCGCGGGCATGAACGTGGTCATGGACCGCTGCGTGAAGATCGAGCACGCCCGCTTCCATGGCGGTTTGCGCCTGGCCGGATTCAACACCGGCGTGATTTCCGCGAAGCGACAGGTCCTCGCCTAGAAAGTCCGGAGCTCCACATAGTGGGTGCATGCAGCATTCAGCTGCATGCACCCATTACGTGTTCGGAACAGCTCCAGAGTTTCCGTGCAGGCCGACGGGACTGGGCTTTTCCCGCGGCTCATTCGGCAGGAACGTACAGTTCACCTGCGCAATCATGCGCGATGCAATTTCCTCGCCTTCCCCCGAAACCCACTTAAAACCAAATAAAGCCAAGATTTCCCTAGATTTTTACTTGACGATGCCACGCAATCGGGCATAAAGTCATGGAAACACAGATTGATGTGTTGCAGGTCATGAGGAATTGCGGAGGCAAGAATGTTCGCCGAAGAACGACACCGGCTGATCGTTGGGCAGCTCGAAGCTGACGGGAAAGTAACCGTCGCCGAGCTCGCGCAGCGCTTCGACATCACCCGGGAAACTGTGCGGCGGGATCTGGCCCAACTTGAGTCCGAGAACTACCTTCGCCGCGTCCACGGCGGAGCGGTTGCCATCACCGAGGCGAGCACCCGCGAGGAAAGCTACGTGGTGCGCACCGCCATCCATTCCGAGCCCAAGGCCCGCATCGCCCAGCGCGCACTGAGCCTGCTGCCGGTCTCCGACGCCTCAGTTGTCATCGACGCGGGAACCACCACGGAAATCCTGGCCGAGCGCATGCTCAAAAGCGCCGCGGGCAACGGCCTGGTGGTCATCACCCATGCCCTGCCCATCGCCGCTGCCCTGGTCCACAGCCCGGATATCGCCTTGGAGCTGATCGGCGGGCGGGTCCGCGGCATCACCGGCGCCTCCAGCGGAGCCCGCACCGTGCAGGAATATTCCCAGTACCGGGCGGACATCGCCTTCATCGGCACCAACGGGCTGCATGCAGGATTCGGCCTGAGCACCCCGGACCCGCTGGAAGCCGCCGTCAAGCGCGCCCTGGTCGCCAGCGCCCGCCGCGTGGTGCTGCTGGCCGACGGATCCAAATTCGACCAGGAAACCCTGGTCTGCTTTGCCCGGTTTGAAGACATCGACACCCTGGTCACCGACCAGCAGCCCGGCGAGGAGCTCGCTGCCGCGCTGGAAGCCGCGGATGTCGAGGTGGTGATCGCATGATCATCACGCTGACCGCCAATCCGGCACTGGACAAAACCATCGAGCTGGGCGAGCCGCTGGCTCCCGGTGCCGTGCAGCGCGCTGTGGCCAGCCATGTCCAGGCGGCAGGCAAGGGAGTGAACGTCTCGCGCGCCATCGCCGCGGCGGGTGGCGCCACCTTGGCCGTGCTGCCCGGAGCCAGCACCGACCCGCTGGTCACCGCGCTGGCCCACGACCAGCTGGCTCACCGGAACCTGCCGATCGCCGAAGCGCTGCGCACCAACACCACCCTGACCGATCCCGATGGCACCACCACCAAGATCAATGAGCCAGGTCCCGCCCTTGATGCGCAGCAGCTGGCCGAGCTCGGCGAGCTGGTCGCCGAAGCGGCCGCCGGCGCCAGCTGGTTGGTGATGGCCGGCTCGCTGCCGCCGGGAGTTCCCGCCGGCTTCTATGCGCAGCTGACCTCAAAATTGCGCGCGGCCCTGGGCGCAAAGTGCCCGAAGATCGCCGTGGACACTTCCGGCGCACCGCTGCTCGAGCTCTTTGCCCACGGCCAGCAGCACATCCCAGACCTGGTCAAGCCCAACGCCGAGGAACTGGCGCAGCTGGCTGGCGGCTACAGCGAAGCGGCACTGGAAGGCTCCATCGAGCTGGCCGCCAGCTGCGCGCAGCAGCTGCTGGACCGGGGCGCCGGCGCGGTGCTGGCCACGCTCGGGGCACAGGGCGCGCTGCTGGTCACCAAGCAGGGCGCCTGGCATGGTTCGCACACCCCGATCATCCCGCGCAGCACCGTGGGGGCTGGCGATTCCTCGCTGGCCGGCTACCTGCTGGCCGATGCCGCTGGGGCCAGCGCCCCTGAACGGCTGAGAAACGCCGTCGCCTACGGAGCTGCGGCAACGCAACTGCCTGGCTCCACCATCCCGACAGAATCCGATCTCACCGCTGGCGCCGTAACCGTCAGCGAACTTACCTCAACGCAAGGAACCGAGTCATGAGTGAACTAATCACCGCAGAGCTCGTGCTGCTCGACGCCGACCTGGGCAACAGCACGAGCGAGGTCATCGAGAAGCTGGCCCTGCTGGTGGCCAACCAGGGGCGCGCCACCGATGCCGCCGCCCTGGCCGCCGATGCCAAGGCCCGCGAAGCCAAGACCGCTACCGGGGTGCCCGGCGGCATCGCCATTCCGCACTGCCGTTCGGCAGCGGTGACCGAGCCGACCCTGGCCATGGCCCGCCTGGAACCGAAGGTGGACTTCGGCGCCAAGGACGGCGAAGCCGACCTCGTGTTCTTCATCGCCGCCCCGGATGGCGCCGACCAGGCCCACCTCAAGCTGCTCTCCAAGCTCGCCCGCGCCCTGGTGAAGAAATCCTTCACCGCTTCGCTGCGCGAAGCCGGCAGCGAAGCCGAGATCGTCGAGCTGATCCGCGCGGTTGTCTCCGACGCCCCGGCGGTCTCCCTCCCCGACGCTTCCCTGGCTGCCAGCCCCGCCGCGCCGGCCGCCCCGGCCGTTGCCACGAAGAAGATCATCGCGGTCACTGCCTGCCCCACCGGCATCGCGCACACCTACATGGCAGCCGATTCGCTGGCCCAGGCCGCCGGCGAAATGGGTGTCGACTTCGCGGTGGAAACCCAGGGCTCCTCGGGTTCCACCCCGCTGGATCCGGCGGTCATCGAAGCCGCCGACGCAGTGATTTTCGCGGTGGACGTGGATGTGCGCGACCGCGGCCGCTTTGCCGGCAAGCCGGTGATCCAGGTTCCGGTCAAGCGCGGCATCGACGAGCCGGAAAAGCTGATCAATGACGCCATCGCCGCCTCCCAAGATCCCCAGGCACGCCGCGTTCCCGGGAGTGCCGCCGCGTCCAGCGAAGAATCCGCCGGCAGCGAATCCTTCGGCGCAGGCCTGAAGCGCGCACTGCTCACCGGCGTCTCCTACATGATCCCGTTCGTCGCCGGCGGCGGCCTGCTCATCGCCTTGGGCTTCCTGCTTGGCGGGTACTCGATCAGCGGCGTGGCCGATGGCGTGCTGGGTTCCAGCACGCTGTTCAACCTGCCCGGCGCCGATGTGATGTCGCAGCTGGATGCGCCGTTCGGCCCGCTGGGTGCCTATCTCGGCGCCGTCGCGTTCAAGATCGGTTCGCTGTCCATGTCCTTCCTGGTTCCGGCACTGGCAGGCTACATCGCCTACGCCTACGCGGACCGCCCCGGCATCGCCCCGGGCTTCACCGCCGGCGCGGTGGCAGGGTTCATGGGCGCCGGATTCATCGGCGGCATCATCGGCGGCCTTATCGCCGGCCTGGCCTGCCGCTGGATCAATTCCTGGTCCGTGCCGCGCTTCATGCGCGGACTGATGCCGGTGGTCATCGTGCCGTTGCTCGGCTCGATCATCGCCTCCGGGCTGATGTTCCTCTTCCTCGGCGGGCCGATCGCCAAGCTGACCCTGGCGCTGAACGACTGGCTTTCGGGCATGTCCGGCGTCGCAGCGGCCGTGCTCGGCCTGATCCTGGGCCTGATGATGGCGGTGGACTTGGGTGGACCGGTCAACAAGGTGGCCTATTCCTTCGCCGTGGCAGGCCTGGGCACCGGCTCGGTTGCGGAGAACCCCGCCCCGCTGATGATCATGGCGGCCGTGATGGCGGCCGGCATGGTTCCGCCGCTGGCCATGGCGCTGGCCACCGCGCTCTCGCCGAAGCTGTTCACCGCCGCCGAGCGCGAAAACGGCAAGGCGGCCTGGCTGCTGGGCGCCGCCTTCATTTCCGAAGGCGCTATCCCCTTCGCCGCGGCCGACCCGCTGCGCGTCATCCCGGCTTCCATGGTGGGCGCCGGGGTCACCGGCTCGCTGATCATGAGCTTCGATGTGCTCTCCCAGGCACCGCACGGCGGCATCTTCGTCTTCTTCGCCATGGATAACACCTGGCCGATGTTCCTGCTGGCCACCGTCATCGGTACTCTGGTTTCCGCGGCGCTGGTGATCGTCCTGAAGAAATATGTCCGCAAGGCCCCCGCGGGAGCCGTTGAAGAGGCAAAGGCCGCAGCATGAGCCAGGCATTCACCGGAGTAGGCGTCAGCGCCGGACGGGTCATCGGATCCGTGCGCCGCATGCCCGAACCGATCCTCCCGCCCGCAGACGGCGCCCCTTTGCCGGCAGGCTCCAGCCCGGAAGCCGAGGCCGAGCGCCTGGCCGCGGCCGCGCAAGCGGTTGCCGCGCAGCTCAAGGAGCGCGCGGCGCAGGCCACGGGCGATGCCCAAGCGGTGCTCAAGGCCACCGCGCTGATGGCCAGCGACCGCACCCTGCTCAAGTCCGCCACCAAGCTGGTCGCCTCCGGCACCTGCGCCGAATCGGCCATCTGGGAGGCCGCCGATGCGGTGGCCACGCAGCTGTCGGCCCTCGGCGGCTACATGGCCGAACGCGCCGGCGACGTGCTCGACGTGCGCGCCCGCATCGTCGCGCAGCTGCGCGGCGTGCCCGCACCGGGCATCCCCGACTCGGATGAGCCGTTCATCCTGGCCGCGGTGGACCTGGCTCCGGCAGATACCGCGACACTGGATCCGGCGAAGGTGCTGGCGCTGGTCACCTCCGATGGCGGGCCGCAATCGCATACCGCCATCATCGCCCGCTCGCTGGGCCTTCCGGCCGTCGTGGCGGCGCCCGGCACCACCGCGCTGGCCGATGGGGACCAGGTCTTCGTCGACGGCATCGACGGGCTGGTCATCGCCGATCCCGGAGCAGCCGAAGAGCACCTGGCCGCCACCTACGCCAACCGCGAGGAGCTGCCGGAGTTCTCCGGCACCGGCCAGCTTTCTGACGGGCACCATGTCCCGCTGCTGGCCAATGTGGGCAGCGGCGGCGACGCGCAGCTGGCAGCCGCGGCGGGAGCCGAGGGCGTGGGCCTGCTGCGCACCGAATTCTGCTTCTTGGGCAAGGACAAGGAACCTACCCGCGAAGAGCAGGTCGAAGCCTACGGTGCGGTGTTCGCCGCCTTCGGCGGCCGGAAGGTCGTGGTGCGCACACTGGATGCCGGGGCCGACAAGCCGCTGCCGTTCCTGACCGATGCCAGCGAGCCGAACCCCGCCCTGGGCGTGCGCGGCTACCGCACGACCCTTGCCAGCCCCGGTGTGCTCGAACGCCAGCTCGAAGCCATCGCGCAAGCCGCCAGCGAGCACCAGGCCGAGGTCTGGGTGATGGCACCGATGATTTCCATTCCATCCGAAGCGCAGCAGTTCGCGCAGCTTGCCACGGCAGCCGGGCTGGACACCGCCGGGACGATGATCGAGGTCCCTTCGGCGGCCATGCTGTCAGGCCAGATCCTGCAGCGCTGCGATTTCGTCTCCATCGGCACCAATGACCTGACCCAGTACACCATGGCGGCGGACCGCCAGCTCGGTGCCCTGGCCGAGCTCAACGACCCCTGGCAGCCGGCCGTGCTGCACATGGTGGCCGCCACCGCCGCCGGTGCCAAGGCAGCTGGTGGCAAGCCGGTTGGCGTGTGCGGCGAGGCCGCCGCCGACCCGGCCCTGGCCGTGGTGCTGGTGGGGCTGGGCGTGAGCACCCTGTCCATGAACAAGCGGGCCCTGGCACCGGTCGCCGCGGTGCTGCGCACCGTGGATCTGGCCACCGCCCAGCGCCTGGCCCAGCTGGCCCTGGACGCCGAGTCCGCAGAGGCGGCACGCAGTGCCGTGCGCGCGCAATTGGGCGAGCTGGACCGCTTTGGCCTCTAGGCCCCCGGAATTTACCGCAATCAACCATTCACGAAAACCCGAAGGAGCCATCATGGCAGAACGTACAGCAATCATCGGAAGCCGCGTCGGACTGCATGCCCGCCCGGCAGCCATCTTCGCCGAGGCCGCGGCCGAAGCGCCCGTTGAGGTCACCATCGCCCACGAGGGCGAACCCGCCGACGAGGCGCTGGACGCGTCCAGCATCCTCTCGCTGATGGGCCTGGGCGCGGAATACGGTTCCACCGTCGTGCTGCGGGCCGAGGGAGAAGGGGCCGAGGCCGTCCTGGAGCAGCTGGCCGCCATCCTGGAAACCGACCACGACGCCGAGTAGTTTCCAGCGGTTTCCCGGGGATCATGCGCCATCGCATGGTCCCCGGTTTCTTTGAATCCCGCTCATTGGTGATTTGAACTCAATCACTGGATATGCCCCTAATTAGGAGGAGGGGCTCGGCGCGGGAGCAGGCGGTCCCGCCGCCATATGTTCCAGGGCAAGCATCCTTCGGGACATTGAATCTGCGTGACACTAGACTCAGCACATGGCAATTGACAAAAGTGGCCAAGGGGCCCAATTACGCGAGTATCTGAACGATGCCCGCGAAGCAATCTTGTGGAAATGCGAAGGATTGAGCGATGCCCAAGCACGGACGCCGCTGACAGCAACAGGCACCCACGTCATGGGGTTGCTGCTTCATCTGGCCGTCACCGAAGCCGGGTACTTCATCGAATGCCTTGGGCAGAAGATTGAGAATCCCCTGATCCGAGACATCATGGCAGACGATGACGCCCAGGCCGATTTCCGTCCGCCGTCGAATATGACCTTGGCTGATGCCATGAATCTGTACCGTGAGGCAACCAGCGCAGCCGATGAGGTTCTGGATCATTCTGAACTGAATTCCCCTGCCGTTGTTACATGGTGGGGAACGCATCGGCACACGACTGTAGAGCGTCTCTTGATCCATATGATCGCCGAGTCCCATCGCCATGCAGGTCACATGGACATCGTGCGCGAGCAATTGGACGGTTTCGTCGGGTTGCGCCCCGCAGCTCCCAACATCCCAGATCTGACGCCCGCACAGTGGGACGAAGAACGCTTGCGGCTGCGCGGAATTGCCGACAACGCATAACTCGTCAACAACCGGCTGGTCTTGCCTAGAGCAGGAATACCCAGCCGGCAGCTGATGGTTTTCAGATGAGACCGCTGGCAAATCCCATACTGACCACCACGGGTGAAGGCCGCGACCCATCGCTGGCCATGACGACGTAGCAACTCTCGATTGCCATGTTCTGCTAACGGAAGCAACGCTCAACGATGACAGATTCTGAACCGGTTACTGTACAAGAGCTTCGGATACCATTACCCCTTTGGACGGTTCTGATTCGCATTGCCTCCATGATCGGAGTCCTGGTAGCTGCGTTGCTGCTCGCGGTGGCCCTGGCCAACTCATCCGACCCGACCTCATATGGGAGCCTGCGGACCCGTATCCTCAGTGGACTTGTCATTTCTGGCCTCATTATCGCTATGCTCCTGGCCCTCATTCGTTGTTCAGGGCACCGCGGACTCGACGTTGCCGGTTTCACGACAGCCGTAGGGGACTTGCGAGCGTTCTGCCTGGGCTTCATTGCGTGGTCTGTGCCCGCGGCCGCGACATTCTTTGTTCTCGCGCTACTCGGCAGCCCATTGCAGGTCGCAGCGCCCTCCGCCGAATTCTGGCTTGTGCTTGTCCTGCTCTTCTTCGCGGTGCTCTTATCTGAGGCGATCCCCGAGGAACTTGTGTTTCGCGGGTACGTGTCCGCGGTTCTTGCTGAGCGGTTGTCCTCGTGGTGGGTCATCGGAGTGCAGACTGCGCTCTTCGTTGCTACTGCGGTCCTGCTCCGCGGCGGAGCCAACCCGCTCGACGTGTCATTGTTCGCTGCCATGGGATTTGTGCTGGGCTATGCTCGACTCGTCACTGGCAGCGTGTGGACTGCCGTCGGTATCCACGTCGCTTTCCAAACCGCATCCCAACTCGTCTTCACCCATAGCATCATCAAGTTCGACGGTTCACCGGAACTCGCGATGATCGCGCTCGGCGCGGTGCCGTTCACGGGGCTCGCTATCCTGGCCTCGGTTCCTGGTATCGGGAGAACCCGCGAGTAAGGAACTGTTGATAGTACGATTCCGCCTCAATCACGGACGAGGCCGGGGCCGATGGCGAAGGAGCCGAAGCTACCCTGGTGCAGCTGGCCGCCATCCTGGAAACTGATCATGACGCCGAGTAGCTCCCAGAAATCTTTTAATCCCACCCAGTGATTGACAGAACTCAATCACTGGATGGATGATAATTCCTACGCACTACCGCAGGAGCTTTCATGAGCGCGCTCAAAACCTCTGCGCTGCGCCTCATCAAGCCGTTCGCCTACCGCGACTACGCCCTGCTGGCCAGCGCTCTCGTCTTCTCCACCTTTGCCGCCGGCATGTGGGCCGTGGCAATGGTCTACCAGGTGCGCCGCTTGGGCGGCGGACCGATGGAGCTGTCAGCAGTGGCCACCGCGAGCGCCGCCGGGCTGCTCTGCTTCGTGCTGCTCGGCGGGATCATGGCGGACCGCCATTCCTGCCGGCGGATCGTGATGCTGGTCGAGGCGCTGTCGCTGGCGGTCATGGGCGTCACCGCGCTGCTGGCCATCACCGAGGTCCTGCAGCTGTGGCACCTGATCCTCGCCGGCTTCTGCACCGGGGCAGGTTCGGCCTTCTTCTACCCGGCCTACTCCGCACTGCTGCCCAAGATGCTGCCCGCCGAGCAGCTGCTGGCCGCCAACGGGCTGGAGGGAACCGCCCGTCCGGTGGTGCACACCGCCCTGGGACCGATGGCCGCAGGCTTCGTGGTGGCCGCGCTGTCGCCGGCGCATGCCATCGTCGGCATCGCGGTGGTCCACCTGGCGGCGCTGCTGATGCTGCGCCGGATCCCCAACCGCAAGGCATACAACGCGCCGGGGCCAGTTGACGGCCAGGGGCAGCCCGGGATGCTGCGCCAGCTGCGCGAGGGCATCGGCTACACGGTGCGCACCCGCTGGCTGCTGTGGACGCTGCTGTTCTCTGTCATTTCCGTGTTCACCTTCATCGGCCCCTTCGAGGTGCTGCTCCCGTTCATTGTCAGCGGCAACCTGCACGGGGATGCGCAGCTGTTCAGCTTCGCCCTGGCCTTCTTCGGCCTCGGTTCGGCAATCGGCTCGCTGCTGGTTGCCTCCGCGAAATTCCCGCGGCGCTACCTGAGCCTGATGACCGCTTGCTGGTGCCTGGGCACCCTGCCCCTGGCTTTGGTGGGCTATGTCGATGAAGCCTGGATGCTGTTCGCGATCCTGCTGGCCTTCGGCATCACCGACGCCGTGGGCATGGTCATCTGGGGCACCCTGCTCCAGCGCCGGGTGCCAGGCCATCTACTCGGACGGATCTCCAGCCTGGATTTCTTCGTCTCGCTGGCGCTGATGCCGCTGTCCATGGCGGCCGCCGGGCCCTTGACCCAGGTGCTCAGCCTGCAGGCTATTTTCATCATCGCCGGCCTCGCCTCGCCATTGTTCGGAATCATCGCCTGGTGGGCAGGGAAATTTGCCCACGACGAGATCGCGCATCCGCTCTCGGACCCAGTCCCGGCCGCGCTGGACGGCGAGCGCGGCTGAGAAGCTCCGGCCAGCTGGCGTTAGGCGAGCACGGATCGAATTCCCAGCGGCTTTGGGCGTGTAGGTCCCGGGCATCGCTGCGGGATGGCGAGATGGTGGAAGGATGATTTCCCGTTTGCCCGGCGTGGCGCGCCGGTCCCTGCTGCTGCCGCTGTCACTGGCCTGCCTGGTTTCATGTTCCCCGGTATCTGCACCTGCGCCCGATGCGCAATCGACTGCCTCTGCGACCAGCGAGCAGGTGGACTGCACCGTGGCCCGCTGCGTGGCGCTGACCTTCGATGACGGTCCCGGCCTATACACCGGACGGCTGCTCGACGAGCTGGAGGCGGCGGATGCGCCAGCGACCTTCTTCCTCGTCGGGAAGAACATCGCCAAGTACCCCGAGACGGTCAAGCGCATGGCTGCCGAAGGCCACCAGTTGGGCAGCCACACCTGGGACCATGCGGATCTCACGTCGCTGACCCGGGAGCAGATCGAGCATGAGCTGGGGTGGACCAGCGATGCGGTAGAAAAGGCTGCCGGGAAGAAGCCGACCGTCTTCCGGCCTCCCTATGGGAGCCACGGCGCCGTTTATGATCGACTGGTTCCCTACCCGTTGGTGCTATGGGATGTGGACACCCTGGATTGGAAACACCATGATCCGAAGAAAACCGTGCGCATCGCCATGGACGAAGTCCAGCCGGGATCGATCATCCTGATGCATGACATCCATGAGAGCTCGGTCAAGGCCGTGCCGGATCTGGTGAAGAAATTGAAGGCCGCTGGCTACACCCCGGTCACCGTGGACCAGCTCTTCAATGGCCAGCTGGAGAACTCGAAGGCCTACGCCTCGGCGCCGGCTCCCGGCTCTGCCAAATAGCTGCCCGCCAACGGCTGCCGCTCAGGGAGCCTGCTCTGCGTAGAGCCGCAGCTGGTCCAGCTTGTCGCCTTCGCTTTCACGGATATTCGCCGCCAGCTCCTCGCACTGCTCCACTGTCAGGTCCGGATTGATGATCGCCACCTGCAGCACTACCTCGGTGTGCCCCGCGTCATCCTTCAGGTCGTAGCGGTAGGAGAGCCCATCGGGATTTTCCGAGGTATGCAGGATCAACAGGCGGTTCTCAATCAGGTCATGGACGCGATACACGCGTTCATGCCCGGCCACGCGGTACACCAGGTTGGTGCCGACCTTGAGTTCCGGGTCGTCCGAATGCATGGAACCGATCCCATGGATCCACAAGGGTGCCGCCGCCCAATCGGTAAGCAGCTCCCAGACACGGTGCACCGGCAGGTGGATGACCACGGTGCTCTCGAAGACGCTGAACTGGCTCATATGCGAATAGTGCCACCCTCGGCGGCCAAATGGAATAGTTCCATGGCTGTTGCCATGCGATCCATTTCCCGCTATCCAACGGCAAAGGCCGGCACCCAGCGAGCATGGTGCTGCCGGGTGCCGGCCTTAGCCGGGGGAAGACTTACCAGTCTTCGTCGCCGTCGTCATCTGCCTCGGAGATGCCCAGTTCGGGCTCGTTCTCGAGGTCGAAGTTGTACCAGGCCTCGGTGAAGTCGGCCATAGCGTCCAATGCGTCCTGCGCGTCGGAATCCAGCACCTCCATCGCCTCAGGGCTGTTGAGCACTGCGGTCACTGCGAGGAACGGGTGATTGTCGAAGTAATCGGTGGGGGTGGCATCCCCGTTGAACGTCAGGTTCTCGCTCTGCGCGAAGAGTTCGACGTACTGGGCCACTGCCTCAGGCAGACGGGTCAGGTTAATGCCAGTCAGGGACTCATTGTAGATTTCAGCAGTCGCGTCGGCCCACTGCTCAATGAGCTCTTCGCTCATCTGTGCCATCAGATTATCCACCTCGTGGTCGGGGTTCTAGTGCTCACGGGATTCTGTAGCAATTCATCTTATTTCCTCAGCGGGCGCGTGCCAAGACAGAACGGCCCGCGCGGTTGTGATCTTCTACGCGCTACGGCGGTGGCCCGAAGCTGGCCGCTGGACAGTACCAGGTTCGGGCCTGCCTCGGCTTCCTGGTTAAAATCGTCCAGCGGGCATCGTCCAAAACGATACCCGCTGGAATTGCGCATCGCAGACCAGACGGTTTGCTGAAGAGAGCAAGCGCCTAGTAGGCCTTGACGCCTTGCTCCACCACCAAGTGGATCAACGCGAACTGCTTATTCTCGTCGATAGCCCGCAGCGCACTTGCCAGTGCCGCCGGAACATCTGCATCATCCTCGACGCGGACGCCGAAGCCGCCGAAGGACTGCGCCATCAACGCGAAGTCGGGATTCAGCAGCTGTGTTCCGGAGACACGTTCCGGGTACTGGCGTTCCTGGTGGGTGCGGATGGTTCCGTACTGCTGGTTGTCCATGATGATCACCAGCGGGGTGGCGCCGTACTGGGCGGCAGTTGCCAGCTCCTGGCCGTTCATCAAGAACTCGCCGTCACCGGCGATGCTCACCACGCGGCGGCCCGGGTAATTCAGCGATGCGGCGACGGCCGAAGGGATCGAGTAGCCCATGGAACCGTTGCGTGCCGAGAGCATGGAAGCGTAACCGTTGGTCGGGAAGTAGCGGTGGGCCCAGTTGGTGTGCTCGCCGGCACCGAAGGTCACCATCGCATCTTCCGGAAGGGATTCGACCAGATTGGCCATCATGGTGGCCATCTTCGCCTGGCCTTCGGATGGCTGGGCTGGTGGAAGCTCGGCGAACTTCTCCTGCTCGCCACGCATCCGCGAGGTCCATTCCTTCCAGGATTCCTTGACCGGCAGATCCATCAGCAGCAGGTCGCGGACGAAGACATCCGGCTTGGCGACAATCTGGTGCGACACCGGGCCGGAACGCCCGCGCAGCGACGGGTCGATGGTGACGAGGAAGTTCTTCTTGTCCCAGTTCTGGCGGACGTTGAACCCGTCGGTGATGACATCGCCGGGAACCGTGCCGACGAAGATCAGCAGGTCAGTTTCCTCCAGCAGATCATAGGTCGGCTTGGGGCGGCCGTAGCCGATCGGTCCGACATAGGATGGCGAGCTGAAAGGCACGGTGCCCTCGCAACGCCATTCGGCAGCGGCCGGCAGGTCGTGCTCCTCGAGCCAGCGGGTGAAGTCCGCGGCACCCTCGTGGGACCAGTCGTTGCCACCGAAGATGAACAGCGGCTTGTCTGCTTCCTGCAGGGCGGAGTTCAGCGCCTTCCAGTCGGTTACGGTCATGCCGCCGGTGGCCACCGGGATTTCCGGGTGGATTTCGGCAGAAATTTCGTTGCGGATGATGTCTTCCGGCAGGCCGACAACCACCGGGCCGGGGCGTCCGGACATCGCGGCGAACATTGCCTCGGCGACGACTTCGCTGGCGCGATCGGCGTGGTCCAGAATCATGACGCGCTTGGCGCCGGTGCCGAACCATGCCTTCGGATCGAATTCCTGAAAGGCTTCCTTTTCACGGTGCTCGAACGGGATCAATCCCACGAACAGCACCAGCGGGGTCGAGTCCTGCCATGCGGTATGCAGGCCGACGTGGGCATTGGCAGCTCCGGGTCCGCGGGTCACCATGGCAACGCCGGGGCGCTGGTGCATCTTGCCTTCGGCTTCGGCCATGTAGGTGGCTCCGCCTTCGTGGCGGCAGACCACGGTTTCGATTGGCGAGTTATGCAGCCCGTCCAGGACATCCAGGTAGCTTTCACCCGGTACTACGTAGGCTCGTTCCACGCCGTGCGCGGCAAGCGTGTCGACAATGACGTGTCCGGCCGACTTCTTCGTCAGGCCCTGACCTTTTTCACTCATCTTCTAGGCGTCTTTCTGGTTTCGAGAAATCATCTGACGCAACGGCGGGGAAACGGCCCTGCTGGCCAAGGATGCAACGCTGCGTCAACCTGAAACAGTACTAAACAAGCTGCGACTGCACACATTGCCGGTCGAATGCTACGCATATGTGACACGATGCCGTACGTGAATCATATTTCGATGCAAAATGTCTAGAAAGTTTCACTGGATGGAACAGTTTGATTCATCACATTACGGCTGGCGCGAGCCGGGCGGCAGGCAACAATTGCCAATTCCATTGATCGGCGGCCTGAGCGCGAGTAGCCTATGGTGCAACAAAAGTTTACTTACGGTAAGCGCTGCATGCGCCCGGACATCGAGGTTCTCCATGGAATTCATCAACGGCGCAATTGTCGCCGCCTACCTGGCCGCTATGCTGGCCTTTGGCTGGTGGGGCAAGTCCCGCACCAAGAACAGCAGCGACTACCTGGTGGCCGGCCGCCGCCTCGGCCCGTTCCTCTATACCGGAACCATGGCCGCAGTGGTGCTTGGCGGCGCCTCCACCGTGGGCGGTGTGGGCCTGGGCTACAAGTGGGGCATTTCCGGCATGTGGCTCGTGGTCGCCATCGGCGCCGGCGTGATCCTGCTGTCGCTCGCATTCGCCCCGACGCTGCAGAAGCTCAAGGTCTTCACCGTTTCGCAGATGCTCTCCCTGCGCTATGGAAGCCAGACAGCAACCAACACCTCCGGCATCGTCATGCTGGCCTATACGCTGATGCTCTGCGCCACCTCCACCAGCGCCTACGCCACCATCTTCGTGGTGCTCTTCGGCTGGGAGAAATGGCTGGCCATCGCCATCGGCGGCGCCATCGTGGTCGTCTACTCGACCATCGGCGGCATGTGGTCCATTACCCTGGCCGACCAGGTTCAGTTCATCATCAAGACCATCGGCATCTTCGCCCTGATGCTGCCATTCTCCATGCATGCCGCCGGCGGCCTGGACGGCATCCGCGAACGCATCGGTGCAGAATTCTTCGACATCACCGGCATCGGCGTGCAGTCCATCATCACCTACTTCGTGGTCTACACCCTGGGCCTGCTGATCGGCCAGGACATCTGGCAGCGCGTGTTCACCGCGAAGACCCCGAAGGTCGCCCGCTGGGGCGGTACCACCGCCGGGATCTACTGCATCGTCTATGGCATCGCCGGCGCGCTCATCGGCATGGCGGCCAAGGTCGCCCTGCCGGATATCGCCGGGGCGGCAGACAACAAGGACGTGGTCTACGCCGAGGTCGCCACCCAGCTGCTGCCGGTAGCCGTGGGCGGATTGGTCATGGCCGCCGCCGTGGCCGCGATGATGTCCACCGCGTCGGGCGCGCTGATTGCAGCGGCTACCGTGGCCCGTACCGACGTGACCCCATTCGTGGCCAGCTGGTTCGGCAAGGATATCCAGGTGAACACCGATCTGAACCCGGAGCACGACGTGCGGGCGAACCGCATTTGGGTGCTGGTCCTCGGCATCGTCACGGTGACCCTGGCGATCCTCGTCGACGACGTGGTCGCCGCGCTGACCATCGCCTACGACATCCTGGTCGGCGGCCTGCTGGTGGCCATCATCGGCGGCCTGCTGTGGAAGCGCGGCAACGGCGCGGGCGCAACTGCGTCCATGGCCGTGGGCACCGTGGTCACGCTGGGCACCATGATCATCTTGGAGATCCAAGCTGAGAACAAGTTCGATGGCGTCTACGCCAACGAACCGATCTACTACGGCCTGATCGCCTCCGCGGCGACCTTTGCCGTGGTCTCCGCTGTCACCAAGGCCACCGATTCCAAGGTGCTCACCCAGTGGAACTTGCGGGTCTCGGGCAAATCCAAGGAAGAAGGCGTCAGCGTCGAACCGTAGCCGCTCCGCTGGCGGAAGGTTCTCCTCTGGGCACCGGTACTCCGCTTATGACAGGTATGAGGAAACCCCCAGCAGGATGCTCCTACTGGGGGTTTCCGCGTAACTGTCGGAACTAGTCGTTGATCAGATCGTGGCGCACGATGGTCTGGTCGCGGTCAGGACCCACGCCAATGGCGGAGATCCGGGTGCCGCTGATCTTCTCCAGGGCCAGGATGTAGTTGCGGGCGTTCTCCGGCAGGTCTTCCAGGGTCTTGGCCCCGGAGATGTCCTCGGTCCAGCCCGGGAAGTACTCGAAGATCGGCTTCGCATGGTGGAACTCGGTCTGGGTCATCGGCATCTCGTCGTGGCGCACGCCATCCACGTCGTAGGCCACGCAGACCGGGATCTGCTCGATGTTGGTGAGCACGTCCAGCTTGGTCACGAAATAGTCGGTGAAGCCGTTCACGCGCGAAGCGTGGCGGGCCAGCACCGCGTCGTACCAGCCGCAGCGGCGCGGGCGGCCGGTGTTCACGCCGTACTCGCCGCCAGTCTTCTGCAGGTAGATGCCCATGTCGTCGAACAGCTCGGTGGGGAACGGACCGGCACCCACGCGGGTGGTGTAGGCCTTGATGATGCCGATCGAACGGGTGATGCGGGTCGGGCCGATGCCCGAACCCACCGAAGCGCCGCCGGCGGTCGGGTTGGAAGAGGTCACGAACGGGTAGGTGCCGTGGTCCACGTCCAGGAAGGTGGCCTGGCCGCCTTCCATCAGCACGACCTTGTCCTCGTCCAGCGCCTTGTTCAGCTCGTAGGTGGAGTCGATGACCAGCGGGCGCAGGCGCTCGGCGTAGGACAGGAAGTACGAGACGATTTCCTCGACCTCGACGCTGCGGCGGTTGTAGATCTTGACCAGCAGCTCGTTCTTCTGGCGCAGCGCGCCTTCGACCTTCTGGCGCAGGATCGATTCGTCGAAGACGTCCTGCACGCGGATGCCCAGGCGTCCGACCTTGTCCATGTAGGCGGGACCGATGCCGCGGCCGGTGGTGCCGATGGCCCGCTTGCCCAGGAAGCGTTCGGTGACCTTGTCCATGGTCTGGTGGTAAGGGGCGACCAGGTGGGCGTTGGCCGAAACGCGCAGCTTGGAGGTATCGGCACCGCGGGACTCCAGGCCATCGATCTCTTCGAAGAGGGCCTCAAGGTTCACCACGCAGCCATTGCCGATAATCGGAGTGGCATTCGGGGAAAGAATGCCGGCTGGAAGGAGCTTGAGCTCGTACTTCTCGCCGCCTACGACCACTGTGTGCCCGGCGTTGTTGCCACCGTTTGGCTTCACTACGTAGTCGACCTTGCCACCGAGCAGGTCGGTAGCCTTTCCTTTGCCTTCATCGCCCCATTGGGCTCCGACGATCACGATTGCTGGCATGGGATCCTCCCCCTTGCTTTAAGCAGCGGTTGCGGCGTGCTTAGCGCCGTCCCGGCACGGTGCCGGGCAAAAAATATGCCCCTGTCCTGCTCACTGAAACCCGGAGGTCCGTTGCAAGAGTTAGGGGCTCTTACGACCAAAGTTTACCGAAACGATTAGCGAATCTCGAGCTGTAGGTCACGGAGCCGGGGTTATTCGTGGATATCCGCGGCTTTTTCAAGCAAACTTGACCCTGACACTGTGTGAGGGCGGAGAACTGAAGCATGTTATCCATCGGCGCGTTTGCGCAAATCGGCCAGGTGACCCACCGCATGCTGCGGCACTGGGATACCGCCGGCGTGCTCAAACCCGCCCACGTGGACCCGTTCACCGGCTACCGTTCCTACGACCCCTCCCAGCTGCCGCGCTTGCACCAGATCGTTGCGCTGCGCGAACTGGGATTCGGGCTGGAGGAGGTGTCCTCGATCCTGGATCAGGGAGCCACCGCGGAAGAAATTGCTGGGCACCTGCGGCACCGTGCTGCGCAGGTCGAGGCCGAACACCGGCTCGCCACGCAGCGGTTGCAGGATGTGCAACGGCGCCTGCGCTTGATCTCGAAGGAGAAACTCATGTCACGCATTGAAATCATCCATAAGCCGCTGCCTGCGGTACGCCTGGCCGCCGGCCGCTTCACGGTGGCCGAGCAGCCCCAGATCGCCGGGCTGATCGGTGGAGTGTTCGACCGTGTCGCCCAGGCATTGCAGGGCCAGAGCCTGGCCACGCCAATTGCGCAGTACACCGGCAGCGAGTCCGGAATGGAGGTCATTGCCGGGTATGCCAGCACGGCTGACACCGTCGACGGCGCCGAAATCATCGAGCTGCCCGCGGTTCCCGAGGCCATCTGCGGAATGCATCTGGGGGCCATGGACAGCATCCACGAAAGCTGGCAGGCGGTGCATGACGAGGTGCTGGCCCGCGGGCTGGTGCCCTCCGGCCCGTGCCGCGAAGTGTATCTGCGGGCCGCGTCGGAAGACCAGGCCGATTGGGTGACCGAGCTGCAGCAGCCGGTCAGCGCACCCTAGGCCACCAGCTGGTGCGGGGCTTCGAGCAGGTCCCCGACCACGCTTCGCGCCGCGCCGGCCAAGGCGCCGGCCTGCCCCAGCGGCGAGCACGCCAGCTTGGCTTCGCTGGCGATGCCCGGCGCGTGGGCCTGCAATGCCTCATGGACCGCCGGCAGCAGCCACCGTTCCAGGGCGGCGAAATGCCCGCCGAACACCACGGTGGAGATATTGAACAGGCGCAGCGTGGAGGCCAGGGCGATGCCCACCGCGGTTCCGGCTTCGGCCACCGCGCGCAGCGCTTTTTCTTCTCGCCCCTCCAGGGCCCGGTAGAAATTGCCGATGCGCTGCTGGCGCGAGAGGCCGTGCGCGGAATCGGCCGATTCGGCGGCCGCCAGGATTGCTTCCTGGCCGGCCACGGTTTCCAGGCAGCCCTGTCCGCCGCAGCTGCAGGGATTGCCTCCCGGCTGGATCACCACGTGGCCCAGTTCGCCCGCGTGGCCCTGCGGGCCGGTGAAGAGTTGCGCGTCGATGACCACGCCGCCGCCGATGCCCACTTCGCCGGAAACGAACAGGAAGTCCCGCTGGCCCGGCTCCATCAGCTGCAGCTGCGCCAGCGCGGAGGCATTGGCCTCATTGAACAGGCGGACGCGGGTCTTCGGCTCGGCCAGCAGCTTCGCGGCATCCAGCACCTGGTCCGCCCAGCCCAGGTTCGGGGCCTGGAGCACCATGAATTTTTCCTCGTCCACCAGGCCCGGCACGGCGAGCGCCCCGCCCAGGATTTCAAGTCCCTGGGCCGTGGCTGCCTGCTGCATCTCGGCACTCAGCTCGCCGAGGGCAGCCATGACCCGCTCGGTGGTGGCTGTGCCGTTGGCGCGGGCGACGATCCGGTGATCCAGCAATTTCCCGGACAGGTCGACCAACCCGGCGGAGATGTAGTCGACATTGATTTCCATGCCGATCACGCAGCGTGCCGGGTTCAGCACCAGCCCCACCGAGGGCCTGCCGCGTTCACCGTCGCGGTGCACCCCGATTTCGATGACCAGGCCGGTTTCCAGCAGATCCGCAACCAGGCTGGATACCGAGGCCTTGGTGAGCTTGCTGCGGGCCGCGATATCGGCGCGGGACAGGCGCTGGCCGCTGGCGGCCCCGGCAATCACCGCAAGCACCCTGGCCAGGTTCGCCTTGCGGACATCCCCCACGCTGCCCGGCGCCGTGGACGGCGCAGGCTGGGTTTTGGCTGTTGTCGTGCGCATGCCTGCTCCTGGGAAATTGGCGACCGGACTGATGTTCTTCGCTATTGACTCTAGCGCATGGCCACCCATATAGTTCAGGACATAAACTAAATGGTGGAAGCCACCCCACCCCGATCCGAGGATGCATCCCATGACCCTTCAGCCAACCGCCGCCGACCGCTTCACTTTTGGATTGTGGACCGTGAGCTGGACCGGCGCCGACCCCTTCGGCGTCGCCACCCGCGAAAACCTGGACCCGGTGGAAGCTGTGCACAAGCTGGCCGAGCTCGGCGCCTACGGCATCACCTTCCACGACAACGACCTGGTTCCCTTCGACGCCACCGAGGCGGAACGTGAACAAATCCTGGCAGGCTTCCGCACGGCGCTGGAGGAAACCGGGTTGAAGGTCCCGATGGTGACCACCAACCTGTTCAGCCACCCGGTGTTCAAGGACGGCGGCTTCACCTCCAACGACCGCTCGATCCGCCGCTTCGCGCTGGCCAAGGTGCTGCACAACATCGATCTGGCTGCCGAAATGGGTGCCGAAACCTTCGTCATGTGGGGCGGGCGCGAAGGCAGCGAATACGATGGCTCCAAGGATTTGGCCGCGGCGCTGGACCGCATGCGCGAAGGCGTGGACACCGCTGCCGGCTACATCAAGGAAAAAGGCTACAACCTGCGCATCGCGCTGGAGCCGAAGCCCAATGAGCCGCGCGGCGACATCTTCCTGCCCACCGTCGGCCACGGCCTGGCCTTCATCGAGAAGCTTGAGCACGGCGACATTGTCGGGCTGAACCCGGAAACCGGACATGAGCAGATGGCCGGCCTGAACTTCACCCACGGCATCGCCCAGGCGCTATGGGCCGGCAAGCTGTTCCATATCGACCTCAACGGCCAGCGCGGCATCAAGTACGACCAGGACCTGGTCTTCGGCCACGGCGACCTGGCCAGCGCCTTCTTCACCGTGGACCTGCTGGAAAACGGCTTCCCGAACGGCGGGCCTACGTACGATGGCCCGCGCCACTTCGACTACAAGCCATCGCGCACCGACGGCTACGACGGTGTGTGGGACTCGGCCCAGGCCAACATGTCGATGTATCTGATGCTCAAGGAACGCGCCACCGCATTCCGCGCAGACCCCGAGGTACAGGAGGCCATGAAGCTCTCGGGCGTGTTCGAGCTGGGCGAAAGCACCCTGGGCGCCGGCGAGAGTGCGCAGCAGCTAATGGCCGATGCGGCGAGCTTCGCCGACTTCGACGCCAACGCCGCCGCGCAGCGCAATTTCGCGTTCGTCCGCCTGAACCAGCTGGCCATCGAGCACCTGCTCGGCGCCCGCTAAAGATCCAGCACCCGCCCACCGCAGAAAGCAGCCGAAGAACCATGACGCTCGTTGCCGGCATCGATTCCTCCACCCAGTCCTGCAAGGTGGTGATCCGCGACGCCGCCACCGGTGCGCTTGTCCGTTCCGGGCGGGCCGCGCACCCCGAGGGCAGCGAAGTGGACCCCGAAGCCTGGTACAGCGCATTGCAGGAAGCGATCGCCCAGGCCGGGGGCCTGGATGACGTGGACGCCGTCTCGGTGGGCGGGCAGCAGCATGGCATGGTGGTGCTCGACGCCGACGGCGCGGTGATCCGCCCGGCGCTGCTGTGGAACGACACGCGCAGCGCGCAGGCGGCCAGCCAGATCATCGCCGAAGCCGGCCAGGGCGATGCCGCCGCGGGCGCCAAGTACTGGGCGCAGCGCACCGGCACCGTCCCGGTCCCCTCGATCACGCTGGCCAAGCTGCGCTGGCTGAAGGATCATGAACCTGCGAACGCGGCCAAGGTCGCGGCCATCTGCCTGCCGCACGACTGGCTGTCCTGGCGCCTGGCCGGCTACGGCCCGGGCTCCGGGGCGGCCGGCCTTGCCGCACTGCGCACCGACCGCTCGGATGCCTCGGGCACCGGCTACTACCGCGCCGCAGAAAACGCCTATGACTTCAAGGCACTGGAGCAGCATCTGGGCCACGCCCCGATTCTGCCTACGGTCGCTGGCCCGCTGGAGGCCATCGGCCGCACCGCTTCCGGCGCACTGATCGGTGCCGGCGCGGGCGATAACGCCGCGGCCGGCTTGGGCGTAGGCGCCACGGTGGGCGACGTGGTCATTTCTTTGGGCACTTCCGGCACCGTTTTCGCGGTCGCCGATTCACCCGCGGCCGATGCCTCCGGGGTGGTGGCAGGCTTCGCCGACGCAACCGGCAACTACCTGCCATTGGTATGCACTTTGAACGCCACCCGCATCTTCGATGCCACCGCCGGCCTGCTGCAGGTCAGCCTCGAGGAATTCAATGACCTGGCGCTGTCCGCCTCCCCCGGCTGTGACGGCCTGGTGCTGCTGCCCTACTTCGACGGCGAGCGCACCCCGAACCTGCCAGAAGCCACCGGCTCGCTGCACGGCATCACCCGGGCCAACTACACTCCCGCAAACCTGGCCCGCAGCGCCGTGGAAGCCGTGGTCTGCTCCCTGGCCGACGGGCTGCGCGCGCTTGAAGCGCAGGGAGTGCAGGCCCAGCGCATCATCCTTGCCGGCGGCGGCGCGCAATCCCCCGCAGTCCAGCAGATCGCCGCCCAGATCCTCGGCCTGCCAATCCTGCTGCCCGTCCCGGGCGAATACGTGGCCGATGGCGCGGCGCGCCAGGCGGCCGGCGTGCTGGCCGGGGAATTCCCCGACTGGGCCCAGGACACTGCCGAGCTCCCGGCGAGGGAACCTGCCCCGCAAATTCTCGAACGCTACCGCGCACTGGCTTCCAGCCAGTTCCGCAACGATTTCCTTGCCCGCACGGAGCTTGGCGCCTGAGCGCGCACCGGCGGTGCGACTAGACTTGTCACCATGGCATTGACTCAGTTAACGGTCGTGGACACCGCGGTTGGCATCCTGCAGCAGTTCGGGCTGGCTGACTTGTCCATGCGCCGGTTGGCCAAGGAACTCGATGTCCAGGTCGGCGCCCTGTACTGGCATGTGAAGAACAAGCAGGAGCTGCTGGCGCAGGTTGCCGCCCAGCTGCTGAACACCCCTGAGTTGTCGGTGGCTGCCGCCGACTATGCTTCCCCTGCCGAGGCAATCCTCCAGCTGGCGCGCAAGCTCTACCTCGCATTGCTGCCGATCCAGGACAGCCCCGAGGTCATTGAAGTCGCCACCGCCATGCAGGCCACCGAACTGCAACCGGTCCTGCAGCTTCGCGCCCTGCTGGAAGCGGCGGGCCTGGCTGCCGAGAACGCCCGCCATGGGCAGCAGCTGATCCTGAACCACGTGCTCGGCTCGGTGGCCTACCGGCAGAACCTCGTCCAGCTTGATGTCGACGCACCGCTGGCTGACGGCTTCGATTGGGGCCTGCAGCGGGCAGTTGCCGGCCTCATCGGCTAGCTCGCCAAGCTAGCCCAGGTTGCCGCCGGACGCTTCCAGATAGCAGGCGGCGCACAGCGACTCGTACCAGACCTCTTCGCCGTCGATCGCGACCTGGTCCCCGTCAAAGACAATCGTCTCCCCCGAGCGGCGGGTATTGAACATGGCCTTGCGCCCGCAGCGGCAGATCGTCTTGAGCTCTTCAAGCGAGTGCGCCAGCTCCATCAAGCGCGCCGAACCCGGGAAGGCACGGGTGCGGAAATCAGTGCGGATGCCGTAGGCAAGCACCGGGACATCATCGAGCACGGCAATGCGCAGCAGGTCATCGACCTGGGCGCGGGAAAGGAATTGCGCTTCATCCACCAGCAGGCAGGCCACCGGTGGCGCATCCACATGCGGCAGCAGGGCATCGGGGTCATCGCCCAGGCTGTGGGCCGCGAACTTCTCGCGCAGGTTCTCTTCCGGGCCCACGCTGAAGTCGACCTCGCGTTCGATGCCGAGCCGGGAAACGATGGAGCTCTCGCCCTTGGTATCGATCCCGGGCTTGGCCAGCAGGATGCGCTGGCCGCGTTCCTCGTAGTTGAAGGCGGCCTGCAGCAAGCTCGTGGATTTGCCCGAGTTCATCGCTCCGTAGCGGAAATACAGCTTGGCCACCATTGCTCCTCGATAGTTGCGGCACCTGCCAACTGGCACGCCCTTTAAGATCTTAGTGCCCGTGCCGCCGTTCTCCAGTGGAACAGCACGCGGCAGCCAGCTCCGCTACTTCGCCGCCGGCTGCTTCTTCCCGTCGAAGACCAGCTTGTAGAGCATCGACATCACGATCACGAAAGGCACACCGAAGATCAGCGTGTACTTGAATTCCGGCACGAAGAACGAGGTTACCAGCAGGCCGCCGAGCAGCACTGCGCCGAGCATCGAGGCGGCCGGGTAGCCCGGCAGTTTGAATTCAAGTGCTGCCTTCTCCAGGCGCACCTGGCGGCGGAAGGACACATGGGTCAGCAGGATCATGAACCAGGTGGCCAATGCGCCGAAGGTGGCCAGCGACATCATGATGCCGAAGCCTCCCTCCGGGACCATCGCATACACCCCTGCCGCCACAGCGATGCCGCCGGCTGACATCCACACCGCGTGCACCGGTGCGCCTGCGCGGTTGGTCCGGTGCGCCAGGCGTGGCGCGTGGCCGGAATCAGCCAGCGAATGCAGCATCCGGGTGGCCGCGTAGAGCTGGGCGTTCATCGCCGAGAGCGCGGCGATGATGAGCACGAGGTTCAGCACCGAGTCGGCGAACGGGATGCCAATCTGCGACATCACGGTGACAAATGGCGAACCGCCAGCCAGCAATTCGCTGGTTGGGGCCACGGCGAGGATCAGGGACATGGTGAACACGTAGAAGAGCAGCAATCGCAGGAAGGAGACCTTGAAGGCCTTGCGCACCGCGAACTTCGGCTTCTTCGCCTCGGCGGCGGCAATGGAGATCGCCTCGACGCCCATGTAGGAGAAGATCGCTACGATGACAGCGCTCCACATGCCGAACGGGCCGTTGGCGAAGAAGCCGCCCTCGGCCGAGTAGTTGTGGAACCCGAACTGGTCGCTGGGGTCGTGGAAGACCAGCCAGAGGGCGATGATGATGAACGCGATCACCGCGAAGACCTTGATCGCGGAGAACCAGTATTCGGTGGTTCCGAAGATCTTCACGCTGGAGAAGTTCACGCCCAATAGCGCGGCCGAGAAGACCAGGACCCACACCAGCCCGGGGATTGCGGGGAACCAGTACTGCATGTACTCGCCCACCGCGCTGACTTCGGTGCCCACGGCGAAAATCAGCGCCGACCAGTACAGGTACTTGGTCAGGTATCCGGCAAACCGTCCCAGATAGCGTTCGGCATAGACGCCGAAGGAACCTGCCACCGGCTGCTTGACGGTCATTTCAGCCAAGGCGCCCATGACCAGCAAGGCGACGACGCCGCCAATGAGGTAGCTGATGATCACCGAAGGGCCGGCCATGGCGATGGCGAGCTTGCTGCCGGCAAAAAGGCCGGTACCGATGGCGCTGCCCAGCGCGATCATGGACATCTGCCCAGGAGTCAGCGACTTCTTCAACCCCGAACCGACTTCAGTGGCGCGTACCGGCTGCTTGCCCAACGATGCTCCCTCTAGACCTATGCGAACAGCACGGCATCGAAAATGCCGTGCTGCTCTCAAGGTTACTCCCGCGCTGATTCGCCGGCTTCGGCCCCGGGATGGCCCGAAACCGGGGGAATTTGCGTCATGTCACGGCATTACGCACGGCGTACTCTTCGCGCTGCCACGCATTGGTGTGCAGAATTTCACGCAGTTTCTCCACGGCATCCCAGATATCGGTGCGCGTCAGGTACAGCGGGGTGATGCCAAAGCGCAGGACTTCCGGTTCGCGGTAGTCTCCGATGACGCCCTGGTCGATGAGTGCGGCGATGATTTCATATCCATGCTCATGGCGGAAGCTGACATGGCTGCCGCGGGCTGCATGCTCGCGCGGGGTCACCAGTTCCATACCGTAACCGGCGCAACGGATTTCCACCAGCTCGATGAACAGGTCCACCAGCTCCAGCGAGTTGGCGCGCACCTTGCCCATGTCAGCTTCCAGGGCGATATCCAGGCCGACCTCGATCATTGCCAGCGAGGTGACCGGCTGGGTGCCGCACATGAAGCGGCGGATGTCGTTGGCCGGGGTGTAGCTGTCGGCCATCTCGAAGGGCGACTTGTGCGACCACCAGCCGGACAGCGGCTGCCAGAAGCGTTCGTGGTGGCGGGCATTGACCCAGATGAACGCCGGGGAGCCCGGTCCGCCATTGAGATATTTGTAGGTGCAGCCCACGGCGTAGTCGGCATCTGCCGCATTCAGGTCGATCGGCACCGCCCCCGCGGCATGGGCCAGGTCCCAGACCACCAGGGCGCCCGAGGCGTGGATGGCCGCGGTCACTTCATCCATGTCCCACATGGATCCGGTGCGGTAGTTCACGTGCGACAGGGCCACCACAGCCACGGTCTCGTCCAGTGCGGCACGCAGCGACTCCGCAGAATCGATGAGCTTCACTTCGTAGGCGACGCCGGTTTCCTGCGAGAGCGAGTTGACCAGATCGGCCAGGCCCTCGGCGATATAGATGTCGGTTGGGAAGTTGTCGCGTTCGGTGAGAATCACCCGGCGCTGCGGGGCATCGGCCTTCTGCGTGCGCAGTGCCGAGGCCAGGGCCTTGAACAAGTTCAGCGTGGTGGTGTCGGTGATCGCGGTTTCGCCGGGGTTCGCGCCCAGCAGGCGCCCCAGCTTGTCGCCGAGCTTGAGCGGCATCTCGAACCAGCCGGCGGTGTTCCATGAACGGATCAGGCCCTGGCCCCATTCTTCGGTGACTACCTGGGCGGCCCGTTCGGCTGCTCCCTTGGGCAGCGCACCCAGGGAATTGCCGTCGAGGTAGATGACGCCTTCCGGGAGGTTGAAGCGGTCGCCGAACGCCACCAGCGGGTCTGCCGCGTCCAACTGTGCAAGCGATTGGCGGGTCAGTGGGGTGGTCATTGGATCTCCTGTTCGGCCACGATAAATGATGGAAAACTTCCAGTTCTCCATGATGAATCCATCGTAGAATCAGATTCGATACTGTGCGAGTAGAACTGAACTTTTTAGAAGAATCGAGTTGATCAGCCGTGCCAGGTTCAGTATGGACGATTCAAGGCGACGCCCTGCCGAATCCTGTTCGTGTCGACGGAACGGACTTGTCCATCCTTGCTGAGCTGAGCCAGGATGCGCGGATCGCCAACAATGTCCTGGCCGCAAAGGTCGGACTGGCACCCTCCACCTGCCTGGGCCGGGTCAAGGCCCTCTCCAAGGCGGGAGTAATCACCGGCTACCACGCTGCGATCAATGAGCGGCTGCTCGGCGTTGCCGTCAACGCCATGATCTCCGTCGTGGTCTCCTCCACTGCCCGGGACCGCCTGCTGTCCTCGGCGCATCAGCTCAAGGAGCTCGCCGAGGTCAAGGAAGTCTTCGTACTCGGCGGGTCGCCGGATTTGCTGGTGCGGGTGTCGACCCGGAGCATCGAAGATTTGCGGACATTCGTGGCCACGCACTTGGGGTCCAACCGCGCGTTCGCTTCCACCCAGACGGTCATCATCTTCGAGCATTTGGCCTAGCACCGGGAAGCCTTCGTCATCTAACGGCATCTCTCATCTGGATCTCATTTATTTCAGCCACAATGAAAAACATGGGAAAGGAAGCTTTGCGCCGTGTCTTTGCGACGATCGCTGTCGTGGCAGTCGTATGCCTGGGCGCGTTCGGAATCAGCCAAGCCTTGGAAGGCCCGGCGGACCAAGACCTCGGTGAAGGGTTCATCTTCGAAGAAGCCACCCCTGCTCCGACCAGCAGCACCCCCAACGGCCCAACCTCCTCGCCTTCCGCCTCGGCGACCGAATCCCCGAAGCCGTCGTCCAGCCCGAGCAAGTCGAAAAAGCCGGAGCCTTCGGAGGAACCCAAGCCGAGCGCTACTCCCAAGCCGAAACCTACGCCGCCACCCCCGCCGAAGAAGACCGTCGTCCCATTGCCTCCATCCGGCAACCAGTACGACGATGATGACGACGATGACGACGACTACGAAGAAGCCGACGACGACGGTGACGATGACTAGCTCACCCGAACGCCGGTGGTCCATCCGGGCCCGGGTGCTGACCGGCATGATGCTGCTCGTGGGCCTGGCCCTGCTGGTGGCGGGCACCGCAAGCTTTGCCGTGCAGCGCCACGAACTGAACGAACGCCTCGACGAGTCGTTGACCCGCACCGTCAAGGAATTCAAGGTCCTCACCGAAACCGGTGTCGACCCGCGGACCATGGAGCGCTTCAAGCACGCTGAGGACCTGCTGTACATCGCCATGCAGCGCACCCTGCCGTCGCCGAAGCAGGGCATGCTCGCACTGGTTGGCAACAAGGTGCGCTGGACCGCACCGGATATCGTCAACACCCGGCTTGAAGATGATCCGGAATTCCTCGAATGGGCCAGAACCGTCCAGGCTGCCAACCATATCCGCCTGGGAACTGTAGACACGGACATCACTACCTATCGCGCAGTGGTCGTTCCGGTCAGCCTTCCTGCCGACCATGAGCACGGCGCCTTCGTGCTGGCCTACGACTACTCCGCCGAGGCCATCGCCAACGACCGCAATTTCATGATCTACGCCGCCGTCGGCGGCTCGGTCATGCTCGTTGCCGCGCTGGCGGCCTGGCTTGTGGTGGGACGGATGCTCGACCCGATTCGCCGCCTGCAAACCACCGCGCAGCAGATTTCCGAGACCGATGTCTCCCAGCGCATCGAGGTTTCCGGAAATGACGAGTTCGCCGAATTGACCGTCACTGTCAACGAGATGCTGGACCGCTTGGAAGGCGCGCTGAGCTCGCAGCGCCAGCTGCTCGATGATGTCGGGCACGAATTGCGCACGCCGGTGACGATCATCAACGGGCATCTGGAACTGATGGACCCCAGCGATCCAGAAGATGTCGGGCAGAGCCGCGATATCGCCATGGACGAGCTCGGGCGCATGTCCTTGCTGATCAACGACCTGGTGACCCTGGCGAAATCCAACCGCATGGACTTCCTCCAGGTTGAGCCGACGGAAGTCGGCAAGCTGCTGGACGACATCCTCGACAAGGCTCGCGGCCTGGGACCGCGCCAGTGGCGCGTCGACTACCGCACCGAAGCCACCGTGTCGCTCGACCCGGTCCGGACCACCCAGGCCATGCTGCAGCTGTGCGCCAATGCGGTGAAGTTCTCGCCCGAGGGCAGCCGCATCGGCTTGGGCAACGAGATTGTCCGCGATGGCCAGGGCAACACCACCTTGCGCTGGTGGGTTTCCGATGCGGGCGTGGGCATCCAGGCCGAAGATCTTGAACGCATTTTCGAGCGCTTTGGACGTGGCCAGAACTCTGTGCGTTCCTCCGGTTCCGGCCTGGGGCTGAACATCGTGCAGGCCATCGCTGAAACCCACGGCGGGCGAGTGTGGGTGAATTCGGAGCATGGCAAGGGATCCACGTTCTACATTGACATGCCGTTGTCGACTGGAAGCAAGGAAGCATGAGCCAGATACTGATTATTGAAGATGAGCCGCGCATCAGTTCGTTCGTTGCCAAGGGGCTGCGTGCCGCGGGACTGACCTCATCCATCGCGGAAACCGGGCATGACGGTTTCAGCCAGGCCATTGAAGGCGACCATGAGCTGATCATCCTCGATCTGGGCCTGCCCGATGAGGACGGATTCTCGGTGCTGCGCCGCCTGCGCGCCGCGCAGATCGATACGCCGGTAATCATCCTGACCGCGCGCGGCAGCGTGGAAGACACGGTCGCCGGCCTGCAGAACGGCGCCGATGACTACATGGCCAAGCCGTTCCACTTCGACGAGCTGCTGGCCCGTGTACGCCTGCGCCTTCGCTCGGAGGACAATGCCCCCGAGGTGTCTTCGCTGACCCACGAGAACCTGCATATGGATTTGCTGCGCCGCCGCGTGACGGTCGATGAACGCGAGGTCGACCTGTCGGCACGCGAGTTCGCGCTGGCCGAAGCGTTCTTGCGCAACCCCGGACAGGTGCTCAGCCGGGAGCAGCTGCTGTCCCGGGTCTGGGGCTATGACTTCGACCCCGGTTCCAACGTGGTGGACGTGTATGTCCGCTACCTGCGCAACAAGCTCGGAACTGAACGCTTTGAGACGGTGCGCGGATTCGGCTACCGTCTCGCCTCGGAGCGGTAGCCGAATCCGCTGCCGGTGCTAGCGCAGCGCCGGGTCCGGGACGAAGCTCTGCTGCAGCAGCCGGCTCCAGCGGTTGGCCGGCAGCTGCGGGTTCAGCAGCGCAATGCCGATGCAGTACTTGGACATCGACACCTCGCGGATGCCCAGCTCCGCCAGGGCCTGGTCCGAAACGCCGCGGCCGTCGGCTGACTTGGTCTCCACGACAATCAGGTCCGGCCCGTCGACTTTCGCCTCGCCATGGGCGTATTCCAGCTCGACGTCGCAGGTCAGCCGTTCACCATCGATCGGGTTCACGAACGTCGCGCGGCGGTAGGCGCTGTCCAGGACCGGCTGCAATTGGGGTGCCTCCTGCCCGTACTCGCTGCGCAGCACCGATTCGAGGAATTCCCGGTTTTCCTTGGTCAGTTCGCCAGCAGTGTCCAGGTCCTGCTCTACACGGTGCTTCACCGTGGCGCCACGCAGCCCCTTGGTCTTGATCTCGAACATCGACAGCCCGGTGTCCGCATAGGTGCGCGAGCGCACCTTGTAGCGCCGGCGCCGGCCCTGGCGGTGGGCGCGGTACTGGTCGTAGTCCTCGGTGTCGAAATACACCGATTCGTAGCGGAAGGTGCGCCGGCCGTCGATCTGCATGATCTTGAACTGGTCGCCCAAGCGCTCGGATAGCGCGGTGAATTCTTCCGGGGTCAGCAGGAACTTCTTGTCGACGCGGGTCTGCAGCTCGGCTTCGGAGATCACATCTTCGAGGCTGATTGGCTCCCGGCCGATGACGGCTGCCTCCAGAGCCGCCCTGGCTTGGGAGGAGGCGAGGCCCATACGCTTGTCGGCAAGGGCAGTCATCAAGACCACGACCCCTGTTTCGCTCCGTTCTGCGTGGCCGGGGCGGTCTGGCTGTTGGCCAGTTCATAGGTGCCGGAGAAGCTCTCGAAGGCGCTGGCCTTGGACGCAGGCTTGCTGCCGGCGGCGTTGGTGCGGAAGCGGACATCGACGATGGTCAGGTCGCGCACCATGTCCAGCTCGACAACCACGGTTCGCAGCACCTTGGCATCCAGCAGTTCTTCAAGCGCGGCCTGCAGGTCGACCTTCTTCGGGTAGGCGCGTTCCAGGGTCACGGTCTGGCGTTCGGTGCGCGGGGCGAAGCTCGGGTGGTCGGCAAGGAACATCACCAGAACCAGGGCCGCGGTCGCTGCCGGAGCCAGCCATGCAGGTTCCGGGTGCAGGCCGTTGACCAAGCCGATGGCCAGCGAGATGAAGTAGTAGGCCACTTCTTCCTGGGTCAAGGTGTCGGACCGAAGGCGGATGATCGAGAGGATGCCGAAGAGGCCGAGACCCAGCCCCATGCCCGCACCGCTGCCCGAGAGCAGCAAGGTGACGGCGAAGATGCCCATGCTCAAGGCGATGTAGGCCAGCACGAGGTCGCGGCGGAAGTGGCGGCGGAAGTATACGAAGTACACGAGAACCGTAATGCCGATGATGTTGGAGCCCAGTCCCATCCAGAATGACAACATTGCTCTCCCTTTCGAAGACGTGAGGTGATGATCTCTTCGAAATGAACTTTAGGTGAACTAGATGAGTCCGGAAGTAGAACAACATGAGAACGCCCTCATGTTTCTTAATGAGTCATGACCTGCCGGTTTGCTGTTTGTTGAAGGTGACGACGAGACCTTCGCAGGGTTGGAAGCCTGCGTTAAATACCGCTCGGCGGCTCTTCTCCTTGCGAGAAGAGCCGCCGAGCGGTGTTGCGAAATTGGCTACTTGCCGGCTTCGATTTCAGCCTTGGCGGTAGCATCCGAGTCGTTCAGGAACTTGCCGATGCGCTCGACTTCCTCGGTCTCCCCGATGGCAGCAGCCGCCCGGCCCAGCGCGTACAGCGAGCGCAGGAAGCCGCGGTTCGGCTCGTGGCGCCAAGGCACCGGGCCCTGTCCGCGCCAGCCGGCCTTGCGCAGCGAGTCCAGGCCGCGGTGGTAGCCCACGCGTGCAAACGCATAGGACTCCACGATGCGGCCTTCGTTATGCGCTTCGTTGGCAAGCAGTGCCCAAGCCAGTGACGAGGCAGGGAATTTTGCCGCCAAGTCCGCGGCTTCGTCCCCGGCTTCGTGGCGTGCCAGCACTTCGGTTTCTTCCGGAAGCAGGGTTTCCGGGATGCCCAGCAGGTTTTCTCCGACCATGGTTACTTCAGCGACTTTCCGGCCGAGCCGAGCTGCTGGGCAGCTTCAACGATGCGGGCAGCCATGGACTCTTCGGCCTTGGCGCCCCACACGCGTGGGTCGTAGGTCTTCTTGTTGCCAACTTCGCCGTCGACCTTCAGCACGCCGTCATAGTTGGCAAGCATGTGGCCAGCTACCGGGCGGGTGAAGGCGTACTGGGTGTCGGTGTCGATGTTCATCTTGATTACGCCGTAGGAGACCGCATCGGCGATTTCCTGTTCCGAGGAGCCCGAGCCGCCGTGGAACACCAGGTCGAATGGGTTGTCCTTGCCGATCTTGGCGCCGACCTGCGCCTGGATGTCCTTCAGGATCTCTGGGCGCAGCTTTACGTTGCCTGGCTTGTAAACGCCGTGGACGTTGCCGAAGGTCAGCGCGGTGATGTAGCGGCCCTTCTCGCCGGAGCCCAGGGCCTCAATGGTGGCCAGAGCGTCTTCGACGGTGGTGTAGAGCTTGTCATTAATGGCGTTCTCCACGCCGTCTTCCTCGCCGCCCACGGTGCCGATCTCGACTTCGAGGATCTGCTTGGCGGCATGGGTGCGCGGAAGCAGTTCTGCGGCAATGCGCAGGTTCTCTTCGAGGGTTTCAGCCGAACCGTCCCACATGTGGGAGTTGAAGAATGGATCGCGGCCTGCAGCGACTTCAGCCTCCGAAGCGGCAAGCAGCGGCAACACGAAACCGTCCAGCTTGTCGGCTGGGCAGTGGTCGGTGTGCAGCGCGATGTTCACGCCGTAGTTCTTGGCAACCTGGCGGGCGAAGGCCGCGAAGCCCAGCGAGCCGGCAACCATGTCCTTGATGGACGCACCCGACCAGTATGCGGCGCCGCCGGTGGAGACCTGGATGATGCCGTCGGATTCAGCCTCTGCGAAACCGCGGATTGCGGCGTTCAAAGTCTGCGAGCTGGTCACGTTCACTGCTGGGAAGGCGTAGCCGCCTGCCTTGGCAGCATCGATCATTGCATTGTACTTATCGGGGGTTGCGATAGGCATGCTTCACTCCTGGTGATTAGCGAGGTTACGCGTCTCCATTGACGGCGGTTCGCCATCCATCCTATCGGCTATGGCACTGTCTGAGTCCTAAATCTCAGATCGTGACACGGGGATTTCCGAGGTTTACGGCAAAGCGAACGGCCAACCCAGACGAGAACTAGTCTCATGACAGTTGGCCGTTGGCTTATTGCGTTCTTTATTCGTTTGTTGCGCTCTGGGAACTGCTTCCCGATGGAGCCACCTGCGTGGTGCCCGTTGTGCTTGGAGCTGGCGCCGTGCTCTTGGACGCATTCGGAGTTTCGCTTCCGGTTGACGTCGACTTCGAGGAATCCGTTTCAGTCTCAGGAGCTGGATTCGTTGGGGAATTCTCGACCGGAGCTTCGTCTTTCTCGGATCCCTCAGTGGGTGCAGGAGCAGTCGTTTCAGGCCCCGTAGGCGAGCTCTCGTCAGGGCTCGTCGAACCGTCTGGGCTCTGCGACTCGCTGGGACTTGTCGACTCGTCCGGGCTTTTCGAGCCGTCAGGGCTCTGCGAGCCATCGGGCGACTGGGAACCGCTTGGGGATTCGCTCTCGCTTGGCGACGGGCGCTTCGTTTCCGATGGGGTCGGTTTCGGCCGAGGAATGACTGGAGTATCGTCCTCGGGAACGATCACATCTGGATCCGGGCCGATTGGAGCGCGATCTGGCGTCTGGGAGCCGTTGCCCTTCGGAGCGGTGCCGGCGTTGACCGTCAGGCGCTGCGAATTAATCATTGCCTGACGCTGTCCAGGAATGGTTGGCAGGTAGTTGCGCGGATCGTGCCAACGGCCATCGATGATGACCTCGAAGTGCACATGGCAACCGGTCGAGTTGCCGGTAGTGCCGGCCAAGGCAATCAGCTCGCCCTGTTCGACCCGCTGCCCCACCTTGGCAATCAACTTTGAATTGTGGCTGTAGCCAGTCTGGACATTGCTGCCGTGATCAATGGTCACACGCATGCCTGAGTGGCCTGCCCATGAGGATACGGTGACCGTTCCAGCCTCGGAAGCGTAAACGGGCGAGCCGCAGGCAATCGGGTAGTCCTGGCCGATGTGGATCTGGTTGCCCGGACCGGTTGGGTTGGCACGCCAGCCGTAGGGGCTGGAAATCTTGCGCGTCTTGACCGGGTGCATCAGCTGCAGGTCGCCAGGCAGCTTGCCCAGTTCACCTACCATGCCGGCGAGCAATGCGGAGGATTCGTTGTCATCGCCGGTTGCTTCGGATTCAGCATCAGCGCCATCGATCATGCCCACTGGACGTCCGTCAATTGCCAGTTCCTTGCCGGAACCGCCGAAGGCATTCAGTGGAGCGTCGGCGCTGACATAGACAGGCCCGTTGAACATCGACGGATCAGCGACAGCGCCGATGCCTACGGGGATATTTCCCTGCCTGGTATCTCCGACCTGCGCCATGATTGGGATCGCCAAGGCTCCTGTCAGCCCGAGCGCAGCGACGATAGAAGTCGACCATATAACCAATGGTTTCCTGCGTCGCGGCAAACCCGGCAACAACAAGTCGTGGTTCACTTGATGACGTCGTTTCACGACCGCCCTCTCCCAGATCACATTTTCATAACCAAAATCCAGCGTAGGCCGAAAATGGTAACTAATCCAGATGCTCGACTAAACTCGCCAGTATTAAATTTCCAGTTAACCTACTTTTTGTCCAAACACGTGCCTGCGCACCCATGCATGCATGGCAATCCCGGCGGCGGAAGCCGCATTGATTGAACGAGTCGACCCGAACTGCTCGATGGACAAGGTGTCCTTGGCCGCGGCATGGACTTCCGGACTGAGTCCGGGACCTTCTTGCCCGAAGACCAGCACGCAGTTCTTCGGAAGATCGTAGGTTTCCAATGGAACGGAATCCGGGAAGATATCGATGCCCAGAATGGTCAGCCCTTCGCCTTCGGCCCAGGCAACGAACTCCTCCACCGTTGCATGGTGGCGTACATGCTGGTAACGATCCGTGACCATGGCGCCTCGCCGATTCCAGCGGCGGCGGCCGATGATATGTACTTCCTTGGCCAAGAAGGCATTGGCGCTGCGCACCACAGTGCCGATGTTCATATCGTGCTGCCAGTTTTCAATCGCGATATGGAAATCGTGGCGGCGTTCGTCAAGATCAGCAATGATGGCGCCCATCGTCCAGTAGCGGTATTTGTCCGCGACGTTGCGCCGGTCGCCCTCGGCAAGCAGCTGCGGATCGTATCTTCCGTCGGTAGGCAGCTCCCCTTCCCAGGGGCCCACACCGATGACATGCTGCGCACCGGGATCATTCACTGGTTCATGCGTTTCTTCGTTCACAGTATTAAGCCTAGTTCGTTATGTTCGTGCCCTTGTTCACGGTGCATTTGCACGAGCCTGTGTAATCTCTTAATAGAAGGGGATACTTTCAGTGCCGATAGCTCCCACCACATACTTTCCCAGGGAGGATCCACGCCTCGTGACTACTTCAATCCGCGGTACCCGAACTGTCCACGACATCAAATGCTGGCTCACCGACATGGACGGCGTATTGGTGCACGAGAACCAGGCCATCAAGGGCGCCGCCGAGCTTTTGGGCTACTGGCGCGAAAACAACCTGCGCTTCCTGGTGCTGACCAACAACTCCATCTTCACCCCGCGCGATTTGCGCGCCCGCTTGCTGGCCTCGGGCCTGGACGTCCCGGAGGAGAACATCTGGACGTCCGCGATGGCCACCGCCGAGTTCCTGGCTCGCCAGCGTCCAGGTGGCCGCACCTTCGTCATCGGCGAAGCCGGCCTGACCACCGCACTGCACGATGCAGGTTTCATCATGACCGATCAGAATCCTGACTACGTGGTTCTGGGCGAGACCCGCACCTACTCTTTTGAAGCCATCACCAAGGCCATCCGGCTGATCGAAGGCGGGGCGAAGTTCATCGCAACGAATCCGGACGCCACCGGCCCCTCCACCGAGGGCATCATGCCGGCCACCGGCGCCATCGCGGCCCTGATCTCGCGCGCAACCAACCGCGACCCATACGTGGTGGGCAAGCCGAACCCGATGATGTTCCGCTCCGCCTTGAACCGGATCGATGCGCACTCGGAAACCACCGCGATGATCGGCGACCGCATGGACACCGATATCGTTGCGGGCATGGAAGCCGGACTCCTGACGGCGTTGGTGTACACCGGCATCACCGCCCGGGAAGACATGGATACCTTCCCGTTCCGCCCGGACCTTCAGTTCCCTTCCGTGGCTAACCTGCATGCGGAACTCGCCAAGGGCGCCGCGGCAGCGGAAACGCCAGCCGCCAAGAAGTAGCCTTCAGCTGACCCATGTAAGGCCGGGCTTTTGCCCGGCCTTACTGCGTTGGCGCACGGTTCCGGACGTATGCTGAGACCGTGAGCGAGCAAGTACCGAACGAGGTTCCGGGTGCGCGGAAGCGCGGGCGCCCCAAGGGCAGCACCACCGGGACAACCAAGGCGGCCATCCTCAGGGCCGCCTCCAAGGAATTTTCCCATGCCGGATACGAGGCAGCCAGCCTCCGTTCGGTAGCGCGCCGAGCCGGGGTGGATCCTGCGCTGGTGCACCACTACTTCAAGGACAAGGACGACCTGTTCGTCCAGACCATGCACATCCCCGTCAATCCAGGGGAAATCATTGCCCAGGCCGCCACGGCGCCGTTGGAGCAGATGGGCGAGGCGCTGGTTCGCGCGTTGCTCACCACCTGGCGCAAGCCCGCCTTCCGCACGGCGGTAACGGCCATGATCCGGGGACTAATTTCCAGCAGCAGCGCGACGAAGATCCTCCGCCCCTTCCTGCAGAAGGAGATCTTCTCGCGCTTGGGTTCGCGTTTACCCGAAGATAGCGCCGAACCCCGGGTGGCCCTGGTGGCCAGCCAGATTATCGGGCTCATTGTCGCGCGCTACATCATTGACTTGGAGCCTTTGGCCTCCATGGATGACGAGCAGGTGATCGAGCTGGTAGCTCCCACTATCCAGCGCTACCTCACCGGTGAATTGCCTGCGCTGGACCATTGACATACCGTTGGCGGGGGTCTCTAATTCATTATGTGATGAATAAAAAGGCTTGTGTCGATGTGCAGCGCCTCGTGGTCAGACGCGGAAGGTCCCTGGTCCTGGACCAGGTGGGCTTCCAACTAGCGCCGGGACGGATCATCGGCTTGCTCGGACCCAGCGGCAGCGGCAAGAGCACCCTGCTGCGCAGCATCGTGGGCAACCAGATCATCAGCGGCGGAACTGTCACCGTTCTCGGACAGCCCGCCGGGCACAAATCCCTGCGCCATCGGGTCGGCTACATGACCCAGGCCGCCAGCGTCTATGACGATTTGAGCGTCAAGCAGAACATCGCCTATTTCGCCAAGATCCTCGGGCAGCGGGCAGCCGAAGTGGAGCGGGTCATGGAAACCACGGACCTCACGGATCAGTCCGACCGGCTGGCCATGGATCTATCCGGCGGGCAGCGCAATCGCGTGTCCTTGGCCATCGCATTGCTCGGCTCGCCGGACATTGTCATCCTGGATGAACCCACAGTGGGCTTGGACCCTGTCCTGCGGGCGGATTTGTGGGCGATGTTCTCGCGACTGGCGGCCACCGGCCTTTGCCTTGTTGTCTCCAGCCATGTCATGGACGAAGCCATGCGGTGCGATGAAGTACTGCTGCTGCGCGAGGGGAAACTGCTCGGCCAGATGACCCCGGAAGCGTTGATGGAATCAACCGGTGCGCAGAATCCCGAAGATGCTTTCGTTGCGCTGATCGCGGCAGGCGGCACCGCGCAGCCGCCAAGCCGCAAGGCATCTGTTCCGAAGCATCAGGCCGCGGCGGAAGGGAAGCAGCCATGAAACGCACACTCGCCACCACCGGGCGGGTCTTGGCCCAGGTGCGCCACGACCCGCGGACCATCGCGTTGATGCTCATTGTGCCCAGCCTGCTGATCGGCCTGATCGCCTGGATCTTCACCGACACCCCGGCCTTCAGCCGCATCGGTCCGGCCATGATCGCGTTGTTCCCCTTCGTGGTGATGTTCCTGGTCACCAGCATCGCCACCCTGCGCGAACGGCGCAGCGGCACCCTCGAGCGCCTGCTGAGCATGCCGCTGGCCAAGGGCGAGTTCATCTTCGGCTATGCACTGGCCTTTACCCTGGTCGCGATTTTCCAAACCATGATCGCTGTCAGCTTCGCCATCTGGGTTTGCGGCCTGGAAATCGAAGGCAGCTTCTGGCTGCTGTTTGCCGTGGCAGCCCTCGACGCGCTGCTGGGAATCAGCCTCGGGTTGATGGCCAGCGCCTTCGCGCGCACCGAATTCCAAGTAGTCCAGTTCATGCCTGCACTGGTCATCCCGCAGTTCCTGCTGGCCGGCATCATCCTGCCCCGCGACCAGCTGCCCGGAGTGCTGGAAGCCATTGGAGACTGGCTTCCACTGTCCCACGCCATCGACGCCCTCTCAGATGTCGCGGCGGGAACAGTGGATTCCGCGACGGCAGGCAGCATGCTGGTCATCGTCGCCTGGATCGCCGCAGCGCTGCTGGTCGGTTCCCTGACCCTGCGGCGTCGCACCGCCTAGCGGCTACGCGATGTCCACCGGGGTGTCCATCACGCGGCCCTCGGCCACTTCACGCACCTTGCCGGTGATCTGGAAGTCGGCTTGCGCTGCGAGATCCTCGCTGCTCGATCCCACCAGCGCGGTGAACTTGCCCGGTTCCACAATGCGCTTTCCGGACAGTCCGGTGAACGAGGTGCGGTCGGCGTGAAGCGTGAAGGTGACCCGCTTCGACTCCCCTGCCTCGAGCTGCACCTTGGCGAAGCCGGCAAGCCAGCGGCGCGGACGCACCACCTGCGACACCGCATCAGCAAGGTACAACTGCACAACTTCAGCTCCGGAGCGCGCCCCGGTATTGGTTGCGGTGGCGCTGATCCGAAGGCTCCCGTCGGTAGCAATAGCAGTCTCCGACAGCTCCAACCCGGAGATTTCGAAGCTGGTGTAGGAGCTGCCGTAGCCGAAGGGGTACAGCGGACGGGGATCGAGGTTGGTTACGCCTTCGGCATGCCAGGCCAGCTTGGAGGCCAGGTAGGTGCCCGGTTGCCCGCCGATATGGTCGGGGATCTGCACCGGCAGCTTGCCCGAGGGGTTGACCTCGCCGGTCAGCACACTGGCCAGCGCCGGCCCGCCTTCCACACCCGGCATGAAGCACTGGATGATGGCCGCGGTGCGATCCGCGAACTGCCCGAGCGAGTACGGGCGCCCGGTGACCAGCACCAGCACCGTCGGGGTGCCGGTCGCCAGCACGGCTTCCACCAGATCCCCCTGCCGCCCGGGCAGGCGCAGGTCGACAACGTCGCAGCCCTCTCCCGAGGTGCCACGGCCGAAGAGGCCGGCGAGGTCGCCGACGGTGACCACCGCGACTTCGGCGTTGCGGGCCGCTTCGGCGGCCTGGGCGATGCCCGAATCATCCAGATCGGTGAAGTCCACGCCGCGTGCATACTCGATCTGCGACCCGGCGAGCGCAGGAGCCTGCTGCAAGGCTTCGAGGATCGAGGCCATCGGCACGCCGTAGTCCTGCTGCTCGGCAAAGCGCGAGTAGACGTGGTTGGTGAAGGAGTAGCAACCCAGGTGGGTGCGCGGCTGGGAGGCACTCGGGCCAATGACCGCCAAGCGTGCCGGGTTCTCCAAGGGGAGGATCTGCTCATTGCGCAACAGGATGATGGATTCCTCGGCCATCTTCCGGGCATGGGCACGGTTATCCGCCGAATCCAGTTCCACGTCATCGCCCAGCCAGGCCTTGCGCGGGTTCCAGCCTGGGTCCAGCAGGCCCATCTCGAGCTTCTGGGCCAGCACGCGGCGTACGGCGGTGTCCAGGACTTCCTGCTCCAGCGCTCCGGCGCGGACAGCCTGGGCCAGGTTGGCGAAGGCGGTGGTCTCCGGGAGCTCAACGTCCATGCCGGCCTCCAAGGACAGCCGTCCGGCCGCGTCCTCGTCTGGGGCAACTTCATGCATGCTGTGCAGGAAGCTGACAGACCAGTAGTCGGCCACGACGGTTCCCTTGAAGCCCCAGCGGCCACGCAGCACTTCGGTGAGCAGCCGGTGGCTGCCCGCTGGCGCTTCGCCATCCACGTCCGCATAGGAGTTCATCACTGACTTCACTCCGGCTTCGCGAACTGCGCGTTCAAACGGCGGGAAGACGATGTCCTCCAAGGCGCGCGGGCCCATGGAGACCGGCGCATGGTTGCGTCCGGCTTGCGAGGCCGCGTAGCCGGCGAAGTGCTTCAAGGTGGCGTGCACCCCGGAATCCTGCAAGCCGCGCACATAGGCTACCGCCAGCTCGCCCACAAGGTGGGGGTCTTCGCCCATGGTCTCTTCCACCCGGCCCCAGCGGTAGTCCCGGGCAACGTCCAGGACTGGGGACAGGCCCTGGTGCACGCCCATTTTCCGCATGTCGGCACCGATGCGCCGGGCCATACCTCCAATGAGTTCCGGATTGAAGGTTGCGCCCCAGGCGATGGACGCCGGATAGCAGGTGGCCCCCAGGGTGGTGAAACCGGTCAGGCATTCCTCGTGGGCAATGGCCGGAATACCCAGGCGGTTGGCGGCAATGACCTGCTCTTGCAGTTCAACCAGGCGTTCGCGGCCCTCGGCGGGAGCCAACGGGATGGTGCCGAAGGCGCGGGTGATATGACCCAATCCGTCCTTGATGGCGTCTTCGAAGTCGGGTCCGGCGCCGAAGGTGTTGGCCATCGGCGCCACATTGCCCTCGCCATCCTGGCTTGCTTCCGCAGGGCGGATCCAGAACGAGCCCAGCTGCGCGGCTTTCTCTTCCAGTGTCATTTCATCCATCAGCGCGGCGACGCGTTGCTCGGCAGGAAGTGCGGTGTCATGCCAGGCTTGCTCGACAGTTTTCATGGTTTTTCCTTGTCTTCAAAAGATTTCGATAGCTTGAGGCGCGCTGGATCAGCCCTTGACCGCGCCCTGCAGTCCATTGACGATGCGTTTCTGCATGGCCAGGAAAAAGATCAGTGCCGGGATCATGGCCAGCGCGGTGAAAGCGAAGACACCGGCGGTATCCGCCGAGTGCTCGCTGGAGTAGTCTGCGACGCCCAGCGGCAAGGTGCGCATCTCCCCCCGCAGCAGCAGCAGCGGAAGCAGGTACGCGTTCCATGACCCGACGAAGGCCAGCACGCCGACGGTGACCATGCCCGGTCCGGACAGCGGCAGCAGGATCTTCCAGAAGAAGCCCATGCGGCTGGCGCCATCGAGCTGGGCCGCTTCTTCCAGCTCCTGCGGTAGCGCCATCAGGAAGGGGCGCAGGATGACCACGGTCATGGGCAGCGCGAAGGCCGCCTGCGGCAGGGCCACACCCCACCAGGTGTTTCCCATGCCCAGGTCTCGGGTGATCAGGATGAACAGCGGAACGATTGCCACGGTGGCGGGGAACAGCAAGCCGAGCACGAAGACCATGAAGATCGGTTCGCGCAGGCGGAACTGGTAGCGGGCCAACGGGTAGGCGGCCATGATCCCGAAAACCACCACGATAACGGTGGTGATCAGCGCAATCATCGTGGAGTTCAGCGCGTACTGCCAGAAGTCCGGGTTTACCAGTACGCCCGTGTAGTTCTCCAGCACCCAGGGAGCGGGAAGGCCTGCCGGGTTCTCAGCCAGCTGGGCATTGGTGCGGAAGCCGCCGAGCACCCCGTAGAGGACTGGGCCCAGGGTTATCGCGACGACCGCCAAGGCAATGGCGTAGACCAGGACGTTTCCACCCTGCCGGCCATTGCGCTTTTTGGCGCGGCGGGCCTGTGCCGGCGTGTGCTGCGGGCGGGTGGTCAAGGTGGCGCTCATGCTTTGGCTCGCTTCCGCTTCGGGCGCTCGACATCCGGTTGCGCATCGCGCTTGAGGATGAACTGCTGGTAGGAGATGGCCAGCACCAGGGCGACGATGAACAAGATGACCGAGGCAGCCGCGGCAATGCCGAAGTTCTGGCGCTTGGTTCCTTCCGAAACCAGAAAGCTGGCCATGGTGGTCGTGGCGTTGGCCGGGCCACCGCCGGTGAGGATCCAGACCATGTCGAAGAGCTGGAGCGATCCGATCATGGACAGGAAGCCCCAGGTGCGCAGGGTGGGCCCCAGCAGCGGGATGGTGATCTTCCGCTGGATCTGCCACCAGGAGGCGCCGTCGATTTCCGCCGCTTCGTAGAGCTCGGACGGCACGCCCTGCAGTCCGGCAAGGAACAGGATCACCGCCAGCCCAAGGTACTTCCAGGTCAGTACGCCGAGCACGGTCCACAAGGCGAGTTCCGGCGTACCCAGCCAGCCCTGGGCCGGCCCTTGGATCCCCAGCTTGGACAAGATGGTGTCGATGACCCCGTACTGCGGCTGCAGGAGCTGGAACCAGACCACCCCGGCAATGACTTCGGAAAGCACGTAGGGCACGAAGATGATGGTGCGAAGCAGGGACTGGATCCTCATCTTCCGGTTCAGCAGCAGTGCGATGCCCAGGCCGATCGGGAGCTGCAGGGCGATGGAGCCGCCGATGATGACCAGGTTATGGACCAGGGCATCGGTGAATACCTCGTTGCCCAGTACCCGGACGTAGTTCTTGAAGCCTACGAAGTCCACCAGCGGGCCGAAGCCCTTCCAGTTGTACACCGAGAAGCGCACCGCCTGGATGATGGGGACCAGCATGAAGACCGCGATCAGCAGCAATGCCGGGCTGACGAAGAACAAGATCTCCAGATTCTTGCGCTTCTGTGCTGGCTTGCGTCCGCGCTTGGAGTCTCTTGGAGCCGGCAGCGCGTTTGCCTTGGAACGCTCCTTGTCGGCAAGATCGGTGCCGCCGCCAGTTGATAAGCTGGCGGCGCAGGTTACTTCTTGGGCCACGGCGGGGATCACTTCTCCAGGTCAGCGGCATCTTGGCTGGCGTCGACGATCTTCTGAGCGTTGGACTTGCCGGCAAAGAGCAGGGCAATTTCATCGTTCATTGCGCCGCCAATCGATGCGCCGAAAGCGGTGTCGAAGTAGAGCTGGAAGTACGGAGCACTGTCACGCACGTCCATCAGCGAGGCCAGTGCTGGGTCAGCGATCGCGTCCTTGGCATCCGGGTTGGTCGGCAGGCCCATGTCCAATTCGGCGAATCCGCGCTGGACTTCGGTGGAGAGCATGTACTTCACGAAGTCGACGGCCGCATCTGGCGCGCCTTCGGAAACTGCCCAGGCGTCGCCTCCGCCAAGCTGCGCGGCAGGGTCGCCTTGTCCGCCCTCGATGGCAGGGAATGGGAACCAGCCGGTGTCCTCGCCCATGCCCGCGCCGTCCTCGGTCAGGCCCTGCATGACCCCTGGCTCCCAGTGGCCAGCCAGTTCCATGGCTACCTTTCCTGTGGCCAGCAGGCCGGAAGCGGAGGTCGGGCCGGACTGCGCCGGGGTGGAGAGGAAGCCCGGGTTGAACGGCTGGGCCTTGATCAGCTTGTCCACATCTTCCCCGGCCGCCACGAAGCACTGGTCGCTGAAATCGAGATCGGCGACCGAGTCGGCAAGGGTCTGCTGGGAGCACTCGCGCACTGCCGCGTAGTACCAGTAGTGGGCCGCTGGCCACTTGTCGCCAGCGCCAATGGAAATCGGGTCGATGCCGGCCTGCTTCAGCTTCCCGGTTGCCTCGATCAGTTCGTCGAAGGTCTGCGGAGCCGAATCGATGCCCGCTTCCTTGAACAGCGCCTTGTTGTACCAGAACCCCGCGCCGCCCAGGGAGAACGGCAAGGCGTAGGTCCTGCCATCGAGCTGCCAGCCGCCGGCGCTCTCGCCGAGGAAGGCGATTTCCTCGGCGGCCGCATCGGTCAGGTCCTTGGTCAGTCCCGCGGCCACGTGCGCCGCCAGCTCGCCGCCGCCACGTTCCATGTAGACATCCGGGGCATCGCCGCTCTGGAAAGCCGCATCGAGCTTGGTGAGCATGTCCTCGTGCTGCATTGCGTTGACTTCTACGTTCACACCTTCGTGGGCGGCTTCGAAGTCGGCCGCCACTTTTTCGTAGTAGGCCTTGCCGTCGCCATTGTTGGAGTTGTGCCACCAGGTGATTGTGGTCGTTCCGTCAGCCGACTTCCCATCCTCTTTTGCGCCGGCGGCGCAGCCAGTGGCCAGCAAGGCGGTTGTGGCGGCCAGCGCCAGGATCTGCGCACCTCGGGTCTTGGATAACATGCTCGTGCTCCTCAGCTGTGATGATGACCTGTCGACCTCGGGCGGCAGGCGATTGGCTCCACCAAGAATTTCACCGTGACGCAGGTCATGTCAATCGTTTTCGATAACGTTTTCCAAATCCATCGCGAAAACGTTATCGAAAAGTTCGCGATTCCCCGCCATTTCCCCGTGAAACCGCGATTTCCCAGAGCGTTTTGCGCTACTGTTAGTCGAGTGATGACCCCTCAGACCGGAATTCCCGAGATCCCCGCCCAGCAGCAGCTCTCCGGCGAGCCCTCCGGCTCACGCGTGACCATCAACGATGTCGCGCGCGCCGCGCAGGTCTCGGTCTCAACCGTGTCGAAGGTCGTCAACGGCCGCTACGGGGTTGCCCCGGCTACCATCGCCAAGGTCCACCAGGTCATCAGCGAGCTGGGTTACGAGACCTCGCTGGTCGCTTCCTCGCTGCGCAGCACCCGCACCAACATCATCGGCATCCTGGTTGCGGAATTCGAGCCCTTCTCGCTGGGCCTGCTCAACGGCATCTCCGCGACCCTGCGCGGAACGGAATACGATCTAATGGCCTACGCGGGCAATCTTTCCCCGGACGGGCATGCCGGCTGGGAGCGCCGCTCGCTGTCCCGTTTGGGAGGAACCCTGATCGACGGCGCCATCATCGTCACCCCCACGGTGGAGGTCCCGCATAGCTCGGTTCCGGTCGTCGCCATTGACCCGCATACGGGGCCGCAGATGCCGCTGGCCATCGATGTGGACAACCGCGCCGGAGCCTACACTGCCACCAAGCACCTGCTGGATCTGGGCCATCGCCGCATCGGGCATATCCGCGGACGAGCGGATCTGGCATCCGCGCACCTGCGCGAGCAGGGCTACCGCCAAGCACTGGAAGAGGCCGGCGTGGAATTCGACCAGCAGTTGGCGCGCGACGGCGATTACCAGCATGACGCTGCCGTGCAGGCCGCCAATGACCTGCTCGATCTGCCCGAACCGCCCACCGCAATCTTTGCGGCCAACGACCTTTCGGCCCTGGCCGCGTTGGAAGTTGTCTGCGAACGCGGGCTGCAGGTTCCCGGCGATCTCTCGATCATCGGGTTCGACGACATTCCCGAGGCAGCACAGGCCACTCCCCCGCTGAGCACCGTGCGCCAGCCGTTGCACGAGATGGGCGCCCAAGCGGTGAACATGCTGCTGGCTCTGCTTTCCGGCGAGAACGTCCAATCCCCGGACCACTTGCCAGCGGTGCTCGTTCCGCGCGAGACCACCTCGCGTGCGCGCAACAGCTAACGGGCAAAGCAAAGCACCCCGCTACGCCCCGGAAATTTTCCACTGCGCAACGAGGTGCTGTCCGTGCGATCCTGCGCTGGCTACAGGCCCAGCTCGTCCTTGCCGTAGGCGAACAGGTAGGGGACGCCGGCTTCTTCTTCGATGCGTTCCTTGGCTCCGGTGTCCCGGTCAACGATCACTGCCACGGCAATGACGTTGCCGCCTGCCTTGCGCACACCTTCTACAGCGGTCAGCGCGGAGCCGCCAGTGGTGGAAGTATCTTCGAGCACGATGACATCGCGGCCTTCAACGCTTGGCCCCTCAACCTGGCGGCCCATGCCATAGGACTTCTGCGCCTTGCGGACCACGAATGCATCGATGGCGCGCTGCCGGGCACGTGCGGTGTGCATGATGGCGGTGCCTACCGGGTCGGCGCCCATGGTCAGGCCGCCGACATTGGTGAATTCCAGCTTGGCCTCGTCCAGCAGGTCAAGCATGACTTCGCCAACGAGTCCGGATGCTTCCTGATGCAGGGTGACACGGCGCAGATCGATGTAGTAATCGGCTTCCTTGCCCGAGGACAAGGTGACCTTGCCGCGCACAATGGCTAGTTCTTGGATCAGTTCTTTTAGTCGCTCACGCGCGCTGGTTTCGCTCATACCCTCGATTCTAGTCGGCATCATGGCTAGGCTGATTTCATGAACGCAAAACGCCCCTTGGGTTACTGGTTGAAATTGGTGGATTCGCTGATTGACGAGCAGTTTGCAGCGACTCTGGAAGAACACGGTGTGACGCGCAGGCAATGGCAGGTGCTCAACCTGCTGGAGCAGCAGCCTGCCACCGAGGCGCAGCTGGACGCCGGGCTTTCCCCATTCTTCGCTTCCCCGGATGAACCGCAATCATTGCGGGAACACCTTGCCGAGCTGATCGAATCAGGTTGGGTTACGGCAGTGAACGGCGAATATTCCATCACCGAGCGTGGGCACACTTCGCTGCTCAAGCTCAGCGAGCTGGTGGAGAAGATCCGCACCCAGTTCGGCCAGGACCTGGATGGTTCCGAATATGACGCTGTGGTTGAAACCCTGGAGAAGATCGCCCGGAATCTGGGCTGGGATCCCGACCGGGAATCAGCATAGCCCCGCCGGGATTTGTTGAGAACAGATTAACTTTCGTTCCCAGCCGGTGCAGCGGTACCGCACGGCGATGGCTCATGCCTAGGATTAGAAGCATGCGTGAACTGCAAGCAAAGATCATTGAAGAGCTGGGCGTGCGCCCGGAAATCGACCCGGCCGGCGAGATCCGCCGGCGCATCGACTTCCTCAAGGACTATCTGTCCGCCACCGGTGCGAAGGGATTCGTGCTGGGTATTTCCGGCGGCATCGATTCGACGCTGGCTGGTCGTCTGGCCCAGCTGGCAGTTGAAGAGGTGCGAGATGTTGGCGGCGAGGCCCGCTTCGTGTCGGTGCGCCTGCCGCATGGCGTGCAGAAGGATGCTGCCGATGCTCAAGCCGCCATGGATTTCGTGGCTGCCGACGAGCAGTTCGAGGTGAACATCCAGAAGCCGGTCGCCGCCTTCGACGAGGCCTTGGCTGATGCAGGGCACCCGGCGCTGAGCGATTTCAACCGCGGCAACCTCAAGGCCCGCTCCCGAATGCTGATGCAGTATGCCATGGCCGGCGACCGCGGGATGCTGGTACTGGGCACCGACCACGCGGCCGAGTCGGTCACCGGCTTCTTCACCAAGTTCGGCGACGGTGCAGCGGATCTGTTGCCCTTGGCCGGACTGAACAAGCGCCAGAACCAGGCGCTGCTGCGCGAGCTGCAGGCCCCTGAGCTGCTGTGGGCCAAGGAGCCGACCGCGGATCTGCTGGATGGCCAGCCCCTGCGCGCAGATGAAGACGAGCTCGGCCTGACCTATCCGCAGATTGACGATTACCTCGAGGGCCGAGAGATCGATCCGTCCGCTGCCGAAGCCATCGAGCGGCGCTTCCTGGGATCACGGCATAAGCGCACCGTGCCTGCCACCTACTGGGACAAGTGGTGGCGCGCCTAGCAGTTATCCCAATCCGGTAATTTCCTTCAGCGCCTGGACATGTTGCGCAAAGGCCTCTTGCCCGGACGAAGTCAGCTTCGCCCAGGTGCGGGGCCTTTTGCCCACGTACCCCTTCTTGATCTGCACGTACCCTCCGGCCTCCAGTGCGCTCAAATGCCGCGACAGCACCGAATCCGAAATGCCGATGGCTTCCTTCAAGGATTTGAAGTCAGCTTCGTCTACTGCTTGCAGGGAACCCATTAGCGAAAGCCGCACCGGGTTGGAGAAATCGTCATTGAGCCGTTCACGGGCATGGGAACTCACTTGCGCACCATCGCAATTCCGGTCAGCGACAACGGTGCGGCAACGATGATCCAGATCAACGCGATGACGCCCCAGCCCATGGATCCGGCTCCGAGCAACGCAACAGCCACCGCATAAAGCACCATGCTGATAGTGAATCCCCGGAGGTACATTTTTGAATGCCCGCGCGGCAGCGAGCGGTAGAGCTTCCCGTAGGCCAAGGAAATAGCTATGACGGCTATGGCAAACAAAACCATGATGACGATGAAGCCGGTGAAATTCTCGTCGGGGCGATAGAGCTGCAGTAGCGCCGCCAGCCCGCCCATGAGGACCCCCAGGATGATGCAATAGGTGCCCAGCAATTTGGCACCGTATCCGGCAGCCCGCTGCATTCCCTGTTGCGCCATCCCCAGGGCGGCGAGTTGCTCTTCGGGAGTCATTTCATTGTCGGAGCTCATTTGATGGCCGCCTTGCGGGCCTTCTGCTGACGCTGGGCATGGATGGAAGTCATGGTCATGCAGAGGGCCATGAAGAAGCCCATGCCGATGAAGAGCAGCGAGTTGTTGCCCGTGGCATAGGCGGTCATGGCCATTGCCGCGAAGGCTAGGCCTGCCGAAACGATGATGACGGTGTACCAAGTGCTGAATGGAATCTTCATTGTCCTGCTCCTTTGACTTCGATCTTCCTTGTCCCTTGACCATAACAAGTACTTTCCATTTTGGAAAGTAATTGTTATGGTTTGGAAAGGAAAATCTTGAAGGACGCTGGAGCCGGCTACACGAAGGCGCTCACTCCGGTCAGCGCGCGCCCGACGATCAGCGAGTTGATCTCATAGGTGCCTTCATAGGTATGGAGAATTTCGACATCGCAGAAGACCTTGGCCATTTCGAAATCGCTCACCACGCCATTGCCGCCAAGCATCGCCCGGCCCAACGCGGCCGACTCCCTTGCCAGGCGGGTGGCAGTCGACTTCGCCATGGCAGCATCCTCCATGCGCAGTTTTCCACGCTCTTGCTTGCGGGCAATCTCGCACATCATGGAGAGGCAGGCGCCCAGATTGCCTGCGATTTCGGCCAGCGGCTGCTGGATCAGCTGGAAGGCGGCCAACGGCTTGCCGAACTGCTGGCGCTGCGTGGCGTAGGCCTTGCAGATGTCGAGCGTGGCCATAATCGCGCCGGCAGCCTGCCATCCCACCCAAGCGCGCGATTGCATCAGCAGCTGGTTTGCGGCGGCGAAGCTGGTGGCCCCGGGCAACTTGTTCGCTACTGGAATCCGCACATTCTCCAGCCGGATATCCGCATTCTGCATGCCGCGCAGCCCGATCTTGTTTTCAATCTTGGTGGCGCTGTATCCAGGGCGGTCCGATTCAACGAGGTACGCTCCGATCTGCGCAGTCCCCTCGTCCTTGGCCCAGACCAGCGCGAAATCGCTCAGCGTACCCATGCCGATCCAGCGCTTGGCGCCGTTGATGACGTATTCGTCCCCGCCGCGGTGCGCGGTGGCGCCTATGCCTCCGGCGATATCCGATCCATGCTCCGGTTCGGTCAGCGCAAATGCGCCGAAGGCTTCAAACCCGGCGAGCTTGTCCTGCCACCGCGCCCGCTGCTGCTCCGACCCCAGTTCGTGGATCATCCCAAGCACCAGTTCATTATGGATGCCGACCACTGATGAGGTTGAAATATCGGCCCGGGCGAGTTCTGCATGGATCAGCCCGCGCAGCAGATGAGAGCTGTCCTCCAGCTGCAAACCACCCAGCCCCAATTCGGCCAGCTTGCCGATCAGCTCGGCGGGAAATTCTTCGCGGTTCCAGTAGCCAATCGACTGGCGGCGCACCTCGCGCTGCGCCACCTGGCTGATTTCACGCAGCCGCTGCCGTTCGGCTTCCTCCAGTTGTCCGGCCATATTCAAGAGGTCCATCTGGGGATTCCTTCCAAACCATAGGAAGTCCAAGTATATTGTTGGACTAAGTCTTCTTTTGGGGGTATGCAAATGACTTCTCCGCTGCCACGCGATCCAATCGCGCAAGCCAGGGAACAGTGGATTTCCCATGGGTGGTCAGCCGAGGCCGATTCCATGGCCGCGATTACCGCGGTGATGCGCACCGCATCGATCTACTTGCAGCGGGCCGACGCCATCCTCAAGCCTCACGGACTGACGTTTGCGCGATTCGAAGTGCTCGCCCTGCTCGGCTTCTCGAAGCGCGGTTCCCTGCCGATGAGCCAGGCCAGCCAGCTGCTGCAGGTTCACGCAACCAGCCTGACCAATTCGGTAGACCGGCTGGAAGCCACCGGCTTGGTGCGGCGCATCCCGCACCCAACCGATGGCCGCACCCGGCTATTGGAGCTCACGACCGCAGGCCAGCAGGTGCTGCCCGCGGCCCGTGACGACCTGAACGAAAAGCTCTTCGCCCGAAGCAATCTTTCGGGCACCGACGCAACCGAAATCTTCGAAATCCTGGCCCGCTTCCGCAAGGCCTCCGGGGACTTCCTATAGCGAGCCGTCGCGGATCGCGTTGATGATCCCGGAGAAGTCGGTCCCCGCATTGCCTTCATCGCTGAATTTGCGGTACAGCACCGCGGCAAGGGAGCCGAGCTGGGCATCGGTCGTCGTATGCTCCAGCGCACTGGCTGCCAGGCCCAGGTCCTTGGCCATCAATGCGGCGGCGAATCCCGGCTGGTAGTCCCGATTGGCAGGAGAGGCTGGCACCGGCCCAGGTACAGGGCAATTGGTCGTCACCGACCAGCACTGTCCCGAGGCCGAGGAAATGACATCGAACAGCGCCTGGTGCTCCAGGCCCAGCCGTTCTCCGAGCACGAACGCCTCGGCAGCGCCAATCATCGAGATGCCCAGCAGCATGTTGTTGCAGACCTTGGCGGCCTGTCCGGCGCCGTATCCGCCGCAATGCACGATGCGCTTGCCCATATGCTCAAGCACGCCGGTGATCTCCTCGAGATCCTCGGACTGCGCACCGAGCATGAAGGTCAGGGTCCCCGCTTCCGCCCCGACGACGCCTCCGGAAACCGGGGCATCGGCGCTGCGATGCCCCGCGTCAACCGCAAGCTGCGCCGCTTCACGGGCCTGTGCTACATCGATCGTGGAGCACTCCAGGAAGAGCGTATTGGGCTTGGCGCTCTCCAGCAGGTATTCACGGTAGGCATCGAGCACGTGCTTGCCCGAGGGGAACATGGTGATGACGATATCGACATCGGTGGCCGCCTCTGCGCCTGTCGCCACGGTGGCTATGCCTGCTTCCTCGGCCGCCTGCACCGCGGCAGGAACCACGTCGAAGCCCTTGACCCGGTAGCCGGCCTTGTCCAGGTTAATGGCCATGGGCAGTCCCATATGGCCCATGCCGAGGAATCCGATAACTGGTTTGACGCTCATGAGTGGCTCTTTTCCTCTAGATCTTCAGCGAGCAGTGCGAAAGTCAGTTCTGCTCCCGGCAAGGGTGCCAGGTGCCTTTGCGTGCGTTGGGCCGGAGTTTGGCCGAGGACAGTTTCGGTCCATTGCGGATTGCGGTCCTTGTCGACCACTGCGGCGCGAATGCCCTCGGCGAAATCTGGATCGTCGAGCCGATGCACGGCGGCCCGGTATTCCCGCTGCAGATCCGTTCTCAAATCGGCTCCAGCCAGGCGAATGAGTTCTTCGGCTAGGCGTACCGAGCTTGGGCAGGCAGCGGCCAATGCCTTCAGCGCTTCCTGGGCTTGCGGAGAGTGGTTGCGCTCCAGGGCATGCACTACTGCTGGGATGCTTTCCTCGCCAAAGGACTGCACCCATTCTTCGTGCAGGAATCCGGGCTTCGGGCTCTGCGCATAGTCGGCCAGCACTGCCGCAGCGGGCTGGGTTTCCAGCTCGGCGAGCAAGTCAGGGATCTTCTCCTGCGGCACATAGGAGTCGGCCAGACCCAAGGCGATGGTGTCGGCGGCGCCGAATTTCATTCCGGTCAGGGCCGCCAAGCGTCCGGCGGCATGCGGCGCACGCGCCAGCAAATGCGTTCCACCCACGTCTGGGAAGAATCCGATGCCGACTTCCGGCATGCCGCACCGGCTGGCTTCAGTAACAATGCGATGGCTGCCGTGCGCCGAAATGCCGATGCCGCCGCCAAGGACAATTCCGTCCATGAGCGCAATGTACGGCTTGGGGTACTCGTCGATCAGGACATTGAGCTGGTATTCAATGCGCCAGAAGTCGGCCGAAGCGCCACTGCGGTCCAGGATGTCCCGGTAGATCGCCACGATATCCCCACCGGCGCACAGGCCGCGCTCCCCAGCGCCCATGACCGCTACTTGGGCGATCTCCGGGTCATTGCGCCACTGAAGCAGGGCGTCGAGGAATTCCCGGCACATGTCCGTGGTGAGCGCGTTGAGGGCCTTGGGCCGGTTCAGCGTTATGAGTCCCAGGTGCCCCCGGCGTTCGGTCAGAATCTCAGGCAACAGACTCTCCTTTGAGTGATTGAGGTCACCTACTGGTGTCGAATATACTCGGACTTCCAACTAAATTGAAGTGGCACAGGACAGCAAACTTGATAGGTTGAACTAGTGAAGATTGCAACCTGGAATGTGAACTCGCTGCGAGCCCGCGCCGACCGTGTTGAGGATTGGCTGCGCCGCACCGATGTAGATGTCCTGGCTATCCAGGAAACTAAGTGCAAAGACGACAATTTCCCCTGGGAACTGTTCGAGAACAACGACTACGAGGTGGCGCACTTCGGAGTCAACCAGTGGAATGGCGTCGCCATCGCTTCCCGCGTTGGCCTCGAAGATGTTGAACGCACCTTCCCTGGACAGCCGGAATTCGGCAAGGCCGGAAAGAACCCGATCCAAGAGCCTCGCGCCATCGCGGCAACCTGCGGCGGGGTGCGCATCTGGAGCCTGTACGTCCCGAACGGGCGCGCGCTGGATGACGAGCACATGGGCTACAAGTTGAACTGGCTGGACGTGCTCAAGCAGGAATCCGCCGGCTGGCTGGAGCAGAATCCCCAGGCGCAGATTGCCTTGATGGGCGATTGGAACATTGCGCCAAAGGACGAAGACGTCTGGGACATCGACTTCTTCATCGAGAACAAGATGACCCACGTGTCAGCACCAGAGCGTGCCGCCTTCGCTGCCTTCGAGGAACTGGGCTTCACCGATGTGGTGCGCCCGCATACCGAAGGCCAATACACCTATTGGGACTACACGCAGTTGCGTTTCCCGAAGGGCGAAGGCATGCGCATTGATTTCTCGCTCACCTCGCCGGCGCTCACCGCACGGGTAATCGGTGCGAGCATTGACCGCGAGGAACGCAAGGGCAAGGGCGCCAGCGACCACGCCCCGGTCATCGTGGAGCTGGCCGGCTAGTCATGACGGCAAAGATGACTGGGCCCGCCGCAGAGCTGACGGCCGCCACAGCGCACCTTCGCGTCTATGAGCCGCTGGATGCCTTTGAGGATTGGGCCCAGTCCATCATCTTGCGCACTCCCCGGCGCACCGGGGAGCAATGGGACGCCTTCGAGAACGAGCGACTCTGGAGCCGCACCCTGCGCAACGTCTCCGACCCGTTCCCGCACGACGAGCCGGAATTCTTCCGCAGCGTGAAGTCCTTGGACTACCAAGGCACCGAGCACACCCGGTACTGCCCAGGACAGCTGCAGGCACGCAGCCTGCTCGCCGCCGAACAAGCCGAAGAAGCCATGCGGACCGAAGTGTTCGACCTGCTGGTGCCGCCGGCAGCGCGGCAGGCCAATGCCCAACGCGTTGATGCCGACCGCCTGGCCAAAGACATGACCCATCTGCACACGAGGACCTCGTCGTGGGGCATCCCGCTTGGCTGGTTCGCCCTCTTCCGCGAAGATGACGAGCACGAGCTGGTGCATAGCGGCGAGCAGTTGAAATCCGTTCGCATGTACGCCTCCTTCGAGCAGGCCATTAATCGCCTGTCTTGGGCAGTGCAGACGCTGGCGACCCATGCGCCGCAGTCGCAGCTTTTCGAGGAGCTGGGCAGCCTGGGCGGCTGGCTGGAAACTTTCGACAGCCGCTCGGTGATTGAACTGGATTATGGACTGCTGGCAGAAATTGTGTGGCCAGATGAATCCGTGAATGATCTGATGCACGGTATTCAGGCATTGGAAGACGAGGACCTGACGAGTGCCGCTGCGGCATACCGCCGGCTGAGCAGTCGTTGGATCGGCCCGCGGCATCTGGGTCGCGCAAACTAGCTATCTGTCCCCGGATACAGCAAAAGCTCCGGAATCCGGAGCTTCTGTTTAGTATGCGACCCTGACGGGACTTGAACCCGCGACCTCCGCCGTGACAGGGCGGCGCGCTAACCAACTGCGCTACAGGGCCTGGTGCTTTGAATAAATTCAAGTCACACAGTAAAACCCCCGGGATGAACCGAGGGCCTGCGTGGCTCCGACCGGCGTCGATCCGGTGACCTTTCGATTTTCAGTCGAACGCTCTACCAACTGAGCTACAGAGCCTGGTACCACTAAGTGGACACCAAATTTACTATTGGAATAGTAAATTGAGCGACCCTGACGGGACTTGAACCCGCGACCTCCGCCGTGACAGGGCGGCGCGCTAACCAACTGCGCTACAGGGCCTTGCTTTCGCAAGCCAATGGATTTCTCCATCTGGCAACCACTAAGTGGTTGCTTGTACCCCCAACGGGATTCGAACCCGTGCCGCTGCCGTGAAAGGGCAGTGTCCTAGGCCGCTAGACGATGGGGGCCTAAGTTGTTCGCTTCGGTTTCTTGCTTCTCCGTAGCGGACTCCAATAACTATACGCAGTGTTTTTTGCTTTTGCAAAATCGGCTCCTGGACGGGTTTTGCCCATGCCAAATCGGGTGCACAGGCATAGTCTGGAACCATGCTTTTCGAGATGGATGACGACGAATTCCAGGCCCTGGTCGAACAGGCTATCGACGCGATTCCAGAGGCCGCCTTCGCAATGATGGATAACGTCATCTTCTTCATCGAAGACGAGTACGAGCCTCTCCCTGGAGAGCCGGAAAACCCTGAGATTCTGGGGTTATACGAGGGTGTCGCACTCACGGAACGGGACCTGGATTGGGGCGCCGGAGCACTCCCGGATCGCATTACGATCTTCAAGAATCCGACGCTTCAAGCCTGCGAAACACGTGAAGAAGTGGTGCGGGAAATCGGGATTACGGTGATGCACGAAGTGGCCCACCACTTCGGAATCGACGATGCGAAATTGCACGAATTAGGGTGGTCGTAGCGCCGAAATCGCAAAATCTTCTTTTGAGATCTGCCTCACAAAACAATTAGATTCCGGCGGCCTATTTCCAGCTGAGGGAGACCAGGGCCACAGGCCAGCGATCGAAACTAGCCGCTGGGGCACATCCTCCACCCGGAAGACGACGCGGCTCAATTGCGATGTCTATAACCAAAGTGGTGCTTAATAGGCCGGCACCTGCCGCACTCGCGCCGGCCCAGCTCGGCGAGACGAGAAATTGCCGCCGGAAGAACTTGGCATGGCCACTTTCCCTTGCCGCCACGGCCAAGCGCGGAGGGCAGCAAAGGAACTTCATGCACTTCGAGGGACGATCCCTTTTAAAGGCAACTTAAAGGCAACGCTTTGAGCCGCTCCGATCCACCCCTCACGTTACCCAAACTTCATGGCAAGTAAGCCTTTGGTAACGAAGCGAGACGCATCTATTAGTTATTTCCCAATTGCTCTCGGTAAGTCACACAGGACCGAAAAACCATTATCTGTGCAGATCACCGCCGAATAGGCCCGAGAATTGCACGGATGGGATTCATGTGACTGATGTGAACAGTGTTGCCAAGCGTGTCCGAGGGGACTCATTTAAATATGCCCGCGAAACAGCCCCGGTGACTCACGAAGGAATGCCCGCGTAATCCCTGAGTTTAGCTGGCTTGTTTCTTCCTTGTTCGGGCGGGTTTGACCCCGGCGGTCGGGTCGGGCTGCTTCGCAAGTTCGGCGGCTTCGAGTTTGCGGGTCTTGTCGGCGGCGAGCCAGGTGAGGCGCTGCTGGATCCGGTCGATCTCACGGGCGATATGCGCGGGATTCAAACTGTCCCGGTACGCGGTGAGCTCTGCAGTTCTCTCGCTGGTGAGGACACCGGAACGTAAGAGCCGGTCGAACGGGGTCGCAAGCGTGTCATAGACACGTCTGCGTCGGCCTTTGCCGTCGGTGTCCCAGCCGATGGGTTTCTTCGTCGGGGTGAGGAAGTTATGCCGGTCGTTTACCAGCGGCCAGAGCTCGCCCAGAAGCCGCAACTGTGCGGGAGTGTCGTACCGCCAGTAGAAGCCATACCTGCGTACGATCTGGTTGTTCTTGGACTCGACCGTGGCCTGATCATTCTTCTTGTAGGGGCGTGATCTGGTGAAGTAGATGTCGAGTTCGGCGGCCCACCCGATGACGTCGTAGTTGATGAATTCGCTCCCGTTATCAAAGTCCACCCCGGTGACCTCGAACGGGGTGTCGGCGATAAACCGGTCGAGCGCGTCACGCAGGTGTAGGTGCGCGTTGTTTCTGATCGACCGGGTGTAGGTCCACCCGGTGTGCATGTCTGTCATGTCCAGGGTCCTCGCGAACTCGCCCTTGAGCACAGGCCCGCAGTGAGCGACGGTGTCGCCCTCGAAAAACCCGGGCACGGCTTCGATCTCGTCCCCAGCTTTCCGGACGGTGATCGAGTTGCGTAGCAAAGGTCCTGGTGTGGTCGTGGTGATGCCGCGCAGCGGGTCCTTCGCGCGGGCGGGTGCGAGATAGCGGTCGATCGTGGCGGGGCTCATCGCCAGCAACTCGTCACGCACTCCGTCGGAGTAGCCGCCCTTGCCGGGGACTAACTCCCCGTGTGTTTCGAGGAGCATCAGCTGCAGTTCCATCGTGGCGGCGAGGTACTTCCCGCTGATTCCACCCGCGAACGCCCACACCCGATGCAACACCGCGATCGCCGTATCGGTGTACTTCAGCGCGCGTGGCTTGCGTTTCTTCGCGTTGACCCGGCGCGGCTGCAATGCGAGCTTCAACTGTCTGCGTGCGTTATCTCTGGACCAGCCCGTGATCGCGCACACCTCGTCGAGTAGTTTGCTCTTGGTGCCTTTTTCTGCGGCCGAGTATTGCCGCGCGAACTTCCTGGTTATCTCGTGTTTGGCTCGCATTGATAGCCCACTTCCCATGAAATAGATGATTCCGTTTCGCGGGCATATTTATGTGAGTCACCGGAACTGTTTCGCGGGCATATTAGGTGAGGCACGTCGGTGTCTTGATTGGCCTAATGTGCTATTTGGAGTCTTATCCGAATCGTGACCTTCATATTGCTGAAAGTCACGACTCACGCACTCCGCGTCATCCATGTACTTAGTGAGGAACGATATGGCTACTCGCCACACGCTCGGTGTTGCTGCAAGCACCCTGGCCCTAGCGGTGTCCTGCCTTGCAGGCGCTTTGCCCGCTTCCGCATCTACTTCAGCTTCACTCCCTCAGTCTGTGGCGATCGCTGCCGCACCAAGCACTTCTGCGCTGCCGTCGGACGCGGAAGTCCAGGAAGCAAAGAAGGACAAAGCTTCGACGAACGCGATGATCGCGCGAATCGAAGCTTCTCTTGCTTCCAGCCGTGCCGAGTTGCAGCGCGTTGAAACCGAAGCCGCACAGGCCCAGGAATCCCTGCTTACTGCCGGCGAAGAGCGCGATCTGCGCACCGCTGCAGCTGAGAAGGCCGTTGAACAGCTTGAGTACGCAAAGACTTACTTGGAGCAGAGCCGCAACGATCTGGGCGCTATCGCCTCAGATATCTACCGCAACGGCGCTGGCACCTCAACCCTGAGCCTGCTCCTTGATGACAACCAGGAAGGCGACCTGTTCTACAAGGCCGCTACCATCGACGCATTGAGCGAACAGAAGGTTCAGTCCGTCAACACCGCCACCGAGGCCGAGGGCCTCGTTTCGGCTTGGCAGGAGTACGCCGACGCGGCACAGAATGCCGCGCAGGAAGCCGCAGCGAACTATGACGCCGCTGCAGCGACCGCGAACAGCACCTTGGCCATCTACGAAGCGGCTATCGAACCTGAGCAGCAGCTGCGCGATGAATTGATCGGCCACCTTGCTACCTTGAAGCAGAAGGAAGAAGCCGAGGTCCGCCAGGCGGTTGAAGAGCGCGAGGCGCAGGAGCAGGAAGAAACTCTTGCGGAAGTGATCGCCGAAGAGGAAAACGTCAACGTTCCCGAAAAGGACATCTTCACCGTTCAGCCGCTCACGATTGAAAAGCCTCGCGAGCTGCAGCAGACCGAACCTGAAGAGGAAACGGTCGAGCCTGAGCCTGAGCAGGTTGAAGAAGAACCGGAAGCCACCGAGCCACCTGCAGCTCCAAAGCCAGAGCCAACCAAGAAGGCCGAACCGAAGCCGGAACCAACCAAGAAGGCCGAACCGAAGCCAGAGCCAACCAAGAAGGCCGAACCGAAGCCGGAACCAACCAAGAAGGCCGAACCGAAGCCAGAGCCAACCAAGAAGGCCGAACCGAAGCCCAAGGCCACCCCGAAGCCTGAGCCGAAGCCCAAGGCCACCCCGAAGCCTGAGCCGAAGCCCAAGGTCACCCCGAAGCCGACCCCCAAGCCGGAACCAAAGCCAGAGCCGAAGCCTGAGATTGCTCCGCAGTCCAGCAACTACTCGGCAGCGATTTCCTGGGCCTTGAATACTGCAGATGATCCAAGCAAGTACTACGTCTACGGCGCCAACGGACCGGATGCCTTCGACTGCTCGAGCTTCTCGCAGCGCGCCTTCGGCAAGTCCGGCATCAGCCTGCCACGCACCTCGTCCCAGCAGTTCGCCAGCGCCCCGCAGTACGTGTCGCTGAGCAATCTGCGCCCGGGCGACCTGGTGTTCTCGTCATCCAATGGCGGATCCTCGTTCTACCACGTAGCCATCTACATCGGCAACGGCCAGGTAGTCCACGCTCGCAACCCGAGTGCCGGCATCTCGGTGACTCCGCTGAGCTACGTCAACAACCTCTACCCGAAGGCAGCCCGCTACTAAGCTGGATCCCCTCGAGCACGAAGGCCGCGCACCCGGTGGGTGCGCGGCCTTCGTGCATGCTGGCTGTTGCGGCGCGGCTACTGCTCCTGCGCCCTGGTGTCGAAGTCCTTGCGGTTCTCCAGCCGAGGATCGTCCGAGTCCGGCACAACCATGACCGGGCCCTTGGAGTGGTGCAAGACGCCCTGCGAGGTCGAGCCGAGCAGCATCCCGGTGAAGCCACCACGGCCGCGGGAGCCGGTCACGGTCAGCACCGCATGCTCGGACTCGCGGATCAGCACCTCAACCGGCGGCCCGGAGACCACATCGGTTTCGATCTTCACCGTCGGATAATGCGACTTGAGCCATTTGGTGCCCACGCTCATCTGGTAGCGCACGTCTTCGAGCACGGCTTCCTGGTCCACGGTCGCCGGCATCCAGGCCAGCGCCGCTCCCACCGGCGGCACCGCGCAGATCAGCCGCAGCGTCAGGTCGCTGGCGATGGCCGCCTCCGCTGCCGCCAGCACCGCAGAACGGGCGCGGTCAGAGCCGTCGACGCCGACCACGATGCATTTGCGGTCCGCCGCGACGGCGGCGCCGGCTTCCTCCTGCTCCTTGGCCATGGCCAGCGGAACCACGACAGTTGGGCACTTGGAGTGCGCTGGCAGCGCCGAGGAGACCGAACCGAGCAGGCGGCCCACGAAGCCACCGCGGCCGCGGGTTCCGACTACTACCAATTCCGCGTCCTGGCTCAGATCCAGCAGCACGCCCGACGGGTCCCCGGACTCGATATAGGTGCGGATGGTTGCTGTGCTGCCTTCGAGCTCTGCACGGGCCTGGCGCACAATGTCCTCGGCACCCCCGCGGATCAGATCGTCGTCCAGGGTTGAGTAGCCCGCGTCCATGGAGGATGCGGCAAACACCGGGATGGTATAGGCGGACACGATATTCAATACGCTGCCGCGGCGCACCGCTTCGCGTTCGGCCCAGCGCAAAGCGCATTTGCTCTGCTGGGAACCGTCTACGCCAACGACAATTCCTTCGATCTTCTCTGCTGCTACTGGTGCTTCGTCACTCATCAGACTCGCTCCTCAAATACCTCAGATACAACGGGTTGTGACTTCCCTTACCACCAATGTACTTGCTTCCGCAGTTCTAGGTGTGAGTTGGGTCTAAAGTTTTCGCGTACAGCCTACTGAATAGCTGGATCGATATGAATCAGCGGCTGAAACGTCATAGAATTTTTCCATGCCCTCCTCCACAAAATCCCCGTCCGGGACTGCTATAAGCGCACGCATCGACCGATATTTCAAGATTTCGGAACGGCGTTCAACGTTCTCCACCGAAGTTCGCGGCGGCATCGCCACCTTCTTCGCGATGAGCTACATCGTCGTCCTCAACCCGCTAGTTCTTTCCGGTGCCGATTCCTCGGGCGGCGAGTTGGGCATCCAGCGCGTTGCCGCAGTGACCGCATTTGTCGCCGGCATCCTGACCATCCTGATGGGCATCTGGGCCCGTCACCCATTCGCCATGGCCACCGGCTTGGGCGTCAATGCCTTCGTGGCCATCACCGTGGCCACGAACCCGGAACTGACCTGGGCCGACGTCATGGGCTTGGTGCTCATTGCCGGTGTGGTCATGTTCGGCCTGGTGCTTACCGGATTCCGAACCGCGGTGTTCAACGCGGTTCCCGCCGGGCTGAAGACCGCGATCGTGGTGGGCATCGGCATGTTCATCGCCCTGATCGGCCTGGTCAATGCCGGATTCGTCCAGCGCCTTCCGGATGCCGCGAACACCACCGTGCCGGTGGGCCTGGGCTTCGACGGCGAGCTGATGGGCTGGCCGATCCTGGTCTTCGTCGTCGGCCTGCTGCTGACCATGGCCCTGGTGGTGCGCAAGGTCAAGGGCGCAATCCTGATCGGCATCGTCGTTTCCGCGATCCTCGCCAACATCCTCGAAGCCGTCTTCCACATCGGCGCGATGGAAACCAACACCTGGTCGCTGGTGGTTCCGTCGCTGCCTGAATGGACCCTGCCGGACCTGTCGCTGATCGGCCAGGTCAGCGTGTTCGGCGCCTTCAGCAAGATCGGCGTCACCGCCGCCTCGCTGCTGGCCTTCGTCATCCTGCTCTCGATCTTCTTCGACGCCATGGGCACCATGGTGGGCTTGGCTTCCGAAGCCGGTTCCATGGACGAGAACGGGCAGATCCCCGATGTGGACAAGGTCCTGCTGGTGGACGCGGCCGGCGCAATCGTCGGCGGCGGCACCTCGAGCTCCTCGGCGCAGATCTTCGTGGAGTCCGGCGCCGGCATCGGCGAGGGCGCCCGAACCGGCCTGGCCTCGGTGGTCACCGGCCTGCTGATGATCGTGGCGATGTTCCTGAGCCCGCTGATCTACCTGGTGCCTTTCGAAGCCGTGGCTCCGGCCCTGGTGGTCGTCGGCTTCATGATGATCACCCAGGTTTCCAAGATCGACTGGAACGACTGGGGCATCGCGCTGCCGGCTTTCCTGACCTTCACCCTGATGCCGTTCACCTACTCGATCGCCAATGGCATCGGCGCCGGGTTCATCTCCTACGTGTTCATCCGCGCCACCCAGGGACGCGCCAAGGAAATCCACCCATTGATGTGGGTTGTTTCCGCGGCCTTCGTGCTGTTCTTCGGCATCGGCCTGATTGAAATGTGGGCCGGGGTCAAGTAGCCCCGCAGCCCTTCGGCGCCCCGCCATCTCAGTCGCGATGGCGGGGCGCCTTTTGCCTTCGCACCGGCGGGAACTGGATAGGATGGGGCCTATGAGCGAACAGCAGAATACCGCCGGGCAGTGGATCCAGGTGGCAGCAGGCTTGAAGAACCCTTCGATGCGCCGGCTTCTCGGCGCGGTGCTCAGCGGGCAGGGTGCGCCCGAGCCAGCCAGCAAGTCCGAGCGCAAGGACTTGGAACGCTGGGCCAGCATCGGGCTGCTGCGCCACGACGGCTCCGGGTGGGCGCTGGATGATGAACTGCTGGAGAAGACCTTGGCCTCGGCCTCGGCCGCGAAGGCCAACCGCAGCGGGATCCGCCGCTTCTTCGACGGGCACCGGCTGCAATCCCTCCCAGCGAAACCGGCGGACCGCCACGAGGTGGTTCTCTACCTGCGCAACGCGGTCATCGGCGATGGGGAAGAGCTGCGCGAAGAGCAGCTCAATGAACGGCTGCGGGTGTTCCACCCGGATGTCGCGCTGCTGCGCCGCTACATGGTCGACCACGGCCTGCTGCAGCGCGCCGCCGACGGCACCGGCTACCGGATGGGCACCGTCAGCTAGCCGGTAATCGGCGCGGCGCCGGTGGCGAAGCGGCGCACGGCTTCACCGGCAACCAGCTGCGCGGGCAACGGCGCGGTCCGCAGGCTGCGCTCGAAGGCCGGGCCGAGCTTGAGCGGCTCGTCGCTGGCCAGGAACACGATGTTCCCGTAGCGGCGGCCCTTGAGCATCGGCGGGTCGGCGACCATGGCCACATGCTCGAAGACCTCCAGCAGCGTCGCGGCTTCCGCCTTGGCGCCGGCTAGGTCCGCGGTATCGCCGCAATTCATGATGTAGACGCCACCGGCGTCCAGCACCCGCTGCGCTTCACGGGCGTAGGAGGCAGTGGTCAGCTCGCGCGGGGTGGTGCTGCCGGCAAAGACATCGCGGATGATCACATCGCGGCTCGCATCGCTCAAGGTGGGCAGCACCTGCGCCGCGTCCCCCACGCGCAGGCGCACCAGCGGGGCACGCGGCACCTCGAAGTTCACGCGCACCAGCTCGGCCAGCTTGGCATCCAGCTCCACCACGACCTGTCGGGCGTTTTCATAGCTGGCGGCAACCCAGCGGGCCATGGAGCAGCCGCCTCCGCCGAGGTGGAGCACGCGCAGCTTGCGGGCGCGGCCATCAAATTGCCCGGCAGGAAAACCGATGGTGAAGATCGGTTCCATCCAGCGCATGTACTCGAAATCGAGATAGGTCGGATCATCCAAATCCACGTGCGAGGACGGCACGCCGTTGACCTTCAGGATGTAGCGGTTGGCACCGTAGGGATCGGCCTCGATCACCGCCGTACCGGTGTCGATCGGAAATTCTCCGAGCATTGATTCCTTGGTATCCCTAGCCACGTGCGCGCACCATCCGTTGCTCGATCAAGCCTTTCCAGCTGCCAGCCAGGGCTTCGCTGGTTCCATCGGGGGTGAATCCCTGCTTCGCGAAGAAGGCCAGGGCCCGCTCGTTGCCCTGCAAAACCCAGACCAGCGCATCGCGCTCTCCCAGGACCACATCGAGGAGGTGCTGGCCCAGTCCGGTGCCGTAATACTCTTCCAGTACATAGAGCATGCCCAATTCGATGTCTACTCCGGCGTCCTTGTCCTCGTCGATGGCCGGTGTGCCGCCGGCTACCCCGATGATGCGTCCATCGCGGTCTTCGGCGATGAAGAATTGCGCGCCGGATGCCAGCCCGCGTTCCCACCAGGCTACCTGGCCATCGAGCTGGCCTTCGTGGTGAGCGAAGAATGATTCATCGCGAAGTGCGGCGTACGCTTCCCGCCAGGCTTGCAATTTCATCTGCAATGCGGGGCGGACGTCTTGTTCAGTAGCCAGTCGGATTCGATAGTCGTTCATTTGCGGCACTTCTCTAGCCTACGGCAGTAGCTTCGCTAATCTCTTCCAACTCACCAAGGCACCCTCCTACTAAAGTAGGATTGCGGACTATCCAGATGTTTGAAAAACTTTTGATGTCGTTGCAAATTTCTTGGATCAAGAGGGGGTCGGGCTTGGACCGGAATACAAAATACGCTGCCTTGACCGGTGGCCTTGTCGGTTCACTGACCCTGACCATCAGCCTTTCCTCGACCTTCTGGGTGATTCTGCTCGGTTGCGTCCTCTTGGCCGCCGGCTTCAGCATTCTAGCCAGATTCGAACGTTTCTGGGGCCCTGCCGAGCCGGACCACTACTACTACATCGTCCCCATGCTGGTTGGCCCAGTAGTTGCGGGCCTGGTGCGCAACACCGAGCAGGCCCTGTGGGTAGGCCCGCCGATGGGCGTGCTTTGCGGATTGGGCGTGTACTTCTTGATCCTGAAGTCGCCGCCGTTCAAGCAGGACGAAGCCGGGGAACACGATGCCGAACTCCCCGAGCACTCTCCTACGCGCTAGCCGTGGCCGCTAGAGGACTCGCGCGAGCGCGAATCCATCCCAGCCTTTGACGCCCACGGTCTGCAGGGCGGTGGCTGATACGCGCGGATCATCGCGCAACCACCGCAAGGAGTCCTGGATCCCCCGCACATCGGCCTCCTGCGTCCCGTGCCGAGCCGGGTCATCCAAGACTGCGCCGCTGCGCACCACGTTGTCGAGCACCAGCACGGTCCCTGGATGCGACAGTTTCACTGCCCGTTCGAGGTAGGCCACGTTGTTGCGCTTATCTGCATCGATGAAGATCAGGTCAAATGGCGCAACTCGCTTGGACAACAGCGAATCCAGCGAACCTTGGGCCGCGCCCAACTTGATTTCAACGCGTTCGGACAGCCCTGCCCGCTGCAAGTTCTCGCGTGCAACCGAGGCGTGCAGAGGTTCGAATTCGCAGCTGATGACGGTGCCGGTTTCTCCCACGCCCCGGGCAAGCCAGCTGGTCGAGTAGCCGCCGAGGGTTCCGATTTCCAGGACCCTGCGTGCGCCTGTGATCTCGGCGAGCAGCTGGAGGAACTTGCCCTGGGCCGGGCTGACTTCAATTCGCGGCAATCCGGCGCTATGGGAATGCTCGCGGCCTGCTTCCAAAGCGTCAACACGCAGCCCCAGCTCCCGCTCCAGGTACTCGTCGACTGCCCCGGCATCGCGTTCGGCTGAATGGTGGATCATGACGACATTTTCTCCTCACTATCCTTGATGGCCTTCTCGAGCCGCTGGATCTTGCCGTCAAGCTCGCCCTCGTAGCCGGGGCGGATGTCGGCTTTCAGCACCAGCGATACGCGCGAACCGAATCGACCAGCAGCCATGGTGGCTTGCTTGACCACCTCCATGACTTCATCCCATTCGCCTTCGATCTCGGTGAACATGGAGCTGGTGCGATTGGGAAGACCGGAATCCCGGACGACTTTCACCGCTTCAGCCACTGCGTCATGGACCGAGCCATTGGGGTTGTCATTACTAGGTGCTACTGAGAAAGCTACAATCATGCTTCCACTGTCCCACTACGCGCTGGGCTTGTCATCTGCCGTGCAGGCAATATTTAGGCAGCCAGTCCACTCGCCCTGAGCAAGATGGCCGCCAGGGCACCAGCAACAACGACGACAAGATAGGGCGCCTTGAAAACCAGCGCAATAATCGCGGCCGCGAGAGCGCCAATCCTGGCATCGATGACCAGTTCCTGTCCCGAGGTGAAGGCATTCACCGTCACCAAGGAAGACAGCAGCGCGATGGTCAGCGTGGCGGCGACATGGGACATGGTCGGCGAGTCCAAGACCCTGCGGGGCACAAAGAAGCCGCAGAGCTTGATGGCGTAGGCCGTTAGGCAGGCCCCGAGAATCCACCAGCTCAACTCGTTCACGCTTTCTCCTCCTCAATGCTTTCCAGTTCACCATGCTCGGTCGCCGCCGGGGCACGGCTGCCGGTGGCCACGGCGTAGATCGCGGCGCAGGCCGCCGTCACCAGAATCGGCAAGCCCGGCGCGGTGACTGGTACCGCCAGCGCGGTGAGGATCGCCGCGGCAATTGCGATCATGATCGGTTCAACTGATTTCAGCCGCGGCCAGAGCAGCCCGATGAATGCGGCGACCGCGGCGCCATCCAGGCCCCACGCAGCAGGGTCGCCCATGCGTTCGCCGAGCAAGGCGCCAACGAGGGTGAACAGGTTCCACAGGACGTAGACGCCGGCACCGGCGGCGATGAAGCCGCGGCGCTTTTCGGCCGGGTCGGATTGCCCCAAGCTCACTGCGGTGGATTCGTCGATGGTCACCTGGGCCATCCAAGGCACATGCCGTCCCAGCGGGCGCAAGGTTTGCTTGATCTGCATCCCGTACACGGCATTGCGTATGCCCAGCAGCGAAGCCGCGGAGAATGCCGCCGAGGCGGCACCGCCGCCGGAGATTACCCCGATGAAGGCGAACTGCGAGCCGCCGGTGAACATCAGGGCGCTCAGCGCAACGGTTTGCCATAGGTTCAGGCCCGCGGCGATGGACAGCGCCCCGAAGGAAATGCCGTAGAGCCCGGTGGCGATCGCGATGGAAAGGCCCATCTTGGTCGCAGGCGTGAACCAGCTAGCGGACGTGGCGGGCATCGTACCTGACCTTGTAGACACCGCGTTTGACCTTCGCCTCGCCGATTTCAACGTGCTCCAGCTGGTCCAGATGCTTCACGTGGGTGCCGCCGCACGGTTCAGCATTCACCCCGGCGATGGTCACGGTGCGGATGCCCTCTTCATCGATGGTGGTTGTGACTTCACCGCCACCTGCAATGAGTTCATTGACGCGGTCTTGGATCATGGCCTTCGCCGCGGCCCGTTCGTTCTCATCGCCCAACGGCAGATCAACGGTCACCGGATCGAAGTCGAGCCGGGATTGCCCGGGGAAGTGCGAGTGGCCCTTGTGCTGCCAGCCGCGATCTTCACCGGCAAAGCCCAGGACGTGCCCGGCGGTGTGCAGGGCTGCATGGGCAAGGCGCAGCTCGCCATCGATCTCGGCTTCGACCCGATCTCCCACCTGCTTGGTGCCGGCACCGTACAGGATCACCAGACCGTTTTCGCCGCGCTGGACCGATACCGGCAGCCCGTCTACGGTGCCCGAGTCTTCAGGCTGGCCGCCGCCGCGCGGATGGAAGATATTCGGGCTAAGGGCAATCCACTGGCCTTCGTCATCGCTGCCCGCAGCAATGACTTCAGCTTCGGTGGCGAAAACATAGGTGTCCTGCAGGTACAGATTGACCTGTGCGGTTTCATCGGTGCTCATGTTTCCTAGCTCAGCTCCAGTTCTTTGCGTAGTTCTGCCGGACGGTTGCTGGTCAGTTCCCCAACGCCCAGGTCCACCAGGAATTGCGCATCTGCCGGACGGTCGACCGTCCAGATCCGCGCTTTCAATCCTTGCTCCAGCCACCGGCGCACAAGATGCTCGTTGGCTCGGGTCCAGGCGACGCCGGATCCGACGATTCCAGCTCCCCCTGCGTTGATCAGTTCGATTCCTTCAGGCACGGAGCGGTACAGCACCTCGTAGACACCGGCCCTGCCCACGTCACCCGAATCAATCAGTTGCTGGACGTAGTCCGGATTGACTTCGGTCATCAATTGGCACAACAGCGCAGTGCTGACCGTGCGGGCCAGATAGCGCAGGGAATTCGGCTCGAAGCTCATCAAGGTCACGGCAATCTGTCCCTGCGAGCCGGCGGTCCCGGTTTGCGGGTCGAACCCGTGCGCTGCAAGGACCTGCAGCACGCCCTTTTCCAGCAGGTGGCCATAGGGGCTTGGATGCTTGATTTCGATGGCCAAACCAATTGGCTTGCCGCGTTCTTCAATGAGAGCGAAGAGTTCGCCGAGGCTCAGGAGCTGCTCGTTTTCGGTCCCATACTCGGCCGGGACGATGCTCGGTACGACTCCGGTGAAGTCCATGGCTTTCATTTCCGCCAAGGTATATCCGGCAACGAGACCGGATGAATCGGAGGTGCGGTCGACCGTTGGATCGTGGTGGCAAACAACGATTCCGTCTTTGCTCAGATGGACGTCGCATTCAATTCCATCGGCACCTTCGTCGATGGCCTGTAGATAGGCGGCACGAGTGTTCTCCGAATATTTATGGGAGCTGCCGCGATGGGCGAAGAAAAGCGTATCCATGCTTCCTACGCTACGCGATCCCCGCTCCTTGATACTGTAGATTAGCCTTGGCTCGACGCATATTTCATCAACTGCCTTCAGGTCTTTTGCGTGCAGTTGCAAGCTCCTGCGGCCATCATGAAAAACTCGAAACTCCCCGGCAAGAAAAGGTGTCTGCATTTCCGATTCTGCCCCGGATTCCCAAGGCAAAATCGTCATCCGCATGGGATCAGCGAACTCGCCGATAACTGGCTGCAATTGCACCGCTGGAGAGCGGTTGCGCTGAGATCAATTCCAGATGACGGGATTTCTGCAACCCTGCCTGGTGCAGCGTTGGACCATGGCCGGCGATAACTGGGTGAATTAGGAAGTGGTACTCATCGATGAGTTCCATCCTGTCCAGAGCTGTTGCCAGCTTGCCGCTGCCCAGAAGCACACCATCGGGGTATTGGTCTTTCAGCCTCAGTACACAGGCGCGCAGCTCTCCACTTAGCAGGTGGGAGTTATTCCATGAATATGCCGTGCGAGTGCTCGAGACAACGTATTTGGGCTTCGCCTCCAGTTGCTGTGCCCAGCGAAGCAGCGCTGGCGGCGCTGAGATGTCGCCCCGAGCCACAGCTGGCCAGTACTCCTCCATCAGTTCGTAGGTAACACGACCCCAGAGCATCGCTCCATGCGCATTCATCAGACCCGTGAAATAGTCGTGCGATTCATCGTCGGCGATGCCTTCTCGATGATCGACGCAGCCATCCAGCATGACGTTGTAGCTAAATGCCAGTAAACCCATCAGAAGCTCCTGCAGCCATTTGCTTGCCGGACGAACCCCGGTGCCCTGACTCTAGGATTAGGCGCTTATTGCGTCAAGCAGCTGTCTTAGGGCACCAGGGAACTTGCGGTGAACGGGGACTGCGCGATCGCGACAGAAATAACTGTCCACAGTCCAAGACCGGGGTACTCGCTGCCGGGCAGCCATGCCGAGTTCGGCTTCCGCGATCCTATGCTTCAAAGGTAGGCTCGCTGCATGACACAGCCAGACTCAGTCATCAGTTTGTCCCCTGTCCCACACGACCTTGTGCCCATTATCCAGGGCTTGGTCCAAGGCTCTTGGCCAAAGACTGAAGTTGAGCGTGAGGCCCTGTTCGATGCGCTTGGATTCGTATCAGGCACCGCGATTGATTCCGACGACCAGGATTCACCTCATCAGATGACGAGTCTGGATCTCGGCCTGCCAGGAAAAATATCGAGTACTTGGGATACGTACCGTCAACAATTCCTCAGTGTCTGTACGTTCCTCTACAGTTCTCGGGTCCCCCAAGATCCAGTCACCCGGTCTGGGTTTGCTGTTTTGCAGGCAGAACTCTCAGAGGTGTATGGCGCTCCGGAACGCCCCTGGGAAGACGAGGATCAGTCCATTCGCATTTGGCGATGCAATGGCCGGAGCATCACCTTGCAGTTATTCAATCGGCGGGATAGCACCGTGATGCTCACGGTTGAAGATTTGGCGCTCGCTTCAGTCATTGAATCTGAAGAAGCGGCCCATTAGCCTTCTCAATTCTTGGATCGGATGAAACAAGCCCTTGCCACGGCGATTGTTCCCGCGGCAGCGCCAATCAACGCGACGGCAAGCACGATCAGTAGAACTTTGATCAGGGTCTACGGGATATGCAGCGTGAACTACGCTATTCCGATAGCAAAAACGTCATCAAACACCAGTGATGCGATCGCCGGTCCTGCGGACAGGAGCGACGCTTTCTCAGCCATACCTCGATGATGGGCCGGCTGCGAGGCTGGACAACAGCCGCGGCAATTAAACGAGTGCAGGGCCAGAAGTTGCGCCTGGCCACCCGCACACTGACGGGTTAAACAGGTGAGGCTCCAACCATCACTGGCTAGAGCCTCAAACCCACTTAGGTTAAGTCCGGCGGTGACCTACTCTCCCACACCCTCACGAGTGCAGTACCATCGGCGCAATGGGCCTTAGCTTCCGGGTTCGGTATGGGACCGGGCGTTTCCCCCACGCTATGACCGCCGTAACAATCACGAAGCACACAAACCAAATATTTCCTGGTCAGTGTTTTCCGGTGCTACAAAGTCTTGTAACTCATCTTGCATTTATTGGTTAGAGGTTGTTGTCTCGTAACCGCATAGTGAACGCGAACAGCATTGAAAAATATCAGTTCAAATTATTGTTTTATTGTGTGTTGTAAGCCATCGGCCTATTAGTACAGGTCAGCTGCACAAGTCTTCAGTCCTTGCTTCCACATCCTGCCTATCAACCCAGTGGTCTAGCTGGGGCCTCTCACACACAAAGGTGCATGGAAATCTCATCTCGAAGCAGGCTTCCCGCTTAGATGCTTTCAGCGGTTATCCCTTCCAAACGTAGCTAATCAGCGATGCACTTGGCAGTACAACTGACACACCAGAGGTTCGTCCGTCCCGGTCCTCTCGTACTAAGGACAGCCCTTCTCAAATTTCCAACGCGCGCAGCGGATAGGGACCGAACTGTCTCACGACGTTCTAAACCCAGCTCGCGTACCGCTTTAATGGGCGAACAGCCCAACCCTTGGGACCTACTCCAGCCCCAGGATGCGACGAGCCGACATCGAGGTGCCAAACCATGCCGTCGATATGGACTCTTGGGCAAGATCAGCCTGTTATCCCGAGGTACCTTTTATCCGTTGAGCGACGGCCCTTCCACGAGGTGCCGCCGGATCACTAGTCCCGACTTTCGTCCCTGCTCGAGCTGTCACTCTCACAGTCAAGCTCCCTTGTGCACTTACACTCGACACCTGATTGCCAACCAGGCTGAGGGAACCTTTGGGCGCCTCCGTTACATTTTAGGAGGCAACCGCCCCAGTTAAACTACCCATCAGGCACTGTCCCTGAACCAGATCATGGTCCGAAGTTAGGTGACCGGTACAGCCAGAGTGGTATTTCAACGATGACTCCACCTGGACTAGCGTCCAAGCTTCACAGTCTCCCACCTATCCTACACAAGCTGCACCGAACACCAATACCAAACTATAGTAAAGGTCTCGGGTCTTTCCGTCCTGCTGCGCGTAACGAGCATCTTTACTCGTACTGCAATTTCGCCGAGTTCATGGTTGAGACAGCGGGGAAGTCGTTACTCCATTCGTGCAGGTCGGAACTTACCCGACAAGGAATTTCGCTACCTTAGGATGGTTATAGTTACCACCGCCGTTTACTGGGGCTTAAATTCTCAGCTTCGCCACAAAAGTGACTAACCAGTCCTCTTAACCTTCCAGCACCGGGCAGGAGTCAGTCCGTATACATCGTCTTGCGACTTCGCACGGACCTGTGTTTTTAGTAAACAGTCGCTTCCCCCTGGTCTCTGCGGCCCACACCCGCATCAGAGAAGCAAGTTCTCATCACGGGCAGGCCCCCTTCTTCCGAAGTTACGGGGCATTTTGCCGAGTTCCTTAACCATGATTCTCTCGATCGCCTTAGTATTCTCTACCTGATCACCTGTGTCGGTTTGGGGTACGGGCGGACTGGGACCTCGCGCCGATGCTTTTCTAGGCAGCATAGGATCACCGAATCACCCCATAAACGGGGCGCCTATCAGGTCTCAGAATACATGAGCGGCGGATTTGCCAACCGCTCTTCCTACACCCTTGGACCAGGTCAATTCCATTGCCTGGCTCGGCTACCTTCCTGCGTCACACCTGTTAATACGCTGACCTCACTGCATCGGTTCCCACCACACCACCAGCAACCATTCCCGAAGGAACAAATCACCGGATCCGTCATGGTTAGCATCCACAGCTCAGTATGGGCGGTCCTTCGCCGGTACGGGAATATCAACCCGTTGTCCATCGACTACGCCTGTCGGCCTCGCCTTAGGTCCCGACTAACCCAGGGCAGATTAGCTTAACCCTGGAACCCTTGATCATTCGGCGGACGGGTTTCTCACCCGTCATTCGCTACTCATGCCTGCATTCTCACTCGTGTGGCCTCCACCGCTGGTTTACACCGCGACTTCACCGTCCACACGACGCTCCCCTACCCATCCAAACACCCAATCGAAACCAGGTTAATATTTGAATGACGCAACTTCGGCGGTGTGCTTGAGCCCCGCTACATTATCGGCGCGGAATCACTTGACCAGTGAGCTATTACGCACTCTTTCAAGGGTGGCTGCTTCTAAGCCAACCTCCTGGTTGTCACAGCAACTCCACATCCTTTTCCACTTAGCACACGCTTAGGGGCCTTAGTTGGCGTTCTGGGCTGTTTCCCTCTCGACTATGAAGCTTATCCCCCACAGTCTCACTGCTGCGCTCTCACTTGCCGGCATTCGGAGTTTGGCTAAGGTCAGTAACCTTGTAGGGCCCATCGCCTATCCAGTAGCTCTACCTCCAGCAAGAAACACGCAACGCTGCACCTAAATGCATTTCGGGAGAACCAGCTATCACGAAGTTTGATTGGCCTTTCACCCCTACCCACAGCTCATCCCCTCCATTTTCAACTGAAGTGGGTTCGGTCCTCCACACGCTCTTACACGCGCTTCAACCTGGCCATGGGTAGATCACTTCGCTTCGGGTCTAGATCACGCCACTCAAACGCCCTATTCAGACTCGCTTTCGCTACGGCTTCCCCACACGGGTTAACCTCGCGACGTAACACTAACTCGCAGGCTCATTCTTCAAAAGGCACGCCATCACCAGGGAACAAGTCCCCAGCTCTAACGGATTGTAAGCGCACGGTTTCAGGTACTATTTCACTCCCCTCCCGGGTACTTTTCACCATTCCCTCACGGTACTGATTCACTATCGGTCATCAAGTAGTATTCAGGCTTACCAGGTGGTCCTGGCAGATTCACACAAGGTTTCACGGGCCCCGTGCTACTCGGGTATCAACACTAGAACGGCAGACACGCATTACACCTACGGGACTATCACCCTCTCTGGTCCGGCATTCCAACCGATTCACCTATACGCCTGCACCTCATCCCACCAGCAAGATAGCGCTGGTACATGCTGACCCCACAACCCCGATGATGCAACGCCTATCCGCTATCACACACCAACCGGTTTAGCCCCATCCGCGTTCGCTCGCCACTACTAACGGAATCACTGTTGTTTTCTCTTCCTGCGGGTACTGAGATGTTTCACTTCCCCGCGTTCCCTCCACACAGCCTATACATTCAGCTGCAGGTCACACCACATAACATGGTGCGGGGTTCCCCCATTCGGAAATCCTGGCCTCAACGTCCGGTTATCGACTCCACCAGGCTTATCGCAGATTCCCACGTCCTTCATCGGCTCTTGATGCCAAGGCATCCACCGTGCGCCCTTAAAAACTTCAACACAAATCAAAGTCTCAGAATTGAGCAATAAAACAATCTAACAAAATCACGCAGACAAGACTCCAACACCAGGCAATCCAAGGAAAAGGACCACCCAGCTCATCTCATCTGCAAGATGCTCGCGTTCACTATACAGTTCCCAAACAACAACCCCGCACCCCCGCAACAACACCCCAAAACCAACACCAACCAAAGGCCAGCATCAATCCAACAGGACATCCTTGCAGCAAACACAGGACAAACACCGAAACACCAAGAACCCCTCACCCAAGCGAACACCACCAGGACCCTCCCCACAGGAAGAACCCCGGCAACCATTCACCAGGAAAGGAGGCTTGTTGCCTCAAAACCCAACAGCATGCCAAACCATACAAACCACACAACACCCACACACCGCATTCCAGCACCGCAAGAAGAAAACCCCTGCAATGCGTACTAGCAGATGCCCAAGCACCACGCGGCCACAGCCAATACCCCGCACCAGCATCAGCCAGCACGTTTTCCGGTATTGAGTCCATTGATATTCCACCCATGAGCAACCCACCCGGACAACACTCGTGTCCAGCATGGGCAACCAATAATGGTTAGCTCCTTAGAAAGGAGGTGATCCAGCCGCACCTTCCGGTACGGCTACCTTGTTACGACTTAGTCCCAATCGCCAGTCCCACCTTCGACGACTCCCCCACACAAGGTGGTTAGGCCATCGGCTTCGGGTGTTACCAACTTTCGTGACTTGACGGGCGGTGTGTACAAGGCCCGGGAACGTATTCACCGCAGCGTTGCTGATCTGCGATTACTAGCGACTCCGACTTCATGGGGTCGAGTTGCAGACCCCAATCCGAACTGAGACCGGCTTTTAGGGATTAGCTCCACCTCACAGTATCGCAACCCATTGTACCGGCCATTGTAGCATGCGTGAAGCCCAAGACATAAGGGGCATGATGATTTGACGTCATCCCCACCTTCCTCCGAGTTGACCCCGGCAGTCTCCCATGAGTCCCCACCACTACGTGCTGGCAACATGGAACGAGGGTTGCGCTCGTTGCGGGACTTAACCCAACATCTCACGACACGAGCTGACGACAACCATGCACCACCTGTGAACCAGCCCCGAAGGGAAACCCCATCTCTGAGGCGGTCTGGCACATGTCAAGCCTTGGTAAGGTTCTTCGCGTTGCATCGAATTAATCCGCATGCTCCGCCGCTTGTGCGGGCCCCCGTCAATTCCTTTGAGTTTTAGCCTTGCGGCCGTACTCCCCAGGCGGGGCACTTAATGCGTTAGCTACGGCGCGGAAAACGTGGAATGTCCCCCACACCTAGTGCCCAACGTTTACGGCATGGACTACCAGGGTATCTAATCCTGTTCGCTCCCCATGCTTTCGCTCCTCAGCGTCAGTAAATGCCCAGAGACCTGCCTTCGCCATCGGTGTTCCTCCTGATATCTGCGCATTTCACCGCTACACCAGGAATTCCAGTCTCCCCTACATCACTCTAGTCTGCCCGTACCCACCGCAGATCCGAGGTTGAGCCTCGGACTTTCACGGCAGACGCGACAAACCGCCTACGAGCTCTTTACGCCCAATAAATCCGGATAACGCTTGCGCCCTACGTATTACCGCGGCTGCTGGCACGTAGTTAGCCGGCGCTTCTTCTGCAGGTACCGTCACTTTCGCTTCTTCCCTACTGAAAGAGGTTTACAACCCGAAGGCCGTCATCCCTCACGCGGCGTCGCTGCATCAGGCTTTCGCCCATTGTGCAATATTCCCCACTGCTGCCTCCCGTAGGAGTCTGGGCCGTGTCTCAGTCCCAGTGTGGCCGGTCACCCTCTCAGGCCGGCTACCCGTCGTCGCCTTGGTGAGCCATTACCTCACCAACAAGCTGATAGGCCGCGAGTCCATCCCCCACCGATAAATCTTTCCACCAACAACCATGCGGTCAAAGGTCATATCCGGTATTAGACCCAGTTTCCCGGGCTTATCCCAGAGTCGGGGGCAGGTTACTCACGTGTTACTCACCCGTTCGCCACTAATCCACCCAGCAAGCTGGGCTTCATCGTTCGACTTGCATGTGTTAAGCACGCCGCCAGCGTTCATCCTGAGCCAGGATCAAACTCTCCATAAAAAAATAAAAAGCCACCAGCAACCCCTTGGAAAAGAAGGGCGAAGCCGATGAAGTCCTGGCGAATAATAAAACACTCGAGAACACTGCACGGGGGTGCAATGCCTCAAGCAAATGTTATGTATTCACCAAATAAAAATATTCGGTATCAACAAACTTGGCACACTATTGAGTTCTCAAACAACAAACACTTACCGGTTCTTTACCCACCATTCCAGGCGGTAATTTCGTCCAGCGTTATATTCATATTCTATAACTTCGAATTCCTGAAAGTCAAATCCATTGTTTGTGATTTGAACCAGTATTCTCAGTTCCCATTCTTTTCAATTCCTTATCCACAAGACTGTGGAAAAACCTTGATTTTCTGGGGTTCTGCCGCCGTTTCACATCCGGTTTTTTGTTCCGTTTTGTTCTCGGCGACAAGGAAAAACTATACACGGGTTTTGGGGGTCCTGCAAATCGGGTGGGTGGTTTTGGCGGGTGACCGTGCACACTTAATTTCGCAACGCCGATTAAAGCGCGAGTTCTAGCGGATCGGTACCCGAAAACATTTCATGCAACGCACGAAAAGACATCTCAAAAACGGAAGCCGACCACCAAGGTGGTCGGCAATCCCTGTACAGCTAGTCTTCGAGGATCTCAGCGTCGATGACCCGTGGATCATCCAGCGGCAACGAGCTGGGCACCACCGTAGGGATTCCCTCGAAGGCAACCGCGGCATTCTCGATCACGCGCTTGGCCATGTACCGATTGCCGACACCGCCGATGGCCGCGCCAACGCCAAACGGAACCAGTCGGCCCATGGTGCTGGCAGCCTGGGTGCCGATGATCTTGCGCAAGAACTTCTTCTGCATGGTGCGCTGCATGGCGGAGTAGATGCTCGTGGACTTGCCGGCACCGAAGGACTTGGCCCAGCCCTGGACCGGTCCTCCGCCGCGGCCTGCGGCTTGGGCAGTCAAGCCGGCAATCATTGAGCTGCCTTCCTCGCCCATCATGATGCCCATAACCAGCACTCGTGACCGATCCGGGTCTTCGATGGCAATGCCGTGCAGTTCTGCCAGGCTCTGCGCATACAGCGCAGAAGCTTCCAGGAAGCCCAGCGTTGCAGCAACGGAAAGGCCCAGCGCCACGCCGGTGCCGACAGCAGGAACGGCTGCGGTTCCACCCACGGCTGCACCGGTGCCGGTAACCACACGCAGGTAATCGCGCTCGACAATGGCTGCCAGCTCGGCTGCCGTGGCTTCCGGGTGCTTCTTGCGCAGCCGCTTGATGTAGGCAAGCACCAGCGGGCGCTGCACGCCGATGCCCTTCATGATGGCATCCTGCACGCCGGAGCGCGGCTTTCCATCCTTGCCAAGCAACGTCATTGAAATCGGATCGTTTTTCATGATGGCTCCAGCTTATCCGCAAGACCCTGAGAGTTGCCGTGAGCGCTCTGCCTTCACACAAGCGTCTTGAAAAATTCCTTGAAACTCCCCGATGCTGGTGAAAGAGTTGGCTTATGAAGAACGCTCAGGCCAAACGGTATAACCATGCCTTGAAAAGCGCCGGGATCTCGGAGCACCCGGTCGCTTTGCTCGATCTCGATGCCTTCGATTCAAACGTGATCGCCCTACGCGAACGGGCCGGCGGCGTGCCGATCCGCATCGCTTCCAAGTCCCTGCGTGTACGCAAGGCGTTGGAGCGGGCGCTCGACGAGCCAGGCTTCCGGGGCGTTCTCTGCTTCACGTTGGCCGAAGCATTATGGCTGGCCAGCCAAGGTTTGAAGGACTTGGTGGTTGCGTACCCGCAAACGGATGCCGAAGCGATCAGCCGGTGGGCGGCCAGCGAGCAGGCCTGCGAAGCTGTCACCCTCATGGTGGATACCGAAGAGCAGCTGGACCTGATCGACAGAATCGCGCCGGGGCACCCGGCATTGAAGGTCGCCTTGGAACTGGATGCCGCCTATTACCCCAGCGGCAATATCCGCATCGGCGCCGCACGTTCGCCGCTGAGCCGGCCGGAACAGGTCGCGGCGCTGGCCGCCGAGGTGCACCGTCGCCGCAACTTCATCCTGGACGGGTTGATGGGCTACGAATCCCAGATCGCTTCGGTTCCCGATGGAGGGTTCAGCCCCAAGGCGCTGATCGCGCGCAAGCTGCGCCAAGCCAGCGCCGCCGAACTGGCCGAGCGCCGGGCCGAAACCGTGGAATTGGTCCGGGAGCTGGGCGAGCTGCGTTTCGTGAATGCCGGCGGCACAGGTTCGGTGGAAAGCACTGTCCAAGAACCCGCTATCACCGAGATTGCCGCGGGTTCAGGGCTGTTCGCGCCCGCGCTGTTCGATTCCTATCGCGCATTCCGACCCGCCCCTGCCCTGTATCTGGGCTTCCCTGTGGTCCGCCGTCCCGATGAGCGAACAGTCACCATCCTCGGAGGCGGTTGGACCGCATCGGGTCCAGCCGGCAAGGACCGGCTGCCAAGAATCGAGCACCCAAAGAAGCTGCGCTATCTGTCCATGGAAGGAGCCGGCGAGGTGCAGACCCCGCTCACCGGCCCCAGCGCACACCGCATCGCCATTGGCGAAACGGTCTGGCTGCGCCATGCCAAGGCCGGCGAACCTGCGGAACGGGTTAATAAGGTGGCGGTGTATTCCAAGGGCAAGATCATCGAGCAGTGGCCCACCTACCGCGGGGAAGGCAAAGCATTCCTGTGAGCACCTTCAAGAACTTCGCGCGCACCGTTGTCGCGCACCCGGCAGCCATCCGCTCCCCGCGCAGCATCGCGGAATTGGCGCAGGTCCTGGAACAGGCCGCCGACCTGGAGCAGCCGGTGCGCACCGTCGGCGCAGGCCATTCCTTCACTCCGCTAGCGGCTACCGACGGCATCTTGCTGAACCTGGATGGCTTCCAGGGAATCGAGGAAGTCGACGCCCTCACCCACGAGGTGACCTTCCGCGCCGGGACCCGGCTATGGCAGATCCCCGCACTGCTCAAGCCCTTCAATCTCGCGTTGGAGAATATGGGCGATATCGACAAGCAATCTGTAGCCGGAGCCATCAGCACCGGCACCCACGGCACCGGCCTGCGATTCAGCGGATTCAGCGGAACGGTCACCGGGGTACAGCTCCTGCTGGCCGATGGCACCCACCTGCGCGCCAATGCTCAGGAGAACACCGAACTATTCGAGGCTTCCCGGCTTGGCCTGGGAGCGCTGGGGGTGCTCACCCACGTGCGGCTGCGCTGCGTCCCGCACTACATGATGCGTGCGGAGGAAATCATCGAACCCATCGGGCTGATCGCCGAAAGCTTCGTCGAGCGCGCACGGGAAGAAGACCATCTGGAATTCTTCTGGTTCCCGGGCACCGGCAAGGCCCAGGTGAAGATCAATACCCGCCTCGACGGACAGGTCCCGGCCGAGCAGCCGCCGGCGGCAGCCCGCTGGCTGAATGATGAAGTTGTCTCCAATGGCGCATTGCAGCTGCTCAGCTCGGTGAGCGCGGCGCTGCCGAAGACCACGCCGGCCTTGGCCAAGGTGGCGTGCGCAGCGTTGCCCGAAAGCAGCCGCATCGCACCGTGGAACGAAGTGTTCACCAGTGCGCGGCGGGTGCGTTTCACCGAAATGGAATATGCGCTCCCGCTGGCCAACTTCGATGAGGCTTTCGCCAGGGTGCGGGCGTACTTCAAGCGTTCGGGAACCGGGGTCTTCTTCCCTGTCGAGGTGCGCACCGCGGCCGAGGATTCCACCTGGCTGGGAACTGCCAGCGGCCGGCAAACTGCATATATTGCCGTGCACCGCTACATTCGCGATCAGGCTCCGGGATACTTTGCAGCCATGGAAGAGATCTTCCGCTCCCTGGGCGGCCGGCCGCACTGGGGCAAGGAGCATACGCTTCAGGCTGGGGAATTGGCTCAGCTCTACCCGAAGTTCAGCGATTTCACGCGGGTTCGCCAGGCTGCCGATCCGGAGGGCAGATTTCTCAATCCGTATCTGCGCAGCTTGCTCGACGCCTAGAATTGGATGTCGGCCCAGATCAGCGGGCTTGATTCCTTCGCGAAGTCGGGGACTGTTCCCGGCAACGCCTGGGAAGTGCTCGGCTGGTTCTCCTTGATGCGGCCCTGGCCCAATACCTGCCAGGTTTCGCTCGGCACCAGGTAGCTGCCCGAATCATTGACAGCGTTCGCGTGCTTGAGTTCCTTGAGGAAAGGGTCAACGCGATCAGCGGAGCCATCTTGCAGGCCCAGTGCACCGGCAATGACAAAGCGGTCTTCGCCCACGCCTTCTGCATGTTCGCCCTCGTCGGTGCGAACATAGTTCTCGCCGGAGAGATAGCCGTCGATGACCTTCAGCTCGTCCATCTGGCGTGCCTTGGCGAATTCCTCATCCTGCGCATCCGGCTGGGTTTGCGTCGCCAGGATATGCACCGGCTCGCCACGGTACTGGATGGGAATGTCCCATAGGCCGGTGCTCATCACGGGGATAGACGCTGCCAGCACGCCGGATAAGTCGGTGTGGTGCAGCATGTCGTTGGCAACGTGTTGCCACTTGAGCTGGGAAACGCTGGTGACCTGCTCTTGGGCGATCGGGTACTTCGACAGCACGACGATCGACCCCTGCTCCGCGAATGCGGCCTGGCCCCACGCGTCCTCGGCGCTGCCGATCACGCCGTCGGCGTTCAAGTCGGCGCCGCTTTGCAGGCCTTTGGAGCCCACCGCCAGATAGGAATACCCGTAGTCCACGTCGGCGCGGTCGTCGCCCAGATTGTTCAGATAGTTCTCATTGAGCGCGTCAACTGCCTCCTGGGTGGCGTCCATATCCGTCAGCACCACCACGTCCGCGTTGGCGCTGCTGATCTTGTCCGCAACCTGGGCTGCCTGCCGGTCGGTTCCGCGCATCAGGGCCGCGGGCAGCTCTTCGGGGGTTTCGCCGGTGAGATTTGCCTGGATGGTTGCCACGCGCAGCGAGGTCTCCGAAAGCTGCGCGGCATTGGCGCCTGCTGGGTCGCCGGGTCCGGTGGGTGCGGCAAGTGCGCCGGTTGCGGGGAGCATCAGAAGTGCCCCTAAACCCAGGCTCGCTGTTCCGACTAATAACTTGCGCACCCATCCACCCTACGACGTTCAGCTACCGCTTTCCAGCACCTTTACCGGATTGTAATGCCGCAGCCGCAGCGGCCTTCTTGTTCGCGGATAGGACTTCTTCCATATACGGGGCACGCACATGCGTGGATACCCGGGCGTCCACCAGGCATACGCCGCGGGCGCCTGCATCAACCCACTGCTGCACGGCGGCGAGGTCTTCCAGCGTGCCAACGCGGATTCCGGTCGCTCCCATGGAGTTGGCAAGGCCGGCAAAATCCACGGTAGGGATCAGCATCGGATCTTCGTGCAGGCCGACGGATCCGTACTGGTGGATTTCCGCACCATAGGCGGAGTCGTTGTAGATGACGATGACGCCGCTTTCCACGGTGCGCACGATCGATTCGAGGTCTGCCAGGCCCATCAGGAATCCGCCATCTCCGGCGGCCAGCACGACCGTGCGGCCTTCCGCCGCCGGGGCCGCACCCACCATGGAGGCGATGCCCAGGCCGATGGACTGGTAGGCGGTTCCCACACAGGCCAGGGAGCGCGCACCGGAAGTCGACCAGTACATCGGACCCCAGCCGATGAAGTGCCCGCCATCCTGCACCAGCACGCGGTTGGCCGGCAGGATGCCCTGCAGCTCGCTGGCCACGCGGCGCGGATCCAGCTGCCCGTCGGAGGCCTGCTCGTCGCCGGCGGGGCGGCTGCGCAGCTCGGACAGGTCAAGGCCTGCGCGCCATGCGTCATCGGCTTGCTCCACGGCACCGAGCAGGTCCGCGGCAGCCAGGGCCGCATCGCCGGCGGCGAAGTAGTCGACGCGCGGATTGGTGGCCGCGCATCCCAGATCGATCTGGATCAGGGTGGCATCGTCTGCCACCAGCTCGCCAAAGCGCATGGTGAACTGGTTCAGCGAGGCGCCGAGCACCAGTACGGTATCTGCCTGCGCGATGATCGCGGCGTTGGCCTCCGTGGAGAACCCTCCGGTGATGCCCAGGTCGAACTCGTAGTCCAGCAGGTCGCGGGCCAGCAGCGTGCCCGAGGTGGTGGCCCCCAGCTTCTGAGCCAGCGCCTGGACCTGCTCGGCGGCATCAATTGCGCCGCGGCCATAGAGGATGTGGGTGCGCTGCGAGGCGTTGAGCTTGGCAGCGATCTGCTCCAGCTGGGTGGAGTTCAGCTGCGGCGCCGGCGGGGTGCTGCGCAGGGAGGCGAAATCGGGAAGCTGCTCTTCGAGGGAATCCAGCGCTGCCAGGTCGTAGGGAATGGCCAGGACCACCGGCAGCTGCTCGCGCAGCGCATGGGCCGCCGCCTCAAGGGCGGTCGCACCCGGGGTGTTGCGGTCGACGACGTAGCGGGGCGCCCGCACCGCGGCATCGATCGCGGCCTGGTCCACGTCCCAGCCGCGCAGGCCCGACGTCGGCGCGTCGCCGGTGACGAACAGCAGCGGGGTCCGCGCCGCGGCGGCCTCGGCCAGGGCAGTGGTGGTGTTGGTGTAGCCGGCACCGTAGGTGGTGGAGGCGATGGCCAGCTTGTTGGAGATGCGGAAGTACGCGTCGGCGGCCGAAACGGCGGCCGATTCATGGCGCACTGCGGTGTAGTCGAAGCCTGCACGCACCGCGGCGTCGAGGAAGTGGGCGTTGCCGTTGCCCATCAATCCGAAAATTCGCGGGGCCAGGGGCTTGAGGGCATGGGCAATGGCAGCTGAAACGCTGGACATTATGGACTCTTTTCAAGAAATCATGCTGAAGAAATTCCATATATGTCTGCCGTTACCGGTTGCTTCACCGCAACGGGTATCGCCCCTTTTGAGAGCGCCGGAACCAGCTGGAGCCGTGTTCCTGACTCACTGATGATAAGGCAGGGACCCTGCTCGGCGCTAGGAGCCAGTCACCGCGACCCGGAAAGTCAGGGAGGCAAACTCCTCCAAAAGTACCATGTACAGCAATCTCCATTCTCGATAAGATCAAGATAACTCTTAGTTGACTTGAACCTTATAAGGCAACCATCGAACCTTATCGAGAGGGAACGCATGCTGAAGTTCTTCGGGATCACCACTGGCGCACCGGCCGGCGGCAAAGTCCGCGCATGGCAGGGCGTGGACCGCAAGCACCGGGGCATCGCCTTCGCCGTGTCGCTGGTGCTGGCATCGGCCGCGTTCCTGGCCGCCCGCTGGCTGCTCTCGGGCCTGCCGCCCGAGCACTCCCTGCCTTATGTTCCCTGGCTTGCCGCCGCGGCCCTGCTGCTCATCAGCACCCTGGTGGCCGAGCGCTCGATGATCAGCAACCAGCCGGCCGAAGCTGGCGGCATCTAGGCGCAAAAAAGCTGGGGGAAAATACGGGCAACCCGTATCTTCCCCCAGCTTCGCGCCAACCGGCTAGGCGTTGCCCAGCCAATCGGCGGCGTCGTTGACCAGCTGCTGAGGCGAGGCCGAAATATCCAGCACCACGCCGCGCTCGTCAGCCTGCAGCTCGTCAAGCGTCTCGAACTGCGATTTCAGCAGCTCCACCGGCATGAAGTGCCCGGTGCGCTCGGCCATGCGCTGGGACAGCAGCTCGAAGCTGCCGTTCAAATGGATGAACACCGTATCCGGCGCCTGCGCCCTGATCTGGTCGCGGTACTTGCGCTTGAGCGCAGAGCACGCAATGATCAGCGGCTTGCCATCCTCGGCGGCCAGCCGCTTGCCGATTTCGCCGAGCCACGGTTCGCGGTCTGCATCATCCAGCGGGATGCCGGCAGACATCTTCGCGATATTCGCCTGCGGATGCAGGGAATCCCCGTCGAGGAACTCCGAGGCGATCCGCTGGCCCAGCAGCTCGCCCACGGTGGATTTGCCGCAGCCGGAGACCCCCATGACCACGATGCGTCCGGCCCCGGTGCCCGATGGCGCCGACAGCGGCTTGTCCATGATCGCCTCGCTCACCAGTCGTGCACCGTGCCGTCAACCAGGCGGTTGTCCGGCAGGTAGGCCTGCTGGTCCGGGTAGGACAGCGCGGCTTCCTCGTTGAACTCGACGCCCAGGCCAGGCTTGTCGCCTGGGTGCAGGTAGCCGTCCTTGAAGGTCATCGACTGCTCGAAGACGGTGTTGGTGGCGTCCGAGTGCTGCATGTACTCCTGGATGCCGTAGTTGTGGATGTCCAGGCCCACGTGCAGCTGGGCGGCGAAGCCCACCGAAGACGGCCTGCGCTTCGGCGACTCGCTGCCATGGGAATCGAGCATCCTAGACTTCTCCGGGATGGCCGTCCGAGTCCTGGGAGATCGGCTCCTCGCTGAATACCATCAAGCAGGTCATGAGCGAGGTCGATGACTCGAGCAAGGTCGTGCTGCACGTGTACTTCCGATGCCATTCGTCATGGACGAGGCCAGCGGCCTGCGCGATGCAGGCGCCATCGTCGTCGGCTTCGGCATGTCCGACACCGCGCTGATGGATAGCCTCTCGGGCAAGTTCGCCCCGCAGGGACGCATGCCGTTCGCGCTGGCCGGCACCCGCGAGTCGATCACCGAGCAGTTCAGCGACTTGCCGGGCTATGCGGAAACCTCTGACGGCGCGCTGTTCGAGTACGGCTTCGGGCTCGGCTACTAGGTAAGAACGTCCCGACAGCACGGGAGGGCTTTGGCTGGCAGATGCGCCAGCCAAAGCCCTCCCGTTTATTTCCTGCCCTTCACTGCCAACCTCAAACTACTGCTATTGGGCTTGGACTTGGCCGGGACTACGGGCTGAGCATTCTGGCGGCGGATAACTCCGTCGTTGCTCGCCTCTCGCCTGCGGCCATCTCCCGTTCATCACCGCGGCTCCGAATGATCGCGTGACGATGCACCAAGAGTCCTCGCCGGAACTCGGACTTCCGCTCGCAAAGTTATCGGGTCAGAGCCTTGTCCCGCTATACCAGCCTTGCCACCACCGCGTCTATGAACTCGGCGGTCCCCACCGGGCTGCGGCCACCTGCCAACCCCGCAAGGTCAGCGGTCATCACGCCGGACGCCACAGTGGCCCGCACCGCAGCTTCAATGCGCCGGGCTGCCTCAACCAGTGCATCGTTTCCATCAAGGGTTCCACGATGCTCGAGGGCCCGGCTCCATGCGGCAATGGTGGCTACGGGGTTGGCGCCGAGTTCTTCTCCCTTGGCCCACCGCTTGTAATGCCGGGCCACGGTTCCGTGGGCCGCTTCGAACAGGCAAGTTTCTCCGTCTTCACCTGCCAGCACCGAAGCCATCAAGCCAGGCGAGCCGAATCCCTGGGCGACGATATCGGCCTGGACATCACCGTCGTAGTTCTTCAGTGCCCAGAGGAAACCGCCAGAACTCTTGATCGCAAAGGCCACCATGTCATCGATCAGCCGATGCTCATAACCGAGCCCGGCCTGGGCGAAGAGGTGCTCGAACTCGGCTCGGTAAACAGCTTCGAATGCTTCGACGAAAGCACCATCGTACTCCTTGAGCACGGTGTGCTTTGTCGAAAAATACAGTGGGAGCCCCAATCGCAGCGCCTGCCGGAAACAGGCCCGTGCGAAGGCACGAACGGAGTCCGTGTTGTTGTACATCCCAAGGGCCACCCCGCCATCGGCTCCGAAGGTTGCGACGTCGTGGATCAGCGGCGCCGAGCCATCGGCAGGAATGAAGCTCAGGCGGAGGCTTCCCGCACCGGACACCTTGAAGTCCGTTGCCTGGTACTGATCGGCGTTGGCATGCCGAGCGACGACAATCGGCGCTTCCCAGCCAGGCACAATCCGCGGCACGGCATCGAGCACGATCGGTTCCCGGAAAATGACACCGTTCAGGGCCTTGCGCAGGGTCGCGTTGGGCGATTTCCATCGTTGGCTCAACCCGTAGGTCTCGACCTGTGCGGCTGTGGGCGTGATGGTCGAGCACTTCACGGCGACCCGATGCTTCTTCACCGCTGCGGCGGCCTGAAGGGTAATGGCATCGGCGGTCGCTTCCCGGTTGGGCAATGACAGGTCGAAGCTGTGCAGGGACACGTCAACGAGGGGCTTGATGATCCGTTCGCGCACCAGGGAGAACATTTCATTGGCCGCCTCGTCTCCGCGGATTTCCACGATCACGCTTGGTTCATTGGCATTTTTCATCGTACGGCCCCTTGGAATTGCGCTTGGGTCTTGGCTAGCAGGTGCGGAATGACCCCGCCTGCCCGGAGCAAGGCCAGGTCCAGTTCTGTTTCGGCAGCCAGGCAGGCTTCGAATTCGAGAATGCGTCCGCCGTAGAACTTGACCTTGACCGGCACCATTGCACGTACCGTGATAGCCGCAGGCTGAACCGAAATTTCGATCAGGTCCTCGACGCGTACCTGCTGCAACTTGGCTTTGGCGTGCTCCGGGACCAGCAGCGGCACCACTCCCATGCCAATCAGGTTGGAGCGGTGGATTCGTTCGAAGCTTCCCGCCAGCACGGCGCGCACACCGAGCAGCCGCTGCACCTTGGCCGCCCAGTCACGTGAACTGCCGGTTCCGTAGCGTTCCCCGGCAATAATGACGGCGCTCTTCCCCTGCTGGCGGTACCTGCCGGCGGCTTCGGTCAACGGGACCACGTCCCCGGTTCCAGCGTGGACAGTATGAGCCACCGGCAGGTTTTCCGCGAGCTGGTTGACGAGATTCTTGGCGTGGAATCCGCCACGCACCATCACTTCGAAATTTCCCCGGCGGGATGCGAAAACATTCAGATCCCCCCGGTCCTCTCCACGCGAGACAAGATAGTCGGCAACGAGCGAATCGGCAGGGATCGCGCTGGCTGGCGAGATGTGGTCCGTGGTGACATCGTCTCCAAGCACCAGCAGCGGGTGCGCAGCAAACTCTCCGAGCTGGCTGCCCTCATCCACCGCGGCGAACGGCGGGCGACGCAGGATGTTGGAATCCTCGCTCCATCGGAATTGGGCACCCTGCGGGGCATCCAGTTTCGACCACAAGACGCTGGTGGTGGCGATCTTGAAGTCGCGTGCGAAGTCCTGCGCATCATGCCCCAGCTCCCACGCCTCTTGGACTTCCTCCCGGGTCGGCAGCAGATCGGCAAGCTTGATCTGCTTTCCGCCGGCTTTCTCCGGAACAAATTCATAGGTCATCAGGTCGACATCGGCGCGCCCAACGAGCGCAAAGGCAACCACCAACGGCGGAGAAACCAGGAATCCCAGGTCCAGGTCCGGGTGGATGCGTCCGGCAAAATTCCGGTTCCCGGAGAGGACCGCGACCGGCCGAATTGCAGCCGAAGCCAGTTCTTGGCTAATGGGTTCGCTGAGCGGCCCGGAGTTGCCGATGCACGTGGTGCATCCAAAGCCCACCACATCGAATCCTGCGTAGCCCAGATCCTCCAGGAGTCCTGCCCTGCGCAGGTAGCTCATGGCCGCCGGCGAACCCGGGGCCAGCGAGGTCTTCACCCAGTGCGGCACCTTCAGACCGTGCTGCCTTGCCTTGCGGGCGACGAGCCCGGCGGCGATCAGCAACTTCGGGTCCGTGGTGTTGGTGCAACTGGTGATCGCAGCCAATGCAATGGCAAAGCGGGGCAGCGCGCCTGCACCTTCCTCGACACCCTGGGCCTCGTTCTCCAGGGCCTGCGGAATCTTGGATATCTCCATCAGATCCTGCGGGCGACGTGGCCCGGCGGCGCTGAGCCTCACATGGGACAGGTCCAGCTCAAGGACGTCGGTATATTCCGGCTCCCCCTGCGGGTCGAACCACAGGCCAGTCGCCCGGTAGTAATCCCGCACGAGTTGGATCTGCTCGCGAGAGCGCCCGGTTTGCGCCAGGTAGTCGAGGACTTGCTGGTCCACCGGGAAGTAGCCAGTGCTCGCACCGTATTCCGGCGCCATGTTCGCAACCACTGCCCTTTCCCCGGCCGACAAGCTGCTCACCCCCGGTCCGAAGAATTCGACGAATTCGCCGCTGGCTCCTCGTTCACGGATGAGATGGGTGATGGTCAGCGCCAGATCGGTGGCGGTAGCGCCCGCCGGCAATTCTCCGGTCAGCCGGAAACCGATGACGTCGGGAATTCGCAACGTGGTGGGCAGGCCGAACATGACTGTCTGCGCCTCCAGTCCGCCGACCCCCCAGCCGAGAACGCCCAAGGCGTTGACCATCGGGGTGTGCGAATCGGTGCCAATCATCATGTCAGGGACGATGAGCGGACGTGAAGGATCCTCCGAATGCTCGAAGTCAGGATGCGCCACAGTAGCCAGCTGCTCGAGATTAAGGGTATGCATGATCCCGGTTCCGGGCGGGTTGACGTTGACCGTCTCCATTGACTGCTGGGCCCATTTCAGGAACTGGTAGCGCTCCTGGTTCCGCCGGTATTCGTGGGCCAGGTTGCGCGGTACAGCATCGCCACGTCCGTAGTCCTCGACGGCGAGCGAGTGGTCGATGGACACCTCGACCTGCAACTGCGGGTTCAATGTGCTCGGGTCGATGCCGACCTCTGCCAATGTGTCGCGCATGGCGGCGATATCGACCAGGGCCGGGGTGCTCGTGGTGTCATGCATCAGGATGCGGTGCGGCCAGTATTCCAGTTCCGCCTCGGATGTGTGCTCCTGCAGCCAATCCTTGAGGTTGGCTGTGGTTCTGGCGCCTTCCTCCAAGCTGGAACGGCGCAAGGTATTTTCCGCCAGCAGCCTGAGCACGACGGGGAGCCGGTCGAATTCAGCTCCCAGGGCCGCCCTCAGATCGGTGGCCGAATAGCTGTTGCCGCCCGATTCGAATGTTGTGGTGCGCCGTTGGTTCTGCGAAGGCATTCGCCTCTCCCCTCATTTTTATAATTTATAAAATCTTACACCAAGGGATTTCGCGCAGTCCACACTTCGTAAAGCGACTAGTCGGAAAGGATAGTTAGGGTACGAATCCCTCCAAAACCGCCTCTCTTGCAAGGGTGAAGCCTCAAGAATCCCCGCTCAAGCCGTTGACATGCCTGAGATCACACTCCTATGCTACCCAATGTTATAAATTATAAATCCCTATGGCTTTGGAGTCGCCATGAGCACCTCACCCAATGCGGTTGAATCGGCGCAGTTCGAGAAACGAACCGTACGCAAGATCACCGGACGGATCATTCCGTTCGTTTTCGTTCTCTACATCGTCAACTACATCGACCGCGCCAATATTGGCTACGCGTCATTGCACATGAACGCCGAGCTTGGACTAACGAGCCAAGCCTTCGGCTTCGCCGCTGGATTGTTTTTCATCGGCTACTTCCTCTTCGAAGTTCCAAGCAACGTAGCTCTGGCAAAATTCGGAGCAAGAGTTTGGATTGCACGAATCCTACTGACGTGGGGCGCTCTCGCCGTGTTGATGGGCTTTGTGCAGAACGACATCCAACTATTTATAGTTCGGTTCCTTCTGGGCGTTGCCGAGGCAGGTTTCTTCCCGGGCATTATCGTGTACCTGAGCTTCTGGTTCCGTTCAAAAGATCTCGTTACCGCCACTTCATTATTCGTGGCTTCCATTCCCGTCTCATACATCATCGCTTCCCCACTTAGCACGTGGATCATGGAATCTGTCGATTGGTTTGGCCTCAGTGGCTGGCGCTGGATGTTCATCCTCGAAGGCTTCCCGGCCGTGCTATTGGGAATCGCTTGCTACTTCGTCCTGACAGGATCTCCAGCAGAGGCCAAGTGGCTAACGCCACGAGAGCGCAACTGGCTGGTCGGAGAACTCGAAGCGGAGCGGGCAGCCGCCTCCGCACATACTCAGCACCTCAGCTTGTTCAAGACTTTGGCCAACAAGAAAGTCCTTTATCTGGGCATCATCTACTTCGTGTATCAAGTTGGAAGTCTCGGCGTTGGCTACTGGCTCCCGCAAATTATCAAGTCGTTGTCGGATACGCTCACTGCAATGCAAGTTGGGTTCATCGGCATGATTCCATATGTAGTCGCGACCGTTGCGATGATTTGGTGGGGACGCCATTCTGACCGAAAAGCCGAACGTAAACTGCATTGCTACCTGCCCATGGGTGTAGCAGCTCTTGCGATGTTCGCCGCGGCAATCTTCCAATCACCTGTCCTAGTAATTTCGTCGATCACCATCGCCCTGGCTGGGCTTTATGCATTCAAGTCGCCATTTTGGGCGGTGCCAGGCCAGTTTCTCTCAGCAGCGACAGCAGGAACAGCAGTTGCCGCAATTAATTCCATCGGAAATCTAGGTGGTTTCGTCGGACCTTACGCACAAGGAATCATGATGGAAGTTGTCGACGATCCAAGGGCTGGCCTGTACCTCTTTGGTTTCCTTCTGGTACTTTCCACCGTGATGATGTTCCTGATTAAGCTTCCGGCCACAGGCAAGCGCGGCGGGGTTCGAGTCACCGCCGCCGGACACAGAACCACTGCCGCATCCTCAGACTCAGGACGGAGCAGCAACAAATGACCCGGAAATTCGCCTACGTCGGCACGCGTACCACCGAACGGCGCGGACATGGCAATGGCATCTACGTTTACAGGGTTCTCGGGGATCACCTCTGGTCCCTCGAGCAAACGGTCCGCGCGGTGAACCCTGGATTTCTCGCGCTGAATGAAGGTCACCAAGTCCTCTACGCAGCCAGCGGCGATCATGACTATTTGACCACCTACAAAATAGGCGACAACGGGCATCTCGAAGAGCTTGGGCGGATCCCCAGTGGCGGAATCAATCCTGCGCACATCACGCTGGACCCTTCCGGTCGTTGGCTATTGGCCGTAAACCACAGCTCTGGTTCATTGGTTGCGTTCCCGGTTGCCGCTGACGGCTCGCTAGGACCCGAATCATCTCGCCTTGATTTCATCGGGGAGCCCGGGCCGCACCGCACCGACCAAACTGGATCCAAACCGCATCACATTGCGTTCAGTCCTGACGGTCGGTGGTTCGTGGTTCCTGACAAGGGTCTGGATCTGGTTCATCTTTGCCACCTCGATCCATTGGATGGCAGGCTGTCATTGTCTGATTCCTTGCGTTCGACGAGCATGTCTGGGCCACGGCACGCAGTCTTCGGCAACAATTCGACGATCTATGTGCTCAACGAGTTATCCAATACTGTCGCGTGCTACCGTCGCGACCACGAGGCCGATCAATGGTCGCTCGTCCAGTTATTGCCCACGATGCCGGATACAGATACGCGTGATTCGCGCGCCGCGGAAATCCTGCTGACATCTGATGGCGAAAAGGTGCTGGCCACAAATCGAAGCGGTGCAGGAGACCATACGCCCGGCGGCCCTCAGCCTGACACAATGGCCTGTTTCAGCGTGCAAACTGACGGCACCTTGAGATCGGATGGCCACATTTCGACCGCTGGCATCCGGCCGCGTTTCGCCATGCAGGATTCAAACGGTCAAATTCTCGTGGCAAATGAAAAATCCGACCAGATTATCGGCCTCCGCCACTCAGATCCGCTCGCTAGCCCCAACGTAATCGCGAACGTTCCGTCACCGGTTTGCGTCGTCTTGGCCAGCGACTAACATTTATAAAAAGGACGTTGCAATTTGTAAGATTTCCCGACCATGTCCCTCGACATTCTGAAAGAGGCCAATCGTGAGCCAATCTGCGCTGACCAAAAACGCCTATGCCTACCAGAGCGTCAGGGAATTGATCATGAGCGGGGAACTGCCTCCGGGTGAAGCCTTGGCGCAATCGCAGCTGGCAGCCGACCTCGGCGTCAGCCTGACCCCGATGCGCGAAGCGCTGCGCAAGCTGGAGGCCGAGGGCCTGATTACGATCGATGCCCACCGCAACGCCAAGGTTGCGCCGCTGACCGCCAAGGAGGCGACCAACCTCTTCCAGGTGCGTGAACGGCTGGACCCAATGGCCGCAGCACTGGCAGCCACCCACCGCACCGAAGGGGACATCGCCCGCATGAAGGCGGCGGCCGAGAAGATGCGTCCCTTGGCGCAGAATCCCGACCTCGCAGCGCTTGCCGCGCACCGCGAATTCCACCGGTCAATCTATGCCGCCTCGCACAACGACCTGCTGATCGGCATGCTTGAATCCCTCTGGGACAAGGCCGACCGCTACCGCCAAGTGGGCTTGTCCGCCCGGAAGGACTCGGCCGCGGACAAGAAGCGCGTGGCCGCAGAGCATGAACGCATTCTCCAGGCAGTGATTGCGGGAAATGCAGCCAAAGCCGAAGAAGAAATGGCCCGGCACGTCCAAGGGAGCCTCGGCCGCAGGGCGATTGATGCCTTGGGCCCCGAAGCCCCCTAGCCCCGAATACCCCCGGCATCCTAGATGCCGGGGGTATTTTCATGCCCTCCTCCAGCACCTTGACATGACACGGGTCACAACTTAGGGTCATTAACTATAATTTATAATTTGTAATATCTGACCGCGTCTTTTCACCCGGTCGCGAAAGGATCAGAATGGCTCTTGAGGACACCCGGCGGCGCACGGCCCTCCCGCCGCCCCTGCGAACAGCACTTCGTTGCTTGGCCCTCTTGGCTGGCGCCGCGGTGGTTGCCGGGGCGGCCTTCAATGCGGCCAGTGGCGGCAACGGAGATAACGCACGGGCCCAGCTGACCCTCATCGCCCCGGCAGGCGCCGGGGGCGGCTGGGATGGGGCGGCCCGCGAGGCCCAGCAGGCCATGCGCGCGCAATCAATCGTCAACAACGCCCAGGTCGTCAACGTCCCCGGCGCCGGCGGCACCATCGGACTGAACAAATTCGCCGGCGTGGATGGCGAGAAGTCCAGCCTCATGGTCATGGGCATCACCATGCTCGGAGCCATCAACATCAACGGCTCGGAAACAACCATCGAGGATGTCACCCCGATTGCCCGGCTCACCGATGACTATGACGTCTTGGTGGTGCCCGCCGACTCCCCCTATGACTCGGTGGACGAACTGGTCGCCGACTGGGCCGAGGATCCCAATTCCTTCGCCTTCGGCGGCGGCTCTCTGGGCAGCGTCGACCAGATGATCATCACCCAGCTGGCCCAGCAGGCCGGCATCAAGCCCACCGCGGTGAACTACATCGCCTATTCAGGCGGTGGCGAACTGGCCACCAGCCTGCTCAGTGGAACTATCAAGGCCTCGGTCTCCGGCTGGGTGGACTTCGCCGACCAGATCGAAGCCGGAAAACTCAAGGCGCTGGCGGTGTCCGCCCCCGAACCGGTTCCAGCCACCGGGGTACCCACCCTCAAAGAGCTGGGCTATGACATCGAGCTGACCAACTGGCGTGGAATCGTCGCACCTCCCGGCCTGAGCGACGAGAACGTCCAAGAGCTCCAGCAGATCGTCGCCGAAACCGTCAAAACCCCCGAATGGGCCGACGCCTTGGAACGCAACCAGTGGGCCGACACCTTCCTGACAGGACCGGAATTCGAGGACTTCCTCGAATCCGAACGCAAAAGCGTCGACGCCATATGGAATGAGCTCGGCTACTAGCCCCGAAGATATTGGAGACACCATGACCATTCTGGTCGGATACACCCACACCGCCGAGGGCGCCGCCGCCCTGCGGCATGGCCTGGCCGCCGCCGAACTGGCCCGCACCGAAGTTGCGCTCTTTCCGCTCTTCGCCCTCAACGGCGAGAGGTGGCCGAGCGCGGAACTCGCCTCGCAACTCCAGGGCAAGGCCCGCTTCGTCCAGCCTCGCGCCAATTCTCCGCGTGCGGCCGACGAACTGGTCGACCTGGGCAATGAACTGGATGCCCAGCTGATCGTCATCGGCGTACGCTCCCGCTCGCGGGTAGGGAAAATGCTGATGGGTTCCGATGCCCAAGCCGTGATCCTCGGCGCCAGCATCCCGGTACTGAGCGTCAAGGCGGACGACGATGAGCACTGAAACTGCCCTTCAAGCCGCACCCCGGACCTCTCGCGGCACCGGGCGCAGCGGACTGGTCCTGCCGGGAATCCTGGTGCTGCTGGGAATCTACCTGAGCGTCGGCATCATCACCATGGAGGTGCCGGACGGCGCCAAGCACCCGGGACCCAAATTCTTTCCGATCCTGATCACCGTCGCGATCTTCGTTCTGTCAGCGCTGCTGGCCGTGCAATTGGCACGCACCCCGGAACCGGTACCCGCCGATCGGCACGGATACCGAAGCTACTCCGACTGGAAAACCGTGGCACTGGTCGCCGCAGGCTTCCTGGCATTCGCCCTGCTCTTGGTTCCCGCCGGCTGGCTGATCAGCGCCAGCCTCCTGTTCTGGACCGTTGCCTTCGCCCTGGGCAGCAAGAACCGCGCCAGGGACCTGGGCATCGCCGTGGTTTTCTCCTCCGCCATCCAGCTGGCTTTCGGCGCGGCACTCGGCTTGAACCTGCCTAGCGGCATCCTGGAAGGACTGGTCGGCTAATGGAATCGATGAATCTGCTGCTTGAAGGCTTCGGCCAGGCGCTGACCCCGATGAACCTGCTCTGGGTGTTCATCGGAGCCCTGCTGGGCACCGCCGTGGGCGTGCTTCCCGGCCTGGGATCCTCCATGGCCGTGGCATTGCTGCTGCCGATGACCTTTTCGCTCGATCCGGTCGGCGCCTTCATCATGTTCGCCGGAGTCTACTTCGGCGGGCTTTTCGGCGACTCGACCATGGGCATCCTGATGAATACCCCCGGCGGTTCCACAGCCATTGCCACTACCTTCGAAGGCCACCGCATGGCCAAGGACGGGAGGGCGCCGCAGGCACTGGCCACCAGCGCCATCGGCGCGTTCGTCGGCGGGCTGATCGCCACCACCCTGGTGGTCTTCTTCGCCCCGAAGCTGGCGGAAATCGCCGTGTTCTTCGGGCCGGCCGAATACTTCGCCCTGGCGATCTTCGCATTCATTGCCACCGCCTCGGTGGTCTCCGATTCGGCACTGAAGGGCCTGGCCTCGCTCCTGGTGGGCTTGGCCCTGGCCGTGGTCGGCATCGACGGCATTTCCGGCGCCTCGCGCTTCACCGCGAATGTGCCCCAGCTTTTCGACGGGGTGAGCATCATCGTGATCACCGTCGGAGTGCTGGCCCTGGGCGAAGTGCTGCATGTGGCCTCGCGCATCCACCGCGATGAGAAGCTGACTGCCATCTCCGTGGCTGGCCGCCCATACCTTTCGCGCTCCGAAGTGCGCGAGGCGATTCCCGCCTGGTTGCGCGGCACCGCTTTCGGCGTGCCCTTCGGAGTGATCCCGGTAGGCGGCGCCGAGGTGCCGACCTTCCTGGCCTACGGCACCGAACGGCAATTGGACCGCAAGCGCCGCCAACCCAAGTTCGGCACCGGCGCGATCCGCGGCGTGGCTGCCCCGGAAGCCGCGGGCAATGCCACCAGCGGCACCGCCATGGGCGCACTGCTGGCTCTGGGACTCCCCACCTCGGCGACGGCCGCAATCATGCTCGCCGCCTTCCAGCAATACGGCCTGCAGCCCGGCCCGATGCTTTTCGAGCGCAACGCCGATCTGGTGTGGGCGCTGCTGGCCAGCCTCTTTGTCGGCCTGGTGATGCTGCTGGTGCTGAACCTGCCCTTTGCGCCCATGTGGGCGAAGCTGCTGCTGATTCCCAAGCCGCATCTGTTCGCCGGCATTACGGTGTTCTGCGGGCTGGGCGTCTATGCCACCGGTGCCTCGGTGATCGACCTGCTGCTGGTGCTGGCCATCGGCTTCGTCGCGTTCTTGATGCGCCGCTACGGATACCCGCTGGCTCCAGTGATGATCGGCGTGGTGCTCGGCCCGCTGGCTGAAACCAGCCTGCGCAATGCGCTGATGTCCAGCGGCGGCGAACTTTCGATCCTGCTCGGTTCGGGGATCACGATCACCCTGTATGCGCTGCTGGCGGCGATGATCGGCTACAGCCTGTGGCGCCGGATCGCTTCCCGGCGCCGCCAGGACGTGTAGCTGCAATGCTTCGGGACCGCCCGGCCAGGACCGCTCCTGGCCGGGAGCGGTCCTGGCCGGGATTCCCCGGCTACCGACCGATTCCGTGGCTGGCCGCATAGTCCTGCGCACTGAGCTGCCCCAGGCGCGAACGGCGCCGTCCGTAGCCCAGGTAGAGCGCCACGCCGGCGATCATCCAGATGATGAACACCAGCCAGGTGTGCCAGCCCAGCTGGCTCATCAGGAACAGGCAGGCGAAGATGCCCAGGATCGGGGTGACCGGATACAGCGGCAGCTTGAACGTCCGCGGGGCCTGCGGCTGCTTGCGGCGCAGGTAGATCACCGAGGCGCCGACCAGCGCGAAGGCGAACAGCGTGCCGATGCTGGTGGCGTCGGCCAGCGCACCCAGCGGGATGAACCCGGCGGTGATCGCCACCAGGATGCCGGTGATCCAGGTGCCGGCGACCGGGGTGCCGGTGCGGCGCGAGACCTTGGAGAACACCGGCGGCACCAGCCCGTCGCGCGACATGGCCAGGAGGATGCGGGTCTGGCCGTAGAGCACGGTCAGCACCACCGAGGCGATGGCCAGCACGGCGGCCACGGCGAAGGCCAGCACGAAGATCGGCTGGCCGGTCAGGTCGCCGACGATCTGCACCAGCGGCGCCTGGGCGCCTTCGAACCAGTTCCATTCGCGCGCGCCGATCGCCGAAACTGCCACCAGCACGTAGGTGATGGTCACGATCAGCATCGAGAGCATGATGGCCCGGGGCAGATCGCGCTTCGGGTTCTTCGCTTCCTCGCCAGCCGTCGAGGCGGCGTCGAAGCCAATATAGGAGAAGAACACGCTCGATGCCGCCGCGGTCACGCCGGCCGCGCCCATCGGCAGCAGCGGCTCGAAGTTGCCCGCGTTGAAGGCGCTGAAGGCGACGACCGAGAAGAAGATCAGGATGCCTGCCTTGATGGCCACGACGATCGAGTTCACGATGGCCGATTCGCGCGCCCCGCGCACCAGCAGCACGGTGGCCAGCACGACGACGATCAGCGCCGGCAGGTTCACCACCCCGCCCTCGGCCGGGCCTCCAGCCAGCGCCGCAGGCAGCTCCATGCCGAAGGCGCGCAGCGTTTCATTCACGTACTGGCCCGCGCCGACGGCCACCGCGGCCACGGACACGGCGTATTCGAGCACCAGGCACCAGCCGCAGATCCAGGCGATACCTTCGCCCATGGTCGCATAGGAATAGGAGTAGCTGGAGCCGGACACCGGGACCATGCCGGCCATTTCGGCGTAGGACATCGCCGAAAGCAGCGCGGTGATGCCGGCGATCACGAACGAGATCCAGATGGCCGGACCGGCGATCGGCACGGTATCGCCAAGGATCACCAGGATTCCGGTGCCCATGGTGGCGCCGACGCTGATCATGGTCAGCTGCCACATGCCCAGGGTGCGGCGCAGTTGGCCTGCTCCTGCATTGGTTTCTGCCTCGGCGATCATATTCGTGATCGACTTGCGGCGGCGCAGCTGCGCACCCAGCAAGGTGGCCGGGCCGGCGCTCACGGATGGTTTGCGATTCATCGCGGATCCTCAATGGGGTGGTATTGCCGCCGCGCCCCGTCCCAGGATGCGGACGGGCGCTGCGCGTGGAAGTTCTGAACTGGAATATCATGTCACGGCCCGATCCGTCCCAGCTTTTCCAGAATCCAACAATTTCTCGCCAATTGCGCCCCCCTCTTGGGGTTTAACCGAAATCTTGGTCCATGCGGAATCCGTGCACTGAGATGGAATTCATTATCTGGAGTGCATAATTATGCACAAATCGCCGCACGCCACCCGCACCGCAGGCGCCCCGATCCTCCCTGCGCACATCGAAAACCACCGAGGTTTTCCACAATATTAGAAGACATATTCGAGCAATAGAAGTACAATTAGAACATGTCCGAAGCAAAGGCGCACGGAAACGGCCTGACCCCACCAGCACCCCCAGATGCCTTCGACCTGCATCTGGACCAGCTGAACGACGACCTCGTCCAGCTCGAAGAACACGGCACCAAAGCCGAATGCGCCCACGCCATCGAAGGCCTCGAAGCACTAGCCTCCTATATCCGCTACCGGCAGGCCTGCCTCTCCCACCAGATCGAGAAGGACTTCGTGCGCGACCACGAGGAACGCGGCGTCCACATGGATGACCAAACCCGTGGCGCCGCCGCCTGCGTTGCACTGGCCCGCAAGCAATCCCCGCACGGCATGCGCAACTACCTGGTCAACTGCCGCATCCTCTTCGAAGACACCCCTCACCTGGCCGCCGCCTGTTCCCGCGGAGAATTCACCGAAGCGCAAGCCCAGGCCATCCTGACCCCGCTCCAGGACCTCAGAGCCCAGCGCCGCACCGAATTCGACCAGTATTTTGCCCAGAACCCCGACATGTTCGAGTCCATGGGCACCCGCCAAATCACGCAAACCGTGCGCAAATTCGTCCTTTCCTACACCTCTGATCAGGAATCCATCAAGCAGAAAACCGTCGAGGAAGACCGCAACCTCACCCTGGAAATCGACCAGCAGCGCGGCTGCATCAAGATTCGCGGCGAGTACCCCCTGCTGCCCGGCATGTGCCTCAAGCGCTACCTGGACGAGGAATCCAAGACCCTGCGCAAGAAAGGCGACCCGCGCACCCGCACCCAGATCCGCGCCGATTTGCTCTTCAGCTACATGATGATCGGCGAACCCTCCAAAATGCCCGTCGCCCTGAACATCGGGGTGATCATGACCGATCGGTCCCTGTTCGCCGGCGAACGCGAACCAGCGCTATTGGAAGGCTACGGCTACATCCCTGCCCAGAGCGTGCGTGAATGGATCGGCGGGCACCAGATCCCCAATGACCTGACCTTCGAGCAGATGGAAGCGAAAGTCACCCGCGAAAACATCGAGCAAATCGAAGTGCGCACCGAACTCGCCCGCTTCTACACCGCGCCGGGCGACCAGGAACTCATTTCCATGGACTCCAAGGCGCGGCTCTTCCCGGAGAAGCTCAAGAAGTTCATCGCCGTACGCGACCGGCACTGCCGAACCCCGTTCTGCGACGGCATCGTGGAAGAAATAGACCACGTCAAGCAATACGCCCGCGGCGGCAAAACCACCGTGTCCAACGGCGATGGCCGCTGCGCGGCCTGCAACAAGGCCAAGCAAGCCGCCGGATGGTACGAATACACCACCTACGGCAACGGGCACAGCATCACCATTTGTCCCGGCTCGGCCATGTCCTACAAATCCACCGCACCACCAGCCACCGGGTACGCGCACAAGCCATTCCCGCAACTGATGCGTGACGGCACCTGGCTGCAAAAACTCAAAGAACGGCTGAGGCCGCCTGATGACCCCGAATGTGTCGCCGCCTGATAGGCGGCAGGCAACTACTGCGCACTCTCTTGGCTAGCAATCCGGTTGAAACCGCTGGCTTCGGGCCGCAGGATATGGCGAAGCCGCCTGGAAGTTGCCTCCCAGGCGGCTTGGTTCCGGACTCTACTTGCCGGCGGCTTCTGCCAGCAGTTCAACGATGTGGCGGTATTCCTTGCCCGTCGCCCGGGTCATGCCCAGTTCGCAGGTGCGGTTGCATGAAGCGTGTTCCTGCGCATCCAGTTCACGGACCTCAGCTGCCTCGCGAGCGGTAGCCGACTCGGTCAGCTCCGGATGCAGCATTCCACGGTCGCCAGCATAACCGCAGCAGCCCCAGTTCACCGGGGTGTTCACGGTATCTGCCACAGCCTCGGCGATCTTCTGCATGTCCGGATTCAGGCCCATCTGCGTGGAGGAGCAGGTCGGGTGCAAGGTCACCGAGGAGATCTTGTGCAGCTCTGGCAGCTTGTCCAGCAGGTGCTGCGAAGTGAATGCCAGCAGGTCAACCACGTCATAGCCGTGCTCGGCCAGGGTATGCGCAAACCCTTCGGTGCAGCTGGAGGCGTCCGAGATGATTGGCAGGTTCTTGCCAGGCATGGCGGCGCGGACTTCTTCCAGCACGCGCTGGCCCATGACTTCATGGCCCTGCGCGTAGCCCTTGGAAGTCCATGGAGTGCCGCAGCAGGTGGATTCGATGCCCTCCGGGACATAAACCGAGACTCCGGCGGCGTGCAGCAGCTGGGTGAACGACGATGCAACACCTTCACCGTCGCCGGCCGGGCCGAACATCGAGTTCACGCAGGCAGGCAGGTAGATGGCCATCGGCTCGGTGCCCGCGGCCCCCAGGTTCCCGGCCATCGGCTTGCGAGCCTTGCCGCCCGCAGGCAGTTCAGCGTCGTAGCGCGGCATGACGTCGGTGCTGACCACCTTGCGGGCAACATCGGTAACGCCGCGGACCAGCGACGTCGGGAACTTGTCGGCGACGCTCAGGGCCAGCGAACCAGCCCGGGTGGCCCCGCCCCAGCCCTTGGCCGCGGCCTTGAAGCCGGCTTCCAGCACAGGGTGCGCGTCTTCGCGGCGCAGGCGCTTGACCAGCAGGCCGGTGTTGATGCCGACCGGGCAAGCGGTGACGCACATGCCGTCCACGGCGCAGGTCTGCACGCCGTTGTACGCGTAGTCGCGCTCAAGCTCGGCAGCCAGCTCGGTGTTGCCCTCGGCTTCGGCCTTGGCGATGGCGCGGCGCACGACGATGCGCTGGCGCGGGGTCAAGGTCAGGTCTTTGGACGGGCAGACCGGCTCGCAGTAGCCGCATTCCACGCAATGGTCGGCCTCGACCTCGATGGTCTCGTTGAGCTTGATATTGCGGATGTGCGCGGCATGGTCCTCGTCGATGATCACCCCGGGGTTCATCATCAGGCGCGGATCGCAGGCTGCCTTCAGTTCCAGGTGCACCTCGTAGAGCTCATCGCCGTACTGCGCGCGGACGAATGGCGCCATGGCGCGACCGGTACCGTGCTCCGCCTTGAGGTTGCCGTCCTTGTCCAGGATCAGCTGGACCATCTTGTCGTTGAAGGAGTTGTAGCGGTTCAGCGCTGTATCGCCTTCGAAGCGGTCGGTCAGCATGAAGTGGATGTTGCCATCCTTGGCGTGGCCGAAGATCACCGAATCCTCGTAGCCGTACTCGGTGAACAGCTCCTGCAGGCTGCCGCAGGTTTCAGCCAAGGTCTCGACCGGGACGACGACGTCTTCGAGCAGCGCGGTGGTACCGGTGGCGCGGGCGCCGGCCACCGATGCATACAGTCCCTTGCGGAATTTCCAGGCGGCCTGGCGGTTCTTGGCATCCGGGGAGAGGATCGCCGGGGCGCGCAATGCGGCTGCGTCCAGCAGCGACTGGCCAGCTGTGCGCAGCCCTGCCAGCTCCTCTTCTGAGTCCGCATGGTATTCGACCAGCAAGGCGGCCTGCTGGTCGACCTCGAAGCCCATGATGGCTTCGGGCACGCCGGGCAGCGACTGGCCCACGCGCAGCGAGGTGGAGTCCATCAGCTCCAGCGTAGCTGCGCCGGAATCCACGAGTTCAGGCAGTGCGCGGGTGGCCAGATCCAGGTTGTCGAAGACCGCCAGGGTGGCGATGGCCAGCTTGCGGATCGGCACGGTGCGGAAAACCGCCTCCGCAACGAAGGCCAGGGTGCCCTCGGAGCCGATGATCAGGTGGGCCAGCAGCTCGGCCGGGGTGTCGTAGTCCAGGAAGGCGTTGATGCCGTAGCCCATGGTGTTCTTCAACCCGAAGTGCTTCTCGATCTTGGCCACCGATGCAGGGTTGCTGCGCACGCGCTTGACCAGCTTGCCCAGGGTGGCGACCAGCTGCGGCTCGGCGGCGGCCAGCTTGCGGTCGGCCTCGGGATCCGCGGTGTCGATCATGGTGCCCGAAGGCAGGACGAACGTCATGGATTCCAGGGTGCGGTAGGTGTTGAACTCGGTTCCGCAGGCCATGCCCGAGGAGTTGTTCGCGATCACGCCGCCGATGGTGCAGGCCGCCTCGCTGGCCGGATCCGGCCCGAGCTTGCTGCCATAGACGGCCAGGCGGGCGTTGACCTGGCGGACGGTGGCGCCTGGCTGCACGCGCACGCGTGCTCCGTTGTCGAGCACGGTAATGCCGCGGAAGTTGCGGCGCACGTCGATCATCAGGCCGTCGCCGCTGGCCTGTCCGGCCAATGAGGTGCCGCCGGAGCGCAGGGTGACCGGCTGGTTGTTCCGCGCGGCCGCTGCAAGCAGCGCGGAGACTTCCGCTGCGTCCTTAGCCAGCACGACAGCTTGCGGGGTGTACAGGTAGTGCGAGGCATCCGAGGCATAGGCGACGCGATCGATGGATCGGGTCTTGACACGGTCCTGGTCGCCGACCAAGTCGAGGATTCCGGCTGAAACCGTCGTTTCTCCGAGTGCTGGCGTGCTCAATGCCATGGTGCGCTCCTGTGCAGTTGGCAAGCGGAGCTTGCCGAATACGGAAATTGTCTTACAAGTACACATGCCATAGTAGTACGATTCGTGGGATACTTGTTAGGCATATTTTTCGCGGCTCGAAAGGACCCTTGTGGCAGCCCGTTTAGGTGTCGTTTCCGTAGTCCAGGTGGTCATCCGGTCGCTGCGCGCCCGGATTTTCAGCGGCGAACTGGCACCCGGCACCCCGCTGGCCGAGGTCGATGTCGCCGCGCAATACGAAGTTGCCCGTCCAACCGCCAAGGCCGCACTGGAGAACCTTGTCGCAAGCGGCCTGCTGACCCGCAATGCGCACCAGACCGCAAGGGTCACGCTGCTCTCCGCGCGCGATGCGCTCGATATCTACCGCACCCGCGCCATCATCGAAGCAGAGGCCGTGCGCCTGCTGGCCGCCCAACGCGAGGTCCCGTCCGAGGCGCGGGAAGCCAATGCGGAAATCACCGAACTGGTCGGCGCCTCGCCGATCGACATCATCGATCCCGACATCCGCTTCCATGCCGCCCTGGTCCAGGCGCTCGGCTCGCGGCGCACCAGCGCATTCTACGCGCAGCTGACCGACGAGATCCGCCTGTGCATGACCCACGTGCAGGATGCCACGCTGCTGTCCACCAAGGACATTGCCGCCGAGCACGCACGGCTGCTGCAGCTGATCTCCGAGGGCGAGGCGGCCGCCGCCGCGAAGGTGCTGGAAGAACACCTGCGCACCGCCAGCAACAAGCTGGCCGAGCATTTGGACAGCCTGTAGGCATGGGACTGTTCAGCCGGAAGCCGCAGGTCAGCTTCGATCAGATCGACTCGCTCCTGTCGCGGATCCCGGATCTGCAACTGGGCGCGGTGAAGTTCTCGGCGCACACGCTCGCAGCCGGCTGGAGGAAGACCACTCCCAAACCGGGCATCGACCTGACTACGTGCGGGCTGACCGGCTGGCTGGAGCTTGAAGAAACCCTGCGCTTCACCGAGGGCACGCTGTCGGTGCATGAAACCTGGACCGGCTCGCCCGCACTGTTCTTCATCTCCACCCCGGCGAGCGCTCCGGCGGATTCCGCAGCCGGCGGAGCGCTGGCCGGCGTTCCCGAAGAGCACGCAGGCATCCTGCATCCCGGCGATGACGGAAATCTTCAGCTTCTTGCCACCCTGGACCCGGTGCAGCTGGGGCAGCTGGACCGGTGGATGCGCACCTTCCCGAGGCTGTAGCGCCCTGCCTGGCAGGCAGGAAGGCTCCGCGTTGAGTGCCGCAACCTGACGCGGCATTTTCCACCAGATTCCACCAGCATCAGCACAGTCATTCGACACGCCTTCACGCATACCCCTACCCCTATTTTTGACATACCCCCGGGGGTATAGTTTATGGTAGTTCCAGACTCCCCCGACGAAAGGACATCCCATGCTTCTGGAACGCTTCTACGACGAAGACCTGGCGCAGACCAGCTACTTCATCGGCTGCCAGGCCAAGGGCGAGGCGATCGTCGTCGATGCCCGCCGCGACATCTCCGAGTACCTGGCGCTGGCCGCCAAGCACGGGATGCGCATTGTTGCGGTGACCGAAACGCACATCCACGCCGACTACCTCTCCGGCACCCGCGAACTGGCCGCCGCCACCGGAGCGGCCACCTACGTCTCGGGCGAGGGCGGGGCCGACTGGCAGTACGGCTTCGAGGCCGAACGCCTGATGGACAAGGACACCATCACCCTGGGAAACATCACCGTGACCGCGCGCCACACCCCGGGCCACACCCCGGAGCACCTCTCGTTCCTCATCACCGACGGCGCCTTCAGCGACCAGCCCGGCTACATGCTCTCCGGCGACTTCATCTTCGCCGGCGACCTGGGCCGCCCGGACCTGCTGGACGAGGCGGCCGGCGGCGTGGACACCCGCTTCGCCGGGGCCAAGCAGCTCTTCGCCTCGCTGAAGAACGTCTTCCTGCAGCTGCCCGACCACATCCAGGTCTACCCGGGCCACGGTTCGGGCAGCGCCTGCGGCAAGGCGCTGGGCGCCGTGCCCTCCACCACCGTGGGCTACGAACGCAACTTCGCCTGGTGGGGCAGCTACCTGGCGAGCAACGACGAGGCAGGCTTCATCGCCGAGCTGCTCGACGGCCAGCCCGACGCCCACGCCTACTTCGCCCGCATGAAGCGCCAGAACCGCGATGGCGCCAAGGTGCTCGGCCCCCTGCCCGAGCTCGTCGAGTTCACGGCGGAGCAGATCATCGAGCAGACTGCCTCGAATGACGCGGTCTTCGTCGACACCCGCGGACACCTGGCAGTGGCCGAGGGCACCGTCGCCGGCGCGCTGGCCATCCCCGCCATCGCCAAGATGGCGAACTTCGGAGCTTGGGCCTTCGACCCGGAAGCCGATGACCGCCAGCTGATCCTGTTCGCCGAGGACCTCCAAGCCGCGCAGCAGATGCGCGATCACCTGATGCGCGTGGGCATCGACGCGGTGTCCGGCTACGCGACCAGCCTCGAGGGGCTGCCGGCCTTCACCCCGCCAAGCGTGGCCCCGGCCGAGCTGGAGCACTTCGAGCACGCACTGCTGTTGGACGTGCGCAACCGCAGCGAGTTCGCCGCCGGTGCCATCCCGAACGCCAAGCACATCTCGGGCGGGCGCGCCCTGTGGTCCCTCGACGTACTGCCGGCCGACGGCAAGATCGTCACCTACTGCCAGAGCGGACTGCGCAACTCGATCGTCGCCAGCGCCCTGCGCGATGCCGGCTACGACGTAATCGAGCTGGCCGGAAGCTATGCCGGCTGGGCCGCAGCCATGCACAAGACCAACGCCTGACCCATCCCGAACCCCAAGGAAGCACCCGAAATATGAGCACCCCCATCAACGTCATGGACCCCGCGACCCTGGAGAACCTGCTGGCCGCCGAGGATTCGGCCGTCGCAGTCCTGGATGTGCGCACCCCCGCGGAATTCGAATCCGTGCACATCCCCGGCTCGTACAACCTGCCGCTGGACCTGGTAGCGGAACACGCCCACGACGTGACCCGCAAGCTGGCCAAGCAGATCGTGCTGGTCTGCCAGTCCGGCACCCGCGCAGGGCAGGCGCAGCAGAAGCTGGCCGACCTCCAGATCGAATCCGGCAGCGTGCTGGATGGCGGCATCTCCGCCTGGGAGAAGTCCGGCGGCGAGGTGGTGCGCGGCACCCAGCGCTGGGCCATGGACCGCCAGGTTCGCATGACCGCAGGCTCGCTGGTGCTGCTGGGCTTCATCGGCTCCAAGCTGGCCAGCCCCAAGCTCGGCTACCTGTCCGCGGGCATCGGAGCGGGCCTGGTCTACTCCGCGGCCAGCAACTCCTGCGCCATGGCCAGCGTGCTGTCCAAGATGCCGTGGAACAAGGCAAGCACCAATGGCAAGGCCAACCCGCTGGCGCAGATCCCCAATGCCGGGCAGCAGCTGAACCCGCACGGCAAGTAGGCGCGGGCAGTGGAACCATTTTTGATACTGGTCCTGGCCCTGTCAGTCGTCGTCGGCCTTGCCCTGGGCCTGCTCGGTGGCGGCGGTTCCATCCTGATGGTTCCACTGCTCACTTATGTGGCGGGCATGGAAGCCAAAGAGGCCATCACCACGTCGCTGTTCGTGGTGGGCGCGACCTCGCTGGCCAGCCTGCTGCCGCATGCGCGGGCCCGCAATGTCCGCTGGGCCGCAGGCCTGGTCTTCGCCGCTTCGAGCATGAGCGGCGCGCTGCTCGGCGGCCTGGCCAGCGCCGCCATTCCCGGTGGCGTTCTGATGGCGGCCTTCGCCATCATCATGCTGGCCAGCGCACGGAACATGATCCGCGGACGGAAGAAGGACAACGATGCCGCGGCCAAGGGGCGGTCGCTGCTGCTGTACATTCCCGTCGGACTGGCAGTCGGCATGGTTACCGGATTGGTGGGGGCCGGCGGCGGATTCCTCATCGTTCCGGCCCTGGTGCTGCTGGCAGGGGTGCAGATGAAGCACGCGGTCGGCACGTCCTTGCTGGTCATCTCGCTGAATTCGGCCTCCGGAATGCTGGGGCACCTGAATTCCACTTCGGTCAACTGGCCGTTGGCGCTGTCCATTACCGCGGCCGCGATCATCGGCTCGCTGGTCGGGGCACGGCTGACCGCCCGGGTTCCGGAGCAGAAGCTGCGCCGGGGATTCGGCTATTTCGTCCTGGCCATGGGCATCTTCGTCCTGTCCCAGGAACTGCCGAATCCGGCAGGACTCGTCCTTGCCAGTGCCGCCACGGTCGTCGCCGTTGCCTGGGTGCTGTGCACCAAGGTCCCGGCAGTGGCCGCCATCTGTCCCTGGCGCAAAGCCCCCGCTGGCCCGGCCCCGACTGCGGGCTAGCTCGCATCTACCCATAGGAATACCCATGAAACCGCTAGAATTGACCGAGACGAACTTCGCTGAAACCGTCAAGTCCTCCCAGATGCTGCTGGTCGACTTCTGGGCAGCCTGGTGCGGCCCGTGCCGCAACTTCGCGCCCGTCTTCGACACCGCGGCCGGCCTGCACGAGGACGTGGTCTTCGGCAAGGTCAACACCGAGACGCAGCAGGACTTGGCGGCCGCCGCCCAGATCACTTCCATCCCGACGCTGCTGGCATTCAAGGACGGCGTGCTGGTTTACTCCCAGCCCGGCGCACTGGATTCCCGAGGCCTGGAAGAATTGGTCGTCTCGCTGAAGAACCTGGACATGGACGCCGTGCACGCCGAACTGGCCGCCGCTCAGACGTCCGAGCCATAACCCCGGGGTCCGCCCCACGGTCTTTTCGAAATGGAGCACATCATGCGCAATGCGGATGAAGCCACACGCAAGCGAATCCTGAACCGCCTGAAGCGGGCCCGCGGCCAGCTTGATGCGGTCATCAACTCGGTGGAGGGCGACGGCAAATGCCGCGATGTGGTGACCCAGCTTTCCGCCGTATCCACCGCGCTGGACCGCGCAGGATTCGCCATCGTTTCCTCGGCCATGCAGCACTGCCTGGTTGATCCGGAGCAGACCGCCGAAGCCGAGGACGGCTTGACCATCGAGGAGCTGGAAAAGCTCTTCCTTTCACTTTCATAGATCTACGGCTATCACGCCAGAAAAGGAGGCACCCGATGTGCCGACAGGTTTCCTGCAAGAAATGCGGCAAGACCACATGGGCCGGGTGCGGCCAGCACGTTGATTCGGTCATGCGCGGCGTTCCCGCCCGCGACCGCTGCCAGGGCCACGAGAACGAGCAGAAAACCGGCTTCTTCAGCCGCCTGTTCGGCCGCTAGAACCTGCCTTCGCCCCCGCCCATCCACCACAGATGCCTGCGCGGGGGCCGCAGCAGCTCGCGTTGTTCACACAATGGTTCCGATAAGCCAACCATTGTGGCAACGATGAGCCGTGGCAGTTGCCTGCCCGTTCAGGATACCCAGGCGACATAGTCAGCTCGCATTTACCTAGTGTCAGAGTTCTTTGGAATAATCCGAGGTAATGACCATGCGCGTGCTGCAGATCGGATGCTCCGCGGGTCAGCGAGGCATCCGGCACCGCGCTCCGGCTGACCCCAAAGGAATCCCATCATCATGACCTCTAGAATCCGTATTGGCATTGCCGGCTACGGCAACCTCGGCCGCGGCGTGCAGGCCGCGATCGCGAAGAACCCGGACATGGAGCTGGTCGGCGTCTACACCCGACGCGACCCGCAGGACCTGCAGCTGGCCAGCCCGGCACCGCGTTTCGCCATCGCCGATCTTCAGCAGCACACCGGCCAGATCGACGTCCTCATCCTGTGCGGCGGCTCGAAGTCGGACCTGCCGGAGCAGGGCCCGAAGTACGCGGCGCTGTACAACACGGTGGACAGCTTCGACACCCACGCGCGCATCCCCGAGTACTTCGAAACCGTGGACGTCCCGGCCAAGGCCGCCGGCAAGACCGCGCTGATTTCCGCGGGCTGGGATCCGGGAATGTTCTCGATCAACCGCGTGTACGGCGAGGCGCTGCTGCCCGACGGGGAGACCTACACCTTCTGGGGCCGCGGCCTGAGCCAGGGGCACTCGGATGCGGTGCGCCGCGTGCCGGGTGTCGCCGCCGGCGTGCAGTACACGATACCCAGCCAGGAAGCGATCGACCGCGTGCGGGCCGGCGAGCGCCCGGCCCTGGGCACCCGCGAAAAGCACCAGCGCGAATGCTTCGTGGTACTCGAGGACGGCGCGGACGCCGAGGCGGTGCGCGAAGCGATCGTCACCATGGAGCACTACTTCGACCAGTACGACACCACGGTTGAATTCATCGACGAGCAGACCCTGGCGGCCGAGCATTCGGCGATGCCGCACGGCGGTTTCGTGATCCGCTCGGGCAACACCAGCGATGCGCAGAAGCAGGTCATCGAGTATTCGCTGGCGCTGGGCTCGAACCCCGAGTTCACTTCCAGCGTGCTGGTGGCCTACGCCCGCGCCGTGCACCGCATGAACCAGGCCGGGATCACCGGCGCGCAGACCGTCTTCGACGTTGCCCCGGGGCTGCTCTCGCCGAAGTCGGCGGCGCAGCTGCGCGCGGAACTGCTCTAGGAAGCGGCCAGCGGGTCCTTCTCCCAGGACTCCACCGGTCCCGGGACCTGCACGAACAGCGGATGCAGGGCCAGCTGGCCGGCTGGTTCCAGGCGGACGATGCGCGCAGGATCCCGGACGGCCAGCTTGCGCAGCAGGTGTTCGCGCTCGAAGCGCACCTGCCCGCCGGTGACCGGGATCTTCTGCAGCTGCGCGGGGGCTGCCGGATGCAGGATCTTGGCGGCGTCGAAGCGATAGCCCCGGGCATCGGCCTCGTCTAGCAAGCCCTGCAGGTAGCCGCCCAGATGCACCAGCGGAGCGGGCTGCGCCTTGAACCGCAGCAGCTGCGGGTGCTCCGTGTACCCCTTGGTCTGGCCCGCCAGCGCCTTCTGCGCCAGCAGGGTTTCACGCCAGCAGGCGACGAGCCCTTTGGCGTCGAGCAGTGAGGGGTGCAGGGACCAGAGGCGCATAGGCCCAGACTAGTGCCAGTGCTAGCCGGCAGGGAATTCGATGATCTCGCTGCGGATCAAGAAGCGCTTGCCTTCCGGTGCCTCCACGGAGAAGCCGGAGCCCCGGCCGTTGACCACGTCGACGGTCAGCTTGGTGTGCTTCCAGTATTCGAACTGCTCCTTGGACATCCAGAAGTCGATCTCGCCCAAAGCGGCGCCCTCGGCATCGTCCAGGGAGAGCACGCCGAGCAGGATGTCCGATCCGCCGGTGCGGAATTCGCCGGCCGGATAGCACATCGGCGAGGACCCGTCGCAGCAGCCGCCGGACTGGTGGAACATCAGCGGGCCATGGATCCCCCACAGCTTGCGCAGCAGCTGAAGGGCGTCGGAGGTGAAAGCCACCCGGGAGAAATCCTCTCCCTCGATGGCGGCGCGCGTTTCGGTGACGGTGCTCATGGCCTGCTCCTGTTCATGGTGGGCCGCTGCGCGCGGCCCGGCAGGAAGCTCCCGCCGGGCCGCGCACCGGGCTATGCAGTGTAGTCGATGACGACGCGCCCGTCGATCTTAGCGTGGCGCATCTCGTCGAATACGGCGTTGATGTCCTCCAGCGGACGGGTGTGGAAGGTCGGCTTGATCTTGCCGGCCGCATAGAAGTCCAGTGCCTCGATCATGTCCTGGCGGGTGCCGACGATCGAGCCGCGGATGGTCAGGCCCTTGAGCACGATGTCGAAGATCGGTGCCGGGAAGTCGCCGGCGGGAAGGCCGTTGAACACGATCGTTCCCCCGCGCCGGGTCATGCCAATGGCCTGCCCGAATGCTGCCGGGTGCACCGCTGTGACCAGCACCCCGTGGGTCCCGCCGATCTTCTCCTGGATCACCGCGGCAGGGTCCTGCGCGAACGCGTTCACCGTCAGCTCCGCCCCGTGCTTGGTGGCCAGCGCGAGCTTGTCGTCGGCCACGTCGATCGCGACCACGCGCATGCCCATGGCCACCGCATACTGCACCGCAATGTGCCCCAGCCCGCCGATGCCGGAGATCGCGACCCACTGGCCCGGGCGCACCCCGGTCATCTTCAACCCCTTGTAGACGGTCACCCCCGCGCAGAGCACCGGGGCGATCTCGTGCGGGTCGGAGCCCTCGGGAATGCGGGCGGCGAATTTCGCGTCCACCAGCATGTACTGGCCGAAGGAGCCGTCCATCGAGTAGCCGCCGTTGGACTGGGATTCGCACAGCGTCTCCCAGCCGGTGCGGCAGTATTCGCAGCTGCCGCAGGCGCTGGCCAGCCAGGCGTTGCCGACCACATCGCCCTCTTCGACCTCGGTGACGCCCTCGCCGACGGCGACGACGGTGCCCACGCCCTCGTGCCCGGGGATCAGCGGAAGCTTCGGCTTGACCGGCCAGTCGCCCTCTGCGGCGTGCAGGTCGGTGTGGCAGACGCCGGAGGCGATGAGCTTGACCAGGGCCTGGCCCGGTCCGGGCTGCGGGATCGGGGTATCCCCGACCGTCAGTTCATCGCTGAAGTTCTCGACTATTGCGGCTTTCATGGTACTCATGTACGTTGTCCTTTGCATGGCTTCAAAGGCGCGCGACACCCTTGCGGGTCCGGGAAATGAGGCCAATCGTGCCCCGGACGCGGTCCTGGGCGGACCGCGCGCCTTTGAAGTTCGTGGGATGGATTTCCGAACCGGACGGTTCGGGTGGAATGGTGCTTCCCCGGCTTAGAAGAAGCCGAGCTTGTCCTCCGAGTAGGAGACCAGCAGGTTCTTGGTTTGCTGGTAGTGGTCCAGCATCATCAGGTGGTTTTCCCGTCCGATGCCCGAGGACTTGTATCCGCCGAAGGCGGAGTGCGCCGGGTAGGCGTGGTACTGGTTGACCCACACGCGGCCTGCCTGGATGGCTCGGCCGGCGCGGTAGGCCACGTTGCCGTTGCGGCTCCACACGCCCGATCCCAGGCCGTACAGCGTGTCATTGGCGATGGAGATCGCGTCGTCGTAGTCCTTGAACTTGGTCACCGCGACCACCGGCCCGAAGATCTCCTCCTGGAAGATGCGCATGTCGTTGGTGCCTTCGAAGATGGTCGGCTGCACATAGTAGCCGCCCGAGAGTTCCCCGCCCAGATCTGCGCGCCCGCCGCCGAGCAGCACCTTGGCTCCCTCGGACTTGCCGATGTCCATGTAGGAGAGGATCTTCTCCAGCTGGTCGTTGGATGCCTGGGCGCCCATCATGGTGCCGGTGTCCAGCGGGTTGCCCTGCTTGATGGCCTTGGTGCGGGCCACGACGTCCCCCATGAAGCGGTCGTAGATGCTTTCCTGGACCAGCGCACGCGATGGGCAGGTGCAGACTTCGCCCTGGTTCAGCGCGAACAGGGTGAACCCTTCCTGCGCCTTGTCGTAGAAGGCGTCGTCCTTGGCGGCGATGTCCTCGAAGAAGATGTTCGGGGACTTGCCGCCCAGCTCCAGGGTGACCGGGATCAGGTTCTCCGACGCGTACTGCATGATCAGCCGGCCGGTGGTGGTTTCGCCGGTGAAGGCGATCTTGCGAATACGCTTGTTGGATGCCAGCGGCTTGCCGCATTCCACGCCGAAGCCGTTGATGACGTTCAGCACGCCAGCTGGAAGCAGATCGCCGATCAGCTCCATGAGCACCAGGATGCTGGCCGGGGTCTGCTCGGCCGGCTTCAGGACGATCGCGTTGCCGGCGGCCAGGGCCGGGGCGAGCTTCCAGACGGCCATGAGCAGCGGGAAGTTCCACGGGATGATCTGGCCGACCACGCCCAGCGGCTCGTGGTAGTGGTACGCGGTGGTGTCCTCATCGAGCTGGGAGAGGCTGCCTTCCTGTGCGCGGATAGCACCGGCGAAGTAGCGGAAGTGGTCCACCGCCAGCGGGAGGTCGGCGTTCAGGCACTCGCGGATCGCCTTGCCGTTATCCCAGGTTTCGGCCACGGAGAGCATTTCGAGGTTTTCCTCGATGCGGTCGGCGATCTTGTTCAGGATGACTGCGCGTTCTGCCGGGCTGGTCTTGCCCCAGGCCGGTGCCGCCGCATGCGCCGCGTCCAGCGCGACTTCGACATCTTCTGCGGTGGATCGGGCCACCTCGCAGAAGACCTTGCCGGTGACCGGGGTGATGTTCTCGAAGTACATGCCCTTGACCGGGGCCACCCATTCGCCGCCGATGTAGTTCTCGTAGCGTGGCTTGAAATCTACCAGCGCCCCATCGGTATTCGGATTTGCGTAAACCGCCATTGCTCCACGTCTCCTTCATCGGATGTCCTGGCCGCGATTGCCTCATCGCGGAACCTTGAATGTGACTCTAGTCACCCAAAGGTTGCAGGAAGGTTGCAGCGTTCCGGGCCGGCGGAACGGGCCTCAGCCGGGCTGGCGAGCCGGCGCTGCCGGCTGCAGTTCGCGCTCGGCGCCAGCCGGGTCGCGCCGCCCGGTCCGCGCCGCTCCGATGCCTGCGGCGATCACCAGCACAAGCCCGGCCAGGGCCGCCATGCTGGGCACTTGGTGCAGGAAGACCACGCCGACGGTGGCGGCGATTGCCGGTTCCAGGCACATCAGGGTGCCGAAAGCCGAGGCGGCCAGTCGGCGCAGGGCCAGCAGCTCCAGGCAGAAGGGCACGACGGGAAGCAGCAGGGCCAAGCCCAGGCCGATGGCCAGCACCGGCAGGTCCAGCCGCCCCGCTACCCCTGGGCCAACCACCAGCGTGGCGGCCAGGGCCGCGACTGGCATCGATACCGACAGGGCCCCGACCCCGTCCACCGCATCTCCGGCGCGCTGGGTCAGCAGCACATATGCCGCCCAGCAGACGGCCCCGCCCAAGGCATAGAGCACGCCGACCAGGTCGGCCGATCCGCTCCAGGGTTCGGTCAGGCCCAGCACCCCGGCCGCCGCGGCCAAGGCCCACCAGCGCCCGGCACCCCTCCCCTGGACCAGCGCCACGGCCAGCGGCCCGGTGAATTCCAGGGCGCTGGCGGTGCCCAGCGGGATCGTCTCGACGGCACGCATGAAGGAGAGCGTCATGCCTGCGGTAGCCAGCCCCAGCAGCGCGCACATCACCAGCGTGGAGCGGCTGAAGCGCAGCCGCCAGGGCCGGGCGAAGGCCACGAGGATCACCGCGGCCCAGGCCAGCCGCAGCCATGCCACGCCGTCGGAGCCCAGAGTTGCGGCCAGGCCGATGGAGGCAGCCAGCCCGAGCTGGACGCAGCTCATCGAGGCCACGGCCATCAGCGATCCGGCACCAGCTGAATTCACGGCGCGCACAGGGGTTGAAGTCATGGATCCAGTAGAGACCACCCAGGCCATCCATGTCCACGCGAGAATTATCGACATATCGTTCAAGATTCATGGACAATGTTCTCCATGGAAACCCGCCGCCTGCAATACCTGTACGAGCTGTCCCGCACCGGTTCGATGCGGGCGGTGGCAGACGTGCTGGGCACCACCACCTCAACGGTCTCCCAGCAAATCGCACAGCTCTCACGGGAGGTCGGCGTCAAGCTGCTGGCACCCGACGGCCGCGGGGTGCGGTTGACACCAGCCGGCCGCCGGCTCGCCGAGCATGCCCGCGGCATCCTCAGTGCAGTGGATGCCGCCCGGCTGGATCTGGATCCCGAGGCTGCGCCGTCGGGCACGGTGCGGGTTGCGGGTTTCGCCACGGCCATCCGCACCACCTTGATGCCGATCATCCAGCAGCTGGCCAGCGACCACCCGGCGGTGCAGATCGTGGTGCTTGAGCTGGAACCTGCCGAGGCGCTCCAACGGCTGGCCGCCGACGACATCGACCTGGCCCTGACCTACGACTACAACCTGGCCCCGGACACGATCGGCCCGGAAGTCGACACCCTTCAGCTGTGGAGCACCCCCTGGGGACTGGGTGTTCCCGCGGCCGATGCAGCGCGCCTGGGCGCGGGAGCGCTGCCGGAAGCGGCTGGCGTGCTGGCAGCCTTCCGGGAACGGGATTGGATCGGCAACTCGCGCAATATCGCCGACGAGGCGGTGCTGCGCCTGCTGTCTTCGATGACCGGCTTCAGCCCGCGGGTGCGCCACCACGCCGACAGCCTCGACCTGGTCGAGGACCTGGTCCTCGCCGGGATGGGGGTAGGGCTGCTGCCCGAGAACCGTCCCGCACGCGAAGGGCTGTCGATCCTGCCGCTGCACCGGCCAGATTTGCGGCTGCGGGCCTTCGCCCGGACGCGTGCCGGACGCAGCGCGTGGCCGGCACTGGCCCTGGTGCTGCAGAAGATGCGCGAACTGCGATAATCCGGGACCTCAGGATTCGAGTTCCTGGACCTCGGCAACGATCAACGAGCGCGCCGGCGACTGCGCAGGAAGCTCGCGCAGGGCTGCCCGCAACAGGTCCGAGTCGGCCAGCTGGCGGCCCAGGTTCAGCAGCTGCCGGGCGGTGCCGCGGTCCAGCGCCATTTCGCGCAGCGCCGCTTCCATCCGGTGCAGCAGTGCCACGATGCCAGGTGCTTGGGAGCGGGCCAGCAGTCCCGGCGAGTACAACGGCAGGGCGGCTTCGAGTTCGCCGGCTTCCAGTGCTTGCCTGAGCCGGCCGAAGGTCGTCTGCAGGTCCCATTGCAGGCGGTAGGGGCGCGAGGTCAGGTTGCGGCCCGGGGAACCCGCAAGCACCTTGCGCAGCCTGACGATTTCGGCGCGGACGGTGCCTTCGGCCGCGGCATCCGGGCGCTCGAACAGCTCCTCGACCAGCTGCGCGGTGCTCAGGCCTTCGCGGTAATGCGCCAGCAGCGTCAGGATCTCCGCATGGCGCAGGGATACGGGCGTCGAGCCGAGGTGGGCCCCGTCACTGCGCCCCAAGTCCAGGTAGTCGGGGTCGGCCACGACGCCGGCGCCGGGCAGGAGCAGCTGCGTTTCCGCGGCCATGACCGCGGCTTGCAGCAGCGGCAGCGAGTGCGTGGCAATGGCCTCCGGGCCGCCGGTCAGGTCTATTGCGCCAATGACCTGACCCGTGCGCGGATCGCGAATCGGCACCGCAGAGCAGCTGAAGCGGTGGGCCTGCTCGTAGAGGTGCTCAGCACCAGAGACTTGCGAACCGGCGCCCGTTGCCAGCGCCATCCCCGGCGCGGACGTGCCCACGCTCTTCTCGGCCCAGTCGGCACCTGCCATGAATCCCACGCCTTCGGCTTGGCTCATGGCGCCATTTCCACCCGCTACCCACAGCAAGGTTCCGCCTGCATCAGCAAGGGCCACCAGGAGATTGGCGTCCATGGCGGACGGGACCAGGAGTTTTTCGAAAACTGGCCAGATCCGCTGGAGTTCGCTTCGTTCGCGCGCCAGACGCAAATGGTCATCGCTCAGTACCGACGGGACACGCAGGTCAGCGGAGCTTTCCAATGATCGCTTCCAGGAATCCCGCACATCCTGACGCAATGGGAGATCGGCAACGCCGGCTCCGCTGGAGCCCAAGAGCTCATGAGCATGCTGGGCGCGACGCGATGCGCCAGGCCAATCAATGGAGAACCCACTCATGCAATCTCCTCGCTAGCAAGGCTCGATTTCCGCCGTTCCCACAAGCCTAGGCGACGGGCGGTGCCGTGAGAAGAGTCCCCGCTGCCGCACAAAGATTGATAGTGGACAATTCACCTTATTGACTGGAAAAGGGGGTGAAAAGTCAACCAGAATGTTTTCCATCTTTTCCCGAATGCCCCTTTACCTGCTGCGAGGGAGAGAGTAATATACAACCAAATGGTTGTATATGAGCTGAGCGAAGAACAGGTAAACAAGGTCTTCCGCGCCTTGGCAGATGCCACACGAAGGGACATCGTGCGGCGGACGCTTCACGCCGAGATCAGCATTTCGGATCTGGCGGCAAGCTACGACATGTCTTTTGCAGCAGTGCAGAAGCACGTTGCCGCCCTGGAAGCCGCAGGCCTGGTCAGGAAAATCGCACGTGGCCGCGAACGCATAGTCCGCGGCCAGCCGGACACCATCCGGCACGCACAAGAACTACTTTCTTCCTTGGAGGAAATCTGGCGCCAGCGCATCAGCCGGCTCGACGATTTCCTTGCCTCCGAGGACACCTAAGGAGCATTCCCATGCCCGTCACGTCCATTGATAAAGATGTCCAGTCCTTGACGCTCACCGTCCACGCAGAATTCCCGGTCAGCGTGGCCCGGCTCTGGGACGCCTACCTCGACCCGCGCCAGATTGAGAAGTTCTGGGGCCCGGTAGAGTACCCGGCCACCTTCACTCGCCACGACGCCGCCGCCGGAGGCTACTCGAACTATCACATGACCTCGCCCGAAGGCGAACAGTTCCACGGATACTGGCACTGGCAGGAAGTGGTCGACCAGAAATTCTTCGAGGTCATCGATGGTTTCGCGAACAATGACGGCAGCCCGAACGCCAAGTTGCCCACCTCGCGGCTGGTCTTCACCTTCGACCCGCTGCCCGAAGGCACGAAGCTCACGGTCACCGGAACCTACGCTTCGGCGGCGGACCTGGAACAGGTCGTCGCAATGGGAATGATCGACGGAACACGCTCGGCCATGAGCCAGATCGAGCAGGTGCTCATCGACCTGCGGGACTACGCGCAGAACTTCGCCACCGAAGCCGAACTGCTCAACGACACGCAGGTTCGCGTCAGCCGCCTGGTCCGCGGCACCCGCCAGCAGGTCTGGGACGCCCACCACGACACGGAACTGGTCAAGCGCTGGCAATACGGTCCCGATGGCTGGAAGATGACCAAATGCGAATTGGCCGTCGGCGTCGGCGAGAGCTACCTGCTGTGGTGGGCCCCTGACGACGGCGGCAAGGGATTCGGATTCAGCGGAAAGATCCTCGAACGCGTTGAGGGCCACTATGAAGCGAGCACCGAGCAGCTCGAAGGCGGAGAGGAAATGCTCGGTTCCGGCGTGCCCGGATCCGTCAACCAGCTGACGTTCACCAGCACCACCGGCGGCACCTTGGTGACCACGTTGGTCACCTACCGCGACAAGGCCGCTCGCGACGCGATGCTCGCCACCGGAATGGCCGATGGCATGGAAGCCAGCTACGCCCGGCTGGAATCGATTCTCTAAGCGATTCGCCCCACATCCGGCGCCTTGGCGCGCGCATATATGAAAGACTTAGACCCATGAGTTCTCAGAATGCGCGCGCAGGCCTGGATAAGCAGGCCGATCAGGTTCAGGACATGTTTGACAAGCTGGCTCCTCGCTACGACTTGCTCAATACCTTGATGACCGGCGGCATCGTGAACTACTGGCGCAAGATCACCACCGAGGCGATCGCGCCGAAGCCCGGCGAGCGCATTCTCGACCTGGCTGCAGGTACCGGGACTTCCTCGGTCCCGCTGGCCGAAGCCGGCGCAAAGGTGACCGCCTGCGACATGTCCAACGGCATGCTCGCCGAGGGCCGCAAGCGCTACCCGCAGCTGGACTTCGTGTACGGCGACGCCCATGAGCTTCCTTTCGAAGATGACACCTTTGACGCGGTGACCATTTCCTATGGCCTGCGCAATATCGATGACACCGAGAAGGCGCTGTCGGAAATGCGCCGCGTGACCAAGCCCGGCGGCCGAATCGTCGTCGCCGAGTTCTCCACCCCGACCGTCACCCCGGTCAAGGTGGCCTACCAGCAGTTCCTGCCGCGCGTCATCCCTGCGCTGGGCTACCTGGTGTCGCCTAACCCTTCCGCCTATGCCTACTTGGCTGAGTCCATTGCCGCCTGGCCAGACCAGGAAAAGCTGGGCGCCAAGTTCGTCAACGTCGGCTGGAAGAACGTGGAATACCGGAACCTGACCGGCGGCATCGTCGCCGTTCACCGCGCCTGGAAGTAGGGCTTCCGCAGAATTTCTTCTTGGTCCGCATCCACCGGATGCGGGCCAAAAGCCTTTAAGTGCCTGACCCGCGAACGCGGGTGGTGTTATTCTTCCAGTCCAGCTGGCATGCTTGAGTCCGTGAGCCGGACCTCGACCGAATCGCGGCATTGCGCGATGAGCTGGAAGCTGCTGCCCGCCGCCTTGCTCTCGGCCTCCGCAGCGCTGCTCTTCGGCGCCGGCAACGGCCCTGCGGGCTACGGCTTGCTGGCGCTGAGCCTGCTGTGCGCAGCTCTCATCGACCGCAGGCTCGCCCAGCATCTGTCAATGATCGCGGCAGGGCTGGTGATCATCAGCCTGGTTCCGCTCAACGCGGACCTGAGCCTGGGCCACATGGCGCAGATGGGCACGGCGCTGGCAGCGGCGGTCCTGCTGCCCTGGCTGATTTCGCGATTCGCCTTGCGGGAGCAAATTATCAAGTTCCCTGTGAACACCGGTCGCAAGTGGCCGTTGGCAGCGAAACTGTATCTGCTGGCAGTGGTGGCGCTGGGCTTCCTCGTTCTGCCGGTGTATCTGATCAGCACCGGCGTCTATCAGAACTGGCCAGACGCCTCGGACCCAGCGATCTTCTGGCGACTCTTCATCGGAGTCAACTCAGTGGGCATCTGGGACGAGCTGTTCTTCATCTGCACGGCATTCGCCTTGCTGCGCAAGCACTTTCCCGACTGGCAGGCCAATATCCTGCAAGCGGTGATCTTCTCCTCTTTCCTGTGGGAGATCGGCTACCAATCCTGGGGCCCGTTGCTGACCTTCCCCTTCGCCCTGCTGCAGGGCTATACCTTCAAGCTGACGAAGTCCTTGTCCTATGTCGTAAGTGTGCATCTGATCTTCGACCTTGTCCTGTTCCTCGCGCTGGTCCACGCGCACAACCGGGAATGGCTCCCGGTCTTCATGTACTGAGGGGCTAATTCCTGTTTTCCGCCCTGCTACCCTCATTGGCATGGACACCTGCCAAGCCAGCCAATGCCCCTGCACCGATTCTGAACGGCGCAGCTTGTTCATTTCGGCTACCGGCTTCGGTATCCTTATTCCGGCTCCCCTGCGACCGTGAGCCAGACCACGAGCGGATCGCCGCGTTGCACGATCCACGGGAAACTGCTGCCAGCCAATAGGCGCCCAGGACCTCTAAGGGCGGATCGGCTATGAGTGATTTCGACGAAAAGGGATTCCACTACGCGCCGCTGCACGGCGAGTACGAGTCTGGAACTTTTCCCGTGCTGCCGCATACGATGGTTAGCACTCTGAATGCAATGTCGATTGCAGCGGTCTGCGACATGGATGAGACCCTGACGGACAATTTGAGGCCAAGCATCAGCGTGAAAATCACGCAATGCATTTTGATGAGCGATGGGTCGATGATCAGTTTGGATCTGGATCGTGGCTTCACAGCCATATCCCATGGGCCCGGGCCCGCCAGGTGGAGGCGGTCGTCAGATGAACTGATTGCCGAGATTCTTGATTTGGTGCGGATCGATGACCCGGAAAGGTCCGGGGATCATCCGTGGGACGAAATTGCCGCTGCGGCCCAACGACGTGGTATCGATATTGATGCTGCAAGATTGAAGCAGATGCCCTACCAGGTCTTGCTCAGCGACAGGGTGATCCGAATGTTTGAGATCTAGAACTTTGGGGCCTGTTCCCTACCGTCGACCTTGTCCTGTTCCTAACGCTGGTCCACGCGCACAACCGGGAGTGGATGCCAGTCTTCTTGCGCTGAGGGGTTAATTCCTGTTTTCCTCCCTGCTACACTCTTTGGCATGGATACCTACTAAGCCAGCCAATGACCCTGCACCGATTCTGTACGGTGCAACTTGTTCATTTCGGCTACCGGCTTCGGTATCCTTTTCTTTTCCGGCCCCTCTTCGAGGTTGAGCCATTTCTGTGATCCCCCAAGTCGGCAGCCCCTTCGCATTAGCGGGAGGAACCTGCATGCCTTTGACACCACCCATTACCCTGAACCATCTCAGCTTCGCATGGCCCTCGGGAGAAATCGCCCTGGCCAACTTGGACGGCACTTTTCCCTCCGGGCGGACCGGGCTGATCGGCGCCAATGGCAGCGGCAAATCGACGTTGCTGAAACTGATCGCCGGGCAGCTGCACCCAACCAGCGGAACGGCGGAAACGAGCGCACCGCTGAGCTACCTTCCGCAAACGCTGGCTCTGGACCAGGACCCAACCGTCGCCGAACTGCTGGGGATACAGCGGATCCTGGCAGCCTTGGAGGCTATCGAATCCGGCAGTGTGGACCCAGCGCATTTCGACGCGGTGGGTGCCAACTGGGATGTGGAAGCCCGGGTCCGCGCCGAACTGGAGCCGCTGGGTTTCGGCGGCCTGGATCTGGGCCGGAAGGCATCCACGCTATCGGGTGGCGAAGCGATGCTCCTGGCAGTGACCGGGCTGCGCATCGCCGATTCACCCATCACCTTGCTCGACGAGCCGACGAATAACCTCGATCGTCCCACCCGCGAATTGCTCTACGAGCTGGTCCGCACGTGGAAGGGCACGCTGGTCGTGGTGAGCCACGATATCGAGCTGCTCGAGCTCATGGAGCACACGGTGGAGCTCTACGATGGGAAGCTCAGCGTTTACGGAGGGCCCTACAGCGCATATCGCGAGCAGCTGGAAACCGAGCAGCTGGCAGCCGAGCAGGCAGCCAGAACCGCCCAGGCCTCGCTGAAGGTGGAAAAGCGCCAGCGCGTCGAAGCCGAAACCAAGTTGGCCCGTGCCAAGCGCAAGGGGCGGGCCACCCAGCTTTCCGGGGGCATGCCGAAGATCCTGGCGAACCATCTTCGCCAGAAATCCGAGGCAAACGCCGGGAAAATGCGATCGCACCTGGATGGCAAGGTCGATTCCGCCCAAGCACGGCTCGACGAAGCCGATCAGCGGGTACGCCAGGTCGAGCACATCAATATCGAGTTGCCAGATCCGAAGCTGCCCGCCGGCAAGCAGGTTGCCGTGCTGGGTTCAGCGCAAGACCCGTTCATCATCCAGGGAGCCGAACGCGTAGGACTTGTCGGACCCAACGGTTCGGGGAAAACCACGCTGCTCAGGCAGATGCTCGCAGGCGTTGCTCCGGGCAGCGGTTTGGGCGGAAAGCTTTTCGTGGACCGGGTCGGGTATCTGCCACAGCGCCTGGAAGGCCTGGACGGCCAGCTGAGCGCCATGGAGAATGTGGCGTCGGTGGCTCCAACGGCAACCGCGAACGACGTGCGCCAGATGCTTGCCCGGCTGCTGCTGCGCGGGACCAGCGCCGACCGTCCCTTGGCGGCGCTCTCCGGCGGCGAGCGCTTCAGGGTCTACCTGGCAACGCTGCTGCTCGCGGAACCCACACCGCAGCTGCTGATCCTCGACGAGCCCACGAATAATCTGGATGTGGACAGCGTGCGCCAGCTCAGCGAGGCGCTCGGTGCCTACAAGGGTGCGTTGCTGGTAGTCAGCCACGATCAGCATTTCCTGTCGCAGCTGGATCTGGACTATTTGCTGGAAACCGGCCCCGGGGGAACCTTGGCGAAATCCTATCCGGATCCGGTTTGATAACCCCACGGCGGTGCGCTGCCGGTCTAGACTTGTTCAAAGCACACCGCCGAGGACCCCGAAAGCAAGTTGAACATGTCCTATCCCCAGCGCACCGTCGAAGTCGTCAACACCGGCCTCGTGATCGACCAGTCCGCGACCCTGCTCTGGCAGGACATCAAACGAGCCTTCATCTATGAAACGGGTTCCGGCCAGGAGGCGCTCACCTGCGCAGAATTCATGCTGGTTGAGGGTTACAGCGTGGAAATCAATAGCCAGATGCCCGGTTGGGACGTGGCCATTGAGCACCTGCCGCGGCGCATTGAGAACCTGGTCGACGAACGCTAGCAACCAATAGGAGCACCCATGGCTACGATCGTTCTTTTCCATCACGTCCAGGGCCTGACCCCTGGGGTGCAGCAGATGGCCGCTGAATTGCGCGCGGCCGGCCACACGGTGCACCCGGTGGACCTGTACGCCGGCAAGCTGCCCAAGGATTTCGACACGGGCATGCGCATGGCGGGCAAGATGACCGAGGACAAGATCCAGGAACGCGTCGACAAGCTCTTCGCCAAGCTGCCCGAAGAGCTGGTATACATCGGCACTTCGTGGGGTGCCGCGCTGGCCCAGCAGTGCGCGCAGCAACGCCCCGGCGCCGTCGCCGCGGTCCTGCTGGAATCCTTTGTGGACTTGGAAGCCGAGTGGAGCTTCGGGCCGTGGCCGGAAGGCGTGCCGGTGCAGATCCACGGCATGGACCAGGATCCGTTCTTCGCGAAGGAAGGCGATCTGGAAGCAGCGCAGCGCTTCGTCAGCAATGAGGGCGCAGGGCTCGCCGAGCTGTTCACCTACCCTGGCGACAAGCACCTGTTCACCGACAGCTCGCTGCGCTCGCATGCCCCGGAAGCTCGCGCATTGGTGATGGAGCGCATCATCAAATTCCTGGAGCGCTACGTTTAGCAGGAGGGGCAGCCCGGCGGTTCCATGCTGGACAATGAATTGAAAAACCGGACCCGGCTTGCGTCTGCAAGCCGGGTCCGGTTCACTCTGTGCGCCCTGCGGGGATCGAACCCGCGACCAATGGATTAAAAGTCCAGTGCTCTACCAGCTGAGCTAAAGGCGCACGGCACAAGGCCAAAATCCATACTACCCGATGGACCGGCATGATCATTAATCGGCGTAATCCGCACCGTGGCAGCCCGTAATTCCCGCTTGATCTTGGGGTTTGCAAGCTAAATCACCTGTTGACTGAGAACTCAGGTTCAGCGAGTATTCTGGAGCGCATGAGAGGTGCACGTGCAGGATCAAAAGTAGCCCAGGATGCGGGGTTCCGCCATCACAAGCCACGCCCCTTCGCCCCGGCAGATTTCGAGCCCTACGAAGGAGGCGCTGACCCGGCGCGCGTCTCCGAGGCCGCTCATTTGTCTGCCCAGGCTTTCGTGCAACGCGGCATTGCCAACAACGACCCCGAAGTTTCACGCCGGCTGATCGCCGTTGCCGAGGAAGAGGGCTTGGAGGTGCTCGCTGAGCTGTGGAGCGAAGCTCCCGCCCATTCCCTGCCCGGCGCGCTGTGGCGCTTGTATGCGGTCCGCGCGGCCACCATGGGCAAGCCGGAAGTGCACGCGGCACGGTTCCAGGCCGGAGCCCACCGTGCCCAGGTCGAACGCATCGTCGCCGGGGTGGCCGAACCGCCGACCGCCGAAGAAATGAAGAAGATGACCGGGTCGATTCTCTCCGGCGCCTTCAACGGAGACTTCGCCCACGCCCTGGAACGCACTGCCGCCTATTGCCGGGTCGTGGCCCTTGGCATGACCGAGCATGCCGATGCCGCAGATTTCTCCAACAGCGACCGGGGAACGAAGCTGACGCAGCAGGCCAAGGCGCTGACGGCTACGGCCGCTGATCTGGAAGTCTGCGCCCGGTTGTGGCGCCAGGACGCATTGGACTGAAAGGCGCTCCCGCGCCATTAGGATGGATTGAGGAAGTTACCCCTCAATTCTAGGCAGGTGGGTGTGGGCGCCGCATCGAGGACCAACTCTTCAGGACTCGTACGCTGGTTGCTGATCTTGATCGCGACGGCGCTGCTATCCCAAACAGCGCTGAACCTCATCCGGCCGGTCACCACCTACAAGCTCATCTCCTTCGGCTCCGGCGCGTTTACCGTCGGCGTGGTGACGGCCGCCTATGCGATCCTTCCGCTGTTCACCGCGATGATGCTGGGCCGGGTCAGTTCGCGCATCCGCAGGATCCGCTTCCTGATGGTTGCCGGCGTCGCCCTTCTGGCCGCCGGCGGCATCGGCATCAATTTCTCGCCGAATGCGCTGACCGTGGCGCTGGCCAGCGCCGTGCTGGGGCTTGGGCACTTGATGTTCACCATTGGAGGGCAATCGTCGATTGCCCGGTTCTTCCCCGACAGCGATCTGGACAAGGGGTTCGGCTGGTTCACTGCCGCCTATGCCGCTGGGCAATTCATCGGGCCGTTGATCGGCGGAATGGTGCTCGGCTCCGGCACCGACGCGCTCTCCGCCGAGCGTGTTGCCGATATCAGCCTGTCGCTGTGGATTGCCGCCGGGTGCTCGCTGCTGGCTGTCCCCTTCCTGCTTCCGAGCTGGCAGCCGAAGATCTCCAAATCGGCGTCGCAGACCCGTCCGCCGAAGTCCAAGGCCTCCATTCCTTCGGTGCTGCGCATCAGGGGCATGGCCTCGCACATGTTCGCCTCGATGACCCTGCTGGCGATGCTGGACATCCTCACCGCATTCTTGCCGCTGGTGGCGGAGAAACATGGCGTCACACCGGAAAATGTTGGTGTGCTTTTGGCCATTCGAGGTTTCGCTTCGGTTATTTCGCGGCTGTTCATTCCGAAGCTCTCGGCCCACTTCGAGCGCAATCACCTGCTGGTCACCAGCTTGTGGGTTTCGGGCATCGCCATCGCCCTGGCTCCGGCGTTCATCGATTCGCTCTGGGCTGCCGGGGCGGCGCTGCTGGTCGGCGGCTTCTTCCTGGGCCTGGGCCAGCCGATGACCATGACGATGATTTCCACGTCGGTGCCGGCGGTGGACCGCGGCGCGGCATTGGCCGTCAGGCTCATGGGAAACCGCGTCGGACAAGTAGCTTTGCCGGTTATCTCAAGTACTGTCGCCGCCGGCTTGGGTCCTGCGGGCGCGATCTGGTTCTGCTGCGCACTGCTCTGCCTGAGCGGAGCGGAAAAGGGCCTGCGCCGGTAGCGTGAGAAACCGCACGAGCACCACCCCGGCGGTTGACAGCGCACCGGTCAGGCGAGAACACTAGATAACGGTGCCGGGCTGCTGGTAACCCCGGGCTCCAAAATTCTGCCGCTTCGAGCGGCCTTCCGCCGAGAGGCGTTCCCGGTCCGGCACCATCAAGTAACCGGCGTTAACTTCCGCGTCGTAAACTGTTCTGCGTTGGTACCAATAACAGTCGAATCGAATGGTGCGCCGAAAAGTGAAGTTCCAGATCTTTCCCTCCGCCTCGCGCGGCATCGAGTTGCTGTGCGGGTTGGCCACGACCATTCGCTCCTCCGTTGCCAATGTCGCCGAGATGATCGGCTCACCCGACACCCGTGCAGATCAGCTGCGGGATTTGGCTGCCGCGGAAGCCGAGGCCTCCGACCTGGTGCACGCGGTGCTCACCCACCTGCGCACCAGCTATATCAGCCCGCTTCCCCGCGAAGACATGTACACCCTCTCGCGTTTGCTGCACGAGACCATGGAACACCTGCGCGGCACCGGCGAGCTGATCATGACCGTTGGCTCCACCCCGCTCTCCGAGCGTTCCTCGGAGCAGCTTGAACTCATTTCGCAGCTGGCCGAACTGGCCTCCGATTCGGTCCAGCGCCTGCACAACCTCGATGACCTGGAAGACAACTGGCTGCAGATGCTGCAGTTCTCCAAGCGCGCGGCGCGCACCCACCTGGTATGGGTCAACGAGATCTCGAAGTTCGCCAAGGCAGGCACGATCCACCGCCACCAGCGCGTGGCCGACCACCTGATGCTCACGGCCAACACCCTGCGCCAGTTTGCCGACCACCTCGGTCGCGTGCTGGTGAAGGAGTCCTAGGGACATGACCATCCTTTCGGTCCTCACCGGAATCGCGATCGTCCTCACGCTGGGCTATGGCGTGCTCAACGGCTTCAGGGATGCCTCCACCGCGGTTGCGGCCTCGGTGCGCACCAGGGCGCTGCGCCCGGCCATAGCGGTCTCCGTGGCGGCAGTATTCGCCTTCCTCGGCACCCTAGCCACCTCGGGGCTGAGCGTGGCGCTGGTGGACAAGCTGAACTTCAACGTCCCCGATGGCGTCGTCGGCTTGAAGCTGCTGATCTGCGGCCTGCTGACCGCCGGCGCCTGGGGACTGTATTGCTGGTGGCGCGGCTTGCCGGTCAGTTCCACCCACGCGTTGTTCTCCGGACTGGTGGGCGCCAGCGGCGCCTCGGCCTTCATGGGCGACCTGCCGATGTCCGGTGCCTGGGGGCTGCTGCTCGGCTCGGTGCTTCTGCCGTTGCTGATCACCCCGGTGATTGCCTACCTGCTGTCCTACGTGCTGGTGATTCCGGCGACCTGGCTGATGCGCCATAATTCCTCGGGTTCGGTCAACAACGGCTCGCGCGCAGGCCAAGCCATTGCCGCCTGTGCGGTAGCGCTGGGGCTGGGGCTGCAAGATGGCCAGCGCACCGGCGCGATGATCGCACTGGTGCTGATCACCGGGCATGCGATGGACCCGGGACCCGTGACCTGGGCCATCCAGCTGGCCGCCGGCACGGCGCTGGGCCTCGGCGTGCTCCTAGGCGGATGGCGCATCACCTACACGCTCGGCCGCCGGCTGGTGAACTTCGATCCGCTGCGCGGCATGATCGCCCAAGGCGTGGCCGCGGCCATGCTGTTCCTCGGCTCGCTGGTCCTGCACCTGCCGCTGTCCACCACGCAGGCGGTCACCAGCGGCATCGTCGGCGCCGGCAGTAATCAGGCTTTCGAATCGGTGGTGTGGCGCAATGTCACCAAGGTGCTGCTGCACTGGGTGCTGACCCCGGTGGTCTGCGTTGCCTGCGGCGCGATCCTCACGCTGGCGGTGCATCCGCTGCTGGGCAACGCCTAGTTTTCGCCCGGAACGAAGAGGTCTTCGATCCTGCAGCCGAAGACCGCAGATAGCTTGAAGGCCAGCGGCAATGACGGATCGTAGCGGCCCTTTTCGAGCGAGATGACAGTTTGGCGCGAGACGCCGAGCAGGTCCGCCAATGCCTGCTGGGAGAACCCGCGTTCCCTGCGGTATTCACTGAGATTGTTCTCCATTAGCTTTCGGCTCGCTTACTCGGTTGCACGAAGCGCGAGCGGGCCGATGCTACGGCGCGGGAATCGGAATCGCGCTTGTGCATCAGCCTTCCACCTTCTTGATCACCAGGTAGCGCACGAGCACGTCTACGGCAGCCAGCAGAACGACCCCAACAAGCAGCATCACCGGTTCTACGTCAATGCGCAGCAAACCCAGCGCCATGGCGCCCAATCCGCACAGGGCGATCAGATCATGAAATGCTCCGAAAACCGCCTTCTCGTACCATTTTCCCTCGATGGATGATTCCGGATCCCGCACGGCTCCGGCCAGAGTATCCCTGTCCAGCATGAATACCCAGCACAAGGCGGACGCAGCGGGCAGCATCAGCAGTGCAAAGACCAGTCCGGACAGCATCTTGCGCTGCTGATCGGCTTCGGGGCCGAATGTCCACCAGATCAGCGCCATGGCAGCGCAGAGCACCAGCCCCCCGAGCAGTGACAGGATGATCAGCAGGGCTGTCGATCCGCCGAATCGCGAACGACCCCATTTGCTTTGGCCAACTGACTCTTTTGAATCCACCACTGCCCCCTTTCCAATAAATGTAAACCTCACTTTACTGACAAGGTCGCTTTACAGTCAAGGGAGCTTTACGTGAATGGTTAAAGTGCAGCGGCGCACCGCAATCGGTGCGCCGCTGGCGGTGATCCCCTCCAGGATCCCCGGAAGACCCCCCTTCCGGTCCGTCTACCATCCGCTCAAGGAGCGGCGGTAGCCGAAATCTTTATCCGAAGCGTCCGGAGACGTAATCCTCGGTGGCCTTCTGCTCCGGGTTGGAGAAGATGGCTGCGGTGTCGTTGTACTCGATGAGCTTGCCCGGCTTGCCGGTGCCGGCGATGTTGAAGAACGCGGTCTTGTCGCTCACGCGGGCGGCCTGCTGCATGTTGTGGGTCACGATCACCACGGTGTAGTCGTTCTTCAGCTCGTTGATCAGGTCCTCGATGGCCAGGGTGGAGATCGGGTCCAGTGCGGAGCACGGCTCGTCCATCAGGATCACGTCGGGCTTGACCGCAATGGTGCGGGCAATGCACAGGCGCTGCTGCTGGCCGCCGGAAAGGCCCGAGCCCGGCTTGTCCAGGCGGTCCTTGACCTCATTCCAGAGGTTTGCGCCGCGCAGCGACTTCTCCACCAGCGCGTCGGCGTCGGACTTGGAGATCTTCTTGCCGTTCAGCTTCACGCCGGCCAGCACGTTGTCCTTGATGGACATGGTCGGGAACGGGTTGGGGCGCTGGAAGACCATGCCGATCTGGCTGCGCACGGTCACCGGGTCCACGCCCGCGCCGTACAGGTCGTCGCCGTCCAGCAGGACCTGGCCCTCGACGCGGCCTCCGGGGATGACCTCGTGCATGCGGTTCAGGGTGCGCAGGAAGGTGGACTTGCCGCAACCCGATGGGCCGATGAATGCGGTAACCGACTTCGGCTCGATGTTGATCGAGACGCCTTCAACGGCGAGGAACTTGGAGTAGTAGACGTTCAGGTCATTGACGTCGATGCGTTTTGCCATGATGTAATCCTTGAAAAAGTTTGGGTTTGTCCGGACCGGAGCCTAGGCTCAACGGCCCTTCTTTGGGGCGAAGATCGAAGCGACCAGGCGGGCGAGGAGGTTCAACGCCATCACCATGAGGATCAGCAGCAGGGCTGCGGCCCAGGCACGCTGCACCGACGGGTCGATGTTCGTCGGGCTGGTCGGGGTCAGGATCTGGTAGTAGATGAAGGTCGGCAGCGTGGACATCCAGTTCGCGAAGACGTTCAGGTTGATGTTGCTTGCGATGCCGGCGGTGACCAGGATCGGTGCGGTCTCGCCGATCACGCGGGCGATGGCCAGAGTGACACCGGAGGCGATACCGGAGATCGCTGTCGGGATGACCACCTTCAAGATGGTGCGCCAGCGGCGCACGCCCAGTGCGTAGGATGCCTCGCGCAGCTCGTTCGGGACGATCTTGAGCATTTCCTCGGTGGAGCGGACCACCGTCGGGATCATCAGCACGCTCAACGCGACCGCTGCGACAATGCCCATGCGGGCGTTCGGGCCCAGGATCATGCCGAAGAAGGCCGCCGCGAACAGGCCGGCGACGATCGAGGGAATGCCGGTCATCACGTCGACGAAGAAGGTGATCGCCTTGGACAGCGCCTTGCCCTGGCCGTATTCCACCAGGTAGACAGCGGTCAGCATGCCAACCGGAACGGAGATCAGGGTAGCCCACAGGGTGATCAGCAAGGTGCCCATCACCGCGTGGTACGCGCCGCCGACCACCGGGGTGCCATTGGCGACGGTTTCGTTGTCCACCGCGCCGGTCACACCGTTCATGGAGCTGAACAGGAAGTGGCTGTTCATGCCCGGCATGCCCTTTTCCAGCACCGTGTAGAGCACGGATACCAGCGGGATCACTGCCACGATGAAGGCGGCGTAGATCAGGTAGGTCCACATCGCGTTCTTGCCGCGGCGCTTGCCTTCGGCAACGGTGGTGATTACCGAGGCGGCCACCAGGAAAATGATCGCGGAGTAGATGGCGAAGGAGGCCACGTTGAAGCCGGTCAGCGTGGACGCTGCCGCGCCGATGATGATGGAGCCTGCGGCGATGGCCCAGATGGCCCATTTCGGCAGCTTGCCCTTGGCCAGGGAGTTGCGCTTGCGCACCGGAGGAGTCAGGTTGCCCGAGGTGCTGTTCTGGTTGGTTGTCATGGTGCTCATCAGTTGGCTCCCGAGAATTCCTTGTGGCGGGCGATGATTCCACGAGCGATCATGTTCACGACCAGGGTGATCAGGAACAGGACCAGGCCGGCGGCGATCAGCTCTGCCAGGCGCAGGCCGAAGGCCTCAGGGAAGTTCAAGGCGATTTCCGCGGCGATCGTCTGGTTGCCGGTCTTGATCAGCGATGGGATCAGGTTACCGGTGGACAGCACCAGCGCGACGGCCATGGTTTCGCCCAGGGCGCGGCCCAGGCCCAGCATGACGGCGGAGATAATGCCCGGGCGGGCGAAGGGGATCACCGCGGTGGTGATCATTTCCCAGCGGGTTGCACCCAGGGCGAGAGCGGCCTCTTCGTGCAGCTTCGGAGTCTGCAGGAAGATTTCGCGGCTCAACGAGGTGATGATCGGCAGCACCATCACTGCCAGCACGATGCCGGCGGTGAGCATGGTCTTGCCGGTCTGGCTGGCCGGGCCTTCGAAGAGCGGGATGAAGCCCAGGTTCTTGGCCAGCCATTCGTAGCCTGGAACCAGAGCCGGAGCGAGCACCATGTAGCCCCACGCGCCGTAGATCACCGAGGGGATCGCGGCGAGCAGATCGATCAGGTAGCCCAGCGGGCCGGCGACCTTGCGTGGAGCGAAGTGCGAGATGAACAGTGCCACACCGATGCCGATCGGGGTGGCGATCAGCAGCGCGATAGCCGCTGCGATAACGGTGCCGATGACAATCGGCCAGATGTAGGCGAAGAATCCTTCGCCGCCGGAAATCTCAGCCGGATCGGCTAAGAACGTCGGCAGGGCTTGGATCAGCAAGAAGACCGCGACCGCGAAGAGCGTGATCAGGATCAGGACACCGGCAGCCAGTGCGGCGCCGGAGAAGACCTTGTCACCAGCGCGGCCGGAAGTCGATGACTTGCTTGTCAAAGCATTGGTAGTCATGGCTAGAGCCTTTACGAAACGGGGGTGATGCAGTTTTCACTGCGGGGGTGGAGGGGTACTGCTGGTGCGGGTGGTTGAGTTCGGCCACCCGCACCTGTTGCCGGTTGCCCAGCGGGGTACTACTCGGCGACGGTGATGCCGTCGATCGACTTCTTGGCCTTCTCGGCGATGGATGCCGAGATTGGGGCGTTGCCTGCCGAAGCCTGGGCGGTCTTCTGGCCGTCTTCGGAGATGACGTAGTTGCCGAAGGCCTTGACCAGATCAGCGGTTGCCTGGTCCTTGTAGCTGCTGCAGAAGATGTGGTACGAAACCAGGACGATTGGGTAAGTGCCCGCTTCGGTGGTGTCGCGCTCCAGATCCAGGGCCAGGTCGTTCTCGGCCGCACCTTCAACCGGAGTTGCGGTCTCGAGGGCCTTGGCAGCTGCCTCGGCGGAGATCTTGGTGTACTCATCGCCAACCTTGACGTTCACGGTGGACAGGTTGCCCACTGCGGAGAAGTCAGCGTAGGTGATGGCGCCGTTGGTCGAAGTGGTGGTCGAAACCACGCCGGAGGTGCCCTTGGCGTTCTCCGACTGGATGTCGCTTGGCCAGTCGCCGGAGACATCGTAGGTCCAGACATCGGCCGCTGCGGCCTTCAGGTACTCGACGAAGTTCTCGGTGGTGCCGGACTCGTCGTTGCGGTGCACAACGGTGATTGCGGTATCAGGCAGCTCCACGTCCGGGTTCTGCTTGGCAATTGCCTCATCGTTCCACTTGGTGATTTCCTTCTTGAACACCTTGGCGATGGTGGCTGCGTCCATGTTGATCTCTTCAACGCCTTCGAGGTTGAAGGCGATCGCGATCGGCGAGACGTAAGCCGGGACGTTGAATGCGCCTTCTGGGCCGCAAACTTCCTTGGCCTTGGCGGCCTCGTCTTCCTTCAGGTAGGCATCCGAGCCGGCGAACTGCGCGCCGCCTGCCAGGAATGCTTCGCGGCCTGCGCCGGAGCCGTCTGGCGAGTACTGCACGTTGGCGTCCGGGTTGGCAGCCTTGAAGCCGGTGGCCCATGCTTCCATGGCCGAGTTCTGGCTGGATGCGCCGATGCCGGTCAGTGTACCGGTGACACCGGATGCAGCAGAGGTCTCTGCGCCTTCGGAACCGGCAGCGGCGGTTGGGTTATCCGAGCCGCAGGCGGTCAGTGCGAGTGCTGCGACGGAAAGAACGGCAGCTGCGCTGCCAAAGCGGTTGAGCTTCACGAGATTTACTCCCCATGTTGGTAGATCGATGTAAAACTTTCAGCGGCTTCTCTCCGCTTCATCTACGACGTTAAAGATCGAAAGTAACCAGCTCCCCCGGCGAAGGTGAACAGAAGGTTAACAACTTGTCCACAGGCAGGTGATCCTGCTCACCAGCGCAATATCCCGGCAGCTTCTGCCGCCGCCCGCCCAACCCATGGAAGACTGAAGCCATGGCAACTGGGCGGAAAGTGAAGCGCATGCCAGCGCAACTATTCGGATTCTTGGCGCAGCGCAATCGCGCCGGGCTGATACGCTCGCGCAATTCCCTGCCCAGAATCCTGCGCATGACCCTGGGCGCCATTGGCGCATTCTGGATCGCCGAAAGCATCTGGGGGCACTCCCAGCCGATTTTCGCGGCCACCAGCGCGCTGGTTTCGCTGGGCTTCGGCGCCTCCACCACGGTGCGCAAAACCGCCGAGGTCGCCCTGGGATGCACCCTGGGCGTGGCCCTGGGCGATACCCTCATGCACTGGTTCGGGCAGGGTATCTGGCAGGCCGCGCTGGTGATGTCGCTCAGCCTGGTCATAGCCCGCTACCTGGATTCAGGTGCAATCTTCTCCACCCAGCTGGGTATGCAATCGGCACTGGTGGTGCTGCTGCCGATCAGCGCCGACGGCCCATTTGCCCGTTCCATCGATGCCCTGACCGGTTCCCTGCTCGCCCTGCTGGTCATTATTTTCTGGCCCACCGACCCGAGGCGCAGTCCGGTTTCCGCATTATCGGATTTGTTCAAGGAGCTTTCCGAAGCGCTTTTGGAATGCTCCTGGGCCATCCGCGACGATGACCGGCGCTCCGCATTCCACGCGCTGATCAAGGCACGCGGCACCCAGAAGCATCTGGACAAGCTGCCAGCCGCCTTCCGCGCGTCCAAGGAAATCGCCACGATTTCCCCCGCCGGGCGGCGCCACCGCCACGAGCTGAACCGGCTGTCCAAGCGCTTCAACCACTACGACTGGGCCGCCCGCAACTCGCGGGTTTTCGCCCGGCGGCTGGCTTCCGTGCTCAGTAACAGCGCGCTGACCCCGGAAGGCGCGCAAACCCTGGCTCCGCTGATCCGCGAGCTGTCCGAAGCGGTCAACACCTTGGCGCACTCGGTGCGCGAGACAACGGTGGCGGGCCAGCGCAAATACGAGAAGTCCGCACAGCTGCAGCTGGAAGGAGTCGCCGCCCAGCTGGATCCGCGCGCACTGGGAGTCGAAGGGCTCCAGGGCGAAGGCCTTGTCCTGCTGCTGCGCCCGATGGTGGTGGATCTGCTCGAGGCAGCCGGCCGCGTGCACGAGGAAGCCATCGAAGTGCTGCCCAAGCTCTCCTGAACAAAAATGTCCGCATGGCTCGATAGCATTGAGCCATGGCCAAAACTTCCACCCGCAGCAAATCCAGCGCATCGTTCAAATGCTCCGAATGCGGATGGACCACGATCAAATGGGTGGGCCGCTGCGGCGAATGCCAGGCCTGGGGCACCGTCGAAGAAGTGGGTGTCGTTTCCGCCCGCACCGTGGCCGCGGCCAAAGTCGCCCACCCGGCCAAGCCGATCGCGCAGATCGACGGCTCCGAAGCCGCCTTCCGCCCCAGCGGTGTCTCCGAGCTGGACCGCGTGCTCGGTGGCGGACTGGTCCCGGCAGCCGCGATCCTGCTCGCCGGAGAACCCGGCGTAGGCAAGTCCACGCTGCTCCTGGACGTCGCAGCGAAAGCGGCGCAGACCGGCCTGCGCGTGCTCTACCTGACCGGCGAGGAATCGGCCGCGCAGGTCAAGTCCCGCGCCGAACGCATCAACGCCATCGCCGATACGCTGTTCCTGGCCGCCGAAACCGACCTGGCCCTGGCGCTGGGGCAGATCCAGGAGATCGATCCGCAGCTGCTGATCCTGGACTCGGTGCAGACCTTCTCCTCGGCAGAGGTGGACGGCGCGGCCGGCGGCGTGTCCCAAGTGCGCGAGGTCGCCGCGTCGATCATCAACGCGGCCAAGACCCGGGCCATGTCCACCATCATGGTCGGCCACGTCACCAAGGAAGGGTCGGTCGCCGGCCCGCGGCTGCTCGAGCACCTGGTGGATGTGGTCTGCCAGTTCGATGGCGAGAAGCATTCGCGGCTGCGCATCCTGCGCGCGCTGAAGAACCGCTATGGCGCCACCGATGAGGTGGGCTGCTTCGACCTTAATGAGGACGGCATCGAATCGCTGACCGATCCTTCCAAGCTGTTCGTCACGCGAACCCGCAACCCGGTTCCGGGCACCTGCATCACCGTCACCCTCGAAGGCCGCCGGCCGCTGGTGGCCGAGGTGCAGACCCTGCTCTCCCGCAGCAATGCCCCGGCCGCCCGCAGGGCCACCAGCGGCCTGGATGCGGCACGGGCGCAGATGGTCGTGGCGGTGCTGCAGGCCCGCGCGCATATGGATCTGTCGTCCATGGACTCCTATATCGCCACGGTGGGCGGCGTCAAGATCGCCGAACCGGCATCGGATCTGGCCTGCGCGCTGGCCCTGGCCTCGTCGATGAACGAGTTCCCGCTGCCGCAGGACTTCGTGGCCTTCGGCGAGGTAGGCTTGGCCGGCGAGGTGAGGCAAGTGCCCGAGATCTCGCGGCGCATCACCGAAGCCCAGCGCCTGGGATTCTCCTTCGCAATGGCCCCGGCTACCCCGGAACCGTTGAAGAACATCCCCGAGGGCATCCGCGTGTTCCAGGTGGAGAATATCGCCCAGGCCCTGGATATCGCCTTCAACCAGCGGCAGAAGCCAACGCGATAAACTTGATTATTGCCGCCCGCCGAAAGGACGCCAGTTGAAAGCGCACCCCACCCCCGGATTCCTTGCCGTTCTGGCCCAGATTGCCCCGGGTACCGAACTCGCCCAGGGCCTGGAGCGGATCCAGCGCGGCCGCACCGGCGCCCTCATCGTGCTCGGCCACGACAAGCTCGTCGAGTCGATCAGCTCCGGCGGCTTCCGGATCAACACCGAATACACGCCGACCCGCATCCGCGAACTGGCCAAGATGGACGGTGCGATCATCCTGGACGGAACCGGCCGCCAGATCCTGCAGGCAGGCGTGCAGCTGATGCCGGATGCGCAGATTGAAACCCAGGAATCCGGCACCCGCCACCGCACCGCGGAACGCGTGGCCGCGCAATCCGGGTTCCCGACGATTTCGGTGTCGCAGTCGATGCAGACCATCACTCTCTATGCCGACGGCAAGCGCCATGTGCTCGAGCCTGCCGAGCGCCTGCTGGCCCGCGGCAACCAGGCCATTGCCACCCTGGAACGCTACCGCCACCGCTTGGACCAGGTCACCAGCGCCCTGTCAGCGGCGGAGATCGAGGATGTCGCCACTGCGCGGGAGGTGCTGGCAGTGCTGCAGCGCACCGAGATGCTGCGCCGCACCAGCGAGGAAATCTCCCGCTACGTGCTGGAGCTGGGCATCGACGGGCGCCTGCTGGCAGCCCAGCATGCCGAATTGCTCTCCGGCATCCAGGCAGATAACGAGCTGCTGCTGCGGGACTATTCCGACGCCGAAGGCCAGGAGCTGGATATCGAGCACGCCTTGGAGACGCTGCATGAAGTGTCCGACGCGCAGCTGGTCGAGCTCGACGGGCTGACCAAGATCCTGTTCCCGCACTCCAGCATTGGCCAGGACGACCAGCTGACCCCCAAGGGATACCGCCTGCTCTCGCAGATCCGCACTGTTCCCAAGGTGGTGGGAGATCGCCTGGTGGCGGCATTCGACAACTTGCAGCTGCTGATGTCCGCGTCCACCAGCCAGCTTATGGAAATTGAAGGCGTCGGCGAGCAGCGTGCACGCTCCATCCGCGAAGGGCTCGCACGCATGGCCGAGTCCTCGCTGCTGGACCGCTACATCTAGGCGCTCACTCCAGGGTGAAGGTCACCGGCTCGGAGACGAAGTCGCCGACAGCCGCGGTGAACTTGTAGGTTCCCGGACGCGGCTGCACGCTGACAGCTTTGCAGCCGGGAGCCGAACGCTCGCGGTTCCAGGTAAAGCGCGAGTTCTCCTTCTGCCCGGGCTTGAAGGCCAGGATTACGTCCTCTGCGTTCTCGAGGCAGTCGACGGTGGAGAAGATGCGGTCAGAACCGCTGGAAACCAGGAACTCCTGCTGCGTGCTTCCGACGTTCACCTCGCATTCGCGCTTGGAGACATTCTCGATGCCGAGAATCAATGTCGGCTTCTTGTCCGAGGCGTAGCTTTTCGCATCGGTCGTCGCGGTAACCTCGATCTCGTCGCCGCTGCACATCTTGCCCGAATCTTCATCCTCTTCCGGTTCGGACGATGGCGAAGGGACCGGCTGTGTCTGCTGGGCGGTCGGTTCATTGCCCGCAGTTTCCTGCTCATCGGGGGCAAAGACCCCCACCAGGGCAACGACGCCCCAGACGATCAGGCCGATGAGCACCAGGGCAAGTACTGCCACGGTAATCCGCCGGCGCCGGTAGACGCTGGCCGATGGTTTCCCCCCTGATGCGTTGCTCATGGATTAAGGCTAATCCATTGCACTGCCCGAACCCGGTAATGGCGTAGGATCCGGGGCGCATCGCGTTCCCCACTGCTTTCCCTCGGATTCCGGGTCTTCCGTGCGCTGGCCTAGAGTGGTGGGGTGCAGCAAATCCACGACACCATCAACGACTGGTACCTAGAGAACGCCCGCGACCTGCCTTGGCGCCGTCCTGGCGTGAGCGGATGGGAAGTCATGGTCAGCGAGTTCATGCTCCAGCAGACCCCCGTGGTTCGTGTCCTGCCGGTGTGGGAAGAATGGATGCGCCGCTGGCCGCGGCCGCAGGATCTGGCCGCGGAACCGCTGTCCGAGGCGTTGAAAGCATGGGGTCGGCTTGGCTATCCGCGGCGCGCGCAGCGCTTGCATGCCGCCGCCGTGGAGATCACCACCGAATACAACGGCGAAGTCCCGCGCACCGAAGCGCAGCTGTTGGCCTTGCCCGGCATCGGCGACTACACCGCAGCCGCCATTGCCTGCTTCGCCTTCGGCGAGCGCACCGTCGTCGTGGACACGAATATCCGCCGCGTGCATGCCCGGCTCTTTGGCGGCATGGCATTGCCCGAACCAAGCCCGCGCGCCAGCGAGTTCGCCCGGGCCAGGGAAGTCCAGCCCGAAGATGACCGGACGGCGAATCTGTGGAATGTCTCCGTGATGGAGCTCGGCGCGCTGGTATGCACTGCACGCAGCCCGAAGTGCGGGCAATGCCCGGTGTTCGAGCAGTGCGCATGGGTTGCCGGCGGGCAGCCGGCACCGCACTACACCCCGAAAGGCCAAGCTTGGAAGGGTACCGATCGCCAGGTCCGCGGGGCCATCATGGCGATTCTGCGCGAACATGAGGAGGCGGTGCCGCAGCAGTCATTCCTGGCCGATCTGGCCCAGGAATCGCACGCAGGATATGTGGCACTTGCACGGTTGCAGTCTCCGCTGGATCAGCGTGAACGCGCGCTGGCCGGGCTGCTGAAAGATGGCCTGGCGATCGCCGAGGATAACCGCATCCGCCTGCCTTCCTGAGACCGGCAAAGAACACGCGGGCGGCTGCTGGCTTTCTCTGCCAGCGCGTACCTATGCTTAGCCCATGAACGCTTCAGTTGACCCTGCCGGCACGGTTCGCCACGTAGCCGAGCATCCATGGTTCGAGGGCGCCGCCCGCTTGGGATTCGTCGCCAACGGGATTCTCCATGCGACCCTGGGAGTCCTTGCAGTTGTTGTCGCCGCCGGCCGCAAGGCGGAAGCCGACCAGGGCGGAGCCATGGGCGCACTGGCAAACCAGCCCTTCGGCATGGTTCTGCTGTGGATCTGCGCAATCGGCGCCCTGCTGCTGGGCCTGTGGTCCATGGCGCAGGCCTTCTTGCCCGAGAAGAAGCTGAAGGAAAGGCTCAAGTCCGCGGCTACTTCGATATCGTTCTTGGCTGTCGGATTCACCTTTGGACGATTCGCCGCGGGGAATCCCAGCGATTCGGGAAAGACCGCCAGCAGCTTCAGCGGCGAACTGATGCAGACAGGCCTTGGCCGGGCCTTGCTGATCGCCATCGGCCTCGGCATGCTGGTCATGGCCGGCTATTACATCTACAAGGGAGCCGCCAAGAAGTTCCTGGAGGATCTGCGGGGTTCTGGAAACAAGGAGGTTTCCCGCGCGGTGAAGTTCTCAGGCATGCTCGGCTACCCGGCAAAGGGCGCAGTCCTGGGTGCAGTTGGCCTGTTGTTCATCGTGGCCACGGTGCAGCGCGACCCGGAAGAGGCCAGCGGCATCGATGGCGCGTTGAAGGCCATCCAGGACCAGCCCTTCGGGCCCGTTGCCTTGATTGCCATCGGTGCTGGCCTGGTTTGCTACGCGGTCTTCCTGATGTTCCGCGCCCGCTATGACCGGATGGAGTAGGAGTATCAGTCCAGCGTGATGATCATGCGGGTATTGCCCAGGGTATTCGGCTTCACCCGTGCAAGGTCCAAGAATTCAGCGACGCCTTCATCCCGGGAGAGCAGGATCTCCTGGTACACCGCGGGATCCACGGCGCTCTGGTCAGCCATCACCTTGAAGCCTTGGCGTTCGAAGAATGCAACTTCGAAAGTCAGGCAGAAAACACGCGACACCCCGACAGCCTTGGCGCGTTTGAGCAGTTCTCCCAGCAAAAGGTGCCCGACCCCCATGCCGCGGACCGTATCGGAGGTGGCGAGGGTGCGGATTTCGGCGATGTCTTCCCAGATGACGTGCAAGCCGCCGCAGCCGACAACGCTGCCCTCCGGATCCTCGGCTACCAGGAATTCCTGGATGGACTCGTAGTAGGTGACCGCTTCCTTATCCAGCAGGATTCGTTCCTCGGCCAGCGGACGCACAAGATTGCGGATTGCGTTGACATCACTGGTTTTGGCTGAGCGGACGGTAAAAGAGTTCACGTTTAGATCCTATGCCTCCCAGTTTGCAGAATCGAAGAAGTCGCTGGATATGTCATGGAAGGAACATCCCGCACGGAGGAATGCCAAGATAAGCTTGAAGATTGAAGCCCTACGGGAGCAAGGATGCGGATGACAGCTAGAACAGCACGCCCAGGATTCGGGTTGCTTGCCATCCTGCTCTCCGCAGTGGGCATCGCTCCCCTGCTTAATTACGGGTTGAGCGCCACCAGCGACCTGGTCATCAGGGATTTGGGAATCACCGAATCCCAGTTCGGCCTGCTGGCGACGGCCTGCTTTGGCTGCGCCGCACTGGGCAACGCCGTCTTCGGGAAGTTCTCGGACAGGCAACCGGATACCAGGCTGATGCTGCTGATTTTTGGCACCACCGCGGTTGCGCTGGGCCTGGCGGCAATTCCCGCCGGCTACGTCCTGCTGCTGGTGGCATCCGGGCTGGCCGGCTTCGCGCAGTCATTCCCCAACGGGGTCACCAACCGCATTCTTGCCCAGCGCGTCCCCAGCGCCCAGCGCATCACCTGGACCGGCATCAAGCAGTCAGGCGTGCAGGTTTCGCAGCTCGTAGGCAGCGTGGGGTTCCCGTTGCTGGCGGCGTTCATCGGCTGGCATGGCGCGTCGCTGGCTGGCGCCGTGCTCGCCGCAGTGCTCGCGCTCATCGCCGTACGAGTAGTCCGCGCCACCCCCATGCTCAGCGTGCCTGCACCGAAAAGGCCGGAAGCAGGTGCGGACAAGCCGATCGCCGCGGCAGCCCCCTCGACGAAGTTCGTCATTTTCGCGCTGGCCCTGTTCGGTTTCATCAACGGCGTCGGAGTGCAGGCAACCAATGTCTATCTGGCGCTCTTTGCGGTCCGCGAACTGGATTTCTCCTTGGTGGCCGGCGGCCTGACCGCTGCGGTGGCCGGAGTCATTGGGGTCAGTGCCCGCGTCGGCTGGGGGCAGATGATGGCCCGCGGGGTTTCAGCGCCCAAGCTCCTGCTGCTGCTGGCATCGCTGGCCACTGCGGGCGGAGCCAGCTCCCTTCTGGCCCAGCAAATGCATTCGGTGGCGCTGCTCTGGCTGGCGGTTGCCCTGCATGGCGCCTCGGCCCTGGGAGTTTCGGTGGTGCTCATGGCGGGCCTGTTGCGTGCGATCCCGGCAAGCCGCTTGGGCAGCGCCAGCGGAATCGTCTCGGCAGGCCAGTTCGGCGGATTCACCGTCGGGCCGCTGGCCATGGGCCTGCTGGTGGGATCGGCCGGTGGATTCACCGCGGGCTGGATCGCGGTCATCGGGATCTACCTGTGCTCGACTGCGCTCGGTGCAATCCTGGTGCTGCGGGCCAGGAATCGAGGTTAGCCAGTGGATGCCGAAGCGCTGAAGGCACTGGCGCATTTGCGCCGTGCCAAGGACCTGATGGATCGGAACTATGCCGAGCCTTTGGATGTGCCGGCATTGGCCCAGCGGGCGTCCATGTCTCCTGCGCACTTTTCCAGGGAGTTCAAGCGGGCCTATGGCGAGACGCCGCATTCCTATTTGCTTACCCGCCGCATTGAGCGTGCCATGCATCTGCTGCGCGCGTCAGTCTCGGTCACTGATGCCTGCATGCAAGTGGGCTGGACTTCGCTGGGGTCCTTCAGCACACGCTTCACCGAAGTGGTGGGGGAAACCCCGTCCGCCTACCGGGAACGGGATCATTCTGCCACGGAGCAGATCCCTGCCTGCATTGCCAAGATCCTTTTGCGTCCCGAGAGATTCTGAGCAGTTTTGAAGAAGCGCGCGCTGCGCGGCACTGCCTAGGCTGGAGCCATGGCAAATATTTCAATCAATCATGTCCCGTTGACCGTGCTCGATGTAGATGAGGCGCTCGCGTTCTACCGCGATGCGCTGGGCTTCACGGTAATTTCAGATGTCGCCAACGGCGGCTTCCGCTGGGTCTCGCTTGCGGGCTCCGATGGCACCGGCACCAGCTTGGTGCTTTCGGCTCCGGGCGCCGGCCGCTCCGACGCCGATGCGCAGACCCTGGCCGAGCTGGTAGCCAAGGGAACCATCGGCCCGCTGGTGCTTTCCACTACCGACCTGGACCAGGTGTTCGAGACCGTGAGCGCCTCGGGCGCTGAAGTCCTGCAGGAGCCGATGGACCAGCCGTGGGGTCCGCGCGATTGCGCATTCCGCGACCCTTCGGGAAATATGGTCCGCATCAACCAATCTGCATAGGGAGCCGAAGCATGAGCAATACGGAACAAGAGGGTTTTTCGGCCGCTGAGAAGGCCGCGATGAAAGAGCGCGCAGCCGAGGTGCGAGCTCCGAAGAAGCGCATGACCAAGGCCGAGAAGGCCGAGCAGGCGCGCAGGGAAGTTGAAGAGAAGATTGCTTCCTTCGAGGGGAACGATAAGGTTCTCGCCGAGAAGCTGCACCGGATCGTCACCTCCACGGCTCCTGGACTGGAACCGAAAACCTGGTACGGCATGCCCGCCTACGCCCTGGACGGCAAGATCTTGTGCTTCATGCAGGATGCCAAGAAGTTCGGCACCCGCTACCTGACCTTCGGGTTCAACGATGTCGCGCAGCTCGATGAGGGCACGCTCTGGCCCACGTCATTCGCCATTACCGGCTCTTAAAAGTTAAGCGTGGCGCAGGATGCTAAGCAAGTCCAACTGGCAAGCTGGCCCTCGATCGCCTCTCAGTCATCGAGGGCCTCTTGCTCTGCCCTGGGCAGGGCCCTGGCCAGCAACCCGGCAGAAAGCGCGAAGACCCCGAGCAAACCGATCAGCCCCATGCCGACAGGCAAGGAACCCAGCTGGGCGGCGTCTTGACCCAAGACGGTGAACAGCATGGCGGCACCGAGCCCGAGGATTCCGAATCCAGCTGCCACGAAGCAGACCACAATGGATTTCGGCCCGGGATTCCAGTGCCCCAGTGAGGTGAAGTCGCGGTACGCGATGATGCCGATGGCAATGCTGAGCGTGGCCGCGGCGCCGATTACGAGCACCACCAGCCATGTCGGGCTGTATCCGGCGCCATCGGCTCCTGCGTGGCGCACCAGCTGTTCAGGAAGCTCGGGCCGCAGGAAAAGGTACAGGGCCAAATAGGCCATGACGGCGAGGCAGGATGCGGCAATCATCTGCTGCCCCTTGCTTCGCATCTTCATGTGTTGAGCCTACGACATGGACGGATTAAAGCCAATAGCCGTGGAACTGGATTTCCCAGTTCCACGGCTAGTGGTGATTCCGCTAACGGCTCAGCTTTCCAGGGCTGCCGGTGCCGGCTCGCCTTCCAGCTGGCCGGTGCCGCCTTCGGCGTGGAAGACGAACTTGCGGCTCTCGCCTTCGCCCTCGACGTCCACGGTGACCTTCTGGCCGGCAACGATCTGGCTGAAGAGGATGCGCTCGGAGAGCTGGTCCTCGATGTCGCGCTGGATGGTGCGGCGCAGCGGGCGTGCACCCATTGCCGGATCGTAGCCGCGCTGGGCCAGCAGGCTGCGGGCAGCCTGGGTCAGCTCGATGGTGATATCGCGTTCCTTCAGGCGCTTGGCCAGGCGTGCGATGAACAGGTCGACGATCTCCTCGATCTCCTCCTGGTTCAGCTGCGGGAAGACCACGGTGTCGTCAACACGGTTCAGGAACTCAGGGCGGAAATGCTGGCGCAGTTCTTCCTGGACCTTGGCCTGCATCCGCTCATAACCGGTCTTGGTATCCGCGGCCGACTGGAAGCCGGTCATCACACCCTTGGAGATGTCACGGGTACCGAGGTTCGTGGTCATGATGATGATGGTGTTCTTGAAGTCCACCACACGGCCCTGGGAGTCGGTCAGGCGGCCGTCTTCCAGGATCTGCAGCAGCGAGTTGAACAGGTCCGCGTGGGCCTTCTCCACCTCGTCGAAGAGCACCACGGAGAACGGACGGCGGCGGACCTTTTCGGTCAGCTGACCGCCCTCTTCGTAGCCGACGTATCCTGGAGGGGCACCGAACAGGCGCGAAACGGTGTGCTTCTCCGAGTATTCGGACATGTCCAGGGTGATCAGCGCGTCTTCCTCGCCGAAGAGGAACTCCGCCAGCGCCTTGGCCAGCTCGGTCTTGCCCACGCCGGTCGGGCCGGCGAAGATGAACGAGCCGCCTGGGCGGTTCGGGTCCTTCAGGCCGGCACGGGTGCGGCGGATCGCCTGCGAGATGGCCTTGATGGCCGAATCCTGGCCGATAACGCGCTTGTGAAGCTCTTCTTCCATGTTGAGCAGGCGCGAGGACTCTTCCTCGGTCAGCTTCACTACCGGGATGCCGGTCGAGTTGGCAAGCACCTCGGCAATGAGGTCCTCGGTCACCTCGGAGATTTCGTCCATGTCGCCATTGCGCCAGGACTTCTCCTTCTCGTTGCGGGCCTCGATCAGCTTGGATTCCTTATCGCGCAGCGAGGCTGCACCTTCGAAGTCCTGCGCGTCAATCGCGGCCTCCTTCTCCAGGCGCACGGTGGCGATTTCCTCGTCCATTTCCTTCAGTGCCGGTGGCGCGGTCATGCGCTGGATGCGCAGTCGTGCACCGGCCTCGTCGATCAGGTCAACTGCCTTGTCCGGCAGGAAGCGGTCGGAAATGTAGCGGTGGGCCAGCTGGGCGGCAGCCTGCAGCGCACCGTCGGTGATGGTCACGCGGTGGTGCGCCTCGTAGCGGTCGCGCAAGCCACGCAGGATCTGCGTGGTCAGCTCGACGGACGGTTCCTTGACCTGGATCGGCTGGAAGCGGCGCTCGAGCGCGGCGTCCTTCTCGATGTTCTTGCGGTACTCGTCCAAGGTGGTGGCACCGATGGTCTGCAGTTCGCCACGGGCCAGCATCGGCTTGAGGATCGACGCGGCATCGATGGCGCCTTCGGCGGCACCGGCGCCGACCAGGGTGTGGATCTCGTCGATGAACAGGATGATGTCGCCACGGGTGCGGATTTCCTTCAGGACCTTCTTCAGGCGTTCCTCGAAGTCGCCGCGATAGCGGGAGCCGGCCACCAGCGAACCGAGGTCCAGGGTGTACAGCTGCTTGTCCTTGATGGTTTCCGGCACGTCGCCGCGCACGATGGCCTGGGCCAGGCCCTCGACTACGGCGGTCTTGCCGACGCCGGGCTCGCCGATGAGTACCGGGTTGTTCTTGGTGCGGCGCGAGAGGACCTGCATGACGCGTTCCATCTCATGCTCGCGGCCGATCACCGGGTCGAGCTTGCCTTCGCGGGCGGCTGCGGTCAGGTTGCGGCCGAACTGGTCAAGCACTGCCGAGCCTGCAGGGGTACCTTCCTGCTGTCCGCCCGAGCTGACGCCAGCGGACGCGGTCTCCTTGCCGCCCTGGTAGCCCGAGAGCAGCTGGATGACCTGCTGGCGCACGCGACCGAGGTCGGCGCCAAGCTTCACCAGAACCTGGGCTGCGACGCCCTCGCCCTCGCGGATCAGGCCGAGCAGGATGTGCTCGGTGCCAATGTAGTTGTGTCCCAGCTGCAGCGCTTCGCGCAGCGAGAGCTCCAAGACCTTCTTGGCGCGAGGAGTGAACGGGATATGACCGGAAGGCGCCTGCTGGCCCTTGCCGATAATCTCCTGAACCTGCTCACGAACGGCACCCAGCGAAATGTTCAGCGACTCGAGCGCCTTTGCGGCGACGCCATCGCCTTCGTGGATTAGACCGAGCAACAGGTGCTCGGTGCCGATGTAGTTGTGGTTGAGCATGCGCGCCTCTTCTTGGGCGAGCACGACAACTCGGCGGGCACGGTCGGTAAATCTCTCAAACATCTTCGGCACACTCCTTGCTTACCAATAATTCGATGCTACGCACCATGCGCCCGTAATGCTCCCTTGTTCGCCACAGGGATAACCGAAACGGCTCCCCGTTACCGGGAATCAGTAATAGGCATGCAATTCATAATGAGAATTACTTGGTTCACCAATATTGCGATCTTCAATGAAAATGCATCGTGAATAACGAACATCGTTATAAGAATATGAGCCGGCACGCATTGCGTGCCGGCTCATATTTGAGACTTGTGCAAAACCTCGCGAATTACTTCGCGCGGCCTCGACCACCCTTTCGCATTGCAGCGTTGTAGGCATCTACAACCTCTGCATTAAGGCGTCCGCGTGCGTTGACCTTAATGTTGTTTTCCTTCGCCCATGCGCGGATTGCTGGAGCTTCGCTCGCTGCAGTCTGCTTCGACGAACGAGCCGCTTCGATGTACGGCTCGATGGCTGCATGGAACTGAGCAGCGTGCTCGTCGTTCAGGTCGATTTCAAAATGCTGACCAGCGACGCTGAATGCGATTGATTCAGTTGCCTCGCTACCATCAATATCGTCGATCAGGGCAATTTGAACCTGACGTGCCATTTAGGGGTTCCTCCGAGCTTGAATGTACTGGACAGATCGGCATTCAGCCATCAGTCCATTTCAAACAACAAGCATATACAAATAGGCACGCTAAATTCTAATTATCATCAGAATTCACAAGGTTCTATCAGGAACGACTAATTCTCGTTTACTGGATTATTTGAATCCGAGCCATTTTGAATTAGCGCATCAGCTTCAGCTTCAGCTTGGCGTTCTTTTCGATCCGCGTTTGTAATAGCTTTCATCACGTACCAGAAAAGCAGCGCCAGGCAGATTGTCGGGACGATCGCCTCAATATATGGCATTCTTATGCCTCCGGCTTTAGCAGTGGGAACAGAATAGTTTCACGAATACCGACGTTGGTGAAAAGCATAACCAGACGGTCGATGCCCAAACCGATGCCGCCCATTGGCGGTGCACCGTATTCCAGGGCACGCAGGAAGTCTTCATCAAGCTGCATTGCCTCTGGGTCTCCGCCGGCAGCCATCAGGGACTGCTCGGTTAGGCGCTCGCGCTGGATTACCGGGTCGATCAGCTCGGAGAATGCGGTGCCGCGCTCCATGCCGCCGATGATCAGGTCCCACGCTTCGATAACGCCCGGCTTCGAGCGGTGCGGACGCGCCAGCGGCTGTGCCAGGGGCGGGTAGTCGCACACGAAGGTCGGGTCGATCAAGGTCGGCTCGACGATTTCGCCGAACAGCTCGATGACCAGCTTCTGGGCTCCCCAGGCCGGGTCGATCTTCACTTCGTGCTTGGCAGCGATCTCGCGCAGCACCGATGCGTCCGTTTCCGGCGTGATCTCGACGCCGACAGCCTCGGACAAGCCCGGGTAGACGCTGACCCAGCGCCATTCGCCGTCCAGGTTGACAGTGCCCTTGGGAGTTTCGATGGTGCGGCCAGCGCCGATGGCGTCAGCTGCATTGAGAATGATTTCCTTGATGCGGTCGGCCATGACGTACTGGTCGGCATAGGCTTCGTAGGATTCCAGGGTGGTGAATTCCGGCGAGTGGGTCGAGTCGACGCCCTCGTTGCGGAAGATGCGTCCCACCTCGAAGACGCGGTCGACGCCGCCGACGACGCAGCGCTTGAGGTACAGCTCGGTGGCGATGCGCAGGGTCATTTCCTGGTCGAACGCGTTCAGGTGGGTCTTGAACGGGCGGGCCGATGCGCCGCCGTGAACCAGCTGCAGCATCGGGGTCTCGACCTCGACGTAGCCGCGGTTCTCCAGGGTATTGCGCACGGCGCGGATGATCGCGGCACGCTTGTAGACCATCTCGCGGGCTTCGTCGCGCACGATCAAATCGGCGTAGCGCTGGCGCACGCGGGTCTCTTCGTTCAGATCGGCATGCAGCACCGGCAGCGGGCGCAGGGCCTTGGAAGCCATCTCCCAGGCATCGGCCATGATGGACAGCTCGCCGCGGCGCGATGAGATGACCTTGCCGGTCACGAATACGTGGTCGCCCAAATCGACGAGCGACTTCCACTGCGCCAGGCGCTCTTCGCCGACGTTGGCCAGCGAGAGCATGACCTGCAGGCGAACTCCTTCGCCCTTCTGGCCGCCCTCCTGCAAGGTGGCGAAGCACAGCTTGCCGGTGTTGCGCATGAAGACGATGCGTCCGACGACGCCGACGACGTCCTCGGTCTCCTCGCCGGCTTCGAGGTGCTCGTACTTGTCGCGGATTTCCTGCAACGAGTGGGTGCGGGCAATGCCTACCGGGTAGGCTTCCTCGCCCTTGGCCAGCAGCTGGTTGCGCTTATCGGTGCGCACCTGTCGCTGGTCGTTTGGATTTGGGGCCGGTGCGGAATTATTTTCGGAAGTCACAATAGTCCATTCTACGTGTCATGGCGCGCAGTTGAAGCCCTTCATGATCAGCCTTACACAGTGATCTTGGCCCGCAACGCAGGATGGGGCAGCGGCAAAGCCTGCTTTGCCCCTGCCCCATCCATTAGGTGATGCGGTTTACCAGATTTCCACGCGGTCGGCCGGATCCAGCCACATGCCATCGCCCGGCTTGGTGCCGAAGGCCTCGTGGAAGGAATCCAGGTTCTTCGGCACCTGGTTGCAACGGAATTCGCCGGGTGCGTGAGGGTCCGTGGTCACGCGCACCACCGCGGTTTCCGGACGGATCAGCGTGCGCCAGCATTCGGCCCAGGAGTAGAAGAAGCGCTGGTCGCCGGTGATACCGTCGATCACTTCATCTTCCTGGATGCCGCGGGCCGCCAGCTCGAGCTTGTAGGCCTTGTAGGCGATGCCCAGGCCGCCGAGGTCGCCAATGTTCTCGCCCAGGGTCAGCGCGCCGTTCACGTTGTGCTCCGGGGCTTCCGAAGGCGACAGCGCGTTGTACTGGTCCACCAGCTTGCCGGTCAGCTTCTCGAAGGAAGCGCGGTCCTCATCGGTCCACCAATTGGTCAGCTGGCCAGTGCCATCGAACTGCGAGCCCTGGTCATCGAAGCCGTGGCCGATTTCGTGGCCGATGACCGCGCCGATGCCCCCGAAGTTCGAGGCGATGTCGCGGTTCACGTCGAAGAATGGCGGGCGCAGGATTGCCGCTGGGAACGCGATTTCGTTCAGCAGCGGGTGGTAGTAGGCGTTCACCGTCTGGGGGAACATGAACCACAGTTCGCGATCCACCCCGTCATCGATCTTCTTCAGTTCACGAGCGAACTCGAATTCGTTCGCCGAGGCAATATTCGCGATGACGTCCAGTTCATCAGCCTGGATGGCAGAGTAGTCGATCCATTGGTTCGGGTAGCCGATCTTCGGACGGAACTTGGAAAGCTTATCCAGTGCCTTTTCGATGGTCTCCGGGCCCATCCAGGACAGTTCGCTGATCGAGATGCGGTAAGCCTCGATGAGCCGCTGGACCAGCGCGTCCATGGCGTCCTTGGCCTCTGCAGGGAAGTGCTCAGCCACGTACAGTTGGCCGATGTCTTCGCCAACAGCACCTTCGGTGAATGCGACACCTCGCTTCCAGCGTTCCTTGAGCTGCTCTACGCCACCGAGCTTTGCGGAATAGAAGGAGAAGTTCTCGTTGACGAAGGCGCTGGACAGGTAGGGTGCGAACGAGCGCAGGACCTGTATCCGCAGCCAGTTCTTCCAGGCATCCAACGGCTGGGAGTCGATCAGACCCGCCAGCCCTTGAAGGTAGCTTGGCTGCCACACGACAACCTCGTTGTAGTACTTCTGCTCGATACCGGCTCCCGCCAGCCAGGTGGTCACCCCTGGGAACAGCGTGGCGAGCTCTTCTCCGGACAGCAGGTTGTAGCGTGCCTGGGCGTCGCGGACCTTGACCCGGTCCCAGTGGTGAGAGGCGATCGCCTTCTCGAGCTCCACGACGCTGGCTGCGGCTGCTTCAGCGCCGGCAATGCTGCCAAGACCCAGCAGCCGGCCGAGGTGCTCTTGGTAGTCGGCTACGGTTTCAGCGAACTGCTCTTCGCGGTAGTAGGACTCGTCAGGCAGGCCCAGACCACCTTGCAGGAAGGTCAGCAGGTTCCGATCAGGATTGCCGGCATCGTTCATCGCGCCGACATCCATGAAGCCGCTGATGCCCTTGCGCTGGAAGAAACCGCAAACCTCGAGCAGCTGCTCGGTGCTCTGGATATCCGCAATGGTGTTCAGGAAGACAGCTACCGGAGCAGCACCACGTTCTTCGATCACGGCTTCATTCATGAACGAGCTGTAGAGGTGGGCAATGCGGCGGGTAGCATCGTCCGTTTCTGCACCGGAAGCAACCTTCTGAACAGCTTCGGTAATGATTCCATGAACGGCGGCTTCGGCCTGGTCGCGAAGCTCCATGAAGGAACCGTAGATTCCCTGATCTCCTGGAATGGTGGCTGTCTCGAACCACTTGCCATTGCTATGGCGGTAGAGATCGTCCTGGGGACGAATTGAATCGTCGCGGTATGTCAGTGGACTCGTGGTCTCGGTGGTCAAGGAAAGCCCCTCGCGTAGAAGATCTTGTTATGTCTACTACACACCTTATCCACTTCCATGAAGATAAGAAGAGCGAGGGATGCCGATGCGCGCACGGCTTAAATACTCTGGTTAAACAGGTGAGGCTCCAACCATCACTGGCTAGAGCCTCAAACCCACTTAGGTTAAGTCCGGCGGTGACCTACTCTCCCACACCCTCACGAGTGCAGTACCATCGGCGCAATGGGCCTTAGCTTCCGGGTTCGGTATGGGACCGGGCGTTTCCCCCACGCTATGACCGCCGTAACAATCACGAAGCACACAAACCAAATATTTCCTGGTCAGTGTTTTCCGGTGCTACAAAGTCTTGTAACTCATCTTGCATTTATTGGTTAGAGGTTGTTGTCTCGTAACCGCATAGTGAACGCGAACAGCATTGAAAAATATCAGTTCAAATTATTGTTTTATTGTGTGTTGTAAGCCATCGGCCTATTAGTACAGGTCAGCTGCACAAGTCTTCAGTCCTTGCTTCCACATCCTGCCTATCAACCCAGTGGTCTAGCTGGGGGCCTCTCACACACAAAGGTGCATGGAAATCTCATCTCGAAGCAGGCTTCCCGCTTAGATGCTTTCAGCGGTTATCCCTTCCAAACGTAGCTAATCAGCGATGCACTTGGCAGTACAACTGACACACCAGAGGTTCGTCCGTCCCGGTCCTCTCGTACTAAGGACAGCCCTTCTCAAATTTCCAACGCGCGCAGCGGATAGGGACCGAACTGTCTCACGACGTTCTAAACCCAGCTCGCGTACCGCTTTAATGGGCGAACAGCCCAACCCTTGGGACCTACTCCAGCCCCAGGATGCGACGAGCCGACATCGAGGTGCCAAACCATGCCGTCGATATGGACTCTTGGGCAAGATCAGCCTGTTATCCCGAGGTACCTTTTATCCGTTGAGCGACGGCCCTTCCACGAGGTGCCGCCGGATCACTAGTCCCGACTTTCGTCCCTGCTCGAGCTGTCACTCTCACAGTCAAGCTCCCTTGTGCACTTACACTCGACACCTGATTGCCAACCAGGCTGAGGGAACCTTTGGGCGCCTCCGTTACATTTTAGGAGGCAACCGCCCCAGTTAAACTACCCATCAGGCACTGTCCCTGAACCAGATCATGGTCCGAAGTTAGGTGACCGGTACAGCCAGAGTGGTATTTCAACGATGACTCCACCTGGACTAGCGTCCAAGCTTCACAGTCTCCCACCTATCCTACACAAGCTGCACCGAACACCAATACCAAACTATAGTAAAGGTCTCGGGTCTTTCCGTCCTGCTGCGCGTAACGAGCATCTTTACTCGTACTGCAATTTCGCCGAGTTCATGGTTGAGACAGCGGGGAAGTCGTTACTCCATTCGTGCAGGTCGGAACTTACCCGACAAGGAATTTCGCTACCTTAGGATGGTTATAGTTACCACCGCCGTTTACTGGGGCTTAAATTCTCAGCTTCGCCACAAAAGTGACTAACCAGTCCTCTTAACCTTCCAGCACCGGGCAGGAGTCAGTCCGTATACATCGTCTTGCGACTTCGCACGGACCTGTGTTTTTAGTAAACAGTCGCTTCCCCCTGGTCTCTGCGGCCCACACCCGCATCAGAGAAGCAAGTTCTCATCACGGGGCAGGCCCCCCTTCTTCCGAAGTTACGGGGGCATTTTGCCGAGTTCCTTAACCATGATTCTCTCGATCGCCTTAGTATTCTCTACCTGATCACCTGTGTCGGTTTGGGGTACGGGCGGACTGGGACCTCGCGCCGATGCTTTTCTAGGCAGCATAGGATCACCGAATCACCCCATAAACGGGGCGCCTATCAGGTCTCAGAATACATGAGCGGCGGATTTGCCAACCGCTCTTCCTACACCCTTGGACCAGGTCAATTCCATTGCCTGGCTCGGCTACCTTCCTGCGTCACACCTGTTAATACGCTGACCTCACTGCATCGGTTCCCACCACACCACCAGCAACCATTCCCGAAGGAACAAATCACCGGATCCGTCATGGTTAGCATCCACAGCTCAGTATGGGCGGTCCTTCGCCGGTACGGGAATATCAACCCGTTGTCCATCGACTACGCCTGTCGGCCTCGCCTTAGGTCCCGACTAACCCAGGGCAGATTAGCTTAACCCTGGAACCCTTGATCATTCGGCGGACGGGTTTCTCACCCGTCATTCGCTACTCATGCCTGCATTCTCACTCGTGTGGCCTCCACCGCTGGTTTACACCGCGACTTCACCGTCCACACGACGCTCCCCTACCCATCCAAACACCCAATCGAAACCAGGTTAATATTTGAATGACGCAACTTCGGCGGTGTGCTTGAGCCCCGCTACATTATCGGCGCGGAATCACTTGACCAGTGAGCTATTACGCACTCTTTCAAGGGTGGCTGCTTCTAAGCCAACCTCCTGGTTGTCACAGCAACTCCACATCCTTTTCCACTTAGCACACGCTTAGGGGCCTTAGTTGGCGTTCTGGGCTGTTTCCCTCTCGACTATGAAGCTTATCCCCCACAGTCTCACTGCTGCGCTCTCACTTGCCGGCATTCGGAGTTTGGCTAAGGTCAGTAACCTTGTAGGGCCCATCGCCTATCCAGTAGCTCTACCTCCAGCAAGAAACACGCAACGCTGCACCTAAATGCATTTCGGGAGAACCAGCTATCACGAAGTTTGATTGGCCTTTCACCCCTACCCACAGCTCATCCCCTCCATTTTCAACTGAAGTGGGTTCGGTCCTCCACACGCTCTTACACGCGCTTCAACCTGGCCATGGGTAGATCACTTCGCTTCGGGTCTAGATCACGCCACTCAAACGCCCTATTCAGACTCGCTTTCGCTACGGCTTCCCCACACGGGTTAACCTCGCGACGTAACACTAACTCGCAGGCTCATTCTTCAAAAGGCACGCCATCACCAGGGAACAAGTCCCCAGCTCTAACGGATTGTAAGCGCACGGTTTCAGGTACTATTTCACTCCCCTCCCGGGGTACTTTTCACCATTCCCTCACGGTACTGATTCACTATCGGTCATCAAGTAGTATTCAGGCTTACCAGGTGGTCCTGGCAGATTCACACAAGGTTTCACGGGCCCCGTGCTACTCGGGTATCAACACTAGAACGGCAGACACGCATTACACCTACGGGACTATCACCCTCTCTGGTCCGGCATTCCAACCGATTCACCTATACGCCTGCACCTCATCCCACCAGCAAGATAGCGCTGGTACATGCTGACCCCACAACCCCGATGATGCAACGCCTATCCGCTATCACACACCAACCGGTTTAGCCCCATCCGCGTTCGCTCGCCACTACTAACGGAATCACTATTGTTTTCTCTTCCTGCGGGTACTGAGATGTTTCACTTCCCCGCGTTCCCTCCACACAGCCTATACATTCAGCTGCAGGTCACACCACATAACATGGTGCGGGGTTCCCCCATTCGGAAATCCTGGCCTCAACGTCCGGTTATCGACTCCACCAGGCTTATCGCAGATTCCCACGTCCTTCATCGGCTCTTGATGCCAAGGCATCCACCGTGCGCCCTTAAAAACTTCAACACAAATCAAAGTCTCAGAATTGAGCAATAAAACAATCTAACAAAATCACGCAGACAAGACTCCAACACCAGGCAATCCAAGGAAAAGGACCACCCAGCTCATCTCATCTGCAAGATGCTCGCGTTCACTATACAGTTCCCAAACAACAACCCCGCACCCCCGCAACAACACCCCAAAACCAACACCAACCAAAGGCCAGCATCAATCCAACAGGACATCCTTGCAGCAAACACAGGACAAACACCGAAACACCAAGAACCCCTCACCCAAGCGAACACCACCAGGACCCTCCCCACAGGAAGAACCCCGGCAACCATTCACCAGGAAAGGAGGCTTGTTGCCTCAAAACCCAACAGCATGCCAAACCATACAAACCACACAACACCCACACACCGCATTCCAGCACCGCAAGAAGAAAACCCCTGCAATGCGTACTAGCAGATGCCCAAGCACCACGCGGCCACAGCCAATACCCGCACCAGCATCAGCCAGCACGTTTTCCGGTATTGAGTCCATTGATATTCCACCCATGAGCAACCCACCCGGACAACACTCGTGTCCAGCATGGGCAACCAATAATGGTTAGCTCCTTAGAAAGGAGGTGATCCAGCCGCACCTTCCGGTACGGCTACCTTGTTACGACTTAGTCCAATCGCCAGTCCCACCTTCGACGACTCCCCCACACAAGGTGGTTAGGCCATCGGCTTCGGTGTTACCAACTTTCGTGACTTGACGGGCGGTGTGTACAAGGCCCGGGAACGTATTCACCGCAGCGTTGCTGATCTGCGATTACTAGCGACTCCGACTTCATGGGGTCGAGTTGCAGACCCCAATCCGAACTGAGACCGGCTTTTAGGGATTAGCTCCACCTCACAGTATCGCAACCCATTGTACCGGCCATTGTAGCATGCGTGAAGCCCAAGACATAAGGGGCATGATGATTTGACGTCATCCCCACCTTCCTCCGAGTTGACCCGGCAGTCTCCCATGAGTCCCCACCACTACGTGCTGGCAACATGGAACGAGGGTTGCGCTCGTTGCGGGACTTAACCCAACATCTCACGACACGAGCTGACGACAACCATGCACCACCTGTGAACCAGCCCGAAGGGAAACCCCATCTCTGAGGCGGTCTGGCACATGTCAAGCCTTGGTAAGGTTCTTCGCGTTGCATCGAATTAATCCGCATGCTCCGCCGCTTGTGCGGGCCCCCGTCAATTCCTTTGAGTTTTAGCCTTGCGGCCGTACTCCCCAGGCGGGGCACTTAATGCGTTAGCTACGGCGCGGAAAACGTGGAATGTCCCCCACACCTAGTGCCCAACGTTTACGGCATGGACTACCAGGGTATCTAATCCTGTTCGCTCCCATGCTTTCGCTCCTCAGCGTCAGTAAATGCCCAGAGACCTGCCTTCGCCATCGGTGTTCCTCCTGATATCTGCGCATTTCACCGCTACACCAGGAATTCCAGTCTCCCCTACATCACTCTAGTCTGCCCGTACCCACCGCAGATCGAGGTTGAGCCTCGGACTTTCACGGCAGACGCGACAAACCGCCTACGAGCTCTTTACGCCCAATAAATCCGGATAACGCTTGCGCCCTACGTATTACCGCGGCTGCTGGCACGTAGTTAGCCGGCGCTTCTTCTGCAGGTACCGTCACTTTCGCTTCTTCCCTACTGAAAGAGGTTTACAACCCGAAGGCCGTCATCCCTCACGCGGCGTCGCTGCATCAGGCTTTCGCCCATTGTGCAATATTCCCCACTGCTGCCTCCCGTAGGAGTCTGGGCCGTGTCTCAGTCCCAGTGTGGCCGGTCACCCTCTCAGGCCGGCTACCCGTCGTCGCCTTGGTGAGCCATTACCTCACCAACAAGCTGATAGGCCGCGAGTCCATCCCCACCGATAAATCTTTCCACCAACAACCATGCGGTCAAAGGTCATATCCGGTATTAGACCCAGTTTCCCGGCTTATCCCAGAGTCGGGGCAGGTTACTCACGTGTTACTCACCCGTTCGCCACTAATCCACCCAGCAAGCTGGGCTTCATCGTTCGACTTGCATGTGTTAAGCACGCCGCCAGCGTTCATCCTGAGCCAGGATCAAACTCTCCATAAAAAAATAAAAAGCCACCAGCAACCCCTTGGAAAAGAAGGGCGAAGCCGATGAAGTCCTGGCGAATAATAAAACACTCGAGAACACTGCACGGGGGTGCAATGCCTCAAGCAAATGTTATGTATTCACCAAATAAAAATATTCGGTATCAACAAACTTGGCACACTATTGAGTTCTCAAACAACAAACACTTACCGGTTCTTTACCCACCATTCCAGGCGGTAATTTCGTCCAGCGTTATATTCATATTCTATAACTTCGAATTCCTGAAAGTCAAATCCATTGTTTGTGATTTGAACCAGTATTCTCAGTTCCCATTCTTTTCAATTCCTTATCCACAAGACTGTGGAAAAACCTTGATTTTCTGGGGTTCTGCCGCCGTTTCACATCCGGTTTTTTGTTCCGTTTTGTTCTCGGCGACAAGGAAAAACTATACACGGGTTTTGGGGGTGCTGCAAATCGGGTGGGTGGTTTTTGACGGTGACCGTGCCCACTTAATTCCTGAACTGCTGATTCGGCTCTTTCCATGTGCCCAATCGCTGGCAATTATTACCGAGCTAGGGCTGACGCGTAAACATTATTTCGCAGCTGCACAGAGCATCAGCGCCTGTACCTAGCGAGTTTATTGAACCCTTGAGAAGCGTACGCATATACGCGAACCCATGAATTGTGCCCACATCAGCCGATTAGACGATGCGGGCGCATGCATGAGTCTGAGCAAGGCACAAGAAGAGAACGCACATGGCGAAACGATGCATCTGGAGGTTCCATGCGCGTGACGGCCAAGGCGGCATCAGCGCAATGACTACCTAGAGCAGTCGGCATTGATGCCGGCCCAATACAGGTCTCGCAGTGCTACGTAAGCACCGCCCTCGGCTACGGTGAATAGCAGCGATATTTCGATCGCTGCCACTCCACTTGATGATCTACCGAATACAGGATGAAGTCTATGAAGTTCACGGCGTTGGAACGCTATTGCCACCTCACTGGGCAATCGTATGGCGAGGTGACTCCCGAAGAACAGCAGAGCGATTATCAAGCCGGGGTAACTGAGCTTGACGGACAGCGGTGGCGAATCAGGACCGCAAGGATCACGCCAACAAAGCCAGGTGGGTTCGTAGCCATATGGCATCGGGACGAAACTGGGACTACTGCCCCCTACGAATCCGAAGAGGGACTGCGCGGAGTTATGGTCTTTATCGAGGAAGCCGGCTGTTTCGGCGTCTTCCGCTTTACTCAACAGCACCTCGAGGAGCTGGGCGTCTTCGCCTCAGCATCGGCTCCAGGCAAGCGCGGTTTCCGCGTCTATCCATCATGGACGGCTGGCCTTAAGGGGCAAGCGAAGAAAAGCCAGAACAGTCAGCTGCCTGCGTTCACGTTGCTCGCAGACTAACTTGTCCCGCTCAGACTCCTACTGCAGCTCCATGCGCCGGAACCTGAGTTCTCGTTGCGCACCCCGCAAAGGTGAACCTTCAAAAGGCACCTCGCTGAGATCCACAGTCAATGCGGCTTTCAATGCCAACTGGTTCGCTGACTGCGTGGCCCGGTCAGCCATGCCGAGCACCCTTGCAAGCTCCGTCCAGTGCTTCTTCTTCAGATTCTTAGCCTTGCCGGCAACAGTCAAAGCCATGGTGTCATCGCCGTAGACCAGGGTGCATGGGATGTCATAGATGGGCGTTACATGAAACCGTCCATGCAAGTCCGCCAGAATCGAGACGTTCTTTCCATGCAAGTCGCCGTTGCCAGTTAGCCACGCAAAGACGAACTGCATGTATAGATTCCGCCTGGCGAGCACCGGAGCCTGGCACTGCAGCGCTAAGGCCTCAATAGCTTGTTCCGTGCTCACGGCATACTTGCTTGCCGGCGGAAGGTTCAATACCTGCATGGCATCTTCCAACGCCAAACGCGTGGGACTATCCGCCCCCTCGACACCCTCGCGATCGAACCTCTCGACCAGCAGCCCCGGACTCCCAGTGGAATCCAGTACTAGCCGATTGTTTGCGACCGGAAGTTTGAGCAATCGCGCTGCTTTCAGGTGCTGCGCCTCATTAACGACCAAATGCGGATGATCCCGGGGATCAAGCTTGAGCAGATATGCGCTGTTCTTGAACTCCACTGGTGTTGTCAGCATGGTTGCGCTGATCTTGTCTTGCACGCCGGGGATCGAGTGGCGGTCCAAGGTGCGCGCGAGGACCGAGAAGTCGAGTTCGGCTGTGCTGCTGAATTCAGCAACCACGGGGGTTTGCTCCAGTGCTGATCCTTCCGGAACAACGCGTACATTGCCTGGAGTATCGGCGCCCACTGCCATCAGCAGAGTCAACTCGTCAGAGATGCTGGTCTTAGTTGCGTCCTTGAGAACGGTCAGGCGATGGCCTTCGGGCAATAGTCCCGAGAAGAACGATGGCAACGCGCCCCCAGGCCCAACGTATGCCTCCGGGGAAGCTGGCAAAGATGTCGCAATGCCCGCGTCACCATGTGCAAGCTAGTCCTTGTTATAGCTGAAGGCCACGCTTCCGTCGGACTGTCTGGCTAGAGTGCCGACGAGGTTTTCGTTGCAGTAGACGTCAGCCTTGGTAACAAGCTTGAGCTCTTGGAGTTGCGGCTTCATTTGGCCACGCGAATTCGAAGGCCGAGTACATCCGCGACGGAGAGCACCGCTTCAATGGAGGGGTTTCCCGCCCCTCGTTCTATGGAGCGCAGCGTACGTTCGGAGATGCCAGCTAATTCAGCCAGCTGTTCCTGCGTCAGGCCATTCTGTTTTCTAACGCGCTGCAATTCGGCCCCTAGCTCAGTCACTGAATTCATGAAGGATCCTCTTCCGGCAGCATTGCGCCGATTGGCGACATTCTGCTCACTATCATTCAGCATGGAGCAAGAATCGGCAACAAGTTACCGAAATGATAGCCAGGTGCAAGCAATCGATTGTCAGAGGCATCAAAAGGCAGGATCTTGCCGATTGGCGGACCAGAACCCATCGGATAAAGCACCTGCAACGGAGCGGGCGTTCTCTCCCGTAGTGAGCCGCGGAGGTCCAGGGCCACGTCGTCTGCTTAGTCGCTTCAAGCGCGTCCGACATCGGGACACAGCTTAGCCATGGCTGCATTCACAACCCCATGCCTGCCTGGTCGTTCCTTCAGCGGTCTGCGCTAGCGGCCAGCACTCAAGCTCGTTAAAGCAGAAGGGGAGGAGGAACAAAGCAGTACCAGCTGCCCAATTCCCCCTCCCCTTCTCGTTAAACAGGTGAGGCTCCAACCATCACTGGCTAGAGCCTCAAACCCACTTAGGTTAAGTCCGGCGGTGACCTACTCTCCCACACCCTCACGAGTGCAGTACCATCGGCGCAATGGGCCTTAGCTTCCGGGTTCGGTATGGGACCGGGCGTTTCCCCCACGCTATGACCGCCGTAACAATCACGAAGCACACAAACCAAATATTTCCTGGTCAGTGTTTTCCGGTGCTACAAAGTCTTGTAACTCATCTTGCATTTATTGGTTAGAGGTTGTTGTCTCGTAACCGCATAGTGAACGCGAACAGCATTGAAAAATATCAGTTCAAATTATTGTTTTATTGTGTGTTGTAAGCCATCGGCCTATTAGTACAGGTCAGCTGCACAAGTCTTCAGTCCTTGCTTCCACATCCTGCCTATCAACCCAGTGGTCTAGCTGGGGGCCTCTCACACACAAAGGTGCATGGAAATCTCATCTCGAAGCAGGCTTCCCGCTTAGATGCTTTCAGCGGTTATCCCTTCCAAACGTAGCTAATCAGCGATGCACTTGGCAGTACAACTGACACACCAGAGGTTCGTCCGTCCCGGTCCTCTCGTACTAAGGACAGCCCTTCTCAAATTTCCAACGCGCGCAGCGGATAGGGACCGAACTGTCTCACGACGTTCTAAACCCAGCTCGCGTACCGCTTTAATGGGCGAACAGCCCAACCCTTGGGACCTACTCCAGCCCCAGGATGCGACGAGCCGACATCGAGGTGCCAAACCATGCCGTCGATATGGACTCTTGGGCAAGATCAGCCTGTTATCCCCGAGGTACCTTTTATCCGTTGAGCGACGGCCCTTCCACGAGGTGCCGCCGGATCACTAGTCCCGACTTTCGTCCCTGCTCGAGCTGTCACTCTCACAGTCAAGCTCCCTTGTGCACTTACACTCGACACCTGATTGCCAACCAGGCTGAGGGAACCTTTGGGCGCCTCCGTTACATTTTAGGAGGCAACCGCCCCAGTTAAACTACCCATCAGGCACTGTCCCTGAACCAGATCATGGTCCGAAGTTAGGTGACCGGTACAGCCAGAGTGGTATTTCAACGATGACTCCACCTGGACTAGCGTCCAAGCTTCACAGTCTCCCACCTATCCTACACAAGCTGCACCGAACACCAATACCAAACTATAGTAAAGGTCTCGGGTCTTTCCGTCCTGCTGCGCGTAACGAGCATCTTTACTCGTACTGCAATTTCGCCGAGTTCATGGTTGAGACAGCGGGGAAGTCGTTACTCCATTCGTGCAGGTCGGAACTTACCCGACAAGGAATTTCGCTACCTTAGGATGGTTATAGTTACCACCGCCGTTTACTGGGGCTTAAATTCTCAGCTTCGCCACAAAAGTGACTAACCAGTCCTCTTAACCTTCCAGCACCGGGCAGGAGTCAGTCCGTATACATCGTCTTGCGACTTCGCACGGACCTGTGTTTTTAGTAAACAGTCGCTTCCCCCTGGTCTCTGCGGCCCACACCCGCATCAGAGAAGCAAGTTCTCATCACGGGCAGGCCCCCTTCTTCCGAAGTTACGGGGCATTTTGCCGAGTTCCTTAACCATGATTCTCTCGATCGCCTTAGTATTCTCTACCTGATCACCTGTGTCGGTTTGGGGTACGGGCGGACTGGGACCTCGCGCCGATGCTTTTCTAGGCAGCATAGGATCACCGAATCACCCCATAAACGGGGCGCCTATCAGGTCTCAGAATACATGAGCGGCGGATTTGCCAACCGCTCTTCCTACACCCTTGGACCAGGTCAATTCCATTGCCTGGCTCGGCTACCTTCCTGCGTCACACCTGTTAATACGCTGACCTCACTGCATCGGTTCCCACCACACCACCAGCAACCATTCCCGAAGGAACAAATCACCGGATCCGTCATGGTTAGCATCCACAGCTCAGTATGGGCGGTCCTTCGCCGGTACGGGAATATCAACCCGTTGTCCATCGACTACGCCTGTCGGCCTCGCCTTAGGTCCCGACTAACCCAGGGCAGATTAGCTTAACCCTGGAACCCTTGATCATTCGGCGGACGGGTTTCTCACCCGTCATTCGCTACTCATGCCTGCATTCTCACTCGTGTGGCCTCCACCGCTGGTTTACACCGCGACTTCACCGTCCACACGACGCTCCCCTACCCATCCAAACACCCAATCGAAACCAGGTTAATATTTGAATGACGCAACTTCGGCGGTGTGCTTGAGCCCCGCTACATTATCGGCGCGGAATCACTTGACCAGTGAGCTATTACGCACTCTTTCAAGGGTGGCTGCTTCTAAGCCAACCTCCTGGTTGTCACAGCAACTCCACATCCTTTTCCACTTAGCACACGCTTAGGGGCCTTAGTTGGCGTTCTGGGCTGTTTCCCTCTCGACTATGAAGCTTATCCCCCACAGTCTCACTGCTGCGCTCTCACTTGCCGGCATTCGGAGTTTGGCTAAGGTCAGTAACCTTGTAGGGCCCATCGCCTATCCAGTAGCTCTACCTCCAGCAAGAAACACGCAACGCTGCACCTAAATGCATTTCGGGAGAACCAGCTATCACGAAGTTTGATTGGCCTTTCACCCCTACCCACAGCTCATCCCCTCCATTTTCAACTGAAGTGGGTTCGGTCCTCCACACGCTCTTACACGCGCTTCAACCTGGCCATGGGTAGATCACTTCGCTTCGGGTCTAGATCACGCCACTCAAACGCCCTATTCAGACTCGCTTTCGCTACGGCTTCCCCACACGGGTTAACCTCGCGACGTAACACTAACTCGCAGGCTCATTCTTCAAAAGGCACGCCATCACCAGGGAACAAGTCCCCAGCTCTAACGGATTGTAAGCGCACGGTTTCAGGTACTATTTCACTCCCCTCCCGGGGTACTTTTCACCATTCCCTCACGGTACTGATTCACTATCGGTCATCAAGTAGTATTCAGGCTTACCAGGTGGTCCTGGCAGATTCACACAAGGTTTCACGGGCCCCGTGCTACTCGGGTATCAACACTAGAACGGCAGACACGCATTACACCTACGGGACTATCACCCTCTCTGGTCCGGCATTCCAACCGATTCACCTATACGCCTGCACCTCATCCCACCAGCAAGATAGCGCTGGTACATGCTGACCCCACAACCCCGATGATGCAACGCCTATCCGCTATCACACACCAACCGGTTTAGCCCCATCCGCGTTCGCTCGCCACTACTAACGGAATCACTATTGTTTTCTCTTCCTGCGGGTACTGAGATGTTTCACTTCCCGCGTTCCCTCCACACAGCCTATACATTCAGCTGCAGGTCACACCACATAACATGGTGCGGGTTCCCCCATTCGGAAATCCTGGCCTCAACGTCCGGTTATCGACTCCACCAGGCTTATCGCAGATTCCCACGTCCTTCATCGGCTCTTGATGCCAAGGCATCCACCGTGCGCCCTTAAAAACTTCAACACAAATCAAAGTCTCAGAATTGAGCAATAAAACAATCTAACAAAATCACGCAGACAAGACTCCAACACCAGGCAATCCAAGGAAAAGGACCACCCAGCTCATCTCATCTGCAAGATGCTCGCGTTCACTATACAGTTCCCAAACAACAACCCCGCACCCCGCAACAACACCCCAAAACCAACACCAACCAAAGGCCAGCATCAATCCAACAGGACATCCTTGCAGCAAACACAGGACAAACACCGAAACACCAAGAACCCCTCACCCAAGCGAACACCACCAGGACCCTCCCCACAGGAAGAACCCCGGCAACCATTCACCAGGAAAGGAGGCTTGTTGCCTCAAAACCCAACAGCATGCCAAACCATACAAACCACACAACACCCACACACCGCATTCCAGCACCGCAAGAAGAAAACCCCTGCAATGCGTACTAGCAGATGCCCAAGCACCACGCGGCCACAGCCAATACCCCGCACCAGCATCAGCCAGCACGTTTTCCGGTATTGAGTCCATTGATATTCCACCCATGAGCAACCCACCCGGACAACACTCGTGTCCAGCATGGGCAACCAATAATGGTTAGCTCCTTAGAAAGGAGGTGATCCAGCCGCACCTTCCGGTACGGCTACCTTGTTACGACTTAGTCCCAATCGCCAGTCCCACCTTCGACGACTCCCCCACACAAGGTGGTTAGGCCATCGGCTTCGGGTGTTACCAACTTTCGTGACTTGACGGGCGGTGTGTACAAGGCCCGGGAACGTATTCACCGCAGCGTTGCTGATCTGCGATTACTAGCGACTCCGACTTCATGGGTCGAGTTGCAGACCCCAATCCGAACTGAGACCGGCTTTTAGGGATTAGCTCCACCTCACAGTATCGCAACCCATTGTACCGGCCATTGTAGCATGCGTGAAGCCCAAGACATAAGGGGCATGATGATTTGACGTCATCCCCACCTTCCTCCGAGTTGACCCCGGCAGTCTCCCATGAGTCCCCACCACTACGTGCTGGCAACATGGAACGAGGGTTGCGCTCGTTGCGGGACTTAACCCAACATCTCACGACACGAGCTGACGACAACCATGCACCACCTGTGAACCAGCCCGAAGGGAAACCCCATCTCTGAGGCGGTCTGGCACATGTCAAGCCTTGGTAAGGTTCTTCGCGTTGCATCGAATTAATCCGCATGCTCCGCCGCTTGTGCGGGCCCCCGTCAATTCCTTTGAGTTTTAGCCTTGCGGCCGTACTCCCCAGGCGGGGCACTTAATGCGTTAGCTACGGCGCGGAAAACGTGGAATGTCCCCCACACCTAGTGCCCAACGTTTACGGCATGGACTACCAGGGTATCTAATCCTGTTCGCTCCCCATGCTTTCGCTCCTCAGCGTCAGTAAATGCCCAGAGACCTGCCTTCGCCATCGGTGTTCCTCCTGATATCTGCGCATTTCACCGCTACACCAGGAATTCCAGTCTCCCCTACATCACTCTAGTCTGCCCGTACCCACCGCAGATCCGAGGTTGAGCCTCGGACTTTCACGGCAGACGCGACAAACCGCCTACGAGCTCTTTACGCCCAATAAATCCGGATAACGCTTGCGCCCTACGTATTACCGCGGCTGCTGGCACGTAGTTAGCCGGCGCTTCTTCTGCAGGTACCGTCACTTTCGCTTCTTCCCTACTGAAAGAGGTTTACAACCCGAAGGCCGTCATCCCTCACGCGGCGTCGCTGCATCAGGCTTTCGCCCATTGTGCAATATTCCCCACTGCTGCCTCCCGTAGGAGTCTGGGCCGTGTCTCAGTCCCAGTGTGGCCGGTCACCCTCTCAGGCCGGCTACCCGTCGTCGCCTTGGTGAGCCATTACCTCACCAACAAGCTGATAGGCCGCGAGTCCATCCCCACCGATAAATCTTTCCACCAACAACCATGCGGTCAAAGGTCATATCCGGTATTAGACCCAGTTTCCCGGGCTTATCCCAGAGTCGGGGGCAGGTTACTCACGTGTTACTCACCCGTTCGCCACTAATCCACCCAGCAAGCTGGGCTTCATCGTTCGACTTGCATGTGTTAAGCACGCCGCCAGCGTTCATCCTGAGCCAGGATCAAACTCTCCATAAAAAAATAAAAAGCCACCAGCAACCCCTTGGAAAAGAAGGGCGAAGCCGATGAAGTCCTGGCGAATAATAAAACACTCAAGAACACTGCACGGGGGTGCAATGCCTCAAGCAAATGTTATGTATTCACCAAATAAAAATATTCGGTATCAACAAACTTGGCACACTATTGAGTTCTCAAACAACAAACACTCTCGACACCACAACCACCAATCCTTCGATGACTGCTTCGCTCCGGAGCAACTTTTCCAACTTACCAGAGTTCCTAATCCGATCAAAATCGGTGGAAAACCTTGAGTGGAAAGTGATTGGCTGCCGGGTAAACATTCGGTAGATTCCGTGTTGTTTCCGTTCCGGCAACAGATAAAAACTATACACAGGTTCTTGGGCACTTACAAATCGAGGGGCCGCGTTGTAGGTCACATTCATATCGCTGTTCTAGTCTGGGCTCATGAGCGACCTGCAAAGACTCCTTGGATACCGTGAACCCATCTTCAATGCATCTATGGCTGGCGCGGCTGGCGGCGCCTTGGCTGCAGCTGTTTCCCACGCGGGAGGTGTAGGGATGATCGGTTCGCCTGCAACTCCCACAGCTGACTGGATTGAACAGCAAACGCAATTCGTTGAATCCCTGAGTACTCCATGGGGCGTCGGCTTCATGGCCTGGGCGCTGGAAACGGATCTCTCCCCGCTAGAGGCCTTCTTGGAGTTCGGGCCCTCGTTGGTGACCTTGAGCTTCGGCGATGTCACCCGGGGCGCGGCGGTAGCCCATGAGGCTGGAGTTCTGACCGCCATGCAGGTAGGCAACGCGGCAGATCTGGAACGCGCCATGGCTGATGACATCGACATCATCATTGCCCGTGGGGCAGAAGGTGGCGGACACGGCCGCAATGAAGCTGGAACCCTGCCGTTGCTGCAGCTGGCAACCTCCCAGCACCAGAAGCCGGTGATCGCGGCTGGCGGCATCGGCACCGCACGGGGTGTCGCCGCGGTGCTTTCAGCTGGCGCCGAAGCCGCCTGGATCGGCACCCGCTTCCTTTCGGCAACAGAAGCCAGCGGGCACGAGAACATGAAGAGCGCAGTGCGCAACGCGGGCCTGGATGGCACTATCTATACGCGTGCCTTCGATATCGCCCAGCAACTGCCGTGGGCACCGGAATTCGGCGGACGCGCACTGCGCAATGAGTTCAGCGACAAGCACGAGGACCTGTCCGGCTGGGAGCCGACGGAAGCGCTGCGCAAGCAGATGATCCACGCCCGTGCCGAAGCGCTGACGGACATCGCTCCGGTCTACGCCGGCGAGGCAGTGCAGTTCGTGGACGCTGAGCAGCCAGCCGCCGAGGTCATGCGGGAACTGTGCGGCTTCCGCCAGATCCTCGCCGATGCAGCACGGCGCTTTGCCTAGATCGGCTGGTTGTCGATCAGCCGGACATTGCCCACCTTCGCCGCGACAAGGACCAGGCCTTCTCCGGTGAAGGGGGTGTCCTGGCAGTTGAATGCCAGTTCTTGCAGGGTATCCGGGTTGACGACGACGAAGTAGTCGAGCTCCACCAGCGGTTCCATCTGGTACATTCCGATCGCATCTTCGATGTACAGCGGCTCGTTTCGTGCCGCGCGACCTGCAATCAGCTGAATCGAACGGTGCAGCACCAATGCCGCTTCCTTCTCTTCCTCGCTGAGCAATGCATTGCGGCTGGACAGCGCCAGGCCCTTGTCGCTGCGCACGATCGGCACCGCACGCAGCTCTACCGGGTAATCCAGGTCGGCAACCATGCGGCGGATCAGCACCAGCTGCTGGGCATCCTTCTGGCCGAAGTAGGCGCGGTATTCGCCACGGCGCGGGTCTGCCAGGTGCAGCAGCTTGGCAACAACTGCCAGCATTCCATCGAAGTGGCCCGGGCGCGAGGCGCCTTCATACATTTCGCCCAGTGCGCCGGAGTCCAGCTTCACCAACGGCAGGCCGGCGTGGTAGATCTCGGAGGCTTCCGGGGCAAAGACGATATCCACCCCGGCAGCAGCGGCCAGCTGGACATCGGCGTCGAGCTGGCGCGGATACTTCGCGTAGTCGTTGGCATCGTTGAACTGCAGTTCATTGACGAATACTGAAATGACGACAAGTTCATTTTCTTCACGGGCTGCCTTGAACAGCGAAGCGTGGCCGCTGTGCAGGGCTCCCATGGTGGGCACGAAGCCCAGCGACCCTGGGTTGGCTGCGGCAATAGCGGCCTTCAGCTCGGCACGGGTCTTGACAATCTTCGGGGTATTCACGCTATCTATTCTAGAACTCGCAAGAGCTCTTCCAGCGTGCTCTGGGAGATCAGGCCGCGATCGGCCGCGCGCAGTGCCGTCGCCCGCGAGAGGCTCCGGTAGGAATTATTAGTTTCTGCCGGGTCGTCGGCCAACGCCTGCAGGTGCGCGGTCACGGTCCCGCGATCGCCGCGGGCCACCGGGCCGGTCAGGGCGCCGGCTCCGGAACGCAGCGCGTTATCCAGGCTCGCGTACATCAGGGCTCGCAGGGTATTGGATGGCTCTTCCACGCCGATGCGGCGCAGGATATCGGCCGATTGCGCCGTGATGGTGTTCAGGTGGTTTGCCGCATGGGCCAGGGCCGCGTGGTAGCTGACCCGGTCCTGCTCGGCGATCACCACGGGCTCTCCGCGCATCTCCACCACCAGCGCCTGGGCGACCGGCAGGATGGCCTCGTCGGCGGTGACCGCGAAGACGCAGTCGGTCAGCCGCTGCAGATCCATGCTCATCCCGGTGAAGGTCATTGCCGGGTGGATTGCCAGGCCGAAGGCGCCGGCGTCCATGGCCGGCTGCAGGATCGAGGTGCCGAAGCGCCCGGCGGTGTGGGCGACCAGCTGCCCCACGGAGAAATGCCCGCCCGCGGCCAGCCCGGCCACGAGTTCGCCGAGCACATCATCGGGCACCGCAAAGAGCACCAGTTCGCTGCGGCGCAGGATTTCTGCCGGGTCCAGCAATTCCACGCCGGGCAGCAAGGCGTCGGCGCGATCGCGTGAGGCCTCCGAGACTGCATGGATGCCAGTGATCCGGTGCCCGCTGGCCGACAGCGCCGCACCGAGCACGGTGCCTACCTTGCCGGCCGAGATGATGCCGATTCCCAAGCGTGGTGCGTCCACTTCTACCTTTCAAACCAGGCGCCGGGTCTGCGCCCGGATAAATTCTGCCGCGGTGTCCGCATCAATCTGATGCACGTATCCGGTGATGCTTCCGCCAGCACTGTGCAAGCGGACACCGGCCAGTCTACGGCCTCGCTCCCACGGCCCCTGTATCCAGCTCATGCCCTGCACCCGGTTATGCGGCACGAAACTGGCTTGGCGCGCCAGCCAGCCGTACCGGGAAATCACCGTAGTTCCGGTGGCCAGGAACCCCTGGTGCTTCCATGCACCGGGCGATAGCGGCTTGGCGCGTTCCGGGGAGCCGATGAAACCGTGCTCGGATCCGGTGCTCACCGCCGTGGCCAGCACCTCGCGCTGGTTCTCGACGCCAAGGTCCGGCAGCAGGATCCCCATGATGCGGGCGACCGACTCGAAGTCGCCCACCGGGAGCACCTGCAGGTTGTCGGCGTCATCGCTCTTGGTGCCCAGCACGTTGACCTCCACCTTGTACCAGCCCAGCATCCGCCAGAAGAAGGGGGCCGTCACCGAAATGGCCTGGACCCGGCCGGAGGGAATTGAGTGCTGGCGGGTGTCGGCCAGACCGTAGCTGATCCGCATGCCGGTGTCCGAGGCACTGGCGGTGAAGTTCCAGCCCTGGTTCAGCTGCTTGTAGAACCAGCTGCCGAAGGCCAGCACCGAGGGCACCAGGCCGGCGATGATTCCCTCGACCCCGGAAATCCACAGCACCAGCATCGACAGGCAGGCAAGCAGGCCGATGATCACCGGCAGCTGCAGGAACAGCGAGGCGATCAGACGACCGATGGGCACCTTGGCCATCAGCGGCGATGCTTGCGTGGCAGGCTGCGGATCGGCCGGCGCGGGCGCATCTGCCGCAGCCTGTTCGGCTTCTGGGGCATGCGCGGGTCGTCCGCCGCGGGCCCGCTGGAGGATGACCTGGCGCAACGCGTGGGCGTCGGCCTTGCGCAGGAAGGAAAGGCGCAGCACCGACTCGGAGGAATCGGCCACGTCGAAGCGCAGCTCGGCAAGTCCCAGCAGCCGGGCAACCAGCGGCTGGGCGATGTCGATGCCCTGCACCTTGTCGATGCGCGCCTGCTTCTGGCTGCGGAAGAGCATCCCTGAATTCACGTACACGTGCGTGCTGGTGAGCTTGTAGCGGGTGAAGTACCAGGAAAGGAAGTAGAAGATGAGCACCACGAGCAGGGTGATGCCGGCGCCCGCGACGGTCCAGATCAGCCTGTCGCCGGAAAAGCGTTCAGCCCAGGACAGTTCGTCGGTGTTCTGCCAGTAGATGTAGACCAGGCCGATGATGGCCAGCCAGCCGTGGACGAAGGGGCTGGCCGGGTGCACCCGCTGCCATGGCTCGGTGCTGTCACCGGCGGCCGGTTCCACGGACTGGCTCATAGCATCTGCTCTTCGCCGGCGGCCACGAGCCGTTCGCGCAATTCCTGGCCTTCGCGCTCGGGCAGCCCGTAGACGTGCGCGGTGGCGCCGGTGCCTGCGGTGTTCAGCGTCAGCTGGCACAGGCCGTAGCGGCGCTCCAGCGGTCCGCTGTTGACCTCGACGTACTGCATCCGGCCGTAGGGAATGACTACCTGCTTGCGCCACATCACCCCGGAGCGGACGATGAAGTCTTCCTCGCGTTCGAGGTAGCCCAGTGCGGCGACCTGGCGGCGGATGATGCGCAAGGCCAGCAGCGCCAGCAGCAGCTCCAGCAGGATCGGGGCGAGGACCAGCCACAGCGCAATGCCGGCTCCGGTTGCCGCCAGCACGGCAGGAACCAGGGAGGCCAGCAGGATCACGCCCCAGGTGATCGCCCAGGTGGTGAGCTTGACCTTGGCATAGTCCCGGTGGGCTGGGGTGAAGCTACTCGGTGACCACGGAGTCGCTGTTGCCATCGGTATCCTCCGGTGGAAGTTTGCACAGTTGCTGAACAATATACCCAATGACCACCATGAGGAGCCCGGCACCGGCCAGCACCAGGCCGCGGGTCAGGGTGGGGGTCATGCCGGTGGCCGCCCAGAGCATGATGATGGCTGGAACATGCCAGCCGGCGATGACCGCGCCGGCATAGGCCGAGGCCTGCGCCAGCACCAGAGTGCGGGCCGCGGCGATCGGCTCGAAGTCGGCCTTGCCCTGGGTGGAACGCTTCACCCGGATCCCCAGGAACAGCACCACCGCGCAGACTGCGCCCAGCGAGTACAGCGCCGAGTAGTCCAGCACCGGAGCATACCGGCCGGCCGAGGTGAGCAGGCGCAGCGCAATCCAGCCGGCCGCGGCTCCGAACCCGGCGCACGCGAACAGCCGGCGCAGCTTCAGCTTTGTCATAGCCGGATGATGTCTTTCGCATCGGCGGCTTCGGCGGCCAGGCGGGAGACCAGTTGCCCCTCCAGCACCGCGTCCGGATCCATCCAGCTCCACGGGGCCAGCACGAAGCCGCGGATCGCGGCGCGCGGATGCGGCAGGGTCAGCCGCTCGTCATCCAGGCGCAGCTGGTCGTAGGCGATCAAGTCCAGGTCCAGGGTGCGCGCTTCCCAGCGCACCTCGCGGGTGCGGTGGTGCTTGGCTTCGATGGACTGGCACAAATCCAGCAGCTCATGCGGCGAGAGCCGGGTGCGCACCTGGACTACCTGGTTGGTGTAGTCCGGCTGGTCCGGCGGGCCGCCAACCGGCTTGGTGATGGCCAGCGGGGAGACCTTGAGCAGCTCGGTTTCCGCACCGAGTTCCTGCACCGCGGCGGCCAGCGTGGCCTGCGGGTCGCCGAGGTTGGCGCCCAGCGCGATGATCGCGGTGTGCTGCTTCTGGTGCCGGGTCAGCGAGATCGTGACATCGCTGAACGGCACCGGGATCGGTGCCTGCGGCTTGTGCACCACCACGTCGATGGTGGCCACGGACGGGTAGGCGGCGAGGATCGCCTCGGCGATTTCGCTGCCCAGCTTCTCGATCAAGTCCCACGGGCCGGCCTTGATCTGCTCGACCACCAGCTCGCTGACTTCGCCGTAGTGCACGGTGTCCAGCACATTGTCGCTGGCTGCCGCCCGCGTGATGTCCACGTGCAGCACCACGTCGATGATGAATTCCTGGCCGTCGCGCTTCTCATGCTCGAACACGCCATGGTAGCCGGTGGCCGAAATTCCGTAGATGCTAATGCGATCCATAGGCCTGCACGACTTCGATGGCGTCGCGGCTGCCGGCGACATCGTGCACGCGCACCGCCCAGACCTTGTCGCGGGCGCCCAGCACGGTGGTGGCGGCAGTCGCCGCATCGCGTTCCAGCGGCGCCCGGCTCTTGGAGCCCTCGGCCAGCAGCTCGCCCAGGAAGCGCTTGCGGCTGGTGCCGATCAGCACCCGATGGCCCAGCTCTTCGATAGCAGGGACATTGGCCAGCAGCGCCCAGTTGTGCCCGGCATCCTTGGCGAAGCCCAGTCCCGGGTCGATGATGATCTGTTCCGGGGCCACGCCCTTGGCGACGAACTCGTCGCGCAGGCCACGCAGCTCGCCGATGACCTCTGCGACCACGTCCTGGTAGTTGGCCTCGGCGACCATGTTCTGCGCGGTGCCGCGGCGGTGCATCAGCACGTAGGGGACGCCGGTTTCAGCGATCAGCTCGGGCATGCCCTGCTCGTAGGTCAGGCCCGAGACGTCGTTGATGATGTGCGCGCCGGCTTCGATGGCCGCGCGGGCGGTGGAGACATGCATGGTGTCCACGGAGATCACCGCGCCGGCCTTCACCAGGGCTTCGATGACCGGGATGATGCGCTCCTGCTCGAGGGCTGGATCCACGTCCTTGGCGCCGGGGCGGGTGGATTCGCCGCCCACGTCGATGATGTCCGCGCCGGAGTAGAGCAGCTTCAGGCCCTGGTCGATCGCGGCATCGGTGGACAGGTACTTCCCGCCGTCCGAGAAGGAGTCCTCGGTGACGTTCAGGATGCCCATGACCAGGGTGCGGCCGGTGGGCAGGTCGGCCATCGTCTTCTTCTTGGACTTGCGGATGATGGGCAAGGGGCTGGTGTTCGGGCCGGTGCCCGGGATCGCTCCAAGCGACATGGGGTTCCTACTTTCCGAGGATCAGGCTCATGGCTTCGGCACGGGTGGCAGTCTCGCGCAGCTGGCCGCGCACCGCACTGGTCACGGTCTTCGCTCCGGGCTTCTGCACCCCGCGCATGGACATGCACATGTGCTCGCATTCGACAACGACAATCGCGCCGGCCGGGCTCAGGTGCTCCACCAGCGCATCGACGATCTGGGTGGTCAGGCGTTCCTGGACCTGCGGGCGGCGGGCGTACACCTCGACCAGGCGGGCCAGCTTGGACAGGCCGGTGACCTTGCCGCCCTTGCCCGGGATGTAGCCGATATGCGCCGAACCGTAGAAGGGCACCAGGTGGTGCTCGCAGGTCGAGTAGAACGGGATCTCCTTGACCAGCACCATCTCATCGTGCTCGATGTCGAAGGTGGTGGACAGGTGGTCTGCCGGTTGCTGGTGCAGGCCGGCGAAGAACTCCGCGTAGGCCTTGGCCACCCGCTTTGGGGTGTCGACCAGGCCGTCGCGGTCGGGGTCCTCGCCGATGGCCTCCAGGATCTCGCGCACGGCTGCCGCGATCCGCGGCTGGTCAATCTCTTTCAGTTCACTCACGCTTCGATCCTAGTCGGTCGAGGAAGCTGCGCGCTCCTTGGGGCTTAATATCGGGCCCTCGCTGTGCACCGGACGGGCCTCGTTGCTCAGCCAGACTTCGCGCTTCTCGCGCTTGACCAGGTCGGCGAAGATCTCCGCGATCTCCGCCTGATTCAGGGTCTCGCGCTCCAGCAGGGCCAGGGCCAGGCGGTCGAGCACATGGCGGTTGGCGGTCAGCGCCTGGTATGCGTCGTTGTGCGCCTGCTCGACCAGCTCGCGTACCTCCTGGTCCACGAGGTGGGCCATTTCGTCGGAGAATTCGCGGGCGGCGTTGCCCATGCCCTGCTCGGCTGCCGAGCCGGCCAGGCGCACCGCGCCGACCTTCTCGCTCATGCCGTATTCGGTGACCATCTTGCGCGCGGTGGCGGTGGCCTTCTCGATGTCGTTCGATGCTCCGGTGGACGGGTCGTGGAAGACGATCTCCTCGGCGACGCGCCCGCCCATGGCGTAGGCCATCTGGTCCAGCAGCTCGTTGCGGGTGACCGAGTACTTGTCGGATTCCGGAACCACCATGGTGTAGCCCAGCGCGCGGCCGCGCGGCAGGATGGTGATCTTGGTGACCGGTGCGGTCTGGTTCATCGCGGCGGCGACCAGCGCGTGCCCGCCCTCGTGGTAGGCGGTGACCTTGCGCTCGTGCTCGTCCATCAGCCGGGTGCGCTTCTGCGGGCCGGCCATGACGCGGTCGATGGCCTCATCCAGCGCGCGGTCGTCGATCAGGTTCGCGTTGGAGCGTGCGGTGAGCAGCGCGGCCTCGTTGAGCACGTTGGCCAAATCGGCGCCGGTGTAGCCCGGGGTCTTCTTCGCGACGGCGTTCAGATCCACGGTGGCGTCCATCGGCTTGCCCTTGGCGTGCACCGACAGGATCTGCTCGCGGCCCTTCAAGTCCGGTGCCTCCACCGGGATCTGCCGGTCGAAGCGGCCCGGGCGCAGCAGCGCCGGGTCCAGCACGTCGGGACGGTTGGTCGCGGCGATCAGGATGACGTTGGTGGTGGCATCGAAGCCGTCCATCTCGACGAGCAGCTGGTTCAGGGTCTGCTCGCGCTCGTCGTTGCCGCCGCCGATGCCGGCGCCGCGGTGGCGGCCCACCGCGTCGATTTCGTCGACGAAGATGATCGCCGGGGAATTGTTCTTGGCCTGTTCGAACAGGTCGCGCACGCGCGAGGCGCCCACGCCGACGAACATCTCGACGAAGTCGGAGCCGGAAATCGAGTAGAACGGCACCTGGGCTTCGCCGGCCACCGCCTTGGCCAGCAGGGTCTTGCCGGTGCCCGGAGGGCCGTAGAGCAGCACGCCCTTGGGGATCTTCGCGCCCAGGGCCTGGAACTTGGCTGGCTCCTGCAGGAATTCCTTGATTTCGTGGAGTTCTTCCACTGCTTCGTCGGCGCCGGCGACGTCCTTGAAGGTCACCTGCGGCATGTCCTTGGTGATCAGCTTCGCCTTGGACTTGCCGAACTGCATGACCTTGGAGCCGCCGCCCTGCGAGCGGGCGAGGATGAACCAGAAGATGCCGGCGATCAGCAGGAACGGGATGATGATCCCGAGCATCGACAGCAGCCAATTGCTTTCCACCGGCTGGTCGGTGAACTTGCCCAGATTGGCCTTGTTGATCTCATCGACGACCTGTTCGGCGCGGGCGGTCGAGTAGTAGAAGCTCACCGTGGTGCCCTTGTCCACGCCGTCCACCTTCAGGGCGTCGCGCAGCTTCAGGTCGACACGCTGGTCGCCATCGAACATCTTCGCTTCGGTGACATTGCCGCTGGTCAGCTGATGCAAGCCGACGGAGGTATCCACCTTGGCAGAATTATTGCCAAAGACCATCGGCAGGAACAGCACCACTGCCACGACGCCGACCAAAACCCAAATGATCCAGCTGTTAAAAAGCTTCTTCGTTTTCATTGATCCGCCAGGCCCCGCGCCTGGCGCATCCCCCTCACGCACTGCTCTGGCGTCCGGGTCACGCCACCTTCGATACTTCTCAACGCCCCAATGGCGCGAAAAGTTCCCTACTGATAAATGTGCGGGGCCAAGGTGCCCACGCAATCCAGGTTGCGGTACTTTTCCGCGTAGTCCAGGCCGTAGCCCACGACGAATTCGTTCGGGATGTCCATGCCGACGTACTTGACGTCGATTTCCACCTTGGCTGCCTCGGGCTTGCGCAGCAGGGTGCAGATTTCCACCGATGCCGGGCCGCGGGATTCCAGGTTGGACTTCAGCCAGGACAAGGTCAGGCCGGAGTCGATGATGTCCTCGACGATCAGCACGTGCTTGCCCATCAAGTCGGAATCCAGGTCCTTGAGGATGCGCACCACACCGGAGGACTGGGTACCCGAACCGTAGGATGACACTGCCATCCAGTCCATGGTCAGGTGGGAGTTCAGCGCGCGGACCAGGTCGGCCATGATCATCACGGCGCCCTTGAGCACACCTACCACGAGGATGTCGCGGCCCTCGTAGTCCTTGTCGATCTGCGCGGCGAGTTCCTCCACGCGGGCCTGGATTTCTTCCTTGGTGTACAGAACGTGCGCAAGATCGGCTTTGACTGCATTGGAATCCACGAGAATTCTCCTGATTCTAGAGGTGTGGTACTTACCTAGAGTGCCACATTTGGCGGATTGTTGTTTAGCCGGTTGTGGTGAAAACTATCACCGATTGCCGGCGGAAGGCGCTGATCGCGCCATCGAGCTGCACCGGACCAGCCGATTTGGACTTGGGGACGCCGAATCCGGCCAGCGCGCAAAGCGCCGCCGTTCGCTCATAGCCCACATTCCTAGCGCCGGCTTCCATGGCGGCCAGGCGTAATACTCGCGAGCTGACGGCCACCGGCAGCTTGGCCAGTTCCGCGATCCGCAACCCATGCTCGGCCTTGGCCGCCTGCGCCCAGGAATCCAGTGCCTGGGCGTCGGCGGCAGCCAGGCTGGCGGTGCGCGCCAGGGCAACGGGGACATGCTCGCCAAGCTCGTCGCGCAGCAAGGGCAGGATCCGGTGGCGGATGAGATTGCGCCGGTAGCCGGTGTCCGTGTTGCTCGGATCTTCCCAGAAGTCCAGGCCCGCCACCCGGCAGATCTGCTCGGTCTGCTCCCTGGACAGGTCCAGCAGGGGACGCCGGTAGGGTCCGCGGCGGGCCGGGATGCCTGCCAGCGAACGGGTACCCGATCCGCGCAGCAATCCGAGCAGCACCTGCTCGGCCTGGTCGTCGCGGGTATGCGCGAGCATCAGCGTCTGCGCATTGTGCTGGATGATCGCCGCTTCGAAGGCCCGGTATCTGGCCTTGCGCGCCGAATCCTCATCTTTCGAGGTTTCGACCCGGATCACCTGCACCGGATCCAGCCCCAGCTCGCGGCACTGCGCGGCGGCGTGCTCGGCCACCTCGGCGCTGCCGGCCTGCAGGCCGTGGTCGATGACCACCGCACCGAAGGAACCAGGCAGCGTCGCCGCGGCAATGGCCAGGGCCAGCGAGTCGGCGCCGCCGGAGACCCCGATCAGGTTCAGCCCCGGCGCGCAGCTGGCCTGGATCGCGCCGCGGGCGAGGTGCAGGGCGCGGCTCATCGGGTGCGGGCCAGCCAGCGTTCGGGGTGGTCGAGTTCCTCGGAGCTGGGGAACAGCTCGCGGGCGGTGAAGATCTCGTTGAAGCCTTCATAGCCGATCTCATCGACGATATGACGCACGAATTTCGCCCCGCGCTTGTACTGCAGCGCCTTGGCATCCAGGCCCAGCAGCTTGCCCAGCAGGATCGCCAGGGCCGAGCGGTTCTCGCCGCGGGCTTCGAAGCGGCGGCGGATGGTCTTGATGCTGCGGATCGAGGTGACATCGTTCATCACCACCATGGCGTGCCCCTCCAGCACCGACATGATGCTGGTCAGCTCGGAAACCTCGGACTTCATGGATTTCAGGCGTTCGCCCAGTGCGCCCATGGAATTGGTAGTGCCGGCCAGCGGCTCGAAGGCCTCGGCCAGCGTCTGCTTCATGACCTCGGGGATCCAGGGGGCATGCTCGAATTGCAGGCGGTGGGTCTGCTCATGGGTGGCGATCCACAGGTAGAAGTCGCGGGCGTTGACGTTCAGTTCGCCGCGGATCTGGGTGATGGTCGGGGCATTGAGCAGCAGCCGGGGTCCGACGAACGGATCGAATTGGCCCAGCACCCGGGTGCCGAGCACCGAGAGCACCGCGCCGAGTTCGGCGCCGGCGATCAGCGGTACCGCGCCGGGGACATCCTGGCGCATTGACGGGAGCATGGCCGCGAAGTTCTGGCTGACGGCCTTGGCCCAGCCTGAGCGGTCAACCACCAGGGTCTGCGCTGGCGCAGTCGAGGCCAGCCTGGAGACCTTCTCGGCTTCCACCAGGCCTTCGCCGGCGGCGATGCGCAGTTCCTCGACGATCCGGGCGGCATCCTGGGCCTGGATCCTCGGCCCGGCGGGCATCAGGGTTTTCGCGGCCTTGGCCGCCAGGTTCCAATCGACGAACTGGTTCATTTACTGCTCCTGAGCTTTCAGCTCCGGCAGCCACAACCGCGGATGGCGGTGACTGCAGAGTCAATGGTTGGCTTGTGGGGTGCGAGTGCTCCGTTGGGCTGGTTTGCGTAGATCGAGAAGGCGAGCAGGCGCCCGTCTTCGGTCATGGTCATGCCGGTCAGCGTGGCCACGCCGGTCAGCGAACCGGTCTTGGCACGGACCAGGCCAAGTGTCGCGGCACCGTCCAGGCGGTGCATCAGGGTGCCGTTGTAGCCGGAGACCGGCAGCGAATAGACGAGCTCGCGCAATTCCGGCTTGCCGCTGGTGGCCGCCGAGCGCAGCACTGCGGTCAGCGCGGCGGGCGAAATCTGGTTCTTGGCGGCCAGGCCGCTGGCGTCCACCAGCGAATGGCCACTCGCCCCGTGCTCGGCGGCTACCGCGGCGACGGCGGCTCCCGCCTGCTCGGCGGGCATCTGGCGCTTGAGCGCGACCAGCCGTCCCATGGTTTCGGCGATGTAGTTATCCGAGACCAGCAGCATGTGCTTGACGACATCACGCAGCGGCGCGGATTTCACCTCGGTGATCTGCTCGCCGCCGGCATAGGGTCCGCGGCCGCCCTCGGTCACCGTGATGCGCTCGCTCAGGGCCTGGGCGAAGACCTTGCGGACCTGCTGGGCGGCGTCGGACTGGTAGGCGGTGCTGGTGCTCTGCCCGGCACGCCCGGCGTAGTGCGCTATCGGGTAGACCTCGCCAATATTGTTCGAGGTGAACAACGACTTGTCCCAGTCCGGGTTGCTGTGCGCGTCGCCGAACAGCGAGTCGTCCAGCCACAGCTCGACCTCGCTGATCCCGCGTTTTTCAAGCTCATCGGCGGTCTGCTTGGCCAAGGTCGCCAGTCCTGCATAGCCCTTGGGGTGCGCCGGGTCGGATTCCCCGTCGCCCAGCAGCACATCGCCCCCGCCGCGCAGGATCAGCGTTCCGCCATCGAGCAGCACGCTGGTGGACAGCTGGGTGCCTCCGCCCAGGGCGTCGAGGGCGGCGATGGCGGTGGCGACCTTCAGGCTGGAGGCCGGGGTGCCGTTTGCGGCGGCATTCTTGTCATACAGGACGTTGCCCGTGGCGACGTCCACCACCTGGGCGCTGAAGGAGGTCCGGTCGGGCTTGTCGGCAAGGATGGCGTCCAGCTTCGCGGCGAGGATCCCGGGGTCCGGCTGCACGGCTTCGGGGTCCAGATCCCGCACGGCGACTGGGGATGGCGCGGCCAGCTGCGCGCTAGCCGGGGTGTAGGAAGCTTCGGGCTCCCCGGTGAAGAATCGCGGGGCCAGGAGCATCGCGACGACGACTGCAACCACGGCAACAATCGCCACCCCCAGCGTTATGGCGCGTCGGGCGGCAGTGTTCATATGGTTACATTCCTCTCGCAGTTTTATCCATCAGGCGCAATGGGGCGATACCCTTATTAGCGGATATCCCTAAGACTAGTTTAGGAGTGTGCTTTTCATGAGCCACGACGTGACCATCGAGATCCCTACCGGATCGCGCGTCAAGTACGAGATCGACCACGAGACCCACCGCCTGCGCCTGGATCGCGTGCTGTTCACCTCGATGCAGTACCCAACCCACTACGGCTACTTCGACGATACCTTGGGTGAAGATGGCGATCCATTGGATGCCATGGTCTACCTCCCAGGTGTCGACCTGATCCCAGGCGTTGTCGTGGAAGCCCGCCCGATTGGCGTCTTCAACATGACCGACGATGGCGGTGGCGATGCCAAGCTGCTGTGCGTTCCTGCCGACAAGCGCTTTGACCACATCAAGGAACTTGAAGACATCGACGAATGGCTGATCAAGGAGATCGAGCACTTCTTCACCCGCTACAAGGACCTGGAGCCAGGCAAGTGGGTCAAGGCCGAGGGCTGGGAAGGCCGCGAGGCTGCCGAGGCCGAGCTGGCTCGCTCCATCGAGCGCTTCAAGGCCTAGTCGCTGGACTTGAGCTGGATTGGCGGCGATCCCCATGCGGGGGTCGCCGCCATTGCTTTTTCCGGGTGGCCTTATGCCTCGGGCAGCAGCGAGCTGAGCACGTCGTCCTGCGCGGCAACTTCCAGGGTCTGCACGTCCTTGAGCTTGCGCTCCACCGCCCGGGTCCGGGTGCCGGCATCGCGCACCGTGTTCTGCGCCGTGGCCAGCTGCTTGCCCAGCTTGTCCCAAACATCTCCGTACTTGCGGAATTCTTCCTTGGCTGCCGAGAGCACCTGCCACACTTCGCTGCTGCGCTTCTCGATGGCCAGGGTGCGGAAGCCCATTTGCAGCGAGTTCAGCAGGCTCATCAGGGTGGTCGGCCCGGTGACCAGCACCCGGTGCTCGGTCTGCAGCTTGCTGGCCAGCCCCGGGCTGCGCACCACCTCGGCGAACAGGCCTTCGGTGGGCAGGTACATGATGGCGAAGTCGGTGCTGTACGGCGGGGCGATGTACTTGCTGGAGATCAGCTTGGCCTGTTCGAGGATTGCCCGGTCCAGCGCCTTGCCGGCCGCGGCGATGGCCGCCTTGTCTCCGTGCTCCTGGGCATCGAGCAGGCGCTCGTAGTCTTCCTGAGGCAGCTTGGAGTCGATCGGCAGGTAGATCGTTCCGGCGTCCCGGCCGGGAAGGATCACCGCGAACTCGACGACCTCGCGGCTGCCAGGGACCACCGCCACGTTCTGCTCGTACTGCTCTGCGGTGAGGATGTCTTCCAGCTGTCGGGCCAGTTGCACTTCTCCCCAGGACCCGCGGCTCTTCACGTTGGTAAGCACGCGTTTGAGCCCGCCGACATCCTGGGCCAGGGACTGCATTTCACCCAGGCCCTTCTGGACCATTTCCAGCCGCTTGCTGACCAATTCGAAGGAATCACCGAGCCGCTTCTCCAGGGTTCCCTGCAGCTTCTCGTCTACCGTTTCGCGCATCTTCTCGAGCTTGGCTTCATTGCCGGCGCGCAGCTTTTCCATTTCCTGCTGGAGCAGCACCTGGACCTGCAGATGGCGGTTCGCATTGGCTTCGGCCATCGCGGTCAGCTTGGCATCGAGCTCGGTGCGCACCTCGCCCATGCCCTGGCGCAGTTCGGTGCGCTGGGTTCCCAGTTCCTGCCTCAGCTCCGCATTTCCAGCACGCACCGCGTCCTGGACCTGGGTGCCTTCGGAGCCCGAAGTCCTGCGAATCAGCAGCAGAGCAACACATGCCGTTGCAAGAATATTGAGGATGACGAGTACAAAAACCACGATAATCATGAGCACCTAGCCAAGATCTGTCGAGCGAACCATTACCCCCAGTCCTATCAGCGGACACCGACAGTTTGGGGACATAATGGGTTCATGCACATTCTGGTCACCGGTTTCGAGCCCTTCGGCAATGACGCATTCAATGCCAGCGGCGAGGCGGTCCGCCAGCTGCCAGCTCGACTTGGCGAGCACGAGGTGACCACCGCGATCCTGCCGGTGTCCTTCGCGGCCTCCGGGCAGGTCCTTGCGTCGTTGCTGGCCGAGCATCAGCCCGATGCGCTGATTTGCGTTGGCGAGGCCGGGGGCCGAGCCGCGATTACTCCGGAGCGCTGGGCGGTCAACGAGGATCATGCGCGCATTCCAGACAATGATGGAGAGCAGCCTCGCTCAACAGCGATCAGGGAAAACGCCCCGACGCGAGTGGAGGCGAGCATCAATCCAACGGCGGCCGCCCAGGCCCTGCTGGCCGCCGGCCTTGAGGCCAGCGTGTCCGAGGACGCCGGGCGTTTCGTCTGCAATCACGTTGCCTATGTGGCCTATTCCCAGCCGGTCCCGGCATTGTTCATTCACGTTCCTGCACTGCGTCCGCCGGGAATCCGGGCCACGGTAGGCGCCGAAACCGATGCAACGGCTATCCAGCAGCAGCGCTCAGGCCTGAGCGAGCTGCCACAGGCGCTGGGCATCGCGATACTGGGTGCACTGGGCTGAGTTGGCCCACTTTTCAACGACGCTTTGCCCTTCGTTAACTGGCACCGGGAATATGACCAACTGATACCTGCGGATTACTGTGGCGGTTCGGCGCGAGGCTAGCCTTGAATCATCATGACCCTGCACAATCTCACCCCGCTCGATCAGCTGCGCGCCGGGAAGCTCCCGCTGCGCCTGGCAAATCTGTTCATCGGCCTGATGCTTTTTGCGCTGGCCATGGCGCTGCTGATCCGCGCCCAGCTCGGCGTGGACCCATGGGATGTGCTGCACCTGGGCCTGGCCAACCACATTCCGCTGTCGCTGGGAACCATCGTGATACTTGTCGGCGTCGTGGTGTTGCTGGCGTGGATTCCGCTGAAGCAGTGGCCGGGGCTGGGGACCATCGCCAATGTGCTGCTTATCGGGCTCGGCCTAGATTTCTTCCTCTGGCTCATCCCCGATGTCCATGGCCTGGGCTGGCAGATCCTGACCCTGGTGGGCGCCATAGTCATCAATGGACTGGGCGGCGCACTGTACATCGGCTGCCATTTCGGGCCCGGGCCGCGCGATGGCCTGATGACCGGGCTGCATCTGCGCACCGGCAAATCGATCCGCCTGCTGCGCACGATCATCGAGGTGTGCGTACTGGGGATCGGCTGGCTGCTCGGCGGTCCGGTGGGCGTGGGCACGGTGGCCTATGCGCTGCTAATCGGCCCCGCCACGCAGTTCTTCTTCCGTTACACCACGGTGCGCCTGGACGCGCAGCGCGCGACCGCGGGCGTCTGAGGGGCGCTTAGCGTGCGGCCCGCTCCAGCACTTCGGCCAGCTGTTCGTGGCCACGGGCCCGGGCGAGCCCTGCCATCTCTGCGAGCACTTCCGGGCTGCCCACCGACCGCAGGTACTCGCTGGCCGCCGCACCCTCCCCCGCTTCCGCCGATCCACGGGTGGCAGTGGCGGCATCGAGCAGCTCGGCCTGCTGGAGCACCGCCTGCAAATCCGCTTCGTCGGATCGGGCTTCGAGCATCATGAGCCGCCCAAGCACCGCCGGATTGCCGATCTTGATCCGCTTGGCTCCCATCAGCTGCGAAAGCATCGGCGCGGAGAGACCCAGCACCTGGGCCAGCGAGCGCTGGGACAAGGCATACTTTTCCATCACGTGCCCGAAACGCTCCGCCAGGGGGGCGCCATACAGCCTCCGCTGCTGTTCGATAGGACTGTCCATGGAAACAATTTTCGCACGGGGGTTTGCAATTGCAAACAAATGGCATATATTTGCAACTGCAAACATCACCGCCGGAAGGAAAGCCTGATGCTTCGCCGACATCTACTCGCACCGCTCTTGGCAGTGTTGCTGGCCGCCGTGCCGCTGGCCGCAACCCACGCCGATGAGCAAACCACCACCGAACCAGTGGTCGTCGTCATGGACTATTCCAGCTCCATGCTGGAAAAGGACGCCGACGCCAAAGGCACCAAGCGGATCGACGCCGCCAAGACCGCGGCCAAGAGCCTGATTGCCAGTTCCCCGGAAGATGCCACGATGGGCCTGGTCGTCTACGGCTCGAAGTCCCCGGGCAAATGCGACGACATCACCACCGTGCAGAAACCGGGCGCCGTGGACAAGAAGAAACTGTCCAAGAAAATCGATGAGCTCAAGGCCGTGGGAGAAACCCCGATCGGCGCCTCGCTGCTCCATGCGGCCAAGGACCTGGAAGGCATCGAAGGGCCAAAGTCGATCATCCTGGTCTCCGACGGCGAAGAGAACTGCGACAAGCCGCCGGCCTGCGAGGCCGCCAAGGACCTGGCCGGACAGGGCATCGCCCTGACCGTGCACACCATCGGATTCAAGGTCAACGACAAGGCCCGCCAGCAGCTCGAATGCATTTCCGAGACCACCGGCGGAAGCTACGTGGACGTCGACGACGCGCAGTCGCTGGAAGAGGAGCTGACCAGCCGCACGCTGCGCGCCTTCCAGGGATACTCCACGGCCGGCACGCCCATCGAGGGCGGCGCCCGCCTGCACGAGGCGCCGCTGATGGTCCCCGGCCAGTACCTCGACGAGCTGGAGAAGGGTGAAACCGACAGCTGGAACTCGAACGACGGCACGACCAAGTACTACAAGATCGGCCCGCTGCAGCCCGGGCAGTATGCTCATTTCTCCGCAACCATGATCCCCGAGCAGAAGATCGACGCGGATGACGACGACCCGGCGAAGGTCATCGTCGAACTGGTCAACGGCCAGGGCTCGCAGTGCTCCTCGGGCGACAGCTACACGGTGGGCAGCGACGAGCTCGGCCGTCCGCTGGCCGCCTACACCCGCAGCCCCGAGTTCGTCCAGGACTCCAGCTACGGCTGCTTCGCCGACGGCACCGGCGAGCTGTTCGCCAAGGTCACCCGCGAGGGCTCGCTGTTCCACGAGGACCCGATGGCCGTGGAGCTGCGCTATGTGCTGGAGCCTGCGGTGGACGCCGCGCTGCTTGGCGCCCCGGCAAGCGAGGAGGACAAGCCGCAGTCGGTCACCCTCACCGGAACGCCAGAGCCGGTCCTCGGCGGCTCGAGCTTCAACGACGCGCTGCCGGTGAAGTCCGGCACGATCTACGCCGACTCGGTGCTCAGCAGCGAGGCACGGTATTACAAGGTCCACGTGGGCAACGGCCAGAAGCTCAATCTCCGGCTGACCAGCGGGAACAACGAGGATGCCAGCGCCCAGGCCGTGACCATGGGCGTCTACTCCCCGGTGCGGGACGGCGTGGACATGCTCGGCACCGGCCGGCTCCACGAGAGCACCTCCGGGGAAACGATCACCCGGTCCATGCGCACCGCGGTGGACCAGTCGAACTATGACAGCTACATCGGCCGGTCGAACTACCTGGCCGGCGACTACTATGTGGTCATCTACTCGGACACCTGGATGCAAAAGGCCAACGGCGTGCCCTATGACTACGAGCTGGCCGTCGACGTGACCGGCACCGAGAAGGAGTTCGCCGGTGCCGCCCCGATCTTCGAGGCCAGCGAGATGCCCTCCGCCTCGCCCGAGGCCGGTGCCACGGAATCGGAAACCGCCACTGAAGCGGAAGCCGCCCCTGCATCATCGGCCGCCCCTTCCCCGTCCGAAAGCGAACCGCAGGCCGAAACCGCCCCGGCAGCCTCCTCGGCACCGTTGTGGCCCTGGTTCACCGGCGGCCTGGTGGGCACCGCCGCCCTGCTGGGCGCGGGAACCTTCCTCTTCCGAAACCGGGCCACGACCGCCCATGAGCACTCCGACGACATCGACCCGACCGTGCCAGGAGGCCGACCATGAGAATCCTTGCCACCCTGCTTTGTGCCGGACTTGCCCTGTCGCCGGCCGCTGGCGCGCTGGCTTCCGAAGCGGAACTCCCCCTGCATGAACCGGTCGGCCAGCAGATCGACGGCGCACAGGACCAGGCATCGGCCCCGCAGCTGGAGGCCGGCCAGTGGGTCGACGAGCTGCCGACCACCGGCGACGACTCAGCGCTGTATTACCGGCTGCCGCAGATTGCCGACGGCGAACGGCTGCACGTGAGCGCGCAGCTGGTAGTCGATCCATCGCAGCAGCCCACCAGCCAGGAGAGCACCGAACTATCGGCCGCGCTGGTGCAGGCCAACGGGGACTGGTGCGACCGCGGCAGCAACACCACCTCGCGCCGCAATATCGACAGCCTTCCGCTGGTGGCACTGGACTCCCAACCGAAGAAGGCCGAGGGCTACTCGCGCTGCCTGGACCAGAACAACGACGAACTGTACCTGTCCCTGCAGCGCGATGGGCGCTGGCAGGATGATGCGCAGCTGCCGGTGCAGATCACCGTCGTGGTGCAGCCGGCCCTGGATCCTGCCACGCTCACCGGCACCACCCCAGGTGATCTGCCGCCGGTGTCGGTCACGCTGGATGCCGAGCCGCAGGCAGTATCCGGCGGCAGCGGCTTCTCCACCGCGGCCGAACTGTCCTCCGGCGCCGCCTACTCGGACTCGGTGCTCCCCAATGAGGTGAAGTACTACAAGGTCCATGTGGCGCAGGGGCAACGGCTGAATTACCGGATGACCGTGCTCGACTCCCCCAATGCCAGCGCCAAGGAACTGGTCACCGGCACCTACAACCCGCTGCTGCACAATGGCATCATGACCGGCACCGCCAAGCAGGAACTATCTGCAGACGATGCCGGCGCCTCGCTGACCCGCAGCCTGGCCACGACGGTGTCCCGCGACCTGCAGGTCGACGGCTCGCATCCGAAGCTGGGCTATCCGGGGGACTACTACATCACCGTGGCCGGCACAGCCTATGAGCCGCGCGGGCTGAACCCGCTGAACTTCGAGCTGGCCATCGAGGTTACCGGTGAGGCCACCGGCACCGATGGCTGGGAACCGGCGGCCCAGGCAGAATCCGGCGGCACTGCGGCGGGATCCGGCAGCTGGCTGCCGGGCAGCGCGCAGCTCGGCGCCCTGGCCGGCGGCGCGGCCGTGGCCCTGGCCGGCTACGCCGGCCTGTGGTTCTGGCGCCGGCGTGCCCAGGCAGCGGGCAAGCAGCGCGTCTAGCCTCCGGGCGGCCAGGCGGCCTCCACGCCAGCCACTGCGGCTGCCGCGGAGGCCGTTGCCGCGTCCGGCGACTGGCCGAACACCAACCAGAGGGAGAGCACACCGAGCACCAGGGCCAGCAGCAAGGCGATCCACGGCAGCAGCTGGACCGCGGAGCGCGGGCCGCTGCGGGAAGGCTTCGGGGCCGGCGCTGGTGCTGGTTCAGCAGCGGGTTGCGTCTTGGATTGCGCCACGGGTCTCGTCTCGGATGGCACCGCTGGTTGCGTCTCAGTGCCAGATGGCTGAGGTGCGTCCTGGGTTAGCCGCGGCGCGAAGTGGTCGAAGACCTCCAGGCGTTCTCCGGAGGCGACCTCGTAGCCGTCCTCGCGGCGCAACCCAGCCAGCGAGTGCGGCGCCCGGTCCGCCGCGGCACTGCGTTGCCGCGGATCACGGGAGAGCAGTCCGTCGAGCACTTCCTCGAGCTCCTTCTCGGCGCAGAAGCCGCCGGCGCGGCACCGTTCGGCCAGGGCATCGCCGCGCAGCTGCGGGTGCAGCAGCTGCACGGCCAGCACGCCCAGCGCGTAGAGGTCCTGGAAGGGCTCGGGCTGGTGCCCGCCGGTCAGTTCGGGGGCAATGAACCCCGCGGTGCCCACCACCACGCCGTGCTCGGTCAGCCGCGGCTCGTCGCGGTGCGTGGCGATCCCGAAGTCGGCCAGGCGCACCACCGGCACCCCGTCGCCGGTGGATTCGAGCAGGACATTGGCGGGCTTGACATCGCGGTGCACCCAGCCGGATTCATGCACATGGGACAGCCCGTCCAGCAGCTGCACCAGGATCTCGGCCACCAGCGGCGCGGAGAAGGCCCCGTAATCCTGCATTGCGGTATGCAGGTTGCCGCCGCGCATCAGCTCGGTGGCGATGACCACCCGGTCATCGACGGCAGCCCAGCCGTAGGGGGTGAGCAGGTGCGGGTGGTCGAATTTCACGCCCTGCTCGCGCACGAAGCGCAGGATCTCGCCGCTGTAGCTCTGCCGCATCACCTTGGCGGCGCATTGCTGGCCGCGCTGCAGGTCGCGGGCGAGCCACACGGTCCCAGAGCCGCCCCGGGCGATCTGCTCGATGAGTTCGAACCGCCCCGCAATGATTTCGCCCGCCACCAACGCTCCTTCGAAGTTTCCGGTACCAGCTTAGCGGGGCACGCCGCAGAGCGTCACTTCCTGCATTTGCAGGACAAATGCCTCCGGCACAGGCAATACTTGAAGCATGTTTGTCGTTGCGCTCAGCCCCCGGCCCCGCTCGGTCACCGATGTTGCCGCCGCCAGCGAGCAGCTGTGGCACCAGCTGGAGCAGGTCGGCTCGCACGCGCCGTTCACCGCGCTCAGCGGCCAGCTGCTGCTCGGGGTGCCTGATGGCCCCGATGCTGCAGTGGACGCGCTGCTGCGCGCGGCACGGCTGAACTTCTGCAATATCGGTTTGGGCATCGGCAGCCTGTATGAGCCGGTGCCCGTGGAGGCCGACCTGGTCGAAGGCAAGGCGGTGCGGCGCGCGCTCGGCGCCCTGGAAGCCGCCAGCCACCGTGGCGAAAGGGTCCCGATCTGCGTGTCCTCGGGCAACGACGAGATGGACGGCGAGCTCGAAGGCCTGCTGCGCATGCTCGGGCATTGGATCCGCACCCGCACCGAGGCCGAATGGGCGGTTGTCGACCTGCTCACCCCCGGGGTGCGCGGGCAGCAGAAAGCCGTCGCCGAGATCCTGGGGATCACCCCGCAGGCGGTCTCCGCGGCGATCGTGCGCTCGGGCTACAACGACGAGCTGGGTGCGCGGGCGGCGATCGCCCGCCTGCTGGAGTACACCGACCAGCTGTAGCAGCTGCGGCTATTCGCCGAGCAGTCCTTCCAGGACGATGGCCAGGCCATCGGCGTCAACGTGTTCGGTGACCTCGTCCGCGGCGTCCTTGACCTCATCCGGGGCCTGGCCCATGGCCACGCCGTGGCCGGCCCACTGGAGCATCTCGATGTCATTGCGCCCGTCGCCGACGGCCAGCGTGTCATCGGCGTGGAAATCCAGGACGGCGCGCAAGCGCTCCAGCCCACTGGCCTTGGTGGTGCCGTCGGCTGCAATATCCAGCCAGGCGGTCCAGCCCACCGAGTAGGTCACCCCGGAGAGCCCCAGGCTCTGCACTGCATGCCCGAATTCCTCTGCGGTGTTGTCGGTGGAGAAGACCACCACGCGCACTGCCTTGCTGTTCACCAGCTCGCCGAAATCCACCACCTTGCTCTCGGCGCCGAAGCTCATGTCGCCGAAGGTCTCGCTGGAAAGGAATTCGCCGCGCTCGTTTTCCAGGGCGTACTTGGCAGTGGGGAGCTGTTCGCGCAGCGCGGTGAGCGCTGTCGAGGGGTCGAAGATCTCGCGGTGCAGGATCTCGACGCCGTCCTTTGACACCTTTGCGAGCACCCCGCCGTTGCTGACCACGACGTAGCCGTGGTCGATGCCCAGTTCTTCCATGATGGGCAGGGCCGCACCCAGGGAGCGGCCGGTGGAGATGATCACTTCGTGGCCCTGGGCCACAACCGCCCGCGCGGCGTCGCGCACGCGCTGGCTCATTTCGCCCTGGTGGTTGACGATGGTGCCGTCCACGTCAAGGCAAATCATCAATTTTTGCTTGGTCAGCCGGTCGTCGTTGCCGAGCTTAGTCATAACAGTCATGGCTCAAGTTAACCATCAGCGCGGGTATTTGGCGATGACCCAAGGCACAGCTACGGGTGAACAGCCGGTTAAACGCAGGTGCCGGCCGCCCCGCGAGGGGAGGCCGGCACCTGCTCGGCACTGCCTACTTGAGCACTTCGAGTCCGCCGAGGTACGGCTGCAAGGCCTTCGGCACGTTGACCGAACCATCAGGGTTCTGGTGGTTTTCCAGGATCGCGACAATCCAGCGGGTCGTGGCCAGGGTGCCGTTCAGGGTTGCCACCGAACGGGTCTTGCCTGCCTTGCCGTCGACGATCTCGCGTTCGCGGATGTTCAGGCGGCGGGCCTGGAAGGTGGTGCAGTTCGAGGTCGAGGTCAGCTCGCGGAAGGTGCCCTGGGTCGGAACCCAGGCTTCGCAGTCGAACTTGCGCGCGGCGCTCATGCCCAGATCTCCCGCGGCGGTGTCGATAACGCGGTAGGCCAGTTCCATGCGGCCGAGCATGTCCTCTTCCATGGCCAGCAGCTTCTCGTGTTCCGCCTCGGCGTCCTCGACGCTGGCGTAGACGAACATCTCCAGCTTGTTGAACTGGTGCACGCGGATGATGCCGCGGGTGTCCTTGCCCGCCGAACCGGCCTCGCGGCGGTAGCAGGAGGACCAGCCGGCGTAGCGGATCGGGCCGTCGGACAGGTCCATGATCTCGTCCGCATGGTAGCCGGCCAGAGCCACCTCGGAAGTGCCGACCAGGTACATGTTGTCGCGCTCGAGCTTGTAGATCTCGTCGTCGTGCTCGACGTCGAAACCGGTGCCCTGCATGGTTTCCGGGCGGACCAGGGTCGGGGTGATCATCGGGATGAAGCCGTGGTCCATGGCCACATCCAGGGCCATGTTCATCATCGCGATTTCCAGGCGGGCGCCGATGCCCTTGAGGAAGTAGAAGCGGGAGCCGGAGACCTTGGCGCCGCGCTCCATGTCGATGGCGTCCAGCTTCTCGGCGATCTGCAGGTGGTCCAGCGGCTCGAAGCCCTCGGCCTTGAAGTCGCGGATGGTGCCCACGTGCTTGACGACGGTGAAGTCGTCTTCGCCGCCGGCGGGGATGCCGTCGATGATCAGGTTGGGGATGGAACGCTGCAGCGCGGTGCACTTGGCGGCGGCCGTATCGGACTCGGCCTGGGCAGACTTGACCGCGGCGGCGAGCTCCTTGACCTCGGCAAGCAGGGCGGCGCGCTCGTCGCCCTTGGCCTTGCCGACCTTCTTGGAGAACGCATTCTGCTCGGCACGCAGGCGCTCGTAGGTGGCGATGGTTTCACGACGTGCCGTGTCAGCTGCCAGCAGCTGGTCGATTAACGACTCGTCGGCACCGCGCGCGCGTTGCGAGGCACGGTACAAATCCGGATTTTCGGTGAGCATTTTCAGGTCGATCACATGTTAAGGGTAGCAATCATGAGTACGATGAGAGCATTATGCAGACAAATCGTGTGATCGTTTTCTCTGCCGTGGTTGCTGCAGCTGCCGCCGCGGCGACCAGTTGGTATTCGGTGCGCAAGCTTTCGAACTACAGCAAGCCGCTGGCCAAGCTGCCCGAAGCGGCCGCCCAGTCGGTCGCCGCCAAGGTGGCCCTGGTGATCAATCCTTCCAAGTCAGGTGCTGGCGAAGCGAGGGAAGCGGTGGCCCGTGTCTGCGCCGAGGCAGGACTGGAAGCGCCCCTGGTCCTTGAAACCACCAAGGAGAATCCCGGCCAGGACGCAGCCCGGGAAGCACTCGATGCGCAATGCGACACAATTATTGCCGCCGGCGGCGACGGAACCATCCGCGCCGTCGCAGAAGTGCTCGAAGGCACCGACGCGTCCCTGGGGATCCTGCCGCTGGGCACCGGAAACCTGCTGGCCCGCAACGTGGACATCCCCGTGGATGACCTGCATACCGCGGCGCTGGTCGCGGTACGCGGAATGGTTCGCCGGATCGACGTCGGGCATATGAAGCTGCAGCTGCTGGACGGCAACGAGGCAGACCATGCGTTCCTGGTCATCGCCGGCGTGGGCACCGACGCAGACCTGTTCGACGACACCAATGAAGAGCTGAAATCCAAGGTTGGCTGGCTTGCCTATTCGGAAGCCGGGCTGCGCCAGCTGCCGGGCCGGCGCAAGAAGGTCAGCTTCAAGCTCTCGGAGGACGAGAGCTGGCAGACCCGCAAGGTCCGTTCGGTGCTGTTCGCCAATTGCGGCAAGCTGCAGGGCCTGGATTTCGTGCCGGACGCCAAGATCGACGACGGCGTGCTGGATGCCGTGGTGCTCTCGCCCCGCTCGGCCGCGGGCTGGACGTGGATCCTGCTGAAGACCGCATTCCGCGCCAAGAACAAGATCCCGGTCATGAGCTTCTACCAGACCACTGGCGTGTCGCTGCGCTGCGATGAGCCGATGAATACCCAGATCGATGGGGACCCCACCGGCCAGGTCAATGAACTGCAGGTGTCCGTGAACCCGAGCGCACTGCGCCTGCGCGCCCCATAAATGCTGTTTATCCCCCGGCCGTTTCCCCTCCAGGAGGAACGGCCGGGGGATCACTGTGCCTAGACCCGGTCGCGCAGCGACTGCACCCAGGCGCGGGCCTCGCTGAAGGCCGCGTCGGAATTGTGCGTGTCCACGGATGCTTCCAGGCCTTGGGCCGCCGGGTAGGAACCGAGGAAGCGGAGCTTCGGGGACAGCCGGTGCAGCCCCGACAGCGCGGCGGCAACGCGTTCCTCGGCCACATGGCCTTCGATATCCACGGAGAAGAAGTACTCCCCCAGGCTCTTGCCGGTAGGCCGGGATTCAATGCGCGACAGGTTCACGCCGCGTGCGGTGAATTGCTCCAGGAGTTCCATCAGCGCACCGGGACGGTCTTCTGGAAGCGGCAGGATCAGCGTTGACTTGTCCACACCGGTCGGCTGCGGAATCCTTCCCGGGCGGGTAACCAGGATGAAGCGGGTGACCGCTCCGACGTTGTCCTCGACGCCGCTCACCAGCACCTTCAAGCCGCGTTCCTGGGCCACCAGCGGAGAGCAGATCGCCGCATCATGCGGAGGATCCGCCTCTTCGAGGGCCAGGGCGCCGGCGGCTGTGGAGGAGGCCGGAGTGAATGCGGCACCGGGAATATTTGCTTCGGCCCATAAGCGGCACTGCGCCCAGGCATGCCCATGGGTGGAGATCTGCTTGATCTGCTCCAGCGAGTCGATGCCGGGGCGCACCGCCAGCACGAAGGTGATCGGAACCAGGATCTCGGAGACAATCTGCAGCGATTCGCCCTGGGCAATCGCGTCCAGGGTGGCCGAAACGCCGCCTTCTACCGAGTTCTCGATCGGCACCATCGCCGCATCTGCGGCACCTTCGCGCACCATGGACAGCGCCACGTTGACGTTGGAGGCGGGAATCCGCTGCGCATCGGCAGCCCCGGGAACCTGCAGGAGGGCCGACTCGGTGAAGGTGCCCGCAGGTCCCAGATAGGCATAGTTCATCGTACGGTTGGCTCCTGGCCGTTGTCCGCTTCCATTGGCAGGCCCGCTTCGATCCACGCATCCGAGCCGCCGGCAACATTGAAGGCGGTGTAGCCCATGGCGGTGAGCCACGAGGCGGCCTGGGCCGAACGGCCGCCGGTACGGCAGATGACGTAGGTGTCTACATCCGGGTCAAGCTCCGATACCTTCTCCGGCAGGGTGCCCAGGGGAATATGGGTGGCTCCGGCGGCACGGCCGGCTTCCCATTCGAAGTCTTCGCGCACATCGAGGATGAAGGCGTCCTTCGGGACATCATTGACCTGGACAGTCTCAAAATCGCTCACGGCTAGCATTCCTCTCACATAGGGTGTTTGCTTATAAGACTAGTCATTTCCTGCGTCGAAAGCCGACATGTTTCCCTCAAGCGCCCTGAAATTGCGAGACGAGCTGGCCCGCGGCGAGCGTTCAAGCCGCGAGGTGACCGAGCACTACCTCAAGCGCATCGAAGAGCAGGCGGACCTCGGTGCTTTCGTCCACGTGGCGGAGAATGCGATGGAGGCCGCGGCAGCGGCCGACGAGGCGCATGCCCGCGGGGAGATTGGCCGGTTGCACGGTCTTCCCACCGCTTTCAAGGACCTGAACGATGTGGCGGGGATGCCTACCACCTACGGCACCGCGGCCATGCCAGCAGCGGTGGCCGGACGCGACCACTCCTTGGTGGCCAGGCTTCGCACCGAGGGCGTGGTGATCCTGGGCAAGACCCAGGTCCCGGAGTTCGGGCTGAGCAGCTATTCCGAGAACCTCATCGCTCCCCCTTCGCGCAATCCCTTCGATCCAACGCGCACTTCGGGCGGCTCCTCCGGCGGGCAGGCCGCGGCAATTGCCGCAGGCATGATTCCGCTGGGCCCGGGCTCCGATGGCGGCGGCTCGGTCCGCATCCCGGCGGCGGCCTGCGGACTGGTGGGGCTGAAGCCTTCCTTGGGGCGCATCCCCAGCGACATCCTCGATGGCTACACCGACCCCATGGGTGCGCCGAAATTAGCCGTCAGCGGACCGCTGGCCCATGATGCCCTGGATGCGGCTTTGCTGCTGGACGCCATGCGCGGCAAGGACCACTACCTGCCGTTGCTGCAGGGCAGCTACCCCCAGCGCCTGGATGGCCTGAAAATCGGGTACAGCACCCACTCTCCTTTTGAACCCGTCTACGAGATTGAGCTGTCGCAGGAAGCCCGGGCGGCATTCGCCCAGGGGCTCGAACGCCTTGGCGAACGCCATCGCGTCCAGCCGGCGAATCTGCACTATGCCACCGACTATCCGGAAACCTTCGCGGCGGTGTGGACCAACGGACTGAAGTCCGTTCAGGTCTCGGATGATTCGCTGCTGGGCGAACTGGCCAGGGACTTCCGCCGGCGCGCCGCCGAGCGCTCCCTGGAGCAGAGCCTGCAGGCCGGTTCGCGGTTGAAGCAGATAGCGGCTGACTTCGTGCGCCAGTGGTCCGCCTTCGATGTGGTGGCTACCCCTGCCATGGCGTCAATCCCGCCGAAGATCGGGCACTATACACAATCCACGGCAGATGTGGATTATATGTTGCAGTGCCAGTACACCCCCTACACGTCCATGGTGAACGTCGCCTCGGTAGCTGCCATCACCGTTCCGGTGGGCCACTCCAATGAGGGGTTACCCATGAGTATTCAGCTGATTTCCCCGCGTTCCGACGAGGGGCTGCTGCTCGCGCTGGCCGCTCAGATGCAATTGTGAGCTTTCCCATATAAGTAGGTACTCGCGTAGGCAAAAGCGAAAAATGTTACGTATGTCTACTGCAACAACGAGCACCAAATCTTCCGGAAAGACCTTCTTCGGTCATCCCGGTGCGCTCGCAAGCCTGTTCAGCGTCGAAATGTGGGAGCGATTCTCCTTCTACGGCATGCAGGGCTTGCTGGCCTACTACATGTACTACTCGGTCACCGACGGCGGCTTGGGCATGGACCAGGGCCTGGCCCTGTCGCTGGTCGGCGCCTACGGCGGCGCCGTGTACCTGTCCACCATCCTGGGAGCCTGGCTCTCCGACCGTCTGTTCGGCTCGGAACGCGTCCTGTTCTTCTCGGCAATCGCGATCATGCTCGGCCACATCGGCCTGGCCCTGTTGCCCGGCTATGTGGGCCTAATCGTCGGACTGGTCCTCGTTGCCATCGGCTCCGGCGGCCTGAAGGCCAACGCCGTAGCCCTGGTCGGCTCCCTGTACTCCAAGGATGATCCGCGCATCGATGCAGGCTTCTCCCTGTTCTACATGGGCGTGAACATCGGCGGCCTGCTCGGACCGCTGCTCACCGGCTGGCTGCAGGTCAAGTACGGTTTCCACATCGGCTTCGCGGCCGCAGCTGTCGGCATGGCCATCGGCCTGGCGATCTACGCCATGGGCCGCAAGAAGCTGCCGGAATCCGGCCGCATCCCGAGCAACCCTTTGCCGGCCGCCGAGCGCAACCGCTACGTGGTCATCTTCGTCGCCGTGATCGTCCTGATCATTGCCGCATTCGCGTCCAAGATCGTGACCCCGCAGAATCTGGCAAGCACCATCGCCTACGTGGTGATCGCCGCGTCGATCGCGTACTTCGCATTGATCCTGCGCAGCAAGAAGGTCAACGCCACCGAACGCAAGCAGGTCTGGGCCTTCATTCCGTTCTACATCGGTTCGGCTGCCTTCTGGGCCCTGTTCCAGCAGCAGTTCACCTTCATCGCCGCCTACTCGGACCAGCGGCTGGACCGCCACCTGGGCAGCTGGGAAATGCCGCCGAGCTGGGTCACCTCGATCAACCCGGTCTTCATCATCATCTTCGCCGGCATCTTCGCCGCACTGTGGACCAAGCTGGGCAAGCGCCAGCCACGCACCTCGATGAAGTTCGGACTGTCGCTGGTGGTTGTGGGCGCGGCCTTCCTGCTGTTCATCCCGCTGGAATCCTTCGTGAAGACTCCGCTGCTGGCGCTGGTCGGCATCCTGCTGCTGTGCACCTTTGCCGAGCTGCTGCTCTCGCCGGTGGGCCAGGCAATTGCCACCAAGCTGGCGCCGGCCGCCTTCGGCACCCAGATGATCGCCTTGTTCTTCCTCTCGGTTTCGCTGGGCACCACCCTGTCGGGTGTGCTGGCCGGCTACTACACCGAGGGCAATGAGATCCCGTACTTCATCGGCATGGGCGGCACCGCCGTCGTCCTGGGTATCGCCATGATGGCAGCTACCCCGGCCTTGAAGAAGCTGATGGGCTCGATCCACTAGGCATTCGGGCATGGAGAAAGCGGTTGGTTCAGATATGAGCCAACCGCTTTTTCATGCCCTGGAACTAGTGGAGGAACCCGAGGGAGAAGATCACGTCGTCGTAATACGAGCCGTAGCCGAATCCGGTGGACATCGCCCAGAAGAACCAGATGGCCAGCGCATATCCGAGTATGGCTAGGGCTAATCCGATCCATGAGGTGATCAGCCCGGCCAGGCACAAGCCCCGGGAAGCAGGTTCGCGCCGGTAGGCCAGGTGTCCGGTAATGACTCCGGCCAGCGGAACAAGGATAATGACAGAGAAGCCCAGCAACGACAAGATGCCGAGCACCAAGGAAGCCGTCGAGAGGCCGGCGGATTCTGGCGGTCGTTGGTAGGGGTTCTGCGGATACTGGTAGTAGCTCATTTGACTACCATTCTTCTACGAAACCGCGATAAGCGCATCAATCTGAAAGGCAATCTGTGGCACACCTCCGAGCTGGCCAGCCAGCCCAAGAATCGGACCTGATCAATCTGCAGGAGGTGCTCGATGCCTACAGCACCCTGGTTCCATCCAGCACCAACCCCGACCAGGCAGTCATCTTCGGCACCTCGGGACACCGCGGAAGCTCGCTGAACACCACCTTCAATGAAGCGCATATCGCCGCGATCACCCAGGCCGTGGTCGATTACCGCAACAGCGCGGGCATCACTGGGCCAATGTACGTGGGCAAGGACAGCCATGCGCTCTCCGAGCCGGCATACGGCACCGCGCTGGAAGTGCTGGCAGGCAACGGCGTCAGAGTGCTGGCCGATGACGGGCTGACTCCCACTCCAGCGGTCAGCCACGCAATTCTGGTGCATAACGCCAGCGGCGGCGAGCAGGCCGATGGCCTGATCATCACGCCCTCGCATAACCCGCCGACCGACGGCGGCATCAAGTACAACCCGCCGCATGGCGGACCGGCCGAATCCGAAATCACCGGGCCCATCGCCGCACGGGCCAACGAGCTGCTGGCCAGCGGGCAGATCAAGCGCGGCGAGCCCAATGCCCAGCCATTCGACTTCCGCGAACTGTACATCGCCGATTTGGCGGAAGTGATCGATTTCAAGGCCATCGCGGATTCCGGAATTTCCATTGGCGCAGATCCGCTGGGCGGCGCGTCGGTGCACTACTGGGGCGAGATCGCCCGGCGCTATAACCTGAACCTCGAAGTGGTCAACGAGTCCGTGGATCCGCGCTTCGGCTTCATGACCCTGGACAAGGACGGGAAGATCCGCATGGATTGCTCTTCCGCCCATGCCATGGCCTCGCTGGTGGCCAACCGCGAGAAGTACGACATCGCGACCGGCAACGATGCCGACGCCGACCGCCACGGCATTGTCACCCCTGATGCGGGCCTGATGAACCCGAACCACTTCCTGGCCGTGGCCATCGACTACCTGCTCACCCACCGCCCGCAGTGGCCCGCCGATGCCCAGATCGGCAAGACGCTGGTCTCCTCGGTGCTTATCGACAAGGTGGTGGCCTCCCACGGCCGGGTGCTGCGCGAGGTTCCGGTGGGCTTCAAGTACTTCGTTGAGCCGCTGGCTTCGGGCAGGGTCGCCTTCTGCGGCGAGGAATCGGCTGGGGCAAGCTTCCTGGACTTCTCGGGCAAGGCGTTCAGCACCGACAAGGACGGCCTGATGCTGGCCCTGCTGGCCAGCGAGATCCGCGCGGTAACTGGCAAGAGCCCCAGCCAGCTGCATGCCGAGCTGGTCGAGCGCCATGGTCCCAGCTTCTACGACCGCTTCGATGCGCCGGCAAACCGCGAGCAGAAGGCCATCCTGGGCAAGCTGGATCCCTCGATGGTCACCGCCACCGAACTGGCTTCGGATCCGATTACCGCCAAGGCCACGCAAGCGGCCGGCTTCCCGATTGGCGGTCTGAAGGTTTCCAGCGAGCACGCATGGTTTGCCGCGCGCCCGTCGGGCACCGAAGACATCTACAAGATCTATGCAGAATCGACAAAATCACCCGAACATCTGCAGCAGGTGCTGGCAGAGGCCCGGGTGATTGTCGATGCCGCGCTAGCTGGCTAATTCAGCTTCGCGGTCCATGGGTCGATTTCCACGGCTGGCTGCTTGCGGGTAGCCAGCCAGTGGCCCAGCCACAGCAGCAGGAAGATCGGCAGGCCGATGTAGCTGGAAGCCATCTGCAGCAGGTTTCCATCCAGGATGGCCTGGTAGTTCTGGCCGGCGATCACCACGATCAGGATCACGAAGGCAAGGATCGGACCCAGCGGGAACAGCGGCGCCTTGTACGGGAGCTTCGCCAGATCCTGTCCGCTGGCAATGTATGCCTTGCGGAACTTGTAGTGGCACACCGCGATGCCCACCCACGCGATGAACCCGGACAGGCCCGAGACGTTCAGCAGCCAGGTATAGGCCGAACCCTGCCCGATGATCGCGGTCAGGAAGCCGAAGAGGCCCACCGATGCGGTCATCAGCATGGCCGGCATGGGCACGCCGCGCTTGTTCAAGCGGGCGAAGATCTTTGGCGCCTTGCCGTCCAGCGCCATCGAATAAAGCATGCGCGCAGAGGCATATAGGCCGGAGTTGCCCGCCGAGAGGATGGCCGAGAGGATCACCGCATTCATCAAGGCCGCGGCGAAGGCCACGCCTGCCCGCTCGAAGACGAGGGTGAATGGCGAGGTGGTGATATCCGATGCCTCGGAGGAGAGCAGCGAAGGATCCAGGTACGGGATCAGCATGCCAATCACGAAGATCGCGCCGATGTAGAACAGCATGATCCGCCAGAAGATCGCCTTGATGGCCCGCGGGATATCGCGCTTGGGGTTCTCTGCCTCTCCGGCGGCCACGCCGATCAGCTCCGTGCCCTGGAAGGAGAAGCCGGCAATCATGAACACCGAGACGATCGACAGCCAGCCGCCAACGAATGGCGCCTCGCCCTGGGTCCAGTTGCTGAAACCTGGCGTGGAGTCGCCCAGGATGCCGAAGATCATTGCGACACCGCAGATCAAGAAGACCACTACGGTGATGACCTTGATCGCGGCCAGCCAGTACTCGCCCTCGCCAAAGGCCTTGGCGGACAACGCGTTCAGGCCGGTGAGCAGCGCCAGGAAGACGGCAGCCCAGATCCATCCCGGAGTATCCGGGAACCAATAGGACATGATGATCCCGGCGGCTACCAGTTCGGCAGCCACGGTGATTGCCCAGTTGAACCAGTAGTTCCAGCCGATCGCGAAGCCAAAGTGGCGGTTCACGAAGACCGTTGCGTAGGTTTGGAAGGACCCGGCGACCGGAAGGCGGGCGCTCATTTCCCCCAGTGACTGCATCAGGAGCAGCACCATCAGGCCAATCAGCGCATAAGCCACCAGCGAACCACCGGGTCCTGCTTGCGCAATGGTGCCGCCGGAAGCGACGAAAAGTCCGGTACCAATCGAGCCGCCAATGGCAATCATCTGCATATGGCGAGCTTTGAGGCCACGCTTCAGACCGTCTTGGGACGGTGCGGGCTCAGTCATGCGTTACATCTCCTGATGCTTGAAAATTTCCAACCTATCAATCCAAGCACCCTGACAAGCCACAACGCTATGAACCGCGCTACAGTAAGCGATCAATAATCTTTCGCTTAGCCCATGAATACGGAGGATATATTGCGCTCAGGGTGTCAACTACCGTCGTTTTGTTGAGTTCAGAGCGCATCTGCGAAAGCCGCTCGAATCCGTGCCTGCCATGGTAGGCCCCCATCCCGCTCGGTCCGATGCCGCCAAAAGGCAGGGTTGGAACGACCATCTGGACCAGCGGGGCATTATGCACGATTGAGCCGGCGCGCACCCGGTCGGAGAAGATCGACTGCAGCCGCGGGCTTTCGCTCATCAGGTAGGCAGCCAGCGGAGACGGCCTCCGGGCGATGAATTCGAGGGCCTCCTCGAAGCTTTCCACCTCGATCACTGGAAGAATTGGACCGAATATCTCCTCGGTCATCAAGCTTCCTTCAAGATCTGGATTGCGCATGATGCTCGGTGCGATGCGCAGTGTTTCCTCGTCATATTCGCCCCCGAAAACCACCTCGCCCTGCTCGAACATCGACAACAGCCGGTCGAAGTGCTTGCGGCTGACGATGCGGCCGTAGTCCGGGTGGGTCAACGGCTCCTTGCCGTAGAAGCTGGTGATGGCCTGGCCCAGACGCTGGATGAGCTCAGTGGAGTCCCCAATGCTCAAGACATAATCCGGGGCCACGCAGGTCTGACCGGAATTCATGAACTTGGCATAGGCGAGGCGCTTTGCCGAAGCCAGCGAATCGTTTTCCACCACGGCCGGCGATTTTCCGCCCAATTCCAAAGTGGTTGGCGTCAGGTGCTTTGCCGCCGCGGCAGCCACGATCTTGGCCACGCGTTCACCGCCGGTGTAGAAGATATGGTCCCAGCGGGCGGCAAGCAGCTCGGTGGATGTGTCCACTCCTCCCTCAACGACCGCATAAACACGTTCATCCAGGTAGACCGGGAGGAACTTGGCCAAGACGCCCGAGGTGGCCGGAGCCAGCTCGGATGGCTTGATCACCGCGGCGTTGCCGGCGGCAATGGCCGCGACCAGCGGTGCGAGTACCAGCTGGACCGGGTAGTTCCAGGCGCCGATAATCAGCACGACGCCCAGCGGACGCGGCTCAACCTTGGCCATGGCCGGCTGCAGGGCCAGCGGAACTTTGACGCTGGTGGAATCCATCCATTCAGCGAGGTGGCGTTGGGCGAAATCTATTTCTGCGCGCACCACGTCGATCTCGGAGAACTTGGCCTCGGTGGCGCTCTTGCCCAGGTCTTCAGCCAGGGCCTGGACGAAGTCTTCCAGATGCTCGTCGAGCATCTTTTCCAGGGCCTTGAGCTGCTGCAGGCGGAAGCGTCGCGGATGCGTGATCCGGGTGTCAGCAGAACGCCGCAAATGGCTCAGAACTGTTGCAATGCGCGATGGATGCTCGTCCACCGGAGGTGCGGAATCGCCGACCGGTTCGGGCAACGGCGTGGAAGTAAACAGACCCATGTTTTGAGCGTACGGCAACGAGGCGGATATTCACTGATTAATTCGCGAAGGGATTCAATATGTATCAAATAGTTGATACATTAATGGCCATGAGCCAGATCCCGGCGAGCGCCATATCCATCGCTTTCGTTGGCGCAGTCATATACCTGTGGTTGCGCTCCGTGGCGCATCGGCGTGAGGCACCGGCTATCGTCCGCGCCCAGTCGCACTCATTCTGGTGCGCATTGATCGCATTCTTCGCTTCGACTTCGTGGGATCTGCCTCAGACGTGGCGCATTCCCATGAACGGGACCGATTCGAGTTCGGTTTTCGCTGCAGCTCTCTCGCCGGGAATCTGGATTCTTCTCGTTTACCTCATTGGCTTGTTCACCTGGCCCAAGGAACTCCAGCCGGTGCGCACCGCCTCACTGGAGGCGCGCACCCTGGCGACGCCGTTCCCGAAGTCCCTGGGGATTTTCGTCGCGCTGTTGCTGCTGACCGCGGTGGGATTGCTGTGGCCTGCTTCCCGCGTCGAAGGGAGCGTTGGCATCCCAGAGTCGGAAACCACTATGTTCGATTCTGATGGCAGCTACTCCTACACCTCTGCGGGCCCAACCGATGGCCTGCTGCCCGGAAACCAAATGCTCCCGGTCTTCATCGTGGCTCTGGCAGGTATCGTCGTGGCCGCCGGGGTGATTGCAGCAGTGATCCTGAACCGGCGCCCCTTGGCCGGCATCACCGCCGAAGACAACCAGGCCTTGCGCACGGTATGGCTCAACCGGTTGCTGCGCAATACCGGTATCGTGCTGCTGGCATTTTGCGTATCGGTGGCCAATTACTCGCAAGGCTATTCAACCGGTGGACCGTACGAGTTATTGAACTATGGCGCCCTTGCGGTGGCTCTTACGCTGTTCTTCTGGGGTCCGCGCACCACATTCTCGGCTCACTCCACCACCAGGGAACGGACCGCCTTCTCGCGCTTGCGAGATCAGCTCTTCGCATTGCAATACACCACGGCTACCCTTGCATTGCTCGCCGTTGCCATCGGCTGGTCATTCCTGCCCGTGGATGAGGAATTCCGGATGCCGACCAATGAACGAACTACGTGGATCCTGGTGCTCTTTGCCGGTGCGGCATTGCTCTACATCGTGCTCAATACGCTGTATCTGGGCTACGCCAGCAGGGTGGCTCGGCAGGCGAGTGCAGCACCAAAGCATCATGCACCCCTGCCCTTGTGGTCCTACATCGCCGCTGGCTTGCTGGTTGCCATCTGCGCTTACCTGCTATTGGATCCACCGCTGGAGACGCTTTGGGGGTTCGCTCCTCCGAACCGGGGACTAGTCATCGGGCTGTTGCTGCTGCTTGCGGCGGCGCATATGGGCTTCACCTGGTTCTCCCGCCGGGCAATTATTCCCTGGGCAGTCTCGCCAGCCGAGGAAATCTGGTATCGCCGGGTTCTGGAGCTGCGTTCGATGCGCGTTGCCACCAGCGCTGTGCTTGCCATGCTGCTGATTGGCTACGGATTCCCGGCGGGCCTGGGGCTGTTTGCACTTCTGGTCTTCGTTGTCCCAGCGGTGATTTTCCTGGAGCGTCCTGGTACCGCGATGGTGCGTGCACAGCAGCCGACAGCAGCATCATGAGCACACAAATCAGTGTCGACCTCGCGGCGGCCACTGCACCCTACGAGCAGATCCGCTTGCAGATCGCCTCGCTGATCACCCTGGGAGAATTGCCCGCAGGCAGCAAGCTGCCCACCGTGCGCGCACTGGCCACCGACCTCGGCGTTGCTGCCGGAACGGTAGCGCGCGCCTACAAGGAACTGGAAGCCGAAGGTCTGATCACCTCCCGGCGGCGGGCCGGCACAGTGGTCAACGAACGGCTTCGGCCGGTGGATGCCAGCGAAGACCTGCTGGCCGCGGTGGATCACCTCTGGGCGCTGGCAGCCGCCCAGCAGGTCGATGCGGCCACGCTCAAGGCCTTGGTGGCGCGGCGCGAGCGTAAGTAACTTGTCCTCGGAACCGCTTGTGCGTACGCTCTATGGCAGTGACACGGGGTGTCGGAACAACCGACTGAGATGAGACCCGTTGAACCTGATCTAGTTCACGCTAGCGGAGGGATGTCGCATGGCTTTGCATGCAGTTGCCCAAGAATACCGGCAACAATCACCTTTGGTTTTCTGCCTGACCAACACCGTCGTAGCAAATTTCACCGCCAATGTCCTGCTGGCATCCGGCGCGTCCCCGGCCATGACGGATCTGCCCGGAGAGGCCGGCCCCTTCGCAAAGGCGGCTTCCGCCGTCTTGGTGAATCTGGGAACTCCAAGCACCGAGCAGCTGGCCGCCATGGAAGAAGCCGTGCAATCGGCGAGCGCAGCAGGCACCCCGTGGATCCTTGATCCGGTAGCGGTCGGCGCCCTGCCGGTGCGCACGGATTTCGCGCGGCGCATTGCCAGGCAACGCCCGGCCCTGATTCGCGGCAACGCCTCGGAAATCCTGGCCCTGGCCGGACGGCAATCGGTTTCACGCGGTGTCGATGCCTTGGATGACGTCTCTGCCGCCTTGGCGGCTGGACGCGAGCTGGCCCAGCAGCATGACTGCGTGGTGGCCATTTCCGGCCAGTCCGATGCCATCATCGATGCCGCGCGGACAGTCCTGGTGCACACCAACGGCATCGGCTTGACGCGGATCACCGGCGGCGGCTGCGCGTTGGGCGCGTTCTGCGCCGGCATGATTGCGGTCCACAATGACCCGTTCGAGGCCGCCATCGCGGCCCACGGCTTCTACGGGCTGGCCGCCGAAAAGGCCCTGGAGAACAGCACAGGTCCGGGCAGCTTCGCCGTCGCATTCATTGATGCGCTGTCCGCAACCGATCCAGAAGAACTTAAGACTTTGAAGCACGAGGAACTGAACCATGCATGATTACGGAGCCTACCTAGTAGCCAATACTGCCAGCTGCACCCCGCGCAGCACCCTGGAAGTGATCGAAAGCGCCGTCGCCGGAGGAATCCAGTGGATCCAGCTGCGCGCCAAGGATGAAACCGCCCGGGAATTCTTCGAGCTGGCCTGCGCGGCCGCCAAGCTCACCGAGGGCAAGGCCCAGTTGCTGATCAATGACCGCATCGACGTCTACCTCGCGGCGCGGGCTGCCGGTGCAGCCGTGAACGGCATCCATATCGGGCAGAAGGATGTGCCGGTGCAGTTGGCCCGGCAGATCATCGGCGAAGGCGTCATCGGACTGAGCGCTTCCAGCGATGAGCAACTGTCCCAGGCGAACAAGGACGCCGCGGTCATCGACTATCTCGGTGTGGGGGCCGTCCGCGCCACCCCGACGAAGAAGGACCATCCCACTCCCCTGGGCCTCGACGGCTTTGCGCGTGCCACGACGTTGGCCTCGCTGCCCTGCGTGGCAATCGGCGCCATTACCCACGAGGACGCGGCAGCCATCCGTGCCGGCGGCGGAGCGGGCATGGCAGTGGTCCGCGCCATCTGCAATGCAGAGGATCCGCAGCAGGCCAGCGCGCAGCTCGTTTCGGCATGGGAGGCCGCCAAATGAACATCTTGTCCATTGCAGGATCCGATCCTTCCGGTGGCGCCGGAATCCAGGCGGATCTGAAGGCCATTGCCGCCAACGGCGGCTACGGAATGTGCGTGATCACCGCCTTGACCGCGCAGAACACCCATGGGGTGTCCGGGGTGCAGGCGATCAGCGGCGATTTCGTCCTCGCCCAGCTTGAAGCCATCAGCGCGGATATCCGCATCGATGCAATCAAGATCGGGATGCTCGCCAACGCCGAGGTGATCCGCGCAGTCACCGGCTGGCTGGACACCGTGGATGCTCCGGTAGTCCTGGACCCGGTCATGGTGGCCACCAGCGGAGACCGCCTGCTCGATGGCGAAGCGGCGCTCGATTCGCTGCTGGACCGGGCCACGGTGATCACCCCGAACCTGCTGGAACTGGCCAGCCTGCTGCGCGAGCCGGTAGCCGCATCATGGGACGAGGTGCTGCGCCAGGCCCAGCGCCTGGCGGCCAAGCACGAGGCCCTGGTGCTGGCCAAGGGCGGGCATCTGGCCGGGGCGGACTGCCCCGACGCGCTGGTAGCAGCGGACGGGGTGCTCTGCGAGCTGCACGGTGCGCGCCATGCCACCAAGAACACCCACGGCACCGGCTGCACCCTCTCCAGCGCCCTGGCCACCCGCTTCGCGGCCACCGGAGACTGGACCGCCGCGTTGGAGCAGTCCAAGGCGTATCTGTCGGCGGCAATTGCGGCGGCCGACCAGCTGCAGGTGGGTAGCGGGCACGGCCCGGTCAACCACTTCGCCGGGTTCTTCGCCGGCGCTGATCCGATGAACGGCTGGTGGGAGGACATCGCGGACCTGCGTGCGGGCATCGACGAGCTGGCGTTCATCATGCAGCTGGCCGACGGCAGCCTGGAACGCGAGAAGTTCGAGTACTACCTGGCCCAGGACGCCCTGTACCTGCAGCGCTACGCCCAGGTGCTGGCGCAGGCCAGCGCGCTGGCCCCGGACCTGGATGCGCAGCGCTTCTGGGCCAAGGGCGCCGGGCAGATCCTCGAGGGCGAGCTGCAGCTGCACCGCAGCCACCTGGTGGAAGGGCTGGCGAACCCTTCGGCGACCACGCTGAACTACGTGAACCACCTGTCCTCCTGCACCGGCAGCTATGCGGAGCTGATCGCCGCAATCCTGCCGTGCTACTGGCTCTACCAGGACATCGGCAAGCGGCTGGCGGCGGCCAACCATGCCGGGCACCCCTACGGCGACTGGCTGGAGACCTATTCCTCCCCGGAATTCGACGAGGCCACCGCCCAGGCGATCGAGATGGTGCGCACCGCGTGGACGCTGGCCGACCCGGCGCTGCGCGAGAAAATGCGCCAGGCGTTCCTGCGTTCCAGCGAGCACGAGCTGGCGTTCTTCGCGCAGGCCCACGAGAACCGAGTAGAATTCTCTACGGCCTGAAACCCGCAGGGCCGGGAAGAGGAATCATGAGTTGGAGCATCCACGGCAACGGCAAGACCATCACCGAAGGCGAGGTAGTTGCCCCGGATGAGCGGCTGCATTGGCCGCAGACCGTTTCCATCGGCGCCCAGCACATCCTGGCGATGTTCGGCGCCACCATCCTGGTTCCGACGCTGACCGGATTCCCGGTGACCACCACCTTGCTGTTCACCGGCTTGGCCACCATCATCTTCCTGCTGATGACCAGGAACAAGGTGCCCAGCTACCTGGGTTCCTCCTTTGCCCTGATCGCCCCGGTGGTCGCGACCACCGGGTCGCACAGCATGTCCGGCGCCCTGGGCGGCATCGTGATGACCGGCGTGCTGCTGTTCATCGTCGGTCTGATCGTGCAGAAGACCGGCACCGGCTGGATCCACGCGCTGATGCCGCCGGTGGTCATGGGCACCATTGTTGCGCTGATCGGCCTGAACCTGGCCAGCGCCACCCTGGCCCCGATGAAGGACTTCCCGCTGACCACCTTCCTCACGGTGATCTTCACCGTGGTGGCCACGGTGGCCTTCAAGGGCCTGCTGGGCCGGCTCTCGATCCTTGTCGGCTTGGTCTGCGGCTACCTGGTGGCGCTGGCCCAGGGCCAGGTGGACTTCTCCAAGGTGGGCGACGCCGCATGGTTCGGCCTGCCCGAGTTCCACACCCCGACCTTCCATTTCGATACCGCGCTGATGTTCCTGCCTGCGGTCTTCGTGCTGATCGCCGAGAATATCGGCCATGTGCGCACCGTGGGCGTGATGACCGGCCGCGACCTGTCGGCGTTCAACGGACGGGCGCTGATGGCTGATGGCGCCGCCAGCGTGCTCGCCGGCTTCGGCGGCGGCTCGGCGACCACCACCTACGCCGAGAACATCGGCGTCATGGCCGCCTCGCGCGTGTACTCCACCGCCGCCTACTGGATCGCCGCGATCGTGGCCATGTCCCTGGCCTTCCTGCCGAAGTTCGGCGCCTTGATCGGCACCATTCCGGTGGGCGTGATCGGCGGCCTGGGCATCGTGCTCTACGGCATGATCGGCATCGTCGGCGCGCGCCTGTGGATCGAGGCCAAGGTGGACTTCGGCAATCCGATCAACCTGATGACCGCCGGCACCGGCCTGATCATCGCGATCGCGGTGACCAGCGAAATCGCTTTCGGCCAGTTCCAGCTCGGCGGCATCGCCCTGGGCTCGATCGCCACGCTGGTGGTCTTCCACCTGATGAGTGCCGTGGCCAAGCTGCGCGGCAACGACTTGGCCGACGCGCAGAAGAGCGCGGAAATCTAGCAAGAAATATTTCGGCAGGCCGGCAGTGCGCGTTAGCGCACTGCCGGCCTGCCTTTTTGTACGGGAATTTCCGGGCTGGTCAGGCGTGAAGCAAAACGGTTGTTTAGGCCACGCAAATCGTTAAAGTAAGGAATCCTTCCAAATTGTGATTGATCTCCCAAGAAAATTCGGAAAATCTGGATTCTGCGGCGCTCGAATCCGATAGCATGGCACATTGTGACTGCGACAACACCAGACGGAAAACTCTCCGCGCGACTCATCTTCATCGCCCTCGGGGCGGCCTTGGGCGGGTTCGTTTTCGGATATGACTCATCGATCGTCAACGGCACCGTGGACGCCGTCGAGCACGAATTCGGGCTCAACGCGGTAACCATCGGCTTCACCGTTTCCTGCGCCCTGCTCGGCGCGGCACTGGGAGCATGGGTGGCCGGCCTGGTCTCCGAACGCGTGGGACGCGTGCGCACCATGCTCATCGCCTCCATCCTGCTGGCCGCATCGGCCCTCGGCTGCGGCCTGTGCTTCGGCGTGGCCGACCTGATCATCTGGCGCATCGTCGGCGGCATCGGCGTGGGCTTCGCCTCGGTGATCGCCCCTGCCTACATCGCCGAGGTCTCCCCCGCCGCGCACCGCGGACGCCTTGGCACCATGCAGCAGATGGCCATCGTGCTGGGCATCTTCGTGGCCTTCCTGGTCAGCGCGCTGCTGGTCTTCGTGATGGGCTCGGCAGATGCCGTCGGCCTATTCGGCTTGGCCGCCTGGCGCTGGATGTACCTGTCGCTGCTGGTTCCAGCGGCGCTCTACGGCCTGCTCTCACTGCGGCTTCCGGAATCCCCGCGCTATCTGGTCGAGCGCGGCCGCTATGTCGAGGCAGCTGCCGTGCTGACCCGCGATATGGGCATGAAGGCCGGAGCCGATACCGAGAAGAAGATCGAGGAGATCCGCGCCACCGTGCACATCGAGCGGCGCCAGGCTTTCAAGGACCTGCTGGGACGCTTCGGCTTCCACCCGCTGGTGTGGGTCGGCATCCTGCTCTCGGTCTTCCAGCAGTTCGTCGGCATCAACGTGATCTTCTACTACTCCACCACGCTGTGGAAGTCCGTCGGCTTTGCCGAATCGGACTCCTTCACGATTTCGCTGATCACCTCGGTGACCAACGTGATGGCAACAATCGTGGCGGTGCTGCTGATCGACGTGCTGGGACGCAAGCTGCTGCTCGCCATCGGCTCGGCCATCATGACCTTGTCGCTGGGCATGATGGCGGTGGCCTTCGCCCAGTCGGTCACCATCGACGGCGCCGTGTCGCTGCCGGGCAGCTGGGGCATTATCGCCCTGGTCTCGGCGAACCTGTTCGTCGTCGGCTTCGGCGCCACCTGGGGTCCGGCCGTATGGGTCTTGCTCGGCGAGATCTTCCCGAACTCGATCCGCGCCATGGCCCTGGGCGTGGCAGCCGCGGCGCAGTGGATCGCCAACTTCGCGGTCTCAACCACCTTCCCCGCGCTGGCCGAGGCTGGCCTGGCACTGGCCTACGGAATCTACGCGGGCTTCGCGCTGCTGTCGCTGATCTTCGTGATCTTCCTGGTCAAGGAAACCAAGGGGCGCCAGCTGGAGGAGATGACCCTCTAGGCATCCCTGGCGGTGAACCGTGCGCGTCGCGCACCAGGAGGCGAGAACCCAAACCGGGTTCTTGCCTCCTTTGCATTCCGCGCCGCCTACCAGGCCTTGTTGGGCACCTCCGCGCCGGCCTCCCGTTGCAGCGAGAGGACATGCTCCAGGCTTGGCCTGCCTTCCAGCAGCGGGCCCTGTCCGGCGAGCGCAACGCTGATAGCTTGCCCTGGCTGCAGGTCGACCTGCTGGCCGCGCACCCAGATCGGACGCGAGAATTCCCCATGCAGGGTGAACTCGATGGCTTCGGGGCGCAAGCATACAGAAATCCGCATGCCCCGCCACCCCAGGTTGAAACGCAGGGCCCGGAATCTCTCCGGGAGCCGCGGATCGAAGCGCAGCCGGTCGTCATCGTCGCGCAGCCCGGCAAAGCCGTAGACCAGCGCCGACCAGACCCCGCCGGTCGACGCCACGTGCACGCCGTCAGCGGTGTTGCCGTGCAGGTTCTGGAGATCCACGTTCAGCGCATGCTCGAAGTACTCCCAGGCGAGATCCCGGTACCCCACCTCCGCGGCGAGGATCGACTGCACCGTGGCAGAGAGCGTCGAGTCTCCCGTGGTCAGCGGATCGTAGTAGTTGAAGTCGGCGAGCTTCTGCTCGTCAGTGAAATCGCTGGACCGCAGCCAGAGCGCCAGCACCGCGTCGGCCTGCTTGATCACCTGGAAGCGGTAGATCACCAACGGGTGGTAGTGCAGCAGCAACGGCCGCTTATCCGCACCGGTATTAGCCAGGTCCCAGACTTCGCGGTTCAGGAAGTGCTCGTCCTGCGGGTGGATTCCGACAGCTTCCGAATACGGGATGTGCATGCAGTCGGCAGCCTTGAGCCACAGCTCGAGCTCCTCGTCTTCCAGCGCGTGCCGGCTGGCCAGTTCCGCGTACTCGCGCGGATGCTCCTGGGCCATTTCGGAGAGCAGCTGGGCGCTGCGGCGCAGATTGAAGCGCGCCATGACATTGGTGTAGAGGTTGTCGTTGACCACCGCCGTGTACTCATCGGGCCCGGTGACCCCATGGATGTGGAAGCGCTCGTTGCCCGGCTCGCCGCGCCAGAACCCCAGCGAAGCCCACATGCGCGCGGTGCCCACGAGGATCTCGGCCCCGCCGGCCAGCAGGAATTCGTCGTCCTCCATGACCCCGAGGTACCGGTTGAGCGAATACACCACGTCGGCGTTGATATGGTACTGCGCCGTACCCGCCGGATAATAGGCGCTGGCTTCCTCGCCGTTGATCGTGCGCCAGGGGAAGAGCAGGCCTTCCTCGTTCATGGTCCGCGCCCGCCGGGTCGCTGCCGGAATCATCGAGACCCTGGCGCGCAGCGTATTGCGCGCCCATTGCTGGTTCGTGTAGGTCAAGAACGGCATCACATAGATCTCGGTATCCCAGAAGTAATGCCCGGAATAGCCGTTGCCGCTCACGCCCTTGGCGCTGATGCCCAGTCCGTCGGCCCGGCCGGCGGCCTGGGCGAGCTGGAACAGGTTCCAGCGGATCTTGCGCTGCAGCTCGGGCTCATCGGTATCCACCTGCACATCGCTGCGTTCCCAGTAATCAGCCATGAAGCGGCGCTGGGCGCGGAAGTGCTCATCGATCCCCAACGGCACCAGATGCTCCAAGGCCCGCTCCGAACGCAAGAGCATCTCCTGGGCCGGATGGCGCCGCGAGGAGTGGTAGACCGCGAACTTGGAAACGCGCACGCCTTGCCCGGCGTCCAGCCTGGCGCTGATCACTTCATCCGCGCGGTCATCGCGTACCTTGCGGTCCACGGACAGTTCTGCCTGCGTCCCGCCGGTGGCTGACACCTCGTGCTGGACCATTGCCGCTACCGACATCCCCGATCCGAGGACCTCGTAGGAGATGCCCAGCCGCGGCCCATCGCTGTGGATGCCGGCAGGGTGCAGCGGATTGGCACGGACCGTCTCGCTTTTGCGCGGGTCAACGGGGCCCAAGGCATCGGCTTCCTGCGGGGACGCCACCTGGCGGCTGGAAGGATACCCGATCACCGAGGACTGGATCAGCACCTGGGCCGGGGCATCAAGCAGGCGCACATGCACGTCCTGCAGCGCCAGATGGCGATCGGTGAAGGAGATCATCGAGCGCGCGGTGACGGCCACGCGGTGGCCTTCTGCAGTTCGCCACAGGGTGTGCGCGGTCAGCGTCCCGTCAAGGAAATCCAGGCGCAGTTCGTCACGAACCATCTCGGTGCGGCCGACTTCCAGGGCCTCGTCATTGATGAAGACGCGCATGGTGCGGAAATCTGGGGCGCTGATCATGGTCTGGCCGGTTTCAGCCAGCCCGAAGGCGCTCTCGGCATGGCGTATTTCCCAGGTCTCATGCAGCCCGTTGATGAAGGTGCCGCCGGCCTGGTCCCCCAAGCCCAGTTGCGCCGCCCGCGCGCCAAGGAAGCCGTTGCCCAGGGAGAACACCGTGTCCTCGGCGCCGCCGCTTTCGCGCTGGTTCCCGCGCCACAGCGACCAGGAGTCTTCTTCCCAGGCCTTGGCGTCATGCTCGGAGACCAGCTCGGACAGGTCATGGACCACGAAATGGGCGCCGGCGTCCAGCAGGGCCGCCTCGTTGTCTTCACGGGCCACGCCGATGACGCCGAAGCCTCCGGCACGCGCCGCGCTCACCCCGCTGGTGGCGTCCTCGATGACTGCGCATTCCTCCGGACGCCAGCCCAGATCCGCGGCGGCGGCCAGGAACGTGTCCGGGGCCGGCTTGCCTGCAAGCTGGCGTGCAGCGGCTTCCTGCCCGCCCATCACCAGCGGGAAATGGCCAGCCAATCCGGCGGCAGCCAGAACCATCCGCGCATTGCGCGAGGAAGACACCACCGCGACGTCCAGCCCGGCCTCCAGCACCTGCTGCAGGAAGGCCACGGAACCGGCGTAGGGGTCGATCCCGTCGCGTTGCAGCACCTGCGTGAACTTCTCATTCTTCATGTTCCCCAGGGCGCAGATGCTGTCCTCGCCGGGCTGATCGCTTTCCTCGCCGCGCGGCAACTGGATGCCGCGGGATTCGAGGATGGCGGCCACCGCGTCATAGCGCGGACGGCCGTCAAGCAGGTTGAAGTAGTCCGCGGTCGTGTACGGTGCCACGCCCGGGTGCTTGTCGAAAAAGCCGGTGAAAAGTTCTTCCCACGCCTTGCGATGCAGCAGCGCGGTCGGGGTGATCACGCCATCCAGATCGAAGAGGACGGCCTTGTAATCACGATGTCGGTACTCAGGACGAAAAGCGTTCACAATCGAAATCCTTCGAAAGAGGAGCGTATTACTGGCCGTAGTCCTTACCGTAGCAACTCAACGCGCTTGCTTCGACATACTACGATAAGAATGTGGCTCAGTGGATAGATGCATGGAATAGCGATGACTGGCGTGAGGCTACCGCCGAATGGATCGACGCTGCGTGCGAGGCCTACGGCATCGCGCGCACCGCAGGACCTGACTTCTGGCCTGCCGATCTGCACCAGATCCAGGCAACGGTGCAGACCGATGCCGCCGACCTGATCTTCAGCGCCAACGCTCCGGGGCTGGCCTCCGAGCCGGCCACCACGGTCGTTGCCGGCCAGCTGCTGCCCGACCGCGTGGTGATGCCGTTGGCCATCGACCGGATCGCCGGTTACATGCTCAGCCCGGACTACGGGCACACCCTGGCGGACCTGGGCGATTCGGTGGAGAACTGGGAGCTGGCCATGGCCTCGCTCGGCTCCTTCCAGGTCGCGCTGATGGGCCACGAGGACGAATTCTTCGATTCCGGGGTCACCGTGGTTGACCCGCAGTTCCTGCCCGAGCAGTACGAGCAGGCGCTGATGATGCACGTGTCATTGGACCCCTCCCACCCGCTGTACCTGGATGGTTCCAGCGCGGATAACCTGGTCTCGCATCTGGGTGCGCTGAAGAAGGCCACCGACGCCCTGCATGCCGGTGCGGTGCCGCTGAGCATCGAGCACGGCAACTTCGACTTGTCGCAGGTCGTGGTGCCAAGCGAAACCGGAGAGCACGGCCGCATCCTGAATCTGGGCTCCGCGCATTGGGCGCACCCCTTCTCCTCGCTGAACACTCCGCTGGCCGCCATGTGCGAGGCGTGGGATTGCGAAACCGGCGACGAGCGCGTGATGAAGGTGCTCTTCGCGTACCTGGACCAGTTCTCCGACTACGGCTCGCCCGATGAGCTCTACGACCTGATCAATCCGGCCTGCCTGGTTGCGCCGCTCTCGCAGCACGAGACCTGGCTGCGCCTGCTCTTGGATGCCAGCGACGATCACCTGCAGGAGCATGCCCCGGCCGTGCTGGGTACCCTGGATATCTCCTAGGGCATATTTCCCAGGCTCGGTTCAGGAGCCGAGAACCCGTACCAGCAAGGCCGCGTCATCGCTCATGATGGCGTCGGCCTTGCGGTCCATCAGCAGCCGCATGGTCGGCTCGTCATCGATGACCCAGACATGCACCTGCGCGCCGGCGCGGTGGACCGCCTTGATGAAGCGGCGCGTCGCCACCGGCAAGATGCCCTGCTTCAGCGGCACCTGGACTGCCCAGTAGTCCGCCAGCAGGCGCTTCGGAACCCAGCCCAGCAGGTGGGCGCACAGCCAGATGGCAACCATTTCGCGTTGCCCCGGCGAGCGCCGGATCGGCGCGGAGAGCAGGTGGCCCACCGCGGCGCTGCGCGCCGTGGAGAAGGATGCCAGGGCAATCTGCCCGTGGGCTTTCCGTCGCTCGATGAGCTCGGCCAGCGGCCCGATCACGTGCTCGTCCTTGACGTCCAGGTTCAGCGTGGCGTGCCCAAAGGCATCAAGCAGCTCGTCAAGCGTGCACAGCGGCTGCCCGCCTGCGCGGACCTCTGCCAGCTGTGCGTCGGTGAAGCCGTTGAAATTCCCGCTGGCGTCGGTGACCCGATCCAAGGTGTGGTCGTGGAAGAGGTAGACGGTGCCATCCGCCGAGGCGTGCACGTCCGATTCGAAGTGGGTGATGCCCAGTTCCGCGGCGCGCTGGAAGGCGAGCAGCGTATTCTCCTCGTTCCCTGTGCGCACCCCTCGGTGCGAAAAGGCGTAGGTCATTTCAGCAGGTCCTCGATGACTTGGGCTACCCCGTCCTCGGCCAGCGAGGGCGCGCGGAATCGGGCGGAGGCCAGCGTGGTGGGGTGCCCGGAGGACATCGCGTAGCCGTGGCCCGCGTATTCGAGCATTTCGATGTCATTGGGCATGTCGCCGAAGGCCATCACCTCGTCGGCGGCAATGCCCAGGCGCTGGCAGTACTCATGCAGCGTGGTGGCCTTGTGGATATCCACATGCGCCATTTCCAGCAGGGACACGTCGAAGGCCGAATGGGTCACCGAAACCAGTTGGGCCAGCTGCGGCCCGGCCGAGGCATAGAACTTGTCGATCGGCAGGTGCGGGGAGCGGGCAAGGAACTTCACGATGCCCTCGGAATCAATGGAGTCGCTGGTCAGATCCAGCACCGCCTGCACGCCGAAGTTGTGGTGGCGGTCGGCGAATCCATCGCCCAGGTGCAGCCCCTTGGTGGTCTCCGCGGCGAAGGCCGCCTTCGGTTCCAGCTCCAGGATGATTTCGCTCGCCTTGCGCGCGGTGGCCGCGCTGAGCGTGCGCGACCAGATCACCTCATCCTGCTCCAGGTCGTAGAGCACCGCGCCATTGGAGCAGATGACCTTGCCCATCCCGCCGAAGGCCTCGATGATCGGGGTGAGCCAGCGGAAGGGGCGTCCGGTGACGAAGACAATCTGGATGCCGGACTCGCGGGCCTCGATGAAAGCGCGCTTGGTCCGCTCGGAAATGGTGCCGTCCTTGGCGACGATGGTGCCGTCGAGGTCCGACGCGATCAGCTTGATCATCTACAGCTCCTGGCGGCGCGGCGGATTCGCTCCGGCACGCTGCACGGTCACCGCGGCGGCCATGGCCGCGAATTCCAGGGCCTGGGACAACTCGCCAATCTGCAGCTGGTTCAGCTTCTCCCGGTTGGCCGCGCCAATCAGTCCGTGCTCGGCCAGCCAGCACAGCAGCGCCGCGGTGAACGTGTCGCCGGCCCCCACAGTATCGGTCACCTCGACCGAGGGAGCAGTGAATTCGGCGTCGCCGGCGCGGACCACTCCCCAGGAGCCGCGCGAGCCTGCGGTGGAAACCACGATCGCCGGACCCATGTCCAGCCAGGCCCGAGCCGAGTCCTGGACCGAGCGCATCGGGTACAGCCACTTCAAATCGATGCCGGAAACCCGCACCACGTCGGCCTGGCCGACGAAGCGCTCGACCTCGGCGACGGTCTGCGCATGGTTGGTCACCAGCGACGGGCGCAGGTTCGGGTCGTAGCTGATGGTGGCGTGGGTGCGCGCCGCCGAGAGCAGCGGGAGCAGCTCTTCGGGGCTGAACAGGGTGGCGATGGAGCCGGTGTGCACCAGCTCGGCGTCCTGGGCCAGCTCCGGACCGATGGTCGGCATCTGCCAGTAGGCATTGAACGCGAAGGCCGCGCCGCCGGCCGGGTCGAGGATGCCGTGGGCGATGACGGTGGCCTGGTCGTCGGCCCCGCCCAGGTAGGCCACGTTGTTCTCCTGCAGGTACTGCTCGATCTTCCGGCCCTTGTCATCGGCGCCCCAGCGGGAGATCAGGGTCCCCGGGTAGCCCAGCCGGGAGAGCGCCACCGCGACGTTCAGCGGGCTGCCCCCGACGAACTCCTGGGCTGGGGCAATGCCGGAGGCCAGGACGTCAACGAGGGCCTCGCCGATCACCGTCGGGTTCATGCTGCTCCTTCAGTAGTGCAGTGGGGACAGGGCCCGCACGCAGGCAGCCCATTGGCTGCTGTGCGGATCGATCCAGGTGTAGTGGTCGCCGTCGAACAGCGAGAAGCTGTGCTCCTGTCCGAGCGCGGCCGCTTTCTGGGCCGCGATGCGGGCAATTCTTGGCGGAACATCGCCATCGTCCCGTCCATGAAAGATTACGACACGGGCAGGCATTGGCCATAATTCCACCGGATTGCAGGCGCCCAGTGGCGCACCGCCGAGCATCTCCTCCACCGCGCTGTCGCTGAGCTTCAGCCGCTGGGCGGTTTCCAGGTCCAGCACCCCGGCTTGGCTGATCACCTGGGAGACCCGCTGGTCATGGGCTGCCAGCACGCAGGCCAGCTGGGCCCCGGCCGAATGGCCGATGAGCGTGATCGGCCCTTCTTCCTTGACCAGGCCCAGGGCGAGCCGGGCATCGGCCAGCATTTTCGCCGCACTGCCCGGCCCGCGCCGGTATTCGAGGTTGTAGGCGGGAATCCCGCGGGCAGCGAGATCCTGCGCCAAGGGCACGCCGAGGCTGGCCGTGTACTTCTCACGCCAGTATCCGCCGTGGATGATCATCACCGCTCCGCGGGCGGTGATGCGTTCGGGCTCGTAGAACTGGACGTACTGGTCCCGGTGCGCCCCGTAGTGCATGGCTGGCCGCCCGGCTAGTTGCCCGGGAAGACCGGCGAGCGCTTCTCGACGAAGGCGGACCGGCCTTCCACCGAGTCGGCGGTGTGGTAAGCCTGGAGGAACGCGTCGACTTCGCGACCCAGCCCCTGATGCGTGTCCAGCCCGTCCATCGAAACCATGGCGCGCTTGGCAATGGAGATAGCGGTGGGAGAGACCGCCGCGGCTTCTTCGATGGCCGCCACGGCGACGTCGAGCAGCTGCTCAGCGGGGACCACCCGGTTGGCCAGGCCGATGCGCAATGCTTCCTCGGCCTTGATGCGCCGCCCGGTGAAGATCAGCTCGCGGGCCATCGCGTTGCCCACGCGGCGCGGCAGGCGCACCATGCCGCCAAAGCCGGGCACCAGGCCCAGGTTGACTTCCGGCTGGCCGAAGCTGGCCCGCTCGGAGGCGTAGATGAAATCGCAGGCCAGCGCCAGCTCGCAGCCACCGCCCAGGGCGAAGCCATTGACTGCGGCAATGACCGGGACGTGCAGCGACTCCAGGCGCTCGGTCACGGCGTGCATCTGCTTGGCGTAAGCGGTGAACGTGGCCTCGTCCATGGAGTTCATCTGGACGATATTCGCCCCGGCGACAAAGGATTTCTCCCCGGCGCCGGTGATGATCAGTCCGCGGTATTCGTATCCGGTGGTCTCGAACCAGTCCAGGAAGGATTCAAGGTCGTTGACAACCTCTTTTGCCAGTGCGTTCAGCGACTTTGGCTGGTCTACGGTCAGGATGAGGGCCGAGCCTTGGGTGCTCAGGGTGAGGGTATCGAATTGCTTCATACCCCTAACTCTCTCACGTAACCTGCGTCACGTGATGGATTGTCAGTGGCGCTTGCGTGGCTTGGCCTTGGCCCCTTGCGGCTTCTTGGATGGGCTCTTGGCCTGCTGTTTTGCCTTGGCTTTGGCCTTTTCCTTGGCTTTCTTCTGCTCGTTGATGCGCTTGGCCTTCTGCTCCTGGTTGCGCACCGAATTCTGCCGCGAGGAGCTGGCGGTGCGTCCGCGCACGATGCCGATGAATTCCTCGAGCACTGCAGTGTCCTCGGTGGCGGTCGGCCAGGCGATGCCGACCTGGGTTGGCGAGCCGTCTTCGATGAGGCGCACCACCACGTCCTTGCGGGCGAAGAGCCGGGCGATTGACTGCGTGGTGCGCAGCACCTGGGCTCCAGAGGCGACGACCTCCATCGCTACCGGAAAGCCGCCCACGGATTGAGGGTAATCGGCCAGGTCCAGTTGCGGAAACGACTCGACGATGTCCAGCGGCACTGATTCCTCGTAGTACTCCACATCGTGGTCCTTGCCCGCGCAGACCACTTCGAGCTCCTCATAGAGCGGGATGACGTGGCGCGTCGCGTCCTTGGGCGAATCCCCGCGGTAGCGCACGAACACCGCGTCGGCCTCGCCGGCGGCCAGCAGGTCCAGGATTTCCCCCTCATCCAGGCGCCAGGCTTTCAGCTCGATGGCCGGATAACGCTCCTGGAAGCGGTCCATCCATTTGCCGGGGGTGACGCCGGTGACGTAGGCGATTCGAAGTTTCTGCACGGGTTAAGCCTACGCGCTGCCGGGTTAAATGGTGCAGGCGGGCACCGGTGCACCGGTGCCCGCCTGCGCTTGCGCAAGCTTGGAGGCCTACTTGTCGGTCTTCACGACCAGCACGTCGCATGGTGCCGAGTGGGCTACCGAGGAAGCAACGGAACCGAGCACGCGGCCCAGGCCCTTCATGCCGACGTTGCCGACGACGATCATCGAAGCCTTGCGGTCCTCGGCGTCGGAGATCAGCACGTCGCCTGGCTTGCCGTGGCCGGCTGCAGCGGTGACCTTCACGCCTGGAACGGCGTTCTTCACGTCGTTGGCCACGCGCTGTGCGAGCTTGCGGGCCTGCTCTGCGTCGTCCAGGATCCAGGTATCGGAACCGATGGAAACGACCTCGGTGTTATCCGATGCGTGAGCGGTGATGACCACCAGGTCAGCGTCCAGCTTGACGGCGAGTTCTGCGGCGCGGCGGGCAGCGCGCTGTGCGGTTTCGGAACCGTCGACGCCTACGATGATGGTTTCAGACATATTGTTCTCCTTCATATGAGTGATGCTTTAAGTGATGGGTAACACTTTATGGCCTTCAGGCCACTTTTGCTTGCAAAAAGTCCACGGCGCGCTGCCATGCGATGGCCGCCCGCTCGGGATCGTAGTTGCCGGCGGGATTCTCGTCGTTGTGGAACGCATGATTGGCGTCGTAGTAGAAGTACTGGACTTCCGCGCCTGATTCCCGGCGGATCTGCTCTTCCTGGGCCTTGGCCTGCTCTGGCGGATACATCTGGTCCAGGTTCGCGTAATGTCCCTGGATGGCGGCGCGGACACCGGAAAAATTGTTGGGTACGCCCTGGCCGATGCCGTAGAAAGGCACGGCCGCGGCAATCCTATCGCCCTGCTGGGCTGCCATCTGCAGCACGAATCCGCCACCCATGCAGAAGCCGATGACGCCAAGCTTCTGGCTGGTGACATGCTCATTGGCCAGCAGGTAGTCCACTGCACCGCCCAGCAGCTGGGCGCCAACGGCTTCCGGAAGCTCGGACATCATCTGCCCGGCTTCCTCGCCGTCATGCGTGATCCAGCCGCCATAGAGGTCCGGGGCCAGCGCCACGAAACCCTGCGCCGCCAGCCGGTCTGCCACATCGCGGATATGGTCGGTCAGCCCCCACCATTCCTGGATCACAATCACTCCGGGGCCCTTGCCGGACTCGGGCAATGCGAGATAGCCGTGCGCTTGCGTACCTGAAGAAGGGAAAGTCACGTTCTGGTGCGGGGTTTTTTCCGCCATGGCGCCTCCTGTTCTGCGATTCCCTCCAGTTTATGCAGGTCTAGGCGCGATTGGCATTGACCTGCCCCACATTGCGCAAAGTCGTTCTATTTTCCGAGCGTGACCTCTCCGATACATTCCAGCGCGTCTACCACCAGATTCCAGAAGCCTTCGTGGTCCAGGTCCACTGCCACCGAGGTATTGCAGTCGGCGGAAGCCGGCGCACGGAAGTCCGTGACTGTCATTCCCAAGGTCAGCTCGCCACGCAGCTCGACGCTCACCGGCGCCTTGACGGTACGCACCACATCCGGGTCGATCACGTAGGCCACGGCGCACGGGTCATGCACCGGCGGCGCGTCGAAGCCCTGGTGGTCGCGGTAGGCCTGGGCGAAGAAGTCCATCAGCTCGCGCACGAAGGTCGATGGCCCGGTGCCGATCTTCTCGATGCGCTCGACCACCTCGGTGGTGGCCAGCGCCTGGTGGGTCAGGTCCAAGCCGACCATGACCACCGGCCAGGCCTCGTTGAAGACGATGTGCGCTGCCTCGGGGTCGATCTTGATATTGAATTCAGCCACCGCCGACCAGTTGCCGGTGTGGTAGCCGCCGCCCATCAGCACCACTTCGCGCACGCGTTCGACGATGCGCGGTTCCTTCCGGGCGGCCAAGGCGATATTGGTCAAGGCGCCGGTGGGCACCAGGGTGATTTCACCGGGTTCATGGCTCATCACCAGATCGATGATGACGTCCACTGCGTGGCGTTCATCAAGCTCGATGCTCGATTCCGGCTGCGCTGGTCCGTCCATCCCGGAATCCCCGTGGACCTCTCCGGCGGTTTCCACCTCGCGCACCAGCGGGCGGGCGCAGCCTGCCGCGAAGGGAATGCCGGTGATCCCGGCGATGGTGCCGACGGCCAGCGCGTTGGCAGTGACCTTGTCCAGGGTCTGGTTGCCGGCCACGGTGGTCACCGCCAGCAGCTCGATTTTTGGATTGCCATGGGCAAGAATCATTGCCACGGCGTCGTCATGGCCCGGGTCGCAGTCCAAAATGATCTTGCGCGGGGCATTGCTGTCCTGGGTCATGGATTCTTCTTTCGCTCTGCCGACTGACGGCCGGCAGCTAAGTCGTGGAGGGCGGATAGTCATCCATTGATAATTCTTTCGCGCCCGCGCACTTTCGTCAAGCGCTTAACTAAAAGCGGTGGCGCACCGCGATTCCGACTACGATGGAGCCATGAAGAATGGTGAAAAGTCCGGCAACTCGCGCGCTCCGCGCCGCGTCACCGCAGCAATGGTCGCCGAACACGCCGGCGTTTCTACCGCAACGGTCTCACTTGTTGCCAACGGAAAATCAGCGGGCCGGGTATCGGCCGCGAATGAACAGCGCGTGCGCGAGTCGATTCGCGAGCTGGGCTACTTCGTCGACAGCATCGGCAGCTCGCTGGCCAAGGGCGTCAGCTCGCTGGTCGTCCTGGTGGCCCCGGACATCTCCAACCCGTTCTTCGCCAAGGTCATCGCCGGCGTGCGCTCGGTCCTGGCCAGCGACTACCAGCTGCTGCTCTCGGTCACCGATGCCGGAGTCTCCCCCAGTGCCAGCGAGACCAGGAAGATCATGGGTCTTCGCCCGGCCGGGCTGCTGGTCCATGCCCCGAGCCAGGACTTCCTCGAAGAAATCTCCAGCACCCTTCCCCTGGTGGCCCTGGATGCCCCGGGCATCGATCCGGCGATTCCCGCAGTGAATATGGATGTCGCCCAGGGCGCGCGGGATGTCGCAGCCCATTTCGCCGCACAGGGACACACCAGGGCCGCCTACCTGGATGCGAGCACCGGCACCGAGACCTTGGCCGTGCGCCGCGAAGCGTTCTTGGCAGCGGCCAAGGAATACGGCATCGAGGTCCTGCCTGCTTCTGTCGCCAGCTCGATGATCGACGTCGCCGCGGCTTCGGCGGCTTTCAGCCAGCACTGGCCCACGTGGCGGGAAGCCGGCGTAACCGCGCTGGGATGCGCAACCGACAACCACGCGTTCGGCGTGCTGCATGCCTCCCGCCAGCTTGGCCTCAGCATCCCGCAGCAGCTTGCGGTGGCCGGATTCGACGATCTGCCCTACTCGGCGACTTCCAACCCATCCATCACCACCGTGGAACTCAATGCCCAGGAAGTCGGGCGCCAAGCCGCACTGAAACTGCGTGCGCTGCTCGATGGAAAATCCCCTGATCCACTGCAGACCATGCTGCCAAGTTCACTGGTTGTCCGCGGATCGACACTGGAAAACGCAGGAGGCTAACCGATGAACATGCGCAAATGGCCCGCCAAGGTCACGGCAATCATCGCCCTGCTCGTTGCCCTGGGCCTGATCGTCATGTCCAGCGGAGTGCTCAGCCTCTTTACCGGCCCGCCACCCTCTCCGGGGTCCGGCATCGAATCTGCCGCACGAAGCCTTCCGCTACTGGATGAGCTTTCCGCTCTTTGACACCCCGGGATCGGTGCACGAGGACAAGTCGAAGCAGCACGGGCGGCGCTTGCCATCGCGCAGCTTGGAAATGCTGACATCCACTCGGCGTTCACGCGTGGAAGGGTTCTTGGTCGCTTCGACCCAGCGGACCCATTCCCAGCGGGCCATCGGGGTGAGCCCCGCCCACACCTCTTCCAGATCATCGGCGTCATCCAGGGCGCCGGCCAAGTCCTGCGGGATCCTTGCTTCCGGCCAGGTTCCGGCAACGCGAGCCGCCAATTGCACCTGCTCCCCTGCGTCGGCCGATAGCTGCGGCATCCCCTGGCTATCGAGAGCCAGCCAGTGGCCACGGCGCCCGTCGGGATCAATCACCACCGTATGCCCCTCATGCGCCTGGAGAAGTTCTACCGCGACCTGTCCTCGGCTTGGCAACTTGTCGCTTGATTCCTGGTCGAATCGGAGAATTTTCCGGTCATTGACCAGATCTACAGTTCCCTGCAGTTCGAGGATTTCATTGGATGCTGGCACCAGAATCAGCCCTTTCAGTTGCTTAAGGGCAGTCTATGGCACAGCCGCATCCAGCTTCCACGCGGCTAGACTGCTGTCATGATCCAACGCCCGGTGCTCGTCAGTTCCTGCCTTGCTGGCATCCCTTGCCGCTATAACGGCAAGGCCAAGGCCAACCCGGCGATCGTCGAAGCTGTGGCACGCGGAGATGCTGTTGCTGCCTGCGCCGAGGAATTAGGCGAACTGAGCACCCCGCGCCCGCCAGTAGAGATTTCCGGCGGCGATGGCAACGACGTGCTCGAAGGGCGGGCCGCCGTTCTCGATGTCAACGGCGAGGATGTCAGCCGGCAGTTCGTGGCTGGAGCCCAGAAGGTCGCAGATTTGGTCCAGCGCGAGGGCATCACCGAAGCGATTTTGCAGGATCGCAGCCCTTCCTGCGGCTGTGGGAGCATCTACGATGGCTCGCATTCCGGAAAACTTGTTGCAGGCGATGGGGTGCTGGCTGCGTTGCTGAAGCGCCGGGGCATCAAGGTCAGTGGATCTCCAGCAAGCTGACACACCTTGGAAGATAACGATTCAGTTGCGCTTTTAATCAAGAAAATAACCCTCGATCCGAAGATCAAGGGTTATTTTCCATTCGTGCGCGAGGGGGGACTTGAACCCCCACGACCTTGCGATCACTGGCACCTGAAGCCAGCGCGTCTACCAATTCCGCCACTCGCGCTTATTCTGTTTTCGTTGCCTTCGTTCTTTGCAACAAGAAATAGCTTACACACACATTTTCCGTTCACCTAATCGAAACCCTCATTTGTGGCTAGCGACACATGGGAAACCTTTTTAGTGCCTTTATCGTTGATACTGACGCACTTGAGCCGTTCAAGGATTTTTCGGCATTTGCACAGCTGAAAACAGTAAGATCGAATATGAAGTTCTGCGTTCATAGCTCGGAAAGGATGACCGCAGGCTCGTAATAACTAGCCATGGACCCTAAGGAAGGAGCACGAATAATGGGCTTTCTCGACAATGTCGAACGCGGCTTAGAGAAGGTCGTCACTAGCTTCTTTCGTGGCACCAGCACCGCAGATCTAAAGCCAGTCGAACTGACTACCGCGCTACGCAATGACATGGACCGCGGAATCATGCCGATTAGCGAAGGCCGCAGCCTTGCGGCCAATGACTTCGTAGTCTCGCTGAGCACCAAGGACTACAACACCGCCAAGGGCTGGGGCCAGGGTGTCGTCAATGAAATGGCAAAGGTCACCGCCGAGCATGCCGCCACCCAGGACTATTCAGTTCATGGCGACATCATGATCCATTTCGTCTCCAATGATGATTTCAAGCCCGGTGAGATGGAAATCTCCAGCTCGGTCAAGGAATCCAGCTCACGCCCAGCGGCTTCGGCACCGGTCAAGGAGCGGGCATCCGCGCCAGCGGCACCGGCAGCTCCATCAGCAACCCCTCCAACCACCGCGCAGCCACGCCCAACGGTGCGTCCGATTGCAGAGATCCCCAAGAGGCCCGTGCAGAAGCAGGCCATCCTTGAGGTTGCCGGTCAGAGGTACGCCCTGCATCACCACTCGATCGTGCTGGGCCGTTCGGCCAGCACCGATATTCCGGTGGACGACTCCGGCGTTTCCCGGCAGCACGCTCGTGTCGAAACCCGTGGCAAGACCAGTTTCGTCGTCACCGATCTGGGTTCAACCAACGGAACCTACGTGGACGGCAAGAAGATTTCGGAAGAAACCCGTATATTTGACGGTTCGGTCATTACTATCGGACAGACGAAAATCGTCTTCCGGCTGATTACCTCGAACAACGGAGGCCGCGCGTGAACGATCTGGTTCTAAGCCTGTTCCGATTGGGCTTTTTGGTCCTCATCTGGCTGCTCGTTTTAAGCGTTGTCGGATCGATGCGCCGCGACTTGGCTATCGGTTCACGGGCCCGCACCGGCAAGCCCAGCGCTCGTGAACTGAAGAAGAACCCGGAACTGGCGGAACCAGAAGTCCCCGCGCGCAAGGCGGCCACCTCATTGGAAGTCGTCGAGGGCCCGCTGGCTGGCAGCAGCATTCCGCTACGCGGCCAGCCGATCATGTTCGGCCGCGCCCAGGATGCCACCGTAGTTCTCGATGACGACTACGCTTCGGGACGCCATGCCCGCCTGTTCCCCCAGGGATCACGCTGGTTCATCGAGGATCTCGGTTCAACCAACGGCACCTTCGTGGGTGACAACCAGCTCTCACGCGCCCAGGCAGTGGAGCCCGGCCAGCGAATCCGCATCGGGAAGACTGTCCTGGAATTGAAGGCCTAGCCTATGGCCCTCAAACTCAAATTTGCGGCGAAATCCGATGTTGGCCGGGTGCGCAAGAAGAATGACGACTCGGCCTATGCCGGCGAGTACCTGGCGGTCCTTGCCGACGGCATGGGCGGACACGTCGGCGGCGACGTCGCTTCGGCCTCTACCGTGCTCGATCTGGTGCATCTGGACCACGAAGCCACCGCGGATCCGCAGAATGCGTTGCCGGACGAAATCCAGGCCGCCAATCTGGTGCTCAATGAACTCGTCGGCGCCAATCCGAAGCTGTCGGGCATGGGCACGACCGTCACTTCCCTGCTGCTCTCGGGCGACACCCTGCACATGGCGCACATCGGCGACTCCCGCGCCTACCGCTTGAAGCACGGTGAGTTCGAGCAGATCAGCAAGGACCACACCTTTGTCCAGCGGCTCGTCGACGAAGGCCGCATCAAGCCGGCCGAAGCCGAGGTCCACCCGCATAAGAATGTGCTTTTGCGCGTGCTCGGCGACTCGGACGCGTCTCCCGAGCTGGATGTCGAGAGATTCACGGCAGAACCGGGCGAACGCTGGATGCTGTGCTCCGACGGACTCACCGACGCGGTGCCGGTTCCGGTGATCGAGCAGATCATCCGCACCACCGCCGACATGGATGAAGCGGTCAACGACCTGGTTGCCATCACGCTGAAGAATGGCGCGCCGGATAATGTCACCGTGGTGATGTTCGAGGTCATCGAGAACTCCGCCCTTGACGGCGAGGCGCCGGCCGAGCCGGAGCCCGCGCCGGATACCGGCCAGCTCACCATCGCCGCCGAAGGAGATGTCGAAGCCAGCGCATCGCTGCTTCGCCATGAGATTTCCCAGCGCCCCCACCTGCTGGTGGGCGCTGCCCAGCTGGCAACGCAGACCGGGCAAATCCCGGTGGTTACCCAGCACACCGGCGAACGACGCGCTGCAGCCTTGCTGACCCACCGTTCCCCGGCTGCCGGCGAGGTGCTCGATCCGCTGGAAGCTCCGGTGCAGCATCGACGCTGGCTGATGCCGATCCTGCTGACCCTCACGGCCTTCCTCGTCGTAGCCCTGGCCGTCTGGGGCTACATGTGGACCCAAACCCAGTACTTCGTGGGCGCCGTCGATGGCAAGGTCGCCATCTACAAGGGCGTCCCGCAAGAACTTGGGCCGATCTCGCTCTCCGAAGTCGACACCGTCAGCAAGGTGCCGCTGGAAGCCCTGCCGGAGTATTCGCGCCAGCGCGTTGAGTCGACCATCTCGGCCGAGAACCAACAGCATGCCCAGATGATCATCCAGGAACTTCTGGTCACCGCGAAGCAGAACTGCCCGGTCACCGTTCCCGGATCCTCGGATTCCGCCAACCAGCTCGAACTGCCCGCCTACTGCCAGGAGATAATGCAATGACCGAAGTGCAAACCGCACCGGTGCCTCGGCGCAATCTCGAGCTGCTGCTGGTGCTTCTTGCCCTGTGCGTCGGAGGTGCTGCGTTTTATCTTGTCGGCAGCTCCACCGAGGACGTCGACAATACCGATTTCTACGTGCAGATGAGCATCCTGGCGGGGCTATCCCTCACGGTCCACGTGCTGCTGCGCATCTTCGCAAAATATGCTGACCCGGTAATACTTCCGATCACGATTGCGTTGAACTCCCTTGGCCTAGCCATGATTCACCGCATTGACTTGGCAAAAGGAACTTCGCAGTCGGCTCGCCAGCTGCTGTGGACAGCCATTGCGATCGTCATTGCATCGGTAGTCCTCTGGGCCATCAAGGATCACCGGATACTGCGGCGCTTCACCTATATCGCCCTACTGGCATCCATTGTCCTGCTCTTGCTTCCGCTGATTCCAGGGCTCGGCGTAACCATTAACGGCGCCCGAATCTGGATCCGTATGGGAATGTTCTCCTTGCAACCAGGCGAACTCGCGAAGATCACCCTGTCGATCTTCTTCGCCGGGTATCTCTCGTCGAACCGCGACTTGATCCTGATGGCCGGACGCAAATTCGGGCCGCTGCAGCTGCCTCGCCTGCGCGACATGGCTCCGATGGTGATTGCCTGGCTGCTGTCCATCGGCGTGCTCGTGGTGCAGCGCGACCTCGGCTCCGCGATCCTCTTCTTCGGCCTGTTCATCGTGATGATCTATGTGGCCACTGCCCGGATCTCCTGGGTGCTCATTGGCGCCTTGATGGTTGTCGCCGGCGGCGTGGTCGCGGGCCTGACCATGGGCCACGTGACCCGCCGCTTGGACGTATGGCTAAATGCCTTCGACCCTGAGATCTACCAGGCCACAGGCGGCAGCATGCAGATCGTCGAGGGCCTGTTCGGCATGGCCGACGGCGGCCTGTTCGGCACCGGCCTGGGCGCTGGTTCGCCATACCGGGTGCCGCTGGCCAACTCGGACATGATCATTGCCTCCTTCGGGGAGGAAATCGGCCTGATCGGCGTGTCAGCGATCATCCTGCTCTACATGCTGCTGATCTCCCGCGGCCTGCGTGCCGCCCTGGGGTCTGCCGATAGCTTCGGCAAGCTGCTGGCTGCCGGGTTGTCCTTCACCCTGGGCCTGCAGTGCATCGTGATCATCGGCGGCGTTACCCGGCTGATCCCGCTGACCGGCCTGGCCACGCCATTCATGGCAGCTGGCGGCTCCTCGCTGCTGGCGAACTGGATCATCATCTCGCTGCTGCTATTGATCTCCCACAACTCGCGCCGCCCGAAGACCGGCGGCGTAGGACCAACCGATGAATTCGCATCTGCCAGCACGACCCTTACCTCAAGCACCAAGGCGGTGACGAAGAAGTGAATCATGCAATCAAGCGCGTTTGGGTTGCGCTAACCGTCCTGTTCGTCATCTGCCTGGGCGGTTTGAGCTATATCCAGTTCTTCGACGCCGAGTCGCTCTCGGAGAATGCGCTGAACAAGCGTGAGCTCTACCGCGAGTTCGACCTGCCCCGCGGGGCGATCCTGGTTGACGGCAAGCCGATTGCCGAATCGGTACCGACCGATGACGGCCAATTCGAATTCCAGCGCGTGTACAACGACGCGGAAACCTACGCCCACCTGACTGGCTACTATTCGCTGGCCAACGGCACCACTCAGCTCGAATCGCAGTTGAATGACTGGTTGACCGGCACGAGCTCGGATCTGCTCTTCGACCGGCTCTCTGCCATGTTCACCGGCACCCGTTCCGAGGGCGCCTCGGTCGAGCTGACCATTGACGGCCAGCTGCAGAAGACTGCCTTCGAAGCGATCCCTGAGGGCCTGAAGGCCACGATCATCGTGACCAATCCGAAGACCGGCGACATCCTGGCGATGGCTTCCAAGCCTAGCTATAACACGAACCGGCTGGCGGTGCACTCGACCGCCAAGGCGGCCGAGAACCTGAAGGAAATCAGCAACATCGATGGCCTGAGCCCCTACCGGAATCCGGCCATCAGCAGCTTGATCACTCCCGGATCATCGTTCAAGATCATCAGCACCGTCGCGGCGCTGGAATCCGGCAAGTTCGACATGGACACCCCCATCGACAACCCGGTATCGAAGAATTATCCGCATACGAACAAGCCATTGAACAACTTCAACGAGGGCATCTGCGCGCGCGACACCCGCGCCAAGCTCGAGTTCATCTTCGCGCAGAGCTGCAACACCCCGTTCATCGAGATCAGCCAGACAGTCGGCAAGGATGCCTTCACCGAGGTGGCCGAGCGCTTCGGCTACGGCCAGCAGCTGAACATCCCGCAGAATGTCGTGCCGAGCGAGTTCCCGTCGGCCGAGGCATCTGAAGCACAGATGGCGCAGATGGCCATCGGTGAATGGGAAAACAAGGCCACGCCGCTGCAGATGAACATGGTTGCCATGGCCATCGCCAACGACGGCGTGATCATGAAGCCGAACCTGATCGACAAGGTCATCGCACCGGATCTGCGGGTCATCGAGGATCCGAAGCCGGAGAAGTTCTCCACGGCCACCACCCCGGAAGTCGCCGAACAGCTCACCGAGCTGATGGAAGGCCCGGTGCTGCGCGGCACGGCGATGAACGCCCGGGTTCCCGGCGTGGATTTCCGCGCCAAGACCGGCACCTCGCAGCGACCCTCAGTGGACGGAGTCCGCATGGTGAATTCCTGGATGACCGGTTTCGCGCCGGCCGATGACCCGCAGGTGGCCATCACGGTCAATATCCAAGACGTAGATTACGACACCGGCCACAACACGGCGGGTGCACTGATGAAGACGATGTTAGAGGCGGTGTTCAACAAGTGAGGCCAGTAACCGGCACCACCTTGGGCGGTCGTTACAAGCTGACCGATCGCATTGCGATCGGCGGCATGGGCGAAGTTTGGAAGGCGCGAGACCAGGTCCTTGGACGTCTGGTAGCGATCAAGATCCTCAAAGAGGAATACACCGACAACGAGAGCTTCCTGACGCGTTTCCGCGTGGAAGCCCGCCACACCGCGCTGCTGAATCACCCCGGCATCGCTGGCGTCTTCGACTACGGCGAGGAACAGGGATCCGCCTATCTGGTGATGGAACTCGTTCCCGGCCCGCCGCTGTCCACCATCATCGAACGAGAGCGCAAGCTCGAGGTGGACCGCACGCTCTCGCTGATCGCGCAGACCGCCCGCGCGCTAGCAGCAGCCCACGAGCACGGCCTGGTGCACCGCGATGTGAAGCCGGGCAACATCCTGGTGATGCCTTCGGGCGTCGTCAAGATCACCGACTTCGGCATTGCCCGCCTTGCCGACCAGGTTCCGCTGACCGCCACCGGACAGGTCATGGGCACCGCCCAGTACCTGGCTCCGGAACAGGCCACCGGCCAGATTGCCACCGGCAGCTCCGACATCTACGCCTTGGGCGTCATCGGCTACGAGTGCCTGGCAGGACGGCGTCCGTTCACCGGCGAATCGCAGATCGCCATTGCCCTGGCACAGGTCAACGACGCTCCCCCTGCCCTGCCCGACACCATCCCGGCCCCGGTTCGCCAGCTGATCATGTCGATGCTGGCCAAGAACCCGTCGGAACGCCCGAAGGATGCAACCGCACTGGCGAAGGCCGCAGATGCGCTGCGCGCCGGCGACACCAATACCGCTACCTTGGCGGTTCCCGGCATGCTGGCCACCGGTATCGCCACCGACGCGACCCAAGTGGTCAACATGGATGACGATGCCACCCAGGCGGTGCCGCAGGCCGATTCCGCCCCGACCATGACCAATGCCATGCCCACCGTGGTGGAACCTGACCGCAATGCCAGCGGCTTCTCCGGTTCCAGCGCCGCTGCCGGCGGATTCGATGACGAGGACGTGGATACCCAGGATCCTGCTCGCGAGGCTGGCGCCAAGCGCAGCCCGTGGCTGGTCCCGCTGATCGTGATCATCGCGCTGGCTGCGGTGATCGCCTTGCTGGCATGGCTGATCCCTGCCATGAGCAGCGACAATGACAACCAGCCGACGTCGTCGCCGACGCAGAGCACCGAGCTGTCCGATTCCTCGTCTCCAACCGAGGAATCGACCGAGCCGACCGAGGAAACCACCGAAGCCTCGGAGACCTCCGACTCCCCATCGCCGACCCCGAGTGAAACCGTCACCTATGTAGATGTTCCGGCGTCGCTGATCGGCCAGGATATCGACACTGTGACCGCGGAACTCGAGGGCATGGGCCTGGTCGTTGACGCGACCCCGCAGGAAACCAGCGAGTACGAGCCGCGCGAAGTGATTTCCCTGAACCCTACCGGCAGTGTTGCACAAGGCGAAACCGTTTCGGTGACCTATGCCATGGCCCCTGAAACCGTTGGCGTGCCATCGGTGACCGGCATGAGCTTCGAAGCCGCGCAGAAGCGCATCCAGGACGCTGGACTGGCCGTGGCCAAGGGCGAGGAACGCCCCGACCCATCCGTCGCCGGCACCGTGCTGGCGCAGGACGTTCCCGCCGGCAGCGAAGTCGAGCCGGGCACCACGATCACCCTGGATATTTCCACCGGTCCAGAAGAAACCGAGCCAACCGGGTCCGCCACCGAGTCGGCATCTGAATCCCCAGAAGCCGCAGAGCCGGAGCAAAGCGAAGCGCCATGAGTGAAGTCGAAGCTTTGCCTCCTGGCTTGCCGCGAATGATCAACGACCGCTATGAGATCGAATCGCTGATTGGCCGTGGCGGCATGGCGGATGTGTATCTCGCCACCGACCACGTGCTGTCGCGCAAGGTGGCGGTCAAGGTGCTGCGCCCGGATACCGCCGGCAACCCCATGGTGGTCAATAGATTCCGCCGTGAGGCCAAGGCCGTCGCTGGCCTGAGCCACCCGAATATCGTTGCCGTGTACGACACCGGCGAGCTGCCGGCCACCGAGTACAACCGTGAGCGCCTGCCATTCATGGTGATGGAATACGTGACCGGACGTACCCTGAAGCAGGTAATCGCTGCGGGCGATGTCGATGGCTCCGTGGCAGTGCACATCACCCGCGGCGTTTGCGATGCCCTGGATCATTCGCATAACAACAACGTCGTCCACCGCGATATCAAGCCGGCCAATGTGATGGTGACCGATTCCGGCCACGTGAAGCTGATGGATTTCGGCATTGCCCGTGCCTTGGATACGTCGGCAACCATGACGCAGACCGCTGCCGTAGTGGGGACAGCCCAGTATTTCTCGCCCGAGCAGGCCCGCGGCGAACAGGTCGATTTCCGTTCGGACATCTACTCGGTTGGCTGCCTGTTCTACGAGCTGGTGACCCACCAGCCTCCATTTACCGGCGATTCGCCGGTGTCGGTCGCCTACCAGCACGTTGGCGAGATTCCCTCGGCGCCAAGCGAGGTCAAGCACGGCGTCGACCCGATCTTCGACCCAATCGTCGCCAAGGTCCTCTCCAAGGAACGCGACGACCGGTTCCAGAGCGCCGGAGCTTTCGCCTCGGCGTTGGAGGATGCGCTGAACGGCATCGAATTCCATGATGACGAGCCGGAGCCATCCACCTACACCTTGCCGATTTACGGCACCCACCATGAGGCTGAAACCGGCTTCATCGCGCAGTCTGCGCCACGAACGAGCCAGCACCCGGTCTTCGTGGAAGACGAGGCACCTGAGCCGCCTGCACGGCACAAGTCCAACCGCGGCCTAATCATCTTGCTGACCGTCATCGCCCTGATTGCCGTGGGCATCGCCAGCTTCCTAGTGATCCGCTCGATCCAGGCGGAAGCTGAAAAGCGTGCCCCGATCGCAGTACCCGAGGTCCTTGAAATGTCCGAGGACGACGCAAGGGAATTGCTGCGCGATAACACCTTCCAGGTGCGTGTAGAGCGCGAATTCAGCGATGACGTAGAACAGGGCAAGGCGACCCGTACCGATCCGGAAGCAGGATCCATGGTCGCCAAGGAGTCCACGGTCGCCCTGTACATCTCCGACGGCTCAGAGCAGCGCACGATTCCCGAGGATCTGGCGAACCAGTCCGAGACAGCTGCCCGCGATGCCCTGCGCGAAGCAGGCCTGGAAGTTGGCGAAGTCAGCCGGGAGAACTCTGCAACGGTTCCCACCGACTGGGTCATCGGCACCAGCCCTGAGCTGGGGTCCAAGGTGAAGGCCGGCAGCGAAGTCGATTTGATCCTGTCTACCGGCATGGTGACCGTTCCGGTGGTGACCGAGATGAGCCGCGAGGAAGCTGAAGAAAAGCTCTCGGCAGATGATGTCGGGCTGGAAGTCCAGTTCGTTGAGGTGGAAACCGATGACTACGCCGAGGGAACACTGTTCAAGCAGTCCCCCGAAGCCTCCGAGGACGTGCCCCAGGGAAGCCTGGTGAAGATTTCCGTGGCCAAGGCACCGCCAGCGCCCGAGCCTTCCGAAGAACCATCGTCTAGCGAGTCCGAATCATCGGATCCATCCGAATCCGATGATCCAACCGAGGATGCTTCGCCAACCAGCGATGCCCCGGCTCCTCCCAACGGGAATGGCCGGCCAGACCGGACCGGACCACCACGGGAAAATGACTGAGACTAGCCGTCAGCCAGTTATTCTCCGCTGAATAGCGGGCTCAGGGCAGCGGCCTTCTCGGCCGCGCCCTTCAGTCCTACGAACTCCAGCCAGTTGCCCAGCATCTGGTAACCCTGTTCGGTCAGCACCGACTCCGGATGGTACTGCAGGCCCCACAGCGGCGCTTCGCGGTGCGCCAAGCCCATGATGACTCCACCGGCGGTTGCCGCAATGATCTCCAGCTCAGCCGGGATGCTCTCGCGTACCGCTGCCAGGGAATGGTAGCGCGTTGCGGTGAACGGGTTGGCTACCTGGTTGAAGACCGGGTGGTTCTCGTGGTTGACCAGCGAGGTCTTCCCGTGCATCAGCTCTTCCGCGTGCGTGACCGTTCCGCCATAGGCCTCGGCGAGCGCCTGGTGCCCGAGGCAGACGCCGAGCATCGGCTTGCGCTGCGCTCCGCACCACTTGATCAGATCGATGCTGACGCCAGCTCCTGCAGGCTCTCCGGGCCCTGGGGAAATCAGCACGCCGTCGTAGTCTGCGGCCAGCTTGGTCGCTTCCTCAACGCTCAGATCGTCGTTGCGGTAAACGGCGGTTTCCGCGCCCAGCTCCTGCAAGTAGCCTACGAGGGTGTACACAAAGCTGTCGTAATTGTCGATCACAAGGATCTTGGTGCTGCTCACGGTGTGCTCTGGCCAATCGTTGAATCGGTAAATGGGCTGATGTACTGGTTCAGCCATGGGAAAACGTACATCATCAGTAATAGCACGATCGCGGCAATGAGAATCAATGCTTCAAGAATACGAAGCCACAAAGGGCCGGGCAGGTTTCTGAATATCCAGGCGTACATTTCTTCTCCTAGCTCGTTGCGTCAATGACCATGTCGCGGATTTCCTTCGGCGGTCCCGCGTCCAGGGGGCGCCAGTCGGTGAGTTCCGAGTAAGCGATCATGCGTTGCTGGGTCGAGTACTTCGGATGGCAGGTGGTCATGGTCAGGATCGACTTCGTTGGCTCCACTCCCCACTGGTGCGGGGTGGGCAACAGGACATCTCCGTTGGAGGGAGCCACAATCTCGGTGGCGTACCAGGTATAGGTGTAATACCCTTCGGCGGTCTGCAGATAGATCTTGTCGCCATCCTGCAGCTTGTCGATGTCCCAGAAGACCTGGCCATGGGTCTGGCGGTGGGCCGCGACAGCGAAGTTGCCCAGCTCCCCCGGCTGCTGCGTGGTCGGATAATGCCCGATGCCGAGGTTGTCGATCACGTGGTCTTCCACACCGTAGGTCACCGGGTGGTGCGAACCGTTAGCGCCGAAGCGCGGGAAGTACATGATGCCGAAGGTTTCTCCGGGAACCAATTCCGTGACCGGAGCCGGACCGTAGTCCTTCTCCTCTTCTTCTTCCTCATTGATTTCCGGCACCTTCACGTCGCCGAGTTCCTGCACGAGATTTGCGGTGACTTCCTTCTGGGCCTGTGCCGAGTCGATGTTCGTCCACCACAGTTCCCACACCACGTAGAGCATCAGCAGGATGCCAAGGGTAATCAGCAGCTCACCAAAGAACCCGGCGATACGGTTCCCTGCCGACGGTTGTCGACGCTGCATGCGACGACCCTGCGCTGTGGCGGTTCGGTTCACGGCGGTCTGGCTCCTTAGGCAAAAGAAATGCGCGAATCAGGTCAACTAACGTGGGCCGATGCTGGCCAAAACCCAGAGTTCCAGCGGGTAACGGCTAGTATTGAAGCTACGTAGGAATGCACTAAGCAGTTCTCAGCATTCTTGCACCCAAGCCTACCGGGAAGACCTGAAGGTCACCCACATTTACTACATTAAGCAGATGAAGCCGAGGGAGCATTCGAGTGCCGGAGTCAAAGCCACGACGCAAGAAGAATTCACAGCCGCAGGAGACGCGCCAGAACTCCCATGCCATCGATAAGCCGATGCCGGGCTGGTACAAGCCAGTCATGTTCGGACTGATGCTTCTGGGCCTGCTGTGGATCATCGTTTATTACGTTTCGCAGACCCTGTACCCGATTCCGAATATCGGCGGATGGAACATCGTCGTCGGCTTCGGAATCGCCATGGTCGGATTCTTCATGACAACAGGCTGGAAATAGGCCTATCGCCGGTCCCCTTGATGAGAGGGACCGGCGAAGCTGTTTAATGGCGGCCGTTGCTATTAGTGGCTGACGGCTTTCAATCCGATGATGCAGCCGACGAGGCCGAGAATGAAGACCATCTTCAGTACGCTGAAGGCTTCCTGCCCGGTGGCCATCGAGTAGATGACGGCAAGCGAGGCGCCGATGCCCACCCAAACGGCGTACGCGGTGCCCACGGGGATCTCTTTCATCGCGTAGGCCAGTCCGCCCATGGAGATAACCAGCCCAACGAAGAAGACGATGGTCGGAACGAGTTTCGAGAAACCCTCGCTCATGCCAAGAGCGACGGCCCATACGGCTTCAAACAGTCCGGAAACGATCAAAACAATCCAATGCATGCCAGATACTTTCTGGCCGTCTTGTCGCGTTCCGGGTACGGCTCCCTCGTCCGGGTCCAAGCAGTTATTGCTGGTGACCACCTCAGGCTAGCAAATGCAGGTCATGCTGTCTTGCGGCTGTGACCAATATGCCACCTATCCGCCTGAGGATTGGCGAATCCACCGCCCAGCGCTGAAAATACAGTGGCACATCGATAAACCATTGCTCGTTGAGCACCTGCAGCCCCTTGGCTTTCTGCAGCTGCGGCTCCGGTACCATCCCCCATCCCATCCCTGCTTCGATGGCCGCAACAAATTGCACGGAGTCCGGTACATGGTGGATCTGTCCCGCCGGGCGCGCCTTGGCTCCGGCAGCCCGCTCGAGCATGAGGTGCTGCAAAGGATCCTCGCGATCAAAGACCACCATAGGGGTGCGAATCAGTTCATCCGCGCTCCCGGTGGGTACATGGCGTTGGGCCACCGTAGCTTTAGCTGCCGCGCGGTAGCGCATTGCCCCCAGCTTCTCGCTGATGCATCCCTGGATGTTCTCTTCAGAATTCGTGACCACTGCACTGACACGGCCTGTCCGAAGCAGCTCCAGTCCCCTGTTTTCATCCGTTCGCACAATTTCGCAGGAAAGGTCCTCAAATTTGGCGAGCTCGGAGAATACCGGACCGAACCATGTGGAAAGCGAATCCGCGTTGACTCCGATCGCGATCTGGACTGGTTTCTCCGAGGCGATCTCGTTTGAGAACTCTGCACTGAGCAAGGACATCTGACGCGCATAGCGCAGTACTTTGGTTCCTTGCTCGGTGGCAGCAACCGGTCGACTGCGAACTAGCAGAATTGCCCCCAAACGATTCTCCAGCGCTTTGATGCGCTGGCTGACCGCCGAGGCGGTAATCCCCAGATCAATTGAGGCATCATCGAAACTTCCCGCATCCACAACTGCCAGCAGGGTTTCAAGTTGTTCCACATCCATATTCACATAAGGAACTCTAATGTAGATTCAGGAACTTAAGTTCGACGCAGTTTAAGGATTCTCTTACAGTTTTTACATGTTCTCTGGACCCTTGTTCTTCGGCTTCACCACGGGCTTGTCCCTCATCATCGCCATTGGTGCGCAAAACGCTTTCGTCTTGCGCCAAGGAATACGGAAAGAACATGTTTTCATCACTGCGCTGGTGTGTTCGTTGTCAGACGCAGTATTGATTGCCGCCGGCGCCAGTGGCATGGGAGCACTGGTCGAGCGAGCGCCTTGGCTATTGATGATTGCGCGAATTGGCGGTTTCATCTTCTTGGCAAGCTACGCGATTTTCGCTTTCCGTCGGGCGTTGAAGCCCGAAGCGCTGAAGGTCTCTGCACTGCCTGGCGCAACATCGGTCGCTTCAATCGTCGGAACGACTTTGGCCCTCACCTGGCTGAACCCGCATGTGTATATCGATACGGTTCTGCTTCTGGGGTCAATGGCCACTTCCCAAGCCGCGGGCGCACCTCACTTCGCCATTGGTGCCATCCTTGCCAGCTTTACCTGGTTCTTCGCACTCGCCTATGGCGCGCGGTTCCTGGCCCCGCTCTTCGCAAAGCCGAAAGCGTGGCAAGTACTGGATATAGCCATCGGTTTCGTCATGCTCATCTTCGCGAGCATGCTGATCCTTCCAGTCTTCACCAAGTAATCCACAGGCTAGAACTTTTATCCACAGTCTTTGTGCACAACTTTAATGAACAGTTGTTCACAAAGTTATCCACAGCTGGGGAAAAATGGGGGATATTGAGTGGATTTCTTCAAGGCTACCAAGTCAAGTGCGCTTCCAAGGCGTGAAATCACATGCTTGTAAGTTATTAACACTGTGGATTTCCATTGTGGATAAGGCTTGGGTTCGCCATTTGCGCCGCGATTTGCCAGATTCGTTTAAACTTTCGAACCCAAAGTTATTAACAGACTTGGGGTTCGTATATGCACTATCTACAGGGGTTGTTTAAAAGTTATCCACAGTTGGGGACAAGGCTGTGAGTATTGCGTGCTTGAAGGCGAATACCCTTGATATCAAGGGGGAGCAGAGCTGTTAATAACCTTTATGCGCAGAGAGTTACACGCTTGTAAGTTATTAACAGTGTGGATAAGCGGTGTGGATAAACGGTTCGTCGTTTTTTCGAATTACCCCAAGGGCCACTTCACAGCTTCGGTGGAAATGTAGACCGCGGCTAGCAACGCAATCGATAGAGCAGTGAGCAAAAGTATCTGCGTTCGCGCACGTTGTGGATTACTTCTCGGGATAAGCACGATGCAGCAGGCTCCGAGAATACCCAAAATCGCGCCGCCCAGGTGTCCCTGCCACGAGATACCGGAAATCACGAAGCCCAGAGCCACATTCAAGGCAAGGATGATTCCCATGGAGCGAAGTGCCTGCTTATTGGATCGGAACACGACGAAAGTCGCGAGGAATAGTCCCGCCAATGCGCCTGAAGCTCCGAGCGTGGCGCTGAGCGGATCGCTCAGCAGGAGAACTCCCAGTGAGCCGCCAAAGGCACTGAGCAGGTATAGCCAAGTGAAGCGCAGCCGCCCCATTCGCGGCTCGAGCATGGTCCCGAAGATGTAGACACCGTACATGTTCATGGCCAGGTGCAGGAAGGAACTCGTGGAGTGGGCAAAGGCGCTGGTTATCAGGCGCCATGGCTCATAGGCAGCCAGAGCGGGGGCGAGTACAAGCTGATTAGTGAATCCGGGGATGATCCACTGCAGCAGATACACCAGCACGTTCAGGCCGATGAACGTGTACGTGACAACAGGGGCGCCGGAGCGGGCCCGGCCACCGAACTGGGTTTTCTGCTGTGGCAGGTTCTTATTGGCTTGCGCTACGCAGTCCACACAGTGCACACCCACGGGTGCAGAGACCTGGCACTGCGGGCAGATCGAGCGCCCACAGCGGTTGCACGAAACATAGGACACCGTCTGCGGATGCCGAAAGCACGTAGGAGCAGCTTGGCCCTCTGGGGAAACCTGTCCGAAGGACATCGGTACCTGCCTTGCGTTGGGGGAGTAAGGATTAAATGCCCGAGGCCCCGGCAATGCCTGCTAGGAATCGCCGGAGCCTCGTGGTGGTGCGCCTGTGCTGTTACAGGGTCTCGATGTCGACCGAGTTGATGACGACGTCTTCCAGTGGCTTGTCACGGCCATCGGTAGCAACGGCGTTCAATGCGTCAACGACCTTGCGGGAATCTGCATCGACAACTTCACCGAAGATGGTGTGCTTGCCCTGCAGCCAGGTGGTAGGAACGGTGGTGATGAAGAACTGCGAACCGTTGGTTCCACGACCCATACGGATACCCGCATTGGCCATAGCCAGCTTGTAAGGCTCGTTGAAGTTCAGTTCTGGGTGGATTTCATCATCGAACTGGTAGCCTGGGCCGCCGAAGCCCTGGCCCAGTGGGTCGCCACCCTGAATCATGAAATCGGAAATGATGCGGTGGAAGATGGTTCCGCTGTACAGCGGGGTGTTGGACTTCTTGTCACCGGATTCTGGGTGTACCCACTCCTGCTCACCGGTCGACAGGCCAACGAAGTTCTTTACGGTCTTCGGTGCGTGGTTGCCGAAGAGCTCGACAACGATATCGCCCAAAGTAGTGTGAATCGTGGCTTTATGAGTTGCGTTTGCGGTCATGCCCTCATTCTTCCATGATCTATGCTCGACCCGCTAAATACTGACGTACGCGTTGAGTGAAAATTTGGATGACTTTCAGGCTGCTGGTCCGCTTATGCTGGCTACTTGGCATGGAACTGCCTAGTCTTGAACTGTCGGTTAGTGTGAATTTCTTCGGATCGGGAGCAATGCATGAGCAAGAAGAGCAAAGCAGGAAAAGTACTAGCCGTTGGCTTGATTGCGGGACTTGTCGCGGTGCTGGTTGCTGTGTGGAAAGCCTCGAAGCCTATTGAGGATCCATGGGAGAACGAGCCGCTTCCTGCACATCCGCACCAGCCTGCTGAATCAAGGGAAGCAAGCGTGGAAGAAATCCGCGAAATCCTCGAAGATGACAAGTAATCCTGGCTAGGCTTCAACTTTTGGTTGGGCTTGCCCTCGGATCACGAGGGCAAGCCCTACGAGTATCACCGCCAACCCGGCATAGGTAGCGATAGAAACTACCTGGCCTAAGAACAATGCCGCCAGGATTGCTGCTCCAGGGATCTCAAGCAGAATCAGCGTCGACACCGTCAGCGGACCGAGCACGCTGAGCAAGTGATTCATGGCGGTATGGCCGAAGATCTGGGCGCAAAGCGTCAGCAGAATGATCCCTATCCATCCTCGAGCGTCAAAACCCCAGATAGGGGTCCCAGTCACGAGGCACAGGATCAATAGCACGACGGCGGTAAACGCATAGCAGCTCGAGGCATATGTTGCAGTTCCCAAGGTCCTTCGTGCCACGGATCCGGCCAGCGTGTATACCGCGGCCAAGATGCCGCCGGCCAAGGCCAGCAGATCGCCAATGATGGCGTCCCGCCCCAGTCCCATATCGAAACCCGTGATGATGATGGCACCAAGCAGCGCAACGCCCATGCCAAGGAAAACCTGGGTCCGGTATTTGGTGCCGCGCAGAACCTGGTAAATCGCGATCCAGACACCTTGGATGCACACCAGCGCAGTACCGGCAGCCACACTGGTCAGCCGCATCGAATACATGAAGCATACGAAATGCAATGCAAGAGCCACGCCGGCAATCCCGGTGAAGAACCATTCCCGCCCGGTCATCTGCAGATAGGCTTTTGAATTTTTGCGCAGCGCCGGTGCGCTGAGCACAGCCGCGGCAGCGCCATTGCGCCAGAAGGCCATGGAGAGAACCGGGACACCCGGGAAGGCGGCGATTATGGGGCCGGATGCCGAAATACCGAGGATTCCGACCAGTGCAAGCAAGATGGTCACCAACCCAGATTACAGTTTCCGAACGCAGGGGCTTCATTCATATGCCGAAGCCGGCGAAACCGGCGATTCCGTGGAAGAGTCAAAATATGCACAGTTCGGCATATGAACTGCAAAACGCCATGTTTTCTGTCTATTTTACCGCTTTTCTCCGCCAGTATGCAGCGATCAATGCGCCGGACAAGTTATGCCAAACAGAGAATACGGCACCCGGCAGCGCCGCCTCCGGCGAGAAGTATTGCTTCGCCAGCCCTCCGGCAAGACCCGAGTTCTGCATGCCGACTTCGATGGCAATCGTGCGCCGGGAATCCTCGGGAACCCGCAGGAGGATGCCGATGGCATATCCCAATGCCAGGCCCAGTGCATTATGCAAGACTACCGCCACCAAGACCAGCAGCCCGGCCGTCACGATTGTCCGCGCGCTGCCCGCGACGATGACCGTCACCACGAATGTAATGGCCAGCACCGACAGCCATGGCAGCGCACCGCTGACCTTGTCCACGAACCGATTGAACAGCATGCGCAGGAAGATGCCCAGCACCACCGGGATCAAGACGATCTGGACAACACTGATTGCCATGGATCCCGCATCGACCGGCATGTACTGGCCAGCGAGCCACAAGGCCAGCGCTGGAGTCAGCAAAGGTGCGAGCAAGGTCGACACCGAAGTCATGGCGACGGACAGAGCAACATTGCCGCGAGCCAAGTACGAAACCACGTTGGAAGCCGTGCCTCCGGGCGCGCAGCCAACCAGAATCAGGCCGGCTGCCAATGCCGGTTCAAGTTGCAGCATCGTGGCTACCAGCCAGCCCATCGAAGGCATGATGATGAACTGCGCTGCGACACCGCCCAATACCGGCAAGGGATTCCTGAACACCAACGCGAAATCCGGCATGGTCAAGGTCAGCCCCATGCAGAACATGATCACCATCAGCAGCGGATTGATCCAACTGGAAAGTCCCAAGAACGCTTGGGGCATGAGCATTCCGCATAATCCGCCGAGCAATATCAGCACAGGGAAGAGCAGTACCGCAATGCGGGAGTTTCTTTCGGTTTCTTTGGCGTTCGCCTCGACGGTGAAAGGGCTGGGCTGTTCATTTGGCACCTAGGTAGTCTGCCACTAATGAGGTGCCGCCACAACGAGACAACTGAAGTTAATCCTTTGCCCTAGCCATATTAACTTGGGTGTCACTGGCAATCCTCATGCTGGAGACGTGAAGGTAGCAATTGTCGCTGAATCGTTCCTTCCCCATTTCAATGGGGTGACCAACTCAATCCTCAAGACCTTGGACCACCTGAGACAGACGGGCCATGAAGCCGTCGTCATCACCCCCGCAGGCTCGCTGACAGGGGAGTTGTCGGGCCACGGCGTGCCAAAGCTCTACCAGGGCTTCAAGATCCTCACGGTTCCTTCCATGCCGTTGGCCAGCTATCCGGAGGTGCGGGTCGCTACTACCAGCGTTAGCCGGCTTCGCAAATTGCTGGCTCGAGAGAGAGCAGATGTCGTTCATCTGGCTAGCCCGTTCATCCTGGGCTGGCAGGCGCTGCGCGCCGCACAAGACCTGGACTTGCCCACGGTGGCGCTGTATCAGACCGAGGTTCCAAGCTACGCGGCACGCTATAAGATGCCATGGCTTACCCAAAGGCTCTGGGAGCACGTCAGAGCGATCCACACCGGTGCGGACCTGACGCTGGTGCCAAGTACGTTTTCCTACCAGCAGCTCGAATCCCTGGGCGTCCAGCGCCTGGCCATTTCAGGCAGGGGAGTCGATACAGCCCAGTTCACGCCACGACGGCGCAGCGAGCACTTCAGACAGGCGGTCGCCCCGAATGACGAGGTGGTCATTGGCTATGTCGGCCGGCTGGCGGCAGAGAAGCAGGTTGCCGACCTGCAGGCCTTGGCGGACCTTGAGAATACCCGCCTGGTGATTGTCGGTTCCGGCCCGCTCGAGGACGAACTGCGCAGCCTGCTCCCCAATGCCCACTTCACCGGTTTCCTTTCAGGGGAGCGCTTGGGCGAGGTCATGGCCTCGATGGACATTTTCGTCCATCCCGGAGCCTCGGAGACCTTCTGCCAGACCATTCAGGAAGCGATGGCCTGCGGCGTGCCTGTGGTAGCCGTAGGACGTGGGGGACCGCTGGATCTGGTGGATTCCTCGCGCACCGGTTGGCTCTACCAGCCGGGGAATCTTGATGAACTGCGCAGCCGCGTCAGCGACTTGGCGTACGACGATGCAAAACGCCTGGCTTTTGCCAGCGCCGCGCTGAGCAGTGTCCAGGATCGTTCTTGGCACGGCATTGGCCAGCAGCTGCTTGGGCACTATGAGCAGGTCCGGATGGCCAGGATCCGGCACTAGCTGGACAGATAAGTCTTTCAGATGCGCAAAAGGCGGAAAGCGACAGCTTTCCGCCTTTCGGCAAATGTGGAGCCTAGGAGAATCGAACTCCTGACATTCTGCTTGCAAAGCAGACGCTCTACCAACTGAGCTAAGGCCCCGTATTCAATTCTGAAGCTTCCGCCCCGTGATCAATTCAGCTGAACCAATCAAAAAGAATTAGCGGAAAGTTTTCACTTTCCGCCACTTTCTTTTGTGGAGCCTAGGAGAATCGAACTCCTGACATTCTGCTTGCAAAGCAGACGCTCTACCAACTGAGCTAAGGCCCCAAAAGCTTTAGGAAACTTTATCGGCTACCTGATGCCAGGTTTCCTTTGTTTCCGACGAAACCTTCGCCTTCTTGACCAAGACTACTGCAGCAGTCGCGATCGATGCGAGAACCAGGAACTTTTTCATTGCTTCCTCTTTCCCTCCAGCAAGGTTTCCGTGGGCGTACCAAGACTTGAACTTGGGACCTCTTCGTTATCAGCGAAGCGCTCTAACCGCCTGAGCTATACGCCCTTGCTTTTGTTTTGTTCCCTTCGGAACGAAATAAAACTTTACCGGTGTTCCCCGAAAGATACAAATCGAGCCCGGGTGTCATGCATCACAGCACGAATCCCGGGCTCGACAAGGGGTGTTCCTAGTCGTCGGTGAGGGTAACCCCGGCGCCGCCGACCAGCGAAGCTGCAATGTTGTACAGCACCGCGCCAAGCATGGAGACCACGGAAATCACCACAACGTTCACCACGGCGATGATTGTCGCGTAGGAAGCCACCTGGCCCAGCGACATGGTGTCGCGCAGGTCAAAGTTTCCGTCGGCGCCGATGGCGTCGCGCATCAGCTGGTTGAACGAATCAAAGGTTCCGGTCAAGTCCAGTACGGCCCAGATGCCTACGGCTGCAACCACGGTGATCACGCCAAAGGCGACCGAGAGCAGGAAGGCCAGCTTAAGTACCGAGAAGGGTTCCACCTTGGATACCAGCAGGCGGGCCTTGCGGACCTTGGCCTTGGGGGCTGGGCGAACCAGGCGTTCCTGGCCATTGGCTGGACGCTGCTGGCCGGTTGGGCGCTGGCCTGCAGGGCGCTGCGGCGATCCCGCCGGGCGCTGGCCTGCTGGACGCGACTGTCCTGCCGCTGGTCGTGCACCGGCGCTAGCCGGGCGGGAGCCTGTACCGGTCGGAGCCGGACGCTTTACCTGGGTAGGTCGCGGCGCTGCGCTCTTCGGGGCACCGCCGCTGGGGCGTGGCGTCGAGGGCGTGCTCATGCGTTACCTCCGTTAGTGTTGTCTTCGTTTTCGGCGCCGGAATCAATTTCTGGCGCAGCCGATGACTCGTCGATCGTGTTTTCTGCGTCCAACGTTACGGCATTTTCCTCCGAGTTCTCCTCGAGCCCGGTCTCAGAGTTCTTGGCAACGGCGAGGATGCGGTCCTTCTTGTCCGGCTTGGCGAAGATGACGCCCATCGTGTCGCGGCCCTTGGAAGGAACCTGCGAAACTGCGGAGCGGACCACCTTGCCCGAGCCCATCACCACCAAGACCTCATCGGTCTCGTCAACGATCAGCGCGCCAACCAGCTCGCCGCGTTCCTCATTGAGCTTGGCCACCTTAATGCCCAAGCCACCACGGGATTGCACGCGGTATTCCTCGACCGTTGTGCGCTTTGCGTAGCCTTCGTTGGTCACGGTGAACACGAAGGATCCCTCGCGGACCACGTCCGCTGCCAGCAGCTCATCCCCGTCGCGGAACTTCATGCCGGTGACGCCGCTGGTGGCGCGGCCCATTGGGCGCAGGGCGGTATCGGTGGCGGTGAAGCGGACCGACTGGCCCAGGCGTGAGACGAGCATCACATCGTCAGATTCGCTGACCAGCTGCGCGGAGACCAGTTCATCGCCGTCGCGCAGGTTGATCGCGATGACGCCGGCGGTGCGGTTGGTGTCGTAGTCCTCCAGTCGGGTCTTCTTCACCAGGCCGTTGCGGGTGGCCAGCATCAGGTAGGCGGCATCCTGGTAGGTGCGCAGATCCAGCACCTGGGCGATGTGCTCATCGGGCTGGAAGGCCATCACATTGGCCACGTGCTGGCCTTTGGCGTCGCGGCCGGCTTCGGCCAGCTCGTAGCACTTGGTGCGGTAGACCCGGCCGTGGTTGGTGAAGAACAGCAGCCAGTTGTGGGTCGAGGTGACGAAGAAGTGCTCCACCACGTCGTCCCCGCGCAGGTTCGCGCCCTTGATGCCCTTGCCGCCGCGGGCCTGCGAGCGGTAGTTGTCGATGCGGGTGCGCTTGACGTAGCCGCCGCGGGTGATGGTGACGACCATTTCCTCTTCCGGGATCAGGTCTTCGACGCTCATGTCGCCGTCGTAGCCCATCAGCACCTTGGTGCGGCGGTCGTCGCCGTGCTTGTCGACAATTTCCTGCAGCTCTTCGGAGACGATCTCGCGCTGGCGGGCTGGGGAAGCGATGATTGCCTGGAATTCGGCGATCATGCGCTCGAGCTCGGCGTGGCGGTCCTGGATCTTCTGGCGCTCTAGAGCGGCCAGGCGGCGCAGCTGCATGTCCAGGATGGCGCGGGCCTGATCCTCGTCGATGCTCAGCAGTTCCATCAGGCCATCGCGGGCGGCCTCGGTGGTGGCCGAGCGGCGAATCAGCGCGATGACCTCGTCCAGGGCGTCCAGTGCCTTGAGCAGGCCACGCAGGATGTGGGCTTCTTCTTCGGCCTTCTTCAAGCGGTATTCGGTGCGTCGGACGATCACTTCGATCTGGTGGGTGACCCAGTGGCGGATGAATCCGTCCAGCGGCAGGGTGCGCGGCACGCCGTCGACGATCGCCAGCATGTTGGCGGAGAAGTTCGACTGCAGCTCGGTGTGCTTGTACAGGTTGTTCAGCACCACCTTGGCCACGGCGTCGCGCTTGAGCACGATGACCAGGCGCTGGCCGGTGCGGCCGGAGGTCTCATCGCGCATGTCGGCGATGCCGGAAATCTTGCCGTCACGCACCAGCTCGGCGATCTTCACCGCGAGGTTGTCCGGGTTGGCCATGTACGGCAGCTCGGTAACCACCAGGCAGGTGCGTCCCTGGATTTCCTCGACGTTGACCACGGCGCGCATGGTGATCGAGCCGCGGCCGGTGCGGTAGGCGTCGGCGATGCCCTTGGTGCCCAGGATCATCGCGCCGGACGGGAAGTCCGGGCCCTTCACGCGCAGCATCAGCTCGGCGAGCAGCTCTTCGCGGGAGACGTCAGGGTTCTTCAGGTACCACTGCACGCCCTCGGCGACCTCGCGCAGGTTGTGCGGCGGGATGTTGGTGGCCATGCCCACGGCGATGCCGGAGGAGCCGTTGACCAGCAGGTTCGGGAAGCGGGCCGGCAGGACCGTGGGTTCCTGGTTCTTGCCGTCGTAGTTGTCCTGGAAATCAACGGTGTTCTCGTTGATATCGCGGACCATTTCCATGGCCAGCGGGGCCATCTTGGTTTCGGTGTAACGCTGGGCGGCGGCGCCGTCGTTGCCCGGCGAGCCGAAGTTGCCCTGGCCCAGGGCCAGCGGATAGCGCATGACCCAGTCCTGGATCAGGCGCACCAGCGCATCGTAGATCGCGGTGTCGCCGTGCGGGTGGTACTGGCCCATGACTTCGCCGACCACGCGGGCGCACTTGTTGTAGGCGCGCTCCGGGCGGTAGCCGCCGTCGTACATCGCGTAGAGCACGCGGCGGTGCACCGGCTTCAGTCCGTCGCGCACATCCGGCAGCGCACGGCCGACGATGACTGCCATGGCGTAGTCGAGGTAGGACCGCTGCATTTCGGTCTGCAGGTCGATCTGGTCGATGCGGCCGCCGTCGTGGACCGCATCGATGATCTCGCCGTCCATTGGCGCGTCCTGTGGGGTTTGCTCGTCGCTCAATTTCTTCCCTTACAAGTCAAAAAGTCTTCGGTGGATATCTGTGGTGGCTGCGGCCGGCTAGATATCCAGGAAGCGCACGTCCTTGGCGTTCTGCTGGATGAAGTTTCGCCGGGACTCGACATCCTCGCCCATCAGCACGGAGAAGACTTCGTCGGCGGCTGCCGCGTCGTCCATGGTGACCTGGCGCAGCGTGCGGTGCTCCGGATCCATGGTGGTGTCCCACAGTTCCGAATAGTCCATCTCGCCCAGGCCCTTGTAGCGCTGGATGCCGTTGTCCTTTGGCAGGCGCTTATTGGCGGCCTGGCCGGCGAGCAGCGCGTCGTCGCGTTCCTTGTCGGAGAAGACGTAGTCGTGGGCGGCGTTGGACCACTTGATGCGGTACAGCGGAGGAGCCGCCAGGTAGACGTAGCCGTGCTCGATCAGCGGACGCATGAAGCGGAAGATCAGGGTCAGCAGCAACGTGGTGATGTGCTGGCCGTCCACGTCGGCGTCGGCCATCAGCACGATCTTGTGGTAGCGCAGCTTGGCCATGTCGAATTCTTCGCCGATGCCGGTGCCGAAGGCGGTGATCATCGCCTGCACTTCGGCGTTGCCCAGCGCGCGGTCCAGGCGGGCGCGCTCCACGTTCAGGATCTTGCCGCGCAGCGGCAGGATGGCCTGGGTGTGCGGGTCGCGGCCGCGCTTGGCGGAGCCGCCTGCGGAGTCGCCCTCCACGATGAACACTTCGCACTCGGAAGGGTTCTTTGAGGAGCAGTCCGAGAGCTTGCCCGGCATGCCGAACGATTCCATCGGGGACTTGCGGCGGGCGTTGTCGCGGGCCTTGCGGGCGGCCAGGCGCGCCTGCGACGCCAGCTGGGCCTTGCGGATGATGTCGCGGGCCACGTTCGGGTTGCGCTCGAACCAGTCGCCCAGCTCCTCGTTGACCACTCCCTGGACGAAGCCGCGGGCGATCGAGTTGCCCAGCTTGGTCTTGGTCTGGCCTTCGAACTGGGGCTCGGAGAGCTTGACCGAGATGACTGCGGTCAACCCTTCGCGGGCATCTTCGCCGGTGAGGTTGTCATCCTTCTCGCGCAGGATCTTGTTATCGCGCGCGTAGCGGTTGAGCAGGCCGGTCAGCGCGGCGCGGAAGCCCTCTTCGTGGGTGCCGCCTTCATGGGTGTTGATGGTGTTCGCGTAGGTGTGCACGGATTCGGCGTAGGCGCTGGTCCACTGCATCGCGATTTCCAGGCTGATGCCTCGAGCTGCATCTTCGGATTCGAAGGCGATAACCTCGTCGTGGACCAGCTCGATCTTCTTCGCCGCGTTCAGGTGCTTGACGTAGTCCAGCAGGCCGTCCTTGTACAGGTAGTCCACGGTGCGCGGCTTGACTACCTGGTTCTCGATTTCCTCTTCGACTTCGGCCTCAGGCTCTTCGATCTCCTGGACGCGCTCGTCGGTGAGGGTGATGCGCAGGCCCTTGTTCAGGAAGGCCATCTGCTGGAAGCGGGCGCGCAACGTCTCGAAATCGAATTCGGTGGTCTCGAAGATTTCCGGATCCGGGTAGAAGGTCTGGCTGGTGCCGGTCAGCTCGGTTTCCTCGCCCTTGGTCAGCTCCTGGACGGTGTGGCCGCCGTTGGCGAAACCGATGCGCCATGCGTGGCCCTGGCGGCGCACGATGGTGTTGACCTTCTCGGACAGCGCGTTCACCACGGAGATGCCCACGCCGTGCAGGCCGCCGGAGACCGCGTAGCCGCCGCCGCCGAATTTGCCGCCGGCATGCAGGATGGTCATGACGACCTCGACGGTTGGCTTGCCCTCGGTGGGGTGGATGTCTACCGGAATGCCGCGGCCGTTGTCCTCGCAGCGTACGCCGCCATCGGCCTGCAGCGTGACGTTGATGGTGTCGCAGTAGCCTGCCAGCGCCTCATCGACGGAGTTGTCGACGACTTCGTAGACCAAGTGGTGCAGGCCTCGCGGGCCGGTGGAACCGATGTACATGCCCGGGCGTTTGCGTACCGCTTCGAGTCCTTCGAGGACGGTAATATCCTGGGCGCCATATGTGTGTTCGACTTTGGAAGTCATCGATTCCGCGGGAACCTGGCTTTCAGCCGGTTCCTGCGGTGAAGCATTTTCGGTAGACACGGGTGCTACGAACTCCTCGAATTTAGCGCGCGATGGCCCTCTGCGACGGATTCTGCGCGTCGGGCAATCATGGTCTGGAGGGACTCCGGCGCGGGCCTTGCCCGCAACGGAGTCAATTCACTACCTCTAATTCTACCGCGTAGACCAAAATAAACGGTGACTTTGAGGCCTAAATCGCCCACCAAAAGCTGGTAATTGACGTTCTGAGGCAGTTGCGGCGATCAAGTGAGGGGGGATCCAGCCTCCGGGTCCGTGAGTGCGCCATATGCCATGCCAGCAATTTCTATCCGTAGGTGTCGCGCGGCCCCCGGCCGGCCACCGAACGCATGCCGTGGCGCCAGGAGGGAGCGTTGGGACCCAGCACCTTGAGCACGGTGACGATCCCGGGCCCCAGCTCGGCATCGAATTTCTTCAGGATGTCGTGGGTGAGCAGGCGCATCTGTGCTGCTCGCGCTGTCGTATCGCAGCGCATCACCACCACGGTGTCCTCGAAGGATTCAGGTTTGCAGTGCTTCGCGTTCTCCACGCCGATGATGTCCTCCCAGCGTCCGAGCACCGAGCCCACAGCGACCTGGGTGTTCCAGCCGCGCGACTTGGACAGCCGGGAGACCACTTCGCCAATGGCGCGCGGGTCGCGAACCGCTCCCTCGGCAGATTCCGGCCTTTCCTCGGCGAATCCGCGGCGGGCGGCCTTGCGCTTGCGCGCCCTTTCCATGCGGGCGGCATCGATGCGCCGCTCGCCGCGTTCCTCGGCGAGCTTGCGCATGCGGTTGAGCAGCGCCTTGGCCGCATCGATCTCTGGATCGAAGCGGTGTTCATCTCGTTCCGATGGCTCATGCATCGACAACCTGGCCAGGTGAAACCTGGAAGAAATGTCCCTTCAGCGCTTCGGGGACATCTTCCACAACGGCGGCGGTCACCAGCACCTGCTCGGCTCCGGCAACGATGTGCGCCAAGCGATCACGGCGGGTGGTGTCGAGCTCGGCAAAGACATCATCCAGGATCAGGATGGGGCCTGATCCAGGACGCGGATCGTCATCGCCGAAAACACGGTAGGCGGCCAGGCGCAAGGCCAAGGCAAAGGACCAGGTTTCCCCGTGCGAGGCATAGCCCTTGGCAGGAGTTGGACCCAGGATCAGGGTCAGATCGTCGCGGTGCGGTCCGAACAGCGAAATTCCGCGGTCGACTTCACGGCTGCGATTCGCTTCGATGGCGTTCAGCAGCAGTTCCTGGATCTCTTCTTGCTCCAGGGACTCAAGATCATCCGCTGGCAGGCTGTTCTCGTCGAGTTCGCCCTCGAGCGAGGAACGGTAGATGGCGCGCGCTTCCTTGGCGCCATCTGCCAGATCTGCGTAGGCGGCCTGCATGTACGGGCGGATCAAGGCCAAGACGTCCAGGCGTCCGCGCATCAGCCGAGCGCCGGCCAATGCCAGTTGCAGATCCCAGGCCTTGAGCGTGTTCTCCTGCGAGGGGCTCAGGGTGGACTTGCCGCGAATGGACTTGAGCAGGGCATTGCGCTGCTTCACGATGCGCTCGTAGTCGTTCTTGGTGCCGGCCTCCACCGGGCGCAGGGTTACCAGAAGCTCGTCCAGGAACTTGCGGCGGTTGGACGGATCGCCCTTGATGAGAGCCAAGTCCTCGGGGGCGAAGAGTACAGTGCGCACCATGCCAAGGATCTCCCGTGCGCGAACCGGGTTAGCCCGGTTGATGCGCGCCCGGTTGATCTTGCCGCTGGTGATCTCGACCTCGAGCACCGTGGTCTGCGGGCCATGATGCAGAGTGCCCCGGATCAGCGCGCGCTCGGAACCGAAATTCAGCAGGGGCGCGTCATTGCTGACTCGATGCGACGAAAGATTGGCCAGATAGCCGATGGACTCAACGATATTGGTCTTGCCGACCCCGTTGGGGCCGATCAAGACGTTGATCCCCGGGGCTAGGTGCACGTCGGCCTGCGCATACGAGCGGAAGCTCGTGAGTGAAAGCTGCGATATATACACCGGGGTCCTGACAGAAACGAGGTGGCTGATGGCCGGAGCCATCGACCACGAATTGGCTTAGTTCGAGTTTGGCAATCGAACCGGCATCACGAGGTAGCGATACTGGTCCTGGTCTTCCTCATCCAGCTTCTTCTGTCCGGTCAGCATGGCCGGCTTCGGAGCACTGGTGAAGGAGAAGCGCACGAAATCGGTGTTGAAGGAGTTCAGGCCCTCGGACAGGAAAGTCGGGTTGAAGGCAACCACGATGTCTTCGCCGCGAAGCGAGGCAACGATGGCTTCTTCAGCCTGCGCGTCTTCGCCGGTGCCAGCATCCAAGGTCAGCTGGCCATCGGTGAAGGCCATGCGAACTGGGGTATTGCGTTCGGCGACTACCGATACGCGGCGTACAGCCTCCATCAGCTCGCTGGTGCGGACGGTTGCATGAATTGGCGTATCGCTCGGGAACAGCGAGCGGATCTTCGGGTATTCGCCGTTGATCAGCAGCGAGGTGGTCCGGCGGTTGGAGCTTTCGAAGCCAACCATCTCACCGTTCTCGCTCATGGCAAGCTTCAGTTCGCCGGAGCTCGAGAGAGTCTTGGCAACTTCGCTGAGCGTCTTCGCCTTGATCAGGAAGGACGTCGAGATTTCTGCCTGGATCGGGGTCCAGTTGAGTTCACGCAGAGCCAGACGGTAGCGGTCCGTGGCCAAGAAGGTGATCAGATCATTTTCGATCTCAACCTTGATGCCGGTGAGTACCGGCAAGGTGTCGTCCTTGGAAGCGGCGACAATAACCTGCGAAACAGCTTCGGAGAATGCCTGGCCATCGATGGTGCCGGCGATAGCTGGGAGTTCAGGCAGGGTTGGGTATTCGTCTACTGGCATGGTGGCCAAGTGGAATCGTGAACGGCCGCAGGTCAGCGAGATTTTCGAGCCATCGGTTTCCAGGGTGACGGTGGAGTTGGGCAGAGAGCGGGTAATTTCTGCCAAGAGCTTGCCGGATACCAGGATCGAGCCCTGCTCGGAAATATCTGCAGGGATCTCGATATGCGAGGAAATCTCATAGTCGAATCCCTCGAGGCGAACAAGGCCTTCGTGGGTCGTGATGAGGATGCCTGCCAAAACAGGTGATGGTGGTCGCTGCGCCAGGGACCGGGCAGTCCAGGATACGGCGTCCGCCAATACATCCTTTTCAACGCTGAACTTCACGAAAAATCCGCCTTTCGGAACCCATAAGTCTTAAGTCAGGCCAAGAAGGTAGTTCCCTTGCCAAGTTCTTAAGCATAGAGCAGGTAGTTGCACGTTCTATCCATCTAATCTTGCCACGCCCTGATAGCGCAACGTCAGCTCAGTGAACGAAGTGTGGACGATGCAACAAAAAATCTGTTCTGCACAAGTTTTGGCTCGAGGGTGAACAGTGGACTCGTTATTTGGAGGATTAAGGATTTAAAGGAGAAGTGTTAATAACCCTTGTGGATACTGTGGATAAGGCCCATTACCCTAGATCTTCCGGCAATTGTGCATGTGAACAATCTGTGGTTGAACGTGAGACTCGGTTTCATCAACTTGTTGATACTCAGTTTCACGATTTTTAACATCCACATGGTTCGTGAACTTATCCGCAATCCTTCACCAGATCATCCACAGTTTTATCCACACCTGTGATTTCTCTGCTTCAGTGCTCCCGCTGGCTCTGCTTAATTCTGTTTGTCAGCTCGGTGACCTGATTGAATATCGCTCGACGCTCAGCCATCAGTTCGCGGATCTTGCGATCGGCATGAATTACGGTGGTGTGGTCGCGGCCGCCCAGTTCTGCACCAATCTTCGGCAATGACATGTCGGTCAGCTCACGCAGCAAGTACATGGCGATCTGGCGTGCGGTGACCAAAGTACGAGTACGGGATTTGCTGTTCAGCTCATCAATGCTCAGCCCGAAGTACTCGGCGGTCTGCTTGATGATGGTCGACGGCGTAATTTCTTGTGCGCCGTCTTCGCTGATCAAGTCCTTGAGCACGGTTTCGGCCAAGGCCAGGTCCACCGGCTGGTTATTCAGCGACGCGAAAGCGGTGACGCGGATCAGCGCACCTTCGAGCTCGCGGATGTTCGTGGAAATGCGTGAAGCGATGTACTCCATGACGTCGCTTGGCGCCGAAAGGTTCTCGGCGTCCGCCTTCTTACGCAGAATTGCGATACGGGTCTCGAGCTCTGGCGGCTGGATATCGGTCAGCAGGCCCCACTCGAAGCGCGAACGCATGCGATCTTCGAAGCCCTGCAGCTGCTTGGGAGGCAGATCCGAGGTGATGACCACCTGCTTGTTGTGGTTATGCAGCGCATTGAAGGTGTGGAAGAACTCTTCCTGGGTAGCATCCTTGTTGGCCAAGAACTGGATGTCGTCGATGAGCAGAATATCGACGTTGCGGTACGTCTGCTTGAAGCTTGCACCCTCGTCGTCGCGGATCGAGTTGATGAAATCGTTGGTGAACTCTTCAGAATTCACGTAGCGCACGCGGATGCCTTTGTAGAGATGGCGTGCGTAGTGCCCGATGGCGTGCAGCAGGTGGGTCTTGCCCAGACCGGAATCGCCGTAGATGAACAGCGGGTTGTAGGCCTTGGCCGGCGCTTCGGCAACAGCGACGGCTGCCGCATGGGCAAAGCGGTTCGACGAACCGATCACGAAGGTATCGAAGATGTACTTCGGGTTCAGGCGGCCGAACTCCTGAGAGTTCGATGGCGGAGTCGGCTGCGGTGCCGGCTGCGGGCGAGGACCAGGAGTCTCGACAACCGCCGGAGCGGACGGCGCAGCAGGCTTGGCCTCAGGCTCCTCTTCTTCCAGCTCATCCGACAGCGAGAGATCAACGCTGACGGCGCAGCGGATATCATCCTGGAATACTTCCCGCAATGCGTCACCCAGCGGCTCGCGCAACTGGGTCTGCAGAATATCTCGCGTGAGGTCATTGGGCACCGCAACCAAGAGCGTGGTGCCGATGAGACCTTGCGGTTTAGCCAGCGATACGAAGGCGCGGTAACGCGCCTTGACCCGGTCATCATCTTCGATCTTCCGGATGACTTGGCGCCAAGAGCTACCAATGCTATTGGTCTCGTCGCTGCTCACTAAGGGCGCCCCGCTTCCGTTCGAATGCAATCTTGGTCACAAGAATCCCGTTCCCAGGCTTCCTAAACGTCGTTTTTTGGACCACGTCTGCATTGATTC